>NZ_CP159578.1:0-2400000 GCF_040536835.1 Salinicola endophyticus
GCGTTGTCACGGGCCTCTTCGACGATCTGATTGGCCCGCTTGTTGGCCTGTTCGAGGATCTGCTGCGCCTGCTCCTTGCTCTCCTTGAGCGTCTCTTCGGCTTTTTCCTGAGCCACTTCGAGATCGCGGGTAGCACGGCTGGCCGCATCCAGACCGTCGGCGATCTTCTTCTGTCGTTCCTGCAGCGCCTGCATGACCGGCGGCCATACATACTTCATGCAGAACCAGACGAAGACCGCAAAGGCAATGGCCTGACCAATCAGTGTAAGGTTCAGATTCACGCCAGCACCTCTCGCGTCACAAGTTTGGGGTTAAGGTCACCGCGGCCACACGGGCCGTAGACGGCGACGTTAACCGACAAACGGGTTGGCGAAGGTGAAGAACAGAGCGATACCCACGCCGATCATGGTCACGGCGTCGAGTAGACCAGCGACGATGAACATCTTGACCTGCAGCTGCGGGATCATCTCCGGCTGACGCGCGGCGCCTTCCAGGAACTTGCCACCCAGAATACCGAAACCGATGGCGGTACCCAGTGCGCCGAGGCCGATCAGCAGAGAAACGGCAATCGCGGTCATGCCCAGAACTTGTGCTTCCATGGTTGTCTCCAGTTTTCAGTCAGTCTTGCAGTCGAGTTTACGGGTTAGGGGTTGAAGGAAACGCGTCTCAATGCTGCTCTTCGGTCGCCATGCTGAGATAGACGATGGTGAGCATCATGAAGATGAAGGCCTGCAGCGTGATGATCAGGATGTGGAACACTGCCCACGGGAAGTGCAGCGGCAGCTGCCACAGTCCGATCATCGCGATCAGGATGAAGATCAACTCACCGGCGTAGAGGTTACCGAAGAGTCGCAACGCCAGAGAGACCGGTTTGGCCAGAAGGGTGACGAGCTCAAGCAGAAGATTGACCGGAATCAACAGGATCTGGGCGAATTTGTTGGGCGTGTTGAACGGATGCAGGGTCAGCTCGGCGAGGAAGCCGGAGAGGCCCTTGGTACGAATCGAATAGAAAATGATCAGCGCGAAGACCGACAGCGACATGCCGAAGGTGGCGTTGACGTCGGTGGTCGGCACGACCTTGAAGTAGACGTGCGCCGGATCGGCACCGAACCAGGCACCGACCTTCTGGGCCAGCATCGGCAGGAAGTCCACCGGCACCAGGTCCATCAGGTTCATCAGGAAGATCCAGCAGAAAATGGTCAGCGCCAGCGGGGCGACCAGTTTGCTCTTGCCGTGGAAGGTCTCGCGCACCGAACCGTCGACGAACTCGACCATCATCTCGACGAAGTTCTGCAGACCGGTGGGCACACCGGTGGAGGCGCGTTTGGCGACCAGGCGGAACAGATAGAGGAACAGCACCCCCAACCCGATGGACCACCCCATGGTGTCGACATGGACCGCCCAGAAGCCCATTTCACGGGCCTCTTCGGCAGAGTGCGCCAGCGACCAGCCATGCTCCGGATGCAGACCGAAGGTCATGTTTTGCAGGTGGTGCTGAATGTACTCCGTACTCGTCGGGTTGTTGCCAGCCATGGTTCAGCCTCGAGATTGAATGTGTGACGGACGGCGCAGCAGCCAGGGCCCCAGCCACTGCAGCAGCAGCGTCAGCACATAAGCGCCAAAGAAGAAAGCGGGGTTTGAGGGGGGCACGGCCACGAACACCAGCGTAAACAGTGCCGCCGTCAAACCGAACTTGCCGGCCTCGGCGTGGTAGAAGCTCTTGACGATGTATCGCGCCTGCCCCGCTCCCTGGTAGCGGAAGGCGCGCCAAGCGAAGAAGGCACTGGGCACGGCCGCGACGAGCCCACCGCACAAAAGCGATAGCGCCACGCCCTGCCCCAGGACGCCCCAGGCGATCAGGGCCATGCCCATCACGCCGCCGAACTGCACGAGAATCATCGCCGCAATGCGCGGTCTAGGAAGCCTGGCCGGTGCCCTTGATTGCATGGCGTCGGTCTCGCCGTTGATTCTGAATGCGTATTTTGTCGTCGCTGCGTTCGGCGTGCGCCTGGCAAACCTCGGCGGATTATAGAGAAGCGGCCATGCCGCATCAACCGAACCTGCACCGATCTGAGGCGTCCTGCGCGAAAAACGATCACGAAAAGTGCGCAAATTCCATTATCGCGCTAAACGTTTTCGCCCCGAAGCGCCTTGCCAGCGCGCAGGCTTCAGCGGATGTGCCCGAGAATGCCGTCGAGCTCGTCGAGGCTGGTGTAGCGAATGGTGACCCGCCCCTTGCCCGAGGCGTTGTGATGAATCTTGACCGGCGCACCGAGCAAGTCGGCGAGGCGATTCTCGAGCCGCCCCACGTCCGCCGGCGGGCGCTTGTCGTCGGGCTTCTTGCGCCCCTCGGTGATCTGTTTCACCAGCGCCTCGGTCTGACGCACGGTGAGCTCCCGCGACACCACCTCGTGGGCGGCCTGGCGCTGCTTGGCCGCGGATAGGCTGAGCAGAGCGCGGGCATGGCCCATGTCGAGATCGCCACGCTCGAGCAGCGTCTGCACGTGCGGGTCCAGCGCCAGCAGACGCAGCAGGTTGGCGACCTGGGCGCGCGAGCGGCCGACCGCATCGGCGACCTGCTGCTGGGTCAGCTCGAACTCGTCGAGCAGACGCTTGAGTGCCATCGCCTCCTCGACCGGATTGAGATTCTCGCGCTGGATGTTCTCGATCAGCGCCAGCGCCAGCGCGACCTCGTCGCTGACCTCGCGGATCACCGCCGGGATGGTCTCCAGCTCGGCCAGCTGGGAGGCGCGCCAGCGGCGCTCGCCGGCGATGATCTCGTAGCGCTCGGCACCGATCTGGCGCACCACGATCGGCTGCATCACGCCCTGGGCGCGGATCGAGTCGGCCAGCTCTTCGAGCGCTTCCGGCTGGATATCGCGGCGCGGCTGATACTTGCCACGGCTGAGCTGACGCAGCGGCAGGCGTTCGAGCCGCTCACCGCTGCCCTCGCCCGCCGGCAGCGCCTGGGCCGGCGCGGCGTCGGCGGCGCTCTCGGTCACGCTGCCGTCGCGGCGCCGGGCACCCGAACCGATCAGGGCATCGAGCCCGCGTCCCAGCGGACGTTTGCGCGTCGTCATGGCGTGTTCCTCGCAGAGATCATCATTACAGCGCCAGGCGGCGAATCAGTTCCTTGGCCAGCACGCGATGCGCCTGGCTGCCCCGCGACAGGCGGGCGTACTTGGTGACCGGCAGCCCGTGGCTGGGCGCTTCGGCGACGCGCACATTGCGCGGAATGGTGGCCTTGAGCAGCGAGTCGCCGAAATATTGACCGAGCTGCTTGCTGACGTCCCGCGTCAGGCTGTTGCGCGGGTCGAACATGGTGCGCACGATGCCGAAGATCTCGAGGTTGGGGTTCACGCTCTCCTGGATCTGCTCGACGGTATCGAGCAGCGCCGAGAGCCCTTCGAGGGCATAGAACTCGCACTGCACCGGGATCAGCACGCCGTTGGCCGCGGTCAGGGCGTTGACGGTGAGCATATTGAGCGACGGCGGGCAGTCGATGATCACCACGTCGTAGTCCGAGGCCACGCTGTCGATCGCCCGGGTCAGCACCCGCTCACGACCGTCGCGGTCGAGCAGGTCGACCTCGGCGGCGGTGAGATCGCCGTTGCCCGGCAGCAGCGCATAGCCGGCCACGGCGCAGTCGACGATCACCTCGGCGGCGCTCTTGTCGCCCAGCAGAACGTCGAGCACGCTGCCGTCGAGATCGTGCTTGTCGACGCCGCTACCCATGGTGGCGTGGCCCTGCGGGTCGAGATCGATCAGCAGCACGCGGCGGTCGAGCGCCGCCAGGCAGGCCGCCAGATTGACCGCGGTGGTGGTCTTGCCGACGCCGCCCTTCTGGTTGGTCAAGGCGATGATTCTGGTCACTGGCGACTCCCTTCGTCGAAACTGCAGCGCAACGGCGATGCGCCGTCGCTATCGATCGCCGCCCGCGGCGCGGCGCAGCCGCAAAAGCTGGCGTTCGGCCCCGTCGAGCCCCGGCACCTCGAGCGCCTGACGGGTCTCGATGCTCACCCCGGCGGGCAGCGCCTCGCGCTCGTCCGCCTCGAGGCCACCCTTCATCGCCAGCCACTCGCCGTCGGCCGCCAGCAGCGGCTCGGTCAGGCCGACGAAATCGCCCAGTGCGGCGAAGGCGCGCGAGATGATCTGGTCGTACTCGCCGCTGAAGGCCTCCACCCGATGCTGCGCGCAGGTGACGTTGTCGAGCCCCAGCTCCATCACCGCCTGGCGCTGGAAGCGGACCTTCTTGCCGTTGCTGTCGAGCAGTGTGACCGCCAGCTGCGGGTCGAGAATGGCCAGCACCAGACCGGGGAAGCCGGGGCCGGCGCCGACATCCAGAAGCCGCGGACCGCGCACCGCGAAGGCCACGCTGGCGCTGTCGAGCAGATGCCGCGCGACCATGGCCTCGGGCTCGCGCACTGCGGTGAGGTTATAGGCGCGGTTCCACTTGTGCAACAGCCCCAGCAGCGCCAGCAGCCGCTGGCGCTGGGCGGCGTCGACGGCCACTTCGAGCGCCGCCAGACCCTGGTCGAGAATGCGTTCGCAGGCCGGGGTCATGCACGCAGCGCCTGACTGTCGTCGATCAGGCGACGTTTCTTGAGATGGATCAGCAGAATCGAGACTGCCGCCGGGGTGACTCCAGAGATGCGTCCGGCCTGTCCCAGGGTCTGCGGCCGCGCCTGCTCGAGCTTCTGGCGGATCTCGTGGGAGAGCCCCTCGACCTTGGCGTAGTCCAGCGCCTCCGGCAGCGGGGTCGCCTCGTGGCGCTTGAGCCGCTCGATCTCTTCCTGCTGGCGCGCGATGTAGCCAGCGTACTTGGCCTCGATCTGGACCTGCTCGGCGACCGTCTCGTCGCGCTCCGCCTCGCCCTTGAGCGTGGCCACGTCAGCGTAGGTGAGTTCCGGGCGCTTGAGCAGATCCATCAGGTTGTACTCCCGCGCCAACGGCTGCCCGAGCTTGGTCGCGAGGGTATCGGCGGCCGGGGTGCCGGGCTGAATCCAGGTCGTGCGCAGGCGTTCGCTCTCGCGGGCGATGCGCTCGCGCTTGGACTCGAACGCCGCCCAGCGCTGGTCGTCGACCAGCCCGAGCTCGCGTCCGGCGGCGGTCAGGCGCAGGTCGGCGTTGTCCTCGCGCAGCAGCAGCCGGTACTCGGCGCGCGAGGTGAACATGCGGTAGGGCTCCTGGGTGCCCAGGGTGATCAGGTCATCCACCAGCACGCCGAGGTAGGCCTCGTCGCGGCGCGGCCACCAGGCGGATTCACCGCGTGCCCGCCGTGCCGCGTTGATGCCCGCCAGGAGCCCCTGGGCGCCGGCCTCCTCGTAACCCGTGGTGCCGTTGATCTGGCCGGCGAAAAACAGGTTGTGGATAAATTTGGTTTCCAGCGAGTGCTTGAGGTCCCGCGGATCGAAGAAGTCATACTCGATGGCGTAGCCGGGACGCGTGATATGCGCGTTCTCCAGCCCCTCGATCGAGCGTACCACCTGCAGCTGGACATCGAACGGCAGCGAGGTCGAGATGCCGTTGGGGTAGAGCTCGTGGGTGTCGAGCCCCTCGGGCTCGAGAAAAATCTGGTGGCTCGACTTGTCGGCGAAGCGATGGACCTTGTCCTCGATCGACGGGCAGTAGCGCGGGCCGACGCCTTCGATCACCCCAGAGTACATCGGCGAGCGGTCGAGATTGGCGAAGATGATCTCGTGGGTCCGGGCGTTGGTGTGGGCGATGTAGCAATCGACCTGACGCGGATGCTGCTCGCGCGACCCCAGATAGGACATCACCGGCAGCGGCGTATCGCCCGGCTGCGGCTCGAGCCGGCTGAAGTCGACGCTCTTGGCATCGATCCGCGGCGGCGTGCCGGTCTTCAGCCGATCGACCCGGAACGGCAGCGCGCGCAGCCGCTGGGCCAGGGCGTTGGCCGGCGGATCGCCGGCACGGCCGCCAGCGTGGTGGTCGAGACCAATATGGATCACACCGCCGAGGAAGGTCCCGGTACACAGCACCACGGTATCGGCCATGAAGCGGATGCCGGTCTGGGTGACCACGCCGGTGACCCGATCGTTATCCACAACCAGATCGTCGACCCCCTGCTGGAACAGCGTCAGGTTCGCCTGGTTTTCCAGCAGCGAGCGAATGGCGGCCTTGTAGCGCACACGGTCGGCCTGGGCACGGGTCGCCCGCACCGCCGGACCCTTGCGTGAGTTGAGCACGCGGAACTGGATCCCGGCGAGATCGGTCGCGGTGGCCATGGCGCCGCCGAGCGCATCGATCTCCTTGACCAGATGGCTCTTGCCGATGCCACCGATGGCCGGGTTGCACGACATCTGGCCCAGCGTCTCGATGTTGTGTGTCAGCAGCAGCGTGCGTGCGCCGCTGCGGGCCGCCGCCAGCGCGGCTTCGGTGCCGGCGTGGCCGCCACCGATGACGATGACCTGAAAGCGGTCGGGGTACTCCACAGTCCACCTCGTTGAGTGCTCGAACCGGCACCCGACAGTGAATGAATCTCGAAATGGCTGCCCGGCGGGATTGTTGACTCGGAGTCAAGGATCCCGCCGGCAGCGGCGACCGGAGTCGCGAAAGCCGCCCAGTATAAACGTCCTGTGGGTAACCGTCAGGGGTTTTCCACACCGAGTGGCGGTGTCAGCCAGACCACAGAGGCATTACTAAAAAAATAAAGAAAAATAGAAAAGAAGTTCTGTAGTGATGGTTACTACTGGTGTGGACATATTTTGTGGACAAGCAGATTTTCTCTATAGAAAACATTTGCTTGGATTGTTATCGAAAGCATTGAAAAGCACTGATGAGGCTGCTGACAGACAGCGCTCAAGCTGTGGACGAAAAGCGGCTTTATACACAGCGCCAGCGACTCAGCGCTTGTCCACCGCTGCATACGCCTGCTGTCACCGTGACGGTCCCCAGCATGGACATCGCGCTGAAGGACACGCCCGACGCGGGCTGGGTCCAGATAGGCCAAAAAACTATCCACAGGCGGAAAAAACCGCTCGGGATAACCTTTCTGGCGCTATGGCGTGCAGATCTCGAGACGATTCGAAGGGGATTCGGGGGTGATGCCGAGAGGAATCCGGCGCCCATCGTCAGAGGGTTTGGAAATGGGCTTCAAGGGGGTGGGGTCATGACGCGAAGACAGAGCGGCGACAGGAGCCGCAGCCAGCCAGGGGCTCGTGAGAGACGGTCGAAGCTAGCGAGAACGGGCCACCGTCGGGGTGGCCCCGTTCTTGCCGGATGGGGCGTGGTTCAGTGTTTCAACACGCGGGAAAGGAAAGCGCGGGTGCGCTCGTGCTGGGGGTCGTCGAAGACCGCTTCCGGTTTTCCCTGCTCGACGATCTCACCGCCGTGTACGAACACCACGCGGTCGGCAACTTCACGCGCGAAGCCCATTTCATGGGTCACGATCATCATGGTCATGCCATCCTTGGCCAGTTCGCGCATGGCATCCAGGACTTCGCCGATCATCTCCGGATCCAGCGCCGAGGTGGGCTCGTCGAACAGCATCAACCGCGGCTCCATGGCCAGTGCCCGGGCCAGCGCCACGCGCTGCTGCTGGCCGCCGGAGAGCTGGCTGGGGTACTTGTCGGCCTGATCGGCGATCCCGACGCGCTCGAGCAGGCGCTCGGCGGTGGTGTTGGCCTGCCGGCGCGACCAGCCACGCACCTTGCGCGGGGCCAGGGTCACGTTGTCGCGAATCGACAGGTGAGGGAACAGGTTGAACTGCTGGAACACCATGCCGACCTCGGTGCGTACCGCCTGCAGCGATTTGCCGCTGGCGCCGTGGGGGGCCAGGGTCTTGCCGTCGACCTCGATACGCCCGGACTGGAACGGCTCCAGCCCGTTGACGCAGCGGATCAGGGTCGACTTGCCCGAACCGCTGGCACCGATGATCACCACCACCTCGCCCGGGGCTACGCTGAGGTCGATGTCGCGCATCACGTGCAGTTCGCCGAAGTGCTTGTTGACCTTGTCGAGGCGCACGATCGGCGTCGCGTCGCGCTGGATCTGCTTGTCGTCTTTCATCCCACCAGCCCCTTGCGTTCGAGCAGACTCAGAGCCATCGACAGGCTCAGGGTGATCGCCAGATAGAGAAGCGCGATCATGAAGTAGACCTCCAGCGCGGTGAAGGTCTGGGCGATGTAGACCTGACCCTGGCGCACCAGCTCGCCGACCCCGATCACCGAGAACAGCGAGGTGTCCTTGATGCTGACGATGCCCTGGTTGCCGAGGGCCGGGATCATGCGCCGCAGCGCCTGGGGCCAGATGATGTACTGGAACGTCTGAGTCGCGGAGAGGCCCAGCGACAGCCCCGCCTCGCGCTGGCCGCGCTCGATCGACTGCACGCCACCGCGCACGATCTCCGAGATATAGGCCCCGGCGTTGAGCGCGATGGCAGCGATCCCTGCGGTGAGCGCATCGATCGGCCCGCCCAGCAGGGTCGGCAGCCCGTAGAAGATGAACAGCACCTGGACCAGTACCGGGGTACCGCGGAACACTTCGATATAGAAGACGGCGGGATAGCGCAGCCAGCGGCTGGGGGCGATGCGCATCAGACCGAAGAGCATGCCGATGACGAAACCGATGGCCAGGCCACCGAAGGAGATCAGCAGGGTATAGGGCACACCCTTGAGCAGATAGGGCAGGGAGGCGATCGCCGCCTGCCAGTCGAACTGAAAATGCAGGTCCACGAAAGAGGTCTCCGTCGAGCGGACGCCAGCGACGACCGACGCCGTCGCCACGCCGCAATATCAGGGCCCGAAGGCAGCGGGCCGGAGGTGTCTCCGGCCCGCTCGGGATGCAGCGTTACTTGGCGTCCGGCGCCTTGCCGAACCACTTCTCGTAGATCTCGTCGTAGCTGCCGTCCTTGTGCATCGCGGCGAGCGCCTGATTGACCGGCTCGACCCAGTCACTGCCCTTGGCCAGGGCGATGCCGTACTGCTGGCCTTCGTAGAGCGGGCCGACCGTCTCGACCCGACCCTTGCCCTTGGTCTGGGCGAAGTAGCCGACATTGGGGGCGTCGTAGAAGACCGCGTCGACATTGCCGCCCATCAGCGCCATGTACATGTCGGAGCTGCCCGGGTAGGGCGTGATCTCGGCCTTGTCGCCGAGCTGCTTCTGGAGGAAGTCGTAGCTGGTGGAGCCGATCTTGGTGCCGATGCGCTTGCCGGCGAGATCATCGAGTGTCTTCACTTCGCTACCATCCTTGACCAGGATGCGCAGGCCGGAGTCGTAGTAGGGATCGCTGAAGTCGACGATCTTCTGGCGTTCGTCGGTGATGGTGATGCCGGCGATGGCCAGGTCGACGTTGCCGGTCTGTACCGCGGGGATGATGCCGTTGAAATCCATGGTCTTGAGATCGACGTCGAAGCCGGCGCGATCGGCGACTTCCTGCAGGATATCCATGTCGAACCCGACCATCTTGCCGCTGTCCTGATCCATCATCTCGAACGGGACGAAGCTGGGATCGGTGACGGCCTTGAGCGTGGTCTGCTGGGCGTTGGCCACGCCGCCGACGCCCAGGGAGAGCGCCAGGGCCGAGAGGGCCAGTGTCTTGCGGAGGCGAGCGTTGTTTTTCATGTAGACCTCAAGTGGTTGATTGAACAAAACAATCACTCACTACCTTGAGGAGGTCCGGGGCTAGCGTCAAGAGAGACGATGGGCGCGCGGCGGCGATACCCGCCGCGCCGGCTCACACCGAGAAAGAAGCGCCGCAGCCGCAGGTGGACTGAGCGTTGGGATTCTTGACCAGAAAGCGGGCGCCGGCCAGGCCCTCTTCATAGTCGACGGTGGAGCCGACCAGATACTGATAGGAGAGCGCATCCACCACCAGGCTGACGCCGTCGTTGTCGATCACGGTGTCATCCTCGGCGAGCTGATCGGCGAGATCGAAGCCGTACTGAAAGCCGGAACAGCCGCCGCCGGTGACGTAGACCCGCAGCTTGAGGTCGGGGTTGTTCTCCGCCGCGATCAGCGCCTTGACCCGGCGGGCGGCGGCATCGGTGAAGAACATCGGGGTGGGAGCGAAGGACTCCACTGTACTCATCGTCACGTTCCCTGAGTGTCGGGGGTGCCGACCTCGTCGGTGGAAGGGTTGCGCAGGCCGGATCGCCTGTCTATGGGGCCATTATCGTTAATACCCAGTAAAAGGGTCAACTTTGGCGCTGCCGCCAGGGCGCGAGATGATCGCGTCGCCGAGTGAGGGTGAGCGTGTATGATGTCATGACCGTTTCACGCTCGCACGGTGGCTGCCATCGGGTTGATGACAGGGCAGCCGATGACAGCTGGTCTACGACAGAGTGACCGGTGAGCAGCCGACCGAGCGCAGGGCGGGCACTGGTCCAGGGTTTCAAGGAGAGCGGTTTGCGCATGCCGAGGTTCGCTCTGCGACGTCTGAGTCTCGATCGTTTCCGCAGCCAGTTGGCGAGCGTCGATGCCATGCCTCAGCTGTGCCTGCTGGGCATCTTCGCCGGCATTCTCACCGGCAGTGTGATGGTGCTGTTCCGCCTGCTGCTCAAGCTCGGCGCCTGGTTCTTCATGCCCGATGGCAACCCGGAGGCGTTCGAGGCGTTGCCGCCGCCGATTCGCGCGCTGCTGCCGCTGATCGCGGTGTGCCTGATCGGCGTCTGGCTGTGGCCGCAGCCCAGTCGTGCGCTGAAGATGGGGATCGGCCATGTGATCGAACGTCTCGCCTACCAGCAGGGCAAGATGCCGCTGCGCAACTGGATCAACCAGTGGTGGGTCGGGGTTATCTCGGTCATCGGCGGCCTCTCCGCTGGCCGTGAAGGGCCGGCGATCCACCTCGGTTCGGCGGCCTCGAGCTGGATCGGCTCGCGTCTGCGTCTGCCCCACAACAGCCTGCGCGTGCTGGTGGCCTGCGGCACCGCGGCCGGCATCGCGGCATCGTTCAACACCCCCATCGCCGGGGTCATCTTCGCCATGGAAGTGGTGATGATGGAGTACACCATCGCCGGCTTCATGCCGGTGATTCTCGCCTCGACCATGGGCGCGCTGGTGTCGTGGGCGGTCTACGGCGCCGAGCCGGCGTTCAGCGTTCCCCCGTTGCAGCTCTCCTCGCTGATGGATCTGCCCGGTATCGTGCTCACCGCGCTGGTGGTGGGGCTGCTGGCGGGGGGCTTCGTGCGTCTCGCCCAGGGCCACCCGGCGGTGACCCGGCTGCCGTTCGCCCTGCGTCTGGCGCTGATCGGCGGGCTGACGGCGCTCGCCGCCTGGTGGTATCCACAGGTCCAGGGGATCGGCTACGACAGCATCGACCGCATGCTCAACGCCAGCATGACCCTCGATGTGCTGCTGGCCCTCGCCGTGGTCAAGCTGGCGCTGACTGCGATCTGCATGGCCGGCGGCGTGTCGGTGGGCATCATCGGCCCGCTGCTGGTCTCGGGAGCGGCGACCGGTGCGCTGCTGGGGGCGCTGGGCGCGATGCTGTGGCCGAGCGTGGTCGATACCCCGGCGCTCTACGCCGTGCTGGGCATGGCGGCGATGATGGCGGCGGCGCTGCAGGCCCCCCTGGCGGCGCTGCTGGCGCTGCTGGAGTTGACCCGCAATACCGAGATCATGCTGCCCGGCATGCTGGCAGTGGTGGTGGCGGTGATGACCGCGCGCCAGCTCTGCGGCTGTCAGGGCTTCTTCATGTCGCATCTGGCTCAGCAAGGGCTGCATCCGTTGCAGCAGCCGCTGATGCAGGCGCTGTCGCGGGTGGCGGTGCCGGCCGTGATGGAGCGCAATCTGGCGCGGACGCCGCGGGTGATCGACCACGAGCGCGCCAAGTCGCTGCTCGATGCCAAGCCGACCTGGCTGATCATCATGCAGGACGACAAGGAGAAGCCGCCGCTGGCAATGAAGGCGGCCAACCTGGCCCGCGTGCTGCATGACGATGCCTGGCTCGCCGAGCATCCGCAGATCGATCTCGAGGAGGTGCCCGGGCAGCGTCTGGAGCTGGCCCCGGTGCACCTGGAGGCGACGCTGTCGGAAGCCTACGATACCCTCAATGAATCCGGGTTGGAGGCGCTCTACGTCGAGCACACCACGGCGCCGATGATCCGCAAGATTTCCGGTATCATCACCCGCGAGGCGATCGAGAATTATTATCGGCGCAAGCGCTGAGCGCAGGCTTGTTACCGATAGCGAGTAGATAACGCCTAGACGGATAGCGAGTGAAGAGGAAAGCACGCATGCGACGATCTAAAGGCTACCTCGACACCACCGTGAAGGCCCCCATGAGCGGGTGCGGGAGGGGCATATGATCCGTTACGACGACAAGCCGGTGGTGCTGGTGCTGGCGGGGCACGACCCCAGCGGTGGCGCCGGGCTGGTGGCAGATGCCGAGGCGGTACGCGGCTGCGGCGGCTGGCCGGTCACCATTCCCACCGCGATGACCGTGCAGTCGACCCGCGACGTGCACGCGGTCGAGCCATGCAACGGCGACTTCATCCGCCGCGCCGCCAGGGCGCTGTTCGAGGATTTCCGCATCGCTGCGATCAAGGTGGGGCTGATCCCCGACGCCGAGGTACTGGCGGCGATCATCGATGTGGCGCGCATGCGCCCGGGGATTCCACTGATCGTCGATCCGGTGATCGCCAGCGGCAGTGGCTCTGAGTTATCCACACCCGGTCTGGCCGCTGACATCCGCAATCGTCTCTTACCCCTTGTGGATATCTTGACCCCCAACCGCCGCGAGCTTTCGCTGCTGGCCACTCAGCCGGCGGCGGACGAGGTCGCCCAGGTGGTCGAGGTGATGTCGCTCGGCTGTGCCGCGGTGCTGGTCACCGGCACCGACCCGCTGGAGGGCGAGCCGACCGCCGGGCACGTGGTGCATACGCTGCATACTCCGGAGCTCAACCGCCAGTGGCAGTGGCCGCGGCTGCCGGCCGACTATCACGGTTCCGGCTGCACCCTGGCCTCGGCGCTGGCTACCCGGCTCGCCGCCGGTGAAGGGCTGGCTGCCGCCTGCGCTCAGGCGCAGCGCTTCACCTGGGATACTCTCGATCACGGTCTGGCGCTGGGCCGGGGGCAGTTTCTGCCCGACCGGGTATGGCGGGCGCCCGACTTCGATGCCACGCTGGAGTGACGATGTCGACACCGTCTGGCGGCATGTCAGGGGCACTGCCCCATGGGCTCTATGCGATCACCGACAGCCAGCTGCTGGCGGACGACCGCACGCTGCTGGCGGCCTGCGAACAGGCGCTGGCAGCTGGCGTGGTGCTGCTGCAGTACCGCGACAAGTCGGCGGATGCCGAGCGCCGCTGGCGCCAGGCCACGGCGCTGGCGGCGCTCGGCGAGCGCTTCGGCGTGACGCTGATCGTCAATGACGACCTGGCCCTGGCCGAGCGTCTGCAGCAGCGCTGGGGCGAGCGGGTCGGGCTGCACCTGGGCCAGCAGGACACCCCGCTGGCACTGGCCCGCCAGCGCCTGGGCGATACGGCGATCATCGGCGCCACCTGCCACGCCTCGCTGACGCTGGCCGCGCAGGCCGCCGATGCCGGCGCCAGCTATCTCGCCTTCGGCCGCTTCTTCGCCTCGCGCACCAAGCCCGAGGCGCCGCCTGCGCCGCTATCCGTGCTCGGTGAGGCTGCCCGCTTCGGCCTGCCGCGGGTGGCGATCGGTGGCATCGAGGCGGCCACCATCGGCGCCGCGCGGGAAGCCGGCGCCGAGCTGCTGGCGGTGGTCAACGCCATCTTCGCCAGCCCCGATATTGCCGCCGCGGTACGCGCGCTGGATGCGCGGCTGGCACCGATTTCTGAATTCCGTAACTGTTGATGGGTAGAAATGATCTCATGACGACCTCCGCCGAACTCTTCGAACGTGCCTGCCGCCACATTCCGGGCGGCGTCAATTCTCCCGTGCGCGCCTTCAAGGGGATGTCGCGCGCGCCGATCTTCGTCGAGCGCGCCCAGGGGGCCTATCTGTTCGACGTCGAGGGCAAGCGCTATATCGACTACGTCGGCTCCTGGGGGCCGATGATCACCGGTCACGCCGACCCGGACGTGCTCGGGGCGGTGCGCGAGCGTCTCGACAGCGGGCTCTCCTTCGGCACGCCGACCGCGATCGAGACCACCATGGCCGATCTGATCTGCGAGATCATGCCGTCGATCGACATGGTGCGCATGGTCAACTCGGGCACCGAGGCGACCATGTCGGCGATTCGTCTGGCGCGCGGCTTTACCGGGCGTGACAAGATCGTCAAGTTCGAGGGCAACTATCATGGTCACTCCGACTCGCTGCTGGTCAAGGCGGGCTCCGGCGCGCTGACCCACGGCGAACCGAGCTCGCCCGGGGTACCGGCAGCGCTCGCCGAGCACACCCTGACGCTGCCCTACAACGATATCGAGGCGGTGCACGAGTGCTTCGAGTCGCTGGGCGACGAGATCGCCTGCATCATCGTCGAGCCGGTGGCCGGCAACATGAACCTGATCCCGCCGCGTCCTGGCTTCCTCGAGGCGCTGCGTGAGGTGTGCGACCGCTATGCCAGCGTGCTGATCTTCGATGAGGTGATGACGGGCTTCCGTGTCGCCCTCGGCGGGGCCCAGGCGCACTTCGGCGTGACCCCGGACCTCACCTGCCTGGGCAAGATCGTCGGTGGCGGCATGCCGGTGGGCGCGTTCGGCGGCAAGCGTGAGATCATGAGCCAGATCTCGCCGCTGGGGCCGGTCTACCAGGCGGGTACGCTGTCGGGTAACCCGCTGGCCATGGCGGCAGGTATCGCGCTGCTCGAGAAGGTGCGCCAGCCGGGCTTCCACGACGCCCTGGCGACCCGCGTCGAGACCCTCTGCGACGGGCTCGAGGCGCGGGCCAGAGAAGCCGGGGTGGGATTGATCACCCAGCGTGCCGGTGGCATGTTCGGGCTCTTCTTCACCGCCCAGCAGCGGGTCGACAACTTCGGCCAGACCATGGCCTGCGACGC
This sequence comes from Salinicola endophyticus, assembly GCF_040536835.1. NCBI lineage: Bacteria > Pseudomonadati > Pseudomonadota > Gammaproteobacteria > Oceanospirillales > Halomonadaceae > Salinicola > Salinicola endophyticus. The sequence goes on from NZ_CP159578.1 coordinate 14,927, forward strand.
CCAGGCGTTCCGCGACTTCTTCGCCCAGATGCTGGAGTCCGGCGTCTATCTGGCGCCGTCGGCCTTCGAGGCCGGCTTCATGTCGAGTGCGCACACGCACGACGACATCCAGACCACTTTGCTGGCCAGCGAGCGTGCGTTCGCGGCCATGGCCCGGTGAGCCGACCGCGCCGCCATCGACAGGGAGACCCGGCATGAGCCGAGCGCTGATCCAGGCACTCAAGGAGAGTGACTGCTTCGACCATCCGGTCGGTGCCATCGACGTATTCGAGACCCCCATCTCCTGGGTGGTGCTGACCGGCGATTACGCCTACAAGATCAAGAAGTCGCTGGACTATGGCACCTTCCTCGACTTCTCCAGCCTCGACAAGCGTCGGCGGCTGTGCGAGCAGGAGGTCGAGCTCAACCGGCGCGTGGCGCCGGCGCTCTATCTGGGCTGTGTCGCCATCTCCGGCAGCGAGGAGGCGCCGCGGGTCAACGACGACAGCGCGCCGATCGAGTACGCGGTCAAGATGCGCCAGTTCAGCAACCGCCATCTGCTGAGCTCGCTGCAGGCCAGCGGCGAGCTCTCGGTTGAGCTGCTCGACGATCTGATCGACCAGCTGGTGGCGCTGCACGAGTCGGCGCCGCGGATCGCAGACGACAGCCCCTACGGCTCGCCGGCGCATACCCGGCAGATGCTGGTGGAGGAGTTCGAGCTGATCGAGTCGCTGCTCGATCAGCAAGCGATCGGCCAGACGCCGGAGGACCGCGCCGAGCTCGAGTGCGTCAAGACGCTGACACTGGAGAGCTTCGCCCGGCTCGAGCCGCTGCTCGCGGCGCGCCGCCGTGACGGCTTCATCCGCGAAAGCCATGGGGATATCCACCTCGGCAACGCGGTGCGCTTCGAGGGCAAGGCGATCCTGTTCAACGGCATCGAGTTCAACGAGCGCCTGCGCTGGTGCGATGTCGCCTGCGAGCTGGCGTTCCTGATCATGGATCTGGAGGCGCGTGGCGAGCGGGAATTCGCCCACCACGCGCTCAACCGCTATCTCGAACTTTCCGGTGACTACCCCGTGGTGCGCCTGCTCGATTTCTACAAGCGCTATCGGGCGCTGCTGCGGGCGCGCATCGAGCTGATCCGTGACCACGACGCCGGGCGCATCGACGATCTGCCCGAGGGTGAGCCGCTCGAAGTATTCCGGCGCTATCTGGCGATGGCGCGGGCGTACAGCGAGTTCCGCTTCCCCTACCTGATTCTCGCCGTCGGAGTATCCGGCAGTGGCAAGAGCCGCTTCACCGAGGAGATCGTGCGCCGTCTGGGCGGCGTGCGTATCCGTTCCGACGTCGAGCGCAAGCGCCTGTTCGATTTCAGCGCGCTACCCGCGGACGCCGACGAGGTCTATGGCGAGGCCGCCACCGCGCAGACCTACCAGCGCCTGGCCGAGCTGGCCGGCAGCGTGCTGGAGGCGGGGCTACCGGCGTGCATCGACGCCACCTGCCTGCTGCGCGAGCAGCGCAAGCTGCTGCGCTTCGAGGCCGAGCGCCGTGGGCTGCCGGTGCTGATGGTGAGCTTCGAGGCCGACCACGCCACGCTGCGCGCGCGCATCGTCAAGCGCGCCCGCCGTAGCGGCGAGCCATCCGAAACCAGCCTGGCGATCCTCGACCACCAGCTCGAGCGCTTCGAGCCGTTCGCCGACGACGAGATCAGCTACCTGGTGCATCTGGACACCACGGCAGCCGACGCCAACCTGACTCTGGCCTCGCTGATCCAGGAGCGCATGCGGCTGCATTGAGCCGCACGCAGAGTCCGCCGGGGCGTGGCAGTGACCACGCCCCGGCGGGTCGTGCGCTGGGAACGGTGTATCAGCGGCGACCGTTGGCGTAGCGCGAGGCCATCACCGGGATGGTGCCGAGGTTCTGGCGCGCCCAGTTGGTGGCCTGGATACGGTTGTGGACGTTGATCTTGCGGAACAGATTGTAGAGATGCGACTTCACCGTGTGCTCGCTGACGAAGAGCTTTTCGGCGATTTCGGTATTGCTGGCGCCGGAGACCAGCAGTGTCACGATCTCGAGCTCGCGTCGGGTCAGCCCGCAGACCGGACGATAGGTATTGACCTGCTGACGACGATAGAAGTCGATCAGCATCGCCGAGAGCGGGCGCGAAATCCACAGCTCGCCCTCGAGAAGTTTGACAATACCTTTACAGATCAGCTCGAGATTGTCCTGCCGATAAAATACGCCGCGTAGGTGGATGCCGATCAACAGCTCCATGACCTGCTTGTTATCGCGCACGTTGAAGGCCGATAGCACGATGGCCTTGTTCTCCTCGGCGCGGGTGTTCCACACCAGCAGATCCTTCTCGTTGACGTGGTCGCCATCGAGCAGCACCAGTGCGCGCCGGCCCTCTGGCATCAGAAAACGCTCCTGGGGATTGAGCGCAGAGACCCGGCAGCCGGTCTTTTGGTGGATATAGTCTAGGAATAGAACGGACTGTGAGTTACAGTCCGTTACAAGTACGATGTCGGTGGTTTCAGTGTTCATGGTCTGATCCCTTGTATCGGGTTTTTAATTAGTCTTCTACAGGTTTTGTTGTGATCCGTGGGCGCTAGCCTCATGGCCGGTCTCTTAGTACCGGAGCCCAATAGTGTTAATAAAACCTTTGCCTTGTAAATATAGGGCATTGAGGTTTTCGAACCGTGACACCTCGGCGCATTTTAAGCGTGCCGTAACCTTTAAAAAAATCTAATAAATACAAATGCTTGCGAGGGTTTTTTGGCAGGTACTGGAGAAATTCCTGCTCCCTGGTGGAGAAAAAACAGCCGAGTTTGCGGTCGGCAAAATGAGGGTGTGCACGCCAACCGATGAGCTTTCTCATCATTCCCCCGGGGAGCCCGCGCGGCCTCGGATCAGGAAGCGCTCATGGCGTCCCGCGCCAGCGCTATACCCGCTTCCGTGCGGCCCGTAGAATGGGGCTTTTGGCAGGAAGACGCACATGACCGCCACCCCACAAGATCTCGTCGTCGCCAGCGGTAACCCGGGAAAACTGGCCGAGTTTCAACAGCTTCTCGGGCCGCTAGGGTTTCGTGTCCGGGCCCAGGCCGAGTTCGGCGTCGATGACGTCGAGGAGACCGGCCTGACCTTCGTCGAAAATGCCCTACTCAAGGCGCGCGCCGCGGCCCGCGCCAGCGGCGGCCCTGCGCTGGCCGACGACTCCGGCCTGGCGGTGGATGCGCTGAACGGTGCACCGGGGATCTACTCCGCGCGTTACGCCGGGGAGCCCAAGAGCGACCGCGCCAACAATGACAAGCTGCTGAGCGCGCTGCGCGAGGTGCCCGAGGGTCAGCGCGGAGCGCGTTACTGGTGTGTGCTGGTCTACCTGCGTCACGCCGACGATCCGGTGCCGATCATCGTCCAGCAGGATTGGCCGGGGGATATTCTCGCCTACCCGCGGGGCGAGGGCGGTTTCGGTTACGATCCGCTGTTCTGGGTGCCGGAGTGCAGTGCGAGCGTCGCCGAGCTGAGCGCCGAGGAGAAAAACCGCCTGAGCCACCGTGGCCGCGCCCTGCAGACGCTGATCGCGCGGCTGTCGGCGTGAGTCTGCAGCCCCCTGTGGCGGCGGCGCCCGGCGGGCTGCCGCCGCTGGCGCTCTATATCCACGTGCCCTGGTGCGTGCGCAAGTGCCCCTACTGCGATTTCAACTCGCACGGGGTCGGCTACGGCGCTGCCCTGCCGGAGGCGGCCTATGTGGCTGCGCTGCTCGAGGATCTCGACGCCGACCTGGCGTGGGTGCAGGGGCGCGAGATCGTCAGCATCTTCATCGGTGGCGGTACCCCCAGCCTGTTTTCCCCCGAGGCCTACCAGCAGCTGTTTGCCGGGCTGCGTCAGCGGCTGGCCTTTGCCGCGGATATCGAGATCACCCTCGAGGCCAACCCCGGGACCACCGAGCACGGGCGTTTCGCCGGCTACCGCGAGGCGGGGATCAACCGCCTGTCGCTGGGCGTGCAGAGTTTCCAACCCGCGCAGCTGACGGCACTCGGGCGCATCCATAGCGGCGATGAGGCGGTCCAGGCGATGCAGCTGGCGCGCGACGCCGGGTTCGACAACGTCAATCTCGATCTGATGCACGGACTGCCGGGTCAGGACACGGCGCTGGCGCTGGCCGATATCGAGCAGGCGCTGGCGCTGGGGCCGACGCATCTCTCCTGGTATCAACTGACCCTGGAGCCGAACACCGAGTTCTTCTCACAGCCGCCGCCGCTGCCCGACGAGGAGCGGCTGTGGGACATCCAGGATGCTGGTCACGCGCTGCTCGAGGAGGCCGGCTTCTCGCGCTACGAGATCTCCGCCTATGCCCGGCCCGGGCGCGCAGCACGGCACAACCTCAACTACTGGCGCTTCGGCGACTACCTGGGGATCGGTGCCGGCGCCCACGCCAAGCTGAGCCGACCTGATGGTCACGGCGGGCTGCAGATCGAGCGACGCTGGAAGACGCGTCAGCCGCAGGCCTATCTGCGGCGTGCCAACGATCCGCGCGGTTTCGTCGCCGGCGGGCGTACGGTCGATGAGGAGACGCTGCCGCTGGAGTTTCTGATGAACGCACTGCGGCTGACGCAAGGTGTCGATCTCGCCGACTGGCAAAACCATACCGGGCGCGCGCTGTCTGAGTTGACGCCGCGTCTCGCCGTAGCGCGGCAGCGAGGCCTGCTGGCGGACTCGCCGTCGCGGCTGCAGGCGACGCCGCAAGGACTGTTATTCTTGAATGATCTGTTGGCACTGCTCGACGAGGCGTGACCCTCTCGGGCAGTGTCACGGCATAACGTCGTCGTCGGATCGACCCGGCGACGCAGGGCAAGGAGCGATTCGCGCATGAAAACGATGATGAACAAGACCTGGTGGCTGGCCGTGCCGCTCGCCGTGGCCGTGGGTGTCAGCGGCTGTGCCAGCAACGACGGCTATCAGCAGCAGTCGACTCAGCAGGACGGCGGCAACACCAACACCTGGGGTGGCGCGGGTATCGGTGCCGTGGCCGGGGCGGTGGCCGGGGCCCTCAGCGGCCACGGTGGCAGCAGTACCCGCGACCGTGCGCTGATCGGCGCCGCCGCCGGTGCCGCGATCGGTGGCGGCGTCGGCGCCTACATGGACTCCCAGGAGAAGGAGCTGCGCAATCGTCTCGACGGCACCGGCATCGGGGTCGAGCGCAACGGCAACAATCTGATCCTCAACATGCCCAGCAACGTCACCTTCGGCTTCGATTCGAGCGAGCTGCAGACCCCGGCGCGCCAGGCGCTCAACGACGTCAACGCGGTGCTGCGTGCCTATCCGGACACGCGCATCGGTGTCGCTGGCTACACCGACAGCACCGGCGCCGAGAGCTACAACCAGAAGCTCTCCGAGCGTCGCGCCCAGGCGGTGGCGAGCTACCTCGAACAGGGCGGCGTCGAGTCCGGGCGGATCAGCGCGGTGGGCTATGGCGAGAGCCATCCGGTGGCGAGCAACGACACCGATGCCGGGCGTGCCCAGAACCGTCGCGTCGAGATCACCCTGACGCCGACGAAACAGTCCTGATCGCGTATTGATTGGTGGGATGACGCGGCCTCTCGGGGCCGCGTTTCACGTTCGCGCGTTTCACATGCCAGGATTTCACGGGCGAGCGTTTCACCGACAGATGTTCCACTTCCAGGCGCTTCACCGCGAAGCGTCTCACTGCGAGGGGTAGCCGCCGATGCTGGCCTATCAGCACGCCTATCATGCCGGCAACTTCGCCGATGTACACAAGCACCTGGGACTCTTCCACCTGCTCGAGGCGCTGACGCGCAAGTCCTCTGCAATCAGTTTCGTCGATACCCATGCCGGGCGCGGCCTCTATCCGCTGGCGGCGACGGAGACGCAGAAGCTCGCCGAGTATCGCGAGGGTGTCGAGCGGCTATGGCGACGACGTCAGGCGCTGGCCGCCGAGCCTGCCCTGGGCGCCTGGCTGGCGCGGCTGGCCACGCTGCAGTCCGGCCCGGCGCTGGAGTTCTACCCGGGCTCGCCGTGGTGGCTCGGCGACGCGCTGCGCCCGCAGGATCGGCTGACGCTGTATGAACTGCACCCCGGTGAGCATCAGCACCTGGATGCGCAGGCGCCGAGCCATGCCAATGCCCAGCGGCTGCATGCCGACGGCCTCAAGGGACTGTGTCAGCGGCTGCCGGTACCCACGCCGCGGCTGTGCGCGTTGATCGACCCCAGCTACGAGCGCAAGGAGGAGTACCGCGAGGTGGTCGACACGCTCGTCCAGGTGGTGCGCAAGGTGCGCCACGCGGTGGTCATGATCTGGTATCCGCTGTTGCCGGCTGGGCATCATCTGACGCTGCTGGAGGGGCTGCGCGAGGCACGCATCCCCAAGCTGTGGCGCAGCGAGATCACCCTGCGCGAGGCCAACGCCGAGCGCGGCATGTACGGCAGCGGGCTGGTACTGCTCAACCCGCCGTGGCAGCTCGATCAGACCCTGGACAACGCCTTCGCCACGCTGGCACCGCTGCTCGCCGAGCGGGCGGTGCATCATGGGGAGTGGTGGACCGCGGAGCGTTGAAACACCAGGCCCGCCAATCGGCGGGCTCGGCAAGATGGCAGTGCTTAAGCGCTGGCGCTAGGTTCGCTGTCGTCCTTGATCGCGGCGATGAACTCGTCGCCCCAGCGCCGGATATCGTTGTACTCGACGATGTCGTTGAGCTGGCGCAGGCGTGCCTGGGCCTCGGCGCGGGGCAGGTTGAGCCCCAGATAGCAGGTGCGCGCCAGGTCGTGCAGATCGTGGGGGTTGGTCAGGATCGCGCCCTTCAGCTCCGCCGCGGCACCGGTGAACTCCGACAGCACCAGCACGCCGCAGCCCTGGGTCAGCCCCTGGGTGGCGACGAACTCCTTGGCCACCAGATTGAGTCCGTCGCGTAGCGGGGTAATCCACATCACGTCGGCCATGGCGTACCACGCCATCAGCTCTTCGAACGGGAAGCCGCGGAAGTAGAACTGCACCGGGGTCCAGCCGACGTCAGCGAAGCGGCCGTTGATATGGCCGATGGTCTGCTCGATCTGAGTCTGCAGCTCGTCATAGATGGTCATTTCACGCGCCGCCGGCACGCAGATGCTGACCAACGTGACCTTGCCGCGCAGCTCGGGGTTCTCGTCGAGCAGCAGTTCGTAGGCCTTGAGCTTCTCGAGGATCCCCTTGGTGTAGTCGAGGCGTTCGACCGAGAGGATCAGCTTCATGCCCTCGAACTCGTCGCGCAGTTCGGCCATGCGCGCCTCGGCGCCGTCTTGTTCCAGGGCATTGCGGATACGTCCGAGATCCAGACCCACCGGATGCGCTCCCAGCCTGACCACGCGTGAGCCGGTGTCGATCGCCGTGGTCATGGTCTCCAGCCCTACCGCGCAGCCGTAGGTGAGAAAGCGTGGGGCGCAGTTCTGGCGTGACAGCGTGGTCAGCGGCACCACGCCGCGGGCGACGTCGACGAAGTTCTCCACCTGGCGCGGAATGTGGAAGGCGACGTAGTCGCACTGCAGCAGGCTGCCGACGATCTCGCGGCGCCACGGCAGCACGTTGAAGACGTCCGCCGAGGGGAAGTAGGTGTGGTGGAAGAAGGCGAGGCGCAGGTCCGGGCGCAGCTCGCGCAGATAGGCCGGTACCATCCACAGGTTATAGTCGTGGATCCAGACCAGCGCGCCCTCGGCGGCCTCCTCGGCGGTGCGCTCGGCGAAGGCGCGGTTGACCTCGCAGTAGGTGTCCCAATCCTCCTCGCGGAAACGGGCACGCTCCCAGAAGGTGTGCAGCGTGGGCCAGAACGCCTCCTTGGAGAAGCGTTTGTAGAAGATGTCCACCTGCGCCTTGGTCAGCGCCACGCGGGCCGCGGTGAGCAGCGGATACTGCTTGGCGTCGACGCTGGTGTGGGTGACGAAGTCCTCGGGCTCCTCTTCGCCTTCGTAGATCGACCAGGCGATCCACGAGCCGCGCTGATTGGCGAAGAAGCTCTGCAGCGTCGGGATGATGCCGTTGGGCGAGGTCGGGCGGCGGCGGCGGATCTTGCCGTCGACGCGATACTCTTCGTAGGGCAGGCGGTGGTAGACCATCACCAGCTCGGCCTTGCCGGTATGGGTGGTGTCGCGGCGATTCTCCGCCGCCAGCCCGCGCGCGCCCAGGAAACCGAAGTGCGCGAAAGCTTCGATGATGCCGCCGCAGCCGGCAGCGCTGGCGTGCATTACCTGCGGCAGCGACTGGGTGCGCTCGAGCAGCTCGGGCTCGGCGTCGCCTACGCAGACCGCCTTGAAGCCGGCGCTCAGCATCGCCAGGTCGTTCATGGTGTCGCCCGCCACCAGCACCTCGTCGTGGGCGATGCCCAGCCACTCGACCAGCTTCTGGAGACTGGAGCCCTTGTTGACCCCCTGCGGCAAGAAGTCGAGATAGCGTCCGGCGGAGTAGAGCATCTCGCAGCCGAGCTCGTCGGCCAGCGCGGCAAGTTCGGGATTGTCTGCCTGCTCCGGGGCGCAGTAGTAGGAGCAGCGCCGGATCTGCGGCTCGTCCTGGCGCACGATCTCGGGGAAGCGGCTCATCGCGCTGGCGATACGCGATTCGCCCGGCCAGCACTCGTCGATGGGGTTCTGCAGCGCCTGGATCGGCTGCAGGGTGTCGCCGTGATAGAGGCTGGCGCCGACGTCGGCGACGATATAGTCGGGCTGCGGCAGCGTGGGGTCGGAGAGCAGCGGCAGGATCGCCTCGAGGCTGCGCCCGCTGACGTAGGCCAACTGGATTTCCGGATGCGCGGCGATGGTCTGGTAGAGGCTCAGGCGGTCCTCCGGGGCGCCACCGAGAAAGGTACCGTCGAGATCGGTCGCTAGTAGCATGTTCTTCTCCTGCCCGGCATGGCCGGGGTGTGGTTCCCTGCAACGTAGGCCGGGGAGGCCTCAGGCCTTTGCGGCCGTGTCGACGATCCGCCGGCGTTCGTGCTCTGCGTAAAAACTGGGGTCGGCGAATAGATCCTGCTGCACGTCGTCGTACATCATCTCCAGCGCCTGGCTGCTGGTTGGGGTCATTGGCTCGAAATGTGCGCTGTCGCCACTGATCAGGGTCGAGACGTGGCGACGGCGATAGAGCGCGTAGAGCCCCAGCAGGGCCAGCACGCCGGCGATATAGAGTGGCAGCCCCTGGTTGCCGAACAGGCTCATCACGGCGCCGGCGAGAATCGGCGCCAGGGCGCTACCGGCGCCCTGAACCACCAGCATGTCGGCCGAGCCTGAGACGATCTCATCGGGGTTCAACTGATCGATCAACTGCGCCACCGCCAGGGGATAGAGGGAAAATGCCAAACCGCCCCAGATAAAGAATAGACCCAATAGCGCCCTGGGGTCAGGCACCAGTGGCATTACCGCAGCACACAGGGCGGCGAGCAGCACCACCCAGGTCATCACCCGGGCGCGATCGTGGCGGTCGGAGAAGCGCCCGATGGGAATCTGCAGCAGCGCGCCACCCAGAATCGCCGCGCTCATCACCAGGCCGACACCACCGACATCGAAGCCCTGGGCGCGGGCGTAGACTGGCGTCAGCGCCCAGAATGCACCCATCGCCAGCCCCGAGAGCGCGGCGGCGGCCACCGACAGCGGGGCGAAGCCGAGCAGCGCCTTGAGCCGGCTCTTGGGGCGTGCCGTGATCACCGGCTGGCTGCGCTTGGTCATGGTGATCGGCAGCAGGGCCCAGCAGATGAAGATGGCGGTCATCAGGAACAGCAGATGGCCCTCGGGGGTATCCAGCCGCAACATCTGCTGGGCCAGCGTCAGAGCGCCGAGGTTGATCACCATGTAGAGGGCGAAGACACGGCCGCGCTCGTGGCTGGCGGCCTGGGCGTTGAGCCAGCTCTCGATCACGGTCATCACGGTGATGAAGCTGAGCCCGTAGAGCACACGCAGCGCGAGCCAGACCCAGGGGTCGATGAAGATCAGGTGCAGCAGTGCGGTCGAGGCGCACAGGCTGGCGCAGAAGGCGAAGGTGCGGATATGGCCCATGCGCCGAATCAGGCGCCCGCTGACCCAGGTGCCGCAGACGAAGCCGACGAAGTAGCCGGACATGATCAGACCGATCAGCGCGGTCGGGAACCCTTCGCTGGCGCCGCGCAGGGTCAGCAGGGTGTTGATCAGACCGTTGCCCAGCAGCAGCAGGGCGACACTGCCGAGCAGGGCACGGAGCGGGCGAAGCAGCGACCACATGGCATCTCTCCCGAGGAAGGCTCTGTCTCTACCATGCAGTAAGCATGCCGTTCGGGCCGTGGGTCGCTTAAAGACGCCTATCGATAATGCAGTGTTATCGAAAAAGGGGGATTTCGGGGTGAGAAGTTATCATCATCCTGCACCTCAAGAGCAATATTTTGCACCTCGATGGTGCGCAGTCCGGGCTTGGGCATCCGTGGCGAGCTCAGACATAGAGCACGCCCTCACCGACGATGAGCGCCTCGCCGCCGATCTGGATCGTCTGCTGGCCCGCCTCGGCGCAGGTCACGCGGCCGTGGATATGGCTCGGTCGTCCCATCTCCACCCCCTGGACGATCTGCCAGTCGCGCGTTCGGGTGCCCGACTGGCATGACAGATAGCCGATCAGCGGTGCGGCGGCGCTGCCGGTGGCGGGGTCTTCGTAGAGACTCGCATCTCCCGTGAACATCCGCGTGCGCAGCCGCTGCGGCGTGTCGCGCACATAGAGGTAGAGACTGCGCTCGGAGGCAGCGGGCAGGGCATGGGCGAGGGCGCTGCTGTCGATACGCACCGCAGCCAGTGCATCGAGATCGGCGAGTTCGATCAACTGATAGGGAACCCCGCAGGAGGCGCTGAGCGGCCGGGCAACGATCTGTTCGCGGGAGAGCCCCACGATCTCTGCTGCCTGCTCGATCGACAGTGAGTCTTCACTGACTTCGAGCGACTGCGCCGTGGTCAGCCACGCCTGAGTGCCGGCGAAGTGGATCGGCACGTCACCCACACCCTCTGCGAGGATCAGTGGCGTGTCCGTGTCGTGCCAGCCCAGTGCCTGCGCTAGCCAGGCGGTGCCCACACTCGGATGCCCGGCGAAGGGTAGTTCGCCACTGGGGGTAAAGATACGCAGACTGAGACGTCCGGGCCGGCGCGCGGTGATGAACACGCTCTCGGAAAGGTTCAGTTCCCGGGCCAGCTGCGCCATCTGCGTGTCTGTCAGCGCAGCGGCGTCGGGGAAGACGGCCAGAGGATTGCCCGCGAAGGGCGTGGCGGTGAAGACATCCAGCAGCACGTAGCGATAGCCACGGCGTCCCTGAGTTTGGCTAGCCGGCAACAGAGAACGCTTATCTGGCGTGTTATCAGTCGATAGTGTGTGCTCACTCATCGATTCATTCTCCGGCTGAATTGGCTATCTTCGTGGTCGACTCAGCGCCAGAACGGGCGATGGGTCTCCCGGTATACCTGACTGGGCAGCAGACCGATATCCTGCAACTGGTGCGTATCGAGCTCCGCCAGCTGGCGTCGGGTGCGCCGACGCTGCCAGACGCTGGGCGAGTCATACCGCAGCGATCGTCGACGTTGGCGTGTGTCGCCCCACAGGATACCGTCCACGGTATTCAGCGTGGTGACGAACAGGTGCAAGGGCATGAAGCGCATGGCGGAGGCTCCCGGGTTCGATGAGGGAGCGTCCAGCTTAGGCAGCCGCCGGGGTGCCACACAGAGGCAGAAAACGACTATCTCCGGCACACAGACAGGCGCTTTTCCGCTCTGTATGCCTGTTTTGTGCGCGATCTGTCACGTGAAGCACCAGGCGCAAGCATACACAATGATCGGCGTGACACCCGATGCGATGTGAGGAGGGGAGGATGCACCGTTACGAGCGGCTGGCCGATCATCTGCGTGAGCGTATCCAGGCCGGCTTCTATCAGGTCCACGAGCGCCTGCCCTCGGTGCGTGCGCTGGCGCAGGCGCACGGGGTCAGCCTTTCCACCGTGCAGCACGCCTATCACCAGTTGGAAGATGCCCAACTGATCGAGGCGCGGCCCAAGTCGGGTTATTTCGTCTCGCCGCGGCGCGAGCGCCTGCCCGCGCCACCGGTCGCGCGTACCGCCCAGCGTCCGGTCGAGGTGTCACAGTGGGAGCATGTGCGTGAGGGCACCTGCGTGCTGCCTGATACCAGCATGCACAACCTGGGGCGCGGCATGCCGGATATCGATGCGCCGACGCTCAAGCCGCTGCTGCGTGCGCTGGCCCGGGTCAGCCGGCGCCAGGACCTGATCGGTCTCAACTACGATACCCTGCATGGCCGCCCCGAGCTGCGTGAGCAGATCGCTCGGCTCGCGGTGGGACAGGGCTGCCGCCTGCATCCCGATGACATCGTGGTCACCACCGGCTGCCACGAGGCGATCTCGATCGCCATGCGCGCGGTGTGCGAGCCCGGCGGCATCATTGCGGTGGATTCCCCCAGCTTCTACGGCGCCCTGCAGTCGATTCGCGCCTACGGCATGAGGGCGATGGAGATCCCCACCGACCCCGAGACCGGCATCAGCCTGGAAGCGCTGGAGCTGGCCCTGGAGCAGTGGCCGATCCGCGCCATCCAGCTCACCCCGACCTGCAACAACCCGCTCGGCTATACCCTCTCGGAGGCGCGCAAGCGCTCGCTCTACGCGCTGGCCCGGCGCTTCGACGTGGCCATCATCGAAGACGACGTCTATGGCGATCTCAGCTACGGCTTTCCGCGCCCGCCGACGATCAAGTCGTTCGATGAGGATGGCCGGGTGCTGCTGTGCAGCTCGTTCTCCAAGACCCTGGCGCCGGGGCTACGCATCGGCTGGATCGCCCCTGGCCGCTACCACGAGCGCGCCCTGCACATGAAGTACGTCGGCACCGGCTCCACCGCGACCCAGGGGCAGATGGCGGTGGCCGAGTTCATCCGCGAGGGGCACCACGAGCCGCACCTGCGGCGGATGCGGGCCCAGTATCAGTGCAACCGCGACCGCATGCTCGACGTGATCGCCCGTGCCTTCCCCGCTTCGATCCGGGTCAGCTATCCGGCCGGGGGCTTCATGCTCTGGCTCGAGTGCGCTGAGGACATCGACAGCGTGGCGCTCAATGAGCGCTTGATGGAAGAGGGTATTCGTATCGCCCCCGGAGTGGTGTTCTCTGCCACCGGCAAGTACCGCCACTGCCTGCGCTTGAACCACGCCGTGTTCGATGACGAGATCGCCCATGCGGTGATGCGCGTGGGGCAGCGTGTGACGGAGATGCTGGCTCAGGGGGCCGACGTTGCGCGGCCGGAGACGGCCTGATTCCTCGCTTTCGGCCACGTCACTCGGTCGCTGCTCAGTCGATCAGGCGAGTCACTTCGGCGGCGATCGCTTCGCCCAGCAGACGCTGCTGATCGGGTTCGAAGTGCACACCATCGACTTCACTGACCTGGATCAGGGTGCCGGCGTCGACGAAGCCGACACCCGCCTCCCGCGCCATCTTGCGGTAGCGGCTCGCCAACTGGCGCGATTTGCGCTCGCCGCCGGCGAAGATGCCGGCCAGGGGGCCGATCTCACGGATCGGTGCCGGCGCGATCAGCAGCACCTTGGGGGGTGCCACGCCGAACTGGGTACTGACGGCGTCGATCTCCCACAGCAGCCGCTGCATGCTCAGGGCAATATCGTCGGGGGTGACGGAGAAACGCGCCTTGAGATCGTTGGTGCCCAGCATCAGCGTCATCACGTCCAGCGGTAGCTGGCTGAGCAGACACGGGCGCAGATAGCGCAGACCGTTGAGATGCACCCCTTCGATGGGGTCGTCGTGCAGGGTGGTGCGTGCCGGCAGACCCTCCTCGATCACCCGCCACTCGCTGCCCAGGGCCGCGGCCATCACTCCGGTCCAGCGCGTCTCGAAGGGGTAGCGTGAAAGCGGCCCCAGCGCCTTGACCGGCTCGGTCCCGTGGGTGTTGGAGTCGCCGTAGCAGAGCAGGGTACGCGTGGTCATCGTGGATCTCCGGTGTGCGGTGGCGTTCAGTATGAACGCGGTGCGCAGACCACGGTACCCTGCGGATGGCTAACGCGTGCGGAACACCAGCGCCACGCCGCCGAGGATCGCGGCCATGCCGAGAATGGCCAGCGGCGAGAGCGCGTTGCCCAGCAGCAGATAGTCCAGCACTGCGGTGACGATCGGCACCAGATAGAACAGGCTGGTGACGTTGACCAGGTTGCCCTGCCGGATCATTCGGTAGAGCAGCAGCTGTGCCAGTACCGAGATCACCAGCCCCAACCACACCACGGCGACGATCAGCCCCGGCTGCCAGCTGACGCTCACCGGGCGCCACGGCGTCAGCAGCAGGAACAGCATCAGGCTTGCCAGGTAATGCAGCGGCAGCACCCGGCTTGGCGGCAGAGCGATCGACTTCTGCCCGATCGCGCCGAGAGTCATGCAGGCCAGAGTGGCCAGTGCCAGCAGGATTCCGAAAGCGGGAAAGCGTGCGGCCATCAGGCTCTGTAGTACCACCAGCGCCAGGCCGCAGAGCGCCAGCAACAGCCCGGCGCTACGCCAGCCGGAGATCCGGCGCTCGGTCAGCAGCAGCGTCAGCAGCGGCTGGATGCCCAGCAGGGTCGCCAACAGCCCGGGGGTGATGGCGTGGTCCAGCGTTTCGAAATAGCACACCGAGTAGCCACCGATCAGCAGCGTGCCGACACCAGCCACGCGTAGCCGCTGACCCCGCGGAGGCAGCCAGGCCGCACCTCTTGCCGTGAGCGGCAGCAGCACGCCCAGGGCGAGCAAGAAGCGCAGGATCAGCAGTGCCAGCGGCGAGCCATGGTCCAGTCCCCAGCGGGTGAAGATCGGCGCGCTGCCCCACAGCAGCACGAACAGGGCCATCGGGGCGGCCTGGCCCCATGAAGAAGAACGGTTCATATGAAGACTCATCTGTCGAAGACGTGACGACCGTTCGCCGGACGCGATATACGTCGACCGGTATGAACAGCGAACGGGGAGTGTCGAGCTAGGGCTGGTCGAGCGTGATCAGCCCAGTGCGACGAGGCGTGGTGGCGCTTGCACGCCAGCGACGCTCACGACGACCGCAGGCGGTGCCATGGTGTCAGCTAAGACGTCAGCCACGACTCGCGCGACAGAGGAGCGGGGGGGAGGTGTCGCCGCCAGCACCTGCGGCCCTACCGATATCTCGGCAAGGCGGGCAGCGTGCGTATGCTGGACGTGTGGCGACATGGGAAACCGTCATTCGAGTGTGAATATCCGTCCATCAGCATAGCGCCGGCGACTGCATCGGAGAAGTCGACTTTTGGCCGATCACTTGCCGATACAGAAGCTGCCGAAGATCTCGCCGAGCAGATCGTCGGCGGTGAATTCGCCGGTGATCTCGTTGAGCGCCTGCTGGGCGTCGCGCAGATCCTCGGCGAGCAGCTCGCCGGCGGCGGCGCCCTCCAACTGGGCCGTGCCGCTGGTCAGCGCCTGGCTGGCGCGCTCGAGGGCATCCAGGTGGCGGCGGCGGGCGGAGAAGCGCCCCTCGGTGGTGGCATCGAAGCCCATTACCGCCTTGAGATGGGTCTTGAGCTCATCTATCCCCGCGCCGGTATGCGCCGAGAGGCGGATCACCGGCGGCGTGGCATCGAAGTCGGCGGCGTCGCCCTCACCGCTCTCGTCGATCTTGTTGCGCACCAGCGTCAGCCGCTCGGGGTGAGGCAGGCGGGCGACGAACTCGGGCCAGATCGCATTCGGGTCGGTCTCGGCGGTGGTGCGGGCATCGACCAGTAGCAGTACGCGGTCGGCCTTCTCGATCTCGGCCCAGGCGCGGGCGACGCCGATCTGCTCCACCGCATCGGGGGTGTCACGCAGGCCGGCGGTATCGATCACGTGCAGCGGCATGCCGTCGATATGGATATGCTCGCGCAGCACGTCGCGGGTGGTGCCCTCGATCTCGGTGACGATGGCGCTGTCGCGCTCGGTGAGACGATTGAGCAGGCTCGACTTGCCGGCGTTGGGGCGTCCGGCGATCACTACGCTCATGCCTTCGCGCATCAGCGCGCCCTGGTTGGCGCTGGCGCGCACTGTGGACAGGGTCTCGCGCAGCGCCGCCAGCTTGGCCGCGACCACGCCGTCGGCGAGGAAGTCGATCTCCTCTTCGGGGAAGTCGATGGCCGCTTCGACGTAGAGGCGTAGCTCGATCAGCTCGCCGACCAGCTGCGAGACACGGCTGGAGAACTCGCCCTGCAGTGAGCGCAGGGCGTTCTCCGCGGCGGCGCGGGAGCTGGCGTCGATCAGATCAGCGATCGCCTCGGCCTGGGCCAGGTCGAGCTTGTCGTTGAGAAAGGCGCGCTCGGAGAACTCGCCCGGCCGTGCCAGGCGCGCGCCCAGCGCCACGCAGCGCTCCAGCAGCATGTCCATGAGCACCGGACCGCCGTGGCCCTGGAGCTCGAGCACGTCCTCGCCGGTGAACGAGTGGGGGCCGGGGAAGTAGAGCGCGATACCCTCGTCGATGATGCCCGCCTCGGCGTGGAAGGGGCCGTAGTGGGCGCGGCGCGGCGGGGGGCGGTGGCCCAGCAGGCGCTCGGCCATGGCCCCGGCGTCGGGCCCGGAGACCCTGACGATACCCACGCCACCACGTCCCGGGGGCGTGGCCAGGGCGGCGATGGTGTCCTGACGATAGAGCGGTGCGTTCATCACGGTCTCCGGTGACACGGGGTGGGTGGCGCCGCTCGGGGCCGCGCGCGGGTAGTTGTACAGGAAGGCAGGCCATAAACGCCAGACCCCCGCCGGGGCGGGGGTCTGGGAGGGTTCGCTGGGGCGATCAGCTCTTCTTGAGCGCCTTGCCGCCACCGCTGTCGTCCTTGAGGACGCGCTGGGTGATGAACCACTGCTGCAGGATCGAGATCGAGTTGTTGACGATCCAGTAGATGACCAGACCGGCCGGGAACCACAGGAAGAAGAAGGTGAAGACGATCGGCAGCATCTTCATGATCTTCGCCTGCATTGGGTCCGGCGGGGTCGGGTTCAGGAACTGCTGCAGCAGCATGGTGCCGCCCATGATGATCGGCAGAATGAAGTAGGGGTCCTTGGCCGAGAGGTCATGGATCCACAGGATGAAGGGCGCGTGGCGCAGCTCCACCGACTCCATCAGCATCCAGTAGAGCGCGATGAACACCGGCATCTGGATCACCATCGGCAGGCAGCCCCCCAGAGGATTGATCTTCTCCTTCTGGTAGAACTTCATCATCTCCTGCGACATCTTCTGGCGGTCGTTGCCGTACTGCTCCTTGAGCCGCTGCATCTCCGGGCCCATCTTGCGCATGCGGGCCATCGACTTGTAGGCCTTGGCCGCCAGCGGGAAGAGCACGATCTTGACGCAGACGGTGAGCAGGACGATCGACCAGCCCCAGTTGCCGACGATGTCGTGGATGTGGTCGAGCAGCCAGAACAGCGGGTTGGCGAGGAACCACAGCCAGCCGAAGTCGACCGTCAGCTCCAGATGCGGGGCCACTTTTTCCAGCTCCGACTGGACCTTGGGACCGACGTAGAGGGTCGCGGCGAGCGTCTCTTTCTGGCCCGGCTGGACGGTTTCGTTGGGGCCGGCGAATGCCGCCACGGTGCGATCGCGATTGTCGACGCTGCCGTAGTAGAGGTTCTGCTGATCCGGGTTGGGCACCCACGCGGAGGTGAAGTAGTGCTGGATCATCGCCACCCAGCCGCCCTTGACGTCGCGGTTCTGGAAGTTGCCCTTGCGGATGTCCTCGAAGCTGACCTTGCTGTACTTCTCCTCCGGCGACGAGAAGGCCGCGCCCAGGAAGGAGTGCATGCCGACACCCTGGCCGCTGGTCGGATCGGCGCTCTGATCGCGGGCGAGCTGGCCGATGAAGCGGGCGGTGACCGGCTGCTGGCTTTCGTTGTCGAGCAGATACTCGACCTTGATCGCGTAGCTGTCGCGGTCGATCACGAAGCGCTTGATGATATCGACGCCGTTGACGCTGCCGTGCAGGTCGACATTGAGGCTCTTCTCGCCTTCGCTGAGCGTGTAGCTCGACTTGTCGGCGCGGAAATCGATACGTCCGCTATGCCCCTCGATCTGCAGGCCGGACTTGGCCACGTAGCTGCGCACCTTGTTGTCGCTGAGCAGCACGAAGGGCTTGTCGGAGTCGAGGACCTGGTCATGGCCGAACAGCGCGGCGTAGACGATATCGCCGCCGTTGGGGTTGATGCGCAGGTCGAGCACGTCGCTCTGGACCTGGATCAGGTTGCTGCCCTTGGCGGGTTCACTGCCCGCGGGCATGTCGTCCTCGATCGGCTGGGTCTTGCCTTTACCGCTGTCGGGGGCGGAGAGGGCATTACCTTCCTTGCCACCGTCGCTGGTAGCGGAGGCGACTTCCGGTGCCGGGTTGTTCACGACGTTCTGACCGTAGTCCTGATTCCACTGCATGATCAGCAGATAGGCGAGCACGGCCAGCGGAATCACGAAAAGGAGTCGTTTGAAATCCATAGAGGGGTCTGCCCGGTAAGGGAGTTGTTCGGTAGGCGCCGGGCAACGGCGATCATTCGGCGATGGACGCCGAAGCTCCCCGGCCAGCAGCGCGGGGATGTCCGATCAGGTCGACGAGGTGTCGTGGCGCGTCTGACGCGCGGACTTTTCCAGGCGTCGCCACATGCCGTTGAGCTGGCGTGCGACGCTTGCATTGTCCAGCTCGTGTACGCCTCGCCGAGCGAGAAGAACGATATCCACGGGCGGCA
Organism: Salinicola endophyticus; assembly: GCF_040536835.1. Lineage (NCBI taxonomy): Bacteria > Pseudomonadati > Pseudomonadota > Gammaproteobacteria > Oceanospirillales > Halomonadaceae > Salinicola > Salinicola endophyticus. The sequence continues at coordinate 33,623 of NZ_CP159578.1, forward strand.
GGCGATGCTGCTGCAGACGGATGGATTCGCGCACGAGGCGTTTGAGGCGATTGCGGTCGACGGCACGACGCACGTTCTTCTTGCTGAAGATCAACCCGATCCGCGGATGGCCAAGCGCGTTGGGGCGTGCCAACACCAGCATGCCTTTACCGTGGACCTTGAAGGGAGCGTGGTCGAAAACGTGCTTGTAGTCCCCGGCGTTGAGCAACCGAAGCTGCCGGGGGAAACCCTGATCGGACACCCTATGTCCGATCAGGCGCTGAGACGCTTGCGACCTTTGGCACGACGACGATTGATGACCTGACGGCCGTTCTTGGTCGCCATGCGGGCACGGAAGCCGTGGACGCGCTTGCGCTTCAGGACGCTCGGCTGAAAAGTACGTTTCATGGTGGCTTTTTCCCAATTGGTTGAGTGATTAAGCTATTGATTTAGCTCGAAAAACTGGTTCGAAACGGGATGCCCGACACGCGTACGGAAACCGGGCTCACTCGGCTCAAGAGCGGGAATTCTAGTGAATCAGGCGATCGGGTGCAATTTTTCTCTGAATTATCCACACCCGTTTGTGGGCGAAACCCTTGCGTCACATCGCCGCGGCGGTCACGCGCGCACGCCGTTAGGTAGCGAAGCGATCGGTAGCCGAGGGCGGCCATGATCGTCCGCGGCTTATCCCCACCCCGCTGGCTTGTCAATCACACCATGTGGTTAAGGATGGGGATAATGTTTGTGGGTAACTCACAATAGTTATTAATTTTCAGTAATTTATGTGATTTTCTGGCCTGTGGGGAAGATGCGTAAGAGAGGTGAAAATCCTGCGAGCGGCAGGAACGCACGAGGCGCCATGCGTCGGTGAAAGCGCGTCATCGGGCGATCGTTTTCCCTAGGCTGTCAACCGCTTTTCCGCCGTTTATCCACAGAGGAATGACCTGGCGACCACGTGTGGATAACCTGTCGGGCCGGCGCTACACTGTGCGGCCGTTTTCTTTTCATCTGCCGAAATTCCCGTGAGGTCGTGTGTCGGTCGCTCTCTGGCAACAATGTCTCAATTCGCTTCAGGATGAGTTGAGCTCGCAGCAGTTCAACACCTGGATCCGCCCCCTGCAGGCGGAGGATGGCGAGACGGACGAGCTCTGTCTGCTGGCACCCAACCGTTTCGTGCGCGACTGGGTCAGCGACAAGTACCTGAAGCGTATCAACGAGCTGCTGCGTGAACTGGCGTCGAGCAGCAAGCCGCCCAAGGTGCGTCTGGTGGTGGGTAGCCGCCGCGCTGCTGCCGTGTCGCCGCGCGATCTGGGCGCGCCGGTGTCGGCCCCCAGCCAGCCGCCGCAGCGCCCCAGTGCCCCCAGCGTGCAGACGCCGTCGCGCACGCCAGAGGTGGCCGAGGAGCAGGCGCTCGATCAGAGCCGCGAGCGCGAAGAGGGCGGCCGGCGTGGCGGTGAACGCCAGGTGCAGGTGGAGGGTAGCCTCAAGCACCAGAGCGGGCTGAACCCCAACTTCACCTTCGAAACCTTCGTCGAGGGCAAGTCGAACCAGCTGGCGCGGGCCGCCTCGCGCCAGGTCTCCGAGAATCCCGGCGGCGCCTACAACCCGCTGTTCCTCTACGGTGGCGTGGGGCTGGGCAAGACCCACCTGATGCATGCGGTGGGCAATCATCTGGCCGGCCTGCGCGACAACGCCAAGGTGGTCTATCTGCACTCCGAGCGCTTCGTCGCCGATATGGTCAAGGCGCTGCAGCTCAACGCGATCAACGACTTCAAGCGCTTCTACCGCAGCGTCGATGCGCTGCTGATCGACGATATCCAGTTCTTCGCCGGCAAGGAGCGCTCCCAGGAGGAGTTCTTCCACACCTTCAACGCCCTGCTCGAGGGCGGCCAGCAGATGATTCTCACCTCCGACCGCTATCCCAAGGAGATCAGCGGGGTGGAGGAGCGCCTCAAGTCGCGCTTCGGCTGGGGCCTGACGGTGGCGATCGAGCCGCCGGAGCTGGAGACCCGGGTGGCGATCTTGATGAAGAAGGCCGATCAGGCCAAGGTCGACCTGCCGCATGACGCCGCCTTCTTCATCGCTCAGAAGATCCGCTCCAACGTGCGCGAGCTGGAGGGCGCGTTGAAGAAAGTGATCGCCGACTCCCACTTCATGGGCAAGCCGATCACCCAGGATTTCATCCGCGAGTCGCTCAAGGATCTGCTGGCGCTGCAGGACAAGCAGGTCGGCATCGAGAACATCCAGCGCACGGTGGCGGAGTACTACAAGATCAAGATGGCCGATCTGCTCTCCAAGCGCCGCTCGCGCTCGGTGGCGCGGCCGCGTCAGGTCGCCATGGCGCTGGCCAAGGAGCTGACCAACCACAGTCTGCCCGAGATCGGTGACGCCTTCGGTGGACGCGACCACACCACTGTGCTGCACGCTTGCCGCAAGGTGGTCGCGCTGAAGGAGGAGAGCGCGGACATCCGCGAGGACTACAAGAATCTGATGCGGCTGCTGACCAGCTGACCCCGGCTGGCGGTGGCTGTTGCCGGAGGGATTGCCCGTAGCGCCCCGGGCAGCAAGAATGAACCCCAGCCGGCAGCGTCGCCGCGGCGCCGACGTTTCTTTCAGGATCGAATTCAACCACGGAGCTCCCATGAAATTTTCCATCTCCCGCGAAGCCCTGCTGCGCCCGCTGACGCTGGTGGCCGGCGTGGTCGAGCGCCGTCAGACCCTGCCGGTGCTCTCCAATGTGCTGATCGAAGTCCAGGACGGTGGTATCTCGCTGACCGGCACCGATCTCGAGGTGGAATTGATCGGCCGTGCGACCACCGATCTGGTCGACGAGCCGGGCTCCGTCACCGTGCCGGCGCGCAAGCTGATGGATATCTGCAAGTCGCTGCCGGATCAGTCGCAGATCAGCTTCACCCTGGAGGATGGCCGCGTGGTGCTGCGTGCCGGGCGCTCGCGCTTCACCCTCTCCACCCTGCCGGTGGCCGAGTTCCCCAATATCGAGGATGGCCACAACGACACCACGCTGTCGCTGCCGCGGGGCACCCTCAAGTACCTGATCGACGCCACCTCCTTCGCCATGGCGCAGCAGGACGTGCGCTACTACCTGAACGGCATGCTGCTGGAGTTGGCCAACCACGTGGTGCGCACAGTGGCCACCGATGGCCACCGCCTGGCGGTGTGCGAGCGCAGCGCCGAGATCGAGCTGGCCGACGCGCGCAAGCTGATCATCCCGCGCAAGGGTGTGCTGGAGCTGTCGCGACTGCTCGACGGCAGCGAGGAGCCGGTGGAGCTGGCGCTGGGGGCCAACCATATCCGCGCCAACACGGGTGAGTTCACCTTCACTTCCAAGCTGGTCGACGGCAAGTTCCCCGACTATGACCGCGTCATCCCCAAGGGCGGCGACAAGACTTTCATCGCCGAGCGCGGCGAGCTGCGTCAGATCCTGGCGCGTACCGCCATCCTCTCCAACGAGAAGTATCGCGGCGTGCGCCTGCAGCTCGAGGAGAACAACCTCAAGGTGATGGCCAACAACCCCGAGCAGGAAGAGGCCGAAGAGAATGTCGGCATCGAATACGCCGGGGATGCGCTGGAGATCGGCTTCAACGTCGGCTATCTGATCGATGTGCTCAACGTGCTCGATGCCGACCGCATGCAGATGACGCTGTCGGATGCCAACAGTTCGGCGCTGATGGAAGAGCCGGGCGGTGGGGATGCGCGCTACGTGGTCATGCCGATGCGCCTCTGAGTGCAGGGAAGTGGCTGCGCTCGATCATGCTTTGTTAAAAACCGGCGAACCTTGCTCACTTATACCCACATAAGCTCTGCTGGTTCGCCGATTTTTGCCGCGCCTGATCGTCGCTCGCCAACTTCTTCCATCTCGGCGGTTAAATGTTCGGGTGCTTCTTTCCACGCTGCCCGCGGTCCGGGTTTTTCCTCTCGTCTCTTGCCATGAGTTTTCACGTGCCATGCCGCTCGACCGGTTGAGTTTCCACGGCCTGCGCAATCTGCATCCGTTCGAGATGACGCCGGGACCGCACATCAATGTGATCAGCGGGGCCAACGGCAGCGGCAAGACCTCGCTGCTCGAAGGGCTCCACGTGCTGGGCATGGCGCGCTCCTTTCGTACCCAGAAGCTCAAGGCGCTGATCACCCACGATGCCGAGGAGATGACCCTGTTCGGGCGCCTCGACGGTGATCCGCCGCGCCCGCTGGGGGTGCGCCGGCGACGCGATGCCCAGGAGCTGGAGATCCGTATCGGCGGTGAGCGCGCCGCACGCGTGACCCAGCTCGCCGAGGCGCTGCCGCTGCAGCTGATCAACCCGGATGCGTTCCGCCTGCTGGAGGGATCGCCGGCGGCGCGGCGCGAGTTTCTCGACTGGGGCGTATTCCATGCCGAGCCGGTGTTTCTCGACGCCTGGAAGCGCGTGCGGCGTGCGTTGAAACATCGGAACGCCCTGCTCAGGCATGATAGAATCGACCGCGCGTCGATAGGCGTCTGGGAGCAGGAGCTGGCCCACTGGAGCGAGCGGCTGGACGCGCTGCGTGAAGGCTACATGACACGCTTTCTGCCGGTCTTCGAGGAGACCCTGGCGGCGCTGCTGCCGCTGCCGGATCTGAGCCTGCGCTACTCGCGCGGCTGGGACCGTCAGCGTGCCCTGCTAGAGGTGTTCGAGAGCGGGCGTGACACCGATCGCCAGATGGGCTTCACCCAGCAGGGGCCACAGCGCGCCGACCTGCGCATTCGGGTCGGGCGCCACGCCGCGGTGGAGGTGCTCTCCCGCGGCCAGCAGAAACTGGTGGTCAGCGCCATGAAACTGGCCCAGGGTCGCCTGCTCGAGCAGCTGAGCGGGCAGACCTGCCTGTATCTGATCGACGACCTGCCGGCGGAGCTCGACGGCGAACATCGGCGCATCTTCTGCCGGTGGCTCGAGACGCTCGACTGTCAGGTCTTCATCACCAGCGTCGAGCGCTCGGCGTTGGCCGACGTCTGGCAGCCGGACACGGATGTCGTGGCATCGTGTATCGCCGGCGGACGGCTGCATTCGGAATGATTTCACCATGGAGTGAGCAATGAGCGAACAGGCCTACGATTCATCGAGCATCAAGGTCCTCAAGGGACTGGACGCGGTGCGCAAGCGCCCGGGCATGTACATCGGCGACACCGATGACGGTACCGGCCTGCACCACATGGTGTTCGAGATCGTCGACAACTCGATCGACGAAGCGCTGGCCGGCCATTGCAGCGAGATCCGCATCGTCATTCACCCCGACGAGTCGATCACCGTCTCCGACGACGGCCGCGGCATCCCCACCGACATCCACGCCGAAGGGGTCTCCGCCGCCGAGGTCATCATGACCGTGCTCCACGCCGGGGGTAAGTTCGACGACAACTCCTACAAGGTCTCCGGCGGCCTGCACGGGGTCGGGGTGTCGGTGGTCAACGCGCTCTCCGAGCAGCTCAAGCTGACCATCTGGCGTAACCACAAGGTCCACGAGCAGGTCTATCACCACGGCGTGCCGCAGGCGCCGCTGGCGGTGGTCGGTGAGACCGAAAAGTCGGGTACCCAGATCAACTTCAAGCCGTCCAGCGATACCTTCGCCAACATCGAGTTCCATTACGACATTCTCGCCAAGCGCCTGCGCGAGCTGTCGTTCCTCAACTCCGGGGTGGCGATCCGCCTGGTCGACGAACGTGACGGCCGCGAGGAGCTGTTCCACTACGAGGGCGGTCTGCGCGCCTTCGTCGACCATCTCAACACCAACCGCACCGCGCTCAACCCGGTCTTCCACTTCGAGATGCAGCGCGAGGACGGTATCGGTGTCGAGGTGGCGATGCAGTGGAACGACACCTTCACCGAGAACGTCTTCTGCTACACCAACAACATCCCGCAGCGCGATGGCGGCACCCACATGGCCGGCTTCCGCGCGGCGCTGACGCGCAGCCTCAACAGCTATATCGAGGCCGAGGACATCCAGAAGAAGGCCAAGGTGGCGACCTCCGGCGATGACGCCCGCGAAGGTCTCACCGCGATTATCTCGGTCAAGGTGCCGGATCCCAAGTTCTCCTCGCAGACCAAGGACAAGCTGGTCTCCTCGGAGGTCAAGACCGCGGTCGAGCAGGAGCTGAGCCGGCACTTCTCCGACTATCTGATCGAGCATCCCGCGGATGCCAAGGCGATCGTCAACAAGATGATCGACGCTGCGCGTGCCCGCGAGGCGGCACGCAAGGCACGCGACATGACCCGGCGCAAGGGCGCGCTGGATATCGCCGGGCTGCCGGGCAAGCTGGCCGACTGTCAGGAGAAGGACCCCAGCCTCTCCGAGCTCTACCTGGTCGAGGGTGACTCCGCCGGCGGCAGCGCCAAGCAGGGCCGTGACCGCCGCACCCAGGCGATCCTGCCGCTCAAGGGCAAGATCCTCAACGTCGAGAAGGCGCGCTTCGACAAGATGCTCTCCTCGGCCGAGGTGGGCACCCTGATCACCGCGCTGGGCTGCGGCATCGGGCGTGAGGAGTTCAATCCGGACAAGCTGCGCTACCACTCGATCATCATCATGACCGATGCCGACGTCGACGGTTCGCACATCCGTACCCTGCTGCTGACCTTCTTCTTCCGCCAGATGCCGGAGCTGATCGAGCGCGGTCACGTGTTCATCGCCCAACCGCCGCTGTACAAGATCAAGCGCGGCAAGCAGGAGATGTACCTGAAGGACGAGCAGGCGATGACCGACTATCTCACCACCACCGCGCTGGACGGCGCCCGCCTGTGTGTCAACGCCGACGCACCGGGGATCGCCGGCGAACAGCTCGAGGCGCTGGTGAGCCAGTATCGTGACGTGATGAAGCGCATCGACCGGTTGTCGCGGGTCTATCCCAATGCGGTGCTGCGCAAGATGGTCCACGCCGCCAAGCTGGAGGAGGCCAACCTGAGCGATCGCGGCACCCTGCAGCAGTGGATCGAGGCGCTGCAGGTGGAGATGGATTCGCTGATCGCCCACGAGGGCGGCCCGCGCTACACCTTCCAGCTGCAGGAGGATACCGAGCGCGGTCTGTGGCTGCCGAGCGTGTCGCTCACCGCCCACGGTGTCACCACCGACTACCTGTGGGGCATCGATTTCTTCCGTAGCGCCGATTACCGCGCGCTGGCGGGTCTCGGCGAGACCCTCGACGGGCTGGTCGAGGAGGGCGCCTACATCGCCCGTGGCGAGCGCCAGAAGCCGATCGAGACCTTCTACGATGCGCTGGAGTGGCTGATGCTGGAGGCCCAGCGCGGGCTCTCGATCCAGCGCTACAAGGGGCTGGGCGAGATGAACCCGGACCAACTGTGGGAGACCACCATGGACCCGCAGTCGCGGCGCATGCTGCGGGTCTCGATCGAGGACGCGGTGGCCGCCGACCAGATGTTCAACACCCTGATGGGTGATGAAGTGGAGCCGCGCCGCGACTTCATCGAGCGCTTCGCGCTGGTGGCCAATCTGGATATCTGAGCGCGTCCGCGACGCTGCCAGGCCAGCCGACGGCCCGCCCCTATTGGGGGCGGGCCGTTTTGCGTTCAGGGATGGTTTTTAGAAACCCAGTTTTTAGAAACAACGCTTTGAGAGCGCCTTTCACAACCGTTAGACGACTTGGGCTTATCCGGCGGCAGGGCCTCGCGAGGTCGCTGTCGAGACTGGCGGGGCTTGCTTACGTTTGCTGTTCGACGAAGCTGCGGATCGCCGCCGCCAGCCGCCGACCCTGGCGTGTCAGCGCTTCCCCTTCGGCCATGCCCACCCCGAGCACCAGACCGCGGCGCGTGTCGCCGGGTGCGCACACCCGGCTTAGCGGCCGCGCCACCAGATGGTGGCGGTTGAGCAGGTAGTGCGACAGGCGTTCGTCGTCGAGGGTAGGGGAGAGCTCGACGCTCAAGCTGATGTTGGGCGCCGGCGGGGAGACGGCGATCACCCCAGGCGTTTCCGCCAGCAGGGCGTGGAGCTCGCGCTGGCGGCCCAGGTAGTCGGCGGCGATTCGGTGGCACCAGCGGTCCAGATCGCCGGCGTCGATGAAAGCGGCGAGCACCGCCTGGTCCAGCAGCCGGCCCTCGCGAAAGACCCCGGTACGTACCCGGTTGAGGGTATGGCTGAGGGCGCTGGGCACCACCAGGTAGCCCAGCCGTAGTCCGGGGAACATCAGCTTGGAGAAGGAGCCGATCAGGATGCGGTTGCCGCTGCGCGGGTCGAACGCCAGGAGCTGGCGGTCGCCGTCTCCGAACTCGTAGTCATCCTCGAGAATCCACTCGGGTGCGAGATGCTGGATCAGCGTTTGTTTGTGAGCGATCACTGACTGCACGCCCAGCGGGTAGTGGTGCGAGCCGGTGAAGTAGACCAGTCGCGGCGAGAGGGCCGGCAGCGGCTGACGGTAGCCGTGGCGGGGGGTCCAGATGGCGTGATCGACACTCAGACCGCAGGCCTGGAAGACGTTGCGCGCGCCCCAGTAGAAGGGGGAGTCCATCACCGCCCGGTCACCCTCGTCGGCGAGCGCCAGGGCGCACAGCTGCAGGCCGTGGTGGGCGCCTTCGGTGATCACGATCTGATCGAGCTCGCAGTGGATGCCGCGCCAGCGGGCGAGAAAGCCGGCGATCGCGCGCTTGAGCGGGCCGTAGCCGCCCGAGGCATAGGCGAGCAGCAGGGTGTTGTGCGGTACGGTGACGCGCGAGTAGAGCTGGCGCCAGCGAGCCAGCGGGAAGTGCACGATATCCGGCACCCCGGGGACGAAGGCGCCGCTCTGTACCGGGCTGGCACCGACATCGCTCAGGAGTCGGTGAGCGCGCCGGGAGATCGGCCCGGTGGTGGGCGCGCTGGTCTCTGGCGGCGCGGGCTTGTGGACCCAGGTACCGCGGCCGTGGTCGGTGATCAGATAGCCTTGCTGGACCAGCCGTTCGATCACCCCGGCCAGGGTATTGCGGGCCACGCCCAGCGATGCGCACAGATCACGGTGACCGGGCAGGCGCTGACCTTTCTGCCAGTGGCGTTCGATCAGCCACAGCAGGGTCTGCTCCAGACGCTGGTGCTTGGTCAGATGGACGGGCTGGGCGTGATAGCCGCTCTCGATCCGGGCCAGGGCCCGGCGGCGATCTTCCATGGGTGCCTCCGGGGCGGGCAGTGACGATGGGATTATGGCGCTTGCCGTCCAAGTGGTCTATCTGAGTAGCAGGAGTGGTCTACTCATCGCTACCGGCGGCGGTGATAGCGTGGCGCCAGGGTCGCCCCAATAGCGACTCGTCGACGATGCTTCGGCAACCACGCGTCATCGACACGCTTCATCAACAACAACGTCAAGAGATCTTGCTATGTCCAACGCTTCTCAACCCACCGAGTTCGTGCGCGTGCTGGCGCGGGCCGATGTGCTGGCGCTCGCCTTCGGCGCGATGATCGGCTGGGGCTGGATCGTGCTCACCGGCGGCGCCATTATCGATGGCGGCAGCCTGGGGGCGATCATTGCCTTCATCATCGGCGGCATCGCGGTGCTGCTGGTCGGCCTGACCTATGCCGAGCTGGCGGCGGCGATGCCGCAGGTCGGCGGCGAGCACGTCTACAGCTATCGCGCGCTGGGGCATTTCGCGTCCTTCGTCTGTACCTGGAGCATCGTGCTCGGCTATGTCAGCGTCGCCTCGTTCGAGGCGGTGGCGCTGCCCACGGTGGTCGAGCATCTGTTCCCCGGCTATGCCGTGGGCGATCTGTGGACCGTCGCCGGCTGGGAGGTCAAGGCCAGCTGGGTGGCGGTCGGAGTGATCGGCTCGCTGGTGATGATGGTGATCAACTATCTGGGGATCTCGACGGCGGCGCTGCTGCAGAAGGTGGTCACCGGCCTGATCCTGATCGCCGGGGTGATGTTCGTCACCGGTTCGCTGTTCACCGGTGACACCGGCAATATGCAGCCGCTGTTCGCCAGCGGCGAACATGGCGCCTTCGGTGGTATCGTCGCGGTGCTGGTACTGGTGCCCTTCCTGTTCGTCGGTTTCGACGTCATCCCCCAGGCGGCGGAGGAGATCGATTTGCCGTTCCGCGATATCGGCAAGGTGCTGGTGCTGTCGGTACTCATGGCGGTGGCCTGGTACACCCTGATCGTGCTGGGTACCAGCCTGATGCTCGACAACGACGCCCTGGGTGGCAGTACCCTGAGCGTGCCCGATGCCATGCAGGCGGTGTTCGATGGCGCCTGGGCCGGCAATCTGATGGTGCTGGCCGGGATCGCCGGGATCATCACCAGCTGGAATGCCTTCTACATCGGCGGCTCGCGGGCGATCTACGCGCTCGCCCACTCGGGCATGCTGCCGGCGTTTCTCGGCAAGCTGCACCCGCGCTACAAGACGCCCACCAATGCCATCATCCTGATCGGCGTGCTCTCCACCCTGGCGCCGTTCTTCGGCCGCCCGGCGCTGGTGTGGCTGGTCGATGCCGGCGGCCTGGGGATCGTCATCGCCTATCTGTTCGTGTCGCTGTCGTTTCTGATCCTGCGCCGGCGCGAGCCGGAGATGGCGCGCCCCTACCGGGTCAAGGCCGGCGGTCTGGTCGGCGTGCTCGCGGTCCTGCTGTCGCTGGGCATGGTGTTCCTCTACCTGCCGGGCAGTCCGTCGGCGCTGGTGCCGGTGGAGTGGGTAGTGTTCGGCGGCTGGATGATCGCCGGATTGCTGCTGTACGTGTGGGCGCGACAGCGCTACGGTCGAGAGGTAGGCGATCGTCTCATCCGTGCCTCTTACACGAAATCGTGACAGTCACCCTCGTCCCGTCGACACCCGTGCGGACGTCCGGGACGGCTCATCGGCGCCATCACGCGCGCCGCCTCAGGAGGAGAGTTGCATGACCAACGCAGAACTCAATGAACTCAAGCAGCGCTACGTAGCCAGCGGTGCGGCCAGCCCGGCGGTCGAATTCGCCGCGCGGGCGGAGAACGCCGAGCTGTGGGACGAGGACGGCAAGCGCTTCATCGACTTCGCCGGCGGTATCGGCGTGCTCAACATCGGTCACCGGCACCCCAAGGTGGTCGAGGCGGTCAAGGCGCAGCTCGACCGCGTCATGCACACCTGTCAGACGGTCATGCCCTACGAGGGCTACGTGCGCGTGGCGCAGAAGCTGAGCGAGGTCACGCCGGTGCGCGGCCACGCCAAGGTGATGCTGGCCAACTCCGGCGCCGAGGCGCTGGAAAATGCGGTCAAGGTGGCGCGGGCCGCCACCGGGCGCTCCAGTGTGATCTGCTTCTCCGGCGGCTATCACGGGCGTACCTTCATGACCATGGCAATGAACGGCAAGGTCGCCCCCTACCGCAACGACTTCGGCCCGATGCCGGGGCAGGTCTATCGTGCGCCCTATCCGGTCGAGTCGATCGGGGTCAGTGAAGAGGAGGCCCTGCGCCACCTCAAGATGGTGCTCAAGACCGACGCCAACCCGCGCGATACCGCAGCGATCGTGATCGAGCCGGTGCTCGGCGAGGGCGGTTTCCACGCCGCGCCCAAGCGCTTCCTCGAGGCGATCCGCGAGATCTGCGACGAGCACGGGATCCTGATGATCGTCGACGAGGTGCAGTCGGGTTTCGGGCGTACCGGCAAGCTGTTCGCGATCGAGCACTCTGGGGTCGAGCCGGACATCATGACCATGGCCAAGAGCATGGCCGACGGCATGCCGATCTCCGCGGTGGTAGGTACCGACAAGGTCATGGATGCTTCCGGCGGCAACTCGCTGGGCGGCACCTATACCGGCAGCCCGGTGTCGTGTGCCGCAGTGCTTGCGGTGCTCGAGGTGTTCGAGGAGGAGCGCATCCTGGAGAAGAGCCAGGCGCTGGGCGAGAAGCTGCGGGCACGCTTCGACAAGTGGCAGCAGGACTACGCCTCGGTCGCCAACGCGCGCAACCTGGGCGCCATGGCGGCGTTCGACCTGGTCAGCGACAAGAAGAGCGCGCAGCCCAACACCGAGCTGGCGGCCAAGCTGTGCAAGACCGCGCGCGAGCGCGGGCTGATCCTGCTCTCCTGCGGCCTCTACGGCAACACCATCCGCTTCCTGATGCCGGTCACCATCAGTGACGCGGTGCTGGAGGAGGGGCTGGACCTGATCGAGGCCATGCTGAGCGAATTCGGCGCCTGAACGGCGTCTTGACGCATGCGACCGGCACTCGCGAGGGTGCCGGTTTTTTTGTGTCTGGCGACCAGGAGCTGCGCAGGTGCCATCTGCGCTCCGATCCTCTCAGCCGCCGCGCCGGTGCATGCCGATATGCGGGATATCGTCCTCCAGGTAAGTCTCTGTCACCGCGACGAAACCGTGGCCTGCGTAGTAGTTCTGCAGGTGGGCCTGAGCGGAGAGGTAGGCGTCGCGACCCGGCCAGCGTTCGGCGAGATGTGCGAGCGCCGCCGCCATCAGCCGATGACCCAGGCCCGAGCCGCGATGATCGGGCGCGATCACCACGCGCCCGATGGTCACCGGCTCGCGTGGCGATACCGGCGCCAGCAGGCGTAGTGACGCGGCCAAGGTACCCTCCGCCCACACCGCGAGATGGTCGGTCGTGGCACTCAGATCGTGACCATCCTGCTCCTGGTAGGCACACTGCTGCTCGACCACGAACACGGCCGTGCGTAGCGCCAGCAGGGCGTAGAGCGTGTGGGTATCGAGCTGCTCGCCGCGGTACCAGCGCCAGTCGTATGTCGTCATCTGTCACTTTCCTTGGGTGGTCGTCGAGCGTGACACTAGGGCTGACATATTACGCAGCCCGCCAGCGGGTGTCAGTGACGGCGCTGTCAGGTGATTGATAGGTGACAGGAGAGAGTGCATGAGCCGCTTGGCGATCGATTACGACGATGTAGTGGCGGCACACCGGCGGTTGGCGGGCATCGCTCACCACACGCCCGTGCTGCGTTCGGCAACGGCCGATGCGCGCAGTGGCGCCGTGCTGCATTTCAAGGCGGAGCATCTTCAGCGGGTCGGCGCCTTCAAGTTTCGGGGTGGCTACAATGCCATCAGCCAGTTCGATCGTGACCAGAGGGTCGCGGGGGTGATCGCCTTTTCTTCGGGCAATCATGCTCAGGCGATTGCGCTCTCGGCCAGACTGCATGGCATTCGTGCCGTCATCGTGATGCCCGAGGATGCGCCTGCGATCAAGATCGCGGCCACGCGGGGCTATGGTGCCGAGGTGGTGCTCTACGATCGCTATACTCAGGACCGCGAGACGTTGGGCCGGGAGCTGGCCGAGGCTGAAGGCTTGACCCTGATCCCGCCGTTCGATCATCCCCACGTCATGGCAGGACAGGGCACCGTTGCCAAGGAGCTGTTCGATGATGTGGGCGAGCTGGATACGCTGCTCGTGCCGCTGGGCGGCGGCGGGCTGCTGTCAGGCTGTGCCACGGTCGCCAGGGCGCGTTATCCGCGCTGCCGGATCGTCGGGGTCGAGCCGGAAGCCGGCAACGACGCCCAGAGAAGTCTGGCCAGTGGCGAGATCGTCGCGATCGATACGCCACGCACGATCGCCGATGGCGCCCAGACCCAGGCGCTGGGCAGGCTGACGTTCCCGGTGCTGCAACAGTGTGTCGATGAGATCGTCACCGTCAGCGACGCTGAGCTGGTCGAGACGATGGGCTTTCTGGTCGGGCGCATGAAGCAGTTGGTCGAGCCGACCGGATGTCTGGCGGCAGCGGCGGCTTTCACCGGCCGTGCGCGGCTCGAGGGCCAGCGTGTCGGGATCGTGCTCTCCGGAGGCAACGTCGATCTGAACCACTTCGCCGAGCTGATCTCGACGACCGCGGTCGATGAAACCACCCGAGCGTATCAAGACTGAGGCGAGAGCGCCCGTAGCAGCGACTGAGTGATCTCCTGCCACTCTTCATCGAGACTTTGGTCCGGCACGGGGAGCCCCGCCTGCCGATACCAGTAGCCGGCGTTGCCGATATCGCCTTCCCAGCGGTGAAGATAGGCGTGCACCCAGGCGGCATGGGGGCCGGAAGCGGTATCCACCTGGTCGTGTGCCTTCGACCACTCTGACTTTCCAGCCCACCACAGGGCGCGTAGCTCGCGACCTAGATCGGCGGGGGGAGACGGCCGATCGAGACTGTCCAGGAAGGTCGTCATGTCTCTCATGGCCTTTGCTCTCCTCGCTGGTCTGTCCGGGGATGTCTCACTATCACCGAGTGGAGACCGGTCCGACACAACGTGGATCAAGTCGGCTGCCAGGAGCCGGCCCAGCGGCGAGTGGCCCTTGCGCCCCTTTCGACTAATGGCTGAGGGAGTAAAGCTCCGGCGCTGCATAGACTGAAGGTACCGCATGCACCGCAGCCGAGGAGGTCATCATGATGCAGACGCAGGAATGCCGCGAACAGCGTCCGATGTCGGAGGCAACGGACTGCTGTGAGATGAGCGCTATCAATCTGCTCGATGACAGCGTCTCCACGCAGAAGGAGGTGCAGGAGCGCAATGTCATGCAGCTCTACCTGCTCACCGTGCAGGTAAGGGCACTGATGGATGTGGCCTGCCACCAAGGGCATGCCGAGTTTCTGACCGAGCGTATGCGCTTCCATACCCAGCAGTTGGGCGAGCAGTTCGATTCGCTGGTCAAGAAGCACAAGGGGTCTTCCTATACTCGTCACTTCTACGCCCAGCAGCAGCAGCGCTTCAGCAGCGAGATCGACAAGCTGATCGACGCCCTCGCATCCCTGGGCCGCCACTATCGTGATAGCGCTGACACCGACAGTGCGGCTCACCACGATGCTTACGGCGGTAATACCGAGCCCCGCGACTGACCTTCCACTCGAGTTGCCTCCCGGCCCGCCGCTGGTCGTTCCAAGACCATGGCGGGCCTCTTTTGTGCGTCGGTCGCCGGCGCGTGGTCCCCTCTCTGTGTGCGCTTTCCCAAACCACCGATACTCGTCGAACTCATCCATGAGTGATGGATAGTGAGGTCGTCTTCGCGATGTTTCACGTGGAACAATTCCTGTGACCGTTGATCCACATGCCTGATCCGCCCTCACCGGATTCGCTGCGCCGATCTAGGTGCTGTCTGAAAAGTCGACGAGCGAAGGCCAGGCAAGGCAAAAATCGGAGAAAACGCGGAGTTTACGGGGTGTAAATGAGCATTTTACTCTCTCCGCTCGCCCTCCGGGCCGTCCTTCGGACGTTCTGAACGTTGTTCAGTGAGCCGATTTTTAACGCTGCATGGGCGAGCGCAGTACTTTTCAGACGGTGCCTAGGGTTGATCGATCGTCGAGGGCGGGGGAAGGAACGGGACGGGGGCAGCCATAGGAACACGAAAGCCATCAGAGTCGCAAAGCGCAGGCATCTTGGAGCCGGGCACCCGAGCCAGAAAGAGCGATCACCTCTCGGCTGCCGCCCCCACGAGGGGGCAGCAACCACTGCTATGAAACGCCGGCAATGTTCCACGTGAAACAATCGGGTATCACGGCCGGGTCTGAATCTGGCTCAGAAAGTCATTGCACGGTGTGGTCTCTCCGGCGCTCGGCGAGACCAGGGCCAGCAGCGCAGCGGCAGGCGCGGCGACGGTGCCGAGGAAGGCGCCCACAGCGCCGCGTGCCAGCAGCGAGCTGGCATCCACCCCCGGCGAGGGGTTGGCGAAAGTGCCGTGGACATAGAGCGGCGAGCGTAGGGTGAATACCCGAGCGCCCTTGCTCTCCGGGACGATGTTGAGATCGAGCCTTTCGTTGGCGAAGTTGATACTGCCGTCGATCTTGATCAGCGCGTTCTCGGTGTCGATGACGAAGAAGCGCGGACGTGCCAGGCCATCGTCGACTTTCAGGCTGGTGGCGGCGCAGTTGATACGTACCTGCTCGTCCCCGAACAGCTTGCCCACCAGGTAGTTGCCCACGTTGAGCCCGGCCAGCTCCATCAGATTGCGGCTGATGAGACCATCGCTGACGATCATGCCGAGATCACCGTTGCTGCTACCCAGGAGAGCGGCAATCGAGTTGCCGTGTCCACTGAGCGAGGCGTCTCCATTGAGCTCGCCACGGCTGTTCTGCATCAACTCGACCTCGGGGAACAGGCGACTGAGCAACAGGCGCCTAATGTGCAGGTCGACTCTCGCCTGAAGCGGTGTCTGACTGCCATCCAGACGCAGCGTGGTGTTGAGGTTGCCGCCGGCGACGCCGAAGCGCAGTGGGTCGAGCAGGACCTCACCATTGTTGAGCCGGACGTGGGTATACAGGTCTTCCAGCGGCAACGAGTCGCCATGCTCGATACGCTGGGCAGTGAACTTGACGTCGGCATCCATGGCGCGCCACTGCTCGGTCTGGAACTCCGCCACCGGTAGCACTTTGTCCGTTGGCTGCTGCGGCGCTTCCTGCTGGGTTTCGCCATCATCACCACTGCTATCGGCACCGATCAATGGCGCCAGATCGGCGAAACGCAGCTGGCGCGAGACGACCTCGCCGGTGAGGGATGGGCGGGGTTCACCCAGGGTATAGGTCAGATCGCCATGGATGTCGCTGTCGCCAACCTGACCGTCGAATTTCCGGTAGCGAAAGGTCAGCGCATCTCGCGTCGCAAGGTCGGCGCTCAGATGGCCTCGCGTCGAGTACGGCGGCGTATCCGGCAGCGTGACGCCGATCACCCGGTAGAGGTCACCCAGATTTTGGCCAGCGAAGGTGAGATCGAGATCGATCCTTTTGGGCGCCAGCGGATCGGTCAGCGTGCCGGCGACGCTCACGCGTGTCTGGCCTGCAGTGACATCGGCCTGCAACGGATAGGGTGCACCCGCTTGGCGCAGCGCTGTCAGACTGCCCAGTTTGCCTTCGCCACGGATTTGCTGGCCCTTATAGGTGCCGCTGGCCTGCCAGCCGAAGGCGTAGTCGGCGACTTTTCGATCAGTGCCGCTGCCCGTCAAAGGCGCTTCTCCGCTCAGCTCGTTGAAGGCGATGGGCTGGCCCAGCAGACTCAGGGTGGCGTCGACGTCGGCATCCAGCGGCTGGTCACGATAGTGGACGGTGATGGGGTCGAAGGTGATATCGCCAATATCCACGGTCCAGCCAGGCTGGGTGTCGGTCGTATCGGGATCATCGGATGTATCGCCGAGATTGAAGGTCCAGTTGTTGTTGCCATCCTGACGCTTGACCAGGGTGGCTTCACCGCCGCTGAGCGCTATACGCGGGATCGCCACGCGGCGCTCGAGCAGCGACAGTGGCGCCAGCGTCAGGTCCAGCGCACGCAGTCTGACGAGATCGGCATCGGTGATGGCGTCGGGGCTACCGACGCGAATCCGCTCGGCGTGCAGATGCGGCCAGGGCACCCAGCTGCGCCAGCCGTCGATATCCTTGGGTCTCTCCCAGGAGAGATCGAGATCGCCCTCGATGGCGAAAGGCCGGTGAATGGCCGCAGAGACCCGCTGATTGAGCGTGGGTTTGAGACGATTCCAGTCGAATGTCAGCACCACGATGACCAGTGCGATAATCGCTACCAGCACGAAGGCCAGTAATGAAAGGCCTATCTTCTTCCCCGATGTCATGACCCTGTCCCATCCCTTGGGCGTATTGCACCAAGAATAGCCGAGTCTCCACGCGCCGTTTGTGACGTAACGTTGCCATGACACACCAGGCCAGATCGATATGTTTCACGTGAAACATGCCGGTCTCAGGGCTCACTCAGGGTTCAGCGGAGAGCATTGGCGGCTACCGGCGCAGCCATTGGAGGTGGCGGTCGACTACCCCGAGAAGGGGATAGCGAACTCGGCTCAGGTCGCTGCCAACAGGCGTTCAACGAAATCTGCGAGATCGTCGCAGTGCCAGGTCTCCGGATGCTCGCGGGCGACGTCGCGGGCGTAGCGTTCGCCCTTGCCTGTGCTGACCAGTGCGGTCTGCGCGCCGGCTGCGATGCCTGCCTCGATATCACGCAGGCTATCGCCCACCATCCAGCTACCTGTCAGCGTCGGTAGCCCCAGCGCCTGCTGGATCTGAAGCAGCAGACCTGGCTTGGGTTTGCGGCAGTCGCACTCATCCTGCGGCAGATGGGGGCAGTAAGCGATATACACGATCTCGCCACCGGCCTGATGCACCAGCGCGCGCAGCCGTGAGTGAATGGCATCTAGAGTGTTGCGATCGTAGTAGCCGCGGCCGATACCCGACTGGTTGGTGGCGATGGCCACTTGCCAGCCTGCCTGCGTAAGCGTAGCGATAGCTTCCATAGCGCTAGGGTAGGGGTGCCACTCGTCGAGTGACTTGATATAGGCGTCGGAATCTTCGTTGATGACGCCATCACGGTCGAGGATGACCAGTTTCTGCATAGAAGGCCTGGTTGGGGGAGCATGTCGATGCATTATCGCGCTGCCGCGCCGTTGGCGCCAACTCGGTCCTGCGATGTTTCACGTGGAACAATCTGGCTTGTGCGGTGTGCTGTACTTGGGCAGTGAGGCGATGAGAAGGCGAGAGGAGCGGAAGGGCCGTGCGGAGGATGGAGGCTAGCAGTAAAGCCGAGGCAATATCGGGAGAGAATAGGCCCGCCCGGATGTCTCGGGCGGGCAATGTTTCACGTGAAACGTTACTGCTGCAGCTCGGAGATGTCCGCCACGGCGAGGAACAGCCCTTGCAGGCTGGCCAGGAGTGCCAGCCGGTTGGTGCGCACGGCGTCGTCATCGACAGCCACCATGACCTCGTCGAAGAAGCGATCCACCGGCGCGCGCAGCGTGGCCAGAATATCCAGCGCCTGGGCGTAGTCGGCCTGGCGGAACAGCGGCTCCACCTGGTCGCGGCAGTCGGTGACGGCTCGCGCCAGGGCGATCTCCGCCTCTTCGATCAACAACGAAGCGTCGACTTCGGCGCCGGTGTCGTACTGCTGCTTGGCCAGGATGTTGGCCACGCGCTTATTGGCGGCCGCCAGGGCGGCGGCTTCCTCGCGCTGCTCGAAGCGATGCACCGCGCGCAGGCGACGGGCGAAGTCGAGCGGGCGCGTCACCGGGCGTGCGCGTACGGCAAGGTAGACGTCCACGGGCAGACCCTCGTCCTGAGTCCAGGCGCGGAAGCGATCGAGCATGTAGGTGAGGACGTCATCTACCAGGCCGTCCGCCTTGGGCAGGTCGCGGTGCTGGGAGGCGGCGAGTTCGAGCAGCTCACGCAGATCCAGATCCAGTTCACCCTTGATCAGGATGTTGAGCACCCCGATGGTGGCGCGGCGCAGGGCGAAGGGATCTTTCGCCCCCGTGGGGCGCTGGCCGATACCGAAAATGCCGGTGAGGGTGTCCAGACGATCGGCCAGGGCGATCGCCATGCCGGTCGGCGTACGCGGGATCTCATCGCCGGCGAAGCGCGGCAGATACTGCTCGTGCAGGGCGTCGGCGACCGCATCGGGTTCGCCGTCGTGACGCGCGTAGTAGGTGCCCATGATGCCCTGAAGCTCGGGGAACTCGAGCACCATCTCGGTCACCAGGTCGCACTTGGCCAACTGTGCCGCGCGCGCCGCGGCGCTGCTGTCGCCACCGATCTTCTCGGCGATGAAGCGCGCCACCACCTCGCTGCGTGCCGCCTTGTCGGCCAGGCTGCCGAGCTCGCGCTGGAACACCACGTTGCCCAGTGAGGCCTGACGCGAGGCCAGCGTCTGCTTGCGATCGGTCTCGAAGAAGAAGACGGCATCGGCCAGGCGCGGGCGAATCACCTTCTCGTTGCCGTAGATCACCTGCTGCGGATCTTCGCTCTCGATATTGGCCACGGTGATGAACTGCGGCATGAGCTTGCCGTTGTCATCGAGCAGGTGGAAGTACTTCTGATTGGCCTTCATCGAGGAGATCAGGCACTCCGCGGGGACCTCGAGGAAGCGTTCGTCGAAGCTGCCGGTCAGCGCTACCGGCCACTCTACCAGGCCGTTGACCTCTTCGAGCAGGGCGTCATCGATGACCGCCTGCCCGTCGTGGACCTCGGCCTCCGCCAGCACCTGCTCGCGGATGCGCGCGCGCCGGCGGTCCATGTCGACCAGCACATAGGCGTTCTCCAGCGCCGCCTGGTAGTCGTCGGCGTGGGCCAGTTCGAACGCCTCGGGGGCATGAAAGCGGTGGCCGCGGGTGGTGCGTCCGGCGTGCAGACCCAGCACCTCGGCATCGATGACGCGATCGCCGTAGAGCAGCACCAGCCAGTGCACCGGGCGCGAGAATTCGATGCGCGAGGCGCCCCAGCGCATGTTCTTGGGCACCGGCAGGGCGTTGACCGCGTTGGCGACGATGGCTGGGAGCAGGGCGTCGATGGACTCTCCCTGCTGCTGCTCGCGGTAGCCGAGCCAGGTGCCCTTGTCGGTCTCCAGGTGGATCAGGTCGTCGACGCTCACACCGCAGGAGCGGGCAAAGCCCTCGGCCGCCTTGGTCGGCTGGCCATCCTTGAAGGCGGCGGCGAGGGCCGGGCCGCGCTTCTCGACCTCACGATCGGGTTGCTTGTCGGCGAGCGCTTCGACGCGCACGGCGAGGCGGCGTGGAGAGGCCAGGGCGGTGGCGCTGGCCATGGGGACTTCGGCCTCGGCGAGCCCTTTGGTCACGCCGTCACGCAGGGCCTGTGCGAGATCGCGCAGGGCTCCGGGTGGCAGCTCCTCGACGCCCAGTTCGATCAGTAGGGTGTTGGCTGCCATGCTCATGCGTCTCCCTGAGTGGTTTGCGATGTCTGCGCCAGCAACTCGCGCCGCAGCGTTTCCGGTGCCAGCGGGAAGCCGGCCGCCTCGCGCGAGGCGTAGTAGGCGTGGGCCACGTCGCGCGCCAGCGTGCGCACGCGCAGGATATAGCGCTGACGCTCGGTCACCGAGATGGCGTGGCGGGCGTCCAGCAGGTTGAAGGTGTGCGAGGCCTTGAGGACCTGCTCGTAGGCGGGCAGCGGTAAATTGGCCGCGAGCAGCTTGTTGCACTCGCCCTCGCAGTGATCGAAGGCCTCGAACAGGTAGGGCACGTCGGCGTGCTCGAAGTTGTAGGCCGACTGCTCGCGCTCGTTCTGCAGATAGACGTCACCGTAGGTGACGCGGGTGCCGTCCGGGGCGATCGTCCACACCAGATCGTAGACGCTGTCGACGTCCTGCAGGTACATGGCGATGCGCTCGAGACCGTAGGTCAGCTCGCCGGTGACCGGGTAACACTCCAGGCCGCCGGCCTGCTGGAAGTAGGTGAACTGGGTCACCTCCATGCCGTTGAGCCAGATCTCCCAGCCCAGGCCCCAGGCCCCCAGTGTCGGCGACTCCCAGTTGTCCTCGACGAAGCGGATGTCATGGACCTTGGGGTCGATGCCCAGACGCGCGAGCGAGCCGAGATAGAGCGCCTGGAAGTCTTCCGGTGAGGGCTTCATCACCACCTGGAACTGATAGTAGTGCTGCAGGCGGTTGGGGTTCTCGCCATAGCGCCCGTCGGTGGGGCGGCGCGAGGGCTGGACGTAGGCGGCGTTCCAGCTCTCCGGACCGATCGAGCGCAGAAAGGTGGCCGGGTGGAAGGTGCCGGCGCCCACTTCCATATCGAGCGGCTGCAGCACGACGCAGCCCTGTTCCGCCCAGTATTGCTGCAGGGCGAGGATCAGCCCCTGAAAGGTTTTCGCATCTGCCGTCGACTCTGTCATTGACTGCGTACCGTTGCCCATGAATTCGTAAGCCGCCAAGTATACAATTAGCGCTCAATCGGTTATAGGCACTGGCAGCAATCGGCCGCGGGCGACGTCCTCGGACTGCTGTCGGCATGGCCGAGTCGAGACAGGAGGATAGCGACATGATCGTAGTCACCGGCGGGGCCGGCTTCATCGGGGCCAATCTGGTCAAGGCACTCAACGCGCGCGGCCGCCAGGACGTGATGGTGGTCGATGACCTCAGCGACGGCACCAAGTTCGTCAACCTGGCCGACTGCACGCTGGGCGACTATCTCGACAAGGATGACTTCCTGGCTCGGGTTCAGGCCGAACTGCGCGGCGAGATCGGCGGCCTGCCGCCGATCGAGGCGATCTTTCATGAGGGCGCCTGCTCGGATACCACCGAGTGGGACGGGCGCTTCATGCTCGAGAACAACTTCGAGTACTCCAAGACGCTGCTGCGCTACTGTCAGGCCAAGCGCATCCCGTTTCTGTATGCCTCCTCGGCGGCGACCTACGGCGGCAGCGAGGTGTTCGTCGAGGCGCCCGAGCACGAGAAGCCGCTCAACGTCTACGGCTACTCCAAGTTGCTGTTCGACCAGTACGTGCGTGCGCGCTGGGACAGCTTCGAGACCCAGGTGGTGGGCTTTCGCTACTTCAACGTCTACGGCCCGCGCGAGCAGCACAAGGGCAAGATGGCGAGTGTCGCCTTTCACCATCACAACCAGGTCCAGCGCGGCGAGAATCCGAAGCTCTTCGGCGCCTGGGACGGCTTCGAGGCCGGCATGCAGAGCCGCGACTTCGTCTATGTGGGAGATGTGGTCGACGTCAATCTGTGGTTCCTCGACAATCCGGAGGTCTCCGGCATCTTCAATCTGGGCACCGGGCGCGCCGAGCCGTTCAAGGCGATCGCCGAGACGGTGATCGACTTCCATGCGCACCATGGCGGGGCACAGGGCGAGATCGAGTACATCGACTTCCCCGATGAGCTCAAGGGGCGCTATCAGAGCTACACCCGGGCCGACATCGGGCGCCTGCGCGAGGCGGGTTATCGCGGCGATTTCAAGACCGTGCGCGAGGGTGTCTCCGCCTATCTGGAATGGCTGAATGGCTGAGACGGCGAGCCGCACGCCGCGGATTTTGGTTGTCGGCCCCTCCTGGGTCGGCGACATGGTCATGGCGCAGAGCCTGTTCATCACCCTCAAGCAGCGCCATCCCGGCGCCATGCTGGGGGTGGTGGCGCCGGGGTGGTCGCTGCCGATTCTCGAGCGCATGCCGGAGGTCGACGAGGCCATTGCCCTCGATGTGAAGCATGGTGAATTCGGCTGGGGCACCCGGCGCGAACTCGCGCGCCGCCTCAAGGGCCGCTTCGACCACGCCATCGTGCTGCCGCGCTCGCTGAAGTCGGCGCTGGTCCCGTTTCTCGCACGTATCCCCAAGCGCACCGGCTTCACCGGTGAGCAGCGCTATGGGCTGCTCAACGATCGTCGCCGGCTCGACAAGAGCGTGCTCGATCAGACCGTCAAGCGCTTCGTAGCACTCGGCCTCGATGCGCAGACGGCGGCGCGCGGCGACTTTCCCCTGCCGCATCCGCGACTGCGTGTCGATGCCGAACGCCAGGCGAGCCTGCGCGAGACGCTGGCCCTCGGCGCGCGCCCGGCCATCGGCATGATGCCGGGAGCCGAGTACGGGCCGGCCAAGCAGTGGCCGCTGGCCTATTTCCGTGAGCTGGCCCAGACGCTGATCAGCCAGGGCTATACGGTGTGGATACTCGGTGGGCCCAAGGACGTCGAGGCCGGAGAGACGATCGTCGACGGGCTCGAACACGCTCGTAACCTGTGCGGCAAGACCCGTCTCGCCGATGCGGTGGACCTGCTAGCGGCCTGCGAGCAGGTGGTCACCAACGACTCCGGGCTGATGCATGTCGCCGCCGCGGTCGGCACGCGTATCCAGGCGCTCTACGGCTCTTCTTCGCCGGCCTATACGCCGCCGCTGAGCGATGATGCCCAGATCCACTATCTGGCGCTCTCCTGTTCGCCCTGCTTTCAGCGCACCTGCCCGCTGGGCCACCACGACTGCCTGCGCCAGCTGACGCCGTCACTGGTGCTTCGGGCAATGAAATGACCCCCCGAGTCGCCACCGACGACGGCTTCCAGGAGTGATGATCCATGTCTCAGCGCGTGCTGCTGGTGTTACGCAAGCTCAAGATCGGCGGCATCGAGCGCGCC
The DNA here is from genome assembly GCF_040536835.1 of Salinicola endophyticus. Classification (NCBI taxonomy): domain Bacteria; kingdom Pseudomonadati; phylum Pseudomonadota; class Gammaproteobacteria; order Oceanospirillales; family Halomonadaceae; genus Salinicola; species Salinicola endophyticus. The sequence goes on from NZ_CP159578.1 coordinate 57,357, forward strand.
ACCCTGGATCTAGCCAGTGTGCTGGTGCGCGAGGGGCACGAGGTGCATGTGCTCGTGCTCAAGGGCGGCCATGAGCTGGAGCCGGCACCCGGTGTCGTGGTGCACCGGGTCGACTTCGACAAGGACTTCCGCAGAACCGGGATCGGTCTGCTCTACGACCTGCTCACCCGGGCACTGCTCAAGCCGATGCTGCCGGGGTCGGGTTTCCTCTGGCGTGGCTGGTATGGCGGGCGCTATCTGGCGCGTTTCGTGCGACGTCTGGAGCGTGAATGTGGCCGCCTGGACCTGATCGTGATTCGGGGCCAGGGGGCCTTCGAGACCGCTTGGTCGTGGCGCGACCCGCGGCTATGGCAGGTCACCGAGTCGTGGCCGGGGGAGCACCGTGGCTGGCTGAGAGGGCGCTATCTGGCGTGCCTCTATCAAGGCAAGCGGGTGATCAGCGTCAGCGACTTCGTGGCCCGGCAGCTCGAGGTCCTGTGGCAGCGCCATGGCATCACGCCAGCGCACAGCGTGACCATCCCCAACCTGTGCGATATCGAGGGCATACGGCGTCAGGCCGAGGCGCCGATCGAGCTGCCATCGCGACCCTTCATCGTACACGTATCTAGGCTCTCCCGGGTCAAGCGGCAGGATTGGCTGATCCGAGCCTATCGTGAAGCGCAGATCGAAGAGGATCTGGTCATCGTCGGTGACGGCCCCAAGCGGCCAGAGCTCGAGGCGCTCGTCGACGAGTTGGGGCTGCGCCGGCGCGTTCACTTCGTGGGCAGCCAGACCAACCCCTATCCGTGGATGAAGCACGCTCGGTTGTTCGCCCTGAGTTCGCACAGCGAAGCCTTCGGTATCGTGCTGGCGGAGAGCCTGATCTGTGGCACACCCTGTGCGGCGATCGGCTGCCCCGGTGGCGTGCGCAACGTGCTCGTGCACGATCAGGCACGTCTAATAGCCGATGACAGTATCGCTAGCCTGGCGCAGAAGATTCGCGAAGGCTTGAACGAGCCGCCGGACCTCGCGAGCGACCCGGAGCTGGTCGAGCGCTTTCGTGATACCCGCATCATGCAGCAGTTTCTGGCCCTGTCCACCACCTCCTGATACTGCGCGCGAATGGCGCTCAACATAATCCGCGATAGTGCCTGGACGACGCTTGTCCGACTGCTATCCTAAGGGAAATTGAATAGCACCCTAATAAGGGTGCTATATTTTTGCCGAGCCGCGTTTCATGCGCTTGCTGGCAACTCCCCGAAGAATCGAGTCGATCATGTCCCGTCACGCCTGCCCCTCGCTGCCGACAACGGCGCCCGAGCACTCTCGCCATAGGCGGGAGCGAGAGGATGGTATGTGCGCGTCAGAACCGGCGATCGAGCAGACCGCTGCACGCGGGGTGATACGGTTGCGTGGCGCCGTCCAGCAGAGCGTTGTACGACCGTTGGAAAACGCGCTCTTCAGCTACTGGCAACGGGGTTGGCCGGGCGGTGACCTGGTAGTTCGGCGAGGCCTGCCACGCCGGGTGGTCGATGCGCGGCTGGGCGCTGCGCTGGTGGTCGAGATCGATCCACGTCAGCTGATTCGCGATCGCAACGCCGCGGGCGTCGGTGGCCGGAAGAATCCATCGTCCGCGTTCATCTGGGAGGGCGATTGGGACCGTAGCCGGGGGGATCTGCGCTTCGGTTCGCGCTATCGCTTCATCAGCGATCTGGATGAGAACCGCGACGATCTCACCCGCACCGAACGCTTTCGCCAGTATCGCTCTCGGCTGGCGGCGGGAAACCCCTGGCGCTCGCGCAGCCAAGGCCTGGTGCTCGACTCCGAAGAGAAGATCCTGGCCTATCTGCGCACCTACCTAGGCTATCTCGACCATATGGCTACCTATGGCTTCGATGCCAGCCTGGGCAAGGATGCGTTGGGAGTGGCGGTGACCCGTGACGGCACGCTGCTCAAGATCAATCGCGGGTTGCATCGGCTGGCAATGGCCCAGCGCCTGGGTCTGCCCTCGATTCCGGTGGTGGTTCGCGCCGTGCATCGCCATTGGTGGGAGCGCGTGGTCCAGGGCGCGCGGGGCGAGCAGGCGCTGGCCCGGGTCGCCGCGGCGCTGCCAGGGTGCCTGCCGGAGCGCGAGCCGGGTGATCTAGATCCGGTTCGCCGAGAGGAGCCCTTTAGTTGGCCGGCTCCACGCCGGCAGCATCCGACGGCGTGCCCATCACCCATGCGTGCCGCCTCTTGGGCGCTTTGTGGAGAGGAGCGGGCGCGTGCCAGCGGCGAAGGGCATCAAGAGCAACGCGACAGGACGGCGTGCTAGTTGACGCCGTTCCATAGCTCTTCCTGCAGGCGATTTTCGCTGCGCATGCGTCGGTTCAGCTCCTCCAGCGAGTAGCGCTCGACCAGCGTCGGCTGCGACGACAGCAGTGAGACACCCAGGCCGGCGCGATGGTCGGGCACACCAAAGCCCATCGCCTCGAGCACCGTCGGCAGGACGTCGACCATACTGCCCTGGCGCTCGATGATACGAGGGCGTTGGTGCTTGCCCAACAGGATCAAGGTGTCCTCACGCGGCCCCGCGATCAACTGCTCCCAGGCCGAGTTCTTCATCGACAGGTGGTCGCTGGACACCACCACCAGCGTGTTGTCTAGCAAACCATCGGCATCGAGCCGCGCGATGAAGTTCTTGACCAGCCAGCCGGTACACTTCACCGAATAGAGAATGTCGGTACCATCGAACGGCCCCTGATTGTCGCGACAGGATTGCGACGGATGGCCGAACGGCGGATGCGCAGCCAGAGTCAGACCGAAGAAGGCGTAGGGCTTGTGGGCGTCGTGCAGGCGGCGGATGCGCGCCTCGGCCAGGCCCAGCAGAGTGTCGTCATAGAGCCCCCAGTCGTTGAGATAGTCCTTGGGGGTCCGATCCAGCAGCTCGTCCTTGCCCAGCACGGTATCGAAGCCGTGGCCGCGATAGAACTTCGCCTTGCCAGCGAACTTGGTGCTGGCGCCACCCATGAAGGTCAGCGCATAGCCTCTGGCCTTGAGCAGGTCGCCCAGGCAGTCGACGCCGGGAAGCACGTCGGAGAGCGGCTCGAACTGGTTGTCGTGCATCAGCCCCGCTGGCATCAGCGGGACGCCGCACTGGCTGGCAACCATGCCGGCCATGGTCCAGCCTGTGTTGTCGAGCTGCTGAACGCCGTGGAAGACCACGCCATGGCGGCCCAGCGCGGTCAGGTCTTCATAGGCATTACCGAAGCGCTGGGTATCGGCATAGGTGCGTTCGGTGCTCTCCAGATAGAGATAGATCAGGTTGGGTGGCTGCTTCGGAGCGGAGACGATCTGCGGCGGACGATAGCGATCGGCGAGCCACGAGGCGTTGTCGTCGATCACCGAGGCACCACGCAGCGAGAGTCCGAACAGCAGCGGATTGAAAGCGAGCAGAAATAGGCTGAGCACGCGCTCCCACAGGCGCCAGCGATGGTCTGCGCGTACCAGCCAGGTCACGCATACCAGCATGAGGATGGCGGCGAGGGTGTAGATTGCGCCGGCGATCTGGCGGTCGGTGCTGCCGTTCTCCTCGATGCCGGCCTGGAGGTGAAAGATCACCGCACCGAGATCGAGCTTGCCGAAGCTGTCATCGAGATAGATATAGACCCACCACAGGGCCAGCGGCAGCAGCGACCAGGGCCAGGCTCGGCGCCGCGCCGCGCGCTGCTCGGGGGCGCCCCAGCCGAAGCGATGGGCCGGTACCAGCCAGGCCAGCGCGATCAGCGCCGGGGTCCACCAGGGCAGTACCCACATCACCATGACCGCATAGCCGATGCAGAGTCCGATGTAAGTGAGTACAAACCAACGTCGCATATTGCGGGAGAGAGTCATGACGTTTTCGATCCGTGAACGTCCGCTGAGGCGCGGCACCCATCCCGGGTACCGCCTGAGTGCCGTTGCTCGAGCGTGCCGGCTCGCGGCGGGTCAGGATGACTTTATCATGACCGTTCGGTGACCGGCTTCCTCGCCGACTTTGCGCAAAAAATCTCAGTCGCGCGAGCTGCGTAGAGCTTCGTCGGCGGCGTGACGCGCCAGTGCCAGTTCGATCAAGCGCGTCACCAGTGCCGGATAGGTCACCCCGCTCGCCTGCCACAGCTTGGGGTACATGCTGATACGGGTGAAGCCCGGCAGGGTATTGATCTCGTTGATCACCACCTCGCCCGCCGGCGTCAGGAAGACATCTACCCGGGCCAGGCCAGCGCACTCCAGCACCTGGAAGGCGCGCACCGCGAGCGCTCGGATACGCTCGCTCGCCGCCTCTTCGATGTCCGCCGGCACTGCGATGGTCGCGCCGTCGTCGATATACTTGGTGTCGTAGGAGTAGAAACCCTGGGATACCACGATCTCGCCGCAGACGCTGGCCTCGGGGTGTTCGTTGCCGAGCACCGCGCATTCGATCTCGCGGCCGTCGATGGCGGCCTCGATCAGCACCTTGTGGTCGAACGCCAGAGCCAGTTCCAAGGCCTCGGTGAACGCCGCGGCACTCTCGACCCGGCTGACGCCCACCGAGGAGCCCTGATTGGCGGGCTTGACGAACAGCGGCGTCCCCAGGGTGTCGCGCAGGGCCTCGAAGTCCGCTTCGCGGGCGCTGTGACGGGTATAGGTGACGAAGGGGGCAACCGGGACGCCGGCGTCGCGCAGCAGCCGTTTGGCCACGTCCTTATCCATGCCCACGGCGGAGCCGAGCACGCCGGAGCCGACGAACGGTAGGTTGGCCATACGCAGCAGTCCCTGCAGCGAGCCATCCTCGCCCAAGGTGCCGTGGACGATGGGAAAGATCACATCGAGCTGGTCGAGGATCTGGCGCGCGTCGTCGGCGGCGATCAGCTGTGAGCTGGGGCGGCCCGGGACCAGGGCGAGATCGCCCGCCGAGGGATTGAGCGCGATACGCCGCGGATCGTCGGCGTGGTGCAGGAAGTCATCGGCCGCATTGAGATGCCACTGGCCCTGCTTGTCGATACCGATGACGCTGACCGCGAAGTGCTCGCGGTCCAGCGCGTCGACGATGTTCTTCGCCGACTGCAGAGAGACTTCGTGCTCCGCCGACTTGCCGCCGCAGATCACTCCGACCCGAATTTTGCTCATGCCACCGCTCCGCTGATAGATCTGGTGAGCGCCTGGGGCGCCATCCTGCGCGCCATGATGCCACGTCGTCGGCCTTTGCGCTGCCCGGGCTGGCCATGGCCGCGGTGCCTGATGATGTCAGACGCGATAGAAGCGCCGATACCAGTCGACGAAGCGTGCCACGCCTTCCTCCACGCCGATTCGGGGGCGATAGCCGGTGGCGGCGAAGAAGGCCTCGGTATCCGCCCAGGTGCGCGGCACGTCGCCCGGCTGCATTGGCTGGAAGTCGCAGCGTGCCTGGCGTCCGGTCGCCTTCTCGAGGGCGTGAATGAAGTCCATCAGCGCCACCGGGCTGCCATGGCCGATATTGTAGAGCGCGTAGGGCGGGCGCTGGCTGCCGGGGTCGGCATCGAGACTGCCTGCCAGCGGGATCACCTCGAGAATGCGCGTCACCCCGGCCACGATGTCGTCGATATAGGTGAAGTCACGCTGCATGTCACCATGGTTGAAGACCTGAATCGGTTCGCCCGCCAGCAGCGCCCGGGTGAACTTGAACGGCGCCATGTCGGGTCGCCCCCAGGGGCCGTAGACGGTGAAGAAACGCAGCCCCGTCACCGGTAGACGATGCAGGTGGGCATAGGTATAGGCCATCAGCTCGTTGGCTTTCTTGGTGGCCGCGTAGAGACTGATCGGCTGATCGACGTTGTCCTGGGTCGAGAACGGCACCTTGGGGTTCATGCCGTAGACCGAGCTGGAGGAGGCGTAGACCAGATGCTCGATGGCGTGATGCGCGCAGCACTCGAGCACGTTGAGATGGCCGCTGATGTTGCTGTCGGTGTAGGCGTGGGGGTTCTCGAGCGAATAGCGCACGCCGGCCTGGGCGGCCAGGTGAATCACCCGGGTGAAGCGTTCGCGCGCGAACAGCGCCTGCATGCCGTCGCGATCGGTCAGATCACAGGCAACGAAACGCACGTTGGCATAGGATTCGAGATCGGCGAGGCGGGCGTGCTTGAGCGCCACGTCGTAGTAGTCGTTGAGATTGTCGATACCGACGATCTCGATCCCGCGCGGGGCCAACTGCTTTGCCACAGCGTGGCCGATGAAACCGGCCATGCCGGTGATGAGTAGTTTCATGGTGTCGTCTTTGGTGCCGGCCGCTCGCTTATGAGTGGGTAGCAGGGCGCGGTTGTGGTTTATCACGCCCTGTGCGTGACGTTAGACGTCGGGTGAAAGCTGCCTGCGCTCGTCGAGGATACTACGGTAGCAAGCCAGGTAGGACGCCCCCATGGCCGCGGGTGTGAAGGCCGCCAAACGCGCACGGGCGGCCGTGGCCAGCGCCCGGCGGCGTGACGGATCGTCGAGCAGCTGCGCCAGCGCTGCGCTCAGGGCGGCGCCATCGGCGGGCGGCACCAACACGCCGCTGACCCCATCCTCGATCAGATCCGGGATGCCGTCGACCCGGCTGGCCACGATGGGTACACCATGATCCATGGCGTCGAGCAGCGTCGAGCCCAGCCCCTCGTTGCGCGAGGGGAAGGCGAATAGCGTCATGATCTCGAGATAGTCGCCGACGTTGGGCTGAAAACCTTCCCAGATCACGTTGCCGAGATCCCGACTTTCGGCCGCGAGCGCTTCAGCATCTTCGCCCTCGCCGAGCAGCAGGAAGCGCACTTCGGGGTGGCTCTCGCGCAGACGGCGGGCGGCATCGAGCAGGACCCGCTGGCCCTTGTGGCGGTCGACCAGCGCGCCGATGTGGCCGATAACCGGATGGCCGGCGAAACGCTGGCGCAGCGCCGCCACCTTCGCCGGGTCGCTGGGCTGACCGGAAAGCACGCTGGGGATACGCTCGACCGGGCACCAGGCGCGCTGACGCAGATGGGTCTCGATCACCGAGGAGATCGCCACGGCGCGGGCTGCAGCACCATAGGTCAGGCGGTTGAAGGGCTTGTCCTTGACCGGCTGGGGCACGCGCCGGGTGAGCAGATAAGGGGTACCGCGCAGGCGCCGCTCGAGCCAGGCCCAGTGCACTGCCTTGGCCTCGTGGGCGTGGACCAGACTGGGGCGCGGCGCACGCAGGTGTCCGGCCAGGGCGTGATCGGCATCGATCAACTGCACCTCCGGGGTGATCAGCTGGTTACGCAGCGGTGAATCGCGCCGGCATACCAGGCTCTGGGTGATGCCCTGGCCGAGCTGTGCCAGCGCCTCGATCAGCAGCAGTGTCTGACGCTCGCCGCCACGGAAGCCGCGGGCGAGATTGACGTGGCGGACATGCAGAGGAGCAGCCGACATGCGTTCACCACACCTTGTCGAAATCTTCGGCGTCGCGCACCCGGGCATCGCGCTGAAGTTCGAGCAGCTTGGCGTACTTGAGATAGGCGTTGACCGCCGCGGAGAGCGATACCGAGAGGCCGTCCAGCCCGCCCAGCATGCCGCCCTGGAACAGGTATTTGCGCATGAAGGCGTTGGCACCGTGCAGCGCCGGCGAGCCGGCGTTGGCGCGCTTGCCCTTCAGATACATGATCTTGGCGGCGCGGTTGGAGAAGCGCCCGCTGGCCTTGCCGAACAGCTCGCCCAGGTTGGCGAAGGAGTAGTGCTCGAGATCGGCATCGAGCCGGTGCGGCTGGCGTGCCTGCACCGAGGCGTGCTGACGCGAGTCGGAGAAGGCGCAGCGCTGGCGATCATAGAGTCGCAGGCAGTAGTCCGGGTACCAGCCGCAGCGCTTCACCCAGCGGCTGCCGATGAAGTTGCGCCGGCGCAGGGCGAAGGCGTCGTGCTGCGTGTTCTCGAGATCGAGTGCACCGATCGTGGCCACCGCCGCGTCGGTGAGACGCTCGTCGGCGTCCAGCGACAGCACCCAGCGATGGCTGGCGGCCGCCGGGCCGACGTTCTTCTGTGGGCCGTCACCCAGATAGGGCTGACTGATGACACGTGCGCCGCAGGCCTCGGCCAGGGCCACGGTGGCATCGCGAGAGCCGGAGTCGACCACGATCAGCTCCTGGCACACGCGTCCCAGCGAGGCCAGGCAGGCTTCGATGTTGTCCGCTTCGTTGAGCGTGATCACCACGCCGCTGATATTAGCCATGGCTGTATCCTGAGTCGTCGATGGACGCGCGCCCTGGAGGGGCTTGGCGGCGTCCATTGTAGCTGCGCACGTCCTAGCGATAGAACTGACGGAAAGTCTGCATCGCCTGAAAAACCGCGGGCGAGAACTCGGCGCCGGGGATCGGGTCGAGGCGGTGGTCGAGAATCTGCCACTGGCCGGCACCGTCGATCACGGTGATCCGCGACGGCTCGATGATGCCGTAGTCCAGATAGCTGCTGGCCTGAACCCAGGGTTGATCGATACCCGGGGTGAGCAGGTCGACACCTTGGGCATAGTCGGAGAGCGGGTTGGTGCAGCCGAGGGCATGGCGCATCAGCATCGGCGCCACGTCGAGATGACTGGTCATGCCGTCGACCGTGCCGGGGTCGACGCCAGGGCCGTGCACGATCATCGGCACGTGGGTCTGGGGGGCGGCGAAGTTACTGTTGTGGCCCCAATAGTTCTTGCCGAAGTCGTTGAACGACTGGCCGTGATCGGCGGTGACCACCAGCAGAGTGTTGCCCCACTCGCCCTTGGCCTTGAGATCGTCGATCACCTCGCCGAGCAGGGTGTCGTCGTAGTGCACGGCATTGCGGTGGCGGTTGAAGTAAGGCGTCGGGTCGGTATCCGGCCCCAGTTTCAGGTAGTTCATATCCTGGATCGAGGGCTGGTAGGGCTGGGCTGCGTCTGCCGGCACGTCGTAGCCGTGAGGGGCGTCGTAGAACAGCATGCCGAACCACGGCTGCGTGTCTGACTGCTCCTGCTGCGACAGCCAGGCCAGCCAGTCGTCGGTCATCTGGCGGTCGCGCGCGGCAGGTGTCGGCCCCTCGGTGCGCAGACGCAGTGATTGGATCGAGGAGAAGATGGTGCGATCGAAGCCGATACCGTTGAGGCTGGCCGAGGCAAAGATACCCATGGCATAGCCCTGCTTCTGCATCTGCGTGATCAACAGCGCCGGGGTTTGGGTGTTGTCCAGATAGGCGTAGTAGTTGCCGGTCAGGCCGTAGAACAGGCTCATGGTGCCGTTGCGGGTGGCGTTGCCGCCGCTGAAGTGGTCGAGATAGCGTCGGCCGCTGGCGTCGAGTGCGGCGTAGAGATTGGGCGTGTTCTCGGGGCCATATTCGTCGGCGCGCCAGGAGTCGATCAGCACCACCAGGACGTTGGGCGGTGAGTCTGCCTGGCAGCTCAACGGGTGCTTGGGCCAGTCGAGATTCTGCGCCTGCTTGCCGTCGATGTCGGCGCGCTCGGCGCGCGCCGCACGCGGGTCGAGCCAGCCATGCTTCTCCATGAAGTCCTTGGCGGTGGCCGGGAACAGCAGCGGGTAGATGCCCACCTGCTGGGTGACGCTACGCATGTAGCGGGCATCCGCGATCAGGTGCACGACATGGCTGCCGATCAGTGTCAGCAGAATCACGCCGCAGATCAGGCCCTTGGGCAGGCGGCGCCCGCGATCGCCGATGATCACCCGGCGGGCGAGCCAGGCTTCCAGCGCCAGCGCCACCAAGACACAGGCACCGACCACCAACCAGGTCGAGGTGGTGAAGTCGAAGATCTCGCCGTTCTTGTCGTTCAAGAACAGCGACACCATGAACAGATTCACGTGGAAGCGGTACTGGGCGTAGACCACCGTATCGAGCAGCAGCGCGCACAGTCCCAGCGCGCCCAGCAGTGTGGCCGGCAGCCATAGCCAGCGTGACCTGAGCACCAGCGCCAGCACGCCCAGCGGCAGCCAGCCGAGCAGCACCAGCATGCCGAAGTGTCCGATCCAGGTCAGGACCAGATAGGCGATGCCCATGGCATTGTGCGGCAGCGCCAGATAGGGGGTGTAGCGCAGGGCGATCAGCCACACCAGCGGTAGCTGCAGCAGGGCGAAGACCAGCGTGGTACGCCAGCGGCGTCTCAGGGTGTCGTGCATGGGACTCTAACCTTGATCAGAAGCGTCGGCGCCGTGATAGCCATCGAGTATGGCGGCGAAGAGGGCGCTGGCGTTCGCGGGGGAAAAGCGCGCCAGGGAACGTTCCAGGCGTGCTAGGTTGCGCTGCTGCCAGGCTCCGGCCGGGCGCAGGCGGCAGCGGTCGAAATCTATCATCCACACCTTGTTGCGACCTGAAGCCGGGTCGGTCGATATCAGCAGGTTACGCGCGTTGAGATCGACATGGTCGAGGCCAACGTCGTGGAAGCGCCGAATGACCCGCCCCACGTCATGCAGCAGCGCTGTCGCGTTCGGGTCCAGGCAGTCGGCCAGTGCGCGTGAGTGCGCCAGGCGCTGGGTCAGCAGGGCCGCACGGTAGCTGAGCCCCCGGTGGCAGACCAGCGCGGCCACCGGGGCCGGTACCGGCAGGCCACGCTCGTAGAGCGCCAGGGTCAGGCGCAGCTCGCGAAAGGCCCGGGTGCGCTCAAGGCCCTGCCAGAGGTAGCGCTGCTCGCTGAGGCGGGCGACCATGCCGCCACGCCGATAGGGGCGCAGCACCCAGGCCTGGTCTCCCACCTGCAGGAACTGACTCGCGCCGCGGCCGGGTGCCGAGCCCACCACTAGGCCCTTGGCACGCCACGCGGCGGGGCTCAGCCAATCCGGGCCTGGAGTTGGCAGCAGCGCATGATCGGGCTGAGCGAGGCGGGCCGGATCGTATAAGATGTGGGTGCCGCGGTGATGGTAGGTCGCAAGGGCCATGGCCGGATCCTGTTGGCGCCGCCATGTTCAGCCGGCGGTTTGACTGACGGCCAGGCGCCGTCCACTGTTCGCGCGGCATTGTACCCGTGCCGGAAGGCAAGCGCCTAGGCACGCTGCGTGGCCCGGCGCAGGCACCTGCCGCGCATAGCGCGGCACTCGACGCGCGTTGTTATCCGTTTTCATCCATGAGGAAGCCTCGTGACCCGCGATTCACACAAGCCCTTGGCGGTCATTGCCATTCGCCAGGTGGATAAGAGCACCGGCGCCAGTCGCAACGCCTTCGAGCAGGCGGTCGCCCTGGGGGGCCTGGGCTACCGCGTGGTCATTCTGGCCGAGCGTGGCCGCCCTGCGCTGGCCGAGCGCTTCGGTGCCGAGCTGGTTCGCCTATGGCGCTGGCCGCTGAAAGGGCCTTTCCGGCGCTTCTGGTTCAATCGCCGGGTGCAGGCCTGGTGTCGTCGTCAGCGTCCAGCGCTGCTGGTGAGCCACGGCGACGTCGAGACGCCGGATACGGTCTACATGCACAACTGCGTGCACCTCGCCAGCCGCCTGATTCATGGGCGCGAGCTGCCAGCGGGGCACGAGGTCGCGGCGATCCATGATCACGTGCTCAGCGGCGGCCAGTTTCGCCAGGTGGCGGTCAACTCGCGCCTGATGGCGGAGGATTTTCAAACACGCTACGGCATCGACGCCGCCAAGATAGAGATCAGCTATCCGGGCTATGACCCCGAAGTGTTCAATGTCGAACGTGCGCGCGGAGATCGCCATGCCCGGCGCCAAGCGCTCGGCGCTGACGACGACACCTTCCTGATCGGCTTGATCACCTCCGGTAATTTCACCAAGCGCAACGTGGCGGGGTTCGTCGAGATGGCGACGGCGCTGACACAGCGACTGCCAGGACGCTGCCGCTTCCTGGTGGTGGGCAAGGACGATGCCGCTCCCTACCGCCAGCAGGCCGACACTGCCGGCATCGCCGACGCTTTCGAGTGGCGCTCGACGGTCAGTGATGTCGAGACCCTCTATGGCGCGCTGGATCTATTCGTGCTGCCGGCACATATCGAAGAGTTCGGCAGGGTCTCGCTCGAAGCGATGGCTTGCGGTACGCCGGTGCTGCTGTCGCGCACCACCGGCGCGGCCGAACTGCTCGAAGAGTCGCACTCCGATCTGATCTTCGATAGCCGAGATACTCAAGGCTGGGTGGCGCGCATTGAGCGGCTGATCGAGCAAGACGATCTCGACGCTCTAGGCGAGTCTCTGGCGCGGTTGGCGAGCGCGTACTCCTATCGCCGACAGACGGAAAAGCTGAAGCGTTCTTTTGCCTCACTATGAGGAGGTTTTACGAGCCACTTGCCTGACGAAATCGACCAGTGTTTCTCCGTAGCGGTCGAGATCGAACTCTTGTTCTACCTGCTCGCGGGCTGCGAGGGCCATACGTTTGCGCAATGAGGGCGCGTGAGCCCAGCTCTCAAGTACCGCTGCGGCCTCCGCCGGCTCGAGGATGCCTGCATCGGCGAGACTGTCCGTGGTAGGGTCGTAGACATCGTTGGGCCCTTCTGCGCAGCGGGGGTCGTAATGCGCCAGGCTTTGACGAGAGCGACTGGGGCTCAATACTGCGCCATTGACATCATGACGCACCAGCTCCGGTAGACCATCTACATTGCCCACCAGAGTCGGCACGCCATGGGCCAAAGCCTCCTGAACCACGTTGCCAAAAGGCTCGCGCCAGGAGGGGCAAATAAAGGCGTCCAGAGACGCGTAGAACTGCGGCATGTCATCGACCAGCCCTAGGAAGCGCACGCTCTCTTCCAGTCCCCATTTGGATGTCCAGTGCTTGAGTACCGGCTCCAGTGGTCCATTACCCGCAATCCACAGCTCTGCCTCGGGGCAGCGCTGTTTGAGTTCGGCGAAGGTCTCCAGGGCAACCATTGGCGCTTTCAGCCCCGTCATCCGTCCCGCAAAACCGAGTCGAAAGCGATCGCCGGGATGGTCCGCTATCCGTGTCGGCAGGCTGATGGCGTTCTGCAATACCTGATGGGGGATATGCTCATCGAGTTGCCATTTGAGTTGCAGCATGCGCAGGCCAGCGTAGGAGTTGCATAAAACGCCGTTCAGTCGGGTGAGATAGCCTCTCAAGCCAGGTGCGTCCTGTGCTAGCCAGGCACTGCCGCGCTCGAAATGAATCAACGGGATAGTGCCGTCGAACGCCAAAGGATGATTGGCGATTTTATTCCAGACAACCACAGCGTCTAGTTCGAGACGGCGCATCATGTTCAACTGATAGCGCTTGCGCGTGCCTGGCATGAATTTGGGAATATGCCAACGACCGCCTTTGATGCTGTGCAGCCGTGATGGCCGATAGGCGGTATACGCGGGTTCGAGTAATGGATGCACGTCGTTGGTTTGTAGTAGAACATGATGGTCGTTCCGGGGCGCATGGCGCGTATAGAAGCGCGTAAAATAGCGCTCGACACCACCTAAGTTCCTCAGGCTGACCAAGTGGCCCATTCGAATCGTGCTGGGATCAGAAAAGTCTTTTCCAGTCATAGGCCTTGTCTCTCGAAAGCTGTCATGAGGTGTCACTATAACGCTTGTTCTTCTGACCGCGGATCATCCTCTTGCAACATCCGTTAGAATGAACGCTTTAAGCTAGTGGGAAGTCGGTCGACCTCATGAAACATTCCCTCCCGTCGCAGCCCCGCCATATCGCCATTCTGCGCCTGTCGGCGTTGGGCGACGTGTGCAATCTGGTGCCCACGGTGCGTGCCCTGCAGCGCCAGTGGCCGGATGCGCGTATCACCTGGATCGTGGGCAAGACCGAGCACGCGCTGCTGGAGGGGCTCTCCGGCGTCGAGTTCGTGGTCTACGACAAGTCCACCGGCTTCGGCGGCATGCGCCGGATCTGGCGCCGACTGCGCGGCACGCGTTTCGATGTGCTGCTGCACATGCAGCAGGCACTGCGGGCCAGCGTGCTGTCGCTGGGGTTGAAGTGTGATCTGCGCGTGGGCTACGACAAGGCGCGGGCCAAGGATTGGCAGCACTGGTTCACCCAGCGCCAGCTGGCGCCGCACCCGCGCGCCCACGTGCTCGAGTCGTTCATGGATTTCGCCCGTCTGCTGGGGGTCGAGGACACCTCGCTCGACTGGTCGCTGCCGATTCCCGACGCCGCCTATACCGAGGCCGCCCGCCTCAGCGGTGAAGCGCCCTATCTGGTGATCAGCCCGTGCGCCAACCCGCGACTGCGCAATTTCCGCAACTGGTCGGCCGAGGGCTATGCCGCGGTGATCGCGCATGCCTGGGAGCGCCACGGCCTAGTCAGCGTGTTGAGCGGCGGCGGCAGCCCCCAGGAGCGCGAGATGGGCGAGCAGATTCGGCGGCTCTGCCCGCAGGTCGAGATCGTCGATGCGATCGGCTGCACCTCACTCAAGGGGCTCCTGGCGCTGCTTGACCGCGCCCGCGCGGTGATCGCGCCGGACTCCGGCCCGGTGCACATGGCCAACGCCCTGGGCACGCCGACCCTGGGGCTCTATGCCACCACCAACCCGGATCGCGCCGCGCCTTACTGCTGGCGTCGCCACGTGGTCGACCGCTATCCCGATGCCCTGGCGCACTATCTGCATCAGACACCGGAGACGGTGAACTGGGGCACCCGTGTGCGCCATGCCGATGCCATGAGCCTGATCATCCTCGACGACGTGGTCGATCAACTGGATCGGCTGCTGGCGGATACCGCGACGAATCGGGATGATGGCGGGATTCATCGGCCCGAGGCGGGGCCGGTGGCTCATGATGACAGGGAGTCCAACGCATGAAAGTCGATCTTTCCCAGCTCGAGCACGCGCGTCTGCTGGTGGTCGGCGACGTGATGCTCGACCGCTACTGGCATGGCGGCACGTCGCGCATTTCGCCCGAGGCACCGGTGCCGGTGGTCAAGGTCGAGGAGGCCGATGATCGCCCGGGCGGGGCGGCCAACGTGGCGCTCAACATCGCTGCCCTGGGCGGGCGGGCGAGTCTCGCCGGCGTGGTCGGCGATGATGATAACGCCGAGCGTCTCGAACGCGCGCTGGATGCTGCCAATGTGAGCACTTACTTTCAGCGTAGCCCCGAAGTGCCCACGATCACCAAGCTGCGAGTCATGAGTCGCAACCAGCAGCTGATCCGTCTCGATTTCGAAAGCCCGCTGTGGAACGTCGATACCGCGCCGCTCGATGCCCAGGTCGAGCAGGCTCTGGCCGGGGTCGATGTGGTGATTCTCTCCGACTACGGCAAGGGCAGCCTCAACCGGGTCGAGCAGCTGATCGCCACGGCGCGGGCAGCGGGCAAGCGTGTGTTGGTGGACCCCAAGGGCAGCGACTTCACCCGCTACCGCGGCGCCAGCGTGATCACCCCCAATCTGGGCGAGTTCGAGGCGATCGTTGGCCCCTGCGCCAGTGACGCCGAACTGGCCGAGAAGGGCGAGCGCCTGCGCGCCGAGCTGGCCCTGGAAGCGCTGCTGGTGACCCGCAGCGAGCGCGGCATGACGCTGATCCGCGAAGGCTACGCGCCGCTGCATCTGCCGACCCATGCGCGCGAGGTCTATGATGTCACCGGCGCCGGTGACACCGTGATCGGTGTGCTGGGGCTGGCCCTGGCCGCCGGGCACGGTTTCGGCGAGGCGGTGATGCTGGCCAATCTGGCCGCCGGGCTGGTGGTGGCCAAGCCGGGCACCGCGGTGCTCTCGGTGGCCGAGCTCTACACCGCGCTGCACGGCGACAAGCTGGCCGAGTTCGGCGTGATCGCCGAAGCGCCGCTGATCGCTGCGGTGCGCGCGGCCCAGGCGCGCGGCGAGAAGGTAGTGATGACCAACGGCTGCTTCGACATTCTCCATGCCGGCCACGTGGCTTATCTGGAGCAGGCGCGCAAGCTCGGTGACCGGCTGATCGTGGCGGTCAACGACGACGCCTCGGTGGCCCGGCTCAAGGGTCCCAAGCGGCCGATCAACACCCTGGCGCGGCGTGCCCAGGTGCTGGCCGGGCTGGCTGCGGTCGACTGGGTGGTGGGCTTTGCCGAGGATACGCCAGCGCGGCTGATCGAGGCGGTGCTGCCCGACCTGCTGGTCAAGGGCGGCGACTACCTTCCCGAGCAGATCGCCGGCGGCGCGGCGGTGATCGCCAACGGCGGCGAGGTGCGCGTGCTGGGATTCGAGGATGGCGTCTCGACCACCACCATGATCGATACCATTCTCGACCGCGAGCGCTGAGCGGCGATGTCTCCCCGGCTGGCGCGGCGACTCTACTCGCTGCTGCTCTATCTGCTATCACCGCTTATCTGGTGGCGGGTGTGGCGTGAGTGGTTGCCCACTCACCCGCGCCGCGAGCGGCTTGGCTATGTGCCCGCGGTGGGCGCGCGCCGCTGTATCTGGCTGCACGCGGCCTCGGTCGGCGAGGTGGTCACTGCGACCCCGCTGATTCGTGCCCTGCTCGACGACTACCCCGATCACGCCCTGATCGTCACCACCATGACCGCCACCGGCGCCCGGCAGCTGCAGCAGACCTTCGGCGACCGCGTGCGCCACCACTTCCTGCCGCTCGATTTTCCCGGCGCGACCCGGCGCTTCGTCGCGCGCATCAATCCGCGCCTGACGATCATCGCCGAGACCGAGCTGTGGCCCAACCTGCTGGCGGCCTGCTACCGCCGCGACATACCGGTGGTGGTGGCCAACGCGCGCCTCAGCCCCGGTGCCTTTCGCCTCTATCGGCGCCTCGGCGCGCTGTGTCGCGGCATGCTCGCGCCGCTCGATTGGGTCGGAGCGAAGTCGCCCAGCGATGCCGAGCGCTTCCGGACCCTCGGGGCGCGTCCCGAGGCGGTGGCGATGACCGGCGCGCTCAAGTTCGATCTCAATGTCGACGAAAGCGTGCTGGCGGCCAGCCGGCGTCTACGCCAGCGCTGGGGGCCGCGACCGGTCTGGATCGCCGGCTCCACCCACCCCGGGGAGGATGAACAGGTGCTCGCCGCCCACGCCCAGGTGCGGCGCCAGCTTCCCGAAGCGCTGCTGATCCTGGTGCCGCGTCACCCCCAGCGCTTCGAGAGCGTGGCTGAGCTGTGCGAGGCCGCCGGCGAGCGTC
Source organism: Salinicola endophyticus (assembly GCF_040536835.1). Lineage (NCBI taxonomy): Bacteria > Pseudomonadati > Pseudomonadota > Gammaproteobacteria > Oceanospirillales > Halomonadaceae > Salinicola > Salinicola endophyticus. The sequence goes on from NZ_CP159578.1 coordinate 74,293, forward strand.
TGGTGCGGCTCAGCGCCGGCGCCCGGGTGGACGCCGAAACCACGCTGCTGCTGGGCGACACCATGGGCGATCTGATCAAGCTCTACGGCTGCGCCGATGTCGCCTTCGTCGGCGGCTCGCTGGTGACCATCGGCGGCCACAACCTGCTCGAGCCGGCCGCCCTCGGCGTGGCCGTGGTGAGCGGGCCCCATCTCGATAATCTGCGCGAGATCGCCGATACCCTGGCCGAGCACGAGGCGCGCTGCGAGGTCGCCGATGGCGAGGCCCTGGGGCAGACGGTGGCGGCACTGCTCGACGATGCCCCGCGGCGCGAGCGGCTGGGTGATGCCGGTCGCCAGGTGGTCGCGGCCAACCGCGGCGCGCTAGCCGCCACGCGCCAGCATCTCGCCACGTATCTTGTGGATACCGCCACCGGCGGCAGTTGACGCCAGGCACGCTGGCAACGGGCTGTGATGCCTGTCAAACGCTTGTCATGCCCGACCCCGACAATCGTCCCCGACCAGGAATCACTGCCGGTGACCGCCGATGGATATCCGCTTCAAGAGCCGCAAGCTGCGCTTCTACACCGCGGGTGCCGTGCGCCTGCTGATCCCCGATGCGTACTACCGTCGGCGCTTGGTGCAGTGGTTGGAACAACTCTCCGAGGCCGAGTGGCAGCGGCTCGCCGCGCGCGTCGACTACTACAACCGCGTGGGGGAGGCGTTCGATCCCGGCGAAGGCGCGGTCGCCGTCGGCGACTTCCGCTACGAACGGCGCGGCGCCTACTATCTCGATGCCAAGCAGATCGTGCGCCACTTCGCCCCGCACCACCGCTTCACCTACCGTTTCGGCGATGTCACCTGGGTGCCGGAGCGGCCCACACTGGTCAAGAGCCGCCCGATCTGTCACACCACACCGCCGGGCAACGCCAACGGCGTGCTGCTCAAGCTCAACAGCGTGCGCCATTTCCAGTTCGTCGATGATCGTCTGGCGTTTCGTGACAAGCGCTCGGGCGTGGTGTGGCGGGGAAAGTGTTTCCACGCGCATCGCGCCGCGGTGCTGCGCGAGTTCTGCGATCATCCGCGCATGGATATCGGCCAGAGCCACGCCAAGCGCCGCCATCAGCGCGACTATCGACCCTACCTGTCGATCCGTGAACAGCTGCGCTATCGCTACGTGCTGAGCCTCGAAGGCAAGGATGTGGCCACCAACCTCAAGTGGATTCTCGCCTCGAACTCGCTCTGCTTCATGCCGCCGCCGCGCTTCGAGACCTGGTTCATGGAGGGCACGCTCGAGCCCTACGTGCACTACGTACCGCTGGCGGAAGATTGCCGCGACATGGCAGCCAAGATGGACTACTACGATGCCCACCCCGCCGAGGCCGAAGCGATCGTGCGCCGCGCCAATGCCCATGTCGCCCAGTTTCGCGATCCACGCCAGGAGCTGCTGCTGGGGCTTATGGTGATGCACAAGTACCTGGCGCTCTCGGGTCAGCTCGATGCCGCGGCTTCGAGGGTGGCCAGCCCGGCATGGAACAGTTGGGCGTGCCGACCGGCGAGCGCGTTCAGGTCGCGATCGTAACCGCCGCCGATCACCCCCGCCACGGGGATGCCGGCGCGACGACAGCGCCCGAGCACCAGTCGATCCCGCGCCAGCAGGCCGGCATCACTCAGACACAGATGCCCCAGGCGGTCGCCGGCGTGCACATCGACCCCGGCGTCGTAGAGCACGCACTGCGGCGCGAACCGGGTCAACGTCTGCTCCAGTGCCGCGCCCAATGCGGCGAGATAGGCCTCGTCACCGGTGCCACGCGGCAGCGCCAGGTCGTGGTCGCTGCACTGCTTGGCGAAGGGGAAGTTGTCGGCCGCGTGGAGCGAAAGCGTGAATACCCGTGACTCTTGGCGAAAGATCCAGGCCGTGCCGTCGCCCTGATGCACGTCGCAGTCGACGATCAGCACCCGCTCGAGACCGTGCACCGTCAGCAGATGGCGCGCGGCGACCGCCAGGTCGTTGAGCAAGCAGTAGCCGCTGGCGCGATCCGGATAGGCGTGGTGGGTGCCGCCGGCGGTATTCAGGGCCAGCCCCTCGCGCAGGGCGGCGTCCACCGTGGCCAGGGTGCCACCGACCTCGAGCAGGGTGCGCGTCACCAGCGCCGGCGACCAGGGAAAGCCGCTGGGCGTGCGGCGTGACGGACTCGTCTCGCCCAGGGCGAAGCGCTGCAGATACTCTGGGGTATGCACCCGCAGCAGCGCATCGCTGGTCGCCGGTCCAGGGGTGATCCAGCATACCGCCGGATGGCGGTCGAAACCCTGTGTCGTCAGGTGCTCGCGCAGTACGCGGAACTTGGCCATGGGGAAGGGGTGGCGCTCGGGCCAGGCGCAGCTGTAGCCCGGGTGGTGGATGAGCGGTAGCGGGGCGAGGGGCCGGGTCACGGGTTGCGGCGTCCTGTCACTGGTGGGGCCATGTGGATCGATTACGATAGGGGCTCTTCGATTGCCGTGCGAGCGTTGCCATGCGAGTCACCGTCTACAGTGCCCAGCCCTACGACCGTCGCTTTCTCGACGAGGTCGGCGCCACCCGCTTCGCTGATGCCGAGATCGAGTGGCACTACCAGCCCGTCGCCCTGACCCGGCAGACGGTGGCGCTGGCGGCGGGCAGTGACGCGGTCTGCGTGTTCGTCAACGACTCCCTCGAAGCGGCCGTGCTCGAGGCCCTGGCCGCCCAGGGCGTGGGCGCCGTGGTGCTGCGCTGTGCCGGCTTCAACAACGTCGACCTGGTGGCCGCCCGGCGGCTCGGCCTGTTCGTGGCGCGGGTGCCGGCCTACTCGCCGGAGGCGGTGGCCGAGCATGCGCTGGCCATGATCATGACGCTCAACCGCAAGACTCATCGCGCCTACAACCGGGTGCGCGAGGGCAATTTCGCCCTCGATGGGCTGCTCGGGGTGACCCTGCACGGCAAGACCGCCGGGGTGGTCGGCAGTGGCCGCATCGGTCTGGCCATGGCGCGGATACTGCACGGGTTGGGCTGCGAGGTGCTGGGTTACGACCCCTCTCCCGCGGCTGCCTTCGAGGCCTACGGCGAGAACGTGCCGCTGGCGGCGCTGCTGTCACGTGCGGACATCGTCTCGCTGCACTGCCCGCTGAACGAGGCGACCCATCATCTGATCGACGCCGCCGCGCTGGCGGGCATGAAGCCCGGCGCCATGCTGGTCAACACGTCGCGCGGTGCGCTGATCGACACCCCGGCGGTGATCGATGCGCTGAAGTCGCGCCAGCTCGGCGCGCTGGCGATCGACGTCTACGAGCAGGAGAGCGAGCTGTTCTTCCACGACCACTCGGCGGAGATCATCGAAGACGACGTCTTCGCTCGCCTGGCCAGCTTCCCCAATGTGCTGATCACCGGCCATCAGGGCTTCTTCACCGCCGAGGCGCTGGACGAGATCGCGCAGGTCACCTGCGCCAACCTGGTCGCCTACGCCCGCGACCTGGCTTGCCCCAACCAGCTTTGAGCCGCGTTCAGCGGGTGATGCGCTCGACTCCCGCAGCACCGCCAAGCAGCAGCACGTCGGCCGGGCGCTTGGCGAACAGGCCGTTGGTGACCACGCCGACGATGGCATCGAGGGCCGCTTCCATGGCTTCCGGCTCGTCGAACAGCTTGTCGTAGCCATCCAGGATGCGGTTGCCGTTGTCGGTCAGCACGCCATCGCGGTAGACCGGTGTAATGCCGAGCTTGACCATCTCACGGGCGACGTAGGAGCGCGCCATCGGGATCACCTCGACCGGCAGCGGGAAGCCGCCGAGCACTTCGACCCGCTTGCTGGCATCTGCGATGCAGACGAAGCGCTCGGCGCAGGCGGCGACGATCTTCTCGCGGGTGAGCGCGGCCCCACCGCCCTTGATCATGCGCAGGCGGCCATCGACCTCGTCGGCGCCGTCCACATAGACCGGCACCGTGCCCACGTGGTTGAGCTCGAGCACGTCGATCCCGTTGGCCTTCAGACGGGCCGCGCTGGCCTCCGAACTGGCCACGGCACCACGAAAGTCATGGCGCCGCGCGGCGAGCAGATCGATGAAATGATTGGCGGTGGAGCCGGTACCGATGCCGATCACCGCATCCGGCGTCAGCAGGCTATCGATGTCGTCGAGCGCCGCGGCGGCCACCGCGCGTTTGAGGTCGTCCTGGGTCATGTCGGCTCTGGCAGGCTGGCAAAAGAGAGCCGCCAGTATAGAGCAAGCCGCCCGCGCTGCCGATGCCGCTGGACGCTCGGGGCTGGCGTCTGTTAACAATGTCGATCCGCCACGCTCATCGCCGCCGCCGGGCTCTCCGCGGCGCGCTCAGGCAGCCACCCGTGGTGCGATACGCCAGGACACCGCAATGCTACTCGAAGACATCGTCAAGAAGATCCTCCAGGCCCGCGTCTACGAAGCGGCCCGGGAGACCCCCATTTCGCCCATGCCCTCGCTCTCGCGCCGCTTCGGCAACCGCATTCTGATCAAGCGCGAAGACCTGCAGCCGGTGTTCTCGTTCAAGATTCGCGGTGCCTACAACAAGATGGCGCAGCTCGACGAGACGCAGAAGGAGAAGGGCGTGATTGCCGCCTCGGCCGGCAACCACGCCCAGGGGCTGGCGATGGCGGCGCGTCAGATGGGGGTCAAGGCGGTGATCGTGATGCCCCGGGTCACCCCCGAGATCAAGGTGGCTGCGGTGCGCGGCTGGGGCGCCAAGGTGGTACTCAAGGGGGATGCCTTCGGCGAAGCGCTGGCGCATGCCAAGACGCTGATCGCCGAGCACGGCTACACCTATATTCCGCCCTATGACGACAACGACGTCATCGCCGGTCAGGGCACCGTGGCGATGGAGATCCTGCGCCAGCACACCGGGCCGCTGGATGCGGTGTTCGTCCCGGTGGGCGGCGGCGGGCTGCTGGCCGGGATCGCTGCCTACATCAAGTACCTGCGCCCGGAGGTCAAGGTCTACGGCGTCGAGGCGGAGGATTCGGCCTGCCTCAAGGCGGCGCTGGAGGCCGGCGAGCGGGTGGTGCTGGACCAGGTCGGGGTGTTCGCCGAGGGGGTCGCGGTGGCCCAGATCGGCGAGGCGCCGTTCGAGATCCTGCGTCACACCGTGGATGGCGTCATCACCGTCAACACCGACGAGATGTGTGCCGCGGTCAAGGACACCTTCGATGACACCCGGGCGGTCGCCGAGACCTCCGGCGCGCTGTCGCTGGCCGGGCTCAAGAAGTACGTACAGCAGACCCAGGCGCGCGACCAGTCGCTGCTGTGCATCAACTCCGGCGCCAATATCAACTTCGACCGGCTCCAGCACATCGCCGAGCGCACCGAACTCGGCGAGCAGCGTGAAGCGATCCTGGCGGTCGAGATCCCCGAGCGGCCGGGCAGTTTCAAGCAGTTCTGCCGCGCCATCGGGCGGCGCATGGTGACCGAATTCAACTACCGCTACGCTGACGCCGACCGCGCGCATATCTTCGTCGGTGTGCAGGTCAAGCCGGGTGGCGAGGACCGCGCCGAGGTGATCCAAAAGCTGCGCGACGCGGACTACCCCGTAGAGGATCTCACCGATAACGAACTGGCCAAGCTGCATATTCGCCATCTCGGCGGCGGTCGGCCCAAGGTCGAGTTCTCGGAAGAGGTCTATCGCTTCGAATTTCCCGAGCGCCCCGGCGCGCTGATGAACTTCCTGACGCATCTGCCCGCCGACTGGAACATCTCGCTGTTCCACTACCGTAACCACGGCGCTGCCTACGGGCGGGTGCTGGTCGGGCTGCAGATGCCCAATGGCGACCGGGCCCATGCCGAGGAGCACTTCGATCGGATCGGCTACCGCTACTGGAAAGAGACCGACAATACCGCCTACCGGCTGTTCATGGCCTGAGCAGGCTTTTCCCCCATTCCTGACGCCGCTGGCCTCTACATGAGGCCGGCGGCGTTTTGGCGATGATGAAATAGCTCCTTTTTCGGGGTCAATTCGAGCTAAACCTTTTTCGGTAACGTCCGATAATCTTCAGTAACGAAAAAAGGGGGGAGTCCGCCTGGCAAGCGTCTTGTCAAGCTTTTAGCCTAACCCTATAGTCGTGCGCGTCGCCGCGGGGGCGGAGACCGAACCGAATCTCTGGGAGTCGAAATGAAACGCAAGCCCGACCTGGTCATGGCACTGGTACTGATTTTCGGCGTGGGTGTCGTTGCGACGGGATATGCACAGACGCTACTCGGCGCTTGAGGCTGTAGCAATACGGCAAGATGGCAATACGGCGGGTAACGGCCGCGGGCAGCCTTTGCGGATAGTAAACTCGCAGGTAGTAGTCAGTAGTCTGTAACTATTAGATAGTGGGTAGTAGATAGGTCAGATTAGTAGCTAGAGCAGTAGTAGATAGACCAGACACGCTCGATCAGTGACCGCCCGAGGCGGGGCACTGATCGCAAGACGGCCGGTAGCGTTTCCAGCGCTACCGGCCGTCGTCGTTCGTGCCTTTGGTGCGCTGCGGGCGGAGAACCTCGCGGTCGCTGACGATCGCATCCAGCGGCACGTCCCAGACGGCCACCGGCAGCGCCGTCACCCGTTGGCAGGCGTGGGCCAGGCCGATCAAGCGTGGTGCCGGGCGACGCAGGCGGGTGAAGGCGAAGGTGCGGTCATAGAAGCCGCCACCCATACCGATGCGTTCACCGGCCCCATCGAATCCCACCAGCGGCAGTAGTACCGTATCCAGCGCCCAGGCCGGCAGCCGGCGCTGGCGTCTGGCGCCGAAGCGGGTGTGCGGCTCGGCGATGCCGAAGCGGTTGCGGCGCATGCGCGTATCGCTATCGTAGCGCACGAACCACAGTCGGTTCTCGACCAGGGGGCGCAGCACTGGCAGATAGACCTCGGCACCTCGCCGGCGCAGCCAGGCGATCAGCGGCGTGGGGTCTATTTCACCATCGTTGGGCAGGTAGAGCGCCACGCGGCGGGCACGTTGGAGCTCCGGCAGCCGGCGTAGACGCCGACACAGCGCCTGCGAGGCGACGCGCTGTTGGTGAGGGCTCAGCGCACGGCGAGCACGGCGCAGGTCGCGCCGCAGGCGACGCCGATCGCCCGAGAGGGCAAGCGCGTTGGGTCCGTCAGCGGTGGACCCGTCATCGAGAGCGCTGGTGATCGACGTCGAAGACAAGCAGAGTTCCCCAGAGTGCCGCTGTCGTTCTGGCCCTTGAACCCATTGGTTCAAGGTGGGTGGCCGCAGGCAGGCCGTTAGGCTTTCCGTCGCGCGGACATGCACACGGGCCTGCCTAGCTATTGGCCCCCTGGGTACTGCGCATAGGCTCGAGGGACTTGTAACGACTGGCGCACACCCCAGGGAACGACACTATCGTAGCAGAGGGGGCGGCGTTGCCCAATCGCAATCGACTCAGGCGGGTCGACGACCGGGCTGCTGGCTCAGCGGGAGGCCTGCGTGTCGTTGCCGATACCGCTCAGGGCGCGCTCCAGACGCTCACCCAGCTCGCTCAAGCTCTGCTCGCCGGCGCGGTTGGCATCGAGGGCACTGAGCAGCTCGTGGGTGATGTTGAGCGCCGCCATGATGGCGATCTTCTCCGCGCCCAGTACCTTGCCGCGGGAGTGGATACCGTGCATGGCGCGGTCGAGATAGCGCGCGGCGCGCTTCAACTGCTCCTGCTCTTCCGGCGGGCAGGCGATCACGTAGGGTTTGCCCAAGAGGGTCACTTCGGTGGTCGGGCGAGACGTGTCGCTCATGGTTCGCTCCGGGGTGGGCCTTGAAGACCGATCGGGTAAAATGGGGGGATTCGCGCCGCCAGCGGCTATGCTGATGGCCGCCGGCGCCGCTGGCGCCGCGATTGACCAGCCACTATAGAGAGCCGCCCACACCCGGTCAACGCGCTGCCGGCGCGGGCCACAGGGCGGCGTGCCACTACGGATGCCGACATGTCGATCATCAACGAGCAACTCGATTTCTCCACCGTCGCCAATGTATTCCTGGCCCACGGCAGTCTGCAGTCACCGGCCTTCTTCGACGGGCGACTGTGCGCCGAGCTGGCGCTCGAGGACCTCAGCGCCGAGCGCTGGCTGGAGGAGGTGAGCCTGGCGCTCAACGTCGAAAAGCCGGAGAGCCGCGAAGATGCCGACGTGCTGCTGGGCTGGCGGCGCCAGACCCTGGACGCGCTGGCGGCATCGGAGCTCAACTTCGAGCCGCTGCTGCCCGACGAGCTGTTCTCGCTGGGCGAGCGCGCCCAGGGGCTCAAGGAGTGGGTGCAGGGCTTCACCGAAGTGGTCAACGAAGTCGATGGCGAGACCTACGAACGCTGGTCGAGCCCGCTGCGCGAAGCGCTCGAGGATCTTGGCCAGCTGGCGGCGATCGAGGTCGAGATCGACGACGACCCGGAGAACGAGAACGACCTGTTCGCGCTCACCGAGCACGCGCGCATGGCGGCGATGCTGCTGTATACCGAGCAGCACCCCGGCCAGCCCCAGGTCGAGCAGAGCGAGCAGGACCTTTCGGCTGACGCGGACGCCACCGGCAACGACGACACGCCGATGCTGCATTGAGCTGCCAGCGCGATTCCCATGACGATCATCACTACGAGCACCGCCAAGAGCACGACACCTGGCGCGATGGACACCCCGCCTATGGAGAGAGCATGCCGACAGCCGCGAGTTCGACACAAGACGCCGTGACGACAGAGGATCTGCGCCCCGGGCCCGCCCCGATCGCCCAGGAAGAGTACGCCGCCCGGCGTGAGCGCCTGATGGCCGAATTGCCACAGGACGCAGCGGTGCTGCTGCCCGGTGCCGTGCTCAAGACCCGCAACCACGACAGCGACTACGCCTTCCGTCAGCACAGCGACTTCCACTATCTGTGCGGCTTCCCCGAGCCGGACGCGCTGCTGGTGCTGCTGCCCGGCCGCGAGGCCGGTGAGGCGCTGCTGTTCTGCCAGGAGAAGGACCCCGAGAAGGAGGCCTGGACCGGCATTCGCATCGGCCCCGAAGGGGCGGTACGTGACTACGGTATGGATCAGGCCTTCGACAACGCCAGTCGCGACGACCTGGCCGACCTGCTGGAAGGGCGGCGCACGCTCTACCTGCCGCTGGCGGATAGCCACGCCATGACCCTGGCCGACGGCATCCGTGCCCGGCTGCAGGCGCGCGCACGACGCGGCGCGGCGGCCCCGAGTGGCTTCGTCGATGTCAGCGCGCTGATCCACGAACTGCGCCTGACCAAGAGCGAGAGCGAGCTGGCGCTGATGCGCCATGCCGCCGAGATCAGTGCCCAGGCGCACTGCCGCGCCATGCGCGAAAGCCGCCCGGGGTGCTTCGAGTATCAGCTGCAGGCAGCGATCGAGCACGAGTTCGCCTGGCACGGCGCCCGCGCACCCGCCTATGGCACCATCGTCGGCGGTGGCATCAACGCCTGTGTGCTGCACTATGTCGAGAATGCCGCCCGGCTCGCCGACGGCGATCTGGTACTGATCGATGCCGGTGCCGAGTTCGATCTCTACGCCGGCGACATCACCCGCACCTTTCCGGTCAACGGCCGTTTCAGCGAGGCCCAGCGTGCCCTCTACGACGTCGTCCTGGCGGCGGAAGAGCGCGCCGTGGCCGCGGTCGCTCCGGGCACCACGCTGGAAGCGATCCACGATGGCGTGGTGCGCGATCTCACCGCCGGGCTGCTGGCACTGGGCCTGCTCGAAGGTGAACTCGACGCGTGCATCGAGTCCAAGGCCTACCGTCGCTTCTATCTCCACTCCACCTCGCACTGGCTGGGGCTCGATGTGCACGATGTCGGCAGCTACCGGGTCGACGGCGAGCCGCGCCCACTCGAACCGGGCATGGTGCTGACCATCGAGCCGGGCCTCTACATCCCCGACGCCGAGGATATCCCCGCGGCCTATCGTGGTATCGGCATTCGTATCGAGGACGATGTGGTGGTGACCGCTGGTGGTGGAGAAGTGCTGACCGCCGGCGTGCCCAAGGCGGCTGACGAGATCGAAGCGCTGATGGCCGGCGCGGCATCGCAGTGATATCTGGTCGGCAGCATCGATGGCGCTGCGCTATAAAGCCATCGCACTGAACGACCTGCTGCTGAATCCCATCAGCGACACCCAATGATGACCGCCACTGCTGGCGGTCATCTGGTTTTCGCGATGGCGCCATGGCGTTCGATGTTGTCAGACACATGTCTGTCGGACACCCCTCTGCCACACCCTCCCCCGAATGCGTCCCGAGGCGGCCCCGCTTCTGATTAAAAGTTAGGATATGTTTTTTTAGATTTGTCTAAATCTACAATGGTCTTGCGGCTATTGCTTTTTCAGTCGTGCTGCCATTGACTCGTGCACGACAATGAATAAAGCGCTGATGCGGAGTCGGCATGCAAAAACCTATTAGGAATAATAAATAAAGAAATTATTAAATGAGCATCTGGCACGTTGCGGAGGCGTCGTGCGGAGCAAACGCTACGACAGACAATGTGGACTGAGCGTCAAATGATAAAATCAAGGTCCAGGTCAAGGCCAACACCCGCCGTAAAGCCCGGCTCATCCGGCAATGATGTACCGACAGCGTTGAGTCGGGCGATAAAAGCCTGCAGGCACACTTTCGTCTCGGCAGGCTTTTTCAGTCTGTTCATCAATCTGTTGATGCTGGTGCCGCCGCTCTACATGCTGCAGGTCTATGATCGCGTCATCACCACGCGCAGCGAAGCCACGCTGCTGATGCTGACGCTCATCATGGTCTTCCTCTTCGTGGTCATGGGCGGCCTGGAAATCGTCCGCTCGCGGCTGCTCGTGCGAGCCGGGAACCGCCTGGACACGCTGGTCAGCGAACAGCTCTATACCGCGATGTTTCGCCGGGGGCTGTCGGCTGCCGGACGCCAGACGGCGCAACCGCTCAGCGATCTCTCCAGCCTGCGTCAGTTTCTGGCCGGTAACGGCCTGTTCGCTTTTTTCGATGTTCCGTGGATACCGATCTACATCGGTGTGCTGTTTCTCTTCAACGTCTGGTTCGGTGTTTTCGCCATCGGTGCCGCCAGCGTGTTGCTGATCATGGCGATCGCCAACGAGTACGCGACCCGAGGATTACTGGCTCAAGCCAATGGCGACCACATTCAGGCCCAGGCGCTGGCCAATGCCAATCTGCGCAACGCCGAGGTACTGCACGCCATGGGCATGCTGCCCGGCATTCGACGCCGCTGGGCGACGCACCATCAGGCATTTCTTCTCAAACAGTCGTGGGCCAGCGATCGGGCCGGCACCTTCTCCAATGTCTCCAAGGTGCTACGCCTGCTGTCCCAGTCTCTGATCCTGGGGCTCGGTGCCTTGCTGGTGCTGGATGGCGCCATCAGCCCCGGCATGATGATCGCTGGCTCCATTCTGATGGGGCGAGCGCTGGCGCCCATCGATCAGATGATCAATGCCTGGAAGGGCTTCGTGGCTGCGCGCAGCGCCCACCAGCGGCTCCAGACGTTATTGTCCGAAACGACTGACGAACAAGAGCGCATGTCACTGCCCGTGCCACAAGGAAAAGTCAGCGTTCAGCATCTGACGGTCGGCCCGCCGGGTGCGCGCACGCCGGCACTGAGTGGTATCGATTTCGACGTCGAGCCGGGCGAGCACATTGGCATCGTCGGTCCCAGTGCTTCCGGTAAATCCTCTCTGGCGCGTGCGCTATTGGGGCTATGGCCGCCCCTGGCTGGCAAGGTGCGGCTCGATGGTGCCGACATCACGCAGTGGAACCGTGATGAGCTGGGGCCTCATATCGGCTATCTGCCCCAGGATATCGAACTGTTCGAAGGCACCATCGGCGAGAACATTGCCCGTTTCGGTGAGGTCGATTCGGCACTGGTGGTCGAAGCAGCCAGGCGGGCGGGTGTGCACGAGATGATACTGCAGCAACCCGAGGGCTACGACACCGTCATTGCTGACGCCAGCGGCTCGCTGTCCGGTGGCCAACGTCAGCGCATCGGGCTGGCTCGGGCACTCTATGGCCAGCCGCGATTGGTGATCCTCGACGAACCCAACTCCAATCTCGACGACAGCGGTGAGCGAGCCCTGGGCGAGGCGATCGAGAGACTCAAACAGGACGACGTCACCCTGTTCATCATTTCCCATCGCACGGGGATTCTCAGGCGAGTCGATCGCCTCCTGGTGCTCAAGGAAGGGAAGGTCGCAGCCTCCGGCCCCAGCCGGGAGCTACTGGGAAAACTGGCGGGACCGCCGCGAACAGCGGCCAGCGACCAGCCTTCTAACCACGGTGCCTCTATGCCTTCTCGGGCCACGATCAAGGGTGCGAGGGGGAGCGAATGATGCGCAAGAAGACGAAGACCTCGGCGCCTAGCTATACCGATGGTGGCCAGCAAGCCAAGGGCAGCGATACCCAGGACTCGATCCTGCGCCAGCATCGGTTGCCTACCAGCGGTCGTCGCGCGCAATGGGTGGGGATGGCGATTCTGCTGGTCGCCTTTGGCGGCTTTGGCTCATGGGCGGCGCTGGCGCCCCTGTCGGTGGCGGTCGTGGCGGGCGGTAGTGTCTCGGTCGAAAGCTTCAAAAAGACAGTACAGCATCTGGAAGGGGGTATCGTCGTCGCCATCAATGTCGAAGACGGTGACGACGTGGAAGCCGGCGATACCTTGATGGTGTTGGACGATACGCAGGCACGCGCGCAGCTCGATATCGCCCGCGCCAACGCTTTCATCGCAGGGGCTCAGGAAGCGAGGCTGCTCGCAGAGCAGCGTGGCGACACCGATCTGGCCTTCTCCCAGGCGCTACGAGAGATGGCGCAAGGGAACGAACGCTTTGGGCAGATCCTGGATGTCCAGCGCAGCCTGTTCTTCTCTCGGCGCAGCTCGCTACAAGGCGAGATCGCCTCGCTCGAGCAGCAGACCAGGCAATTTCATGAGCAGATCGATGGCCTGCGCCAGACCAGTGGCATCGATCGGCAGCGTATCGACTCCCTGCGCGCGGAGATCGAAGATTACCAGTCGCTGTTCAAGGAAGGTCTTGGCAACAACCAGCGCATCCGGGAGCTGCGGCGCCAGGTGCTGCAGTTCGAATCCGACATCGCCCAGGCCAAGGCACAGATCGCCCAGCTACAGTCGAGAATCAGCGAAAACCGTTCTCGTATCGAAACCCAGCGCCAGCATTATCAGCGCGAACTCGGTGAGCAGCTACGTCAGGCTCAGGCGCAACTAGCCGATGCCAGCGAGCGCAGGGTTGCACTCAGGGATCAAGTCAGGCGCACACGCATTCTGGCCCCGGTCACTGGCACCGTTGTTGGGCTGGATATCCATACGATCGGTGCAGTGGTTAAGGGCGGCGAACCGCTGATGAGCATCGTGCCCAAGGGCGGTGGCTTTCTGATCGAAGCGCGTATCCCCTCGCAAGACATCGACAGTATCTACCCTGGCCAACCGGCCGAAATCCGCTTCAGTGCCTTCAACCAGCGCCGTGCGCCGGTGGTGGCGGGTGAAGTCGAGCATGTCTCTGCCGACAGTTTCGAGGATGAAAGTACGGGGGTGAGTTATTACCGAGCGCTGCTGCGTGTTTCCCCGTCAGGGAAGAAGGAGATGACCGATGACATGCGGCTGCTCTCCGGTATGCCCGCCGAGGTAATGATTCAGACCGGAGAAAAGACCTTGCTCGACTATCTCATCCAGCCTGTCGTCGACATGCTCCACCGTGCCATGCGCCAGGACTGAGGAGGCCGCGTGATAACGTCGATATCCCGGTCGAGATGCCTGGCCCCAGTCTTGCTCGCTGGCGTGCTGATGGCTGCCCCGAGTGCCAGTGCGGACTTTTTCGCGAACATCGCTCGTAGCTCGGTCATTGCTCCAGAAGACGGTGAGACCTGGCGCACCTCGGGGCAGTTACCGCTCACCGCGACACCTGTCGAGCGGCCTGGCACACCATTGCCTGGCGATGATGCCGGCGATGGGCAGAGCGAACTACCCTCGCTGCCGCAACTGTTCGCACATGCGCTGGAACACGAAGCGTCGCTGACCAGCCAGCGCCTGCGTGCCCAGGCCGAAGGGCTCGAGGTGCCGCTCGCCTGGGCGCGATTCAAGCCCCAAATCGATGCCAGTCTGTCGCGCAGTTACACCCGAAGCCGCAATATCTACACCGACGGTAATGTGCAGAGCTGTATCGATGACCCCGAGACAGGGGTGCCCGCCGCTGGTGAGGCGTTCGAGCGGCGCTGCCAAGGGATCGCGACCGATACGGATCGACGGCTATCGCTGTCGCAGCCGCTCTTCTCGATGGAGCGAGTACGCCAACTGCAAAAGGCCAATCGCCAGCGAGATGCTGCCTGGTTACAAGTCGAGACCCATGAGCGAGATCTGGCGCTGCAAGTTGCGGAAACCTATCTCGATAGCTTTTATTACGCGCTGCGTGTCGACCTGCTGGAGAGCAAGCGCGAATCGCTCGACCTGCAAGTCCGGCAAGCCCAGCGAGCTTATGATCTCGGCATCGGTGATCGTATCGACCTGCTGGCGGCACAGGCCGAGTTCGACCGCACGCTGGCCGACATCGCTGCCGCCCGTGATGACGTCATCGACTCCCTCACCGCGCTGGAGCGCTTGACGGGTATTACGGTAGATTTCGACGGTTTCGTGCTACGTGAACTCCCGGTCGATGGCTTCGAGCCGCCAGTGGTACTGGCCAAGTTGAAAGATAGTATCGCCAACAACGCCGATGTAAGGCTGGCCGAAGCGCGCCGGCGCCTGGCCCATGCCGATATCGACACTCGCCGGGCCGATTACTACCCCGAGCTGACGCTGGGCCTCTCCTATTCGAAGCGTGACAGCGACGACCCCTATCGTGACAGCGAGGATAAGCGCGCCACCCTGCAGGCCAGCGTGAACCTCTATCGTGGCGGCTACACCCAAACCCGGGTACGGCAAGGAACACTGCTCGAAAAGGCGGCGATGGCGGACGTTGCCAACGCGCAACGTCAAACCTGGGAACAAATACGCCAATATCGACGCAGCATCGGCGCTGATATCAAGCGCCTCCAAGCGCTGGCGCGATCGATCGACTCCGGAGAGCTCTATCTCGAAGCGGCTGACAAAGGCGCGGCCCTGGGTCTGCGCGATCTCGTGGACGTACTCGATGCCCGCGCCGATCTTTACACCCAGCGTATCCAGTATGTCGAGGTCTTCCGCCGATGGTTGCTCGATCGTCTCAAGCTGGAGGCTGCCGTAGGCGATCTCGATACCAACGATATGGTTAATGTCATGCGCCAGTTGAATCACATCGTGGCGCGGCCAGCGACTGGATGAGGCATGGCTGTTAGTCGCACGCCGATATCACGGCGGGTTTTGTCGGCGCTCTGTGTGTCGCTGGTATAGGTCATTGGTCTGGCTTGTAGCTGTGCCTGCGGTAAACTCGAGAGCAGCGGCTGTCGGCAATGTGCCGGCAGCCGCTGTGTTTTGAGTAGCCGTCGGTCAAGGATAGCGGGCCAACGCAAGCATTCGGAGGGAGACAGCGACATGCGATCTCACCCTATCAAGGTCGATGTGGCGATCATCGGCGGCGGCCTGGTCGGCGCCAGCCTGGCCTGCGCGCTGGGCGAGCTGGCCCGCGAGGCGGGGCTGCGCATCGCGATCGTCGAGGCCCAGCCGCTGCCCGCCACGGATACGGCGCCGTTGCAGCCCAGCTTCGACGTGCGGGCCAGCGCCATCGCCTACGGCTCGCGGCGCCATTTCGAGCGTCTGGCGTTGTGGTCTGCCGCCGAGGGCGAGGGCATGGCGGCGCAGGCCACGCCGATCCGCCATATCCATATCAGCGAGCGCGGCCAGTTGGGGGTGACCCGGCTGCACGCCGAGGATGTCGGCAGCGAGGCGCTGGGCTATGTGATCCCCAATGCCTGGATGGGTCGGGTGCTGCACCGCCGGCTCGCCGAGCTGCCACTCGACTGGCACTGTCCGGCCCGGGTCGAGGCGCTCGACGCTACCCCCGAAGGCTATCGGCTGACCCTGGACGACGGCCAGAGGCTGGAGGCCGGGCTGACCGTGCTCGCCGACGGTGGCCGCTCCGGCCTCAAGGAGCGCCTGGGGATCGAGAGCGCGCACCACGCCTACGATCAGAGCGCGCTGATCGCTACCGTCGAGACCAGCCGGGCGCATCAGGGCTGGGCCTTCGAGCGCTTCAGTAGCGAGGGGCCGATCGCGCTGCTGCCGCTCTCGGGGCGGCGCATGACGCTGGTGTGGACCTTCGAGCAGGGTGCCGAACAGGCCGCGCTGGCGCTCTCCGACGATGCCTTTCTGAGCCGGCTGCAGTACGCCTTCGGTGATCGCGCCGGGCGCTTTCAGCGGGTCGGCCAGCGTCACGCCTATCCGCTGTCGTTGGTCACCGCGCGCGAGACGATCCGCCCCGGCCTGGCGGTGCTCGGCAACGCCGCCCATGCGCTGCACCCGGTGGCGGGGCAGGGCTTCAACCTGGCTCTGCGTGGGGTGATTGACCTGGCCGCCGAGATCCAACGTGCCCGGGCCGAGGGGCGCTCGCCAGGGGATGCCAGCGTGCTGGCGGCGTTCGAGGCGCGGCGCAGTGCCGACTATCGCCAGATCGTGCGCTTCAGCGACGGCTTGATCCGGCTGTTCGGTCTGAACTATCCGCTGATGGGGCAGGCGCGTGGGCTGGGGCTGAGTGGGCTCAACGCCCTGGCGCCGCTCAAGCGAATGGTGGCGAGACGAGCCATGGGGCTCGAGAGATGACGACGAGCAAGACGGGAGATCCGACATGACACAGCCAACCAGCGACGTGCTGATCGTCGGCGGCGGGATGGTCGGCGCCACGCTGGCGCTGCTGCTGGGCGAGGCCGGCTGGCGGGTCGCGCTGTTCGATGCCGCGCCGCCCGCGGAACGGGCGACGCCGCCGGGCGAGGGCGCACCGGCCCTGCGGGTGAGCGCGCTGACCGCCGCCTCGCAGCGGCTGCTGGTATCGCTCGGCGTCTGGCCCTGGGTCTCCGCCCGGCGCGTCGCGCCCTATCGCCGCATGCAAGTGTGGGACGGTGAGGGCGGCGGCGAGATCGGCTTCGATGCCGATGACGTCGGCGTCGAGGCGCTGGGCCATATCGTCGAGAACGATCTGCTGGTCGCCGGGCTCGAGGCGCGGCTCGAGGCGCTGCCCCAGGTCACCTGCCTGCGCGGCGTGCGCCTGACCGGCTACACCCGCGAGGCGGGGCAGGCGGTGATCACCCTGGACAGCGGCGAGCAGTGGCGCGCGCCGCTGGTGGTGGGCGCCGATGGGGCTCACTCGCCGCTGCGGACCCTGGCGGGCATCGCGCTCTCCGCCCGCGATACCGGCCAGGCGGCGGTGGTCACCAGCGTACGCTGCGAGCATGGCCATGCGGGCACCGCGCGCCAGGTCTTCCTGCCCAGCGGCCCGCTGGCGTTTCTGCCGCTGGTGATCGATGGCGCAGCGCACCACTGTTCGATCGTGTGGTCGACCACGCCGGCGGAGGCCCACCGGCTCACCGCACTGGGCGAGCAGGAGAGCGGGCGTGCAGCGCTGGCCGGTGAGCTCGAACGGGCCAGCGACGGGCGCCTGGGGCGGCTCGAGGTGATCGATGCGGCACCCCACTTTCCCATCGTGCAGCGCCACGCCAGCGACTATGTCGCCGAGGGCCTGGCGCTGATCGGCGATGCCGCCCACACCCTGCATCCGCTGGCCGGGCAGGGAGTCAATCTGGGGCTGATGGACGCCGCGGTGCTGGCCGAGGAGTGGATACGCGCCCGCCAGCGCGGGGCTGAGCCCGGCGACCCGCGCATTCTGGCGCGCTATGCGCGGCGCCGGCGCGGCGAGAACGCGGCGATGCTCGCCGCCATGCAGGGTTTCCAGCGGCTCTTCGGCAGCCGTCAGCCGGCGCTGCGGCTGGCACGCAACTGGGGGCTCTCCGGGGTCGACCGGCTGCCGCTGCTCAAGCGCCTGCTGATCCGCCAGGCGCTGGGCGAATATGGCGACGTGCCACAGCGGTGTCGCTAGTGTGTGTCATCAGACGGCTGCCCATGGGCAGCCGTCTTGCTAGATAACTCGTCCAGGGAGCGCCGGCGTGCCGCTCAGGGGGTCGCGGGCGTGGCGGCAGGCGCAGCGCTCGGGCGTTTGACCACGTTGAGCGCCTTGAGCAGGTTGAGCGCTTCGCTCAACTGATAGTCGTTGGCGGCGATAGGCGTCTCCGGGGCGTTGCGCTGCGCACTCGGGCTGGCGTTCTGCAGGTGGCCGCGCAGATCGGACTCGCGCAGCTGGAAGCCGGGGGTATCGTCGACCTCCAGCCGGCCGCGCACCACACGCACGTCTGGGGTGATACCCTCGGCCTGGATCGAGCGCCCGCTCGGGGTGTAGTAGCGCGCCGTGGTCAGCTTGAGGCCGTCACCGTTGCCCAGCGGCAGTACCTGCTGCACCGACCCCTTGCCGAAGCTCTGGGTGCCCATCAAGACCGCCCGCTGCTGATCCTGCAGCGCACCGGCGACGATCTCCGCCGCCGAGGCGCTGCCGCCGTTGATCAGCACCACCAGCGGCACGTCCGGCGCCAGGGTGGCAGCGTGGGCGGTGAAGCGCATGTCGTCGTCGACCAGGCGGCCCTTGGTGTAGACGATCAGCCCGCTGGAGAGAAACTGATCGGCGACTTCGGTGGCGCTGGAGAGTACGCCGCCGGGGTTGTTGCGCAGGTCCAGTACCAGCCCCTTGAGCGGCCCCTTGGCGGTGAGCGCTGCCAGCGCCTCACGCGTCTGGTCGCCGGTACGGCTCTGGAACTGGCTGATGCGCAGGTAGCCGTAGCCGGGCTCGAGCTCGCGCTGGGTGACGCTCTCCGACTGGATCGACTCACGCTGCAGGTCTAAGGTGCGCGGCGTCTGCTCGCTGTCGCGCAGGATGGTCAGCTGGATGTGGCTGCCGGGGTCGCCGCGCATCAGGTCGACCGCTTCCTGCAGCGTCAGGTTCTCGGTGGGCGTGCCGTCGATGGCGACGATACGGTCGCCGGGCTGGATACCCGCCTTGGCCGCCGGGGTGTCGTCGATCGGCGAGATCACCGTGAGCTGATCGTCGCGCAGCCCGACCTCGATGCCCACGCCGCTGAACTCGCCCTCGGTGGTTTCACGCAGCGCCTCGAAGGCATCGGCATCCAGATACTCCGAGTGTGGGTCGAGCTGGCTGAGCATGCCGCGCATGGCGTTGCGCAGCAGGGTCTTGTCGTCGACCTCCTCGACGTAGGCGCGCTTGATACGTTCGAAGACCTCGGCGAAGGTCTGCACGTCCTTGACCGGCAGGTCGTCGTCGGTGGGCTGGCGTGTCGCGGCCGGTTCGGCGGCCAGCGCCGCACCGGGAATGGCCAGGGCCAGGCTCAGGGCGCAGGCGGCGGGGGCGAGCCACCGGCGACGAGCCAGGGCATTCGGGCGGGTGGATGTCATGCGGTCTCCGCGACTCGGGCTGGATGAGGGGCCGCTGGCGCCGACGGGGGCTGCCACCCGGCGCTACGTGGATGCGATTGTCCGGATGATGGAACGGCGTTTTATAACCCCAGCATAGCCTCTCCCGGGGCGGATGTTAACGCGGCGCAAGAGCCCATTTCCAAACCCTCCGACGATGGGCGCCGGGGGCAGGGCAAAGCGAGGGTCCTTTGTCAGGGATGGCAAAGGTAGCGCCCAGGGAGGGGTTCACAGTGCCCTCGCGGCGCCCTGCCGCCGGATAAGCTCATGTCGTCTAGCGGTCGCGAAAGACGTTCTAGCATGTGAGGGGCTCAGCGCTTGGCCATCCAGCGGTTGGGGTTGATCGGCTCGCCGTTCTGGCGCACCTCGAAGTAGAGCGCGGGGCGGGTCTGGCCGCCGGTGTCGCCCACGGCACCCACGGTCTGGCCGTTGGAGACCTGCTGGCCGGGGGTGACCGTGAACTGCTGCAGGTGGGCGTAGAGGGTGAGCACGCCATCGCCGTGGTCGAGGATCAGCAAGTTGCCGAAGCCGCGCATCCAGTTGGCGAACACCACGCGCCCGGCATGCACCGCCTTGACCGCGCTGCCGGCAGCGGCACCGATCAGCACGCCGTTGCGATCGACCCCGTCACCGTCGCCATAATTCGAGAGCACGCGCCCCTGTACCGGCCACGGCAGATCGCCGCGGGTCTTGCGGATGGCGGTCGAGGGCGGCGGCTGCTTGAGCTTGGACAGCTCCTGCTGCATGCGATCGAGCAGCCGCTCGACGTGGGCGCGGTCCTGGTTGAGATCCTCCAGCCGTGACTGCTCGCTGGCATAGCGCGAGTCGAGCTTGGCGACCAGCGTCTGGCGCTCGCGCAGGCTGGTGGCCAGGCGTTCGCGCTGCTGGTCGAGATCGCGCTGCACCTGATCGAGACGCTGGCGGCGCTGGTCGATCGCGGCGAGGTTCTGGTCGAGCTGACGGTTGAGATCGCGCAACTTGTCGAGGCGTGCCTGGCGCGCCTGCGAGATCGCATTGAGATAGTGCTGCAGACGATCGACTTCGGCGGGGTCGTCCTGATTGAGCAGCAGTTTGAGCTGCGGCGTGGTGCCGAGCCGATAGAGCGCATCGAACTGCTGCGCCAGGGCCTGGCGCTGGCGGTGGCGTTCGGCGTCCAAGGTCTGGCGCTGGGCGCTGAGTGTGGCCACCTGGTCGTCGAGGTCGTGGCGCTCGTCCTGGAGCGCATCCATGCGCTTGTGGATCGCGCCGATCGCGGTCTCCACTGTCTCGAGCTGGCCCTGGGCGTCGCCGCGCGCCGCCTGGGTCTGCTTGAGCTTGCCCTGCAGCGCTTCGATGTCGGTGGCCAGGCTATCGAGACGCGCGCGCGCCTCCTGCGGGTTGGCCTGACCCCACACAGGGCCGGCCAGCAGCAGGCTGCCGGCCAGCACGATCACCCCCAGGCGCAGCCCCCCGCGCGTCACGAGCGCCGGGGTCCTGCGGTGTCACGTTGCACTACCACCATGCCCGCGTCAGGCCCCCTTGATCAGCACGTTGCCGGTCATCTCCTCGGGGACCGGCTGGTGCAGCAGGTGCAACAGCGTCGGCGCGAGGTCGCACAGGCGGCCATCCGCCTGCAGCGCGGTCGCGTCGTCCTGGCCATCCCGATGCACGTAGACCAGCGGCACCATGAAGGTGGTGTGGGCGGTGTGCGGGTTGCCGGTCTTGGGGTCGGTCATCAGCTCGGCGTTGCCGTGGTCGGCGGTGACCAGGCACTCGCCGCCGGCCTTCTGGATCGCCTCGACCACCCGGCCGAGACAGACGTCGACCGCTTCCACTGCCTTGGTGGCGGCGTCGAGATCGCCGGTGTGGCCGACCATGTCGCCGTTGGCGTAGTTGCAGATGATCAGGTCGTACTTGCCGCTTTCGATCGCGCCGACCAGGGTGTCGGTCAGCTCATAAGCGCTCATCTCCGGCTTTTCGTCGTAGGTTCTGACGTCCTTGGGCGAGGGGATCAGCTCGCGATCCTCGCCGTCGAACGGCTCCTCGCGGCCGCCGGAGAAGAAGAAGGTGACATGGGCGTACTTCTCGGTCTCGGCAATGCGCAGCTGCTTGAGCCCGTGGCTGGCGGCGACTTCGCCCAGGGTGTTGACCAGATCCTTGGGCGGGAAGGCGACCGGCGTGTCGATGTCGTCGGCGTACTGGGTCAGCATCACCAGCCCCTCGCCCGCGAGCTTCAGCCGCTCGCCGCGGTCGAAGCCGTCGAAATCCGGATTGACGAAGGCGCGGGTCAGCTCGCGTGCGCGATCGGCGCGGAAGTTGAGGAACAGCGCGGCGTCACCCTCGGCGATGGCGAGCTTGTCACCGTTCGGGCGTACCGCGGTGGCGCTGACGAATTCGTCGGTCTCGCCGCGGTCGTAGGCCGCATCCAGCCCCGCCTCGGCGCTCTCGGCGATCTGATCGGCCTCGCCGAGGGCCACCAGACGGTAGGCTTGTTCGACCCGGTCCCAGCGGTTGTCGCGGTCCATGGCGTAGTAGCGGCCCACCAGCGAGGCGACGAAGCCGTTGTCGCCGCCGACCAGCTCGGCGAGCTTGGCGTTGGCGCGCTCGATCGAGGCACCGGCGCTCTTGGGCGCAGTGTCGCGGCCATCGGTGAAGGCGTGCAGGTAGATACGCTTGGCGCCGCGGGCGGCGGCGAGCTCGGCCACCGCCAGCAGGTGATCTTCGTGGCTGTGTACGCCACCCGGCGAGAGCAGCCCCATCAGATGCACCGCGCGGTCATTGGCGATGGCATCGTCGATCGGCGTGGTCAGCGCCGCGATCTCGCCCAGCTCGCCATCCTCGATCGCCTTGGTGATCCGGGTGAAGTCCTGGTAGACGATGCGCCCGGCGCCGATGTTCATGTGGCCCACTTCGGAGTTGCCCATCTGCCCCTCGGGCAGACCGACATAGGGGCCATCGGTGTGGATCAGGGTGTTGGGGTAGTCGCGCTTGAGCCGATCCATCACCGGCGTCTCGGCCCTGGCGACCGCATTGGCGGCGCTATCGTCGTTCTGGCCGTAGCCGTCGAGAATCAAGAGCGCCACGGGGCGCGGCGTGGAAGTCTCTGCCATGACAAGCCTCGGTAAGATCGGATGAACGAAAAACATACAGGGTGACGATACGCAGGGCAGCGCGGCGGGCACGCCCCGGCCTCGCAGCATAGCGCACCCACGGGAGATAGCGCACCCGCGGCATCGGCTCGGCCGGCGTGCGCCTCGTCTCGGCTGCCGCCTCGTGTATAATGGCCGGCGCCCGAAAACGGGCCGTGAGTTTCAGCCAGCGTGGTGCTTTTGCCTGGGTTCAGGTGCCGCGCCAGCGCTTGGCCACGCGCGCCAGGAATCGCGCCGCCGCGTCTTGCGGCCCGGCGCTTCCCGGCCCCAGCATTCCCGCTTTGAGAGTGTCGGCAGACCCATGATCGATCAGTTGTTCGAATTCATTGAAAATCATCCGCTGCTGGTCAGCGCCTTCCTGGTCGTGCTGCTCGCGTGGCTGGCGTTCGAGGCCAAGCGGGGCAGCGCTTCCGGCGTCTCCACCAGCGAAGCGACCACGCTGATCAACCGCGAAGATGGCGTCGTCATCGATATCCGCGACAGCGCCGAGTTCAAGGCCGGCCATATCGCCGGCGCCAAGAACGTGCCCCAGGCCCGCCTCAAGGAGCGCCTGGGCCAGTTGGAGAAGCACAAGGACCAGCCCGTGGTGGTGGTCTGCAAGCATGGCCAGAGCTCGGCGGCTGCGGTCACCGAGCTGAGCCAGGCGGGCTTCTCGCGGGTCTACAAGCTCAAGGGCGGCATGGCCCAGTGGCAGGCCGACAGCCTGCCGGTGGTCAAGCGCTGAGCCGACCCGATACGTGCCCGACCGCGGGCTACGCGCCAACCGCTCCGATCTAACCCAAAGGAAACGCACCATGGCGGAAGACAACAATCAGCAGGGCACGCAGGAACAGCAGCTCCAGTTCTCCCTGCAGCGCATCTACGTGAAGGATATCTCGTTCGAGGCCCCCAACTCCCCGCGCGTGTTCCAGCAGCCGTTCAAGCCCAAGGTCGGTCTCGATCTGGACACCACCAGCGAGTCGGTCGGCCAGGATCTCTACGAGGTCGTGGTCAAGGTGACGGCTCAGGTCTCCAACAACGAAGACGACGCCACCGCCTTTCTGGTCGAGGTCGAGCAGGCCGGCCTGTTCCGTATCGCGGGCCTCGACGGCGCGCAGCTCGACCATACCCTGGGCGCCTTCTGCCCCAATGTGCTCTTCCCCTACGCGCGGGAGTGCATCGATAGCCTGGTCGGACGCGGCAGCTTCCCGCCGCTGATGCTGGCGCCGGTCAACTTCGAGGCGATGTACGCCCAGAAGCAGCAGCGCGCCGCCCAGGCCAGCGACACCACGCAGTAAGCGCGCCATGGCCATGCCGCGCATTCATGTCGCCGCCGACTTCCGGGTCGGCGGCGACGTCGTTCTGCCCGAGGGCCCCGCGCGCCACGTGGCGCTGGTGCTGCGCCTGGGCGAGGGCGCGCCGCTGGTGCTCTTCGACGGTGCCGGGCTCGAAGCTCACGCCCGCCTGATCGAGGCCGGGCGCAAGCGCGTGGTCGCGCGCGTCGAGTCGCTCGAATCCGGGCGCGGCGAGTCACCGCTGGCGGTGCATCTGGGGCAGGCGATCTCCAAGGGCGACCGCATGGATTATGCGATCCAGAAAGCGGTGGAGCTGGGCGTGGCGGCGATCACCCCGCTCTACGTCGAGCGCGGCGATGTGCGTTTGAAGGGAGAGCGCGAGGCCAAGAAGCTCGCCCACTGGCAAGGCGTGGCGGTCAGTGCCTGCGAGCAGTGCGGGCGCGCCAGCGTGCCAAGGGTGCATCCGCCGCAGACGCTGGACGCCTGGCTCGCCGCGCGTGGCGAGCGCCTGCGTCTGGTGCTCCACCCCGCCACCGACGACAGCTGGCGTCAGGCCGAGGCGGTCGACAGCGCCGCACTGCTGATCGGCCCCGAAGGCGGCCTCACCGACGCCGAGGTCGCCGCCGCGCAGCACGCCGGCTTCCAGCCGCTCACCCTCGGCCCGCGCATCCTGCGCACCGAAACCGCCCCGGTAGTGGCATTGACGCTGCTGCAGCACTATTTCGGCGATCTCTAGGCGAGCTCGCCGCCCCCTAAAGCCAGCCCCTCTCGCTCAATGCGTGGCACGCTCGCGGCGGTAGTCGCGGGGTGCCACGCCCATCACCTTCTTGAACTGACGCGAGAAGTAGTAGGGGTCGTCGTAGCCCAGGTCGGCGGCAATCTGGCCCACGCCGAGCGGGGTGACATCGAGCAGGTAGCAGGCGCGGCTGATCTTGAAGTGCTGGAACGCCTGCATCGGCGTCTGCCCGGTCTGGCGCTTGTACTCGCGGATGAACTGGCAGCGCGAGAGCTCGCTGGTGGCCTCGACCAGCGTGGCGAGTTCCACCCGGCGGTCGAGGTGCGCCTGCAGCCAGGCGTTGACCCGGGCGACGTCCAGCGCCGCGTGGCGCGCCTCGCGCTGATGGCGCACCAGGGCGATGTAGGTCAGCAGCGCCTTGAGCTGATTGGCGGCGTGGATCAGCGGCAGCGTGCGAAAGCGTGTCACCACCGACAGCAGCAGCTCCCACTCGGCGACGATTCGCGGATGGTGGCCGATAGGGATACACACCTCGTCGTGGGAGTCGGCGATGGCATCGAAGTAGTCCGCCGCCGCCGTGCCGCCCAGGTGCACCCAGTAGATCGTCCACGGGTCACGCGGGTTGGCGCGGTAGCGATGCGCTCGCTGCGGGCGCAGCAGCAGCACGTCGCCGGCGCGCACCGGAAAGAGCTTACCCGCGCACTCCACCATGCCTGACCCCGCCTCGCAGTAGATCAGCAGATGATCGCGCGGGGCCGGCCGCCGCATCTGGTGGCCGGCGGCGTGGGGATAGAAGCCGACCCCATGGGGCAGACACTCACGGCACAGCGGGTGGGTCTCCAGCGTGGCGATCGCCACCTGCGGAATCACCACCCGGCGTCCGCTCAGCGGCAGCGGCCAGGGTGAGGTCTGGGCCGACAATGGTGGCAACGGTTGGCGCAACATTGTCCATCTCCCGGCAATTTCCGCCATCTTATGACCGCCAGGCGCGTGGTACACCTTAGCCATTGATCGAACGGCCCGGCTCGATACGGCTCGAGATCACCCTCGCAGATGGACCGCGCGGCGCCGCCGGTGGCATCCACGCCACGGCGCCCACCGGTGTCAGCTCGGTCTGCCGGCGCTTCAGGAGCGAACCATGACCCTAAGACTGCCCCAACTGATCGCGGGCGCATTCGCCCAGAGCGAGAGCGAACACTGGATAGCGGTTACCGACCCCGCCACGCAACAGGTACTGTGCGAGGCGCCAGCGGCGACCCCGAATGAGATCGAGCGCGCCGTGGCCTCGGCGCGGGCGGCCTTCGAGCGCTGGCGCGAGGTGCCGGTGAGCGAGCGAGCGCGCTTGATGATGCGCTACCAGGCGCTGCTCAAGGCCCATCAGGCGGAGATCGCCGCGGGGCTCTCGCGGGAGACCGGCAAGACCTTCGAGGATGCCAAGGGTGACGTGTGGCGCGGGATCGAGGTGGTCGAGCAGGCCGCCAACGTGCCGTCGCTGATGATGGGCGAGACGCTGGAGAACGTGGCCCGCGGCATCGATACCCACTCCTGGACCCAGCCGCTGGGGGTCTGCGCGGGGATCACCCCGTTCAACTTCCCGGCGATGATCCCGCTGTGGATGTTCCCGCTGGCGATCGCCTGCGGCAACGCCTTCGTGTTGAAGCCCTCGGAGCAGGACCCGATGACCCCCAACCGGCTGGCCGAGCTGTTTCTCGAAGCCGGCGCGCCGCCGGATCTGCTGCAGGTAATCCACGGTGGCCGCGAGCAGGTGGATGCGCTGCTCACGCACCCGCAGATCGCCGCGGTCTCGTTCGTCGGCTCGGTGGCGGTGGGCCAGCACGTCTACCGTACCGCTACCGACCACCTCAAGCGCGCCCAGTGTTTCGCCGGGGCCAAGAACCACATGGTGGTGATGCCGGACGCCGCCCCGACCCAGGTGGTCAACGCCCTGGTGGGGTCCGCCTGCGGTGCCGCCGGCCAGCGCTGCATGGCGATCAGCGTAGCGGTATTCGTCGGCAGCGCGCGCGAGTGCATCGAACCGCTCACCGCCGCCTTCGCCGAGCTGCGCCCCGGCGCCTGGGACGACCCCGATGCCGCTTACGGCCCGCAGATCAGCCCCCAGGCCAAGGCGCGGATTCTCGACCTGATCGCCCGCGGCAAGGCCGAAGGGGCGACCTGCCGGCTGGATGGCAGCGACTGCCAGGTGGATGGGCTGCCCGATGGCAACTGGGTGGGGCCGACGCTGTTCACCGAGGTCACTCCGCAGATGGCGATCTACCGCGAGGAAATCTTCGGCCCGGTGCTCTGCTGTGTCTGCGTCGACACCCTCGACGCGGCGATCGCGCTGGTCAACGCCAGCCCCTACGGCAACGGCACCTCGATCTTCACTGCCAGCGGGGCGGCGGCGCGGCGCTATCAGCAGCGGGTCGAGGTGGGCCAGGTGGGCATCAACGTGCCGATTCCGGTGCCGCTGCCGTTCTTCAGCTTCACCGGCTGGAAGGGCTCGTTCTACGGTGATCAGCACGCCTACGGCAAGCAGGCGGTGCGCTTCTACACCGAGACCAAGACGGTCACCAGCCGCTGGTTCGAGGAGGAGGCCGTGGCCGGGCCCAATCTCTCGATTCGGCTCGAGTGAGACGGCACGAGTCAGACACTGCTAGGGCTCATGCGATCGAATGGACCCTACCTCCTGGGAGAAGAGACGATGAACATCGCATTTTTCGGTGTCGGTAACATGGGCGGGCCGATGGCCGCCAACCTGGTCAAGGCGGGGCATACGGTGCGTGTCTTCGACCTGCTGCCGGCGCTGGTCGAGGCGGCGGTGGCCAGCGGCGCGAGCGCTGCCGCTACGCCGCGCGAGGCGGTCACCGGGGCCGAGGTGGTGATCAGCATGCTGCCCTCGGCGGCGGCGGCCCAGGGACTCTATCTGGGCGAAGGCGCCGCTGACGCCGGCCTGCTCGAGACGATCGACCCGGCGGCGCTGATCATCGACTGCTCCACCATCGACGCCGCGACCTCCCGCGCGCTGGCGGCGCGTGCCGGCGAGCTGGGGCGGGTCATGCTCGATGCCCCGGTCTCCGGCGGTGTGGGCGGGGCCCGCGCCGGCACCCTGACCTTCATCTGCGGCGGCCCGGCGGCGGCGGTCGAGCGCGCCCGGCCCGTGCTGGAGACGATGGGGCGCAACGTCTTCCATGCCGGCGACAGCGGCGCCGGGCAGACCGCCAAGATCTGCAACAACATGCTGCTGGGCATTCTCATGGCGGGCACCGCCGAGGCGTTGCAGCTTGGCGTCGACAACGGCCTCGATCCCGCCGTGCTGTCGGCGATCATGGCCGAGAGCTCCGGCAGCAACTGGGCACTCAAGGTCTACAACCCCTGGCCCGGCGTGATGCCCGAGGCGCCGGCCAGTCACGACTATCAGGGCGGCTTCGGGGTCACGCTGATGAACAAGGATCTGCGTCTGGCCCAGGAGGCCGCGCTCAGGAGCCACTCGACCACGCCGCTGGGGGCGCTGGCCAAGAGTCTCTATGGCTTTCACGCCGCCGCCGGTGGCGAGGGCCACGACTTCTCCAGCATTCAGCGCTTCTATGCGCGCGGGCATGAGTGATCGCCCTCGGCGAGAGAGCGCCATGGGTGACGACACGCAGACGCCCCGGCGCTTGGCCGGGGCGTTTGGGCTGTCTGCTCTGAGTGGCGTGCGCAGCGTGACGCGCCTATCGAGCGCCGCAATGATCTGACGCGGCGCTCTGGCTTTCAGGATGTCAGGACTTCGCCTGGATCGCCTGCTCGCGCGCCTTGCGCGCCTGCTCTTCGGCATAGGTGGGGAAGTCGACATAGCCGCGGGCATCGCCACCGTAGAAGGTATTCGGGTCGAAGTCGGCCAGCGGCCAGCCGTTCTGCATGCGCTCGACCAGATCCGGATTGGAGGTGTAGAGACGCCCGAACACCGGTAGGTCGATGGTGCCTTCGTCGACCAGTGTTTGTGCCTCGGCCTGATCCAGGTTGCCGGCGAGCAGCAGATTACCGTGGTAGACCTCGCGGAACCGGCGCAGATACTCGCGCGGCATCGGCGGCATGCCCTGGCCACCCTGATCGTGCAGGTGGACATAGGCCAGTCCGCGCTTGTCGAATTCACGGGCGAGATACAGATAGGTCTCACCGTTGTCGTCGTACTCCGGCATGTCGAACAGCGTGCCGAAGGGCGATAGCCGGACGCCGACCCGGTGGGCGCCGATCATCTTGCTCGCCTCGTCGACGGCCTCCAGCAGCAGGCGACAGCGATTCTCCCGCGAGCCGCCATAGGCGTCGTCGCGGTCGTTGACGTGGGGGTTGAGGAACTGCTCGAACAGATAGCCGTTGGCGCCATGCACCTCGACCCCGTCGAAGCCCGCCTCGCGGGCATTGACCGCCGCCTGGGCGAAATCGCGCACGATCTCGCGGACTTCAGCGGTCTCGAGCCGGCGCGGCTGGCTCGCCGCGAGCATGTCCGGGGTACCGGCCTCGTTGTAGCCGAAGGCCATACCACCCTGCTGCTCGCTGGGGCCGACCGGAGGCTGGCCGGCGATCTGGATCGAAGTATGCGAGACCCGGCCCACGTGCCAGATCTGCGCGAAGAAGACACCGCCGCGCTCGTGTACCGCACGGGTCGCCTTGGCCCAGCCTGCGATCTGGTCGGGGCCGAAGATACCGGGGTTGTAGAGATAGCCCTGCCCCTGGCGCGAAATCGGCGTGCCCTCGGAGATGATCAGGCCAGCGGAGGCGCGCTGGCGATAATAGAGTGCGCCCATTTCGTTGGGGATATCGTCCGGCGCGCGCGAGCGGGTCATCGGCGCCATGACGATGCGGTTATTGAGCCGTGTGCCGTTGAGATCGAACGGTTCGAACAGCGATGCCATATCGAGAACTCCTTTCCAGACTGGCGACGGAATTGGTTGCCGGTATCGGCAGGTCGACCAAAGTCTAGTTAACGATTAGCCGACCAACCAATGTCGCTGACTACCGTTGCGATAGGCGCTGACTATACGCTGGATCTCTACCCCGGTTGATATCCCTGATATTTCTCCCTGGTTGGATCAGAACAGCAGATAGACGACGCCGGCCAGCAGGAAGCCGACCATCGACTCCAGCGCCTGCTGCACGGTCCAGGTCATCAGCGTGGTCTTGACGTCCATCCCCAATAGCCGCCCCACCAGCCAGAAGCCGGAGTCGTTGACGTGGCCGGCGAACACCGAGCCGGCGGCGGTAGCGAGCGTGATCGCGACCACCTGCATGGCCGAGAAGTCGCCGCTGGCCACCGCCGGCGCCATCAGCCCGGCGGCAGTGACCAGCGCCACCGTGGCCGAGCCCTGGGCCAGGCGCATGACCACCGCGACCAGATAGGCGGCGACGATCACCGGCATGCCCAGGTCGCTCATCGAGTCGGACAGCGCACCGCCGATGCCGGAGGCCTGCAGCACGCCGCCGAACATGCCGCCGGCGCCGGTGATCAGGATCACCGAGCAGATCGGCCCCAGTGAGGAGTCGACGATCTTCTCCAGCGCGCTACCGCCCTCGCCGCGGCGGCTGCCCAGCACGTAGATCGCCACCAGCACCGAGATCAGCAGCGCGATCGGCGTCTCGCCCAGCGAGGAGAGAAACTGGAACCAGGTGGCGTCGCTGTCGGCCACGCCGGCGGCGCGGGCGAAATCGAGCCCGGTGTTGAGAAAGATCAGCGCCAGCGGCAGCAGCAGCAGCGCGATGACCGTGCCCACGCTGGGCGGGTTCTCGATGGTGTCGTTGTCCTGTCCGCCGAACAGGCTGACCTCGAGCTTGAAGTCGAAGCGGCTGGCGGCGAAACGCCCCCACAGGTAACCCGAGAGGTACCACATCGGGAAGGCGATCAGGATACCCACCAGCAGCACCAGGCCCAGGTTGGCACCGTAGAGCTCGGTGGCGGTGACCGGGCCGGGGTGGGGCGGCACGAACACGTGCATCACCGAAAACGCCGCCGCCGCCGGCAGCGCATAGAGCAGCACCGGGCCACCGAGGCGCTTGGCCACCGCGAATATGATCGGCAGCATCACGATCAGCCCAGCATCGAAGAAGATCGGGAAGCCCATGATCAGCGACGCGATACCCAGTGCGAACGGTGCGCGCGACTCGCCGAACAGCGACACCATGCGTTCGGCCAGCACCTGGGCACCGCCGGAGTGCTCCACCAGCTTGCCGAGCATGGCGCCGAAGCCGACCAGCAGCGCCACCGAACCCAGCGTGCCGGCGAAGCTGTCGGTCATGGTATCGACGATGGCGCCGGCGGGGATGCCGGTGGCAAAGGCGGTCAGCAGGCTGACCAGCACCAGGGTGGGGAAAGCGTGCAGATGAAAGCGAATGATCAGAACCAGCAGCAGGGCGATCGCGGCGGCGGCGATGCCGAGCAGCGGCCCGGCCGACAGAGTTTGCGTCCAGCCGTCCATGGGAGAGACCTCTAGTAGGGAAACCTGACCTATCAAAGTGGCATGAAGTGGGCGACGACGACAGTCGACGATGGTCTTTATGTCAGATGTTTGATGGTCAATGTCGGACAAGGCAGGCTGGGGACTGGAGAGGGGGAGACGCGAGGGGTGTGTTACCGATTTGAACAATCGGTCACCGCGACCAACACTGAGGGTCCGACTCCTCGGATGGACACCACGACATGTACCGTCGCCTCTTTTATCTTCTCGTTCCCGTGACGCTGGCGCTGATCATCGCCGTCGGCGTGGTCTGGCACCCCTGGCTGTGGCTGCTGCTGCTGTGGGTGCCACTGGCGCTGATTGGCTGGCGCGATCTGAATTCCACCGCCAACGTGCTCTACAACTACCCGCTGATCGGTCACCTGCGCTACATGCTCGAGTTCGTACGCCCGGAGCTGCGCCAGTACTTTTTCGAGTCCGAGACCAGCGGGCGGCCCTTCTCCCGTGAGCAGCGCAACCTGATCAACGCCCGCGCCGATGGCACCGGCGACACCTCGCCGTTCGGCACCATCCGTGACGTCGATGCGGCCGGCTACAACTTCTCCTTCCACTCGATGGCGCCGCGCAAAGTGCCCGACGAGCAGCGCTTCATCACCATCGGCGGCCCCCAGTGCACGCGCCCCTATCGCTCGTCGCGCCTCAATATCTCGGCGATGAGCTTCGGCTCGCTCTCGGGCAACGCCATCGAAGCGATGAACCTGGGGGCCAAGCAGGGTGGCTTTGCTCACGACACCGGTGAAGGGGCGATCAGCCCCTATCACGAGAAGCACGGCGGCGATCTGATCTGGGAGCTGGGCACCGCCTACTTCGGCTGCCGCCACAAGAATGGCCGCTTCGACGCCGAGACCTTTCGCGACAAGGCGCGCCGCGATCAGGTCAAGATGGTCGAGATCAAGATCTCCCAGGGGGCCAAGCCCTCTCACGGCGGGCTGCTGCCGGGGGCCAAGGTCAATCAGGAGATCGCCAGCACGCGCCAGATCGAGGCCGGCCAGGATTGCGCCTCGCCCCCCGCGCATCCGGAGTTCTCCAACCCGCGCGAACTGATGGCGTTCGTCGCCCGGCTGCGCGAGCTCTGCGACGGCAAGCCGGTGGGCATCAAGCTGTGTCTCGGCGTGCGCCACGAGTTCCTGGGTATCTGCAAGGCGATGATCGAGACCGGCACCCTGGTCGACTTCATCGTCATCGATGGCGCCGAGGGCGGCACCGGTGCGGCGCCGCAGGAGTTCTCGGACCGCCTCGGCGTGTTCATCGACGAGGCGCTGCCGTTCGTCGACAACGCCCTGCGCGGTGCCGGGCTGCGCGACAAGATCCGCCTGGTCGCCAGCGGCAAGGTCGCCCTGGGCTACGACATGGTGGTCAAGACCGCGCTCGGCGCCGACATGTGCAACGCCGCGCGGCCATTCATGTTCGCGGTCGGCTGTATCCAGGCCCGGCGCTGCCACACCAACAAGTGCCCCACGGGCGTGGCCACCCAGGACCCCAAGCGGGCACGCGCGATCAACGTGCCGGAGAAGGCCGAGCGGGTGGCGCGTTATCACCGCGCGACCCTGGATGGCTTCGCCGCGATCACCGGCGCCATGGGGCTCGAGCGTTTCGATGCGCTGGCCCCGGACCATATCCGCCATCGCAGCAGCTACGCGCCGGCGCGCGGCTACGCGGCGTTCGAGCTGCCGCGGCTGAACGACGGCCAGCTGCTGGGTGACGATATTCCCGCGGCGTGGCAGGCCGACTGGCGCGCCGCCGCCGTCGATCACTTCTGAGCCGGCGCCGGGGGCAGACCCCGGCGCGTGGATCAGGGCGCGCGTAGCGGGGCGCGAAGATCCGCGCTCGGTGGAACTCTGCTCATGGCTTAGGCTCTAGGCTCTGTACGAAAACTACCTGCGCTCGGCAATACGGTGTTAAAAATCGGCTCAAATGCTCATTTACACCCCGTAAACTCCGCGTTTTCGCCGATTTTTGCCTTGTCTTGCCTTTGCTCGCTGACTTTTCGTACAAACCCTAGGGTTCGATGCCCACGACGACAAACAGGAGACGCGCGATGCGCCGCTTCCCCGGATTTCCCTATCTTGCCGAGACGCCCGATGCCGCGGGCGCAGGGGCCGACCTCGACGTGACCGCCGAGGCCGACGCGCACCGCTGGCTGGAGGCGATCGACGACCCGGCGGCACTGGCCTGGGTCGAGGCGCACAACCGCGAGACCCTCGATGCCCTGGGCGGGCCCGAGCTCGATACCCTGACCACCGAGCTGCGCGAGATCCTCGATGCCGACGACCGCATCCCCTTCGTGGTCAAGCGCGGTGAGCACTACTACAACTTCTGGCAGGATGCCGACCACCCGCGCGGGGTATGGCGGCGGACCCACTGGGCCGACTACTGCCAGGCCAGGCCGGCGTGGGAAGTGCTGATCGATGTCGACGCGCTCAACACCGCCGAGGGCGAGAGCTGGGTGTGGCACGGCGCGCACTGCCTCGAGCCCGAGGACCCGGCGGGCACCTGGGAGCGGGCGCTGGTCTCACTCTCTCCGGGTGGCACCGATGCCGACGTGACGCGCGAGTTCGATCTCGTCAACAAGCGCTGGGTCGAGGAGGGCTTCCAGCGGCCCGCGGCCAAGGGCGGGATGAGCTGGATCGACCGCGATACGGTCTATGTCTATACCGATTTCGGTGCCGATGCCGCGGGGCAGAGCGCGCTCACCAGCTCGGGCTATCCGCGCTGCGTCAAGCGCTGGCGGCGGGGGCAGCCGCTGGCTGCGGCGGAGACGCTGTTCGAGGCGGCGGAGAGTGATCTGATGGCGGTGGCCTTTCGCGATCGCACCCGCGGCTTCGAGCGCGACTTCATCCACCACGCCCTGGCGTTCTACGAGCAGCGCTTGATCGAACGGCTACCCGATGGCACCCAACTGCCGCTCGACCTGCCGCTCTCGGCCCAGGCCAGCGTGCACCGCGAGTGGCTGCTGGTGCTGCTGCGCGACGACTGGATGCCAGAGACGACCCGATACCCCAGCGGGGCGCTGCTGGCGATCGACTACGCCGCGTTCAAGGCCGGCGCCCGCGACTTCCGCGTGCTGTTCACGCCGGATGCCCGGCGCTCGCTGGAAGGGTTCGAGTGGACCCGCCACTACCTGGTGCTGGATATCCTCGAAGACGTCAAACACCGCTTCGTGCGCCTCGAACCACGCGCCGAGGGCGAATGGTCGAGCTTTGCCCTCGACGCTCTGCCAGCCACCGGTGAGGTCGGCCTCTCGGCGGTGGACGACGAGGCCAGCGACGAGGTCTTCGTCGTGGTCACCGACTATCTGACCCCGACCACGCTATCGCGCCTCGACCTGGCCCAGGCCGAGACCGCGTCCGCGGCGCCCACGCCGGTCAAGCAGGCGCCGGCTTTCTTCGAGGCCAGCGGCATGCGGGTCGAGCAGCGCTTCGCCACCAGCACCGACGGCACCCGCGTACCCTATTTCCTCGTGCTGCCGGCGGGCGCTGACGACGTTTCACGTGAAACAGCGCTGCCCACGCTGCTCTACGGCTATGGCGGTTTCGAGATATCGCTCACGCCGCACTACGCGCCCGACGTGGGGCGCTGCTGGCTCTCCCGGGGTGGCGCCTACGCGGTGGCCAACATCCGCGGTGGCGGCGAGTACGGCCCGCGCTGGCACCGTGCCGCGCTCAAGGCGGATCGTCACAAGGCGTTCGAGGATTTCGCCGCGGTGGCTGCGGACCTGGTCGCCAGCGGCGTGACCACGCCGCGCCGGCTGGGTATTCAGGGCGGCTCCAACGGCGGCCTGCTGGTGGGCAACATGATCACCCGCTACCCGGATCACTTCGCCGCTGCGGTCTGTGAAGTCCCGCTGCTCGACATGCGCCGCTACCACCAGCTGCTCGCCGGCGCCTCTTGGATGGCCGAGTACGGCGATCCGGACAGCGACGACTGGGAACGCTTCCTGAAGGACTACTCGCCCTACCATAACCTGCACGGTGGCGTGGACTACCCGGCGGTGCTGTTCACCACCTCGACCCGTGATGACCGCGTGCACCCCGGGCACGCGCGCAAGATGATGGCGAAGATGGAAGCGATGAACGCAGGCGACGTCCACTACTACGAGAACACCGAAGGCGGCCACGGCGGCGCCGCCGACAACGCCCAGCGCGCCCGGCTCGGTGCGCTGGCGTGGCGTTTTCTGTGGCAAAGACTGGGCGGCCGTTAGAGCCGCCCGAGAGGGGAGCGAGAGGGAAACGAGAGAGGAGCGAGCAAAAGGCAAAGGCGGCTGGGGCGCCGAGTCAGGTCGGCGAACCCACGCCGTTGCGCCTTTCTCTCCTGAGCCCGACGGTATACAGCGCATAGGCGCACAGTCCGGTGGCCGGCGCCGAGAAGGCGGCCAGGTCGGGTAGCTGCATCACCACCATGCCCACCAGGGTGGCGCCGAACCAGGCGCACAGGCCGTGCATGTCGTAGGCGCGGGAAAGGCGCTCAGGCGCCATGGCACTATCCTCGCTACCGGGCGGGTGGGCCTGGATATAGGCCAGCGCCACGCCGACCCAGGCGACCACGAACACGCCCTGGTAGGCCAGTGCCTTGAGAATGTAGCCGAACACGTCGGCCATCATCAGCAGATAGGCGAGCACGCCGATAATGCAACCAGCAACGACTTTGGAGAGCTTGGTGCCGGTGAGCTTGTACACCAGCGCCTCGAAATTGATCGTCGCCAGATAGTAGTTGGCAGTGTTGATACGGCTCTGGGTGACCCAGACCAGCAGCAGTCCGCCGACACCCATCAGGTCGAGCAGCCCCAGCACCACCGAGACTTCCGACAGCCCTTCCACCGGGATCATGGCGTCGAGCAGAATGCCGACTAGACCGCTGAACAGAAAGGTCATCAGGTAGAACGGCACGCCGAAGGTCACCCGGGCGTGGAAAGTGGCATCTTCGCGGCGGCCGAAGCGGGCATAGTCGAAGGTGAACATCATCAGCACCCAGACGCCCATGTAGTAGGCGAAGGTCTGGGCCCAGCCCCAGGCCGGGGCGCCACCCGCGGGAACCCGGGTCAGCCAGCCCGTGGGATAGCCGAACTTGGCCATTGCCATGCCCACGGCGATCAGCATGCCGATGACGTAGACCGGCAGCAGCACGCCGTTGAACTTGTCGAGCCAGTGCTGGACGCTGCCGAAGATCAGCGACACGCCGATGATTGCAACGATCGCCGTGCAGACGGCCATGCTCAGGCCATTGCTCCACTGACTTAGCACCAGGGCCATGACATAGCCTTCGAACACCGCATAGTAGAGCGCGGTGGCGAAGAAGATCAGGCTCGCCAGCAGCGCGCCCGCCTGGCCGAACAGACGGCGCGAGAATAGCCCCACGGTGAGCCCGGTGCGCATCGCGTAGCGGCTGATCACGGCGTTGATCAGGCCGTAGGCGATCACGGTGAGCACGATGCCGATCAGAGCGTTTACGGTGCCGTAGCTGCGCGCCATCGCTGCCGCCACCACCATATAGAAGATCGCGCTGCACACTGCCCACCAGGCCATCATCAGATTGGCCTTGGGCATGCGCCCGCTGTCGGGTACCGGGCGTTCGGAAAAGTCTAGGTCGGCGCCTGTCTGCGCCTGGGGAGCGTTAGCCATGATGGGGATACCTTTTGTTGTGCTTGTTTTATGCAGGAGTCGGGGAGCACCGGGCGGTGCGCTGTCATGGCGGTGGTTTTAGCCCTCCTTGACGGGGCCCGACGCGGAGGTCGGGCCATGGGAATATGGTGCTCACGGTATCTGCCGCAGCGCCGCCAGGGTGTCCTGGTATTCGCGCCTTGCCGCCAGTGCCTGTTCGAGATCGACCGCCTCGAAGCGCACCGACTGGTGTGGCTGAATCTGGCCGACCCAATCCATGTCGGCGCTGATCACCGTGCCGATCATGGCGTAGCCGCCACCGGAGACGGCATCCCGGTGCAGGATGATCGGCTCGCTGCCACTGGGTACCTGGATCGACCCGATCGGGTAGCAAGCGTCGACGATGTTCGACGGATCGTTGCCGGCGCCGAACGGTGGCTCGCGCTCCAGGAACGACAGCGTCGAGCCACCCTTGAGGCGATAGCCGACCCGGTCCGCTTCCGAGGCCACCGTCCAGGTCTCGGCATAGAATCTTTCCTGGCTGTGCGCTTCCAGGCGGTGGGCGTAGATGCCCGGCACCACGCGTAGCCGATACGCCTTGGCAAAGCGCGGTATCAAGGGCTCGGGTAGTGCCCGCCCCACGCGTGCAGGGGCTGCCGGGGTGAGGGTGGTCAACTGGTCGCCGGCTTGCAGTGGCCGCCCGCCGAGTCCGCCGAGCCCACCCAGGGCGTAGGTGCTGCGGCTGCCGAGCGCTTCCGGGACATCGATACCGCCCGCCACCGCCAGATAGGCGCGTGCCCCCGCGCGCACGAAATCGAAGCTCAGGGTCGCCCCGGCCGGCACCTCGAAGACGGTGTTCAGCGGCTGCGGCCGAGCGTCCACCTTGGGCGACATCTCGGCGCCGCAAACGGCCACGCAGCAGGCGTGCTCGAAGCGCAGTTCCGGCCCCAGCAGGGCGCACTCGAGCACTGCCGCCCCTTCCGGGTTGCCGAGCAGCAGATTGGCCGCGCGCAGCGCGCGCTGATCCATGCCCCCGGAGGGCGGGATACCCAGGTGGTAGTAGCCCTGGCGTCCCAGATCCTGGATCGAGGTGGCGAGTCCGGGTTTGATCACGTCAATGCGCATGCAGCACCTCCTTCACTTGCTCAGCGACGGCGTCCGGGTCCCGGGAGAACGCATCGAGGTCGAAATCGAACGGCGCCACGCGTGGCTGGAAGCGGCCCGCCTTCGCGTCCGCATCGAGACGGTCATAGGTGGCGCGGTCGATGGCGCGGTGCAGGACGATATCGCCCGGGCGGAAGAAGATCATCGAGTCGTCGATGTGCGGCTGCTGCCCGCTGGGATCGTAGATCGGCATCGGCGTGATCCCGAACATCTGATACCCGCCGGCCCCGCGCACCGAATAGATGCAGCTGAAGCAGCCCCCGTAGCCCACCGTCTGCTTGGGGGTATCGGTGCGCGGGCGCAGATACTTGGGCACCTGAAGCTGACGCTCGCGCGGCACCATCTGGTACATGAACGGCAGTCCGGCGACGAACCCCACCAT
This sequence comes from Salinicola endophyticus, assembly GCF_040536835.1. NCBI lineage: Bacteria > Pseudomonadati > Pseudomonadota > Gammaproteobacteria > Oceanospirillales > Halomonadaceae > Salinicola > Salinicola endophyticus. The sequence goes on from NZ_CP159578.1 coordinate 112,458, forward strand.
GGAGACGAACCAAGGGTTGCCGCTGTGCGCGGCGATGAAGGCCTCGGCGTCGGGCAGGCCATTGATCTGCGCGGCGTAATCGAGATCCGTGCCACTGGGGTCCTGATGCCGATCCCGAAAGCGCATCAGGGTCTCGCGCGTCCACGGGTCGTCGTAGAGGACCGGCACCTCGACCACCCGGGTCGTCAGCGTGTTGCGCTGGCGGGCGGCGACCTCGGCATCGAGTGTTTCGAGGGTATCGATCAGCGTCTGCGCCGAGATCCGGTCGGGGTCGTAGCGCACCTGATAGGAGGCATTGGCCGGGCAGATCTCGATCAGGCCGGGCAGCGCCAGTTCGCGCAGGCGCTGGGTAATGGAGAGGGCGCGAAAGAACGCTTCCAGCGTCATCTCTTCGCTGACCTCCACGAACAGATACTCATCGGCGGCCAGGCTATAGCGCGCCGCCGGGGGGGATGAGGCGGTCATAGTGCGGTCTCCTGAGCGGCAGGGGCAGAGGAAGAGGCAGGGGGCAACGGCGTGTCGGCGAGCCAGCGCTCCAGGAAGCCGATATCGAACTCGGCCGCGCGCAGCGCCGGTGTCTCGAGCAGCCGCTGGTGCAGTGAGGCGGTGGTGGTGAAGCCTTCGAGCACGAACTCGTTCAGGGCCCGAGCGGCCCGCGCCAGGGCGGCCGCGCGACTGTCGTCCCAGACCACCAGCTTGGCCACCAGCGAGTCGTAGAACGGCGGCATGCGATACCCCTCGAACAGCGCGCTGTCGATGCGGATACCGGGCCCCGTGGGCCAGATGAGGCGTGCCACCGTGCCCGGCGAGGGGAAGAAGTCGCGGGCCGGGTCTTCGGCATTGATGCGCATCTCCACGGCCCAGCCACGGCGCTGGATCTGGGACTGCGCGAAGCGCAGGCGCTCGCCGCTGGCTACGTGCAGCATTTCACGCACCAGGTCGATACCGGTCACCGCCTCGGTGATCGGGTGCTCGACCTGGATACGGGTGTTCATCTCGATGAAGAAGAACTCCCCGCTGCGACTATCGAACAGATACTCCAGCGTGCCGGCGCCGACATAGCCCACGTGTTCGGCCAGGCGCACGGCGGAGTGGCACAGTGCCTCGCGCGCCGCCTCGTCGAGTGCCGGCGACGGGCACTCCTCGAACAGCTTCTGGCGGCGACGCTGCAGCGAGCACTCGCGCTCGAACAGGTGCACCACGCGCTCGCCGTCGCCGAGCACCTGGACTTCGATGTGCCGGGCGCGCTCGATGAAGCGCTCGAGATAGACCCGGTCATCGCCGAAGGCCGCGCGCGCTTCGGCCTGGGCAGCCTGCAACTGGCGGTCGAATTCGTCGGCGTTCTCGACCACGCGAATGCCGCGGCCACCGCCGCCGGCAGCAGCCTTGATCAGCAGCGGGAAGCCGATCTCCGCCGCCATCGCTGCGGCACGTGCCGGCTCGCTCACCGCGCCCGGTGAACCGGGGACCACCGGCACCCCGGCATCGACCGCAGTCTGGCGTGCCATGGCCTTGTCGCCCATGCGCTCGATGATGGCGGCATCGGGGCCCACGAAGACCATACCGGCTTCGACCACGGCACGGGCGAAAGCGGCGTTCTCGGAGAGGAAGCCGTAGCCGGGGTGAACGGCGTCGGCGCCGCACTCGCGCGCGGCCTGGAGGATCGCGGCGGCGTTCAGATAGCTCTTGGTCGCCTGGGCCGGGCCGATGCTCACGCCCGCATCGGCCTGACGCACCGCCAGGGAGTCGGCATCGGCCTCGCTGTGCGCGACGACGCTCTCGATACCCAGTTCGCGCGCGGCGCGCACGATACGCAGGGCGATTTCGCCGCGATTGGCGATCAGCAGTCGTTTGATCATGGCGCGGTCTCCAGGATTGCCAGCGGCTGCCCGGCCTCGACCACGGCTTCATCCTCGACCTCGATCGAGACGAGGGTGCCCGCGGCCTCGGCTTTCAGTTCGCAGAACTGCTTCATCACCTCGATCAGCCCGATCACCGTATCCGCCTCGACCCGCTGCCCCGGTTCCACGAAGGGCGCTTGATCCGGGGCCGGGCGACGATAGAACACGCCGGGAAAAGGGGCCTGAATCGTGTGTTGGGACGGTTGTTGGGACATAGGGGTATCTCCTGCCTGATTGTGATTGTGTCGAGATCTCTCATCCGTTGGCGTCGCGGGAGCGGCACGCTCCCCGAGGGCGTCAGGTCGTGCGGATCGTGAATCCGGCCTGGGTCAGCGCCTCGCGGGCGGCGGTGGCCAGGTCCAGGGCACCGGGGGTATCGCTGTGAAAGCAGATCGATTGGAAACTGACCGCCACGCGGCGCCCGGTCACGCTCTCCACCACCCCGTCGCGACAGGCGGTGAGCACCTTGTGCGCCACGCGTTCAGGGTCGAGTGCATCGCTGCCGCGCACCAGGATGATGCTGCCCTGATCGTCGTAGTCGCGGTCGGCGTAGAACTCGTGGACCCGCGGCAGGGCCGCGTCCGCAGCGGCGCGATCCAGCGCCGAGCCGGCCAGACAGTAGATCGGCAGGCCGGGGGCGCTGGCCGCCAGGGCCCGGGTCAGCGCGGCGGCAAAGGGCTCATCGCGCGCGGCATGCATGTAGAGCGCCCCGTGCAGTTTGAGATGATGCAACCCGATACCGTCACGACTGGCCAGTTCGCGTAGCGCGCCCAACTGGTAGAGCACGTCGTTCACCAGCTCCTCGGCGCTGGCATCGATATGCCGGCGGCCGAAGCCGACCAGATCGCGGAAGCCGGGATGGGCGCCCACCGCCACGCCCTGGCGTGTCGCCTCGCGCAGGGTCCGCGCCATCGTCGAGGGGTCGCCGGCGTGGAAGCCGGTGGCGATGTTGGCGCTACTGATCAGCGCCAGCAGATGGCGATCGATGTCGTTGTCGATCCGCCAGGCGCCGAAGCCTTCGCCCATGTCTGCGTTGAGGTCGATCGTGGTCAAGGTAGGGCCTCCGGTTAGCGTCATGCCCCATTTACAACCCGGTGCCGAAGCGGGTGGAATTATTAATTCTTGTTTTGTACTTTCAAAAAATCCGATAGCCGAGTGCTGCCATGTCCCGTGATCCCTCCCTGCGCAAGCTACGCTACTTCCAGGCGGTGGCCGAAAGCGGCACGGTCACCCAGGCTGCGATCGACCTCAACGTCTCGCAGTCCTCGATCACCACCGGGGTGCGTGAAATCGAGGAGCAGCTCGGCGTGGCGCTGTTCCAGCGCACCTCACAAGGCATGCAGCTGACGCACCAGGGCAGCCGCTTTCTCAACCAGGTGCGGCATGTATTTCAGGCCGTCGACGAGGCGTTCGAGGGCAGGCAGGAGAACCCCACGAGCGTGAGCGGCAGGCTCGACCTGGCGATGAGCTATACCGTTGCCGGCTACTTTTTGCCGCCGCTGCTGGCGCGCTTTCAGCGCCGCTACCCTGGCGTGGAACTGTGTCTGCACGAAGTGCCGCGGCCCGCCATTCTGCAGGGGCTGCAGAGCGGGGCCTACGATCTGGGTATCGTGCTGACGTCCAACGTCGATCACAGCTCCCGGGTCGAGCGGCTGCCGCTTTTGCATTCGCGCCGCCGGCTGTGGGTCAGCAGCCACCATCCGCTACTCGCGCGTGAGCGCGTCGGCCTGCGCGATCTGGTCGACGAGCCCTACATCATGCTGACGGTGGATGAAGCCGATCAGACTGCGCTGCGCTACTGGGCCCCCACGGGGCTCTCGCCCGACGTGCGTTTTCGCACCTCCTCGGTGGAGGCGGTCCGCAGCATGGTCGCCAACGGCACCGGCATCAGTATCCTGTCGGACATGGTCTACCGGCCCTGGTCGCTGGAGGGCCGGCGGATCGTGCACATCGATCTCGACGATCCCATTCCCACCATGGAGATCGGGCTGGCCTGGGGGCGCGAGGCGCCTCTCTCGGCGACGGCGCGGGCTTTTCACGACCTGGCCCAGGCCACGGTGCACGAGTAAGCGCACCGGCTCGTCTCCCGAGCCGCGTCTTGGTGCTGCGCGTGGCGCTCGGGCATACTGAGCGCCACGCTTCTCCCGCCCGCTCGGCCGGCGGGACACACCGACACGGAAGACCTCACCAATGAGTCAGAACACCGTCAAGCTGGGCGTGGTGATGGATCCCATCGCCGATATCGCCTACAAGAAGGACACCACCCTGGCACTGCTGTGGGCGGCCAAGGCCAAGGGCTGGTCGCTTTACTATCTCGAGCAGGAGGATCTCTACCTCTACGAGGGGCGCGCCATGGGCAGCGTGCGCACGCTCGACGTGCACCGCGACCCGGACCACTGGTTCGATCTCGGCGAGCGCGAGGCGATGCCGCTGGGTGAGCTCGACGTGATCCTGATGCGCAAGGACCCGCCGGTGGACGGGCACTTCCTTAACGCCGTTCACCTGCTGGCGTTCGCCGAGCGCGAGGGTACCCTGGTGGTCAACCCGACCCGGGCGCTGTTCGAGTGCAACGAGAAGCTGTTCGCCCAGCAGTTCACCCAGTGCATCCCGCCCAGCGTGGTCTCCGCCAATGCGGCGGTACTGCGCGCCTTCCAGGCCGAGCATGGCGATACCATCTTCAAGCCGCTCGATGGCATGGGCGGCACCGGGATCTTTCATATCGGCCCCGAGGGGCGCAACCTCGGCGCGGTGATCGAGCAGCTCACCGAGCGCGGCCAGCGCCAGATCATGGCCCAGCGCTATCTGCCGGAGATCAAGGAGGGCGACACCCGCATTCTGCTGGTCGATGGCGAGCCGGTGCCCTACGGCCTGGCGCGCATTCCCAGCGCCGGCGAGACCCGCGGCAACCTGGCCGCCGGCGGGCGCGGTGTCTCCCGTGAGCTGACCGAGCGCGACTACTGGCTGGTGGAGCAGGTCAAGCCGGCGATCCGCGAGCGCGGCCTGCTGTTCGTCGGGCTCGACGTGATCGGCGATTACATCACCGAGATCAACGTCACCAGCCCGACCTGCGTGCGCGAGATCGACGACCAGCGCGGTACCGACATTCCCGGGCTGCTGATGGCCGCGATCGAGACGCGTCTGGCTTGATTCCGCCGCGACACGACCCCATCTCGGCGTGTCCTGTCACGCTGCGCGCCAGTGAATGGCGCGCGACGCCCGGTGGCGCTGCGACTTCCGTCGCCCCGACGACAACGCCGGGATACGCGGGTGTTACACTGCAAGCTGACCTCAGGCGTGCCGGCAGGCCGGCGGCGCGCTGCGATTTCGACGGAGTCTCATGCAAAGCCTGAAACACTACTTCCTGATGGCGATGCCGCACCTGGAAGATCCCAATTTCGCCGGCACCCTGACCTATCTGTGCGACCACGACGACGATGGCACCCTCGGGGTGATCGTCAACCGGCCCTCCGAGCTCACCCTGCAGGGGCTGTTCGAGCAGCTCGACATCGAGTCCGAGCCGGGGCCGCACAACGAGATCCTGGTCTACGACGGTGGCCCGACCTATCGCGACCGCGGGTTCATCCTGCACCGCGGTAGCGCCGCTGAGTGGGACTCCAGCATCCAGGTGGCCGAGGACATCGCCCTGACGACCTCGATGGACATGCTCCAGGCGATCGCCCAGCGGCGCGGCCCGGAGCACTTTCTGGTCACCCTGGGCTGCGCCGGCTGGAAGGCTGGGCAGCTCGAGGACGAGCTCAAGCAGAACACCTGGCTGACGGTCGAGGGTGACGGCGACATCCTGTTCCGCCAGCCCCCGGAGCAGCGCCTGGCGGCCGCCGCCGGGCGGCTCGGGGTCGACCTCAACCTGATGACCCGCGACGCCGGGCACGCCTGATGGCAAGCCTCGGCGGCGGCGCTGGCGATAAGTTGGGCCAGCGTCTGGTGATGGCTTTCGACTACGGCACCCGGCGGATCGGTGTGGCGGTGGGCAACGAGATGCTGGGCTCGGCCAGCGGGCTCGATCCGCTGCCGGCGCGGGACGGCATTCCCGACTGGGCGCAGATCGAACGGTTGCTGGCGGAGTGGCAGCCGGACCTGCTGGTGGTGGGGCTGCCGATCCACGACGACGGCAGCGAGTCGGAGATGAGCGTGCGCGCGCGCAAGTTCGGCAATCGCCTGCACGGGCGCTTCGGCAAGCCGATCGAGATGTTCGACGAGCGCGGCACCACCCAGGCGGCCAAGCAGATCGCCGCGCAGGGCGGCCACCGTGGCAACTACCGTGACCGCGGCGTCGACGGTATCGCCGCGCAGCTGATTCTGGAGAACTGGTTCACCCGCGAAGGCTGAACCCGTTTGCGGTCACACGGCTGCTCAAGGGTCGAGCTTCAGCTCCGTCTTCGGTCGGCGAAAGCCACGGGTCAGCCACACCGCCAGCTCCACCCTGGCGGTAGCCATCTGTGATCGGGGCTGAACAGCAGCCACGCGATGGCGACGAGTCCTGTCGCCGCGCAGACATTCATACCGTGTTTCCTTAGACTGCGGCTGGGATCCATATTCCGCATCAAGGGAGACACGACATGAAAACGCGCCACCTTCTGATTGCCTCCATGTTTTGCATGACGACCGCCCCGGTCTGGGCCGGCGACATCGAGCCTGGCCAGTGGAAGACGACCACCACCCTCCAGGGCGACAAGCTACCGCCGGGCATGCCGCGCGAGAGAACCGATACCGAGTGTTTCACCGCCGAAGAGGCCCGGGACCTGGAAGCGGCCGTGCGCCAGAACTTCACCAGTGAAGGGTGTGAGGTCGTGCAGACATCCCGGGACGGCGACACCATCAGCTACCATTTCAGTTGCCAGGGGCAGGGCGGTGCTATGGAGGCCAAGGGCTCGACGACCATCGAGGACTCGCGCCACATGAACTCCAACATGACTTCCAGCTATGTTGGCAGTGATACCGAGTTGGTCATGGCCTCCGAGGGTGAATGGGTCGGCGAGACCTGCCAGGAGTGACGCCCGCGCCGGCCCATTGCCATGACGCGATGGCGCCGGCTCACGCCTTGCCAAGTTCCATGCCCGCACGCCCGCCCTGCTCGGCGCACCGCTTTTCACAAGGCTCTGATGACCCGCGTCGAGCACACCGCCGTTGCCGCCGAACCGGCTGAGGGGCGTACACCGGAGAATGCCCCGAACTGCTGCGGCGCTTGCCGGTGGACAAGCGCGGCGAGGTGATCTCGATCTCCGCCTGCGATCATTAGGTTCGCGTGGTGACGACCTGACGAGGACCTGCTGCAGGCATACTCGGCGTCGGCGGTGTTTCCGTTCACAGCGTGCGGTCGTCGACGCCGAAGGTCTCCGGCACGAACCAGCGCACCTCGCGCAGGTCGCGGGTGATTTCCTCTTCCACCTTGAGCAGATGGGCGAAGATCGCCATGCGCATGGGGATGCCGTTGTCGGTCTGACGGAAGATCGCCAGGCGCGGGTCACCGTTGAGGTCGACATCGAGGTCGTTGGCGCCGGGGCGGCTGTCCCGCGGCAGGGGGTGCATGACCACGGTGGTGGGAGAGCAGCGGCGGTCGAGGAAGCCGCGATTGACGACGAAATCGGCGGTCAGCTCGGTGAAGCTCTCGGTCATCTCCGCGGTGAAGCGCTCGCGCTGGATGCGCGTGGCGTAGATCACGTCGACATCGGCGAAGTCCTCGGCCAGGCTCGGCCGGGTCTCGATACGGTGGCCGCGGGAGGCCACCAGGTCGATCAGGTGCTGCGGCATCTCCAGCCCCGGCGGCGACACCAGGGTGATGCGCAGGGGATCGTAGAGCGACAGCAGCTTGATCAGCGAGTGCACCGTGCGCCCGTACTTGAGGTCCCCGGTCAGCAGCAGATGCGCCCCCGCCAGCGGCTTGCCCAGCCGCGCGAACTCCTTGCTGATGGTATAGACGTCGAGCAGCGCCTGGCTGGGGTGCTCGCCGGGGCCGTCGCCGCCGTTGATCACCGGCACCCGGGTCGCCTCGGCGAACTCCGCCACCGAGCCCTGCTCCGGGTGACGCATGACGATGGCATCGACGTAGCCGCCCATCACCCGGCTGGTGTCGTAGAGCGACTCGCCCTTGGCCATCGACGAGAAGGTGAAGCCGGTGGTGTCGCAGACGCTTCCGCCGAGGCGGCAGAAGGCGGCGTTGAAGCTGATTCGCGTGCGCGTGCTGGCCTCGAAGAACAGATTGCCGAGCACCGCCCCCTCCAGTACCCGCGTCACCTGGCGCCGCTGGGCGATCGGTTCCATGCGCTCGGCGAGGCGTATCAGATGATCCACGGCGTCGCGGTTGAGAGAGTCGACGGAGAGCAGGTGCGGGGACATGGCGGACCTCACTGGCGGGTGGCGGTATCGGGGCCGGTCTGGCCGGGCGATAGTGTAGCGCCGAGGCTCGCCGGGATCATCCGTCCCGCGATCAGCCGTCGCTCGTCGCGATCCGCGCCTCGCGCCTCAGGCCGGCGGTTCGCTGGGGGTCTTGCCGCCGAGTCTGGCGGTGATCTCGCGGGCGGTATCGGCGACCAGCGCGGCCAGCTCGGGCAGGCGCGAGTCGTCGATCCGCGCCACCGGGCCGGAGACCGAAATCGCCGCCAGCGGCAGGCCGCTCTCGTCGTGCAGGGTGGCGGCGACGCAGTTGAGACCGATGGCGTGCTCCTCGCGGTCGACCGCATAGCCCTGACGCCGGATCGTCTCCAGCTGGGCGCGTAGCGTGGGCAGATCGGTGAGGGTATTGGGGGTCTCGCCCTCGAGGACGCGCCCGCCCATGATGCGCTCGAACTCCGGCTCGGGCATCCACGCCAGCAATGCCTTGCCCACGCCGGAGGCGTGCAGCGGCGCGCGCGAGCCCAGGCGGGTGATCATGCGCATCATCTGCTGCGACTCGCTCTGGGCCAGATAGACCACCATGCCGTCGTCACGAATGCCCAGGTTGGCGGTCTCGCCGCTGAGCGCGGTGAGCCGACGCAGGAAGGGGCGCGCGGTGGCGACGAAATCGCGCGCCTCGAGGAAGCTGTTGCCGATACGGAAGGTCTTGACGTCGATCCGCCACAGCCCGTTGGTGCCATCCTGGGTGATGAAGCCCTGCTGGTGCAGCGCCTGCAGCAGCCGGTGGGCGGTGGAGGGGGCCAGGCCGACGGCGTCGGCGGCCTCCGAGAGCGCCAGCCCGTTGGGCGCGGCGGCCAGCACTTCGAGGATGGTCAGACCGCGCACCAGCGACTGGCTATGGCCACCGCTGCTCTTGCCACCACTCTTGCCACCACCGGCAGGGCGTCCGACCGCTCGGCGCTTCTCGCCGGCCCGCTGCGCTGCTGTCTCGGGCGGCTGCTGAGTCGTGTCCGCTGCCCGTTGCTGGTTGGTGTCGCTGGCCCGCTGCCGCTTTCGTTCCGTCACCCGCTGCCGCTCTCGTGGTTGAGATTCGTGATTGAGACCCTTGGCTGAGTCCGACGCGCGCCATGCGGGCGGCGCCGAGCATTGTTCAGGATAACCCGAGCGACAGTAGGCTGTCCTTTCTGTCTGCTTCAGCGGCTGTCTTTGCGAGCGGCTGGTCGCAGCACTGGCGGGCGTCAGGCGCAGGTAGCGCGCGCCTCCAGGCGCAGCAGGGCGATCCGGTGGATCTGGGCGATGGCGGTGTGGCGTTCGGCCTCCGGCGTCTGTTCCAGGCGCTGTTCGAAGGCGTCGAGAATGGCGTGGCGGTCGAGGCCGCGTACGGCGATCACGAAGGGGAAGCCGAAGCGCTCGCGGTAGGCGGCATTGAGCTGCTCGAAGCGGGCGAACTCCTCCGGGGTGCACTGGTCGAGCCCGGCACCGGCCTGTTCGCGGCGCGAATCTGCGGTCAGGGTCGCAGCCACGGCGGCCTTGGCGGCCAGGTCCGGGTGGGCGCGGATCAGCGCGAGCTGGGCTTCGGGGGAGGCGGCGTCGACCGGTTCGCGCAGCCGCGCGGCGAGCCCGGCTGGGGTATCGTGGCGGCTATCGAGGCCGCTGTCCCAGGCGGCGGCGGCGATCCACGCCGAGTGTTCGTAGATATCACCGTAGCTGGCGACGAATGCCTCGCGCGTGAGCTGGCTGGGGCGTGGGTGCAGATGATCCGACATCGGGGCCGTCCCTTGAATCTGGTATATGAAGCGCTTTGAATAGAGTCACCACCCATGAGGCTGATCCATGGGGCTGATCCATGTGGCTGGCTCTAAGCTACCGCCAAGCGCTCGTGTCGATCCAGCCTTTCCCGGCGGCGGGCTGTCGACGCGCGCTGGTGCCCCTTTATCCGCTTTCGATCGCGAGGCGTGCATGAGCGATACCGACTCTGGTTACCTGACTACCCACGTGCTGGATACCGCCCGCGGTTGCCCGGCCGCGGATCTGCGCATCGAGCTCTATCGCCTCGACGGCGAACGCCGCACCCGGCTGGTGACGCTCCATACCAATGCCGATGGGCGTGGCGACGAACCGCTGCTGGCCGGCGCCGAGTTCCGCGCCGGCTGCTACGAGCTGATTTTTCACGCCGGCGACTATCTCGCCGCCAGCGGCGCTCCGGGGGGCTTTCTCGATCTCATCCCGATCCGCTTCACGATCGATGCCCCCGGCGAGCATTACCACGTGCCGCTGCTGCTGTCGCCGTTCGGCTACTCGACCTACCGCGGCAGCTGATCTGCCGCGGCGTGGGCAGCCCACCGCCCGGCCAATACAATTGCAGGGATGCACTCAAGGAGTCTGACAGCATGGGGAAACGCGCCGATGGCACCACGGCGGCGAGCCAGCCGCCTGCGGCCAAGCCTGCGCGTCGTCGCGGGGCGGGCAAGGCCGGCGACGGTGCCGAGCGGCACCAGGAGATCTATCGGCGTATCCGCGAGGCGATCGTCGAACATCGGCTCAAGCCTGGGGCGCGCCTGCGCGAGGACGCCCTGGCCGAGGTCTTCGGCGTCAGCCGCACCGGCATCCGCAAGATCCTGCAGCGTCTGGCGTTGGAGCATCTGGTCACGCTGACCCCGCGCCGCGGCGCCAGCGTCGCCCGGCCGAGCATCGAGGAGGCGCGCGATGTCTTCGCCGCACGCCAGCTGGTGGAGTGTCAGCTGATGCCATGGGCCGCCCGGCGGCTGACGCCGACAGACGTCGAGACGTTGCGCGAGCTGGCGACGAGCGAGCGTCGTGCGCTGCGCGCCGGTGAGCAGAGCCAGGCGATCCAGCTCTCGGCGCGCTTCCATCAGCGTCTCGCCGAGCTGGCCGGCAACGTCCCGCTGGCGGAGTTCGTCGAGCGGCTCTGCTCGCGTTCGTCGCTGATCCTGGCAGTCTACGGCGGTCGTGGTCATCTGGGCTGTGAATCCCATGACCACGACGAGCTGGTGACGCTGCTCGAGAGCGGTCGTGGCGAGCGCGCGGTGGCCTTCATGCAGCGCCATCTCAAGGCGATCGAGGCCTCGCTCTCCATTCATGACGAAGCGGATGAGACGCCGGATCTCTACACGATATTTTCGTCCTGAAAGGTGGCCCGCCGAGGCCTCGTCAACACCAAAACCCCCGCCGATGGCGGGGGTTTTTTGTGGCAGGGGAAAGGTGGTGGGGGAACGTGGCAGGGCCGCACTCGCCGATCAGGTGGCTATCGCCTTGCGTTCGGGCTGTTTCATCATCAGCAGGTAGTAGAGCACGCCGCCCAAGGCGGCGCCGATCAGCCAGGCGTAGCCGCCCAGCACTTGCAGCGCCGGTACCCACACTGAGGAGATGGAGAACAGCGCGGCCAGGCCGAAGGCGATCAGGGCACGTCGGTTCCAGCCCTTGACGTAATGGTAGGCGCCACCGGGATCGCTCGAGAACATGTCCTGAATATCCAGCCGCTGGCGCCGCACCAGGTAGTAGTCGACCACGATGATGCCGTAGAAGGGCGCGATCACGGCGCCGAGCGCATTGACGAAACCGGGGATGCCGATCTGGCTGATCACGGCGACCCACAGCGCACCGACGAAGAAAGCGATCACCGCGGTGATCAGTCCGCCGACGCGAAAGCTGATCCGGCGCGGGAAGAGGTTGGCCAGGTCATAGGCCGGTGGAATGAAGTTGGCCACCAGATTGATGCCGATGGTCGCGGCGAAGAAGGTGACCGCGGCGAGCAGCGTCAGTGGCAGCGAGTCGACCCGCTCGATGATCTCGGAGGGGTTGGTCAGCGGTACGCCGAACAGCACCAGGGTACCGGCGGTGATGATCAGGGCGATGAAGGAGAAGATGGCCACGTTGAGCGGCAGGCCCAGCAGGTTGCCGAGCTTCATGTCGCGTTCGCTTCTGACGAAGCGCGAGAAGTCGCCGAAGTTGATCACCACCGCCGCGAAGTAGGCGATCATGGTGCCGGTGATCGTCAGGAAGGCGCCTAAGGCGCTGCCCTGATAGTCGCTGCTGGTGCTGAAGACGGTGCTGATGGCGGGCAGCAGGTCGCTGCCGGCCTGGAACCAGACGACGAGCATCAGCAGGACCATGACGGCATAGACCAGCGGCCCCGCCCAGTTGAGGAAGTGCTTGATCTTGTCGACGCCCTGCCAGAACAGGGTGATCTGGAACAGCCAGACGACCACGAACGACAGCCAGCCGATGGCCGACATGCCCAGCCACTGTCCACCGGGGTCGCCGAACAGCGCCGTCAACAGCAGCGTCAGCGCGGTCGAGGCGAAGTACGTCTGCACCCCGTACCAGAAGATGCCGATGATCGCGCGCAGCATCGCCGGCAGGTTGGCGCCGCGGACGCCCATGCTGGCGCGGATCATTACCGGAAAGGGGATACCGTATTTGACGCTGGGCCTGCCGCTCAGGTTGACCAGCCACATCACCACGAAGCCGGCAAGGATGATCGCCGCCATCACCGCCCAGCCGTTGAGGCCATAGGAGATGAACAGCGAGGCGGCCAGGGTGTAGCCGAACAGACTCTGGATGTCGTTCGCCCAGACATTGAATATCTCGAACCAGCCCCAGCTGCGCTTGTGCTTCGGCAGAGGGGCAAGGTCTTCGTTGAAGAGCGTCCGGTCGATATGCCGGATGTTCAATTCTTGATCGGTCATGATGAAGGCCATTTGTCATTGTGATTGATGCCAGGCCCTGTGCTGCGCAGCGCCCGCTCTCGGAGAGCATCCTTGCCCGCCATGTCGTTGTTCTCGATGCCGTGGCCTCAGCGGCAAAAGCGCTGGCACGGAGACCAGTACTTCATCAACAGGAAGTAGGTCAGCCCGGCCGGAAGCAGGCTGGCGTACCAGGAGACGGTGGAGAAACTGAAGGCCGCGACCACGCCCACCAGGGTGGCGATCACGGCTCCGAGGTTCACGCCGCGGTAGGGCCCGCTGGCGTCGTACAGCTTGTCGAGATCCAGGGTGCGGCGGCGGATCAGGTAGTAGTCGACCACCAGGATGGCGAAGATGGGACCGAGGAAGGCGGAGTAGGTCTGCACGAAGACCTGCAGGCCGGCGGCGGACTCATCCTTGACCAGCTCCCAGGGGAAGGTGGCAAAGGCCAGCAGGCCGACGACCACTGCGGCCGTGCGGTACTTGAGCTTGAAGGTATCCATCAGCACATAGGTCGGCGGCACTACGTTGTTGAGCACGTTGGTGGTGACCTGGGCGAAAGCGATGAACAGCAGCGTGGTCATCAATAGTGGCGTGTTGTCGACCGCGTTGGCGAACACCTTGATCGGATCGGCGACGCCGGTGGCTTCGGAGACCATATAGCCGATCAGGCCCATGAACAGGGTGCAGGGCAGGATCGACATGGCGTAGAGGGTGGTCAACAACCCCGGGCCACTGCCCTCCTTGTGCTCACGGGAATAGTCGCTGACGTTGAGCATCATGGTGCTGTAGATGCCCAGGAACAGCATGGTCGCGCCCCAGAAGGGCATGCCCCAGGAGCCCTTCATGGTCAGCAGGCTGGCCGAGAGCTCGTCGCCGTAGCGCTGCGTGGTGCTGAAGAACATGTAGACCAGCGAGGCCAGGATGAAGGCGCTGCCGATGTTCTCCAGCCATTTGATGCCCTGGAAGCCCGTCACCGACAGGGCGATCTGCAGGAACTGGAAGGCAATGAAGTAGAAGATCAGGTTGTCGAAGCCGAACAGGGTCGCCGAGACCATGTTGAGGGCGCCGGCGCCGATCCAGCTCTGGAAACCGTACCAGACGATGGCGGGTACGGCGCGCACCAGCCCCGGCAGGCGGGTGCCGCTGAAGCCGAAGGCGCTGCGCGCCTGGACCATGAAAGGGATGCCGTACTTGTAGCCGGCGGCGCCGTTCAGGGCCAGGGCGATACCGATCACGAAGCAGCCGATGGCGATCGCCAGCGTCGCCTGGACCAGGTTCAGCGTGCCGACCACGCTGGAGCCCATGGTGAAGGTGCCGATCGATACGCAGCCGCCGAACCAGGCCAGCAGATAGGAGGTGCGACCCATGATGCGGGTCTTCTGTGGGGCCAGTGACTCCTGGCCGGCGGCCTTGGTGGCCGTGTCGGTTGGCCCGGTCGTTAGGGTCTGGGCCGCATTGGGGTCATGACGCATGCTGTCGTCCTCGCAAGAAGGGATCACTGTTGTTGTTGTCCCGGCCGTGAACCGGGCGAACTCTTGCGGCGTGCTGCTCGGGCTTTAGGGTTTCATGTGGCGCTATCCTGGGTGATGGCTGTTTGACCGGGGCGGCCTGTCCAACAGGCTTCGGCCCTCGTGGCTCGTGTCACTCGCTCGCGGTCTTGCGAAAGTTAGTTGCGAAAGTTAGTTGCGAAAGTGATTTGCGAGAGTCTCGTGAGTGTCGTGGAAGCGTCAGGTGCGCGTCATGTGAGACAGATGCTCGAAGCGCCCGGTGAAGGCCTTGGGCCGGGGAAAGGCCAGATCGCCGACCTTGCTGGTGCCAAGCCCCAGCCCCACCAGGGCCTCGCTGAGCTTGACCGCGGCGGTCACACCCTCGACTACCGGCAGGCCGACGGCGTCGCTGATCTCAGCGGTCAGGTCGGCCATGCCCCCACAGCCCAGTACGATGGCGCCGATGCCGTCCTCGTCACGGGCGCGCCGGCACTCCTCGATGATGCGGGTCAACGCCCCCTCGCCGTCACTCTCCAGGTCCAGCACCGGGATCTCGGCCGCGCGCACGCGGCGGCAGTGGTGGCGAAAGCCATACTGGTCGAGCAGGTGCTCGGCGATGATGCCGGTGCGGCCCAGGGTGGTGACGATGGAGAAGCGGGTGCTGATCAGCGTGGCCATGTGGAAGGCCGCCTCGGCGATGCCGATGACCGGGGCGCGGGTCAGCTCGCGGGCGGCCAGCAGCCCCGGGTCGCCGAAGCAGGCGATGATGTAGGCATCCACGCCCTCGCGCTCCCCCGCCATGACCTCTTCGAGCACGCCGACGGCGCTGATGGCTTCATCGAAGTGGCTCTCGATGGAGACCGGGCCGCTCTTGGGGGTCGTCGCCACGATCTCGGTGCCCGGCGCCGCGATGCGTGAGGCCGCCTCGCCGATGGTCGTGGTCATGCTGGCGGTGGTGTTGGGATTGATGACGCGAATCCGCATCGGGGAGTGACTCCTGAACGAGGCTCGACGCGGCGCAGCAGCAGGGCATCGAGGTCTGGCGGCATGGGTAGTGAGCTATAGTCTTTGTATACAAAAAATCTAAGCGAGATGGCGGCGCAACGCAAGCAGGATGACCTCGCCCACGCCGCCCTGCAGACGTCGTCTGCGCGGCCACCATCGAGCTTTTCAAGCCATGTCAGTAGGTTGGCATCTGCCATCTAATGATTTCTCGCCGGGCACTTTCGTATACAGCATCTGGCGCGATGCCTGAGCGCGAGACAGTCGGCTCGTGTCGGCGCATCATGGGCAGGCTTGCAGCGTGAATGGATACAATTCATGTTGCTCTTGTATGCATGCATTTTCGTGCCGCCGATCGCGCGCCGACAGTGGACACCGGCAGCGGATACCGGCACTGCACCCGGTACTAGAACAAGGAATTCTGCAATGAAGTCTCCCGCGCATGACGGCTATCCCCGCGATCTGATCGGCTACGGCCGTAACCCGCCCCAGGCCAACTGGCCCGGCCAGGCGCGTGTCGCGGTGCAGTTCGTGCTCAACTACGAAGAGGGCGCGGAGAACTGCGTGCTGCACGGCGATGCGCACGCCGAGCAGTTCCTCTCCGAGATCGCCGGGGCCGAGGCCTACCCCGATCGTCATCTGAGCATGGAGTCGATCTACGAATATGGCTCCCGCGCCGGGGTGTGGCGGGTGTTGCGGGAGTTCGAACGGCGCGGCCTGCCGTTGACGGTGTTCGGCGTGGCGATGGCGCTGGAGCGCCACCCTGAAGCCGCCCAGGCGTTCCGCGAGCTGGGCCATGAGGTGGCCTGCCACGGCTATCGCTGGATCCACTACCAGAACGTGCCGGAGGCGGTGGAGCGGGCGCACCTGCAGCGCGCGCTGGCGATCTTCGAGTCGCTCTACGGCGAACGCCCGCTGGGCTGGTACACCGGCCGCGACAGCCCCAACACGCGACGTCTGCTGGTCGACGAGGGCGGCTTCCTCTACGACAGCGACTACTACGGCGACGATCTGCCGTTCTGGAGCGATGTCGACGACAGTCAGGGGCGCAGCCAGCGCCACCTGATCGTGCCCTACACCCTGGATAGCAACGACATGCGCTTCGCCTCGCCGACCGGTTTCGATCACGGCGAGCCGTTCTTCCAGTATCTGCGCGACGCCTTCGACGTGCTCTATGAAGAGGGGGCAGAGACGCCCAAGATGCTCTCGATCGGCCTGCACTGCCGGCTGATCGGGCGCCCCGGACGCTTCCGTGCGCTGCAGCGCTTCCTCGATCACCTCGAGGCCCACGACCGGGTGTGGATCACCCGGCGTGTGGATATTGCCCGCCACTGGGTCAGCCAGCACCCGCCCGCCTAGCGGATCGGTCTCGCCGGGTTCGGATCACCTGAATCGAACCCGGCATCCCCCACGCGTCTTCATGGTGCGTGGGGTCTCTCCCGTGCCCCTGATTCGATCAACCCCTCCTCCTGTCCGGGTCATCGAGACAATGATGTCGGGCTTTGTGCATTGGCTAACTCCCTGAATCGACAGCGCAGATAACCGGTCTGGCGCCGAGCTTGCTAAGACGTGATGTGAAACCAACGTTTCTCATTCGGTAGAGAAGTCGCCAATCGTTTCTCTATCGGCATCACGCTATTGGCATAACAACTCACAAGCTCTCTCCGGGAGGTATGGCATGTTCGCCTGCGTCAAGAATCGATTCTCGCGTCAGCTCGTGCTGACGCTCTGCTTCACCGTCGTCGCCGGCTTCACGGCTGTCTCGGCCCAGGCCAGCGACCTGGCAACCATCGAACAGCGCGGCACACTGCGGGTCGCGGTACCGCAGGACTTCCCGCCGTTCGGGTCGGTGGGCACCGACCTGCAACCGCAGGGATACGATATCGATATGGCGCACTACCTGGCCGATCAAATGGATGTCGATCTGAAGCTGGTGACCGTCACCAGTGCCAATCGCATCCCGTTCTTGCAGACCGACAAGGTCGATCTGGTGATCTCGAGCCTGGGCAAGAACCCCGAGCGCGCTGCGGTGATCGACTTCACTGAGGCCTATGCGCCGTTCTTCCTCGGCGTGTTCGGCACGCCCGATGCCGCACCGGTCGAAGATGCCGCAGGGCTCGCCGGCAAGACCATCGGCGTGACCCGCGGCTCGGTCGAGGACATGGAACTCTCCGATCTGGTGCCGAGCGATACCACCGTCCAGCGCTTCGAGGACAATGCCACCACGATCTCTGCCTTCCTGTCCGGCCAGGTAGACTACATTGCCACCGGCAACGTGGTTGCGGCACAGATTGCCGAGCGCAATACCGCGCGGGCGCCGACCATGGTGTTGCGGATCAAGAATTCCCCCTGCTACATCGGCCTGGCCAAGGGCAACGAGGCGCTCAAGGCGCGCGTCAATGCGTTGATCGAGCAGGCCAAGCAGGATGGCACGCTGCAATCGATGTCGCAGAAGTGGTTCCACACTGCGCTGCCCGACGATCTCTCGGCTTGAGCGGGTAAGCAGTCATGACGCTGGATTTCTCCACGCTGCTGCCCTACACGGAGCAGATCCTCCACGGCTTGATGACGACGATCTGGCTGACTGCGGTGACGACGATGGCCGGGATCGCGTTGGCGATCGTCGTCGCCTACCTGCGGGACGCTGCCGTCAACGGACGGCCGAGCCCCATCAGCCGCCTGCTGGGCGGCTATGTCGAGGTCATCCGCAACACCCCGTTCATCGTGCAGCTGTTCTTTCTGTTCTTCGGCCTGCCGGCGCTGGGTATCCCGATCAGCGCGACGGTCGCGGCGCTGCTGGCGATGATCCTCAATCTCGGCGCCTATACTGCCGAGATCCTGCGTGCGGGGATCGACTCGACCCAGAGAGGCCAGCATGAAGCCGCCCGCGCGCTTGGGCTATCGCGTCTGCAGAGTTTCCGGCACGTGGTTCTGGTACCGGCGTTTTCGCGGGTTTACCCGTCGCTGATCAGCCAGTGCATCATCGTGATGCTGGGCTCTGCGGTGGTATCCCAGATTTCGGTCTTCGACCTGACCTACGCCGCCAACTTCATCCAGTCGCGCAGCTTCCGCGGCTTCGAAGTCTATCTGGTGGTGACGCTGATCTATCTGCTGCTGGCGGTGGGGCTGCGGCTGGCGTTCGAGTTCGCCGGGCGCCGCCTGTTCGCGTTTCGCCAGGGAGGTTCGGCATGACCGATTTCACGCTGTGGGACATCGTCCGCAACCTGCTGCTGGCAGGGCGCTGGACGGTGGTCCTGTCGTTGATCGCCTTCATCGGCGGAGCCGCCGTCGGGCTGATGTTGACCCTGCTGCGCATGGGCGGGCTGAAGCCGATCCGCTGGTCGATCCGGCTCTACGTCGATCTGTTCCAGGGCACGCCGCTGCTGATGCAGCTGTTCCTGGCCTATTTCGGTGCCGCGGCACTGGGGTTCGATGTCTCTGCCTGGACCGCGGCCAGTGTGGCGCTGACGCTGTTCACCAGCGCTTTCCTGTGCGACATCTGGCGCGGCTGCGTCGAGGCGGTACCCAGCGGCCAGTGGCAGGCGTCCCGGGTACTCGGACTCGACTATCTGCAGTCGATGCGCCACGTCATCCTGCCTCAAGCGCTGCGTCTGGCCGTGCCACCGACCGTCGGCTTTTCCGTGCAGGTCATCAAGGGCACCGCGCTGGCATCGGTGATCGGCTTCGTCGAGCTGACCAAGGCCGGCACCATGCTCAACAACGCAGCGTTTGCACCCTTCACCATCTTCGCGCTGGTGGCGCTCGGATATTTCATCCTCTGCTATCCGCTGTCCCGCTATGCCCGTCACCTGGAGAAAAAGCTCTATGGCGCTGGTATCCGTTAAAGACCTGCACAAATCCTTCGGCGAGCTGGAGGTGCTCAAGGGCATCGATCTGGAGGTCGAGGCCGGCGAGGTGGTATCGATCATCGGTCGCAGCGGTTCGGGCAAGAGTACCCTGCTGCGTTGTCTCAACCAGCTCGAGCGTCACGACTGGGGGACGATCGTGCTGGCCGACCAGCGTCTCGATGGCACCGCGATGTCGCCGGGCGAGCTGAGCCAGAACGTCGGCATGGTGTTCCAGAGCTTCAACCTGTTCCCGCACAAGACGGTGGTCGAGAACGTGATGCTGGCACCGCTGGTGGTCAAGCAGACGCCCCGGGACGAGGCACGCCGGATCGCCGAGTCGGTGCTCGCCAAGGTGGGGATGTCCGAGAAGGTCGACGCTTATCCGGCCCAGCTCTCCGGCGGCCAGCAGCAGCGCGTGGCGATTGCCCGGGCACTGGCGATGAATCCCAAGGTACTGCTGTGCGACGAGGTGACCTCGGCGCTCGACCCTGAACTGGTGGGCGAAGTGCTGCGCGTGCTCGAAGACCTGGCCAGTGAAGGGATGACGCTGATCCTGGTCACCCATGAGATGAAGTTCGCCCGCGACGTCAGTGACCGCGTCGTCTTCATGCATCAGGGGCGGATCCATGAATCCGGCGACCCGCAGACGCTGTTCACCCGGCCGCAGACGCCGGAGCTCGCCCAGTTCATTGCCTCGGTGCTATGAGCCGGTGTCCGGTGGTCACGGCTCGTGATACCGGGCGCAGCGGCGGGGGATTTCGATGGTAGAGTGACCACAGCCCTGGTCAGGAAATGATGCGCCAGGGAGTGATGAGTCAGGGAACGACAGTCAGGGAAAGCACCCATGCAGGGCCATATCGGACGTCAGCTCCAGCAGCGCTTCGGCGAACTGGCACCGCAGGAGCGGCGTGTCGCCAGCTTCATTCTGGATCACTTCGAGGATCTCGCGATCTACAGCGCCGCCGATCTGGCGCGTCTCTCGGGGGTCTCCAAGGCCACCGTGACGCGGCTGTTCCGGCGCCTGGGCTACGCCGACTTCAAGGCGGTCAAGGCCCACGCCCGAGAGCTGCGCCACTTCGGCGTGCCGCTGGCGGCGGGCAGCGACGCCCTGGGTGAGGGCGCCGAGCGCTGTGCACGGCACCTGGCCCGCGAGCAGGAGAATCTGCAGCGCTGCCTCGACGGGCTCTCGGCGGCCAGCTTCGAGGCCGTGATCGACGCGCTCGACGCCGCGCCGCGGCTGGCAGTAGTGGGCTATCGCAACAGTTACCCGCTGGCGCTGCATCTGCGCCAGCAGCTACTGCAGTGCCGCCCCGGGGTGGCGCTGTGGCCGGCGCCCAATCAGTCGCTGGCCGAGGAGCTCGCCGAGCTCGATCCCGAGACCCTGGTGGTGCTGTTCGGCTTCCGCCGCCGGCCGCGGGTGTTCGAGGCGCTGATCGAGACCCTGGCGGCGCGCGGGCAGCGCTGTCTGCTGATCGGCGATGCCACCAGTGCGCGCTACGCCGAGCGTGTCACCTGGCGGCTCGAGTGTCCGCTGGACAGCGTCTCGGCCTTCGACAGCTACGCCGCGCCGATGAGCCTGATCTGCCTGCTGGTCAACGCCCTGCTGCACCGCCGGCTGGCATCGGGGCGGGCACGGATCGACGGCATCACCGACCTGTATGAGTCGCTCGACGAGCTGGGCCCCTGAACCCGACTGCCGCCGCGCCGTCGACGCGGTGGCAGTTTTCGTACCCACCCTAACCCTGCCAGCCGCTGGCCTGGGCGAACAGCAACAGGGCCACGGCGATCGCCACCCAGGCGCCGAACAGCGGCAGGAAGAAGCGCACCCAGCGCTGCCACGGCACGCCGGCCAGGGCCAGGGTGGCCATGAAGTAGCCGGAAGTGGGGTAGAGGATGTTGCCGATGCCGTCGCCCAGCTGATAGGCGAGGACCGCGGTCTGGCGGGTCACCCCGAGCAGGTCCGAGAGCGGCGCCATGATCGGCATGGTCACCAGCGCCTGACCGCTGCCGGAGGGGACCACGAAGTTGAAGCCGAGCTGGGCCAGATACATGCCCAGCGCCGAGAACAGCGTGGGCAGGCCGCCCACCGCGACCCCGAGGCCGTGGACCATGGTGTCGAGCACCTGGCCATCTTCCAGCACCACGGCCACGGCGCGGGCGATACCGGCGATCATGGCGCCGACCATCACGTCGCGGAAACCCTCGTTGAAGCCTTCGCAGATAGCATCGACCTTGAGCCCGGCGATCAGGCCGACGACGATACCCATGACGATGAACAGCCCCGCCATCTCGAGCATGAACCAGCCCTGCCCGAGCACGCCGTAGACCAGCGCCGCGAAGAAGCCGAGGGCGGCCAGGATGGCGGCTTTCTGACGTCCGCTGGCGCGCGGCTTGTCGGCATCCAGCGCATGCTGGTAGTGGTGCCGCTTGGCGTGCTCTCCGGCGTCGTCGTCGAGCAGGCTGGCGCTGGCGTCGTCACGCACGCGGCGGGCGTAGCGCAGCACCCACACCACGGCCACCGCGAGCATGGCGACCAGCGCCACCAGGCGCAGGCCGAAGCCCGAATAGAGCGGCAGATGGGAGAGCTGCTGGCCGAGCCCGGTGTTGATCGGGTTGAGCACGCCGGCGGTGAAGCCGACAGTGGTGGCACACAGCGCGACCGCGGCGGCGACCACCGAGTCGAAGCGCAGCGCGATCATCAGCGGCAGGATCACCGGCACGTAGACCAGCGACAGCTCCTGGGTGCCGATCAGCGTGGCAATGACGGCGAACAGCGTC
This sequence comes from Salinicola endophyticus, assembly GCF_040536835.1. Lineage (NCBI taxonomy): Bacteria > Pseudomonadati > Pseudomonadota > Gammaproteobacteria > Oceanospirillales > Halomonadaceae > Salinicola > Salinicola endophyticus. The sequence goes on from NZ_CP159578.1 coordinate 134,534, forward strand.
ATCAGTACCGGAATCACCCACAGGCTGCGGCCGGCGAAGTGGCGGGTCAGGTTATCCACACCCAGTTCGATGATGCCGGTACGCCGCAGCACCGCGAACATGCCGCCGATGATCAGGGTGAAGAAGACCACCTGGCCGGCGCTCATCAGGCCGTTGGGGATCGCCAGCAGGAAGTCGGTCAGCCCGGTCGGCGTGGCGGGTACGTAGTGGAACGAGGCCGGGTCGATGGTGGTGCGTCCCGCTGGCCCTGGTACGCGCTCGTAGACGCCGGCGGGGATCAGATAGGTGGCGATGGCCGCGAGGACGATGAAGAGGAAAAGGATGGCGTAGATATGCGGTATATGAAACGATCGTTTCTTGTGCGAGCGGTCAAGATCCGCCTCGGATGATGGGCTCATGGACGCTTCGTCCTCTCTGTCGTGTTGCTGTTGTGATGTCCGGTCTAACCGGCGGAGAGCGGTTGACTGCGGCGTATGATGCCGCCCCCGGTTTATCCTTGTGGTGACGCCCTGGGCGTGCCCGAGACGCGGGGCCGTTCGGACCCGATCGATAGTTTCACAACTCGATGGCCGCGAAAAGCCCTCTTCCGTTACGCTGGTTTCATTGGCGTTTCACGCGCGTTTGCTTGATGTTTCACGGGCCTGTGCCGGCCCGGGGCTCGGTTGCGAGTCGCCCGGGTGACACCGTGCCTTCACCGAGGAGGACCCATGTCGCAATCCGATGCTCCCCGCGGCGCTCAGCCGCCACGCCGCTACTACGCCCCGCATGGCGGTCTGCCGCCGCAGAGCCAGCTGATCCATGACCGCGCGGTGTTCACCGAGGCCTACGCGGTCATCCCCAAGGGGGTGATGAGCGATATCGTTACCAGCTACCTGCCGCACTGGGAGAAGACCCGGCTGTGGGTGCTGGCGCGCCCGCTCTCCGGCTTCGCCGAAACCTTCTCCCAGTCGATCATGGAGGTCGCCCCCGGCGGCGGCAGTCAGCGTCCCGAGCTGGACCCGGAGGCCGAGGGCGTGCTGTTCGTGGTCGAAGGGGAGATGACCCTGACCCTGGCCGGCCAGGCGCATGTCATGACCCCGGGGGGCTACGCCTACCTGCCGCCGGGGTGCGACTGGCAGCTGCACAACCACGCCGCCGAGGCGGTGCGCTTTCACTGGATCCGCAAGGCTTATGAGGTCGTCGAGGGGGTGGAGGTGCCGCCGGCCTTCGTCACCAACGAGCAGGAGATCGCGCCGACGCCGATGCCGGATACCGACGGCCGCTGGGCGACCACACGCTTCGTCGACCCTGCCGACCTGCGCCACGACATGCATGTGACCATCGTCACTTTCCAGCCGGGCGGGGTGATTCCGTTCGACGAGACCCACGTGATGGAGCATGGCCTCTATGTGCTCGAGGGGCGCGCGGTCTATCACCTCAATCAGGACTGGGTCGAGGTCGAGGCCGGAGACTTCATGTGGCTGCGCGCCTTCTGCCCGCAGTCCTGCTATGCCGGCGGGCCGGGGCCCTTCCGCTATCTGCTCTACAAGGACGTCAATCGGCAGATGCCGCTGCGGCTGTCACGCCGCTGAGTCCAAGGCCCGGGCCTGGCGTCCATCACTTCAGCGCCGATTGACTTAGCGCCGTATTGCCGAGCGCAGGCAGTTTTCGTACAGACCCTAGCGCTCGCGGCCGAAGCGCGTCAGGCGATAGGGCGCGAACGCTGGCAGGTCGTGCGCTGCGCTCGGGTTGTCGGTGGCGATGTCGTTCTCGCCTGAGCGCGCCAGCGCGGCGATCATCTCGGCGCTGATCGCCGCCTGGGTCAGCCCCAGGTGCTGGTGGCCGAACGCCAGCAGCACGCGGCCGCCGCGGGCACGGTCGATGATCGGCAGGGAGTCCGGCAGCGAGGGGCGAAAGCCCATCCAGGTGCTGGCGTCGGTGATGTCGAGCTCCTGCTTGAACAGCCCCTTGCTGAGACGGTGCAACTGCCAGGCCCGCTCCAGGTTGGGCGGGCGTTCGAGCCCGGCGAACTCCACCGTGCCGGCCAGGCGCAGGCCGTCGGGCAGCGGCGTCATGATGAAGCGGCGTTCGAAGGCGGTGACCGCGAACGGCAGCCGTGCCGACTCCCGCGGCAGCATCAGGTGGTAGCCGCGCTCGGTGTCCAGCGGTACGCGGACGCCGGTCAGCGCCTCTGTCAGTGTGGCCGAGTGGGCGCCGCAGGCGATCAGCACGCGGGCGGCCCGCAGCGTGCGCTGCGCGGTGGTCAGCGTCACGCCATCCGCCGATGTTCGACCGTCTTGCACCCGTTCGCGAACGAAGTTCACGCCTTCGCGCCGCGCCGCCTCGGCCAGGGTTTCCACCACCCGCAGCGGATTGAGGAAGTGGCCGGTGGCGGGAAAGAAGAGCCCGCCGCGCAGGCGTGGCGAGAGTGTCGGCGCCGCGGCATGGAGCTTGGTGGCGTCCCACGGCTCCACCGGCACCCCCTGCGCCCGGGTGCGCTCGGCCAGCGCCGTCAGCAGCGCCAGCGAATCCGGCTTCTCGTAGGCCAGTACCGAGCCCTGCTGGTGCAGCAGGGTGGCGGCGTCCACCGAGGCCAGCAGCCGCTGCCAGGCGCCCAGGCTGGCGCCATTTAGCGCGCCGAGCCCGGCCACGCTGGCGCGATAGGGCGCCGGGCGCAGGTTCCACAGCAGGCGCGCGAACCACGGCAACCCGCGCGGCAGGTGGCGCCAGTCCAGGCGCAGCGGGCCCAGCGGGTCGAGCAGCATGCACGGCAGGCGCTTGAGGATACCGGCATCGGCGATGGGGAAGACCTGCTCGGTGGCCAGATGGCTGGCATTGCCGAAGGAGGCCCCCATGCCCGGCGGCTGCGGATCGAGCACCAGCACGCGCTGGCCCTGGCGTGCCAGCGCCAGCGCACAGCAGACGCCGACGATGCCCGCGCCGATCACGGCGATATCGGCATCCGCCGAGACCGGGGCATCCAGCGAGGCAGTGGCGGAGGGAAGCGTGGGCATGGGCAGGCGTCTCGCGGTGGGTAGCGCGCCGATGACTCGTCCCGGCGCACATCACGATAATGATTTTGTAGATTGTATAAAATCCATCATGCCCGCCGCCGGGGCGCTTGTCGATGGCTATCGCCGGCGGTGCGCAGGGGGCACGGGGCGGTGCGCAGAGAGTGCGGGCGATGTCGTCGACGCTAGCGCCAGCGGATGACAGGGGCGTCTTGTGCTCAAGCCTCGCCGGCCAGATTGCGCTCGAGCACCGCAACGATGCCCTCGCAGGCATCGAGGATATGCCGTTCGAGAACCTGGCAAGCGCCCGCGGCGTCTCCCCGACGGGCGAGATCGAGCAGCGCGTGGTGTTCGCGCTCGGCTTTCTCGATCTGGCGGGTGTAGAGCAGCTGCATGCGGATGTAGCGATCCGACTTGGTGTTGAGCTGCGCGATCATCGCCATCGCTTCGGGCAGCTCGGCGGGGGCGTAGAGGGCGCGGTGAAAGGCGAAGTTGAAATCGCTCCAGTGATCGATCTGGCGGCCGGCATTCAGGGCGGCGTCGTAGTCGCTCAGGATGGTCTCGGCCTGTGCCAGATCCGCTGGGGTCAGACGCGGGATGGCACGTTCGAGCACGTAGCCCTCGACCAGCACGCGCAGGTCGAACAGCTCGCGGATCTTGGCCACCGACAGCTCGGTGGTGAAGGCGCCGCGGTGGGCGTGGAACTCGACCAGGCCTTCGGCTTCCAGGGTCAGCAGTGCCTCGCGTACCGGAATCCGGCTGACGCCGTAATCCTTGGCCAGGGCATCCTGGCGCAGTTGGGTACCGCCGCTGAACTCGCCGCCGAGAATGCGTTGGCGCAGGTCGTCGGCGACGTACTGGGCCCGGGTCTTGAATGGCATGATATGGGGACTACGTGGGGATTTTGCATATTGTGTACAAATGCCCCGGTGGCGTCTATTCGTTACCGGGACAAGGGCCCGGGACTTGGGGCTCGGTGCGAGGTGTAAGCCGCGAGCGCCGGCGCGCGGCGAGGGATCAGGCCGCTGCCGCGCCGCGCGGCGTTCCCAGCCGCAGCAGCGCCTTCTGCAGCACGATGAAGACCAGCAGCAGCACGCCGATGGCGATTTTGGTCCACCAGCTCGAGAGCGTGCCGTCGAAGACGATATAGGTCTGGATCAGACCCATGGTCAGCACCCCGAACAGGGTTCCGAACACATAGCCGGCGCCGCCGCTGAGCAGGGTGCCGCCGATCACCACGGTGGCGATCGCGGTCAGCTCGGTGCCGACCGTCGCCAGCGGATAGCCGGAGCCGGTGTAGAGCGCGAAGACGATACCGCCGAGGCCCGCCATCAGCCCCGAGAAGGCGTAGATCATCACCGTGGTGCGCCCGACCCGGCTGCCCATCAGCCGCGCGGTCTGCTGGCCACCACCGAGGGCGAACACATTGGCGCCGAAGCGGGTGCGGTGGGCGACCACGTGCCCCACCACGAAGGCCAGCAGCATGATTATCCCGATCAGCGTCAGCCGCCCCTTGCCCGGCATCAGCCAGTAGGTGCCCTGCAGGGTGTCGAAGAAGGGGTGATCGATCGCCACCGAGTCGATGGTCAGCATGTAGGCCGCGCCACGGGCGAGGAACATCCCGGCCAGGGTGACGATGAACGGCGGCATGCCCAGGCGGTGGATGAGTGCGCCCATGGCCGCGCCGAAAGCGGTGGTCAGGGCCAGCAGCAGGGCGAAGACGACCAGCGGATGCAGCCCGGTGTCGCGCAGCATGACCGCGATGAAGACTCCGGAGAAGGCGATCACCGCGCCCACCGAGAGGTCGATGCCGCCGGACAGGATCACTACCGTCATGCCGACCGCGACGATGCCCAGATAGGCGTTGTCGGTCAGCAGATTGCCGGCCACCCGGGTGGAGAGCATGTAGGGAAACTGCACGTAGCAGATGGCGTAGGCGATGACGAAGATGGCGATGGTTGCCAGCAGCGGATAGCGCCGGGGATTGATCATGAGCTCGCCCGCTCTTTTTTCGCCGCCGGGGCAGGGTAGCGCTGGCGTGTCAGGCGCGCGGCCATCCGCTTCAGGTCGCCCGCCAGCAGGGGCGACTGCAGCACCAGGATGGCGACCACCAGCGCGGCCTTGATGACCAGATTGTATTCGGTGGGGAAGCCCGCCAGCAGGATGCCGGTATTGATGGTCTGGATGATCAGCGCGCCGATCACCGCCGCCGGGATCGAGAAACGCCCGCCGAGCAGCGAGTTGCCGCCGATCACCGTGGCCAGGATGGCGTCCAGCTCCAGCCACAGCCCGGCGTTGTTGGCATCCGCCCCGCGAATGTCGGCGGTGGTGACGATCCCCGCCAGCGCCGCACACAGGCCCGAGATCATGTAGACCGCGAGCAGGATGACGCGGGCATTGATCCCGGTCAGCGCACTGGCACGGCGATTGACGCCCACCGCTTCGATCAAGAGCCCCAGCGCGGTGCGCCGCACCACCACCACGCTCAGCGTCGCCGCCGCCAGCCATAGCCAGACCGGCACCGGGATGCCGAGCAGGTGGCCGGAACCGAGAAAGCTGAACCCCGGCAGGTTGAAGGTCAGGATGCGCCCTTCGGTGATCAGCTGGGCGATACCGCGTCCGGAGATCATCAGGATCAGGGTGGCGACGATCGGCTGGATGCCGAGGAAGGCGATCAGACAGCCGCTGAACAGCCCCGCGCACAGACCGGCGGCCAGCGCCAGGCCCAGCGCCCAGAGCAGCCCGTGGCCGGCGACGATGGCCGCGGCGGCGACCGCACCGGTGATCGCCATGACCGTGCCCACCGAGAGATCGATACCGCCGGTGGCGACCACCAGGGTCATGCCGATCGCCAGCAGCGCTACCGGCGCACCGCGCTTGAGCACGTCGATCACCGGCCCGATCAGCCGCCCGTCGCTGTAGTGCAGCTGCAGGAAGTCGGGGAATACCGCACTGACCAGCGCCACCAGCACGGCCAGGGTGATCAGCTGTGGCAGCACGCGTTTCACGCCGGCGGGCATCATGCGCAGGCCCCCTCGGCGCGGGTGTCGGTGCTGGCGATCGCCCGCACCACCGGTTCCAGGCCGATCTCCTCGCCCACCAGGGTGGCGACCTGGCGGCGGTCGCGCAGCACGATCACGCGGTCGGACACGGCGATCAGTTCGTCCAGCTCGGAGGAGATCACCAGCACGGCCATGCCCTTGGCGGTCAGCTCGCGGATCAGGGTCAGGATCTCGGCGTGAGCGCCGACATCGATGCCGCGGGTCGGCTCGTCGAGAATCAGAAAGCGCGGATTCATCGCCAGCCAGCGCGCCAGCACCACCTTTTGCTGGTTGCCGCCGGAGAGCTCGCCGATCGCTTTCTCCGGCCCCGAGGTGCGGATATCCAGCCGCGCGATGTAGTCGTTGGCCAGGCGCTGCTGCTCGGCGCGGGGGATCGGCCGCATCCAGCCGCGGCGAGCCTGCAGCGCCAGTATGATGTTCTCGCGGATCGACAGCTCGGCGACGATACCCTCGGTCTTGCGGTCTTCCGGGGCGAAGCCGAAGCCAGCGGCGATGGCGTCGCGCGGGCCGCGCAAGTGCAGCTCGTCCGCGCCTTCGCCCCCGCCCTCGACATCGCGAACGCGGCCGCTGTGGGCGCGCTTGATGCCGAACATCACCTCGGCGGTCTCGGTGCGCCCCGAGCCCAGCAGGCCGGCCATGCCGATCACCTCGCCGCGCTGGACGCTGAGATCGAACGGCTCGATATGCCCGCGGCGGCCCACCTGCTCGAAGGTGACGAGCGGCTCCCCGGCGGCTTCCGTGCGGCCCTCGGCGCGCCTGGCGGCGTGCTCCTCCGCCGCCAGCTCGCGCCCCAGCATGTGCTCGATCAGCCGCACCCGGTCGAGTTCGTCACAGCGCGCGGTGACGATCCTGCGGCCGTTGCGCAACACCGTGATGCGGTCGCACAGCGCATACACCTGGTCCAGGAAGTGCGACACGAAGAGGATGCCCAGGCCTTGGTCGCGCAGCCGGCGCACTACCGCAAACAGCATCTGCACCTCGCGGTCGTCGAGACTCGCGGTGGGCTCGTCGAGAATCAGCACCTTGCCCGACAGCGCCACTGCGCGGGCAATCGCGACGAGCTGCTGCACCGCCACCGAATAGCTGCCGAGATCGCGGTCGAAGTCGATGGCGAGCCCGTAGCCTTCCAGCATCGCCGCCGCCTGGCGGCGCTGGGCTCGGGTGTCGACGATGCCGAAGCGGCGCGGTTCGTGGCCGAAGGTGAGGTTCTGGGCCACGGTCAGGTTGGGCAGCAGGTTGACCTCCTGATAGACCGTGCCGATGCCCAGCGCCTGGGCCTGAGCGGTGGAATCCGGTGAGATCGGCGCGTCATCCAGCAAGAGTGTGCCGGCGTCGCGACGATAGGCACCGGTCAGGCACTTGATCAGGGTCGACTTGCCGGCCCCGTTCTCGCCCAGCAGCGCGTGCACCTCGCCGCGGGCGAGCTCGAAGTCGACCGCATCGAGCGCCTTCATGCCGATGAAGGTCTTGGTCAGTGACTGGATGGCAAGCAGCATGGTCGGTCACCCCGGGTGAGCGGCCCCGGCGGCGTCGAGAGCGCCGCCGGAAGAGGGCGGAAGGCCGGCAGCTTGCGATGCCGGCCGCAGGCGTGGCTCAGTAGCCCAGATCCTTGCGCCGCTGGTACTCGCCCTCGGGGTCGTCGCTCTGGGTGTAGAGCTTGGAGTCAGTCTGGATGAACTTGGGTGGCTGGGTGCCATCCTTCCAGTAGGCTTCGAGCGCGTCGAAGGCGGGGCCCGCCATGTTGGGCGTCAGCTCCACCGTGGCGTTGGCGTCGCCGTTGGCCATCGCCTTGAAGTAGTCGGGCACGGCGTCGATGGAGATGGTCAGAATCTCCTTGCCGGGGTGCAGGCCGGCCTCCTTCATCGCCTGAATGGCGCCGATCGCCATGTCGTCGTTGTGCGAGAACAGCGCGCAAATATCGCGCCCGCCGTTTTCCGCGCGGATGAAACTCTCCATGACCTCCTTACCGCCGGAGCGCGTGAAATTACCGGTCTGGCTGCGCACGATCTTGAGATTGGCGTGGTCGGCGATCGCCTTCTCGAAGCCCTGCTTGCGTTCGATCGCCACCGACGAGCCGGTGGTGCCCTGCAACTCCACCACGTTGCACGGTTTGTCGGCGACCTTGTCCACCAGCCACTGGCCGGCGACTTCACCCTCGTGCACGCTGTCGGCGCCCACCGCGGTCATGTAGAGATCCTTGGGCGCATCGATCTGGCGGTCGAGCAGAATCACCGGAATCTCGCTCTCCTTGGCCTCCTTGAGCACGTTGTCCCAGCCGGTGGCCACTACGGGGGCGAGCAGAATGGCATCCACCCCCTGGGCAATGAACGAACGCAGCGCGGCGATCTGGTTCTCCTGACGCTGCTGGGCATCCGAGAACTTGAGATCGATCCCGCGCTGCTCGGCCTGCTTGCGGGTAATGGTGGTTTCCGCCGCGCGCCAGCCCGACTCCGAACCGATCTGCGAAAAGCCGACGACCTGCGCCGCGGACGCGGTGGCACTGAACCCCATCAACGCGAGGCTGAGGGCGAGTGATTTCTTCATCGGTGGTCTCCCGTGATGGCGCCGGTTGCGCCCGTCTTCGTGGCAGGCGATGCGCGTCAATAAGGCGATTGATCGGCCGCGAGTGTGTCGGTGTGAGGCTATCGGTCTGCCGGATCCAGATCCTGAGGTCGCTGTCGCAAAGACCATTTTCGACCCTGTTTCGGCGGTGTTTATTCGGTTTTTCGACACTGTCGGTGGCGAATGAAACGCAGGCTCGTATGCCTCTTTTTTTTAGTACGTGATTAGTGCTGTTTTAAATACGTCGCTCGTTCTGACTGGGCGTCTCTTGGCTTTTTTATTGAGCGACGAAAGCCATTGAAAACCAATCACGCTTTGGTCGAGTCGATTTTAAAAAGGTTATCGCTCGCTGAACTGATATGGCGGGCGCGTTTTGAATGAGCGTCGGGGATGAGTTGTGGGGACGAAATGTGGGGGAAGAGATGCGCGGGAGGGAAAGCGGGCGCGGCCCCGCAGGGGGCCGCTGAAGTGTCGAATGTCGGAGAGCATCACCGGAAAGGAGCGTCGCCCCGGCCTGGCCGTGGCTCAGGCATCGAGTGCCGCCGACCAGCGCGTATACCACTCGCGGAACTGGGCGTACTGGGTCTCGGCGTAGCGCTGCTGGGCTGGGGTAAGGTCATCGCTCTCATTGAAGTGCAGGCGATACTCACTATCGCCGTTGAGCACCATTAGGTGCTTGTAATAGAGCACCAGATCGGCGCCCTCGTCGAATGAGGAGAGCACCGCCAGCGCGCGCTCCAGCTCCAGCGCCAGGCGCCGCGCCTCGGGGTCGCCGCTGGCGGCCTGGCGGCTGAGCTCGACCAGCTTGAGAACCTCCCGTGGCAGAGCGTTGCCGACCCCGGTGATGGCGCCGCTGGCGTTGCAGTTGACGAAGCCGTGCACCACCTGGGTATCGACCCCCACCATCAGGCTGACGTCGTCGTCCTGGGAGGTGATGTACTCGGCGGCATAGCGCAGATCCTCGGCGCCGCCGAACTCCTTGAAACCGACCAGATTGGGAAACGCCTCGCGCAGCGCGAAGAACAGCTCGGCGCGGGTGGCGAAGCCGTAGTAGGGGCTGTTGTAGATCACCGCCGGCAGCTCGGGTGCGGCTGCCAGAATCGCCGAGAAGTGCGCGCGCTGGGCCTGGCTGGAGGTACCGCGGGATAGCACGCGGGGAATTACCATCAAGCCTTGAGCCCCGACTTTGGCCGCATGCGCGGCGTGGGCGACCGCTTCTTTGGAATTGACCGCACCGGTACCGACGATGACAGGGACGCCGGCAGCGACTAGACGGGCCACGCCCTCCTGGCGCTGGGCCTCGCTGAGCAGCGGCCAATCGCCCATTGAGCCGCAGTAGACCACCGCGCGCATACCGAGATCGATCAGCTCGCGCCCTTTGGCGACCAGGGCGTCGTAGTCGGGGGTGCGCTGTGAGGTGCAGGGGGTCATCAGTGCGGGAATGCAGCCGCTGAAAATGGAGTCGGTCATGGTGTCCTCTGGCATTGTTTTCGGAATTCATGCGTTTTTGGAAGCGATGCGTGCGCATCTAGGTGCTGTCTGAAAAGTCGACGAGCGAAGGCCAGGCAAGGCAAAAATCGGCGAAAACGCGGAGTTTACGGGGTGTAAATGAGCATTTTGAGTCGATTTTTAACGCCGCATGGGCGAGCGCAGTACTTTTCAGACAGTGCCTAGGACGCGGTGATGCCCCAGGCAAACGGATCGTTGTCATCGATCAGCAAGGTGGCATCGGCGGTGACGTGGGCGGTGCCGGTGATGAAGGGCAGGATGCGATCGCCCTGCCAGTCGTAGCGCCCCTCGAAGCGGCTGCCGGTGATGCTGGCCTGGACCCAGGTCTCGCCGGGGGCGAGCTTGCCGTCCGCTGCCAGGCAGGCCAGTTTGGCGCTGGTGCCGGTGCCGCAGGGGGAGCGGTCGTAGGCCTTGCCGGGGCAGAGCACGAAGTTGCGGCTGTCGGCCGGCGGATTGCCGTGGGTATCCGCGGCGAACAGCTCGATATGGTCGATGTGGCCACCGTTCTCGCCGGTGATGGCCTGCGCGTCCAGCGCCTGACGAATGGCCCAGGTGAAGGCCGTCAGCGCCTCCTCGTTGGCCAGCGTCAGCGCCTGGTCGTGCTCGCCCACCAGGAAGAACCAGTTGCCGCCCCAGGCGATATCGCCATGCACCACGCCGTAGCCCGGCACCTCGACCGGCACCCGCTGGCGGTAGCGGTAGGCGGGCACGTTGCCCACGGTGACCGCGCCGTCATCGTGGAGAATGGCACTGACCTGCCCCACCGGGGTATCGATGCGGTGGGTACCCGGCGCCAGCTTGCCAAGATGGTAAAGCGAGGCCACCAGCCCGATGGTGCCGTGGCCGCACATGCCCAGATAGCCCGTGTTGTTGAAGAAGATCACCCCGCAGCTGGCGTCCGGCGAGACCGGCTCGCAGTAGAGCGCCCCCACCAGCACATCGTTGCCCCGCGGTTCGAGCAGACACGCCCGCCGCCACTGGTCGTGCTCGCGTCGCAGCAGCTCGCGCTGGGCAGCCATGTCGCCGGTGAGCGCCGGGAAGCCCGACATCACCAGCCGGGTCGGCTCGCCGCCGGTGTGGGAGTCGATGACGTGGATACGCTGCATGGGGGCTCCCGTGCCGAGAGGGCAGAAAAGAGGTGATAGGACCGAATTATTTTATATTTTATACAATCCCCGAAAGGATAAGGGAAGGGGTGGCTAGGAGTCGCTAGGAGTGGATGGGTTGGCCGTGGCGATAGATGGCGGGATGCCCGGCATCATCAGTACGCCATCCCGATGGCACGCGCAGTGACCTCGTTTGTATACGATGACCGCGTCAGCGGACCATGAAACGGCGCGACGCGCGCGGTCTCATGGGGTAAAACCGAAGACGGAACATGACCTTGAGCGATGACAGGAGCAGAGCAGATGCAGGAACTCAACGCGCAGCCGCTGACCGCAGCAGCCTTCGCGCCTTTCGGTGAGGTGATCGATGCGCGCATCGGCGAGTCGTTCGCGATCAACGGGGGGCGCACCCAGCGCCACCATGCGTTGGCCAAGGTCGATATCCGCGATGCCGCGACGCCGCCGCTGATCAGCCTCTTCGTCAGCCAGCCGGTGGCCCTGCCGCTGGAGGTCGATCTGCTCGAGCGTCATCCGCTGGGCAGCCAGGCGTTCATGCCGCTGCACGAGGAGCGCTTCGTGGTCGTGGTGGCGCCGCCGGGCGACGACATCGATCCGAGCGCGATTCGCGCCTTCGTCACCGACGGCCGCCAGGGGGTCAACTACCGGGCCGGGACCTGGCATGCGATCCACTCGGTGCTGGAGCGCGAGGGGGAGTTCCTGGTCGTCGACCGTGGTGGTGCCGACAATCTCGACGAGCGGGAGATGAGGATTCGGGTCGTCGCCTAAAGCGACGCTGCCCCGCCAGGGCGGGGCAGCGAGAAGCTTGCCGCAGCGGTTCTATCAGACCGGCTTGCCGCTGAGTGCGCTGGCGGGGTCTTCTGCCCGCTCCATGCGTTCGCGCTCGGCGTCGATGATCTCGAGCGCCTGCTCCGGTGTCACCTTCGAGGCGGGCGTGACCAGGCTGACGACGATACCCACGATCAGCGCTACCAGCACGGCGGGGATGCTGGGGTTACCCCAGAACGTGGCCCAGGCATCGACGTTGATCACCGCAAGCGAGGTCGCCGACGCGGCGATCAGGGTGGCGATGGCCCCTTGCCAGGTGTAGCGCGGCCAGAAGCGCCCGAGCACGCCGCAGACGAACATCCCTGCCATCACCGTGGCGATCATGCTGGTGATGTAGCTGATGACGTTGTTGGAGGTGAGCGCGAACAGCAGCGCCAGGCCGATGGTGACGACCAGCGCCAGCCGGGAGAGCCCCACGACCCTGCGCGCCGAGGGCGTGTGGCCGGTGAACAGCACATAGATATCGCGCAGCAGGATCGACACCCCGGCGATGGCGTCGGAGCTGGCGCTCGACATGGTCGCCGAAAGCCCCGCCACCAGCAGCAGCAGGCCCAGCCACAGCGGCAGAATCTCGGTGGCGAGGAACGGGAAGGCGAAGTTGCTGTTGTCCAGATTCGGGTTGAGGGCATGGGTCGCCATGCCGATGATCGCCGGAATGATCGAGAACAACAGATAGAGCACGCCGGTGATCACGAACGATTTGCGTACCGAGGCCACCGAGCTGCCGGAGTAGATGCGCTGGCGGTAGGAGGGCGTCGCCAGCACGCCGACCGCGATCACCGCCGCCAGCGACAGCGCCGGCACCAGGCCGATCTTGCCGATACCGAGAAAGCTGGTGGCCGCGACGTCCATGTTGGCGCCGAGGCCGGAGAAGCCACCGACCTCGACCAGCGCGATGATCGCCATCACGATGAAGCCGACGAACAGCACCACCGCCTGCACGGTGTCGGTCCACACCACGGCCATGTAGCCGCCGATCACGCAGTAGATGCCGAAGCCCAGCGCGACCAGGATGCGCGCCGTGGTCAGGTCGATCCCGGCCATCCACGACAGGTAGAGGCCTCCGCCGAGGATATGCGCGCCTAGCCAGCCGATGCAGGCGATGTAGATCAGCACCGCGACGACGTTGCGCACCAGGCGGTTGGCGCCGACGTAGTAGGAGAGCTCCTCGCTCATGGTCATGAAGCGCAGGCGTCTCACCGGGGCGAACCAGAACGCCAGCAGCAGCACCCCGATCGCCCCGCCGATGCCGTAGAGGGCGCCGGCCCAGCCGTTGGCGTAGCCGAAACCGACCGCGCCCATGCTCGACCCGGTGCCGACCATGGTCGCCACGGTAGTGCCGATGGTCAGAAAGAGCGGCAGGCTGCGCCCGCCGAGCAGGAAGTCGTCGCCGTTACCGCGGCTGTGGCGTGATACCCAGCAGCCGAAGGCGATCATCACGATCACGTAGGCGACGAAGGTGCCGAGGAAGACTTGGCTGTTCATGGCTACCTCTTATAATTGTCGTCCCGGTCGTTGCCGCGACCGGAGCAGTGTGAAATGTCATGTCCCGTGGGGTTTTTCACTGCGGTCGCGCCCTTGCCGGGGCGCGACCACCTTTCGTTACCGCTTTCTCATTGCCGGGAGGCTTGCCCAAAGAGGTCTCCGCTTAGGCGCTTATCAGGCGCGGTCGGCGCGATAGCACTTGATATCCACCTCCACCTTGCAGTCCACCACCAGGTCCTGGACGCTGCAGATCCGCGCCGGAGGGTGGTCGCCGAACACTTCCTTGAACACCTTGTTGAACGAGCTGAAGTAGCGCGCGTCGGTGAGCACGGCGGTGACATGGACCACGTCCTCCACGCCGTAACCGGCCTCCTCGGCGATCTTCAGACAGTTGGCGAAGGCCAGCCGCGACTGCTCGACGATGCTGCCTTCGACCACTTCGCCGTCGGTCATCGGCGTCTGGCCGGAGACGAACAGCCAGCCACCGGCTTCGGTGGCGCGGGCGAAGGGCAGCTTCTGGCCGCCGGTGCCGACGCCGCCTTCGACGCCATAACGCTTGATGCTCATGCAAAATCTCCTCTCTGGGTCAGGGAAGACCCCACGCGGCGCGCGGGGCCGATACGGAATGTCAGGCGGCGGGCCGCGAGGGGCGCGGTGACAGCCGCACTTCGCGCCGCAGCAGGCGCCCGGCGCGGGTAGCGCAAGCCTGGCCGTGGCGATAGCCGATCGCACCGTTGACCACCACCAGCTCGATGCCGCGGGCCTTGGCGATCGGTGCGCTGTAGGTGGCGGTGTCCTCGAGGGTGTCGAGGTCGAGCAGCACCAGGTCGGCAAAGGCGCCGGGGCGAATCTCGCCACGGTCTGTGAGGCCGAAGTTGGCGGCGGAAAGCCCGGTCATCTTGTGCACCGCCGCGGCCAGCGGCAGCAGTTGCAGATCGCGGCTGTAGTGCGCCAGCACCCGCGGGAAGGCGCCCCACAGGCGCGGGTGCGGATGCGGATCGTTGGGCAGGCCGTCGGAGCCCACCATCGATAGCGGATGCGCGAGTACCTGGCGCATGTCCGCCTCGCTCATGTTGTGGTAGACCGCACCGGCCGGCTGCAGCTGCCGCGCGGCGTCCTCCAGCGACAGCTGCCACTGTGCGGCGATCGTCTTCAGCGGCTGACGCGCCATCTCGGGGTGCGGGTCGGACCAGGTGATGAAGATCTCGATCTCGTCGGTGACCTGGCCCAGGTCCAGCGTCGAGGAGCCGGCGGTGTAGGGGTAGCAGTCGCAGTGCACGCCGTGGCGGCGCGCGGCATCGTCGAGCCTGGCCAGCGCCAGGGGCGAATTGCCCCAGTTGCCGGCACCGGCGCACTTGAGATGCGAGATCACCAGCGGCGCCTGGCCGTGGGCGGCGGTGGCGAAGGCTTCCTCCATCGCCGCGGGTAGCCCCGCGAACTCGTCACGCAGATGCGTGGTATAGACGCCGCCGGCGTTGCCCACCGCCTCGACCAGCGCGTTCATCTCGGCGCTGGGGGCGTGGAAGGCGTTGCGGTAGGCGAGCCCCGAGGAGAGCCCCAGGGCGCCCTCGGCCAGAGCATGCTCGAGCTGGGCGCGCATGGCCGCGATCTCGGCCGGGCTGGCGGGGCGGTCGAAGCGGTCCATCACCTGGCTGCGCAGGCTGGTGTGGCCGATCAGCGCGGCGACGTTGACGCTGGGACGCGCCGCGGCCACCGCCTCGGCGTAGGCGGCGAAGGTGGGGTAGCGGAAATCCTCGGCGCGCCCGAGCAGGTTCATCGGGTCCGGCACCTCGCCATCGAGGCTGACCGGGCTGGCGCTGATGCCGCAGTTGCCGACCACCACCGTGGTCACCCCCTGGGAGAGCTTGGGCAGCATCTCCGGGGTGCGGATGACGTTGGTGTCGTCGTGGGTGTGAACGTCGATGAAGCCGGGGGTCAGGGTCAGCCCCGCGGCCTCGATCTCCTCGCGGCCATGGGCGTCGGCCAGATCGCCCACGGCGGCGATGCGCGCGCCGTCGATGGCGACATCGGCGACGAAGGCATCGCGGCCGCTGCCATCGATGACGCTGGCGCGGCGGATCAGCAGGTCGTGCAGGTGGGACATGGGCGCTCCTGGCGTCTCAGTCGCCGAGCGGCTGGCGATCGTCGCCGCCGCGATGGGCATCGAGGGTGATCTTGAGCCGCCGCAGCTTGTCGCGGGTCCGCGCCCGGTGGCGCAGTGCCAGGCCCAGCGCCAGCATGTCGACGGCGGCCATCATGGCGTAGCGTGATGACGACGGAAAATAGATGAAGTCGGTCTCCCGTGAGGCCAGCGGCAGCGCCAGGTCGGCGATGCCGGCCAGCGGCGAGCCGACCGCGGTGATCGCGACCACCCGCGCGCCGTACTCGTGGGCCAGCTCGGCGGCATCGTTGATCTCGGGGGTGTAGCCGCTGGCCGAGAGCGCCACCACCACGTCTTCCGGCTCCAGGGTGGCGGCGACCATGCGTGGCAGCAGCGCCTGCGGATAGGCGCTGATCGCATAGCCCAGCCGCACCAGCCGGAACTGCAGCTCCTGGGCCATCACCGTGGAGCCACCGCCGGCGCCGAAGACCAGGATCTGGCGCGCGCTATCCAGCATCGCCACCGCACCCTCGACGTCGGCCTGCTCCATCAGCGTGCGGTTGAGCGCCAGGGTCTGAGTGGCGCTGTCGTAGATCACGCCGAGGCCATCCTCCTCGTTCGCTTCCTGGATGAAGCGGCGTCCTGCGGCCAGGGCGCGGGTCAGGCGGGTCTTGAGGTCGCGTACGTTGCGGCACTCCACGGCCCGGGCGAAGCGTGTCACCGTGGCGTCGCTGACCCCGGCGCGGGCGGCGATCTCGCCGATGCTCGCCTCGGCGACGAAATCGATATCGTCGAAGATCAGCCCGGCGACCTTGCGCTCGGCAGCGCGCAGGCTGGGGAGACGGGCGGTGATCAACGACAGGATGTCGATCTGCTGGCTCACTGAGGTCTCCTCTGGCGACAGCCGGTGGCGGGCGGGAAAAACATGCTTGTTATTTTCTATCCTAGTTTCTGAAACTGTGAAAGTTATTTTCTTGCGGCCTTGGTCGACGTGCAGCGCCGGCCCCTTTCCGCCGGGGCGACGCGCTCGCGGTCACAGTGACGAGGTCTTGAGAAACGCCTGCAGTCGCGGTGACTCGGGGGTCGAGAACAGCGTCGCGGGCGGGCCCTGCTCGGCGATGCGGCCGCCATCCATGAACACCACCTTGTCGGAGACATCGCGGGCGAAGCGCATCTCATGGGTGACCAGCACCATGGTCATGCCCTCCTGGGCGAGACTGCGAATGGTCTCGAGCACCTCGCCGACCCGCTCCGGGTCGAGCGCCGAGGTCGCTTCGTCGAACAGCATCACGCGCGGATTCATGGCGATGGCGCGGGCGATCGCGACCCGCTGCTGCTGACCGCCGGAGAGCTGGGCGGGGCGGTGATCGCGGCGCTCCAGCATGCCCACCCGCTCCAGCCAGTGGTCGGCCAGCTCCACCGCCTGACGCCGGGACATGCCGCGCACCCGGGTGAGGCCGAGGGTGACGTTGTCCAGCGCGCTCATGTGCGGAAACAGGTTGAACGCCTGGAACACCATGCCGGTCATCGCCCGCTGGCCGGCGATCTCGCGCTCGCTGGCGCGCACGCGCTGGCCGTTGCGCTGGCGATAGCCGATGCTCTCGCCGCCGATCCGCACCTCGCCCTGGTGAAACTCCTCGAGCAGGTTGAGGCAGCGCAGCAGAGTCGTCTTGCCCGAGCCGCTGGCGCCGATGATGGAGACCACGTCGCCCTCGTTCACCACGAGGTCGATGCCTTTGAGCACTTCGAGTTCACCGAAGCGCTTGTGCAGCGCGCGCACTTCCACGATGGGAGTCATGTCGTTCTCCTGGCGGGGCGGTCGAGGCGCCGGCCGACGTAGCGTCCGACCTGCTCGATGGCGAAATCGATCAGGAAGTAGATCAACCCCGCGAGCAGGTAGAACTGCATGTTGAGAAAATTGTTGCTGATGATCTGCTGGGTGGTGAGCAGCAGTTCGGCGACGCCGATCACGGAGAGCAGCGTGGACGCCTTGACCATCTCCACCGCGGCGGTGATCCAGGTTGGCAGCGCGTAGCGCAGCGCCTGGGGGAACAGGATGTGGCGGAAGATGCCAGCGAAGGTGAGACCGATGGCGCGGCCGGCTTCGATCTGCCCACGCGGCAGCGCCTGCAGAGCACCGCGCAGGATCTCGCCGACATGCGAGGCGCAGAACAGCGTCAGTGCCAGCACCCCGGCCTGGAAGGCGCCCAAGTCGAGGCCCACGGCGGAGGAGATATAGAAAGTGGCGAGCACCAGGACCAGCACCGGCGTGCCGCGGATGATGTCGATGTAGACGCGCGCCGGCCAGCGCAGCGGCTTGATGCCGTAGGTCACGGCGACCCCGATCGCGATGCCCAGCAGCGTGCCCGCGACGATGGCCGACAGCGAGACGCCGATAGTGATCGCGGTGCCCTGCAGCAGCGCATCCCGATGGCTGATCACCTGGTTGAGGAAGTAGTCCCACTGCATCTCAGTTCGCCTCCAGGACCAGGCGCTTCTCGAGCGCTCGCAGAATCAGCGTGATGGCGTAGCAGCAGACGATGTAGAGCAGCGAGGCGACCAGCCACACCTCGATCACGCGGAAGGTCTCGGAGTTGATCTTGCGCGCATAGTAGGTCAGCTCCGGCACCGCGATGGTGGCGGCCAGCGAGGTGTCCTTGAACAGCGAGACGAAGTTGTTGCCGAACGCCGGCAGTGCGTTGCGGAACATGATCGGCAGCACGATATCGCGCTGGATGCGCGACCGGGTCAGGCCGATCGCCTGGCCCGCCTCGATCAGACCCGGTGGCACGCTCAGCAGCCCGGCGCGGAAGACCTCGGCCATGTAGGCGCTGGTGTAGAGCGACAGCGCGACGATGAAGCTGCTGATCTTGTCCAGCGACAGGCCCAGCTGGGGCATACCGAAGAACAGGAACAGCACGATGACCAGGATCGGCAGATTGCGCAGGACCGAAATCCAGGCGAAGGCGAGGCTTGCCAGCCAGCGGCTCGGTGCCCGGGTGGCGAAGGCGACGACCAGCCCCAGCAGCGAGCCGATCGCGATGGAGACCAGCGCCAGCAGCAGGCCCAGCCCGATACCGCTCAGCAGCAGCGGCCACTGCGCCAGGATCGGGGCGAAGTTGAAGTGATAGCTCATGACAGTTCATTCACCGGCGGCGATTCGAGGACAGACCCCCGCGCCAGACGCTGGCGCGGGGGTCCCGGAGTTCAGCGCATCTCGCTGGGGAAACCGGTCTCGGGCGCCGGCGGGCGCTCGCCGAACCACTGCTCGAAAGCCGCAGCGTAGCGTTCGAACTCGACCCCGTTCATCGCTTGCTCGAGGGTGGTGTTGACGAACTGCAGCCAGCGCGCGTCGTCCGGCGAGACCGCGCAGGCGTAGGACTGCGGATTCCAGGCGTAGCCGGCGTCGGTATAGCGGCCGCTGTTGTTCTTCATGTACCACTTCAGCGTGGAGAGGTCGGTGGCCACGGCGTCGGCGCGGTGCGAGTTGAGCGCCTGATAGATCAGGTTCTGGCTCTCGTACTGGTCCACCTTCGCCTCGGGGAGGGCCTGATGCACCATCTGCTCGGCGTAGACGTTCTGCAGCACCGCCACCGTGATGTCGCTGCCGGCCGCCTTGAGCGCGGCGAAGTCGGCATAGTCGCCGCCGTCGAGCATCAACAGGCCGACGCCTTCGCGGTAGTAGGGCACGGTGAACGCGACCTGCTGGGCACGCGCCGCGGTCACGGTCATCGCCTGGCAGGAGATATCGACCTTGTTGGTCAGCAGGTTGGGGATGCGCGCATCGGAAGATTGATTGACGAAGCGCACCTTGCTGGGATCGTTGAACAGCCCCTGGGCCAGGATATGGCCGATATCGGCATCGAAGCCGACGGTCTGGCCATTCTGGGTGAAGTGCCAGGGCGGATTGGCGCTGCCGGTGCCGACGATCAGCTCACCGCGCGCGAGTACGTCCTGCAGGGTGTCGGCGTGCACGTCGGCGACGCTCATCGAGGAGAGGGCGAATACCGAGATGGCGCCCAGCATCTTGTGGATCGTTGTCATGGGTAGGCTCACCTGTTGTTGCTGTTGTTTGCGGCTGATGTTGTTTGCGGCTGCTGTGTGCGGCTGCTGTGTGCGGCTGCGATCCGGCGTCCCTGTTTGTCTGAAATGATCGGCTGTCTGAAACGATCAATCGTCCGATATTTCGGACTGTTGTCTGGTTTACCGGATAAATCTATACTGCGCGCATTCCAGTCCGCCGCGCAAGAGGGGCTTATCCTGACGATCAGCGTCTGGGTATCCTGGCCTTTCATGCCGGCCAACGAAGAGGTGATATGCGTCAATCCACGACATCGACGTCCCGGGCGCGCGGCATCGACCGCGTCATCTCGCTGTGCGAGCAGCTGCATCTGCATCGCGAACCGATGACGCCCAAGGAGCTGATGGCGGCCACCGGCGCGCCGCGCTCCAGCGTCTACGAGCTGATCAATCTGCTCAGCGAGGCCGGCTGGCTGGAGACCGGCAGCGACGGGCGTATCTTCTTCGGCCGGGCGATGCACTACTTCGGTCTCGACTACGCCGACCACAACGATCTGCTGCGCCGGGCGCGGCCGGTGATGCGCCAGCTCTCGGCGCGCTTCGACGAGACCGCGCAGCTGTGCATGCTCGACGGCGACAAGTACACCGTCATGCTCAACGAGAACGGGGCGCGGCCGTTTCGGATCAGTTCCGAGGTCGGGGTCAAGGTGCCGATCCCGTGGACCGCATCGGGACGCGTGCTGCTCGGCGGCATGTCGCGGGAGGTGATCCTGGGGCTGGTGCCAGAGGCCGATTTCGTGCTGCCCAGCGGTGAACAGATCGATATCGATGCCTTCCTCGCCGAGATCGAACACACGCGCCAGCGCGGCTATGCGCTCACCGAAGGGCTGGTGGACAGCTTCGCCTGCTGCATGGCGGTACCGATTCACGAGGGCGATACCATCGCCCGGGCGACGCTCTGCTTCACCGTGGGGCGCAATGCCGATCAGGCACGCCGTGAGACCCTCGTCGAGGCCCTGCGCGAGGCCGCCGCGACGCTGTCCCACGGCGACTGAACCGGGGGGCCGGCGTGCGCCGGCGCCGCTGGTTCTCTTCCCGTGTTGTCATCTTTTTCTCTGGCATCTTTCGCTCTGCCTCCGGAGGCCCGTCATGCACCACTCGCCCAGTCCTGTTTCCGTGACCAGCAGTGTCCCCGTGATCGAGAAGGGCACGCCCTACGGCGCGTCGACGCCGGCCAAGCTGCTGCGCGACGTACCGCTGCCGGCGGCAGCCGTGCTGGCGCCGGCGCTGGCCCACAACATCGCCTGGATGCAGCGCTTCGCCGCCGACCACGGCGCCGAGCTGGCGCCCCACGGCAAGACCACCATGGCGCCTGAGCTGTTCAAGCGTCAGCTGGCGGCGGGGGCCTGGGGGATCACCCTGGCCACCGCGGTGCAGACGGCGGCGGCACACGCCCACGGCATCGAGCGCGTGCTGATGGTCAATCAGCTGATCGGTGAGCCCAATATGGCGCTGGTGGCGGATGCCATCGCCGCGGGGCTGGATTACTACTGCGTGGTGGACGGGGTCGACAACGTGCGTGCGCTGGGTGCCTTCTTCGCCGCCCGTGGGCTGCGTCTGCAGGTGCTGGTGGAGCTGGGCGTGGCCGGCGGGCGCTGCGGCTGTCGCGACGCTGACCAGGTCGCGGCGGTGGTGGCGGCGATCGCGGCCGAGCCGGCGCTGGCGCTGGTGGGGGTCGAGGGCTACGAGGGGCTGATCCACGGTGTCGACGAGGTCGCGGCGGTACGTGCCTACGCCGCGCGACTGGTGGAGACGGTACGCAGCCTGCGCGAGAGTGGTGCGCTGGCACGGGAGGCACCGATCGTCACCGCCTCGGGCTCCAAGTGGTTCGACCTGATCGCCGAGGGTTTCGACCGCGCCGAGCTGCGCCAGCACTACACCCCGGTGCTGCGCCCCGGCTGCTACGTGGTCCACGACCACAAGCTCTATGCCGGCGCCATGGCCGAGATCAAGTCGCGCCATCCGGGGCTGGCGGGCGAACTGCAGCCGGCACTGGAGGTGTTCGCCCAGGTGCAGTCGCTGCCCGAGCCGGGGCGTGCGATCGTCGCCCTGGGCAAGCGCGACATCGGTCACGAGCCGGATCTGCCCATCGCCCTGCGCCGCTATCCGCAGGGCCAAGCGACGCCGTGCGAGATCGAGGGGTGGCGCAGCGTGCACATCATGGATCAGCACCTGTTCCTCGAGCTGCCCGCCGGGGCCGAGATCGCGGTGGGCGACGTGATCGCCTTCGGCACCTCGCACCCCTGTCTGACCTTCGACAAGTGGCGCCGCCTGCTGCTGGTGGATGCCGACCTGAACGTCGAGGGGGCTCTGGAAACCTGCTTCTGATGCCACGCCGACATGCTGCATCACAAAATTGGAAATCCTTTCCATAAATATTGACGCCAGCATCCCGCTCGCTTAACTTGGCACACGGCGAGCGATGCCGGTGCCCCCTGCCCGACGTCGACGCCTCTCTACTTGGGGCCATCGCCCGCTGCGGTGGTGGCCCACCCGAGCGCTCTTCCGTCGGGTAAGAGACCTTATTCACAGACGGAAGCTTGGCGAGCCATCGGCTCGCCATTTTTTTGCCCCAGCCGCACGGCCGGCTCGCCGCGCCGTTCACGCTCGGCTTTGTACGAAAACTGTTCACGCTTGCCGCCTTTTCGTACACACCCTGGTTTCTGCCGCACCTTCTACAACTTTGGTGGTCTATATCTCCCGTTTTCGCCCGCCCTGCCACTGGGCGCGTGGGTAGTGGCGATCTGCCTGCCGGGCAGCAGGTGCTTGCCGGCAGGAGAGTTCATGGCAGTCAGATAAGGAGGCGTACGTGATTCATCAAGGACGAGCGAAGACGCTGATGCGGGCCCGGCAGTGGCTGCTGGGCGCCGGGCTGCTGGCACTGGCCGGCGGCGCCCAGGCCCAGCTCGAGGATTTCGACGCGCTGGACAATCCGGCCGAGGCCGAGAAGCCATTCGAAGGGCAGGCCGAGCTGGGCTATCACAAGATCAGCGGCAACAGCCACAGCGAGAGCCTGCGGGCCGGCGCCGACATGACCTGGTTCGATGCGCCCTGGTCCTACAACTTGAAGCTGGGGGCCAGGAGCGCCAGCGACGATGACGAGACCTCCGCCGAGGAGTATTTCGTCCAGGGCCGCACGCGCTACAACCTTTCCCGCGCCAACTATCTGTTCGGGCTGGCGCGCTGGGACAAGGACCGTTTCTCAGGTTATGACTCGCAGAGCACACTGATCGGTGGCTATGGCCGCCAACTCCTCGAGGGACCGCCGCATTCGCTCTCGGTCGAGGTCGGCCCCGGGGTGCGTCACGACGAATACACCGGCGACGGCAGTGACGATCTGGCGCTGTTCTATGCCGGACTGGACTACGGTTGGCAGTTCTCCGAGAACTCGCGCTTCACTCAGACGCTGGCCACCGAGTCGTCGCGCGAGAACATCATCGGGCGCTCCGAGACGGCGCTGGTCGTGGCGATGAACGACGACCTGGCGCTCAAGCTCTCCTACGAGGCCGACTTCAACGACAACCCGCCGCCGGGGGCCTCCAGCCAGACCGACACCACCACCGGGGTGTCGCTGGTCTACCACATGTGACTGAGAGGGTGTTTACAAAATGTCTGCGCTCGACAATACGGCGTTGAAATCGATCTCAAAATGCTCATTTACTCCTCGTAAACTCCGCTTTTTCGGCCGATTTCGCCTTGTCTTGCCTTCGCTCGCCGACTTTGTAAACACCCTCTAAGAACGCCCTTCACAACCACCAGGCGACGTGGGCTTATCCGGCGCCCATCGTCAGAGGGTTTGGAAGTCAGTTCTGTACCGACATCACCGCTCCGCCATCGACGCGCAGATTGCTGCCGTTGACGAAGGAGGCGTGGGGGGAGAGCAGCATGGCGATGATGTAGGCGACTTCGTCCGCCTCGCCGCGGCGCTTGGCGACGATGCCCGGGCGCTCCTCGTCGAGAAAGCTCGCCACCGCCTCGTCGAACGAGCAGTTCAGCGCTTTGGCGCGCTGGTGCATCATGCCATCGGTCATCGGCGAGGCGATGAACGCCGGTGCCACGGTGTTGCACAGCACCCCGTGCGCCGCCTCGCGGTAGGAGAGGTTCTTGATGAAGGCGCTCAGCGCCGCCTTGGCGGTGTTGTAGACCGCCTCCTCCCAGTAGGGCTGTACGGTGTTCTCCGAGGTGAGACAGATGAAGCGCCCCCAGCCCTGCTCGCGCATCGCCGGGATGGTCGCGCGTGCCAGACGCACCGCGGAGAAGAAGTCGATCTGCCACGCCTCTTCGTAATCGGCGTCCGGCAGGGTCAGCGGGTCGCCCTTGGCGCCGGTGATGCCGGCGGCGTGGACCACCATGTCGATATGGCCGAAGCGTTCGCGGCCGCGGGCGACGAGGGCATCGACCTGGGCCTGATCGGTGACATCGGCGGTGACGCAGAGCGTTGCGCCGTCGAGATCGGCGGCCGCCGCCTCGAGCGCCTCGGCGTCGATATCACTGAGAACGAGGTTGACGCCCTCGGCGGCGAGCCGCCGCGCGGTCGCCAGACCGATACCGCCCTGGGCGCCGGTCACCAGTGCGGTCTTGCCGCTGATGGCGAGATCCATGTGTTTGCCTCCTTGCAGACCATGCACTTGTAGACGACGAACTTGCAGAAGATGGCGCCGCCGCACAGGCGACGACACCCGAGCCTTGAGCATGGTCACGATTGGCGTGCGGCGCCAACCCGGTTTTGTCAGCCCTGGCTGGCTGCGGCATAGTGTGCGCTTCTCGCCATCATCACCAGACACCCCCGCACAGTGGTCGCCGCCAGGCATCGTCTGCAGGCGGCGCCGTCGTCGCGCCATGACGGGGGATCTCGCAGGGAACGCCATGACAATCCGAATTCTCTCCCGGACGCTCGGTGCCGGGGTGCTGCTCGTGCCGCTGGGGGCGCTGGCTCAGGCGGGCAGTGCCGCGTCCGAGGCCCGGCCGGTCATCGAGGTAACCGCGCCGCGCCTGGCGCGGGAGCTCTACGCCACGCCGGCGGCCGTCTCCGTGGTCGACCGCGAAGCGATCCAGCAGGGCCAGCAGCGGGTCAGGCTGGACGAGTCGCTCGACCTCGTCCCCGGGCTCTATCTGCAGAACCGCAACAACTTCGCCCAGGGGCAGCGCATCGCCATCCGCGGTTTCGGCGCGCGGGCGCCTTTCGGTGTGCGCGGTATCACCGTGATGGTCGACGGTATCCCCTATACGCTGCCCGACGGCCAGGCCCAGCTCGATGCCATCGATCTCGACAGCGCCGAACGCATCGAGGTGATCCGCGGGCCGGCCGCAGTGCAGTACGGCAATGCCGCCGGTGGGGTGATCAGCGTGACCACGGCGGATGGGCGCGACGATCCGGGTAGCCACATTCGTATGGAGGGGGGCAGCCACGGCTATCGCAAGTACGCGGTGAGCAACGGCGGGGTCAATGGCCCCTGGTCGCACCATGTCAGCCTCTCCGCCCTCGACTATTCGGGCTACCGTGACCACAGCGCCACCGAGAAGTATCTGCTCAATGCCAAGCTGCGCCGCGAGCTGGGTAGCGACCGTGCGCTCACCGCCATCGTCAATCTGCTCGACAATCCCGAGTCCGAGGATCCGGGCGGGCTGACCCGGGCGCAGGTGCATGCCGATCGCGATCAGGCCGGGGCCTTCACCGAGAAGTACGACACCGGCCAGAACGTCGATCAGCAGGTACTCGGCCTGCAGTACGAGGATCTCTCGGCGGGGCCCGGGGCGCTCTATCTCAAGGGCTTCTATCTGCGCCGCGACTTCGGGCAGCAGCTGCCCTATCCCGGCGACAGCCTGATCGACTATCAGCGTGACTACTATGGCGGCAGCGCCGAGTATCACCAGACCGTGCATCTGGCGCAGATGCCGCTGCGCTATGTCGCCGGGGTCGATGTCGCGCATCAGCGCGACGACCGTGGACGCAAGAACGTCGCCTTCAGCGGCGAGGTCACCGGTACGGCGGCCGACGAGACCCAGACGGCGACCTCGCTGGGGGCCTTCGTGCAGGGCGATCTCGACCTCGACGAGCGCTGGACGCTCTCCCTCGGCGGGCGCTACGACCGGGTCCGGATGAAGATCGACGACGCCTATATCGACCCCGCCAACGAGGACGGCGATGACAGCGGCGAGCGGACCTTCGATCAGTGGAGCACCAGTGCGGGTATCAGCTACCGCTACCGTGCCAACCATCAGCTCTATGCCAACACCGCCACCGCCTACGAGACGCCGACCTTCTCCGAGTTCGCCAACCCCAGCGGCGCCGGCGGCTTCAACGGCGATATCGAGCCGCAGAAGGCATGGAGCCGCGAGCTGGGCGCGCGCGGCAGCTTCGCCAACGGCGTCGACTACGACGTCGCGCTGTTCTCGGTGCGGGTGCGCGACGAGCTGGTGCCCTACGAGGGCGAGTCCGGGCGTACCTTCTACCAGAACGCCGGTGACAGCGAGCGCGATGGCCTCGAAGTCGCGCTCGGCTGGCAGTTCACCCCTGACTGGCGCCTCGACAGCGCCCTGACGCTGGCGCGCTACCACTTCGACCATTTCTCCGATACCCAGGGTCGCTACGACGGCAAGCGCATCCCCGGCCTGCCGCAGCAGACCTGGGTCAACCGTTTGAGCTGGGAGGGGGTAGGCAAGCGTTTCGCCAGCGTCGAGACCCAGTACGTGGGCGATATGGTGGCGGATAACGCCGGCGATGTGACGGTCGGCGACTACTGGCTGGTCAATCTGCGCGGCGGCGACGGCTGGCATCTCGGTGGCGACACCTGGCTCAAGACCTATGTCGGTGTGCGCAACCTGTTCGCGGTGGAGCACTATGCCAACGTGCGCATCAACGCCAGCAACGCGCGCTACTTCGAGCCGGCGCCAGGGCGAACGGTCTATGCTGGTATTGGCCTGGATTTCTGAGGCACAACGGCACGGGCGCCGTGAATGGCGTCCCGTTCGGCGATTCACCCAGCGCTTCTCGAGCGCCATCATAACGACACCGGGCCGCCCTGGCTGTGCCCGGCGGGATCACGAGGAACTCATCATGCGTCATCTACTCTCTTTCGCCTTGGCTGCGCTGCTCTTGTCGCTGCTGGCCGGCTGTACCGTCAACACCTACGCCGATGGCCAGCGCGAGGTCCAGCCCGGCGTACCCCAGGATGGCCCCACCGCCAATCCGGCGGATGCCACCCGCGGGCAGGAGGGGAGCGGCGAGCTGCCCTGATCGCCTGTCACGCCGTGTTAGAGGGTGTTTACAAAATGCCTGCGCTCGGCAATACGGCGTTAAAATCGGCCTCAAAATGCTCATTTACCCCGTGTAAATTCCGCTTTTTCGACCGATTTTGCCTTGTCTTGCCTTCGCTCGCCGAATTTGTAAACACCCTCATAGCGCGCGTGCTTGCGCGGCACGCGATGGGGGCGAAGTAAAGTTCAAGATCGAGTCGCCGATAGACGTTCTACGTACTGCCACCCCCTTGAGGCTGGCGATGCGCGGGCATGATCGGCGGCTGGCCGCGACGCCCGCGTGTCGCGGCCGATCGAGAGCGCCGAGATGTGCCCGACCTTTTCGCATCGCTGGACCCTGAGCGCGCCCTTGGCGGCCCTGTGGCTGGTGCTGCTGGCGTGGGCGGCCCCCGCCGCCAGCGCCCAGTTGCAAGTCACCGATGCTGCCACCGGCGCAACGCTCAGCCAGGCGGTGATCGAGATCTACGCGCCGTCCACGACGGGGGCGGTTCGCACGGCCGCCAGTGGCCACCAGGTCGTGCAGCGCCATGCCACGTTCATCCCGCACGTGCTGCTGGTACCGGTGGGTGCCGAGGTCAGCTTTCCCAATCGCGACACCACCCGCCATCAGGTCTACTCCTTCTCGCCGGCGCACCCGTTCAGCCTCGATCTCTATCTGCAGGAGACGCCGCCGCCAGTGCGTTTCGATCGCGCAGGCGTGGTCGTGCTCGGCTGCAATATCCATGATGCGATGGAGGCCTTCATCGTGGTCAGCGAGGCCCCCTATCGCGCGCTGACCGCTGAAGATGGCCGCGCCGCGTTCACGCTGCCCCCGGGGCGGCACCGACTGCGCGTGTGGCACCCCCGCCTGGAGGATACGCATCTCGCATGGTGGGAGGGCGAGATCGGCGCCGAGGAAACGCGCCAGGTAGCGCTTACCCTCGCGGCGAGTCTGCCCTCGGTACCCGAGCCCTCGGCGCTGCAGCAACGCTTCCAGCGCGCGCTCGAACAGACGCAGGCTCACTGAATGTCATTCCGTCGGCGCTTGTTGCTGATCATGCTGGCGGTGATGGCCGTAGCCCAGCTGGTCGCCGCCGTCGCCACCCTGGGCACCATCCATCGCGATGTCATGCACAAGGGCGGGCGCGAGCTGGAGGTGGGGCTCGGGGTGATGCGCCAGCTGCTCGACGAGCGCGGCAAGCAGCTGCGCGACAGCGTCGGTATTCTGACCTCGGACTTCGGTTTCAGGAGTGCGATCGCCTCCCAGGACCAAGGCACGCTGGCCAGCGTACTGGCCAATCACGGCGAGCGGGTGGGGGCCAATATGGTGCTGCTGGCGGCGCCGGACGGCACCATCGTGGTCAGCAGCCACCACGCCCCGGGCACGCCGATGCCGTTCCCGCGGCTATGGCGCCAGGTGCGCCAGGCCGGCGAAGCGACCGGTGTGGTGCTGCAGGACCAGCGACCCTATCAGTTCGTCATGCTGCCGGTGCGGGCGCCCAACCTGATCGGCTGGGTCGGCATGGGGTTCTTGCTCGACACGCCGCTGGCCGAGGAGATCGGCCGCTTGACCCGGCTGCAGGTCAGTTTTCTGGTGAGCAGCGCGGATCAGGCGCCGGATGCGGCGGGCGATATGAAGGGCTATGTCGCCGGCGCGCTGTCCCAGGCGCCACCCGCGGCGGTGAGCGCGCTGCGCGCGGATCTGGCGCGCGGCGAATATCTTCACCACAGCGGCGTCGACACCGGGCTGGACGCGCTGGTGCGCGCCTCGCCGCTGATGACCTCCGAGATCGCCACTGACGCAGGTCGGGGCCAGGTCTATGCCGTGGTAGAGCACTCGCGTGCGGATCTGCTGGCGGTATTCCAGGCGCTCGGTTGGCGGCTAGCGGCGATCTTTGCCGTGACGCTGGCGCTGACCGCGCTGGTCGCCGCCTTCAGTGCGCGCAGCATGTCACGGCCATTGATACGGCTGGCCCGAGTGGCCCAAGGGATCGGCCGCGGCGAGCGGGTCGCCGACGTCCCGACCGACAGCGGCGGCGAGATCGGCCTGCTCGGGCGCACCCTGGCGGCGATGCAGAACGATATCGATGACCGCGAGCGCCAGCAGCGCAATCAGGCGCGTCGCGATCAGCTCACCGGGCTGGCCAACCGCCACTCGGCGCAGCAGGACATCACCGAGGCGGTCGCGGCGGGATACCCGTTCACGCTGCTGCGAATGTCGATCTGCGGTTTCCGCCATATCAACGACACCTTCGGTTACGCTGTCGGCGATCAGGCGCTTTGCCAACTGGCGAAGCGTCTTGCCACCTATCCGGCACCGGTGCGCCACGCCTATCGCCTTGGGGGCGATGAGTTCCTGCTGCTGGTCGACTCGGCGGCCGTCGATGCCCACTGGCTGACCTCGCTGCGCGAGGGGCTGGCGCAGCCGATCGAGCTCGAGCAATCGCCGCTGCGCCTGCAGCTCGTCTACGGTAAGGTCAACTTCCCCGAGCACGGGTGCAATGCCCTTCTGTTGCTGCGGCGGGCCGAGGTGGCCATGGACATGGCCAAGCAGCAACGGCTCGGCTATCTGCGCTATGTGGAAGGGCAGGACGAGAAGCGTCTGCGTGAGCTGACGCTGGTGCGCGATCTGCAATTGGCGGCCGAGCGGGGGCAGCTGAGCATGGCCTACCAGCCCAAGATCGCCGCTGCCGACGGCGCGCTGGTCGAGCTCGAGGCGCTGATGCGCTGGCAGCATCCGGAGTTCGGCTTCATTCCGCCGGACGAGTTCATCACCCTGGCCGAGAGCGCCGGGATCATCTCCCAGCTGACCGGCTGGATGTTGAGCACGGTGTGTCGACAGCTGGCCGCCTGGGAAGCCGAGGAGGGGTTGTGCCTGGCGGTGGCGGTGAACCTGTCGGCGCAGGACGTCATCGATCCGGCGCTGCCGCAGCGGCTCGATCAGGCGCTGGCCGCGTATGGTCTGGACCCGGCCCGGCTGGGGCTGGAAGTGACCGAGAGTGCGATCATCTCCGACCCGGAGGTGTCGCGCCGGGTGCTGGCCGAGCTGTCGCGGCGCGGCGCCAGCACCGCGATCGACGATTTCGGCACCGGCTACTCCTCGCTGGGCCAGCTCAAGCACCTGGCGGTACGCCAGCTCAAGATCGATAAATCCTTCATTCTCAAGCTCGATCAGCACTCCGACGACCGCATCATCGTGCACTCGACGATCGAGCTCGGCCACAACCTGGGGCTCGAGGTGGTCGCCGAGGGTGTCGAGACCGACGCCGCAAGGGCGCTGCTGGTCGAGCTGGGTTGCGACTATCTGCAGGGCTACGGCATCTCGCGTCCGCTGCCCGCGGCCGCCGTGGCCGAGTGGATCGCCGCCTATCCGCCCGGCGTGCGCCGGCCTCTGCGCCCGCCCGAGCCCTCGACACCATGACCTTGCGAGGAGACGCCTGATGGCGAGACGCCTACGCCGCTGGCTGCGGCGCCTGTCGGTGGGTGCCACTGCGCTGGCCGCTGCTACCGCGCTGGCGACGCCGGCACAGGCCGGGAGCCGCCTGCTGGGCACTGGTGGCGTGACTCAGATCGAGGGGGCCGCCGGTGGCGGGCTGTCGCCCTGGGGCGTGCTCGTCGGCACCGCCAGCGATACCGAGGTGGCGGTGAGCGTGGCTGCCAGCGAGGCGTGGCTGGACGACTACGGCCTGCGCGTGCGCGGGATCGGGCTCAACTGGCACGACCGGGTGGAAGTCTCCTACGCCCGCCAGCGGCTGGCGCTCGACACCCTGGGCGGCGTGCTCGAGCAGGAGATCTACGGCGCCAAGCTGCGCCTGTTCGGTGATCCGCTCTACCACCCCTGGGGCAGCTGGAGCATTGGCGTGCAGCACAAGCGGCTCGACCAGGGGCAGGCGCTGGCGCGTGCCGTGGGCGCCGAGGCGACCCAGGGCAACGATCTCTATCTGGCCGGCAGCAAGCTGTTCTTCGACGCGGTGGCCGGGCGCAATCTGCTGGCCAACCTGACGCTGCGCTCGACCCGCGCCAATCAGGGCGGGCTGCTCGGCTTCGGCGGTGATCGCGACAGTGGGCGCTCGCTGGTGGCCGAGGGCTCGCTGGGGGTGTTCCTGACCCCGGCCTGGCTGGTCGGGGTGGAGTATCGGCAGAAGCCGGACAACCTCGGCTTTGCCGAGGAGCAGGCGTGGCAGGATGTCTTCACCGCGCTGTTCTTGACCCGCCACCTCTCGCTGACCGGTGCCTGGCTCGATCTCGGTGATATCGCCGGGCTCGAGAACCAGCGCGGCGGCTATCTCTCGCTGCAATTGGCGCTTTGACGGGGAGCCTGTGATGTATCCCATTCACTCACGTGGGCGCTGGGCAGCGGCGCTGCTGGCGCTGCTCCTGAGCGGCTGTGCCGCCTCGCCGCCACAGCCCGCGCCGACCCTCTATCAAAAGCTCGGCGGTGAGCAGGGCATTCACGCCATCGTCGAAGACTTCACCTATCGCCTCGCCGATGATCCCGAGCTGGTGGCGTTCTTCGCCAACACCAACATCGACTACTTCGTCGGCTCGCTGCAGGACTACCTGTGCGTGGTCAGCGATGGCCCCTGTGTCTACCGCGGCGCGCCGATGGACAAGGCGCACCAGCACATGGGCATTCGTGAGGCCGACTTCAACCGCCTGGTCGATGTGCTCCAGGCGACGCTGCTCGACCAGCCGATCTCCGCTTCTGCACGCAACCAGCTGCTCAAACGGCTGGCGGCGCAGCACGCCGCGATCATGCGCTATCAGTGAAGCGTCGGCCAGATGCACCGAGGCCCGCGCCGGGTGGCGCGGGCCTCGGATCTGAAGAGATGGACTTAGCCTGCGCCCATCATCAGAAGGTCTGGCAACAAGCGCCGAGCCTCGGGCGCGATGAGCGGGATCAGGCGCGATAGTCGGTCTCGGAGTAGAGCACGCGCAGGCGCACGGTATGGTTGACCTGCTTGAGCGCGTCGAGCGCCTGCGGGCCGTAGGCCTTGTCGACGTCGATCACCACGTAGCCGACCTTGTCGTTGGTCTGCAGGAACTGGCCGGCGATGTTGATCCCGTTCTCCGACAGCACGCGGTTGATCTCCGAGAGCACCCCGGGCACGTTCTCGTGGATGTGCAGCAGGCGATGCTTGTCCGGGTGCGAGGGCAGCGCCACCTCGGGGAAGTTGACCGAGGTGATGGTGGTGCCGTTGTCGGAGTAGGTGACCAGCTTCTCGGCCACTTCGATGCCGATGTTCTCCTGGGCTTCCAGCGTCGAGCCGCCGATGTGCGGGGTCAGGATCACGTTCTCCAGACCGCGCAGCGGCGAGACGAACTCCTCGTTGCTGCCCTTGGGCTCGACCGGGAAGACGTCGATCGCCGCGCCCAGCAGCTTGCCGCTCTGGAGCGCTTGTGCCAGCGGCTCGATCTCGACTACCGAGCCGCGCGAGGCGTTGATCAGAATGCCACCCTGCTTCATCAGCGCGATCTGCTCGGCGCCGATCATCCAGCGGGTGGCGGGCAGGTCTGGCACGTGCAGGCTGACCACGTCGGCGCGTGCCAGCAGCTCTTCGAGGCTACCCACCTGGCGGGCGTTGCCCAGCGCCAGCTTGGTGACCACGTCGTAGTAGATCACGTCGAGGCCGAGGGATTCGGCGAGCACCGAGAGCTGCGCGCCGATGCTGCCGTAGCCGACGATCCCCAGGGTCTTGCCGCGCGCCTCGTGGGAGTTCTTGGCCGACTTGAGCCAGCCGCCCTGATGGGCGCGGGCGTTCTTCTCCGGGATGCCGCGCAGCAGCATGATGGTCTCGGCCAGCACCAGCTCGGCCACCGAGCGGGTATTGGAGAAGGGCGCGTTGAATACCGGGATCGCGCGTGCCAGGGCGGCGTCGAGGTCGACCTGGTTGGTGCCGATGCAGAAGCAGCCTACCGCGGTGAGCTTCTCGGCGGCAGCGAAGACCCGCTCGGTGAGCTGCGTGCGCGAGCGGATGCCGATGAAGTGGACGTCACGGATCTTGTCGATCAACTCTTCTTCGCTGAGCGACGTGGAGAGCGTTTCGATGTTGGTGTAGCCCGCATTGAGCAGCGAATCCACGGCGGACTGATGAATGCCCTCGAGCAGCAGAAACTTGATCTTGCTCTTGTCCAGAGACGTCTTGGCCATTGGGGGATCAACCTTTCTTCATCGGCTTGTCGCGAGCGCGTCGCGGTGATGGGAAATCCGTCGGCGAAAGCGGACGTCGCGCGAGCTCACACATTGTCGGGAGGCCGCCGCCGGCGGGCGCATAGCGTAACACAGACGTCGCGGGTGAGGATGAAAATGACGCACGCAGACATGAATGCCGTGCAATCGTGAGCGTGTCGTGGCAGGCACCCGAGACGGGGCCGAAGCGACGCCGACAATGCGCAAGCAGCGCGACGATTTCACCCCGAGGGCAGACGACCCCCGGGGGCGGCGGTGTATACTCGAAGACCGTTTTCGCTTGGTGCCGGTGGCTTGGCCGCCGCGCCCTCGACCCGGCTCCCGCCCGCGCCCGCGCGAGGCTCTGGGAGCGACGCTATGAGTGCACCATGTCTGACAAGATGGCCGAACAGGACGTTCCCCAGGACTTCGCCACCACGCTGACTCAACTGGAGCGGCTGGTGGCGCAGCTCGAATCCGGCGAACTGACGCTGGAAGCCTCACTGGCCGCCTTCGAGCGCGGCATCCGTCTGACCCGCGACGCCCAGAGCCGCCTCGATGGCGCCGAGCTCAAGGTGCAGGCGCTGCTCGAACAGGCCGACGGCACGCTGCAGTCGGTACCGTTCGAGACCACTGGAGAGCCGCCGAATGAGCCCTGAGCGCGTGCTCGAACAGGCGCCGCCGGAAGCCGCCGTCGCCGCCGCGCGGGCGCGCAGCGAGCAGGTGCTGGCGGCCTGGCTGGAGCGCTCGCCGGGGGTGTCGGCGGCACTCGACGAGGCGCTGCGCTACAGCGTGCTCGGCAGTGGCAAGCGGCTGCGCCCGGTGCTGGTCTATCTCGCCGGACAGGCGCTGGGGGCGCAGACCGATGCGCTCGACCCCGCCGCCGCCGCGCTGGAAATGATCCACGCCTACTCGCTGGTTCACGACGATCTGCCGGCGATGGACGACGATGACCTGCGCCGCGGCCGGCCCACGGTGCACCGCGCCTTCGACGAGCCGCTGGCGATCCTCGCCGGCGACGCCCTGCAGACGCTGGCCTTCGAGGTGCTCGCCTCGCGCGAGCATCCGCGCCTCGCCGCGCTCGTCACTACCCTGGCCCAGGCCGCCGGCCGTGACGGCATGGCGGCGGGGCAGGCGATCGATCTTGCCGCGGTGGGCACACCGCTCGACCTCGCCGCGCTGCAGGCGATGCACCAGCACAAGACCGGTGCGCTGATCCGTGCCGGGGTACGTCTGGGGGCGCTGGTGGCGGTGGCCGAGAGCGACCCGCGGGTAGCGGCGCTCGACCGCTACGCCGCGGCCATCGGGCTGGCGTTTCAGATCCACGACGACGTGCTCGACGTCACCGGCGATACCCAGACCCTGGGCAAGACCTCGGGCGCCGATGCGCACCGCGACAAGCCGACCTATCCTGCGCTGCTGGGGCTGGAGCGCGCCCAGGCGCGGGCCCGCGAGCTCCTCGACGAAGCCCTCGCGGCGCTGGCGCCGCTGGGTGACGCGGGCGCGCCGCTGGCGTGGCTGGCCCGTTTCATGATCGATCGCGATCACTGACCGGTAACGACCTATTCTATGAAGCTGTTCGACGAGATCCCCACGCAGCGCCCGTTGACGCCGCTGCTCGACACGCTCGATGCGCCGGCCGGGCTGCGCCGGATGACGCTGGCGCAGCTGCGCCAGGTCGCCGACGAGCTGCGCGCCTACCTGCTCTACAGCGTCGGTGTCAGCGGCGGCCATTTCGGCGCCGGGCTCGGCGTGGTCGAACTCACGGTGGCGCTGCACCGCGCGCTGCAGACCCCCCACGACCGCCTGGTGTGGGATGTCGGCCACCAGGCCTATCCGCACAAGATCCTCACCGGGCGCCGCGACGCGCTCACCGGGATTCGTCAGTACGGCGGCCTGGCGGCCTTTCCGCGGCGCGAGGAGTCGCCTTACGACACCTTCGGCGTGGGCCACTCGAGCACCTCGATCTCGGCCGCGCTGGGCATGGCCCTGAGCGCCCGTGCCAAGGGCGAGAAGCGCCGCGCCTGCGCGGTGATCGGCGACGGCGCGCTGACCGCCGGTATGGCCTTCGAGGCGCTGGCGCACGCCGGCCACGTCAAGGCCAACCTGCTGGTGGTGCTCAACGACAACGAGATGTCGATCTCCGAGAATGTCGGCGGCATGGCCAGCTACTTGACCCGCATTCTCACCAGCAAGCCGTATGCGGCGGTGCGCGAGAACGGCAAGCGGGTACTCTCGCACCTGCCCGGGGCGCTGGAGCTGGCGCGGCGCACCGAGGAGCACGTCAAGGGCATGATCAGCCCGGCCACGCTGTTCGAAGAGATGGGCTTTCACTACATCGGCCCCATCGACGGCCACGACCTGGCGGCGCTCAACCAGGCGCTGGAGGCGCTGCGTGATCAGGAGGGGCCGCAGTTTCTTCATGTGCGCACGCGCAAGGGGCGTGGCTTCCGGCCCGCCGAGGCCGACCCGATCGGCTTTCATGCCATCACCAAGCTCGAGCGCAAGCCGCCGGCGCCGCCGCGGGTCGACGCCGAGCGCCCGCCCGCCGCGGCAGCCTCGACGTCCAAGCCCGACGATGCATCGCGCCCGCAGCCGCGCAGCGAGGACATTTTGCGCCCGAAACCGCGCAGCGAAGAGATGTTGCGCCCGAAACCGCGCAAGTATTGCAACGTCTTCGGCGACTGGCTGTGCGACATGGCGGCGGCGGACACGCGCCTGATCGGTATCACGCCGGCGATGCGCGAAGGCTCCGACCTGATCCGTTTCTCGCAGACCTATCCCGAGCGCTACTACGACGTGGCGATCGCCGAGCAGCACGCGGTGACCCTGGCTGCCGGCATGGCCTGCGAGGCGATGAAGCCGGTGGTGGCGATCTACTCGACCTTCCTGCAGCGCGGCTATGATCAGCTGGTGCACGACGTCGCGGTGCAGCACCTGGATGTCACTTTCGCCATCGACCGTGCCGGGCTGGTGGGCGAAGACGGCCCGACCCACCACGGCGCGCTGGATCTCTCCTATCTGCGCTGTGTGCCCGGTCTGGTGATTCTGGCGCCGGCGGACGAGGCCGAGTGCCGCGCCATGCTCACCACCGCCTACCACCACCCCGGCCCGGCGGCGGTGCGCTATCCCCGGGGCACCGGCCCCGGCAGCGAACTGCCCCAGGATCTCGAGGCGCAGGTGCCGATCGGCCGCGCGCAGACCCGGCGCGAGGGCGAGCGCGTGGCGCTGCTCGCCTTCGGCAGCCTGAACACGCCGGCGGCCGAGGTCGCCGAGCGACTCGGGGCGACACACCTCAACATGCGCTCGGTCAAGCCGCTGGATCGCGACGCCATCGTCGCCGCGGCGCAGACCCACGAGCTGCTGGTCACCCTGGAGGAGAACGTGGTCGCCGGCGGCGCCGGCAGCGGGGTCAACGAGCTGCTGGCGGCGGAGGGGCTGATGCCGGCGGTGCTCAATCTGGGCATCCCCGATGCCTTCGTCGAGCACGGCAAGCCCGCCGAGCTGCTGCGTGACTGCGGCCTGGATGCCGCCGGGATCGAAGCGGCGATCCGCGCTCGCCTGAACCTCAACGACAACTGATAGGACTTCCATGTCTATTGCCATTCTGATCGGCGCCTTCATCGGCTACCTCGCCGGCAAGCTGCCGGGTCTTCTGATCGGGGCCGGGATCGGCTGGTGGATCAGCCGCAAGCTGCGCCAATCCGTGGTGGGGCGGGTGGTGGGCATCCAGCACCAGTTTCTCGAATCCACCTTTGCGGTGATGGGCTGTATCTGCAAGGCCGACGGCCACATCACCCACGACGAGATTCGCACCGCGGAGATGCTGTTCGATCGCCTGCACCTCAGTGGCGAGATGCGCGAGCGGGCCAAGGCGGCGTTCAACCGGGGCAAGAGCCCCGAGTTCGATCTCGACGCCGAGGTCGCCACCATCCGCCGGGTCACCGGCGGCCAGCGCGCGCTGCTGCAGGTCTTCCTGCAGGTGCAGCTGGCGGCGATCGCCGCCGACGGCCAGATGCACGAAGCCGAGCACACCATGCTGCTGCGGGTGGCCCGTGGCCTGGGCTTCTCGGAAGCCGAGATCCAGCAGATCGAAGCGATGCTGCGCGGTGGCCCGCACCAGGCCGGTGGCAGCCAGGCGAGCAGCGGCCAGAGCCTGGAGGACGCCTACCGGGTGCTGGGCATCTCCGAAGAGGCCAGCGACGCCGAGGTCAAGCGCGCCTATCGCAAGCTGATGAGCGAGAACCACCCGGACAAGCTGGCTGGCAAAGGGCTGCCGGAGAGCATGCGCGAGATGGCCAAGGAGCGCACTGCGGAGATCAGCAACGCCTACGAGGTGATCCGCAAGCAGCGCGAGAGCCGCGCCTGACACCGCCCGTCGCGGCCGGCATCGACGCCGCGCCCCGGCTTGGATAGGATCGAACCGGATCTGCGCTCACAGGACGTCCTGCATGCCAGGGAAAGCCGGTTTCTATCGCACCACCGCCAGACTGCTCGGCGCCATCGACCGGCGCGGCCTGGTCCTGCGCTACCGCTACGGCGATCGCCGCCTGCTGGAAGAGTGCGTGCTGCCGGCGCTCGACGCCGACCCGGCGGTGGCGGACGTGCTCCTGGTCGGCTGCGCCTGGTACACCCGTCACTACCCCGCGCTACTGCCCTCGGCCGAGGTGATCACCATGGAGATCGACCCGGCCAAGGCGGTCTTCGGCGGCGCGCGCCATATCGTCGCTGACATGGCTCATCTGGAAGCGCACATCACCCCCGCCTCGCTGGACGCGGTGATCTGTAACGGCGTGCTGGGCTGGGGGCTCGACGACCCGGCGGCGATCGAGGCCGCCTTCGCCGGCGCCAGCCGCTGTCTGCGCCCGGGTGGGCTGTTCCTGCTCGGCTGGAACGACATCGCCCCGCGTAACGCCTGTCCGCCGGATACCATCGCCGCGCTCGACGGTCTCGCCGCCGCCGATATCCCCGGCCTGTGCGCCCACTCGGTGGTGGCACAGGCTCGCAACCGCCACTGCTACCAGGCCTGGCGCAAACCGCTGGCGGCTTGAGCGGCGCCGTTCAGCCCGCGCGCACGCCGCGCCAGAAGACCTGCCATATGCTCTCGAAGCGCCGCGCCAGCGCGGCCTTGTCGTACATGAAAGTCTCCGACAGCAGCCCATCCACCAGGCAGTAGAAGGCGGCGATGAAGGCCGCCTCGTCCAGCGTCGGGTCGAGGGCGGCGTCCGCCTGGCCGGCGCTGAAGATCTCGCCCAGACGCTGGTCGAGACGCTGCTCGGCGCGGGCACTGAGCGCGCGCGCCTCGGCACCGAGTTCCTGGGGCGGAAACAGCAAGAAGCGTTTGTAGAACACCCCCTGGTGCTCACGGTAGGAGATGGTGCAGCAGCACTCCACCAGATGGCGCAGGCGCTGCTCGAAGGGCGCCTGGCGCTGGCTGGCCAGGCTCTCCGTCACCAGCGCCAGGATGGTGTTCTCGGCGTCGTTGGCGAGTTCGAGAAAGAGCGCGGCCTTGCTCTCGAAGTGGTTGTAGATCGAGGGCTTCTTGATCCCCGCGTCGGTGGCGATCTGGGCCAGGCTGACGCCCTCGTAGCCGTGGCGGGCGAAGCGCGTCAGGGCGATCTGCTTGAGATGGCTGCGGGTGTCCAAGCGGCACTCCTGGGCGGGGCGGCGAAAAGCGAGAGCTTGCCAGAGTTGACGGGTATCAATAAACTAACGACCGTTAGTTAGCAAGGCTGCGGCAGCGAAGACCGTAGCGACAAAGACTGTATCGCCGATCCGCGGTTAGAGCCCATCTCCAAACCCTCTGACGATGGGCGCCGGGGGGCAGGGCAAAGCGAGGGTACTTTGCCAGGGATGGCAAAGGTAGCGCCCAGGGAGGGGTTCACAGCGCCCTTGCGACGCCCTGCCTCCGGATAAGCCCACGTCGTCTAGCGATTGTGAAAGGCGTTCTTAGTCCGGCCATTCGACCGAGACGAGCAGGGGAGAGCCAGCATGAGCCGAACACATCGAACTCCACTTTTCCGTCTGCGCGCCCGCTGGGGGCTTCTGCCGCTAGCCGGTGTCGCCGAGGTGGGCTGGGCCAGCGGGCTCAAGCACGCCGACAGCGCCCTCGCGTGGGGGCTCACGGTTGGTCTGGCGGTGGTCAGTCTGTGGCTGGCCTCCCGCGCCGTGCGCTATCTCCCCGCCAGCACCGTCTACACGGTGTTCGTCGGCATGGGCGCGGCGGGCACCGTGATCGCCGACTGGCTGCTGTTCGGGGTGGCGTTCCAGTGGCCGGTGCTGGGCTTTCTGGTGTTGCTGATGGTGGGCGTGATCGGGCTGCAGCAGGTGAGCGCATGACGCTCGATATCACCACCTGGCACTGGCTGGCGCTGCTCGCCTCCGGCGCCTGCGAGATCGTCGGCGTGAGCGGCTTCGCGCGCGTGCATCGCGGCCAGCGTGCCAGCGGCGTGGCGCTGCTCGTGATGGGTTTCGGCTGCTCGCTGGGACTGTTGTCGATCGCCATGCGCTCGATCGACATGGGCGTGGCCTACGCCATCTTC
This sequence comes from Salinicola endophyticus, assembly GCF_040536835.1. Lineage (NCBI taxonomy): Bacteria > Pseudomonadati > Pseudomonadota > Gammaproteobacteria > Oceanospirillales > Halomonadaceae > Salinicola > Salinicola endophyticus. Next base: position 174,222 of record NZ_CP159578.1, read on the forward strand.
ACCGGCATTGGCACCCTCGGCAGCACGCTGCTGGGCATGTGGCTGTGGGGAGAGTCGCGCCGGCCGCTGCGGCTCGCCTTCGTCGGCCTGATCGTGGTCGCGGTGGTGGGGTTGAAGCTGGCGAGCTAGGGGTGGGGTGATGCACCGGATTGACGCGTGGGCCGCCTGAGGCGTGCCATCCTGGCGCATCGGCGCCACGCGCAGACGGCCACACGGTCTGCCCATGGCAGCTAGTCTCATGTTAATGAAGGTTTATTCGTTTCTGGCCGGGTTCTTGCTTGAGCATGATGCAGCAAGAGAACGAACTGGGAGTGATCGGTAGCACTCGCTACCGTGGATGAACAATTCGGTTTCAATGGGTGGCTAGGGTTCCGGTCGTGAGGGTGTCGCGCACGATGGCTGGTCCGAGAGCTGCCGACCTGATGCCTACCGAGCCGGTCGAACGGGTGCGGCGGATCAGGTTACACGGCGGGACAAAAGCCCGGGAGGATCAGGTACAGCATGCTGCTACCGATACTCCCAGCGCTTTGTCCATCACCGCCGTCGGAGACTCGAATCCATGACCCTACGCCACGCCTTCCTGAGCTTGCTCACCGCTGCCTCGCTGGCTGTGACCCCTGCCGCTTTCGCGCAGTCGCGCGATCACTTCTCGGTCTGCTGGTCTATCTACGCCGGCTGGATGCCCTGGGGCTATGCCGACACCCAGGGGATCGTCGACAAATGGGCCCACAAGTACGGTATCGACATCGATGTGGTGCAGGTCAACGACTACATCGAATCGGTCAATCAGTACACCGCCGGTAATGTCGACGGCTGTGCCATGACCAACATGGATGCCCTGACCCTGCCCGCCGCCAGCGGCGTCGACTCCACCGCGCTGATCGTCAATGACTACTCCGACGGCAACGATGGCGTCGTGCTCAAGGGCAGCGACGACCTCGCCGACATCAAGGGACGCAAGGTCAATCTGGTGCAGTTCAGCGTCTCGCACTATCTGCTGGCGCGGGCGCTGGAGAGCGTCGGGCTGAGCGAGCGCGACATCGAGACCGTCAACACCACGGATGCCGATATCGTCTCGATCTTCCCCCACGACGATGTCCAGGCGGTGGTGACCTGGAACCCCCAACTGAGCGCGATCGAGCAGCTCGATGACGCCCATCTGGTCTACAGCTCGCACCAGATCCCGCGTGAAATCCTCGATCTGATGGTGGTCAATACCGACACCCTGAAGGCCAATCCCGATTTCGGCCGGGCCCTGGTCGGTGCCTGGTACGAGGTGATGCAGAAGATGGCGGCTGGCGACGAGGCGGCGCTGTCGCAAATGGCCGAGGCCGCTGGTACCGATCTTGCCGGTTATCGCCATCAGCTCGCCGCTACCCACCTGTATACCGACCCTGTCGAAGCGGCTTCGCTGCTGCGCGGCCAGGCGCTGCTGGAGACCATGCGACGCGTCGCCGAATTCAGCTTCAAGCATGGCCTGCTGGGCGAGATGGCGCCCAATCCCGGCTTCGTCGGCATTCAGAACCCCAGCGGGGTGTTCGGGAGTGCGGACAACATCAAGCTGCGTTTCGATCCGACCTATACGGAAGCCTACGCCGCCTCGCAAAAGTGAGCGACGCCACGCCATCGACCTGACGAGGCTCCCTCCATGAAACGACTCATCAACATCCGGCCGTCGCGCGGCGGCCGCTGGCTGCTGGGGGCGCTTCCCTTTGCGCTGCTGGGCCTGGTCTACCTTGGCCTCTCCCGGGCCAGGCTCGCAGCCAATCCCAACGAGCGCCTGCTGCCGGCGCCCACCACCATGCTGGAGACCTTTCACCAGCTGGCGACCGAGGCCAGTGTGCGCACCGGCACCATTCCACTGTGGGGCGATACGCTGGCGAGTCTCGAGCGGCTGGGGCTCGGGGTCGCCATCAGCGCTCTGATCGGGTTGACGATCGGGCTGCTGACGGGCGGCCTGCCGCTGCTGCGGGCCAAGCTGTCGCCGCTGGTCACGGTGCTCTCGCTGGTGCCGCCGATGGCCATTCTGCCGGTGCTGTTCATCGCCTTCGGCACCGGCGAGATGGCCAAGGTGGCGCTGATCGTCATCGGCGTCACGCCGTTTCTGATTCGCGATCTGCAGAGCCATGCGCTGCGCCTGCCGGACGAACAGCTGATCAAGGCGCAGACCCTGGGCGCCAACTCCTGGCAGGTCCTGCTGCGGGTCCTGCTGCCCCAGCTCACGCCGCGCCTGCTCGCCTCGACCCGGCTGGCGTTGGGCAGCGCCTGGCTGTTTTTGATCGCGGCCGAAGCGATCGCCGCCCAGGATGGGCTGGGCTATCGCATCTTCCTGGTGCGCCGCTATCTGGCCATGGATGTGATCCTGCCCTACGTGGCCTGGATCACGCTGCTGGCGTTCCTCCTCGACCGCGCTCTGGCACTGGTTTCGCAGCGCGCCTTTCCCTGGTACCACGCCGAGGAGGGCGACGCGTCATGAGTCAGACAGAGAGACAGCCCGCGCTGCTGGAAGCGCAGCACCTGGAGAAGCGCTACGGCGATCAGCTGGTGCTCGAGCGCTTGAGCTTCCGCGTCGAGTGCGGTGAGTTCGTCACCCTGGTCGGCGCTTCAGGCTGTGGCAAGACCACCTTCCTCAAGCTGCTGCTGGGCACCGAGCGCATCTCGCGCGGCAGCCTGCGTCTGGATGGCCGCCCGCTGCCCGACGAACCCGGCCCGGATCGCGGGGTGGTGTTCCAGAAGTACTCGGTGTTCCCGCACCTCAGTGTGCTCGGCAACGTGACCATGGCCGAGGAGCTCGCCCGTTCGCCGCTGCTGGGCAAGCTCTACGGTGTGGCCCGCCGGCGAGCCCGCGACAACGCCGTCGCCAGACTCACGGAGGTGGGGCTGGCCGGTGCGCTGGAGAAGTACCCGCACGAGCTTTCAGGCGGCATGCAGCAGCGTCTGGCGATCGCCCAGGCGCTGATGATGAAGCCGCGCATCCTGCTCCTCGACGAGCCCTTTGGCGCGCTGGACCCCGGTATCCGCCAGGACATGCACGCTCTGATCACGCGGCTGTGGCGCGAGCAGCAGTTGACCATCTTCATGATCACCCACGACGTCAAAGAGGCTTTCGCGCTGGGCACCCGGTTATGGGTGTTCGACAAGGTCCGCCACGACCCCCAGGCGCCCAACGCCTATGGCGCCACCATCACCTACGACCTGCCGGTCGGGGCGCAGCAGCGCCCGCCCGAGGCGCTCGTCGAGCGTCTCGATGCCACCGGCCGCTTTCACCCGACCTCCCAGGAGACGCTGACATGAGTACCCACTCCGGCGACGACGCGCGCTATACCACGTACCTCCCCGGTGGCCACCACTGGTCGCTGCGCCTGCGCCGCGGCACCACGCTGACGCTGACGGCCCGCGAGGCCGACACCAACGTCGGTCTGCTCTGCTACAACCCCGAGAATCTGCTCGAACGTCTCAATCTGCCGGATACGCTGAAAGCCCAGCACACCTTCAAGCTGACCCGCGGCCACTGCCTCTACTCCGACATGGGGCGCATCTTCGCCTCGATCGTCGCCGACGATCTGGGCTGGCACGACAGCGTCGGCGGCAACCTGATGCCGCACCACCTGCTCGCCAAGGGCTGGCAGTCGGTCAGCTATCAACAGGCGCACAACGCCTGGACTCGCACCGGCTACGACAGCTTCCTGGTCGAGCTGGCCAAGTACGGTCTCGGCCGGCGCGACATGGCCGCCAACCTCAACCTGTTCTCGCGGGTGGAGAGCGATGCCCAGGGGCGCCTGCGCTATGTCCCGGGGCACTGTCAGCCCGGCGCCAGCGTCACCCTGCGCCTGGAGATGGACACGCTGGTGATCCTGCACACCTGCCCGCATCCGCTCGATCCCAGCCCCGACTATCCACACCGCGGCGTGGAGATCGCGCTGGGGACCGCGCCGGCGCCCACCGAGGACGACATCTGCTACCGCTCGCGGCCGGAGAACGCCCGTGGCTTCGCCAACAACCGCCTCTATCACCTCGGCCTGTAAGGGAGCACCGCGACATGATCATCGAGAGTAACCAGCGCCCCGAGAACGCCGTCAGCCGCACCACGGTCGAGGCCGGCGATCACTATATCGGCATCGTCCGCGCCGGCCAGACCCTGCGGCTGCTCGACCTGGAGGGCAACCAGGCTGCGGACACGCTGTTCTTCAACGCCCACGACACCGCCGAGCGCTATAGCGCCATGGACACCCTGCGCGAGCAGGGCGAGGTCTACCTGAGCGCTGGCTCGAAGCTGCGCTCCAATGAGGGCCGGGTACTGCTGACCATCACCGCCGACACCTGCGGTCGTCACGACACCCTGGGCGGGGCCTGTGCCAGCGAGAGCAACACCGTGCGCTACGACCTGGAGAAGCGCCACATGCACTCGTGCCGCGACAACTGGATGCAGGCGATTGCCGACCACCCCGAGTACGGCCTGACCAAGCGCGACATTACCCACAACATCAACTTCTTCATGAACGTTCCGGTGACCGAAGAGGGGGGGCTGACCTTCGAGGATGGCATCTCGGCGCCGGGCAAGTACGTGGAGATGGTCGCCGAGATGGACGTGGTGGTGCTGATCTCCAACTGCCCGCAGCTCAACAACCCGTGCAATGGGTATGACCCGACGCCGATCGAGCTGCTGATCTGGGATTAGCGAGACCGACCTGTCTGGCCAGCGTTTGCGACGAATCGCCAGCCTAGGCACTGTCTGAAAAGTACTGCGCTCGCCCATGCGGCGTTAAAAATCGGCTCAAAATGCTCATTTACACCCCGTAAATTCCGCGTTTTCGCCGATTTTTGCCTTGCCTGGCCTTCGCTCGTCGAATTTTCAGACAGCACCTAGTATGCAGCGTCATTGGTCATGGAGACGACTCCATGACGACCCCAGTCCTGGCGGGACGGCCCGCCGAGTCATGGACCGATGTCATGTTCCGTAAAGTTCTGATCGCCAATCGCGGGGCCATCGCCGCGCGTATTCAGCGCACGCTCGTGCGCCTGGGTATCGGCTCGGTGGTGGTCTACGCCGAAGCCGACCGCGACGCGCCCTATGTGTTCGCCGCCGACGAGGCCTACTCCCTCGGTGAGGGCGGCGCCGCCGATACCTATCTCGCCATCGACAAGCTGATCGATATCGCTCGACGCAGTGGCGCCGAGGCGGTGCACCCCGGTTACGGCTTTCTCTCCGAGAACACTCACTTCATCCAGGCCTGTGAGGCGGCCGGGCTGGTCTTTCTCGGCCCCACCCCCGAGCAGATTCGCGACTTCGGCCTGAAGCACGCGGCGAGGGCGCTGGCCGAATGCGCCGGGGTGCCGCTGGTGCCTGGTTCCGGGCTGCTCGACGATCTCGAGGCGGCCCGGCGGGAGGCTGCACGCATCGGCTACCCGGTGATGCTCAAGTCCACCGCCGGCGGCGGCGGCATCGGCATGCAGGTATGCGCCGATGCCAGCGAGCTCGAGCGCGCCTTCGACTCGGTACGTGGCCTCGGTGAGCGCAACTTCGGCGATGCCGGCGTCTTTGTCGAGGCCTACATCGCCCGGGCGCGGCATTTGGAGGTCCAACTGTTCGGCGACGGCCAGGGTAAGGTCGTGGCGCTGGGGGAGCGCGACTGCTCCACCCAGCGCCGCCATCAGAAGGTGATCGAGGAGTGCCCGGCACCCGATCTGCCACAGGCCGTGCGGCGTGAACTGCACGCCACCGCCGTGCGCCTGGGAGAGGCCGTCGACTATCGCAATGCCGGCACCGTGGAGTTCATCTACGATGCGGAGCGCGAGCGTTTCTATTTCCTCGAGGTCAACACCCGCCTGCAGGTCGAGCACGGTGTCACCGAGGCCGTCTGGGGCGTCGATCTCGTCGAGTGGATGATTCGCCTCGGCGCCGGCGAGCTGGCGCCGCTCGAGACGCTGATCCGCGAACTCGAGCCGCGCGGCCATGCCATCCAGGCACGTCTCTACGCCGAGGACCCGAGTCACGATTTTCGGCCCAGCGCCGGTCTGCTCACCGAGGTCGTCTTCCCCGAGGCGCCGGGGCTGCGCGTCGATCACGCCATCGAGGCGGGGCTGGAGGTCTCGGCGCTGTTCGATCCGATGCTGGCCAAGGTGATCGTCCACGCCGACGATCGCGACACCGCCCGCACGCGCCTGGCCGACGCCCTGGCGGGTGCCAGCGTCTACGGCTTCGAGACCAACCGCACCTGGCTGTCCCATGTGCTGCGGGATGCCCGCTTCCGTGATGCCGAGCTGCACACCCGCTGGCTGGTCGATCTCGCCTGGACACCGCCGGCCATCGAGGTGCTCACCGCCGGCACGCTGACCACGATTCAGGACTACCCCGGACGCCAGGGCCACTGGGATGTGGGGGTGCCCCCCTCGGGCCCCTTCGACGACTGGTCGTTTCGTCTTGGTAACCGCCTGCTCGACAACCCGGCCGATGCGGCGGGGCTGGAGATCACCCTGACCGGCCCGGCGCTGCGCTTCCACCGTGCCACCCAGATCGCGCTCACCGGCTGCGAGCTGTCCGCCGATCTCGACGGCGAGCCGGTGGCCTTCTGGCAGGTGCTGGAGATCCCCGCCGGCGCTACCCTGACCCTGGGCAAGGCGCGTGCCGGCGCGCGTGCCTACCTGCTGGTACGCGGTGGCATCGACTGCCCGCGCTATCTCGGCTCGCGCAGCACCTTCACCCTGGGCCAGTTCGGCGGCCATGCCGGCCGCGCGTTGCGCAGCGGCGACATGCTGGCCCTGTCCGCGCTGGCGCCCACCGCGCCACGCATTCTGCTCGAGGCGCTCAGGCCCTGCTTCGGCGGTGCCGACGCCCCGGTGCGTGACATTGCCGTGCTCTATGGCCCGCACGGGGCGCCGGATTTCTTCACCGAGGCGGATATCGACACGCTCTTCGCCCACGAGTGGGAAGTGCACTACAACTCCAGCCGCACCGGGGTGCGCCTGATCGGCCCGCGCCCCGAGTGGGCACGGGCCGACGGCGGCGAGGCCGGGCTGCACCCGTCGAACATCCATGACAACGCCTACGCCTTCGGCACCATCGACTTCACCGGCGACATGCCGGTGATCCTCGGCCCGGATGGCCCCTCGCTGGGTGGCTTCGTCTGCCCGGCGACGGTGGTGCGCGCCGAGCGCTGGAAACTCGGCCAGCTCACCGCCGGTGATCGTGTGCGCTTCGTGCCGGTGGATCTGGCCACCGCCCGCGCCCTCGAGGCGCGCCAGCAGGCCCAGCTGGCAGCGCTGAGCGGTGGCGACACCGAGGCCTTGATCGCGGAGCGCGGCAGCCCGGTGCTGCGCGAGGTGGCGGCCGCAAGTGCCGGCGAACGGCTCGTCTACCGGCGCGCCGGCGACGACTTCCTGCTGGTCGAGTTCGGCGCCATGGAGCTCGACATCGCGCTGCGCTTCCGCGCCCACGCCTGGATGTTGTGGCTGCGCGACAACCCGCTGCCCGGCCTGCGGGAACTCACCCCGGGCATCCGCTCGCTGCAGATTCACTACGAGCCCGACGAACTCGACCTGGGTGAGCTGCTGACGCATCTCGAACGTGCCGAGGAGGAACTGCGCGATGTGGCGTCGCTGGAGGTCGAAGCGCGCACCGTGAACCTGCCGCTCTCCTGGGACGACCCCGCTTGCCAGGAAGCGATCGACAAGTACCAGCGCAGCGTGCGCCCGGACGCGCCTTGGTGTCCCAGCAATCTGGAGTTCATCCGCCGCATCAATGCGCTCGACAGCATCGAGCAGGTCCGCGAGATCGTATTCGACGCCCGCTATCTGGTGATGGGTCTGGGCGACGTCTATCTCGGCGCCCCGGTGGCCACCCCGCTCGATCCGGCCCAGCGCCTGGTCACCACCAAGTACAACCCGGCGCGCACCTGGACGGCGGAGAACTCGGTGGGCATCGGCGGGGCCTACCTGTGCGTCTATGGCATGGAGGGCCCCGGTGGCTATCAGTTCGTCGGGCGCACCCTGCAGATGTGGAACCGCTATCGTCGCACCGAGCACTTCGACAACCCCTGGCTGCTGCGTTTCTTCGATCAGCTGCGCTTCTTCGAGGTGAGCCATGAGGAGTTGCTGCGCATCCGCCGTGACTTCCCCCACGGGCGCTATCCGCTCGAGATCGAGCGCACGCGCTTCCGGCTCGCCGACTACCAGGCCGAGATCGATGCCCACGCCGAGCGCATAGACCGCTTCCGTGAACGCCGCGAGGCCGCTTTCCAGCAGGAGATGGCTGCCTGGCGTGCCAACGGCCAGTTCACCTTCGAGGACCAGGCGCCGGAGGCCGGCGAAGCCACAAAGCTCGACGGCGACGAGTCGGGCGTCGACAGCCCGGTCACCGGCAGTCTGTGGAAGCTGATGGTCAACGTCGGCGATGTGGTCACGCCCGGCCAGGTCGTTGCCCTGGTCGAATCGATGAAGATGGAGGTCGAGATCACCGCCCGCGAGGCGGGCAAGGTGACCCGCTTACCGCTGAGCGAGGGCGGCGCCGTCGCCCCGGGTCAGCCGATCGTGATTCTCGAACAGAGCGCCCACCAGGAGACCTCGGCATGAGTGCCATCGACATGACCCTCACCGCGCTGCTGGCGCGCTATCGTACCCATGAACTGACCCCGCGTGAGCTGATCGCCCAACTGCTGGCGGACGCCGAGGCGCGTGCCGCCGATCCCGCCTGGATCACACGGCTGTCGCGCGAGCAGCTCGAGCCCTATCTGCGGCGCCTGGATGACGCCGATCCGGCCGACCTGCCGCTCTACGGCATCCCCTTTGCGATCAAGGACAATATCGATCTCGCCGGGGTGCCCACCACGGCGGGCTGCCCGGCCTACGCCTATACCCCGGGGCACTCTGCCTTCGTGGTTGAGCGGCTGATCGAGGCCGGCGCCATCCCGCTGGGCAAGACCAATCTCGACCAGTTCGCCACCGGACTGGTCGGCGAGCGCGCCCCGGACGACTACGGCGTGCCCGCCAACGCTTTCGCCGCCGAGCGCATCCCCGGCGGCTCTAGCAGCGGCTCGGCGGTCGTCACCGCCCAGGGCCAGGTGAGCTTCGCCCTGGGCACCGATACTGCCGGCTCCGGACGCGTCCCGGCCTGTTTCCACAACCTGTTCGGGGTCAAGCCGACGCTGGGGCTGCTGAGCACCGCCGGCGTGGTGCCGGCCTGCGCTACGCTGGATACCATCAGCCTGTTCGCGCTGAGCGCCGACGATGCCCATGCGGTGCTGAACGTCGCCGCTGCGTACGATCCCGATTGTGCCTGGTCGCGGCACCACGACTTCGCCGTGGCCGGACAGGCCTACGGTGCGGCGCCCGCGCGCTTTCGCTTCGGCGTGCCCCTCGCTTCACAGTGGCACACCGATGCTGACTATAGCGCAGGCATGCGCCGGGCCATCGCAGATCTCGAGTCCCTGGGGGGTGAAAGGGTCGAGCTGGACTGCGCGCCGCTACTCGCCGCCGCGCGTCTGCTCTACGAGGGCCCCTGGGTCGCCGAGCGCTACCATGCGGTGCGCGATTGGATCGAGACGCGTCCCGAGGTGCTGCATCCGGTGACCCGTCGGGTGATCGAGGGCGGTGGAAAGCCGCTAGCGGTGGATGCCTTCGCCGCCCGCTATCAGCTCGCCGAGCACAAGCGTCAGGCCGATGCCCTGCTCGCCGGGGTCGACGTCATGCTCGCACCGACTACCGTGACGCACCCAACCAAGGCCGAGGTGGCCGCGGCGCCCATCGACGTCAACTCGCAGCTGGGTACCTGGACCAACTTCATGAACCTGCTCGACTACAGCGCCCTGGCCGTGCCCACCGGTTTCACCGAGGGCGGCCTGCCGTTTGGCGTCACGCTGTTCGGGCCGGCCTTCGCCGATCTCTCGCTTTTGAGCCTGGGGCGGGCGCTGGAGCGGCATCTCGAGCTGCCACTGGGCGCCACCGGTCTCGCGCGTGCGCGTTCACCGGCGCTGCCCGAGGCCCGCGATGGCAGCCTGGCGCTGGTGGTGTGCGGTGCGCATCTCGACGGGCTGGCGCTCAATCATCAGCTCAGGCAACGTGGCGCGGTGAAGGTCGCCGTGACCCGCTCCAGCCCGCACTATCGGCTCTATGCGCTGGCCGGCGGCCCGCCGGCACGCCCGGCAATGGTGCGCGACGACGTCGATGGCGCCGCCATCGACGTGGAGGTCTGGCGCCTGCCGATTGCCAGCATCGGCAGTTTTCTCGCCGGCATTCCCTCGCCGCTGGGGCTGGGGCAGGTCGAGCTCGATGACGGCACCTGGTGCTGTGGCTTCATCGCCGCCGCTGGGGCTCTGCAACATGACGGGCTGGCCGAGGACGTGACCCGCTTCGGCGGATGGCGCGGCTGGCTCGCCGCCAGTGTCTGAGCACGTGTCGCGGCCCCAGGTGAGCACTGGGGTTGGAACGTAGGCGAAAGCTCAGGCAGGGCGCATTTGAGGGCGCAGGGGTAGGGCGGTAGCAGGATGGAGCCAAGAGGGCGAGGGACGCTGCGGTGGTTAGCGCAGCGCCATCCTGGCACCTAGTCTGAGGGTTCTTGTCTTCAGCGGAGCCTGCCCTTGTCCCCGATTGCCCATACCCTCGTCATCGGTTTCCTGAGCTTCGTTGCGTTGGTCGTGATCATCCGGCTCTCCGGCAAGCGCACGCTGTCGAAGTGGAACGCCTTCGACTTCGTGATCACCATCGCCCTGGGCTCGACCCTCTCCACGGCGCTGATCACGCCGACGGTGTCGCTGGCGCAGAGCGTGGTGGCGTTCGTGCTGATCGTCGCTCTGCAGTTCGTGATCACCTTCAGCTCGGTGCGCTCGAAGCGGATCGAGAATCTGGTCAAGTCACGCCCGACCCTGCTGCTCTACGATGGCACGCTGCGCCACGCGGCGATGGCCCGCGAGCGGGTGGTGGCGGTGGAGATCCTGGCCGCGCTGCGCGAGCGCGGCATCGCCGACATCGAGAGTGTGCATGCCGTGGTGCTGGAGACCGACGGCACCTTCAGCGTGATCCCCGACGCCGGGACCAGCGATTCGGCGCTGGCCGGCGTCGAGGGTGTGCCGCCACGCTGAGCATCGATCACGCCTCGGCGTCGAGCGCCTCGCTCTCCAGGAAGCCGCCGGACTGGCGCTGCCATAGCCGGGCGTAGAGGCCGTTGGCGCGGATCAGCTCGGCGTGGGTGCCCTGTTCGACGATGTGCCCCTGCTCCATCACCACCAGCCGGTCCATGGCGGCGATGGTGGAGAGGCGGTGAGCGATGGCGATCACCGTCTTGCCCTGCATCAGCCGGTCCAGATTCTCCTGGATCGCGGCCTCGACGTCGGAGTCCAGCGCCGAGGTCGCCTCGTCGAGAATCAGGATCGGCGCGTCCTTGAGCATCACTCGGGCGATCGCCAGACGCTGGCGCTGGCCGCCGGAGAGCTTGACCCCACGCTCGCCGACATGGGCGTCGAAGCCGGCGCGCCCCTGGATATCGCGCAGCCCCTCGATGAACTCGGCCACGTGGGCCTCGCGGGCGGCGCGCCAGGCCATCTCGTCGCTGGCATCCGGGCGACCGTAGAGCAGGTTGTCGCGCACCGAGCGGTGCAGCAGCGAGGTGTCCTGGGTGACCATGCCGATCTTGGCGCGCAGGCTCTCCTGGGTGACCGTGGCGATGTCCTGGCCATCGATGCGGATCGCCCCGTGCTCCAGCTCGTAGAAGCGCAGCAGCAGGTTGACCAGGGTCGACTTGCCCGCGCCGGAGGGGCCGATCAGACCGATCTTCTCGCCCGGGCGGATGGTCAGCGCCAGGTCGTCGATCACGCCGCTGCCCTTGCCGTAGTGGAAGCGAATATGGTCGAACACGATCTCGCCGCGGGGCACCGCAAGCGGGGTGGCGTCGTCGCGATCCTCGATCTGGTGCGGCAGTGACAGCGTCGCCATGCCGTCCTGTACCGTGCCGATGTTCTCGAACAGTGCCGAGACCTCCCACATGATCCACTGCGACATGCCCCAAAGACGCATCACCAGGCCCAGTGCCACCGCCACTGCGCCCACGCTCACCGCCTCGTCGAGCCACAGCGATAGCGACAGCCAGCCGACGCTGAACAGCAGCAGCGCATTGAGCAGATAGAGCAGCCCGTAGAGGCCGGTGACCAGGCGCATCTGACGGTAGACCGTGACCAGGAAGCCGGCCATGCCCTCACGCGCGAAAGCCGCTTCGCGGCTGGCGTGGGAGAACAGCTTGACCGTCTGGATATTGCTGTAGCTGTCGACGATGCGTCCGGTCATGCGCGAACGCGCGTCGGCCTGGGATTTCGACACCCGGCCCATGATCGGCACGAATATCCGCAGCAGCACCAGATAGCCGCCCAGCCAGACCACCAGCGGTATCGCCAGGCGCCAGTCGGCGTTGCCCACCAGCAACAGCGTGCCCAGGAAGTAGACGCTGACGTAGTTGAGCACGTCGAACAGCTTGATCACGCACTCGCGCACGGCCAGTGACGTCTGCATCACCTTGGTCGCGATGCGTCCGGCGAACTCGTCCTGATAGAAGCCCATCGACTGGCGCAGCAGATAGCGGTGCGCCTGCCAGCGGATACGCATGGGATAGTTGCCCATCATCGTCTGCTGCTGGAACAGCGAGTGCAGCCACACCATCCCCGGCAGCGCCACCAGTACCACCAGCGCCATGCCGGCGAGCTTCCAGCCCTGGTCGGCGAGGAAGGTGGCGCGGTTCTGGTCGGCGAGCCAGTCGACGATATTGCCGAGGAAGCCGAACATCCACACCTCGACGCCGGCGATCAGCGCCATCAACGTGGTCGCCGCCAGCAGGTAGGGCCAGGCCCCACGGGTATAGTGCAGGCAGAAGGCGATCAGGGTGTCCGGCGGGCGCTGGGGCTCCGCCGACGGGAAGGGGTCGAGACGTTTTTCGAACCATTGGAACATGGCAAACCTGCAGTGGCGGAGGAGGAGCGTGGCGTGGTCGTTTCGGCAACACGTGGCGTTGATCGATACCCACCTGCGGTCATTGTATGCCGAACGCGGCGCGAGCCTGTCGCTGGCGCTTGCCGCGGCGGACGTTTTCCGCCAGCGTAAGACCTCGAGTATGGTTGAGGTAAAGCCCCAATGGAGAGTACCAACACCCGGCCCCGCCGGCTCGCCGCGACCAAGCAGGCGCTCAGCGTGGGCGATGTCGCCCGGCGCTGCGGCGTGGCGGTCTCGACGCTGCACTTCTACGAGACCAAGGGCTTGATCCATAGCTGGCGCAATGCCGGCAATCAGCGCCGCTACACCCGCGACGTGCTGCGCCGGGTGGCGGTGATCAAGATTGCCCAGCGTACCGGGGTGCCGCTGGCTGAGATCCAGCAGGCGCTGGCCACGCTGCCCGATTCGCGCACGCCGACGGCGGCGGATTGGCGGCGCTTGTCAGAGCGCTGGCGAGCAGCCCTGGACGAGCGCATCAATCAGCTCACTTTGCTGCGCGACCAGCTCGATGGCTGTATCGGCTGTGGCTGTCTGTCGTTGTCGCAGTGCCCGCTACGCAACCCCGGTGACGTGCTCGGCGGCGACGGCGAAGGTGCGCAGCGGCTGGGATAGGCCGATGTCCGCGTGGCCCACGTGAAGAGATATTCGCGTAGTGCCGGGACAGCGAGACCGGGGCAGTATTACGACTCGAAACAGGCCAGCCACTTACCCAGTAGGCGGTCCAGCTCCGCACGCTCGTCGTCGGATAGGCATCGAGTCATGGCGTGCTGATTGTCGACGTGGCTATCCACGGCCTCATCGATCAGTTCAAGTCCCTGTGGCGTCAATCGAATCTGGAATCCGCGGCCATCTTCAGGGTTGCGAATGCGCTCAACGTAACCGGGTTTGACTAGGCGGTCGATGCGATGGGTCATGGTGCCGGAGGTGACCATAGTCCAAGCGATCAGTGTCGACGGTGTCAGCGTATAGGGACTCCCGGCGCGGCGCAGCGTCGCCAGCACGTCGAAATCCGCGGGGGTCAGGCCGTGCTCGGCCAGTACCGCCTCCGTACGTCGGGAGATATGTTGCGTCAGACGCTTCAGGCGGCCCAGTAGGCCCATGGGCACGACATCGAGATCGGGCCGCTCGGCGTGCCACTGACGCAGAATGTGATCGACTTGGTCCATGTCACGTAGCATCGGATGTTTTTATCTTGACGTCAAACAATAACGATGTATCTTGACGTCGAACTATATTGTTTGATGTCAAACTAATTAGGGCGCAGGGAGAGAGACGATGCGAGAGGCGTGGACATTGGCCGGTGCAGCGCTGGCGCCGGCGATCTGGGGTTCGACCTATCTGGTGACCACCGAGCTGTTGCCGCCGGGTTTTCCGCTGATGGCGGGTGTGTTGCGTGCCCTGCCCGCCGGCTTATTGCTGCTGCTCTGTGTCAGGCGTCTGCCGCCTTTGTCGTGGGTCGGACGACTGTTGCTGCTGGGCGGTTTGAACTTCACCGTCTTCTGGGCGCTGCTATTCGTGGCCGCCTATCGGCTTCCCGGAGGGATCGCCGCCACGCTGGGTGCGACGCAGCCGCTGATGGTGTTGATGCTGTCGCAATGGCTACTGGGCGCGCCCTGGCGCGGTGCGAGCGTCATCGCGGCATTGGCTGGACTGTTCGGGGTTGCGCTACTGCTGATCGAGCCGGACATGCAGCTGGATAGTGCCGGAGTGGTGGCCGCACTGGGGGCTGCCGGTTCGATGGCGCTGGGGAGCGTGCTGACCAAACGTTGGCGGCCGCCAGTCTCGGCGCTCACCTTTACCGCCTGGCAACTGGTTGCCGGCGGCATCTTGCTGCTACCGGTAGCACTACTGCTGGAGCCCGGCTTTCCTGCGCCGTCCTGGCGTAATGTCGCGGGCTACCTCTGGTTGGGGGGAGCGGGGGCTGCCTTGACTTACTGGCTGTGGTTTCGCGGTATCGAGATATTTGGCCCCACGCGGGTCTCGGCCCTGGGCTTTCTGAGTCCTCTCAGTGCTGTGCTGTTGGGCTGGCTATGGCTGGATCAAAGCCTCTCCGCCCTGCAGCTTTTCGGTACCGGTGTCGTATTGCTCAGCGTCTGGAGCAGTCAGCGCGTGGCGCGTTCGGCGCGCGCATTCAAGGGGATAAGCGGGGGGAGTCGCGCATGAAGCTCGTCATATTGGGGGCGAAGGGCATGGTGGGAAGCCGTTTGATTGCGGAAGCGCGGCGTCGGGGACATGACGTGCTGGGTGTCAGCCGCTCGGACGACGCCAATGTATCCGAAGGTGCCTCAAGTCGCCGACGTCTGGATGTTGCGACCCAGCCGGAGGTGTTGAGAGAGATCATACGGAGCCAGGACGTGGTGATCAGTGCGCTGCGTCCAGCCGCTGGGCGTGAGTCGGAACTCCCGATGCTGACCCGAGCCGTGGTGGAGGCGGCATACGATGAGCGCAGGCCAGTCTTGGTGGTGGGCGGCGCGGCTAACCTGCAGTTGTCCGATTGCGCCAACGATACGGTTTTGTCTCGTCCCGGCTTCTTGCCCGATAGCGTGCGCCCCATCGCCGAGGCTTGCGCGGCTCAGGAAGCTTATCTGGCGACCTCATCCGCGCACTGGCTCTGCCTGAGACCGGCAGCCGAACTTGTTCCAGGGGAGCGCACCGGAAACTATGTACTGGGACGGAGCCGGTTGGTGACGAATGCGCAAGGGCGGTCACGAATCTCGGTGGAAGACTACGCGGTTGCCATGCTCGATCTGGCCGTCTCTCCAGCCCCATGGCGAACCCTGCTGGCTGTGGGCTGGGGCTGACGATTCTGAAGCTGAGCTCGGATCATGTCTCGAACGGCAGCACCGCGGTATAGATGGCGAGGAAGTGGCAGACGCTGCCGCCGATCACGAACAGGTGCCAGATGGCGTGGTGAAAAGGGATCACGCGCAGGGCGTAGAACAGTACGCCGACCGTGTAGGTGATGCCGCCGGCGACCAGCAGGGCGAGGCCGGTGGGGGATAGCTGTGTGGTGAGACTGTCAGAGGCGATCACGATCAGCCAGCCCATGATCAGGTAGATGAACACCCGCAGCAGGTTGAAGCGCTGCGGCCAGATCAGGCGCAGGGCGATACCGCCCAGGGCCAGCCCCCAGATCACGCCGAACAGCGCCCAGCCCATGGGCCCGCGCAGGTTGACCAGCAGAAAGGGGGTGTAGGTGCCGGCGATGAGCAGATAGATGGCGCAGTGGTCGAAGGCCTGGAAGACGCGTTTCAGGCGCTGGCTGCGAAAGCCGTGGTAGAGCGTCGAGGCGGTGTAGAGCGCCAGCAGGCAACTGCCGTAGAGCGAGACGCTGACGATCTTCCACGGGTCGACCTCGGCGGCGATGCTGGCGAGTACGATCAGCACGATCATGCCGGCGAGACTCAGCGCGGCGCCGATCCCGTGGCTGATGCTGTGCAGCCACTCCTCCAGCCGGGTGTACTCTTCCTCCTCCTCAGCGGCCTGGGGCGGTGAGGCGTGCTCGGGTTTCGATGTCGAGTATCGAGAAGACGACAGAGGGTGCGAAGCGGAATCGGGCATGATGACTGAGCCTTCTGCCTGCAGAGGCCAGGCAGGATCGAGAGCGGGGACACCGTTTGGACCGGAACGCCGGTCGGGCGTTCAGTCTGTCGTCCCATGATGACGCAACGATGACGTCGCCGGAAGGCTCGGCGATGCCGATTCAGGCGTCGCGCTCGATGTCGACGTCGCTGGCGGGGGTGAAGTCGTCGAGCGCCATCATATGGCCGAGCTTGCCGACCTTGGTGGTCAGGTAGTGCTCGTTGAAGGGGTTGCGCCCGGTGGTGATCGAGAGACGCTCGTGAATGCGCACGCCATCGCGGCTGAGTGCCTCGACCTTGCGCGGATTGTTGGTCATCAGGCGCAGCGCGGGAATACCGAGGTGGTCGAGCATGGGCACGCAGATATCGTAGCGGCGCTGGTCGGCGCCGAAGCCGAGACGCTCGTTGGCCTCCACGGTGTCGGCGCCGGTGTCCTGCAGGGCATAGGCGCGGATCTTGTTGAGCAGGCCGATGCCGCGCCCCTCCTGGCGCAGGTAGAGCAGCGCACCGCGCCCCTCGTCGGCGATGCGCTTGAGCGCTTCCTGCAGCTGATAGCCGCAGTCGCAGCGCATCGAGAACAGGGCGTCGCCGGTCAGACACTCGGAGTGGACGCGAGCCAGCACCGGCTCCGGCGTGGTGACATCGCCGAGCGTGAGCACGACGTGCTCTTTGCCGGTGGACTCTTCCTGGAAGCCGTGCAGCGTGAAGGTCGCCCAGGGTGTGGGCAGCTGCGATGCGGCGATGAAACGGATCGACACGTTGACCTCGCGAAACGGGCCCTGCGGGTAAGGCGCGGGCTCACCCTGACGTTGAGGGGCAGCATTATATCAGGCTTGCGCGTGTATCCGTTACACTGCAGGCAAATCTCCCGTGCGAAGAGCGCTATGACACTGCAAAACGATCGCCTGCTGCGGGCCCTGGCTCGCCAACCGGTGGACCGCACGCCGGTCTGGATGATGCGTCAGGCCGGCCGCTATCTGCCGGAGTACCGCGCCACCCGCGCCGATGCCGGCAGCTTCATGGACCTGTGCCGCAACGCCGATCTGGCCTGCGAGGTGACGCTGCAGCCGCTGGCGCGCTACCCGCTCGATGCCGCGATCCTGTTCTCCGATATTCTCACCATCCCCGACGCCATGGGGCTGGGGCTCTATTTCGAGACCGGCGAGGGGCCAAAGTTCCGCCATCCGGTGCGTACCGCCGCCGAGGTTGCCGCGCTCAGCGCGCCGGATGCCGAGCACGATCTCGACTACGTGATGAACGCGGTGCGCACCATCCGCCGCGAGCTCGATGGTCGGGTGCCGCTGATCGGCTTCTCCGGCAGCCCCTGGACGCTGGCGACCTACATGGTCGAGGGCGGGTCGAGCAAGGATTTCCGCCATATCAAGGCCATGCTCTACGGCGATCCGCAGACGCTGCACACCCTGCTGGGCCTGCTCGCCACCGCGGTGACCGACTATCTCAATGCCCAGATCCGTGCCGGCGCTCAGGTGGTGCAGATCTTCGACACCTGGGGTGGGGCGCTGTCGACCCCGGCCTACGAGGCGTTCTCGCTGGCCTACATGCGGCGCATCGTGGGTGGGCTGATCCGCGAGCACGACGGCCGCCGGGTGCCGGTGATCCTTTTCACCAAGAACGGCGGGCAGTGGCTGGAGTCGATCGCCGACAGCGGCTGCGATGCCGTCGGTCTCGACTGGACCACCGAACTCGGCGACGCGCGGCGTCGGGTCGGCGAGCGCGTGGCGCTGCAGGGCAATCTCGACCCCAACGTGCTGTTCGCGCCGCCGGCGCAGATCGGCGCCGAGGTCGAGCGGGTGCTGGCCAGCTACGGTCATGGCCCAGGCCACATATTCAACCTGGGTCACGGCATCAGCCAGTTCACCGATCCCGATCACGTCACGGCCTTCTTCGACGCGCTGCATGCAGCGAGCCCGGCCTATCACCGCTGAAGCCGGCGCCAGCGGCATCGACGGCCTGCTGCTGTTCGATGCCGACTGCCCGTTCTGCCGGCGTGCGGTGCGCTGGCTGCTGGCGCATGAGCGCGACGCGGGCGCCGGCCTCGCGCTGAGCGGTCTCGATAGCGCGCTGGGGCAGCACGTGGGGCGCCATTTCGGCCGCGATCTCGCGCGCTGCGATACGATCCGCTATGTCACCGGCGGTGAGCTTTACGAGGAGAGCGAGGCGTTGTGGCGGCTGGGGCGCCGGCTGCGAGGGGGCTGGCGGCTACTGGCATGGCTGCGCTTGGTGCCGGCGCCGCTGCGCAACGCCGTCTACCGTGGGGTCGGACGCTACCGTCGGCGCCTGGCCCCGGATACTGATGCGCGGCTGGAGGATGACCCACGCTGGCGCGAACGGCTCGATGCCACGCTCTGCTCACGCCTGGGCCTGCCGACGACACTTTGCGAGGTACCGCGATGACACGACAGCGTTATGGCGCGTGGCGCAGGCTGGCCGTCCTGGCCGTTCTGGTCTGGGCCATTGCGGTGGCCTGGGGCAGCCTGACACCGGCTGCCGAGATGCCGCGACACCTGCCGTGGGACAAGTTCAATCATGTCGTCGGCTACGCTGGACTCACGCTGTGGCTTGGCCTCGCCGTGCGGCGCTGGGCCTGGGCGCGGGCTTGGCTGATCGCGCTCGTGTTCGGTCTCGTCATCGAGTATCTGCAGCTACGGGTTCCCGGCCGCGCCGGCGGTGATTGGGAAGATATTCTGGCCAACGCGCTGGGTGCCACCGTGGCCGCGCTGCTCGGCGCCAGAATACGTCGCTGTCGCCGTCGGCGCGCTGCTGCGACCGCAACGGACATGCCCTGAAGCGGTTCCTCTCCCCCTGCCCATGACGACTCGGCCCGCGTCCCTGGTGCACGCGGGCACCACGCGCCATGTCGACTATCGAGCGGCTGATGCTTATCCATTAGTGGCATGGCCGCCGACCTGGCGTGCGCGATTCAACGCTAGCGCTGTCTTCCGATGATGCTTTTTGGTGCAAGGGGCTCGCGTCGGCACGCTTTTGAAACAGAATGTTGCCCGTGTTTCTGCGGTTTGCGCCTTGTCGGCCCTGCCGGTGGAGATCGTAAGCCTCCTAGGCGAGCGTTGAATCACGGATTTACGGGCGGTAGCGCGAAAGTGGAACGGACTTTGCTAATTTCTTCTGGGCATGCTTCGACATGCACTTAAATGACAACGCAAGGGAGTGGATTCCACCATGCGCCACAAGAACAAAAGCCTGTCTCTTCTCTCCGCCGCCGCGCTGACGGCCCTGGCGGCGTCGCAGGCTCAGGCTGCCACCCTGGACAACGTGAAAAGCAACGGCGAGTTCAAGTGCGGCGTCAGCACAGGGCTCACCGGTTTCTCCTCCCCCGACGAGAACGGCAAGTGGACCGGCATCGATGTCGAAGTGTGCCGCGCCATCGCCGCCGCCGTGCTGGGCGACCCGACCAAGGTGGTGTTCGCGCCGCTGACCGCCAAGGAGCGTTTCACCGCGCTGCAGTCCGGCGAGATCGACGTGCTCTCGCGCAACACCACCTGGACCGCGACCCGCGACAACTCGCTGGGCCTCAACTTCACCGGGGTCAACTTCTACGACGGCCAGGGCTTCCTGGTGCGCAAGGATCTCGGCATCAAGAGCACCAAGGAGCTGGATGGCGCCTCCATCTGCGTGCAGGCCGGCACCACCACCGAACTCAACATGGCCGACTACTTCAAGGCCAACGACATGCAGTTCCAGCAGGTCGCCTTCGACACCTCCGACCAGACCGCCCAGGGCTTCGACAGCGGCCGCTGTGACGTGCTCACCTCCGACTCCTCGCAGCTGGCGGCGCTGCGTCTGCAGCTCGCCGATCCCTCCAGTGTGGAGATTCTGCCCGAGCGTATCTCCAAGGAGCCGCTGGGGCCGGTGGTGCGCCAGGGCGACGACCAGTGGTTCGATATCGTCAAGTGGACCCTGTTCGCGATGCTCGACGCCGAAGAGCTGGGGGTGACCAGCCAGAACGTCGACCAGATGCGCGACAACCCGCCCAACCCGGATGTCGCCCGCCTGCTGGGTAAGGATGGCAACTTCGGCGAGCAGATGGGTATCAGCAACGACTGGGCCTACAACATCGTCAAGATGGTGGGTAACTACGGCGAGATGTTCGATCGCACCGTGGGCAAGGACTCGCCGATGGGCCTCGAGCGCGGTATCAACGCGCTGTGGAACCAGGGCGGTATCCAATACGCGCCGCCGGTTCGCTGAGTGCGTGAAGCCGCCCGTCGAGTACCCGAGAGGGCGCTCGACGGGCGGTCAGCAGACGTTTCCCGACGTCGTCTCCCGGCTACGCGCCGGGAGTCGTTGCCGCTCACCGCTCGAGTAGAGACCTGACTTCTCATGCTGCGTCCATCCACCTCGCTGCCACGCCGAGGGCAGGGGCCGCTGTGGCGGAATCCCACCGTTCGTGCGCTGATCATCCAGGCCGTGCTGTTCCTGATCCTGGCGATCTTCATCGGTTATCTCGTCCACAATACCCTGAACAATCTCGAAGCCCGCGGCATCCAGACCGGCTTCGGCTTCCTCGAGGGGCGTGCCGGCTTCTCGATACCGCAATCGCTGATCGACTACACCAGCGACTCCAGCTACGGCGCCACCTTCGTCGTCGGCCTGCTCAACACCCTGCTGGTCTCCGCCCTGGGGATCGTCGCGGCGACGCTGATTGGCTTCGCGGTGGGCATCGCCCGGCTGTCGTCCAACTGGCTGCTGGCGCGGCTGGCCACCATCTACGTGGAGATCTTCCGCAACATCCCGCTGCTGGTGCAGATCCTGTTCTGGTACTACGCCGTGCTGCGGGCACTGCCTTCGCCGCGCGATAGCCTGTCACTGTTCGATCTGTTCTTCTTCAACGTGCGTGGGGTGGTGATGCCCGACCCGCAGCCGCTGGCGGGGTTTTCCGCCACGCTCTGGGCGCTGCTGATCGCGGTGGTCGCCACGCTGCTCTTCGCGCGTTTCGCCAAGCGCCGCCAGGCGGCCACCGGCCAGGCGCTACCGGTCTACTGGATCGGGGCGGCGGTCGTCATCGGGGTGCCGCTGATCGTGTTCGTGGTCAGCGGCGCGCCGCTGGCGTGGACGCTCCCCGAACTCCGCGGTTTCAACTTCCGCGGTGGGATCAACATCCTGCCCGAGCTGGTGGCGCTGTGGCTGGCGCTGTCGATCTACACGGCGGCGTTCATTGCCGAGATCGTGCGCTCCGGCATTCTCTCGGTCTCCCACGGTCAGACCGAAGCGGCGCGCTCGCTGAGCCTGCCCGGCAGCATCACCCTGCGCAAGATCGTGATTCCGCAGGCGATGCGGGTGATCGTGCCGCAGATGACCAGCCAGTATCTCAACCTGATCAAGAACTCGTCGCTGGCCACGGCGATCGGCTATCCCGATCTGGTGGCAGTGTTCGCCGGCACCACCTTGAACCAGACCGGGCAGGCGATCGAGATCATCGCCATGACCATGGCGGTCTATCTGGTCATCAGCCTGACGGTGTCGTTTCTGATGAACCTCTACAACGCCCGCACGCTGCTGAAGGAGCGATGAGATGCGTGAATCGACGTTTCGCACTCAGATGATCGAAGCGCGCGAGGCCCCGGATCAGCGCCGCGGGATCAGCGGCTGGCTGCGCGCCAATCTGTTCAATGGGCCGCTCAACAGCGTGGTCTCGGTGGCGGTGATCGGCCTGCTGGCGTGGATCCTGTGGCCGTTTCTGAAGTGGGCGGTGGTCGATGCCAACTTCCTCGGTTCGACCCGTGAGGACTGTACCGGCAGCGGCGCCTGCTGGGTGTTCATCTCGGCCCGCTTCGAGTCGATCATCTACGGCTTCTATCCGGCCGCCGAGCGCTGGCGGGTGGACATCGTGTTCGCGCTGATGGCGGTGCTGGTGGCGTGGCTGGCGATCCCGCGATTGCCCAAGAAGCGTCTGGTCGGGCTGTTCACGCTGGTCGGCTTCCCGATCATCGCCTGGTTCCTGCTGCTGGGCGGTCACTTTGGTCTGCCCGAGGTGCCCACCCGTGCCTGGGGCGGCCTGATGCTGACCCTGACCGTGGCCACGGTGGGTATCGTCGGGTCGCTGCCGCTGGGGGTGATTCTGGCCCTGGGGCGGCGCTCCAAGATGCCGTTCGTCAAGAGCGTGTGCGTCATCTTCATCGAGTTCTGGCGCGGCGTGCCGCTGATCACGGTGCTGTTCATGGCCTCGGTGATGCTGCCGCTGTTCGTGCCCGGCAACGTCGAGTTCGACAAGCTGCTGCGGGCGCTGATCGGCATCATGTTCTTCTGGAGCGCCTACATGGCCGAGGTGGTGCGTGGCGGGCTGCAGGCGATCGGCAAGGGGCAGAACGAGGCCGGTCAGGCGCTCGGCCTGGGCTACTGGCAGCGCATGGGGCTGATCATCCTGCCGCAGGCGCTGAAGCTGGTGATCCCGGGGATTGTCAACACCTTCATTGCGCTGTTCAAGGACACTTCGCTGGTGCTGATCATCGGGCTGTTCGATCTGCTGGCGATCATCCGTGCCGGGCTCACCGACTCCAACTGGCTGGGTTTCTCCACCGAGGGTTACGTGTTCGCGGCGCTGGTGTTCTGGATCTTCTGTTTCAGCATGTCGCGCTACAGCCAGTACATCGAGCGGCGCCTCAATACCAGCTATCGGCGTTGAGCCCGCCAGTGGCCAGCGCCTGAAACGTGACGCCCCGGGCTGCCGAGTGCCGCTCGGGCGATGGGCGAGACAACGACAATGAATGTAGGAATCAAGCCATGAGTGAAGCGCAAGCGGTCGCGGGCTCGGCCTCCAGCGGTGAGCCGATGATCCAGATCGAGCATCTCAACAAGTGGTATGGCAGCTTCCACGTGCTGCGTGACATCGACCTGACCGTGACCCGGGGCGAGCGCATCGTCATCTGTGGCCCGTCGGGGTCGGGCAAGTCGACCATGATTCGCTGTATCAACCATCTGGAGGAGCACCAGCAGGGCTCGATCGTGGTCAACGGCATCCCCATGAACCATGACATCAAGCGGATCGAGCAGATCCGGCGCAATGTCGGCATGGTGTTTCAGCACTTCAATCTGTTCCCGCACCTGACGGTGCTCGAGAACTGCTGCCTGGCGCAGATCTGGGTGCAGAAGAAGCCGCGCGTGGAAGCCGAGAAGACTGCCATGGAGTACCTGGAACGGGTGCAGATCGCCAATCAGGCGAAGAAGTACCCGGGGCAGCTCTCCGGCGGCCAGCAGCAGCGCGTGGCGATCGCCCGCGCACTCTGCATGCGCCCAGAGGTGATGCTGTTCGACGAGCCCACCTCGGCGCTCGACCCGGAGATGATCAAGGAGGTGCTCGACGTCATGATCGAGCTTGCCCATGAGGGCATGACCATGCTCTGCGTGACCCACGAGATGGGCTTCGCCAAGACCGTGGCCGACCGGGTGATCTTCATGGATCAGGGCCAGATCATCGAGGAGGCGCCACCGGAGACCTTCTTCAACAATCCGCGCTCGGAGCGTACGCAGCTGTTCCTGAGCCAGATCCTGGGACACTGACATGGGCATCGACAAGCGCATGGTCGCCGGTGCGCCGCAGCCGATCGCGCCCTTTTCCCACGCCTGCCGGGTAGGGGATCTGGTGTTCATCACCGGGCAGATGCCGACGGTGCCGGAGACCAACGAGATGCTGCTGGGGACCTTCACCGAACAGACCCATCGCGTGATGCAGAATCTGGCGATCGTGCTGGAGGCGGTGGGCAGCGGCTTCGAGCACGTGGTTCAGAGCCGAGTCTTCATCACCAACATGGGCCACTTCGACGAGGTCAACGGCGTCTACGCCAGCTACTTCGAGGCACCGCTGCCGACGCGCACCTGCATCGGTGTCACCGGGCTGGCCGGGGGCGCCGATGTCGAGGTCGACATGATCGCCTGGATCCCGCCGGCCGTCGGCTGAAGACGCCGCCAGGGTGGCGCGCTGCGCCGGCATCGCGGTCGACGAAGCGTGCCGGCGCGCGGCTCCGGCGCGCAACCCGCCGTATGGAGTGGCATCGAACTCGCCAGCATAAAGTTCATGTTCGAGGGGCCGATGATAGTTGGGCCAAACCTTCAACGGACCCTTCCAACGGACCTTAGCATGCTGAAATCCTTCAAGATTCGTATCATGGCCGGATGCCTGGCGATGATCCTGGTCGCACTCGCGGCCACCGGCGGCATCAGCTACTGGCTGGTCAGCCGCCATCAGCAGTCGGTCAATCAGGATCTGCTCGAGTCGGTGGCCAAGGGGCATCGTGACGCGATCGCTGCCTGGGCCACCTCGAAGCGCAAGCTGATCGAAGCGGTGGCTCCGGCAGTGGGTGGCGACACGCTGATTCCCGCGCTGCAGCAGACCGCCAGCGCCGGCGGCTTCAGCCAGGTCTATCTGGGCACGCCGGACAAGCGCCTGATCACCAACGACGGCTGGGAGCCACCGGCGGACTACGATCCGACCCAGCGCCCCTGGTACCGCGACGCGGTGGCAGCAGGGCAGACCACCGCCAGCGAGCCCTATCTCGACCTGGTGACGAACAAGCTGGTGGTGGCCTTCGCCACGCCGATCCAGCGTAATGGCAAGCTGCTGGGCGTGGCCGGTGCCGATGTGCCCCTCGACGAGGTGCAGGAGAACGTGCTCTCGATCCAGCCCACGCCCAAGAGCTTCGCCTTCCTGGCCGACACTGACGGCACCATCGTCGCCTATCGTGATGCCGACCTGAGCCTGAAGCCGGCGAGTGCGATCGCCGCCGATCTCGATGCCGCCAAGCTCGCGGCGGTGACCCAGAGCCCGCTGCCGACGCCGAGCGTGATCGACGGCCGCGCGGTGCTGCTCTACGCGGTGGCGGTGCCGGGTACCGACTGGCGCCTGGTGATCGCGCTGGATCGCGCCGAGGCCAATGCCGGCGCCAGCAGCCTGCTCAAGACCACCTTGGTGTCGCTGCTGGTGGCGGCGCTGATCGTTTCACTGCTGCTGTGGCTGCTGGTGTCGCCGGGCTTTCGCCGGCTCGAGGCGGCACGCGATGCCATGGCCGATATCGCCGACGGTGACGGTGACCTGAGCCGCCGCCTGACGATCGACGGGCGCGACGAGATCGCCCAGATCGCCATGGCGTTCAACGCTTTCGCCGGCAAGATTTCCGAGGTGCTGGGCCAGGTCAATGTCACCAGCCAGGCGGTGCGCCAGGCCTCCGAGGAGATCGCCCGTGCCAGCCAGGATCTGTCGCGCCAGACCGAGACCGCGGCGAGCCATCTGCAGGAGACCTCCAGCGCCATGGAGCAGATCTCCGGCACGGTGGAGAATACCGCCACTGCCGCCAGCGAGACCGACCAGCTGGCCCGCGATGCCAGCGAGCGTGCGGTGCGTGGCGGCGAGGTGGTGGGGCGCGCGGTGGAGACCATCGAGGCGCTCAACGGGCGCACCGAGCAGATCGCCGATATCGTCCGCCTGATCGAGGAGATCGCGTTCCAGACCAACCTGCTCGCGCTCAACGCCTCGGTGGAAGCGGCGCGCGCCGGCGAGCAGGGGCGCGGCTTTGCGGTGGTCGCCGGCGAGGTGCGCCAGCTGGCGAGCCGCTCGGCCAACGCCGCCGACGAGATCAAGGCGCTGATCGGCACCTCGGTGGCGCAGACCCGTGAGGGCACCGAACTGATGCGCTCCGCCGGTGACAGCATGAGTGCGATCGTCGATGCCATCTCGCGGGTGGCGACGACGCTCTCGGAGATCAACGTCGCCGCCCAGGAGCAGAGCCAGGGAGTGGGGCAGGTCAATCAGGCCGTGGGCGAGCTCGACCAGATGACCCAGCAGAATGCGGCCATGGTGGCCCAGTCCACGGCTGCCGCCGAACAGCTCCACGACCAGGCGACCCAGCTGGCGGCGATCGTCGGCGGCTTCAAGCTCGACGCCGACGCCGCGCGGCCGGCGCTCAGCCACGCTTGAGCGTAGCGCCATTCTCGACCACGCTTAGAGCGTGCTATCCACGGCCATGTCCGCGCCACGGACATGGCCCATCCACGGAAAAGGAGAATGGCTCATGGACAAGGTCTACGTGGTGGTCGCCGATGCCGCGCGTGCGCGTATCTTCGCCCGCGAGGCGCGGGTCATGCGTGAGATCGAGACGCTGACGCATCCGGAATCGCAACTGCATACCGGTGATCTGCGCACCGGCGGCAAGGGCGAGTCGACCTCGGGGCCGAGCCGGCGCCAGACCGGCAACGAGGATGCCACCTCCGAGAAGCAGGCGATGTTCTTCGCCAAGGAAGTGGCGGGCTACCTGCGCGACGCGCGTACCCAGGGCAAGGCCGACGAGCTGATTCTGATCGCCGCGCCGCAGTTCTTGGGCCAACTGCGCGACAAGCTCGACAAGCCCACCCTCGAGATGGTCACCCAGTCCATCGACAAGGATCTCTCCAAGGCCAGCGAGGCGGATATCGCCGCACAGCTCGGCTGGCATTGAGATCCGCCAACGTCTTCGGCCTTGAACATCCCGGGGCGTGGCGAAACGCGGATGGCGTCTGACGCCATCCGCGTTTTTGTTTTCTGCCTCCTGGTGGCGGCCACGCCACGCAAGCCCGCTACCCGTCTGCCGAGGTCACGGCACTGGTGGCAGATCGATCTCGTCGCTGCGCCGGGCGTCGGCGGTCATCTCGCGGCATAGCCTGAGAAACTCGCGCATCGCCGTGGTGAGGTACTTGTGGCGATGCCAGATGAAGGCGAAGCTGCGCGTCAGGTCGAGCTCCGGGGTCGCGATGGGCACCAGGCTGCCGCGCCGGAAAGCGTCGCGCAGCGCCAGCCGGGAGACGCAGCCGATGCCCAGCCCCGACTCCACGGCGCGCTTGATCCCTTCGGTGTGCTCCAGCTCCAGCAGGATATCGAAGCGGCCACGCCGATGGCGCATGGCGTGCTCCAGGGTGCGCCGGGTGCCCGAGCCCACTTCGCGCATGATCCACGACTCGCGCAGCAGACGCTCGATATCGGCGCTGCCTTCGGCGGCCAGCGGGTGGCGAGGCGAGCAGAACACGGTCAGATCGTCGTCGATCCATGGCTGAATGACGATGTCGTCGTGCTGGCAGTCGCCCTCGATCAGCCCCAGGTCGAGCTCGTGCAGGGCGATCCGTTCGACGATCGACGCGGTGTTGCGCACCTGCAGCCGCACCCGGCTCTCGGGATAGCGCTGCATGAAGTCGCTGATCAGCAGGGTGGCCAGATAGTTGCCGATGGTCAGCGTGGCGCCGACCTCCAGCGAGCCGATGCCGCGCTGGCCCTTGAGCAGCTCCTCGATCTCCTCGCCGCGGTCGAGCAGCGCCACTGCCTTGGGCAGCAGCTGGAAACCCAGGGCGTTGAGCTTGAGCCGCTTGCCGATACGGTCGAGCAGCTGGCAGTCGAACTGGCGCTCCAGCTCGGCCAGCGCTGCGCTGGTCGCCGACTGCGACAGCGCCAGGGTCTCGGCCGCGCGTGACACGCTCTGATGCTGGGCGATGGCGACGAACACCTCGAGCTGACGCAGGGTGTAGCGCATGATCGACTCCTATATCGACAGGATCGATAAACCTTATCCAGATAATCCGCTTAACAGAATAGCATCCGCTTCTTATAGTTTCGGCATCTACCCGGATCAGTCACTTATTCTTTTTCGATCTGATCATTTTCCGATCCGTTCATAGGAGCCTGGCATGAGCAAGTTCGCGCTGGAAGAAGTCCTTAGCGTCCACCACTGGAACGACACCCTGTTCAGCTTCCGCACCACCCGCGATCGCGG
This sequence comes from Salinicola endophyticus, assembly GCF_040536835.1. Taxonomy (NCBI): domain Bacteria; kingdom Pseudomonadati; phylum Pseudomonadota; class Gammaproteobacteria; order Oceanospirillales; family Halomonadaceae; genus Salinicola; species Salinicola endophyticus. The sequence goes on from NZ_CP159578.1 coordinate 202,534, forward strand.
GCTGCGGTTCAAGAACGGTCAGTTCGTGATGATCGGACTGGAAGTGGAAGGCAAGCCGCTGGTGCGCGCCTACTCCATCGCCAGCCCCAACTACGAGGACCACCTCGAGTTCTTCAGCATCAAGGTGCCCGACGGTCCGCTCACCTCGCGCCTGCAGCACCTGCAGGTCGGCGACCAGGTCATGGTCAGCCGCAAGCCCACCGGCACGCTGGTGTGCGACGACCTGCTGCCGGGGCGCAATCTCTATATGCTCTCCACCGGTACCGGCCTGGCACCGTTCATGAGTCTGATCCAGGATCCGGAAGTCTATGAGCGTTTCGAGAAGGTGGTGCTGATCCACGGCGTGCGCCAGGTGAGTGAACTCGCCTACGCCGACTTCATCGGCAAGGAGCTGCCGTCGCACGAGTATCTGGGCGAGGAGATCAGTGAAAAGCTGGTCTACTACCCCACCGTGACCCGCGAGGATTTCCACACCACCGGGCGTCTGACCGACCATATCCGCAGCGGCAAGCTGTTCGAGGATACCGGCCTGCCGCCGCTGGACCCCAAGCAGGATCGCGCCATGATCTGCGGCAGCCCGGCCATGCTCGACGAGACCAGCGACCTGCTCGACGAGCTGGGCTTCTCCATCTCGCCGCGTATGGGCGAGCCGGGGGATTACGTGATCGAGCGCGCCTTCGTCGAGAAGTGATCTCTACCCGGGCATGACTGCCCGGAGAACTCTTCGCAGCGCAAAAAAGCCCTCGTCGACAGCGCGTCGACGAGGGCTTTTTTGCGGCTACAGGGTGAGCGCTTGCGCCTTACACCGCGTCCTTGCCGGTCTCACCGGTACGGATACGGATCACCTGTTCCAGCGGCGACACGAAGATCTTGCCGTCGCCGATCTTGCCGGTATTGGCGACCTTGGTGATGGCGTCGATCACCTGGTCGCTCATGCTGTCGTCCACGGCCACTTCCAGCTTGATCTTGGGCAGGAAGTCGACCACGTACTCGGCACCACGATAGAGCTCGGTGTGGCCCTTCTGACGCCCGAAGCCCTTGACCTCGGTGACGGTGACGCCCTGTACGCCGATCTCGGACAGGGACTCTCGCACGTCGTCCAGCTTGAAGGGTTTGATGATGGCGGTGACCAGTTTCATGGGGGAATTCTCCTCGCGTGCGTGGCGCTCTTCTGAACGGATCGTCTCGTCGCGGTGTGCGGACGAGGCCTGTGCGAAATGGGTGTAGCTCCAGGTCTTGGCCCAGTCCTGGCCCGCGGCCCTGGCCTAGCGCCTCTGACGACTGCCCGGCGGCTCACTCTATCTTAAACATACACCGCGATGTGCGGGAATGAAAAAAGGCCCCCCGAAGGGGGCCAGGGGAGCACGCCAGCTCACTCGGTGAATCGGCTCACTTCTTGCCGACGTTGAATTCAGGATAGGCCTCCATACCGCACTCGGCGATATCGACACCTTCGTACTCTTCTTCTTCGGAGACGCGCAGGCCCATGATCGCCTTGAGGATGCCCCAGACCACCAGGCTGGCGATGAAGGTCCAGGCGAAGATCGAGGCGATGCCCAGCAGCTGCGCGCCGAAAGAGGCATCGGTATTGGAGAACGGCACCGCGATCAGGCCCCAGACACCCACCACGCCGTGCACCGAGATGGCGCCGACCGGGTCGTCGATCTTGAGCTTGTCGAGAGTCACGATGGCGAACACCACCAGCAGACCACCGACCGCACCGATCAGCGTCGCACCCAGCGCGGTGGGGGCCAGCGGCTCGGCAGTGATCGCGACCAGGCCGGCCAGGGCACCGTTGAGGGCCATGGTCAGGTCGGCCTTGCGGAACCACAGCTTGGCCAGGATGATCGCGGCGATCACGCCACCGGCTGCGGCGGCGTTGGTGTTGACGAACACCTGGGCGACCGCGTTGGCTTCATCGACGTTGGAGACCATCAGCTCGGAGCCGCCGTTGAAGCCGAACCAGCCCAGCCACAGGATGAAAGTACCCAGCGTGGCCAGCGGCAGGTTGGCGCCGGGAATGGCGTAGATGGCGCCGTTCTTGCCGTACTTGCCCTTGCGCGCACCCAGCAGCAGTACACCGGCCAGCGCGGCGGTAGCGCCGCACAGGTGGACCACACCGGAGCCGGCGAAATCCTGGAAGCCGGCGGCGTCGAGGAAGCCACCGCCCCATTTCCAGTAGCCCTGAACCGGGTAGATGAAGCCGGTCATGACCACCGCGAAGGCCATGAACGCCCACAGCTTCATGCGTTCGGCCACGGCGCCGGAGACGATCGACATGGCGGTAGCGACGAACACCACCTGGAAGAAGAAGTCGGAGCGGGCCGAGTAGTAGACGTCGCCGCCGCTGCTCATCACGTCACTGACGCTGTGCTCGGCGCCGATCAGGAAGCCCAGGCTGGGGATGACGCCGCCACTCTCGCTGGAGTACATGATGTGGTAGCCGACCAGCAGGTACATGGTACAGGCGATGGCGTAGAGAACGACGTTCTTGGTCAGGATCTCGGTGGTGTTCTTGGCGCGCACCAGGCCCGCCTCGAGCATGGCGAAGCCAGCCGCCATCCACATCACCAGGGCGCCGGTCACCAGAAAATAGAAGGTGTCGAGCGCATAGGATAGTTGTACGACTTGATCGTTCATTCTGTGTGTCTCCTCGTTCCGCGCCGTTTTATACGGCGTCGGCCCCGCGTTCCCCGGTACGAATCCGGATGACGTCTTCGAGTGGCGTGACGAACAGCTTGCCGTCACCGATCTTGCCGCTGTTGGCGGCCTCGCGGATAGCGTCCAGTACCCCGTCGACGCGATCGTCATCGACGGCGACCTCGATCTTCACCTTGGGCAGGAAGTCGACGACATATTCCGCGCCGCGATAGAGTTCGGTGTGGCCTTTCTGACGGCCGAAGCCCTTCACCTCGGTGACCGTGATGCCCTGGACGCCGTTGTCGGCCAGCGCCTCGCGCACGTCATCGAGCTTGAAGGGTTTGATGATGGCGGTGATGAGCTTCATCCCTTGTCTCCCGTAGTCGGCTTGCGCCTGAAGCGACCATGCAGAAGCCGTGCCATCCGAAAATAACGTCTTTAAAATCATTAACTTAGTTCGCGACTTCGGGGCGGGGGCGCTTGGCATGCCGAACATGCGCGCGGCTAGTCGCACCAAATTGATGCGTGTGTCACATGCCGTTGCACTGAGAAGGCGCGCTGGCGAATCGTGCCGCCGGCAGGCATCTGGCGCGGGCGCCAGTGGCGCAGTTTGCGTATGCTGAAGGGCAGTCACGAATCAGGAGATCACACCATGTCGACACACGACCGTTTCGAGCGTCTGGCCAAGCAGATCGGCGACAAGCTGCAGGGCGCCTCCCAGGCCCCGGGCGACATCCAGCGCAACGTCCAGGGCGTACTGCGCGGCGCCATGGAGCGCATGGATATCGTCTCGCGCGAGGACTTCGACATCATGATGGACGTGCTCACCCGTACCCGGGAGCGGGTCGAGGCGCTGGAAGCGCAGGTGGCGGCGCTCGAGAACGCCCTGTACAGCGAGCGCGCCTCCCAGCCCGACGCGGCGCTGGCCGAGGACGATACCGACGGCAGCGGCGATGGCGTACAGCCCTGAGCGGGTTGGTGAACAGCCCTGAGCGGGGGGATAGACAGCCCTGCGTAAGCTAAGACTCGCGCAGGGTATCGGGGCGCTAGTGCTAAAGGGTCGGGTGATGAAGGCGATAACAGGATAATCGGCCCCTTATCCTGCACGGGCCGGCGGTGACGAGCCGCCGGCCCGCCTGCGTCCCGGGCATCTGCCGGGACGCGCCGTCACGGAGGCGACATGACCCTAGCCATCGTGCGCACGCGCGCCAGCCTCGGGCTCGAGGCGCCGCAAGTGCTGATCGAAATGCACCTCAGCAACGGCCTGCCGGGGGGCTGTTAGAGGCGGAGAATTTGGTGAAGGGTAGGAGCATCTGCAAGGCCTTGGGTGTCGACTCATGCACCAGCTTGGTACGTTGTCGCACGCTTGGTTTTTCTCAAGTGCCTACAAAAGGCGAGTCTGACGCTGGAAGTAGTCGAGTCATGGCGCCATGATTTGAGCATGCTCTGCGCATGGCTCTATGTGAAAATTGCTTTTTATTCAAGTGTTTATATTCCTTGGTGTATTCTGTACCGCTAGGTCGATGTATCTCCCGGAGGCTAGTGGTAAAGTACTGGCTATACATTCAGATAAGCCGTGGGGGCTCGCGAAGTGAGCATAGCTGGACTGTTCAGTGGTATCGGTGGGCTAGAGCTCCCATTCCATCAGCGTAACGTCCCAACCGAGCTTCTTTGTGACGTCTGGGATTCGTCCCGGACCGTTCTCCAATCGCACTTCCCCGATGTTCCGGTCTGGGAGGACATTGCCAATCTGGAACACTTGCCTGATGGAGTGGAGATCGTCACGGCAGGCTTCCCATGCACTGATCTTTCTCAGGCAGGACGAACCGCTGGGATCTCTGGCAAAGAATCAGGACTTGTCTCGCACGTTTTCCGGCTCCTTGAGAGCAGAGACTTAGAATGGTTAGTCCTAGAGAATGTCCGCAACATGCTCGCCCTAAACAAGGGCCAAGCGATGGCATTTCTTGTCTCGAAGCTGGAGGAGCTGGGCTTCAGTTGGGCTTACCGCCTGGTGAACTCCCAGTTTTCTGGTGTTCCACAGCGTCGTCACCGAGTTCTGTTTGTTGCATCGCGCCGCCACGATCCTCGCAATGTTCTCTTTGCGGACGATGCGGGAGAGCCTGGCAACTCGCACCTTCGCTCCGATGCCTATGGCTTCTACTGGACTGAGGGGCTCCGGGGGCTTGGTTGGGCCCAAGATGCAGTGCCTCCATTGAAGGGCGGTTCAGGTTTGGGGATACCTTCTCCCCCCGGGATCTGGTTACCGGACAATGCTCCTGGCATGAAGCTGGTAATCCCTTCGATTGAAGATGCAGAGGTACTCCAAGGCTTCGAAAGAGGATGGACCGAAAAGGCACAAGTTGGCTCTAAAAAAGGACCACGCTGGAAGTTGGTCGGGAATGCTGTGACTGTTGGCGTCTCTGACTGGCTTGTTGGGCGTCTATACAACCTTGGCGATGTGGTTGTGGAAAGCTCTTTGCTGAGACCAGGGAGTCGCTGGCCTGATGCAGCCTATGGTGCGAATGGTCAGATTTGGGAATTCAAAGCCTCTCATTGGCCTGTGCAGCGTACGTATCAGCACCTAACAGACGTTCTGACACCGGAGGTGCTGAGCCCCCTTTCTCATCGAGCTTCGGCTGGATTCCTCAAGCGTGCCTTACGCTCATCCTTGAGGTTCAACTCTGATTTTCTCTCAGACGTGAAAGAGCACGTCGAGCTAACTACCCCGCAGTCTAAAGACATTGTTAGTCAGCGACCACACTTAAGAAAAATTGCCAACGCATGATCGATAATCAAGAACCTAATCGCTGGGCTGATCTTGATCCAGAACCCGGGATCGTTCGGGCCTTGGAGCACGCAGGTGATCGAAACGAAAGTGATGATCAAAATGGAAAGCGGCATTGGAGTGAGAACTTCGCGAATGCTTGTGCGGTTGCCATTGCTGATCAATTTCGAAAATCAGATTTACGTAAAAAGCGCATCCTTCCAGACTCCTTAGAGAGCGGCACAGAGCCGTTAACTCCTCTCGGGTCGGGAACTTCCAAGCGAATTGATGTTACCGTAACTGATCCGATTCTTGGGCTTGAGGTCGGAGCATCACTAAAGGGATTGAATTTTAGAGATGGAAAAAGCAGATACTTCGACAAGAATATAACAGGGCGGCTCTACGAGCTTGGCGACGAAGTCCGGCTTGTGCATGAGCACCTACCTCATGCCTTCATGATTGGCATTGTGTTCATGCCTCTAGCCAGCGTTGCCGACAAGACTGAACGTTCCAGCTCATCCTTCGCGAATGCGGTGGTCAAGCTGAGAGAGCGAACGGGAAGGCTTGATGCGGCCCTGGCCGGTCAGTCCTCTCGTTGCGATATGGGATATGTCGCTCTCTACACCACAGGGGAAGAAGGATATCCTTCAGGGATTATTCGATTTCTTAATGTAGAGAATCCTCCTCCTCGTCGTGGTCGGCCTCGGGTAGAAGATACTTTCTCTTTGCGAGAGGCGATTGATGAAGCTGTGGCTAGAGCGACTTACACGAAGTCAATAACTTGGGCCGAGCCAGAAGGCGATGACAACTAATTTGTAGCATGGTGGTGGCATGAGCCAGAGGCCTGAGGCATCTTCTGAGTTAGTCCAGAAAAGAATGCGAAAGCAGCGCCGAAAGGATACAGCTCCTGAGATTGCCATTCGCCGTATCTTACATTCTCAAGGCTACAGGTACCGTGTTGACTTTCTGCTCCCTGACACCCGAAGACGCGCCGATTTAGTCTTTACTCGCTGCAAGGTTGCTATTTTCGTTGACGGTTGCTTCTGGCACTCGTGTCCTATGCACGGAACTGTTCCGAAGACTAATACCAAATGGTGGGTGGAGAAGCTTGCTAGAAATGTTGAGCGTGACAGAGATACCGATAGGCTACTCAAGGAAGCAGGCTGGATCGTGCTTCGTTTTTGGGAGCACGAGAGTCCGCAGGCTGCAGCCGAGGAAGTGGCTGCCGTATTGACACGATTTTATTAATTTTTTGGCTCTTTCCCGCTTTATGGTTTCTTCGTGCAGTGGGATCTGAGCGGTTTTGAGACTCTTGTTTTCAGTGGTCGCTGAGGGTGGTTAAGTTTGCAATGGTACAGGTAATAGGTGGTCACTAATTTAGGCCTGGTTGTTGATCCTAAAGTACCAGATCATGAGGGCGATAACAGGATAATCGGCCCCTTATCCTGCACGGGCCGGCGGTGAAGAGCCGCCGGCCCGCCTGCGTCCCCGGCATCCGCCGGGACGCGCCGTCACGGAGGCGACATGACCCTAGCCATCGTGCGCACGCGCGCCAGCCTCGGGCTCGATGCGCCGCAAGTGCTGATCGAAGTGCATCTCAGCAACGGCCTGCCGGGGGTGACCCTGGTAGGGCTGCCGGAGACCGCCGTGCGCGAGAGCCGGGAGCGGGTGCGCAGCGCGCTGCTCACCGCCGGTTTCGAGTTCCCCACCCGGCGTATCACTCTCAATCTGGCGCCCGCCGACCTGCCCAAGGATGGCGGCCGCTTCGACCTGCCGATCGCCCTGGGCATCCTGATGGCTTCCGGCCAGATACCGGTAGAGGCGGCCCAGCAGCTCGAGGTGGTCGGCGAGCTGGCGCTGGATGGCACGCTGCGCCCGGTCACCGGTGTACTGCCGACGGCGCTGGCCGCACGGGCCGCCGGGCGGGGGCTGATCGTGCCCGCGGCCAATGCCGACGAGGCCGCCCTGGCCGAGGGGTGCGAGGTGTTCGCGGCGAGGCATCTGCTGGCGGTGGTGGGGCATCTACTGGGCCGCGAGCGGCTCGCGGCGCACCATCTTGGGACGCCGCCGCGCGCCGAGATGGTTCAGCCCGACATGGCCGATGTCAAAGGTCAGCACCAGGCGCGCCGGGCGCTGGAAGTGGCTGCGGCCGGAGGGCACAACCTGCTGCTGGCGGGGCCGCCGGGTACCGGCAAGACCATGCTGGCGAGCCGCCTGGCCAGCATCCTGCCGCCGCTGAGCAGTGACGAGGCGCTGGAGGTGGCGGCGGTGCGTTCGGTGTGCGGGCTCTCGATCATGGATCGCTGGGGCCAGCGCCCATTTCGTAACCCGCACCATACCTCGAGCAGCGTGGCGCTGGTGGGCGGTGGCTCCAAGCCCCGCCCCGGCGAGATCTCGCTGGCGCACCACGGCGTGCTGTTCCTGGACGAGTTGCCCGAGTTCGACCGCCATGTACTGGAGGTGCTGCGCGAACCGCTGGAGTCGGCCCAGATCCTGATCTCGCGGGCCAACCACCAGCGCCGTTTTCCGGCCCGCTTCCAGCTGGTAGCGGCGATGAACCCGTGCCCCTGTGGCCACCTTGGCGACCCGCGCCAGCGCTGCCACTGCAGCCCGGCGCAGATCCAGCGCTATCAGTCGCGCCTCTCCGGGCCGCTGCTCGATCGTATCGATCTGCAGGTGGAAGTGCCGGCGCTGCCGGCTACCCAGTTGACCGATCAGACCCCGGGCGAGTCCTCGGCCAGCGTACGTCGGCGGGTGCTGGCGGCGCGCGAGCGTCAGCGCGCCCGCGGCTGGCTCAACGCCCAGCTGCCCGGCCCGGAGCTGGAAGCCGCCTGTGCCCTCAGCGTGGCCGAGCGCGAGTGGTTCGCCGGCGTGCTGGATCGGCTCAAGCTCTCGGCTCGCGCCTACCACCGGGTGCTGCGGGTCGCTCTGACCCTGACCGATCTGGGCGAGGAGTCACGGGTCGGGCGGCCCCAACTGATGGAAGCGATCGGCTATCGCCAGCTCGACCGGCTGCTCAACGCCGGCGATCCGCTGCGCGGCTGAGGGCAGCGGCGCGAGCCGAGTACCTGTGTCGCCAAGCGGTCATCGCCTCGGTGGTAGACTGCCTCCTCCCTACGTTTGAGAGAGCAAGACGATGACCTTCGGCATCTGGCTGACCTTTCTGCTGGCGGCTTGTCTGGTGAGCCTGTCTCCCGGGGCCGGTGCCATCAACACCATGAACAGCGGCATGACCCACGGGGTTCGCGCCACTCTGCCCACCATTCTGGGGCTGCAGCTGGGCTATGCGATCCAGATCCTGGTGGTGGCGATCGGTCTGGGGGCGCTGCTGGCCTCCTCGACCACCGCTTTCCTGGTGATCAAGTGGATCGGGGTCGCCTATCTGGTGTGGCTGGGCATCCAGAAGTGGCGTGCCAGCGGGGCGGTCGCCATCCAGAGCCGTGCGGAGAGCGCCCCGCACCGGCAGTTCTGGCAGGCTGCGCTGGTCAATCTGACCAACCCCAAGGCGACGGTATTTCTGGTCGCCCTGTTTCCGCAATTCATCGCCATGGGCGAGCCGGCGGCGTCCCACGCCGGCCAGTTGCTGGTGATGGGTATTACCCTGCTGGGGGTCGATATCCTCGTCATGGGCGGCTATGCGGTACTGGCCAGCCAGTTCAAGGCCTTCATCACCTCGGCCGCACGCATGCGCATCGTCAACCGCGTCTTTGGTTCGTTTTTCATCCTGGCGGCTGGGGTGCTGGCGCTCTATCGTCGTGCCTGAGGGCCTGTTAGCCTTTATTGCTGTGATGATTATGGAAAATAAGTCGTTCCTAGGTGGGGCATGTCGGCTCACGGCAGGCCTTAGCTGGTAAGAGAATCATCAAGACGAAGGCCAGGGTGTCGAAGGATGAGCATTGAGTCCTATTTTCTTTATGTCGTGGTGTGTCTGGCCGCAACCGCCACACCCGGCCCGGCAGTACTGCTCATCATGACCAATAGCATCAGGTTTGGACTCGGCTCTGCACTCGTGGCCGTTTTGGGGAATGTGTCGTGCCTGTTGGCCCTGTGCCTGATCTCGGCGTTTGGGATCGGTCGTTTTCTCATTCAATTTCCGATCTTCTTTAAAGGCATCGAGGTTCTGGGTGCCTTGTTCTTATTCTATCTTGGTGTTAAGAATCTGTTGTATAAAAGCGCCGCGCCCGGTTTGTCCGGACAAGGCGACGCCACAGAAGCCTCATACAACGGCTTGGCATCAAAGCGACATGTCTATGCTGAGGCATTGATGGTCGCGGCGAGCAACCCGAAGGCGTTGATTTTCGTTTTTGCCTTGTTCCCACAGTTCATCGATGTGAACTCGGCAAGCGTGATGGATTTTTTGATATTGACGGTAACGTTGATTGCTTTCTCTTTCCTGTTCTTGTCGATGTATGCCTATCTGGCCCACAAGATTCATGGAAGGTTCCTTTCCCAAACTAGCGTGTCATGGATCTATCGGGCGAGTGGGGCGATTTTTATATTGGCCTCCATGGGGCTGCTGCTCAACTCCAATTATTCTTGAGTTTTCGCCGAGCTCCTGGCCAGACGCTATAGGAAAACTACCCGCGCCCGGCTATACGGCATTAAAAATCGGCAAAAGCGCCGTTTGGCCCGCTTTCGCCGGTTTTTGTCTTTGCTGCGTGCCCCGGCCTTGCCTTCGCTCGCCGGCTTTTCTAGACAGAGCCTAAGCGTTGAGCGCCTCGGCGACGGCATCGAGCCGCCCCGGTACCAGGGCGTCATCCAGCGCGCTGATCCGCAGTATATGGCCCAGGGCCGGATGCGCCGGGCGGTGGATCAGCGTGCCCTCGTCGAGCAGACGACGGTGCACGGCAGCGGCCCGCTCGGCGCTGTCGAGGCGCACGGCCACGAAGTTGGTGGCGCTGGGTAGCACCTCGGCGCCCTGCGCTGCGAGCCAGCTTGAAAGGGCCTCGCGCCGCTGGATGACTGCGGCGACATGGGCGCGGGTCTCCTCCGGGTTTGCCAGCAGGGTTTCGGCCGCAGCCAGCGCCAGCGATGAAACCGCGTAGTGAATCCTCACTTTCATCATGACGGCCAGGATCTCGGGCGTGGCGATGGCGTAGCCGACGCGCAGCCCGGCCAGCCCGTGGGCCTTGGAGAAGGTGCGCAGGCGTATCACCCCCGGCCATACTGCGCTTGCCGCCGGCGCCCAGGCGTCGTCACGGAAGTCGTGGTAGGCCTCGTCGAGCACCAGCGTGCAATCGTCGGGCAGGGCGTCGCGCAGGGCCAGCACGTCGGCGTCGCGGTGGAGATGGCCGCTGGGGTTGTCAGGGTTGGCCAGATAGACCACCCGCGCGCCTTCGCGCACCGCCGCTGCCGCCAGGGCGTCGAGATCCGGCGCCAGGTGACCGTTGGCGCTGGCGTAGTCGACCTCGATCTCGCGGCCGCCGTGGCCGCGCACGAAGTAGCTCCAGGTCGGATAGGTGCCGGCGCTGGTGATCACCGGGCTGCCGGAATCACAGGGCCCGGATTCACATAGTGCGCGCAGTGCCAGCGCCATCAGGCTGTCGGCACCGGCGTCCACCAGCAGGGCGTCATGGGGCAGGTCGAGGGCCTGGCTCAGGTGCGCGCGCAGTGACCACGCCTCGGCGTCGCCGTAGGTGCGCGCCAGAGTCGCGAGCTCAGGGCCGAAGCGCGCGCTGAGCGCCCGGTGCGGCATGTCGAGCCCCTCGTTGGAGCCGATGCGGTGCGGCAGCGCATGGCCGAGCCTGCGCTCCAGCGCGGGCAGCCCGGGAAAGGGGTTGTGCGGTCCATCCTGGGTGTCGAGGTGGCGGGCAAAGCGTGACATGGGCTCTCGATCCGGCTGCAAATGAAAGGGGAAGACGGTTCAGGGCGCGCCGCGGGACCCGGGCAGGGCGTCGAGATCGAGCGCGCCGCTGGCCTGCCACTGCCAGTGCTCGGACGGCGTGGCGACATGGGTCAGGTCGAAGCGTAGCCGGTAGGGCTGCAGGGTGCGGTCGCTCAGCACCAGCGGCGGCGCATCGGCGCTCAGGCTGGCCTGCAGCAGCCACTGGTCGGGGGTGGCGCCGTCGAGCTGCGCCGGGACCCAATCGAGCACGTGGGGGGAGTCCGGCTGGCTCAGCAGGGCGCGCCCCAGGGCCTCGTTGAGCGCTGCGGCCGAGATCGGCAGGCGCGCGGCGACCTCCGCCGGCCCCAGCAGCACGGTGATCTTCGGTGTCTGCGCGGCGGGCCACGGCGGTTTCTTCAGCAGCCCCGTGGCGGCGCTCGCCGCCAGGCCCCGCAGCGCCTGGCGCGGCGTCTCGGGCGCGCTGGCCAGCCCGCTGCAGGCGCTCAGCAGCGTCATCAGGCCGAGCCCGACGAGAGCTCTGAGCACCCGGCGGCTCACGACGTCGCTTCCGGGGGCTGTTGCGGCGGCGCTTGAGTCGTTGCGGGCGTGCCGGGGGCAACGAGAAAGCTGTCGAGCTGGTCGAACAGGGTGTCGCGGATGGTGGCAGACTCGTTGACCAGATGGTGGCGCGCTTCCGGATGGCGGACGATCTCGGCGCGCGGAAACTTGCGCTTGAGCGCCTTGAGATTCCAGCGCCAGTCGACCGTCATGTCCTGCTCGCCCTGCAGGATCAGCACCGGCAGCTCGGCCGGCGGGCGCTTGAGCAGGGTCGGCATCCAGCGGCGCATGGCACTGACCCAGGTCAGGGCCAGGCGATCGTCCTGCAGCGGGTCGTGCAGGCGCAGAAAGTCGGCGAAGGCGATATTGTTGGTGTTGGGACGGTACTTGCGCGGAATGGTGTCGACGAACGGGCTGGCCAGGCTGTGCAGCCAGCGCGACTGGTTCCAGCCCCACGGGCGCACCAGCGGTGCCAGCAGCACCAGCGCCTGCCATGGCGCCTCGCTGCCACGGGTCAGGGTGTCGGTGGCGACGATCGAGGCGCCGGTGCTCTGGCCGGCCGCCAGCCAGGGCCCCGGCGCCAGCTCGCGCGCCTGCATTGCGGCCTCGACGGCGTTGAAGCAGAGCACGTAGTCGGTGAAGTCGTCGATGGTCGAGCGTGCGCCGCTGGAGAGGCCATGGCCGGGCAGGTCCCACAGTACGACCTGCCACTGCTGCGCCAGTAGCCGTGCGAGCAGATGGCCGTAGAGGCCCAGGTGGTCGAAGTAGCCGTGCACCACGAACAGGGTGCCGCGCGGGGCCGGAGGCGCCCACACCTGGCACCACAGGTCGAAGGTCTTGCCGGCGTCGCCCGCCGCGTTCAGGAAGCCGGCGTGGAGCTGGGTGCCGGGGTGGGCGTCGAGCAGCGGTGTCAGATGGTAGTGGTCCAGGTAGGCGGCGAGTGGCGAGGTGCCGGGCGACGCGATACGGTGGATGGGACCGAGGGCCTTCAATGGCGAAAAGTCGAGCATGCGCGAGTCTCCTGAGACCTCTCATGCTAACCGCCAGTGGCCTGTGAAACCATGACGGAGGTTGCCTGACGCCGGCGTTATGGTGCCGGAGGCGATGAGGTGGACCAAGGTCGAACGAGACATCGCCGGCAGCGCGCTCTATCATGGGTGAATGATTTCTGTGGAAATTATTTCCATAAAATGACTTGCATGGATTGTTTTCCGGGGCGCCGCCCGTGCGGCGTCCGTCTCTTCTGACGCCGGGCCGCGGCCCGCACTGGAGGCTAGTATGACGCAGCGTGTTTCTCATCACCGTCTGCAGGTGGCGACCGAGCTCGAGCGCTTTCTCGAACAGGAAGCGCTGCCCGGCACCGGGCTCGACCCCGACACGTTCTGGCTCGGTTTCGATGCGCTGATCCACGAGCTGGCGCCGCGCAACCGCGAACTGCTCGCCGAGCGCGACCGGCTGCAGGCGGAGCTCGACCGCTGGCACGCCGAGCATCCGGGTGAAATCCGTGACATGGCCGCCTACCGCCAGTTCCTCTCCGATATCGGCTATCTGGTCGAGGCGCCGGCCAGTGTGACCGCGAGCACCACCAACGTCGATGCCGAGATTGCGCGCCAGGCCGGCCCGCAGCTGGTGGTCCCGGTGAGCAACGCGCGTTATGCGCTCAACGCGGCCAATGCGCGCTGGGGCAGCCTGTATGACGCGCTCTACGGCACCGACGTCATCGCCGAGAGCGACGGCGCCGAGAAGGGCAAGGGCTACAACCCCAAGCGCGGTGAGAAGGTGATCGCCTACGCGCGCAACGTACTCGACATGGCGGCGCCGCTGGCCACCGGGTCGCACCGCGACGCCACGCGCTACCTGATTCGCGACGGCAGGCTGACGGTAGCACTGGAAGGCGGTCGTGAGACCGGGCTCCAGCACCCCAGCCAGTTCGTCGGCTATCGCGGCGAGGCCAGCGCGCCCGAGGCGGTGCTGCTCTCGAACCACGGCCTGCATCTGGAGATCCAGATCGACTCGAGTCACGCCATCGGCAAGACCGACCCGGCCGGGGTCAAGGACCTGCTGGTCGAGGCCGCGGTGACCACCATCATGGATTGCGAGGATTCGGTCGCTGCGGTCGACGCCGAGGACAAGACGCTGGTCTATCGCAACTGGCTGGGCCTGATGAAGGGCGACCTCGAAGAGCGCTTCGACAAGGGTGGCAAGACGGTCACCCGCCGCCTCGCCGACGACCGTGAGTACATCCAGCCCGACGGCGGCAGCCTGACCCTGCCGGGGCGTTCGCTGATGTTCGTGCGTAACGTCGGCCATCTGATGACCACGCCGGCGATCCTCGACGGCGACGGCAACGAGATCCCCGAGGGCATGCTCGATGCGGTGGTCACCGCGCTGATCGCCATGCACGATCTGGCGCGTGATGGCGGCAACTCGCGCGCCGGCTCGGTCTACATCGTCAAGCCGAAGATGCACGGCCCTAAGGAGGTCGCCTTCGCCGACGAACTGTTCGCCCGCGTCGAGACGCTGCTGGGGCTGGCCGAGCACACCCTCAAGATGGGCATCATGGACGAGGAGCGGCGCACCTCGGTCAACCTCAAGGCGTGTATCGAGGCCGCCAAGGCGCGAGTCGCCTTCATCAACACCGGCTTCCTCGACCGCACCGGCGACGAGATGCACACGGCGATGAACGCCGGGCCGATGCTGCGCAAGGGCGACATGAAGGGCAGCCGCTGGATCGCCGCCTACGAGCGCAGCAACGTCCAGGTCGGGCTGGCCTGTGGCCTGCGTGGGCGTGCCCAGATCGGCAAGGGCATGTGGGCGATGCCGGACCTGATGGCGGCGATGCTGGAGCAGAAGAGCGGGCACCCCAAGGCCGGTGCCAATACCGCCTGGGTGCCGTCGCCCACCGCCGCGGTGCTGCACGCGCTGCACTACCACCAGATCGATGTCGCCGCGATCCAGCGCGAGCTCGAGGAGCAGGGCGAGAGCGATCTGCTCGACGATCTGCTGACGGTCCCGGTCGACCCCGAGGCGGCGTGGAGCGCCGAGGAGATCCAGCAGGAGCTCGACAACAACTGCCAGGGCATCCTCGGCTACGTGGTGCGCTGGGTCGAGCACGGCGTGGGCTGCTCCAAGGTGCCGGACATCCATGATGTGGGCCTGATGGAGGATCGCGCCACGCTGCGTATCTCCAGCCAGCACATCGCCAACTGGCTGTATCACGGCATCGTCGACGAGGCCCAGGTGCGCGCGACGCTGGAGCGCATGGCCAAGGTGGTCGACGAGCAGAACGCGCATGACCCGGGCTACACGCCGATGTCCTCGCACCTGGCCGACTCCAGTGCCTTCCAGGCGGCCTTCGAGCTGATCTTCAAGGGGCGCGAGCAGCCCTCCGGCTATACCGAGCCGCTGCTGCATCACTGGCGCGCGGTGGACAAGGCCAAGGGCTGAGAACGCATTGCCAAACGCCTGTATGGGCGTCGGGGGCACGGCGAAGCGAGGGTCCTTTGCCAGAGATGGCAAAGGTAGCGCCCAGGGATGGGTTAACAGCGCCCTCGCAGCGCCTTGCCACCGAGTAAGCCCATCCCAGCCACCGGTGTGAAAGAAACACTAGGTAAAGGCGGTAACCGCCCGATCTCGACGCCAGCGACCCCGGTCGCTGGCGTTGGCGTGTTTGGGGCGGCGAGTGTGGGGCAGCGAGTGTGAGGCGGCGCTACGCTCGCGATGTTCGTCGGAATGATCTTAGGGACATGCAGAGCGCCCCGCTGTGCCTGATGCGCGGCTTGCGCTATCTTGGGGCGCAACGTTCTCGAGCGTCCTGTGCCTGGGCATGAGGTCCGGCGTGCCGAGAACCGCTGCCGGGGAGAGTTCGATGACCGTGATGACCGCCGCCGAGATCGAGGACTACCTCGACGACGTCTTTCCACATCGCCAGGGGACCATCGAAGCGGTCGACCACATGCGCGCCACCATGAGCCTGGCGATCGAGGACGAACACCTGCGCCCCGGCGCCAGCGTCTCGGGACCATCGATGATGGGGCTGGCCGATGTCTGCCTCTACGTGGCGATCCTGGCCGAGATCGGCCCCGAGGCGATGGCCGTGACCAGCAGCCTCAACTGCCACTTTCTGCGCCGCGCCCGCGGTGACCGCGACCTGATCGCCAACGCGCGCATCCTCAAGCTGGGCCGGCGTCTGGCGGTGGGGGAGGTGCAGCTCTTCTCCACCGGCGACAACGACCCGGTGGCGCTGGTCACCGCGACCTATGTGCTGCCCGACCGCGACGATTGACGCCACCGGCTGCCGTCACGCCGATGGGCGTTGACGCCAGGCGGCGATCGCCAGCATCACCCAGCCTGCCATCAGCAACAGCCCGCCGAAGGGCGTGACGATACCCAGGGCGGTGATACCGCTCAGCGTGAGCAGATAGAGCGAGCCGCTGAACAGCACCATGCCCGCGAACCACAGCGCGATGGCCGCCAGCTGCCCGCGCAGCGGCTGCTGCGCGCACCACGCCAGCAGCGCCATGATCGCCAGGGTGTGCCAGGCCTGATAGCGCACCGCGGTATGGAACACCTCGAGATAGCGCGGTGTGAGGCGATCGGCCAGGGCGTGGGCGCCGAAGGCACCGGCGACCACCACCAGCAAGCCACTGATGGCCACGCCGACCCAGGCGGGACGCGCGGCGCTACACTTTTGGGGCATGTTGCGTTTTCCTTGCGCTGACTATGCTGTAAGGCGCGCCCGCGCTGTCGGGCCGCCTGGCAACCTGGACTGGCGACGCGTACCCAGAGCACGCGTGCGGGCGTCGGGGCGTTTTCTGCGAAGTTCGTGCGTGTTGCGTACAGCTTCGCAGAGAGCCCCTGCACGACACGCGACGTGGGTCGTGATTTGACGCTCGTCAGTCTAGCGCGTAAAAAGCCGCTTCGGCAGCCGTCTGGGACGGCTCGGGTCACCGCTTTCCACCAAGGATCTCCGAAATGGAATTCATCGACACGCTCCGTGACGCGATTTACGCGATCATGAACCCGATCAGCAATTTCGTCTGGACCTATATCCTGCTCTACCTGCTGTTGGGGGCGGGTATCCTGTTTACCGTGTTGACCCGGGGCATGCAGTTCCGCCTGTTCGCGCACATGGCGAGGGTCACCTTCACCAGCCGCGGCTCCGGCTCCGGCGTCAGCGGCTTCCAGGCTTTCGCCACTTCGCTGGCCGCCCGGGTCGGTACCGGCAACCTGGCCGGCGTGGCGATCGCGCTGTGGGTCGGTGGCCCCGGGGCGATCTTCTGGATGTGGATGACCGCGCTGGTGGGCTTCGCCACCTCGTTCATCGAGTCGACCCTGGCTCAGGTCTACAAGCAGCGTAACGCCGATGGCGTCTACCGCGGCGGGCCGGCCTACTATATCGAGCGCGCGCTAGGCCAGCGCTGGATGAGCGTGCTGTTCGCGATCTTCCTGCTCATCGCCTATGGCCTGGCGTTCAACGGTGCCCAGTCCAACACCATCGCCCAGGGCATGGCGCAGGCGTTCTCGATCCCCAACTGGATCACCGGCTTGGTGCTGGTCGCGTTCACCGCGCTGGTCATCTACGGCGGGCTCAAGTCGGTGGCGCGTACCGCCGAGAAGATCGTGCCGATCATGGCCATCGGTTACTTCCTGGTGGCGCTGTGGGTGCTGCTCTCCAACCTCTCCGAAGTGCCGGCGATGCTGGCGCTGATCGTCAAGAGCGCGTTCGGCTATGGCCCGGCGGTGGGCGGTGCGGTGGGCTATACCATCAAGATCGCGATGGAGAACGGCATCAAGCGCGGGCTGTTCTCCAACGAGGCGGGCATGGGCTCGGCGCCCAACGCCGCCGCCCAGGCCGACGTCAAGCACCCGGCGGCGCAGGGTCTGGTACAGTCGTTCGGGGTGTTCATCGATACCCTGGTGATCTGCAGCTGCACCGCGGTGGTGATTCTGCTCTCCGGGGTCTACGAGCAGCTGATGACCACCTCGCCGGGCAAGGATATCGTGGGTATCCAGCTGACCCAGGACGCCATGGTCGACCACCTCGGCAGCTTCGGCGAGATCTTCATCGCCATCGCCATCCTGCTGTTCGCCTTCACCTCGATCATCGCCAACTTCTCCTACTCGCAGATCAACATCGAGTATCTGTTCAAGCGCCACGCCAAGGCTGCCGTATCGGTGCTACGTATCGCCGTGCTGGCGATGGTGATGATCGGCTCGATCGCCAAGCTGCAGTTCGTGTGGGACTTCGCCGACCTCGCCATGGGGCTGATGGCGACCACCAACCTGATCGCCATCCTGCTGCTGTGCCCGATCGCCCTGCGTGTGCTGCGCGACTACGAGACCCAGCGGCGCCAGGGCGTGCGCGAGCCGACCTTCGATCCCAAGGGCGTGCTCAAGCGTCCCGAGCAGGTCGAGGCCGACGTCTGGCCGCGCCGCGACGACTGAGGCGCGCTATCCGAGCTTGCCGGCCGGCCCCCAGGGGCCGGCTTTTCGTTGGAGGGCCTGACGCCCGTGGCGGGGCGGGCGAAGCGCTGGCGCGGGCGTGCCGTGTCCGGCGCAAGACGCTACAATACGCCCCCACGACTGGAGACCTCTGGAGCGTCGTCATGCAGATCCAGCTCAACGGTGAACCCCACCAGCTCGATCACGACCCCACGCTCGCGCGCCTTGTCGAGGCGCTGGGCCTGGGCGGGCGCCGTGTCGCCATCGAGCTCAACGAAGAGATCGTGCCACGCAGCCAGCACGCGCAGACCGCGCTTGCCGAGGGCGACCGCGTGGAGATCGTGCATGCCATCGGTGGCGGCTGAGCGCCGTCATGTCTATCAGGAGTCACGCATGTCGCAGCTGATCGAGGACACCCCGCTGACGGTCGCCGGCCGTCGCTTCCACTCCCGCCTGCTGGTGGGCACGGGCAAGTACCGCGACTTCGACGAGACCGCGGCTGCGGTCGCGGCCAGCGGGGCTGACGTGGTCACCTTCGCCGTGCGGCGCACCAACCTGGGCCAGGATGCGGCCGCGCCCAACCTGCTCGACGTGATCTCGCCCGAGCGCTATACCCTGCTGCCCAATACCGCCGGCTGCTATACCGCCAAGGATGCGGTGCGCACCTGCCGTCTGGCGCGGGAGCTGCTCGATGGCCACAACCTGGTCAAGCTCGAGGTGCTGGGCGACGAGCACACCCTCTATCCCAACGTGGTCGAGACCCTGGCCGCGGCCGAAACGCTGGTCAACGACGGCTTCGATGTCATGGTCTATACCAGCGACGACCCGATCGTGGCCAAGGAGCTCGAGCGTCGCGGCTGCTGTGCGGTGATGCCGCTGGGCTCGCTGATCGGCTCCGGCAACGGCCTGCTCAACCCGGCCACGCTGCGCCTGATTCTCGAGCAGGCCGAGGTGCCGGTGCTGGTGGATGCCGGTATCGGTACCGCCTCCGACGCCGCCCTGGCGATGGAAATGGGCTGCGCCGGGGTGCTGATGAACTCCGCCATCGCCCATGCCCGCCACCCGCTGATGATGGCCGGCGCCATGCGCAAGGCGATCGAAGCCGGGCGCGAGGCGTTTCTCGCCGAGCGCATGCCGCGCCGCGACAGCGCCAGCCCCTCGTCGCCGTTCGCCGGGCGCATCAACCCCTGAGCTGCCTGTGCCCGCCGCCTCGGCGGTGGGTCTCTTTCACCCACCAAGACGATAGCCACGCCGCATGACCGACAAGCCGACGGACCCCAACGAGACCGCCACCGACACCCCGCATCAGCGCGGCATCAAGAGCTATGTGCTGCGCGCCGGGCGCATGACCGCCGCCCAGGAGCGCGGCCTCAAGGAGGTCTGGCCGCGCTGGGGGCTGACCCTGGAAGACGGGCTGCAGGACCCGGTGGCGCTGTTCGGACGTGACGCCCCGCGGGTGGTCGAGATCGGCTTCGGCATGGGGCAGTCGCTGGTCGAGCAGGCCGAGACTCACCCGGAGACCGACTTCATCGGTATCGAAGTGCATGCGCCGGGTGTCGGCAAGCTGCTCGACGAAGCCGACAAGCGTGGCCTCACCAACCTGCGCGTCTATCGCGAGGACGCCCTGGCGGTGCTGGCGCAGTGTCTGCCGGCGGAGAGCATCGACACCCTGCAGCTTTTCTTCCCCGACCCCTGGCCGAAGAAGAAGCATCACAAGCGGCGGATCGTGCAGCTGCCGTTCGTCGAGCTGGTGCGCACCCGGCTCAAGCCCGGCGGCACCCTGCACATGGCCACCGACTGGGAAGCCTACGCCGAGCACATGGCCGAGGTGATGGCGGCGGCGCCGGGCTATACCAACACCGCCCCCGCGGAGAGCGCGCCTTATGTGGCGCGTCCCGCCTTCCGCCCGCTGACCAAGTTCGAGAGCCGCGGCGAGCGTCTGGGTCATGGGGTCTGGGATCTGATCTTTCGTCGCGATTGACCCAGGCTCAGGCGCACTCGCCGCCGCCGGGACGCCGCGGATAGTGCGCCGCGCCGCGGGTGTGGCGGCCGCGGCGCTGGGCGAGCAGAGCCAGTGTCACCCCGGCCAGGGCCAGCGCCATGCCGCCGAGCTGCAGCGGCGCCACGTGCTCGCCGAACATCCCCGCACTCCACGCCAGGGTCACCGGCGGCGTCAGATAGATGGCGCTGGAGACCGCGTTGACGCCGAGACGCCGCAGGCAGACGGTGAAGAAGCCGTAGCCGCCGAAGCTCGACAGCAGCACCAGCCAGCCCAGCGTCTGCCAGGTCAGCAGCGCGCTGCCGGGTAGCGCCAGGCCGCCGGCGCCCGCCGCGGCCACACCGAAGATCAGCGCCGCCGCGCTCAACTGCGCGGTCAGCGACGCCGCCAGCCCCAGTCCCGACGGGCGCCGGGCGGCGAGCACGCTGCCCAGGGTGACGCTGATCACCGCCAGCAGCGGCAGCGCATAGGCCCAGCCGGCGCCGCCTGCTCCCTGCCAGTCCCCCGCGATGCACAGCACCACGCCGCTGCCGGCCACGCCGAGGCCGAGCCAGGCCGCCGCCGGTAGCTGCTCGCGCAGCCACAGCGTGGCGATCGCCGCCGCCAGCAGTGGCTGCTGGGCGGTGATCAGCGCGGTGACGCTGGCGCTGACGCCCTCACCGATGGCGAGCACCACGCAGAGCAGATAGCCGCCGATGGTGAGGGCGCCGACCGCCATCTCGCGCAGCCAGGCCGACAGCGCCACTGGCCGCCGATCGAGCAGTCGCCACCACAGCGCGGCCAGCGCGGCGGCGATGACGAAGCGCCAGGCGAACAGGTCCAGCGCGTTCAAGGGGGCGCGGCTGGCCAGTTCGCTGCCGATGAAGCCGGAACTCCAGCAGAGCACGAAGCCACTCATCAGGACTGCGTTCAGCGTCGCGTGGCGCATGCCGACTCCTCCTCTCGTCGCGGGGTGACTGTCTCGGGGTACCCGAGTCGGGGTGATGCGGCTTGAGTCTGGACGCTATGCAGGCTTCAATGAATCGAATAAAAATCGATAAGGGTTCAATATGTTTGAAGTCGGATCGACGCTCGACCTGGAGCTGCTGCGCACTTTCCAGGTGGTCGCCCAGAGCGGCTCGCTGGCGGCCACCGCCGAGGTGCGCCACCGCACGCTGAGTGCCATCAGCATGCAGATGAAGCGGCTGGAGACCGAGCTCGACGTGCGCCTGCTGGAGCGCGGCCCGCGCGGCGTGACCCTGACTGCCAGCGGCGAGCTGCTGCTGCGCGAGGCGCAGGCGCTGCTACGGGCACACGACACCCTGGTCAGCCGCTTCAGCCGTGAGCGCCTGAGCGGGCGCGTGCGTCTGGGTATCCCCGAGGACTATGCGCGCGAGTTGCTCGACGACACCCTGCCGCAGTTCATGGCGCGCCATCCGGGCATCCTGCTCGATGTCACCACCGACACCAGCGGTCGGCTGGCGCGGGGGCTGCGAGCGCGGCGTCTGGACCTGGCGGTGGTGCTCGACCACGCCGCCGGGCTGGAGGGCGGCGAGCCCCTGTGGCACCCCACCCCGGTGTGGGCGGGGCCGGCTCAGGGTGCGCTGCACCAGGAGGCGATCGTGCCATTGGCGGTGCACCCGGCGGAGTGTCCCTACCGCCAACTGGCGGCCGATGCCCTCGATGCGGCGCGGCGGCCGTGGCGGGCGATCTTCACCAGTACCAGCATCCACGCGGTGGAGAAGGCGATCGAGACCGGCATGGCGATCGGAGTGCTCGACCGCGAAAGGGTGACCGGCGCCATGCGCGCGCTGGATGAGAGCGACGGCCTGCCTGTGCTGAGGCGTTGCGAGGCGCGCCTGCACTTCGCCCGCGCTATCGATGACGCCTCCCAGCCCGCGGTGGAAGCATTGGCGGAGCTGCTGCGTCAGCGCCTGAGTGGGCGCGGACCGTGGCAGTGGGATGCGCTGAGCGCGCGTGGCTGAACGCGTCGGTGATTCTCACAGGCCGTGGCGGTGTGGTGCGGCGGGGGCGTCCGACAGGGCGTGTCAGCGGCGGCCAACTCCCGCCAGGCGCGTTGCTTGGCGTTGTGCCGCCGCAGGCGCTGCAGCAAAAAAAGCCGCCCTGGGCAGGGCGGCGTGAAGGACCGTGACTAGCTTGATGAGGAGATAACCATGGCAGGAACCTGACATTCCTGACGTTGGTCAGTGGCGTTTGGCGACGCCACAAGTCAAAGGTAATCATTCTCATTTGTGATTGCAAGCGAAACGAGAATCTTTTTTATTTAGCTGCTCAGCCGACCCCGAGCAGCGGCAGCAGCAGTGGCAGCGAGAGCATCGCCAGCAGCGTCTGGCCGGTGATCGTCGCCGCCATCAGCTCGGCGTCGCCGCCCAGCTGGCGCGCCAGGATATAGGCGGAGGTCGCCGTCGGCAGGGCGGCGAACAGCAGCACTACGTCGCGCTCGATGCCGGAGAGACCGGCCAGCGCGGCGATGGCGGCCACCGCAAGCGGCGTGACAATCAGCTTCAGCGCGCTCGAGGTCCAGAACGCCCGCCCGCCGCGTAACAGCGCCTGCGGGCGTAGCGCCACGCCTACGGCGACCAGCCCCAGCGGTAGCGCCGCGCGCCCGAGCAGTTCCACGGCGGGTGCGCTCCAGCCGGGCAGACCGATGCCACTGAGGTTGAGCGCAACCCCCAGCAGGCAGGCCAGGATCAGCGGATTGCGCGCCAGCGCCAGGGCGCTGCGGCCGAGACTGGCGCGGCCCAGCGTGCCGCTGGCGATGAATGCCAGCACGCAGAGCAGATTGGCGGTAGGTACCATCAGCGCCACCGCGACCGCCGCCACGGTGGTGCCGGCGCTGCCGTGCAGGGCCGCGGCGCCGGCCACCCCGACATAGGTGTTGAAGCGCACCACCCCCTGGAAGAGAGAGGTGAAGGCGGCGGCATCCAGCGCCAGGCGTCGGCGCGCCAGCCACACCGCCAGCGCCAGCGCCAGCATCCCGCCGAGCAGCGCCACGCCCAGGCGCAGTACCGGCACCCGGGCGACATCGGCAGCGGCCAGGGTCGCCACCAGCATGGCGGGGAACAGCAGGTAGTAGATCAGGCGTTCCAGCTGGGGCCAGAAATCGGCGCCGGGAAAACGTGCCCAACCCAGGCCCGCACCGAGTAGAATCAGAAGGAAAAGTGGGCCGAGTGCCCCTGCGATATCGCTCATCTAGCGTCCTGAGTGTGGTTGTCGTCACGCCGCCTCGAACGCCCATGGTAGCGATCCACTGTCTCTGCCGGGAGCCCCATAACGTCCATGGCTGTCTACGACGAAGATACCGCGCGGCCACGCATGCTCACGCTGCTGATCGGTGTCACCCTGGCGACCATCGTCGTCGCCCTGTGGTATCTGCTCGACTACTACTTGCGCGAGTCCGATAGCGAGGTCACCTGGTATCCGCCGGAGCATGGCTGCGTGCTGCTCGACGGTGGCTGCCAGGCGGGGCTGGGGCTCGATTCCGGGCTGACCTATTCACTGCACGAGGCGTCCGGGCGCGACGGCCTGCGCTTCGAGGTCGATGTCTACGGGCTGGCGGCCAAGCAGGTCTACGTGGAGTTCATCGGGCGTCACATGAACATTCGCTCCCAGCGCTTCACCCTGACGCGGATGCCGGGGGAGCGCGAGCGTTTCGTCGGCTTCGGCGATCTGGGTTTGTGCAGCGGCTACGTGGAGGCGTGGCGGGCCCAGGTGGTGGTGGTCAGCAACCACGGCCTCAAGGGCAGCTGGTTCGATTTCGACAGCGCCGGGCTGGCCGATGCGCTGTCGCGGCGCGAGGCCAAGCGCAGTGCGGATGAGAAGGACTGCTTGTGGACGCAGACGCCGGCCTAGGCCAGGTCTGAAAAGTACTGCGCTTGCCCATCCGGCGTTAAAAATCGGCTCCAGATGCTCATTTATACCGCGTAAACTGGAACGCCAGCCCGGTCCGCTCTTTCGCCGATTTTTGTCTTGCCTGGACTTCGCTCGTCGACTTTTCAGACGCCGGCCTGATGGCCGGCGTCTAAAGGGGTAGGGCGGGGGGAGCGCGGCTTACTTGCCGTCGCTGCTCGTCTTGGCGTCGCTGCCTTTGGCCGCCTTGTCGCCCTTGGCGTCACCCTCGTCGGGGTTGATGCCGAGCAGTTCGACCTTGAACTGCAGCGCTTGGTTGGGGCCGATCGGGCCGCCGGTGCCGGCTGCGCCGTAGGCCAGGTCGGAAGGCACGGTGATCAGCCAGGTGTCACCGACATGCATCATCTTGAGCGCTTCCTGCCAGCCCGGGATGACCTGGCCGACCTTGAACGAGATCGGCTCGCCGCGTTTGTAGGAGCTGTCGAACACGGTGCCGTCGGGGAGTTTGCCTTCGTAGTTGACCTTGACCGTGTCGTCGTCGCTGGGCGAGGCGCCGTCACCGGACTTCAGCACCTGGTACTGCAGGCCCGAGTCGGTGGTCTTCACGCCCTTCTTCTTGGCGTTGGCGGCGAGGAAGGCTTCGCTCTCCTTGCGGTTGGCGTCGGCGACCTTCTTCTGCTCGGCCTTCTGCTCGGCGATCTTCTGCTGCTGGTACTGGGTCAGCGCTTTGCTGATCGCCTCGTCGTTCATCTGCAGCTTGTGATCGCCATAGACGTCACGAATCGCCGCGGCGAAGGCGTCGACATCCAGGTTCTTGACGTCCTGCGACAGACCCTGGCCCAGGGTGGCGCCGATGCTGTAGCTCAGCTTGGCCTGGTCGCTGTCGAGGTCGACCTTGTCCTGGGCGAAAGCCGCCAGCGGCAGCGTCATCATGCTGCCGATCGCGACGGCGGTTACCAAACGTTTCATGCAGTCTCCTTGGGGAGTCGGGGTTGAAGCCGATGCTGGCTCGGGGTGAAAACGCCTCAGGCATCGGTGTGGCGCTGCTGTTGGGACTCTAACAGCTGGGATTTGGTTCCGCATCCGGCGCGGCGGCCAGCCACAGTGCCAGTAGTGGCTGTAACGTGGCGTAAGCCGATGACGTCGTGCCGAGGTCCGTGGTCGGTTGCGCTGCCCGCGTCGGCGCGGCCCAGGCGGCGCACAGCGCCAGCGCCGCGGCGAGCGGATCGTACGGCGTCGGCGACGCGACGCGGCGGCTCGGCAGCTCGGCCAGGCGGATAAGCGTCTCGCGCTCCGCCAGCAGTTCCGCCTGCTGCAGGCGCTGGCGCAGCTCGCTCAGACGCGGGCGGGTCTCGAGCGCGGCCTTGAGCTCACGCCGGCGCTGGCGTAGCGGGCGGGTCATCGTCTCCTGCCAGTGGCGTATCTCGGCCAGCCCTTGGGTGGCGTCGGGGGCGGGTTCACGGCCGTGCTCGGCGAGCCAGGCGAGCCACAGCAGCTCGCACACGTCATAGCCGTGGTCGTCCTGCAGGCTCAGGCAGCGCGCCTGGGCGCCGGGGCGGGCGTAGCGTCCCAGGGCGAAATCCCACAGGTCGTCCGCGGCGTCGGCGGTGGTCATCGGCACTCCGTGTCGGCGGCGTTGGCTGATAGAATGAGCGCCCATTCGATGCGCTCTGGAGCCCGGCATGATTGCATTCCGCCAACTCGCCCTGCAACGCGGCACGCGCCGGCTGATCGAAGGTGCCGACCTGATGCTGCACGAGGGCCACAAGGTGGGCATCGTCGGCGCCAACGGTGCCGGCAAGTCGAGCCTGTTCGCGCTGATCCGCGGCGAGCTCGGCGCCGACGCCGGCAGCGTCGAGATCGCCGGCGGCAAGCGTATCGCCCACATGGCGCAGGAGGTCTCGGCGATCGAGCGCGCTCTGGTCGAGTTCGTGCTCGACGGCGATGTCGCCCTGCGCCAGGCAGAGCAGGCGCTGGCGGCGGCCCAGGCCGCGGGCGAGCATGACCGCGAGGCGGCGCTGCATGGCCAGATCGAGGCGCTCGACGGCTACACCGCGCGGGCCCGGGCCGAACAGCTGCTGGCCGGGCTGGGTTTCGCCCAGCGCGATCTCTACCGCCCGTTGGCGGATTTTTCCGGCGGCTGGCGCATGCGTGTGGGGCTGGCGCGGACCCTGTTCACGCCGTCGGAGATCCTGCTGCTCGACGAGCCCACCAACCACCTCGATCTCGATGCGCTCCTGTGGCTGGAGCAGTGGCTCACCCGCTATCCCGGCACCCTGATGCTGATCTCCCATGACCGTGACTTCCTGGATGCGGTGTGCGATCACATCCTGCATATCGATCAGGCGCGGCTGACCCTCTATCGCGGTAATTACAGCGCCTTCGAGCGCGCCCGCGCCGAACGCCAGGCCCAGCAGCAGGCCGAGTTCGAGAAGCAGCAGGCACGCCGCGCCGAGATCGAGCGCTTCGTCGAGCGCTTCCGGGCCAAGGCGACCAAGGCGCGCCAGGCCCAGAGTCGGCTCAAGATGCTCGAGCGTATGGAAACCATTGCCGCGGCGCGGGCCGACTCGCCGTTCCGCTTCGAGCTGCCCTGCGCCGACAAGATCTCCAGCCCGCTGCTGTCGCTGGATCGCGCCGATCTCGGCTATCCCGAGGCGCGCATTCTCGAAGGCGTCAACGTCTCGATCCTGCCGGGGGAGCGGATCGGGCTGCTCGGCCCCAACGGCGCCGGCAAGTCGACCCTGATCAAGACCCTGATCGGCGAGCTTGCGCCCCAGGCGGGCGCGCGGGTGCCGGGAGAGAACCTGGTGGTGGGCTATTTCGCCCAGCATCAGCTGGAGCACCTCGATCTCGGCGCCACGCCCTTCACCCACGTGCAGCGGCTCTCGCCCACCGCCAGCGACCAGTCGATCCGCGACTTCCTGGGCGGCTTCGGCTTCCGCGGCGATGACGTCTTCGGTGATGTCTCACGCTTCTCCGGGGGCGAGAAGGCGCGCCTGGCGCTGGCGTTGGTGGCGTGGGAAAAACCCAACCTGCTGCTGCTCGACGAGCCCACCAACCACCTCGATCTGGACATGCGCGAGGCCCTGGCCGAGGCCCTGGCCGCCTACGAGGGCGCGGTGGTGATCGTCTCCCACGACCGCCACCTGCTGCGTGCCAGTGTCGATCTGTTCTGGCGCGTGGTCGACGGCCGGGTGACGCCGTTCGATGGCGATCTCGACGACTATCACCAGTGGCTCAAGGCGCGCGAGAGCGAGCAGCGCCAGGCCGCCCGCGACGAGCGCCGCCCCAGCGACAGCGGCGACCGCAAGGCGGCGCGGCGTGCCGCCGCCGAGCTGCGCGAACAGACCAAGCCGCTGCGCAAGCGCCGCGACGCCGCGGAGAAAGCCCTGGAGCGCGCCCAGGGCGAACTCTCCGCGCTGGAGACCCAGCTCGCCGACCCCACGCTCTACGAGGCCGCGCGCAAGGAGGAGTTGACCCGGCTGGTGCGCGAGCAGGGCGAACTGCAGGGGCGGGTCGAGGCGCTCGAAGGCGAGTGGCTGGCGGCGGAGGAGGCACTGGAGACGCTCGAGGCCGAGCTGCAGACCGCCTCCTGAGGCGCGTCGCGAGCCGACTGTCGATGACTGGCGTTGACACCGCCATGACGGCGCTACACTGGAAGGCGGATTCCGCAGCCAGGTGATGACCCATGCCCTACGACAGCCGTGACGATATTCCCGAGAGCGCGCGCAAGGTGCTGCCGCCCCACGCCCGGACCATCTACCAGGAGGCGTTCAACAGCGCCTGGGAGCAGTACAAGAACCCCGAGGATCGGCGCGGCGACAGCTCCCGCGAGGAGGTCGCCCACGCCGTAGCGTGGAAGGCCGTCGAAGCCAAGTACGCCAAGGGCGACGACGGCAAGTGGCATCCCAAGGCATGACGCCACCCCGCCGGGATAAGTGCTTGTCGGGAGGTTTTGTTAAATGGTGAGAGGTTCGGCAAGCGCGATGGCTTTCCGTCCGGCTCACTCGGCGTAGATCATCTTCCTGGTCATCCCCCCATCGACGCTGATGTGCTGCCCGGTGATGAACCCTGCCTTGTCGCTGGCCAGGAAGGCCACGGTGGCAGCCACGTCCTGCGGCTCGCCCACACGTCCCACCGGGTGCTGCGTGCGGTCTATCTCGCGGTGCTCGGGCTGGCTGCGCTGCGCCGCCTTCTGCCACGGCCCGGTCTCGATCCAGCCGGGGCAGATCGCATTGACCCGAACCTCCGGCCCCAGGCTGACCGCCAGCGCGTGGGTCATCGCCAGCAATCCGCCCTTGGCTGCGGCATAGGATTCGCAGTGGGGCTCCGACTGCAGCGCGCGGGTCGAGGCGATATTGACGATGGCGCCGTGGCGCTGACGCAGCCCGGGGATGGCGGCGCGGGTGCACAGGAAGGCGCCGGTCAGATGGCTCTCCTGCCAGCGGCGCCAGTCGGCCAACGCCAGCGCCTCCAGCGGGCCGCACTCGGGGTCGGCGATCCCGGCATTGTTGACCAGCAGGTCGAAGCCATCGGCCTTGCCGTGCTCCTGCTGCCAGCCGTTGATATGCGCAAACGCCTCCTGCACCTGGAGCTCGTCGCTGACGTCGACCACCATCGCCAGTAGTGGCGCGTCGATGTAGGCCTCGTCGAGTTCGGCGACCGCTTCGGGGTCGCGATCCAGGGCGGCGACGCGCCAGCCCTCCGACAGCAGCAGCTCGACCGTGGCGCGGCCGATACCCTGGGCGCCGCCGGTGATGATGGCGAGCGGTGTGGTCATGTGTTGGCTTCCTCTGCGTGGCGGCCGTGGCCGCGTTCCCTGTGGCTATTGCCCTGTGTGGCAGCGTCGAGATGCCGCCGTTTTATGCGTGGCTGTCTGCGTGTCTGTATTTGCGACTATCTGCCTGACTGTAGTCGCGGCGGCAGCGCACCGGAGGCCGGGCGTGCCGGCATGGGGTAAACACCCTCTCAGGTCTCCAGCAGAAAGGTGACCGGTCCATCGTTGGTTAGCGACACCTGCATGTCGGCGCCGAACTCGCCGCTGGCGACCTGCGGCCAGGCAGCACGCGCCTGATCCAGCAGGTAGTCGAACAGCTCGCGCCCCAGCGCCGGCGGTGCGGCGCTGGAGAAGCTCGGCCGCAGCCCCTTGTCGGTGGCCGCCACCAGGGTGAACTGCGACACCAGCAGGAGTCCGCCCTCGGCCTGCTGCAGGTTACGGTTCATGCGTCCCTCGGCGTCGCTGAACACCCGGTAGTGGAGCAGCTTGTGCAGCAGGCGGTCAGCACGGGCACGATCGTCGTCTGCGGCGACGCCGATCAGGGCCAGCAGCCCGTGGTCGATCGCGCCGATGCGCTCGCCGTCGACCGCTACGCTGGCGTGGGTGACGCGTTGAATCAGGGCTCGCATGGTAGGGCGGGGCTCCATCAGGGGTCGCTGAACGATACCCAAGCTTAGCATCGCCCGGCGCCGACGGCAGGCCGTGCGCATGACGCGCCCGAACGGCCTCCGGGTGGGGTAAGACACGGTGTTACGTGGCAGACACCGGGCTTTACGCGCTAACCTTGGGTAAGCGCCCCGCATTCGTGGCGTCGCGCTGTGCGCCCCGGCGAGGTCTCCGGAGGACGCCGCCGACGGTGGGCACGAGGGCGGTAGCGCGGGCAACGACTCCCCTTGATAATAAGGACAACGTCATGAACTCGACTTCTGCCAAGCGCGACGAGCAGCGCTCCCGCGGCGGGTTTCTCGGGGCCCTGCTGGCGCTGGACCGGCTGCTGGGGCTGCTCGAACGCGTGGTGATCGGCGGCTGCATTCTGGCCATGGCGCTGTTGATGAGCGCCCATGTGGTCGGCAACCTGCTGTTCAGCCAGGGCATCGCCGGCACCTACGAGATCACCGAAATGCTGATCGTGGTGATCACCTTCGTCGGGGTGAGTTACGCCGCCCGTCACGCCCGCCACATCAGCATGTCCGCGATCTACGACCAGCTCGGGGGGCGCGCGCGCAAGGCGCTGCTGATCGTGATCTCGCTGGGCACGGCGCTGTTGATGTTCTACTTCTGCTTCAAGTCTTTCGAGTACGTGGTGGCGCTGCACGATCGTGGTCGCACCAGCGCGGCGCTGCACATTCCCTTCTGGATGGTCTATACCGCGCTGCCGATCGGCTTCTTGCTGGCGGGTATCCAGTACGTGCTCACCGCGCTGCGCAACATGATCAGTCCCGGCGTGTGGCGCTCGCTCACCGAGCGTGAAGGCTACGACGACAGCGTGCTGGACGACGCGGCCGCCGAGCGCGCCGCCGACACCCAACCGTGAGGGTGGCGGGGCAGGGCCGTATCATCCGACGGCTGACGCCACCAACGAAGACCACGCCAATAAAGACAATCGAAGAAGGATGCCTCTCATGCTGATGGGATTGGGCTTGATCATGCTGGTGCTGCTCCTGCTGGGCTTTCCCATGATGGTGCCACTGGCGGCCGGTACGCTTTACATGATGTTCACCGGCATGACGTTCTTCGGCCCCGATCAGGCGGTCAGCTGGATGATCAGCGGGGTCGGCAGCTGGGTGCTGGCGGCGGTGCCGATGTTCATCTTCGCCGCGGATATCCTGACCAAGGGGCACACCGCCAATCGCCTGCTCGACGTGGTCGATGCCTTCACCCGGCATCTGCGCGGCGGGCTGCCGATTACCACCGCGGCCTCCTGTGCACTGTTCGGCGCGGTCTCCGGCTCGACCCAGGCGACGGTGGTGGCGATGGGCGGGCCGATGCGCCCGCGCCTGTTGAAAAAGGGCTATTCGGACGACTTCACCCTGGCACTGATCATCAATGCCAGCGACATCGCGCTGCTGATCCCGCCGAGTATCGGCTTCATCATCTACGGCGTGGCGATGCAGACCTCGATCGGCGATCTGTTCCTCGCCGGCATTCTGCCGGGGCTGTTGATCCTGATGCTGTTCGCGGTCTACTGCTGGATCGACTCGCGGGTCAAGGGTATCGACCCCGAGCCCAGGGCGAGCTGGGGCGAGCGTGCCCGGGCGCTGAAGCGGGTGATCCTGCCCATGGGCTTCCCGCTGCTGGTGGTGGGCGGCATCTACGGTGGCTTCTTCAGCGCGGTCGAGGCGTCGGCGGTGGCGGTGGCCTATGCGCTGCTGCTGGAGGTGGTGATCTACCGCCAGGTGTCGATCCGGGATCTCGGCAGCATCGCCCTCTCCACCGGTCTGATCACCGCGGTGGTGTTCATCCTGGTGGCGATCGGTGCCGCCTTCTCCCAGGCGCTGGCGACCGCCGGGGTGCCGAATCAGATCCTCGGGCCACTGATCGACTCGATCGGCGACAATCAGTTCCTGGCGCTGTCGCTGATCGCCGCGGCGTTCTTCGTCGGCTGCATGTTCGTCGATCCGATCGTGGTGATCCTGATCCTGGTGCCGATCTTCAAGCCGCTGGTGCAGTCCGCCGGTCTCGACCCGATCCATGTCGGCGTGATCGTCACCCTGCAGGCGGCGATCGGCTCGGCGACGCCGCCCTTCGGCTGCGATATCTTCACCGCCATCGCGGTGTTCCGGCGCCCCTATATCGACGTGATCCGCGGCACGCCGCCGTTCATCGTCATCCTGCTGCTGGCGACGCTGATCCTGATCGCCTTCCCCGAGATCTCGCTGCTGCTGCCGTCGCTGGGCGGCGACTAGCGCACCTAGGGAGCCAAGGGGGGCGCGCGTCCGGCGATCCCCCTGACGGAGCCAGCTAGACGAGACGGCAAGAAAAGCGCCCCGCCAGCATGATGCTGGCGGGGCGCTTCAGGTTTTGGGTAGTTGGTGCGAGCGGCTCAGCTGCTCTGGCTGCCGTCGCCCGACTTGTCGCCGCGCGCCTTCTCCTGCTCGAGCAGGATGTCCAGTGCCTTGCCGCCACGCTCGCCGACCATATTGACGAAGTCGTCGCGGATCGGCTTGGCGAGCTTGCGGAACTCGTCGCGCTGCGCCTGATCGAGACGAATGATCTTGATGTCACTCTTCTCCTCGATGGTCTTCAGACGATCCTGGTTGAGCTGCTTCTGGATCTCGTCACCTTTCTTGACCATCTCGTGGATGGTGGCGTCGAGCAGCTGGCGCTGGTCGTCGGAGAGAGCGTCATACCAATCTTCGTTGGCGATCAGGTTGGCGATGAACTGCGACTGCTCGGCGAAGATCATGTAGTCCTGAACTTCGTAGAAACCCATGTTCTCGTGGGCCCAGACCGGCTGGATATTGCCCTCGGCCTGGCCCTGCTGCAGGGCGCTGTAGAGCTCGCCGTAAGCGATGGTGATGGGCGAGGCGCCGT
The DNA here is from genome assembly GCF_040536835.1 of Salinicola endophyticus. Classification (NCBI taxonomy): domain Bacteria; kingdom Pseudomonadati; phylum Pseudomonadota; class Gammaproteobacteria; order Oceanospirillales; family Halomonadaceae; genus Salinicola; species Salinicola endophyticus. The sequence continues at coordinate 234,923 of NZ_CP159578.1, forward strand.
AGGCCTGATAGGTCGCGCGCAGCAGGCTGTTGTCCATCACCCGGATCTGTAGCCCCTTCATGTCCGCCGGGGTATGGATGGCCTTGTTGGCGGTCCACACCTGGTAGCCCTCGGGCAGTGCCGCCAGCGGCACCAGGTCGCGTGTGCGGAACGACTGCTGCCAGGCGTCGCTCTTCATGAAGGCGTCGGAGTTGAGAATCTCGGCCGTCTCCAACTGGTCGTTGGGCATGACGTAGTTGAGACTCATCAGCTGGCTCTCGGGTACCGTGCCGCCGAGGAAGCCCGAGCCGAAGGAGAGCGGGATGGAGCCGTTCTGAATGGCATCGTAGAGCGTCGAGTAGCTCGAGCCCCAGACGCCGTAGGGCAGGATCTGTACGGTAATGTCACCGTCGCTCTTCTTTTCGATGAGCTGTTTGAAAGCCTGTGCGTATTCGTACTGCACGCTGCCTTCCGTCTCTTCGAGGCCGAATCGCCAGGTGTCGGCGAGGGCGACCGAAGCGCTGCCCATCATGCTCAGGGCCAGAATGCCGGTGGCGATATGTCGCGTCTGCATACGGATACCTCTAGTAGGTCGTTGTATTTAATCGTTCTTTCAATCCCATTTCAGAAGATAACAGGAAGCCCGAAGTGTCAAATCGCGTGACGCGATGATGGCTTCCCGTGATCGCGCTGTTTCACTGTATCACGTTAGCCGCTATCTGCCGGTCGTGCCCGGCGACGGCCACCGGGTCGCCAGGTGACCCGAACCCGGTATCACCACCAGGCGTGGAAATGATGCGGCGGCCCCTTGCCCTGACCCACCTCGAGACGCTCGCCGGCTGCCAGCGCCGCGTGCAGCCACTGCTTGGCGGCCTCGATGGCGCGCTCGACCTGAGGCTGCGTCCGCGGCGTCGCGCGCTCGGCCGCCACGCTTGCCCGTGCCAGCTCGGCGGCGATCGCCGAGGAGAGCGCGCAGCCCGCGCCGTGCAGGTGGCGCGTCTCCAGCCGCGGCGCGTCCAGCCAGCGGCTGCCGTGGGGCGTCCACAACAGGTCGGGGCAGCGCGCCTGCGACAGATGGCCGCCCTTGAGCAGGCCATAGGGGGCGCCGAGTGCGGCCAGCTCGCCGAGCAGCGCCTCCATGTCCGCCGCCGAGCGCGGCGTATCGCGCCCGAGCAGGGCGGCGGCCTCCGGCAGGTTGGGGGTGATCACGTCGGCCAGCGGCACCAGGATATCGCGCACCGCCGCCAGCCCGGTGTCGTCGACCAGGCGGTCGCCGCTCTTGGCCACCATCACCGGGTCGAGCACGATCCAGCGCGGGCGCCGCGCGGCAAGCCCGGCGGCCAGGGTTTCGGCCACTTCGCGGCTGGCGACCATGCCGATCTTGACCGCGTCGATGGCGACGTCGTCGAGCAGGTTGTCGAGCTGGGTGCGGATCATCGTCGCAGAGACCGGCTCGACCCGCGCGACGCCACAGGTATTCTGGGCGATGACTGCGGTGATCACGCTGGTGGCATAGACGCCGAGGGCGGAAAAGGTCTTGATGTCGGCCTGCAGGCCGGCGCCGCCGGAGGGGTCGGAACCGGCGATGGTGAGGACGTTGGGCGGGCGGGAAAAAAGCATGTCGGGTCGTTGCAACAGTGGCTAAAAGGACTAGCCTAAGGTAAAGCAAAGCGCCGCACGGCCGATAGATAGCTCGCTGCTAGATCGTTCGCCGCACGGTCCGCTGCCGCGACAGAGCGTCGTCGCTGCCATGGGCTTCATCATGATGCCTATCGTGGACATGGCGCTTGTTTTAGAGCGATTGCCGGGTCGTTTGCGCGGCCTTTTGAAAGTTTTGCAATTGGACGAATTAGCAAGCTGACGGCGCATGGGAATAGGCGTAAAGTAGTAAAATTACGAATACGCATCCGCGCGTCGAAGCGTCGTTCTGTCAGCCGTCTTGTCTCGTCAGCGCCCGCAGGCGCCGCGGGATCACCGTGTGAGGGAGCACATGTCCGACCAAGTCACCGCCTGGATCGCTGAATATTGGGCCACGGGGTTGTTCGTGGTCGCGGTCATTGCACTGTGTGGCTTCATGATCGGCGCCGCCAGCCTGCTCGGCGGCAAGAGTCACGGACGCAGCAAGTCCCTCCCGTTCGAGTCCGGCATCGTCGGTGCCGGCAGCGCGCGCCAGCGCTTCTCGGTCAAGTTCTACCTCGTCGCCATGCTCTTCGTGATCTTCGATATCGAGGCCGTCTACCTGTTCGGCTGGGCCGTCTCCGTGCGTGAGGTGGGCTGGACGGGATTCGCCGGGGCGGCGGTATTCATCCTCATTCTACTGGCAGGCCTGGTCTATGACGCCCGCGTCGGCGCACTCGACTGGGCGCCGCGCAAGCGCGGGCGCGAAGACGCGCCGCGTGCGCGTGAACTGGCTGCCGTTCCCGGTGCCGAGCGCCATGCGCGCTGACCCGGGCGAGAACGACCGCATGAACGGTCGTCGATCAACGATTATTCGGCATGCCGGCGTCCTGACCGGCCGACATGCCCATGACCGCTACTTTATCCGGCTTGTCGAGGCTGACCATGCAATACACCCTGACCCGAGCGGAGGGAGGCGACAACGCGTCTGATCGCTATCCCCTCGATCAACGCCAACGCGTCGACGACCCCATGCGCGAACAGGTTCATCGCAACGTGTTCATGGGCAAGCTCGAAGACGTGCTCAACTCGGCGGTGAACTGGGGCCGCAAGAACTCGCTGTGGCCCTACAACTTCGGTCTCTCCTGCTGCTACGTGGAGATGACCACGGCGTTCACCGCGCCCCACGACGTCGCCCGCTTCGGCGCCGAGGTCATTCGTGCCTCCCCGCGTCAGGCCGACTTCATGGTCATCGCCGGCACCTGCTTCATCAAGATGGCCCCCGTCATCCAGCAGCTCTACGACCAGATGCTCGAACCCAAGTGGGTCATCTCGATGGGCTCCTGCGCCAATTCCGGTGGTATGTACGACATCTATTCGGTGGTTCAGGGCGTCGACAAGTTCCTGCCCATCGACGTCTACGTGCCCGGCTGCCCGCCGCGGCCGGAGGCCTTCCTGCAGGGGCTGCAGTTGCTCCAAGACTCGATTCAGGAGGAGCGGCGGCCGCTCTCCTGGGTGGTCGGCGACCAGGGCGTCTACCGCGCGGAGATGCCCTCTCAGCGCGAGAAGCATCGCGACCGGCGGATTGCGGTCAAGGAGCTGCGGACCCCGGACGGCATCTAGGCAACGCCTGGCGTGCAGCACTGACGCTGTTTTTCGTGGCCATTGCCGGAGGTATCAGGCTGTCGAGCGCAGGCAGCTGATAGACACCTTCCGAGATGACCGTTGGTTGATTTATTGACCGGGACCGCCTGCCATGACCGCAGCCGATGACACCATGAATTCCCGTGCCGCCGCGCCCGCCGCCGACGTAGTGGCGGAGCTTTGCCGGCACTTCGGCGATGCCGTGTTCACGCCGCAGGAGACGCTCACCGGCATGCCGGTGGTATGGGTCGCCCGTGAGCGCCTGCGCGAAGTGCTCGACCGCCTGCGCCGGCTCGACGGGCCGTTCTCGATGCTCTTCGATCTGAGCGCGGTCGACGAGCGCCTGCGCACCCACCGCCGCGGCCTGCCGCCGGCGGACTTCACCGTCTTCTACCAGCTGCTCTCGGTGGAGCGTAACGCCGACATCATGCTCAAGGTGGCGCTCTCCGAGCGCGATCTGACGCTACCCTCGATCAGCGATATCTTCCTCAACGCCAACTGGTACGAGCGCGAGGTCTTCGATCTCTTCGGTATCCACTTCGGTGGCCACCCGCATCTGACCAGGATCATGATGCCGCCGACCTGGAGCGGACATCCGCTGCGTAAGGACTACTCCGCCCGTGCCACCGAGTTCGACCCCTACACCTTGACCGTCAAGGGCCAGGAGGTGGAGCAGGAGGCGCTGCGCTTCGACCCCGAGGCGTGGGGCATGAAGCGCCAGGGCGAAGAGACCGAGTTCATGTTCCTGAACCTCGGGCCCAACCACCCCTCGGCCCACGGCGCCTTCCGCCTCGTGCTGCAGCTCGACGGCGAAGAGGTGGTCGACTGTGTGCCGGACATCGGCTATCACCACCGCGGCGCCGAGAAGATGGCCGAGCGCCAGTCGTGGCACAGCTTCATCCCCTATACCGACCGCATCGACTACACCGGCGGGGTGATGAACAACCTGCCCTACGTGCTGGCGGTGGAGAAGCTGGCCGGCATTACCGTCACCGATCGCGCCAAGACCATCCGCGTGATGATGGCGGAGATGTTCCGCATCAACAGCCACCTGCTGTTCCTGGGCACCTACCTGCAGGATCTGGGGGCGATGACCCCGGTGTTCTTCACCTTCACCGACCGCCAGAAGGCCTACGAGGTGATCGAGGCGATCACCGGTTTCCGCATGCACCCGGCGTGGTACCGCATCGGCGGCACCGCCCACGACCTGCCGAAGGGTTGGGAGAAGCTGGTGCAGGGCTTTGTCGACTGGATGCCCAAGCGTCTGGCCGAGTACGAGAAGGCGATGATGGAGAACGCCATCGTGCGCGACCGCACCCGCTTCGTCGCCGCCTTCAATACCCGCGATGCACTCGACTGGGGCGTTACCGGCCCCAACCTGCGCGCCACCGGGCTCGACTTCGACCTGCGCAAGAAGCGCCCCTACTCCGGCTATGAGAACTTCGACTTCGAAGTGCCCACGGCGGCCAACGGCGACGCCTTCGATCGCGGCATGATGCGCATCGAAGAGATGCGCCAGAGCGTGCGCATCCTGCAGCAGTGCATCGATCACATGCCCGCCGGTGACTACAAGGCGGACCATCCGCTGACCACGCCGCCGCCGCGGGAGAAGATGCTGCAGCACATCGAGACCCTGATCACCCACTTCCTGCAGGTCTCGTGGGGCCCGGTGCTGCCGGCCAACGAGTCGATGCAGATGATCGAGGCGACCAAGGGCATCAACAGCTACTACCTGACCAGCGACGGCAGCACCATGAGCTACCGCACGCGGATCCGCACGCCGAGCTTCCCCCATCTGCAGCAGATCCCGGCGGTGATGCGCGGCGGTTTCGTGCCGGATCTGATCGCGCACCTGGGCAGTATCGACTTCGTCATGGCCGACGTGGATCGGTGAGGCCGCTGGAGAGACCGTTATGACGCAAAACACAGCCACCATCGCCAGCGACGCCTTCGTTCTCGACCCCGCCGACCGTGCGGCGATCCTCGAGGAGCGTGCGCACTACCCCTATCCGCAGGCAGCCAGCATCGAGGCGCTCAAGATCGTGCAGAAGCGCCACGGCTACGTGCCCGACGGCGCCATCCCGGCGATCGCCGCGACCCTGGGCATCAAGGTCGCCGACGTCGAAGGCGTGGCCACCTTCTACAGCCTGATCTTCCGGCAGCCGGTGGGGCGCCACGTGATCCTGATCTGCGACAGCAGCTCGTGCTTTCTCACCGACTACGAGCAGCTGCGCGACGCGCTGATCGATCACCTCGGCATTCAGATGGGCCAGACCACGGCGGACGGGCGCTTCACCCTGCTGCCGGTGTGCTGCCTGGGGGCCTGCGACCGCGGGCCGACGCTGCTGATCGGCGAGGACCTGCACGGCCCGGTCACACCCGAGGCGCTGCCGGCGCTGCTGGAGGCCTACGCATGAGCCCGATGCCCAAGACGCGGGAGAATCCGAGATGAGCCGCATTCTGCAGCCGGCCAGCGAACGCCGTGCCGAGACCCATCCGCTGACCTGGCGCCTGCACGACGACGCAAGCCCGGTGCTGTTCGCCGAGTATCGCGACACCGGCGGCTACGCCGCGGTGACCAAGGCGCTGGAGCAGCACACCTACGAGAGCCTGACCACCGAGGTGAAGGGCGCCAACCTGCGCGGACGCGGTGGCGCTGGCTTCTCCGCCGGCATGAAGTGGAGCCTGACCGCCAAGGGCGATGACGTGCCGCGCGGCTATATCGTCTGCAACGCCGACGAGATGGAGCCGGGAACGTTCAAGGATCGCCTGCTGATGGAGCAGCAGCCGCACCTGCTGATCGAAGGCATGATCCTGGCCGGCTACGCCAACCGCTCGAAGCAGGGCTATATCTTCCTGCGCGGCGAGTACCACCGCGCCGCCGCCTCGATCCTGCGTGCGCTCGACGACGCCCGCGCCGATGGCTGGCTGGGCAGTGATGTGCGCGGCAGCGGCTGGGACTTCGATATCGCCCTGCACACCGGCGCCGGGCGCTACATCTGCGGCGAAGAGACCGCGCTGATCAACTCGCTGGAGGGCAAACGCGCCAACCCGCGGGCCAAACCGCCCTTCCCGGGGCAGTCCGGCGCCTGGGGGCTGCCCACCGTGGTCAACAACGTCGAGACCCTGTGCAACGTGCCGGGCATCGTCAACCACGGCGCCGACTGGTTCCAAGCGCTCTCCGGCGAGCGCAGCAGCGACGGCGGCACCAAGCTCTACGGCGCCTCGGGCAAGGTCCAGCGCCCGGGGCTGTGGGAGCTGCCGATGGGCACCACCGGGCGTGAGCTGTTCGAGCTCGCCGGGGGCATGCGCGATGGGCTCACGCTCAAGAGCTGGCTCCCCGGCGGTGGCAGTACCGGCTTCCTGCTGCCGGAGCACCTCGACCTGGCGCTCGATTTCGACACCATCGGCAAGACCGGCAGCCGCCTCGGCACCGGCTTGATCACCGTGGTCGCCGACGACCAGAGCATGGTCTCGCTGACGCGCAATCTGGAGGAGTTCTTCGCCCGCGAGTCCTGCGGCTGGTGCACCCCGTGCCGCGATGGCCTGCCGTGGAGTGTCAAGCTGCTGCGCGCGCTGGAGGCGGGCACGGGCGAGCCCGGCGATATCGAGCTGCTCGAGCAGATGGCGCGGGACCTTGGCCCCGGCAAGACCTTCTGCGCTCATGCGCCAGGCGCGGCGATGCCGCTTTCCTCGGCGATCCACTATTTCCGTGACGAGTTCGAGCGCGGCATCACCCGGCCCCGGGGCGAAGCGCACGCGGACCCGATTCCGGTCGGCAGCATCTAGGAGGCGCGTGACGCTATGGCCACCATTCATGTCGACGGCAACGACTACGAGGTCGAAGACAGCGACAACCTGCTCCACGCCTGCCTCTCGCTGGGCCTGGACATCCCCTATTTCTGCTGGCACCCGGCGATGGGCAGTGTGGGGGCCTGCCGCCAGTGTGCGGTGAAACAGTACAAGGACGCCGACGACACCCGCGGCATGCTGGTGATGTCGTGCATGGCGCCGGTGAAGGACGACGCCTACATCTCGATCGACGACGAGGAGGCCAAGGCCTTCCGCGAGACGGTGATCGAGTGGCTGATGGTCAACCACCCGCACGATTGCCCGGTGTGCGAGGAGGGCGGCCACTGCCACCTGCAGGACATGACGGTGATGACCGGCCACGACCGGCGCCGCTATCGCTTCAAGAAGCGCACCCACCGCAATCAGTATCTGGGGCCCTTCGTCGCCCACGAGATGAACCGCTGCATCACCTGCTACCGCTGCGTGCGTTTCTACCAGGACTATGCCGGCGGCGAGGATCTCGGCGCCTTCGGGGCCCACGACAACGTCTACTTCGGGCGCTATGAAGAGGGCACGCTGGAGAGCGAGTTCTCCGGCAACCTCACCGAGGTGTGCCCGACCGGGGTGTTCACCGACCAGACCCACTCCGATCACTACACCCGCAAGTGGGATCTGCAGTTCGCCCCCAGCATCTGCCACCAGTGCGCCAGCGGCTGCAACATCAGCCCCGGCGAGCGCTACGGCGATATTCGGCGCATCGAGAATCGCTACAACGGCGACGTCAATCGCTACTTCCTGTGCGACCGCGGGCGCTTCGGCTACGGCTACGTCAACCGCAAGGATCGCCCGACCCGGCCCGAGCTGTTCCAGCGCAGCCAGCGCGGCGTTGCCGCCCAGGGCGTGAACCTGATGGAGATCGACGAAGCGCTCGACCGCGCCGCCGACGCCCTGCGCGGTGCCAAGCGGCTGATCGGAATCGGCTCGCCGCGGGCCAGCCTCGAGAGCAACCACCGCCTGCGCGAGCTGGTCGGCGCGGAGCGCTTCTCCACCGGTATCGAGGCCGGCGAGCTCGAGCGCCTGCAGCGCATGCAGGCGCTCAATCGAGACAGCGGTGTGGCCACCCCGAGCCTGCGCGAGATCGAGGCGTGCGATGCGGTGCTGGTGCTCGGCGAGGATCTGCTCCAGAGCGCCGCGCGGCTGGCGTTGTCGGTGCGCCAGGCGGTGCGCGGCAAGGGCGTCGAGCTGGGGGCCGAGCGCGGTATCCCCGAGTGGAACGCCGAAGCGGTCAAGACCATCGCCCAGGACGCGGCGCATCCGCTGTTCCTGGCCACACCGGAAGCGACCAAGCTCGACGCCATCGCCACCCGCACCCGGCGTGCCGCACCCGACGACATCGCGCGGCTGGGCTTCGCCGTGGCCCACGCCCTCGACCCCACCGCACCGGCGGTCGAAGGGCTCGATGACGAGACCCGGGCGCTGGTCGGTGAGATCGCCGATGCGCTGCTGGCCGCCGAGCGGCCGCTGGTGATCGCCGGCGAGGCGCTCGCCTCGCTGGCGGTGATCGAGGCCGCTGGCAACGTGGCCCGGGCGCTGGCGCGGCGGCAGAAGGCCGGCGCCGGGCTCACCCTGGTGCGGCGTGAGGCCAACAGCGTCGGCCTCGGCCTGCTCGGCGGCGAGTCCCTCGACTGGGCCCTGGCCCAGCTCGAGCAGGGCGAGGCCGACGGCGTGGTGATCCTGGAGAACGATCTCTATGCACGCCTGCCGGCGGCGCGGATCGATGCCGCCCTGGCCCGGGCCAGCGCACTGGTGGTGATCGACCACCAGCGCACCGCGACCTGGGAGCAGGCCGACATCGGCCTGCCGGCGGGCACCTTCGCCGAGAGCGATGGCACATTGGTCAGTCTGGAAGGCCGCGCCCAGCGCTTCTATCAGGTCTTCGATCCCAGCTACTTGCGCCCCGACACGCGCATCCGCGAGAGCTGGCGCTGGCTGCACGCGCTGCAGGCGACTCTCGAGCGTCAGCCGATGACCCCGGTACTGTTCGACGATCTCACCGAGGCGGTGGCCGGCGCGGCGGCGGTCTTCGCCCCGCTGCACCACGCCATGCCCGAGGCCCAGTTCCGCATCCACGGTCTCAAGCTGGCGCGTGAGCCGCACCGTTACAGCGGGCGCACCGCCATGCGTGCCAACCTCGATGTCAACGAGCCGCGGGCGCCGGTGGATCTGGACACCCCCTTCGCGTTCTCGATGGAGGGCTACGCCGGCTACCGCGAGCCCCGCCGCGAGGTGCCGTTCGCCTGGGCGCCGGGCTGGAACTCGCCGCAGGCGTGGAACAAGTTCCAGGACGAGGTCGGCGGCCATCTGCGCGCCGGCGATCCGGGCATCCGCCTGTTCCGGGACGCCGGCGCCGGCGAGGCGAGCTACTGTGATGCGATCCCCGCGGCCTTTGCCGCGCGCGACGGCGAGTGGCAGATGGTCGCGCTGCCGCAGCTGTTCGGCGGCGACGAGACCTCGCGCCGCGCCGAGCCGATCCAGGCGCGCATGGCGCCGCCGGCGGTGACGCTCAACGACGCCGACGCCGAGGCGCTGGGTATTGCCGCCGACGACCCGGTGGCGGTGAGCTTCGGCGACACCCGCATCACACTGCCGGCGCGCCTCGGGCGTGACCTGCCGCGGGGCCTGGTGGCGCTGCCTCAGGGCACGCTGGCGCCGCTGGTGGGGGCGCTGCCGGCCACACTCGGCTGGGGGCGTGTCGCCCTCGACACCGCGGCCGCTGATGGGGAGGCGCAGGCATGAGCTGGTGGACACCTCAGATCGAGGCGAGCCTGATCGCGATGATCCAGGCGGTGGTGATCCTGCTAGTGGTGGTGGTCTCCGGAGCGCTGCTGAGCATGATCGAGCGGCGCCTGCTGGCACTGTGGCAGGACCGCTACGGCCCCAACCGGGTCGGTCCGTTCGGGCTTCTGCAGATCGCCGCCGACATGCTCAAGATCTTCTTCAAGGAGGATTGGATCCCGCCGTTCGCCGATCGCACCTTCTTCGTGCTGGCGCCGGCGATCGCCATGGCCTCGCTGCTGCTGTCGTTCATGGTGATCCCGATCACCCCGAGCTGGGGCGTGGCGGATCTCAACATCGGCATCCTGTTCTTCTTCGCCATGGCCGGCATCAACGTCTATGCGGTGCTCTTCGCCGGCTGGTCGAGCGGTAACAAGTACGCCCTGCTGGGGGCCCTGCGCGCCTCGGCGCAGACGCTCTCCTACGAGGTCTTCATGGGCCTGGCGCTGATGGGCATCGTCGCCATGACCGGCTCGTTCAACATGCGCGACATCGTCAACGCCCAGGAGAACCTGTGGTTCATCGTGCCGCAGTTCTTCGGCTTCTGTACCTTCGTCATCGCCGGTATCGCGGTCACCCACCGCCATCCGTTCGATCAGCCGGAGGCGGAGCAGGAGCTGGCCGACGGCTACCACATCGAGTATTCGGGGATGAAGTGGGGCATGTTCTTCGTCGGCGAGTACATCGGTATCGTGCTGATCTCGGCGCTGCTGGTGACGCTGTTCTTCGGCGGCTGGCACGGCCCGCTGCTGCCGCCGATCGTCTGGTTCCTGCTCAAGACGGTGTTCTTCGTCGTGCTGTTCGTGCTGCTGCGCGCGGCGCTGCCGCGGCCGCGCTACGACAAGGTGATGAGCTTCGGCTGGAAGGTCTGCCTGCCGCTGACGCTGATCAATCTGCTGGTTACCGGGGCGATGATTCTGCTCATCGACCCGAGCGCATAAGGGAGGGAGCTCATGCTGAGTCAGATCAAGAAGATCGTCACCGGTACCGGCACGCAGCTGCGCACCCTGTGGATGGTGTTCAGCCACGCCTGGCGCAAGCGCGAGACGCTGTCGTACCCCGAGGAGCAGGTCTATCTGCCGCCGCGCTACCGCGGGCGCATCGTGCTCACCCGCGACCCCGATGGCGAGGAGCGCTGTGTCGCCTGCAACCTGTGTGCGGTGGCCTGCCCGGTGGCGTGTATCTCGCTGCAGAAGGGCGAGCGTGACGATGGCCGCTGGTACCCGGAGTTCTTCCGCATCAACTTCTCGCGCTGCATCTTCTGCGGCATGTGCGAGGAGGCGTGTCCGACCTCGGCGATCCAGCTGACGCCGGACTTCGAGATGAGCGAGTTCAGACGTCAGGAGCTGGTCTACGAGAAGCAGGATCTGCTGATCGACGGGCCGGGCAAGGATCACAACACCAACTTCTACCGTGTCGCCGGACTGTCCATCGCGGGCAAGGACAAGGGGCAGGCGCAGAACGAGGCCGAGCCGATCGATGTCAAGTCGCTGCTACCGTGAGGCGTTATCCACGCGCTGCCGTGCGTCGGCCGGTGGTGGGCGTGGCGAGTCGCGCCAGCGCCGCTGAGCGCGACGCTGCGGGGCAGTCGAGAGTCGGGTAGCCAGTTTGTCGGGTAGCCAGTTTGCCGGGAGAGAGTCATGCAACTCGCGTTTTACTTGAGCGGTCTGGTCGCGATACTCGCGACCTTGCGCGTGGTCACCGGGACCCATCCGGTCCACGCGCTGCTCTATCTGATCGTGTCGCTGATCAGCGTGGCGATGGTGTTCTTCGCCCTGGGCGCGCCCTTCGCCGGGGCGCTCGAGATCATCGTCTATGCCGGCGCGATCATGGTGCTGTTCGTGTTCGTGGTGATGATGCTCAATCTGGGCGAGTCGGCGGTGGAGCAGGAGCGCGCCTGGCTCGCGCCCCGGCTGTGGGTGGGGCCGGCGGTGCTCGCTGCGGTGCTGCTGGTGGTGATGGTGGTGACCCTGGTTCGCGGCGGCTATGACGGCATCATCAGCGGCGAGACGCTGACCGCCAAGATGGTCGGGATCACGCTGTTCGGCCCCTATATGGTGGTGGTCGAGCTGGCAGCGATGCTGCTGCTGGCAGCGCTGGTGGCCGCCTCGCACCTGGGGCGCAGCGAGGCCCACGATGAAGCGGATCTGGCGCGCGAACGCCAGCGCGAGCGGGCCGACAAGATGGCCGCGGCCAACAGCGCGCCCCGCAGCGCAGCGGCTGGCGCACGGCCCGGCGCGGCGGCCGGCGACGAGACGGCGGATCGACAGGGGAGAGGGGCATGAGCGGCATACCCATGGAGCATGGCCTGCTACTGGCGGCGATTCTGTTCGTGCTGGGGCTGGCCGGACTGATGACGCGGCGCAACATGCTGTTCGTGCTGATGAGCCTGGAGATCATGATGAACGCCGCGGGGCTGGCGTTCATTGTCGGTGGCACCCACTGGCACCAGGCCGACGGCCAGGTGATGTTTTTGATGGTGATCACCCTGGCGGCGGCGGAAGCGAGCGTGGGGCTGGCGCTGCTGATGCAGCTCTACCGGCGCTTCAAGACTCTCGATATCGATGCGGCGAGCAGGTTGCGCGGATGAACCACTTCACAGACATATTGCTGACGGGCACCTTTTTCTTCCCGCTGCTGGGCGGGGTGATTCTGGCGCTCTCCTTCGGGCGCCTGAGCGAGCGTGCCAGCGCCACGGTCGGGGTGGTCTCGATCGGGCTGGCCGCGCTCTGCACCCTGGGGGTGGGCCTCGACTTCTACGACCACGGCCAGGCGGCGCACACGCTGACCCTGTGGCACTGGATCTCGGTGGGCAACTTCCAGCCCACCGTAGGGCTGATGCTCGATGGCCTGTCGCTGACCCTGCTCGGGGTGATCACCGGGGTCGGCTTCTTCATCCACCTCTTCGCCGCCTGGTACATGCGCGGCGAGGACGGTGTGACGCGCTTCTTCTGTCACATGAACCTGTTCGTGTTCAGCATGATCCTGCTAGTGCTGGGCGACAACCTGCTGCTGCTCTACTTCGGCTGGGAGGGCGTGGGGCTGTGCAGCTATCTGCTGATCGGCTACTACTACCGCACGCCGGCCAACGGCTGGGCGGCGTTCAAGGCGTTCGTGATCACCCGTACCGGCGATGTCTTCCTCGCCATTGGCATGTTCCTGCTGTTCGTCCAGCTCGGCTCGCTCAACCTGCAGACGCTGCTGGCGCGGGCGCCGGAGCTGTGGGTCCAGGGCGACCCGATGGCTCAGTTGACGGCGCTGATGCTGCTCGGCGGTGCGGTGGGCAAGTCGGCTCAGCTGCCGCTGCAGACATGGCTCGCCGACGCCATGGCCGGCCCCACCCCGGTGTCGGCGCTGATCCACGCGGCGACCATGGTCACCGCCGGGGTCTATCTGATCGCGCGTACCCACGGGCTGTTCGAGCTGGCCCCGGACGTGCTGCTGCTGGTCGGGGTGGTCGGCGCGCTGACGCTGACGCTCGCCGGCTTCGCGGCGCTGGCACAGACCGACATCAAGCGCGTGCTGGCCTACTCGACCATGAGCCAGATCGGCTACATGTTCCTGGCGCTGGGCGTGGGCGCTTACAGCGCGGCGATCTTCCACCTGATGATCCACGCCTTCTTCAAGGCGCTGCTGTTCCTCTCCGCCGGTTCGGTGATCATCTGCACCCATCACGAGCAGGACATGCGCCGGCTCGGCGGGCTGTGGCGCAAGCTGCCGCTGACTTACGCCGGCTTCGTGGTGGGCGGGGCGGCGCTGGCGGCGCTGCCGCTGGTAACCGCCGGCTTCTACAGCAAGGACGCGATCCTGGTCTCGGCGCTGGGCGCCGGACACTGGGTGCTGATGCTGGCGGGGGTGTTCGGCGCGCTGCTCACCTCGATCTACACCGTGCGTCTGATCCTGGGTACCTTCCACGGTCAGCCCAAGAGCGATCACGCCCGCGAGGCGCGCGCCGACAAGGGGCTGGTCCATGGCATTCCACTGGTGGTGCTGATCGTGATGTCGACCGCGATCGGCGCCCAGTTGACCCCGCCGCTGAGCAACGTACTGCCGGCCGGTCCGAATACCGAAGGTGGCGGCGAACACGTGCTCGAACTGGTGGCCATGGCGGTGTCGGTGGGCGGTGTACTGCTGGCGCTGTGGCTGTTCCGGCGCCGGCGCGATCTGGTCCGGCGTGGCGTGGCCGACCCCCGCGGCGCCTGGCTGTGGCACTTCTGGCACAACGCCTGGGGTTTCGATGCGCTCTACGACTGGCTGTTCGTACGCCCCTATCGCGGTCTGGTGCGGCTCAACCGCGGCGACTGGATCAACTCGCTGTGCAATCTGCTGCCGTGGCTGGCGCGGCTCTCGCATGACGGGCTGCGTCTGACCCAGACCGGGCGACTGCGCCACTATGCGGTGTCGATGGTGCTCGGCGCCACGCTGCTGCTCGTCTATCTGCTGGTGGGGTGAGGCGATGCGCGCGCAGCAAGCAAGAGAGACGGGACGTTTGGCGGTGAACGCTCGAACGACGCTTTTCACATCATCGCGGGTGGCTGATTCATGATTCTGGTCTGGCTGATTCTGATCCCTTTCATCGGCGGGCTGCTGTGCTGGCAGGCCGAACGCTTCGGCGACCGGGCACCGCGCTGGATCGCGCTGGCTACCATGCTCCTGGAGCTGGTGATGGTGCTCGGGATCTGGGCCGGGAGTGACTTCCCGCTGCCCGCCCAGGGCGCCACCCACGCCTGGGTGCTGGAGTGGCAGGCTAACTGGATCCCGCGCTTCGGGATCAAGCTGCATCTGGCGCTGGACGGGCTGTCGCTGCTGATGATCGCGCTGACCGGGCTGCTCGGGGCGATGGCGGTGGTCTGCTCGTGGAACGAGATCGTGCGTCGGGTCGGCTTCTTCCACCTCAACCTGTTGTGGATCCTGGGCGGGGTGGTCGGGGTGTTCCTCTCCATCGACCTGTTCCTGTTCTTCCTGTTCTGGGAAATGATGCTGGTGCCGATGTACTTCCTGATTGCGCTGTGGGGCCACAGCGGCTCCAAGGGGAGTTCGCGCATCGGGGCGGCGACCAAGTTCTTCATCTACACCCAGGCCAGCGGCCTGATGATGCTGATCGCGATCCTCGGGCTGGTGTTCGTCCACCACGCGGCCACCGGGGTCTACACCTTCGCTTACGGTGACCTGCTGGATACGCCGATGGACCCGCAGGTGGCGTGGTGGCTGATGCTCGGCTTCTTCGTTGCCTTCGCGGTCAAGCTGCCGGTGGTGCCGCTGCACGGCTGGCTGCCCGATGCCCACGCCCAGGCCCCCACCGCGGGTAGCGTCGACCTCGCCGGTATTCTGCTCAAGACGGCGGCCTACGGCATGCTGCGCTTCGCTCTGCCGCTATTCCCAGAAGCGTCGCAGGCGTTCGCGCCGGTGGCGATGACGCTGGGGCTGATCGGCATCTTCTACGGCGCCATCCTGGCCTGTGGCCAGCAGGACCTGAAGCGCCTGATCGCCTACACCAGTATCTCCCACATGGGCTTCGTGCTGATCGGTATCTATGCCGGCACCGAGCTGGCGCTGCAGGGCGTGGTCGCGTTGATGGTGGCCCACGCCTTCTCCGCCGCCGGCCTGTTCATTCTCTCCGGTCAGCTCTACGAGCGCCTGCATACCCGCGACATGCGCCAGATGGGGGGGCTCTGGGGGCGCATCCGTGGATTGCCGGGCTTCGCCCTGGTATTCGTCGCCGCTTCGCTGGGGCTGCCGGGTACCGCCAACTTCGTCGGTGAGTTCATGGTCATGTTCGGCAGCTTCGGTGTCGCCCCCTGGACCGTGGCGATCGCCAGCGTCGGGCTGATCCTGGCCGCGATCTACTCGCTGTTCATCATGCAGCGGGTCTACTACGGGCCACCCAAGGAGGAGAGCTCGCTGGGCGGGCTGGATCGACGTGAGCTGGCGCTGCTGTTCGGGATCGTGGCGCTGGTGATCTTCTTCGGGGTCTATCCGCAGCCGCTGCTGGAGACCTCGGCCGGGGCGATGCAGGTGGTGCAGCAGAGCGTTCAGCAAGCCGGTGCGATGATGGGAGGTGCACAATGATGGCGGCGCTGATGGCGATCTCTCCGCTGATTCTGGTCTGTCTCACCGTCATCGTGGTGATGCTCTCGATCGCCTGGCGACGGCACCATGCGCTGAGTGCGATTCTCACCGCGGTCGGCCTCAACGCGGCGCTGCTTGCGCTGCTGTTCGGCTGGTCCCAGGGCACGGTGGCGGTCACCGATCTGCTGGTGGTCGACGACCTGGCGCGGTTCGGTGGTGTGCTGGTGCTGATGTCGACGCTCGCCTGCGTGACCCTGGCGCACCACTATCTGGAGGGCTACGAGGGGCCACGAGACGAGTTCTACCTGCTGCTGACGAGCGCTGCGGCCGGTGGCCTGGTACTGGTCTCGGCGCGTCACATGGCCACGCTGTTCTTCGGGATCGAGCTGCTGTCGATGCCGCTGTTCGGGATGCTCGCCTATACCCTGCGCGATCGCGGTGCGCTGGAGAGTGGCATCAAGTACATGGTGCTGTCGGCGGCGGCCACCGCCTTTCTGCTCTTCGGCATGGCGCTGCTCTATGCGATGACCGGCACCCTCGATTTCGACGCCCTGGGCCAGGCGCTGGCGACCCAGGGCAGTGACCCCTGGCTGCTGGCCGGTGCCGGGCTGCTGCTGGTGGGGCTGGCGTTCAAGCTGTCGATCGTGCCGTTTCACCTGTGGACGCCGGACGTCTATCAGGGCGGGCCGGGGCCGGCGACTACCTTCCTCGCCACCGCGAGCAAGGTGGCGGTATTCCTGGTCCTGCTGCGGCTGTTCCAGTCGGCGCTGGCGCTGCACGAGAACTGGTGGCACGACCTGCTCGGGTTCATCGCCGTGGTGACCATGCTGGTGGGCAACCTGCTGGCGCTGACCCAGAACGACCTCAAGCGGCTGCTCGGCTACTCCTCGATCGCCCATTTCGGCTATCTGCTGGTGGCGCTGGTGGTCAACGACGGTCTGGCGGTGGAGACGGTGGGGGTCTATCTGGTGACCTACGTGATCACCACTCTGGGCGCCTTCGGTGTGGTCACGCTGGTCTCCAGCCCCTACACGCCCACCGGGGGTAGCGCCGATGCCAGCCCGCTGCACCACTACCGTGGCCTGTTCTGGCGCCGCCCCTACCTGACCGCGGTGATGACCGTGTCGATGCTGTCGCTGGCGGGGATTCCCTTCACCGCCGGCTTTATCGGCAAGTTCTACATCATTGCGGTGGGGGTGGAGGCGCATCGCTGGTGGCTGGTCGGTGCCGTGGTGCTGGGCAGTGCCATCGGCCTCTACTACTACCTGCGGGTGATGGTGACGCTGTTCCTGCACGAGCCGGGCATGCAGAGCCGGGATGCCACCCACGACTGGGCCGAACGCGCCGGGGGCATGGTGGTGCTCGGGGTGGCCACGCTGGTAATCCTGCTGGGGCTCTACCCCACACCGATGATCGACTGGGTCCACTGGGTCGCCGGCAACAGCGCCTACTGACGCCGCGGCGCTGTTCTCGCACCCACGCAAAAGCGCCTCTTCGGAGGCGCTTTTTCTTGGGCGTTCAGCGGTTCAGACGAATAAATCGGGCACATCCAAACCCGCTGACGATGGGCGCTGGGGGCAGGGCAAAGCGAGGGTCCTTTGCCAGGGATGGCAAAGGTAGCGCCCAGGGACGGGTTCACAGCGCCCTCGCGACACCCTGCCGCCGGATGAGCTCACGTCGTCTAGCGGTTGTGAAAGGTGCTCTGAGGCGCGTTCAGGCAGGGTCGTCGTGGCGCCGTTCGTGACGTGACAGGCCGATACTGACGCGGCAGGCGGCGGGCAGATGGACGTCGACGGCGACCGGCAGGTGATCCGAGAACATGGCGTCGAGCACCCGCGAGCCTTCCGGCTTGAGCGAGGCTGACAGCAGGATATGGTCGAGCGCGCGTCGCGGCTGCCAGGCGGGATAGCTCGGCAGCGGCTTGAGCGGTTCGAGCTCGAGGGCGTGGCAGAAACGGGCATGGCTCTGCAGCTGCTCGGGGGTGCAGTTGAGATCGCCCATCACCACCACGTGGCGCAGCGGGCGGATGATCTCGCCGAGATAGTCGAGCTGGCGAGCGCGCCCGCGCTGGCTCAGGGCGAGATGGGCAACGAACACGTGCAGCGCATCGGGGCCGCTGCCGTAGCGGGCGTGGATGGCGCCGCGGCCGCGCATCCCGGGCAGGCGGTGCTCGTCGATATGCGTGGGCGAGAAGCGCGAGAGCAGGCCGTTGCTGTGCTGGGCGACTCGCCCCAGGTTGCGGTTGAGCTGCTGGAAGTGGTACTCGAAGGCCGAGCGCCGGGCCAGGTACTCGACCTGATTGACATGGTTGGAGCGGAAGCTGCCGCCGTCGACCTCCTGCAGGCCGACGATATCGAAGCCGGCCAGCGCGCCGGCGACCCGGTCCAGGCGCGAACTGCGCTTGGGGTGCGGCAGCAGGTGCTGCCAGCTGCGGGTCACATAGTGGTGGTAGGCCGAGGTGTGAATGCCGACCTGCAGATTGCAGGTCAGCAGCTTCAGTGTCGGCGCGATCTCGCTGGCGGGTGTCGAGGCGGCTACGGACATGGTGTCACTTGGCCTCCTGGCGCTCCTCTCGCACCTTCTCGATCAGCGCGCTGGCGATTTTCGGCATGTTCTCGAGCGAGCCGGCGGAGTCCGGGGTCACCACATAGTGGTTATCGACGATCAGGTCGGGCACGCCCATCAGCTGATACGAGCGCATCTTGGCCACCGCCTGCTGGATCTGGCTCTTGACGCCGAAGGAGTCGAGCGCCTTGAGCGCCTGCTCCTTGGTCACCCCGTAGTGGGTGAAGAATTCGGCGATGTCATCCTCGTCGGTCAGGCGCTTGCCTTGCTTGTGGATCGCATCCATGAAGTCCTGGCGCATTTCGTGCTCGATACCCAGCGACTTGGCGGCGTAGAAGGCCTTGGCATGCTGCTCCCACACCTTGCCCAGCGGCGCCGCCATGCGGTCGAACTCGACGTCGTCGGGGAGCGTGGCGACCCACTCGTTGAGCGGCTTCTCCAGCGCGTAGCAGTGCGGGCAGCCGTACCAGAACACCTCGGTGACTTCGATCTTGTCCGCCGGGGCTTCGGACTTCATCGGCTGATCGATGACCTGATAATCCTTGCCTTCGACGATGCCGGCGGCCATTACGGCGCCGGAGAAGGTGAGACCTGCCATTAGCGCCACAAGCGACTTGATCATGCGTGTACTGCTCCTGATGGATCGAAAACGGACGTCTCGACGCGGGGTCGTTGCGGCGACGAGCTACTCGGGTTTGAGCGCCCGGGGGGAAGGAGGTTCCCTGCCCATCGCGGCCGACGTCTCCCCATGTCACTGAGGGTAGCCTGCCAGAATGACAGGGAAAAGTAGAGCGGCACAGCCGGGGAGACGCCCGGCGCGCCACACGCTGGCGCCGCATTCGTCGGCGGCACAGGCGTGATACACTGCGCGCGACCGATCACGCCCGCCCGCAGAGCCCTTGCCATGACCTCGACGCCCCCGCGCCGCAACTACCAGACGGCCCGCTTTCTGATCAGCGCCCCCAAGCTGGCGCTGTGCCCGCCGGACGATGGCGTCGAGATCGCCTTCGCCGGGCGCTCCAACGCCGGCAAGTCGAGCGCGATCAACGCGCTCACCCAGCAGAATGCGCTGGCGCGGACCTCCAAGACCCCGGGGCGCACTCAGCTGATCAACTTCTTCGGTCTGGAGAACGGTGACACCCTGCGTCTGGTGGACCTGCCCGGCTATGGATATGCCAAGGTGCCCGAGGCGATGAAGAAGGAGTGGCAGTCGCATCTCGCCGATTATCTGCGGCGGCGCAGCGGCCTCGCCGGCCTGATTCTGCTGATGGACGTGCGCCACCCGCTGAGCGACTTCGATATCCAGCTGCTGGAGCTGGCCGATGCCCGCGAACTGCCGGTGCATATCCTGCTGACCAAGGCCGACAAGCTGAAGCAGGGGCCGGCGAAGGCATCGCTGCAGCAGGTCAAGCGTCAGCTCGCCGAGTGGGAGGATCTGGTCAGCGTGCAGCTGTTCTCCGCGCTCAAGCGCCAGGGCCTCGATCAGACCTACGCGGTGATGGATCGCTGGCTGGCCGCGCGCTGAGCCCGGGGCGCCTTACGCCTCTCGATCGATCCGTTCGACCACCGCCGGTAGCTCCCTGACGTGGGTGATCCGCGTCACCCGCGGGGGCAATTCGCGCTCTCCCTCCTGCTTGGCATCGATCCATACCGCATGCATGCCCAGGCGCTGCGCCGCGAGCACGTCCTCCTGCCAGTGGTCGCCCACGTGCAGCGCCCGGTGCGGCTGGGTGCCGAGACGCGCCATGGCGGTGAGAAACGGGCGGGTGTCGGGCTTGGGGGCGTGCATCTCGCCAGCCAGGATGATCACGTCGAAATAGTCACCCAGCGCCAGGCGGCGTACGTCGACGTTGCCGTTGGTGATCACCCCCAGGCGGTAGCGCCGCGCCCACGCCTCGAACATCGGTACCACTTCCGGGAAGGGCTCCACCGCGTGGCGCAGCTGCATGAAACGCTCGAAGCCGGCGGTGGCCCAGCGCTGCGCCTCCGCCTCGGGCAGGCCGTGCTCGCGCAGCAGCTCGAGCATGGCGCGCTCGCGAATCCAGCTGTGGTCGCCGCGGCTGAGCGGGAAGCGCTGCATCAGGCGCTGACGCACCTGCTGGTAGGCCTCCAGCGGAAAGGTCTCGGCCAGGCGCCGGCCGTCGGCCTGCGGGCGGGCGTCGATCTGCTCCAGCAGCCAGGCGTAGTGGGTGGGTTCGGCATGGGCCATGACCGGCCCGTTGTGCCACAGAGTGTCGTCGAGATCGAAGGTGATGGCGTCGAGCGGCATGGCGATCAGGTTTCGTCGTGGGGGGCACTCGGCTTGCGCCGGGCACGCGGGTGGGCTTGATCGTAGACCTCGGCGAGCTGTTGCCAGTCGAGCCGGGTGTAGATCTGGGTCGTCGAGAGATTGGCGTGTCCCAGCAGCTCCTGCACCGCGCGCAGGTCCTGGCTCGATTCGAGCAGGTGGCTGGCGAAGGAGTGGCGCAGGCGGTGCGGGTGCAGGTGTTCGGGCAGGCCGCGGCGCTTGGCGCACTCGGCCAGCCGGCTCTGGATCGCACGGTGGCCGAGTCGGCCGCCATGCTGGGCCACGAACAGTGCGCGTTCGCCGTCGCCGGCGAGCGTGCTGCGTATCCCCAGCCAGTCGTGGATGGCCGCCGCCGCGCGCCGCCCTACCGGCACCTGGCGCGGCTTGCCGCCCTTGCCCAGTACGCGCACGTGGCGCGCGTCGAGGGCGTCCAGATCGAGCCCCGCCAGCTCCGCCAGGCGCAGCCCGCAGGCGTAGAAGAGTTCGAGCATGGCCTGATCGCGGATGGCCAGCGGATCGCCGTCGTGGGGCGTATCGAGAAAGCGACCGAGCAGGTCGACATCGACCGGGCTGGGCAGATGGCGCGGTTGGCGCGGCGCCTGGGTCAACTTGACCGGGTTGTGGTCGAGCTCGCCCTGGCTGACCAGGAAGTCGGCGAAGCGCGACAGCGCCGCGCGGCGCCGGGCCAGGGTGCGCGGCGCCAGCCCGCGGGTGCGCTCGTGGGCCAGGTAGCGGCGTATCAGGGCGACGTCGAGCGCCCGCCAGGTGGCGATGCCCTGGGCCTCGAGCCAGGCCGCGAGCTGGGTCACGTCGCGCCGGTAGGCGTCGAGCGTGGCCGGGCTGGCGCGCCGGGCCAGGCGCGCCAGAAAGGCGTCAAGCGTCGCCTGCATGGGGGCGCTCGGCGCGCTTGAGCAGGCGACTGACCACTTCGCCGAGATACTCGGTGAAGAGGGTGTCGAGGGTGGCCCGGAAGTGCTCGCTGTCGTGGCTGGCCAGGATCAGAAAGCCCAGCGTCTCGCCCTGGGTGAGCCGGGTGATGGCGCAGGAGCCGGCACCCTCCGGGGCCTGGCAGTGGGGCAGCAGGTGTGCCCAGTCGGCGCTGGAGAGCGTGGTGCAGCGGCTGCTCTGCTCGTTGAGCAGCAGTTCCAGGCGTCGGCGCGCCTCGGCGTCGAGGCGAAAGCGCGGCGGCTGCCACTGACGCGTGTCGCGTGGCGTGGCGTGGCAGTCCGGCGCGGCCTCCAGCCACAGCCCGATGGCCTGGGTGCGGAAGCGCTCGGCGAGCTGGGTCGACAGCGCCTCGGCCAGGGCGTCGGCATCCTCGGCCTCGATCAGTCCCAGCACCAGCTCGCGGGTGCGCCGGTACTGCGCCTCGTTGTAGCGCGCCGACTCGAGTAGATTCTCCAGCCGCCACTCGGCGCTCTCGGCGCGCTGGCGCAGATCGGCCACCAGGCGTTCGAGCAGCGAGACGGCGCCGGGGATATGCGGATGCGGCACCTTGAGTTGCTGCAGCAGCCCCTCGCGCCCGACGAAGAAGTCGGTGTGCTGGGCCAGCCACTCGGCGACCCGGTCGGGGTCGAGCGTCTGGCGCGGCTCGGGGACCTGGACACGTGACATGCGGCTGTTCTCCTGTCGTCCCTGGTGAGCGCGCGGCTGGGTGCCGTCGTGGCGGCATCCGCGCCCACCGGTGGTTGTCCCATCGTTGTTATGGTGTCGGCGTCACGCTGGTGGCGACGCCGCCGGCGCGCTCAGCTCAGCGGTACGCGCCCTTCGAAGACCCGCTCGGCCGGGCCGGTCATGATCATCGGCGCGTCGCCCCCGGCCCACTCCAGGGTCAGGTGCCCGCCGCGCAGGGTCACCTCGACCGGGCTTGCGAGCACGCCCCGGCGGATGCCGCAGGCCACCGCCGCGCAGGCGCCGGTACCGCAGGCCAGGGTCTCGCCGGCGCCGCGTTCGAAGACGCGCAGGCGGATGGCGTGGGGCGACTCGATCTGCATGAAGCCGACATTGACCTGGCGCGGAAAGCTGGGGTGGCGCTGCAGCGCCGGGCCGAGCCTCTCCACCGGGGCGCTGTCGACATCCTCGACCTCGATCACCGCGTGCGGGTTGCCCATCGAGGCGACGCTCAGCGCCAGCGTCTGGCCCTCGACCTGAAGCTCATGCAGCGGGGCGTCGTGCTCGGCGCTGAACGGCACGGCGGCCGGGGTGAAACGCGGCGCGCCCATATCCACCCGTACCCGGCCATCGGGGTCGACCTTGAGCGTCAGCGGCCCTCCCAGGGTCTCGACGCGCAGCTCGCGCTTGTGGGTCAGGCGCTGGTCGATCACGAAGCGGGCGAAACAGCGCGCGCCGTTGCCGCAGTTCTCCACCTCTCCGCCGTCGGCATTGAAGATACGGTAGCGAAAATCCATGTCGGGCTGGCGCGGCGGCTCCACCAGCAGCAGCTGGTCGAAGCCGATCCCGAAGTGGCGGTCGGCGAGGCGGCGGATCTGCTCGTCGCGCAGGTAGGCGCGCTGGCTGATCAGGTCGACCACCATGAAGTCGTTGCCGAGACCGTGCATCTTGGTGAAATTCAACAGCATCACGACGTCTCCGGCAGCCGCGACTCCAGCGCCCACAGCGATGCCAGCGACTCGCGCTGGCGCACCAGGTGGCAAATCTCGCCATCCACCAGCACCTCCGGTGGGCGGCCGCGGCTGTTGTAGTTCGAGGCCATGACGAAACCGTAGGCGCCGGCGGCGTGCACCACCAGCAGGTCGCCCTCGGCCACCGCCAGCTCGCGCGCCTTGCCCAGGAAGTCGCCGCTCTCGCACACCGGGCCGACCACGTCGTAGCAGGCGCTGGGGCGTGGCGTGCGGCTGTCGACCGCCTCGATACGCTGCCACGCCTGATAGAGCGAGGGGCGGATCATGTCGTTCATGCCGGCATCGACGATGGCGAAGTTCTTGCTCTCGCCGGGCTTGAGATACTCGATCCGGGTCAGCAGCACGCCGGCATTGGCGGCGATCGAGCGGCCCGGTTCGAAGATCAGGGTCAGCTCGCGCCCGGCCAGGCGCTCGCGCACCGCGGCCACCAGCGCCTCGGCCGGCGGCGGCACTTCGTCCTGGTAGACCACGCCGAGACCGCCGCCCAGGTCGAGATGCTCGAGCACGATGCCGCGCTCGGCGAGGCGATCGACCAGTGCCAGCAGGCGGTCGAGGGCGTCCAGGAAGGGCGAGAGCTCGGTGAGCTGGGAGCCGATGTGGCAGTCCACCCCCACGACCTTGAGATGTTCGCGCTCGGCCGCCCAGGTGTAGAGGTCGAGCACCTCGTCGGCGGCGACGCCGAACTTGTTGTCCTTGAGCCCGGTGGAGATGTAGGGGTGGGTGCCGGCGTCGACGTCCGGGTTGACCCGGATCGAGACGTTGGCCACCTGGCCGCGCTCGGCGGCGACACGTTCGAGGCGCTCGAGCTCCGGGCGCGATTCGACGTTGAAGCACTTGATGCCGACCTCCAGCGCCCGCGCCATTTCGTCGGCCTGTTTGGCGACTCCGGAGAAGACCACCTTGGCCGGATCGCCGCCGGCGGCCAGCACGCGCTCCAGCTCGCCCTGGGAGACGATGTCGAAGCCGGCGCCGAGACGCGCCAGCAGGTCGATCACCGCCAGGTTGGAGTTGGTCTTCAACGCATAGCAGACCAGATGCGGCATATCGCCCAGGGCGTCGCTGTAGGCGCGGAACTGCCGGGTCAGCGCGGCGCGCGAGTAGACGTAGCAGGGCGTGCCGTAGTCGGCGGCGATCTGCGCCAGCGGGACCGCTTCGGCGTACAGCTCGCCGTCATGCCGGGGAAAAGCTTCGAACGTCAAGGCATTGTCTCCGCCTGGGGTTCCTGGGACCGAGTCTCGGGCTGAGTCTGCGGCTGGGCCTTGGCGCCGTCGCTGCGCGCTGCGGCATCACCCGGCTGTGCCTCGGCGTGGGCGCCCTGGGGGTCGTAGGTCTTGGCTGCCTGGTCGTTCTCGGGCAGATAGAGCGGGCCTTTCTGGCCGCAGCCGGCCGCCGACAGCCCGGTCAGGGCGAGCAGGGCAACGAGAAGCAGATTACGCGACATGCGGGGCCTCCTGAAGCGCGTCGAGCGCGGTGCGAGCGCGGCTGGCCGCGGCGCGCACCTGATCCGGGGCGGTGCCGCCGATATGGTTGCGCGCCGCCACCGAGCCCTCCAGGGTCAGCACCTCGAAGACGTCCGCGCCGATGGTGTCGGAGAAGCGCTGGAGCTCGTCGAGGGACATCTCTGAGAGATCCTTGCCCGACTCGATGCCGTAGGCCACCGCCTTGCCGACGATCTCGTGGGCATCGCGGAAG
This sequence comes from Salinicola endophyticus, assembly GCF_040536835.1. Taxonomy (NCBI): domain Bacteria; kingdom Pseudomonadati; phylum Pseudomonadota; class Gammaproteobacteria; order Oceanospirillales; family Halomonadaceae; genus Salinicola; species Salinicola endophyticus. The sequence continues at coordinate 260,045 of NZ_CP159578.1, forward strand.
GCCACCCCGGCGCGTACCAGATAGTCGGCCAGGTCGGTGGCGGTGGAGAAGCCGCGCCGCGCCGCCTCGAGCATGTTGGCGCGCTTGGCGCGCAGCGCCGGCGCCATGTCGGCGAAGGCGCGCAGACAGCCCTTGACCGTGTCGAGGGTGTCGAACAGCGGCTCCTTGTCCTCCTGATTGTCCTTGTTGTAGGCCAGCGGCTGCGACTTCATCAGCGTCAGCAGGCTCATCAGGTGGCCATAGACGCGACCGGTCTTGCCGCGCACCAGCTCGGGTACGTCGGGATTTTTCTTCTGCGGCATGATCGAGGAGCCGGTGCAGAAGCGGTCGGGCAGGTCGACGAAGTCGAACTGGGCGCTGGCCCACAGCACCATCTCTTCGCTCATGCGCGACAGATGCATCAACAGGATGCTGGCGAAGGCGGTGAACTCGATCGCGAAATCGCGATCGCTGACCGCGTCCAGCGAGTTCTCCGCCGGACGCTCGAAGCCCAGCAGCTCGGCGGTGACGTGGCGGTCGATGGGGTAGGTGGTGCCGGCCAGGGCGGCGGCGCCCAGCGGCAGCACGTTGACCCGCTTGCGGCAGTCGTAGAGGCGCTCGTGATCGCGCGCCAGCATCTCCTGCCACGCCAGCAGATGGTGGCCGAAGGTCACCGGCTGCGCGGTCTGCAGGTGGGTGAAGCCGGGCATGATGGTATCGGCCTCGGCTTCGGCGAGCTCGATCAGGCCGCGGCGCAGGCGCGCCAGCTCCGCCGCCACGGCGTCGATCTCGTCACGCAGGTAGAGGCGGATGTCGGTGGCGATCTGATCGTTGCGCGAGCGCCCGGTGTGGAGCTTCTTGCCGGTGATGCCGATCTTGTCGGTGAGCCGCGCTTCCACGTTCATGTGGATGTCTTCCAGGTCGACCGACCATTCGATCTCGCCGCGTTCGATCTCGGCTTCGATCTCGCCCAGACCCTGAATGATGCGATCACGCTCCGCCTCGGTCAGCACGCCGACCCGGGCCAGCATGGTGGCGTGGGCCACGGAGCCGCGGATGTCGTGATGATAGAGCCGCTTGTCGAAGGAGATCGAAGCGGTGAAGGCGGCGACGAATGCGTCGGTGGGCTCGCTGAAACGTCCGCCCCAGGATTGGTTGGTTGCCTGCGTCATCGAATACGAACTCTGCCTAGGTTGACCGGATGTGGGTGCCGGGTGGCCGGGTGTGATCGCGGGTCGCGCATGGCGCGCGCGGGCCGGCGAAACGCTGTCTGGAGTGTACCAGAGTCGTGGCCGCGTGGGACGGGGGCGAGCGCTGCCGGTACCAGGTCAAGGGGGCGTGATTTTTCCTGGCCGGGTGACTGCTTTATCATACCTTCAAGATTCGTGCCGACGAACGCTCTTGGTCTCGAAGAGCGTACTTCGTGGCGACGAGCGTACATCGCGCGGCGGGTGGTCTTTGCCCCCGTGCCCCAGACTCCGGAGATCCGCGTGCTCGACGCTAACAGATTGAGAATCGCCACCCGCAAGAGTGCGCTGGCGCTATGGCAGGCCGAACACGTCAAGGCGCTGCTGGCGCAGCAGCACCCGCAGCTGGAGATCGAGCTGGTACCGCTCTCCACGCGTGGTGACAAGATCCTCGACACCCCGCTGGCCAAGATCGGCGGCAAGGCGCTGTTCGTCAAGGAGCTGGAAGAGGCGATGCTCGACGGCCGCGCCGATCTCGCCGTGCACTCGATGAAGGACGTGCCGATGCACTTCCCCGATGGCCTGGGGCTGTCGGTGATTCTCGAGAGCGGGGCGCCGACCGATGCCTTCGTCTCCAACACCTATGCGAGCGTCGATGCCTTGCCCGAGGGGGCACGGGTGGGCACGTCCAGCCTGCGCCGCGGGCTGCAGGTGGCGGCGCGGCGCCCGGATCTGGAAGTGCTGCCGCTGCGTGGCAATGTCCAGACCCGGCTGGGCAAGCTGGATGCCGGTGATTTCGAGGCGATCATCCTGGCCACCGCCGGTCTCCAGCGGCTGCAGCTGGGCGAGCGGATCACCGCCGAGCTGTCGCCGGAGGAGAGCCTGCCCGCCTGCGGTCAGGGCGCACTGGGCATCGAGTGCCGCCATGACGACGCCGAGCTGGTGGCGCTATTGGCGGCCCTGGATCACGGCCCCACGGCGACCCGGGTGCGCGCCGAGCGCGCCATGAACACGCGTCTCGACGGCGGCTGTCAGGTGCCTATCGGCGGCTACGCGGTGCTCGAGAACGATGGCGATACCCTGTGGCTGCGCGGGCTGGTCGGGCATCCGGATGGCTCGCAGGTGCTGCGCGCCGAGGGGCGCGGCTCGGCGATGGAGCCGGAAGCGCTGGGGATTCGTATCGCCGAGTCACTGCTGGAGCAGGGCGCCGGCGACATTCTGGCCGAGGTCTACGGTAACGGCTGATGACTCGGGTCCTGATCACGCGCCCCGGTGAGCGTGGCGCGGTGCTGGCGCAGGCGCTGCGCGCGGTCGGCTGCGAGCCGGTGGCGCTGGATGTGCTGGCGTTCGAGCCGGTGGCGCTGTCGCCCGCCGCGCGGGCGCTGGTGCTCGACCTCGACGCTTTTCAGGGCATCATCGTGGTGAGCCCGCAGGCGGGCGTATCTCTGGCCGAGGCGATTGGGTCATACTGGCCGCAGCTACCCCAACGGCTACGCTTCTATGCAGTGGGCCAGGCCACCGCGGAGACGCTATACCAAGAGCTGGGGGTGCCCTGCGTGCTGCCCCCGACGGGGGCCGGCGAGCATAGTGAGGGGCTGCTCGAGGCGCCGTCGCTGCGGGCGGTGGCGGGCAAGCGCCTGCTGCTGGCCCGCGGCGAGGGCGGGCGCGAGGTGCTGGCCGAACAGCTGACGGCGCGCGGCGCGCTGCTCGACACGCTGACGCTCTATCGTCGCCGCTACCGTCCGCCGGCACCCCCGGCGGCGACCTGGCTGGCCCAGGGCGACTATGCGGCGCTGGTGGTGACCAGCGGGGAAATATTGCAACATCTGGCCACCGGGTGTGGCCCGATAGCGTTGAACCAACCGCTAATCGTCTCGAGTGGACGGTTGGCTACACTGGCGAGACAGCTGGGATTCGGCTCGCTTCACGTGGCGTCCGGGCCTGCGCCGGAGGCGCTGGCGGCGGCGGTGACTGCGCTGCGCGCGAGCTGATCCCGCGCATCTGGTAGTGCCGGGCTCCCGGCCCGCCGCCCAGGGCCGGTTCGATCCTGCTCCGATGGCACCGTCGCCAACCCGACGCGCCGTCCGGGCGCCACCTTCGATCAGGGTGATCACGAGTAAAGGCAGCGTAGATGAGCAAGCAACGAAACGATCAACAACCGCAGTCGGCCTCCGCTTCCGACAATCAGGCCGACGGCGACGCTCGGAAAGCCGAGCAGGACAAGACCGCTTCGTCGACTGCCGCGTCGACACCCGACACCGCTGCCGATACCGCCGGCCACACCGACCCCGTCAAACCGGACGTGGCACAGCCGGACGCCAGCGGCGAACCCAGCACCTCCCGCGCTAGTGGCAAGGCGGCCAGCGCTGCCAAACAGGAGAGCCCCCAGACTGACGCTGCCAAGAGCGCTGGCACCGCCAGCGAGGGCGGTGAGGGCAAGCGCGACGCCGCCAAGGGCAAGAGCAAGACGAGCACCAAGGCCGCCAAACCGGGCGGGCCGCTGTCGCGCGATGGCGGCGGGGCCGCGTCTTCGCGCGCCAAGCCTGCCAGCAGCGGCGGAGGCGGCAGCAGTCATGAGGGCAGCCGCAGTGGCGGTGGCAGCAAGAACGGCAAGAGCAGCAAGCTAGGCCTGCTGGCGCTGATCCTGGTCATCGTGCTGGCGATCGCGGTGGCGGCCATCGGCTACCGCGGCTGGCAGCTGCTGCAACAACAGCAGCAGAAGCTGGACCAGGTACAGTCCAACCGCGGCGCCATCGACGATCTGAGCGCGCGCGTCGGTGATCTCGACCAGAACCGCCAGCAGTCGCTGAAGATGATGCGCGGCGAGTTCGATCAGTACCGCCAGAGCCTCGACAAAACCCTGGACAAGGTGCTGGCGGAGCTGGCCAAGCAGCAGCAGGCCGATCCGCGCGAGTGGCTCCACGCCGAAGCCGAGTATCTGCTGCGCCTGGCCAACCAGCGGCTGCAGCTGGAGCGCGACGTGCCCGGCGCCAAGGCGCTGCTCGAGGCCGCCGATGCCCGCCTGCGCGACGCGGACAACCCGGCGCTGGTGCCGATCCGCCGCGCGATCCAGTCGGAGCTGGCGGCGCTCGACTCGGTGCCGGTGATCGACCGCACCGGTATCTACCTGGCGCTGATGGCGCAGCAGGAGCAGCTGGCCCGCCTGCCGCTGAAACAGGACATCGAGCAGATCGCCGCCGGCAAGGGCGACGCCCAGCCCAGTGGCGGCTGGCGCGAGCAGCTCGCCACCCTGGGTCGCGAGCTCAAGGATCTGGTCACCGTGCGGCGCCACGACCAGCCGCTGGAGGCGCTGATCACCCCCGAGCAGGAGTCCTACCTGCGCCAGAACGTGCGCATGCTGCTGGAGCAGGCGCAGCTGGCGCTGCTCAAGGCCGAGCCCAAGCTCTACCAGGCCAGCCTGGGCAAGGCGATCGAGCTGATCAAGGGCTACTACGACACCGACAACCAGGGCGTGGCCAACGCCCTCGACAAGCTCTCCTCGCTGCGCGACGAGAACGTGCGCCCGGAGCTGCCGGACATCAGCCAGTCGTCGCAGCTGCTCAAGCAGTTCATCGAGAAGCGCTTCGGTAACGGCACGGGTGGTAGTAACGCGAACGGCGGTCAGGCGACGCAGAACGGATCGGCACAGGGAGAGGGCGCATGAGAAAGCTGATCCTGCTGATCGTCTTCGGTCTGGCGGTCGGCGCGCTGTTCGGGCAGCTGATGCAGTCGCTGCCGGGGTACTGGTTCATCCGTGTCGGCGATACCTCGATCCAGACCTCGTTCTGGTTCGGCTGCGTGCTGCTGCTGGTCGCCTTTCTGGTGCTGCACTTTGGCCTGCGCGCGCTGATGCGCCTGCGCCGGCCGATGAGCCGTCTCAAGGTGTGGAACAGCCGCACCCGTCACCGCACCGCCATGAAGCGCACCGTGCGTGGCCTGGTGGCGCTGGCCGAGGGGCGCTGGAAGCGTGCCGAAAAGGCGCTGACCAAGGCCGCCGACGACTCCGGCACGCCGCTGGTCAACTACCTTTCGGCGGCGCTGGCGGCCCACTATCAGGGCCGCTACGAGCAGGCCGACGTGCTGCTCAAGCGTGCCCACCACAGTACCGAGGGCGCCGACACCGCGGTCGGCCTGGTGCAGGCGCAGCTGATGCTCGACCGCCAGCAGTTCGAGGAGGCGCTGGCCACCCTGACCCGTCTGGAACAGCAGCTACCGGAGCATCCGCAGGTGCTCAAGCTGCTCAAGCAGGCCTATCTCAGCGTCAACGACTGGGATGGCCTGCGTCGGCTGCTGCCACGGCTCGACAAGCACCGCCTGATCACCGACGACGAGCGCCGCGAACTCGAGCAGCGTGCCAACCGCGAGCTGTTGATCCACGCCGCTCAGCAGGAGGGTAACCTGCAGCGGGTGCGGGCACTCTGGGCAGACATGCCCGATGCGCTGCGCGGCGACGTCGAGCTGGTCCTGCTCTACAGCGATGCGCTGATCAAGGGCGGCGAGGAGGGCGACGCCGAACGCCTGCTGCGCAACGCCCTCAAGGAGCACTGGGATACGCGCCTGGTGCTGCGCTACGGCCTGCTCAACGTCGACGCCGCGCGCCAGCTGGCGTACGCCGAGAAGTGGTTGCAGGAGCGGCCCAACGACCCGGATCTACTGCTCACCCTGGGTCGGCTCTCGCTACGCAACGCCTACTGGGGCAAGGCGCAGGAGTACTTCGAGGCGAGCCAGCGTCAGCGCCCGAGCGGGGTGGTGTGTGCGGAACTCGCGCGGCTCTATGCCAACCTCGGTGACCACAGCAAGAGCCAGCTCTACTACCGTCAGAGTGTCACGCTGCTGGACAAGTCGCTGCCGGCGCTGCCCCAGCCCAGCGACGTGACGCGCTGAGCGCGACCACCGATTGCTCTCCTGGGCGCCCGCGGGCGCCCTTTTTTGTCGCCACGTGGCGTCCGTCAGAGGAGTGGGCATGCACTACGGCATCGATGTCGGCGGTACCAAGATCGAGCTCGGGGTCTTCGATCATCAATGGCAGCGTCTTGCCACCTGGCGCGAGGCGACCCCCGCGGCGGATGGCCCGGCGCTGCTGGCGCGACTGGCGTCGATGGTCGCCGTGGCCGACACCCGCTTCGGCGCGCGTGGCACCCTGGGGCTCGGCCTGCCCGGGGTGATCGATACTCGCGGCTGCCTCGTCGCCGCCAATCTGCCCGGCCTGCGTGAGCTGCCGCTGACGGCCTCGCTGCAAGGCCACTTCGACCGCCCGGTGGTGTTCGACAACGACAGTCGCTGCTTCATCCTCTCGGAGGTTGGCCCGGGCGGCGCCGCTGCCGGCGAGCGCCATGCCTTCGGCGCGATCCTGGGTACCGGTGCCGGCGGCGGAGCGATCGTCGAGGGGCGCCTGCTTGGCGGATGTGGTGGCCTGGCTGGCGAGTGGGGGCATCTGCCGCTCTCGGCGGCGGCCAGTGAGCGCTACCACCTGCCGCGTCTGGCTTGCGGCTGTGGTCTGCACGGCTGTCTCGAGCGCTATATCGCCGGCCCTGGGCTGGTGGAGCTGTTTCGCCACTTCGGCGGGAGGGCGGAGCGCGCCGAGACCTGGTACGCCGCCTGGCGCGCGGGCGACCCAGCGGCGGAGCTGGCCCACCGCTGCCACGTCGATCTTCTCGGCGAGGCGCTGGCCAACGTCACCAAGCTGCTGGCCCCGGCGGCGATCGTGATCGGCGGTGGGCTCTCCACCCTGCCCGAACTGGTCGCCGCGCTGCCGGCGGCGCTCGGACGTCATCTCTTTCCCGGTGTCGTCGTGCCGCGGGTGGTAGCCTCGCAACTGGGCGCTGCCAGCGGCGTGCGCGGCGCGGCCATGCGCGGTGCCGGATTCCTGCTCGACGCGGGGTAGGCGCCGCCCGCCGACATGTCTCCCCAGAACGCAAGAGGCCGCCCCGAAGGGCGGCCTCTATCTTTTACTCTCTCACTTGTGCTTTGACGTCGTGGCGTTCAGCGCGGATCGTCACCGGCATCGTCGTCGACGTCGTCATGGGTCGGTTTGTTGTGCGTGGCATCGTGCGACCGGGTATCCGGTTGCTCGGAGGACGCGGCCGCCTGGGCGGTACCCGGAATGTCGCGCTTGTCGTCGCGCAGCACGCGCACGTGGGCCGGCGGCGCCGAGCCGTCCCGATCCTCGCCGAAGTAGAGCGTGGTGTGCGGGAACGGGATCTCGATACCGGCCTTGTCGAAGTAGAGCTTGACCAGGCGGTTGTAGGCGCGGCCCACACCCCACTGGTCGCCCGGGGTGGTCTTGATCACCACACGGATATTGACCGAGCTGTCGGCCAGGGCGACCACGCCTGCCACGGTCATCGGGGCCAGCAGCTTGTGGCCATGCTCCTCGCTCGCCTTGAGCTCCTCGAACGCCGCCTGCAGCTGCTCGATGGCGTAATCGATGTTCTCGCGGTAGGCGATGCCGTACTCGCCGACATGGTTGCCGTATTCACGCATGAAGTTGGAGACCGTGCCCACCGACGAGAACGGCACGATATGGTAGGTACCGGAGAGGTCTCGGATCGCCACCGAGCGGATGCTGACGCGCTCGGCGGTACCGGTGATGCCGCCCACGGAGACCACATCGCCAGTGTTCATGGCGTTCTCGAGCTGGATGAAGACCCCAGTGATGACGTCCTGGACCAGTTTCTGGGCACCGAAACCGATGGCCAGGCCCAGCACCCCGGCCCCGGCGATCAGCGGGCCGATATTGATACCGATCTGCGACAGCACGATCATCGCCGTCATGATGATCAGGGTGATCGCCAGGGCGTTGCGGAACAGGCTCATCAGGGTCTGGGCGCGGGCAGTCGGGGCGCCGCCGCCGGTCTCCGGGTTGAGATAGTTCTCGATCAGGCTGGCCAGGCCGATCCATACGATGGCGGCCACGGCCAGAATCAGGAGCACCTGGATCACGGCAGCGACGGTGCGCGCGCCGGCTTCGCTGGCGTACCAGGTGGCCAGGTCGAAGACGCCCCAGGCGTCCAGGGTGTACATCACCACCGCGACCAGAATGATCACGCGGATCACCTTGAGGAAGCTCGGCACATAGGCGTTGAGCCGCCCCTCGAGCATCGGCAGGCGCCGGCGCAGCTCGTCGGAGAGGGTGATGCGTCGCCCGATAAGCTGGGTCAGCAGCCCCGAGACCAGCATGCCGATGCCGATGTAGAGGATCGTCTTCAGGGTCGCGATGAGCACGAACGGCAGCGCGGTTTCCGGATGCAGCAGGGTCACGCCGAACACCATCAGCGCATACAGAATGGCGATCACGTGCCACACGCCGGCCAGCATGCGCAGGGCGACGCGGGAGGCGGCCATGCTGGCCTGCTCGGCCTTGCCCAGGATCAGATCGCGCACCGCAAGGCGCTTCTTGAGGATCACGGTCATCGCCGCGAGCAGGGCGATCAGCATGATCAGCACGCTGATCACCTTGCCGAAGGCCGGCGACAGGTTGAGGCTCAGAATCGGTACCACCACCAGCATGCCGTAGCCGACGAAGCCGGCCAGGCTGGCCAGGAAGCCGTTGCAGTAGCGTGCCTGGGCGGCGCTGATGGGCACCAGGCGCAGGCCTTCGTGGCTGGAGGCGAACAGCGCGCGCAGCGCGCACTTGAACAGCTCGATCATCAGGAAGGCGTTGAGGAACAGCGAGAAGCGCGTGTTCAAGGTGCCACTCTCGCCGACCAGGAAGGTGGCGACGAGGTTGCCGGCGACATAGGCCAGCACCACCACCACCACGTCGACCACTGCGGCCAGGATCACGCTGACGATCACCCGCAGCAGGTGGGCGCGTCCATCACCCTGCAGTGACCAGCGACTGAACCGGTTGAACAGCGGCCCGGCGAGGCGCCGCAGCACGAAGAACGCGACCACGGTGGCGACGATCACCATGCCCAGCTCCAGCGCGGCATCGAGGAAGTCGCTCAGGCTGAAGGCGGGGCCGCTGCTGGCGGCGGCGTCGCCGCTGCCGAAGAAACCGCTGACCAGCGCCGCCACGGCGGTGAACTGCCCGCCGATGTCATCGGCGAAGGCGCTGGTGATCTGCGCCATGCGCCGCGGGAAGGAGACGTCCTCGGTAGTCGTGGCGTTATCGGCGCTCTTGGCACCGTCGGCGGAGGCCTGGCTGGTATTCGCCTCCGCGGGCGCGCTGCCCTGCGGTTTCCCGTCACCGGCCTGGGGCTGCTCGGCGGCAAGCTTGCGCAGCTGATCGATCAGCGCCTGACGCGACTGCTCGTTCTCCAGCAGGTCGGCCATCGTCGAGTAGGCGGGGCCTTCCTCGGCGGGCGCGCTCGACGACGCATCTGAGCTGGCGTCCTGTTGCGCCATCAGCGGGGCGGCGAAGAACAGCAGTATCAAGAGTAGCCAGCGGCTCGGCCAGCGATCGGGGCGAGGGGTGGGCACGCTTCAACCTCCTTGTCTGAAGGGCGGGGTCTTAAGGGCTGTGTCTCAAAATGTCGTCAGGCCAGAGCGATGGCCGGGCGCTCGCGCGGCGACGATCGGCCTCCAGCTTAACCATCCTTAGGGTAACATTTTATCGTCATACGGAAATTCAGCAGTCGCCGGACCTCTTGAGGCTAGTCAATCCGTGCCCGCTTGCCACTGGATCGCCATGGATTTGCCAGCGACAGTGGCGATATCGCTGGACAAGTCGCGATTCTTTGCCACGCTCAGTCGAGCCGTCGGATCGGATGCCGTCGTGCTGTCTCCTCCAACCTCAAGTCCGGCGCCAGCCTGCGCTGGAGCCCTGTCAGGGATCGATCATGCTCAACGTGACCCTCGAACTGCGCTGTAACGTCTGCGGCGGCGAGCGCTTTCTGCTGCCGACGCTCGATGAATCGTCACAGGATGTGCGCTGTGCCGGCTGCTCGGCCTTCAAGTGCAAGCATCAGGACCTGGAGCGGGCCATGGCCGCAGCCGGGCCCCGCCGCGGTGGGCGGCACCCGGCGCTGTAGCTGCCCACGGCCCGATGGTCGTGCACAAGACGTCCGGGCACAAAACGCCCGGACACAAAAAAAGCACCTCTCTCGAGGTGCTTTTTTCTGGTGTTGGTGGAGGCGGGGGGAATTGAACCCCCGTCCGCCGGCACTCACCCATCGGCTCTACATGCTTAGTTCCGTCTTTTGATTTAGCGCAGTGACCTCCGACGGGCAGGATGACACCTTGCGATCTCTCTAAGGTTTAACGCATGTCAGGAGAGCGCTGACATACGCGGTCCCATCAGCTTTAGCTCGTATCCTCTCCGCGATGAATGGGCACATCGCTTCGAGGCCAGACAACAGCTAGCAGTTCTTAGGCTGCCAGTGCGCCTTGAGCGTAGTTTTCGTCGTTTGCGACTATTTAATCGTAACGTTGGATTTACGAGATACGTTACGCTCTCGGCATGCACCTCAGGGATTGTCACCGGCGTCGAAGCCATGTCGCCCCCTTGGAACCCCGATATTCTATCAGTTGGGGATGACCCCACGCCATCTCAATCGTCGAATTGCACTCTTCACGCTGCGCCTCAGGCGTGGTCGCGCATCACCCGCGCCTTCTCGCGATTCCAGTCGCGCTCCTTCTGGGTGGCGCGCTTGTCGTGCAATTGCTTGCCGCGCACCAGCGCCAGCTCGCACTTGACCAGATTCTTCTTCCAGTAGAGCTTGAGCGGCACACAGGTGTGGCCCTTCTCCTGGGTCCGCGAGAAGATCCTGGCGATCTCCTTGCGATGCAGCAGCAGCTTGCGCGTGCGGTCGGGCTCGGCCACCACGTGGGTGCTGGCGGTGTTGAGCGGCGTGATGTGGCTGCCCAGCAGCCAGGCCTCGCCGTTCTTGATCAGGATATAGGTGTCGGTGAGCTGGGCCTTGCCGGCACGCAGGCTCTTGACCTCCCAACCGCTCAGCGAGAGACCCGCCTCGAAGGTTTCGTCGATGTGATACTCGAAACGAGCCTTCTTGTTCTGGGCGATCGTGTTGTTGCCGGGCGCGTTGCCTTTCTTCTTACCCATGACACCTCTTCGCGGCGATATCCGGTACGCCCGCAGACCTGGGGGCGAGCGTGCTACCATTCAAGCATGTGAGAAATAGCCCCCATGATACGCGCATCGGGGCGATAAATCAGTGGAGAGCTACATGCCAAGCGTGCACCGGTCTGCTTTTGTCCGGCATACCCCGGAACAGATGTTCGAGCTGGTCAATGACTTCGAACGCTACCCGGAATTCCTCCCCGGCTGCCGTCGGGCCCGGGTGATCGAACGCGGAGAGGATTACTTGATCGGCAGCATGACCCTGGCCAAGGGCGGCGTCGAGCAGACCGTGACCACGCGCAATGATCTCAAGCGCCCCGGGCGCATCGATCTGTCGCTGGTCGACGGCCCGTTCAAGCGCCTCGAGGGATGCTGGCTGTTCCGTGATCTGGGCGAGAACGCCTGCAAGGTGGAGCTGGAGATGGAGTTCGAGTTCAGCAACCGGCTGCTGGGCATGGCCTTCGGCCGTCTGTTCCAGCAGGTCGCGGGGCAGCTGATCGACGCTTTCACCCGGCGCGCCGATCAGGTCTATGGGCGCTGACGCCATGCCTCCCGCAGCCGATGCCCGCGAGATTAGCGGTACCGAGTCGGGCGAGGCGCCGGCCGGAGACAGTGCGCTGGTCGAGGTGGCCTACGCCACGCCGGCGCATCAGCGTATCGTCACGCTCGCGTGGTCGGCGGGGCTGACCGCGCGGGAGGCGGTGATGCGTGCCGATCTGCCGACCTATTTCGCCGACCTCGACGAGGCCTGGCTGGCGAGTGCGCCGCTGGGGATCTTCGGCGAGCGTCTTGTCCACCCCGAGCAGCGCGAACTGCTGCCGGGGGAGCGGGTCGAGGTCTACCGCCCGCTGCACATCGACCCCAAGCAGGCGCGACGCGAGCGGGCGGCCCGCAGGCCGCCGCGCTGATTCGCACTCGGTAAAGAGAGGGGTTAAAGGCCTGTGGGGCCGACCTGCGGCACCGCAGCACCTTCACCGGCACCTTCGACCGCCGGCCCCGGGCCGCTGTCCTGGTCGAGTTCGACGTCGGCATTCATGTCACCGGACTTCTGGATGTCGACCACCTGGTCGTTGGCGAAGGTGAGCGTGACCCGCTTCTCCACCGTGCCGCCGTAGGCCTTGTCGAGATAGAAGACGTAGTCCCACTGGTCGGAGGAGAAGGGCGCTTCCATCAGCGGCGTTCCCATGACCTGAACGACCTGGGCGCGGCTCATGCCGGTATGGAGCTGAGACACCATGTCCTGGGTGATGAGGTTGCCCTGGACGAGGTCGCGTTTGTAGACGCCAAAGTAGCTACAGCCAGCGATGAGAGACGCTGCGAGCACGAGTACGGCCGTTCTGATCAGGTTTTGCATTTGAGTCCGTCTTTCACTATCGTTGCGTGGATTGATCATACCCGACACGGGACGCCACTGCGAAGAGCGACCATGGCAGACGAAAACCAAGAATTGCGCAAGGCGGGACTCAAGGTCACTCTGCCGCGTGTCAAGATCCTGCAGATTCTCGAAGCGACACGTATGGAAGAAGAGCTCCATATGAGCGCCGAGGACGTCTACAAGGCGCTGCTGGAGTCGGGAGAAGACGTCGGCCTCGCTACCGTATACCGTGTGCTGACTCAGTTCGAGGCCGCTGGCCTGGTGGTGCGTCACAATTTCGACGGCGGCCATGCCGTGTTCGAGATGACCCAGGAAGAGCACCATGACCACATGGTGGACCTGGAGTCCGGTGATATCGTCGAGTTCTACGACGAAGAGATCGAGCGGCGCCAGCGTGAGATCGTCGAAGAGCACGGCTACGAGCTGGTCGAGCATGCGCTGGTGCTTTACGTCCGCCCGCGCGGCTCCAAGGCGACGCGCCAGGACAGCAGCAAGAAGTGACTCCCTGGCCCGCCTGCAGGGCACAAGCGATATCACCAGAACGCCGACCCCCAGGGGTCGGCGTTTTGCGTTGTGTGCAGTGTGGTGAGTGCGCTCGCGAGGCGCTGGCGATGCTCAGTGCGCCCCGGTCTGGCTCGCCGCCAGCATCTCGCGGGCGTGGGCCAGGGTGCGCTCCGAGAGTTTGACGCCGCCGAGCATGCGCGCGATCTCGCGCACTCTGCCCGCTTCGTCGAGCTGCGCCATCTGGGTGCGGGTGGCCTCGTCGCTGGACTGCTTTTCGATGTGCAGGTGCTGGTGCGCCTGGGCGGCAACCTGGGGCAGGTGGGTCACGGTCATGATCTGGGCTTTCTGGCCCAGCCGGCGCAGCAGCTGGCCGACGATCTCGGCGGTGGCGCCGGAGATGCCGACATCGACCTCGTCGAACACCAGCGTGGCCAGGGTGCTGTGGCTGGCCGCGACTACCTGGATCGCCAGGCTGACGCGGGAGAGCTCGCCGCCGGAAGCGACCTTGGCCAGTGGCCGCGGCGGCTGGCCGGGGTTGGCGCTGATCAAGAGGCTGACGCGGTCGACCCCGTGGGGCTGCGGCGTCTCCAGCGGGGTGACCTCGACCGCGAAGCGCGCCTTCTCCATGCCCAGGAAAGCGAGCTGCTCCTGTACCTGACGGGCGAATTCGGTGGCACTGGTCTGGCGCGCCTCGCTGATCTGGCGGGCGGCGTCGCGGTAGTGCTGGCGCGTCTCCTCAAGCCGCGCGCGCAGGCTGTCGAGGTCGTCATCGCCGCCATCGAGATCGGCCAGCTCGGCGCTCAGGCGCTGGTGCAGCGCGACCAGCTCGTCGGGCATGACGTGGTGCTTGCGCGCAATGCGGTGGATCTCGCCGAGGCGCTCGTCGACCCAAGCCAGTCTTTGCGGATCGAGCTCGGTGGACTCGACGAAGTGGTGTAGCTCCCGGGCCGCCTCCTCGAGCTGGATCTGGGCATCACCGAGCATGCCGAGCGCTTCCGCCAGGCTGCCGCGGTCGCTGCCCGGCACACGCGACAGGCGCGTGTGTGCCTGCAGTAGCAGGCCCAGTGCACCGCCTTCGTCGTGGTCGCAGCAGTCGGCGGCGAACTGCGCCTCGCGCAGGGTCTCCTCCAGATGCGCCAGGGTCTCCTGCTCCTGTTCCAGTGCCTCCAGTTCGTCTGCCTGCAGTGCCAGCTGATCCAGCTCCTCCACCTGATAGCGCAGCAGTTGGCGCTTGGCCTCGCGCTCCTCGTCGTTCTCGCTGCGCTGACGATACTGCTTGCGCAGGCTCTGCCACTGGCGGTACAGCGCCGCCAGATCGTCGACCGCGCGGCGCTGGCCGGCGGCGTCGTCGAGCAGGCGGCGATGGGTCTCCTCGTTGAGCAGCGCCTGGTGGGCATGCTGGCTGTGGACGTCGATCAGACACTCGCCGAGCTCGCGCAGGTCGGCGATGGTGCAGGGCTGGCCGTTGATCCACGCCTTGGAGCGTCCGGAAGCGGTGACCACTCGGCGTAGCAGGCAATCCTCGCTCGGCAGTTCGCGCGCGGCGAGCCAGGCCCGCGCCTCGGCGCGGCCGCTGAGGTCGAAGCGCGCGCTGAGATCGGCGCGTTCGGCGCCATGACGCACGCCGCCGGCATCGGCGCGTTCGCCCAGGCAGAGCCCGAGGGCGCCGAGCAGGATCGACTTGCCCGCCCCGGTCTCACCGGTGATGGCGGTCATGCCGGACTGGAACTCCAGATCGAGGGTGTCGACGATGGCGAAGTCGCGAATGGCGAGTTGGATCAGCATGCTGCCTCCCGAGGATCGATGGCGGCCATACAGTAGTCTGTTCGTTTATACAGTAGTCGGTTCGACGCTTCAATCCACCCCGCGGTGCCTGAAAGGCGGGTGGTGCGTTCCGGCATTCACGTAAAGCGCGCCAACGCTTGAGATCGTCGCGGGCAGCCCCATATAGGAAGTCACTTGGATATCAATAGCGAGCGTCGATGACGCCGACGCCGTCTTTATACTGGTGCTTTCATTACATCCATATCGGGAGAGACTCATGGCCAGAGATCCGCAGAAGCCCGTCGACGAAGAGATCGAGCGCGCCGAGCGCGACGGCGAACCGCAGCCGACCCAGGCGCCGCTCGAGGGTGATCTCGACGCGGTTGCCGACGAACTCGAGCATGAGCCTGGCGAGACCGGCGGCGACGCCAACCCCGAGGCAGAAGTGCTGGCCGCGCGGGTCGAAGAGCTGGAGCAGGCGCTCACCGAGGCCAAGGATCAGTCGATGCGTGCCGCCGCCGAGGCCCAGAATGCCCGCCGGCGCGCCGAGCAGGATGCCGAGAAGGCTCGGAAGTTCGCCCTGGAGAAGTTCGTCAAGGAGCTGCTGCCGGTGGTCGACAGTCTGGAAAAGGGGCTGGAGAGCATGCAGGAGGTCGACGAGACCCACCGTGAGGGGGTGTCGATGACTCTGAAGATGCAGCTCGACGTGCTCGCCAAGTTCGGCGTCGAGCAGATCGACCCGCAGGGTGAACCGTTCGATCCGCAGTTCCACGAAGCGATGAGCATGGTGCCCAATCCGGAGCTCGACCCCAACACGGTCATGGATGTGATGCAGAAGGGTTACACCCTGAACGGGCGTCTGGTGCGGCCGGCGATGGTCATCGTCAGCAAGTCGGCCTGACGCAATCTGGGCCGACGGGGCTTGAAAGGCGCCCGAAAGCCCCCAGATAGCAGTCAATCGCGCCACACGCGCCGCCAAGACAACGTATCGAATCGTCAACGAATTGTTAGAGGTGAGGAATTATGGGACGCATCATCGGTATCGACCTGGGTACGACCAACTCCTGCGTCGCCGTGCTCGACGGTGACAAGACTCGCGTGATCGAGAACGCCGAAGGCGCTCGCACCACGCCGTCGATCATCGGCTACACCGACGACGGAGAGACCCTGGTCGGCCAGGCGGCCAAGCGTCAGGCGGTCACCAACCCGACCAACACGCTCTACGCCGTCAAGCGCCTGATCGGCCGCAAGTTCAAGGACGACGTCGTCCAGAAGGACATCAAGATGGTGCCTTACCGCATCGTCGAGGCCGACAACGGCGACGCCTGGGTGCAGGTGAACGACAAGAAGCTGGCACCGCCGCAGGTCAGCGCGGAAGTGCTCAAGAAGATGAAGAAGACCGCCGAGGACTATCTCGGTGAAGAAGTGACCGAAGCGGTCATCACCGTGCCGGCCTACTTCAACGACTCCCAGCGTCAGGCGACCAAGGACGCCGGCCGTATCGCCGGTCTCGAGGTCAAGCGCATCATCAACGAGCCGACCGCAGCCGCGCTGGCCTACGGCATGGATCGTTCCACCGGCGACCGTACCATCGCGGTCTACGACCTAGGCGGCGGTACCTTCGATATCTCGATCATCGAAGTCGCCGACGTCGACGGCGAGAAGCAGTTCGAGGTGCTGGCCACCAACGGTGACACCTTCCTGGGTGGCGAGGACTTCGACCTCAAGCTGATCGACTACCTGGTGCAGCAGTTCAAGAGCGATTCGGGCATCGACCTGTCCGGTGACAGCCTGGCCATGCAGCGTCTGAAGGAAGCCGCCGAGAAGGCCAAGATCGAGCTCTCCTCGGCCCAGCAGACCGAAGTCAATCTGCCCTACATCACCGCCGACAACACCGGTCCCAAGCACCTGGCGATCAAGGTCACCCGGGCCAAGCTCGAGTCGCTGGTCGAAGATCTGGTCAGCCGCTCGCTGGGTCCGTGCAAGACCGCCATGGAAGACGCCGGTCTCTCCAACAGCGAGATCCACGACGTCATCCTGGTGGGCGGCCAGACCCGCATGCCGATGGTGCAGCAGAAGGTCGCCGAGTTCTTCGGCAAGGACGCCCGCAAGGACGTCAACCCGGACGAAGCCGTGGCCATGGGTGCCGCGATTCAGGGCGGCGTGCTCGGCGGTGACGTCAAGGACGTGCTGCTGCTCGACGTGACCCCGCTGACGCTGGGCATCGAGACCCTGGGTGGCGTGATGACGCCGCTGATCGAGAAGAACACCACGATCCCGACCAAGAAGACCCAGACCTTCTCGACCGCCGAAGACAACCAGACGGCCGTGACCATTCACGCGCTGCAGGGTGAGCGTAAGCAGGCGGCGCAGAACAAGTCGCTGGGCCGCTTCGACCTCGCCGACATTCCGCCGGCACCGCGCGGCGTGCCGCAGATCGAAGTCGCCTTCGATCTCGATGCCAACGGTATCCTCAACATCACGGCCAAGGACAAGGCGACCGGCAAAGAGCAGTCGATCGTGATCAAGTCCTCCAGCGGTCTCTCCGACGAAGAGATCGATCAGATGGTCAAGGATGCCGAGGCGCACGAGGCCGAGGACAAGAAGTTCGAAGAGCTGGTCGCCCTGCGCAACCAGGCCGACGGCATGATCCACGCCTCGCGCAAGACGCTGGAAGAGGCCGGCGACAAGGTCGACGCCGACGAGAAGAGCAAGATCGAGAGCGCCATCGGCGAGCTCGAGGAAGCGCTCAAGGGTGACGACAAGGACGCCATCCAGGCCAAGCTCGACGCGCTCACCGAAGCCTCCGGCAACCTGGCGCAGAAGATGTACGCCGAGCAGGGCGAAGGCGCCGATCAGGAAGCGGGTGCCCAGGCCGACGACGCCCAGGCCAGCGGCAAGAAAGAGGATGACGTGGTTGACGCCGAGTTCGAGGAAGTCAACGACGATCGGAAAAAGCAATAATCACGACGTCTGACGTCGTGTGACGGCAGCAGCGCGGGAGCCAGACACGACTCCCGCGTTGTCGTTTGCACGGCATCGATACGGAGGCGAACAACGTCATGTCCAAGCGTGACTACTACGAAGTGCTGGGCGTCGACAAGGGCGCCGACGGCAAGGAGATCAAGAAGGCCTATCGCCGGCTGGCACAGAAGTACCATCCGGATCGCAATCCGGACGATCAGCAGGCGGCGGAGAAATTCCGCGAGGTCTCCGATGCCTACGAGGTGCTGTCCGACGACCAGAAGCGCGCGGCCTACGACCAGTTCGGTCATGCCGGGGTCGACGGCCAGGCCGGCGGCGGTTTCGGTGGCGGCGGTTTCGGCGGTGCCGGGGCCGGTGGTTTCAGCGATATCTTCGGCGATGTCTTCGGCGATATCTTCGGTGGCGGCGGTGGTCGGCGCAATCCCAACGCGCCCCAGCGCGGCAGCGATCTGCGCTACAACCTGGAGCTCGATCTCGAGGATGCCGTCTTCGGCACCACGGTCGATATCCGCGTACCGCGCCACGTCGAGTGCGAGCACTGCGACGGCAATGGCGCCGAGCCCGGTTCCAGCAAGGAGACCTGCCCGACCTGTCACGGCCAGGGTCAGGTGCGCATGCAGCAGGGCTTCTTCGCCGTGCAGCAGACCTGCCCGACCTGCCACGGCAGCGGCCAGGTGATCAAGGTGCCGTGCCGCAAGTGCCACGGCGAGGGCCGTGTACGCGAGACGCGCACGCTGTCGGTGAAGATCCCCGCCGGGGTGGATACCGGCGACCGTATTCGTCTCAACGGCGAGGGCGAGTCCGGGCTCAACGGCGGGCCGGCGGGCGACCTCTACGTCCAGGCCGATATCAAGTCCCACCCGATCTTCGAGCGTGACGGGCGTCATCTGCACTGCGAAGTGCCGATCAACTTCGTCGACGCTGCCCTGGGCGGCGAGCTCGAGGTGCCGACCCTGGAGGGCCGGGTCAAGCTCAAGATCCCCGCCGAGACCCAGACCGGCAAGCTGTTCCGGCTGCGCGGCAAGGGCGTGAAACCGGTGCGCGGCGGCCCCGCCGGCGACCTGCTGTGCAAGGTCGTGGTGGAGACTCCGGTCAATCTCTCCGAGGAGCAGAAAGAGCTGCTGCGCAAGTTCCAGGAGAGCCTGGGCAGTGCCAGCCGCCACTCGCCCAAGAAAGAGGGCTGGTTCGACGGCGTCAAACGCTTCTTCGAAGACATGAAGCCTTGACCTCGGCGCCGCTCGCAGGTCCATGAGAAAGCCCCCGCCGGATTCGTCCGACGGGGGCTTTGTCTTGGTGGCGATGTCTTGGTGGCGCTGTCGTGCCGACCCGCAGATCGCGGCGGCTAGCCCGCGTCCGAGGTCTCCTCCCAGTCCTTGACCGTACTCGAGAGCGCCTTGAGCCGGTCGACGGCCAGCTTCGACACCGGATCGAGCTGGCTGCCGTCCTCGTCGGCGTAGGCGATGATGTCGCGCTTCATGGGGCGCGCCCAGAACTTCTTGAGATGGGTGGCGACCTGTTCGGCCGCCTGGGCATCGTCGCCGTGATGGCGGTTGTTGAGGCTGATCTGATTGATCATCTTGATCAGCGACGCCGTGTTATCGCTCATGTCCGTCTCTCCCCGGTTGGTCGAATCCTGCCGCGCTCACTTGAGCGCGGCCGGGGCGTCGTCGGCGGCGGCCAGATAGTGCTGCTGGCGCGCGTCGAAGTGCTGGAAGTGCTGCTGCCACGACGAGGGCTGCGACACCTTCTCCACCTGGACCGCAGTCACCTTGTACTCGGGGCAGTTGGTGGCCCAGTCGGAGTTGTCGGTGGTGATCACGTTGGCCCCGCTACCGGGGTGGTGGAAGGTGGTGTAGACCACCCCCGGTGCCATGCGCTCGCTGATACGGCAGCGCAGCACGGTCTGGCCCACGCGGCTGCTGATGCCCAGCCAGTCGCCATCGGCGATACCGCGCAGCTCGGCGTCGCTGGGGTGGATCTCGAGCACGTCCTCGGCATGCCAGGCGCTGTTGGCGGTGCGCCGCGTCTGGGCACCCACGTTGTACTGGCTGAGGATACGCCCGGTGGTCAGCAGCAGCGGGTAGCGGCGGCTGGTGCGCTCCTCGGTGGCGACGTACTCGGTGATCGCGAAGTGTCCCTTGCCGATGGGGAAGTCCAGCGCGTGCATGGTCGGCGTGCCGTCGGGGAAGGCATCGTTGCACGGCCACTGGATGCTGCCGAGTTTCTCCAGCTTGGCGTAGCTGACCCCGGTGAAGGTCGGCGTGAGGCTGGCGATCTCGTCCATGATCTCGGACGGATGGGTGTAGTGCATCGGGTAGCCCAGGGCGTTGGCCAGGTCCTGGGTGACCTCCCAGTCTTCCTTGCCGGCCACCGGCGGCATCACCCGGCGCACCCGGTTGATGCGCCGCTCGGCGTTGGTGAAGGTGCCGTTCTTCTCGAGGAAGGTGGCTCCCGGCAGCAGCACGTGGGCGTACTTGGCGGTCTCGTTGAGGAAGATGTCCTGCACGATCAGGCAGTCCAGCGAGCGCAGCGCCGACTCCACGTGCTGGGTGTTGGGGTCCGACTGGGCGATATCCTCGCCCTGCACGTAGAGCGCCTTGAAGGTGCCGGCGATCGCAGCGTCGAACATGTTGGGGATGCGCAGCCCCGGCTCGTCGTCCAGCGGGGTGTGCCAGACCGCCTCGAACTTCTCGCGCACCGCCGGGTCGGCGACGTGCTGGTAGCCGGGCAGCTCATGCGGGAAGGAGCCCATGTCGCAGGAGCCCTGGACGTTGTTCTGACCGCGCAGCGGGTTGACGCCGACCCCTTCGCGGCCGATGTTGCCGGTGGCCATGGCGAGGTTGGCGATGCCCATCACCATGGTCGAGCCCTGGCTGTGCTCGGTCACGCCGAGGCCGTAGTAGATCGCCCCGTTGCCGGCGGTGGCATAGGCGCGGGCGGCCTCGCGGACCGTGGCCGCCGCGACGCCGGTCTCGGCTTCCAGCGCCTCGGGGGCATTGCGCGGCTCGCTGATGAAGTCGCGCCACTGCTGGTAGGCGCCGTCTTCACAGCGCCGTGCGATGAAGTCGTGATCCTCCAGCCCCTCGGTGACCACCACGTGGGCCAGGGCATTGACCAGCGCCACGTTGGTGCCGGGCTTGAGCGGCAGGTGCAGGCTCTTGCCGCCGTGGGGTGTCTTGAGCAGGTCGATCCGCCGCGGGTCGGCGACGATCAGCGTCGCGCCCTGGCGCAGGCGGCGCTTCATCTGCGAGGCGAACACCGGGTGGGCGTCGGTGGGGTTGGCGCCGATCACCAGGATGGTGTCGGCCTTCATCACCGAATCGAAGGTCTGGGTACCGGCGGATTCGCCCAGAGTGGTCTTCAGCCCGTAGCCGGTGGGCGAGTGGCATACCCGCGCACAGGTATCGGTGTTGTTGTTGCCGAAGGCGGCGCGGATCAGCTTCTGCACCAGATAGGTCTCCTCGTTGGTGCAGCGGGAGGAGGTGATGCCGCCGACGCTTTCGCGTCCGTACTGGGTCTGGATCTCGCGCAGACGCCGAGCGGCGAAACCGATCGCCTCTTCCCATGAGACCGCACGCCACGGCTGATCGATCGAGTCGCGGATCATCGGCTCCTTGATGCGATCCTTGTGGGTGGCGTAGCCGAAGGCGAAGCGACCCTTGACGCAGGAGTGGCCGTGGTTCGCGTCACCGCCCTTGTAGGGCACCATGCGCACCAGCTGATCGCCCTTCATCTGCGCCTCGAAGGAGCAGCCGACGCCGCAGTAGGCGCAGGTGGTGACCACGCTGTGCTCGGGCACGCCCTGCTCGATCACGCTCTTCTCCATCAGCGTCGAGGTGGGGCAGGCCTGCACGCAGGCGCCGCAGGAGACGCATTCGGAGTCCATGAACGGCTCGTTCTGCCCGGCGGCGACCTTGGAGTCGAAGCCGCGCCCCTCGATGGTCAGGGCGAAGGTGCCCTGGACCTCGTTGCAGGCGCGCACGCAGCGCGAGCAGACGATGCACTTGCTGGGGTCGAAGCTGAAGTAGGGGTTGGAGGCGTCGGTCTCGGCGTCGAGATGATTGGCCCCCTCGAAACCGTAGCGCACCTCGCGCAGGCCCACCGCGCCGGCCATGTCCTGTAGTTCGCAGTCACCGTTGGCGGGGCAGGTCAGGCAGTCCAGCGGGTGATCGGAGATGTAGAGCTCCATCACGTTGCGACGCAGCTTGGCCAGCCGAGCATTCTGGGTGGTGACTGCCATGCCCTCGCTGACCGGCGTGGTGCAGGAGGCCGGCAGGCCGCGGCGGCCCTCGATCTCCACCGCGCACAGGCGGCACGAGCCGAACGCTTCGAGGTTGTCCGAGGCGCACAGCTTGGGAATGGTGATGCCGGCGAGCGCCGCGGCGCGCAGCACCGAGGTGCCTTCGGGCACGCTGATGCTGTGGCCGTCGATGGTCAGCGCCACCTGCGTCTCGGAGAAACGCGCCGGGGTGCCCAGGTCGCGGGCGAACTGGGCGGCGTGGGATGCGTCGGGTTCGAAATATTGCAACATGCTTACCTCCCGCCTTCGGCCTGGGGCCGGGTCAGGTCATCGGGAAAGTGCTTCATCACGCTCTGCACCGGGAAGGGGGTCATACCCCCCATGGCACACAGCGAACCGTCCACCATGGTCTCGCACAGGTCGGCGAGCAGGACCAGATTTTCGTCGGCAGCGTCGCCGGCACGGATACGGTCGATCACCTCGACGCCGCGCACGGCGCCAATCCGGCACGGCGTGCACTTGCCGCAGGACTCCACCGCGCAGAACTCCATGGCGAAGCGCGCCTGGGCGCCCATGTCGACGCTGTCGTCGAACATCACCACGCCGCCGTGGCCGACCACACCACCGAAGGCGGCGAAGGCCTCATAGTCGAGCGGGGTATCCCACTGGCTCTCCGGCAGATAGGCGCCCAGCGGGCCGCCCACCTGCACCGCCTTGAGCGGGCGGCCGCTGCGCGTGCCGCCGCCGAAGCTCTCCATCAGCTCGCGCAGGGTGGTGCCGAACGCCAGCTCGACCAGCCCGCCGCGAGCGACGTTGCCGGCCAGCTGCAGCGCCAGGGTGCCGCGGGACTTGCCCATGCCGTAGTCGGCGTAGGCCTGGCCGCCCTGGTCGAGGATGAACGGCACCGCGGCCAGCGAGAGCACGTTATTGACCACGGTGGGCTGGCCGAACAGACCCTCGATCGCCGGTAGCGGCGGCTTGGCGCGTACCAGCCCGCGCTTGCCCTCCAGGCTCTCCAGCAGCGAGGTCTCCTCGCCGCAGATATAGGCCCCGGCGCCCAGGCGGACTTCGAGGTGGAAGGCGTGGCCGCTGTCGAGGATGTTCTCACCCAGATAGCCGGCGGCCTCGGCGCGGGCGATCGCCTCGTCGAGCATCGCCTGGGCCAGCGGATACTCCGAGCGCAGATAGATATAGCCCTGGGTGGCACCCACGGCGAGCCCGGCGATGGTCATGCCCTCGATCAGCATGAAGGGATCGCACTCCATCACCAGGCGGTCGGCGAAGGTGCCGGAGTCACCCTCGTCGGCGTTGCACACGATGTACTTCTGCGCCGCCGGGGTGTCGTGCACGGTCTGCCACTTGATGCCGGTGGGGAAGGCCGCACCGCCACGTCCGCGCAGCCCCGAGGCCTTGACCTCGTCGACGATAGCCTGGGGCGTCAGCGCCAGCGCCTGTTTCAGGCCGGCGAAGCCCTGCCGTGCGGTGTAATCCTCGAGCGCGAGCGGGTCGGTCAGACCGATGCGCGAGAAGGTCAGCCGCTGCTGGCGCGCCAGATAGGGGTGGGCTTCGATGTCGCCGAGGGCCAGCGCGTGCTCCTGCCGGCCCTCGAACAGGCCGGCGTCGACCAGAGCGTCGACGTCGGTGGGGGCGACCGGACCATAGGCCACCCGGCCCGTTGCGGTCTCTACCTCCACCAGCGGCTCCAGCCAGAACAGCCCGCGGGAGCCGTTGCGCTTGAGCTGGATCGCCACGCCCAGACGCTCGGCCGCCCGTGTCAGGCGCGCCGCCACGGCGTCGGCGCCGAGCGAGCGGGCGGTGGTGTCACAGGGCACATAGATCGTGGTCGTCATCACTTTACCTCCACCACGGTGGCGCTCAGCTGCGCCGCCAGCCGATCGAAGCCGGCGGCGTCCATGCGTCCGTGGATCTCGTCGTCGACCCGCAGCGACGGCCCGCAGGCGCAGTTGCCGAGGCAGTAGACCGGCTCCAGGGTGAACTCGCGATCCGCCGTAGTCTCATGATAGTCGACCCCCAGCGCGGACTTGACGTGGGCTTCCAGCGCCCGCGCGCCCACCGCCTGGCACGCCTCGGCGCGGCACACCTGGATCACGTGGCGCCCCGGGGGATGGGTGCGGAAGTGGTGGTAGAAGCTGATGATGCCGTGCACTTCGGCGCGGGTATGGCGCAGCGCCTCGGCGATCATCGGCACGGCGGCGTCGGGGATATAGCCGTGCTGCGCCTGGATGGCGTGCAACAATGGCAGCATGGCCCCGGGGCGCGCGGCGTGCTGGTCGATCACGGCCTGGAGCTGCGCCGCCAGCGCCGTGTCGGCGGGCTGCGGAGTGGGGTGTGACATGGCCTGTTTCTCATCGAGTCGGTGGCTGGTCGTGTACATGGCCTGCCGCGATCGGGTTTGTCAGGAGCCCGCGTCAGTCCATCGTCTTGGAAATCACTGCCTCAATGCCTGCACGCGCGAAGGGCTGCGTTGCGCGGTACTCGAGAACTCGCCTAACAACCTGTTATGTCTCGTTCTCTGCGTGCCGTGCGCCTTGCCTTTCATCGCGTTCGGCGACTGATGCAGCGCTTCCCTTATATGAAATATTGTTCTTAACTGATTTAAGTGGATGCCGCTGAAGCCCAAACTAGCACTCCCATCGAGCGCGCAAAATATGAACGACAATGCTTAGAAAAAAGTTGAATATCACCCCCGCGTGGCTGTTTCGCAGCGATGAGGGCGAGCTGCTCGATCCGGTACTGTTCGCGCTGCTGGCGAATCTGCGCGAGAGCGGCAAGCTGACCCATGCGGCCCAGGCCGCGGGGATCTCCTACCGCCACGCCTGGAATCTGCTCAATCGCGCTGAAAACTTTTTCGGCATGGCGCTGGTGGACATGCGCAAGGGGCACGGCACCTGGCTGTCGCCACTGGGCGAGACGCTGTCGTGGTCCGAGCAGCGGGTCAAGGCGCGTCTGGGGCCGCAGATCGACAGCATGGCCTCGGAGCTCAACCATCAGCTGCAGCAGCTGGTCGCAGGCGCCCACCCGGTGCTGCGCCTGCACGCCACCCATGGCTATGCCGTGGCGCTGCTGCCGGGCTTCGCCGGCGAGCTCGACCTGCGCTACTGCCAGCCGGAAGAGGCGCTGAGCGCGCTGGAGCGCGGTGACTGCGATCTGGCCAGCTTTCACCTGCCCACCTCGCCGCGCCTGGCGGCGCAGATGATGCAGGCTTACCAATCGGCACTGTCGCGGCAGCGGCTGCGGGTGATCCGCTTCGTCACCCGGCGCCAGGGGCTGATCCTGCGCCGCGGCGAGCGCGCGCGCATCACCGGGCTGGCCGACCTGACCCGCCCCGGGGAGCGCTTCATCAACCGCGATATCCACTCGGGCACGCGGTTGCTGTTCCGGCTGCTGCTGGCCGAGGCAGGGATTGCCGAAGCGCAGATCCAGGGCGCCGAGCAGGAGGAGTTCACGCACACCGCGGTGGCAGCCTACGTCGCCTCCGGCATGGCCGATGTCGGTTTCGGGCTGGAGGCCGCGGCGGCGCAGTTCGGGCTCGATTTCCTGGGGCTGGCCAGAGAGCACTACCTGCTGGTGTGTCCCGAAGAGCGTCTGCGGCGTCACAACGTCCAGGAACTGTTGGCGTTCATGAGTTCGGCACCCTTTCGCGCCCGGCTGGAGGCGCTCACCGGCTATGCGCCGGATCGCTGTGGCGAGGTGCAGACCTTCGAGGCGCTGCTGGCGGAAGATCGAGGTGAGGAGGGCGGGGCGCTGGCGTGTGATCCTTGAGCGGTACCTGAAACGCCAGAGGCGCCCCTGGGGGGCGCCTCTGGCGTAGAGCGTCTTGCACAACCGCTAGACGACGTGGGCTTATCCGGTGGCGGGGCCCGAAGCGTCGGACCGTTACGAGGGCGCTGTGAACCCCTCCCTGGGCGCTACCTTTGCCGTCCCTGGCAAAGGACCCTCGCTTTGCCCCGCCCCCGGCGCCCATCGTCAGAGGGTTGGGAAATGGGCTCATAGGATACCCGCGCCGGGCACGTCTTCGGTGCGCCGGCACGGGTGGGCGAAGCGCTGCCTCAGAACAGTGCGGCAGCCTTGGCCAGGGCGATGTAGAGCCCGATCAGGAAGGGCACGCCGACACCCAGCCAGGCGAGTACGCCGCCGATACCGAAGCTGCCGCGGGCAGCGGTCTCGGCGTTGGCCGCGACGGTGTCTTCCTTCTGCAGCGCGCGCTCGCGGGCCAGCTCCTCGTCGCTCATCTGCTGCTCCGGCTTGACCGGCTTGACCAGGGCGTTGCAGATCAGGCCCAGGAACAGCAGGCCGGCCATGATGTAGAGCGTGCGGTCATAGACCAGGCTGGGTTCGACGCCGGCATCCAGCTGGGCCTGGCGCAGCGCGGCGATGATCAGCGGGCCGACCAGGCCAGCAGCGGTCCAGGCGGTGAGCAGGCGGCCGTGGATGGCGCCGACCATCTGGGTGCCGAAGATATCGGCGAGGTAGGCCGGCACCGTGGCGAAGCCGCCGCCGTACATGCTCAGAATGACGCAGATCGAGATCACGAACAGCCCGGCCATGCCCAGGTGGCCCCACATCGGCAGCAGGCAGTACATCACGATGCCGATGACGAAGAAGCAGTAGTAGGTGTTCTTGCGCCCGATCTTGTCCGACAGCGAGGCCCAGAACAGGCGTCCGACGCTGTTGAACAGACTGATCAGCCCCACCAGACCGGCCGCTGCGGCCACCACGGCGGCTTTCTGCGCGGCGCTGAGCACCGCCTCGCGGTCATCCAGACCTACCAGGGCGCCGCCGAAGACATCCTGCAGCATCGGGCTCGCCATCGAGATCACCGCGATACCGGCGGTCACGTTGAGGAACAGTACGCCCCAGATCAGCCAGAACTGCTTGGTCTTCCAGGCGGTGTTCAGGTGCACGTGGCCGTGGGCGATCATGGCGTTGGCACTGGCTTTCTTCGGCGGTACCCAGCCGGCCGGCTTCCAGCCGTTGGGCGGGACGCGGAAGCCGATGGCGCCGCAGGCCATGACGATGGCGTAGATCACCCCCATGGTGATCAGGGTCATGGCCACGCCGGTGCCGCCGTCGGCGGCGTAGTGCTTCATCAGCACCACCGCCAGCGGTGCGCCGACCATGGCGCCGCCGCCATAGCCCATGATGGCGAAGCCGGTGGCCATGCCGCGGCGGTCCGGGAACCACTTGATCAGGGTCGAGACCGGGGTGATGTAGCCCAGCCCCTGGCCGATACCGCCGAGCACGCCACAGCCGAGATAGACCAGCCACAGCTGATGCTGCATGACCCCGATGCCGCCGACGATCAGGCCGCCGCCCCAGCACAGCGCGGCGATACAGCCGGCCTTGCGCGGGCCGGCGTGCTCGAGCCAGGCGCCCCAGATCGCCGCGGAGACGCCGAGCATGGCGATGAAGATACCGAAAACATAGGTGACCTGGGCCACGCTCCAGTTACAGCTGGTGGTGGTCAGTGCCTGCAGTAGGCCGAGATTGCTGCAGCTGGCCGGGGCGTCGGCGATCTGCTGGCTCATCGGCAGCCAGAACACCGAGAAGCCATAGGCCATGCCGATACACAGGTGAATGGCCAGTGCCGCGGTCGGCACCAGCCAGCGATTGAAATTGGGGCCCGCGATGGTGCGCTCGCGGGAGAAGAACCCCGCACCGGCGCTGCCGCTGGCGCCCTGGGCGGCTTGGTTGATCCCACTCATGCTCGTTCCTCTTTGCATTTTTCGTATTGTCGGCGCTGACGCGGTGGCCGGATGGCAGCCGCGTGCACTACATCGGCCGCAGGCGGGCCGTCTTGAGGAAGTCGTTGCCTATGAAAAGCTGTGCCTATCAGGTCGCAGACAGTCACGGAAGACGTCGTGCGCAGGATCGAATCTCACCGGGGTGGCTGGCAACTAGCGAAAATCATTATGCATGGATATGCATAGGAGTGGGCGCGGCCGATGTGCTCAGGGTGCAGCGTCCGGTTCGACCACGGCGGGTTCGACCACGGCAAAGCAGGTCAGCAGGGTGCGCTGCATCAGGCTGAAGTTGTCGTCGCTCACCATCAGATAGCGCCGGCCGCCGAGGCGGGTCAGACCCTCGAAGTTGTCCACCGACCAGCCGTCACCGTTGGCCAGCCGGGCCAGATCGGTGACCGCTACGCTGCCGTCGCTGGCGAGATGGGCGCGGCGCAGCCGTATCACCAGTGAGGCCGGCGGGGTGAAGGCGCGTTCGAGGGCGAGCAGATCGCCGTCGAGGGTTTCCAGGGCGGTCAGCGCGGCATGGGGGTCGTCGCTGAGCGGATAGCGCCAGCTGTGCTGGCCGTCGAGGGTGAACAGCCGGGTGAGCTTGGGCGGCCAACCCGCGGGCGGTTGCTCGATACCTCCGATCAGCCCGTGATCGGGGGTATCGGTCAGCGCCTCCAGGCCACCGTTGGCCGCGACGTCGGACAGTGCCGCGGGGCGGTGGGGCGGTTCGCTGGCCAGCCCCGACGGGTAGAAGCGCTGCCAGCGGGCGTCGCCTTTGCCATCCGCCGCCGGGGCGCCTTCGAAGCCGATGACCAGTTGGGTGTTGCCGCGAATGCCATCGTTGGCGTGTTCGAGTGCCAGCGCCTCGGCGTCGCTGCGGCGGCTCTTGAGAATCGCGCCGTTGACGTCGCGCAGCGGGTAGGTGTCGAGCGGTTCGTAGCCGCGCAGTTCGCCGCTGCCGCTGAAGCTGAGCCGGGCACGGTGCAGCCAGCCGCGGTCCGAGATCAGGAACAGCAGCGATTCGTCGGCATCCCAGCCGAGGTCGGAGAGCCCGCCGACCGGGGTACCATCCTGCCACTTACCGGGCAGTGCCAGGGTGCCGCACCAACGGATGTTCGGCGTGCTGGCGAGCAGCGCATCGGGGGCCAGGGCAGTGTGCTGCGGCGTGGCGCTGCAGCCGGCCAGCCCCAGCGTGGTCAGGGCCAGCAGGGCGGCGGATGCCAGCGGGGAGCGAGAGCGGGAACGCGCGGACATGACGGCTCCGGTGATCAGGGGACTTTCCTACTCTAGTCCATGGCAATCCACACCGTTGACCTTCGGCGCGACGCGGCGCACCCGGGTATAATGTCGCGCTCGCTGAAGCCGAATCATCCCGTCCCCGAGGAGACGCCTTTACCATGCATGACACCACCGACCGGCCGCTGGCCGGCATTCTGCTGCGTCTGCTCTCGGGGCTGCTGTTCGCCGGCATGCTGGTCTGCGTCAAGGCGGTCAGCGACGAGGTGCCGCTGGGGCAGACCGTGTTCTTCCGCTCTGCCTTCGCGCTGCTGCCGATCGTCGTCTTCATGCTGTGGCGGCGCGAGTTCCCGCGCGCCCTGGCTACCCGGCGCCCGCTGGGCCATCTGCTGCGCTCGGGCCTGGGGGCGGCGGCGATGTTCGCCTCCTTCGCCGCGGTGGCACGGCTGCCGGTGGCCGAGGCGACCCTGCTGGCCCAGTTGGCGCCGGTGGCACTGGCGCTGGGCGGCATCTTGCTGCTGGGCGAACGCCTCACGCGCCATCGACTGGTGGCACTGACGCTGGTGCTCGTCGGGGTGGGGGTGCTGATCCTGCCCGAACTGCGCGGCGGCCCGGCGCCGGCGCGGATCACCGGTTACGCCCTGGGTATCGCCGCCGCGCTGCTCACCGCCGGGGCGCTGCTCACGGTGCGGCGTATCTCGCGCACCGAGACGCCCGCCTCGATCGCGTTCTACTTCGTGCTGGTGACCACGCTGGCGGGGCTCGCCACCGCCACCCTGGGTTGGGTCTCGGTCGCCTGGCCGACGCTGGCGCTGTTGGTGCTCGCGGGGCTGTTCGGCGGCGCGGCGCATATCTGCATGACGCTGGCGCTGCGTATGACCGAGGTATCAAAGCTGGCGCCGTTCGAGTACGTGGCGCTGATCTGGCCGATACTGGCGGATCTGTGGCTGTTCGGGCAGCCGCTCTCGAGCGGTTTCGTGCTGGCGCTGCCGCTGGTGCTGGGAGGTGCCATGCTGGCGGCGCTGGAGGGGCGGCGGCTGGGGTGGCCGCGGCGCCGCCTGGGCACCAGTGAGCAGGGCGCGGGCGACTAGGTCGTGTACGAGAAGTCGCCGCGGGTAGGCAGTTTCCGGGCAGTAGCTAGATGGCGGCTTCGACGATCAACTGCGGTCTTCCCTGGGAGCAGGGCTCGATGCGCGCCTCGACCTGGAAGGTGCGGCGCAGCATCGGTGGTGTCACCACCTGTTCGCAGGGGCCGCAGTCGACCAGCCGCCCACTTTCGATCACCAGCGCCTGATCGGCGAAGCGCATGGCGTGGCCGAGATCGTGGAGCGCGGCGATGATCAGCATGTTCCGCTCCTGGGCCAGCCGGCGCAGGATGCTGAGCAGGCTGATCTGGCGGTGGAGGTCGAGCGCCGAGGTGGGCTCGTCCAGCAGCAGGATATCGGGAGACTGCACCAGCGCCTGGGCCGCGCCCACCAGCTGCCGCTGGCCGCCGCTCAGGTTGCCGATGTCGCGCCCGGCCAGGGTATCGATGCCGAGCGCCGCCAGCGCCTTGTCGACCTCGGCGAGATCGGCATCCGCCACCTTGAGACGACGCCCCTGCATGCGCGCCAGCAGGACCGCTTCGTAGACCGTCAGCACCGCGGTGGCGCCGTTGTCCTGGGGCATGTAGGCGATCGGACGCTCGCTGCGGGTGCCGGTGATGCGCACCTCGCCATCCCCCTCGAGCAGTCCCAGGATGCGCCGGAACAGGGTCGACTTGCCCGCCGCGTTGGGGCCGAGCAGGGCCACCACCTGGCCGCCGTGCAGCGTCGGCGTGGAGATGTCGGCGAGGATCTGGCGGCGGCCGTAGCGCGCCGAGAGGCGGTCGAGCGTCAGCGTTACCATGCGTTCTTCTTGTGGTTGAGGATCAAGAACAGGAAAAACGGAATCCCCACCAGCGAGGTGATGATGCCGATCGGAATGATGGTGCCGGGGATGATCACCTTCGACAGCACCGAGCCCACCGAGAGCATCAGTGCTCCGCACAGCGCCGAGCCGGGCAGGAAGAAGCGCTGATCCTCACCCAGCAGCAGGCGCGCGATGTGCGGCCCGACCAGCCCGACGAAGCCGATGGTGCCGACGAAGGAGACCGCGATCGCCGCCAGCAGCGAGACCATGATCAGCACCTCCAGGCGCAGCGCCCGCGGCTTGACGCCCAGGCTCTCGGCCTTGGCGTCGCCCAGGCGCATGGCGGTCAGCGCCCAGCCGTGGCGGGCCAGCAGCGGTACCACCACTGCGAGCACGGCGAAGGCGATGCCGAGCTTGGGCCAGGTCGCCTTGGTCAGGCTGCCCATGGTCCAGAACACCACCGCGGAGACCGCCTGCTGGCTGGCGAAGAACTGGATCAGCGCCATCAGCGAGTTGAAGATGAACACCATGGCGATGCCCAGCAGCACGATGGTCTCGATCGTCACCCCGCGGCGCATGCTCAGGAAGTGGATCGCCAGCGCGGTCAGCATCGCCATGATGAAGGCGTTGAGCGGGATCGCGTAGTCGACCAGCGCTGGCACCAGGGTCACCCCGAAGGCCAGCGCCAGCGCGGCGCCGAAGCTGGCGCCGGCGGAGATGCCGAGGGTGAAGGGGCTGGCCAGCGGATTGCTGAGGATGGTCTGCATCTGCGCGCCGGCGATCGACAGGCTGGCGCCCACCACCAGCGCCATCAGCGCCACCGGCATGCGGATCTGCCACAGGATCACGCGCAGCGAATCCTCGACCGAGCCCGGGGTGAACAGCGCCGCGATCACCTGGTCGAGACCGAAACGCGCCGGCCCTAGGGCGAGGTCGACGCACAGGCTGGCGAACAGCGCCAGGGTCAGCGCGGCCAGGATCAGCTGGCGCCGCAGCACCAGCCGGCGATAGAGGTTGGCGTCTTCGGCCGCGGCCGGGGTGAAGGCCGCCGCACGCGACGGCGCGGCGGCCACGCGGGAACTCTCAGTCGTCATGCAGGGATACCCAGTAACCGGGGGCGTAGTCCACCGGCAGGAAGCGCTGGTGCAGCTCGCGCAGGGTGGCTTCGGGATCGAGATCGGCGAAGAGTTCCGGATGGAACCACTTGGCCAGGCGCTGCACGGCGACGAAGTAGTAGGGGCTGTTGTAGAACTGATGCCAGATGGCGTGGACCTGGCCGTCCTTCACTGCCGCGATGCCGCTCATGGCGGTGCGATGGGTCAGGTTCTCGAGCTTGGCCCGCGCCTTCTGCATGTCCGCGCCCGGCCCCACGCCGACCCAGTTGCCGCCGGGCACGTAGGCGCCCCAGTTGCCGCCGGTGACCACCACCTGATCGGGGTTGGCGGCGATGATCTGCTCCGGGTTGAGGGTGCCGAAGGTGGCGGGGATGATGCCGTCGGCGATGTTGTGCCCGCCGGCCAGCTCGACGTATTCGCCGAAGTTGCCGGGACCGAAGCTCATGCAGCAGTCGTCGGAGTAGCCGCCGGCGCGATCGATGAACACCTTGGGTCGCGCCGGGTCGGCGGCGGCGATCTTGTCGGTGACCCGGGCCATCTGCGCCTGGGAGAAGTCGATGAAGGCCTCGGCGCGCTGGCTGTCGCCGAGCAGTCGGCCCATCAGGCGCATCGAGGGAATGGTGTGCTCGAGCGGCTTCTCGCGGAAGTCGACGTAGACGATCGGGATGCCCAGCGCGGCCAGCTTGGTGTCGTAACCGGCATCCTCGGTGGCGGCCTTGGCCTCCAGGTTCATCAGCACCACGTCCGGATGCAGGCTGGCGGCCTGTTCGACATCGAAGGTGCCATCCTTGAAGCCGCCGAAGGTGGGGATCTGCTTCATCTCGGGAAACTTGGCGGCGTAGGCGGCGTAGTTGTCCGGGTCGGCCTCGGCGAGGTCGTGGCGCCAGCCCACCACATGGGCGAACGGGTTGTCGGGCTCGAGCGCGGCGAGCAGGTAGATCTGGCGCCCCTCACCGAGGATGACGCGCTTCACCGGCGCTTCGACGCTCACCTGGCGGCCGGCGATATCGGTCACCGTGATCGGATCGGCCCAGGCGCTGGCGGCACCGCCGAGGGCGAGGCTGATGAGGGCGAGACGGGCGAGCCTCGCGGCATATCCGGCGAAGAGAGAGCGTGGCTGAGTCACGATGAGATCCGGGCAGTGGGGCAGATGGATTTGTTACGCATGATTCTTATTTGCGGTAGGCCGCCAGTATGTCGCAGCGACGCCGGGTCGTCCAGCGCCTCATCGGATGCGCCAGCCGGCGCCGCGCGGGCGCTGGCGGCAGTTGTTATACTGCCGCGACGCTTACCCTACCGCTGGAGATCGCATGCCTTCTCACGCCCCCCGTATCGCCATCGTCGGCGCCGCCGGCCGTATGGGCCGCACCCTGGTCAGTGCCGTACAGCAGGATGACGGCGTCAGCCTGGCCGGCGGCAGCGTCTCCACCGGCAGCTCGCTGGTCGGTGCCGACCTGGGCGAACTCGCCGGCCTCGGGCGCCTGGGTGTGGCCGCCACGGACGACCTGGCCGCCATCGCCGACGACTTCGATGTGCTGATCGATTTCACCTCGCCCGCCACCACTCTGGCCAACCTCGCCTTCTGCGCCGATCACGGCAAGGCGATCGTGATCGGCACTACCGGCCTCGACGAGGCCCAGCTGGCCGAGCTCGACGGCTATCGCAAGCGCGTGGCGATGGTCTTCGCGCCCAACATGAGCGTCGGGGTCAATCTCACCCTCAATCTGCTCGCCACCGCCGCACGGGCGCTGGGCGACGAGGGCTACGACATCGAGGTGATCGAGGCCCACCACCGCCACAAGGTCGATGCGCCCTCTGGCACCGCGCTGAAGATGGGCGAGGTGATGGCCGATGCTCTGGCGCGTCCGCTCAAGGAGTACGGCGTCTTCGAGCGGGTCGGGCAGTGCGGTCCGCGTAGCGAGAAAGAGATCGGCTTCGCCACCGTCCGGGCGGGCGATATCGTCGGTGAGCACACGGTGATGTTCGCCACCGAGGGCGAGCGCATCGAAATCACTCACAAGGCTTCCAGCCGCATGACCTTCGCCAAGGGCGCGGTACGCGCGGCACGCTGGCTCGCCACGCGCGAGGCCGGGCGTTACGACATGCAGGATGTGCTCGGTCTGAAAGCCTGAGTCACGCCGCCGGCTACCGCCAAGGTGGGATTGACTTCGGGGTAGAGCCGGCGGCCACTTTCCGGTATCATCGCGCCAATTTGGCCGGGCGAACGCCACCGCGAGAGAGTAGCCGCAGGCAATGCAGTCGATGAGCACGTCGACCAGGATCGTGTCGATCAGGACAACACAGCGGGATGGAACCGGTCTTCCGGATTTCGTCCCGCTTTTTTACGACCTGGCTTAGCCCGACGCCCCGACTGTGCACCTCATGATCTCGCGCTTGGCGACGGCCGGCAGACCCTAGGGCAGGGGGTGTCGTTCCCTTGCCATTCGTTGGTGACCCGCTGAGGAGGATGAGGCCTTGAATAGACCTGCGATACTGGCGCTCGAAGATGGCAGTGTATTTCATGGCACTGCGCTGGGTGCCGATGGGCAGACCAGCGGCGAGGTGGTGTTCAACACCGCCATGACCGGCTATCAGGAAATCCTCACCGACCCCTCCTATACCCGCCAGATCGTCACGCTGACCTACCCGCACATCGGCAATACCGGCATCAATCGCGAGGACGTCGAGTCCGGCGCGATCGCCGCGGCCGGGCTGGTGATCCGCGATCTGCCGCTGCTGGCCAGCAGCTTCCGCAGTGAGCAGACCCTGTCCGACTATCTCGCCGCCAACGGCGTGCTCGGTATCGCCGATATCGACACCCGTCGTCTGACCCGGCTGCTGCGCAGCAAGGGCTCGCTCAACGGCGCCATTCTGGCGGGCGCGGAGGCCAGCGGCGACGACGCGGTGGCGCGCGCGCTGGAAGCGGCGCGCGCCTTCCCCGGGCTCAAGGGCATGGATCTGGCCAAGGTGGTGTCGTGCCGCGAGACCTACGAATGGCACGAAGGCGAATGGGCGCTGGGTCAGGGCTACGCCGACACCGCCCAGGGCGAGCGGGCTTACCATGTGGTGGCCTACGACTACGGCGTCAAGCGCAACATCCTGCGCATGCTCGCCTCGCGCGGCTGCCGTCTGACCGTGGTGCCGGCGCAGACCCCGGCCAGCGAGGTGCTGGCGATGAATCCGGACGGCGTGTTCCTGGCCAATGGCCCCGGTGACCCGGAGCCGTGCGACTACGCCATCGCGGCCATCCGCGAGATCCTGGAGAGCGGCATTCCGGTGTTCGGTATCTGTCTCGGCCACCAGCTGCTGGCGCTGGCCGCCGGTGCGCGCACGCTCAAGATGAACCACGGCCACCACGGTGCCAACCATCCGGTGCAGGATCTCGACAGCGGTCACGTCATGATCACCAGCCAGAACCACGGTTTCGCGGTGGACGAGTCGAGCCTGCCGGACAACGTGCGGGCGATCCATCGCTCGCTGTTCGATGGCACCCTGCAGGGCATCGAGCTCCGCGACCGCCCGGCCTTCAGCTTCCAGGGTCACCCGGAAGCGAGCCCCGGGCCGCAGGACGTGGCGCCGCTGTTCGATCGCTTCGTGTCGATGATGCAGCGGCATCAGCAAAGCGCCGCCTGAGGCGCCGGCAGCGGTGGCTGACGCGAACAGCCAGCAGCGGGATTTGACTCTTTCAGGGCCGGCGGTCGCCGCCGGCACCACCTTATTCGACGAGTGTTAGCGCATGCCAAAACGTACGGATCTCGACAGCATTCTGATCATCGGCGCCGGCCCCATCGTCATCGGGCAGGCGTGCGAATTCGACTACTCCGGGGCCCAGGCCTGTAAGGCGCTGCGCGAGGAGGGCTATCGCGTCATCCTGGTCAACTCCAACCCGGCCACCATCATGACCGACCCGGTGATGGCCGACGCCACCTACATCGAGCCGATCACCTGGCAAGCGGTGGAGAAGATCATCGAGCGCGAGCGCCCCTCGGCGATCCTGCCGACCATGGGCGGGCAGACCGCGCTCAACTGCGCTCTGGATCTGGACAAGCACGGCGTGCTGGCCAAGCACGGCGTCGAGATGATCGGTGCCAACGCCGACGCCATCAACAAGGCCGAAGATCGCGACCTATTCGACAAGGCGATGAAGAACATCGGCCTGGAGTGCCCCAAGGCCAAGGTCGCCCACACCATGGACGAGGCGTGGGAGATCCAGGGCGAGCTGGGCTTCCCGGTGATCATCCGCCCCTCCTACACCATGGGCGGCTCCGGTGGCGGCGTGGCCTACAACAAGGAGGAGTTCGAGGAGATCTGCGGTCGCGGATTCGAGCTCTCCAACAACCACGAGCTGCTGATCGACGAATCCTTGCTGGGGTGGAAGGAGTACGAGATGGAGGTCGTTCGTGACAAGAACGACAACTGCATCATCGTCTGCGCGATCGAGAACTTCGACCCCATGGGCGTGCACACCGGCGACTCCATCACCGTGGCGCCGGCGCAGACGCTGACCGACAAGGAGTACCAGATCATGCGCAACGCATCGCTTGCGGTGCTGCGCGAGATCGGCGTCGAGACCGGCGGCTCCAACGTCCAGTTCGGCGTCGATCCGAACACCGGGCGCATGGTAGTGATCGAGATGAACCCGCGGGTGTCGCGCTCCTCGGCGCTGGCGTCCAAGGCCACCGGCTTCCCGATCGCCAAGATCGCCGCCAAGCTGGCGGTGGGCTACACCCTCGACGAGCTGCAGAACGACATCACCGGCGGTGCCACGCCGGCTTCCTTCGAGCCCTCGATCGACTACGTGGTCACCAAGATTCCGCGTTTCACCTTCGAGAAGTTCCCCCAGGCCAACGACCGCCTGACCACCCAGATGAAGTCGGTGGGTGAGGTGATGGCGATCGGCCGGACCTTCCAGGAGTCGATGCAGAAAGCGCTGCGCGGCCTGGAGATCGGTGTCGACGGGCTCGATCCCAAGGTCACCGACTTCGGCCCCGAGAATATGGCGCTGATCCAGGGTGAGCTGCAGGCCGCCGGCGCCGATCGCATCTTCTACGTCGCCGACGCCATGCGCAGCGGCATGAGCGTGGAAGAGGTGTTCGCGCTGACCAATATCGACCGCTGGTTCCTGGTCCAGCTCGAGGAGCTGGTGCGTCTGGAAAGCGAAGTGGCCAAGCGTACGCTGCACGACTTCGCTGCCGACGAGCTGTTCCGACTCAAGCGCAAGGGCTTCTCCGACGCGCGTCTCGCGGCGCTGCTGGGCGTGGCCGAGAGCGAGGTGCGCGCACGCCGCCACCAGCTCGATATCCGCCCGGTCTACAAGCGTGTCGACACCTGTGCCGCCGAGTTCGCTTCGAGCACCGCCTACATGTACTCCACCTATGAAGAGGAGTGCGAGGCCGAGCCCTCCAATCGTCAGAAGATCATGGTGCTCGGCGGTGGTCCCAACCGGATCGGCCAGGGCATCGAGTTCGACTACTGCTGCGTCCACGCCGCGCTCGCCATGCGCGAAGATGGCTACGAGACGATCATGGTCAACTGCAACCCGGAGACCGTCTCCACCGACTACGACACCTCGGACCGGCTCTACTTCGAGCCGGTGACCCTGGAGGACGTGCTCGAGATCGCCGACAAGGAAAAGCCGGTCGGGGTGATCGTGCAGTTCGGCGGCCAGACCCCGCTGAAGCTGGCCCGCGCCTTGGAGGCCGCCGGCGTGCCGATCATCGGCACCACCCCCGATGCGATCGACCGCGCCGAGGATCGCGAGCGCTTCCAGCAGATGATCGACAAGTTGGGGCTCAAGCAGCCGCCCAACGCCACCGCGCGCAGCTTCGAGGACGCCTTCGTCAAGGCCGAGAAGATCGGCTACCCGCTGGTGGTGCGCCCCAGCTACGTGCTCGGCGGCCGGGCGATGGAGATCGTCTACTCGGCCGAGGAGCTGGAGCGCTACATGACCCACGCGGTCAAGGTCTCCAACGACTCGCCGGTGCTGCTCGACCACTTCCTCAAGGCCGCGGTGGAGATCGACATCGACGCCGTCTCCGACGGCGAGCAGGTGGTGATCGGCGGCATCATGCAGCACATCGAACAGGCCGGCGTGCATTCCGGTGACTCCGCCTGTTCGCTGCCGCCCTACTCGCTGCCCGCCGACGTCCAGGACGCGATGCGCGAGCAGGTCAAGCAGATGGCGGTCGAACTCAACGTGGTCGGCCTGATGAACGTGCAGCTGGCGTGGCAGGATGGCGAGATCTACGTCATCGAGGTCAACCCGCGCGCCTCGCGCACGGTGCCGTTCGTCTCCAAGTGCATCGGCACCTCGCTGGCCCAGATCGCGGCGCGCTGCATGGCCGGCAAGACGCTGGCGGCGCAGAACTTCACCCGCGAGATCATCCCGGGCTACTACAGCGTCAAGGAAGCGGTCTTCCCGTTCAACAAGTTCCCCGGCGTCGATCCGATCCTGTCGCCGGAGATGAAGTCCACCGGTGAGGTGATGGGCAGCGGTACCACCTTCGCCGAGGCCTTCTACAAGGCACAGCTGGGCGCGGGGGAAGCGATTCCCAAGCTCAGCGGCGAGCGCAAGGCGTTTTTGTCGGTGCGCGAGCCGGACAAGCAGGGTGTTATCGAGGTCGCTCAATCTCTGCTAGCCTTGGGCTTCGATCTCGTGGCGACCCGTGGCACGGCCCAAGCTCTGGAGCAGGCCGGGCTGACGGTCGCCGTCGTCAACAAGGTTTATGAGGGCCGCCCGCATATCGTCGATCTGCTCAAGAACGACGAGATCGCCTATATCGTGAACACCACGGAAGGCCGTCAGGCGATTAATGATTCCTCGGTCATCCGGCGTACCGCGCTGGCACGCAAGGTTCCCTATGCCACGACGTTGGCTGGGGCGCGTGCCGTTTGCATGGCGCTGGAGTATGGCAACGAGATCACGGTGCGGCGGCTTCAGGAACAGCATGCAGGAGCAGTCAATGAATAAGGTCCCGATGACCGTCCACGGCGAGCAGGCGCTGCGCGAAGAGCTCAATCACCTCAAGGGCGAGGAGCGTCCGCGTGTGATCGCGGCGATCGCCGAGGCGCGCGAGCATGGCGATCTCAAGGAGAACGCCGAGTACCATGCCGCGCGCGAGCAGCAGGGCTTCATCGAAGGGCGCATCCAGGAGATCGAGGGCAAGCTCTCCAACGCCCAGGTGATCGACGTGGCCAAGATGCCGCGTACCGGCAAGGTGATCTTCGGGGTCACCGTGGAGCTCGTGAACCTGGAAACCGACGAAGAGGTGCGTTACCGCATCGTCGGCGAGGACGAGGCCAACATCAAGGCGGGCAAGATCTCGGTCACCTCGCCGATCGCCCGGGCCCTGATCGGCAAGAGCGAAGGCGATGTGGTCAACGTGCGTACGCCGGGTGGCGACGTGGAGTATGAGATCTCGGGCGTCGAGCATATTTGATCGCACGCGCACAGCTGCGCGTCGGTCAAACGGCATTGAAAGCAAAAGAAGCCGCGACACTGTCGCGGCTTCTTTTCATTCAGGCGCCTTTTGATGTCTGCGGCTCGCGGGCCTCGGACTCAGTGGCGGCCGTGGTGGTTCTCGGCGCGGGCGATGTTGGAGAGTTTGGGGTTGGCCTTGGGGTTGTGGCGGTAGAGCAGCGCCACCTTGCCCAGGCTCTGGACCAGCTCCGCGCCTGAGACCGCGATCAGCTCTTCGATCATCGCCTGGCGATCCTCGCGCTCGGGGATCGCCAGCTTGACCTTGATCAGCTCGTGGTCGCGCAGCGCACGCTCGAGCTCCTGCTGGGCGCCTTCGCCGAGACCGTTCTCGCTCACGGTGACGACCGGCTGGAGATGGTGGCCGATGCTGCGGAAGGCTTTCTTTTGTGCCGATGACAAGCTCATGGTAACCTGACCGTTGGACTTCACTAATAAGATTTAGCGGTGCTGCAATCGGTCCCACCACCGCACTGTCGAAACGCGCATGGTACGGGTTTCGGCAGCGCCAGGAAAGGCGGCAGGCGTCAAAGCCCCTTGTGACACGGCCGATTCCGGCGTGTGTCTGGCCGCTGCACCCGACTTCTCCCCCTTGGTTGCGTGGTCCGGCAGCACCCAGCGGCCCGTTTCAGCGGCCGATTCCCGTTTCGTTCCATCATTTTTCCGTATCCGCAGGTGGCCATCCGTGACCCGCTCCTCGACACCAGGCAAGACCGGCGCCGCGACGCGGCAGAGCAAGAGCAGCGCCGGCTGGCTCAAAGAGCACTTCGACGACCGCTACGTGCAGCAGTCGTGGAAGGATGGCTACCGTTCGCGAGCCAGCTACAAGCTGCTCGAGCTCGATCAGCGCGACGCGCTGCTGCGCCCGGGGATGGGCGTGATCGATCTGGGCGCGGCGCCAGGTGGCTGGAGCCAGGTGGCGGCGGAGAGGGTTGGCTCCGAAGGGGTGGTGATTGCCTCCGACATCCTCGAGATGGATGCGCTGGCCGGGGTCAGCTTCATTCAGGGCGATTTCACCGAGGAGAGCGTGCTCGAGGCGATTCTGGCCGAGCTCTGTGAGCGCCCTGTCGATCTGGTGCTGTCGGACATGGCGCCCAACATGAGCGGCATGGCGGCGATCGATCAGCCGCAGGCGATGTATCTGGTCGAGCTGGCGCTCGACCTGGCCCGGCAGACGCTCTCGCCGGGGGGCAACTTCCTGGCCAAGGTGTTCCAGGGTGAGGGTTTCGATGACTATCTGCGCGAGCTGCGCGCCAGCTTCACCAAGGTGGTGACGCGCAAGCCGGAGGCGTCCCGCGCCCGTTCGCGTGAGGTCTATCTGCTGGCCCAGGGGTTCAAGGGTTAGGCAGCACCTGGGCTGGGCGTCGAGCTAGGGTTGGGCTTCGACAGCGCGCCGATCGAGAGCAAAGACAGGGCGGTATCGGGGTACAGCAGATTTCAGGGCCGGTTCGAGGCGGCATTCAACACCTCGGCAGGCCGATATGTAGTGTCTAACTGGTCGACTTTCGCGCGGACACGGCTTGCAAGCATGGCCGCGAGCCCCCATCTGAGGTAGGGTCGAGAGCATGGCAGACGCAGGCGGCGAGATTCGTACTATGAGGGTGGTGTCTTGAACGACATGGCGAAGAATCTAATTCTCTGGTTGGTCATCGCAGCCGTGCTGCTGACGGTGTTCAACAATTTCAGCGTGGATAGCTCGCCGCAGACGATGAGCTACTCCCAATTCGTGCAGCAGGTGCAGAACGACCAGGTGCGCAGCGTGACCATCGATGGCTATACCATCAGTGGCGAGCGCAGCGACGGCACCCAGTTCCAGACCATCCGCCCGGCGGCGCAGGATCCCAAGCTGATGGATGACCTGCTGTCGCACAAGGTCACCGTGGTCGGCAAGAAGCCGGAAGAGCAGAGCCTGTGGACACGGCTGCTGATCGCCAGCTTCCCGATCCTGCTGATCCTGGGGATCTTCTTCTTCTTCATGCGCCAGATGCAGGGCGGCGGCAGCGGTCGCGGCGGCCCCATGAGCTTCGGCAAGTCCAAGGCCAAGCTGCTCAGCCAGGATCAGATCAAGAGCACCTTCGCCGACGTCGCCGGGTGCGACGAGGCCAAGGAGGAAGTGGTCGAGCTGGTCGACTTCCTCAAGGACCCCTCCAAGTTCCAGCGTCTGGGCGGACAGATTCCCCGCGGCGTGCTGATGGTGGGGCCGCCGGGGACGGGCAAGACGCTGCTGGCCAAGGCGATCGCCGGCGAGGCCAAGGTGCCGTTCTTCTCCATCTCCGGCTCCGATTTCGTCGAGATGTTCGTGGGTGTCGGCGCCTCGCGCGTACGTGACATGTTCGAGCAGGCCAAGAAGCAGGCGCCGTGCATCATCTTCATCGACGAGATCGATGCCGTCGGCCGCCATCGCGGCTCCGGCATGGGGGGCGGCCACGACGAGCGCGAGCAGACGCTCAACCAGCTGCTGGTCGAGATGGACGGCTTCGAGGCCAACGACGGCATCATCGTGATCGCCGCCACCAACCGTCCCGACGTGCTCGACCCGGCGCTGCTGCGTCCGGGCCGCTTCGACCGCCAGGTCACCGTGCCGCTGCCCGACATTCGTGGGCGCGAGCACATTCTCAATGTGCACCTGCGCAAGGTGCCGATGGGTGACGGCGTCAAGGCCAGTATCATCGCTCGTGGCACGCCCGGCTTCTCGGGTGCCGATCTGGCCAACCTGGTCAACGAGGCGGCGCTGTTCGCGGCGCGGCGCAATCGCCGCACCGTGAGCATGGAGGAGCTCGAGCTGGCCAAGGACAAGATCATGATGGGCGCCGAGCGGCGTTCGATGGTGATGTCCGAGAAGGAGAAGCTCAACACCGCCTATCACGAGTCCGGACACGCCATCATCGGCCTGCTGATGCCGGAGCATGACCCGGTCTACAAGGTCACCATCATTCCGCGCGGCCGTGCGCTAGGGGTGACCATGTTCCTGCCGCTGGAGGATCGCTACAGCTACTCGCGCCAGCAGATCATCAGCCAGATCTGCTCGCTGTTCGGCGGCCGTATCGCCGAGGAGATGACGCTGGGGCCCAATGGTGTCACCACCGGCGCCTCCAACGACATCAAGCGCGCCACCGAGCTGGCCCACAGCATGGTCGCCAAGTGGGGCCTCTCCGACGAGATGGGGCCGCTGATGTACGACGAGGACGAGTCGCACCAGTTCCTCGGTGGCCCGGGTCAGGGCGGTGGCAAGCTCAACTCCGGCGAGACCTCGACGCGTCTCGACAAGGAGATCCGCCGCATCATCGACGAGTGCTACACCACGGCGG
Organism: Salinicola endophyticus; assembly: GCF_040536835.1. Classification (NCBI taxonomy): domain Bacteria; kingdom Pseudomonadati; phylum Pseudomonadota; class Gammaproteobacteria; order Oceanospirillales; family Halomonadaceae; genus Salinicola; species Salinicola endophyticus. The sequence goes on from NZ_CP159578.1 coordinate 302,882, forward strand.
AGAAGATCCTCGAAGAGAACCGCGACAAGCTCGACCTGATGGCCGAAGCGCTGATGCAGTACGAGACCATCGATGCCGATCAGCTCAAGGACATCATGGAGGGGCGCAAGCCGCGCCCGCCGAAGGACTGGGACGATCAGGGTCCGAGCGCCGGTACCGGCGAGCCGGTCGGCGGCAGCGAAGCGCAGCCGGACGAGGACGAGCCCAAGGACGAGGAGCCGGGCGGTCGACGCCCCTCCGATCCGCTGGGCGGGCCCGCCGGTTCCTGAACCGGCTGCCGCTCACACCCGCTCCCCTCGCAACAGGGCGCCGACAGGGCGCCCTGTTGCGTTATTGGTGGCGTGAATGTGCCGGCGCCGTGGTGCTTGTGTCCCGCAGCGTAGCGCTTGCGTCGAGCGGCGGCGCTGCTTAGAGTGACTCTCTTTTTTGAGCCATTCCCCTGTTTTCCCGCTTCTTGGCGAGCCGAGGCCCATGACGGAAACGCCCCACGCCGGATCGATGCTGCGCTGCGGCAAGCACCTCTTAGACCTCACCCGTCCCCGCGTGATGGGGATTCTCAACGTCACCCCGGATTCGTTCTCCGACGGCGGTCGGCATCAGCGCCTCGACGATGCCCGGCGCCATGCCGAGCGCATGCTGGCCGAGGGCGCCGATATCATCGATGTCGGTGGCGAGTCGACCCGTCCCGGGGCGCAGCCGGTGACGCTCGACGCCGAGCGTGAGCGGGTGCTGCCGGTGGTCGAGGTGCTGACGCGCGAGTTCGATGCCCTGGTGTCGGTAGATACCAGCGCGCCGCAGATCATCACCGAGGCGGCGCAGGCGGGGGCAGGATTGATCAACGACGTGCGCGCGCTGACCCGTGACGGCGCCCTGGTCGCGGCGGCGCAGAGCGCGCTGCCGATCTGTCTGATGCACATGCAGGGCGAGCCCCAGACCATGCAGCAGGCGCCGCACTATGCCGAGCCGATCGAGGTGGCGGTGATCGACTTCCTGCGCCAGCGCGTCGCCGCCTGCGAGCAGGTGGGCATCCCGCGGGAGCGGCTGCTGATCGACCCGGGCTTCGGGTTCGCCAAGACACTGGAACACAATCTTCAACTGCTCAACCGTCTGGGCGCGCTCGATGCGCTCGACCTGCCGCTGCTGGTGGGGGTGTCGCGCAAACGCATGATCGGCGAAACGCTGGGGCGTGAGGTCAATCAGCGCCTCCCCGGTGGGCTGGCGCTGGCGGTGATGGCGCTCGAGCGTGGCGCGCGCATCCTGCGCGTGCACGACGTCGCCCCCACGCGTGACGCGATCGACATGGCTTGGGCAGTGCTGCAGGAGCGAGGAGAGCATGAGTAGACGCTATTTCGGTACCGATGGTATTCGTGGCACGGTCGGCGAGCCGCCGATCACCGCCGATTTCATTCTCAAGCTGGGCTGGGCCATGGGTCGGGTGCTGGCGCGTCGGCTCGCCGACCAGCAGACGCGCCAGAAGTCCCACCAGGCGCCGCGGCCCAAGGTGGTGATCGGCAAGGACACGCGCATCTCGGGCTATATGTTCGAGTCGGCGCTGGAGGCCGGGCTGTCGGCGGCGGGGGCGGATGTCTCGCTGCTGGGGCCGATGCCTACGCCGGGGATCGCCTATCTGACGCGGACCTTCCGCGCCGACGCCGGTATCGTCATCTCGGCCTCGCACAATCCCTATCAGGACAACGGCATCAAGTTCTTCTCCGCCGAGGGGCTCAAGCTCGCCGATGCGGTCGAGCTGGAGATCGAGGCGGAGCTCGACCAGCCACTCGAGACCATGGCCCCCCATCGCCTGGGGCGTGCGGTGCGTATCAACGATGCCGCCGGACGCTACATCGAGTTCTGCAAGTCGACGGTGCCCAACCGGCTCGAGCTGCACGGCCTGCGCATCGTGCTCGACTGCGCCCACGGTGCCACCTATCACATTGCGCCCAACGTCTTCCGTGAGCTGGGGGCCGATGTCAGCGTGATCGGCGCCGAGCCGGATGGCCTCAACATCAACAACGGCGTCGGCTCGACCCACCCCGAACGTCTGCAGGCGGCAGTACGCGAGCGCGAGGCGGACCTCGGCATTGCTTTCGATGGCGACGGCGATCGTGTGCTGCTGGTCGGTGCCGACGGTACCCTGGTCGACGGCGACGAGATCCTCTATATCATCGCCCGCGATCTGCACGCCCGCGACAAGCTGCGCGGCGGCGTGGTGGGGACGCTGATGAGCAACTTCGGCCTGGCCGCGGCCTTCGAGCGTCAGGGGATTCCGTTCGAGCGCGCCAAGGTCGGAGACCGCTACGTCACCGAGCGCCTGCTGGCCAATGACTGGCTGCTGGGGGGCGAGTCGTCCGGACACATCCTCTGCCGCCATGTGCAGACCACCGGCGATGGCATCGTCTCGGCGCTGCAGGTACTCGCGGTGATGGTGCGCGAAAGTGCTACCCTGTCGCAGCTGCTGGAGGGTTTCGAGAAGGCGCCTCAGGCACTGGTCAACGTGCGCCTGCCCAGCGGCAGCGATGCCAAGGCGCTGCTGGAGAGTCCCGAGCTGCACCAGAGCGTGGCGGCGGTGGAGCAGGAGCTCGGCGATGGCGGCCGGGTGCTGCTGCGCCCCTCGGGCACCGAGCCACTGATTCGGGTCATGGTGGAAGGGCGTCCGCGCTTCGACGTCGCGGCGATGGCTGGGCGGATCGCGGCGAGCGTCGAGAATCTGATCACGTAAGTCGGCAGGGGCGAGAGGCGCGAGTTCTCTTGTTGTCTTGCTGTCAAGGCTTTTATACCATGTCGCACCACCGACGGGAGGTAGCATGCGCAAGCCGCTGATCGCGGGTAACTGGAAGATGAATGGCTCGGCGGAACTGGTCGAGACCTTCGCGCGGGCGTTTGCCGAGACGACGCTGCCGGCGTCGGTCGAGGTGCTGATCCACCCTCCCTTCCCCTATCTGCAGGCCGCGTCGGAAGCCTTCGCCGCCACGCCGATCGGGCTCGGCGCGCAGACTCTCAACCCGCTGCATGCGGGCGCGCGTACCGGTGAGGTGAGCGGTCAGATGCTCAAGGAGTTCGGCGTCGAGTCGGTGCTCGTCGGCCACTCCGAGCGGCGTCAGCTCTATCGCGAAGACGACGAGGCGGTGTTCGATCGGGTGATCGCGGCGCTGGGTGTCGGCATGCGTCCGATCCTGTGCGTCGGTGAGACGCTCGAGGAGCGCGATGCCGGGCGCACCGAAGAGGTGGTGCTGCGCCAGGTGGGCTATGTCATGTCGCGGCTCGAGCCGGCGCAGCGACGTCAGCTGACGATCGCCTACGAGCCGGTATGGGCGATCGGTACCGGGCGCACGGCGACCCCGGCGCAGGCCCAGGAAGTCATGGCGAAGATCCGAGCCTATCAGGCGGGGTTCGACCGCGAACTCGCCGCGGAGCTGCGTCTGCTCTACGGCGGGAGCATGAATGCGAGCAATGCCGCCGAGCTGCTCGCACAGCAGGATATCGACGGCGGCCTGATCGGCGGTGCGTCGCTCAAGGTCGACGATTTCATAGCGATTTGTCAGTCAGCAGGTTGATTTCATGCAGATAGCAGTTTTGATGATCCACGTACTCATCGCCATCGCACTGGTGGTGCTCGTCCTGCTGCAGCAGGGCAAGGGCGCCGAGGCCGGTGCGGCATTCGGCGGTGGTTCCTCGCAGACGGTATTCGGCTCCCGCGGCAGCGGCGGCTTCCTGTCCAAGCTGACCGGTGGCCTGGCCGCGCTGTTCTTCGTCACCTCGCTGGCGCTGGCTTACTTCGCGTCCAACGCCAGCAGCGCGCCGCAGAGCGGCATTCCCGATGCCCAAGTGATCGAGCAGCAACATAATGGTGCGCCGACCCTTGACGACGGCGATCAAACCGGGAATAATGCTGCGCCAGCACTCGAGGAAGGGACGCAGCAAGAATCGTCAAATCCTTGAGTGAGAAGGAAAACTCACGAGCGCCAAGTTTGGGTTCGTGAGTCTGTGTCAACGCTCTAGGGCGTGACACTCCCCTGATGCCGAAGTGGTGGAATTGGTAGACACGCTATCTTGAGGGGGTAGTGACCTTACGGTCGTGCGGGTTCAAGTCCCGCCTTCGGCACCATCGTCAAGCCTGAGAATCGAACTGGATTCCAGACCTCTGAACGAAACCGGTTGATTGCGTGAATAGCGGCGTTCCTTGACCCATCGCGGGGCCGTTCCTATAATCGCCAACCTGATGTTGCGGGGTGGAGCAGTCTGGTAGCTCGTCGGGCTCATAACCCGAAGGTCGTCGGTTCAAATCCGGCCCCCGCTACCAAGTTTTTTGAAAGGCCCCTTCAAGAGAAGGGGCTTTTTGTTAGCGGCTTTGTCGTTCTCAACTTAGCCTGCTGACGCCAACGTCAGTCAGCCACCTAGCACCTTGCATTTCTCTCAACTCCCGGTCAGGTGCCTGATGCAACTGCTGTAGGAGTCGTCTGTGGTCACCAAGGACGCAGCACTATATGCGATCATCGAACCCGTGGTCACCGCCATGGGTTTCGAGCTGTGGGGCCTGGAGTATCTGGCTCAGGGCAAGCACTCCAAGTTGATGATCTTCATCGATAGCCCCAACGGTATCTCGGTGGACGACTGCGCCGATGTCAGCCGCCAGGTGAGCGGTGTGCTCGATGTCGAGGATCCGATCACGAGCCATTACAGCCTGGAAGTCTCTTCTCCCGGGCTAGACCGCCCGCTCTATACCCTGGATCACTTCTCGCGTTTTCGTGGCCACGTCGTGCAGCTGAAGCTGCGCACGGCGTTCGATGGCCGGCGCAAGTTCCAGGGGCTGCTGGCCGGCGTCGAGGACGACGATGTGCTGCTGCAGATCGATGGCGAAGAGTACTGCTTCCCCATCGAGAGCATCGATCAAGCGCGCGTCGTGCCGCAGTTCGACGACTGACGCCGAACATCACTGTCGGTGGATCGGTAGCCGCCGATCGCGCTGTCGACACCACCCATCGATCACAAGAAGAGGCGCCGGATCCACGCTTCGATGCGAGCAAGGCGTTTCCACAGAACCGGTTTTTCGGCGAGGCATAGGCATGAGCAAAGAGATACTGCTGGTCGTTGACGCCATCTCCAACGAGAAGAGCGTTCCCCGAGACGTGATCTTCGAAGCCGTCGAGGCGGCGCTCGCGAGCGCCTCGCGCAAGCGTTTCGAAGGTCAGGACGTGAGCGTTCGGGTCGAGATCGACCGGCGCACCGGTGAGTACGACACCTTCCGCCGCTGGACCGTGGTCGAAGACGAAGAGTATCTCAGCGAAGAGCGCGAGATTCCGCTGTCCGAAGCCGAGCAGCGCGATCCGCCGCTGGCCCTCGGCGACGTCGTCGAAGAGCAGATCGAGTCGGTGGCCTTCGGCCGCATCGCGGCGCAGACCGCCAAGCAGGTCATCGTGCAGAAGGTGCGCGAGGCCGAGCGGGCGCAGATCGTCAAGCAGTATGCCGAGCGCGAGGGTGAGCTGGTCGCCGGTATCGTCAAGAAGACGACACGCGATGGCCTCATCATCGATCTGGGCGAGAATGCCGAAGGCTTCCTGCCGCGCGGCGAGATGATCCCCGGCGAGCGCTATCGCATGAACGAGCGTGTGCGCGCGCTGCTGTGGAAGGTCGATCCGGAAGCCCGCGGCTCCCAGCTGATCCTGTCGCGGACCAAGCCCGGCATGCTGGTCGAGCTGTTCAAGATCGAGGTGCCCGAGATCGCCGAGCAGCTGATCGAGATCAAGGGCGCGGCACGCGATCCGGGCGCACGCGCCAAGATCGCGGTCAAGACCAACGACAAGCGCATCGATCCGGTCGGTGCCTGCGTCGGTATGCGCGGTTCGCGTGTGCAAGCGGTGTCCAACGAACTGCGCAACGAGCGCGTGGACATCATTCTATGGGACGACAACCCCGCCCAGCTGGTGATCAACGCCATGGCGCCGGCGGAAGTCGCTTCCATTCTCGTCGATGAAGACGCCCATTCGATGGACGTCGCCGTCGCCGAGGACAACCTCGCTCAGGCCATCGGCCGCAGCGGTCAGAACGTGCGGCTCGCCAGCGAGCTGACGGGCTGGACGCTCAACGTCATGACCGTGGACGAGGCCGAGGGTAAACGCGAGCAGGAAGTCGACAGCCTGATCGAATATTTCATCAACCATCTCGAGATCGACGAAGACGTCGCCCGCATCCTGGTCGAGGAAGGGTTCACGACGATCGAGGAGCTGGCCTACGTGCCGCTCGAGGAGATGCTGGAGATCGAAGAGTTCGATGAGGATCTGATCGAGGAACTGCGAGCAAGGGCCAAGGATGAGCTGCTCAACCTGGCTATCGCCTCGGAAGAGGAACTGGACGGCGCTCAGCCCGCCGAAGACCTTCTCTCGATGGACGGCATGGACCGCCACCTGGCATTCATTCTCGCCAGCCGTGGCATCGTCACCATGGAGGACCTTGCGGAACAGTCCATCGAGGATCTGAAGGATATCGACGACGTGGACGAGGAGCGCGCAGCGGCACTGATCATGACTGCCCGTGCGCCTTGGTTTCAGAGCGAAGAGTAACGTGGTCACGGGTTCAGGAGGGTCGTAATGTCAGACATGACCGTAAAAGAGTTTGCCGGCAAGGTGGGACGCGATGTCTCCCGCTTGCTAGAACAGATGAAAGATGCAGGCCTCCCGCACAAGCAGGAGAGTGACGCCGTATCCGAAGAAGACAAGCAGCGCCTGCTCGACCATCTGACCAAGAGTCATGGTGGGGGCCGGGGTCCGCGCAATCGGATCACGCTGACGCGCAACACCCGCAGCAAGATTCGCTCGGGCGAGCGTGGCAAGACCATCGAGGTGCAGGTGCGTAAGAAGCGCACCTACGTCAAGCGCGACGCCGAGCCGGCCGAAGAGGCGCCGGTCGAGGAGTCCGGTCCGCGTCAGCTGGTCGGCGACATGGCCGATCATCAGGCGCAGCAGGCCGAGCAGCAGGCGCAGGCCGACGCGGCCGCGAAGGCTGCCGCCGAGAGCGCCGGTCAGGAGAGCTCCAACAAGGCCGCGGCGCCGTCGCCGGCCCCTGCAGCCCCGGGCGACGACATTCCCCAGGAACCGCAGGTCGAGGATGACGAGCCGGTCTCCAACAGCCAGCCGTTCGTCGAGCCGCCGCCCAAGGAGCAGCGTACCGACAACCGTCGCGCGCACCCCAAGAAGGAGAAGGAGCGCGACAGCGGCGGCCGGCGTGGTCGGCGTGACGACGACGACGATCGCGGTGAGCGGCGTCGCGGCGGCAAGAAGGTCAAGCGTGCCGAGCGTCGTGGCACCCGCCGTGGGCGTGGCGACAATCAGCACGGGTTCCAGAAGCCGACCCAGCCGATCGTGCGTGAAGTGGCGATCCCCGAGTCGATCAGCGTGGCCGACCTCGCCGACAAGATGTCGATCAAGGCCAACGAAGTGATCAAGGCCATGTTCAGCATGGGCGCGGCGGTGACCATCAACCAGACCATCGACCAGGATACGGCTGCGATCGTGGTCGAGGAGATGGGCCACAAGCCGCGTCTGGTCAAGGAAGATGCGCTCGAGACCGAAGTGCTCGAGAACATCTCCTACGAGGGCGACGAGATCACCCGCTCGCCGGTGGTGACGGTGATGGGCCACGTCGACCACGGCAAGACCTCGCTGCTCGACTTCATCCGTCGCACCAAGGTGGCGACCGGTGAAGCCGGCGGGATCACCCAGCACATCGGCGCCTACCACGTCGAAGGCGAGCACGGCGGCGTGACCTTCCTCGACACCCCCGGACACGCGGCCTTTACCGCCATGCGTGCCCGCGGTGCCCAGGCCACCGACGTGGTCATCCTGGTGGTGGCTGCCGACGACGGCGTGATGCCGCAGACGATCGAGGCGGTCGAGCACGCCAAGGCGGCCGGCGTGCCGCTGGTGGTGGCGATCAACAAGATCGACAAAGAAGGTGCCGACCTCGACCGCATTCGTAACGAGCTCTCCCAGCACGGCGTGATCTCGGAAGAGTGGGGCGGCGACACCCAGTTCGTGCCCGTCTCGGCCAAGACCGGTGATGGTATCGATCAGCTGCTCGAATCCGTGCTGCTGGTCTCTGAAGTCCTCGAGCTCAAGGCCGTTCCCGAAGCGCCCGGCAAGGGTGTGGTGGTCGAGTCGCGGCTCGATCGCGGCCGCGGTCCGGTCGCCACCGTGCTGGTCCAGAACGGTACCCTGAGCCGTGGCGATATCGTACTCGCCGGCCTGCACTACGGCCGCGTGCGCGCGCTGACCAACGAACTCGGCCAGCAGGTCGAGTCGGTGGGCCCGTCGATGCCAGTGGAGATCCAGGGGCTCGACGGTACGCCGGAAGCGGGCGAAGACTTCATGGTGCTGGCCGACGAGAAGAAGGCGCGCGAGATCGCCAACTTCCGTCAGGGCAAATACCGCGAAGTGCGTCTGGCGCGGCAGCAGAAGGCCAAGCTGGAGAACATGTTCAGCCAGATGGGCCAGGACGAAGTGGCCAAGGTCAACGTCGTGCTCAAGGCCGACGTCCAGGGCTCGCTGGAAGCGATCCGTGGTGCACTGGAAGAGCTCTCCACCGACGAAGTCCAGGTCGCCGTGGTCTCCTCCGGGGTCGGTGGTATCACCGGCACCGACGCCAACCTGGCGCTCGCCAGCGAGGCGATTCTGGTCGGCTTCAACGTGCGTGCCGATGCCTCCGCACGGGAGATCGTCGAGCGTGAAGGGCTGGATCTGCGCTACTACAGCGTCATCTACCAGCTGATCGACGAGGTCAAGCAGGCCATGAGCGGCATGCTGGCACCGGAGTGGAAGGAAGAGATCGTCGGTATCGCCGAAGTGCGCGACGTGTTCAAGGCGCCGAAGATCGGCGCGATCGCTGGCTGTATGGTCATCGAGGGCACCGTCCACCGCAACAAGAAGATCCGTGTACTGCGCGACAACGTGGTCATCTACGAAGGCGATCTGGAGTCCCTGCGTCGCTTCAAGGATGACGTCAACGAAGTGCGCAACGGCATGGAGTGCGGTATCGGCGTCAAGAACTACAACGACGTTCAGGTCGGCGACAAGATCGAGGTCTTCGATCAGGTCAAGGTCGAACGCTCGCTGTAAGCGGCGATCCCCGGGGGCACGGCCTCCGGGGCCACGGAGCTAACGATGCGCGAATTCAAACGAACCGACCGGGTCGCCGACCAGCTCCAGCAGGAGCTGGCCGTGCTGATCCAGCGCGAGATCAAGGATCCGCGGCTGGGCATGGTCACCGTCAGCTCGGTGAAGGTCAGCCGGGATCTCGGCTATGCCGATATCTTCGTGACCCTGCTGGGCGAAAACGATGCCGAGCGGGTGCGTGAGAACCTGGGCGTGCTCAAGCGCGCAGCCGGTTTCCTGCGCTCGCAGATCGCGCGTCGCATCAAGCTGCGTCACGTGCCGGAGCTGCGCTTTCACTACGACGAAAGCGTGCTGCGGGGCCATCACCTCTCGGCGCTGATCGACGAAGCGGTGGCCAGCGACAAGCGTCACGACGAGCCTGCCGACGACGCGGCGTCTGATGATGACGCGCCGCAGCGGGGTGATGGAGCGCCGCAGCGGGGTGATGGAGAGCCGCGCTGATGGCCAGGCGTCGCAAGGGCCTGGCGATCGATGGCGTGCTGCTGCTGGACAAGCCCCAGGGCATCTCCAGCAACCACGCGCTGCAGCGGGTCCGACGTCTGTATCAGGCGCGCAAGGCGGGGCACACCGGTACGCTGGATCCGATGGCGACCGGGCTGCTGCCGATCTGTCTCGGCGAGGCGACCAAGTTCTCCGCGCACCTGTTGGAGGCCGACAAGGTCTACCGTACCCGGGTCAAGCTGGGTGAGATCACCGACACCGGAGATGCCGAAGGCGAAGTGATCGCACGCCAGGCGCTCCCCGAGCGGCTGGATCGCGAGGCCATCGAGGCACTGCTGACGCGCTTTCACGGCGAGATCGAGCAGGTGCCGCCGATGTACTCCGCGCTCAAGCATCAGGGGCGCAAGCTCTACGAGCTGGCGCGGGAGGGCAAGACGGTGGCACGTGCGCCGCGCCGTGTGACGGTGTATGATGTGCGCCCGCTCGGCTGGGAGCCCGATGGCTTCTGGCTTGAGGTGCGCTGTAGCAAGGGCACCTATATCCGCACGCTGGCCGAGGATATCGGCCGCGAAGCCGGTTTCGGCGCGCATATCACGGCGCTGGAACGGCTGCAGACAGGGCCTTTCGACAGCGCCAACCGGGTGACACTCGAAGCGCTCGAGGCGATGGACGACGACGCCCGGCTGGCGCAGCTGCTGCCGGCCGATGCGATGCTCGACCATCTGCCACCGCTCGCGGTGGACGCCGAGACCGCCGACCGCCTGCTTCACGGGCAGCGCGCCGCGGTGGCCGCCGGTACGTTGGCATCTGGCAGCACGGCAAGACTCTATCTCGACCACGCCTTTCTGGGGCTGGTCGAGGCGACCGGGGCGACGGAGATTGCGCCCAAGCGCCTGGTCGATACCGCGGCCCTGGCGTCGGGCTGAGCCCCGACGCCAGGGTAGTGACGGCGGCGAGCCTGGCTCGACGCCACACGCCGAAGCGCGCTTCGGCAATCATCGGGAGACTGCAAATATGCGTGGTCTCCGACATTCATCACTCAAGCATATTGCTTAGGAGAGTGTTTCATGGCACTGACTGCCGAAAAGAAAGCCGAAATCGTCAAAGAGTTCGGTCAGGGCGAGAACGACACCGGTTCCCCTGAAGTGCAGGTTGCCCTGCTGAGCGCCAACATCGATGGCCTGCAGAGCCACTTCAAGGATCACAAGCAGGATCACCACTCCCGTCGTGGTCTGATCCGCATGGTCAACCAGCGCCGCAAGCTGCTGGACTACCTCAAGGGTAAAGACTTCGACCGCTATCAGTCGCTGATCAAGAAGCTCGGTCTGCGTCGCTGATACCGTCTGCCGGCACGCTTGCCGGCAGCGCGTGTTCGAGACAGGCAATCCCATTCGGGATTGCCTGTTTTTTTATGTCCGCACTTTTTATTCCCGCACGGGCGCCGGGGGCAGGGTGAAGCGAGGGTCCTTTGCCATGGAAGGCAAAGGTAGCGCACAGGGATGTGTTTACAGCGCCCTCGCGAAGCCCTGCCCCCGGGAAAGCCCATGCAGCCTGTTGTGAGCGGTGTTTCAAGTCAACAGCGTAGGAAAGGGGCGAAGCACTGGCCCGGGTAAGGCGCAGGGCGCCCATTATCAGAGGGTGTGGCAATGAGCGCTTCGCGCGCTTTCCACGGCGGTTTTTCGCGTCTGTGCGGCGTGTGCCATGCGGGCGACGTCGGTAGCTCTCGCCCGCGCGAACGCCTAGAATGGTCGCCGAGTCAAAAGACCCACATGAATCCGACAAGTTGAAGGAATACCCGTGAATCCGGTCGAAACCACCTTCCAGTACGGTGCCAGCACCGTCACTCTCGAAACTGGGCGCGTCGCCCGTCAGGCTACCGGCGCCGTGCTGGTCACCATGGACGACACCGTGGTGCTGTGTACCGTCGTCGGCCGCAAGGATCTCAAGCCCGGCCAGGACTTTTTCCCGCTCTCCGTGCACTACCAGGAGAAGACTTACTCGGTCGGCAAGATCCCCGGCGGCTTCTTCAAGCGTGAAGGGCGCCCCACCGAGAAAGAGACGCTGACCTCGCGTCTGATCGACCGCCCGATCCGCCCGCTGTTTCCCAAGGGCTTCATGAACGAAGTCCAGGTCATCTGTACCGTACTCTCCGCCGATCGTAACCAGGACCCGGACATCGCCGCGATGCTCGGTACCTCGGCCGCGCTGGCGATCTCCGGGCTGCCGTTCAACGGCCCGATCGGCGCCGCCCGCGTCGGTTTCACCGAGTCGCGTGGCTACTTCCTCAATCCCAAGGTGGACGAGCTCGCCACCACCGAGCTCAACATGGTCGTCGCCGGTACCGACAAGGCCGTGCTGATGGTCGAGTCCGAAGCCCAGGAGTTGAGCGAAGACGAGATGCTCGGCGGCGTGCTCTACGCCCACCAGGAGATGCAGGTCGCGGTGGACGCGATCAAGGCATTCGCCCAGGAAGCAGGCAAGCCCAAGTGGGACTGGCAGCCGGCGGCCGACAACGCCGCGCTCAAGAGCGCCATCGCCGGCGCCTTCGAAGCCAAGATCGGCGAGGCCTACCGCATCACCGACAAGATGGCGCGTCAGGATGCTCTGGCCGCTATCCGCAGCGACGCGCTGGCCCAGTTCGCCGCCGGCGACAGCCCGCAGTTCAGCGCCGACGAGGTGAGCGGTGCCCTGGCCAGCCTCGAGAAGCACACCGTACGGCGTCGTGTCATCGCCGGCGAGCCGCGTATCGACGGCCGCGACCACAAGACCGTGCGTCCGCTCGACGTCAAGGTCGGCGTGCTGCCGCGCACCCACGGCTCGGCGCTGTTCACCCGCGGCGAGACCCAGGCCGTGGTCATCGCCACCCTGGGCACGCTGCGTGACGCTCAGTTGATCGAGTCGCTGGAAGGCGAGCGCAAGGATCGTTTCCTGCTGCACTACAACTTCCCCCCCTACAGCGTCGGCGAAGCCGGCTTCATGGGTGGCCCCAAGCGCCGCGAGATCGGCCACGGCCGGCTGGCGCGCCGCGGCGTGCAGGCGATGCTGCCCAGCGAGGATGACTTCCCCTACACCATCCGCGTGGTCTCCGAGATCACCGAGTCCAACGGCTCCAGCTCGATGGCTTCCGTCTGCGGCACTTCGCTGGCGCTGATGGATGCCGGCGTGCCGATCAAGGCGCCGGTGGCGGGTATCGCCATGGGCCTGGTCAAGGACGATGACGGCTTCGCCGTGCTGACCGATATCCTGGGTGACGAGGACCACCTCGGCGACATGGACTTCAAGGTGGCCGGTTCCGCCCAGGGCGTGACCGCGCTGCAGATGGACATCAAGATCGAGGGCATCAACGAAGAGATCATGGAGACCGCGCTCTCCCAGGCGCATCAGGCGCGTCTCGAGATCCTCGACAAGATGAACGCGGTCATCGCCGAGAGCCGTAACGAAGTCTCCGACTATGCGCCGGCGATGCAGACGATCAAGATCGATCCGGACAAGATCCGTGACGTCATCGGCAAGGGTGGCGCCACCATCCGCGGTATCTGCGAAGAGACCGGCGCCTCCATCGATATCGACGACGACGGCACCGTGCGTATCTACGCCGAAGATCGTGCCGCGGCCAAGCGCGCCATCGACAGCGTCGAAGCGATCACCGCCGAAGCCGAGATCGGCAAGCTCTACCGCGGCAAGGTGGTGCGTCTGGCCGACTTTGGCGCCTTCGTCAACTTCATGCCGGGGACCGACGGCCTGGTGCACATCTCGCAGATCGTGCCGGAGCGCGTCAACGACGTGAAGGATTACCTGAGCGAAGGCCAGGAAGTGACGGTCAAGGTGCTCGACATCGACAACCGCAACCGCGTGAAGCTGTCGATCAAGGAGATCACCCCGGAAGAGCAGGCCGCCTTCGAAGCCTCTCTCGTCACCCCCGAGTAAGCCCGCGGGCACTGCGCCCGCTGCTCGCTCGACCACGCCCGGTCCGCCTCGTGCGGGCCGGGCGTTTTTTGTGACGAGCACTTTTTCATGAGGAACACTTCGGTGACGGGTGTCGAGATCAGCGCTGGGTCTGGCGGGGTCTCTGTAGCGCCGCCGACGCTCGGTGATGGTCTCTCAGGCGCTGACGGCGGCAGTTCGGGGTGCCGGCAGCCAGCGCTTGATCCGTCGCGACAGGCGCTTCTCCACCAGCTCGAAGCTGATCCAGGAGAGCAGCGCGATGATCGGCAAGCAGATCGCCAGGGTGAGATAGGGACCGAGTCCGAGGCGTTGAGTGAGCAGGTAGTTGCCGCACCACAGCACGATGACATGGAGCAGATAGGTCGAGTAGGACCAGTCGCCCATGCGCTTGAACACCCGGTTGTCGCCGATATAGGGCTCCAGTGCGATGCAGGCGATCACCAGCAGTGCGCTGGGCAGGCCCCAGGCGAAGAAGCGTAGCGCGCCGGAAGGGTCGTCGAAGGCGAGTAGCGTCGCCACGCTGAGCCCGATCAGCAGCAGCGGCCATAGCCGCCCGGTGGGTAGCCCGTGGCGGGCGTAGTAGACGCCGATACCCACGCCGAGCAGAAATTCGAAGATGATCGGGTCGCTATAGAAGCTGCTGATGAACGGCTGGGGGGCAAACAGCGTATTGATCGCCACGATCGCGATCACCAGCCCCCACAGCCGCCACGGCCGCGCCAGCAGCAGCGAGGCGGCGAACACCAGATAGAACAGCATCTCGAAGTTGAGCGTCCAGCCCACCGGCAGGATCGGATAATAGCCGTAGCCGGCCGGGTTCTCGGCGGGGATGAACAGCAGCGATTTGACCAGCCCGATGACACTGAAGCCGTACTCCGGCATCACGTCGCTGGTGAACACGATCACCAGCGCGGTGATCGCGGTATACAGCCAGTAGGCGGGGACGATACGGGCGCAGCGCTGAAGCAGGAACTGGGGCATCGAGAGGCGCTTGCCGCGGGTCGAGACGGTGATCACGAAGCCGCTGATGACGAAGAAGATATCCACCCCTACCTGGCCGCGGGTGGAGAGCAGGTACTCGACCCAGTTATCGGCCTGGAAGCCGAAGAACACCTGCATGAAGTGGTGAAAGACGACGATCCACGCCGCCAGGGCGCGCAGCGCCTGTACCGAAACCAGCATCCCGTCTTCCTGTCTTCGACCAAAGTTGACAGCTATCCGAGGGAAAATGGCGGCGAAAGTTCGCCGCCGTCACACAGGCTGACAAAACGCTATGTCTGGACAAGCTCTGTGCGGCAAGTTTGCAGAAACGGCGAGCCCGGCGTGGCTCACACCTTGCGCAGTGCCACTTGTTCGACCAGGTGATCGTGCCCCTTGCGCAGGATCAGATCGGCGCGCGGGCGGGTGGGCAGGATATTCTCGCGCAGGTTGCGGCGGTTGATGTCGCGCCACAGCCCCTCGGCGATCTCCAGCGCCTCGGTTTCGCTGATCTGGGCATAGCGGTGGAAGAAGGAGTCGGGGTTCTGGAAGGCGGTCTGGCGCAGCAGCTTGAAGCGCTCCAGGTACCAGTCGTGGATATGCTGCTCCTCGGCATCGATGTAGATCGAGAAGTCGAAGAAGTCGGAGACGAACGGCACCATCTTGCCGTCTTCGGGCAGATCGCGCACATGCAGCACGTTGATGCCCTCGACGATCAGGATGTCGGGGCGGTCGATGGTCTGGAATTCGTGCTCACGCACATCGTAGGTGAGGTGCGAGTAGAGCGGTGCCTGGACGTTGCGCACCCCCGCCTTGATCCAGGAGAGAAAGCGTAGCAGCGCACCGATGTCGTAGCTCTCGGGGAAGCCCTTGCGGGTCATCAGAGCCTTGTCCTTGAGCACCGCGTTGGGATAGAGGAAACCGTCGGTGGTGACCAGGTCGACCTTGGGGCTCGACGGCCAGCGCGCCAGCAGCTCCTTGAGAATCCTTGCAGTGGTCGACTTGCCCACCGCGACCGACCCGGCGAGGCCGATGATGAACGGCGTCTTCTGGGTATCGTCGATGTCGAGGAAGCGCTTGCGCTGGGCGTAGAGCTGCTGGCTGGCCTCGACGTAGGAGGAGAGCAGCCGCGACAGCGACAGATAGATGCGCCGCACCTCGTCGAGATCGATCGGGTCGTTGAGCGAGCGCAGCCGCTGCACCTCCTCGGAGGCGAGCGTCAGTGGCGTGTCGGCACGAAAGGCAGCCCACTGCTGCGCCGAATAGAACTGGTAGGGTGAGAACGGGTCCGGTCTCAGTTGGTTCATTGGCTGTCTCTGACCATGATCGTCGAGTCGGCAGGCGGCGCTCAGCCGTCTTCCGGGCACTCATTGTCTGTGGTGTGGCCGGAATCGGCAAACCGTGGCAGCCACATCGGTTGTATGCCGCGGGCGTCCGTCGTGCCTCGGTCGACGAAGCCCAGCGCCTGATAGAGGGCAAGTGCCGCAAGGTTGTCGCGAAACACGTTGAGCGTGACGCAGCGGGCCTGGCGCTGCCGAGCCTGCGCCAGCAGGTGTTGGCACAGGCTGCGCCCCAGCCCCTGACCGCGGCGCTCGGGGGCGACGATGAGCCGGGCCAGGTGCCAGTGGTCGGTCGCCTTGGGCACGAGCTGGCCGAAGGCGACGGGATGCTTTCCCTCACGCAGGGTGAAGGCGGGCGTGGCGCCGCCGCCGAACTCGCGCCACAGCGTGGCGGGCTCCGGCGGCCAGGAGAGCCCCGGGCCAGCCCAGCGTTCGAGTGCCTGCGGCGAGTCGATCCAGCCGGCGATCACGCGCAGATCGCTCGGCAGCGCCGCGCGCCAGCGGCGTTCAGGCATGCGCAGGCTCTGGCAGGGTGACCGCGATATTGTCGATCAGCCGCGTGCGGCCCAGATAGACGGCGCCCAGCAGCCGCGCCGCGCCGCTGGCCTGGGGCGCCAGCGGTGCCAGGCCGGCGTCACGCAGTTCCAGATAGTCCAGCTGCAGGCCCGCATTCGCCAGGGCCTGGCGCGCCCGGGCCAGGCTGGTATCGATAGCGGCACCCTCGGCCAGCGCGGCGGCGCACTCGCGCAGGCTGTGATAGAGCGCAGCGGCGCGCTGGCGCTCCTCGGCGGAGAGATAGCCATTGCGTGAGGAGAGCGCCAGGCCATCCTCGGCCCGCGCCGTGGCCACGCCCTCGATCTGGATCGGGAAGTGCAGATCGGCCACCAGCTTGCGAATCACCGCCAACTGCTGGAAATCCTTCTCGCCAAAACAGGCGACGTCCGGCTGGGTCAGATGGAACAGCAGCGAGACCACGGTGGCGACGCCGTCGAAGTGGCCGGGGCGGCTGCCGCCGCAGAGCCCCTCCGAGACGCCGGGTACCCGCACCCGGGTCAGACCATCGAGCCCCTGCGGGTAGAGGGTCTCCACGCTGGGGGCGAACAGCAGGTCACAGCCGTGGCGTTCGAGTTGCTCACTGTCGGCCGCCAGGGTGCGCGGGTAGCGTGCGAAGTCCTCGCCCGGGCCGAACTGCAGGGGATTGACGAACAGCGTCGCCACCACCACGTCGGCCAGCTCCCGGGCCCGGTCGACCAGCGCCAGATGGCCCGCATGCAGGTTGCCCATGGTGGGTACCAGCGCGATGCGCCGGCCGCGGCGGCGCTCGCCGTCGAGCCACTCGCGCAGCGGCGCAATGGCGTGCAGGGTGTGCATCAGAACGTATGCTCCTCGGCCGGGAAGGTGCGCGCCTTGACCGCCTCGTGGTAGGCGCGGAAGGCGTCGAGGATGCTGTCACGGCCACTCAGGAAGTTCTTGACGAAGCGCGGTACGTAGCCGCTGTTGAGCCCCAGCACGTCGTGCATCACCAGGATCTGGCCGTCGACCTCGGCGCCGGCGCCAATGCCGATCACCGGTGCGGCGACGGCGTCGCGCACCGCCTTGCCCAGATCCGCCGGCACGCACTCCAGCAGGATCACCGCCGCACCCGCATCGACCAGACACTGAGCGTCATGGATGATGCGCTGGGCCTGATCGCGCTCGCGGCCCTGGACCTTGAAGCCGCCGAAACGGTGCACGCTCTGCGGGGTCAGGCCGAGATGCGCGCACACCGGCACGCCGCGGCGGTGAAGCTCGTTGACGCCCTCGGCCATCCACGCCTCGCCCTCGATCTTGATCATCTCGGCCCCTGCGCGCATCAGGGTGCCGGCGTCGCGCAGCAGCTGCGCGGTGTCGACGTTGCTCATGAACGGCAGGTCGACCATCAGCAGGCTCTGGCGCTTGGCGCGGGCCACGCAGGCGGTGTGGTAGCAGAGGTCATCGAGGGTGACCGGCAGCGTGCTGGCGTGACCCTGCAGCACCATGCCGAGGGAGTCTCCCACCAGCAGCACTTCGATGCCGGCTTCGTCGGCGCAGCGGGCGAAGGTCGCATCATAGGCGGTCAGGCAACTGAAGGTATCGCCGCGCGTCTTGAGCTCGCGCAGCGTATTCAGGGTAACGGGCTTCATCACGGTTCTCTCGCAGGTATCGAACGCCGGGTACCTTGGGCGCGGGGCCGAGTGTAAAGCGTTGTTCGGGGGACGCAACACGACATTAGGCTGCCGTCGGTGCGCCGGCGCTCACGCCGGCAGGCGGTGCAGCGGCTGGTGCGCCAGGGCGGCGGCGCGTTCGCCCACCGGGGTGCCGTCGAGCACCAGCGTGGGGTCGATCTCGGCCAGGGGTTCGAGCACGAAGCGCCGCGCCAGCCGCTGCGGATGCGGCAGCGTCAGGCGCGGGGTGTGCAGGCTCAGGTCGGCGTAGCTGAGCAGGTCGAGGTCCAGCGTGCGCGGCCCCCAGTGGCGCAGGCGGACACGACGGTGGCGCTGTTCCAGCGCCTGCAGCTGATCGAGCAGCGCCAGCGGCGAGAGGCGGGTGCGCAGTGCCACTACCGCATTGACGAAATCGGGCTGGTCCTGGGGGCCCACTGGGGCGCTCGCATAGAGCGAGGAGCGCGCCACCAGCGTGCTCAGCGGCAGGACCGCGAGCGCCTCGAGGGCGCGCTCGAGCTGATCGCGCGGTGCCTCGAGATTGCTGCCGAGGCCGATATAGGCCAGCGCGCCGGTGGGATCACTCATCCAGGGTCGGCGGTGCGGCGCGGTTGCTGGGGCGACGGCGCTTGCGCGGGCGGCGGCGCTTGGGCTTGCCGTTGGTGGAGGCCGGGTGGCCACCATCGACCTGCTTCATCAGCTCGTGCTGGCGGCTCTCGTCGGCGTGCTGGAACTCGGTCCACCACTCGCCCAGCTCAGGCGCGAGTTCGCCGGCCTGCTCGCGCAGCAGCAGGAAGTCGTAGGCGGCACGGAAGCGCGGGTGTTCGAGCGTCTGGAACACCTTGCGCCCGCGTCGGCGCGGCAGGTGCTGCTGGAGATCCCAGATCTCGCGCATGGGGATGCTGAAACGCTTGGGAATCGAGGTGTGCTTGAGCTGGCGGCTGATGACCTGCTGTGCCGCCGCCTGCTGGGCGGGGACATCGGGCAGCTCCTGCTCGTGGGCCAACTGGGCGGTACGCTGTACCACGCAGGGCCACAGCAGCGCGGCGAAGAGGAAGGCCGGCGTGACCGGGCGATCCTCGGCCAGACGGGCGTCGGTGTTGGCCAGCGCCTGCTCGACCAGGGCTTCTGCCCAGGGCAGCTCTGCCAGCGCCTCGTCGCTCTCCGGGAACAGCATGGCGTAGAGACCGAGTTCGCGCAGGCAGCGGAAGCTCTGCACCGCGTGACCGGAGAGGAACAGCTTGAGCACCTCTTCGAACAGACGTGCCGGCGGAATCTGCAGCAGCAGCGGGGCGAGTTCGCGGATCGGCGCCTCGGTGCCGGCTTCGATGGCGAAATCGAGCTTGGCGGCGAAGCGGGCGGCACGCAGCATGCGTACCGGGTCCTCGCGATAGCGCGTCTCGGGGTCGCCGATCAGGCGCAGCAGGCGCCGCTCGAGATCGGCGATGCCGCCGGTCCAGTCATAGATGCTGAAGTCGCTGACGCTGTAGTAGAGGGCGTTGACGGTGAAGTCGCGACGGATGGCGTCCTCTTCCACGCTGCCCCAGACGTTGTCACGCAGCAGCAGCCCCTCGTCGGACTGCTGGCTGACATTGCCGTCATCGCCGTCGCCGTGGCTGCCGCGGAAGGTAGTGACCTCGATGATCTCGCGGCCGAAGCGCACGTGGACGATACGGAAACGCCGGCCGATGATGCGCGAGTTGCGAAACAGCTGGCGCACTTCATCGGGGGTGGCGCTGGTGGCAACGTCGAAATCCTTGGGCTGCCGGCCGAGCAGGGAGTCACGGATACAGCCGCCCACCAGATAGGCGTCGTAGCCGGCGCCGTTGAGCCGGTAGAGCACCTTGAGGGCGCTTTCGCTCAGATTCTTGCGCGATACGCTGTGCTCGTCGCGGGGGAGCACGATCTGTTGCAGGACCGGTTCGGCGGCGTCGGCGCGGGCGGACTCGGGGCCGAAGAGACTCTTCAAACGTTCACCGGGACGTTGTAGAAAGCGGGAAAATCCTTTGAACATGCGGCGAAGTCGACTCGCGAGATAGCAAAGCCCCAGTGTAGCGGAGCCCCGCAGGCTTGCATAGCGAAGCCCTGGCCATCTGTCCAGCCTCATATCCGTCTTCTGGCCTGTCGGGGCGTATTGTCGGGACGGACTGCCGGTGCGGATTGCCGTGGTGGGGCATCGGGGCCGGTGGCTAGGCGTGAGGGACGAGTGCCGCTGGCCCGAGGGTAAATCGTGTGGGGGAATGCACCCTGGCGGGCGGTGAGCGCTCGGTGGCCTCGATGATCGGCGGGAATGTTCCTGCGGCTGCGTGCTGGTAGGGTCGCGCACGGCAATACTGGCGCACAGCAAAAAGGGGAGGCCATCGGCCTCCCCTCTTAAGCATTTTCTGCAACGTCCATGCCGCTTCTTTTTGTTCGTGATGGCGCATCGCCTTGAATACGCAACACAGTCACCGGGCGGGGCATCGCAATACCGCGGGTGGCGACCACCTCGTATTCAAAACAATAATCCAACCACGACAGGCAATGCCTTTTCCCGAGTCTTGTTGTTATATCGGGAAGTCTTCGGGTTACGGGGCGCGTTGTTGTTGTTGCCCGGCCTACCGAAGAACGTCGCGTCCTGGTTGCATGCATGACTCGAGGGCGTTGTCGTTGTTATCGCCCCGGCGGCAGCGAGTCGTTCGAGTCGACGCCTGAGTTGTCGTTGTTGGCGTCAGTGCTGTCTTCCTGTCGCGATTGTTATTGTTGGTGCGACTAGAGAATGTCGTTTGTTCTTCTTGTCCAATGTGAGTGCACTGGGCGTGCCATCCCCTGGTTTTTTCTTTTTGATCAATGGGTTGGCTTTTTTCTCGCGGCCAGGTCTTGATCTTGTCGGCCCGTATGCCTGAGAGGGGTGGTTCAAAACGGGGCAGAAAATACCCTTGATGCTTGTTCTTGGTGCAGAACCCCTCCTGCAATGGCGACAAGGGTGACGCAAAATGACATGAATTGCGCTTAGACCATGGTCGTCAGTCGAAGGGGGTAGACGTGCATCCCCTCTGTGATCACGTCAGATCGCGGTAGGCACGGGGTGTCAGTGCCTGTGGGGACCAGGCGTCCACCGCCCATGCCAGTTGGGTGGCGACCGGGGCCTGATGTAACTCCGAGGGAGGGCGCTGGTCGAGCAGCGCCAGCGCTTGGTGGAGCAGCGGGCGCACGGCGGCGTCATCCAGTGGCAGCGGTGGCGCCAGATTCTGCTTGGAGAGTTTCTGTCCGTCGTCGCCGCGAATCAGTGGCAGATGCAGATAGCGCGGCTCAGGGTAGCCCAGCGCCTGTTGCAGCTGGCGCTGCCACGGGGTGTTATCGAGCAGGTCAAAGCCGCGCACCACGTCGGTAATACCCTGGGCGGCGTCGTCGACCACCACCGCCAGCTGATAGGCCCACAGGCCATCCTTGCGCTTGATCACCACATCGCCCTGGGTGGTCGGGTCGAGCCGCTGGGTTCCGAACAGCCGGTCCTGCCAGATCACCGGGTTGGGGCCGAGGTCGGTACGTAGCCGCCACGCCTGGGGGCGCTGGGGATGACGCGGATGCTCGCGGCACCAGCCGGGGTAGTGGCCGAGATGCTGCCACTCCTTGCGCGAGCAGCCGCAGGGGTAGACCCGGCCGGCGGCGGCCAGGCGTTCGAGCGCGGTGTGGTAGGCGTCGTCGCGCCGGTGCTGGAAGCAGATCTCGCCGTCCCAGGTAAGGCCGAAGGCCGCCAGCTGGCGTTGAATGGTCGCCGCGGCCTGGGGCGGGCAGCGCGGCGGGTCGATGTCCTCGATGCGCAGCAGCCAGCGCCCGCCGGCGGCGCGCGCATCGAGCCAGCTGCCCAGGGCGGCGACCAGCGACCCCAGGTGCAGCGGGCCGGAGGGCGTGGGGGCGAAACGACCGATGTAGGGCATCGTCTCTCCATGGTGGTCTGGGAAAGCCAGCGTGACGGGAAGCGCCTGCAGTACGGGAAAACAAAACGGGCACCCCTCGGTGCCCGTCTGCTGCTGGCTCCGGCGATCCGTGGATCGCCGAGCTACTACCTGGCGCGATCAGCCGCCGAGCTGTTTCTCTTTCAGCTCCGCCAGCGTCTTGCAGTCGACGCACAGGGTGGCGGTGGGGCGTGCCTCGAGGCGGCGGATGCCGATCTCGACGCCACACGCTTCACAGAAGCCGTAATCGTCTTCGTCGATCTTGTCGATCGTTTCGTTGATCTTCTTGAGCAGTTTACGCTCGCGGTCACGCGTTCTCAGCTCGAGGCTGAAGCCCTCTTCCTGCGTCGCCCGGTCGGCGGGATCGGCGAAGTTGTTCGCCTCTTCCTGCAGGTGGCGCACCGTGCGATCGACCTCTTCCATAAGATCCTGTTTCCAGCCCAGCAGGATCTCACGGAAGTGCGCAAGCTGCTTTTCGTTCATGTACTCTTCACCCGGTGCCGGCTGGTACGGGGTGAATGCCTTGGGCGCTTCCGTTTTCTTTTCTGCTACTGGCATGGGGCTGCCTCGTTACACAAGTGTCGTGACGCGTGTGATTCGGTCGAGAATCGACCATGGGCAGCATCAGCCGCCGCCCGAAGCCATGCTTGTTTAGCGAAAAAGTTACCGCATTGCAACCAAAGCCGCGCTTTATTTTTGGCTACCGCAACGCTGCGACCGGTATGTCGCCGCGCGCTGCGGTGGCTCCATCCAAATGGGGTGATGCGGGGCGCCGGCCCTGCTGTCGGCGTCCGGAGCGCCGAGTGCCCCGGTGACGAGGAGTCGATACGAGATGTCCTGGAGCGATCGCCTGGCGGCGGTGGCGCCGTTTCGCGTCATGCGTCTGCTGGAAGCGGCCCAGGCCCGCGAGGCCGCCGGTCACGACGTCATTCATCTGGAGATCGGTGAGCCCGATTTTCCCTCCCCCGCGGCGGTGGTCGCGGCGGGCCAGCAGGCGCTGGCGGCGGGGCACACCCGCTATACCCCGGCGTGCGGTTTACCGGCGCTGCGCGAGGCGATCGCCGCCCACTACCAGCGCTGCCACGGGGTGGCACTCGACCCGCGTCGGGTGATCGTCACGCCCGGGGCTTCCGGGGCGCTGCTGCTGGCGAGTCAGCTGCTGGTGCAGCGCGGTGACCGGGTGCTGATGGCCGACCCCACCTATCCCTGCAACCGCCACTTCATGGCGCTGGCCGAGGCCGCGGTGGACTGTGTACCGGTCGGTCCGGAGAGCGGCTGGCAGCTCGATGCGGCGCTGCTCGCGCAGCACTGGCAGCCCGACACGCGGCTGGCGATGCTGGCCACTCCTTCCAACCCCACCGGCCACATGCTGTCGGCGTCGCAGCTGGCGGCCGTGGCGCAGACGGTGGCGGCACGCGATGCGGCGCTGCTGGTCGACGAGATCTATCAGGGGCTGTGCTACGACGTCGCGCCGGTCTCCGCGGTGAGTGCGGCGCCGGAGGCGTTCGTGGTCAACAGCTTCTCCAAGTTCTTCGGCATGACCGGCTGGCGGCTGGGCTGGCTGGTGGCCCCCGAGGCCGCAGTGGAGCCGCTGTCGCGGCTGGCCCAGAACGTCTTCCTGGCGCCGCCGACGCTCTCCCAGCACGCCGCCCTGGCGGCCTTCTCGTCCGAGTGCCTGGCGCAGCTGGAAGCGCGCCGCGCCGAGCTGCAGGTGCGCCGCGATGCGCTGCTCGCAGGGTTGGCTCGGCTCGGCCTGGCGCCGGCGCAGCCGCCCCAGGGCGCGTTCTATGTCTGGCTCGACGTCTCTGCCCACACCGATGACAGCGAGGCGTTCTGCCGCGCGCTGCTCGACGAGGAGAACGTGGCGATCACCCCGGGCACCGATTTCGCCGTGCGCGGTGGGGGCCACCATGTGCGGATCGCCTTCACCACCGGGGTGGCGCGGCTGGAGGAGGCGGTCGCGCGTCTCGAGCGCTTTCTGGCCCGGCGGGGGCGCGGATGAGCCTGCCCAAGGACCCGCCCCGGATCGAGCTGGTGCCCGGCACGCTGCTGCGCCGCTACAAGCGCTTTCTGGCCGATGTGCGTCTCGATGATGGGCGCGAGGTGGTGGCGCACTGCCCCAATACCGGTTCGATGCGCGCGGTGAACGTGCCGGGTTGCCGGGTGTGGCTGTCTCCGAGCACCAATCCGGCACGCAAGCTGGCCTGGACCTGGGAGCTGATCGAGCTGCCGGACGGCCAGGGTGGGGTCGACTGGGTGTCGGTGCATACCGGGCGCGCCAATGCGCTGGTGGCGGCGGCACTGCGGGCCGGACGCGTGGCGCCGCTGGCCGACTTCGTGCGTTTGACGCCGGAGGTCAAGGTCGAGGGGGCGCGGCTCGACTTCCGCCTCGACCTGGCCTCCGGTGACGCCTGCTACGTCGAGGTCAAGCAGGTGACGCTGAAGGAGCGCGACGGCCACGGTTACTTTCCCGATGCGGTGAGTGAGCGCGGGCGGCGCCATCTGGATGCGCTGGCGACACTCGCTGGCGCGGGCCAGCGCAGTGTGCTGCTGTTCTGCGTGGCGCATACCGGCATAAAAGACGTGGCGCCGGCGGCGCATCTCGATCCCGCCTACGCCGCGCGGCTGCGCGAGGTGGCCGCGCAGGGGGTGGAGGTGCTGGCCTATGGCTGCGATCTGCTCCAGGCCCAGGGGCGGCCGCTGGGCATGCGCCTCGTGCGCCGGCTGGCGGTGGATCTCGAACGTCGACTGCCGCCGTCGGCAGGCTGAGGCCGAGCTAGCGCCCTCGGCAGACCCGGAAGATCGCCGTCTCGCCAAACAGATTGGGCCAGCGCCGCGAGGTCCAGTGAGGCTGGTGGTCGGCGCTGCCCACCGCTTCGTCGGCGATGCGCACACCCTTTTCACGGCACAGGTTGGCGAAGTCGCGGAAGGTCGACAGGTGGATGTTGGGGGTGTCGTACCAGGCGTGGGGCAGCGAACGCGACACCGGCATGCGACCGCGCAGGCTCAGGTGCAGGCGGTGCTTCCAGAAGGCGAAGTTGGGAAAGGCGATGATGCACTCCGGGGCCACTCGCAGCATCTCGACGAGCATGCTGTCCGGTCGCCGCAGGGCCTGCAGCGCCTGGGTCATCACCACCACGTCGAAGGCGTCGTCGTCGAAGTTGCCGAGGCCGTCGTCGAGGTTCTGCTCGATCACGTTGACCCCGCGGCGCAGACAGGCGGCGAGCCCCGCCGGGTCGATCTCCAGCCCGTAGCCGGTGACCCCCTTGCGCTGGCCCAGGGTGTCCAGCAGGGTGCCGTCGCCGCAGCCGAGGTCGAGAATGTGGGCGCCGGCGGGCACCCAGTCGTAGATCAGTTCGAGATCGGCGCGCATCAGCGACTCTCCCCGCAAATATCGGCATAAACCCGCTGCATGAAGCTACCGAACACCGCCTGGTAGTGGTCGTTGGGCAGCAGGAAGGCGTCGTGCCCGTGGGGCGAGTCGACGTTGACGTAGCTCACCGCCTTGCCCGCGCGCAGCAGGGCGTCGACCAGCTCGCGCGAGCGCGCCGGGGCGAAGCGCCAGTCGGTGGTGAAGCTGATCACCAGATAGGGGCAGGCGACCGGGGCCAGCGCCGCGGCGAGATTGCCGTCGTGCTGGCCGGCGGGGTCGAAGTAGTCCAGCGCCTTGGTCATCAGCAGGTAGGTGTTGGCGTCGAAGCGGGTCGAGAAGGTGTCGCCCTGATGGCGCAGATAGGACTCGACCTGGAACTCGACGTCATAGCCGAAGTTGAGCTGGTCGCTGCGCAGGTCGCGGCCGAAGCGCGAGCCCATCGAGTGTTCCGAGAGATAGGTGATGTGGCCGATCATGCGTGCCAGCTTCAGCCCCAGCTTGGGGATCGCCTCGCGTTCGGCGTACCAGCCGTCGAAGAAGTCGGGGTCGGAACGGATCGCCTGGCGCGCGACCTCGTTGAAGGCGATGTTCTGGGCCGAGAGGCGCGGCGTGGCGGCGATCACCACCGCGTTGGCGACCCGCTCAGGGTAGGCGATCGTCCACTGCAGCGCCTGCATGCCGCCGAGGCTGCCGCCGACCACTGCGGCGAAGCGGTTGATGCCGAGATGGTCGGCCAGGCGCGCCTGGCTATGCACCCAGTCGGCCACGGTGAGTACCGGAAAGGTCGGCCCCCACAGCCGTCCGGTCTCGGGATTGACGCTGCCCGGCCCGGTGCTGCCGTGGCAGCCGCCGAGGTTGTTGAGCGAGACGACGAAGAAGCGGTCGGTGTCGATCACCTTGCCGGGGCCGATATAGGCATCCCACCAGCCGGGCTTGCGCTCGTCGGCGCCATGGTAGCCGGCGGCGTGGTGGTGGCCGGAGAGCGCATGGCAGATGAGCACGGCGTTGCTGCGCTCGGCGTTGAGCGTGCCGTAGGTCTCGTAGACCAGCTCGAAGCGCGCCAGCGTCTTGCCGCAGGCGAGCGGCAGCGGCGTTTCGAAGGTCGCGGTCTGGGGCGTGACCAGGCCGACCGAGTCGGGCGGGAAGGAAGCGGACATGAAACGCGGAGGTCTCCAGAATCAGCAGGGCAGACGACCGCCGCCCGGACGCAGCGTGCGACCGGGGGCGGTGGCGGCGTTCAGAATCCGACCAGGGCGCCCGGCAGACCGGCGGCGCGAGCGAGCGCGCCGACCAGCAGGCTGTCGAGCAGGTTGATGGCGATGAAGACCACGATAGGCGACAGATCGATCATGCCCAGCGGCGGGATGACCCGGCGCACCGGTGCCATGATCGGCTCGACGATCTGCATCACCAGCAGCGCGCCGGGATGGCTCGCGCGCGGGGCCACCCAGCTCAGGATGATCATGATGATCAGGGCGAAGAAGTAGATCTTCAGAATGGCGTTGAGCACCCCGGCGATGGACGCGAGCAGGATGCCCTGCAGTGGCGGCATGCCGAAGCCGGCGAACTGGAAGATGGCGATGATCACGATCGCCTTGAGCAGAAAACCGGCGAACAGGGTGGCGATGTCGATACGCCCGAGCGGGCGCAGGAACTTCTGCAGCGGCGCCACCACCGGCTGGGTCGCCTTGACGATCCCCTGGCTCATGGGGTTGTAGTAGTCCGCCTGCGAGAACTGCAGCAAGAAGCGCAGCATGAGGACGAAGAGGTAGATGCTGGCGAGGCTGTTGACCAGCATCAGACCGGCGCTTCCGAGATGACTGCCCATCGAATGATCTCCTAGTGATTCGGCAACTTCAGTTCTGGCTCAGTTCGCGTGACAGCTCGCGGGCGCGCTCTGCGGCGGCCTCGGCGGCGGTGGCCACGATGCGTGCGAGCTCGGCATCCTGGAAGCTCTGGATGGCGCGCTCGGTGGTGCCATTGGGCGAGGTGACGCGGCGGCGCAGCTCGGCCGGTTCGAACTCGCTTTCGCGCGCCATCTTGGCCGCGCCATAGACTGTCTGCAGGGCCAGCCGGCGCGCGCTCTCCGGCGCCAGCCCCAGCGCGGTGCCGGCGGCTTCCAGCGACTCCATGAACAGGAAGCAGTAGGCCGGGCCGCTGCCGGAGACGGCGGTCACGGCATCGATCTGCGCCTCCTCCTCGACCCACTCGACCAGTCCCACCGCCCCCAGCAGTTCGCTCGCCAGACTGCGCTGGGCGGCGTCGACGCGGGCGTTGGCGTAGAGGCCGCTGGCGCCGGCGCCGACCAGTGACGGGGTGTTGGGCATGCAGCGTATCACGGCCAGCTCGCCGCCCAGCCACTGCTCCAGCGTGGCCGCCTCGAGCCCGGCGGCCACCGATACGATCAGCGGGCGGCGCGCTTGCACCGCGTCACGCAGGGATAGACACAGCTCGCGCATCATCTGCGGCTTGACCGCGAGCACCACCACGTCGGCCGTGGCGACGGCGGCGAGGTTGTCACGGGTGGTGTGGACCGGGTACTGCGCGGCGATGGCGTCGAGGCGCTCCTGGCTGCGCGAGGTGGCGGTGATGGCGGCGGCCGGATAGCCGCTGTCGAGCATGCCGCCGAAGATGGCGCTGGCCATGTTGCCGGCACCGATGAAGGTGATGTGGCTGGCCTGGGATGAGTCGGTCATGACGAAATCCTGTATCGCAGCGAAGAAAAGGGTGGCCTCACGGCCGGGCGCCGGCGGGAGGGCGGCTGCCGAAGAGGGCGGTACCCAGGCGTACCAGCGTGGCGCCTTCGGCGACGGCAGCCTCGAGGTCACCGCTCATGCCCATCGACAGGGTGTCCAGCGGCGCCTCGGGGAAGCGGCTGCGCAGCGCCTCGAAGGCCTCGCGCACGGCGCGGAAGGCCTCGCGCTGACGGGCCGGGTCGTCGCTCGGCGCCGGCAGCGCCATCAATCCACGCAGGCGCAGATTGGGCAGCGCCAGCAGCGCCTCGGCCAGGGCCGGCAGCGCCTCGACGTCGACGCCGGCCTTGCTCGCCTCGCCGCTGACATTGAGCTGCAGACAGACATTGAGCGGGGCGAGCGTCGGCGGGCGCTGGTCCGACAGCCGGCGCGCGATCTTCTCGCGCTCGACGCTGTGGACCCAGGCGAAGTGCTCGGCGACGTCACGGGTCTTGTTCGACTGCAGGGCGCCGATGAAATGCCACTCGATATCGTCGAGCGCGGCCAGTTGGGCCTGCTTCTCCAGCGCCTCCTGCAGGTAGTTCTCGCCGAACGCGCGTTGACCGGCGTCATATGCCTGACGCAGCATGACAGCAGGCTTGGTCTTGCTGACGGCCAGGATACGGGCCGCCTGCGCGGGGCGTCCTGCGGCCTGCAGGGCGGTCTGCAGACGCTGGTTGGCCGCGTGAAGGGACTGGGGCACCGACGCTTCTGGCATACTAGACAGCGACCTTATGCAGGGGATCGTATAAAAGCCCATGGATATTACCGAACTGCTGGCGTTCTCGGCAAAGCAAGACGCCTCGGACCTGCACCTCTCGGCGGGTCTGCCGCCGATGATTCGCGTCGATGGCGACATGCGGCGCCTCAATGTGCCAGCGCTCGACGATAGCCAGGTTCGGCGGCTTATCTACGATGTGATGAACGATCGTCAGCGGCGCGACTTCGAGGCCGATCTGGAAGCCGATTTCTCGTTCGAGGTGAACGGGGTCGCTCGCTTCCGGGTCAATGTCTTCACCCAGGGGCGCGGTGCCGGCGCGGTGTTCCGAGTCATTCCCAGCCTCGTGCGCTCGCTCGAGGAGCTCGATCTGGGCGAGGTGTTCCGCCGCCTGGCGATGCTGCCGCGGGGCCTGGTGCTGGTCACCGGCCCGACCGGTTCGGGCAAGAGCACCACGCTGGCGGCGATGATCGACTACATCAACAGTCACCGCCAGGAGCATATTCTCACCATCGAGGACCCGATCGAGTTCGTCCACCAGAGCAAGCGCTGTCTGATCAACCAGCGTGAGGTGCATCGTGACACCAAGGGTTTCGCGCCAGCGCTACGCTCGGCGCTGCGCGAGGACCCCGATGTGATCCTGGTCGGAGAGCTGCGTGACCTGGAGACGGTGCGTCTGGCGCTGACCGCCGCCGAGACCGGGCATCTGGTCTTCGCCACCCTGCACACGACCTCGGCGGCCAAGACCATCGATCGCATCATCGATGTCTTCCCCGGAGAGGAGAAGGGTATGGTGCGGTCGATGCTGTCTGAGTCACTGCAGGGCGTGATCTCGCAGACGCTGCTCAAGCGTGCAGGTGAGGGTGGGGGGCGTGTCGCGGCGCACGAGATCCTCGTCGCCAACTCGGCGATCCGCAATCTGATCCGCGAAGGCAAGGTGGCACAGATGTACTCGGCGATGCAGACCGGCGGCAATCTGGGCATGCAGACCCTGGATACGGCGCTCGCCCGACTGATCGCCGATGGCGTGGTGTCGCGTCAGGAGGCACAGGCCAAATCCCGAGGGGGATTCGAGGGCTAATGCCGTAGGTCACCGCTATCGCTGCCCGGTGAGCGGGCCGAGCGCGACGGGGCCCCGGGCCTGTCGCAGCCGTTTTTTCGTTCAGGACTCGTCATGACGCCGCACCAATGGTTTGAACAGCTTCTCGATATCATGATTGCCAAGCAGGCCTCTGACCTGCTGATTTCCACCGGCGCGCCGCCTTGTCTCAAGCTCGACGGCAAGCTGGTCGCGCTGGGTGATGTGCCGCTGCGACCCGAACAGGTGCGTGAGCTGGTGGCGACCACGCTGCCCCAGGGAGGGCGCGAGGATTTCGAGCGCGAGCGCGAGGCCAACTTTGCGCTCAGCCTGAGCGGCAAGGGGCGGTTCCGGGTCAGCGCCTTCTTCCAGCGCAGCCAGCAGGCGATGGTGGTGCGCCGCATCGCCTATGACATCCCGGCACTCGAGAGTCTGGGGCTACCCGAGGCGGTGGCCTCGCTGCCGACCATCCGACGCGGTTTGGTACTGGTGGTCGGGGGAACCGGCAGCGGCAAGTCGACCACCCTGGCGTCGATGATCCAGCACCGCAACCGCACCAGCGGCGGACATATCATCTGCATCGAAGACCCGATCGAGTACATGCATCCGCATCAGCGCGGGATTATCAATCAGCGCGAGGTGGGCATCGACACCGAGTCCTACGAGATCGGACTCAGGAATGCGCTGCGTCAGGCGCCGGACGTGATCGTGATCGGTGAGATCCGCAGCCGCGACACCATGGAGCTGGCGCTCGCCTTCGCCGAGACCGGGCATCTGTGTCTCGCCACGCTCCACGCCAACAATGCCGACCAGGCGGTGGAGCGGATCCTCAATCTGTTCCCGGCCGAGCGCCATGACCAGATATGGATGGATCTGTCGCTCAACCTGCGCGCGGTCGTGGCCCAGCAGCTGCTGCCGCGGCGCGATGGCGAGGGGCGCTGTCTGGCCACCGAAGTGATGCTGCAGTCGCCGCTGATCAGTGAGCTGATCCGGCGTGGCGAGATCAGTGAACTCAAGCCGCTGATTCGGCGCTCGCGGGAGCTGGGCATGCAGACCTTCGACCAGTCGCTCTACGCTCTCTATAGCCAGGGCCTGATCGGCGAGCACGTTGCGCTGTCGCACGCCGACTCCGCCAACGATCTGCGCATGCTGATCAAGTATGGCGAGGCCGGCGCATCGGGTGAGGTCGGCGGCGAGGCTGGAGAAGGCCAGTTCACTCTGGCCGATGACGACTGAACCACCGCCGGCCGCGGCTCAACGGCGCCTAGGAGTCATGCTACTATTGCCGCCTTTCAAGACCGATAGCGTTTGGAGTGGAGACGGATACGATGAGCGAGGTCGCCGAGGCGCTGGCACTGATCAAGCGGGGCACGCAGGAAATCCTGGTCGAGGAGGAGCTGGTCAAGAAGCTTGAGTCGGGCCGCAAGCTGCGTATCAAGGCCGGATTCGACCCCACGGCACCCGACCTGCACCTGGGGCACAGCGTGCTGCTGACCAAGATGCGCCAGTTCCAGGACCTGGGTCATGAAGTGATCTTCCTCATCGGTGACTTCACCGGACGTATCGGCGACCCCACCGGCAAGAACGTCACCCGCAAGCCGCTCACCGAAGAGGAGGTCAAGGCCAACGCTCAGACCTACCGTGAGCAGGTGTTCAAGATCCTCGATCCGGCCAAGACCGAGGTGCGCTTCAACGCCGAGTGGTTCGGCCAGATGTCGGCGGCGGACATGATCGAACTCGCCGCCCAGAGCACCGTGGCGCGCATGCTCGAGCGCGACGACTTCGAGAAGCGCTACCGCGCAGGGCAGTCGATCTCGATCCACGAGTTTCTCTATCCTCTGGTCCAGGGCTACGATTCGGTCGCTCTCGAGGCGGACGTCGAGCTCGGCGGCACCGATCAGAAGTTCAATCTGCTGATGGGACGCGAGATCCAGAAGCACTTCGGTCGCGAGCCGCAGGTGGTCATCACCATGCCGCTGCTCGAAGGGCTGGATGGCGTCAACAAGATGTCCAAGTCGCTCAACAACTATGTCGGCGTGGACGACGCACCCGGGGTGATGTTCAACAAGCTGGTGTCGATGCCCGACAGCCTGATGTGGCGCTACTTCGAACTGCTGTCGCTGAAGTCCAACGACGAGATCGAGGCGATTCGCCGCGACATCGAGCAGGGGGCCAATCCGCGCGACATCAAGATGACCCTGGCGCGTGAACTGATCGCGCGCTACCACGGCGACGAGGCAGCGGCCAATGCCCACCGGTCCGCCGGCAACCAGCTGGCGGACGGCGAGCTGCCCGAAGACCTGCCCGAGGTCGAGGTGAGCTTCGACGGCGTAGCCGAGGCCCCGATCGCCGCCGTGCTCAACCGCGCCGACCTGGCCACCAACAGCGCCCAGGCCAAGGATATGCTCAAGAACGGTCGGGTGAAGGTCGATGGCGAGGTGGTTGCGCCGAGTGCCCTGCTGGCCACCGGCAAGAGTTACATCATTCAGGCCGGCAAGAAGCGCTACGCCCGCGTCACGCTCGGCTGAGCGTCTTCGCTGAATCCCGATAACGCCCGCCCTGCGCGGGCGTTATGCGTTTCGGGAGGAGCGTGCTGGACCGCTCGGTCAACTTTTTCGACATTCCCCCTTGCCAAGTCCGGGGTAGATCCGTAAAGTACGCATCCGCTGACGCCGAGACAGGTTCTCGGGGTTGGTGGAAAAGCTAGCTAAGCTGTTGAAAAGATTGAAAAAAATCGATTGACACTTAGCCGCGGAGGTAGCAGAATACGCGCCTCGCTTTTCCAGGATCGGTTCTCAGGCGGCAACGTGAACCGGGCAAGGGTCGACAAGAAAGACGTTGACATCTTCGCCAAGATCCTTAAAATACGCCTCTCCTTACGGCGACCCAGAAAGCAAGCGCTGACAAGCACTTGAGTCACTTTCGGGTCACGGCAGAAGGCTCGACACTCTGCGTGAGACGAGACTTCAAGTAAGGACGCTCTTTAACAATCGATCAGGTAATTGATGTGGGCGCTTGTCTTGCGTGACGCCAGTCACAGCATATCAAGGCAAGCGACTCGTCTAAGATTCGTTTGACCTTGAACCAAGTTTGGTCCGCTTCGCTTCTTCTGTCTTCGGGCAGAGAAGAGGTAAGGACTATCAGACTTTTAACTGAAGAGTTTGATCATGGCTCAGATTGAACGCTGGCGGCAGGCCTAACACATGCAAGTCGAGCGGCAGCACGGGGAGCTTGCTCCCTGGTGGCGAGCGGCGGACGGGTGAGTAATGCATAGGAATCTGCCCGGTAGTGGGGGATAACCTGGGGAAACCCAGGCTAATACCGCATACGTCCTACGGGAGAAAGCAGGGGCTCTTCGGACCTTGCGCTATCGGATGAGCCTATGTCGGATTAGCTGGTTGGTGAGGTAATGGCTCACCAAGGCGACGATCCGTAGCTGGTCTGAGAGGATGATCAGCCACACTGGGACTGAGACACGGCCCAGACTCCTACGGGAGGCAGCAGTGGGGAATATTGGACAATGGGCGCAAGCCTGATCCAGCCATGCCGCGTGTGTGAAGAAGGCCCTCGGGTTGTAAAGCACTTTCAGCGAGGAAGAAGGCTTGACGGCTAATACCCGTCAAGAAGGACATCACTCGCAGAAGAAGCACCGGCTAACTCCGTGCCAGCAGCCGCGGTAATACGGAGGGTGCGAGCGTTAATCGGAATTACTGGGCGTAAAGCGCGCGTAGGTGGTTTGGCACGCCGGTTGTGAAAGCCCCGGGCTCAACCTGGGAACGGCATCCGGAACGGCCAGACTAGAGTGCAGGAGAGGAAGGTAGAATTCCCGGTGTAGCGGTGAAATGCGTAGAGATCGGGAGGAATACCAGTGGCGAAGGCGGCCTTCTGGCCTGACACTGACACTGAGGTGCGAAAGCGTGGGTAGCAAACAGGATTAGATACCCTGGTAGTCCACGCCGTAAACGATGTCGACTAGCCGTTGGGACCTTTAAGGACTTAGTGGCGCAGTTAACGCGATAAGTCGACCGCCTGGGGAGTACGGCCGCAAGGTTAAAACTCAAATGAATTGACGGGGGCCCGCACAAGCGGTGGAGCATGTGGTTTAATTCGATGCAACGCGAAGAACCTTACCTACCCTTGACATCCAGAGAACTTGGCAGAGATGCCTTGGTGCCTTCGGGAACTCTGAGACAGGTGCTGCATGGCTGTCGTCAGCTCGTGTTGTGAAATGTTGGGTTAAGTCCCGTAACGAGCGCAACCCTTGTCCCTATTTGCCAGCGATTCGGTCGGGAACTCTAGGGAGACTGCCGGTGACAAACCGGAGGAAGGTGGGGACGACGTCAAGTCATCATGGCCCTTACGGGTAGGGCTACACACGTGCTACAATGGCCGGTACAAAGGGTTGCGAGACCGCGAGGTGGAGCGAATCCCAGAAAGCCGGCCTCAGTCCGGATCGGAGTCTGCAACTCGACTCCGTGAAGTCGGAATCGCTAGTAATCGTGAATCAGAATGTCACGGTGAATACGTTCCCGGGCCTTGTACACACCGCCCGTCACACCATGGGAGTGGACTGCACCAGAAGTGGTTAGCTTAACCTTCGGGGGAGCGATCACCACGGTGTGGTTCATGACTGGGGTGAAGTCGTAACAAGGTAGCCGTAGGGGAACCTGCGGCTGGATCACCTCCTTAAACGATTAGCGGATCGCGAGATAAGCGCTCACAATCAATTACCTGATCGACCAAGAGCAATGACTGTTTGGGTCTGTAGCTCAGTTGGTTAGAGCGCACCCCTGATAAGGGTGAGGTCGGCCGTTCAAATCGGCCCAGACCCACCAAATTTACGCCATGACCGCGTTGTTTCCCGGCTCGCATAGCAGGCTATGCGTCACCGTGAAACGCCTTGTCATGACGAAAATTATCCAGATAGCTGGATTATCTGGGGCCATAGCTCAGCTGGGAGAGCGCCTGCCTTGCACGCAGGAGGTCAGCGGTTCGATCCCGCTTGGCTCCACCAAATCTTTCCCCGTTGGCACACGCCACACAGTCACCAAGTTCTAAGCCATCCGCTTCGTCGCTAACACTGCGACCGAGTCGATCGCTTAGAGCTTCTGCTCTAAACGCTCTTTAACAATGTGGATCATGCTGACAGTTCTTCTCGCAAGAGAGGAACGAAAAGTGATACGTCTCAAGCGTATCCGGCAATTGTCGTTGTGATCGCGCGACCAGACTCCTTCGGGTTATATGGTCAAGCGATTAAGCGCACACGGTGGATGCCTTGGCAGCCAGAGGCGATGAAGGACGTTGTAGCCTGCGAAAAGGCTCGGTGAGGTGGCAAACAACCTGTGACCCGGGCATGTCCGAATGGGGAAACCCACCCAGCATAAGCTGGGTATCCCACACTGAATCCATAGGTGTTGGGAAGCGAACCGGGGGAACTGAAACATCTAAGTACCCCGAGGAAAAGAAATCAACCGAGATTCCCCCAGTAGCGGCGAGCGAACGGGGAGTAGCCCTTAAGCAGGTGACTGGTTAGACGAACGGTCTGGAAAGTCCGGCCATAGCGGGTGATAGCCCCGTAGTCGAAAACCTGATCCTGTGAAATCGAGTAGGTCGGGGCACGTGAAACCTTGACTGAACATGGGGGGACCATCCTCCAAGGCTAAATACTCCTGGCTGACCGATAGTGAACCAGTACCGTGAGGGAAAGGCGAAAAGAACCCCGGAGAGGGGAGTGAAATAGATCCTGAAACCGTGTGCGTACAAGCAGTGGGAGCAGACACGTTCTGTGACCGCGTACCTTTTGTATAATGGGTCAGCGACTTATATTCAGTGGCGAGCTTAACCGTATAGGGGAGGCGTAGAGAAATCGAGTCTTAACTGGGCGACCAGTCGCTGGATATAGACCCGAAACCGGGCGATCTATCCATGGCCAGGGTGAAGGTCAGGTAACACTGACTGGAGGCCCGAACCGGGATCTGTTGAAAAAGATTCGGATGAGCTGTGGATCGGAGTGAAAGGCTAATCAAGCTCGGAGATAGCTGGTTCTCCTCGAAAGCTATTTAGGTAGCGCCTCACGTATTACCGCCGGGGGTAGAGCACTGTTTCGGCTAGGGGCCCATCCCGGGTTACCAACCCGAGGCAAACTCCGAATACCGGTGAGTAGAGCGTGGGAGACACACGGCGGGTGCTAACGTCCGTCGTGAAAAGGGAAACAACCCAGACCGTCAGCTAAGGCCCCCAAATTCTGGTTAAGTGGGAAACGATGTGGGAAGGCATAGACAGCTAGGAGGTTGGCTTAGAAGCAGCCATCCTTTAAAGAAAGCGTAATAGCTCACTAGTCGAGTCGGCCTGCGCGGAAGATGTAACGGGGCTCAAACCAGATGCCGAAGCTACGGGTTCATCCTCAGGATGAGCGGTAGAGGAGCGTCGTGTAAGCCTGCGAAGGTGTGTTGAGAAGCATGCTGGAGGTATCACGAGTGCGAATGCTGACATGAGTAACGACAAGGGGAGTGAAAACCTCCCCCGCCGGAAGACCAAGGGTTTCTGTTCTACGTCAATCGGAGCAGAGTGAGTCGGCCCCTAAGGCGAGGCTGAAAAGCGTAGTCGATGGGAAACGGGTCAATATTCCCGTACCGGATGTGATTGCGATGGGGGGACGAAGAAGGCTAGGTGAGCCAGGCGTTGGTTGTCCTGGTGAAAGTCAGTAGGCTGAGAGCTTAGGCAAATCCGGGCTCTCAAGGCCGAGAGACGAGACGAACGGACTACGGTCCGGAAGTCATCGATGCCACGCTTCCAGGAAAAGCCTCTAAGCTTCAGATCACATGCGACCGTACCCCAAACCGACACAGGTGGTCAGGGTGAGAATCCCAAGGCGCTTGAGAGAACTCGGGTGAAGGAACTAGGCAAAATGGCACCGTAACTTCGGGAGAAGGTGCGCCGGCGTAGCGTGAAGAGACTCGCTCTCCTAGCGCGAACCGGTCGAAGATACCAGGTGGCTGCAACTGTTTATTAAAAACACAGCACTCTGCTAACGCGTAAGCGGACGTATAGGGTGTGACGCCTGCCC
The DNA here is from genome assembly GCF_040536835.1 of Salinicola endophyticus. NCBI lineage: Bacteria > Pseudomonadati > Pseudomonadota > Gammaproteobacteria > Oceanospirillales > Halomonadaceae > Salinicola > Salinicola endophyticus. Next base: position 339,835 of record NZ_CP159578.1, read on the forward strand.
GGTGCCGGAAGGTTAATTGATGGTGTTAGCGCAAGCGAAGCTCCTGATCGAAGCCCCGGTAAACGGCGGCCGTAACTATAACGGTCCTAAGGTAGCGAAATTCCTTGTCGGGTAAGTTCCGACCTGCACGAATGGCGTAATGATGGCCACGCTGTCTCCACCCGAGACTCAGTGAAATTGAAATCGCAGTGAAGATGCTGTGTACCCGCGGCTAGACGGAAAGACCCCGTGAACCTTTACTATAGCTTCACACTGGACGCTGATGTTGCTTGTGTAGGATAGCTGGGAGGCTTGGAAACCGTGACGCCAGTTGCGGTGGAGCCAACCTTGAAATACCAGCCTGGCATCATTGGCGTTCTAACTTCGCACCGTGATCCGGTGTAAGGACAGTGTGTGGTGGGTAGTTTGACTGGGGCGGTCTCCTCCGAAAGAGTAACGGAGGAGCACGAAGGTACCCTCAGCACGGTTGGAAATCGTGCATTGAGTGCAAGAGCATAAGGGTGCTTAACTGCGAGACAGACACGTCGAGCAGGTACGAAAGTAGGTTCTAGTGATCCGGTGGTTCTGTATGGAAGGGCCATCGCTCAACGGATAAAAGGTACTCCGGGGATAACAGGCTGATACCGCCCAAGAGTTCACATCGACGGCGGTGTTTGGCACCTCGATGTCGGCTCATCACATCCTGGGGCTGAAGTCGGTCCCAAGGGTATGGCTGTTCGCCATTTAAAGTGGTACGCGAGCTGGGTTTAGAACGTCGTGAGACAGTTCGGTCCCTATCTGCCGTGGGCGTTGGAGATTTGAGAAGCGCTGCTCCTAGTACGAGAGGACCGGAGTGGACGCACCTCTGGTGTTCCGGTTGTCACGCCAGTGGCACTGCCGGGTAGCTATGTGCGGACGGGATAACCGCTGAAGGCATCTAAGCGGGAAGCCCCCTTCAAGATGAGATCTCCCTGAGACTTCGAGTCTCCTAAAGGGTCCAGCAAGACGAGCTGGTTGATAGGCACGGTGTGGAAGCGCTGCAAGGCGTTGAGCTAACGTGTACTAATGCCCCGTGAGGCTTGACCATATAACCCCAAGGGGTCTGGGTCGGGCGATCACATCGCGACAATGGCCGGATAGGCAAGAGACGTATCATCAGCATGATCCAGATTGGTCGATGTGAAGCCGGTGCGTGAAAGCGCGTCACATGGTTCATGTCGACGTCAGTTTTGCCTGACGACCATAGCGAGTGGGAACCACCTGATTCCATGCCGAACTCAGAAGTGAAACCGCTTAGCGCCGATGGTAGTGTGGGGTCTCCCCATGTGAGAGTAGGTCATCGTCAGGCACCTATACCGAACCCCCGGCTCATGCCGGGGGTTCATTCGTTTTGGGGTCTCTCCCTGGAGAGTAGCGGAGCGCCGCCCGGGTCCTAATCAGGCATCGATACCGAACCCCAGTCTCGATAGAGACTGGGGTTCACTCGTTTCTGGGACCTGAATCCTTCGAAACCTTTCCCCGCTACGCGGCCCAGGCCCGCTGCTCTTAACTTATCCCCACCCCCTTTATCGAGAGCCCGCAGTGACCGCCTGTGGATAGTTGGCCGGTGTCCTGCCTGTGCTCCGTCTCTGCCTCGTCTGGCATGACGCATCGAGACGTTGATACATCGATGCACGTGATAGTCGCCTTCGGCGCATTCGATTAGCCCGCTAACAGTGACGCCCCCATACTGTCATCAACGGTTGAGGCCAAGACCCAACCCTCGAATCGATAGACCCGACAGTCATTGGAGGTTCACCATGAAAACTCGTCTTCTTACCGCTATCGCTCTGATCGTCGCCCTGCCGGCCGTGGCCCAGGCCAACAGCGCCGCTGAGAAAGCTGCCTTCGCCTCGCTGCACCAGCCGCTGAATACCCAGGTGGTCAGCGACTATCAGGCGCTGCCGACCCGCTACAGCGTCGATACGGTCAGCGGTGGTCACAGCACCGCTGCCAATCAGGCCCTGGTTCAGGTCGCCGAGCAGACCCAGCGCGGCACCCATCTGCGCGCCGGTGACGCCGACCTGGTCGGCCAGGGGCAGAGTGTCGCCGCCGCCCAGGCGCTGCAGAACGTCAACGCTGGCCATCAGGGCAGCGTCGAGGTGAGCTTCGCCAGCCTCGACTGAGGACCGCTGAGCCCCGGCACGAGTCGCGCTCGTGCCTTTCCCAGCAGACATATCGTAAACAAGGCGCCACGGACAGAGACGCTTCTCTCAGGAGGCGCTTCTCTCAAAACATCCGGAGCCGCGAGCGCCAGACCCCACACCTCCACTTCCCCGGCCCGCCCCCGCGCCGGGGCTTTTTGTGTGTAAGGGATCGGTGGGGCGGGTGGCGGTGGGCGGACTGCGGCAGCAAGGTCCGTTAACGGTGGGCGAGCGATTTCGTTAGAATGCTCTCTTTTACGCTGGACGATCGGTATGAGCATCGGTGAACTGATACGCCTGCTGGGGGATGGTGATTTCCACTCGGGACAGCAGCTGGGCGAGCGCTTGGGCGTCTCGCGCACCGCGGTCTGGAAGCAGCTGAAGAAGCTGGAGACGATGGATCTGCCTCTGGAGGCGGTCAAGGGGCGTGGCTATCGGCTGGTCGATGCTATCGAGTCGCTGGACGGCAAGTCGATCGTCGCGCAGCTGAGCGCCGAGCCGCGGCGTCATCTCAAGCGACTGTTCGTCGAGGACGTGCTCGACTCCACCAATACTTACCTGCGTGAGCGCTTCCGGCAGGGCGCCGGGCATGGCGAGGTGTGTCTCGCCGAGAGTCAGACGGCGGGGCGGGGACGGCGTGGCAAGGCGTGGAGCACCAGCTGGGGGCGTAGCCTGATCCTGTCCCTGGGCTGGCGTTTCGATGCCGGCGTGGGGGCACTCGAGGGGCTGAGCCTGGCGGTCGGTGTGGCTGTGGCAGAGGTGCTCGAAGCGGCAGGGGCGGAGATCGCCCTGAAGTGGCCCAACGACATCCTGATTGCGGTCGACGGAGAGTGGCGCAAGCTCGCCGGCATTCTGCTCGAGGTGACCGGTGACGTGGAGGGGCCGTGCGAGGTGGTGATCGGGATTGGCCTCAACGTGTCACTGAGCGCCGCCGGGCGCGAGGCCGCCGGTCAGCCGGCCGGTGCGCTGGCCGACAGGCTGCCGGCACCCTCGCGCAATCATCTCGCTGCCGCCATCATCGATGCGCTGCTGATGCTGTTGCCACAGTTCGAGCAGCGCGGTTTCGCGGCCTGGCAGGCGGGCTGGAACCAGCGCCACGCCTTTGCCGGGCAGCCGATCAAGGTCATTCAGGCGCGGGAGACGTATCCCGCGACGGCCAAGGCGGTGGATGCCAGCGGCAATCTGGTCGTGACCACGGCGGAGGGCGATCTGACGCTGATGGGGGGCGAGATCAGCATTCGCCCCGGGCGCTGACAAAAAATGCGTTCCGCGCTTGCAATCGCCCCATCGCTTTGACACAATGCGCCCCGCCTTGGGGACAAGGTGATCGAGTCTCAGCTCTGTTAGTCGAATAAAAACAGAGGCTTGACATCGATAAGCGACAGGTTAGAATGTGTCGCCAGCTAGGAGGGGTTCCCGAGTGGCCAAAGGGAGCAGACTGTAAATCTGCCGCGAAAGCTTCGAAGGTTCGAATCCTTCCCCCTCCACCAGATTCAGTAGTATCGCTGCGCTGTTGGCAGCAAGAAGTGGTAGTAAGGCCGGTCTGCTTCGGCAAATCGGAGTCAGAGCGGGTAGGCGGGTATAGTTCAATGGTAGAACCTCAGCCTTCCAAGCTGATGGTGCGGGTTCGATTCCCGCTACCCGCTCCAGTTCGAGGTTGTGGTGGTGTAGTGCTCATGTAGCTCAGGGGTAGAGCACACCCTTGGTAAGGGTGAGGTCGACGGTTCAAATCCGTCCATGAGCTCCATTGCTCGATGTCGAACGCTGTGAAAGGCGAGCTGAAGGCTCGCTTTTTTGGTGGCGAGAGAAAAAGATCCCAAGGGTTGCTTTTGCCCTCCTTTTTTCGCTATCATAGCGCCCTCCAAATTTCCGGGTGCTTCTCGGATGTTTTGATACAGGCCAGTAGCTCAATTGGCAGAGCAGCGGTCTCCAAAACCGCAGGTTGGGGGTTCGATTCCCTCCTGGCCTGCCAGTCTTCCCCAGGCTGGCTCATATTTGATACCTTGTCATGTTCGGTTATCGCGCCTTGAGTTGAGGAGTTTTCATGAAGCACAACGCCGAGGTGCAAGTCTCCCGCTACGACACGCTCAAGTGGGCCGTTGTCGTGCTGCTGCTTGCCGTCGCGGTGGGTGGTAATGCCTGGTTCGCCGATCAGGCGCTGCTCTATCGTGTCCTGGGCGTCGTCGTCTTGTGTGCTGCCGCCGCTGCCGTGGGGCTCACCACCGCCAAGGGGCAGGCGCTGATGGATCTGGCCAAGGGCTCCAAGCGCGAAATTCAGCGCGTGGTCTGGCCAACTCGTCAGGAAACCGTACAGACGACCCTGATCGTCCTCGCTGCAGTGCTCGTGGTCGGTCTGCTGCTGTGGCTCATCGATACCGTCCTCGGCTGGGCGATGTCCGGAATCATTGGCTAGGAGTTTTCATGTCCAAGCGTTGGTACGTCGTTCACGCTTATTCCGGGTTCGAGAAGCAGGTCATGCGCTCGCTCATCGAGCGCGTGAAGCTGTATGAGGTCGAGGATCAGTTCGGCGAGATCCTGGTGCCGACCGAAGAGGTCGTCGAGATGCGCGACGGCAAGCGCCGCAAGAGCGAGCGCAAGTTCTATCCCGGCTATGTGCTGGTCGAGATGGAGATGAACGAGCAGACCTGGCACCTGGTCAACGAGACGCCACGCGTCATGGGCTTCATCGGCGGTACGCCGGAGAAGCCGGCGCCGATCACGCCGAAGGAAGCCGAGGCGATCCTGCGTCGGGTGCAGGACGGCACCGACAAGCCGCGCCCCAAGACGCTGTTCGAGCCGGGCGAGACCGTGCGTGTGGTCGATGGCCCGTTCGCCGACTTCAACGGCGTGGTCGAAGAGGTCAACTACGAGAAGAGCCGTCTGCAGGTCAGCGTGCTGATCTTCGGTCGTTCCACGCCGGTCGAGCTCGAGTTCGTACAGGTGGTCAAAGACTGAGCCGAAGGCTGGGTCGACATTTTTTTCATCGCGGCGCTATTCAAGCGTCGCGTTGTCGTTGCCGGTGATGCGCCGGCCAAACCGGGGAGCCGCAAGGCGCTAATACCCAACAGGAGTTCCACATGGCTAAGAAAGTCCAGGCCTATATCAAGCTGCAGGTCGCAGCTGGCAAGGCCAATCCGAGTCCGCCCGTCGGTCCCGCACTGGGTCAGCACGGTGTCAACATCATGGAGTTCTGCAAGGCGTTCAACGCTGCAACCCAGGATGTCGAGCCGGGCCTGCCGACGCCGGTCGTGATCACGGTCTACTCCGACCGTAGCTTCACCTTCGTCACCAAGACGCCGCCGGCTGCCGTGCTGCTGAAGAAAGCCGCAGGCATCAAATCCGGTTCTGGCGTGCCGAACAAGACCAAGGTCGGCACTGTGACCCGCGAGCAGCTCGAAGAGATCGCCAAGACCAAGGAGCCGGATCTGACGGCTGCCGATCTCGACGCCGCCGTTCGTACCATTGCTGGCAGCGCCCGTAGCATGGGCCTCAACGTGGAGGGCCTCTGATCATGGCAAAGCTTTCCAAGCGCGCGCAGATGATTCGCGAGAAGGTCGAGCCGGGCAAGGTCTACTCCCTCGAGGAAGCCGTCTCCCTGCTGTCCGATCTGTCGACCGTCAAGTTCAAGGAAGCGGTGGAAGTCGCCATCAATCTGGGCGTCGATCCACGTAAATCCGACCAGGTCGTGCGTGGCGCCACCGTGCTGCCCAACGGTACCGGTCGTGACGTGCGCGTCGCCGTGTTCGCCCAGGGCAACGCCGCCGACGCCGCCAAGGAAGCCGGTGCCGATATCGTCGGCATGGACGACCTGGCCGAGGACGTGAAGAAGGGCAATCTGAACTTCGACGTCGTCATCGCTGCTCCGGACGCCATGCGTGTGGTCGGCCAGCTGGGTCAGATCCTCGGCCCGCGCGGCCTGATGCCGAACCCCAAGGTCGGCACCGTGACGCCGGACGTCGCCACCGCGGTCAAGAACGCCAAGGCGGGTCAGGTGCGTTTCCGTACCGACAAGAACGGCATCATCCATGCCTCTATCGGTAAGGTCGACTTCTCCGCCGACGCGCTCAAGGGCAACCTGGAAGCGCTGGTCAACGACCTCAAGCGTCTGAAGCCGAGCACCTCCAAGGGCATCTATCTCAAGAAACTGACCCTCTCCAGCACCATGGGGCCGGGTCTGACCGTCGATCACAGCGCTTACGTGTGATCGATCACCGAGCAGTAACTTTGCGGTCCCCGTGCGCCGTCTCGCGAGAGGCGGAAAGGGGCGGGGCACCGTCAAAGACCGCAGGTGTCGGCCAGCGGCCGACTTAATGTCCGCACCCGGCATCGCCGGATGGAGACCTGCGCAGATGGTGTGGCTCGCCGAATTCAGGTGTGCAGCCATCATCCAAGACTTCCGCCGCGGTTCAAGCGGAAGAGATGGTAACCACCGGGTCGCGACATCGTCGCCCCGGCACGAAGGAGTAACCACTGTGCCACTAGCACTCGAAGGCAAGAAAGCGATTGTTGCCGAGGTCAGTGAAGCCGCTAAGGACGCTCTTTCCGTCGTAGTTGCCGACTCTCGCGGTGTGACCGTTAGCGCAATGACAGATCTGCGCAAACAGGCTCGCGAGAATGGCGTCCAGATTCGTGTTGTCCGCAACACCCTGGCACGCCGCGCTTTGGCAGGCACTTCCTGGGAGTGCCTGAACGAGACTTTCGCAGGTCCGACGCTTCTGGCCTTCTCCTACGAGCACCCCGGCGCTGCCGCGCGGCTGTTCAAGGAGTTCGGCAAGACGCAGAAGGAGTTCGAAGTCAAAGCGCTGGCCTACGAAGGCGAGATGATCCCGGCGGCCGATATCGACCGTCTGGCAACGCTGCCGACTTACGAGGAAGCACTGGCCAAGCTGATGTCCGTCATGAAGGAAGCTTCTGCCGGCAAGCTGGTTCGTACCCTCGCAGCCCTGCGCGCGAAGAAGGAAGAAGAGGCGGCCTGAGCCGACACTTCTCCCGACTCGCCTGCGCCAGGTTGAACTGAATCTCATCGAGTGGGCAGGCCACATGGCCGCCGCTCCGCAAAGTTAGGAATAGGTAACATGGCACTGACTCAAGAAGACATCATCAACGCCGTTGCTGAAATGTCCGTGATGGAAGTTGCGGAACTGGTCTCTGCAATGGAAGAGAAGTTCGGCGTGTCTGCCGCTGCAGCCGTCGTGGCTGGCCCTGGTGGCGGTGATGCCGCTGCTGAAGAAGAGCAGACCGAGTTCGCGCTGGTTCTGACCGCTGCCGGTGACAAGAAAGTCAACGTCATCAAGGTCGTCCGCGAAATCACCGGTCTGGGTCTGAAGGAAGCCAAAGGCGCCGTCGACGGTGCTCCGGCTACCCTGAAAGAAGGCCTGTCCAAGGACGACGCCGAAGAAGCCAAGAAGAAGCTGGAAGAAGCTGGCGCCTCCGTGGAGCTCAAGTAACTCTGTGTTCACGGCTCCACGCGCTGCGTAAGCGCCACGGCTGGTGGCGGGCCTCCCCGCTGCCGGCCTTTTTCTGTTGTTGCTAGCCTGGCGTTAGACCACCTGGCTTGGGATCCCCCGAATCAGGGTTAAAGCCACTAGACGAATTCCGACGGCGAGCTCCCTCCGGGCAGCTTGCCGTCAGCGCCTAACGGGGTCACCCCCGTTGGGGAGCGCCGACCACGCACCGGTCACCCATGGTGAACAAGCTGGGGAATACAGATGGCTTACTCATACACTGAGAAAAAACGCATCCGCAAGGATTTCGGCAAACTGCCTCAAGTAATGGATGTGCCCTACCTGCTGGCCATCCAGCTTGATTCCTATTACGACTTCCTCCAGCAGGACCGGGCGCCGGAAGAGCGTCTCGACACCGGTCTCCACGCGGCCTTCCAGTCCGTCTTTCCGATCGAGAGCTTCTCGGGCAACGCGGCGCTCGAGTACGTAAGCTACCGCTTCGGCACCCCGGCGTTCGACGTCAAGGAGTGCCAGCTGCGCGGCGTGACCTATTCGGCACCGCTGCGGGTCAAGGTTCGCCTGATCATCTACGACAAAGAGTCCTCGAACAAGGCCATCAAGGACATCAAGGAGCAGGAAGTCTACATGGGGGAGATCCCCCTGATGACCGAGAACGGTACCTTCGTCGTCAACGGTACCGAGCGTGTCATCGTCTCCCAGCTCCACCGCTCGCCGGGCGTGTTCTTCGATCACGACAAGGGCAAGAGCCACTCCTCCGGGAAGCTGCTTTATTCCGCGCGCATCATTCCTTACCGCGGCTCCTGGCTGGATTTCGAGTTCGACCCGAAGGACAACGTCTTCGTGCGTATCGACCGTCGCCGCAAGCTGCCGGCGACCGTGCTGCTGCGCGCGCTGGGCATGAGCGCCGAGGAGATCCTCGAGACTTTCTTCGACACCAGCACCTTCCACATCGAGCCGGATGGCATCTATGTGGAGCTGGTGCCGTCGCGCCTGCGTGGTGACACCGCGACCTTCGACATCAAGGACAACGACGGCAACGTCATCGTCGAGGAAGGTCGCCGCATCACCCAGAAGCACATCCGTCAGATGGAGAGTGCCGGGCTCGAGCGCCTGCAGGTGCCGATGGACTACCTGTTCGGCAAGACGCTGGCCAAGGATCAGGTCGACGCCAAGACCGGCGAGCTGATCTGCGAGTGCAACACCGAACTGACCCCCGAGCTGGTCGAGAAGCTGGGGCAGGGCGGCGTGACGCAGCTCGAGACGCTCTACACCAACGATCTGGATGCCGGTTCGTTCATCTCCGATACGCTGAAGATCGACACCACGCGCTCGGCCCTCGAGTCGCTGGTCGAGATCTACCGCATGATGCGTCCGGGTGAGCCGCCGACCAAGGAAGCAGCGGAGACGCTGTTCCACAACCTGTTCTTCACCGAAGACCGCTACGACCTGTCGGGCGTCGGCCGGATGAAGTTCAACCGTCGTCTGCGTCGCGAGTCCGACACCGGCTCCGGCGTGCTCGACAACCAGGACATCCTCGATGTCCTCAAAGAGCTGATCAACATTCGTAACGGCTTCGGCGAAGTCGACGATATCGATCACCTGGGCAACCGCCGCATCCGCTGCGTCGGCGAGATGGCGGAGAACCAGTTCCGCGTCGGCCTGGTGCGCGTCGAGCGTGCGGTCAAGGAGCGCCTCTCCATGGCGGAGAGCGAAGGCCTGATGCCGCAGGATCTGATCAACGCCAAGCCGGTGGCGGCCGCGGTCAAGGAGTTTTTCGGCTCCTCGCAGCTGTCCCAGTTCATGGACCAGAACAACCCGCTCTCCGAGGTCACCCACAAGCGCCGTGTCTCCGCACTCGGCCCGGGCGGTCTGACCCGTGAGCGTGCCGGCTTCGAGGTGCGTGACGTTCACGCCACGCACTACGGCCGCCTGTGTCCGATCGAGACGCCGGAAGGTCCGAACATCGGTCTGATCAACTCGCTGGCGACTTACTCCAAGACCAACAGCTACGGCTTCCTCGAGACGCCGTACCGCAAGGTCGTGGACAGCCAGGTCACCGACGAGGTGGTGCACCTGTCGGCGATCGAGGAGGGTGACTTCATCATCGCCCAGGCCTCGGCGACCGTTGACGAGTCGGGCAAGCTGATCGACGACCTGGTCCAGGTACGTCACAAGGGCGAGACCACCTTCATGGCACCGGACAAGGTGACCCTGATGGACGTGTCGCCGCGTCAGGTCGTCTCCGTGGCGGCGGCGCTGATCCCGTTCCTCGAGCACGATGACGCCAACCGCGCCCTGATGGGGGCGAACATGCAGCGTCAGGCGGTGCCGACCCTGCGCGCCGACAAGCCGCTGGTGGGTACCGGGATGGAGCGCTTCGTGGCGCGCGACTCCGGCGTCTGCGCCGTGGCCCGTCGCGGCGGCGTGATCGACTCGGTGGATGCCAAGCGTATCGTGGTCCGGATCAACGAAGACGAGATCATCGGCGGTGAAGCCGGGGTCGACATCTACAACCTGACCAAGTACGTGCGTTCGAACCAGAACACCTGCCAGAACCAGCGCCCGATCGTGCGTCCGGGCGACATCGTCGCGCGCGGCGACATCCTCGCCGACGGTCCGTCCGTCGACATGGGTGACCTGGCCCTGGGGCAGAACATGCGTCTCGCGTTCATGCCGTGGAACGGCTACAACTTCGAGGATTCCATCCTCGTCTCCGAGCGCGTGGTCGAGGACGATCGCTTCACCACCATCCACATCCAGGAGCTGACCTGCGTCTCCCGCGACACCAAGCTGGGCGCCGAGGAGATCACCTCGGACATCCCCAACGTCGGTGAGTCGGCGCTGGCCAAGCTGGACGAAGCGGGCGTGGTCTACATCGGTGCCGAAGTCGGCGCCGGCGACATCCTGGTCGGCAAGGTGACGCCCAAGGGCGAAACCCAGCTGACGCCGGAAGAGAAGCTGCTGCGCGCGATCTTCGGTGAGAAGGCGTCCGACGTGAAGGACACCTCGCTGCGCGCGCCGACCGGCATGCGCGGTACCGTCATCGACGTTCAGGTGTTTACCCGCGATGGCGTCGAGAAGGACTCCCGTGCCCTCTCCATCGAGCAGATGCAGCTCGACGAAGTGCGGCGTGACCTGCAGGAGACCTACCGGATCGCCGAGGACGCCACCTTCGAGCGTCTCAAGCGTACCCTCGACGGTCAGGCGGTCAACGGTGGGCCCAAGCTGAAGAAGGGCGATGTCCTCAGCACCGACTATCTCGACGAGCTGCCGCGTCAGCAGTGGTTCAAGCTGCGTCTGCAGGACGAAGCGCTCAACGAGCTCCTCGCCCAGGCCGACGAACAGCTCGAGAACCGTCGCAAGGAGATGGACGAGCGTTTCGAAGACAAGAAGCGCAAGCTCACCCAAGGCGACGATCTGGCGCCGGGCGTGCTCAAGATCGTCAAGGTCTACCTGGCGGTCAAGCGTCGCATCCAGCCGGGCGACAAGATGGCCGGTCGTCACGGTAACAAGGGTGTCATCTCCGCGATCATGCCGATCGAGGACATGCCGTTCGACGACAACGGCGAGCCGGTCGACGTCGTGCTCAACCCGCTGGGCGTACCGTCGCGTATGAACGTGGGTCAGATTCTCGAGACCCACCTGGGCATGGCCGCACGTGGCCTCGGGGTCAAGATCGAGCGCATGCTGCGTGATGCCCGCGAGCAGCAGGTGGGCGAGATCCGCGAGTTCCTCAAGCAGGTCTACAACACCCAGGAGACGCGGCAGGAAGATATCGACTCGTTGAACGACGAGGAGATCATCACCCTGGCCAAGAACCTGCGCGGCGGCGTGCCCATCGCCACCCCGGTGTTCGACGGTGCCAAGGAGCACGAGATCAAGCATCTGCTGCGTCTCGCCGATCTGCCGGACTCCGGCCAGATGACGCTCTACGACGGGCGTACCGGTGAGTCCTTCGACCGTCCGGTGACCGTGGGCTACATGTACATGCTCAAGCTCAACCACCTGGTCGACGACAAGATGCACGCGCGTTCCACCGGCTCCTACTCGCTGGTCACCCAGCAGCCGCTGGGCGGCAAGGCGCAGTTCGGCGGTCAGCGCTTCGGTGAGATGGAGGTGTGGGCACTCGAGGCCTACGGTGCCGCCTACACCCTGCAGGAGATGCTCACCGTCAAGTCGGATGACGTCGAAGGTCGTACCAAGATGTACAAGAGCATCGTGGACGGCGACCACACCATGCAGGCCGGTATGCCGGAATCCTTCAACGTGCTGGTGAAGGAGATCCGCTCGCTGGGTATCGACATCGAATTGGAAAGTTAAGACCGGCACAGTCGATCGATAGCGACGGGTTGCGGGGCCGACGAGAGAGTCGCGGCCCCGCTCATGACAACTCCGCAACGGAGCGATCCCATGAAAGATTTGGTGAAAGTCCTAAAGTCACAGGCGCAATCTGACGAGTTCGACGCGATCAAGATCACGCTCGCGTCGCCGGAGATGATTCGCTCCTGGTCTTACGGCGAGGTCAAGAAGCCGGAGACCATCAACTACCGTACGTTCAAGCCTGAGCGTGACGGTCTGTTCTGCGCCAAGATCTTCGGGCCGGTCAAGGATTACGAGTGCTTGTGCGGCAAGTACAAGCGCATGAAGCATCGCGGCATCATCTGTGAGAAGTGCGGCGTCGAAGTGACCAAGGCAGCGGTACGCCGCGAGCGCATGGGCCACATCGAGCTGGCCTCGCCGGTCGCCCACATCTGGTTTCTGAAGTCGCTGCCGTCGCGCATCGGCATGTTCCTCGACATGACCCTGCGTGACATCGAGCGCGTGCTCTATTTCGAGTCGTTCGTGGTGATCGACCCGGGCATGACCACCCTCGAGCGCGGCCAGCTGCTCAACGACGAGCAGTACTTCGAAGCGCTGGAAGAGTTCGGCGACGACTTCGATGCGCGCATGGGCGCCGAGGCGATCCAGGCGCTGCTCAAGGACATCGATCTGGAAGAGGAGATCGAGCGTCTGCGTGAGGAGATTCCGCAGACCAACTCCGACACCAAGATCAAGAAGCTCTCCAAGCGCCTCAAGCTGCTGGAGGCCTTCTACAAGTCCGGCAACGCGCCGGCGTGGATGGTCATGGAAGTGCTGCCGGTGCTGCCGCCGGACCTGCGTCCGCTGGTGCCGCTGGACGGTGGCCGCTTCGCCACCTCCGATCTCAACGACCTCTACCGTCGTGTGATCAACCGCAACAACCGCCTCAAGCGGCTGCTCGACCTCAATGCGCCCGACATCATCGTGCGCAACGAGAAGCGCATGCTGCAGGAGTCGGTCGATGCGCTGCTCGACAACGGCCGCCGCGGTCGTGCCATCACCGGTTCCAACAAGCGCCCGCTGAAATCCCTGGCCGACATGATCAAGGGTAAGCAGGGGCGTTTCCGTCAGAACCTGCTGGGCAAGCGCGTCGACTACTCCGGCCGTTCGGTCATCACCGTGGGCCCGACCCTGCGTCTGCACCAGTGCGGTCTGCCCAAGAAGATGGCGCTGGAGCTGTTCAAGCCGTTCATCTACTCCAAGCTGCAGGGCAGCGGGCAGGCGTCCACGATCAAGGCCGCCAAGAAGATGGTCGAGCGCGAGCTGCCGGAAGTGTGGGACATCCTCGCCGACGTCATCCGCGAACACCCGGTCCTGCTCAACCGTGCGCCGACGCTGCACCGTCTGGGTATCCAGGCGTTCGAGCCGCTGCTGATCGAAGGCAAGGCGATCCAGCTGCACCCGCTGGTGTGTGCCGCCTACAACGCCGACTTCGACGGTGACCAGATGGCCGTCCACGTGCCGCTGACGCTGGAGTCCCAGCTCGAAGCGCGCGCGCTGATGATGTCGACCAACAACGTGCTGTCGCCGGCCAACGGCGAGCCGATCATCGTGCCGTCGCAGGACGTGGTGCTGGGTCTCTACTACATGACCCGCGAACGTATCGGCGCCAAGGGCGAGGGCAAGGCGTTCGCCAACCTCAACGAGCTGGATCGCGCCTTCGCGACCCAGAACGTGTCGCTGCACGCCCGGGTCAAGGTACGCCTGACCGAGTGGCTGTCCGACGAGAAGGATGGCGAGATCACCGAGCTGACCGAGACCGTCTCGATCAAGGAGACCACCGTCGGCCGGGCGCTGCTGTTCCGCATCCTGCCCAAGGGGATGCCGTTCGAGCTGGTCGACAAGCCGATGAAGAAGAAAGCGATCTCCGGCCTGATCAACGAAGTCTATCGGCGTGCCGGTCTCAAGGACGCGGTCATCTTCGCCGACCAGCTGATGTACACCGGCTTCCGTCTGGCGACCTGGTCCGGCGCCTCGATCGGCGTCAACGACTTCGTCATCCCCGATGACAAGAAGGCGATCGTCGATGCGGCCGAGGACGAGGTCAAGGAGATCGAAGACCAGTTCTCCTCCGGTCTGGTGACCGCGGGCGAGAAGTACAACAAGGTCATCGATATCTGGTCCAAGGCCAACGACAAGGTGGCCAAGGCGATGATGGCGGGTATCTCGAAGGAGACCGTCACCGACCGCGATGGCAACCAGGTCGAGCAGGACTCGTTCAACAGCGTCTTCATCATGGCCGACTCCGGTGCCCGTGGTAGTGCCGCCCAGATCCGTCAGCTGGCGGGGATGCGTGGCCTGATGGCCAAGCCGGACGGCTCGATCATCGAGACCCCGATCACCGCCAACTTCCGTGAAGGTCTGAACGTACTCCAGTACTTCATCTCGACCCACGGCGCGCGTAAGGGTCTGGCGGATACGGCACTCAAGACCGCCAACTCCGGTTATCTGACCCGGCGTCTGGTCGACGTGGCCCAGGATCTGGTCATCACCGAGCACGATTGCGGCACCGAGCATGGCCTGACCCTGCACCCGGTGATCGAAGGCGGCGACGTCATCGTCTCGCTGGCCCAGCGTGTGCTCGGCCGTGTGGTCGCCCAGGACGTGATCGACCCGCAGACCGACGACGTGCTGATCCCGCGCGGCACCCTGCTCGACGAAGCCTGGTGCGAGCGTCTCGACACCATGGGTGTCGACGAGATCGTGGTGCGCAGTGCCATCGCCTGTGAGACCGCGCACGGCGTCTGCTCCTCCTGCTATGGCCGTGACCTGGCCCGTGGGCATCAGGTCAACATCGGCGAAGCGGTGGGTGTCATCGCCGCCCAGTCGATCGGTGAGCCGGGTACCCAGCTGACCATGCGTACGTTCCACATCGGTGGGGCGGCATCGCGGGCCTCCGCGGTCGACAGCGTGCAGGTCAAGCACGGCGGTATCGTGCGTCTGCACAACATCAAGTCGGTCGAGCGCGAAGACGGCAAGCTGGTGGTGGTCTCCCGCTCCAGCGCCCTGGCCGTCGCCGACGACCACGGTCGCGAGCGCGAGTACTACAAGCTGCCCTACGGCGCCGAGCTGTCGGTCAAGGATGGCGACCACGTCGAAGGTGGCCGGGTCGTGGCCAAGTGGGATCCGCACACCCACCCGGTCGTGGCCGAGGTCAAGGGTAAGGCCCAGTTCACCGACATGACCGAAGGCCTGACCATCACGCGCAACGTCGACGAGATGACCGGTCTGTCCTCGATCGAGGTGATCGAGAGCGCCAACCGTCCGGCCTCCGGTCGCGACAAGCGCCCGATGATCATGCTCGCCGACGACGCCGGCAAGCACGTCACGCTGCCGGGCTCCAACACGCCGGTGCAGTACCTGCTGCCGGGCCGTGCCATCGTCTCGGTGGAGAACGGTGCCGAGATCGGTGTGGGTGAAGTCATCGCGCGTATCCCGCTGGAGGCGTCCGGTAACAAGGACATCACCGGGGGTCTGCCGCGCGTCGCCGACCTGTTCGAGGCGCGTAAGCCGAAAGAGCCTTCGATCCTGGCCGAGATCACCGGTACGATCTCGTTCGGCAAGGAGACCAAGGGCAAGCGGCGTCTGACGATCACCCCGAAAGAGGGCGATCCGCTCGAGATGCTGATCCCGAAATGGCGTCAGATCGGCGTCTTCGAAGGGGAGACGGTCGAGAAGGGTGAGGTGATCTCCGACGGTCCGAGCAACCCGCACGACATCCTGCGTCTGCTCGGCGTGGCGGAGCTGGCCAAGTACATCACGGTCGAGATCCAGGACGTCTACCGCCTGCAGGGCGTGAGCATCAACGACAAGCACATCGAAGTGATCGTGCGTCAGATGCTGCGCAAGGTCGAGATCAGCGACGCCGGTGACTCCTCCTTCATCCCGGGTGACCAGGTCGAACTGGTGCGGGTGCTGGAAGAGAACGCGCGCCTCGAGCAGGAGGAGAAGTTCCCGGCCAAGTACGAGCGTCTGCTGCTGGGTATCACCAAGGCCTCGCTGGCCACCGAGTCGTTCATCTCTGCGGCCTCGTTCCAGGAGACCACCCGCGTGCTCACCGAAGCCGCGGTCACCGGCAAGCGCGACTACCTGCGCGGCCTGAAGGAAAACGTGGTGGTCGGTCGTCTGATCCCGGCCGGGACCGGTCTCGCCCACCACGAAGAGCGGCGTCGCAAGCGCGAAGAGTCCGAGCGCACGCTGCAACCGTCGGCGTTCGACGTCGAGCAGGAGCTGGGTGCCCAGCTCACCGCGCTCGATGCCGACGACGACGACCTCTAAGTCGTCAGCCTGCCGCCCGCCCCGTACGGGGCGGGCGGCCTTGACGGCTCTCGCGACAACTGATTAGAATGCGCAGCCTTTATGTGTGGGGCGGTACAACCGTCGTGCGCGTAAGGCAAGGCAACCCATTGGAGTCAGCTAAAACACTATGGCAACGATCAACCAGCTCGTGCGCAAGCCGCGCAAGCGCCCCGTCGAGACTAGCGACGTGCCGGCGCTGCAGGCCTGCCCGCAACGCCGTGGGGTCTGCACCCGCGTCTACACCACCACGCCCAAGAAGCCGAACTCGGCTCTGCGTAAGGTGTGCCGCGTGCGCCTGACCAACGGTTTCGAAGTCAGTTCCTATATCGGCGGTGAAGGTCACAACCTGCAGGAGCACTCCGTGGTCCTGATCCGTGGCGGCCGCGTCAAGGACTTGCCGGGTGTGCGTTATCACACCGTGCGCGGTGCCCTTGACACCTCCGGTGTCCAGAACCGTAAGCAGGGCCGTTCCAAGTACGGCACCAAGCGTCCCAAGGCTTGATGCCCGGACGTCTCCCAACATTTTTATCGGTCAGATAAGAGTAAGGTCGGCCGGAGTCGCTGTTACGGCGTCTCGGCGTGCCGGGTTTACCTGAACGACCCTTCAATTGAGGGCTTATCATGCCTAGAAGAAGAGTTGCCGCTAAGCGCGAGATCCTTCCCGATCCCAAGTTCGGAAGTGAGCGCCTGGCCAAGTTCATGAACCATCTGATGATCAGCGGCAAGAAGTCCGTAGCTGAGCGTATCGTTTACGGTGCGCTGGACAGGGTTGCCGAGCGTGGTAAAGAAGCGCCGCTGGACATCTTCGACAAGGCGCTGGAAGCGATCCAGCCGATGGTCGAGGTCAAATCCCGCCGTGTCGGCGGTGCCACCTATCAGGTGCCCGTCGAAGTGCGTCCGTCCCGTCGTCAGGCGCTGGCCATGCGCTGGCTGGTGGACGCCGCACGCAACCGCGGTGAGAAGACCATGGTTCAACGTCTTGCCGGCGAAATGCTCGACGCCGCCGAAGGCAAGGGCGCTGCCGTGAAGAAGCGTGAAGACGTGCATCGCATGGCAGATGCCAACAAGGCCTTCTCTCACTACCGCTTCTAACCAACGGGGACTTCCATCGTGGCACGCAAGACACCACTCAAGCGTTATCGCAATATCGGTATCGTTGCCCACGTCGACGCCGGCAAGACCACCACTACCGAGCGTGTCCTGTTCTACACCGGTCTGTCCCACAAGGTGGGTGAGGTTCATGAGGGCGCCGCCGTCATGGACTGGATGGAGCAGGAGCAGGAGCGTGGCATCACGATCACCTCTGCTGCTACCACCTGCTTCTGGCAGGGGATGAACAAGCAGTTCGACGAGCACCGCATCAACATCATCGACACCCCGGGACACGTTGACTTCACCATCGAAGTCGAGCGTTCCCTGCGTGTTCTCGATGGCGCGGTCGTCGTGCTGTGTGGCTCTTCCGGCGTGCAGCCGCAGACCGAGACCGTCTGGCGTCAGGCCAACAAGTACGAAGTCCCGCGCATGGTGTTCGTCAACAAGATGGACCGCGCCGGCGCCGACTTCTTCATGGTCGTCGATCAGCTCAAGAATCGTCTGGGCGCCAACGTCGTACCGATCCAGATCAACTGGGGTGCCGAGGAAGAGTTCAAGGGCGTCATCGATCTGCTGCAGATGAAGGCGATCCTGTGGGACGAAGACAACTTCGGTATGAACTACGAGTTGGTCGACATCCCGGCTGATCTGCAGGAGACCGCCGAGACCTATCGTGAGCAGATGGTCGAAGCCGCCGCAGAAGCCAACGAAGAGCTGATGGACAAGTACCTCGAAGAGGGCGACCTGTCCATCGACGAGATCAAGGCCGGTCTGCGTGCGCGCACGCTCGCCAACGAGATCGTGCTCGTGACCTGTGGCTCTGCGTTCAAGAACAAGGGCGTTCAGGCCGTGCTCGACGGCGTCATCGAATACCTGCCGTCGCCGACCGAGGTCAAGGCGATCGAAGGTGAGCTCGACGACAAGGACGGCACCGTCGCCACGCGTGAGGCTGACGACAACGCCCCGTTCGCGGCGCTGGCGTTCAAGATCGCCACCGACCCGTTCGTCGGTACCCTGACCTTCATGCGCGTCTACTCGGGCGTTCTGAAGTCGGGTGACAGCGTCTTCAACTCGGTCAAGTCGAAGAAAGAGCGTGTCGGCCGTATCGTTCAGATGCACGCCAACTCGCGCGAAGAGATCAAAGAGGTCTACGCCGGCGACATCGCCGCCTGTATCGGCCTCAAGGACGTGACCACCGGTGACACCCTGTGCGACCTGGATGCCAAGATCATCCTCGAGCGCATGGAGTTCCCGGAGCCGGTCATCTCGGTCGCCGTGGAGCCGAAGTCCAAGGCCGACCAGGAGAAGATGGGCGTCGCCCTCGGCAAGCTGGCGCAGGAGGATCCCTCCTTCCGCGTGCAGACTGACGAAGAGACCGGCCAGACCATCATCTCCGGGATGGGCGAGCTGCACCTCGACATCATCGTTGACCGCATGCGTCGCGAGTTCAAGGTCGAGGCCAACATCGGCAAGCCGCAGGTGGCCTACCGCGAGACCATTCGTCAGTCGGTCGAGCAGGAAGGCAAGTTCGTGCGGCAGTCGGGTGGTCGCGGTCAGTACGGTCACGTTTGGCTGCGTATCGAGCCGCTGACCGACGCTGACAAGGGCGAGGACGAAGAAGAAGTCCACTTCAAGTTCGCGTCCGAGATCGTCGGCGGTGTCGTACCCAAAGAGTACGTGCCGGCCGTCGAGAAAGGGGCCTACGAGCAGCTCAAGAATGGTGTCATCGCGGGCTACCCGATGATCGACGTCAAGGTGACGCTGTTCGACGGCTCCTACCACGACGTGGACTCTAACGAGACCGCGTTCAAGGTCGCCTCATCCATGGCGATCAAGGAAGGTGCTCGCAAGGCTAAGGCCGTGCTGCTCGAGCCGGTGATGAAGGTCGAGGTCGTGACCCCGGAGGACTTCATGGGTGACGTCATGGGCGACCTTAACCGCCGCCGTGGCCTTGTCCAGGGCATGGATGACTCCTCCTCCGGCAAAGTCATTCGCGCCACGGTTCCGTTGGCTGAGATGTTCGGTTACGCGACCGATCTGCGTTCTCAGACCCAGGGACGCGCAAGCTACACCATGGAGTTTGCGAATTACGAAGAGGCGCCCTCCAGCGTCGTTGATGCCGTCATCAATCAGAACGGTTAACCGTTAGCTAACGTAAAGAGGTTATAGCAGTGGCTAAGGAAAAATTTGAACGCTCCAAACCGCACGTCAACGTCGGCACCATCGGTCACGTCGACCACGGCAAGACGACTCTGACGGCGGCTCTGACCCGTGTTTCCGCTGAAGTCTTCGGCGGCGAATGGCGTCAGTTCGACACCATCGACAACGCTCCGGAAGAGCGCGAGCGCGGTATCACCATCGCGACCGCTCACGTCGAGTACCAGTCCGAAGTGCGTCACTACGCGCACGTCGACTGCCCGGGACACGCTGACTACGTCAAGAACATGATCACCGGTGCTGCCCAGATGGACGGCGCTATCCTGGTCTGTTCCGCTGCTGACGGCCCGATGCCGCAGACCCGCGAGCACATCCTGCTGTCGCGTCAGGTCGGCGTTCCGTACATCGTCGTGTTCCTGAACAAGGCCGACATGGTCGACGACGAAGAGCTGCTCGAGCTGGTCGAGATGGAAGTGCGTGAACTCCTCAACGAGTACGACTTCCCGGGCGACGACACCCCGATCATCATCGGCTCCGCGCTGATGGCGCTGGAAGGCAAGGATGACAACGGCATGGGTACCACCGCCGTTGCCAACCTGATCAAGTCGCTCGACGACTACATCCCGGAGCCGGAGCGTGCCATCGACCAGCCGTTCCTGATGCCGATCGAAGACGTGTTCTCGATCTCCGGCCGCGGTACCGTCGTGACCGGTCGTGTCGAGCGTGGTCTGGTCAAGTCCGGCGAAGAAGTCGAGATCGTCGGTATCCACGACACCACCAAGACCACCGTTACCGGTGTCGAAATGTTCCGCAAGCTGCTCGACGAAGGTCGTGCTGGCGAGAACATCGGTGCGCTGCTGCGTGGTACCAAGCGTGACGACGTCGAGCGTGGTCAGGTCCTGGCCAAGCCGGGCACCATCACCCCGCACACCAAGTTCGAAGCCGAAGTCTACGTGCTGTCCAAGGAAGAAGGTGGTCGTCACACCCCGTTCTTCAAGGGCTACCGTCCGCAGTTCTACTTCCGTACCACTGACGTGACCGGTACCTGTGAACTGCCGGAAGGCGTCGAGATGGTCATGCCGGGCGACAACGTCCAGATGGTCGTGACCCTGATCGCTCCGATCGCCATGGAAGACGGCCTGCGCTTCGCCATCCGCGAAGGCGGTCGTACCGTCGGCGCCGGCGTGGTCGCCAAGATCATCGAGTAAGTCTCGCTGATCGGATAGAGAAGGGGCGCTCCGGCGCCCCTTTTTCTGTCGCTGTCGGGAGGGGGTGTGTTTGACACTCAAATGGGCCTCCCCTATAATGCGCGTCCTTTGAACGCGTGGGTCGACGGCTCGCGCCGTCAGTATCCATTGGAGCAGAACGTCAATGCAGAACCAAAAGATTCGCATCCGGCTGAAAGCGTTTGACCATCGCCTGATCGATCAGTCGGCCCAGGAGATCGTGGACACTGCCAAGCGCACTGGCGCTCAGGTGCGTGGTCCGATCCCGCTGCCGACCAATCGCGAGCGTTACACCATCCTGATCTCACCGCACGTCAACAAGGACGCGCGCGACCAGTATGAGATTCGCACGCACAAGCGCGTTCTCGACATTGTCGAGCCGACGGAGAAGACCGTTGACGCGCTGATGAAGCTCGACCTCGCCGCCGGCGTGGACGTGCAGATCAAACTCGACTAACCAACACTAGACACTAGCGGGAGCTGAGTTCGCAGCGACCGCCGCGTCGTGAGACGCCACACAATGTGCTAGTGGAATGCTCTGGAAAGGGCAGCCATAGCGGGTGATAGCCCCGTACACTATAGGAGACTGAACATGACTATCGGTTTGGTCGGTAAAAAGGCGGGCATGACCCGTGTTTTCACCGAAGATGGCGCATCCGTGCCCGTAACCGTGATCGAGGTTGAGCCCAACCGTATCGCTGCTGTCAAGACCATCGAGTCCGACGGCTATCGTGCGGTGCAGGTCACAACCGGCTCCCGCAAAGCCAAGCACCTCACCAAGGCGATTGCTGGTCAATACGCCAAGGCCGGGGTCGAGGCTGGCCGTTCCCTGATGGAGTTTCGTCTCGCCGAGAGCGACGAAGCACCGGAAGTGGGCGGTTCCTTCACCGTATCCCTCTTCGAAGCTGGTCAGAAAGTCGATGTGACCGGTACCTCCAAGGGCAAGGGCTTCCAGGGCGCTGTCAAGCGCTGGAATTTCCGTACCCAGGACAACAGCCACGGTAACTCGCTGTCTCACCGTGCGCCGGGTTCCATCGGTCAGTGCCAGACCCCGGGTCGCGTCTTCAAAGGTAAGAAGATGGCCGGCCAGATGGGCAACGAGCGCGTCACCGTCCAGAGCCTGGAAGTGGTGCGTGTCGATGCCGAGCGCAATCTGCTGTTGATCAAAGGCGCCGTGCCTGGTGCTCCGGGCTGCGATGTCGTCGTGCGCAGCGCCGTGAAAGCTCGCTGAGGGGACTGAGACCGATGAATCTGAATCTCGCAGGTGCCGCTGGCACCGTCGAAGTGTCCGCAGAGACCTTTGGCAAAGAATTCAACGAAGCGTTGGTGCACCAGGTCGTCACCGCCTATCTGGCGGCGGGCCGTCAGGGCACCCGTGCCCAGAAGAACCGCTCCGACGTGCGTGGCGGCGGCAAGAAGCCGTGGCGCCAGAAGGGCACCGGCCGCGCTCGCGCCGGCACCATCCGCTCGCCGCTGTGGCGTAGCGGCGGTGTGACCTTCGCTGCCCGTCCGCAGGACTACACGCAGAAGGTCAACCGCAAGATGTACCGTGCGGCGATGCGTTCGATCCTGTCCGAGCTGGTGCGTCAGGAGCGTCTGGTGCTGGTCAACGAGTTCGCCGTCGACGCGCCGAAGACCAAGCAGCTGGCCAGCAAGCTCAAGGAGCTGGATCTGGAGAAAGCGCTGATCGTCACCGAAGAGCTCGACGAGAAGCTCTACCTGGCCGCGCGCAACATCCCCAACGTCGATGTCGTCGATGCTGCGGCCGCCGATCCGGTCAGCCTGATCGCCTTCGACAAGGTGCTGATGACCGTCTCCGCTCTGCGTAAATTCGAGGAGAAGCTGGGATGAACCAGGAACGCGTATACAAGGTTCTGCTCGGACCTCACATGACCGAGAAGGCCGCGCGCGCCGCCGAGAACAATCAGTACGTGTTCAAAGTGGCCCAGGACGCGACCAAGCCTGAGATCAAGAAGGCCGTCGAAGCGCTGTTCGGCAAGAAAGTCGCCGGTGTTTCCGTGCTCAACGTCAAGGGCAAGACCAAACGCACGCGCTTCGGCACGGGTCTGCGCAAGGGTTACCGCAAGGCGTACGTGACTCTGGCTGCGGGCGAAACGCTCGAAGACTTCTCTGGCGCCGAGTAAGGCAGGAGTACGGATCATGGCAGTAGTCAAGACAAAACCCACGTCCGCCGGTCGTCGTCACGTCGTCAAAGTCGTCAATGACGAGCTCTACAAGGGCCGTCCGTTCGCGGCGCTGACCGAGAAGCAGTCGAAGTCCGGTGGTCGTAACAACAATGGCCGCATCACCACGCGTCACGTCGGTGGTGGCCATCGTCAGCATTATCGTCTGGTCGACTTCAAGCGCACCAAGGATGGCATCAACGCCGTCGTCGAGCGCATCGAGTACGACCCGAACCGTAGCGCCAACATCGCGCTGCTGAAGTACATGGACGGCGAGCGTCGTTACATCATCGCACCCAAGGGCCTGGTGGCCGGGGATGTGGTGGAGTCCGGCGTCAACGCTTCCATCAAGCGTGGCAACGCGCTGCCGCTGCGCAACATCCCGGTCGGTTCCACGGTGCACTGCATCGAGCTGAAGCCGGGCAAGGGTGCGCAGATTGCACGCAGCGCCGGCGCCAGCGCTCAGCTGGTCGCCCGTGAAGGCAACTACGCGACCCTGCGTCTGCGCTCCGGCGAGATGCGTCGTGTACTGTCCGAGTGCCGCGCCACGCTGGGTGAAGTCGGCAACTCTGAGCACAGCCTGCGTCAACTGGGCAAGGCCGGTGCGAAACGGTGGAGAGGGGTGCGCCCGACCGTTCGCGGTGTCGCGATGAACCCGGTGGATCACCCGCACGGTGGTGGTGAAGGCCGCACCAGCGGTGGTCGTCATCCGGTCAGCCCGTGGGGTATCCCCACCAAGGGCCACAAGACCCGCAAGAACAAGCGTACCGACAAGCTCATCGTTCGTCGCCGCAAGTCCAAGTAACAGACATTAAGAGGTAACGGCTGTGCCACGTTCACTGAAGAAAGGTCCCTTTATCGACCTTCATCTGTTGAAGAAGGTCGAAGTCGCCGCGGAAAAGAACGATCGCAAACCGATCAAGACCTGGTCGCGTCGTTCGATGATCCTGCCGAACATGGTCGGGCTCACCATCGCGGTACATAACGGTCGCCAGCACGTCCCGGTGCATGTCTCCGAGGAAATGGTCGGCCACAAGTTGGGCGAGTTCGCTGCTACCCGCACCTATCGCGGTCATGCGGCGGACAAGAAAGCCAAACGCTGAGCCAAGAGGATTAAGAGATGGAAGTCGCTGCTAAGTTGCGTGGCGCTAGCTTGTCCGCCCAGAAGGCCCGTTTGGTGGCTGACCAGGTGCGCGGTAAGCCGGTCGCCGAAGCGCTCGACGTGCTGACCTTCTCCCCCAAGAAGGCTGCCAAGCTGGTCAAGAAGGTGCTGCAGTCCGCGATTGCCAATGCGGAAGAAAACAACGGCATGGACATCGACGAGCTGCGTGTCTCGACCATCTGTGTCGATGAGGGCATGACGCTCAAGCGCATTCAGCCGCGCGCAAAAGGCCGGGCGGATCGCATTCTGAAGCGCACCTGCCACATCACCGTCAAGGTAGCCGAGAAGTAGGAGTCGACCAGATGGGTCAGAAAGTCAATCCAGTCGGGATTCGTCTCGGCATCGTGAAAGATCACTCGTCGGTCTGGTACGCAGAGCGCGGTGCCTATGCCGACAAGCTGAACAACGATCTGGAAGTGCGTCGCTTCCTCGAAGAGCGTCTGAAGAACGCCTCCGTGAGCCGCATTACCATCGAACGTCCGGCCAACAACGCCCGTATCACCATTCACACTGCCCGTCCGGGCATCGTGATCGGTAAGAAGGGTGAGGACGTCGATCGTCTGCGCCAGGATGTCACCCGCATGATGGGTGTGCCGGTGCACGTCAACATCGAAGAAGTCCGCAAGCCGGAACTCGACGCCGCCCTGGTCGCGCAGAACATCGCCGGTCAGCTCGAACGTCGCGTGATGTTCCGCCGCGCCATGAAACGCTCCGTCCAGAACGCCATGCGTCTGGGTGCCGGCGGTATCAAGGTGCAGCTCTCCGGTCGTCTCGGTGGTGCCGAGATCGCGCGTACCGAATGGTACCGCGAAGGTCGCGTGCCGCTTCACACCCTGCGTGCCGACATCGATTACGCCACCTATGAAGCGCACACCACCTACGGCGTCATCGGCGTCAAGGTGTGGGTCTTCAAGGGCGAGATCCTCGGGGGCATCGAAGAGGTGCGTGCCAAGCAGAAGCAACAGGCTCAGGCACCTGCACCGAAGAAGAAAGGTTCCAGGTAAGGGGAGACTGATCGATGTTGCAACCCAAGCGTACAAAGTTCCGCAAGGTGCAGAAAGGTCGTAACCGTGGCCTGGCGCATCGCGGCAGCAAGGTGAGCTTCGGAGACTTCGGTCTCAAGGCCACCGATCGCGGTCGTATCACCGCACGTCAGATCGAAGCTGGTCGTCGTGCTATCACCCGTCACGTCAAGCGTGGTGGCAAGATCTGGATCCGCGTATTCCCGGACAAGCCGATTACCAACAAGCCTCTCGAGGTTCGTATGGGTAAAGGTAAGGGTTCCGTCGAGTACTGGGTGGCCCAGATTCAGCCGGGCAAGGTGCTCTACGAAATCGAAGGCGTCTCCGAGGAGCTGGCGCGTGAAGCGTTCTCCCTGGCGGCCCAGAAGATGCCCATCTCCACCACCTTTGTGAAACGGACGGTGATGTGATGAAAGCCAACGAAATGCGTGAAAAATCAGTCGATGCGCTGCAGGAGCAGCTCTTCGAACTGCTCAAGGAGCAGTTCAACCTGCGCATGCAGAAGGCCACCGGCCAGCTGAGCCAGACGCACCTGCTCAAGCAGGTTCGTCGCGACATCGCTCGCGTCAAGACTGTGCTCAACCAGAAGGCAGGTGACCAATAATGGCTGAAGCGAATAAAGCCCGTACGCTCACCGGTAAGGTCGTGAGCGACAAGATGGAAAAATCGATTGTCGTATTGATCGAGCGCCGCGAGCGTCATCCGATCTACGGCAAGTACATGAAGCGCTCCACCAAGCTGCACGCCCATGACGAGGCGAATCAGGCACGGACTGGCGATACGGTTTCCATTCAGGAATGCCGTCCGCTGTCCAAGAAGAAAGCCTGGACGTTGGTCGAGGTGGTCGAGCAGGCCAAGGGCTGAGCCCGACAGCGCCTTCTGAACCAGTGCAGTCAGATTAGGTTTGGAGAAAACCAATGATTCAGACTCAGACAATGCTGGATGTCGCCGACAACAGCGGCGCGCGCCGGGTGCAGTGCATCAAGGTGCTTGGCGGTTCACACCGCCGTTACGCTCGCGTGGGTGATGTCATCAAAGTGACGGTCAAGGAAGCGATTCCGCGGGGCAAGGTCAAGAAAGGCCAGGTCCTCAAGGCCGTCGTGGTGCGTACGC
The DNA here is from genome assembly GCF_040536835.1 of Salinicola endophyticus. Classification (NCBI taxonomy): domain Bacteria; kingdom Pseudomonadati; phylum Pseudomonadota; class Gammaproteobacteria; order Oceanospirillales; family Halomonadaceae; genus Salinicola; species Salinicola endophyticus. Next base: position 366,075 of record NZ_CP159578.1, read on the forward strand.
GCAGCGGTGTTCGTCGTAACGACGGCTCGCTGATTCGCTTCGATGGAAATGCGGCGGTTCTGTTGAACAACACCAACGAACAGCCGATCGGTACCCGTATCTTCGGGCCGGTTACTCGTGAACTTCGTAACGAGAAGTTCATGAAGATCATTTCCTTGGCGCCCGAAGTGCTGTAAGGAGCGAGGCGGATATGCACAAGATCAAACGTGACGACGAAGTCATCGTCATCGCCGGCAAGGACAAGGGCAAGCGTGGCACGATCAAGCGCGTCCTCGAGAACGACCGTTATGTCGTCTCGGGCGTCAACATGATCAAGCGCCACACCAAGCCCAATCCGATGGCTGGCAACCCGGGGGGTATCGTCGAGCGTGAGGCTCCGATCCATGCGTCCAACGTGGCCATCTTCAACGCGGAGACCGGCAAGGCGGATCGCGTCGGCTTCCAAGTGCAGGAAGACGGTACCAAGGTACGTATCTACAAGTCGACGCAGAAGCAGATCGACGCCTAACGCGAGTCGGGTAGCAAAATGGCGAACTTGAAAGAACGTTATCAAAGCGAGGTCATGGCTAAACTGCAGGAGCAGTTCAGCTATGCCAACGTGATGCAGGTGCCCCGGATCACCAAAGTGACCCTGAACATGGGCATCGGCGAAGCGACCAGCGATAAAAAGCTGATCGAAAACGCCATCGGCGACCTGGAGAAGCTCTCCGGTCAGAAGCCGATGGTGACCAAAGCGCGCAAGTCCATCGCTGGCTTCAAGGTCCGCGAAGGCTGGCCGATCGGCGTCAAGGTGACCCTGCGCCGCGAGCGGATGTGGGACTTCCTGGATCGCCTGGTCAACATCGCGATCCCCCGCGTGCGTGACTTCCGTGGTCTCAACCCGAAGTCCTTCGACGGCCGCGGCAACTACTCGATGGGCGTCCGTGAGCAGATCATCTTCCCGGAGATCGAATATGATAAGATCGACCGGATCCGTGGTCTGGACGTAACCATCACGACCAGCGCCAACACCGACGAAGAAGGTCGTGCGCTGCTCAGCGCGCTGAACTTCCCGTTCAAGCAATAAGGGTGGATTCATGGCAAAGAAAAGCATGATTGAGCGTGAGCTCAAGCGCGCGAAGCTGGTCGACAAATACGCCGCCAAGCGTGCCGCGCTCAAGAGCGTGATCTACGACGTCAACGCTTCTGACGAAGAGCGCTTCGACGCTCAGCTGAAGCTGCAGCAGCTGCCGCGCGACTCCAGCAAGGTTCGTGCCCGCAACCGCTGCCGCATTACCGGTCGTCCGCACGGTTACTACAACAAGTTCGGTCTGGCCCGTAACAAGCTGCGCGAAGCGGCCATGCGTGGCGATGTCCCTGGGCTGAAGAAGTCCAGTTGGTAAGCCACGTCGAGGAATTCAGGAGCGCAATGTAAATGAGCATGCAAGATACTCTGGCGGATATGTGTACCCGTATCCGCAATGCGCAGATGGCCACCAAGGAGACGGTCACCATGCCGTCTTCCAAGCTCAAGACGGAAGTGGCCCGCGTACTCAAGCAGGAAGGCTACATTACCGACTTCGCGGTCTCCGAAGGCGCCAAGCCCGAGCTGACCGTGACCCTCAAGTACTTCGAGGGCAAGCCGGTCATCGAGCACCTCCAGCGTGTATCCAAGCCGTCGCTGCGGATCTACAAGGGCAAGAGTGCCATGCCCAAGGTCGCAGATGGTCTGGGTATCGCGATCGTCACCACCTCTCAGGGTGTCATGACCGATCGCGCCGCACGCCAGGCGGGTGTCGGTGGTGAAGTCATCTGCACCGTATTCTAGGAGTGAGAAATGTCTCGCGTAGCCAAGTATCCGGTTAAACTGCCCAGCGGCGTCGAGGTCAAGTTCGACGGCGACCAGCTGTCCGTCAAGGGCGGCCAGGGCACGCTAGAACTGACTGTCCATCCCGACGTGAAAATCGCTCAGGAAGACGGTCAACTGACCTTTGCTCCCAGTGAGCAGGCCAAGAGCTGGGCCATGGTCGGCACGACTCGTGCCCTGGTCCAGAACATGGTCACCGGCGCCTCCGAGGGTTTCACTCGGTCGCTGGAAATCAATGGCGTCGGCTATCGTGCCCAGGCAAGTGGCAAGACGCTGAATCTGACACTCGGTTTCTCCCACCCGATCGACTACACGCTGCCTGAAGGTGTCACGGCCGAAACGCCGAAGAACACCGTCATCGTGCTGAAAAGCGCGGACAAGCAGAAGCTCGGCCAGGTGGCTGCGGAAATTCGCGCCTTCCGTCCGCCGGAGCCCTACAAGGGCAAAGGTGTTCGGTACAGCGACGAACAGGTCCGCCGCAAAGAAGCCAAGAAGAAGTAAGGCAGGGTTATGAACGCGAAGAAAGAATCTCGTCTCCGTCGTGCCCGCCGCGCGCGCGCCAAGATCCGCGATCTGGGTGTGAACCGTCTGTGCGTCAACCGCACCCCGCGTCACATCTATGCGCAGATTATCTCGCCGGACGGCGGCAAAGTGCTGGCCAGCGCGTCCACGCTCGACAAGAGCCTGCGCGAAGGTACGACCGGTAACGCCGATGCGGCTGCCAAAGTGGGTGCTCTCATCGCTGAGCGCGCCAAGGATGCCGGCATCTCTCAGGTTGCCTTCGACCGCGCTGGTTTCAAATACCACGGGCGTGTCAAGGCGTTGGCGGATGCCGCACGCGAAGGCGGTCTGCAATTCTAAAGGGTTTTACGATGGCGAATAACGAACAGAAGGGCGGTGATCTGCAAGAGAAGTTGGTGCAGGTCAACCGCGTCGCCAAGGTGGTCAAAGGTGGTCGTATCTTCGGCTTCACCGCGCTGACCGTCGTTGGCGATGGCAACGGCCGGGTCGGTTTCGGTCGTGGCAAGGCGCGTGAAGTGCCGGTCGCGATCCAGAAAGCCATGGACCAGGCGCGTCGCAACATGGTCAAGGTCAGCCTCAGCGGCAGCACGCTGCAGTACCCGGTTCGCGCCCGTCACGGTGCGTCCAAGGTCTTCATGCAGCCGGCTTCCGAAGGTACCGGCATCATCGCCGGCGGCGCCATGCGCTCCGTCCTCGAGCTGGCCGGTGTCCATGACGTTCTGGCCAAGTGCTACGGCTCCACCAACCCGGTGAACGTCGTGCGTGCCACCATCAAGGGGCTCGCATCCATGCAGTCTCCGGAAGACATCGCCGCCAAGCGTGGCCTGTCTGTCGAAGAACTGGCGGGGTAAGCGACCATGGCAGAGACGATCAAAATCACTCAGACCCGCAGCACTATCGGTGTCCTGAAGAAGCACAAAGCGACCATGACGGGCCTCGGCCTGCGTCGCATCGGGCACTCGGTCGAGCTGGAAGACACCCCCGCCGTTCGCGGCATGATCAACAAGGTTCGTTACCTTGTTCGAATCGAGGGAGAGTAATCCATGAAACTCAACAGCTTAAGCCCGGCTCCGGGTTCCAAGCACGCTGAGAAGCGCGTCGGGCGCGGCATCGGCTCCGGTCTGGGCAAGACCGGTGGCCGTGGCCACAAAGGTCTGAAGTCGCGTTCCGGCGGCTCGGTCAAGCCCGGTTTCGAAGGCGGCCAGATGCCGCTGCAGCGCCGTCTGCCGAAGTTCGGCTTCACCTCGGCCAAGTCGCTGGTGTCCGAAGAAGTTCGCCTCGGCGAACTGGCCAAGGTCGAAGGCGATGTCGCCGATCTCGCCAGCCTGAAGAAGGCCAACGTGCTCAAGAACGCAACCGAGCACGCCAAGGTCATCCTCTCCGGCGAGCTGACCAAGGCGATTACCGTGCGTGGCCTCAAGGTCACCAAAGGTGCACGCGCTGCGATCGAAGCGGCCGGTGGCAAGGTAGAGGACTAAATGGCTAAGTCAGGAAACGTGCCGGCGAACATGGGTAGTGGCCTCAGCGAGCTGTGGGCGCGCCTGCGTTTCGTCTTCATCGCGATCGTGGTGTACCGCATCGGTGCCCACATTCCCGTACCCGGCATCGATCCTGACCAGCTGGCTGCCCTGTTTCGGGAGAACCAGGGCACCATCCTCGGCATGTTCAACATGTTCTCGGGTGGTGCGCTGCAGCGCATGAGTATCTTCGCGCTGGGGATCATGCCGTACATCTCCGCGTCGATCATCATGCAGCTTCTGACCGCGGTATCGCCTCAGCTCGAAGCGCTGAAGAAGGAAGGCGAGGCCGGGCGCCGGAAGATCAACCAGTACACCCGCTACGGCACGGTGCTACTGGCGTTGATCCAGGCGAGCGGCATGTCAGTTGGTCTGGTCAGTCAGGGCGTCGCCTACACCGGCGGCATCAGTTTCTACTTCACCGCCGTCGTCACCTTCGTGGCTGGGGCCGTGTTCCTGATGTGGCTGGGCGAGCAGATCACCGAAAAGGGGATCGGCAACGGTATCTCGCTGATCATCTTCGCCGGTATCGTGGCTGGGCTGCCCAGTGCGATCGGTCAGTCGTTCGAGCTGGCGCGCAACGATGGCGCCTGGAACGTACTGCCGCTGCTCGCGCTGTCGCTGCTGGCCATTGCGACCGTGGCGTTCGTGGTGTTCATCGAACGCGGCCAGCGCCGCATCACGGTGAACTATCCGCGGCGTCAGGTCGGCAACAAGATGTATGCCGGTCAGAGCAGCTATCTGCCGCTGAAGGTCAATATGGCGGGTGTGATTCCGCCGATCTTCGCGTCCAGTATCCTGCTGTTCCCGGGCTCCATCGGTCAGTGGCTGGGTCAGAGCGACGGCTTCGAGTGGTTGCAGGTGGCATCGCAGCAGCTCTCCCCGGGTGCGCCTCTGTACATCATCCTGTTTGCGGCGGCAGTGCTGTTCTTCTGCTTCTTCTATACGGCGTTGGTGTTCAACCCCAAGGATGTCGCCGACAACCTCAAGAAGTCGGGCGCCTTCCTGCCGGGGATCCGTCCGGGTGAGCAGACCGCGCGCTACGTCGACAAGGTGATGACACGGCTGACCCTGTTCGGGGCGCTCTACATCACCCTGGTGTCGCTGATGCCGCAGTTCCTGGTGGTGGCCTGGCAGGTGCCGTTCTACTTCGGCGGCACGTCGTTGCTGATCGTGGTCGTGGTGATCATGGACTTCATGGCCCAGGTTCAATCGCACCTGATGTCGCACCAGTACGAGTCGGTGATGAAGAAATCGAACCTGAAGGGCTACGGTAGCGGCGGCGTGATGCGCTGAGCCTCCGCGAGAGAGCATTTGGAGAGAACGATGAAAGTTCGAGCTTCTGTAAAGAAAATGTGCCGTAACTGCAAGATCATTCGGCGCAACGGCGCGGTCCGTGTCATCTGCACGGAACCGCGTCACAAGCAGCGCCAGGGTTGATTCCCTAGCTGCACGAAAGCGGGCCATGGCATGCCCCTTGCCTCGAGAGAGGCAAAGGGGTATGCTATTGCGCCCTTTGTGGACGACTAAACGAGCAAGCCGCTCAACATTCGGAGTAAGCTGATGGCCCGTATTGCAGGCGTCAATATCCCGGACAACAAGCATGCGGCGATCTCGCTGACCTACATCTTCGGGATTGGCCGCACTCGCGCACAGGCGATCTGTGCCGCGGCCGGTATTGCACCGACGACCAAGATTCAGGAACTGTCTGGCGAAGAGCTCGACATCCTGCGTACCGAAGTCGGTAAGTACACCGTAGAAGGCGACCTTCGCCGTGACGTGACGCTGAACATCAAGCGTCTCATGGATCTGGGTTGCTATCGTGGTCTGCGCCATCGTCGTGGTCTTCCGCTGCGTGGTCAGCGTACCAAGACCAATGCGCGTACCCGTAAGGGACCGCGTAAACCGATTCGTAAATAATTAACGTTTCGACGTTAACTATCAGGAAACATCAACATGGCTAACCCGCGTAGTAACCGTAAAAAGGTTAAAAAGCAGGTCGTGGACGCCGTCGCGCACATCCACGCCTCTTTTAACAATACGATCGTGACGATCACAGACCGCCAGGGCAACGCGCTTTCTTGGGCGACTGCCGGTGGTTCGGGTTTTCGTGGTTCTCGCAAGAGCACCCCGTTCGCAGCTCAAGTAGCGAGTGAACGTGCAGCGACCGCTGCAGCCGAGTATGGTGTGAAAAACGTCGACGTGCTGGTCAAGGGCCCCGGCCCGGGCCGTGAGTCTGCCGTGCGTGCACTCAACGCCGCCGGCTTCCGTGTGCAGAGCATTACTGACGCGACGCCCATCCCGCATAACGGGTGCCGTCCGCCGAAGAAACGCCGCGTTTAAGGAGAACGACTCATGGCTCGTTATCTAGGACCCAAGTGCAAACTGTCTCGTCGTGAGGGTACCGACCTCTTCCTCAAGAGCGGTGTCACCCCCTTCGAGAAGAAGTGCAAATCCGAGCAGATCCCGGGTGTGCACGGCCAGCGCCGTCAGCGTCTTTCCGACTACGGCTTGCAGCTTCGTGAGAAGCAGAAAGTGCGTCGTATCTACGGCGTCCTCGAAAACCAGTTCCGCAACTACTACAAAGAAGCCGCGCGCCAGAAAGGGGCGACCGGTGAAGTGTTGTTGCAGCTGCTGGAATCCCGGCTGGACAACGTGGTTTACCGCATGGGCTTCGGCTCCACGCGCAGTGAATCGCGTCAGCTGGTGAGCCACAAGGCGATCTCGGTCAACGGCCGTACCGTCAACGTGGCTTCCTATCAGGTGCGTCCTGGCGACGTCGTGTCTGTGCGTGAGAAGGCCAAGAACCAGGCCCGTATCCAGCAGGCGCTGTCCATCGCCGCCAACCGTGGCGACGTGAACTGGATCGACGTCGACGCGAAGAAGATGGAAGGCACTTTCAAGGCTGTCCCGGAACGCGGCGACCTGTCTGCCGACATCAACGAAAACCTGATCGTCGAGCTGTACTCCAAGTGAGGCCTGAGTTCGGACCGCCACGGCGGTCCGAACCGGCTGGAGTACCGATATTCGTTAGGCAGCCTGAGAAGGTGTTCATATGCAGCGTTCAGTGACAGAGTTTCTCCGTCCCCGCGACATCAAGGTCGAAGAAGTCAGTGCGAATCACGCCAAGATCGTGCTGGAACCCTTCGAGCGTGGTTTCGGCCATACCCTGGGGAATGCGCTGCGTCGCATCCTGCTCTCTTCGATGCCCGGCTGTGCCGTGGTCGAAGCGGAAATCGACGGCGTGCTGCATGAATACAGCGCCATCGAAGGTGTTCAGGAAGACGTCATCGAGATTCTTCTGAATCTCAAGGACGTGGCCATCAAGATGCACGGCCGCGACGAGGCGCTCCTCACCCTGAACAAGCAGGGCCCGGGCATCATGACCGCAGGCGATATCGCCGTCGACCACGACGTCGAGATCGTCAATCCGGATCATGTGATCGCGCACCTCAACGACGGCAGCGAGCTCAAGATGCAGCTGAAAGTCGTGCGGGGCCGCGGTTACGAGCCCGCCGACGTGCGGCTCTCCGACGAGGACGAATCCCGTGCCATCGGTCGTCTGCAGCTGGATGCGACCTTCAGCCCGGTTCGTCGCGTGTCCTACGCGGTCGAAGCGGCGCGTGTCGAACAGCGCACCGACCTCGATAAGCTGGTCATCGATCTCGAAACTGACGGCACCTTGGACCCCGAAGAAGCGATTCGTCGTAGTGCGACCATCCTTCAGGAACAGCTGGCCGCCTTCGTCGATCTCGAAGCTGACCGAGAGCAGGAAGTCGAAGAGGAAGAGGATCAGATCGATCCGATCCTGCTGCGCCCCGTGGACGATCTCGAACTCACGGTTCGTAGCGCCAACTGCTTGAAGGCCGAGAATATTTACTACATTGGCGATTTGATTCAGCGCACGGAAGTCGAGCTGCTCAAGACGCCGAACCTTGGCAAGAAGTCCTTGAACGAAATCAAGGACGTGTTGGCTTCGCGCGGTCTTTCCCTCGGCATGCGGCTGGAAAACTGGCCGCCGGCGAGTCTGAAGGACGACAAGGCCTCCGCCTGAGGCGCGCCCTCGGCGGTGCCGGAGTGCCGACTCGAATCACCAGTTTGGTAAGGAATAGCAATCATGCGTCATCGTAAGAGTGGTCGTCATCTGAATCGGACCAGCTCGCATCGGCACGCCATGTTCAAGAACATGTGCATCTCGCTGGTCGAGCATGAAGTGATCAAGACTACCCTGCCCAAGGCCAAGGAGCTGCGTCGTCATATCGAGCCGCTGATCACCCTGGCCAAGCAGGACAGCGTGGCGAATCGCCGTCTGGCGTTCAGCCGCACTCGCTCCAAGGAAGCCGTCGGCAAGCTCTTCAACGAGCTTGGCCCGCGTTACGCCAATCGCCCGGGCGGTTACGTCCGTGTGCTCAAGTGCGGTTTCCGCGCTGGCGACAACGCGCCGATGGCCTACATCGAGCTGGTCGATCGTCCGGCCGTTCAGGAAGCTGCTGGCGACGAGTAAGTCGCCCCTCGTTTCCGCCGAACGGCACCAAAGCCGGCTGTCCGAGTGATCGGGCAGCCGGCTTTCTTTTTTGGCGCTCTCTTTTTGCCGTCACTTTTTTGCTCAGAGATCGGGCGCTGCAGGTCGGGGGTATCGAGGGGCGCGAGTTTCACGCTCCAGTGCCCGGCCGCCCGACGCGCAGCGGCCGCGGCACGCGACAGCCGTGGAATACCCATCAGGGAGGGGCGGAAGCGCCCGCAGGCGCCTCCGGTGGGGGCTCAGGCGCGCTTGGCCTTGCCCTTGCTCGTCTTGGGCGAGGGCAGCAGCGGCGCCAGGAAGCGCCCGGTGTGGGAGTGAGCCTGGGCCGCGACCTGCTCCGGGGTACCCTCGGCGATGATCCGCCCGCCGCCGGAGCCGCCCTCGGGTCCGAGGTCGATCAGCCAGTCGGCGGTCTTGATCACATCCAGGTTGTGCTCGATCACCACCACGGTGTTGCCGTGGTCGCGCAGGCGGTGGAGCACGCCGAGCAACTGGCGGATATCCTCGAAGTGCAGCCCGGTGGTGGGCTCGTCGAGGATGTAGAGCGTCTGGCCGGTGTCGCGCTTGGCCAGCTCCCGGGCCAGCTTGACCCGCTGCGCCTCGCCACCGGAGAGGGTGGTCGCGCTCTGCCCCAGGCGCACGTAGGAGAGCCCCACGTCCATCAGCGTCTGTAGCCGGCGGGCGATCGCGGGTACCGGGCTGAAGAACTCCAGCGCCTCTTCGATCGTCATCTCCAGCACTTCGTGGATGTTCTTGCCCTTGTACTGGATCTCCAGCGTTTCGCGGTTGTAGCGCTTGCCCTTGCACACGTCGCAGGGCACGTAGATGTCCGGCAGAAAGTGCATCTCCACCTTGATCATCCCCTCGCCCTGGCACGCCTCGCAGCGCCCGCCCTTGACGTTGAAGCTGAAGCGCCCCGGCTTGTAGCCCCGTGCGCGGGCCTCCTGAGTGCCCGAGAAGAGCTCGCGGATGGGGGTGAAGATCCCGGTATAGGTGGCCGGGTTGGAGCGCGGCGTGCGCCCGATCGGGCTCTGATCGATGTCGATGATCTTGTCGAGCTGGTCGAGCCCCTCGATGCTGCGGTAGGGCGCCGGCGACAGCGTGGTGGCGCGATTGAGCTCGCGCGCCGCGATCGGCATCAGGGTCGAGTTGATCAGCGTCGACTTGCCCGAACCGGAAACCCCGGTGACGCAGACGAACAGCCCCAGCGGCAGCGTCAGGTCGACGTCGTGCAGGTTGTTGCCACTGGCGCCGGTGAGCCGCAGCTGCTTCTCCGGATTGCCCGGAATCCGATGCGGCGGCACCTCGATCCGGCGCTTGCCCGAGAGGTACTGCCCGGTCAGCGAGTGCGAGGCGGCCTCGATCTGCTTGGGTGTACCCTGGGCGACGATGGTACCGCCATGCACACCGGCGCCGGGGCCGATGTCGAGCACGTGGTCGGCGGCGCGGATGGCATCCTCGTCGTGCTCGACCACGATCACCGTATTGCCCAGATCGCGCAGCCGGGTGAGGGTGCGCAGTAGACGGTCGTTGTCGCGCTGGTGCAGGCCAATCGAGGGCTCATCGAGGATATACATCACCCCTACCAGGCCGGCGCCGATCTGGCTCGCCAGGCGGATACGCTGGGCCTCGCCCCCGGAGAGGGTATCGGCGCTGCGCTCCAGGGTCAGATAGTCGAGGCCGACGTTGACCAGAAACTCCAGGCGGGCGTGGATCTCATGGACGATCTTGGTCGCGATCTCGCCCTTGCGCCCGGGCAGCGTCAGCTCACGGAAGTAGGTCCAGGCCTCGCCCACCGGTAGCTGGGTGATCTGCGGCAGATTGTGGTCGTCGACGAAGACGTGACGCGCCTCGCGCTTGAGGCGGCTGCCGTCGCAGCTGGGGCAGGGGCGCACCGCCAGGTACTTGGCCAGATCATCGCGGACCATCGACGACTCGGTCTCGCGGTAGCGCCGCTCCAGGTTGGGCAGCACGCCCTCGAATGGGTGTTCGCGGGTCACCTTGCGCCCGCGGTCGTTGACGTAGCTGAAGGCGATGTCGTCGTTGCCGCTGCCGTGGAGCACGATCTCGCGCTCGTGGCGGGCCAGCGCCTCCCACGGGGTGTCGAGGGTGAAGCGGTAGTGCTCGGCGACCGCCTGCAGCTGGCTGAAGTAGTAGATGCTGCGCCGGTCCCAGCCCTTGATCGCCCCTTCGGCCAGCGACAGCTCCGGGTGGCTGATCAGCTTGTCCGGATCGAAGTACTGGCGGACGCCGAGGCCATCGCAGGTGGGGCAGGCGCCGGCCGGATTGTTGAACGAGAACAGCCGCGGCTCGAGCTCGGCCAGCGAGTAGCCACAGATGGGGCAGGCGAAGCGCGAGGAGAACGCCAGGTCCGCCTGCTCGCCATCCATGAAGTGGATGATCGCGGTGCCGTCGGCCAGATTGAGGGCGGTCTCGAACGATTCGGCCAGGCGCTGCTGCAGATCCGCGCGCACCTTGATGCGGTCGACCACCACGCTGATGTCGTGCTTGCGCTTCTTGTCCAGGGTCGGCAGGTCGTCGAGTTCGACGGTCTCGCCGTCGACCACCGCGCGCACGAAGCCCTGGGCACGCAGCTCGCCGAGCAGCTGCTGATGCTCGCCCTTGCGCCCCTTGATCACCGGCGCCAGCAGCATCAGGCGGCTGCCCTCGGGCAGCGCCAGCACCTGGTCGACCATCTGCGAGACCGTCTGCGCCTCCAGCTCCTCGCCGTGGTCAGGGCAGCGCGGGGTGCCGGCGCGGGCGAACAGCAGGCGCAGGTAGTCGTAGATCTCGGTAATGGTGCCGACGGTGGAGCGCGGGTTGTGCGAGGTCGACTTCTGCTCGATCGAGATTGCCGGCGACAGCCCCTCGATATGGTCGACGTCGGGTTTCTCCATCATCGACAGGAATTGCCGCGCATAGGTGGAGAGCGACTCCACATAGCGGCGCTGGCCCTCGGCATAGAGGGTGTCGAAGGCCAGAGAAGACTTGCCCGACCCGGACAGGCCGGTGACCACGATCAGTTTGTCACGTGGCAGTTCGACATCGATATCCTTCAGGTTATGGGTACGCGCACCCCTGACCAGAATGCTGTCCATGACTACCTCGTGCAGCGAAGCGGGAAACGACCAGTATAGCAGTCTGTTGGGCGCGACCGGTCACTGTGGTCGACTTGGAAATGGTGAGCCGACGCTGACGCCGCGCCTGGCGCCGCCCGGCGCTTTCACTCGACCCGGGCGAGGCGTAAAATGACTGGTTCCCTCATTCATCCTCGCTTCTGCCGAGTTCACCAGCCGTGACTTCCATGACATCTCGTTTTCTCCTTACCGAACGGCGCTCGATCGTGGGACTGGCCAGCCTCTATGCCTCGCGCATGCTGGGGCTGTTCATGGTCCTGCCGATCCTGGCGCTCTACACCGACCATCTCGATGGCGCCACCCCCTTTCTCGTCGGCCTGGCCTTGGGTAGCTACGGTCTGACCCAGGCGATCCTGCAGATCCCCTTCGGCCTGCTCTCCGACCGGCTCGGGCGCAAGGCGGTGATCGCCGGCGGCCTGCTGCTGTTCATTCTCGGTAGCGTGGTGGCGGCCAGTGCCACCTCGATCTATGTCGTCATCATCGGTCGCTGCCTGCAGGGCAGCGGCGCGGTCGCCGGCGCCATCATGGCGCTGCTCGCCGACCAGACCCGCGAGGAGATTCGTACCGCGGCGATGGCCACCATCGGGCTCTCGATCGGTGTGGCCTTCGGCGTAGCCATGGTGGTAGGGCCGCTGGTCGCCGATATCGGCGGGCTGGCCGGGGTGTTCTGGTTCACTGCGGTGCTCTCCGCCTGTGGCCTGCTGATCCTGTGGAAGCTGGTGCCCAAGGCGCCACAGCGCATGGCTCACCGCGATGTCGGGCTCGACCGCCGCCAGCTGCGTGCCACCCTGATGCAGGGCGATCTGCTGCGGCTCGATTTCTCGATCTTCGCCCTGCACCTGATCCTGACCGCCTGCTTCGTCGCGCTGCCGTTCCAGCTCGAAGCTCTGGGCTTCGCCCCGGCGCACCACGGCTGGATATATCTACCGGTGATGGCGCTGGCCTTCGTGGGCATGGTGCCGCTGGTGATCGTGGCCGAGAAGTATCGCAAGATGAAACCGGTGTTCGTCGGCGCGGTGGCGGCGATGACCTTGATCCTGCTCGGCTTCAGCGAGCTGGGCGACGACCGCATCGCGCTGCTGGCGCTGCTGTGGGGCTTCTTCGTGGTGTTCAATCTGCTCGAGGCGACGCTGCCGTCGATGATCAGCAAGCTGGCGCCGGCCGGGGCCAAGGGCACCGCCATGGGGGTCTATTCCACCAGCCAGTTCCTCGGCGCCTTCCTGGGCGGCACCCTGGGTGGCGCGCTGTCCCAGGAACTGGGGATCCACAGCGTGTTCCTCGGCGCCGCGGTGGTGGGTGCTATCTGGCTGGCGGTGGTCTGGAAGATGCCCGCGCCGCGTCATCTGTCGAGCGAAATCGTACCGCTGGACGCGCAATCCATGGGCATGCTCGATACACTGCTCGAGCGTTTCGCCTCGGTCGCCGGGGTCGAGGACGTGATGGTCGTGCCCGAAGAGCGTGTCGCCTATCTCAAGGTCGACCGCCAGCGCCTGGACGCCGAAGCGCTGGCTCGTATCACCGGCAATCAATGGCAACGAACCGACGCCTGAAGGCGTCGTAAACGCAGGTAAGGCAAGGAGACAACGATGGCCCGAGGTGTGAACAAAGTCATCCTGATCGGCAACCTGGGACAGGATCCGGAAGTCCGCTTCCTGCCGTCGGGCAATCCGGTGTGCAACCTGCGCATCGCGACCACCGATACCTGGACCGACCGTCAGAGCGGCCAGCGTCAGGAGCGTACCGAATGGCACAGCGTGGTGCTGTTCAACAAGCTGGCGGAGATCGCCCAGCAGTACGTCAAGAAGGGCTCGCGGATCTATATCGAAGGGCGCCTGCAGACCCGCAAGTGGCAGGGGCAGGACGGCCAGGATCGCTACTCCACCGAGATCGTCGGCAACGACATGCAGATGCTCGACTCGCGCAGCGGTCAGGGCGGTGGTGATTATAACCAGAGCCAGTATGGCGGTGCGCCGCAGCAGCCCCAGGGTGGCTATGCTCAGCAGCAGCCCGCCCCGGCCCAGCAGGGTGGCTATGGCCAGCAGCAGCCGGCGCCGGCTCAGCAGGGCGGCTACGGTAACCAGCCCCAGCGTCCGCCGCAGAACCAGCCGGCGCCGCAGCCCAACCAGCAGAATGCCAACTACGGCGCGCCGAATCCGGGCAGCTTCGACGATTTCGACGACGAAATCCCGTTCTGATTCACCCGCGCTGCATGCGATGACCCCGCCTCGGCGGGGTTTTTTGTGGCCGCCGTCCCTGGCGGCCACCCTTCGGGCCGTCGCAGCGCGACGTCCAGAACCGCTCCCGGCGTTTCTGTCGTGGCCGCCATCCCTGGCGGCCACCCTTCGGGCCGTCGCAGCGCGACGTCCAGAACCGCTCCCGGCGTTTCTGTCGTGGCCGCCGTCCCTGGCGGCCACTCTTGTTTTGCCGGTGGAGTGGCTCGACGCCCCGTGGACGGCGGATTAGAATGGCGGGTTCGATAGCCTTCTAATGATCATCCCGGTGCCGATGCCCGCGTCGCCGCCAGGCTGGGGCCCGGCGGGTCCCGCTTCCAGCTCGAGAGTCTCTTGTCATGTCACACCGGATACCCGACGCCGTCAGGCTGCCCGAACTGACGCTGCGTGGCGTCCTGCTGGGTGCCGCTATCACCCTGCTGTTCACCGCCTCCAACGTCTATCTGGGGCTCAAGGTGGGCCTCACCTTCGCCTCGGCGATCCCCGCGGCGGTGATCTCGATGGCGGTGCTCTGCCGCCTGCCCGGGGCCAACAAGCTCGAGAACAACATGGTGCAGACCCAGGCCTCGGCGGCGGGGACCCTCTCGGCGATCATCTTCGTGCTGCCGGGGCTGTTGATGATCGGCTACTGGCAAGGGTTTCCGTTCTGGCAGACTTCGGCGATCTGCGCCATCGGCGGCATTCTGGGGGTGCTCTACACCATCCCGCTGCGCCGGGTGATGGTGGTACAGAGCGATCTGCCCTATCCCGAGGGGATCGCCGCGGCCGAAATCCTCGAGGTCGGCAGCCAGGCGACCCAGCGTGACGCAGCGACGCCGGAGAGCGCCCGGCACGAGAAAACGGGGGCCGGCGAGATCGCCCTCGGCGCCGGCGTGGCGGCAGCGTTCGCCTTTGCCAGCGGCGGGCTGCGACTGCTGGCGGAGAGCATCAGCGTGTGGTTTGCGGTGGGGCGCAGCGCCGTTCAGCTCGCCACCGGCTTTTCGCTGGCGCTGGTCGGAGCCGGCTACCTGGTGGGGATCGTCGGCGGCCTCGCGATGCTGATCGGTACGCTGATCGCCTGGGGCGTCGCCGTCCCCTGGCTCACCGCGATCACGCCGGCGGCGGGGCAGGGCCCGGCGGCGGCGGGGATGGCGCTATGGTCGGAGAAGGTGCGCTTCATCGGCGCCGGGACCATCGGCATCGCCGCGCTGTGGACCCTGGCGACGCTGTTCAAGCCGATGCTCCAGGGCATCCGCGCCTCCTTCGGGGCGATGCGCGGTGGCGGTGACGCGCGCCCGCCGCGCACCGAACGCGACCTGCCCGCCGGCCTGCTGCTGGGGCTGACCGCCGTGCTGCTGGTGCTATTGACGCTGGTGTTCGCGCACTTTCTGCACCAGGCGGCGCCGACGCTGGCGGCGGCACCACTCTGGACGCTGACACTGGGCTGCGTGCTGTTCGCCGGTGTGTTCGGCTTTCTGATCGCCGCCGCCTGCGGCTACATGGCGGGCCTGGTGGGGTCTTCGAGCAGCCCGATCTCGGGTATCGGTATCGTCGCGGTGATCCTGGTCTCGCTGATGCTGCTGGGCTTCGGCGCCGTCAGCGATGCCCTCGCCAGCCTGGATCCGGCGGTCGCCCAGCGCCTGCCGACGGCGCTGGCGCTGTTCGTCACCTCGGTGATCCTGGCAGTGGCGGCGATCGCCAATGACAATCTGCAGGATCTCAAGACCGGCTACCTGGTCGGGGCCACGCCATGGCGTCAGCAGGTGGCGCTGATCATCGGCTGCGTGGTGGGGGCGCTGGTGATCCCGCCGGTGCTCTCGCTGCTCTACCACGCCTACGGCTTCGCCGGTGCCATGCCGCGGCCGGGTATGGACCCGTCCCAGGCGCTGGGGGCGCCGCAGGCCTCCCTGATGACCGCGATCGTGCGCGGTGTCTTCGACCACGATCTCGAGTGGGGCATGCTCGGCATCGGCCTGGCCCTGGGGGCGGCGCTGATCGGCATCGACGAGCTGCTGCGCCGGCGCGGCGGCGGCGCACGGCTACCGGTGCTGGCGGTGGGGATCGGCATCTACCTGCCGCCGAGCATCATCATGCCACTGGTGATCGGTGCCGTGATCGGCTGGCTGATCGAGCGGCGTCTGCGTGCCCGCGCCCGGGCCAGGGGTGTCGAGCTGGCGGTCTATGCCGAGCGTCCACGGCGGCGTGCGGTCCTGCTCGCGTCGGGGCTGATCGTCGGCGAGAGCCTGGTGGGTGTTCTGCTGGCCGGGGTGATCGGGCTGAGCGGTTCGCCGGCGCCGCTGGCACTGGTTGGTGACGGATTCGCCGGCACTGCCCAGTGGCTGGGTTTGATTGTCTTCGTCGTGGTCTGCCTCGGCTTCTATCGCCGCGTGCTACGTCCGCAGGGCGCCTGAGGATGGCGCCCGCTGCGGGTCATACCGGCAGTGAGAGTGGGGTCGGCGCGCTGCCGCCGATCTCGACCGGGATCTCGAACAGCGCCCCGGCAAGCGGCTCGTCGGCGCAGCCCACCGCCGCCGAGGTGACGAACAAACGATCGAACGCCTCGCCGCCGAAGGCGCAAGAGGTGGGGCGCGATACCGGCAGCGCGACCTCGCGGTCGAGGCTGCCGTCGGGGTGATAGCGGGCCACGCGCTGGCCATCCCAGAGTGCCAGCCACAGGCCGCCCTCGCGGTCGCAGGTCATGCCGTCGGGGTAGCCGCTACCGGGGGCGAGACGAATGTGCTCACGCTTGCGCGAGAGCTCGCCCGAGTCGCTCAGATCGAAAGCGAAGACGGTCTGGCGGGCGCTGTCGTTGTGATAGAGTGTGGCCCCGTCGGGTGAGATCGTCGGGCCGTTGGTAATGTGGTAGTCGCGATCCATCTCGACCAGACCGCGGCCATCGAGACGATAGAGATAGCCGCCGGCGTGGACCTCGGCATCGTCCATCGAGCCGAACCAGAGCCGGCCGTGGCTATCGCTCTTGGCGTCGTTGAGGCGATCGCCCTCCGGCAGCCACTCGATCGGCGTCAGCCGCTTGCCCGGGCGCGGCCCCTGCTCGAGATCGAAGTCGAGCTCGACCACGCCCGAGCGCAGCCCGGCGACGAAACCGCCGGTATCGCGCGGCAGCAGCCAGCAGCACGCCTCGCTGAGTGTCCAGCTGCGCCGGGTGTCGTCCGCCGGGCGCCAGGCGTGAAGGCGGGCGCCGAGAATATCGACGAACAGCAGCGCGCCGTGGGCCTGTGACCAGACGGGACCTTCGCCCAGCTGGGCGTTGACTTCCCACAGCGCGGTGGCGTCTCGGGACATGGGGTTCTCCTGTCGATGGGCGGTGATCTCCAGCATAGCCCGAGTCCGCAGGGCCGGGTGAGATTCTCGTCTCGGCGTGCGTGAAGCCGCTCGACAGGCCCGGGGGGCCCCGGATTGCCGCGCGGCGGGCTGGCGCAGCGGTACCGCGCAACGCAGTCAGGCGCTGGGGACGCCGAGTCCGTGCAGGCCTTTAGGCAGTGGTTCCACAGATCAAGGAGAGAACAGCGTGGAAGCTATCGAGGTGGGCGCCATCGAGCCACAAGTCATCGCATCACCCGCTATCCAGTCACCAGCCATCGAGGTGGCAGCGTGAAGTGCCTGATCGCCCATCCCCGCCACTGTCTCGGCGTGGCGCTGACGCGTCTCGCCGACAGCCGCAGCGACATCACCTTTGCTCCGCTCGAGCGGTTGCCGGATGCGGCTACCCTTGCCTCGCTGGCGCCGGCTGCGGTGATCGTACCGCCGCTGTCGGACCCGGGGCAGGCCGAACCGGCCGATGTCTACGCCCACTGCGATCATCTCGAGGCGCTGATCGACCTGTGCCGGCAGCAGCAGATCGCGTTGATCTGGTGCGTCTCGGATACCCTGTTCGAGGATGGCGCCGACATCCCGATCGACGAGACCGCGATGCCAGCGCCACGCGACGAGACCCTACGCCGGCTGGTCACCACCGGTGAGCGGCTGCGTCGTCATCCGCGCCACCTGGTATTGCGCCTGGGGCCGCTGTTCGGGCTCGACGGCGAGGATAGCTGGCTCGGCCCGCTGATCGCGGCACTCCAAGGCGGCGAGACGACCCGCTCGGCCCAGGACCTGATCGTCTGTCCGACCTCGGTCAGCGCGGTGGCGCGGGCGCTGTGCGGTATCCTGCTGCAGCTCGACAGCGGCGCCAGCGCCTGGGGCACCTACCACCTCTGCGGGGTCGAGCCGATCAGCCGCTACACCTTCGTCTCGGTGGTCAGGACCCAGCTGGCGACGCGCCTGGAAGGGGTCGGCCAGACCGCCGAGCTGGGCGAAATCAAGGCGCTCAATCAGCACCACGATACGCCGCTGCGGCGGGTACTCGACTGCCGCCGGTTGCTCGATGTCTTCGGCATCCACCAGAAGGCGTGGCGGGTGGAACTCGGGCTGATGCTGGATAGCTGGTGTCAGCAGCACTACGGAAGCCAGGAAACGGTGGCCGAGACATGAACGTGATTCGCAGTCTGCTCTTCTACGCCGGCTATTTTCTGGCGATTCTGGTCTCGGGGCTGTTGATGTTGCCGCTGGGACTGATGCTGCCACTGCGTGGCCGCTTCCGCCTGTTCAACTGCCACAATCGCTTCATCATGCGCTGGTTGTCGCTGACCTGCGGCGTGCGTTATCGCATCGAAGGGCGCGAACGTGTGCCTGAGGGGCCCTGCGTGGTGCTGGCCAACCATCAGAGCGAGTGGGAGACAGTCTATCTGCAGCTGCTGAAGACGCCGATCTGCACGGTGCTCAAGAAGGAGCTGCTGAGCATCCCGCTGTTCGGCTGGGGGGTGCGCCTGCTCAAGCCGATTCCGCTGGATCGCTCCAAACCGTCCACCGCCATGCGTCAGGTGCTCTCCCACGGCAAGCAGCGGCTGGATGAGGGGCTCTCGGTGTTGATCTTCCCCGAGGGGACGCGGGTGGCGCCGGGGCAGCGGCGGCGCTTCAACAAGAGCGGTGCGGTGATCGCCTGCCGCGCCGGGGTGCCGGTGCTGCCGGTGGCACACAATGCCGGCGAGCGCTGGGGGCGTCACTGGGTCAAGCAGCCCGGCGAGCTGCGGGTGGTGGTGGGCGAGCCGATCGCTACCGAAGGGCGCACACCGGACGCCGTGCTGGCGGATGTGGAGCAGTGGATCGAGGCGCGGCTGGGAGAGATCTCCGAGGTGCCGCGGCCACCGCAGGGTGTGCAGGAGGCGCCCACCAAGCTGCCCTCCTGAGCGCGTCTCCCACGCCAGCCAGCCTGACGGCAGGTGGGGCAGGGCAGAGCCGCGGCTACGGTAGAGGTTGGCTATGAGAGAAGTCGGCTAGGAAAGAGACCGGCCACGAAAAAGGCGCCCCGCGGGGCGCCTTTTTGCGATCGAGCTTACCTGGGTTCGGCCGTCCTGGGTTCAGCCGTCGTAGCGGTCGAACACCAGACAAGCGTTGGTGCCGCCGAAGCCGAAGCTGTTGGAGAGCACGCGCTTGATGTCGACGTCGTCGCGGCGCTGGCGCACGATGTCGAAACCGCTGGCCTGTTCATCGAGGTTGTCGATGTTGGCCGAGGCGCACAGGAAGCGGTTTTCCATCATCAGCAGCGAGTAGATCGCTTCCTGGACCCCGGTGGCACCCAGCGAGTGGCCGGTGAGCGACTTGGTCGAACTCATCGCCGGCGTGGTGTCGCCGAACACGTCACGGATCGCCTTGAGCTCGGCGACATCGCCCACCGGCGTCGAGGTACCGTGGGTGTTGATGTAGTCGACGCTACCGTCGAGGCCGGCGAGCGCCTGGCGCATGCAGCGCGCCGCGCCTTCACCCGAGGGGGCGACCATGTCGTGGCCGTCGGAGGTGGCACCGTAGCCGGTGATCTCGGCATAGATCTTGGCGCCGCGTGCCTTGGCGTGCTCCAGCTCCTCGACCACCAGCATGCCGCCACCGCCGGCGATGATGAAACCGTCGCGATCGGTGTCGTAGGGGCGCGAGGCTTTTTCCGGCGTGTCGTTGTAGCCGGTGCTCAGCGCACCCATGGCGTCGAACAGGCACGACAGCGTCCAGTGTTCCTCCTCGCCGCCACCGGCGAAGACCACGTCCTGCTTGCCCAGCTGGATCTGCTCCACCGCGCTGCCGATGCAGTGTGCCGAGGTGGCGCAGGCCGAGGAGATCGAGTAGTTGATCCCCTTGATCTGGAACGGCGTCGCCAGGCACGCCGAGACGGTGCTGCCCATGGTCCGGGTGACACGATAGGGGCCGACACGGCGCAGGCCCTTCTGGCGCATGATGTCCGCCGCCTCGACCTGGTTGGCGCTGGAGGCGCCACCGGAGCCGGCGATCAGGCCGGTGCGCGGATTCGAGATGGCATCGGCGGCCAGGCCCGAGTCGTCGATCGCCTGCTGCATGGCGATATAGGCATAGGCCGCGGCGTCGCCCATGAAGCGCAGCTGTTTACGGTCGACGAGCGCGTCGATATCGATCTCGACGCTCCCCGCCACCTGACTGCGGAAACCGAGCTCGGCGTATTCCGGCTTGTAGCGAATGCCGGAGCGTCCCTGGCGCAGGGCATCCAGTACCTGCCGGGCGTCATTGCCCAGACAGGACACGATACCCAGTCCGGTGACTACCACTCGTTTCATGGAAGCCTCCCGCTCAGAAAGTCTCAGTGTTGGTGAAAAGGCCGACGCGCAGATCCTTGGCCTGATAGATGTCCTTGCCGTCCACCGCCAGGGTGCCGTCGGCGATCCCCAGGACCAGGCGACGCGTGATCACGCGCTTGATCTCGATGTGGTAGGAGACCTGGCCGGCGTCGGGCAGGATCTGGCCCGAGAACTTGACCTCGCCGCAACCCAGTGCCCGACCGCGCCCCGGGTTGCCCAGCCAGCCGAGGTGAAAGCCGACCAGCTGCCACATGGCGTCGAGGCCGAGGCAGCCAGGCATCACCGGGTCACCGGGGAAATGGCACTGGAAGAACCACAGGTCGGGGTGGATATCCAACTCGGCGATGATCTCGCCCTTGTGGTACTTGCCGCCATCCTCGTTGATCTGCGTGATGCGATCGAGCATCAGCATGTTGGGCGCGGGGAGCTGGGCGTTGCCGGGGCCGAACAGTTCGCCCCGGCTGCATTTCAGCAGATCGTCGTGGCTGAAAGAGTGCTGTCTGGTCACTAGATCGTTCCGAGAATCGAAAAAGAGTGTGCCTGCATGGGTTGCGAGGCGGGGCCAGTCTAATGGCTGTGGGCAGCGAATGCACGTGGCCCAAAGGCTAGTCTTGTGCGCTTTTGCGTGCAATCGCCGCCCGCTTGGCGCCGTGCCCGGAGAGTGGCGCCGGCCGCGCTTGCCCTGGCGCGCGCCGAGGGGGCATGATGCGAGGCGGGAGCGAGTGGGTGAGTATCGACCTGAGTCGATTCGTATAACGACCATAACCGAAGATCTATGTGGCCTTCTTTTTCGCTGAATCGACCGCTGGTCTGGCTGGGACTCGCGGCGCTGGCCGCCGCCAGTCTGTTGCCCTTTCTGATGCTTCGCCTCGCGGCGCTGGCGCTGGTCGTGGTCGGTCTGGCCGATGGCTGGCGCCAGATCCGTCTCGAGCATCAGCGCCGCCGGCTCAGCGAGCAGGCGCTCGAACTCTCCCAGGACGGCATCATGATCACCAATGCCGCCAATCGTCTGATCACCATCAACCCCGCCTTCACCCAGATCACCGGCTATACCCTCGACGAGATCGAGGGACTCGACCCCTCCGCGCTCTCCTCCGGGCGCCATGACAAGGCCTTCTATGACCGCTACTGGCAGGCGCTCGCGGCCACCGGGCGCTGGGAGGGCGAGATCTGGAACCAGCGCAAGCATGGCGACCAGTACCCCGAGTGGCTGCGCGTGCGTGCCTGCCACGACAGCAAGGGGCGGGTGTCGCACTACGTCGGTCTGTTCACCGATATCAGCCGCCACAAGGCACGCGAACAGGATCTGCGCCGGATCGGCTTCGAGGACCCGCTGACCGGGCTGCCCAACCGGCGGCGGCTGCACGATCTACTCGCCTCCCGGCTGCGCCACCTGCGCGCCGGCGAGGGGCTGGACCTGGCGCTGATCGATATCGATGGCTTCAAGGCGATCAATGACGGCCTGGGTGTGGACAGCGGCGACCGCCTGCTGGCGCGTTTCGGCCAGCGGCTGGCGGCACAGGTCGCCGGAGGCATCGTGGGGCGGCTCGGCGGCGACGAGTTCATGGTGATCCGGACCACCACCTTCGACGATCACGAGAAGTGGGTGGCGGGGCTGCGCCGCCACCTGAGCGAGCCGTTCGAGATCGACGACAATACCCTGCGCCTGGGGCTGACCATCGGCAGCTGCCGCGCGCCGGAGGATGGCAAGGAGGCGGGGGTGCTGTTCCAGCGGCTGGAATCGGCGCTCTACAGCGCCAAGCGCCACGGTCGCAACCACGACCGCCGCTTTCGCCCCTCGCTGGAGGTCGAGGGCGACCGCCAGCTGGCGATCATCAACGAGCTGCGCCAGGCGCTGGCACAGAACGATCAGCTCGAGGTCTACTACCAGACCCAGCACCGTCTCGACGATGGCGAGCTGATCGGCATGGAGGCGCTGCTGCGCTGGCACCATCCCAAGGAGGGCATGATCCCGCCCGGCGACTTCATTCCGCTGGCGGAGCGCCACGGGCTGATGCCGGCCCTCGGCGCCTGGGTCATCGATCAGGCGGTGGCGCAGCTCGCCAACTGGCGCGACCAGGGGCTGACGGTGGTGCCGGTGTGGGTCAATATCTCCGCGCTGCAGCTGATCCAGGGCGATCTCGAGTCGCGCCTGATCTCGACCTTGAGCCAGTATCGGGTGGCGCCGAGTTATCTCGGCCTCGAACTCACCGAGTCGGTACTGCTCGACGAGCGCGCCGGCGATATCTCGCCCCGGCTCGAAGCGCTGCGGCGCGAAGGGCTGCAGATCGCGATCGACGATTTCGGCACCGGCTACTCCTCGATGGCCTATCTCAAGCGGCTGCCGATCGACAAGCTCAAGCTCGACCGCGAGTTCATCCGCGCGCTGCCCCATGACCACGCCGATGCCGCGATCACCTCGGCGGTGCTGGCGATGGCCCAGGGGCTCAACCTCGACGTGATCGCCGAGGGGGTGGAAACCGAAGCCCAGCGCAGTTTCCTGATGGCGCGTGGCTGCCGTCACGTCCAGGGCTTCCTCTATGCCCGCCCGCAGCCCGCCAGCGCCGTGGCTCAGCGCTTGAAGCCGGCCAGCGCGACCTACGCCTGAGCCGCGTCGGCCCCGCCCAGCCGCCAGCTGACCCCGACGCACAGCCCCGCCCACACCAGCGCTTCCACGACCAGCGCCCAGGTGGCGATCTCTGCCCCGGCCAGCGCTGCGCCCGAGAGGTAGCTCAGCGGCCCGCCCACGGCGCCACACAGCAGCGCCAGCCAACGATGCGGCCACAGCCACGCCAGACAGTGGTGCAGGGTGGTGGCGAACAGCGGCCACAGCGCCCACAGCCACAGTGGCCAGCCCGTGGTCAGGCGGATGCCGCCCAGGGCCACCAGGCTGCCGTCCACCACTACCCCGAGTAGCGCAAAGCCCAGCCACCAGCGCCACTCGCCGGGGCGCGCCAGCCAGCGCCAGTGGGCGCTCACAATCAGCCCCAGGGTGAGCAGTGCCGGCAGCGAGCCGCCCAGCACGCAGACGAACCAGCCGACCTGGAAGGCCAGGGCGTTGAGTACCAGGGCGAGCGGGCGGCGCTGGCTCATGGCCACGCTACCGGCAGGCGCCTCACGGCTGCCCGCTGAGGGGCGCCCGGCGTGCGCCGGGCTTGGCCAGCAGCAGGTGGCAGGTGCCGATGGCGCGCTCGACGAAGCCGCCCTCGCAGTAGCACAGATAGTAGCGCCACATGCGGATGAAGCGTTCGTCGTAGCCCAGCTCGCGCACCCGTTCGAGACTCGCCTCGAAGCGCAGGCGCCACTCACGCAGGGTGCGGGCGTAGTGTAGGCCGATCTCGTCCAGGTCGAGCAGGTTGAGCTGGGTGTGGCGGCTCAGCGCGCTGAGGATGGCGGTGTGCGAGGGCAGGAAGCCGCCCGGGAAGATGTAGCGCTTGATGAAGTCCATCTCGCGCTTGGCCGCCTCGAAGCGTTGATCGCGGATGGTGATGCACTGCAGCAGCGCGAGGCCATCGTCGGTGAGCAGACGGTCGACGCAGCCGAGATAGGTATCGAGATACTGGTGCCCCACCGCCTCGACCATCTCCACCGAGACCAGGCGGTCGTAGCGCCCGGTGAGCGCGCGGTAATCCTCGCGCAGCAGGGTGATCTGCCCCTCCAGCCCGGCCTCGCGCACGCGCTCGGCGGTGTAGGCGTACTGGGCCTCGGAGATGGTGGTGGTGGTCACCCGGCAGCCGCGGGTGCGCGCGGCGTGGATCGCCAGGCCGCCCCAGCCGGTGCCGATCTCGAGCAGGTGGTGGTGGGGTTCGACCGCGAGCTTGTCGAGAATGAGATCGAGCTTGTGGGTCGAGGCCTCCTCCAGGGTCGCGGTCGGATGCGGGAAGACGGCGCTGGAGTACATCCAGTGGTCGCGGTCGAGGAAGGTCGCGAACAGCGCGTTGCCGAGATCGTAATGGGCGGCGATATGCCGCCGTGCGCGCGTACTGGTATTGCGCTGCAGGGCGTAGAGCGCGGCCAGCGCCCAGCGGCTGAAGCGTGCGGTGCCATTCTCCATGCCGGCGTTGACGCGTTCGACGTTGCGTGCGAACAGGCGCACCAGCCCCACCAGGTCGTCGACCTCCCATTCGCCGTCCATGTAGGACTCGGCCACGCCGACGGTGCCACCGAGGGCGAAGCGCCGCCACACCGCGGCGCTGTGTACGCGCACGCAGAGCGTCAGCGTATTGGCTGCGGCGGGATCACCGCGCCCCAGGCGGTGGCGCTGGCCGCCTTCGTGCAGCGTGATCACGCCGCCATCGAGCGCGTCCAGCGCCTTCAGGATGCGCGGCCGCAGCCAGCGCGACAGACGCGGCGCGTCGCGGCGCCGGTCGACGGTCGAGGAGGGGGCGGTGGTCATGGCGAATTCTGCTCTCGTCCTGGGTGATCGTGGATGGGGGTACGCTTGAGCCACAGCCTGAGCGCCTGCCAGTGGATCGCGGCGATCGTCTTCAGCGTCATCAGTGGATGGCGCAGCAGCTCGCCGACCAGCGCGCGGCGGGTCGCCGGCGCCAGGCTCAGGGTCAGGGTGGCATCGAAATGCCGGGCCGCTTCGGCCCAGGTCTCCATATGCATCAGCAGGCGCTCGTCGGGGCGGTTGAAGCGCCAGCGATAGGTCATTGCCATCGGGTTGAACGGTGACACGTGCAGGCGCTTGTCGAACTGCGCCTGACACAGGTGGCGCGTGTCGTCGACCCGGCAGGCGTAGACCTGACGCTCGCCCCAGGGCGTGTTGGTGACCTCGCCGAGCACGGCACGCAGACGCTCGTGGCGATCGTAGACGTAATAGAGCGTCAGCGGATTGAACAGCACCCCGAACAGACGCAGCTGGGTCAGCATGCGAATCGGGCCGTCCGTGATCTCATCCAGCTCTTCGCCCAGCTCTTCGCCCAGTTCTTCGCGTAGCCGCTGGCGCACGGCCGCCGCCAGCGGCAGCGCGTGCGGTGCCAGGTAATCCTCGCGGCGAAAGCGTGCCGGAGCGTAGCGTCGGGTGCCGAAGCCGGGGGTGCGGGCCAGCAGCGCCGGCAGCTCGTCGAGATCGAGCCACAGCATCCACACCCGGTAGTCGAAACGGTGCTGAGTAGGGACGAAACGGCGGTGGCGCAGCTGCCCGGTGGCGAGCCGGCTGTGCCAGCGGCGCGGGACGGACGCCATCAGGCAACCTCGCTACCGGCAGGGCGGGCAGCGCTCGGCGCCGGTGCGGCACCGTCTATCGCTTGGGCCACGCGCCAGGCACTCCACACCCCGTCCTCGTGGAAGCCGTTGCGCCAGTAGGCGCCGCAGAAGTGGGTCCGGCGCGCCGGCTGGGAGATCTCGGCGAAGCGTGTCTGGGCGTGCTGTGCGGCCAGGGTGAACTGCGGGTGGGCGTAGTCGAAGCGCGCCAGGATCTGCGCCGGGTCGATCCGCGCCTCGTCGTTGAGCGTGACGCAGAAGGTGGTCTCGCTCTCCAGCCGCTGGAGGATATTCATGTTATAGGTCACCGGTACGCAGGCTTCGGCATCGCGGCCATCGAGGCGGTAGTTCCAGCTCGCCCAGGCGCGGCGCCGACGTGGCAGCAGACGGGTGTCGGTGTGTAGCACCACGCGGTTGCTGGCGTAGCCGATGGCACCGAGGATCTCGCGCTCGGCTGGGGAGGCCGTGTCGCCCAGCATCGCCAGTGCCTGATCGCTGTGGCAGGCGAGCACCACCTGATCGAAGCGCGCCTCGCCCCGGGAGCTGGTCAGCGTCACGCCGTCGGCATCGCGGCGCAGCGCGGTCACGGGGCTGTGCAGGTGGACCCGCTCGCGGTAGGGCGCGATCAGCGGTTCGATATAGCGCCGCGAGCCGCCGCTGACGGTGTACCACTGCGGGCGGTCGTTGACCGACAGCAGGCCGTGGTGATGAAAGAAGCGAATGAAGAAGCGCGCGGGAAAGGCGCGCATGCCGGCCTCGCTGGCGGACCAGATCGCCCCGCCCATGGGCAGCAGATAGCGGCGGCGGAAGTCCTCGCCGTAGCCGCCGCGCTTGAGGTACTCGTCCAGGCTCAGCGCGGGGGGCAGGCGGTCCTGTTCGAAGTCGCGGATGGCACGCCGATTGAAGCGCAGGATATCCGCCAGCATGCGATGAAAGCGCGGGCGCAGCAGGTTGCGCCGCTGGGCGAACAGGGTGGCCAGGGTGTGGCCGTTGTACTCGAAGTCGCGCCCGCTCTCGTGCACCGAAAAGCTCATCTCGGTGGGCTGGGCGGCCACGCCGAGCGATGCCAGCAGCGCCTGGAAGTGGGGGTAGGTGCGGTCGTTGAAGACGATGAACCCGGTGTCGATGGCATACGCCTTCCCGGCGTGCTCGACGTCGATGGTGGCGGTGTGGCCGCCCAGGCGCGCACCGGCCTCGTAGAGCGTTACCTGGTGGCGCCGCGACAGATAGTGGGCCGCAGCCATGCCGGCGATGCCGCCGCCGATCACGGCGATGCGCTGCCCTGCCTGGCCCGGTGACGCGAGAGGGATATCCAGCCCGCTCATGCCTCGCCTCCATCACGCCCGCGGCCGGCGATACGCAGACCGAAGCGGCGCCGCAGGGCCGGCGGTAGTACGCCCAGCGCCTTGACCAGATAGGTGAAGCGGCGCGGGAAGTGAATGTCCAGCCGTCGTTTGGCCAGCCCCTCGATGATGTATTCGGCGGCGCGCTCGGCGCTGATCTGCATCGGCATCGAGAAGTCGTTGCGCGCGGTCAGCGGCGTCTCGACGAAGCCCGGGTGGATCACGCTGACATCGATCCGTTCCGCGGCCAGATCGAGGCGCAGCGACTCCAGGAAGTGCGAGATCGCCGCCTTGGAGGCGCCATAGGCCTCGGCGCGCGGCAGCGGCAGATAGGCGGAAGCGCTGGAGACCGCGGCGAGCAGCGGTGCCTGGGTGCGCCCCTCGCCACGGCGCAGCAGCGGCAGCGCCGCGTCGATGGCGTAGAGGGTGCCCTGGAAGTTGGTGGCGAAGACGCGCTCGACCAGCTCGACATCGAACTCGCGCACATCGACATATTCGCAGGTGCCGGCGTTGAGCAGGGCGATGTCGAGCCCACCGAAGGCCTCCTCGATCGCCGCACCGGCGCGCCGGGTCGCGGCGCGATCGGTGAGATCGGCGGGCACCACCAGGGCGTTGGGGTGACCCGAGGCCAGCGCCTGGAGCGCCTCTTCACGGCGCGCGGTGAGCGCCACCCGGTGGCCGTCGGCGAGCAGACGCTTGGCCAGCGCCTCGCCGATACCGGAGGTGGCGCCGGTCAACCAGATGCGTCGGGTTCCGGGTAAGCTGGCCATGGTCTCTCCCTGCTCTCTTCAATCATCGATGTGGCACCGGTGCGACGTTCTCGCCTCGTACCCGCGAGTCTAGAGGCGCTGCTTGATCCGGCGCACGACCCAGCCGATCAGCGGCAGCTGCTCGTAGAGCATCTCGCCGACGTCATAGTAGTCGCGGTGGCGGCACACTCGCTGGTCGCGCCAGGTGAGGTGCGAACAGCCGGCCACGCTCAAGGTACGTCCGCCACGCACGCTTGGATGCGAATAGTGCATCGTCCACTCGAGAAAGCAGCGCTGGTCCAGGACGTGCTGCTGGTGAAAGTCGAAGTGGCAGTGGCTGACCTCGGTCATCAGCTCGCGGTAGTAGGCCATGATCGCGCGCCGGCCGACGTGGTGATGCAGCGGATCGGTGAAGTCCACGTCGTCGCTGTAGCACTCGGCGAGTGCCGTCAGCCCCTCCTGAGTCAGCGGCTGGAACAGGCTACGAAAGTGAGCGATCGCTTCGGCGCTGGCGCCGGCGGATGATGAACTCATGACACGCTCCCGGTCGGTGGTAAGGCCGCCCGCCGGCGCGTCAGGCCCTGCCTGGGGCGCTGCCGGCGGGCGCTCAGTCGAGCTCCTTGAACGCGTCCAGAGCGCGCTGGCGGGCACGCTTGTGATCGACGATGGCTGGGGGGTAGCCGGTGTCCTGGCGTTCCTGGGTGCTGGGCTGATGACGTGACTTGACCGGCAGGTCGGCCAGTTCCGGGACCCAGCGAGCGATGAACTCGGCCTCCGGGTCGAAGCGCTCTGACTGGGTAATCGGGTTGAAGATCCGGAAATAGGGCGCAGCGTCGGTGCCGGTGGAGGCCGCCCACTGCCAGCCGCCATTATTGGAGGCGAAGTCGCCATCGACCAGGTGTGCCATGAAGAACGCCTCGCCGCGGCGCCAGTCGAGCAGCAGATGCTTGCTCAGGAACATGGCCGTGAGCATGCGCAGACGGTTGTGCATCCAGCCGGTGGCCAGGAGCTGACGCATCGCGGCATCGACCAGCGGAAAACCGGTCTTGCCCTCGCACCAGGCCTCGAAGTCGGCGTCGCTGTGACGCCACTTGAGTTTGGCGGTATGGGGCTGGAACGGCTGATGCTGGCAGATATAAGGGAAGCCCACTGCGACATGCTGGTAGAACTCGCGCCAGATCAGTTCGCTTGTCCAGCTCTTGAGGCCGGCGTCGCCGTCGGCCAGATGGCCGCCGTTGTTGGCCATCACCGCCTGCAGGCACTGGCGATGCGAGATCATGCCGGTGGCGAGGTAGGCCGAGAGCTCGCTGGTACCCTCGAGGGCGGGAAAGTCGCGGTCGGTGGCGTAGCGGCGGGCACGCACGTCGAGAAATCGCTCCAGCTTGTCGGCCGCGGCGTCCTGCCCGGCAACCCAGGTATGCGCGTCGACCACCGCGGAGCGGTCCGCGTCGGGGAGTGCCGGAATGGCGTTGCGGGTCAGCGAGAGCGCGCTCTGGCGCCTCGGCGTCTCGCGCAGGGCCAACTGCTCGGCGCTGACCCGCTGATGCCAGGCCTTGGCGAAAGGCGTGAATACCTTGTAGTAGTCGCCCTGGCCGGTCAGCAGCTCGCCCGGCTCGAAGGCGATATGGTCGGTGTAGTCGTGGACCACGATACCGGCCTGATGTAAGCGCTCGCTCACTGCGGCGTCGCGCTGACGCTCGTCGAGAGGGTATTCGCGATTGAAGTGCAGGGTGGAAACATCGTGTTCGCGCACGATCGCTTCGAGCACCTCGGGCGCCCGGGAGAAGTCGCCGATATCACGGTATAGCAGCGGGATATTGAGTGCATCCAGGGCGTCGCTGAGGGCGCGCACACCACGATGGATGAATTCGATCTTGTTGGCACCGTGCTGGTGGCGGCGCCACTGCTCGCGGCTGGCGAGAAACACGCCGATCACCGGACCGCGCTGGGCGGCGGCGCTCAGCGCGGTGTTGTCCAGGGTGCGCAGATCGTTACGGAACCACACCAGCTGCAGATCGGACATGGGCACTTCCTTGTGGCCATCTCGGGGGAGCGGTCGCTGGGGAGACCGCGCTCAGTCTTCGTTGTCGACGATCGAGCGCAGCCGGCTGAGCGCCTGGGTGGTGTCCTCGCCCAGCACCGCGACCTCGGTGTTCTCGAAGTCGCTGACACGAATGCGCGCCACCGGCCCCACCAGACACACCGGCACGTCGCTCTGCTCTGCGAGTCGCGGCAGCTGGCGGCGCACCAGATCGCTACGCTCGGCCTGACCGCTGGCGAGCAGCACCGCCTTGATGCCGAGGCGGTCGACCGCCATCGGCAGCTCGCTCAAGGCGACTTCGCCGTCGATCAGTTGAATGCGGTAACCCGCCGCCGAGGCCGCCAAGGCCATCAGCATCGCCCAGAAGCCGCTGGTGTCGTCGGGCAGACGCGCGATCAGCAGCTCGCCGCCGCTGTTGGTCTGGTTGGCATGGTAAATACGGGTGCCGATGCGCGTACGCAGGAAGGTCTCGAGCAGGCGCCGCTGCAGGGTGGCTCCGAACTGGTCTCCCCAGCGCTCCTCCAGCTGCTGGATGGTGGGCTGCCACAGCTCGGCGATACACAACCCCACCGGATAGAGCGCCAGGCTCTGATTGAACAGCGTCTCCAGCCGCCCCATGTCGAGGGCATCGACCGCATGGATCACGTGCTGGCGCTGGCTCGACCAGTCCCCCATCTGCGGAGCCGGGGTTTCGACTGTCTCGGGCTGGTCGAGCAGCTCGCGCACCTGACTCACGGGGACGCCGCGATTGAGCCACTGCAGAATGCGTTCGACGCGCTCGATGTCGTCGCGGGCATAGAGACGGTGGCCCTTGGGCGTGCGCTGTGGCCGAATCAGGCCATAGCGACGCTCCCAGGCGCGCAACGTCACAGAGTTGACGCCGGTGAGACGCGACACTTCGCGAATGGGGTAGAGCGGCGCGGCGTTGGATTCCATAGCCTTGTAACTCATGCAAGTCCTCCTACGAGGTCTCTGCGTGCGCCATCTCGTCGAATCGAACGCTTATCGATACTGCAGGTCGTCACCACGGAGCTTCGGGTCCACTTACGCTAATTGATTGCTGAAACACTGTTTACCAATTCTGCCTTGCTGCTCCGGCGACGTCACCTGGGTTCGCCGATGAATCGGTCATGGCCTCTATGATGCGGGGGCGCGATCTCTCGGATTCATCGGCTCCGGCGAGACGACATTGATGTCCATGGATCAAGCATGGGTGAATACATTGTACGCTTCAAGTTCTTTGTACAATTTTAATGTAATACGAAAGCGCTTCATACCCGCCGGAGAGCGCGGATTTCCGGCCTTGCGCCGAGACTGCACCGGCTTGCCAATGCGTGCGATACGATCTTCGTGGGCACACCGGCGTGGTTTGCTGTCGCCTCGGCTTGGAAGGGCGCCGAGGCGTCCGCGGAATGACGCAGCGTGTCAGCGGCGCTACTATGCTGAACACATTGTATAACACTCGTATAACTGAGGTCAGTGCCATGCGACTTCTGATCACCGGCGGTACCGGTTTCGTCGGCCAACATCTGGTCGAGCGCGCCCTGGCGGCCGGCCA
Organism: Salinicola endophyticus; assembly: GCF_040536835.1. Lineage (NCBI taxonomy): Bacteria > Pseudomonadati > Pseudomonadota > Gammaproteobacteria > Oceanospirillales > Halomonadaceae > Salinicola > Salinicola endophyticus. The sequence continues at coordinate 397,384 of NZ_CP159578.1, forward strand.
CCAGGTCATGGTGGTGTCGCGCCAGCCGCAGCGTGCGCGGCGCCAGCTTCCCGCAGGCGTGTCGGTGGGCGACTCGGTGGCGGCGTTCGCCGACCAGCGCCCTCAAGGCATCGTCAACCTGGCCGGCGAGCCGATCGCCGACAAACGCTGGAGCGACTCCCAGAAGACGCGCCTGATCGAGTCGCGCCGGCATATCACCCGCGAGATAGTGGAGCTGTGCGAGCACCTGGCGCAGACCGGCGACGCCCCCGAGGTGCTGGTCTCGGGGTCGGCAATGGGGTTCTACGGCGACCAGGGCGAGCGCGACGTCACCGAGTCGACGCCGCCTCACGACGAGTTCGCCCACCGGCTGTGCGAGGAGTGGGAGCGCGAGGCCAACAAGGCCGCCGAGGCCGGCACCCGGGTCGCCTGCGTGCGCATCGGGCTGGTCCTCGATGCGGATGGCGGCACTCTGGCGCGGCTGCTGCCGGTGTTCAAGCTGGGGCTCGGTGGGCGTCTGGGTGACGGTCGCCAGTACATGCCGTGGATCCATCGCGAGGATCTGGTCGCAGCGATCGAGTTTTTGCTCGCCGAGCCGTCGCTCGCCGGGCCGTTCAACGCCTCGGCGCCGGCGCCGGTGACCAATGCCGAATTCACCCGCGCGCTGGGTCGCCAGCTGCATCGGCCGACCCCCTTCCGGGTTCCGGCGACGCTGCTCAAGCTGGGGTTGGGGGAGATGTCGCGGCTGCTGCTGACCGGCGCCTGCATGCGCCCGGCGCGGCTCGAAGCAGCGGGGTTCCGCTTTACCTATCCCACGCTCGACACCGCGCTGGCGGCGATTCTGCCGCGCTGAGGCCTAGCGCTGCTCGTTGTCTACGGTGACGATAACCCGCACCGCGTCGAGACGCAGGGCGGCGCTCTCGATCGCCGCATCCAGATCGGCGCGCTCCTGGCTCAGGGCGGCCTGCTCGTCGGCACGGATCGCGCCGCTGCGCCGGGCCAGCGCCTTGAGCCGGGCCAGCTCGCCATCGAGGGTCGCGCGCATCTCGGTCTGGGCACGCTCGACCAGCGTCGGCAGCTCGCGCAGTGCCTCCTGCTCGCCGCTCTTCAGCAGGGCGCGCAGCTGCTCGTGGCGCGACTTCAACAGCTCCCGCGCCACCCCCTTCTTGACCCGCTGCAGATTGCGCGACAGGCCGCTGAAGCTGACCTTGTCCGAGAGGTTGGCGCCGCTCTCGTCGAGCAGTACGCGAACGCCGGTGTCGGGCAGGAAGCGCCCCAGCTGGAGCTGCTTGGGTGCCGGGCAGTGGGTGCGGTAGACCAGCTCCAGCATCAGCCGGCCACCGGGAATGCTGGGGTGCTTGAGCAGTGCCAGGGCGGTATTACCGAGGCTCGAGTCGAGCACACGCTCGAGCAGCGCGGTGACCAGCGGATGCTCCCAGGAGAGCCGCTGAACGTCGTCCCGCGCCAGCGCCTGGGTGCGCGAGTAGGTGACGGTGAAGCCCTCGTCGCCCTGGGTGAGCCCGGGCAGGCTGTCGAGCATGTGCGAGCCGGGGGCCAGGTGGGTCAGGGCGTTGCCCAGCTCGCGGCTGTCGACGCCGAAGATATCCAGCGCCTGATCGACATAGCGCGGCAGGGCGGGATCGTTGTCCTGCTCGAGTACGGCGGCGATCACCGCCTCGGCGCGCTCGGGGCGGCAGGCATTCCACTCCAGCAGGCGGTTGCGCCCGGCCTCGCGCTGGGCCAGGCGGTCTGCGTTGAAGGTGCGGGTCTCGTCGATCAGCGTGTCAACGCCGCTCTCGTCGTCGAGGCTCTCGCGCAGCGCTTCGCCGAAGGCGTCGAGCACGTCGCCGCCGGCGGCGTGCGGCGCGGTGAAGGCGTCGAGCCCTTCGCGATACCAGCGCAGCAGGGTGGCGGTAGGGCTGTGGGCGATCACCGGCACGTGGATATCGATGGGGTGGAGCTGGCCGATACGGTCGAGGCGGCCGATGCGCTGCTCGAGCAGATCGGGATGCCATGGCAGGTCGAACATCACCAGATGGTGACAGAACTGGAAGTTGCGCCCCTCGGAGCCGATCTCCGAGCAGATCAGCAGCTGGCAGCCGGCCTCGTCGTCGGCGAAGGCGGCGGCGGCGCGGTCGCGCTCGACCAGGCTCATCTCCTCGTGGAACACCGGCGCCTGAATGCCGGCACGCACGCGCAGGGCCTCGGCCAGGTCGATGGCGCTCTGGCGATAGTGGACGATCAGCAGCACCTTGGTCTGGCGGCCGAGTGATTCCAGCAGCGCCAGCAGCCAGGTGACCCTGGGGTCCTGCTGCCACCACGGCGTGTCGGCCTGGTGTGCAGCCTCCTGCACGGCGCGGTAGGTCGCCTCGGGGTAGAGGCGCGCCTCCCGCTGGCCGAGTTCGGCGGCGTTCAGCTGCGCGGCGACATGGTCGTTGCCGGCGACGAGCTCGTCGAGCTGGGCCTGATAGGCTGCTGGCATGTCGAGCTCGGCACTGTGCAGGTGGCGCTCGGGGAAGCCGCCGACATGGCGCCGGCTGTTGCGGAACATCACGCGTCCGGTGCCGTGGCGGTCGAGCAGCTGTTCGCGCAGCTGGCGGCGGGCGCTGGCGCGCTGGGTGTCGTCGCTTTCGGCATCGGCGAGGGTGGCGAGCAGCGCCTGGCTGTCGCCGTCGCCCGCACCGATCACCGCGCTGACCGCGTCCCGTGCCGCCGCCTCGCCCGGCAGCCGCTCGAGGGCATCGATGGCGTCAGCCACCGCGGCATAGCCGGCCTCTTCGGCGCTGAAGCGCTCTAGATCCTGGTAGCGATCCGGATCGAGCAGGCGCAGCCGTGCGAAGTGGCTCTCCAGCCCCATCTGTTCCGGCGTCGCGGTGAGCAGCAGCAGCCCCGGGATGCGCGCGGCGAGGCGTGCCACGCAGGCGTAGCCCGGCCCCTCTGCCTGGGGCGTCCAGTCCAGGTGGTGCGCCTCGTCGACGATCATCAGATCCCACTGGCTCTCCTCGGCCTGGCGCTGGCGCTGCGGATTGGCGAACAGCCACGCTTGGCTGGCGAGAATGCACTGGCCGCTGTCGAACGGATTGTCGTCGCCCCACGCCTCGCTCTGCGCCTCGTCGAGCAGGGTCACCGAGATCGAGAAGCGGCGCAGCAGCTCGATCAGCCACTGGTGGGTGAGGCTCGGCGGCACCAGGATCAGGGCGCGGCTGGCGCGCCCGGTGAGCAGCAGCCGGTGCAGGATCAGGCCGGCTTCGATGGTCTTGCCCAGGCCCACCTCGTCGGCCAGCAGGACGCGCGGGGCATGGCGCCGGGAGACCTCGTCGGCGATGTAGAGCTGGTGCGCGATCAGGTCGATACGCGGGCCGGCCAGACCCAGCGCCGGGCTGCGCGAGAGGCGCTGATGGTGGTGCAGCGAGCGGTAGCGCAGCTCGAACCAGTCGTTGCGGTCGACCTGGCCGGTGAGCAGGCGATCCTGGGCCTGATGAAAGCGCATGCTGTCGGAGAGGCGCGCCTCGGGCAGAGTCGCCGGGGTGCCCTGTTCGTCGTGGCCGTGGTAGACGATGCAGCCGGCGTCGATCTCGACGTCGTCGACCGTGAGGGTGTGGCCCTCGGCATCGACGATGCGATCCCCCGCGGCGAAGATGACCCGGGTCAGCGGTGCCTGGCGCGAGCTGTAGGTGCGCGTCTCCTGGCTGGCGGTGAAGAGCACGGTCACGCTGCGGGCGTCGACGCTGAGAATGGTGCCTAGTCCCAGCTCGGTTTCGCCGTCGCTGATCCAGCGCTGGCCGGGGGTGAAGTCGCTCATGATGCCTCGGTATGCTCAGCTGCGGGGGGAGTGGGCGACGCATTCTAGCGTAAAGGCGAGGCAGTCTTAAGCGCTGCGCATCTCGGCAGGCGGCGATGCTACACTGCTGCCGCGTTCGGCAGTCGTCCGAGGGCAGGTGACGCGGGCGTGATGATCGATTCAGCGGTAGCGGGAGGCAGGATGGCGACGACGAAACAGCGTGACGGTTTGCGACGCATGGCGATCGCCTCACAGGCGGTAGGCTTCGTCGCGATCATCGCCCTCGAGACCTGGCTCGGCGACGCGGCGCGCCCGTGGCAGGGGCTGACCCTGGTGCTGATGCTGCTGGCCGCGGGCTGGCTGGCACTGGTACGGCGCTACCGGCGCAACCGCGAGCGGCGCCGGCGCGACGCTGCCCGCGAGGACGTCTGAGGGCACTTGATGTCGTATTACGGAGGCACGCTTTCCGGGCGTGCGCCCCATAGAGAACGACGGCGAGCGCTCGCGCACCCGCCGTCGTCCGATCCTGGCCCGGTGCCAGCGCGTCACATCGGCGGCACGGTGCCATCGATACCCACGATCACCACCTTGGCCGGGATCGGGTCCTGGTTCATGTCACCGGCGACGAACACCGCCGCGCCGCTTTTCAGATCGTCCCTCTGCCCCTTGCGCACCTTGACCACCGGCACGTCGCTAGGCACCTGGATCTGCTTGCTACCGTTGCCGTAGTCCACCGTCAGGGTCAGGGTGCCATCCTGGGCCTGGGAGCTGTCGACCGTGCCGTTGGTCATGGTCGAGCCGCTGGCGGCGCCGCCGAGCTTCTCGCCCGCGCCCATCGCCTGGCCGCTGGTGCTGGAGACGGTGCCATTGGTCATGGTCGAGCCGCTGCTGGCGCCGCCCAGTTTTTCAGCGCCCGCCTTGGCGTCGACCGAGCCCTCTGACATGGCCCCGCGCGGGGTGTCCCAGGGGTAGTCGCCCTCGCCGGTGCCACGCATGGCGTCGGGGAAGACCACCACTTCCAGCGCCTGTGACGGCTTGCCGTCGGTGCCAGGCACGTTGGCGGTGCCGATGAAGGTGCCCTCTTCGATCTGGTCGAGGCTGCTGCGGTCGACCGCGGCGAGGCGTGTGGCGTCGTCGAAGGTGACCCGGTGGATCTTGCCGTCCGGATGCGACTCGACGCTGAAGGCGTGATCGCCGACCTCGGTGATGGTGCCGCGCAGATGCTGGGGCACCTCGCCGTTCTGGGCCGCCAGGGCGGTGGCGGCGACGCAGCCGAGCGCCAGCCCGGCCAGGGTGCGACGCAGGGCGATGAAAGTGGAGCGGGGGATAGCCATGAACGAATCCTTCCGTATCGGGGTTGGGTGTGCTCGCGCCATGGCTAGGATCGATGTGTCATGGTGTGTATCGATGCGTCACGGCGTGGACTTGAGTGCAGACCATGGCGCGGGATTGTCAAGTCGGCGACCGCTGGCTCGCCCGCGCATTGCCGGGCGGCGCGCTTCATCGCCAGGTCTCAGATACCGGCGTACCAGGTGTAGCCGCGGTCCTCCCAGTAGCCGCCCTTGCCGCCGCCGAGGTCGTCGAAGTCGGTGACCAGCGTGATGCCCGAGAGATACTTGGCCATCTTGTAACCCAGCTGGCGCTCGGCGCGCAGGCGCAGTGGCGCGCCGTTGGCGGTGGGCAGCGGGGCGCCGTTGAGCGAGTGGGCAAGAATCGTCTGCGGGTGGCGCGCCTCCACCAGGTCGAGGCTCTCGTAGTAGAAGTCCTTGCCATTCAACTGATCCATGCAGTGGAACACCACGTATCGCGCCTGTGGCTTGACCCCGGCGCGTGCCAGCAGGTCGCCGAGCACCGGCCCTGTCCACTGGCCGATCGCGCTCCAGCCCTCGACGCAGTCGTGGCGCGTGATCTGGGTGCGCGCCGGGAGCGCGCAGATCTCGTCGAGCGACAACGACAGCGGTGTCTCCACCAGGCCATCCAGGGTCAGCCGCCAGTCGGCGAAGCCGTTGACCGCCAGCTCCCGGTAGCGCGCTGTCTGCGGGTCGGTGGAGCCGTTGGGGCGGAACACCGGGTCGATCATCGCTGCCGGATACTCCGGTGCCAGCCCTCGCTCGCCGGCGAGGAAGCGCTGCACGCGCAGGTTGAGGCGCTGGGCCAGATTCAGGGTGCCGGCGACCTGCTCGCTCTGCGACAGGCGATCGCAGCCGGTGAGACCGAGCGCGGCGGCACCCAGCGCCGAGCGCTGGAGGAAGCGCCGCCGCGAGGTGTCGCGGCGGCCGGAATCACGACGCATCATGCTGGTCTCTCCCGCCGCGGGTGGTTGGCGTGGTTGCTGTAGTGGACGTAGCAGCGGGCTCATCGATGACCCTTGGCCCGCCGGTGAGCATGTCCTTGAGCTGACGCCACGGGCCGCTCAGCAGCACCATGGCGATATGCACCAGGAAGAACAGCACCAGCGCGGCGGCGACGATGAAGTGGATCGAGCGCGCGCTCTGGCGCCCACCGAACAGCTCCAATAGCCAGGGCGCGGCGGCGTTGAAGGTGGGCGACATGCACAGGCCGGTGACGATCATCAGCGGCAGCGCCACCAGCAGCACGCCCAGGTAGCTGAGCTTCTGCAGACCGTTGTAGCCGCCGTGGGGGCCGTGGAAGCGCAGGCGCAGGTGATCCAGCAGGTCGCGGCCCAGCCCTCGCCACTGGGCGCCGGAGAGCCACAGGTCGCGGCGCAGATGGCCGCTGAGCAGGGCGTAGAGGACGAACAGCGCCCCCGCTCCTGCGAACAGCCAGGCGAAGAAGAAGTGCCACAGCCGGCCCATGCTGAGGTACTGATAGCTGGGCAGGGTGCTCCAGGCGGGGAAGCCGCGCACCTGTTCCTGGCCGTTGGCCGTGGAGTAGCCGAGTACCCCGGTGGTATCGAAGACCCAGGGGCCGAGGGCGGTCTGGCCACGAATGTCGCCGTCCGGGGCGCGGATGGCGTAGAGCTCCAGCCAGGGGGCGTCGAAATCGGAAGCGCTGCCCCAGTAGAGCGCAGGATGGGCGTTGAAGATCTGCAGGCCGCTCATCAGCATCACCACCAGGCACCATAGATTGACCCAGTGCCAGAGCCTGACCGGCAGCGGATGGCGCCGACGGCCGCGGGAGGCCGAAGCCGGGGGCGAGAGCGTATCGGGCATGCGCGATCTCCTTCGAAGGCTCGCCCGGGGGCCAGCCGGGGCGATTCTCTCCAGCATTCTCTCCAGCATGGCACAGGATCGGCGTTCTGCCCGTGGCGGTTCGAGTGCGCGACCGCATCGTGCAGTGGGAGCTCAGGGGGACTCGAGCACCGGCGAGCACTGCTCCAGCGTCTTGGCCAGCGCCGGCGGGCGGTTGTCGCCATCGGCGCCGGGATCATGGGCGCGTTTCATGCGGCGCACCTCGGCGGCGCTGAAGCGCGCCTGCAGTGCGGTGGTCACGCATTCGCAGTAGCGCGCCACCTTGGGGCCATCGATGCCGGTGGCGGTGAGGTTGGCACGACACTGGGACTGGGCGCTGGCGACCTCTTGCGTCGACCACGGCGGCGGTGTGGGGGGCTCATTGGCGCCTGCGCTGCCGGCCAGCAGCAGCAGACCGAGGCCGAGCGCAGCGAGACGGGTAGAACGTGGCATGGCGGGTCTCCTGGCGAGGGCGAGGCGGGCATCGCGATATGCGCGATGCTCTGTCACTGTAGCGTTACCCGACAGCCCTGCCCATTGGCCTTTTGCCTGGCCGGCGGCAGCCCGACAAACAAAATGCCCGCTTCGGCAGGGCCGAAGCGGGCATTTTTCAATACGATGGTCGGAGTGACAGGATTCGAACCTACGACCTCTGCCTCCCGAAGGCAGCGCTCTACCAAGCTGAGCTACACTCCGACTTCTGCGTCGAGCCAAACTCGACGGAGCTGAATTATACGCATCCGTGGCGCGTGCGCAACCCCTTCTTTTGCAACTCTCTCTGGCACGATCACGGCGTTCACCGCTGTCTTTCCAGACGCCCGCCGAGGGAGCGACGAACGGGTGCTAACGGCCGCCGCAGCGGCGGGTCACGCTCCCTCGAAGCGGGCGGATCATACCTGGCGTTCGACGGCGATGCGGGTCAACGTCTCCATGCTCTCGCGGTAGGGGCTGGGCGCGAGCAGTGCGAGCTGATCGCGGGCCTTGGCGGCCATCTCTTCGGCACGGCGCTGGGTGTATTCGAGTGCGCCGGTCTCGCGCACGATCGCCAGCACCTCGTCGAGCCGCTCGAGGCCGCCATCGGTGATTGCCTGACGAATCAGAGCCGCCTGTGCCGGGGTGCCCTGGCGCATGGCGTGGATCAGCGGCAGTGTCGGCTTGCCCTCGGCGAGATCGTCGCCGACGTTCTTGCCCATGGTCTCGGCATCGCCCTGGTAGTCGAGCAGGTCGTCGATCAACTGGAAGGCCAGCCCGAGATAGCGGCCGTAGAGCTTGAGCGCGCGTTCGGCGTCGGGGTCCGCTTCGGCCAGGATCGCGCCGCTGTGGGAGGCGGCCTCGAACAGCATGGCGGTCTTGCCCTGAATGGTATCGAAGTAGTCCGACTCCTCGATGTCGGCGTTGCCGATATTGGTGAGCTGCTGGACTTCGCCCTCGGCGATCACGCAGGTCGCCCCGGAGAGCACCTGCATGATGCGCATCGAACCGACTTCCACCATCATCTGGAACGAGCGCGAATAGAGGAAGTCGCCGACCAGCACCGAAGGTGCGTTGCCCCAGGTCTCGTTGGCGGTGGCCTTGCCGCGCCGCCGGCTCGACTCATCGACCACGTCGTCGTGCAGCAGGGTCGAGGTGTGCATGAACTCGATCAGGGTGGCCAGGGTGATGTGGCGGTCGCCGCGGTAGTCGAGGGCGCGTGCCGCGAGCAGCACTAACAGCGGGCGCAGGCGCTTGCCACCGCTCTCGATGATGTACTGGCCGATGGTCTCGACCAGCGGGATGCGCGATGCCAGCTGACTGAGGATCGTGCGGTTGACGGCGGCGAAGTCCTCAGCCACCGCCGCATGAATGGATGCAGCGTTGGATTGCATGGTCGGCTTGTCACAGGGGGATTCGGGTGGGCCGCTCGAAGCCCCGGGGCCGAGAGGCGACGTGAGCGGCTATGCTAGGTGGCGCCCCGAAGTGCGTCAAGCCGCGCCCGGGCGGGTGCTTGCCCCAGGCACGGGCAATCGCTATAATCCGCGACCCGACTCGTCACGCTCCCTGTTAGATGGTTGCCGGAAGGGGCACCACTCGACGCAGGTCTCGAAGAGCACCGGTTTCACGTTCATGGGTCATGTGCCCGTCCGCGATGAGCCGCTGGTGAGGACACGGTTTCACCACTGTCTTCGACGAGTCGACGCACTTGGCCCAACGGTTGGGGCCGGACCGAAGTTTGTAGCCCGACTGCGCTGTTAGCCCGACGCGGGCCCCGGAGAGATTCCATGTACGCTGTAATCAAGAGTGGCGGTAAGCAATACCGCGTCCAGGAAGGCCAGACGCTGAAGCTCGAGAAGCTCGAGATCGCAACTGGCGAGACCCTGGAGTTCGACCAGGTTCTGCTGGTCGCCGACGGCGACGACGTCAAGGTTGGCGCGCCGCTGGTCGAGGGTGCCAAGGTGGCCGCGGAGATCGTCTCCCACGGCCGCGGCGAGAAGGTTCACATCATCAAGTTCCGTCGCCGCAAGCACCACATGAAGCGTCAGGGCCACCGTCAGTGGTTCACTGAAGTCAAGATCACCGGAATCTCCGCCTAAGCGGATCGTTCCCCCAGAGAGAGGTATTCACCATGGCACATAAAAAGGCCGCTGGTAGTACGCGTAACGGTCGCGATTCAGAATCGAAACGCCTGGGCGTCAAGCTGTTCGGCGGGCAGAAAGCCACCCCCGGCAACATCATCGTGCGCCAGCGCGGCACCAAGTTCCACGCCGGTACCGGTGTGGGCATCGGTAAGGACCACACCCTGTTCGCGCTCACCGATGGTGTGATCAAGTTCGAACAGAAAGGCCCGAAGAACCGCAAGTTCGTGAGCGTAGTCTCCGCCTGAGACCTCACGAACGCTGCTGAAAAAGCCCCGCTCAGGCGGGGCTTTTTTGTATCCCTGCCGGCAATGGCGGCACCTGTCGGGTCGTTCAGGGCGTCGAGGCGTCTCGGTATCGGCAGCGACCAGGGTGTTCGCAGTGGTAAGCGCGTTCGGGACATAAGAGGCGGCAGGTCGTCGCCGGGAGAGAATCATGCAATTCGTCGACGAGACATCGATCACCGTCGAGGCTGGCAAGGGGGGCAACGGCTGCCTCAGCTTCCGGCGTGAGAAGTTCGTGCCCAAGGGTGGCCCCGACGGCGGCGATGGCGGTCACGGCGGCAGCGTCTACCTGATCGGCGACGAGTCGCTCAACACCCTGATCGACTTCAAGTTCCAGCGCTTCTACAAGGCGCAGAACGGCCAGCCCGGTCAGGGCCGCCAGATGAGCGGCAAGGCGGGCGAGGATCTGCACGTCAAGGTGCCGGTGGGGACCACGGTGATCGACGAGGACACCCTCGAGGTGATCGCCGACGTGACCGCCGAGGGGCAGGTGGTGCTGGTCGCCCAGGGTGGCCGGCGCGGGCTCGGCAATATTCACTTCAAGTCCTCCACCAACCGCGCTCCGCGGCGCACCACGCCGGGGACCGAGGGTGAGCGGCGCAAGCTGCGCCTGGAAATGAAGGTGATGGCCGACGTCGGCCTGCTGGGCATGCCCAATGCCGGCAAGTCGACCCTGATCCGCTCGGTCTCGGCGGCCAAGCCCAAGGTCGCCGACTACCCCTTCACCACCCTGGTGCCCAATCTGGGGGTGGTCAAGCTGGGGACTCACGAGCATTTCGTGATGGCCGACGTGCCCGGGTTGATCGAGGGCGCCTCGGACGGTGCCGGGCTGGGCCTGCGCTTCCTCAAGCACCTCACCCGCACGCGGCTGCTGCTGCACGTGGTGGATGCGGCGCCGTTCGACGAGTCCGATCCGGTGGCGGCGGTGACGGCGATCGCCGAGGAGCTCGAACGTTTCTCGCCGGCCCTGTCGGAGCTGCCGCGCTGGCTGGTGATCAACAAGCTCGATCTGCTGCCCGAGGCCGAGCGTGAGGCGCGCGTCGAAGACATTCTCGCGCGGCTGGCGTGGCAGGGGCCGGTATACCGCATCGCGGCGATCGCTGGTGAAGGCACCGATGCGCTGGTGCAGGCGGCCCACCGCTGGCTCACCGAGCAGCGCCAGCTGGAGCACGAGGACGAAGCGGTCGCTGAGCGCGAGCGCGAGATGCGCGCACGCATGGAAGCGGAGTCGGTGGCGCGGGTCGAGGCGCACCAGGCGCGGCTGCGGGTCAAGCGCGGCGAAGTCGCCGCCGAGGATGACGACTTCGACGATGACGACTATGACGTCGAGGTCGAATACACCCGCTGAGCGGGCATGCGGCGTGTTGCCAACGAGAGTCGGAGGGCGAAGTGATGGCGGCGGAGCGGGAACTGGGGCGAGCATCGCTGGCGACGGCGCGGCGGGTCGTGGTCAAGATCGGCAGCGCCCTGCTGACCAACGACGGGCGTGGCCTCGACGATGCCGCCATCGGTGGCTGGGTCGACCAGATGGCTGCGCTGCACCAGCGCGGGGTCGAGGTGGTGCTGGTCTCTTCGGGCTCGATCGCCGAGGGGATGGTGCGGCTCGGCTGGCATACCCGGCCGAGCGCGGTGCACGAGCTGCAGGCCGCCGCCGCGGTGGGGCAGAGCGGGCTGTCGCAGTGCTACGAGAACCACTTTGCCCGCCACGGCCTGCGCAGCGCCCAGGTGTTGCTGACCCATGACGACCTCTCCAACCGCAAGCGCTATCTCAATGCGCGCTCGGCGCTGCGCACCCTGGTGGCGCTCGACGTGGTTCCGGTGATCAACGAGAACGACACCGTTGTCACCGACGAGATCCGTTTCGGTGACAACGACACCCTGGGGGCGCTGGTCGCCAATCTGCTCGAGGCCGATGCGCTCCTGATCCTGACCGATCAGGAGGGGCTCTACGATGCCGATCCGCGCCACGATCCCTCAGCCCGGCTGATCGCCGAGGCCGAGGCCGACGACGCCGCGCTCGATGCGGTGGCTGGCGGTGGCGGCGTGCTGGGGCGCGGCGGCATGGCGACCAAGCTGCGCGCGGCGCGGCTGGCGGCGCGCTCCGGCGCGGTGACCGCCATTGCCAGCGGGCGCCAGCCGCAGGTGCTGACCCGGCTGCTCGAGGGCGAAGCGCTGGGCACGCTGCTCAAGCCGCTGCATGCGCCGCTGGCGGCGCGCAAGCGTTGGCTCGCCGGGCAGCTGCAGGTGCGCGGCACGCTGACCCTCGATGCCGGTGCGGTCAAGGTGCTGCGCAGCCACGGTTCGAGCCTGCTGCCGGTGGGGGTGAAGCGGGTCGAGGGCCAGTTCCGGCGCGGTGACATGGTGGTCTGCGTCGATGAGCAGGGCGCGCGGGTGGCCAAGGGCCTGGTCAACTACGCAAGCGACGACGCCCAGCGTCTGGTGGGCCAGCCGAGCCAGCGCATCGGCGAGATTCTGGGCTATGTCGAGGCCCCGGAGCTGATTCACCGCGACAATCTCGTGGTGCTGTGAGGCTGGTGTCACGCAAAGTCGTTGTGATAGAATCCCGCATCCTCTCAGACATGGCCCGTGAAAGACTGTCGGAAACGACGGTCGGCTTCGCTTCTCACGAAGCGCAGCAGCAAGATTCGGCCGACTCATTCAGGATTGCCTGAAGCGGTTTCGAGGCTGTCCTGGGTGATCTACTTACAGAATTGACTGTCAACATCTCCAAGGAGTCGACGGTGGCGAATACCAAGCAAGCGCGCAAGCGCGCACGTCAGGCGGAAGACCGCCGCAAGCACAACGCCAGTCAGCGTTCCATGGTCCGCACTTACATCAAGCGCGTGATCAAGGCGATCCAGGCCGGCGACCAGGCACAGGCCAACAGCGAGTTCAAGGCCGCACAGCCGGTCATCGACCGCATCGCCGACAAGGACGCCTTCTCCAAGAAGAAGGCTGCGCGCATCAAGAGCCGCTTGAACAAGCGAATTAAGGCGCTGGCTGCCTGAGCCGGACGCGCTTGATGAAAAAAACCGGCTTCGGCCGGTTTTTTTGTGACCGGCCATCCCTGGCGGTCACCCTTCGGGCCGTCGCGGAGCGACGTCGCAACCGGCTCCCGGCAGTTTGCAGTGACCGGCCATCCTGGCGGTCACCCTGCGGGCCGTCGCGGTGGCTGGATAGGGTGAATATCACGGGCGCGAGCGCATGACGAGGCGGCATGAGTAGACAGACGCGCAAGCGTGAATCCGAGGCGCTGGCGGAAGCGGCCACCGCCGGCACGGCCACGCCGGTCACCCGCGGTGGCCTGCTGCGCTCGGGGATGGTGGTGAGCGTGATGACACTGCTCTCCCGGGTGCTGGGGCTGGTGCGCGACGTGGTGATCGCCACGCTGCTGGGGGCCGGTAGCGGGGCGGATGCGTTCTTCGTCGCCTTCAAGATCCCCAACTTCATGCGCCGGCTGTTCGCCGAGGGCGCCTTCAACCAGGCCTTCGTGCCGGTGCTCTCGGAGTATGCCACCCAGCGTACCCGGGCCGAGGTGCGCGAGCTGCTGGATGCGGTGTCCGGCAGTCTGAGCGTGGTGCTGGCGCTGATCACTGCACTGGCGATCGCTGCCGCGCCCTGGCTGGTGTGGCTGTTCGCACCGGGCTTCAAGGCCGACCCGGGCAAGCTCGCGCTCACCGCTGAGATGCTGCGGCTGACCTTTCCTTATCTGCTGCTGATCTCGCTGACCGCCTTCGCCGGCAGCGTGCTCAACACCTGGGAGCGCTTCGCGGTCCCCGCCTTCACCCCGGTACTGCTCAACCTGTGTCTGATCGGCGCCGCGCTGTGGCTGACGCCATGGATGAGCGACCCGGCGCTGGGGTTGGCCTGGGGGGTACTGATCGCCGGCGCCGCGCAGCTGCTGTTCCAACTGCCGTTCCTGTTCCGGCTGGGGCTGATGCCACGGCCGCGGCTGGGCTTTCGTCACCCCGGGGTCCGGCGCATCCTGCGGCTGATGACACCGGCGCTGTTCGGGGTCTCGGTGTCGCAGATCAATCTGCTGCTGGATACCGTGCTGGCCTCCTTCCTGGTCTCCGGCAGCGTCTCCTGGCTCTACTACTCTGACCGCCTGGTGGAGCTGCCGCTGGGGGTGTTCGGCATTGCCATCGCCACGGTGATCCTGCCGGCGCTCTCCAAGCGCCACGCCGAGGAGTCGCGCGAGCACTTCGCGCGCATGCTCGACTGGGCGCTGCGCATGGTGCTGCTGATCGGGCTGCCGGCGGCGCTGGCGCTGGTGCTGCTGGCCGAACCGCTGCTGGTGAGCCTGTTTCACTACGGGGCGATGACCGATCACGACGTGGTGATGGCGGCGCGTAGCCTGCGCGCCTACGCCCTGGGGCTGCTTGCGTTCATGCTGATCAAGGTGCTCGCGCCGGGCTACTTTGCCCGCCAGGATACCAAGACCCCGGTCAAGATCGGGATCGTGGCGATGGTCGCCAACATGGTGATGAACCTGGCCCTGATCGTGCCGCTGGCGCATGCCGGGCTGGCGCTGGCCACGGCGCTGTCGGCGTTTCTCAACGCCGGGCTGCTGGGGCGTGGTCTACACCGCCAGGGCGTGCTGCGCTTCCAGCCGGGCTGGGGACGCTACGCGTTCCAGGTGGTCGGTGGCTGCACGCTGATGGCACTCGGGCTATGGTGGCTGACCCCCGATTGGCACCAGTGGACCGCCTGGCATGCGCCGCGTCGCGTGGGCTGTCTGCTGGCCCTGGTGGGCGGCGGTGCGACGCTCTACTTCGTGTGGCTGGCGCTGACCGGCGTGCGCCTGAGACACTTCCGGCTGCGCGGCTGATGGGCCGGCGCGGGGCGGGTATAATGAAGCGCCTGGCGTCGGCGGCCGGCGCGCTGTCGCATACCGCCGCCGCGCGGCCCGCGTTGACACGGGAAGGGACTCTATGGAACTGATTCGAGGCTTGCACAATCTGCCCGCCGGGGGCGCCACCCGCAGCGGGGCGCCGCGCGAGTGTGTCGCCACCATCGGCAACTTCGATGGCGTGCACCGCGGCCACCAGGCGATTCTCGAGCAGCTGAAGTCGCTGTCGCGCAGTGCCGGGCTGCCGGTCACGGTGGTGATCTTCGAGCCCCAGCCGCGGGAGTACTTCGCCGGTGACCAGGCGCCGCCGCGGCTGACCCGGCTGCGCGACAAGGTCGAGCTGCTGGCTGCCCACGGCGCCGATCGCATCCTCTGCCTGCCGTTCAACGACGCCCTGCGCAGCCTCACCGCGCGTCAGTTCATCGAACGCGTGCTGATCGAGGGGCTGTGCGTACGCCATCTGGTGGTGGGGGACGACTTCCGCTTCGGCTGCGACCGGGCCGGCGATTTCGCCCTGCTCGAAGCGGTCGGGCGCGAGCGCGGCTTTGCCGTCGAGCATACCCGCACCTTCACCCTCGACGACGAGCGCGTCTCGAGCACCCGCGTGCGCACCCTGCTGGCCAGCGGCAACTTCTGCCAGGCGGCGCGCATGCTGGGGCGTCCCTTTGCCTTTCAGGGGCGGGTGGTGCGTGACCGGCAGCTCGGTCGCACCATCGGCGTGCCCACCGCCAACATCCCGCTGACCCGGCGCCCGCTGGCGCTGCGCGGGGTGTTCGCCTGCGCCACCCGGCTGCCCGACGGCAGCTGGGTGCCGAGTGTGGCCAATATCGGCTGGCGGCCGACCGTTGGCGCCCATCAGCCGATGCTCGAGGTCCATGTGCTCGATCGCCAGCTCGAACTCTACGGCGAGTCGCTCAGCGTGGTGCCCTGCGCGCGGCTGCGCGGCGAGACCAAGTTCGCCGACTTCGACACCTTGGTGACACAGATTCATCATGACCTGGACCAGGCGCGGCGCTATTTTCAGGCGCCCGAAACCGCGCCAGCTAGCGATCAGGCGCCCGAGGCCGCGCCAGCTATCCAGGCGCCCGCCGCGCCGGATGCGCTGCAGACGGCGACGACGGAAAACCCGGGCGATACGTCAAGCGTCAGCGGCGGTCTGGCCAGTCTGGCACCGCCGCCGGCACGCTTCCCGCTGGCCTCGGCGCCGCTGCCCCACGAAACCGCGGCAGCCGATTCGCCCCCGGGCCCGAGCCGCGATACGCGCACGGATGAGTGAACGGCCCGTCATCCCAGCGGTACGGCGACGATCTTGAGCGGTATAGAGACAGCCTTGAGCGGTATGAAAACAGCCCTGAGCGGTATAGACACAGCCCTGAGCGGTATGAAAACAGCCCGAGCGACACGCACACAGCCCTGAGCGAACCGAAAACACCATGAGCGACTACAAGCACACGCTGAATCTGCCCTCGACCGACTTCCCCATGCGCGGCAATCTGCCGGCCCGCGAGCCGACTCGTATCGCGCAGTGGAACGATCTGCGCCTCTACGCCAAGCTGCGTGAAGCGCGCCGCGGCCGCGAGCGCTTCGTGCTCCACGATGGCCCTCCCTACGCCAACGGCAGCATTCATATCGGTCATGCGGTCAACAAGCTGCTCAAGGATTTCATCGTCAGATCGAAGAACCTGGCCGGTTTCGACGCCCCCTACGTGCCCGGCTGGGATTGCCACGGCCTGCCCATCGAGCACAAGGTCGAGACCACCCACGGCAAGCATCTGCCCGCCGATCAGGCCCGCGCGCTGTGCCGCGAGTATGCCGCGGCACAGGTCGAGGTGCAGAAGGAGGGCTTCGTGCGCCTGGGCGTCCAGGGCGACTGGGACCACCCCTACCTGACCATGAACTTCGCCAACGAGGCGGGCGAGATCCGCGCCCTGGCCGAGATGGTCAAGGGGGGCTATGTGTTCAAGGGGCTCAAGCCGGTCAACTGGTGCTTCGACTGCGGTTCGGCGCTGGCCGAGGCGGAGGTCGAGTATCAGGACAAGCAGTCCGATGCGATCGACGTCGCTTTCCCCTGCGCCCAGCCCGAGGCGCTGGCCGCGGCCTTCGGCCTCGACGCGCTGCCCAAGCCGGCCAGCGCGGTGATCTGGACCACCACGCCCTGGACCATCCCGGCCAACCAGGCACTGAACGTGCACCCGGAGTTCACCTACGCCCTGGTCGATACCGGTGAGCGCCTGCTGCTGCTGGCCGAGGAGCTGGTGGAGAGCTGCCTGGCGCGCTATGCGCTCGCGGGCGAGACGCTCGCCACCGCGCCCGGGGCGAGCCTGGAAAACATCGCCTTCGAGCATCCGCTGGCCGCGGTCGACGCAGGCTATGCGCGCCGCTCGCCGCTCTATCTGGCCGACTACGTCGAGCTGGGCGCGGGCACCGGTATCGTGCACTCGGCGCCGGCCTACGGTGAGGATGACTTCGTCACCTGCCGCGCCTACGGCATGGCATTCGACGAGATTCTCAATCCGGTGCAGAGCAACGGCGTCTATGTCGATGATCTCGCGCTGTTCGGCGGCCAGATGATCTGGAAGGCCAATCCGCAGATCGTCACCGCCCTCGATGAGGCGGGCGCGCTCCTCGGCCACGAGAAGATCACCCACAGCTACATGCACTGCTGGCGCCACAAGACGCCGGTGATCTACCGCGCCACGGCGCAGTGGTTCGTCGGCATGGATCGCCAGGGGCCTGACGGCCGCACGCTGCGCGAAACGGCGCTGGCGGGCGTCGAGGCGACCGATTTCATTCCCGCCTGGGGCAAGGCGCGGCTGCATAGCATGATCGCCAACCGCCCCGACTGGTGCATCTCGCGCCAGCGCAACTGGGGCGTGCCGATCCCGTTCTTCCTGCACAAGGCGAGCGGTGAGCTGCACCCGCGTACCGTCGAGCTGATGGAGGCGGTGGCAAGCCGTGTCGAGGTCGAGGGGATCGATGCCTGGTTCAAGCTCGACCCCAGTGAGCTGCTGGGTGACGAGGCCGCCGACTACGACAAGGTCACTGACACGCTCGACGTGTGGTTCGACTCCGGTACCACCCACTGGCACGTGCTGCGCGGCTCGCACCCGCTCGGCCACGATCAAGGGCCGCGGGCGGATCTCTATCTCGAAGGGTCGGATCAGCACCGCGGCTGGTTCCATTCGTCGCTGCTCACCGGCAGTGCCATCGACGGCCACGCCCCCTACAAGGCGCTGCTGACCCACGGCTTCACCGTCGACGAGAAGGGCCGCAAGATGTCCAAGTCGCTGGGCAACGTGGTCGCGCCGCAGCAGGTGATGGACAAGCTGGGCGCCGATATCCTGCGCCTGTGGGTCGCTTCCACCGACTACTCCGGCGAGATGGCGGTCTCCGACGAGATCCTCAAGCGCACCGCCGACGTCTACCGGCGTATCCGCAATACCTCGCGCTTCCTGCTGGCCAACTTGAATGGCTTCGATCCGGCGGAACACGCGGTCGAAAGCGATGCCATGCTGGCGCTCGACCGCTGGGCGGTGGACCGCGCCGCGGTGCTGCAGGCACGCATCGAGCGCGCCTATGCCGAGTACCGTTTCCGTGACGTCTACCAGCAGGTGCACGACTTCTGTGCGCGTGACATGGGCGGCTTCTATCTCGACATCATCAAGGATCGCCAGTACACCACCCAGCCCGACTCGCTGGCACGGCGCAGCTGCCAGACCGCGCTCTACCATATCGTCGAGGCGCTGGCGCGCTGGATCGCGCCGATCCTCGCCTTCACCGCCGAGGAGATCTACGAGAACATCCCCGGCGCCCGCGGCGAGAGCGTGCATCTGGAGACCTACTACAGCGGCCTGTTCACGCTGCCGGCGGACGCCGCCAATCTGCCGTCCGAGCAGGCGGGGATGGACCGCGACTTCTGGGAGCGGGTGATCCAGGTCAAGCAGGCGGTCAACAAGCAGCTCGAAGCGGCGCGCAACGAGGGCGTGATCAAGGGCGCTCTGGACAGCGAGGTGACGCTCTACGTTGACGACGCGCTGCATGCGCTGCTGTCGCGCTTCGAGGACGAGCTGCGTTTCGTGCTGATCACTTCCGAGGCGACCCTGGCGCCGCTGGTCGAAGGTGGCGATGCCCAGCCGACCGAGCTCGACGGGCTCAAGCTGGCGGTGCGTCTGAGCCCTTACGACAAGGACGAGCGCAGCTGGGAGCGGCGTCCCGACGTGGGGGCCGATCCTGAGCACCCGACGCTCTCGGCCCGCTCCATCGCCAACCTGCCGGGTGGCCCGGGTGAGGTACGCCGTTTTGCCTGACGTCAACGCTACCTCCCGTTCCGGTCATAGCGCCGACGCCGCGCGCATGCGGCGTCCGCTGCGCTGGCTGTGGCTGTCGCTGCTGGTCATCGTGCTCGACCTGGGCGTCAAGGCGCTGGCCACGGCGCACCTCGACTACGGCCGGCCGCTCAAGGTGCTGCCGGTATTCAACCTGACGCTTCTGCACAACACCGGCGCCGCCTTCAGCTTTCTCGCCGAGCACGCCGGCTGGCAGCGCTGGCTGTTCGCGCTGATCGCGATCGGCGCCAGCGTCGGCCTGACGCTGTGGCTGACCCGGCTCAAGCGTGACGAGACGCTCACCGCGATCTCGCTGGCGCTGGTGATCGGTGGCGCCATCGGCAACCTCTACGACCGCTTGGTCCACGGCTACGTGGTCGACTATCTGTCGTTCCACTGGGGCGGCTACTACTTTCCGGCTTTCAACCTGGCCGACAGCGCCATCACCCTCGGCGCCATCGGCCTGATCCTGCAGTCGCTGTTCGAATCCCGGCGCGGGGCCAAGGCGGGCGCGGCGGGGACCGACGAGGAGAACACCCGATGACACGCGATGATCAGCCTGCCGACGGCCGTTACCGGGTCGGCGAGGGCATGGAAGTGACCCTGCACTTCACGGTGAAGCTCGAGGATGGCCAGGTGGTCGACTCCACCCGCGACAAGCAGCCGGCGACCTTCCAGGTCGGCGACGGCAACCTGCCGCCGGGCTTCGAGGCGCCGATGAGCGGGCTGGCGGCGGGCGAGAGCGGCAGCTATACGGTGTCGCCGGAGCACGCCTTCGGCCAGCACAATCCGCAGAACGTCCAGCGTCTGGCCCGCGACAGCTTCGAGGAGGCGGTCGAGCCGGGCATGGTGATGTCTTTCGCCGATCCCGCCGGCGGCGAGCTGCCGGGGGTGATCGCCAGTGTCGACGAGCGCCATGTCGAGGTGGACTTCAATCATCCGCTGGCGGGGCGTACCCTGACCTTCGACGTCGAGATCCTCGACGTGCGTCCGGCCACCACCCATTGAGGCAGCCCGGCGCGTCCGATCGCGGGCGGCCGGTGTTACCCCCGAGTCAGCGCTCCGGCGCGAGGTTTCCATGACACAGGATCAGCCCACTACCCAGCCATCGGCGCGGCCCCCGCTGCAGATCAAGCTGGCCAATCCCCGCGGGTTCTGCGCCGGGGTCGACCGTGCCATCGATATCGTCAATCGCGCACTCGACGTGTTCGGGCCGCCGATCTACGTGCGCCACGAGGTGGTTCACAATCGCTTTGTGGTCGACAGCCTGCGTGAGCGCGGGGCGATCTTCGTCGAGGAGCTCCATGAGGTGCCCGACGATGTGATCGTGATCTTCTCCGCCCACGGGGTATCACGGGCGGTACAGCAGGAGGCCGAGCAGCGCGGACTCAAGGTGTTCGATGCCACTTGCCCGCTGGTGACCAAGGTGCACATGGAAGTGCTGCGCTACGCCAAGCGTGGCCAGGAGTGCATTCTGATCGGTCACGCCGGCCACCCCGAGGTCGAGGGCACCATGGGGCGCTACGACACCCGTTACGGCGGTGCCATCTATCTGGTCGAGGACGAGCAGGACGTACGCGAGCTGCCGGTGCGCGACCCCTCGCGGCTGGCCTTCGTCACCCAGACCACGCTGTCGATGGACGATACCGCCAAGGTGATCGATGCCCTGCGCGAGCGCTTCCCCGAGATCCAGGGGCCGCGCAAGGATGACATCTGCTACGCCACCCAGAACCGACAGGACGCGGTGCGTGAATTGGCCCAGGGCAGTGAACTGGTACTGGTGGTGGGCAGCGTCAACAGCTCCAACTCCAACCGTCTACGCGAGCTGGCCGAGCGCATGGGTACCCCGGCGCATCTGATCGATGACGCCAGCCAGATCGATGCCGCCTGGCTCGAGGGCGTGGCGAGTATCGGCATCACCGCCGGCGCCAGCGCACCCGAGGTGCTGGTGAAGGGGGTCATCGAGCGCCTCACCGAGCTCGGTGCCGCACCGCCCGAGGAGCTCGACGGGCGCGCCGAGACCATCACTTTCTCCATGCCGCGCGAGCTGCGCGAGCAGGTCATCGTCAGCGAAGCGTGATCACGCCCTAAACTCCCTCTCTTTCTGGCCGATACAGGGTAAACAAATGTAACCACTGGCAGTGCCGGTGGTCGTTACCCTTTCGGCCGTCGCTTGTCCGACGGCTCTCCGCGGAGCCGGGTGTGTCCCAGTGTCCTCACGGCTTGCGCCAACAGCGCGGCCTATCGCTCATCGAAGTCCTCGTCGCCATGCTGGTCTTCAGCATCGGTCTGCTGGGGACCGCGCAGCTGTTGGCACAGCAGCAGCGGCTGGGGCAGGAGGCCAGCCATCGCGCCATGGCGACGATCATGGCGGAGGACCTGCTCGAACGTGCCAAGCTCGACCCGGACCGCAACCAGCGCTTCGCAGGTAGCTATGAGCCGGGCAACCCCAGCGGGAGTACTCAGCAGAACGCGGTGCCCGCCGGCCTCCAGTCCTGGATGGCGGCCTGGACGCCACGCGCCGCGCTGCCCGACCCGCGTGTGTGTGTCAGCGCGCCGGCGGCGGGGGCCGCCGGCGACGTCGCCGTCACCCTGGTGTGGTACTCGCGTACCGCGCTGACCGCGCCGTCACAGCTACCGGCGTGTGTCAGCGCGCGGGGCGACCGAAACCATCAGCGCTGGGTGACACTCGCGGCCTGGGTGAGCGCCTGATGGCGTGGCCTGGCGAAAGACGTGGCGGCGCGAGGCGTCAGGCCGGGGCGACGCTGATCGAGCTGATGATTGCGATGGCGATCGGCCTGGTGATGATCCTGGCGCTGACGCGGGTCTATCTCGCCAGCGCCGAAAGCGCCCGTGACGCGACCGCGCAGGCCAGCCTGATGGACAAGGCGCGCCTGCTCCAGGAGCGCTTCAACACCGAGTTCCGCCGCGCCGACTTCTGGGGGCGCGTGCCTGCCGACGCCGAGCGCCGGGGCACGCTCACCCTGGGCGGCGACTGCGGCGGCGACTTCGCCTTCGGACGCAGTGCCCAGGCCGCGTCCGACCGGCCGCTGGGGGTGTGGGCGTCGACCACGCCGCCCTCGGACTGCTCGCTGCAGCACCCGCTGGCCAACCAGACCTTTGTGGTCATCCGCTACGCCGCCGAGCCGTGCGCGGCCGCTGGCTGCGGTGGTCCGGGGCTGAAGAGTTTCGACCCTTTCGCGAGTTTCTTCAGCGGCACGCCGCCCGCCGAGCCGGCGCGCGGAGATGCCAATGACCTGTGGCGCTATGGCGGCAGTCTCTACTACCTCAGCCAAAACGATGGCGACACCGCGCTGCGGCGGCTGCGACTCTCCGGTTCGCGTTTGAGTAACCAGGAGGTGCTGGAGGGGGTCGAGGCGCTGGCCTACCGCTGGTACGTGGCCAACGTCGGTGGGAGTGGGGGGAGCTGGCAGAGCAGCGCCGATCTGAACGCGGCGATGGTGTCGCGAATCCAGGCGGCACAGATCGAAGCGGTGGTCTCGGTGGCCACCCGCGCCACCTATCAGGATTCGCGCCAGTACACGCTGAGCGACGGCACTCAGGTCGCGCCTGCACGCGGCCGGCGCTATCGGGAACTCGCCTTCGTGGTGCCGCTGGAGATGCATCGGCCGGGAGGCGGCAATGGCTGAGCGTTGCGGACCCCACCATCAGCGCGGCGTGGTGTTGCTCATGAGTCTGATCTTTCTGCTGCTGCTGGCGATCGTGGCGGCGGCGCTGGCCGAGACCCTGGCCACCCAGAACCGTCTAGGCGTGGCGCATCAGCAGGCGCGAGTGCTGTTTCAGTCACTGCACGGTGTGCTCGACGCGGCCAGCCACGAGCAGGCAGCGCTACGCGCGCAGTCCCAGAGCGCCCAGCCCGGCACGCCGCAGGCATGGCAGGGCAGTCACCCTACTCTCCCCACGGGTGACCGGCTCGGGGTCGAACTGCTGCGCGCCGCCCATACCTGCCTGGTGCCCGGCTACTCCAGCGGTAGCTGCCTGCCGCTGGAGCTCGACGCCAGCGGCACCCGCGGCGCCTCCGAGGTCAACGCCCGCCAGGTGCTGGGGCTGCGGATCGAGACAGTGGATGTGACATCGGGAGGGGATGGCCGTGCCGGTATCTTCTAAGCATGCCATTCGCAGCCGGTCCGGCGCGGCGACGCTGGCACGGCGGGCGCTGTGCTGGGTGATGCTGACCGCGCTGTGTCTGGCGCTGCCGGCAGGCGCCGACGATACCGATATCTACCGCAGTCTCTACGATATCGAGTCGCGCGGTACCAAGCCGCAGGTGATGATCCTGTTCGACACCTCCGGCAGCATGAACGACGTGGTCGCCAGCAGCGGCGGCAACGGCAGCAAGATCAACATCGCCAAGACGGTGATCGACGCGCTGGTGCGCAACAATCCCCAGGTCGATTTCGGGCTGACGATCTTCAACTACAACGCCTATTCGCCGGACGGTGGGCGGGTCATCTATCCGCTGCCCGGCAGGGGAATGAGCGGGGGCGACGAGCAGCGCTCGGCGCTACGGCAAACGCTGGGTGATCTCGACCCGGTGACCTCGACGCCTCTGTGCGAGACCTACTACGAGATATTCCGCTACCTGAACGGCGATCGGCCGCTCTACGGCACTCAGCCACGCGCCTACTATGACAGCAACCCGCCCTACAGCCGCGACGCACTCGAGGGCAACGGCCGCTACTCGCCGTATCGCTCGCCGCTGCGCCCGTGTGAGCCGCTCTATCTGATCTACATGACCGACGGTGTGCCGCAGCACGATACCGCTGCCAATGCCGCCATTGCCCGGCTGGTGGCCGGCAGCGGCTTCTATCACGGCTGCGATGACTACGCTGCGATCGACGACTTCTCGCGGCCAACGCACGAGCGCAACTGCATGCCGGAGCTGGCCTACTATATGCAGCAACTGGAGACTTTCAGCCAGGGCGAGACCCCGCGCGGGCCGGTGACCACCTATACCATCGGCTTCGATACCGACCAGCGGCTGCTGGTCGACAGCGCCAGCCCGCTCAACCTGGCGCCGGGCCAGACCTGCCCCACGCCGCGCCGGGACACCCGTTACCATGGCCGCGACGCCTGTGTGGGCTATTTCACCGCGGCCAATTCGGCCCAGCTCTACGCCGCCTTCCAGGGCGCGATCGACGACGTGCTCTCGCGCAGCACCACCTTCTCGGCGCCGGCGGTCTCCGCGGCCTTCACCAATAACACCCAGAGCCTGGACCGGCTCTACCTGCCGCGCTTTCTGCCGCGCAACACGCCGCGCTGGAGCGGCAACGTCAAGCGGCTCCGCTTCGTCTCGCAGCAGCACTGGGAGGACGTACGCGGCAATCAGGCGTTCGACACCCAGACCGGCGATATCCGCAAGAGTGCCTACACCTGGTGGTCCGGCAGTGACATGCTCGATCTCGATGCGCCGGATGGCAACACAGTCGAGGCCGGCGGCGTGGGGGCACTGCTACGTCAGGCCGTGGGACGCTCGCTCGCCGAGGAAACGGGCGCTGACGGGCGTCACGTCTTTACCCAGGCGCAGGGCGCGTTGCGTCCGCTGGCGCTCACGTCGCAACCCGCCTGGATGAACGATCCGGCCAGCTGGGGATTGCCGCCGCAGACCTCGGAGACCGAGATCGCCCGGCTGATCGCCTGGGCGCGTGGTGTGGACATCGACGATGAAAATGGTGACGGCGTGCGCAACCAGGCACGCCCGTGGATTCTCGGCGATATCCTGCACAGCGACCCCATTGCGCTGAACTACGGCCGTCTCGACGGTGCCGATCGTGGTGAGACCCGGGAGAAACTCTATCTCGCCTTCGGCACCAACGCCGGCTTCCTCCACTTCATCGACGGTGACAGTGGCCAGGAGCAGTGGGCCTTCATGCCGCGCCCCCTGGCCCCGCTGCAGCCGACGCTGCGTGATAACCAGGAGGCGACCGATGATGAGCCGCGTCACCCCTACGGTGTCGATGGTCCGGCCGCCTTCGTGCGCATCGATGCCGATCGTGACGGGCGCATCACACCCGGTGGCGGCGACCGTATGCTGCTGGCCTTCGGGCTGCGCCGCGGCGGGCGTGACTACTATGCGCTCGACGTCACCGACCCGGCGAAGCCGCGCCTGGCCTGGCAGCTGAGCGCCAGCGGTGACTTCGCCGAACTCGGCCAGAGCTGGGCGGCGCCGATCCCGGCGCGGGTGCCCGGCCACGCCAACCCGGTGTTCGTAATCAGCGGTGGCTACGACCCCGGGCGTGACGACCCCGAACGCGATGCCAGCCAGGCGGATGGTCAGGGGCGTGCGCTCTATATCGTCGATGCCCTGAGCGGCGAGCTCGTCTATCGTGCCGACCCCAGCACGTCCGGACGCTTCGTCGGCGGCGAGACGTTTCGCCAGGCGCTGCCCGCCGCGCCGCGGGTGGTCGACAGCAACAACGATGGCGTCGCCGATCGTATCTATCTCGCCGACGTGGGCGGCAATCTGTGGCGGCTCGATCTCGCCGGCAGCGATCCCGATGACTGGCGGGTGCGCAAGATTGCGGCACTCGGTGGTACGGGGCAGGATAATCGACGTTTTTTCACCAGCGTGGATTTCGTCGGGCTCGACGTCGAGGGCCGCCGCCAGGACCTGCTGCTGCTGGGCAGCGGTGATCGCGCCAACCCCAAGGCGGGCGGGGAGGGCAGCCAGGCGCCGGCGGTGAATGATGCCTTCTTCGCCGTGCGTGACCCGGTCAGCGTGGCGGCGGCGGAGGGGGGGAAGATCAAGCCGGTCAGCCTCGATCAGTTGACCGATATCAGCGACCAGCGCTTCTGCGATCCCCAGGCCGACAGCGCCGAGGCGGGTGCCGACAAGCGCGGTGACGACGCACGGGCCTGCCTGCCGGCGTGGCAATCCGGAGCGGGCTGGGTGCTCTATCTCGATCGCGGCTATAGTCTGCCGCTGACCGGGGCCAAGGTGCTCTCGCCGAGCGTCACTCTCGATGGTGGCGTCTACTTCTCCGCCTATGTGCCCGACAAGCCCGACTCGATCTGCGTGCCGGTGGTGGGGCGCAGCTACCTGTTCGGCATCGATCTGCTCACCGGCCTGGGCATCGGTGGTGCCGATGAGAGCGATGCCGAGCTAAAGAAGGGGCGGCGTGCGGTGGTGGCGGGTGAATATCTGCTGGGGCGTCCGGCGGTACTGGTGCGTGGCGACGAACTCTACCTCCAGGGGATCGGTGCCGCCTCTCTGGCGGGGCTGGTAAAAGCGGGGGCCGGGAGCGCCGGTGGTGGCATGCAGCTGCCTTACCGCGTGCGCCGCACCTACTGGTATGAACCGGTCCCGTGATCCCGCTGGCGTTAGTCCCGAACCGCCGTCGATCGCGACGGCACTCTCTTTTTCCTACCTCTTTTTCCTACCAGTCCGCGAACGGAGATTTCATGACTCAGCGCCAGCGTGGTTTCACCCTGATCGAGCTGATGATCGTGGTGGCGATCGTCGGCATCCTCGCCGCGATCGCCATTCCCAGCTATCAGCAGTATGTCGAGCGTTCTCGGCGCGGCGACGGCGAGGCGCTGCTGCAGAGCGCGATGGCGCGCCAGGAGAGCTACTACGGCCAGTTTCTGCAATACGCTCCCGACGTGGCGACCCTAACCGGGGGCGGCACCCTGGGCAACAGCGACTATCAGCTGGCGGTCTGCGGCAATCAGGCGGGTTGCAGCGGCGGGGGCTCGGGCCAGACGCCGCCGGCGGGCCAGTATGTGCGCATGACCGCGACGCCCCAGGCGGGCAGTCCGCAGCAGGGCGATGGCGTGCTGTGGATCGACTCCCAGGGCAATACCGGGCGGCGGCTGAATGGCACCGAGCAGGGGGCATGGTGATGCGAGTCAAGGGCATGCAGACAATGAAACCGGTCGCGGGACTGGCGGGGCTCGGGCTCTGTCTGCTCGGCCTGTGGTCACCTGCGTTGGCGGATGAGCGCGAGGTGGCCAAGTGTGCGGTGCGTCAGGCCGACGGCACCCTGCGCATCCGCTGGATCGAGATCGACGAGATGCGTGAGGCCCAGCGTGCGCTGCAACGTTTCCTCGATCACGAAGCCCCCGGTGAGGGGCGCCAGGTCGAGCGCTGTATCGGCGCGCGGCAGATCTTCCCCAGTGCCCAGGCGCGTGCCGCGGATCGCAGCGCCCCACGCTGAGCCGTGTCCGGGCGGCTCAGGGAGGACAGCCGCTGCGCTCACCATGGGTCAGCGTCACCCGGCCGGCATCGTTGAGCGTCAGCTTGTTGCCGTCACTGGCCGTGCAGACCCAGAAGCTGCCGAGTGACGTATTGAAGCGCCACGGTGTACTGGGAAAAGTGAGCCGGCTGCCGCGATTCCAGCTCAGGCTGATGCCCGTCAGCGGATGCTCCCCCGCCAGGCGCCCTCCGCCACCGTCGGCCTGAGCCCACTGATAACCCCGGTTCCAATTCTTGCCGCACTGGCCACTGGCGCCGGCAGGGCCGAGGGCACAGAGCTGCCACGGCTGGCGCGTGGCGATGGCGAGCTGCTGCAGCGCCTCCAGCCGCTGGTGCAGGGCCTCGGTCTCGCTGGCCAGGCGGCGGCGCTCCAGCCAGCCACTGGTGGAGATCGCGATACCGGCGAGTATGCCGATGATCACCAGGGTGACCAGCAGCTCGATCAGGGTAAAACCGCCCTGGCGGCTGCCGCTCGATCGGGATGAGGCGGTGGGCGCACGCGACGGGCGGTGAGCGGTACGCGGGGCGATAGCGGTATCTCCTCGGGCGAGGTCGGGCACGGGCGGCGGTGCGGATGGTAACATCGGGCTTTTGTCGGGATATCGACATGCAGCAGGATTTCTTGATCGTGGGCGGGGGCGTCATCGGCATGCTGACGGCGCTGCAGATGGCCGATGCCGGGCACTCGGTGGCGCTGGTGGAGCGCGGCCGCTGCGGCCGCGAGGCATCCTGGGCCGGCGGTGGCATCGTCTCGCCGCTCTACCCCTGGCGCTATTCGCGGCCGATCTCGGCGCTGTCGAGCTGGTCCGAGGGGCGCTACCCGGAGCTCGCCGGGCGGCTGCTCGAAGAGACCGGCATCGACCCCGAGTTCCGCCAGAAGGGGCTGCTCTACCTGCGCGTCGAGGATGTCGCCGCCGCCCTCGACTGGGCGCGCGAGGTGGCCAAGCCGCTGTCGCGCATCGATGCCGCGACCCTGTATGCCAAGGAGCCGCAGGCGGCACCGGGATTCGACGGTGCACTGTGGATGCCGACCCTGGGCAGCATTCGCAACCCGCGCCTGGGCCAGGCGCTGCGCGCGCGCCTCGCCGCCAGCCCTGGGGTCACGCTGCACGAGGGGCGTGAGGTGCGCGGGCTGATCCGCCAGGGCGCGGCCATCCGCGGGGTCGAGACCGACACCGGCGGGCTGCACGCCGGTCACACCGTGGTCTGCGCCGGGGCCTGGTCGAGCGCGCTGCTGGCGTCGGTCGGCGTTACCCTGGCGGTGCGCCCGGTGCGCGGGCAGATGATTCTGTTCAAGGCGCCACCGGGGCTGGTCGAGCGGGTGGTACTCAAGGATGGCCGCTACGTCATTCCGCGCGCCGATGGCCGCGTGCTGGCCGGCTCGACCCTCGAAGAGGTGGGCTTCGACAAGCAGACCACGGCCGCGGCGTTCGATTCGCTGCACGCCAGCGCCTGCAGTATCGTGCCGGCGTTGGCCGAGTGCGAGGTCGAGCACCACTGGGCCGGGCTGCGCCCCGGCTCGCCCGAGGGCATACCGACCATCGGTGCGGTGCCGGGGTTCGACGGGCTGCATATCAATGCCGGACACTACCGCAACGGCTTGGTGCTGGCGCCGGCCTCGACCCGGCTGCTGGTGGATCAGCTGATCGGCTGCGCGCCGATCGTCGACCCGACCCCTTACCTGCCGCGCTGAGTGCGGATTTTGCCCTGGCCGCGACCATGGGCGAAAATGATCGTGACGTCGCCGAGGCCGGTTGTGCGGCGCCAGCCAACCCTGTCGTAGCTGTCTGGAGAAGAGTGGACCCATGCAAGACCTGACCCTGGTAATGGCACAGCTCGACCCGCTGGTCGGCGATATCGCCGGCAATACCGCAGCGGCGATCGAGGCCGTGCGCGAGGCGAAGCTCGAGCACGACGCCGACGTGGTGGTGTTCAGCGAGCTCTATCTCACCGGTTATCCACCCGAAGACCTGCTGCTGCGCGAGGCGATGGAGCCGCGCCTGGCCGAGGCGCTGGCGGAGATGGCGCAGAAGATCGCCAAGTTCGCGCCGCAGACCCTGGTGGTGATGGGGTATCCCGGCCTGCGCGACGGCAAGCGTTACAATCTCGCCGGCGTGCTGCTGGGGGGCGAGTGGCGCGGCGAGTACGCCAAGCAGGCGCTGCCCAACTACCAGGTGTTCGACGAGGATCGCTACTTCGAACCCGGCACCCAGCCGCTGGTGATCGAGCATGCCGGTGCGCGCCTCGGCATCCTGATCTGCGAGGACCTGTGGGACGGCGCCCCGGTCCGGCAGTCGGCGCAGGCCGGTGCAGATATCCTGATCACGCTCAACGCCTCGCCGTTCCATCTCGACAAGCCTGCCGAGCGCGAGCGGCTGTTCGCCACCCGCGCCCGCGAGGCGGGCCGGCCGGTGGTCTACGTCAACGCCATCGGCGGTCAGGACGAGCTGGTGTTCGACGGCGGCTCGCTGGTGCTGGATGCTCGGGGTGAGGTCGCGGTACGCGCACCGTTCTGGCAGGCCGGGCTGATGCCGGTGCGCTTCGTCGCCGCAGACGCCGGCTGGCACCCCGAGTCGGGTGAGCGCGAGGCGCTGCCGGAGAGCGAGGAGAATCTCTACTGCGCGCTGGTCACCGGGCTGCGCGACTACGTCAACAAGAGCGGCTTCCAGGGCGTGGTGATGGGGCTCTCCGGGGGCATCGACTCGGCGCTGTCGCTGGCGATCGCGGTCGATGCGCTTGGCCCCGAACGGGTGCATGCGGTGATGATGCCGTATCACTACACCGCCGAGATCTCCCGCGCCGACGCCGCCGAACAGGCCCGACTGCTCGGTGTCGGCTACGAGGTGATGCCGATCGCGCCGATGGTCGAGGCATTCAGCGCCACCCTGGCCGAGAGCTTCAGCGGCCTGGGGGCGGATACCACTGAGGAGAATCTGCAGTCGCGGGTGCGCGGTGTGCTGCTGATGGCGATCTCCAACAAGAAGGGGCTGATGGTTCAGACCACCGGCAACAAGAGCGAGATGGCGGTGGGCTACGCCACGCTCTACGGTGACATGGTCGGCGGCTACAACGCGCTCAAGGATGTCTACAAGACCTGGGTCTATCGGCTGGCCAAGTGGCGTAATGCCCAGTCCCCGGCGATCCCCGAGCGGGTGATCACCCGACCGCCTTCCGCCGAGCTGGCCCCCGACCAGCAGGACAGCGACTCACTGCCGGGCTACGACGTGCTCGACGCCATTCTCGAACGCTATATCGAAGGCGACATGAGCGCCGAGGCGATCATCGCCGCCGGTTATGATCGCGACGACGTCTACAAGGTGGTCAAGCTGGTCGACCGCAACGAGTACAAGCGGCGCCAGGCGCCGGTGGGCGTGCGGGTGACGCTGCGTGGCTTCGGCCGCGACCGGCGCTATCCGATCGTCAATGGGTGGCAGCCCGGCGCCTAGTCAGGCCTCTGATTAGGCCAATTCAAGGCATAAAAAAACCGCGACGGGGTCGCGGTTTTTTTGGGTCCCGGCTCAGCCGTTGGCGGTGAGCGGCGGGTTCACCTTGACGTGCCTGGGCTCGAAAGTGTTTCCATCGAGCTGGGCGTTGTCGGGGTCGTTGGCGATCAGCGTCTTGAGCACGCTCTGGGCGCGACCGCGCATGTCCAGACCCAGGTAGCCCTCGACCATCACCGCCAGGGCATCGCGGGTCGCGGTGGACTTGGGGTAGTGCTCGATCACCCAGCGCCCGCGCTCGATCGCGGCGACATAGGCGCCCTTGCGCAGGTAGAAGTCGGCCACCTGCAGCTCGTGGCGCGCCATCACGTTGCGCAGATAGATGATGCGCTGGCGCGCGTCCGGGGCGTAGGCGCTGTCGGGGAAGCGCCGAACCAGCTCGCCGAAGTCGACGTAGGCGTCACGCGAGGCGCCCAGGTCGCGCTTGGAGATGTCGATCAGCTCCAGCCCTTCGAGGCTGAAGCGGCCCGCCTGATAGGCGGCCAGCCCACGCATGTAGTAGGCGTAGTCGACCTGCGGATGATCCGGATGCAGGCGAATGAAGCGGCTGGCGGCGGCGCGCGCCTGCTCCCAGTTCTCCACCTTGTAGTAGGCGTAGATCTGCTCCAACTGTGCCTGCTCGGCGTAGCGACCGAAGGGGAAACGGGTATCGAGCGCTTCCAGCTGGGTCACCGCGGTAGAGAAACGGCCGGCATCGAGCGAGCTCTGGGCCTGCTGGTAGAGCTCCTGCTCCTGCAGATCGGGGGCGGGCTCGTTACTGGCGCACCCGGCGAGCAGCGCGCCCGACATCAGCAGGGCGCCCAGTGCGGGAAATCGCGCTGAAAATCGCATCGTCATCCTCGTATCAACCAATCCCTGGCGGCCGTGATAGAATCCGCCGAATCCGCTCACTATAAAGCAAACCCCGGTAGCGGCGAAATGTACCGGCGAAACGGAACCCTTCCCGACGTATGGCCGACATCCTCAAGCGTGACGAGCGCATACCCGAGCATTTGGCCGGACGACGTCTGGACCAGGCGGCGGCCGAAATGTTCCCCGAGTTCTCCCGCGAGCGGCTCAAGAGCTGGATCCAGCAGGGCGAGCTGAGCCTCGACGGGCGCACGGCGCGGCCCAAGGACAAGGTGTTCGGCGGTGAGCGGCTGGCGCTCGACGCGCAGCTGGAAGCCGAGACCCGCTGGGAGGCGCAGGATATCCCGCTGACCATCGTCCACGAGGACGACGCGGTGGTGGTGATCGACAAGCCCGCCGGGCTGGTGGTACACCCCGCCGCCGGCAACCCCGACGGCACCCTGCTCAATGCCCTGCTGCACCACTTTCCGGCGCTGGCCGGCATCCCCCGTGCCGGCATCGTGCACCGTCTCGACAAGGACACCACCGGGCTGATGATGGTGGCCAAGACGCTGGAGGCCCAGACTGCGCTGGTCGAGCAGCTGCAGGCGCGCAGCGTGTCGCGGGAGTACGACGCCATCGTGGTCGGCACCATGACCGCCGGCGGCACCGTGGATGCGCCGATCGGGCGCCACCCCAAGGATCGTCAGCGTCAGGCGGTCACCGCGGGGGGCAAGCCGGCGGTGACCCACTATCGGGTCCAGGAGCGCTTCCGCGGGCACACCCACGTGCGCTGTCGGCTGGAGACCGGACGCACCCACC
Source organism: Salinicola endophyticus (assembly GCF_040536835.1). NCBI lineage: Bacteria > Pseudomonadati > Pseudomonadota > Gammaproteobacteria > Oceanospirillales > Halomonadaceae > Salinicola > Salinicola endophyticus. The sequence continues at coordinate 429,773 of NZ_CP159578.1, forward strand.
AGATCCGCGTGCATCTGGCCCACGTGCGCTATCCGCTGGTCGGGGACCCGGTCTACGGCGGGCGGCTCAAGCTGCCCGCCGGCGCCGGCGAGTCGCTCAAGACGCTGCTGCGCGATTTCCCGCGCCAGGCGCTGCATGCGCACAAGCTGCGCTTCACGCATCCCGTCAGCGGCGAGCCGGTGGAGTGCCGCGCGCCGCTGCCCGATGACATGTTCCTGCTGCTGGATGCGCTGCGTCAGGACCGGGAGGGTGAGGCATGAGTCTGAGCGAAGATGCCGGATTGCCGGGCATGACCCCGCCGGCCAGCGACGCGCCGACGCTGATCCTGCCTGACTGGGCGGCGCCGAGCACCGTCGGTGCCTTTGTCACCACGCGCCAGACCGGCCCCAGCCGCGGCCACTTCGCCGCCTTCAATCCCCAGGGCTTCAAGGGCGACGACCCGCAGACGGTGGCGCGCTGCCGTGAGCTGCTATCGCTGGAGGTGGGCGATGGGCGCCCGCTGTTCTGGCTCAAGCAGGTCCACGGGGCGCGGGTGATGCAGAGCTATCAGCCCGAGTACCGAGAGACGCCGCCCGAGGCCGATGCGGCGGTCACCAGCGGGCGTGACTACGCCTGCGTGGTGCTCACCGCCGACTGCCTGCCGGTGTTCTTCTGTGATCGTGCGGGGACCCGGGTGGGCGTGGCCCACGCCGGCTGGCGCGGGCTCGCCGGTGGCGTGCTGGAGGCCAGCGTGGCCGCGCTGGGCGTCGATCCGAGCGAGATCCTGGTGTGGTTCGGGCCGGCGATCTCGAATGCCCAGTTCGAGGTCGGCCCGGAAGTGTTCGAAGCCTTCGTCGCGGTCCAGCCGGAGGCCGAGAGCGCCTTCGATCGCAGCCCCTACCGGCTCGGCCACCATATGGCCGATCTCTACAAGCTGGCGCGCCTGCGTCTCGAACGCCTGGGCATCCACTCGATCAGCGGTGGTCACTTCTGCACCGCCTGCGACGAGACCCGCTTCTACTCCTACCGCCGTGATCAGGGCCGCACCGGGCATATGGCCAGCGTGATCTGGCTGCGCTGAGGCGCGCTTTCCTGCTCCCCAGTATCAGACTCTCACATGAATGAGATTCGTCTGCGTCCATTTGGCGCAGGCGAATTTTTCATGCGCAGCGCTTGAATTGTGCAAACATACCTCCATCTAGCTGTCAACTGATGAACTGATTCGCCGCCGACCCGGTCGGCCGGCTCTGGAGGGAATCCGATGCGTATGGATCGCATGACCACGAAGTTGCAGAACGCCCTGGCCGAGGCGCAATCGCTGGCGGTTGGCCGCGGCCACAACCAGCTCGACCCGGGCCATCTGCTGATGGCGCTGCTGGAGATGCGCGACAGCGGCGTCAAGGGCCTGGTGCAGAAGGCAGGCGGCGACGTCAGCCGTCTGCGCGAGGGGCTGACGAGCTATCTCGACAAGCTGCCCGAAGTCGGCCAGTTCGACGGCAACGTCAGCATGAGCCAGGACTTGGGGCGGCTGTTCAATCTGGCCGACCGCGAGGCCCAGAGCCGCGGTGACCACTACATCGCGATCGAGCTGGTGCTGCTCGCCGCGCTCGATCTCAAGGGCGGCGTGGCCAAGGTACTGACCCAGGCCGGGCTGGAGCGCAAGCGTCTGGCCACGGCGATCAGCGAGGTGCGCGGTGGCGCTCAGGTCGACGACGCCAACGCCGAAGAGAAGCGCGAGGCGCTGGAAAAGTACACCCTCGATCTGACCGCTCGTGCCAGCGACGGCAAGCTCGATCCGGTGATCGGGCGCGACGACGAGATTCGCCGCACCATCCAGGTACTGCAGCGGCGGACCAAGAACAACCCGGTGCTGATCGGCGAGCCGGGCGTGGGCAAGACCGCGATCGTCGAAGGGCTGGCTCAGCGCATCGTCAATGGCGAGGTGCCGGAGGGGCTCAAGGAGAAGCGCGTGCTGTCGCTGGACATGGGCGCGCTGCTGGCCGGTGCCAAGTTCCGCGGCGACTTCGAGGAGCGGCTCAAGGCGGTGCTCAACGAGCTGGCCAAGGAAGAGGGCCGGGTGATCCTGTTCATCGACGAGCTGCACACCATGGTCGGCGCGGGCAAGGCCGAGGGCTCGATGGATGCCGGCAACATGCTCAAGCCGGCGCTGGCCCGCGGTGAGCTGCACTGCGTGGGGGCGACCACCCTCGACGAGTACCGCCAGTACATCGAGAAGGATGCGGCGCTGGAGCGGCGCTTCCAGAAGGTGCTGGTGGACGAGCCCAGCGAAGAGGACACCGTCGCCATCCTGCGCGGGCTCAAGGAGCGCTACGAGGTCCACCACGGGGTCGACATCACCGACGGCGCGATCATCGCCGCGGCCAAGCTCTCGACCCGCTACATCACCGACCGTCAGCTGCCCGACAAGGCGATCGACCTGATCGACGAGGCTGCCTCGCGCATCCGCATGGAGCTCGACTCCAAGCCGGAGGAGATGGATCGTCTCGAACGGCGTCTGATCCAGCTCAAGATGGAGCGTGAGGCGCTGAAGAAGGAGACCGACGAGGCCTCGCGCAAGCGCCTGGAGAATCTCGAAAGCCTGATCGATGAGCTCGAGCGCGAATACGCCGACCTCGAGCAGGTGTGGAAGGCGGAGAAGGCCAGCATCCAGGGTGCGGCCCAGTACAAGGCCGATCTCGAACAGGCGCGTATCGACCTCGAAGCGGCGCGGCGGCAGGGCGATCTCGGACGCATGTCCGAGCTGCAGTACGGGGTCATCCCCAAGCTGGAGCAGCAGATCGCCGAGAGCAGCGAGAGCGAGGCCAGCGGCGTGGCGGAGCACCAGCTCCTGCGCTCCAACGTGACCGAGGAGGAGATTGCCGAAGTGGTGTCGCGCTGGACCGGGATTCCGGTGGCCAAGATGCTCGAGGGTGAGCGTGAAAAGCTGCTGCGCATGGAGGAGGCGCTGCACGAGCGGGTGATCGGCCAGGACGAAGCGGTCACTGCGGTGGCCAACGCCGTGCGCCGTTCGCGGGCCGGGCTCTCCGATCCCAACCGGCCCAACGGTTCGTTCCTGTTCCTCGGTCCCACCGGGGTGGGCAAGACCGAGCTGTGCAAGTCGCTGGCCAGTTTCCTCTTCGACACCGAGGAAGCGATGGTGCGCATCGACATGTCCGAGTTCATGGAGAAGCACTCGGTGGCGCGGCTGATCGGGGCGCCGCCGGGCTACGTCGGCTACGAAGAGGGCGGCTACCTGACCGAGGCCGTTCGCCGCAAGCCCTACTCGGTGCTGCTGCTCGACGAGGTCGAGAAGGCGCATCCGGATGTCTTCAACATCCTGCTGCAGGTACTCGAGGATGGGCGCCTGACCGATGGCCAGGGGCGCACGGTGGATTTCCGCAACACCGTGATCGTGATGACCTCCAACCTGGGCTCCGATGTGATCCAGCGCATGGGCGGCGAGGAGTCCGACTACGCGGCGATGCGCGATGCGGTGATGGCCGTGGTGGGCAACCACTTCCGCCCCGAGCTGATCAACCGCATCGACGAAGTGGTGGTTTTCCACGCCCTCGGCCAGGAGCAGATCCAGGCGATCGCCTCGATCCAGCTCGAGCGTCTGCGCCGGCGGCTCGCCGAGCGCGATCTCGGGCTCGAGGTCAGCAGCGACGCCATGGCCCAGCTGGCGGTGGTGGGCTTCGATCCGGTCTACGGAGCGCGTCCGCTCAAGCGCGCGATCCAGAACCGGATCGAGAACCCGCTGGCCCAGGATCTGCTGGCGGGGCGCTTTGCTCCGGGCGACACCATCCGGGTCCGCGCCGAGGGCGACCACCTGGTGTTCGAGACCTGACCTCGCCGGACGTTCGCTGTACGGTGAGTGACCATGACAGAGCCCCGCCGACAGGCGGGGCTCTTGTCTTTTCTGGGGTGGGGCTTTCCGGGAGCCCAGGTTGCTCAGGCGCGGGCGGGCTGGCGCCGGGGCGCCGTCGGGTCGCTCGCGCCGCGCACCAGGCGGCGCTGCAGCGCCTCCAGCGAGACGCCCTTGGTCTCGGGCATCAGGAACATCACGAACAGCACCTGCAGCACCATCATCACGGCGAAGAAGGCGAATACCGGCCCGCCGTTGAAGTGCCCCAACACCGTGGGCATCACTAGCGCAATGCAGGCAGCACAGATCCAGTGCACCGAGCTGCCGAAGGACTGGCCGCGGGCGCGTACCTGATTGGGGAAGATTTCGGCGATGAAGACCCAGATGATCGCCCCCTGGCTGATGGCGTGGGCGGCGATGAACAGGCACAGCAGCAGGGGCACGTCGAGGCCGCCCAGATCATTCGAGAAGAAGGCGCGTGAGATCAGCACCAGCGAGACGATATACCCCACCGAGCCGATATAAAGCAGGGTGCGCCGTCCCAGGCGGTCGATCAGCGCCATGCCGAGCATGGTGAACAGCAGGTTGATCACCCCGATGCCCACGGTCGAGAGCAGGGCCGCGCTGCTGCCGAGCTGGGCCGCTTCGAGCACCCGTGGGGCGTAGTAGATGATGAAGTTGATGCCCGAGAGCTGATTGAAGAAAGCAATCAGGAACGCCAGCAGGATCGGCAGGCGATAGCGCCCGGAGAAGAACGCCGGCCGTGCCTGCTGACCGTCGCTGTCGTCGGCGGCGCGAATGGCGGCGACCTGGGCGTCGACGTCGGCCTGCGGGTCGAGCTGACGCAGTACCGCGGCGGCCCCCTGAGGGTCGTTGCGGTGCAGGATCAGCCAGCGCGGGCTACGCGGAATGCGCAGCACCATCAGGGTATAGATCAGCGCCGGGAGTGCCTCGACGCCGAGCATCCAGCGCCACGCCTGGCCGTCGACCAGCGCGCCGATCACATAGTTGGAAACGAACGCCATCAGGATGCCGAACACCACGTTGAACTGATAGAGCCCCACCAGCAGGCCACGGCGCTCGCTCGGCGCGATCTCGGAAATATAGGTGGGGGCCGCCACCGAGGAGACGCCGACGCCGATACCGCCGATCAGGCGGAAGAACGAGAACCAGTAAGGGTCGCTGGCCAGCGCCGAGCCCACCGCCGAGACCATATAGAGCCCGCCGATCAGCAGCAGGGTGGCGCGCCGGCCCAGGCGGTCAGTGGGGTAGTTGCCCCAGATGGCGCCGATCACCGTGCCCCACAGCGCCATCGACATCACCAGCAGGCCGTGCTGCAGGTCGCTCAGCCCCCACAGCGCCTGGATGGGCTTGTCGGCGCCGGAGATGACCGCGGTATCGAAGCCGAATAGAAACCCGGCCAGGGCTACCGTGATCGACCACTGGACGATACGCGACATGGAACTCCTCCTTCTCCGGGTCGAGCGACGCGGTATGCATGAGATGAATCGATTCAGCTTGCGCATTACAGCAAGGGATCGACGCAGATGCGAGCGTTCGTCGGTAGACTTTCGTCGCGCTTCGGTAAACGGAGGGGGCGCGTGTCGGGCGCCGATGGCCGGTGCTGACGCCGGGTGCCCGCCAAGGTTGACACTCCGGGAGCGCTGGGAGAATCTAGGCGACTCCTGATTGCGGGCGCAGCCATTGTCGGGCGACCCCTGGCCGCTGCGTGAAGGGTAGGTTCTGCGTGACCTCTACCCGCCTGTCGAAGGAACTCTTTCTCAGGAAAGAGGGGAACGGGCCACCCGCTCGTCCCCGCCAACCCCACACGGCGATCTGCCGTGCCGGGAGCCGCGTCGACCTGCCGGTCGTGACGGTTCCCATGAGTGCGGGTCCCCACCCAGGGCCCATAGCCAGGATTATGGCATCAGGCGCCGACGGCATGTCGGTAGCGGCGTACCGCCGCATTAACGCTACGCGATCGCGGAAATCGCGCAGTGGCACTCGAACCTCCAGGGGAGACTCACCAGTGGAATTACTTTCCGGCGCCGATATGATCGCCCGCTTCCTGAAAGACGAAGGGGTGGAGCATATCTACGGCTACCCGGGCGGTGCGGCATTGCACATCTACGATGCCCTCTTTCGCCAGGATAGCGTCAAGCACATTCTCGTTCGCCACGAACAGGCCGCGACCCACGCCGCCGACGGCTATGCCCGTGCCACCGGCAAGCCCGGCGTGGTGCTGGTCACCTCCGGCCCCGGCGCCACCAATGCCGTCACCGGCATCGCCACCGCCTACATGGACTCGATTCCCATGGTGGTGCTGTGCGGCCAGGTGATGAGCCACCTGATCGGCGAGGACGCCTTCCAGGAGACCGATATCGTCGGCGTGACGCGCCCGGTGGTGAAGCACAGCTTCTCGATCAAGCACCCGAGCGAGATCCCCGAGGTGCTGAAGAAGGCGTTCTACCTCGCCGCCACCGGACGCCCCGGCCCGGTGCTGGTGGACATTCCCAAGGACATGACGGCGCCCACCGAGCGCTACGAGTACGTCTATCCGAAGAAGGTCAAGATCCGCTCCTACAATCCGGTCACGCGCGGGCATACCGGCCAGATCAAGAAAGCGGTCGACATGATGCTCAAGGCGCGGCGACCGGTGTTCTATACCGGCGGTGGCATCATCACCGGGCGCGCCTCCGAAGCGCTGACCGATCTGGTGCAGCGTCTGGGCTTTCCGATCACCACCACGCTGATGGGGATCGGCGGCTTCCCCCAGGGTGATCGCTGCTCCCTCGGCTGGCTCGGCATGCATGGCAGCTATGAAGCCAACATGGCGATGCACCACGCCGATCTGATCATCGCCATCGGCGCGCGCTTCGATGACCGCGTCACCAACAACACCTCGAAGTTCTGCCCCACCGCCAAGATCGTGCATGTCGATATCGACCCCAGCTCGATCTCCAAGACGGTGCGCGCGGACGTGCCCATCGTCGGTGCCGCAGGCAGCGTGATCGACGAGATGATCAGCCTGCTGCAGGACCGCGAGCCGGCCAGCCCCGATGCGCTTACCGAGTGGTGGAAAACCATCGACGGCTGGCGCGCCGAGCGCGAAGGCAAGCTCTACGAGCCGTCGAAGCCGGGCGAGGCGCTCAAGCCGCAGGAGGTGATCGAGGCGGTCTACCGCGCCACCCGCGGCGAAGCCTTCGTCACCACCGACGTGGGGCAGCACCAGATGTTCGCGGCCCAGTATTACAAGTTCGCCAAGCCCAACCGGTTCATCACCTCCGGTGGCCTCGGCACCATGGGCTTCGGCTTCCCGGCGGCGATGGGCGTCAAGCTCAATTTCCCGCAGGACGACGTGGTCTGCTTCACCGGTGAAGGCAGCTTCCAGATGATGATGCAGGAGCTGTCGACGTGTAAGCAGTTCGATGTCGGGGTCAAGATCGTCAACCTCAACAACCAGTCGCTGGGCATGGTGCGCCAGTGGCAGGATCTCAACTACAAGTCTCGCCACGCCCACTCCTACATGGAGTCGCTGCCGGACTTCGCCAAGTTGATCGAGGCCTACGGCTTCACCGCGATCAAGGTGACGACCTTCGATGAGCTGGAGCCGGCGCTGGAGCGTGCCTTCGCCGACACCAATGAGCTCGTGTTCCTCGATATCTACGTCGATCCTTTCGAACACGTCTATCCGATGCAGGTGCCGCTGGGCTCCATGCGTGACATGTTGCTGTCGAAGACGGAGCGGACCTGATGCGCCATATCATCTCGATTCTGCTGGAAAACGAACCCGGCGCCCTGTCCCGCGTGGTGGGGCTGTTCTCCCAGCGCAACTTCAACATCGAAACGCTGAACGTGGCGCCGACGGAAGATCCCTCGCTGTCGCGGCTGACCGTCACCACGGTGGGCGACGACCGGGTGATCGAGCAGATCACCAAGCACCTCAACAAGCTGATCGACGTGGTCAAGCTGGTCGACCTGACCGAGGGCAACCATATCGAGCGCGAGCTGATGCTGGTCAAGGTCAAGGCGCTGGGCGCCAGCCGTGACGAGGTCAAGCGCACCGCGGACATCTTCCGGGCGCAGATCGTGGACGTGACGCCGAGCGTCTATACCGTGCAGATCACCGGGGATGCCGGCAAGCTCGACGCCTTCGTCCAGGCGATGGCGCCGATCGGCATTCTTGAAGTGGCGCGGACCGGGGTTTCCGGTATCGCTCGCGGCGACAAGCTGCTGTCGCTGTAGCCACGTCGACGGCAACGGTATGACGCCCGGCGGAAGCGATTCCGCCGGGCGTTTTTCATTTTTTCATGGTGGCGTGGCTCGCGGGGCGCGCCGGAGTGGCACGGTAGAACGTGGTTCAGCCCGGCAATTGCGTCCAGAGCGCTTCGATCAGGGCGCTCTTGAGGCGGCGCTTGAGCACGCACAGGCCAACGTCGTAGTGGGGCAGCTCGGGCTTGACCGGCAGAATGGCGATACGGTCGAGCAGCGGGCTGTTGTCGAGCACGATGCGCGGCACGATGCCCACGCCGAAGCCGAGCCCGACCATGCTGACGATCGCTTCGTTGCCGGCGACCTGGGCGTAGATGCGCGGGCGTACCCCGAGGGCGCGGAACCAGGTGTCGGCATGATCGCGGGAGAGCCCCGACTCCGACAGGATCATCGGCACGTCGCGCCACTGGGCAGGCGTTGGCACCTCCGGTGTCGCCGGCAGCCAGGCGGCGCCGTCACGCGGGGCGATGAACACCAGCGGCGACGTCGCCAGCGGCTTGAACGCCACCGCGTCCGGCAGGCTGCGCGGGCGCGCGGTGATCGCCATCTCCTCCTGCTCGGCCTGGACCCGGGCAATCGCATCCGCCGGGTCGCCGGTGTGCAACTTGATCTCGATGCGCGGATGGCGCTGACGGAATTCGCTCAGCAGGCGGTAAAGGAAGCTGTAGCTGGCGGTGACCGAACAGTAGATGCTGAGCTCGCCGGCAAGCTCCCGAGTCTCTGCCATCAGCTCGCGCTGCAGCGTCTGCCACTGCTCCAGCGTCTCCCGCGCATAGGTGTGGAAAAGCTGCCCCTCACGGGTCAGCTCGACATGGCGATTGTCGCGCTCGAACAGGGTCACGCCCAGGCTCTCCTCGAGCTGGCGCAGAGAGCGGCTCAGGGTCGAGGGGCTGACATGGCAGGCGTCGCTGGCGCGGCCGAAGTGGAGATGGTCGGCCAGGGCCAGAAAGTGGGTGAGCGGGCGATAGTCCATGGAGCGTGCTCGTTGCTGAATGTGAAATGTCGCATTGCAAATATAGCGTTTTACGCAACGAGACGCTTGCCTTATCGTGGCTGCACGGTTCGACGATCACCGCCCGCTCCGGCGGCCGGCGCGATCGCTACGCCGCCCCGACACTTTTCAGACTGCTCGCATCGATATCGGAGTTTGCCATGCACGTGTATTACGACAAGGACTGTGACCTCGCGCTGATCCAATCCAAGCAGGTCACCATCGTGGGTTATGGCTCCCAGGGCCACGCCCACGCCAATAACCTCAAGGAGTCCGGTGTCGACGTGACCGTGGCGCTGCGCAAGGGTTCCTCTTCCGCCGCCAAGGCCGAAGGTGCCGGCCTCAAGGTGGCCAGCGTCGCCGAGGCGTGCAAGAGCGCCGACGTGGTCATGATCCTGGCGCCGGACGAGAACCAGAAGGTGATCTACGAGCAGGAGATCGAGCCGAACCTGAAAGAGGGCGCCACCGTTGCCTTCGCCCACGGCTTCAACATCCACTACAGCCAGGTCCAGCCGCGTGCCGATCTCGACGTGATCATGGTGGCACCCAAGGCGCCGGGCCATACCGTACGTTCCGAGTTCGTGCGTGGCGGTGGTATCCCCGACCTGATCGCGATCCACCAGAACGCCTCCGGCCAGGCCAAGGAGATCGCACTCTCCTACGCCGCGGCGATCGGCGGTGGCCGCAGCGGGATCATCGAGACCACCTTCAAGGACGAGACCGAAACCGACCTGTTCGGCGAGCAGGCGGTTCTCTGCGGCGGCGCGGTCGAGCTGGTCAAGGCTGGCTTCGAGACCCTGACCGAAGCGGGCTACGCCCCCGAGATGGCCTACTTCGAGTGTCTCCACGAGCTCAAGCTGATCGTCGACCTGATGTACGAAGGCGGCATCGCCAACATGAACTACTCGATCTCCAATAACGCCGAGTACGGTGAGTACGTGACCGGCCGCGAGATCATCAACGAGAGCTCGAAAGAAGCGATGCGCAAGGCGCTCAAGCGCATCCAGGATGGCGAATACGCCAAGATGTTCATCGCCGAAGGCGCATGCAACTACGCCTCGCTCAACGCCCGCCGGCGCCAGACCGCCGAGCACCCGATCGAGCAGGTGGGTGAGAAGCTGCGCGGCATGATGCCGTGGATCACCGCCAATCAGCTGGTCGACAAGAGCAAGAACTGAACCGCATCAAACGCGGTATGCAACGAGGGGCGCGACCGAGGTCGCGCCCCTTTTGCGTGTATGTCCGCTTGTCTGCCCGGGTGAGAGTTTGCTCGCTCGGGTAGGGTATGTGTCGCGATTGCCGCTAGGCTGTGGGTAGAATTGCCCGGCTTGCATACCGGAACGCTCTCGATATCAAAGGACTCGCCGCCATGACGCAGGAAGAACGCCACCACGAGCAGGAGCCCGAAACCATCACCATCGGCGCGACCTCGCCGCTGTTCGACGACGAGGACGAGGTGATCGAGGAGACGGTGGAGAACGGCAAGCGCATCCGCCGTCGCGGCATCTATCTGCTGCCCAATCTGTTCACCCTCTCGGCGCTGTTCGCCGGCTTCTACTCGATCGTCGCGGCGATCAACGGTGACTACGCCAAGGCCGCGATCGCGATCTTCATCGCCATGGTGCTCGACGGTCTGGATGGCCGGGTGGCGCGCCTGACCAATACCCAGAGCGCCTTCGGCGCCGAATTCGACAGCCTCGCCGACATGGTCTCTTTCGGCATGGCGCCGGCGCTGGTCGCCTTCACCTGGATTCTCCAGGATATCGGCAAGATCGGCTGGATCGCTGCCTTCATCTTCGTCTCCGGGGCGGCGCTGCGGCTGGCACGCTTCAACGTGCAGATCGGCAGTACCGACAAGAAGTGGTTCGTCGGCCTGCCCAGCCCCTCGGCCGCCGCAGTGGTCGCCGGCTGCGTCTGGGTCTTCCACACCTTCGATGCCGAGTCCATCGGCTTCAAGGTACTGATGACGGTCGTCGTCGCCGCCGCCGGCGTACTGATGGTGAGCAACGTGCGCTACCACAGCTTCAAGGAGATCGACTTCAAGGGCCCCGTCCCCTTCGTCTTCCTGCTGGTGATCGTGCTGCTGTTCGTGCTGATCTCGATCGAACCCTCGGTGATGCTGCTGGCGCTCTTTGGCTGCTACGTGGTATCGGGGCCGCTGTTCGCGCTGGGGCGGCTCAACAAGGCGCGCCGGGACAAGCGCCGCAGTGCCTCTGGTGACCAGCAGGCCCAGGACGACTGAGGCAGGACTGCCATCGACGCCTACCGACGCCCGCCTCGTGCGGGCGTCGGTGTATCTGGCCGGATGGGTTTGCCCTCAGAAGTCCCGCCATACGTGGCCTCTAGCGTCGGCGTCGGAACGCGGCGACACTTTTTCGACATTTCCCCTTGCCAAGTCCGGGGTAGATCCGTAAAGTACGCATCCGCTGACGCCGAGACAGGTTCTCGGGGTTGGTGGAAAAGCTAGCTAAGCTGTTGAAAAGATTGAAAAAAATCGATTGACACTTAGCCGCGGAGGTAGCAGAATACGCGCCTCGCTTTTCCAGGATCGGTTCTCAGGCGGCAACGTGAACCGGGCAAGGGTCGACAAGAAAGACGTTGACATCTTCGCCAAGATCCTTAAAATACGCCTCTCCTTACGGCGACCCAGAAAGCAAGCGCTGACAAGCACTTGAGTCACTTTCGGGTCACGGCAGAAGGCTCGACACTCTGCGTGAGACGAGACTTCAAGTAAGGACGCTCTTTAACAATCGATCAGGTAATTGATGTGGGCGCTTGTCTTGCGTGACGCCAGTCACAGCATATCAAGGCAAGCGACTCGTCTAAGATTCGTTTGACCTTGAACCAAGTTTGGTCCGCTTCGCTTCTTCTGTCTTCGGGCAGAGAAGAGGTAAGGACTATCAGACTTTTAACTGAAGAGTTTGATCATGGCTCAGATTGAACGCTGGCGGCAGGCCTAACACATGCAAGTCGAGCGGCAGCACGGGGAGCTTGCTCCCTGGTGGCGAGCGGCGGACGGGTGAGTAATGCATAGGAATCTGCCCGGTAGTGGGGGATAACCTGGGGAAACCCAGGCTAATACCGCATACGTCCTACGGGAGAAAGCAGGGGCTCTTCGGACCTTGCGCTATCGGATGAGCCTATGTCGGATTAGCTGGTTGGTGAGGTAATGGCTCACCAAGGCGACGATCCGTAGCTGGTCTGAGAGGATGATCAGCCACACTGGGACTGAGACACGGCCCAGACTCCTACGGGAGGCAGCAGTGGGGAATATTGGACAATGGGCGCAAGCCTGATCCAGCCATGCCGCGTGTGTGAAGAAGGCCCTCGGGTTGTAAAGCACTTTCAGCGAGGAAGAAGGCTTGACGGCTAATACCCGTCAAGAAGGACATCACTCGCAGAAGAAGCACCGGCTAACTCCGTGCCAGCAGCCGCGGTAATACGGAGGGTGCGAGCGTTAATCGGAATTACTGGGCGTAAAGCGCGCGTAGGTGGTTTGGCACGCCGGTTGTGAAAGCCCCGGGCTCAACCTGGGAACGGCATCCGGAACGGCCAGACTAGAGTGCAGGAGAGGAAGGTAGAATTCCCGGTGTAGCGGTGAAATGCGTAGAGATCGGGAGGAATACCAGTGGCGAAGGCGGCCTTCTGGCCTGACACTGACACTGAGGTGCGAAAGCGTGGGTAGCAAACAGGATTAGATACCCTGGTAGTCCACGCCGTAAACGATGTCGACTAGCCGTTGGGACCTTTAAGGACTTAGTGGCGCAGTTAACGCGATAAGTCGACCGCCTGGGGAGTACGGCCGCAAGGTTAAAACTCAAATGAATTGACGGGGGCCCGCACAAGCGGTGGAGCATGTGGTTTAATTCGATGCAACGCGAAGAACCTTACCTACCCTTGACATCCAGAGAACTTGGCAGAGATGCCTTGGTGCCTTCGGGAACTCTGAGACAGGTGCTGCATGGCTGTCGTCAGCTCGTGTTGTGAAATGTTGGGTTAAGTCCCGTAACGAGCGCAACCCTTGTCCCTATTTGCCAGCGATTCGGTCGGGAACTCTAGGGAGACTGCCGGTGACAAACCGGAGGAAGGTGGGGACGACGTCAAGTCATCATGGCCCTTACGGGTAGGGCTACACACGTGCTACAATGGCCGGTACAAAGGGTTGCGAGACCGCGAGGTGGAGCGAATCCCAGAAAGCCGGCCTCAGTCCGGATCGGAGTCTGCAACTCGACTCCGTGAAGTCGGAATCGCTAGTAATCGTGAATCAGAATGTCACGGTGAATACGTTCCCGGGCCTTGTACACACCGCCCGTCACACCATGGGAGTGGACTGCACCAGAAGTGGTTAGCTTAACCTTCGGGGGAGCGATCACCACGGTGTGGTTCATGACTGGGGTGAAGTCGTAACAAGGTAGCCGTAGGGGAACCTGCGGCTGGATCACCTCCTTAAACGATTAGCGGATCGCGAGATAAACGCTCACAATCAATTACCTGATCGACCAAGAGCAAAGACTGTGGAAAGGCTCTCGAAAGCCGCCCAGTGACCAACGGGTCTGTAGCTCAGTTGGTTAGAGCGCACCCCTGATAAGGGTGAGGTCGGCCGTTCAAATCGGCCCAGACCCACCATCTCGAGCTCAGTTGGTTAGAGCGCACCCCCGGGGTGTCGAAAGAGAGGGTGAGGTCGCGGGGTTTTTCGAATCGGCCCAGACCCACGAATTTCGCCAGATACCGTGTTGCTTTTCACCTCGTGTAGCAGGTTACACGTCGGCAAAAAGCGCCTTGTCATGACGAAAATTATCCAGATAACTGGATTATCTGGGGCCATAGCTCAGCTGGGAGAGCGCCTGCCTTGCACGCAGGAGGTCAGCGGTTCGATCCCGCTTGGCTCCACCAAATCTTTCCCCGTTGGCACACGCCACACAGTCACCAAGTTCTAAGCCATCCGCTTCGTCGCTAACACTGCGACCGAGTCGATCGCTTAGAGCTTCTGCTCTAAACGCTCTTTAACAATGTGGATCATGCTGACAGTTCTTCTCGCAAGAGAGGAACGAAAAGTGATACGTCTCAAGCGTATCCGGCAATTGTCGTTGTGATCGCGCGACCAGACTCCTTCGGGTTATATGGTCAAGCGATTAAGCGCACACGGTGGATGCCTTGGCAGCCAGAGGCGATGAAGGACGTTGTAGCCTGCGAAAAGGCTCGGTGAGGTGGCAAACAACCTGTGACCCGGGCATGTCCGAATGGGGAAACCCACCCAGCATAAGCTGGGTATCCCACACTGAATCCATAGGTGTTGGGAAGCGAACCGGGGGAACTGAAACATCTAAGTACCCCGAGGAAAAGAAATCAACCGAGATTCCCCCAGTAGCGGCGAGCGAACGGGGAGTAGCCCTTAAGCAGGTGACTGGTTAGACGAACGGTCTGGAAAGTCCGGCCATAGCGGGTGATAGCCCCGTAGTCGAAAACCTGATCCTGTGAAATCGAGTAGGTCGGGGCACGTGAAACCTTGACTGAACATGGGGGGACCATCCTCCAAGGCTAAATACTCCTGGCTGACCGATAGTGAACCAGTACCGTGAGGGAAAGGCGAAAAGAACCCCGGAGAGGGGAGTGAAATAGATCCTGAAACCGTGTGCGTACAAGCAGTGGGAGCAGACACGTTCTGTGACCGCGTACCTTTTGTATAATGGGTCAGCGACTTATATTCAGTGGCGAGCTTAACCGTATAGGGGAGGCGTAGAGAAATCGAGTCTTAACTGGGCGACCAGTCGCTGGATATAGACCCGAAACCGGGCGATCTATCCATGGCCAGGGTGAAGGTCAGGTAACACTGACTGGAGGCCCGAACCGGGATCTGTTGAAAAAGATTCGGATGAGCTGTGGATCGGAGTGAAAGGCTAATCAAGCTCGGAGATAGCTGGTTCTCCTCGAAAGCTATTTAGGTAGCGCCTCACGTATTACCGCCGGGGGTAGAGCACTGTTTCGGCTAGGGGCCCATCCCGGGTTACCAACCCGAGGCAAACTCCGAATACCGGTGAGTAGAGCGTGGGAGACACACGGCGGGTGCTAACGTCCGTCGTGAAAAGGGAAACAACCCAGACCGTCAGCTAAGGCCCCCAAATTCTGGTTAAGTGGGAAACGATGTGGGAAGGCATAGACAGCTAGGAGGTTGGCTTAGAAGCAGCCATCCTTTAAAGAAAGCGTAATAGCTCACTAGTCGAGTCGGCCTGCGCGGAAGATGTAACGGGGCTCAAACCAGATGCCGAAGCTACGGGTTCATCCTCAGGATGAGCGGTAGAGGAGCGTCGTGTAAGCCTGCGAAGGTGTGTTGAGAAGCATGCTGGAGGTATCACGAGTGCGAATGCTGACATGAGTAACGACAAGGGGAGTGAAAACCTCCCCCGCCGGAAGACCAAGGGTTTCTGTTCTACGTCAATCGGAGCAGAGTGAGTCGGCCCCTAAGGCGAGGCTGAAAAGCGTAGTCGATGGGAAACGGGTCAATATTCCCGTACCGGATGTGATTGCGATGGGGGGACGAAGAAGGCTAGGTGAGCCAGGCGTTGGTTGTCCTGGTGAAAGTCAGTAGGCTGAGAGCTTAGGCAAATCCGGGCTCTCAAGGCCGAGAGACGAGACGAACGGACTACGGTCCGGAAGTCATCGATGCCACGCTTCCAGGAAAAGCCTCTAAGCTTCAGATCACATGCGACCGTACCCCAAACCGACACAGGTGGTCAGGGTGAGAATCCCAAGGCGCTTGAGAGAACTCGGGTGAAGGAACTAGGCAAAATGGCACCGTAACTTCGGGAGAAGGTGCGCCGGCGTAGCGTGAAGAGACTCGCTCTCCTAGCGCGAACCGGTCGAAGATACCAGGTGGCTGCAACTGTTTATTAAAAACACAGCACTCTGCTAACGCGTAAGCGGACGTATAGGGTGTGACGCCTGCCCGGTGCCGGAAGGTTAATTGATGGTGTTAGCGCAAGCGAAGCTCCTGATCGAAGCCCCGGTAAACGGCGGCCGTAACTATAACGGTCCTAAGGTAGCGAAATTCCTTGTCGGGTAAGTTCCGACCTGCACGAATGGCGTAATGATGGCCACGCTGTCTCCACCCGAGACTCAGTGAAATTGAAATCGCAGTGAAGATGCTGTGTACCCGCGGCTAGACGGAAAGACCCCGTGAACCTTTACTATAGCTTCACACTGGACGCTGATGTTGCTTGTGTAGGATAGCTGGGAGGCTTGGAAACCGTGACGCCAGTTGCGGTGGAGCCAACCTTGAAATACCAGCCTGGCATCATTGGCGTTCTAACTTCGCACCGTGATCCGGTGTAAGGACAGTGTGTGGTGGGTAGTTTGACTGGGGCGGTCTCCTCCGAAAGAGTAACGGAGGAGCACGAAGGTACCCTCAGCACGGTTGGAAATCGTGCATTGAGTGCAAGAGCATAAGGGTGCTTAACTGCGAGACAGACACGTCGAGCAGGTACGAAAGTAGGTTCTAGTGATCCGGTGGTTCTGTATGGAAGGGCCATCGCTCAACGGATAAAAGGTACTCCGGGGATAACAGGCTGATACCGCCCAAGAGTTCACATCGACGGCGGTGTTTGGCACCTCGATGTCGGCTCATCACATCCTGGGGCTGAAGTCGGTCCCAAGGGTATGGCTGTTCGCCATTTAAAGTGGTACGCGAGCTGGGTTTAGAACGTCGTGAGACAGTTCGGTCCCTATCTGCCGTGGGCGTTGGAGATTTGAGAAGCGCTGCTCCTAGTACGAGAGGACCGGAGTGGACGCACCTCTGGTGTTCCGGTTGTCACGCCAGTGGCACTGCCGGGTAGCTATGTGCGGACGGGATAACCGCTGAAGGCATCTAAGCGGGAAGCCCCCTTCAAGATGAGATCTCCCTGAGACTTCGAGTCTCCTAAAGGGTCCAGCAAGACGAGCTGGTTGATAGGCACGGTGTGGAAGCGCTGCAAGGCGTTGAGCTAACGTGTACTAATGCCCCGTGAGGCTTGACCATATAACCCCAAGGGGTCTGGGTCGGGCGATCACATCGCGACAATGGCCGGATAGGCAAGAGACGTATCATCAGCATGATCCAGATTGGTCGATGTGAAGCCGGTGCGTGAAAGCGTGTCACAGGTTCATGTCGACGTCAGTTTTGCCTGACGACCATAGCGAGTGGGAACCACCTGATTCCATGCCGAACTCAGAAGTGAAACCGCTTAGCGCCGATGGTAGTGTGGGGTCTCCCCATGTGAGAGTAGGTCATCGTCAGGCACCTACACCGAACCCCAGTCTCGACAGAGGCTGGGGTTCACTCGTTTCTGGGACCTGAGTCCTTCGAAACCTTTCCCCGCTACGCGGCTCAGGCATGCTGCCCTTAACTTATCCCCACCCCCTTTATCGAGAGTCCGCAGTGACCGCCTGTGGATAGTTGGCCGGTGTCCTGCCTGTGCTCCGTCTCTGCCTCGTCTGGCATGACGCATCGAGACGTTGATACATCGATGCACGTGATAGTCGCCTTCGGCGCATTCGATTAGCCCGCTAACAGTGACGCCCCCATACTGTCATCAACGGTTGAGGCCAAGACCCAACCCTCGAATCGATAGACCCGACAGTCACTGGAGGTTCACCATGAAAACTCGTCTTCTTACCGCCATCGCTCTGATCGTCGCCCTGCCGGCCGTGGCCCAGGCCAACAGCGCCGCCGAGAACGCTGCCTTCGCTTCGCTGCACCAGCCGCTGAATACCCAGGTGGTCAGCGACTACCAGGCGCTGCCGACCCGCTACAGCGTCGATACGGTCAGCGGTGGTCATAGCACCGCGGCCAATCAGGCGCTGGTTCAGGTCGCCGAGCAGACCCAGCGCGGCACCCATCTGCGCGCCGGTGACGCCGACCTGGTCGGCCAGGGGCACAGCGTCGCCGCCGCCCAGGCGCTGCAGAACGTCAACGCTGGTCATCAGGGCAGCGTCGAGGTGAGCTTCGCCAGCCTCGACTGAGCACCGCTGAGCCCCGGCACGAGTCGCGCTCGTGCCTTTCCCAGCAGACATCTCGTAAACAAGGCGCCACGGACAGAAGACGCCACTCTCAGGAGGCGCTTCTCTCAAAACATCCGGAGCCGCGAGCGCCAGACCTCACACCTCCACTTCCCCGGCCCGCCCCCGCGCCGGGGCTTTTTGTGTGTGGGTGTAGAGCGCGCCAGGCCTGCTGCTGAACTAGTCTGTCGAGACGGGAAGGCTTTAGTGCCTAGCCAGCGATCATGACGGGAGAGGGCGGTATGCTGGAGCGATTACCCGACGATTTTACTGCTGTGGTAACCGGGGCCGGTGGTGGGATCGGTCAGGCCGTCGTGCGCTGCCTGCTGGAAACATCGCAGGTGGGGCGCATCGTGGCAGTATCACGTCAGCCGCTGGCCTTCGGTGACGATCGGGTCGAGACACTGGAAGCCGATCTCACTCAGGAAGCGGGCCTGGTGCGTCTGGGCGAGCGACTCGACGGGGCGCCGCTGCATCTGCTGTTCAATACTCTGGGCATGCTGCACGACGCGGCGCGCGACATTGCGCCGGAGAAGCGGCTCGAGGAGCTCGATGCCGATACCCTGGCGACGCTGTTCCATGTCAATGCGATCACCCCGGCGCTGCTGCTCAAGGCTGTGCTGGGGTCACTGAAGGGGCAACATCCGACGCTGGTGGCGAGTCTGTCGGCGCGGGTCGGTTCGATCGAGGACAACGGCTTCGGCGGCTGGTACGGCTATCGGGCGAGCAAGGCGGCACACAACATGCTGCTGCGGACGGCGGCCATCGAGCTGGCGCGCTACAACAAGCGGGCGATCGTGCTCTGCCTGCATCCGGGCACGACGGATACCGCGCTCTCTCAACCGTTCCAACGGCGCGTGCCCGAGGGCAAGCTGTTCAGCCCCGAGTACGTCGCCGAGCGCCTGCTGACGGTGATCAGTGAGCGCCGCCCCGAGGAGAGCGGCACCTTCTGGGATTGGGCAGGCAAGCCTGTGCCGTGGTGAAAGCGTCCCCTAGATCAGCGCTTCGAGCGCGCCGATCAGCCCTCGCATCTCTTCATCGGTACCGATGGAGATGCGCAGGAAATCGCTGAGGCCATCGCGATTGAAGTGACGTACCAGAATCCCGCGTTCACGCAGCCCGGCAAACAGCGTCTCGCCATTGAAGCGCGGGTGCCGGGTGAACAGGAAGTTGGTCTGCGACGGCAGCACCTCGAAGCCGAGCTCGACCAGTGAGCGACGTGTCTCTTCGCGGGTGGCCATTACCTGCTGGCAGCAACGCTTAAAGTATTCACGGTCGTTCAGCGCCGCGATCGCTACCGCGCTGGCGAGCATGTCGACCGGATAGGAGTTGAATGAGTTCTTGACCCGCTCCAGCCCCTCGATCAGTTCCTGTGAGCCGATCGCATAGCCCAGCCGCAACCCTGCCAGGCTGCGTGACTTGGAGAGCGTGCCGGTGACCAGCAGGTTGGGGTGATTCGCGACCAGCGGCACCGCGCTCTCGCCGCCGAAGTCGACGTAGGCTTCGTCGACCAGCACCACGCTGTCCTGAATACGCGATAGCAGCCGCGCGATCTCGGCACGCGGATGGCCATGCCCCGTGGGGGCGTTGGGGTTGGCGAAGACCACGCCGCCGTTGTCGCCGTCGAAGGCGTCGAGGGCGATCTCCCAGCGGTCATCCAGCGCCACGGTGCGATAGGCGATGTCATAGAGCTTGCAGTAGACCGGATAGAAGCTGTAGCTGATCGCCGGCATCAGCAGCGGCTGGGGTTGGCAGAAGAAAGCCTGGAAGGCGAACGCGAGCACTTCGTCCGAACCGTTGCCGACGAACACCTGTTCCGGTGCCACACCATGAACCTCGGCCAGCGCTTCGCGCAGTGCGCGGGAGTCGGGGTCGGGATAGCGGCGCAGTTGCTCGGTGTCGATATCGCGAAGCACCTGGGCCACCGCAGGCGACGGCGGATAGGGATTTTCGTTGGTATTGAGCTTGACCAGTTTCTCACGCGGCTGCTCGCCGGGTACGTAGGGCGTCAGGGCGCGGACGGCAGGACTCCAGAGTTGGCTCATGATTTCTCGCGATGGGTCTGGGCGGTGTCGGGAAGCGGTTGGCGATAGGGGGGTGGAGCGGTTCCGGGGCCGGGGCACCCAGCGTTGGCGCACTCGGCGCTGCGGCGCCTGTCATAGTGACCGCTGTCGCAGGACGGCGCAAGTCTGGGGCGGCGGCGTCACAAGGGGTTGATTAGTCCTCTAATGACCTCATCTCCTTAGAGAACTCGCATCGAGTGATAAGGATCATCATGCCCTACGAAAAACTGCTCTCTCCGCTCCAGATCGGAGATATCGAACTCGCCAACCGGGTGCTGATGGCGCCGCTGACGCGCGCTCGCACCCCGGACAGCATTCCCGGCCGCCTGCAGGCGGAGTACTACGCCCAGCGCGCCGGCGCCGGCTTGATCATCAGCGAGGCGACCAATATCTCGCCCACGGCGCGTGGCTATGTCTACACCCCGGGTATCTGGACCGACGCCCAGGAGGCGGGCTGGCGCCAGGTGGTCGAGGCCGTACACAGCGCGGGCGGCAAGATGGCCCTGCAGCTGTGGCACGTGGGGCGCGTCTCGCACGAGATGGTGCAGCCGGAAGGCCAGCAGCCGGTGGCGCCGAGCGCACTGCGCGCCGAGGGTGCCAACTGCTTCGTCGAGTTCGCCGATGGCAGCTCCGGCCAGCATCCGACCAGTACGCCCCGAGCCCTGGAGACCGACGAGATCCCCGGGCTGATCGAGGATTATCGGCAAGCCGCCAAGCGTGCCAAGCGTGCCGGTTTCGACATGGTCGAAGTGCATGCCGCCAATGCCTATCTGCTGCAGCAGTTCCTCGCCACCGGCAGCAACCAGCGCAGCGACCGCTATGGCGGCAACGTGGTCAACCGCGCGCGACTGCTGCTCGAGGTGGTCGATGCGGTGAGCGCAGAGCTGGGCGCCGGGCGTGTCGGCGTGCGGCTGTCGCCGTTCATCGAGATCTTCGGGCTCTCCGACGACGAGCCGGAGGCGATGATGCGTTACCTCGCCGACGAGCTGGGCCGCCGGGGCATTGCTTATCTGCATATCAACGAGCCGGACTGGACCGGCGAAGGCCCCCAGTTGAGTGACGCTTTCCGCCGCGATCTGCGCGAGCGCTTCCGCGGCACCCTGATCTACTGCGGCCACTACACCGCCGAGCGTGGCGAGGCGCTGATCGACGCCGGCCTGGGCGATGCCGCGGCCTATGGGCGGCCCTATATCGCCAACCCGGATCTGGTCGAGCGCTTCCGACGCGATGCCGCGCTCAACGAGCCTGATCCGAATACCTTCTATGGGGGCGGCGCCGAGGGCTATACCGATTACCCCACGCTCGACTGACGCGGGGTCGTGTGGTGCCGATGGGGTGCCACACGGCGCGCTTGCCGCTATTCTTAGGCGATACGCCGATAGCGGCGATGCGGTGGCGTCCACACTTTAGTGATCGCCGTCTAGCCGCTATGGTGTAGCGACTACATTAGAGCAACCACGCTGTAGTGACGCGGCCGCCCCTGCGGTCCGCTTGGCCCAGAAGTGTAAGGAGAACCCAAATGCAGATCAGGACGTTGCTGGCCAGCGCCGCCACGGTAGCCTTGCTGGCAGGTTGCGCCAGCGGTGGCTCGCAGACCCAGTCTGGCGCGGCCGACACCGGCGCCTCCGCCACCACCACGACCTACGAGGGCACGCTGCCCTGCCGTAGCTGCGACGGTATCGACCTGACCGTCAACCTCAGCGGCAGCGAGTCGTCGCCGGCGCCGGAGCGCACCTTCACGCTCGAAGCCGACTACATCAACCACCCGCAGAACCCGGGGCCGGAGCAGTATCAGGGCCAGTGGGACGTGATGACCGGGACCGCCGCCGATCCCAAGGCCACCGTCTACGAGCTGACGCCCAACGGTGAGGGGCAGATCTACTACTTCCAGAAGATCGATCCCAACACCCTCGAGCTGATCGACCCGCAGCGCCGTCAATTCGAAAACGGCCAGATGCTGCGCCTGACCAAGCAGTAAGCGACTCGCACCGATCGCCAAGGCGGCCTGCGGGCCGCCTTTTTTGTGTCCGCTCGCCCCCACGGGTGACAGATATCATGCCGATGTTCTTCCAGAGCGGGGCGCCTCGGCTCTGCGATCCGGGGCCGCTGTGGCACCATGGGCGTGACGATTTTCATCGCGATGACGGAGATTCCCGCGCGTGGCCAAAGCGAAGAGTGCCTTTGTCTGTACCGAGTGCGGTGCGGAGTACAGCAAGTGGCAGGGGCAGTGCAGCAACTGCCGCGAATGGAACACCTTGAGCGAGATCCGGCTGACCAGCGCACGCCCCGGCGCCGCGGCGGCTTCGGGCGGCGCCGGGCGCGGCGGCTATGCCGGCGCATTGACCAAGGAGGTGGTCGATCTCTCCGGCGTCGATCTCACCGAGGTGCCGCGTTTCAGCTCCACCTTCGAAGAGTTCGACCGTGTCCTCGGCGGTGGCCTGGTGCCCGGCTCGGCGGTACTGCTCGGGGGGCATCCCGGCGCCGGCAAGTCGACGCTGCTGCTGCAGACCGCCTGCCGCCTGGCCCAGAGCAAGCGGGTACTCTATGTGACCGGCGAAGAGTCGCTGTCGCAGGTAGCGATGCGCGCCCACCGGCTGCAGCTGCCCACCCAGGGGCTCAAGATGCTCGCCGAGACCAGCGTCGAGACGCTGCTCGCGGTGGTCGAGCGTGAACGCCCCGAAGTGCTGATCATCGACTCCATTCAGACCATGCATCTGGAGGATATCGGGTCGGCGCCGGGTGGGGTGGCGCAGGTGCGTGAATCCGCGGCAGCGCTGACGCGCTTTGCCAAGCAGAGCAACACCGTGCTGCTGCTGGTGGGCCACGTGACCAAGGATGGCACCCTGGCCGGGCCCAAGGTGCTGGAGCATATGATCGACGCCTCGCTGCTGCTCGAGGGCGGGAGCGACTCGCGCTTTCGCACCCTGCGCGGGCAGAAGAACCGCTTCGGCGCGGTCAACGAGCTGGGCGTGTTCGCGATGGTCGAGCTGGGCCTCAAGGAGGTCAAGAATCCCAGCGCGATCTTTCTCTCGCGCAGTGAAGAGCAAGCCTCCGGCAGCCTGGTGATGGTGGTGTGGGAGGGCACCCGGCCGATCCTGGTCGAGGTGCAGGCGCTGCTCGACGAGTCGGCGCTGGGTAACCCGCGCCGGGTGGCGGTGGGGCTCGATCACAACCGTCTGGCGATGCTGCTCGCGGTGCTGCACAAGCACGGCGGCCTGTTCACCGGCGATCAGGATGTCTTTCTCAACGTCGTCGGCGGGGTCAAGGTGCTGGAGACCAGCGCCGATCTGGCAGTGCTGCTGGCGGTGGTTTCCAGCCTGCAGAACCGGCCGCTGCCGCGCGAGCTGGTGGTGTTCGGCGAGGTCGGGCTCTCCGGTGAGATTCGCCCGGTGCCGAGCGGCCAGGAGCGTATCGTCGAGGCCGCCAAGCACGGCTTCACGCGGGCCATCGTGCCGCGTGGCAATGCGCCGCGGCAGGCGCCTGCCGGCATGCAGGTGGTGGCAGTGGACAAACTCTCGGAGGCGCTGGAAGCGCTCTGAATCCGCGCCTGCGGCGCTGCCCACGGGGGCGGCGAGGGCATCGTTCACCGCTGCCGTCGGTTACACTGCACCTTGAACAACCATCGGGACCGCGTGAGGAGTGCGACCATGAGTGCCATCCGTCTGACCCAGTACAGCCACGGCGCCGGCTGCGGCTGCAAGATCGCGCCCGACGTGCTCGATCGGATTCTCGCCAAGGCGGGGCCGGGGGCCAGCAGCGACAAGCTGATCGTGGGCAACCAGGGGCGCGAAGACGCGGCGGTCTACGACCTCGGCGATGGCCGCGGGCTGATCTCCACCACCGATTTCTTCATGCCGATCGTCGACGATCCGTTCGACTTCGGACGTATCGCCGCGACCAATGCCATCAGCGATGTCTTCGCCATGGGCGGCTCGCCGATCATGGCGCTAGGCATTCTCGGCTGGCCGCTGGACAAGCTGCCCGGTGAGGTGGCCGGTGATGTCGTGGCCGGCGCCCAGGCGGTCTGTCGCGAGCTGGGTATGGCGCTGGCCGGCGGTCACTCGATCGATGCCCCCGAGCCGATCTTCGGGCTGGCGGTCAACGGCCTGGTTGACCTCGCCCATCTCAAGCTCAACAGCGGCGCCAAGCCCGGTGATCTGCTCTATCTGACCAAGCCGCTGGGGGTGGGCATGCTGACCACGGCGGAAAAGCAGGGCCTGTTGCAGCCCGGACACCAGGGCTTGGCGCGCGAGACGATGCTCACCGCCAATGCCATCGGCACGGCACTGGCCCGCGTCGAGGGCGTGCACGCCATGACCGACGTCACCGGCTTCGGCCTGGCCGGGCATCTGAGTGAAGTGTGTGCGGCGAGCGGGGTCGAGGCGCGTATCGACTTCGCCAAGCTGCCGCGTCTGGCCGAGGCCGAGGCGTATCGGCGTCAGGGCGCGGTACCCGGCGGCACGCGGCGCAACCGTGAAGCGATCGGCACGGCCCTGGGCGAGATGGACGAGGCGCACTGGCAGTGGCTATGTGATCCGCAGACCTCTGGCGGCCTGCTGCTGGCGGTCGATCCCGCCTGGGCCGACGATGTCGAGCGCATCGGGCGCGAGCATCGGCTGGCGCTGGAAGCCTTCGGCGAGTGCGTCAGCCCCGCTGGTGGTGCTCGGCTGATCGAGGTGCGGGGTTGAGCGGCAGCGAATTCGTCGAGGCCGATCTAGCGCTGCTCGAGCGGCCGCTGATCGATGTCCGCGCCCCTATCGAGTTCGCCGCCGGCGCGCTGCCCGGGGCCATCAACCTGCCGCTGATGGATGACGACGAGCGCCGCGAGGTCGGCATTCGTTACAAGCTCTCGGGGCAGGAAGCCGCGGTGGCGCTGGGCAACGAACTGGTGACCGGCGATCTGCGCGAGCGGCGGCTGGCCGCCTGGGAGGCGGCGCTCGACGCGGCGCCCGAGAGCATCATTTACTGCTTTCGGGGCGGCATGCGCTCCAAGATCAGCCAACAGTGGCTGCGCGAGCGGGGACGCCCGGTACCGCGGATTCGCGGCGGCTGGAAGGCGATGCGTAACGCCCTGCTCGGCCTGCTGGAGCAGCAGAGCAGCGGCCCGCTGCTGCTGGTGGCCGGGCTCACCGGGTGCGCCAAGACCGCGCTGGTGGGCGCGCTCGACAGTGGGGTCGACCTCGAAGGGTTGGCGCGCCACAAGGGCTCCGCCTTTGGCCAGCATCCGCGGGTCGGCCCCTCGCAGATCGATTTCGAACATGGCCTGGCGCTCGACCTCTGGCGCCGGCCGCAGGCGCGGGTGGTGGAGGACGAATCCCAGCGGATCGGGCGGCTGGCGATTCCGGCGACCTTCTGGCAGACGATGAAAGACGCCCCCTGTGTGCGCGTGGAGATGCCCCTCGACTGGCGTCTGGAGCAGATTCGCAAGGACTATATCGAAGACTTGAGCGCGCTCTACCACCGCGACTACGGGCCGCTGCTGGGCGAGGCGCTGTTTCGCAAGCAGCTCTCCGGCGCGCTCAAGCGGCTCGGCAAGCGGCTCGGCAGCGAGCGCCTGGGGCGCCTGCTTGAGGCCCAGCAGCGTGCCTTCGGGGCCGCCGGTGAGCCCCAGGCCCACGACGCCTGGCTGGCCCCGCTGCTGCAAGAGTATTACGACCCCATGTATCGCCAGCAGCTCGAGAGCCAGCAGCGCCAGACCTTGATCGTCGGCAGCTGGGACGAGTGTCTGCAAGCGGCGCAGGCCTGGAGCGCGGGACACCGGGGCTAGTCGAGCCATTGGCTCATGAGGCGATCCAACAGCGCCGCCTGACGGTCGAAGCGCCTGGGGTCGGCAAAGAGATCGCCGCAGTCTGCCATCGCTCCTTCCTGGGCGCAGAGCGCCTGGGCGTCTTTGGCGGTCAGCTCCAGGTGGCACTGCATGGCGATCACGCGGCCACGATCCCAGACGAAGCCCTGTACCGGCCCGGCGGCGGTGTGACCCAGCGGCAAGGCGTCATCAGGCAGGCCGAAGATATCGCCGTGCCACAGCAGCGCCTCGAAGGTCTCGGGAAGGTCCAGCGGGCTGGCCGGGTCCAGGGTCAGAGTGCGCCAGCCGCGCTCGGGCTCGACCGCCGGCGAGACGATCGAGCCCAGCGCCTCGGCGATCAGGGCGGCGCCAAAGCCGATACCCAGCACCGGCTTGCCACTCTTCAGCGCGCGATCCAGCAGCTTGCGCTCGCGCTTGAGCAGTTGAGGGTCGAGCGGGCCGAGGGCATCCAGCAGGATCAGACCGTCGAAGTGATCCCAGGGCGGCGGCAGTTCGCCCTCGTCGAGCCGGCAGCGATTGTGGCTGTGGCCCATGCCTTGAAGCCAGTCGGCCAGGCGGCCGGGGGCAAAAAGCGAGCTGTGCTGGAGAAAGTAAATATGCATGATAAGGTCATGATGCGGGCGTGAGACGCCCTTCACAAGCGGAAAAAGATCGATCGATCATGGCGATACGCGCTGCGCTGCTGGAGCAGATCTACACCGTGGTGGCGCAGGTTCCGACCGGCCGCGTGACCACCTATGGACGCATTGCCGGGATGACCGAGGGCGCCACCGCGCGTCTGGTGGGTACCGCCATGCGCCAACTCCCCGCCGGTCACGGGCTGCCCTGGCATCGGGTGATCAACGCCACCCGGCGGGTCGCTGATCACGGCGGCGCCAGTGAGCAGCAGCGCCTGCTGCGTGAAGAGGGCGTGGTGTTCGATGCCGCCGGTCGCGTGCCGGCGCGGCTGCTGTGGCCGGACTAGCCGCGCCCGACGTGAGCGCGGCCGGCCTTCAGGTTCACTCGGCTACGCCGCTTCGTGGCAGTTCATTCGTTTAGGTTCACCCATCTAGCTTCTACTATTTACCGCGCGATACGTCGCCGCTGTCACTCTGGAGTTCCGATGTCCCATCCCGCCGCCAGTTTCAATCAGCGCCTGCGCGCGCTCAATCCGCGCCAGCGTATCGCCTTCATGGCGGCGCTGTGCGAGCGTCTCACGCCCAACTACACCCTCTATGCCGGCATGAGTCGCATGGGCGACCCCAACGTGCTCTACAACGTGCTCGATCTGGTGTGGGAGCGGCTACAGGTCAAGAGCGCCAAGATCGACTTCGACAAGCAGGCCGAGAAGCTGGCGGCGGTAGAGCCGCCAGAAGCGGACGACAGCTTCGGCGCGCGGCGCGCCACCGAGAGCATCATGGCCTTGACCACGCTGCTGGACGCGCTGCGCAGCGAGGCGCCGGAAGCGGTGCTGGAGGTTAGCCAGGTATCGCGCAACGGCGTGCGCGCCTATATCGAGATGGTCGATGGCAGCGAGGATTCGGAGCGTCTCAATGCGCTATTCCGCGAACACGAGCTGATGCAGGACGAGCGTGATTACCAGGATGCGGTGCTGGAAGCGGTAGAGGCCGACCCGAACATCGAGGCACTTCGCGAGCTGCGCACGCTGGGGCGTAACCAGGGGATCAGCAACCTGGGTCTGAGCCTGGACTGAAGCGGGGCGGGCACCGGCGCGAAACGTACTTGAAAAGGCGCTATATTAGTAGATATCAAGCCAACGTTGGCGCGGAGCGCGCCTGCGACAAGCGACAACGACGGCCGTGCACGCGCGGCAAGACGTTCAAGGAGGAACTGCATGTCTCATCGTGTGGCGCTCGGCGCCCTCATGCTGGCTACCTTGGTGCTGAGCGGTTGCCAGAGTCTCTCCGGCTGGCGCCAGGACCCGCTGCGTACCGAAGCGGTCACGAAGACAGCTCACGAACCGGGGTGCGAGGGTGATGCCTGCGCCGTAGTCGAGGCCGACTATCTGCGCTTCCCTGAGTCGCCCGAGCTGTCGGCGCTACTGCAGAAGCGGCTGTTCGCACTGGCCAGCGGTCTCAGTGACGATCCCAACGGTAGCGCGATCGGCCGTGCCTCCTCGTTCGACGACTTCGCCGATCAGGTTTTCGCCGCCGCCAAGGAGGCGCGCCGCGAGGTGCCGGAGCTGCCGGGCTACGCCGCCGATCTCGATGCCAAGGTGATCGCGGACCACGACGACCTGCTGGTCATCGAGCTGGACGGCTATCTGTTCAGCGGCGGCGCCCACGGCCTGCCGCTGACGCAGTATCTGGTCATCGACCGCGACACCCGCGAGCCGGTCTCGCTGGCAGAGATGCTCGAGCCCGGCCAGCGTGTAGCCTACGAGGCGGCGCTGGCGCGCGCCCATCAGCGCTGGCTGCAGACGGATCAGGCTCAGGGGCTCTCCGCCGAGCAGTGGCCGTTCGTCGTCTCCGAGAACGTGGCGCCGCTGAAGGACGCCCTGGCGGTCAAGTATCAGGTCTATGATCTGGCGCCCTACGCCGTGGGCCAGCCAGTGCTGACCATCCCCTACACTGATCTCCAGGGCATCCTGCGCCCGCGCTATCTGCCCTAAGCTGTGAGCCCGCACTGAAGCACACCGCACGGAAGCACACCTTACCCACGCAAGCGCCGCGACCCGATCGGGTCGCGGCGCTGTTCTTCACTCCGCTGTTAGTGACTACGCACTTGCGGCTTCGGCGCAGATCTTGCCGCGCTCAGAGGCGCATTTCGATGCCGTGCTCGGCCATGTAGCGTTTGGCGTCGGGGATGGTGTACTCACCGAAGTGGAAGATGCTGGCGGCGAGCACCGCATCGGCGCCGCCCTCCTTAACCCCGGCCACCAGGTGGTCGAGGTTGCCGACACCGCCGGAGGCGATCACCGGTACCTCCACGGCATCGCTGATCGCACGGGTGACGCCGAGATCGAAACCGACCTTGGTGCCATCGCGATCCATGCTGGTCAGCAGCAGTTCGCCGGCGCCGTAGTCGACCATCTTGCGCGCCCACTCGACGGCATCCAGCCCGGTGGGGCGGCGCCCGCCGTGGGTGAAGATCTCCCAGCGCGGCGGTTCGCCCTCGGCGCTGACCCGCTTGGCGTCGATCGCCACCACGATGCACTGGCTGCCGAAGCGCTCGGCTGCCTCGCGCACGAAGTCCGGGTGGGTCACCGCGGCGGTGTTGATCGAGATCTTGTCGGCCCCGGCGTTGAGCATGGTGCGAATGTCTTCGCAGCGGCGGATGCCGCCGCCCACGGTGAGCGGGATGAACACCTCACCGGCGATGCGCTCGACCATCTCCACCGTGGTGCCGCGATCCTCGTGGCTGGCGGTGATATCGAGGAAGGTGATCTCGTCCGCGCCCTGCTGGTTGTAGCGCTTGGCGATCTCCACCGGATCGCCGGCGTCACGGATACCGACGAAGTTGACGCCCTTGACCACACGGCCGGCATCGACGTCGAGACACGGGATGATGCGCTTGGCGAGAGTCACGCGCGGCCTCCCCGGGCAGCGCCACGGATCTCGTCGCTCAGCGTCTGGGCCTGGGCCACGTCGAGGGAGCCCTCATAGATGGCGCGGCCAGTGATGGCGCCGATGATGCCGTCGTCGGCGACCTCGGCCAGGGCGCGGATATCCGCCAGATCGGTGACGCCGCCGGAGGCGATCACCGGCAGGCCGCCGTCGCGGGCCAGCGCAGCGGTCGCCTCGACGTTGACGCCCTGCATCATGCCGTCGCGGGCGATGTCGGTGTAGACGATCGAGGTCACGCCGTCGTCGGCGAAACGCTTGGCCAGATCGACCGCCTTGAGCGCGGAGACTTCGGCCCAGCCATCGGTGGCGACGAAACCGTCGTGGGCATCGAGCCCGACGATCACGTGGCCGGGGAATTGCCGGCACATCTCGCCGACGAAGGCCGGCTCCTTCACCGCCTTGGTGCCGATGATGACGTAGCTCACGCCTGCGGCGAGGTAGTGTTCGATGGTCTCGGCACTGCGGATACCGCCGCCGATCTGGATAGGCAGGTCCGGATAGGCACGGGCGATGGCGGTAACCGCTTCACCGTTGACCGGCTTGCCTTCGAAGGCGCCGTTGAGGTCGACCAGGTGCAGGCGGCGGGCACCGGCTTCCACCCAGCGTGCGGCCATGGCCACCGGATCGTCACCGTAGGCGGTGGCGTCGTCCATGCGGCCCTGCTTGAGACGCACGCATTGGCCGTCCTTGAGATCGATGGCGGGAATCACCAGCATGTCGTCGAATCCTCTGCGTGTCGGCCAGCGCGAGCGCGGCTGGCACATGATCGATGGGGCGGCGCCGTACTGGCGGCGTCCCGGGCGCGGCGCGCTCAGGGCGCCCAGTTGACGAAGTTTTCCAGCAGCTGCAGGCCGTCGCGGGCGCTCTTCTCGGGGTGGAACTGCACCGCGAAGACGCAGCCACGGCCGGTGGCCACGTGGGCTTCGACACCGGCGTAGTGGGTCGCGCCGAAGACGTCGTCCGAGTTGGCGGCGTCGACATAGTAGCTGTGCACGAAGTAGAAGCGCGCGCCATCGTCGATGCCCCGCCACAGCGGGTGGGCGTGGTGCTGGACGACTCGGTTCCAGCCCATGTGCGGTACCTTCAAGCGCTCGCCGTCCGGCCCCTTCAACTGTTGGCCGAAGTGGCGCACGCGCCCGGGCAGAAAACCGAGACAGTCGATGCCGCCATTCTCGTCGCTGTGTTCGAACAGCATCTGCTGGCCGACGCAGATCCCCAGGAGTGGCTTCTGCTGGGCGTCGAGCAGCTCGCCGACCAGCCCGCGCAGCTCGCTGCGTTCGAGTTCGCCCATGCAGTCGCGGATCGCGCCCTGGCCCGGCAGCACCAGCCGCGAGGCGCCGCGAATCGCGCGCGGGTCGCTGGTCACCACCACGTTCTCGTGGGTGACGTGCTCGAGCGCCTTGGCCACGGAGTGCAGGTTGCCCATGCCGTAGTCGATTACCGCAATCGTCATCGTGCGCTCCTCGTAGAATCGGTGACAGCCGCCGGGCGGGCGGCGTGCGCCCTCACAGGCTGCCCTTGGTCGACGGCAGCTGGCCGGCCATGCGCGGGTCTTCTTCCACCGCGGCACGTACCGCGCGGCCGAAGGCCTTGAAGATGGTCTCCGCCTGGTGGTGGGCGTTGAAACCCTTGAGGTTGTCGATGTGCAGAGTCACCTGGGCGTGGTTGACGAAGCCCTGGAAGAACTCCCAGCACAACTGGGTATCGAAGCGGCCGATGCTGGCGCGCGTGAACTCGACGTCCATGAACAGGCCCGAGCGGCCGGAGAAGTCGATCACCACCCGTGACAGCGCTTCGTCCAGCGGGACATAGGCGTGGCCGTAGCGGCGAATCCCGCGCTTGTCGCCGATCGCCCGGGCGAATGCCTGACCCAAGGTGATGCCCAGATCCTCGACGGTATGGTGATCGTCGATCTCGAGATCGCCGTCGGCCTCGATGGTGAGGTCGAGCATGCCGTGGCGGGCGACCTGGTCGAGCATGTGGTCGAGGAAGGGGACCCCGGTCCGGCTCTCGAGACGGCCACTGCCGTCGAGATTCACGGTGACCGTGATCTGGGTCTCTTGAGTCTGGCGTGACACCGTGGCGATGCGCTGGGACATGCGTGGGGAGTCTCCCGGTAGGTGTGGCGAGAATCGGCCATTATAGAGAATCGCCCCGGGCATCCGCTACAATGCGGGGATCACAGAGCGGCCTCGGCCGAGCCGCCGCGTTGACAGGGAGAGACAGGAGGCATGCCGGAAGCCGCGCGAACCAGCGATACCCTAGTGGGGTGTCGTCGAGATACCCGCCAATCATTCCTGGCCCCGCCAGTGGGCCACGCTGTCAAGGAGGTCCGGCGCGCATGAAAGGATTGATCAGAGCGCTGCTCGCGGCCGTCGGCGTGCTGGGCATCGTGGTCGTGGCGGCGGTGGTCTATATCACCACCTTCTTCGATCCCAACGATCTCAAACCGCGGCTGATCGAGGCGGTGCGCGATCAGAGCGGACTCGAGCTGCGCCTGGATGGTCCGCTGTCATGGAGCTTCTACCCGCGCATCGGGGTCAGCGTGGCCGACGCCGAGGCCTGGCTTCCGCGCCAGTCCCACGACGACGAGCCCTTCGTCGCCTTCGACCAGGCCGAGGTGAGTGTCGCCTTCGCGCCGCTGTTGAGCGGCGATGTCTCGGTGGATGGCCTGATCCTCGATGGCATGCGTCTCAACCTGGTGCGCGACGCCCAGGGCCGGGGCAACTGGCAGACGCTACTCGACCGTCTCGCCCAGCGTGACGCTGCCGCCGACGCCACGGGCAAGAACGCCGGCGTCGCCCAGTCCGCGAACGGTGGTCAGGCTGAGAGCAGTGCTAAGAGTGATAGCGGTGGTCAGGCCGGGAGCGATAGCCAGCCGGTGGCGTTCGATATCGCCAACGTCCAGGTCACCAACAGCCGGGTTCATTACGTCGACCCGCGTCGCCCGCTGGACGTCACGCTCTCCAATCTGTCGCTGACCAGCAGCAATGTCAGCCCGCAGTCTTCGTTCCCGCTGCAGCTCTCGTTCGATCTCTCGGGCGAGCAGCCCAGGATGAACGGCAATGTGCAGTTGAAGAGCCAGATGCGTATGGATCTGAGCGCCGGGCGTTACACCTTCGACAAAGTCACGCTCAATGGCAAGGCGCAGCTGCCCGATATCGCCGAACAGGCCCAGAGTGGCAACCTGAAGATCGCCAGCCTGGTGGCCGATACGCGTCAGCGTCAGTACCGCGCCGAAGGTGTCCAGCTGGGGGCGGCAATCTCCTCGCCGGCGCTGCAGAAGTCGCCGCTGTCGCTCGATCTCAAGCTCGATGCCAGCGCCGACCTCGATGCCGCAACTGCCGAGCTGAGCAATGTGGCACTGACCGGGGACGATAATCTCGACCTCAGCGGTAATGCCAAGATCACCGCACTGGATAGTGACCCGCACTATCAGGGGCGGCTGAATCTGGCGCCGCTCTCGCTACGCGACTGGCTCACCCGCTTCGGTGTCGACGTGCGCAGCGCCAATGACAAGGCGCTGACCGCGCTCTCGCTGAGCGGCCCCTTCACGGGTGATGCCCAGCGCGTGGACTTTTCCGATCTTCAGCTCACGCTCGATCAGACCCAACTGCGCGGCTCGCTAGGCGCGGCCTACGATGGCAGCGCGCTGAACTTCGATCTCGAGGGCGACAAGCTCGATCTCGATGCCTACCTGCCGCCCGCGGCGGCGAGTGGTGGTGCACCGGCGCAGAATGACGCGAAGGCATCTGACAAGGCCACCGCCTGGCTCGGTAGCCTCGGCATTGCGCCGGCGCTGGCGGCCGGCGAAGAGGCTGGGTTGCTGCCCGTGGACTGGCTCGCCCATCTGAAACAGGAAGGGCATCTGACGCTCGACGCGCTCACGCTCAAGGGCGCCAAGCTCAGCGACGTTGCATTGGCCACCAGCGGCAGCGATGGACGCCAGCGGATCGATTCGCTGAGCGCCAACCTCTACGACGGCAGCGTCAAGGCCTCCAGCGCGCTCGATCTGCGCCAGTCGCCCATTCAACTCTCCTTCACCGAGCGTCTGCAGGGTGTCCAACTGGCGCCGCTGTACCAGGATGTGAGTGGCAAGGCCTCGCCGCTGCGCGGCACGCTCAGCCTGCAGGGCGACTTCGACTCGCGCACCAACACCCTTGCCGGGATCCAGCAGAACCTCAATGGCCAGGCGGCACTGCGCATCGATGATGGCGCCATGCTCGACGTCAACGTGCCGAAGCAGCTGTGTACGGCGGTTGCCACACTGGAGGGCAAGCAGTCCGATCGCGAGTGGAGCCCGGACACCGCCTTCGATCGGCTACAGGCCACCGTGGTGGTGAAGGATGGCGTGGCGCACAACGACGATCTCGATATCGCTATCCCCGGGGTGAACCTGAGCGGCAAAGGGGAGGTCAACCTGGTCACCGACCGGCTCGACTACCGCGCCGCGGCCCGCCTGCAGGATACCGCCGATCAGGCCGCCTGCAGCGTCAACCCGCGCCTGGCGCGAATCGACTTCCCGATCCGCTGCCAGGGCAGCCTGACAGACGCGCCGGCCAGCTGGTGCAGCTTCGACCGCGAGGCGTTCCAGCGTTCGCTGGGGGCGCTGGCCGAGGACGAAGCCAAGCGCAAGGCCGGCAAACGGGTCGATGAAGTGCTCGATGACAAGCTCGACGACAAGACCCGGCGCAAGATCGACGATGCCCTGGGCGATGGCGCTTCACAGGAGCTCGGCGACAAGATCCGAGGCCTGTTCAAATGACCGCCTTTACTGGCCAGTGCCCGCGCCGACGTCTTGTCGGCGCTTTGCGATCATCCCCTGTCGCCATCCGCTGATCCGAGGTGCCGTTTGGCTGAGTTTGCGTTATCGACCGAGGCGTTCCAGCGCCGCGTGTTCGACTGGTTCGACCTGCATGGGCGCAAGACGCTGCCGTGGCAGCAGAACAAGACCGCCTACCGTGTCTGGGTCTCCGAGATCATGCTGCAGCAGACCCAGGTCGCTACCGTAGTGCCCTACTTTGAGCGCTTCATGGCGCGCTTTCCCAGCGTTCAGACGCTCGCCGCGGCGCCACAGGACGACGTGCTGCATCTGTGGACCGGGCTTGGCTACTACGCCCGCGCGCGCAACCTGCACAAGGCCGCACGGCAGGTGGTCGAGGACTACGCTGGCGAATTCCCGACCCATGACCTTGATGCCATGACCGCATTGCCCGGGATCGGCCGCTCCACCGCCGGCGCCATCATCAGCATTACCAGTGGACGGCGCGCGGCGATTCTCGACGGTAACGTCAAGCGTGTTCTGGCGCGGCTGCATGCGGTGGAGGGCTGGCCTGGGCGCAGCGACGTGCTGGCGCGGCTGTGGGCGCTGGCCGAGCGCTATACGCCCCACGAGCGCCTGCCTGACTACACCCAGGCTATGATGGACCTGGGCGCGATGATCTGTACCCGGGGGAAACCCAGCTGCCTGCTGTGTCCGTTCGAAGACGTCTGCGTGGCGCATGCGCAGGGGCGTGAGCGCGACTATCCCGGGTCCAAGCCCAAGCGTGAGATCCCCACGCGCAGCACCCAGATGCTCATGCTGCAGGATGGCAGTGGCCGGGTTCTGCTTCGTCAGCGCCCGTCGACGGGGCTATGGGGCGGTCTCTGGTGCTTTCCCCAGTTCGACGATGGTGAGACGCTGCGCGACTGGCTGGCGCGCTACCCCGGTGCACACCTGGCCCGTGCTTGGCAACCGTTTACCCACGTCTTCACTCACTTTCGCCTCGACATCACGCCTTGCCCTGCGACGGCCAGCGATGCCACGCTGGCGACCCCTATCGCCGCAGGCGCCGACGAGCGCTGGGTGGACCCCGCGGCCCCTGGCGACATCGGCCTGGCCGCGCCGGTGAAGACCCTGCTCGACAAGCTGGCCCAGACACCCACGACGACCGACTGACCCAGGAGTGATCCATGGCTCGTACCGTATTCTGCCGCAAGTACCAGCAGGAGCTCGAAGCCCTGCC
Source organism: Salinicola endophyticus (assembly GCF_040536835.1). Lineage (NCBI taxonomy): Bacteria > Pseudomonadati > Pseudomonadota > Gammaproteobacteria > Oceanospirillales > Halomonadaceae > Salinicola > Salinicola endophyticus. Next base: position 465,350 of record NZ_CP159578.1, read on the forward strand.
GTTTCCACCGCTGCCCGGCGCCAAGGGCCAGGAGATTCAACAGAACGTCTCCAAGCGCGCCTGGGAAGAGTGGCAGGCCCAGCAGACCCGCCTGATCAACGAGAAGCATCTCAATATGCTCGACCCCGAAGCGCGCGCCTACCTGATGGCGCAGATGGAGCGCTTCTTCGACAACCAGGAGACCGACCACGCCGAAGGCTACGTGCCGCCGAGCCAGTGATTTTGGTGGGGGCGAAAAAGATCCCATCTTTTTGAAATAAAAGGCTTGACCCGTGAAAGGCTTACTGGTTTAATTCGTCCCCGTTGGCAAGGGCCAGATAGCTCAGTTGGTAGAGCAGGGGATTGAAAATCCCCGTGTCGGCGGTTCGATTCCGTCTCTGGCCACCACGCTGCTGGGGTATCGCCAAGTGGTAAGGCACCGGTTTTTGGTATCGGCATTCCCAGGTTCGAATCCTGGTACCCCAGCCATTTGCCAACGTCTCTATGCTCGCCGACATAGCTCAGTTGGTAGAGCAACTGACTTGTAATCAGTAGGTCCCGGGTTCGACTCCTGGTGTCGGCACCAGAGCTTAGAGATGAAGGGAACAGAGCGTTTCACACGGTGATCGCTCCCCGCCCTCTAGATTCCCCTCTAGCCGTTCGCAAGCTCCTGATTTTCTCACCTAATATCCTCTCTGCACTCGTTCCATTCAGCTTGGACGGAGTGTGGATATGCGCGTTTCTACGATCGTATGCTCGAAGGGCGGTGTCGGAAAGACCACCACCACTGCAAACTTGGGTGGCCTCCTGGCGGATGCCGGTCTACGAGTCCTCCTCATAGACCTCGATTCCCAGCCAACCCTCTCTTCCTACTATGAGCTGTCCCAGCCTGCCCCTGGTGGGGTGTACGAGCTGCTCGCGACAGAGCTGGTCGACCTTGACCAGATCATTTCTCATACCGCTGTTACCAACCTCGACATCATTGTCTCAAATGACCACCGGAGTCAGTTGCAGCAGCTGTTGCTCAATGCCCCCAACGGTCGATTCCGGCTGATAGACCTGCTCGATCGCTTCGCCGATCGCTACGATGCCATCCTGATCGATACGCAGGGCGCGCGCTCCGTCATTCTCGAGATGGCCGTGATGGCCGCCGATCGACTGGTATCACCCATCGTTCCCGAACTGCTCACTGCCCGTGAATTTGTCCGAGGCACTCAGGGCATGCTCGACGAGCTGCGCGAGCTGGCACGATATACCCGGTTCGAGGTGCCGCCGGTCTCCATCCTGCTCAATAAGATGACCGACCAGCTCCGGGATGCGCGGGAGATCGCCGACAGCATTCGCAGCATGTATGCCGAGGTGGAAGATCACGGCATCAGTGTGCTCGAGACACCACTGGTCAACCTCTCTGCCTATCGCACAGCGGCGTTGAAGGGCCTACCGGTTCATCGAGTCGAACCGCGCAAACCTTCGGGACGCAAATCGCCTGCCTGTGCCGACCAACTCAAGTCGGTGGCGACTGACCTCTACCCAGAGTGGGCGGATGCCATCCGTGCCGTAGGCACGGTGACGCCCAACAGCAAGCCTGGGATGGGGAAACCGGGGGTGGGCCATGTCCATTGAGGCCGTATCCTCCGCATCCGCGGAAGCAGAAGTCATGGGACTTCTGCCCCCCCATAGCATCGAGGCTGAGCAGTCCACCCTGGGCGCGTTGATGCTCGACAACACGAAATGGGACGATATCTGCGAAATAGTCGACGCCGGCGCGTTTTATCACCACCCGCATCGGCTGATCTTCAAGGCGCTGGAAGCGCTATCCCATGACGAGAAACCGCTGGATGTGGTGACGCTCTCCGAGGCATTGGAGCGGAATGGGAATCTCGAGACTTGTGGTGGCTTGTCCTACCTGGCCGAGCTGGCCCGCAACACGCCGTCGGCTACCAATGTGGTTGCCTATGCCGGCATCGTTCATGAGCATCAGCGTCGCCGGCAGCTGGCCAATATGGGGCGTGATCTTAGTCAGCGGGCGCTGGATGGGCAGCAGCTCAGTCAGATCCTGATCGAAGCGGCAGAGCGACAACTTTTCGAGTTGGCCGAAAATCGGCAGGGCAAGGAAAACGGCATACGTCCGGCGTTGACGGCGGCGATCAATACCATCGATCGCGCCTTCAATGCCAAGGATGGCATCACTGGCACGCCGACGGGCTACCAAGATCTCGACGCTCTTACCTGCGGCTGGCAGGACTCGGACCTGATCGTGATTGCTGGCCGCCCGTCGATGGGTAAGACCACGCTCGGCATGAACCTCGTCGAGAATGCTCTGGAGGCAACCGCCGGTCGTGTGGAGTTGGCCACGGCACCGATCTTCGTCTTCTCGCTCGAGATGCCCGAAGAACAGCTGATGCTACGTCTGATGGCGAGCATGGGGCGGCTGGACCTGAGCAAACTCCGCGCGGGCCAGTTGGACGACGGGGGGTGGGAAAAGTTGACCGCCGCCACGAACCGCATATTGGGCTTCGAGGAGCGCCTGTTCGTGGACGACTCCAGTGGGCTCTCCGCAACCTCACTCAAGTCTCGTGCACGTCGGCTGATGCGCCGCCACGGCAAACCGGCTCTGATCCTCATCGACTATCTGCAGTTGCTCGAAGAGCCGGGCTGCGAGAACCGCAACACCGAGATTTCTGCGATATCGCGCATCCTCAAGGCGACCGCCAAGGATCTCAACTGCCCGGTGGTGGCGCTCTCGCAGCTCAATCGTGCACTCGAAAACCGCCCCAACAAGCGGCCCTGTATGGCCGATCTGCGCGACTCCGGCGCGATCGAGCAGGACGCCGACGTCATAGGCTTCGTCTACCGCGATGAGGTCTACAACCAAGATATCCCAGACAACAAGGGGCTGGCCGAGCTGATCATCGGCAAGCAGCGCAACGGTCCCACTGGCACGGTACATCTCGCGTTTCTGGGCGCCCATACGCGCTTCGAATCCCTGGCTTGGAAGCAGGTAAGGGAGGTGCGGTCATGAAAATGATGCCAAGCCTGCTCTCCTACCATGAGATTCGCCACTTCCACCTGTTCTGTGGCCTGGGCGGCGGCGCCGCAGGGTTCAACCGCGGCAACGCACGCGTCGGCAACATGCAGGCGCGCTTTCGGTGTATCGGCGGGATCGACGTCGACGCCGGCGCCATCGCCGACTTCCAGCGGCTGACTGGCACGCGCGGCACGGTCATGGACCTGTTCGACCGCGATCAATACCGCACCTTTCACGGCGCGGAGCCGCCGGCGGAATGGCGCGAGATGACGCCAGCCGACATCCATGCCGCTGCGGATGGCGAGCGGCCGCACATCGTGTTCCTCAGCGCGCCATGCAAGGGTTTCTCGGGGCTGCTGTCGCAGAGCCGCAGCAGCACGCCGAAGTACCAGGCGCTCAACCGGCTGACGCTGCGCGGTATCTGGCTGACGCTCGAAGCCTGGACCGACGATCCACCGGAGCTGCTGATCTTCGAGAACGTGCCGCGCATCGCCAACCGCGGGCGGGAGCTGCTCGATCAGATCATCTCGCTGCTGGAGCACTACGGCTACGCCGTCGCCGAGACGACTCACGACTGCGGTGAACTCGGCGGTCTCGCCCAGTCGCGTAAGCGTTTCCTGTTGGTGGCTCGCCATCGCGAAAAGGTGCCGCCGTTTCTTTACGAGCCCCCCAAGCGCGCGCTGCGTTCGGTCGGTGAGGTGCTCGGCGAGATGTCCATGCCAGGCGAAGAGCGCGCCGGGCCGATGCACCGCATCCCGCGCCTTCAGTGGAAGACCTGGGTACGGCTCGCCTTCGTGCAGGCCGGGAGCGACTGGCGGTCGTTAAACAAGCTCGTCGTCGAGAACGGCCACCTGCGTGATTACCTGATCGTGCCCGAGGGCCGCAATGGCTTTCTGGGCGTCAATGACTGGACCGATGCCACCGGCACCATCGCCGGCGCCAGTCGCCCCGGCAACGGCAGCTTTTCGGTCGCAGATCCGCGTTTCGATCAGTCAGCGGCATGGCGCGACGGCCAGGCTTACGGTGTCCGCCGCTGGGACTGCTCCACCGGAGCTATTGCTGGCCAGCAGTCGCCGGGGCAAGGTACCTATGCGGTCGCTGATCCCCGGGTTGTCGGCGTCCGCCACAACAATGTCTACCGCATCGTTCGATGGAGCCGGCACAGCCCGTCAGTCACTGGCGGTACAGGTCCCACCTCGGGCGGTCTAGCTGTCGCAGACCCTCGCACCGGATGGCCTAAATCCGCGCACGGCAGCAAGCTCGCTATCACTGGCTTCAACGAGTCATGCCGCACAGTCACCGGCGCCCGTTTCGGAAGTGGCGCATTGGCCATCGCCGATCCACGACCTGGCATGAAACGTGGCCGCGGCGACAATTACCTGACCGCTGGGCACTACGGCGTTGTGCCCTGGTCCAGCCCTAGCGGCGCCGTGTCGGCCGCTGCTGGGCACGACAACGGTCGTTGGTCAGTCGCCGATCCCCGAATGCCCGAGCCAAACGAGAAGCTGGTCGCTGTGATCCGCTCGCTCGATGGCACCTGGCACCGGCCGTTCACCACCCTTGAGCTAGCCGCGCTGCAAAGCCTGATCGATCCGCATGAATATTTGGAGCTGTCCGGCCTTAGTGATAGCGCCTGGCGTGAGCGCATCGGCAATGCCGTGCCACGAGATGCCGCCGAAGCGATCGCCGGCGTGATGGGTACCACGCTGCTGCTGGCCTGGGCCGGCGAGACGTTCGCGCTCGGCGCAACGCCGATCTGGGTGCGCAACTTGGCTGTCGGCTTGTCCGTTGAGACACCGGGCCATCCCGCTCGCGCTGGAGGTGCTTCATGAGTTTCATCACTACTCATTCTGGCCTCTCGGTTCATATGGCGAATCCCACGCCACAGATGATCGAACCATCCGACATCGGTCGCGCACTGAGTCGAATCTGCCGTTTCGGCGGACATACTTTTGAGCACTACAGCGTTGCGCAGCACTGCGTACTCGCCAGTCAGTTTGTGCCCTCCGAGCATCAACTAACGGCGCTGATGCACGACGCCACTGAAGCCTATGTCGGCGATATGGTCTCGCCATTGAAAGCCCTCATGCCGGAGTTCAAGAAGGTAGAGGAACGGTTCTGGTTGGCGATTGCTGAGCGCTTCGGGCTCCCAGAAGTGATGGACCCTTGCATCAAAAATATCGACCTGATCCTGCTTGCAACGGAGCGCCGCGATCTGCTCTTCGAAGGGGATGAGTGGGGTTGCCTCGAAGGGGTAGTACCGCTTCCCCTCCACATCCAGCCGTGGTCGATGGATCACGCCTTCCAACAATGGATGAATCGATTCGAAGATCTCGACCAACGTCACCAGTCCAACGCGGCGGCGCGGAGGATAGCGTCATGACAGTGACTGCCCCACTAATGCGCTACCACGGCGGCAAATTTCGCCTGGCACCATGGATCATGGCGCATTTCCCTCCGATGTCTGCCTTCGATGTCTATGTCGAGTCCTTTGGTGGCGCCGCTGGCGTGCTCCTACAGAAGCCACGCAGCTATGCCGAGGTCTACAACGATCTGGACGGCGATGTCGTCAATCTGTTCGAGGTGCTGCGTAGTTCCCAGCAGCGTGCGTGGCTAATCGAGCAGGTGGCTCTGACGCCCTATGCGCGACTCGAATTCGAGCGAGCCTGGGACCCTGCGCAGGATCCGATCGAGCGTGCTCGACGCCTGTTGATTCGTGCCCATATGGGGTTCGGAACAGCCGGCGCGACGCGCGGCAATTCCGGCTTTCGCACAGACACCCGACGTGCTCATGGCACGACACAACATCACTGGCAGCGTTTGCCCAGCGTGATCGGTCGTGTCGCTGAGCGCTTGTCGGGTGTTCTGATCGAGAACCGCGATGCCCTGACCGTGATCGCCCAGCATGACTCCCCACGCACGCTCCACTACGTCGATCCCCCTTATCTCGGGGAAACCCGAGAGAGTGGGCATCGGCATGCCTATAGCCATGAGCTGAGCGATCAGCGTCATGTCGAATTGCTTGAGCGCCTGCGGCTCGCTAAGGGCTACGTCATCCTCTCCGGTTACGACGCCGCACTCTATCGCGAGGCGCTACGTGATTGGCGTATGACCCGGCGGCATGTACAGGCATCGGCTCAAAGAGGCTCGGGCCGGCGTACCGAGTGTCTTTGGCTCAATCCTCGCGCGGCAGAATGGGCCGGCCAAATGGAGCTCAATCTGTCGTATCTGGAGGTGTCTCATGGCTGACTCACTCCCGATCCGCTGCTCGACCCGCGCCCTAAAGCGTGTAGTGCGTTACGCCGTGACTCACGGCTGGCGCGTCGAGCGTACACGAGGCGGTCACGTTCGTTTCATCAAGGCAGGTTGCCCGCCTGTATTCACCGGATTTTCACCCAGCGATGCGCGTGCGGAAAAGAATGTTTTGGCAAGGCTGCGACGGCTACAGAAAGAAGAGGAGGGGGATGCATGAAGGACAATTCCAGCTCAGCCCTTTTAGGCCTTGAATCACTCGATGTCCGTCGAGGACAGGGGGGAGGTGTCCAATGACTCCCGATCGCATCCTCCGCAAGATCGAGCGCTGCCTGGCGTTATCTCGTTCGGCCAACGAGCATGAGGCGGGAACGGCGCTGCGGCAGGCGCAGCGCCTGATGGCTGAATATGGCATCAGCGAGATCGATGTTGCCGCTTCGACCATAGATCGGGTGGCCATCAAAACTCCTGCTGGGCGCGAGCCGCCGCGCTGGCTGAATTGCCTAGTTCAGCTAGTCAACTCGGCTTTCGGAACCGCCGCCGTCTATGAGCCAAGACGAACCGTGGGAGGCTGGCAAGGGGACTTCGCCTTCCTCGGGGAGGCAAGCCAGGTGCGCATCGCGGCTTATGCCTTCGAGGTGCTGCAGCGCCAGCTGATCAGTGATCGCAAGGCATTTCTCAATGGCATGCACAAGCGGGCGAAGCGCGTCACCAAAGTCCGTCGTGCCGATGCATACGCTTCGGCATGGGTGGCTGGGGCATACGAGCACATTGTGCCGGTGCAGAAGACAGAGGAGGCCATCGCCGCGATCGAGCACTTCCAGCAGCGCCTATATCCCGAGTTGGAATCACTCAAGGCCATTGATCGAGGGCATCGTCGCGACGATCACCGAGCGATGGCGAAAGGTTATGCGGCCGGACGTCATGCCCGACTGCACAGCGGCGTCGATCGCGACAAGCACAAGGAGCTGACCCATGGCTGAGATCTTCGCATTTCCATCACAGGAGGCCAGTGCCCAGGGCATGGAGCGGTATCTGCACGGTCAGGAGTGTATGGCACTTGGGCGGCTGGATCCCTTCCCCGAATGGGTCGAGACCCTGGAGTCCTGGTTCGCCATTCATCCGCAGGCTCAGAGCAAGCGCAACGACGCGCTACGGGCGTTGCTTGCCGATACCTGGCTGGTCTTTCACATGGCTTGCGACAAGACCGGCCGGCTCAAGATGCAGCAGCACCACAACCTGCGCTGGGCCCAGCTCCAGTATATCGACCTCAGTGACTTCGAGCTGCTGGTGATCGTGAGCGACAACTTGGGAGAGTTGCGACGTGGCCTGCAGGCGTTATGCGATTCCTATCCCCCGCAGACCCGCAGCGACTTGAGCCTTCATGGCCTAACCCAGAGCCTTGGCCGACTGCAGAGGCAGTTGGAGCACTTTTTTGATTCACAGTGCTGCACCTCGTTGCAGCCGGAGCGGACCCCATGAGCAGATCATCCGTCACACCCGATCAGATTACGGCAAAGTTGAGACAGCCGGGTCCGAAGCTCAACAGTCAGCTCACGGATCGGTTGCCTGCGCCGGTTCGTGAGCAGCCGATCACCCTGAGGCTCGCTCAACTGCGGCCCTACGATCGCAACCCGCGGACGCACCTGAACCCTAAGTATGATGAGATCAAAGAGTCGATCCGTGCCGTGGGGCTCAAGCAGAAGCTGACCGTGACCCAGCGGCCAGGCGATGATCGCTACATGATCTCGGACGGCGGTAACACCCGCCTGCAGATCCTCAACGAGCTATATCAGGAGACCGGCGACGAGCGCTTCAACCAGCAGGATTGCCACTTTGTGCCTTGGCAGGGCGAGATCAACGTCCTTGCCGGGCACCTGGCGGAGAACGACAACCGGGGTCAGCTGAGCTGGATCGAGCGTGCGCGCGGGATCTTCGAAGCCAAGCGCATGTTGGAGGAGGAGGCGGGTGAGAGCATCTCCCAGCGCGAGTTGACAAAGCGGCTGCGCTTGCTCGGGTACACCATTGATCAAAGCCATATCAGTCGAATGCTCTACACCATTGAGCATTTCCTGCCGACGCTGCCGCTGACGCTGGATGCCGGCATGGGTCGTCCTCAGATCGAAAAGCTGATCTCATACCGCCAATTCTGCGAAGAGTGCTGGACCCGTTGCGCCGACTACTGGATGGAGCACGCCGACGATCTAGGCGAGGGAGAGCAGTGGGCCAAGAACGTTGTCGACGGCGATTTTGCCCAGGCTTGGCATGAGGAGATGACCCTACTCGACCACGAAGGCCAGACCGAGTTTCGCTGGAACATCGTCGAGGACCGGCTGAAGGGCATGCTCAATGAGCATACCGGACTTCACTTCAACCCCATTGATATGGCGTGGAAGAACTGGTTCACGGTGCGCAAGTATGCCCGCGCGGCTACTCAAGAAGAGCGTGACGATATCTGGACCACGGTCGATAGCGAGTTGGCCCGGCTGCGTCATCCCCAAGAGCGCCATCTCTATCCTCCCAAGCCTGAAATCTCCCCGGGTCGCCCTTCGTCCGGCAAGTCCTCGGATGCCTCAGGGGGAGCGCCGATCACCAAAGCCCCCGGAGTCAATGAGGGCCCCATCAGTGGGGGCAGCGATCTCGATCCCGATGATCTGACCTTTGGCGATGGGCAAAGCGATCTTTCCCCGCCCGCGGCGCCGCCATCCGAGCGTGGGGTGCCACAATCTGGCGGCGTCAGCGAGTCGGTTGCGATCAAACAGATGCGCGCGCAACTCGCGCAGCTCGAGCAGCAGAATGCTGAACTTAAGGCCCAGTCCGAACAGATGCCCGTGACAATTCGCGGGCTCGGCCACGGCGAGAGCGACCCCGAGGAAGATCTCTTGGATAGCGATGGGCTGATGCGTGAACACAATCCTCAGCCGATGCGGAGCCCGGAGGAGCAGGCCACGATTGCCGCTGATCTGACGCTATCTCCCCACCACGAGACGGAGGGCCATCGCCAGCTGCGTCACTGGCAGGCGAAGGAGCACGGCGAAGAGGCCATCGACTTCGAGGCAGCGGCACTCAAGAGCGTGCCGCTTCAGGACGGTGGGCCGATCGCACCTATCACGGATCTTTGGCATGTGCCGACCTGGCGCCGCAATGCTCGAGATCTGCGTATGCAGATTGGTGAAGTCGTACAGTTGCTGGCCAGTTGGGCAGGGATCGAGGCGAGCGGATCAAGCGAGGTCATTCGCCTCAACGCGCGTGAAGGTCTCGGTTACGAGCTGGGGCCGCTCGAAGGGGCACCGAGTCGCCGCGCACAGCTCGTTTGGCAACTGCTCGCCGGCCTGGAGGGAAACATCGATCCGATGATGCCGAGCGATATCTCTCTCCTCGGCGAGATGGTGGGGAGCCACGGGGACGACAGTGAGGTTCGCCTGCCCGACGGGCTTTTCGTACGCGTGTTCTGGCTGACCCGGTTGATTCGGGTATTGCGCGAGGTACAGCAGGCCGAGGGGGATTCGTGATGGCAGCACCGCAACTCAATCACGCGCTGTTCAACCAGGCGCTGATCTTGATCCGCGAAGGTGACATGCGTCGCGCTCGCGCACTGGGATTCCACGACGAGGAGTTGCAGAGCCTCAGTCGGCTGCGTGCTAGCGAAATCGAGTCCCTGATCCACGAATTTCCGGGCGTGGCACGCTTCGAGCTGGATCATGAGACGTTCAAGGCGGCATTGCGCCGTGTCGACAGGGATCAGGATCGTGATGGGATCGTCGATCAGTGCATCCGACGAGGCGCGAGCGTGCAGATGCTGGTCACGTTCTTCGGGCTTACGCCTAACGACTGTTCCGCGCGACGTACGCTGCTGGGCGTGCCCAGTCGTCAGGGGAGGTTGCCCATGCCTGACGAAGCGGTCGAGCATGAGGCGTACCGGCGCTGGCAAACCATCTCCCACGATCCGGCGAGCCCGCGCGCTGCTGAGGATATCCGCGGCATGCTGGTGCTGTCCGAGGAAGTGGATCTGCCCCTGGCGGTAATCTGGATGCTGATCAAGCAATGGACCGAGCCTGAGCAAGCCCCCCAGCAGAGCCTGCCAGCGGAAGACGAGACAATCGAGGCTTCGAGCGGTAAAGGGATGCCTGGCTGATGAAGCATTTCGACGCGCTCATTGGACGCGCCGCGTCATCCATGACCCAACGCCGAGGCCAGGCAGCCTCGGCGTCAGGCGGTCAGGATGATCCTCTCGACGGACTGCTGTTCATGGGGAACCCCCATGAAACCGTTCCCCGCGCCCTGCTGCTCGATCAGCGCCTGGGCGCGGTCGATGTGCTCGGCTGGCAGATGATCCGGCTTCTCTCGAACGCCGATCGTACGACTGCTTTTCCCACCTACGACGAGCTGGAGCCGTTGCTGCGCTCCGGTGCCAATCGCAAAGCGTCACGCAAAACGGTGGCCCGGGTCATCGCGATCCTCAGACTGACTCGTTGGATGACACTAGGGATGAAGGCCCGCAATACCGAGAACGGGCGCATGATCGGCAATGTCTACGTGTTGCATGACGAGCCGCTGGCACCCGCCGAGTCTCTGTCGCTCGATGTCGAGTACATCGAGTACGTCATACGGTGCACTCGTCACCATAACCGGGACGTCGCTGAGGTGGCACAACTGGTGCGTGACGAGTTGGCTGAGAGTGGCGTACTCGAGCTACCGACCCGGCTCGATGTCATCGACCGGCGAGCCGAGCGGCAACGCCGAGCCGAGTTTCCAGAGGAAACTCAGTCAGCTCCCGCCCAGTTTCCGGCGGAAACTCAGACAGGTTCTCCCAGTTTCCAGCGGAAACTCGGGCAGTTTCCCGAGGTGGATGCCCCCAGTTCCCAACGGAAACTCATGCGTAAATCAGTAACTTACGGCACAGTTTCCGATGCGCCTCCCCCTACAGTACGTAGTTATACAAACAGTGTGTGTAAAACCACCGCGCGCGAGTCGGGCCAGGCTTCGCTGGTCTGGAGCTGGCCGCTCGAGCTGACGGCCGACGAGCGGGAGTCGGTGAGACTCTTGCTGACAGGGTTGTCAGCCGACGTGCAGCAGGCGGTGATCGACGAAGCCGCTGGGCGAGTCGATGCCGGCAAGGTCAAGAACACCCTGGGCTTCCTGCACACCCTGGCCAAGCGTGCTGCCTCGGACAATTTCCAGCTGACGCACTTCGGGCGGCACATCGCTGACAAGCGGCGGGGTGTGGAGCGACCAAGCACAGAAGCCGCCGCAGGACCCGTGGTGCCGCTACAGTCAACGGTGTCCAAACAGGGGCCCCAGCCGATTTCCCCCGAGACTGAGCAGGCGCGCGAGCAGCTGTTACATCGTCTTGGCCTGCAGCGCAACGAACGCTAGAAAGCGCTGAGATCGCGTTTAACGTTTCCGATGGGGCAACACGTGGTGAGTGTGGATGCTGGCATCACATCCAGTGCATTGACGTCAGGAGTGAGCATGGCCGGTAACGAACCTCGTGTGGGGCAACTACGAAGCAAGATCGAGATGACGCTGCATACCTACCCAGGTGTCCTGGTATGGCATGGTCGTGGTGTCGAGAGTGGTAAACCCCAGGTAGTGGGCCTCAAACAATTCCTCTCTCTGGCCGGCCGAATCCATCAGGCTGCCGCGAAGGACGATCCCTACGCTGACCAGTGGCTGCTCCTCATCGAAGAGAAGATCCACGACACACGGCAATCACTGAATCAGCTCAGCGCCAGGGTCAGCTCTGTTTTGGAGCAAATTCCTGAAGGACTCGATGTCAGCCGCAACGTCAGCCAGCAGCCGTTCGTCACGCCTGTTTTCACGGGCGGTCAAATGGGATGGCAAGCCGTCATGCTCCTGATGCAGTACGACGGTATCGTGCGCGACGTGCTTCTGGGACATCACATTGGGCTTATTGGCAACAAGCAGCGAGGGGCGATGATTCGTGATCAGGGCGGCCATGCCTTGCGATCGCTCTGCTATACCCCCGTGAAGTTTCCTGGTTTCAGTGGTGCCACGCGTGATGATTTCGCCGCGAACAACGCCAAGGCGCGTAACGCTCTCGAGAAATTTGGCGAGCTGCCCCAGGACATTCTGGAAGGGAAACGCCGCAGCGAATTCGCCCCTGCGATCCGTCGGGAGGAATCTGCACTGGCCGAGTCTGGCCAGGAGGAACTCGAAGGCACCGAGTTAGACGCTGATCAACTGCTAAGTGCATCGCCAGAAGCTGAAGACTGAAGTCAGATCAGGGTGATGCCACTGCCATCACTCAGCCGAGGGCGGCACCGGGCACCCAGGGTGATGCCACTGGCATCACTCAGCCGAGGGCGGCAGCGGGCACCCAGGGTGATGCCACTGGCATCACTCAGCCGAGGGCGGCAGCGGGCACCCAGGGTGATGCCACTGGCATCACTCAGCCGAGGGCGGCACCGGGCACCCAGGGTGATGCCACTGGCATCACTCAGCCGAGGGCGGCAGCGGGCACCCAGGGTGATGCCACTGGCATCACTCAGCCGAGGGCGGCACCGGGCACCCAGGGTGATGCCACTGGCATCACTCAGCCGAGGGCGGCACCGGGCACCCAGGGTGATGCCACTGGCATCACTCAGCCGAGGGCGGCACCGGGCACCCAGGGTGATGCCACTGCCATCACTTAGCCGAGGGCGGCAGCGGGCACCCAGGGTGATGCCACTGGCATCACTCAGCCGAGGGCGGCAGCGGGCACCCAGGGTGATGCCACTGGCATCACTCAGCCGAGGGCGGCACCGGGCACCCAGGGTGATGCCACTGGCATCACTTAGCCGAGGGCGGCACCGGGCACCCAGGGTGATGCCACTGGCATCACTTAGCCGAGGGCGGCACCGGGTGGCTCCACATTCTTCTATTCGTACATCCGAGGACACATCGTGGCCAAAACGACTGCACTGGATAAGCATCGAGAACTTGCACTGGATGAGCCACGGGACTTTGCACTGGATCAGTACGCAAAGGGCCTTTTAAAACCTTTTAAGGGTAAAGGGGAGGTGATCCGGTTTCGGGACGAACTAGAGCCGGAGTGCCGCCGACTCTGGCAAGAAGCCGCGGACTTTGCGAATCGGTACAACAAGACGGTGGTCCAGGTGGGGCTGTGGCTCAAACCCCACAATAACAGTGGCGGGCGAGTGCGAGCTGTGCAGTGGCGCGATAAGGCGCAAACCCAGATGGGGCGACGCCTTCTCGAAGCCGTGCTTCAGCACGGCAATGTTTCTGTGGGCATGAAGCGTCAGTTGATTCAGATCGAGACCGAGCGCGCAATCTTCAACGCCAAGATCGCCGCAGCCACTCGACAGGTGGACCGACTGAATCGCCTGCTTAAAGATCTCGATGAAGTCGAAGCCATGATTTGATTCAGCCGGAGGCGGAAATAGGGCGGCTCCGGCCTTAACGTTTCTTACTGACGCTCTACCAGTATTGCCGCCAATGTAGTCGGACATTCATTCGATTCTGGAGGTTGAGATGAGCACGCATTTCATGGGCGAGGGGAACATCGGTTCGGATCCCGAGGTGAGGATGTTCCCGTCCAACGGTAACAAGCCGCCCCGCGGGCTTCTTCGATTGAATATTCGGTTCGACAACCCCGTCCCGACTGAAGAGGGTAACGTCGACAGGGGAGGTTTTTGGGCCAAAGTCGAGCTTTGGGATCGGGATGTCGAGCACTGGGCCCGTCTTTACCAGAAAGGCCAGCGGGTGATGGTATCTGGCAGGATGGTGCATGACGAATGGAAGGACAGCGAGGGTAATGATCGCTCAGAATTCAAGGTTCAGGCCGTCCGAGTCGGCATTTTGCCCTTTCGTATTGCGCAGGTCTTGCTCATGCAGCCTCAGAGCCAGCAGCAGGGGAGTCAGCCTCCATCGGCTTCTGTTCCTCAACCGAGCGTCTATGCGAAATCGGCGGGTCAAGATGGCGAGTGGGAGGATCCAGTGGGTCCTGAATCATGATCCGGATAATCGTGGGTGCCGGTGTTACTTTTCTGATTCTACTAGGTATTTACGTTAACGAGAGCACTACCCATATGAAAACACCGTTAAGTCGCCAAGAGATTCAGGATCTGCTTGGGGGGGATAGATGCATAGCTGAAAGGCTTCGCGAACGTCTGATCGATGGGGATGAACCGGTCCGACATTCTGAGCTGACTAGGTATCAGTATCAGTGTAGTGAGATGAAGATACTGAGCAATCAGCGCGAAGCTCTCAAGTAGTGCGGCCTGTTGCTAGTGGTCAATAATCAAAGGAATATTGATGACTAACTTGGACGTGGTGATTTGCCCCGGTTGCGCTAGCAGACTTCCGAAGTGTAACCGTGGCTGCAGGGAGTGCGGCTACGAAGACAACGAGGCTGGAAGAATCATGACCTTGGCCGAGATACTTTGCTTGCCAAGTTACCCAGCTTACGGAGTGGCGCGGCTGAATGATGTATCGCCGGCGTTCTTGGCTGCGTTGGTGAAAGCCGCGGGCGGGGAGTGAACATGTCCCTCATCACGATAAAGCTGTTGATTGTGATTGGCTGTTTGTTTTTTGTTATAGCGGCCTGGGGCTCAGATAACCGGTTTGTGTTGCTAATGCTATGTTTTGTGACCTCTGTGGTGGTCGTAATATGTGGGGAGTATATGGTGGGTTTGTTACTAGAGCTAAAAAATTAAACCCGAAAGTAACCTTGCCTCAGTTGTGGATGGCCACAAAGTATGTAGCTTGGTGCGAAGATCATGTTAGTCCCATCGTTCGTGTGCCCCGGCCGGCTGGGCGATGCGCAAGGCGAAAGAGTTGATTTGGTATGGTGCTGTTGGTGCTGGTGAGGATCGCCGCCCCAATTACTGATCTTTGAATAATCAACCTGCAATCGACTTGGTGTCTATCGAGAGCGGCAGCGGTATTCAAAGGAGTTTATCTGGCAATGTGTGCTCGCGATGGCGCGGTGTATCACCGGTTCTTCGTCCGTCCACGGTATGGTCAACGTCACGTTGTAGAGCAGTTGATCTTGGCGTTCACGGAACGCCAAGTCCAGGCCCGCGGCGCTCCTGATGGCTCCTTGCTCAAGCCCACTATTCTAAAAGCCGGCCAGGGTCGCTATCTGGTTCCGATGCGCTGGTGCAGCGGCGAGGTCATCACCATCGATGATGCCACCTCGGCCATATGGTTCTGGCTGGACGCCGATATCCCTTTCAACGGCTCTTTGGCGCAGCGCTTGGCGCACGCGCTGACTCAGCATCCGGGCGTGGAGTGCGTGGCAGAGGACAATACTCGTGGCGCAGGTTATGTCGGCGCTGAGGCCTGGATCATCGACGACGACCATTATCTGCTGCAGGGGGTTAACGTTTCCGACTGACGGTGCTGATCCAGCCCGTCAGGCTGGTCCCTGAATCCCCCAAGGGCCCCGAGTGATGTCTCGTCTCTTTCTCTGCGAAAAACCTGACCAGGCTCGTAAAATTGCAGCCACTCTCGGTGTC
Source organism: Salinicola endophyticus (assembly GCF_040536835.1). Lineage (NCBI taxonomy): Bacteria > Pseudomonadati > Pseudomonadota > Gammaproteobacteria > Oceanospirillales > Halomonadaceae > Salinicola > Salinicola endophyticus. Next base: position 481,091 of record NZ_CP159578.1, read on the forward strand.
TCTCGCAAAGCCAATGGCTGTCTGCAGGGTGACGGAATGACCGTGACCTGGGCCTTCGGCCATCTTCTCGAGCAAGCACCCCCGGAGTCATATGATCCGGGATTGAAACGCTGGTCGCTGGAATCGCTGCCGATCCGTCCATCGCAATGGAAGCACGTCGTCCGTAAGGATGCTGGCAAGCAGTTCAAGATCATCCAGCAGCTGCTCAAGCAGTGCAGCGAAGTCGTGATTGCTACCGATCCCGATCGCGAGGGTGAAGTTATCGGGCGCGAGATCCTTGATGCCTGTGGCTACCGAGGCCGCGTCTCTCGGCTCTGGCTCTCGGCGTTGAATGAACCGTCGATTCGTAAGGCACTGAGTAGCATCCATCCCGGAGAGGTGACGTGGCCGCTCTATCAGGCAGGCTTAGGGCGCTCACGAGCCGACTGGCTCGTGGGCATGAACCTGACAAGAGCTTTTTCGATCCTAGCGCAGCAGCAGGGGCACCAGGGCGTGCTATCAGTAGGCCGTGTTCAGACCCCAACGCTGGCCCTTGTGGTTAGAAGAGATCAGGAGATCGCCAACTTCGTTTCCAAGCCATTCTTCGAAGTGATGGCAAGCCTGCAAGCTCGGGATGGGGTGTTTCAGGCCACGTGGCTGCCTGGCAACGACGACTGGCTCGATGGGGAGGGCCGTTGTATCCATCAGGAGGCAGCGCGCTCGGTGGCCGCCCGCTGCCAGGATGGCCAGGCCTCTGTGGTATCCGTCCGAACGTCGCGTAAGAACGAAGTTCAGCCACTCTTGTTAAGCCTAAGTACCCTGCAGGAAGAGTGCTCCAGGCGCTTTGGCTTTGGTGCTCAGCAGGTGCTCGATATCGCCCAGTCACTGTACGAGACCCATGATGCGGCAACCTATCCTCGTACCGACTGCCGTTACCTTCCGGCATCAATGCTTGAAGAGGTTGGGGAGGTCGTGACGGCGCTCCTGCATTCGGATGAGAAGCTTGCTCCTGTTATCGAGCGTTTGGATCTGACTCTCCAGAGCCGAGTCTGGGACGACAGCAAGATCACAGCTCACCACGGGATCATTCCCACGACCAGCGCCTGTCGGATCGATCGGATGAGTGAGGCTGAGTTTCGGGTCTACGATCTCATTCGTCGCTATTACCTTGCCCAGTTTCTACCTGCCCATGAGTACGATCAGACCGATGTTCGGCTGGATATTGCCGGAGAGACGTTTGTGACTTCGGGGCGTCAGGTACAGATCGAGGGGTGGAAGGTACTTTTCCCCCGAGGGAAGGGCAAAGGGCAGCAGGATGGTGACGATGAGGAGCAGGAGGCTTCAGTCGTGCAGGCGCTCCCGCCTCTCCGTCAGGGAGAAACCTACTCTGTGCGGGAGGTTCGGGTTAAGGATCGCCACACGCAGCCACCGAAGCTCTACACCGAAGGTGGCTTGATCAAGGCGATGAAGAACGTTGCGAAGTTGGTCACCGACGAGCGGCTACGTGCACGGCTGCGAAAGAGCGTTGGTATCGGCACTGAGGCGACTCGCGCCGGCATCATCGAGACGCTGCTGAAGCGCGGCTTCATCCGAAAGAAGGGGCGCACAATCGTGTCGACTCCGGTGGGGCAGGGGCTCATTGCAGCGTTGCCCCCGCAAATCAGCAATCCAGGTATGACAGCGCTCTGGGAGCAGGCGCTGGATCAGGTCGCTGAGGGGACGATGACGCTCGATGACTTCATGTCCAGGCAGCATGTGATGATCGATAAGCTCGTCGGTCTGGCGCTCCAGCGCCCCCAGTTGAATCTCCCAGAGGCGCCGAGCGAAACCTGTCCCAAGTGCCAGGCCACGATGCGGAAGCGCAAGAGCGATCATGGGGACTTCTGGTCGTGCTCCCGCTATCCCGATTGCGATGGCACCAAGCCGATCAGCAGACCGCGGAAGGCCAAGGGACGCCGGGGCGCCAAGAGAACGTCATCCAGTGGAGAGCAGGGATGATGGATCGCGATGACTGGGAGAGCAATCACACGGAATACCTGCAGGGGAGTGGCGAGGAACCTTGGGCCTTCGACCACGTCATGGCCGAAACGGAGATCGCCTGGGTGGTGGACCAGAGATTGCGGGCCCAATGTTGGGAGACCTATCCCGAGGTGGTGCTAGAGACTTTCCCCGGGCGCCCGGATCTGATCGCGACCCGAAGGGGTATCTGCCAGGTCTTCGAGTGTAAGCGCTCGCTGAACCTGAGTGTCATCGAGCAGGCGAGCCGATGGCGGACGCACTCGCGCCCCGAGCAGGCCGGCATGCCGCATTTGATCTGGGTCGCCTGCAAGCGTCCGCAATACCGGTCCAACAATCTGCTGTGGTGGCTGCTAAGGGAGTTCCACATAGGGCTCATGTCGATCGAGAAGCAGCCTGCCGTGGAACATCGGTATGGTGGTGAGGTTGAGCTGATCCCTCAGCGTTACACCATCACGCGCCGGATCGCACCTCGTATCCAGCCTGGCGCCCGCCGGTCGGCACATGTCTTGATCGATCAGCTCAATCCAGACATGCGTATTGCTCAGCCTGGGGCGAGGGGCGGAGGGACCGAGTTCATGACGCCGTTCAAGCGAACCATGAAGATGGTGGATGATTTCCTTGCCTCTGCGCCGGAGACAGAGCGGCACATCGAGCAGATCATTGATTACCTGAATGAGAATGGCGGCCATCACTATGGGACGGATAGAAGCGCGCGTAGTGAGATCCCGCCTCATCTGGACAGGTTGGGGTATCCCCGTACCAGAAAATGGGGGTGCTGGTTCAGGGCCAGGGAAGTGAATGGCCTGTGATCTTGCCAGATGCAACGCACTCGTCGATAATTTGGGCGTACCCCGCTGTCAACTGGCGGTCATCAGTTGATCCCTTTGGACTCTTCACGAGTCCGAGCCCAAAGCGCAAACACCTGGTGAGAATGCGCACCCCCCGCGAGACACTTTCTTGCACTACATTGGCATGTATCGGGTTCCAGGTTCCTTGTTTTTCAGGTCGACCGGTCGTCGACCCCCTTCAATGCCCATCTCGACTGGCCAGCCAGGGATCTCCATCAGGGGGTTCCCGGCTGGCCGGTTGGACTTAGATTCACCCTGGCGGAGCCCACCGCCTGACCCCTGGGCTCCCTTTGTGCGGGGATCCGCGCACAACCGTAACGGTCTAACGCCATGATTCGGGACCGGATGCGAAAGCGGTCGACATGACTACGAGGGGCATGCTCGGCAGCTGGCATCATGGCTGATTCCCTACTCGCTACCCGTACCGGTATCGGTGGCTTCCTGGTCTCGCGGTTCTGGTCCTCAATCCCAAGGCGCGGCGGCGGCATCGCCGCCACGGCTTGCGATTGATGATCGTTTTGGGGTTGACGCCGTGGAGCCGCAGCGCAATCCTGTCGATGTAAGCCGCTGGTCACTGACGGTCATCAGTGACGCCCTTTGCCTTCGGGCCCCAAAGCTGTAACGCATCCCGCAAGACAGCGCCCTGCCAAGGGTTGGATGCCACTGATATTTCACCCACCCGGGAAAACACTTCCCGGTTGGGGTGTGTCTTCCCCAAGCTACGGAGAAGACTGGAGATGACGATGTACGCCATCGATACCCTAGAGTTCGCGAGGCAACTGCGTACGGCCGGCTTCACTCAGGAGCAGGCCGAAGCGATTGCCGAGGCTCATGGACGAGCCTTCCGTGAGGCGGCCGAGCATACGCTCGCCACCAAAACGGACCTTGCCGAGACTCGCGCTGCTCTGAAAACGGATATCGACGCTGTTCGAACCGACCTGAACCAGAAGATCGATTCTGTTCGTTCACAGCTGGACCAGAAGATCGATTCTGTTCGTTCCGAGCTGAAGATCGACATGGTCAAACTGGGTAATCAAATGACACTCCGCCTCGGTGGAATGTTTGCACTGGGTATCGCCTTTCTGACTGCGATCAAGTTTTTCAGCTAATCGCACCGCATCACAACCTACCCATCCGGGGGAACACTTTCCCCGATGGGGATGGTGTATCTCCTGGAGTTTTTTAGACTCAACTCAAGGAGTTACATCATGTCCAAATCGACCGATAACCAGTTCTTCGATCTCCACATCACCGGCGTGGGTTACGTCAACCGGATTCGCCAGGTCACGCCCAAGCGTGGCGACCCATTCTGGGCTTGCGATATCTCGGCTTTGAACGGACCCGCGACGGATGTCGAGTACCGCCGATTCGATTGCCGCGTCAGCGGTGCCGAGGCGGAGAGACTGGTCAAGAAGTTCGCCGCGACGGTGGCCGATCGCAAGGAGAAAGGGCTTTCCGAGCCCAAGATCCTTGTCGGCTTCAAGCTGGGCGATCTGTACGCCGACCTGTTCACACGGACGAAAGGGGATCGCGCGGGTGAAACCGGCGTGAGCCTGAAAGCACGTCTGTTGTTCATCAACTGGGTCAAGGTGGATGGCGAGAAGGTCTATGAAGCGCCGCGGCGTGAAGAAGCGCCTTCTGACCAACCGCCTGCCGATACTCCCCAGGAGGAACCTCAAGCCGCTGCGCACACGGGCGACTGCGGTTCTGTCGGTGCTGCCGAGTCGGCTGCCTGATTCCACCTCACTCGCCGCACTGACGGGAAGCTAGCCTCCCGTCAGTGTCGGTTTCCATTCCACCCGCCTGGGGATTCACTCCCCAACCGGGCGGTGCATCTCCGCGCGAGACTTAGGAGTTGCGCCGATGAAGCAGAAAAACCATGCGCTAGGTCTTGCCATCGCTGAGGCAATAGAGCGCATCGCTTCAACCATCGTAGCGGCCTGCATACTTGGCGGTGTCATCGCCCACCAAATTCAACTCGCCTATGCGGTGTTGGGTGGGGGTATTGCTACTGTCGTGGTGTTGGTCGCTGTCGTGTTGAGGGTTAGAATCAATCAATCCATTGACGCAGCCAAGGAGGCTGATGGCCAATGAACGATGATTTGCTGCGATTTGCAGCCGTGATGGCTCCTTTCCTCATCCTCTCGGTTGGTGGTTTGGGCTACGCCTGGCTGGTGCTCAAGGATCTGCAAAAACGCCAGAAGCATCGGCACCACTGATGCGAGGTGATGACTGATGGATTATGCAAACCTGCTGTTGGGCACGATCTTCGTCGTGCTCTCCCTCTCGCTGGCCGTCGCGGGCGGCTACGCGTACGCCACTCTTCGCAAGATGGCAGCGCGTCGTAAACGCTGATCCAGCCTGAACTTGTCATTCAAGACAGCCTCCTCCCGGAGGCTGTTTTCATGACAGTTTCACGAATCTCTAGCGCCAAGACGGTCTCGTTGCCAGACGGGCTTAACCTTTCTTCTTCCACCTGGGGCCCTTTCCCGGTGGGATGGCCTCACTCATTTTGAGGCTATCGACATGCACTGCTACTGCCTGAAGCCGGAACCTGGCGGTCATACCCTTTATGAAGGCGATGCAATCTGGTCTGCCGTCGCGGTGGGGTATCTACGCCAGGCACACGACTGCGAACGCAATCGGGGGAGCGCTGCCTGGATTGTATTCGACCGGCTGGGGCGCTCCTTCACTGGTGACTCGCCCGAGGCGGCGCTCGAGGCTTTTTCGGCCCGCCCTGTGATAGACGTTGCAGTCACCTGATCATCTTCTGAACCTACACACCCACTCAGGGGTCATGCCCCTGAGTGGGTGTGGCTCCGCCTGACCATTGGAGCAAGGCCATGAATGCACAGAGCTATGAGCTAAATCCTGACGCCATCAACGTCATCCTGGCGGCGCTGCGCTACCTGCAGCGTGACTCGGATAGCCTTCCGGGCGAGATCGGGGAGCTTGCCGAGGATAGCCTGGCGCGTGTCGACATCGACGATTTGTGTGAGCACCTCAACTTCGGCGGCGGCGGTATCACGCACACCGGCCAGCATGAGGTTCTGCTGTCGAAGATGCGTGCCGAGCTGTCGCGTCCCGAGTGGAACTCTGACACGTCGGCCAGCCTGGCCACCGAGCTGGCCGACGCGGGCTGGCCGATCTTCTTCCCAGAGAACGAGGGATGGTATCTGGAGGTCATTGATGGCGCCTATGCAGTGGTGCCAAGAGCAGATGGCCCGTTTCGTTCCGAGACCGAAGCGATGGTGTGGATCGCTACCCGCTTCTCCGAAGGGAGCACGTGGCATGGCCAGGTACTGGATGTCGTCGGTATGACAGCCTGTGGCCATCAACGTCCGCTCCTGGAGATCGAGGGCTATGCGGCGAACGCGATCGATGTCGTGGTGATGAACCCCTTGATGCCCCAGCAGCGACTGGAGGTTGGTTATCGACAGCTACCTCAGTCTGTCCGTGGGGCACGAGAGGCCGGGCAGCGGGGAGCCTGGAACCTCTACCGCCGCAAGGCGTGCGGTGAAGCGGAGTGGATCGAGGAGCACGCCTCGCCACTCTGTGCGCTCAAGTCGACTGCCTCGCTTCTGGGCGCGGGATTCGATGATCAGACACTGCAGCGATTAATCAGCTATTTCGAATGAAATTTAATCAAGCGCCCTGCGGGGCGCTTTTTTTGTCAAGAAACATTGCGATTCGAATTAAACGTTTTTTGTGACGCTAGTTGACGATCCGCTCACGCTATCGGCATTGCCCATTATTCGATGTCGAGGCTTCGTCAATGCCAATGTCGCGCGTGAGTTTAGCCACGATCACGCTGGTCACCGTGCTTTCCGGCTGCCAGAGCACCCAGACCGTGGCTACGCCTCCGGTACCCAAGCCGGCGCCACCCAAACTGTTGGGTTGGGAGGCGGTGAATTCGACGCTCGCGCCGGACGACGATCAGGTGAAGGTGTCACGCGAGGGACGTTATACCCTGGTCTCGGCGCGCCCGCGCCAGGGGCAGCGTGATCTGCTGCAGCAGTCGATCGAGATCAATATCCCCGCCGGCGTCGAAGCCGATGTCGGCACCGCTCTTCGATACGTGCTGGATGAGTCGGGATACACCCTGTTCGGCGCGGTCACGGATGCACAGCGGCGCCTCTACAGCCGGCCGCTGCCGGCGGCGCATCATCATCTCGGGCCCATGCCGCTTTCGGAGGCGCTTCAGCTCTTGGCGGGGGAGCCCTGGCAGCTTTATGTCGATCGGGTAGGGCGCGAGGTGACATATCGCCTACCCAAGGGCATGCGCTGGCAGTCGCCCGCCAAGGTGATCGTGGCCCGTCACACTGAGCCCGGTACAAAGAACGCCTCCCACCAGGCTTCGGCGGTACCACGCCAACCGGGTGGGGATCAGCCTCAGCGTGAGATGACGAAGCACGAACGGCGAGTCGTCTCCACTCATCCCGCGAAGGGTGAGCCCACTTCATCGGTAGCGCCGACCCCGAAGCCAGGCGCACCGTCCCCTCAAGCATCGGAGGCTACGGCGCCCCCGCCGAGTCTGCTCGCCAGCATCAGTACAGGGTCTGTGGTAAAGACACCGCTTCCCCGACGCGACACGTCAGCGACGACGAGACCTGCGGCGCCTCCCGCCAAGATCGAGGTGGCGACGGCGATCGCCGCGGCCGGCTCCACTGCCAAAGCGTCGCCGCAGAAGAAGGCGGCCATCGCTCCCGTGACCCAGGCGAGGGCGATACCCGAGTGGACGCTGGATACCGGTCAATCGCTGCGTGAGGGGCTGGATGAGTGGAGCACGCGAGCGCACTGGCGTCTGGTGTGGAGTGCGGACTACGACTATCAGCTCCGCGCGCCGCTGCGCTTTAGCGGCGATTTCCTCGCTGCGTTGCAGTCCGTCTCCGAAACCTACCGGCGTGCCAAGAGGCCGCTCTACGTGGACACGTATCCCTCTCAGCGTCTCGTGGTGGTGTCTCCCATGCGGGGGAATGACTGATGCGCTCGACCCTCTCTGCCCTGCTGCTTGCCGGCGTTTCCCTCGGGATGACGGGATGCTCTGCGATCAAGAACATCGACCAGACTCAGGATCGGGCTGAAACCCAGAGTCGTATCGCGCACTCGCTGCTCGAGCAGCGGCAACAGGCCGAGACCCAACGACCGCTCTTCCGCGTCAACGAAGGCATGTGGGTCGATGACAAGCCTGTGGCGATCCCCAAGCCTCAGCCCGCGTTCCTGGACTGCGAGGTCACCTATCGCCCTCAGCGCCAGGTCACGCTGTCGGAACTGACACGCCGTGTCAGCAGCCTGTGTCACGTGTCGATTCGCATCACCCCGGACGCACAACGCTATCTTGATCCCAGCTCGACCCCCAGCGCGGCGGAGGCATCGGGAGATGCGGGTATGGAGCAACAGCTGGGGCTACCGGACTCCAGTGGTTCGAGCTGGTCGGGCGGTGCGCGAAGCACCTCTATGGGGCGCGTCAAGCGAGTGTCGATCGATTGGCTGGGTGGGCCGCTCAATGCGCTGCTGGATCAAGTCACCGCGGATCTGGGGCTCTCCTGGAGCTACGACGCGAATCGGCCCGATCCCAGCATCGAGGTCAGCTATCTCCAGAGCAAGACCTTCCCGATCTACTCCTTCGCGATGTCGTCGAGCTGGTCCAGCCGGGTCAATAGTGGCACGTCAGTGTCCACTGGCAGCGGTGCCGGTGGCGGCAGCTCGGGGGGGAGTGATTCGGGTGTCAGCGGCCAGACCGGCAGCGAGTCTTCCTCTCAGATGACCTTGGCAACCGACGTTCTCGCCGATATCAATCAGGATATCGGCACCATGCTCACGCCTGGGGTGGGCCGAATGTCGATGTCCACCTCGACCGGCTCCGTGACAGTCAAAGACGTGCCGGCGGTGATCGACCAGGTGTCGCGGTATGTCGAGCGTTTGAACAAGCTGCTGACACAGCAGGTGGTGATCAATGCCAAGGTGATCAACGTCCGGCTGAGTCGGAGTGACGCGCTTGGCATCGACTGGGGTGCCGTGTATCAGTCTGCGGCCAAGAGTCTGGGCATCAAGCTGGGTGCCTCCGGCAACGCCGCGATCAATGGGGCGAGCCAGCTCACCTTCAACGTGCTCGATACCTCCAACAGCACCCTGGCCGGCACTCGGGCGATCCTGTCAGCGCTGTCGAAGCAGGGCGCCGTCAGTGTCTCTGCGTCGCCGTCAGCGACCACCACCAATCTGCAGCCGGTACCCATCCAGGTCGCTCGCCAGACAGCCTACCTGCAGTCCTCTTCGACGACGGCCACCACCGATGTGGGGCTCACCAGCGAGCTGACCCCTGGGACCGTGACGACTGGGCTCAATATGAATGTGCTGCCGTACGTGCTTCCAGAGTCCGGGAGCAACGAGATCCTTCTGCAATTCAACATCTCGCTGTCCTCTCTGATCGCCCTCAGGACGGTCTCCAGTGGAGATCAGTCGATCCAGGTGCCGGAGATCGACAGCCGATCCTTCTCGCAGCGAGTCCGTATCCGCAGCGGCGAGACGCTGGTGCTGACGGGGTTCGATCAGACCAGTGACTCGGCTGATCGCAGCGGTGTAGGCAATCCCAACAACATTTTGCTCGGTGGCCAGCGAAGCGCCGAGCATCAGCGGGATGTCGTGGTGATCCTGCTCACGCCGGTCTTGAGGTCGTCATGAACGAGCACGTGGTCCAGCACCGCGGCCGGGATTATGTGGCCGGACTGTTCTGGCAGGTGATGTCAGCGCGGACCGGTGCGCGCGAGCTGCGTGAGAGGGGCCAGGAACTCCAGTTCCAGAGTGTTGCGATGCGGCGATTGCCCGGGCGTCTCGGGGTGGGGTTCGGTAATCGAGGGAAGGGATTCAGTCTGGCGTCTCTGATCGCCGACCGGCAAGGCCCTAAGAGCGTGACGATCCTCGAGCTTCCCGCCGATGCCGAGCAGGAGGAGACGATTTACGCCCTGGTCGCTGTCGACGAGGGCGGGCTGATCATGCCCGGGTTCGATATCGCAGGGCCCGAGGCGCAGATCCGCAACGGCCTCGTCGACCTCGTTGCCATGCATCCCATATCGGACGGGGACTTCCGGCTCACGATGCCGGCGCACTTTGGGTTTGGCGAGAGCGATAGTGAGACTTCGCTCGCGGCGTTTTTCGAGCAGCGTCCGCGGCGACGTGAGCTGCAGCGCGCCAGACTCATCGTCCTCTCCACGACCTCGCTCGCCGCACGGCGGCGGCGGCTCGCGCTCGCCGCGGGCGGACTGACCCTGTTGGCGGGCTGCATCGTTGGGTACAGCTGGTATCAGCACTATCTCGATAGCCAGGCCGCGAAGCGGGCGGCGGCAGAGCAGGCCCGCCGCGAGGCTGAGCATGCTGCGGAGCTTGAGGCCCAGCGCCAAGCCTTGCTGGCGCATCCCTGGAAGTCCGAAGCCACCAATCTCGGCAAAGCCTGCATCGCGCGAATCCTCGAAATGCCGGTTTTCGTGGCCGGTTGGCCGTTGACCGGCGCCGAGTGCGACAAGGATCAGCTGATCCTCAGCTATGCGCGCTCGGAAGGATTGAGCACCCAGAATTTTCAGGCAGCACGTGCCAGGGCGTTTGCGTCTAGCGCAGAAGTCGCCTTTGGCGAGCGGGGCGAGGAAGCCCGAGTTCGCCTGCCCGAACCTGTTGCGCACCCTCAGTACCGCGACGAGTCGCTGCCTCTGCCGCAGGGACAACTCGTAGCCTTCACCTCGGTGTTCCAGCGCGTGGCGCAGCCGGTGAATTTCTCTCGCCGCGACGAGGCACCGGTGAAGGTGCTGTTACCGGGAGAAGTGCCGAGTGATGACGCACCGACGGTGCAACTCCCGTGGAACACCTTCGACTTCGATTTCCAAGGTGGGGCGCTAGCCATGCTGGTAGCTCGAGACCTGGATCTGCCCGGGGTTCGAATCAAAAGGGTCACGCTGTCGCTCAACGCACTGAAGAACGGAGACGGTGTGCAAGTAGAGCGCGCGTCATGGCATGTCACAGGAGATTTCTATGCCGATGCCAAATCGTGATCGTCAGGGCCGGCAGCAGACGGCAGTTGCTGTCTGCGTGCTCGCTCTGCTGATGCTCTTCTCGGGCACGAGCGTCGCCGCGGAGTCGGATGTCCAACCGGACCCGACCCTCGACAAGCTGTCGAGCCTGCTGCGCGGCAATCTGCTGCTGGAAGCCCAGGCGCGTCAGAAGGCGCTGCTCGCAGAACTGGATGGCAGCGATCCGACCGCAGTACCTGCACCCGCGACGGCGACAGCTCCTGAAGCTCCTATGGAGGCTGGTGAGCCGGCCACTGATTCAGTAGTACAGCACCGCAAGCCGACGACACTTCCCCAGCCAGTCGCCATTTATGGCGGCGGTGGGGCATGGGTGGCCTCATTGCTGCTGCCCGATGGCAGGCAAGTCGATGTGCGTGCCGGGCAGCGTCTCGATGCGTATCGGGTGCGCGGTATCGATGCGACCACGGTGGTCCTGCAGGATGCCGAGGGTAAGCCACATACCTTGACGCTTGTCGGGGGGCCGTCATGAGCGAGTCCTCTGCGATGGTCGTTGACGGAAACGCCGCTGCCAAGTTGACGCTCCAGGTTCCCGAGGAGCTACGCGAGCAGGTGGGAATAGCTGATGGTGAGCTGTTGATTGCCAGGGCTTATCAGAGCCGCCCGGACGTCATGTCATTCCAACAGCGCGCGCGACGTCTCTGTCCCGAGATCGTCGTGCGCATTGTCGAGCTCGAAGAGCTACAGACCTTGGAGGGCCAGGCCGACGACGATCGTGCGCAGAGACTGCTGGGTAGCCGCGCCGAGGTAACCGGGTTGCTGCGCCGTGCCGTCGCTCGCGGCGCCTCGGACATTCATATCCGCGTAGGGGACGCGCGAACCTCGATTTGGTATCGCATCCACGGCGAGCTGGTGCCCACACTTCAGGTCTCGCGAGACGATGGTCTGATGCTGTGTTCAACGATCTATCAGGGAATGTGTGATGTCAGCAAGCCGCACTACAACCCGCTGCGACCGCAGGATGCTCGGCTAGGCGAAGACGTGGTGCGCGAACTGGGCCTTTACGGGGCGCGAATTTCAACACGCCCGACTGACAAGGGCACCCTGATGGTGATGCGCCTGCTGCCGGGCATCAAGCAGATGCGACCACTGGAAGAGATGGGCTTTGTCCCCAGTCAGGTCGAGATGATGAAGGCAGCACTCTGGCGTCGCCGCGGCATCATGGTGCTGTCAGGGCCCACCGGGTCGGGTAAATCGACGACGCTACAGGCCGCCATGAGCTGGCTACTTCGAGAAACTGGCCAAGGCATTCATCTCATCACCGCCGAGCATCCCCCCGAGTACGAAATCGCTGGGGCGGTTCAGACGCCGATCCAGGTCGTCGACGAGAACGATCGGGGGGCAGTGAAGCGCGCTTGGTCAGAAGCCATCACCAACTTCATGCGCCTCAACCCTGACTACATCATGGTGGGGGAGGTCCGCGACGGGGCGTCGGCGAGTGCGGCATTCGACGCTGCCATGACGGGACACGGAGTGGCGACCACGCTGCATGTCACCGATGCCACCATGATTCCGGCCCGTCTACGTGAGCTGGGCATTGCCGATGATCTACTGTTCGACCCTCAGCTGCTTCATCTCCTCGTGAATCAATCGCTGGTTCCCACCGTCTGCCCTCATTGCGCCACCCCCTGGCCCTTTGGCGAGAGCGGTAATACCGAGCTGGAGGCGCGGCTGCAGGCATTGGTCGAGCGCACGCCAGGGGGGCGCCGCGAGACGATCCGTGCGCGGGGTGAGGGCTGTGATAGCTGCCATCGTGGCATCAACGGCCGGATCGTGATCGCGGAGATGATCGCGCCGGACTACGCGTTCATGGAGATTTTCCGTACCCGCGGCAAGCATCCGGCACGCCGTCACTGGCTGACGAAATTGGGTGGGATCAGCAAGAGTGCACTCCTGGGACAGCGCATCCTGGACGGTACTCTCGACCCGGCGCTTGCCGAGCGCGAGACGGGCACCCGCATCGGTGACGATGAGCAACTGCTCGCGTCAGAGGAGAGCTTTTCATGATTGGCCTCCTCTTCAATGATGCTCATCGTATAAGGCTGAGCTTTGCCAAGGTGTGGATTGACGCTCGGAAGCGTTCTGATTTCTATGCCAGCTTGCGCTTGCTGCTGAAGAATGGCGTCTCTTTACGCGACGCCTTGACGGCGATGCTATCGGTCTATTCCGCGGAGGGGCGGCATCCTTGGCGGCCGATGGCGTTGATGACCGAAGACCTGCTAAGCCGTGTTGCCGACGAGGGTCTGACGCTCTCCCGTGGGGTTTCCTCCTGGGCGCCGCCTTCGGAAGCGCTGGCGCTCTCTGCGGGTGAGCAGGGTAATGACCTTTCCGGGGCGCTGGAGCGTTGTCGAGAGCTGATTCGTGTCCAAGGCACTATCAAGAAGACGCTCCTGAGCGCCGCGGTAGGTCCGCTTTTGCAGCTGCTGGGAATGGGGGTTGCGGCCTATGTGTTTTCGACGCGACTGGTGCCCGCACTGCTGTCGCGTCTCGACCCCTCACAGCTTTCGCTGTCCAATCGCCTGATTCGTAATGGGGCCGATGTCGTAGCGAACTTCTGGCCACTACTACTAATCGGCTCTGTGGTATCGGTTTTGGCAATCTTGCTTTCCATACCCCATTGGCATGGTAGAAGCCGGCTGTGGGTCGAACGTATTCCACCCTGGTCGATATATCGCGAGGTTGTCGGCAGCTCATTTCTCATTGATATCGCCGTCCTGATTGGATCAGGGATGCAAATCCGCATCGCACTTCAACGTATGTCCGAATTTGCTTCCCCCTATCTGCGAGAGCGCATCGACATGACATTGGACTATGTCATGACCGGCAGTGATCTGGGTAAGGCGTTACATCAAAGCCGATTGAATTTTCCTTCTCGCGAAGGCGTCGAAGCTCTTCGTCTGCTGGCCTCGTTGAGTGGGTTTGAAAAGACGCTAGGCGAGTTTGGACGCGATTGGCTCGAGCGTTCCGTTGAGCGTGTAAAACGCCAGGCGGCAATCTTCAACTTCGGGATGTTGATTCTCAACGCCACGATGATCCTGGGCATGGCAGGTGCAATGGCGTCCATGCAGATGAGTTTTATGAAAACCGGCTGATTTGCCGACCATCCAGACTGGAGAACATAACATGATTTCTGCAACAGATACCTTTGTCACTCATCAGTCAGTAGATGAGAGTGAGTTGGGCGGGCCTGTAAGGCGACGCCAGCGAGGCGCCATGGCGGTTGGCGAGATGGTGATTTATTTGATCGTTTTCATCGTGTTTAGCGCATTGGCCACATGGGCTGGTTCTTATCTCATCGCTCGTGGTGATGCCTCAATGGCAACCAGTAATGCTCAGGCTCTGCTGTCATCGGCGCCTCAATTTCGTGGAGTAGGTGGTTATGGCAACGGCAGCCTGCTGCCGTCACTCGACATCGCCGGAGCTATTCCCTCAACGATGACCTACGACAAGGAGACGGATCAGCTGACCAATAACTGGAATGGCATGGTTCAGCTCCAAGGTAAAGATGCAGGTTATGCACTGCTTTATACCAATGTCCCTCAAGATGCCTGCATTACCATGGCACAGAACGTCAATCTCGATAAAAAGATCGATCTGATGGTAAATCAAACAGGCTCGGGAAGTGGGGCTAAGGGTGGGTCAATGACTCGGTCCGAGGCTACATCCAAGTGCAACAAGGATTACAACACGCTGCTGTGGCGCACTAACGTCAGCAGCTTTAATAATCAGGGGCTTCCACGGTAACCCTGATGAACGCAAATCAGCGTGAACAGCTCGCCGAGCTGGCGTTTCGGGATCTCTATCTGGCTGAGGACTGGATCGATATCCGTACGCTCGACACGCTCAAGCGCGAGGCCGTGACCAAGAACCACGCGAGTCACGGGGCGTTGAGGGCGCTCTACCAGATGTGCCACGGGCAATATCAGGCGCAGGGGCCGGAATTCGCACTGGATATGGCGACGCATTCCTATCGGGTCACGGTCCTGGAATCGATCGGTGGCGGCAGCCCGATTTTCGTGCTGCGCCGGCGCGAGGTTTCGATTCGCGACTTCGAGCAACTGCCGATTCCCCGGCCGGTGAAGGAGCGCGTCCTCGAGTTGCAGCGAGGCCTGATCTTGATTGTCGGCAGTAGCGGGCACGGCAAGACGTCGACGCTGGTGTCGCTCCTGGCTCGGCGGCTATCCCTTCACGGGGACATCGCGCTCGCGGTCGAGGATCCGACCGAGACACTGCTCGATGGCCTGCACGAGTCGGGGCGATGCATACAGATCGCGACGTCCCGTGACGTGGGATACCGCGAGCCACTGCTTCGGGCGCTGCGCGCGGGGATCGACCAGATCATGGTGGGTGAGATCCGCGACAGCGAGACGGCGCGCCAGGTAGTCGAGGCCTCAATCAACGGCCATCTCATCCTCTCGACGCTCCATGCCGGAACGCCGGCAGATGCCGTCGAGCGCCTGGCAACGCTGACGGCGAACGACCGTGCGTATCGACTGCTGGCCGAGGGGCTAGGGGTTGTCGCGCATCAACGGCTATCGATCGATGGTGGTGGGCAGGTGCAGGTGTCGTTCAAAACTCTGGTGATCGACGACAAGGTCAAACAGCTCATCCGTGCCGAGCGCATCGGCGATTTGATGAACGAAGTCGATCGCCAGGCGCAGCAGTATCGGCTGGGAGGGGGGGCGTGATGATAACCATACGATCACAGGTGAGTTCGGTACGACGGCAGCGTGGCTCGATGGTGATGGAAGCCATTGTGGTGCTGGCCATCATGGCGGCTATGTCGCCCATCTTCATCCAGTTTCAGCAGCGCGCGACTGACGCCAGGGATGCACAGGTTGTCGGCGCCGAACTGAAGCGCGTTGCCGAAGGATCGCAGCGCTATATCCAGGACAATCTGGCACTTCTACAGCAACGCACCAAGTCGGGGCCGGTCACGATCTCTCACGACATGCTAGTGCGGTCCGGCTATCTCGACGCTTCCTCGCCAGCGAAGAACAGCTACAACCAGAGCTATGCAATCAAGGTGATTCGTGACGGTGGTGGCAATGACAACCTGCGTGCGTTGGTCACGACGACGGGAGGGCAGACGTTGCCCTACAGCGTGATGCGCTCCGCGGCGCAGGAATCCGGTGCCGCGGGCGGGGTGATTGCCGATGATGACACGAGGAAGGCGCGCAGTGTCTCCGGCAGCTGGGAGGAGACGCTCTCCCGCTATCAGCTCGACCCGGGCGGTGGGCACCTAGCCAGCGTGATGCTGTTCACGCGAGGGGCTCTCGATCCCAACTATCTCTATCGTGTGCCGGTGCCGGGACGCCCCGATCTCAACGAGATGCGTGCCGATCTGGACATGACAGACCACGACATCAAGGAGGCCGACAAGATATCCGCGAAGCAGTTCGTTACCGCGGGTAACAGCGGCTGGTATGCCCAGAAATGGGGCGGTGGCTGGCACATGAGCGACCACGATTGGATCCGCGCTACGGGGAACAAGGGAGTGGTAACAGGGGGGACCGTCCAGGGTGGCTATCTGTTGGCGAGCACGACGCAGAACCCGGGGGCAGGGTGTGAGCCCAACGGACTGATCGGCCGACAATCCGACGGGTCGCTACTCAGCTGCGTTAGCGGGAAATGGAGCAAGGTGGGGGGCGCCGGCTTTGGGCACTGGCGGCACCCGGGACGGTATCAGCGAGGTGGGAACAGCTACTACGCGGAGACTGCGCCGAGCGATGGCATCGTCATGGTGATTGGCCAGAGTTCGGGTAGTGAGGCCTGGGTGCAGCGAGGTGGAAAATCAAATGTCCAGATGGGCCCCTATGCAAAAAACCCGCCTGGCACTGATCGCAACGCTATACGCTTTGTCGGTGCCGAGGTGGATGGACAATGCACAAGTACGCGCAGCGGTGGGCACAGCGATGGGGCGTGCGATAGCTCTCGCGCCGGCAACAGTGGCACGGTGACTTTCGGCGTGCGTAAGGGTGACTGGTATTTCGTCACCCACGGCAGCGACGTATGGTTTCTGCCCTTGGGAGCCTAGCGCATGTCGGGGACCATCTTCGCAGCCATTGCCGTCGTGGTCGTGATGCTCACGCTTTCGCAGAGCCGTGTCGACGACGCCAGTCTCGCCATGGATCGCAGCGATCGGCAACGCTATGCCTTCCAGCTCGCCGAGGCGTCGGCGCTGACCTGGGAGTGGGCCGACAAGCGTGGCTGGGCTGACCAAGCCCCCACATCTACACAATCTCTCCCCTGGCCGCGGGGCTTCGAGAATGCACCGGGCATGACGTTCATGGTTTCGAGCGGCGTGGCCTACACCTGGTCATCTGAGTCCGGGATCTTGAGCGCGCTGATGCATCAGCTCGATGATCGCCGCGGTGTGGGCTATGCAAGCCAGGGATGGCTGCGTAGCCCTTACACGACCACCACCTTAGCGATTCCCGACGACATTCCGGAGGGCAGTGTCGTGGTCATCAACTTCGGACCGGGGATAACACATGGTCGGTGAGATGACGATCTGGCTCTACGCCTGTGCCTTGCTGTTGGGATTGCAAGGCGGGGCGGCGGCCAGCCGGCTCGCCGATTGGCTCGCCGGCGCGCTGGAGCGGCGCTGGGTCCGTGAAGCCTGCGACGTGTTAGGCACTGATCCCGCCGCGGAGCTGAGCCATCTCAAACCGGTAGCCCGAGATCGCGGCAGTCTGGGCATGGCTGCTGGCCTCTTCACCGCGGCCATGCTGCTGGCTCTGCTGGCGCCGCTCGGACGCTCGATATCGGCCTTCTGGCCGGGCTTTGCCGTCCTCGGCTGGACCTCCTTGGTGATCGTGCTGATCGACTGCCGCTATCGACTGATCCCCTATGCCCTGAGCGGCCTGGTTGGCCTCATGGGCCTGATGTTGCATTCAACGGTGGCGAGTTGGGTGCCACTCGCGCATAGCGTCTGGGGCGGGCTGCTGGGGCTCTCGCTTTGGGCAGTAGGGCAACTGCGCCGAGATCATATCGGTGAAGGGGATACAGCCTTGCTCGCCGCCTGGGGCTGCTGGGTCGGCGTCTGGGGCGTCGCCATCGTAGTGTGGGGCGCCATGGTCGCGGGACTGCTTCAGCTGCTCTGGCTCCGCTGGGTTAAGCGTCACGGCATTCGGGAGGGCATACCCTTCGCCCCGGCTATCACGGTGGCCGGTTGGGCCGTCTTGGCTGGCCAGTTGACCCACGGCTTGCCGACATAAATCTCGCTCGATGGATTTAACGTTTCCCGTCGCCCGATGCTGAGCCATTAGGCACCGTAACCAGCATCATTCAGGGCTCATGCGAGGCCACCATGCGCGATGACCAAGACCCCGCTGATGCGACTGTGAGCGGGGAGAACCCAACAGAATATGCCCGCGGTGGTACTCGGAAGCGGAGGTTCACTCGCACGCGCTCGCTCATGGTTGCTGGAGCCCTACTGGTCGCAATAGTGGTGGGATGTTTCGCGTTGTTTGCTCCTGGTAGTGGGGCTCGGTCATCAATCGAGTCCGCGCTTCAGTCTCTCAGCGAGCGCCTCTCACAGGTGCAGCTCGACATCCAATCACTGGATACCGATCGCGATAAAGCGCAGGCACAACAGGCCGCGCAGAAGGACAGAGTCGACGATCTTGCCTCTCGTCTGCAGACGCTCGAGACCTGGCAGAAGCAACAGGCGGTGCTCGACATTCCCGGCCAAGTCGAAGCACTGAGCAGTCGAATTCAAAGCCTGTCCGACTCCACGGATGTGAGATTCAGTGCGGCGCAGGAGAAGCAGCAGACTCTCGAATCGCAGATCGAGAAGGTGCGTAAGCAGCGTGTGAGCCGAAAGCCGACAGCGAGTCGCCAGAAGCCATCGCCACCGTCACCGACGTTCGACATCACTGGCCTCGAGCAGCGGGGTGGCCGGCCTTATCTTGTGGTGGCGCTGGGAAAGAGCCAGCGGCTGAGTGACCTGACGTTGGTCGGCGAAGGGCAGGCCGTTGGCGGCTGGATGCTGTCGTCGATCGACGGTCGCTCAGCCGCTTTCACGGTCAGCGGGAAGACCGTCGTACTTCCGATCCCCTAGGAGCTTCGCATGAACCCGATCCCTCGCCCTGCTTTCTGGCTGACGGTCTGTCTGCTTGTCGCATCTCCCCTGGCGATCGCGCAGCAGGAGAGCCAATCGACCCAAGAGACGCAGACGGTGATTGGTCATAGTCAGCAGCAGGCGGCGCAGGCCTGGGGACTGAGTCAGAAAGAGTACGAGCGCTACCAGAGCATCATGAAGGGCCCGCGCGGTACTTGGTCGCCCAACCTGGATCCGCTGACCGCCTTGGGTCTGGAAGCGCGCTCCGATGCTGAGCGGCAGAAATACGCCGAGCAGTTGGTCAAGACCGAGCGGGCGCGCGTTGAGTCCGAGCTGGCGTTTCAGCGGGCATACGATGCCGCCTGGAAGCGGTTGTACCCCGGCGACATGCCGGTGAATGCCTTCTCCTCGAAACAGGAAGCCGATAAGACGCGCTCGGTCTTCGGTGACAGTCCGTCAACGAGCAGCCAGCGGCTCGATGTGGTAGTCGCCACGCAGGGGTGCCCTCGCTGCGTGGCGGTCGTCAAGCGCCTCATCAATACCGGTAGCGCAATGAATATTTGGGTCGTCGATGCGAAGGGCAATGACGACCGGATCCGGCGCTGGGCGACGTCGATCGGGATTCCGCCCGGTGAGGTCCGTTCTGGTCATGTGACGCTCAACCACGGTGATGCGTTGCAGGTAGATCCTAGCGAGCTGCCACGTGTGGCACCGAGGGGCTGAAACATGGGCTGCCGGAGAGAAGTCAGCAGGCTCGTTAGAGGCGGTTATCTCTTTGCCATCTGGGCACTGGCCGCAACGCCAGCTTCAGCGGGGGGAGCGGCGGTACCGCCGGCGTATATTGTCGCCGCGGAGCGGCACGGCGTCCCTCCGGAGATGCTCTACGCGGTAGCCAGCGCCGAGTCAGTCGTTCGTCTCGGTGCTGGTCGGCGCCCATGGCCGTGGACGCTCAACGTGGCCGGTAAGGCGCTGCACTTCAAAGAGCGGTCATCGGCGTGTCGCGCGCTGCGCGATGCGCTGCATGAGACCCAGATCGTAGATGTCGGCATCGCCCAGCTCAACGTTCGCTGGCAGCCGCAGCTTTTCGGTCCTGGTCAGCGCTTCGCGGATCCCTGCGATGGCCTGAACCCTTACGCCAATCTCGACGAGGCGGCAGGGCTGATTCGGCGCTACTTCGATGAGTCAGGCGACTGGCTCATCGCCGCCGGGCGCTATCACCGGCCCGCGGGCGGGGCGCCCGCAGCACGCTATCGCGCTGTGGTGCGTCGGGAACTCGCGCTACTCGGTGCCGGCCATTTGCCGGGCTCGGCGCTGGCCCGAGATGGGATTAGCGAATCGGCGAGTGGTGAGAGGTTGGCCGCTAATCAACCTTCAGAGACGCCCATCGAGCCCATCACCTGGGTGACACCGACACCCCGACCCGATACGCCGGCGCCGGCTGACGTGACATGGGTGACGCCGGCAAAGCGTCCCTGGACGGCCGAAGTGGCTCACCGCTGAGCGGTAAAGGAGATCCGTCATGACGTACCCGCGCAACATCCTGGTTTTGACCCTGCTTCTCGCAGTTGCCCTGACCTCCGCAGCAGAGGCCCAAGAGTCTGCGAAGCGGCCCCAAGGGTTGCCTCAGCTGACGGTAGTCGCGGATCACGGTGGCATTTCGGCGCGCCCTTACTATGTGGCGATCAACGGCGCGGGTGTCGACGAAGGTGACGGGTTCTCTGCGCAGCCCAGTCAAGGTGCCCGCTCGTCGCCACCCTTTTCCGAGCAGGACATGCTGCCGATCGCCAGCGCGCGGCTGACCCCGGGGCATGTGCAGCCTCGGCAGCTTCATCTGCCGGGGGGCTTTACCCCGATATTCCTGGTTGGAGACGACGATCTATCGCGTCGATGGCTGGCCCAGCGCGGCGACGTTCTCCGCAAGGCTCATGCCGTGGGGTTGGTCGTTCAGGTCGAGACGGAGGCAGGCCTGCAGGCGCTACGCCAGGCCGCGGAGGGGCTGGAGCTTCGTCCGGTTTCAGGTGACGGGTTGGCTCAGCGCCTGGGCCTGCATCACTACCCCGTGCTGATCAGTGAACGCGGCATCGAGCAATGAGTAAGGATCTCGTCATGGCTTCATCACTAACCGACAAGGATTCGCTGGTTGCTTCAGTCGAGCGGTGCTTCCGACGCTATAAGCGCAGTGCCACCCGACGAGAGAAGGCGGTCGAGCTGATGTGGTCTCGCACTACGCAACTGATGGTGACTTGGCTGGTCGAGACCAATGTGACTCGCCTGATCCGGCGGGAAACGACCCGGCGTGGTGAAACCGACCACATCCTCCTGGGACTGTGGAAGATCCGACACACGATGTCGGGAGAGACACGCACCTATCGACTCGACTTGGCGAGTGGTCGCTGGCGACGTGATCGATATCTGGACCGCTGGCCAGAGCTGAAACTGTTGCCTGTGCCAGCGGAAGGAGTGCTGGCTTTCACCTGGGAAAGTCTCATCGAATACGTCTTCCATGAAATCTTTCGGCAAGCATCGAAGGCACTCAGGTTGCCTACATCCAAGTACGACTATCTCAATCGGGAGCTAGTTCGACGCTGGGAGCGAAGCGATCTGTCGAAGACCTGTTTGATACTCGCCAACGACCAATCGTTGGAGCAGGAGTTGCTGTCGGATGTCAGGTACCCCATGGAAGTCGATTTCTGCGAAAGCTGCGCTCAGTGGTGGGATGAGCAGGGAGCCCTACCGGAAGACGGGCTCAACTACGAGCCGAGAGGGGGCGAGCATTGCCACGAGTGCGCAGAGAACGAGAAACGCAAGGCAGATTACCAACGTACGGCGACGAAGCGGCTGGCCACGCTACAAGCGCAGTTTGGCGGTATTCGGGCCTTGAACCTGGGCGGTGGGCGATCCTATGCGCAGCTCAGGACACTGGGCGGCTATCGCGTCAAGGCGTTGACCACCGGCCTGTGGCGTGAGGCACTGGATCGCCAGGCGATCTCCCTGGCATCACGAATCGAGGGGCCGCGTGCGTGCCTTTCGCTGAAGCACGTGCTGCGCGTTCAGGCCAACCTCAACGCGGTGGAGCGTATCGCTACCGAAAGACCGCAATGGTTGCCGCTGCTGTCGAAGATCCATCCCCACAACTGGGCGCGCGCCGATCTTTTCTCGCGCAAGCTATGGGTACTACAGGGCGAGACCCAAACGCTTGTCGATCGTCGAGCCTTCCGCCCGCTTGGGGTGATATGCAGCTTGGAGCGTCGGAGTAGCTTTCGTTTCCTCAACGACTCTTCACCGGCCGCCGTGGCTCTCGTGCTGAAGGGGTGGGAACAGCTAGACGAGCATTTTGGTGGTGCCCGACGGTACATCGATGAGTGGATATCTTTCCTGCAGGCGCTGACGCCATCGGAAGATCCGCGGCCGGCAGCAAGAATACTGGCTATCAATGCAGGTCTGATTCTGTTGAAGAAGAACTTTGGGGCTGGCCCAGGCCTCGAGGTGTTGAAGGAGCCCGCCGTCAGGAGGCTAGGGCGTAGTTGGGTCACCAGTCGACTCATCGTCTGGAAAGATCAGGGCTATCGCGAGCTAATGCGCTCCAAACCTCGCGCCGAGGCTAGGCTTGAGCAGGCCAGCGACTGGTGCGGGTCACAGAACTACCGCTGGCCAGATCACAACATGCATTGGGCTGCAGTGATGCGCCACGCCGATACTTGGCACGAGCAGGTACTGGAGGAAGCTGGCAGGCGGGCACGGGAGTGTGAGGGTGAGCCCAGGTCTCAAGATCTCTCCTGGTCGTCGCCGATCGATGCAATCCAAACTGACCATTTCATCGCAACACCCCTGACCGATAGCGCGGCTCTGCGTACAGAGGGCGCCGTGATGCACCACTGTGTCAGCGTCTATGACGAGGACTGCCGTCTCGGCGGGTATCTGGTTTTCTCGATCGTACCCATCGCCGCCGACGCCGAGAAGTCGGACCGCGCGACGCTTGGGGTTCATCTCGGTCTTGGAGGATACCGGCTCAACCAGCTCTGCAGTTATTGCAACCTTCCTGCGTCCAGGAGCGCTCGAACGTTCGCCGATCGGGTACTGCTGGCACTCAATAGCGCTATTAGGGACCGAGCCGCATGAGTAGCAATCACCCGCTCGAGTCACTTCTGCGTCCGGCCGTAGAGCTCAACACGGTTTGTGTGTGCGCCGGTTGCGCCGTGCTCTGTCTCTGGGCGCCGTGGTCCCTGGCGCTGACGCCGAGTGTCGGCATCAGTACCGCCGTGGGGTTTGCGGGCCTGGGCCTGTGGCGCGCCAGGCAAGCCTGGGTCGTCCTGCGCTACCGTCGCAACATGCGGCGTCTGCCTCGTTTCGCGCTGCCAGCGCGTAAGGTGCCGTTGAGCCGCCGCAGTCTGTGGCTGGGCAAGGGGTTCAAGTGGGGTGCCCAGCATACCCAGCGCTTGCACGAGTCGGCCCAGCCCGGCGCGAAGCGATACATCGAGCCGAGCCCTATTTACCAGCGAGCGAGAATCATCGAGCGGCGACTCGAGGGGGGTATTGGTCGGTCCATCGCTGCGCTGCTGCGCTGGGACTCGGTGCTGAACCCCGTGCGGCCTCTGCCGCCGGTGGGTGGCCGGCCGGCCCTGCACGCCGTCGAGTGGCTGGAGCACGACGTGTGGATGCCGCTGGGCGAGCGCGTGGGGCACACGCTTGTCGAAGGGACGACGCGGGTGGGCAAGACGCGCCTGGCCGAGATCTTGATTACTCAGGATATTCGCCGCGGCGATATCACGATCTGCTTCGACCCAAAGGGGGATGCGGACCTGATGCTGCGCATGTATGCCGAGGCGCAAAAGGCTGGCCGGGGGGACGAGTTCTACATTTTCCATCTGGGCTGGCCAGATGTGTCCTGTCGCTACAATGCGGTGGGCCGATTCTCTCGGCTCTCTGAGGTGTCGACCCGCGTGACCGGTCAGCTCTCGGGAGAGGGCAACTCCGCGGCGTTTCGTCAGTTCGCTTGGCGCTTCGTCAATATCGTCGCGCGCGCGAGGCACGCCCTCGGCGAGCGGCCGAGCTATGGTCAGATCCTGGCCGACGTTGTGAATATCGATGCGCTCTTGATGCAGTACGTCCAGGCGACGCTGGAGCAACGGATGCCCGGGGCGAATCAACAGATCACCGAGATCGAGGGCAAGCTCAACGACCGCAACATGCCGCGCAACATGGTGGGGCGGCACAAGCGGGTGGTGGCGATCGTCCAGTATCTGCAGCAGCCCGATGTGATCGAGTCGCTGACCGACCCGGTGCTCGACGGATTGCTCAGCGCCGTGCGCTACGACAAGACGTACTTCGACAAGATCGTGGCCAGTTTGCTACCGCTGCTCGAGAAGCTGACCAGCGGCAAGATCGCTGAGCTGCTCTCTCCGGATTATGACGACATCGAGGACGAGCGCCCGATCATCGATTGGCAGCAGATCATTCGCAAGAAGGGGGTGGTCTACGTCGGCCTCGATGCGCTGAGCGATTTTGAGGTCGCCCAGGCCGTTGGCAATTCGATGTTCGCCGACATCGTGTCGGTCGCCGGTCACATCTACAAGTTCGGATCCGAGGATGGCCTTCCCGGGCAGGGCGGGAGCCAGAAACTGCCGATCAACCTGCACTGCGACGAGTTCAACGAGCTGATGGGCGATGAGTTCATCCCGCTGATAAACAAGGGCGGCGGTGCCGGCATCCAGGTGACCGCTTACACCCAGACGCTCTCTGACATCGAGGCCAGAATCGGCTCAACCGCCAAGGCCGGGCAGGTGATCGGCAACTTCAACAACCTGATCATGCTGCGAGTCCGTGAAGAGCGCACCGCGCGCCTGCTCACCGATCAGCTCCCGCGGGTCAACGTTTCGACGCGGATGATGGTGTCCATGGCCAGTGACAACGCCGACGTCAATTCCGATCAGGACTTCAGCTCGTCGGCCGGTGACCGTATCGGCACCGAGTCCGTCGATATGCTGACGCCGAATGACGTTGTCAGCCTACCCAAGGGGCAGGCGTTCGCATTGCTGGAAGGCGGGCAGCTATGGAAGATCCGCATGCCGCTGCCACTGCCTGATCGGCGCGAGGATGTACCGCGAGACGTTGCGGATATCGCTAAGCGCATGCGCGCCAAGTATTCGAGCGGGGACGCCTGGTGGGAGAGTGTTCGCCCGCCGCCCATCGATTTCGACTTCGAGCTGCCCCCGATCGACCCCCGTGCCGCTGCTCAGCCAGTAGCTTCTCTGTCGGTAGAGGTCGGCGAGCCAGCCGAAGGAGCGAGGGACGATGGCGAGGGATGAGGCCCCCGCGCGTCGCGCGGATAAGAAGCGGGCGGGGCTTATCGGTACGCTGCTCAAGCTGCCGTTCACGCTGATCTGGATCGTCTTCATCTCGATCATCTGCAGCGTTGTGATCGAGTGGGTCGGCATTTACTTCGACTGGTTCAGCGCCCCGGGCTCTCAGCACGCTTACCAGACCATGACTTCCGAGATGGGGTACCTGGATAGCCAGTTCTCGCGCTCCCTGGTCGTCTCGTCACCGGTGGCGTTCGCCACGATGGTGGTGGACACCGCGTACCAGTGGCTGTTCGTCAAATCCGGCATCGCCCACTGGGTCGAGCAGGGGGCGGGGGAGATGGGGTGGCTGGGTGCGCTCAAGACCTATGCGCAGGCGGCGATCTACGTGACACTGATGACGCTGACCCGCTGTGTCATCCTGGTTCTGACGGCGCCGCTGTTCATTCTGGCTGCCATCGTTGGCTTCACCGATGGCCTGGTCAGCCGGGATCTGCGGCGCTTCGGCGCCGGCCGTGAGTCGGCCTTCGTCTATCACCATGCCAAGCGAATGGTGACCCCTATCTTCCTGACCGGCTGGCTGATCTACCTGTCGCTGCCGTTCTCGATTCACCCCAGTCTCTTCCTGCTCCCCTGTGCCTTGGTGTTCGGCTTGATGATCGCGATCGCCACCGCGAGCTTCAAGAAATATCTCTGAGGCCTCTGCTTCCTACCCCCCTTTGCCCCCGCCTCGCGGGGGATTTTTTTGTCCAAGGAATGCCGCAGATATCGACTTAACGTTTCCGGCTGATTCAGCGGATTCGACCGGCGACCATGCCTGCATGTCGGGTCAACGCCTCTCGGGGTTCAACCATGCTGGATCGCCACCTTTCTCCTCGCCTGATCGCGATCGCCGGGTCCGCTTTGGCCATCGCCTTGCCGTCCATGGCGCAGGCCGATGACATCGATGAGATCCAGCGACGCGATCTCTCACTGATCCAGACCCAAATCGAGCAGATCCGTGTCGTGGTCGACCGCATCGCCGACCGACAGCGCCATGCAGATCCGGCCACGACACGGATCTACTTCGACATCCCCCGTCTGAGGGCAGACCTGCTGGCGATCACGCGGGGGATCGATACCTATCTAGCACCCAGTCGATCGCTACCTCGCGATCCCCAGCCGCTAGCCGGCGACTACCTCGACGACCGGGGGCAATGAGCCATGGCTGGTGCGACAGAAGCCGCGTTTCAAGCCGGTGCAGGAGTCGGCGCCGATACCGTCAATGTGCTGGTCACCAGCGTCGGCTGCAGCTTGGCCGTCATCTGGTTGGTCTGGCTAGTCATCAGTGCGTTTCGCGGTTGGACAACGGGGCGTGTGAGCGAATTTACCCTGTTCTGGAGCCTCATTCGGGGGGCGATGGTGTTGGTGATTCTGCTTTGGCTGCTGCTTTGAAGCAGCGAGATCGTCGGTGATGTGACTGCGTGCTATCGCACGAATTTATGCAAACGAGAGAGGAGAAAGTCAGCAATGAAAACCCGGATCGCAAAGCGGTTTGGCCAGGTAAGGCATGCACTGGCGAGCCTTCTCCTTTTGCCCTCGGTCGCGGCCATGGGGGCGCTGCCAACGCAGGAGAAAATCACGGAGGGGGCCGATGGCAATCTCTTCGGAACGATTAAAAAGGTGGGCTCCGAAGGCTTCAGTCTCGGTTATATCGGTTTGACGGCCTTCGCGATCATCGTCTTCATCGTCGCCCTGATCTGGGGCTTCCATGAGTCGAAGAAACGCGGCGAGTGGAGCACGCTCGGCGCCGTCGTCGCCTTTGGTGTTCTGATGGTCGTCATCGTCATCTGGCTTGCCAATTACGGCGATCCGATCATGAGCTGAGGGTGGGGCGACTGTGACTATCGAGTTCATTCCAACACGCCTCAATGCCACCCCGATCGTCTTCCGGGGAATGACCGGCAAGGAGGTGGTGATCTGCACGTTATCGGGCCTTGCCGCCTTTCTACCCGTAGGGCTCTTGGGGTGGGCGCTTGTCGGGATGGGCGCCATGGTACCGACGTGCATGATCATCGGGGGCGGCGTGTTCCTGGGTTTTGGCGGCAGCATCATGCGCCGACTCCGGCGGGGGCGCCCCTCGGCTTGGCTCTATCGGCGCCTGCAGTGGCAGCTGGAAAAGGTCGGCATCCCGGTGCCTGGTGGGGGGGAACTGATACAGCAGTCGATCCGCTGGCGCATCCGCCGCGATCCCGTGCGACGCTCTTCTCACCAGCGCCGGAGGCAACCATGAGCCGCATGCGTCACGCACTGTCGGCACGGGATGCCCATATTACGACCCTGCGGCTCGTGATCGGTTTGCTCGCGCTGCTCTGCCTGTGCTTTTTCTGGGGGTGGAAGAGCGCGCCGGAGCGCCTCACCGTCTATACCCCGCCCGACCTGCGCACGGGGAGCACGCGGGAGTGGTGGAAGGTGCCTGAGCCCAACGTCTACACCTTCGCGATCTACGTCTGGCAGACCCTCAACCGGTGGCCGGTGAGCGGCGAGGCGGACTACAAGCGCAATATCGATGCCTATCGCAACTTTCTGACGCCGGCCTGCGTGAGTTACCTGCAGCGTGACTACGCTCAGCGTCGCGCGCGAGGAGAGCTGAAGGGGCGAGTGCGCGGCATCTACGAAATCCCTGGACGTGGGTTCCAGAACGATACCCCCACCGGACCTGGGGGCGTCAAAGTCATCGACCGTGATCATTGGGTGGTGACCGCGGACATGGGCGTGAGCGAGACCTATGCCGGCACGACGGTCAGAGATACCTACGTGCGCTATCCGCTCTACGTCTCACGCGTCGACAACGATCCCAATGCGAACCCCTGGGGGCTGCAGATTGGCTCCAGCGAAGGCTGTTTCTCTGGCGTACCTCAGCGACTGGGCTATGCGGACTCAAGCGATACCGCTACCGGCGAGGGGGCGACGCCATGACGGGTTCCATTGCACTTCGGACTCTCGTTTTCTGCCTGCTACTCGGCATGGCTGCATCGGCAAACGCGATCGAAATTCTGCACTGGGATCGCCAGCCGTTGCCCATCGATCTGCCCGTCGGCAGCGAGCGGGTCATCGTGCTGGATCGCAACGTCCGGGTGGGGTTGCCGCGCGAGATCGCTGATCCCGAGACCTTGCGAGTGCAGAGCGCGGGTGGGGCGATCTATCTCAAGGCGAGCAAGCCATTCGACACGCAGCGAGTACGCATCCAAGACGTTGAAACCAACGAAGTCGTGTTGATTGACCTGACTGCCAAGCCGTCCGGTGCCAGTGACGAAGAGATCCGCATCGTCTTTCCTAACGAAAGCGCGGGTGGCAGGGGGGATACCGCGGCAACGGACGCCGAGGAGGAGGAGTCTACGCAGGCCAGTGAGCCAGCGCGCGAGAATACCCCGGTTGCGGTCGTGTTGACGCGCTATGCGGCGCAGTCTCTCTATGCGCCCGAGCGGGCGATCGAGGCCGTTTCAGGGGTCGACCGTGTGGCGATGCGTTTGCCCGAGCGACTGCCATCTTTACTGCCTGCGCTGCCGGTAACCGCGGCGCCGATCGCCGCCTGGAAGCTGCAGGGCTGGGTCGTGACCGCGGTGCGGCTCTCGAATCGTGACTCGTCGCGCGCGTTCGAACTGGATCCGCGCTGGCTGCAGGGCGACCTCTACAGTGCGACTTTCATGCACGACACGCTGGGCCCGCGCGGCAGCCTGAGGGACACCACCACGGCGTTCATCGTGACGCGGGGGCAATCGCTCGCACAGGCCCTTCCGTTGTCCGCCCTGGCGTCCAAGCGAGTGGTGGGAGGGGAGCCATGATACTGCGCGGCAATGGCTTGCTGAAGTTCCTTGTTCCGGCCGTTCTGTGCGGGGTGGCATTGATCCTGTTCTGGCCAAGCTCGAAAGATGCCACCCGGCGCGACACGACGGGCCAGAAGGACCCCTCGCTCACGATGAGCAAGGATGAAATGAAGGCACTGGGTATCGAGGGTGACACCCCTGAAGACACCGTGGCCACGCTCGTCGGACAGACGCGCTCGATGGAAGCGAAGATGGATGAGGTGATTCAGGAGAATCAGGCGCTGCGACAGCAGAACAGCGAGCTCGTCGCGAAGCGCAGCGACGTCCAGTCGCAAGTACAGCAAGCACTTAAGCAGCAGCAGGAGCGCTTTACCCAGCAACGCCAGCAGGACCAGCAGCAGAACCAGAGTTTGCTCGAGAGTCTGCAGAGCCAGATCCACAAGATTCAAAGTGGTGTCACCGGCAGTCAGAGCAAAGATGACGTACCGATCGGGCTAGGCCTGGAGGGCGGCGGAGGCCCTACCGGGACCTATGCGGGTCAGGCCCTCGCCTGGGTCGAGCCCATGGATCAGCGCCAGCCCGACCCGCGCTCCGGAGGGCGCCGGGATGATGAACCGCTCTTCCCGACCTCGTTCGCTGCCGAGGCAGGCGATACGGTCACGCGGGCCGGCAGCGCGATCAAGGCGAGTGCCACCGGGCGCCCGGACGAGTCCACGGTGAAGCCGGTCTACACCATTCCCGAAAACGCCACGTTGATGGGCTCGCTAGCGATGACAGCACTGCTCGGTCGTGTCCCGGTCGATGGGACGGTCAACGACCCCTATCCCTTTAAAGTCATGATCGGCAAGGACAACCTCACCGCCAACGGCATTGAACTGCCGGAAGTGCAGGCGGCGATTGCCAGCGGCACCGCCACGGGCGATTGGACCCTCTCGTGTGTCCGCGGAAACATCACCAGTCTCACCTTCGTGTTCGAAGACGGCACGATTCGCACCGTGCCGTCACCGGAAGACGTGAATCAGGGGGGCGGCGATTCCGGCCAGCAGAGCCAGACTATCGGCGGTGGCAATGCCATCGGCTGGATCAGTGACCAGGCAGGTATTCCCTGTATCAGTGGCGTGCGTCGCAGTAACGCCAAGCAGTATCTCGGCACCCAGAGTCTGCTGACGGCTGCCGGCGCCGGGGCGGCGACCATGCTCTCGGATGATGATTCGACCTCGGTTACCTCCATCGGCACCGATGGTGGCGTCACCCAGGCGATGACCGGCAACCAGGCCGTGGGGCAGATCCTCAGCCAGGGCGTCAACGACATGAGCCAGTGGGTCAACAAACTCTACGGCGAGGCCTTCGCCGCCGTGTACGTGCCCCCGGGGAAGAAGGTGGCGATCCACATCAACAAGCAGTTGCCCATCGACTACGAGACCCAGGGGAGGAAGGTGCGCTATGACACATCAGCCGCAACGACAGTCGGGCTCGACTGACCATCGGTCGATGCCACGTGCAGCGGTCGCCACCCTCACGCTGCTCGGTCTGGGACTGCTATCGGGCTGTGCCACCTCCAAGGATGAGTTGATGCCGACCAACGGCATGACCATGCAGCAACTCTGGGAGCAGGGATCCACGCTCGACGGTGCTAGTCACCGTACCGGCAGCCCGGGGCAGCGTGCGGTGGATGCGGCGCGCAGTGCGCTGCGGCGCCCGCTCGGTGACGACGCGATGCGCGGCCAGCAGGAGAGCTACACCCGCGACGCTGCCAACGAGATCCATAGCCAGTTCTCCCGGCTGCCGAACCCGGATCTGGTGATGTTCGTCTATCCCCACCTTGCCGGAGGGGAGAGCGTCCCGGTGCCAGGCTATTCGACCGTCTTCCCCCTATACAACACGGCGCAGTACGCGATGCCCGGAGAGGGGGCTCGACCCGTGGGGAGAACGCGCTGATGTCGTTCAATGCGCTGATGAACCGCTGGTTCGGTGGTAGCGAGCAGCCTGGTAGCGGCGAGCAGCAGTCGGCGCCGGGGAGTGTGCGTCCGCGCGCGATACCGCGTGGCAAACCGATAACCGAGCGTGACATCGACGAGCTTTACAAGCGAGCTCCGTCTTTCGCCAACTACCTGCCGTTCATCGAGTATCTGCCAGAGTCGCAGAGCTTTCTGATGGATGACTGTCGCTCGGTGGGAATCGTCGCCGAGATCGTGCCGCTGGCCACGGAAGGCCGCTCGGAGGAGTGGCTCACCGCCAAACGCGACCTCATCGAGGGGGCATTCCAGGATGCCCTGCCTCAGCATGACCATTCCCCGTGGGTGGCGCAGATCTACGCCCAGGACGAAGTGGACTATCGCGAGATCATGGCGCAGTTGCGAGCCTACATCGACTGTCCCGATCCGGGCTCGAATCGGGCGTCGAGTGGGCTGCTCGAGACGACCTACACCCAGGAGTGGCTGCAGCAGTTCGAGCGCCATCTCAAGTCGATTTCCCAGGAAGGCGGCGTCTTCCATGATGACGTCGTGACGCAGACACGTTGGAAGGGCCAGACCCGCCGGACCCGGCTGGTGCTCTACCGGCGCCTCAACCGGCAGACCCAGACGCGGCGGGGGCAGCCGCTATCGCCGGAGGAGGAGGCTAACCTGGTCTACGACCGGCTGGCATCGGCTCTGGACGGCGTGGGTCTCTCGCTGCGTCGCTATGATGGTCGCGCTTTCCACCGCTGGATGGTGGCCTGGCTCAACCCCCGCCCCGCACTGTCAGCTGACGACCCCCAGGCGTTCTACGAGATGGTGGAGTACCCCGGCGATGCGCACCTGCCCTATGACTACGATTTGGGTGCTGACGTGCTGTTCAACGCGCCGGAGTCCGATGCCGAGAAGGGGCTGTGGTACTTCGACGGCCTGCCGCATCGCTGCCTCGTCGTCGATGAGCTTCGCCGGTGCCCGGACATTGGCCATATCACTGGTGAGGTCAAGCGCCAGGGCGAGCAGTCCAAGGTGTCGAATGCGCTGATGGATGTCCTGCCCGAGGGCACGATCATGGCGATGACGATCGTCGCCTCGCCGCAGGAGCCCCTCGAGGATCACGTCAACCGGCTCAAGGACAAGGCCCACGGCGACAGCGTACTGGCCTCGAACGTGCGCAAGGACTGCGAAAAGGCCAAGGCCCTCATGGGGGAACGGCACTATCTGTACCAGTCGTCGCTCGTATTCTATGTCCGCGGCGACGATGAGAGCGATCTTCGCCAGCGGTGTCAGGCGTTGAGCACCAAGCTGTACCAGGCGAGCTTGAAACCCGTCGAGCCGGAAGATGAGGTCGCCTCGCTCAATACTTACCTGCGCTGGCTGCCGATGGCCTTCGACCCCGACAAGGACGCCCGCAACCGCTGGTATACCGCCTACAACTATGTCCAGCACCTGGCCAACCTGAGCCCGTTCTTCGGCCGCGCAAGAGGGACTGGTCGACCGGGGCTGACAGCGTTCAACCGCGGCGGTGAGACCCTTTCGTTCGATCCTTTCAACCTGCTCGATCGTGAGAAAAACGCCCATGCCTTCATCAGCGGGCCGACCGGCGCGGGCAAGTCGGCAACGCTGACCGCCATCTGTGCCCAGCTCATGGCGGTGCGCCGGCCGAAGCTGTTCCTTATCGAGGTCGGAAACAGCTTCGGGCTGCTCGCCGACTATTTCGAGCGCAACGGCTTGAGCGTCAACAAGGTCAAGCTCGCGCCTGGCTCTGGGGTATCCCTGGCGCCTTTTCTCGAAGCCCACCGGCTACTCGAGGACGAGTATGCACGTCGTCGCGCGGATGAGGATGCCGAAGCGCGTGCGCTGGGAGAGCATGACGACCGGATGCCGGCGCCGGTCGACGAGGAAGAAGAGAACCTCGACGAGGATAAGCGCGATCTGCTGGGTGAAATGGAAATCACCGCGCGCCTCATGATCACAGGGGGAGAAGAAGAGGAAGAACGGCGGTTTCGGCGCTCCGACCGGCGGATGGTGCGCGATGCCATCATGCGCGCTGCTCGCCTGACGTTCGAGCAGGAACGACCGTGCAAGGCCGAAGACGTGCGTGACGCCTTATTCGCTATCTCGAGCGATCCCGACGTTCATGAGGACACTCGACGCCGCGCCAACGAGATGGGCATGAATATCGGCCTGTTCTGTGACGGCTTCGATGGCGAGGTGTTCAACTCGGCCGGCGAGCCCTGGCCTGAATGCGATGTGACACTGGTCGACATTGCCACCTACGCCCGCGAGGGCTACGGCGCGCAACTCGCGCTCTCGGTCATCTCGATCACCAATATGATCACCAACCTGGCCGAGCGCACTCAGTACGACGGCCGTCACATCGTCCAGATTACTGACGAGAGCCACATCGTGACGGTCAACCCCTTGCTGTCCCCGTTTTTCGTCAAGGTCGGCAAGATGGGGCGCAAGCTCATGTACTGGCTCTGGTTCGCGACCCAGAACGTCGAGGATTTTCCCGACGCCGCGGAGAAGCTGCTGAACATGATCGAGTGGTGGATCTGTCTGGTGATGCCACCCGATGAGGTGCAGAAGATCAAGCGCTTCAAATCGCTGTCGCCGGCGCAGGAACAGCTGCTGCTGTCGGCGACGAAGATCTCGAAGAAGTACACCGAGGGCGTGGTGCTGGCTTCCACGGTCGAATCGCTGTTCCGTGTCGTGCAGCCGAGCCTCTACCTCGCTCTCTCTGGTACCGAGGGTGATGAGAAGAGCGCGAGGCGAAACATCATGCTAGAGAAGCGCTGCTCCGAACTCGATGCCGCTATTCACATCGCCAAGCAGATGGATGCTGCCCGCGGCTTTATCGAGGAAGACGCATACGACACCCGTGAAGGAGCCACGTCATGAGTGCCGGCGACTTCTCGGAGGTGGTGACACTGCTGAGTATCCCTGCGCTCTGTCTCGGGGGGCTCTGCCTGGGCTGGGTGATCATGATGCTGATCGGCCGCGGCCGGCGGTCGCTGCCCTACGCTGCGCAGCCGCAGCTCAACAGCGCGGCTGAGCAGGCCTTCCTCAGTGCGGTGAGCCGCGCCGTGGGCTCGGGCGCGATGATCGCCTGCAAGGTCCGCATCGCGGATGTGCTCCAGGTTCGCTTCCGTCAGCGTCACCCGCGCGATCAACGTTGGTGGCGGTACTTCCGGCTGATCAGTTCCAAGCACGTCGACATCGTGCTGTGCGAGCCACTGGGCGGGCGGATTCTCGCGGCGATAGAGCTAGATGATCGTAGCCACCTGCGCCGTGATCGCCGCCGGCGCGACCGCTTCGTGGATGACGCCTTCTCCTCCGCGGGCGTCCCGCTGCTGCGCTTCCCCGTTCAAGGGCGCTATGACTCCGAGGCGATTCGCGATCGCCTGAAGGCATCTCTGGGCACCTCACCGCTTCAGCTTGAAGGATCATCTGAATGACAACCAACAACGTCGTGGCGCTGGATGCACGCCGGTGCACACTTCACCTGCTGCCCGTGCTGCAGATCGACCCGTTCGACCAGGTTCTGGCCCAGAACATCTCGCTGTCCGTGACAGCGAGCTGGCGCGAGGTGCCGATCGTCCCCGAGCGTGGCTGGGCGATATGCCAGCCTTACCCCAACCCTCTCTACTTCGTTGGCGGCTCCGATGACTGCCGTCTGGGGCACTTCGTCGAGCTGCCCGAAGGGCTGACGGGCGGTGACGTGGTATTCCGCTGGACCGTCGAGGCTGCCGGTATGGCGCCGGGGCGCATCGAGATCACCCATCAATTCGACCTCACGTTCGATGCGGGGCCGGGCCGTA
The DNA here is from genome assembly GCF_040536835.1 of Salinicola endophyticus. Taxonomy (NCBI): domain Bacteria; kingdom Pseudomonadati; phylum Pseudomonadota; class Gammaproteobacteria; order Oceanospirillales; family Halomonadaceae; genus Salinicola; species Salinicola endophyticus. The sequence goes on from NZ_CP159578.1 coordinate 515,958, forward strand.
CTTGGTCGATGGACATCGGCAACTGGTGGCAGCAGAGCGGCTACGCCGGGGACACCCACTCCACCCCTGAGATCGGCCGGAACCGCTTCTCGCGCCTCAGTCAGCGCGGAATCTCCCCGACTCGGCGCGCGCATGTGGTGGAGGTGCTGCGGGGAGGATGGCGGCTGGTCACGATCCATGAATCCCTGGCACTACCCGCGGTGACGCTGGAGGACTGCTGGACGGTGGCCACTTATGGCGGCGAGTCTGCGGTCAAGAGCCTGGAGGCCCTGAGATGAAAGCGATGCTGGCCAGCGTTCCGTTGCTGGCGCTTCTGGCGCCCATGCCTTTGCTCGCGGCTACTGTGGTCACGGACGCGAAGATCCCCCCCGCGCTGAAGGCGCTAGTGATCAACGGCAACTCGGTCACCCCCGACTCGGTTCGTCCCGTCGAGATCCAGGGGCCGCTCTATGAGGTCCGGCTGCCTAGTGGCGAGACCTTCTACAGCGATGCCCAGGGGCGGCGAATGATCGTCGGCACGCTCTACGACAACGCTCCCGATGGCCTCACCGATGTCACTGAGCAGCACAGCCGACAGGATCGTCTGGCACAGCTGAAGGCATTGCCGGCGGCAAGCACAGTAGATTTCCCTGCCCAGGGCGAGGAGGTGGGCCGAATCACCGTGTTCACTGACACAACGTGCCCCTACTGCCAGAAGCTGCATCAGGAGATCGATCAGCTGACGGCGGCCGGGGTCGCCGTGCGCTACGTGCCGTTCCCGCGCGCCGGCAGTCAGTCACCAGCCGCCCATCAGCTGGCTCAGGCCCTTTGCGCTGCATCACCCACCGACGCCATGGACCGCGCTTTCCAAGGCGAGACGCTGACGGACCAGCCCACACAGCGTTGCCAGAGTGCCGTCGAAGATGGTTTCCAGCTGGGGCAGCGTTTCGGGGTGAAGGGTACGCCCACGATCGTGCTGCCCGATGGTGAGATCGGGGAAGGCTACGTGCCAGCGGAGCAGTTGATTCAGGCAATTAACACTGCTCACTGATAGCTCGCGACCGGCGCTATGACAATGTCCTTATAGTGCCGCTTTCAAATTGATTGCCATGTTGACAAATCCCGCTAGAACTAAGGCTTCAGTGACTACCAGTGTTATCATCCCTATCATTATGTAACTTGGGTTTCTTATGAGATCCTGGAAGAAGTTTATGAGCCAGCCTGGTGTTTTAGCCGGCCTTGCTTCGAAGTGCGGTTTCAAGGTGTCAGGCATCGGGTTCGGTATAGTCTGTTTTGTAAATCTGTAGCTATTCACAAGCATTCCGATAAGGGCGAGAGTGAAAGTTATGGCTGCGGGTACTGTGATGAAGTATTGAGGGGACTGGATTAACACCAATAACCCCATGGCCATGAGGATCGACATGCTCAGGAAATTGTTCAGGAATGGCAGTAATCCATCAAAAAAACCTTCGAGAGAGATAATCTGGCGTTTGAGTTTCGGCATGTGGGTTCTCGCGGATTCATTAGGTGATCGAGCTAAAGGGTTCAGGGAGCGTCGCCGCGAAAAACCTATCAGATGCGTTTAACGTTCTCTACTGCCCGCCCAGCATGAACGCGGTACACCTGTCGTCTGATACCGCCGTGGAGACCCATCCATGTTCAGCGTCTGTCGGCCGCGACCACGCACCGCGCTGTTGTCACTCTGCCTGCTCGTCTGGAGCCATGCCGCCATCGCCGGCGTCGAGGTGTTCACCACCGCTGAGGAGCCTGTCGTCAATGTCCCAAGCGACGCCGCCGTCATCGAACTTGATGCCCCCGCGCGCCTGGATGCCCGTATCTCGCAAGACCTGCCGGCGGATCCGAAGCGGGCCGAGCAAATCCTCAAGGCACGCATGAGCAAGCCGGGGTGGCAGCAGACCCTTAAACAGTACGGCCAGCTCTATCAGGGGTTGGCCCGCGCCTGGATGCTGGGCGTAGAGAAGTTGCCCGCGGTGGTCGTCGACAGCCGCTATGTGGTGTACGGGCAAGCCGATGTGAGCGCGGCGCTACAGGAGATCCGGCAGGCGAGGGCAGGGCAGTGATCCGGGGACTTAAAGCCTTCGCGGGCGGTGTCACGCTCGCGCTGTTCGTGGCGCTGGCCAGCCTAACGCATGCGCCGCGGGCCGAGGCCATCACCACCCCAGAGATCATGGCCTCCTCGCTCAGCCCCTCGTGCCTGGACTACAAGGTGGTCGGCATCTGCGCCTGGCTCTACTGCTCGGTTTGGGGCTGTACCGTCCGCACGTCGATCCGGGTCAAGCACTACATCCCCGAGCTGGTCGTCAGCAGCTACGAGAACACCGGCGACAATCCCTGGCGTGAGATCGCGCTACTCTCTCCGCCGCTGGGGAACGCGCTGGGCGGTGGCTCGAGTCACGAGAACATCGCCCCACAGCATGCCAACACCCACTTCAAGAACGTCGATGCCATCGGACATCCCTCGAAGCTGTTCTACGAATTCGCCGGCGGCTTCGGCTTCATGTGCCACAGCAAAGCAGTGCCGTTCAATCCCTACTTCATCTCGACACTTGATGCGCTGGCGTGGCGCTCGGGTGTGCCCGAGATGGCTTATCCCGAGGCGCTGGTGCCGGGGATGCGTGAGATGGGAGCGCCCGGAGATCTGTGGAGCCCGATCTATCCGCGTAGCGGATTCGTCTCCCAGACCCACGACTACAAGGTCGCCGCGACCACGGCGCAGCGCGCCGCGGACATCGTGACGCGCTCAGGGCAGCCCCATGTCTACCAGTCGCTGGTCGCGCCTCAGTCGCCGAGCAAAGGCATCTGGGGGCCGGATCCGGTGAAAGAGGGAGACCGCTCGACACATCGTTGGCAGCGCCTGCAGCCGAACCTATCTATGTCCTGCTCGATCTTCCCTGATGGCTGGCAGAACGCTGCCCTGCAGCAGCCCGGTGATTACGTGTGGGCGCTCTGGCGGCCCTATCGTTGTTGCAAGCGCCGGGGCCAGAAACTGCTCTACTTCACCGGAGGCTAGCCCTATGAAGCACGCCGTTTTACCCCTGACACTCTCGGTGATGCTGGCCTTGCCGCTGGTCGCCCAAGCGCAGTCCGCAGACAGTCTGTATTACGACATCGGGGGCGCCTCACCCTTCGGCGCCTCGGCGGGGCTGAGCCATAGCCCGCGGCTAACCGGGCTGGGCGTGCGTTGGAACGTCGATGCCACCTGCGGCAACTTCGATCTGGGCTCCACCGTCAGCAACCAGCTCAACGGTGTCACCCAGGGCTTTCAGAACATGATGAGTCGGGTGGTCTCCAATGCCACCGGTGCAGTCGCCAGTCTGCCGGCGATGATCATTCAGCGCTCCAACCCAGCCCTCTACGACCTGCTGACCAATGGCGTCATGCAGGGCCGGCTCGACTTCGACAAATCGAAGCTCTCCTGCCAGCGCATGTCCGAGCAACTAGCCGACGCCACCCTTGGTGGGCGCATGCAGCAGGCTGCCGTCGCCGAAAACTGGAAGGACATCGCCGCCCGCAACACCGATGCGGTGTCCGCCGAAGCGCAAGCGGAGCGCCAAGCCGGCAACGCCGGCCGCACTTGGGTCGGTGGTCAAAAGCGCGGGGGCAGTGGCCAGGCGCCCATGCGGGTGGTCGAAGACACCGCCACGGCCGGTTACAACCTGCTCTACGGGCGTTCGGACCCCACCAGTGAAGCGCCTGTCTCCGGCGGCGGTGGCGGTTGGGGCTCGGTGGCTACCTCCGGCGGGGATTGGGTCGGCGGCGGTGGCATCGCCGGCGGATCCGGCGGAACGGGTGGTGGTATCGGCGGTCGTGGCCGCGACTGCCAGGGCGGCATGTGTACGGTCTGGGGCAGTCCCAAGGAAGCCGCCGAATGGACCCGCAAAGTAGTAGGGGACACCGAGCTTCGCTCCTGCGAGGGCTGCGAGAAGGCTGAGTCGGTTGCCGGTACCGGCCTCATCCGGGAGCTCGAGACGGAGCAGAACAAGATCCACCAGTCGTTGGTAGAGATGATCAACGGCGGCTCAATCACTCCGGCCAAGCTCAATGACGTCTCGGCGGGTAACGGTCTCGCGGTTTCCCGTGGCGTCATCGAGGCGTTGCGCAGCGATCCCCAGGCGCCACTGCTGGCCCAGCGCTTGGCTAGTGAGATGGCGCTTGCGCGCACTCTGACCAAAGCCATGTGGGCGCGCCGCGCGCTTATCGCCGGAACCAGCGACCCCGGCATCGAGAACAATGCGGAGGGGATGAGTGCTCTTGACCGCAAGATCGACGCCTTCAACCGGGACATCGAGCTGCTGCAGAGCGAGATGGACATCCGCAAATCGCTGGCCAGCAACGCAGCCAGCTCGGCGCTGCATCGCGCTGCCAACCGCGCGGCGGGATCCGTCCAGGACGAGTACACGTCACCGCGCAGCCAGCTCGGTGCAAACGGCGCCCCTGTCGACGGCAACTAAGGGAACAACCGATGACATTTCTCAAGCGCCATCCCCTGCTGATGGGCCTGCTGGGCCTCGTAGCGTCGTTCGTGCTCGCCGGCATCATCTCCTCTATCGGGGTGCGCCTGTTCGGCGGGTTTCAGGCCTACCGCGAGGCGCTGGATGACTACCGCCCAGTCATGCTGCTGTGGAGAGCACTGCTCTACGGCGCAGTGGCCTGTTTCTGGATCCGCTATGGGCGCCCACGCCTGCTGCGTAGCGTCGCTGACGATAAGGATGGCGGCGCACAGGCGCGCCTGCTGCTACGCAAGCTCGAGCGCATGGTGCTGATCGTCTTAGGGCTGATCGAAACCTACAACCTGATCACTTGGTGGGGGGGCTGACATGGCGACGTTCGTGGTGAATGACTACATGGAAGGCACCATGCTCACTCTCGGGTGGATCATCAACAATGGGATCTGGGACACGTTGTCCTCGACCGGGATCGCGTCGGCGCCGTTCATCGCCCTGATCGCCGGCGAATGGTTCCGAGCGCGGCAGGAGGGTGACGACGAGGGGAACAAGGGGGTGTTGTCGCTTAACCGCATCGAGTCCCGTCTCTACGCCATGATTCTGGTGGTTGTGTTCACCTGCGTGCCTGTTTTCAACTTCGGCGTGAACCCGGTGAACGTGAGCCAAGCGCATGCGGATCAGTGCGGGACGGTCTTGCTGTCATCGGGACAGTGGGGGGAGTCGACGCTGACCGCGATCGATGGGCAGCAGGCGCGCGTGCCCATGTGGTGGGCGATCACCCATGCCCTCTCGAAGGGGATCACCAACGCCGCGGTGTCTAAGATCCCTTGTTCGACCGACTACCAGTCGGTCAGGACTGCGCTGGATCTCAGCTCGATCACCGACCCCGGGCTACAGCGAGAGGTGGGAGAGTTCCAACTGGCCTGCTTCGGCCCCTCGCGCAACAAGCTGTTCCAGACAGGCGCGAGCCTTACGCCCACGGAAAGCCAAGACGTGGACTGGATCGGCTCCAAGTTCTTCCTCAACACGCCCGGCTATTACGACAGCTTCTACGCGAATCGTCCCATGCCCGGCTTCCCATACCAGGCCGCCCGAGACAGTGCGCGCCCCAGTACGGGGCCCGGCCGGCCCGGCTATCCGAGCTGTAAGGAGTGGTGGAGTGATGGCACAGCGGGCCTCAGGGCGCGGCTCAAAGCCCAGGTCAGCCCCTCTTTCTGGGCACGCGTGCAGAGCGTCTTCCCATCCACGCCCAACGCCGATGACTACATGATCCGTCGCATGGTTAGCCCGCGCTCGGGGGCTGCGAACGGCAACACGGATCAAGCCTCGATCGGTTACCGTAGTCTCGACGGCGGGCTTGCCGATGATGTGTCTTCGACGGCGGCGATGGTGGGCAACGCACTCACCGCGATTCCGTTCCTGGCCGGTATGGATAGCCTCAGGCAGTCACTCCCCATGATTCAGAGCACGTTGCTGATGGCAATCATCATCTGTCTGCCCTTCGTCTCCGTGGCCTCTGCCTACTCGATGAAGGTTGCCGGACTCGCCACGTTCGGGCTCTTTGGGTTGTTCTTCCTGACTTTCTGGTGGGAGCTGGCCCGTTGGCTAGATTCCCACTTGATCGGCTTAATGTATGACAGTGAGGCAGCGAAGATGAGTTGGACAGCGGGTGTGGAGAATGCGAACGACAAGATGGTAATGACGTTTGTCAACGGGATGATGTTCCTGGTTCTGCCGAGTATTTGGATGGCGTCACTGGGTTGGGCCGGATTCAAAACAGGAGGCGCCGTAGACGGCGTGGGTCAGGCAAGTAGAGAGGCCAAGGGAGCTGGTCAGAAGGGAGGACAGGCTGCGCAATCAGCTGCTTCAGGTGGAAAACTATGAGATTTCCGTTTATCTGCCGGCAATAAGGCCAGCAGTTCTAGTCGTGAATTTTGAATCCACCACTGTAATATCCATAGCCTTGCATGCCGTGTCTGTAGCCATCTGACTCTTCGGGTGAGTCTGGCATCGGCGACGCAGTTGAGTCCTTGGGTAGCGAACTCCATACGTTTTTCCCTGCCTCGGCAGAAGCCTGACCCAGCGTCCGGAGCAGCCCTTGGGACTCGTTGGTGCCGAACAGCAGCGCCGACGAGAAGGCGACTGAGCCTTTCATCGTTCTGCGGGCTGCTTTCTTGGCGGCTTGTCGACGCTGTTCGGTAAAGAGACTGGTGAGCTTCATGGGGGATCTCCCATGCACTGTTACGGAGTGTGAATTCAGACTACCCCGGGTAGTGCTGAACGGCAAGGCTTAATCGGTCTCGGTCGCAATGTCAACCGGTAGTGCTGTGGCAGGCGGTTGATCCATCTCGAAGGGCGTTGCGATTCGAGAAAGCCTCAATGTGTCCAGGGTTTCATGGTCCACCTCACGACTCTAGCATGTTGATCTGTAGACACGCCATGGATATATTTGTGTCTACTGACCTGGGGGCGATCATGACAGCCGTAGAAAAGTTGGCCGATGACAAAGCACGCAACACTGCTGGACTGCGCGCTGCGGTAAAGATCTTGGAGAAGTGGGGGGCCACCCAGGATCAGGGAACAGAGGTCCTACGTGTCTCTCGCAGTACCTACAATCGCGCCAAGCGTGGTGATCAGGAATGGCAGGTCAACGTCGATCCCGACCAGCTGACGCGGATCAGCCTCGTGCTGAACATCCACGCTGCACTGAGGACGCTGTTCGAGAACCCAGCCAACGTCTATGGCTTCGTGAACATGCCCAACCACAACCCTGGCTTTAACGGCCTCACGCCTTTGGAATCGATGACTCGGGCCGGACTCCCGGGCCTGTACGAGACCTTCAAGCGCATCGACGGGCTGCGGGGCGCCCAGTGGTAAGCCTTGAGGAGATACCTCGGCTGCCTGAAGAGACTCGCCGAGCGCATCGACTGGTCAACTCCAAGTTTCCCCCGATCAGCCTGTTCGATGACGTGGCCGACGAGAGAGAGTTCGACGCGCTGCATCAGCTCCAGGCGCTCACCAATCCTCGGCTGCTGACTGAGGCAGGCGACCTCGGACTCATCGACCGGGCAGACATTCCATTCGGCATAACGGGCTGCTCATACGCGGTTGCGCCCTTCACCCACCTCAATACCAGCGGCTCGCGATTCAGCGACGGAAGCTTTGGAGTGCTGTACCTGGCTGATTGCCTGGATACGGCCATCTCCGAAGTTCGCCACCACCAGGAGGCTTATTGGCAAAACGTCCCTGATCTGGGCTTTGATCGTTTCGTGTTCCGTGAGCTGATCTGCGAGTTCTCTGAGGCCAATCTTCTGGACCTCTGTCAGTTACCGCTGGACGATCCCATTTTTGCCCCGGACGACTATACCGCCAGTCGTGCGCTGGGCGCCGCGGCCAGCGACCAGAAAATGCCCGGCATAAGGTATCCATCCGTTAGGCAGCAGGGTGCGGTGTGCTGGGGACTTATGACCCCGCGACCTGTTCACTCTGTCGTACAGTCCGCCCACCTTGAGATGATCTGGAGCCAGGGGGTTACCGCGGTCAGTGTTGTGAGCCTGCCCTGAACGAGTATTCCCCCCGAGGGAAAGGGGTAAATGGCCAGGCCAAAAGGAGTGAAGGGAAGGGGGAGTAAGGGGAAGGGGGTTATCCGGTTGGAAGACCAGGGAAACCCCAAAGGGCCGGGCGAGGGAAAGGGCAAAAGGTTAGCCCCTCCGGCACTAGCCGCTGAGTGCGTTCTAGTTTGGACTCGCCGAGTGATATGGCTTCCCCACCTATTCAGCTCTTGGTCACAACCTGCCGCCCGGTCCAAGCAACAAAACCACCTGTATCCCGTATAAGCGAGCAGTGTATTATCTCCGCAAGTGGATCAGTATTGACTGCAAGTATAACCGATAGGTTTAGACCATGAGATTTTACGCTGATGCACCCTCAATACCGGATGTCCTCCTAGCACGCTGTGATGCAGGGCGTGTTGTATTTCTGTGTGGCGCAGGTGTTTCCCAACCGTCTGGAATGCCTAGCTTTGTAGGATTAACTCAGCACGTCATCGAGTTTTTCGACCCACCGGAGGACTCACCGATCATGACGGCCTTCCAGTCTTGGCTGGACGACCCTTACGGACCGAACGTCCCGCTCGATCAAATTTTTAATCTGATGCACCAAGAGTACGGCAGAGACGAAGTTAATGCACTGGTCACCGAAAGACTGAATGTCTCGCCATCGGAGGAAGATGTTGGACGTGAACACGCTCTGATCAAACGGATTTCGACGAATTCAAGCGGCGTTCCCCAGATCGTGACCACAAACTTTGACCTGATGTTCGAGACCGGGTCGAATGGCGACAAAATCGCAAGGCATGTGCCTCCAGTCTTCCCCGATCTTGCGGTCGGAACGACAATCGAGGGGATCACGTATCTCCATGGTCGCTTGGCCGACTCTGGCTCGGATCATCATTCCTACGTGCTGAGCAGCGCAGACTTCGGGCGCGCCTATTTGTCGGAAGGATGGGCTACAAACTTCATCCGAAGCCTATTGGACCGATACACCGTGGTGCTTGTCGGCTACCAAGCCGAAGACCCTCCGATCAAATACCTTCTTCAAGGTCTGAACCATGATGGCCAGTTTGATCGATCTCGGCTCTATGCGTTCGATCGGGGCCTACCGGAAGAGATTGAAGCCAAATGGCGTGATCGAGGCGTGACTGCCATTGCCTATGCCGATCATGCTGATCTATGGAAGACCATGGAGGCCTGGGCGGATCGCGCCGACGATCCTCGGCGATGGCGGTCTTCGGTGATTACGTCCAGCCAAGGGGACCCCAAGGCTATGTCGGCCCATGAGCGTGGGCAAGTCGCCCACGTGCTCCGGACCGTACAGGGTGCCAAGTTGTTTGCTTTGGCCGATCCGACGCCTGACCCAGAATGGGTGTGTGTGATCGATAGCAATGTGCGATCAGCAAAGCCGAGCAAGGGCTACGGTCAAGAAGCCGAAACGTTCGATCCAGGATCAGCCTACGGGCTCGACGACGATCTTGAACACATTTCGGATGATGTGCAGTGGCGGGGTATAATCAATGACAATCTTCTCGTCTGGCGAGACGGGGACGACAATCCGCCTGATGCTCATTGTCTCGCTGGGCGACAACCCGAAGGGAACGAAGCAACTCCAATCCGGCTTGGTCACCTCATCACGTGGATCAGCAAGGCGATCGATAGCCCTGTTCTGGCCTGGTGGGCAATTCAGCAAAACGGCCTGCACCCTCGCCTGCTGCATCAAATCGAATGGCAGTTAGAGCACCGAGAAAGCCTCTCGGGGCGGGCGCGCCACATTTGGAACCTAGTCCTAGAGCATCATCGGGACCCCCGGAACCGCCAATGGGACGGAAGCTGGTTTCACCTTAAGGAGAGGGTAGCCAAAGAAGGATGGACGGCCAGCGTTATTCGCGACTTCCGACGGGTGACAACTCCGAGGGTCGACATCCTCCCACTACTCGGCTTGGGGAAATCGAGGCCGCCGTTGGGGTCGTGGGATGACGTTTGCTTCAGCGACCTCGGTCAGTTCGAAATCAAATTCCTTGAACGGCACAACGATGATCTCCCAGTGTCCGACGAAGCCTTGCCGCAGGTGTTCGCAATTCTGGAAGATCAGCTAACCATCGCGTCAGGTCTGCTGGCTGACATCGAGACAGCCTACTTCGATACTCCTACCTGCTATCCGAATCGTTTAATCGATGGCCGAGAGCATGTCACAGAAGCTGCCGAGGTCATGAAATGGTTTGTTGAGCTTCTCGATCGTCTGTCGGAGACACGGCCCGATTTGGTACAAGCCCATGCCACGATCTGGTCGGAGGCGGAGCCGTTCTTCTTTCGGAAACTCAAGCTGTATGCCTACAGTAAGAAGAATGCCTTCGAAGCTGATCGAGTTGCCCAAGCCGTACTATCCTTCGATCAGACAATTTTCTGGGATATCGACGTAGCCCGAGAGCTTCTTTTCCTGATGGTGGACCGCTGGACGGAGTTTTCACAAGAGAGTCAGGACAGGCTGACCGATCGAATACTGGAAGGGCCGGATCAACCTTCCTGTTGGTCAGACGAGGAGTTTCCCAAGCTTCGGGACGAGTCCGCCGCGCGATATGCCCGCTATCTCCAACTTGAGGATTGTGTCTTTGCCGCTGATCGCAACGAGCGCCTTCACAAGATGATCCAGGGCATTCCTGAGTGGAGCGATGGATGGGCGAGATCAACGGTCACAGAGCGCGGTTCCCATTCCGGCTTTGTCGCAACTGACGAGAGCCCCGAAGCTATTTTGGATCTTCCTGTGAATGAAATCGTGGCGAGAGCTAAGGATGATCTTGAGCGGGACTTCCACAGCTTCACCGATAAGCGGCCATTCACCGGGCTAGTGAAAGCCAACCCCTGTAAGGCCTTGTCTGCTCTCACCGTTGCAGGTAAGAGCGGTGACTACCCGCAGGCCTTCTGGTCATCCATGATCAACGAAATGCCCGAGGATATTCCTCCGCGGCTACGACGGGTCTTCTTGCACAGGCTAACCCGACTTCCAGACACAGTGGTCGCAGAGCTGCGGCACACACTGGGGCGATGGCTCGAAACCAACATAGTGGCGATTCTAAAGTTCAATGACAAGCTCGGGTGGGCAGTCTTCGATCACGTCGTTGACGGCATCCTGAGCGGTAGCGCGGAGGCAGCCCAGAGAGGCCTCGGGGAGGTGCGCTTCAGGGACGAAGTAGTGAAGCGGTCCAGGCGAACGCTCGGACATGCGATCAACGGACCGCTTGGCCAGTGCACAGAGGCCCTTTACCGCGCCGTTCCGGGAGAGAAGCACGAAGCCGGTTCTCTTATCCCGGAACATATCAAGAGCCGGCTGGAGCGCCTCTTCGCTGCACCTGGGGAAGGGGCTGACCACGCGGTTTCGGTCACGATGAGCAAGCTCAATTGGTTCATGTTCGTCGATCCTGAATGGACTCGGGGCCGCCTTGTTCCAATGCTTGCATTCGATCATCCCTCGTCGGAACCAGCATGGAATGGCTTTTTGCATAGTAAGCGAGCTCCGTTGCTGCCGCTGGCCGAAGTCATAAAGCCGCTACTGCTTGAACTGATCCCTTGGATCGAGGGCTTTTCTTGGGGGCGCGAAATGTCGAAGGTCGTTTCCCAATGGCTAGGCTTCATGCGAATGTTCAATCCTGACGAACCTTCTAGCCCATCAAGAAAGGAAATGCGTTCGGTCCTACGGGCTATATCTGGCGATACCCGGAACCAGTTCATCTCCTGGTTGGGCTTGGTAGGGCAGCATAACGAAAACGGCTGGACCAAACTTGTTATCCCGTTCATTAACGAGGATTGGCCGAGGGAGCGCAGGTACCGAACATCGTCCTCGGTAAAAGCGTGGATAGACCTTCTTGATGATACCGGCGACAGCTTTCCGGTGGTCTGGGACGCCGTGAAGAAATTTCTGGTCCCGATCGAGAGGAGCGACCATCCGTTCTTCAGGTTCACCCGAAAGATCAATGAAGAAGAGCCAATTGCGGCGCGCTACCCTGAAGCTACATTGGATCTAATGAACAGGGCCACACCAAAGGCTCTAGCTTTGCCATCTTATGAATTGCCGAAAGTTCTGGCCGTGATCGCCGAAAGCGACCCCAAGCTGACATCTGATGAGCGGTATTTGCGCCTGATTGACCTGGTTGAGCGAAGTTAATTTACAAGGGACTTGAACGGCAACACCTCTTGTGTCGAGCCGGCCATTGCAGCTTTGGTGTAATGAAAACCATATAGACATGCGGCTGGGGGTACTTCTTGCTTCCGTATCGTCGGCTGCTTCCCGCCTTCCATGTCGGGGCAGCGCGTTCTGCTGCACTTGGCACGAAGGACCGTTCTGGGCCGCGTTTGGTGTTCAGCGAGGGCAGGGCAGCGCCGGTCTAACCGGCGACTCTTGCAGCTCATCATCTAGTCCAGCTATCCTCAGCCAGTACGCCGCTGGTCACTGACGGTCATCAGTGACGCCATTTGCCTTCGGGCAATCCCGAAGCCGTAACGCATCCCGAGAGACGGCGCTCATCGCGAGCCGGATGCAACTCACCCTCCCAGGGAGATCTCCCTGGCGGGGAATCTCCCTTTAAATTCAGGAGATTCCCATGAAGCACTCAATAAGCCTCTACGACGCGCTCCGCGCGATCGATGTTCCAGCCGATAAGGCCCGGAATGTGATTGACGCCCTGGAGGATGACATGCGGGATATCGCCAGCAAGCAAGACTTGAGGGATCTCGAGCAGCGCATCACGCAAACGCTTACGATCCGTCTCGGTGGCATGTTGGTCGCCGCTGTCGGCTTCCTCTCAGCGATCAAGTTCTTCAGCTGATCGCAATCTAGCCCTCGCCGCTGCGGCGTGCTCTGGACCTTACCCATCAGGGGAACGCCTCCCCTATGGGACCGGTGTATCTCCTGAATCCTCACTTCAGGAGCCACACCATGAAACTCCATCAGTTCCTCAACCTCTCCGCGCTGCTAGTCATCATGCTGCCCGATGTCATCCCCGAGCCACTGCGGTGGACGTGGCTGACGTTCGTGTCGCTGTGGTGGCTCAACGCACTCGGCATCGTCAAGATCGGTCTGCTCGGTCGTACCTTGCCGAACAGCTTCTGGATTCCAGTCAGTGCCTTTTGGCTGCTCCGGGTCGCCGCTACCGCGCCCGCGGATCTACTCGGTCGTCCGACCGTCGAACCTCGGCCTAAGCGCTCCACTCGGACGCAAAGCCATACGTCTGCCGGCCCCATGTCGGAGCGTCGTGATGACGGGACCATCGTTGCTCTGGGCAACGCCCCTTACGAGTTCAAGGCGGGTAACCGCCTGAGCTTCTACATCACCCTGCGAGACGATCGAGGCCAGGAGCGCACCGTGTGGGGCGTCGATCTGCGCCGCGTGGCGCGTGAGACCAACTTGGAAGTCGGACAGCGGGTGATCCTTGAGTTTCTCGGGAAAACCCCTGTCGACGTTTCTGAGCCGGTCCGCAACGTCCATGGCGTCGTGGTAGGGCACCGCAAGGTCCGCACCCACCGCAACACCTGGCGGGCGACAGTCGTCGGCTGATCCACTCAAGCAGCATCCACCCCATGGGGAAGTTTCCTTCCCCATGGGGCGAGGACTTCCCCATTTTTTTGAGGAGAAGTTCTCATGCAATCCAATGCCACTATCCGCATCGACCTCACTGCCAAAGCGCAGCGCCTCGGACTCTGCCCTGAACGTCACGACGTGATGGTGCAGATGGAGCAGCCGCTCATCACTGAGGTGGCCGCGCTCTTCGATTCAGCAGCATCGCTTCATCCTGCGCTGGACCAGCTGCACTGGATAGAGCGCCTGGACGCCTTCCTGACCGAGGCGCGCCAGAAGCTCGCTGACGCCCCCTCAGGGGCGCGCGCGTTCGACTTCGAGGTATGCGCACCTCACCGCTCGGGTGCATTGCTGTTGCCTCTGGACGTCGAGGTGCACGCCGAGGTCGAACGTCTCTACGGCAAGCACGTGCTGGTGTTCTCGCTGCGAGGGCGGGATCGCCTCGCCGCCTGATCTCTAACCCAATGAGCCCGGTTCGCCGGGCTTCTCCCTCCACCCCGACCGTGATCCTCTCCCGGCGGGGGAGGGTCTGGTCGTCAGCTCGAGGTGCTGACGATGTCTGATATCTACCAAGCGATCACAAACCAGATTCTGGACAGTCTCAAATCAGGTTATTTGCCAGGCACTGGCAATCCTTGGGACTCGTCCAGCCGGACGCCACTCATCCCTTGCAACGCTGTCTCCGGGCGTCAATACCAGGGCATCAATGTCCCATTGCTCTGGGGTATGGCTGAAAAGCGCGGTTTCTCACAAGACCGTTGGCTCACATTGGGCCAAGCGAAAGAGCTTGGTGCGACAAAACGTTCTGGTCAGCAAAGCACGCTGGCCTGTTTATACAAACCTATGAAGCGTTCGATTCTCGATGCTGCTGGGGAGCCAGTGCTGGACGAGGAGGGCAATCCCAAAGAGAAGCGCTTCGCGATCGTTAGAGGGTTCAACCTCTATAACGTGGACCAGTTCGATGGGTTGCCTGATTCGGTCACCAACCCTCCACCTAAGGGGGCTGAGGGGCTCGAAGACATCGCGATGCTGGACAACTTCATCGTGGGCTGTGGCATCAAGGTCACACACTCTCTCGATCGGGAGAGTGCGGCTTATTTCCCCAGTCAGGATCGAGTGTTGTTACCCGCAAAATCGCGGTTCCACAGCGCAGAGAGCTACTACAGCGTGGCTCTGCATGAACTCACCCACGCCACCGGCCACGAGTCACGGCTGGCACGTCCCGGGATCACCGACTTCGATGGCTTCGGTTCGCCGCAATACGCCTTCGAAGAGCTGATCGCGCAGATGGGCTCAGCCTTTCTGTGCGGGCACTTCGGTATTCGTAACGAGGCCTTCGATGCCGCCTACATCGCCAATTGGATCGAGGTGTTGCAGTCGGACAAGAAGGCCATCTTTCGCGCCTCCGGCGCGGCACGCCTGGCAGCGGAATTCCTGAAGCAGGTTCATCAGGAAAACCGCCCGCAGGCATCGACCGATCAACCTCTCAAGGCGAGCGCCGAAGCCAAGCCGACGCGTCGGCCCCAGGCGGATGATCAGGACATCGAGCTGTTCGGGCACCAGTGGCCACTGGGCGACAGCGTCAGGCTGGACTCCACGGTCGATCGGGGCACCTTGCGTGCCCAGATATCTCGGCTGAAGCAGCTCGGCTATGAACTCGATACCGCGACACAGACCTGGACCTATTCAGCTGTGGCAGCGGCCTAACTCCGATTCAGTTAACCCCCTCGGGACGAAGCCGCCCGATGGGGTGGGCTCGTCCCTCCACCCCTGGAGAACATCATGGACATGAATCAAGAACCCAATCCGGCCGTGTTTGCAGACCTTTCGGAACAGCAGCTTTTCAACATCGAAGATGTGCTGTCCAACGACGAGGTGTCGTCTGACGAAGAGCTGGTCGATTACTTCATCGAGGAAGGCATTCCTGCAGACGCCGCGAAAGAGGCTGTCGCTTACCGGGATCGCTATCTCCTCAACATCTACAAGGCAGGGCACGGTCCCATCCGTGAGGATCGCGAGACGCTGCGGTACGACCCCTATCAGGGGGCATTCGTGCCCGACTGAACCATATCCACCCCTGGGGGCGAGACTGCCCCTAGGGCAGCTTGCTCCCATCACCCACGATGATGGAGGCAGTATGCCAACTTCCACACCACTCTGGCGCCTCGACGAGGCGCCGGAGCTTTTTCTGGATAGCTATGTCGCCGACGGCGATCGCGCGGTCTTTCTGTCCCTGTGGGGGCGGGATACCGCCATTCACGAACTGATGGCCAAGCTGACCCTGCCCATCGCCGAAGGCGGCTGGACCGGGGTCACGCTCCAGCGAGACGGTCAGTCAGTCGCTCTACAGCTGGATCGTGAACGTCTGTCCAAACGCACGACGCGGACCTATCGGCAGACGCGGTTCGGCAGCCTGCTGAACCTCTGGCTGTTCGATCAACGCTGTCAGGATCCGGATCGCGCCAATCGTCAGTGCTACGCGATCTTCAACGAACGCGACTCGCAACAGGACAAGAGCGCGATGCTCTGGTCACGTCTGCGGGATCTCGCTGCGTTTCCGTTGTTGGATCACTGGCGACCCACGATCGTCCAACTGCTCCTCGAGCACGGGGCGATCCGCATGCTCGATCAAATGTCCGAGCGCCTGTCAGGCGTCTGGATCGATCTCTCGCTGGCCAGCGTCCAGGACGCCATTGGTCAGCTCATACACGCCGGCGATCTCGCCACGCAATGAACCCGGGAGGCCACCATGGCTTTGATGTTTCCACGCCTGGCGCGCAACTTCGCCAAAAACGGCTACTACCCGACCGACGAGGACACGATCGATCGTGTCCTTCAGGCATTGGGCACCTCGCATGACCAGCGAGTGCGCATTCTGGATCCGTGCGCCGGCGAAGGGCACGCGATTCTGGAGAGCGCTTATCGTCTGGGCCGGGATCGAACTGACGCCTATGGCATCGAGTTCAATCTCGAGCGAGCACACCACATGCAGGGCCTGGTCGATGTCGGCATCCAGTCGGATCTGATGGATACCGTCATCTCGCCGCGATCGTTTGGGCTGCTGTGGTTCAACCCACCCTACGGCGATCTCGTCAGCGAGACCGGCGGCAGCAAGGGGTATGCCGGCAAGGGACGACAGCGGCTGGAAAAGCTGTTCTACCAGCGCTGTGTTCACCTGCTGCAGTACGGTGGCGTCATGGTGATGATCGTGCCGCACTATGTCTTCGACGATGAGCTGTCGAGCTGGGTCAGCCAACACTTCGATCGCGTGACTGCGTTCGAGGCCGCGGTCGATACGTTCAAGCAGGTCGTCGTCTTCGGCGTTCGCACGAAGCGCAATGCACTACTGGCCAACGACAGGACTAAACCCAACAGGAAGATGCTGCAGCAAATCGGACTGGGAGAATTTAAGCCCGAGCCGCTGCCCGAGATCTGGTGTGATGGTCTGTATGACGTGCCGCCGGCGATCGGTAACACACCTCACTGCTACCGCATGTCGCTGGAACCCGAACAGCTGGAGCAGGAGATCAATCAGCTGGGCGGGCTATGGCCCGACTTCAACCTCGCATTCTGGACCGATGGGGTCACGCAGCGACGTCCGCTGCGCCAGCTTTCCAGCTGGCACCTCGCGCTGTCCCTGGCAGCAGGAGGCATATCGGGCATCGTGACTTCGCGCTCAGGGCGCCAACTGGTCGTGAAGGGCGATACCTTCAAGGAGAAGTCCTCGAAGGTCGAGTTCGACGAGGACGCCGATGGCAACATCAGCGAGCGTCGAATCCTGACCGATCGCTTCGTGCCAGCCATCATGGCTTGGGACGTCACGCCTGGCTCTCCTGATAAGGGGCGATTGTTCAAAATCACCTCGACGCTGGCATTGGATGCGCCGGCACCATCTGAACCGGTCGACTCGGACGCCGAGACGGCATAACTACCACGCACGCTCATGGAGCGTGCCAACCCCTACGGGCAGAACTTAGCCCGTAGGGGCATGTTCTGCCCGTTTTCATTGGAGACGGATATGAACATGCCCTGCACAGCACCGGATAACGTCATCGCGCTCAACGATTTCATCGATGAGTTCGGCGACGGGCTTCTAGATACGCTCAACCACACCCATCCCCCGGTCTATGACGGTCGCGGGGATCCGGCGCGACAGGCGGTGATGAACGCGTTGGCACGCCAACCGTTCCCGGCACAGGCAGACGTCGTTCACGCGATCTGCGCACTGCTACTGGATCAGAACGAGCGTGCCGGCGTGATCAACGCCGAGATGGGGACCGGCAAAACCATGATGGCGATCGCGGTCGCCGCCGTGATGGCGACCGAAGGCTATCGTCGATCGCTGATAGTGTCTCCGCCCCACCTGGTCTACAAGTGGCGGCGCGAGATCCTCGAGACGGTGCCCGAAGCTCGAGTCTGGGTGCTCAATGGACCGGATACGCTGGCGAAATTGCTCAAGCTGCGCGAGCAGTTGGGGCAGCCAGACGATGGCCGGCCAGAGTTCTTCGTGCTGGGTCGCGTGCGGATGCGAATGGGATTTCACTGGGTACCGGTGGCTATCCCCAGGCGCACCCTGTCAGGACGCTTCGCGGCGTGTCCGGACTGCGGCCGCATGATCCTAGACAACGACAATGAGCCGGTCCGGTTCGAGTCGTTCCAGCAGACCGAGCGTCAGCAGGCGTGCGCGGGATGCGGTGGTCAGCTCTGGACACTCATACGACAGCGGCAGCCCGAAGGGGATGCCCGCCGTCGTTCGGTGCTCAAGGCGCTGCAGCGCATTCCAACCATCGGCAAGGTGACTGCCGACAAGCTGATCGACCGATTCGGCGAGGCTTTTCTGTCGTCGATGCTCGCCGACAACGCGCACGATTTCATCAACCTGATGGACGAGAACGGCGACCTGGTGTTCAACGATCGACAGGCAACGAGAATGGAACGGGCGATGGCCAACATCGAATTCGGCTTCGGTGAAGGGGGGTTCCAGCCGAGCGAGTTCATAAAGCGCTATCTCCCCGACCAATTCTTCGACCTGCTGATCGTCGACGAAGGGCATGAGTACAAGAACGCGGGGTCGGCCCAGGGTCAGGCCATGGGTGTACTGGCAGCGAAGGCACGCAAGACGCTTTTGTTGACTGGCACGCTGATGGGCGGCTACGCCGACGACCTGTTCTATCTGCTCTTCCGGATCCTGACACCGGTGATGATCGAAGACGGCTATCGTCCCCAGCGCAATTCACTGGGTGCGGCGTCCATGGCTTTCATGCGCGAGCACGGTGTCCTCAAGGATATCTACTCGGAGCGTGAGGGCGCTGGACACAAGACGGCGAAGGGGCGGAAAACCTCGGTGCGCACGGTGAAGGCACCTGGGTTTGGCCCCAAGGGCATCCTGCGCTACGTGTTGCCCTTCACGGTCTTCCTCAAGCTCAAGGACATCGGCGGCGATGTACTGCCGCCCTATGACGAGGAGTTCGTGGAAGTGCCAATGTCGTCTGCTCAGGCCAGTGCCTACGACAAGCTCTCTGGAGAGCTGACACAGGCGCTGAGAGAAGCGCTGGCACACAAGGACACCACCTTGCTGGGCGTTGTGCTCAATGTGCTGCTGGCGTGGCCTGACTGCTGTTTTCGACCGGAAGCGGTCAAGCATCCGCGTTCGCGGGCGCTGATCAGTTTCGCCAAGTCGATTTTCGACGAAGCGTCTACGATGCCGAAGGAGGACGAACTGATCGAGCTATGCCGATCGGAGAAAACCCAGGGCCGCAAGGTGCTGGTCTACTCCACTTACACCGGCAAGCGCGATACCACGAGTCGCCTGAAGCGCGTGCTCGAGCAAGAGGGCCTGAAAGTGGCCATATTGCGCTCGAGCGTCGACACCAGTCGGCGGGAGGACTGGATTGCGGATCAGGTCGAGAACGGGATCGATGTCCTGATCACCAATCCGGAGCTGGTCAAGACTGGGCTGGATCTTCTCGACTTCCCGACGATCGCGTTCATGCAGACTGGCTGGAACGTCTACACCTTGCAGCAGGCCGCGCGGCGCTCCTGGCGTATCGGTCAGCATCGGGCAGTGCGGGTGGTGTTCTTCGGCTACGCCGAGACGTCACAAATAGCCTGCCTGCGGCTGATGGCGGCAAAGATCGCGGTGGCACAGAGCACCTCTGGGGATATTCCCGAATCAGGGCTCGATGCGCTCAACAGCGATGGCGAGTCGGTCGAAGTGGAGCTGGCCCGTCAGCTGGTTGCCTGACGTTCGCGATCATTTCAAACCTAACCCCTCTTCGGAGGGGTTTTTTCTTGCTCATCTAATTGAAGGTTAGTCATTGAAGAGCATGACGGTTAGAGTGGTTCTGCACTCACATTCGCTATAGCCTCAGCTCTAGGGTGAGGATGAAACGAGGTTGGTGCAGGCAAAGGTCTCAATATAAAGGTGGTAAAATGAAGAAAATCATCATGACTTGCATGGCTTCACTTTGGCTAGTCGCTGGGTCGGCTTTTGCGCAAGGCGTTGTTCTTGTCGAAAACTCTGTGTCGATTGATAATAGTCAAGGCTATGCTCGTATAGTCGGCGAGGCGGTTAATAATAGTAAAGATGTAGTGGGCTCAGTTTTTATCAGCTTTAATTTATACGATCAACAAGATAGGCAGGTGGGAAATGCTATAGCCAATTTGTCTAATGTCGCGCCTGGTGGTAAGGTGCGTTTTGGTGCGACAGCTAACGTCCAAGATTTTGCTTACGCCAAGTTTGTTAAAATCACAGAGTATTAGTCAGTGGCTCTATCTTGAAAACTGGCAATTCCCTGGTGTCCTTATTTTTAGGGGCGCCAGGATAAAAGATAGAGTTCCTTCAAGTAAGATTGTGCTCAGATGAAAAAATTAAATAGCGTAGCTGTTGGGCGATATCCTGGGTGTTGCACTGCTTGAAATTCTCAATGCCCATTGAGATCAAAAAATCAAGATGATTAGCTTTGTCTTCTTCACTGTGATAGGTCACTAGCCAAGTAATGTCGAGAGGGGTGTTTTTGTATATCTCTTCAAAATATGGTCTGTCCACACAAGACAGCGAATGTCCTATGATTATCACCATTGATGCTTCGCGCAGCTGCTCAAAAAATGAGTGGTGCTCTTCTATGATCTCATCTGTTGGCTTGAAAGTTTCTTGAAAGTATGAGTTTACCATCTCATTTCCTTCCATGACTCTTGTGTCCAAATCCTCTGGATTTGGTACATTGTTGTAATCAGGTATTTCTTCTGGATCCCATGCGTGACCCAAAATAAGATCCTCGCCATTGGAGATGCTGCCATGAATGGATAGGGTGTTAGTGGCTTCTATACTATAGACGTCTTCTAGTGTATTGGTGTAGTTGAAAGTTAAAAAGATGTCTGATTGTGAAAAATTGAACTGTGGCTTTGGAGTCAAGCAAGTGGTGTCTAGTGAGTCTATCCAGTTGTAGAAATGGGCTAGCAGCTCTGTTGAAACTGCCGCTATTGTTTTTCCCAGCTCGTACTGGTACTCGTGGTGATATGCGTCTTTCCAGTTTTCTGTGGAATAGGGCTGTAGGAACTCTAGAGCCTCGTCCAACGCTCGCTCAGCATCAAAATCCGCGAGAGACATCTCAAGCGTGTTCCAGTTACCCTCCAACTGTAAGTATTCGTCTATGGTTTCGTGAAGGTTTGGATTTTTCTGTTTAACATACCTGGAGAAGTCCGCTAAGCTGCTAGATAATTTATGAAATAAGTCGAATCCATTGCCGATAACAAATAATCTAAAACTCATGAGAGTCCCTTTTGGGTGATGCGGTAATATTTTGAGAGCTGAAGACTGCCATTTGCGATAATTTATTTTTTTGCCATTGCATGATTCCCTATGTCCATGGTTTGCTTTTCGCTTTCTTGGCCTATCTGCACCCGCCGGGGCCGCAGGCAACTCCTGCATGCTCGCCGATGCCGATCCTCGCTACACAGAACCGCTGGGTACGTATACTTGGCCACGTTCGCATTGGATAAATGCTCCAATACTGTAAACGGTCAATTCACGCTAGATGCGGATTTTAGATCCCCGTATTTCTATTCCTCAAGCCGACCAACAACGTATTCATGGCAAGCATCTCTGATGAACTTTTGTGCTTCTCTCAGTGTCATGGTGCTACTGACCTTTTTCTCCGGCTCTCCTTGGTATCCATGGCGAGAACTAGTTTCAGTTATTACATAGTTGTTCGCTGAGCATCTGAAGCGGTTTGCCTCTGAGGTTTCAAAAGGCTTTTCTAGGTTTTCATCATTTTTATAGATATAGTTTAGCGTGTCATAAGCTCTATATAAGGTGACCCAGTTTTGCTCAAAGCTAAAGTATTTTAGTAGCGCATAAAGAGCAGTGTCAGTTTTGCATTTTTCGATCAAAAGTGTTTCTGGCGTCCCTGTAAAAGTTTTTGTATGGGCAGCAGATGGTGCGATCGTTCTTGACATTTCTTGAAACAGTCCAGGGGCTTCAGATGGATATTCGTTGTAGTGAATTCTTTTTCCATTTTTGATGACTCCTTGTAGGGTGATATGTTGGAGTGGGTTGTCTTCGTAATCCAAGGTTGATGTTATGCACGCCGCGCCTCTAAATAGGTCTGTTAGCTCTTTTCCGATTAGATAAGCTTTGGCTTCTTGTTCTACCCCATTGCACAAATGGGTTTTGAAACGATAATCTCCAGTTGAGGCGTCTATCATGGGGTCTATTTCTTCATATATTCTAATGTCACATCCCATTTGTTTGTATTGATACCCGTGTAAGAGAGCGATATTGCCCGGTAATAAAAACTCAAAGTTGTTGCTAATTCCCGTTGCTTTCATTTTATACCCGTCGTTTTTTTAATTTGATAAAGTGCAGTCGGTTCGCTTTCCCCACTCTCGACCTCTCCGCGTTGGCGGGGGCGTCGGCCCGACGTTTTCGATAGCGCCGAGCCGCGATAAAAAATGCCGCCCAGCACGCTCATCAATCCAATTTAAAAATCTATCCTGGAGAGTCCTTGAATCGCTTCCTGGTCCATGTGCATTTGGGGTATCTTGAACACCCCCAAAACTTCTCGCCTTTATGTTTTTTAAGCCGTAATTCGGCACCGCATCTTGCACAATGACCACTCATTGAATTGTCCGCTATAATCTTATCTGTAGAATGTGCTGCGTCAAGTTAATTTGACACTTTTTCCAGCGTTTTTCAATTATTTATTTTGTTGCTAAGTGCTAATGCTGAGTTGGGGCGTGGGCTAAATTTTTTTAGGGGGTTGCCGATAAAGAAATCTAGGTTCTTAATTTGGTGGTATTGATTCGTTTCTTTGACGGGGGCGTTATGTTGCTGCGTGAGCTTGCGAGAGATAATATTTCCTTTGCCAAAAGAGTGAGTGGTCTGGAGTGGTTAATATCAGTCCATTATGATACAAGAGTCATGCTCTCTTGTCTGCATGAGTTGGGAGATTTTGTTGGCCAAGATATTATTAATCCAATTGGTAGCGTCGACATCCCAGCTGATGTTCTTGATGCAATGCATGCGATTTCAAATGCCAGCAATCCGACTGAGAACGAGACCGATTTAGATAGGCTGCAATCGATGGTACGCAGTAACGGCAAACGTTTTGTTGCGATGGCAGTGTTTCCGCAGCTCACCACTAATGCAGACTATATTTTGGCCGGGCTGTTAGTGAGTTATGCGAGATTGTTTTTGGGTGCCAAGAATAATTCTTCTAGGCTACAGCTTAAACCTGAACAAGTCTTTGGGGGGAAGAGCGATGTAAGGAGTTGTCACGACAATCTAATTGATAAGAGGCATGGTGTTTATGCGCACGAGGAGATTAGTACGGGCTATGTTCGCTTGAACATTGCTATTGGTGCTGAAGGGGATTATTCGGTTAAAGATAACTCTGGCCAACAAAGTCTATCTTTCTATCCTGGTGTTATTCCTGATTTTTACAAATGCCTGATTTGTTTGCGTGATTATCTGGGTGGCAAGATATTAGAGGACACTGCAAAGTTGAATTCAAAGTTGAATGATGAGTATCGAGAGCTAATCTTAGAAAAGCTAAAACCTTCCTGATGTTTGCTTCAATGTAAGGTTATGTTTTTGCGGTTGGCAACTCGTTCCATCGTGTGGTGTAGCGCTGCGTCAGCAGCTCCGCCTTGAGCTTCCAATCCGCTCTGCCCCTCGTGCCGCCTAGCCTCACCGTGCCGCGGCCCATACGCCGGTTCAGCTCGTCCATCACCGCGCTTACCTTGGCCGATCGCTCACGCTCGGCATCACTCGCCGGGGAGTCGAAGATATCGTGCTGCAGAGAGTCGGCCTGCACGAGGTCGAGCATCATCACGCCCGCTTTCATGTAGCGATAGCCGTCGCGCCAGATGCGCGACAGCGCTGTTTGGGCGGCTCCGACGATCACGCGGGTATCGTTACTGGGGTGGGGGAGCTGCACGACCAGCGCGGGATAATATTGCGCCAGGTCTTCGCGGTGCTTGTTCGTTTTCAGGTGAACCTGAATCGCCCGTGCCACGCTGCCTTGCTTGCGCAGCTTCTCGGCGCCGCGGGCAGCGTGGGCGCGGATGGCAGCACGCACTTCCTGCGGATCTGACGTCAGCCGCCCGAACGACCGACTGGTCATGATGTTCTTCTTCGGCTCGCCATAGTCGTCGGTGTCGATGCAGTCGATGCCACGGAGCTCGTAGACCAGTCGTTCCTGCACGACGCTGAATCTGGCGCGGATCCGCTTCGGGTCTGCCTCCCGCAACTGCCATGCCGTCACGATCCCCATCTGACTAAGCCGCTGGCCCAGGCGGCCGGAGACGCCCCACAGGTCGGTGACGGGTGTGTCCTCGAGGATCCGACGGGTGATCTCGCTATCGGGCTGAAGTAGGCACACGCCCTCGTAAACGGCCACTTTCTTCGCCAGTTTGTTGGCAACCTTGGCCAGCGTCCGGCTGGTCGACAGCCCGACGCTCACCGGGATACCGGTATTGCGGCGCACGACGTATCGAAGCCGCTGGCAGTGATCCTTGAGCCGCTCAATCCGGAATCCATCGAACCCGAGGAAGCTCTCGTCGATGGAGTAGATCTCGACGTCGGGAGTGAACTCGCGGAGCGTCGCGGTCACCCGTCGGCTCATATCGCCATATAGGGTGTAGTTGCTCGAGACCAGTATCAGCTCACGCCGTACGGAGGGAGGGATCTTGAACGCCGGCGCCCCCATCTCGACCAACTGTTTAGCTTCGTTCGAGCGAGCGATCACGCAGCCGTCGTTATTCGACAGTACGGCCAGCGGCCGTCCTTCCCAGTCAGGGCGGAACACCCGCTCGCACGACGCGTAGAAGTTGTTGCAATCGACGAGCCCGATCACTTCCCGGAGCGCCCGCGTCGCAGCGAATGGACGTTGTCTGTCACCACACCCCAGCAATGGCACTCACACCCCGCGAGCGGGATTGGCGGGAAGTGCTCGTTTCCCGAGCACAGGTAGTAGCGCTGGCCAATTTTCTGCATCTGCTTGCACGTCAGCTCTCCGTCCACCGCCATGATCACGACATCTCCCACCGTCGCCTCAAGAGAGCGATCGACGATCAGCAGATCGCCATCGTAGATCCCGTGACGCTCCATCGAATGCCCTTTGGCCCGAACGAAGAACGTCGCCGTAGGGTGCGGGATCAGCAGTTCATTCAGGTCGAGCGTCGTCTCGAGGTAGTCATCCGCCGGCGACGGGAAGCCCGCGCGGACCTCGCCTGCGGCGAGCGGTATCGAAGACCGCGGCGCGCCCAGGTCGGCCTGGCCAAGGACATCGACGATGGTGTTCATGACGCTGCCTCCGCTTCGGTAGGGTCCCAAGCGATCAGCGCTTCGGCGGGGCCGCCCCGGGTGACAGTGACGTAATCTAGCTCGTCGAACTCGTCGAGTATGCGATCCCATGCGATCGGGTCGTCTTCATCTAGCCGGAACAGCGTGACCTCGAACTGCTCGCGATTGCGCGCCCTGGCGAGCTGCTGCTGGATGCGGCGGACGAGGGTTTGATAGGACTGCTGGCGCTTCGTCGATGAGGGCATGGCAGCGTGCTCCTAAGAATACTGTATGCATGTACAGTATCTATCAGAAAGCCAGGCGCTGTCGAATGATTGCCAATGGGAGGGCTCGCGAAGCACTGAATGCGCGTCGAACTGAATTAACGTTTCTCCTTCGCACGTCAGCAAGCAGCAGGCCTCATAGACGGATCATTCAGCTGCTGGAACAGATCGATGCTACTAGAGCGACTTCGCTCGTGGGGACGCGCGCGCTCGGTGAGGCGGCAGGGAGCGGGGCTGGGGCTGGAGTACCCTAGTAGTGGACCAGAACTCCTCGCCTTACCGCGTCGTCAGCAGATGCTCAAAATGCTCTGGGACACGACATCGCTGACCCAAGAGGCTTTCGACGACTACATCCTGGCACCGATTCAGCGCTATGCGGAGCTGGTGCAGCAGCTTCCCGCCTCGGAGTCTCATCACCACTCTTACGCCGGAGGCATGCTCGATCACGCGTTAGAGATGGCGTGCTACGGGCTGAAGCTACGTCAGCGTCACCTGCTACCCCCGGGGGCCAAGCCCGAAGATCAAAGTTCTTCGGGAGAGTTATGGAGTGCGGCGATCATCTACGCCGCATTGATGCATGACGTGGCGAAGACGCTCGTCGATATCGAGATTCATTTAGAGGATGGAAAGACCTGGAGGCTCTGGCACGGTCCGATACCCGCTCCGTACAGGGTTCGATACCGTCCGGGGCGAGACTACAACCTGCACGCCGCGCTAAACCCGATGCTATGTCAGCAAGTGCTGGGCCCGCACGTACTTGACTGGCTCCTGTCGCAGCCCCGCCTGTTCGGGTTACTCACCTATACCATCTCTGGTCACACAGACCGCGGTGGCATCATTGCGGAAATCGTACACCAGGCGGATCGCGCTAGCGTCTCGAAGGCTATGGGTGGTGATCCGCTGCAGGCGCTCGCTGCGCCCGTCGAATCGCTTCAACGCAAGCTCGCTGACGGGCTGCGCTACATGGTCAAGGAGCAGTTTCAACTTAACCAGAAAGGCGGTGTGGCCTGGCTGACGGACGAGGCTCTTTGGCTGGTATCACCTAGAGCCGTTAATGAACTCAAAGCATATCTTTATGACCAGGGCGTGAAGAGCATTCCCTCGGATCTAACTCGCTTATACGGCGAGCTGCAAGCGCATGGGTTGATAGAAGAGGTTGCCGAAGGAAAGTCGGTATGGAAGTGCCAAGTCTCGGATGGAGACTGGGCCTATTCGCTGAACATGATCAAGATCTCCCCAACTTTGATCTGGGGAACGGGTGACAAGCCTGAGCCTTTTAAAGGAAAAGTTGTTACACTTGGTTACGATGAGGTTGGGGACAGCAACCCGGAGCCACAAAGCAGCGATCAGGAAATAGGCGCCAGCGTAGAGCATGAAGCCAAGAAAGCAGCAGGAGAAAGTACTTCAGTGCAAGTGAATAAAGATTCTCCTGTTACAGATGTTCCTGATTCTTCGGGAAGCATTGCTTCAGGCGGGAGCTTAGATGATGACCTGTTATCCATTTTTAGTGATCTCTCACCTGGTATTGATGGGCAAGCCAATGGAGAAGACGTCGAGTCTAAGACCGTCGTGGACGACATGAAACGAAGGGCGACAGAAGTGGCTACATCCAATATCTCTTCGGATGACTTGGCACCCGGT
Organism: Salinicola endophyticus; assembly: GCF_040536835.1. Taxonomy (NCBI): domain Bacteria; kingdom Pseudomonadati; phylum Pseudomonadota; class Gammaproteobacteria; order Oceanospirillales; family Halomonadaceae; genus Salinicola; species Salinicola endophyticus. The sequence continues at coordinate 543,236 of NZ_CP159578.1, forward strand.
AGCGGGGGGAGCAGCAACCTTGGTGGGGTTGGCGAGCAATTTTGGGATTGGCTAAAGCAGGGAGTCTCTGATCGCTCCATCGTTGTGAACGATACAAAAGCCGTAGTCCACACAGTAGATGGAACGTTCTTTCTGGTCAGTCCGGGTGTATTCAAGAAATTCGCTGCTGCCGAATCAGGGGTGAGCAGTGAGTGGAAGCAAGTGCAAAGTGGTTTTCAAAAACTTGGTCGGCATATCAAAAGTCAAGGCGTGAATATTCACAAGGTTTCCGTTAGTGGTCCGAATAAAACGACATATCTAATGGGTTATCTGATCAAGGAGCCTGAAGAGCTGGCACGCCCTGTGCCGCCCGATAACTGGGTTTTGAAACTGACCAGCGCCGAGGGTTAGGGAGAAAGTAGTGTACGACGTATCCTTTGCTGAACTGTTGAGCCGCTACGCGGCGGATAAGAACCTACGCCCGAAAAGTGTGAGCACCTACGTTGGCGTAGTGAGAATTTTCAGGAAATTTCTTGGCGGTCAAGAATATCCAAGCATGGTCAGCCGTGAGACTGTAATAGCTTGGCGAACCTCTATCTTGAAAGGTGCAGGTCGTGAAGAAGGCATAACAGAAAGTAGTTGGAATAACTACGCTCGTCATCTCAAGGCACTTTATACCTATGGCATTAAACATGGGCTGGTGGCTACTGCTGTCAATCCATTTGCAGACGTTTCAGTGAGGCAGCCTCGGATCCCTAAGAAAAGTTTGAAGCCTTTCGAAATACGATATGCTAGAGAGGTTTTGGATGTCTGCAGGCGCTTCGAGTCCAGCTATGACGAGTGCTCAAAAATCCATCCGGCATGGTTTTGGCGAGTAGTCATGGAAACCTTTTTTCACACCGGCATTCGTCTGAACCAGTTGCTGCACATAGAAGCGGGCGATATCAATCTCAAGAAGAGGGTCTTTCGCGCATCAGCAATTGGGTCCAAAACTCATTCCGAGACGACGTTGCCTATACCGGATGAGCTATATCCATTCATGTACGAGCTTGTTGTTGCCGCTCACAGCTGTGGGTTCAAGAGAAAAGATCAGCTATTCAACGTCAATCGCTTCAGCCATAGGCACAAGCGTGACACGATGGATACCTGGCAGGTGGAGCGATTTTTCACCGCATTATCCTCGCTTTCAGGTTGCCGAATTACTCCTCACCGCTTTCGACACTTCTTGGGCACTAGCCTCATGGAAAGCCCAGAGAGGAATCTCCACGTGGTCCAGAACATCCTGACCCATGGGGATGTACGCACGACACTGGGGTACGTCCATCCTGATGTTGAGGCAATGAGACGGGCGCTGAATGCACGGCCTGAGCTCTAGTCAGGTGGGCGCTCGCCAGGGCTTTGCGTTGAATTGCTGTCACAGCTCCTCGGTGGGGTTGACATGCCGGATGTAATCGAGACACTATCGACTGTGCCAATGTAGTGCAGAAAGGATCTGCAGGTGACACTTGGTAGCTTGAATGGCGGAGGGCGCTGCATCAGTAGAGACTGAATCTGAGCAACTGACTTGTAATCAGTAGGTCCCGGGTTCGACTCCTGGTGTCGGCACCAGAGCTTAGAGATTGATTGATAAGGCTTTTTAGCCTTGAAGATAACCGCCTGAATGGCGGTTTTTTTGTGTCTGCGTATCAGCCCCGCGTAGCAGACGTTCCACCGTGTTGCCGACCCGACCCGACCCGACCCGACCCGACCCGACCCGACCCGACCCGACCCGACCCGACCCGACCCGACCCGACCCGACCCGACCCGACCCGACCCGACCCGACCCGGTCTATGAAAGCGGCCGCGCCGATCGGGCGAGTGTACGTGTCTGATCCGCGCCGGCGGCGGGCGGAGGTGGGGTCACAGGTTCTGGTAGAACATCCGCGCTGTCATGATGCCGGTGACGACGATGAACAGCGGCCTGACGATTGACGACCCGTTGCGCATGACCAGGTGACTGCCGAGGTAGGCGCCGAGGATCTGCCCGGCGCCCATGGCGAGTCCGATGGCGTAGTTGACGCTGCCCGCGGCCATGAAGAAGGCCAGCGAGACGACGTTGCCGGTCAGGTTGAGCGGCTTCGAGGTCATCGAGGCGTGCTTGATGCTCATGCCCTGCAGGATGAGTAGCGAGAAGACCCACAGGGCGCCGGTGCCGGGGCCGAAGAAGCCGTTGTAGAAGCCGATGAGCAGGCCGAAGGCGACCAGGTAGACCGGCGTCGGCATGACTTTCCTGGCCGGCAGGTCCTGGCGCAGCTTCTTCGAGAACAGCGTGTAGAGCAGGATCGCCAGCATCAGGAACGGGATCAGGGTATCGAGCAGCGCGTGGGAGGCGATCAGCGCGACGCCGGTGCCGGCCAGGGCGCCGAGCGCGGTGAACAGCATGCCGCCGATCACCAGTTCCCGGTCGAGCTGGCCGTGGCGCAGGTAGGTGGCGAAGGAGGTCGCTTCGCCGATGCTGGCCTGCAGCCGGTTGGTACCCAGCGCGAGCGAGGGCGGAATGCCCAGCAGCAGCATGGCGGGCAGGGAGATGAGCCCGCCGCCGCCACTGATGGCGTCGATGAAGCCGGCGAAGATGGCGACCACGAACAGCGTGATCAGCAGGTGTTCGCTCAGAAAGGTGAAGGCCGTCATGCCTCGAGCTCCCGGTCGTTGACGGTGATCCGGTCCATGACCCGCAGCGCGCCGTGGTAATCGTTGACCGCATGATGATGGACGAGGCGGTTGTCCCACAGGGCCACCATGTCCTTTTCCCAGGTGACCCGGAAAGTGAACTCCGACTGGGCGATGCGCTCGGTGAGATAGCGGATGAGCGGCTGGTTCTCTTCCCGGGTCATCCCCTTGAAGGCCAGGACGTGTGCTTGATCGATCTCGATACCCATGATTTTCCTGTCGCTTGCTGAGCGCGTGTCGTCACGACGGCGCGCGGATGCCGGCCGTCTGCGCGGGCGCGCAACGGTGCGTGGCACGGGGTCGAGATCGGGAAAACCGTATTGTTTAGATGGCGCCGGAGGATGTACTGATGTCGCCGCTGGCGCGGATACTCAGAAGGCGTTGGTTGTCGGTTTCAAGCGGTCGATTATTATGTTTGGCGTGATATGACGGGCGGCAGTGTAGAGAGGGAGTTCGGGCTTTTCAATCATACATCAGAGACAACTTGTGTAAGATAAATCCTACAACAGGGTAGGATAATGACATCGCGGATCGAGACAGAAAGGATGACGCCTGTCCCTGTCCCTGTCCCTGTCCCTGTCGGTCGCAGGAGCAGGCACGTGGCGAGGCCGGCGGCACGCTCATTAGCGCACCGCCGGTGTGGGGCTTGCTGGACTAGCCAGCCGTCAGACGCTCCCAGGTCACGGCGAGTGCTGCATCGGGCGTGGTGGCTGCCTGAATTGCCCACTCGCCGCGTTGCCGGGTGCCGGTGAACGTCTGCCAGGCGATGAACGCCTCGGCGCGGGCGATCACGGCGGCGACGAGCTGCTCGAGCGTTTCGGTGCCGGCGTTGCCGTTGCGCCCGGCGAGAATCGCGGCCAGCGCCGGGGTGGCGGGTGCGTCGCCCTGCTCGCCAGCGCTCTGCCACGTCCGGTAGGCCGTGGCCTCGGCCTGTTGGGTGCCCCAGCTCAGGCGTTCGCTCTCCGGATAGTCGCGGATTAGCGGGCCGGCGGCAGCTTCGTAGTTCTGGTTGAGGCGCTGCATTGCCGTGGCCTGGGCGTCGGCCAGGCGCTCGGCGTCGGTGGGGGCCGGGGTGTGAATGAAAGTTGCCATCAGAGCTGCACCTCATACTCGTCGCGTTGTCGGTTCCATTCGGCATAGCGTGCGGCGAACTCGTCCTTCGACTCATCGTCCTCGCGCGTCGGCTCGGGGCCGTAGTCGTTGAGCACCCAGACGGTCAGGCCCGCATCTGTCTTGATGGCTCTGAGGACCGGCATCCACGGCAGTGTCGTGGAGGCGAACTCCTCGAAGGTGCCATGGCCGGCCTGACCGAAGTCGATCATGTCGCTCGCACTGCCGATCGTCACGGTGAGCGCTTCGCCCTGGGCGGAGAAAGATGCCGGGGCGTATTCGCGTTGGCGCTGGGGAGTCATTATCAGTTTCATCGACTATCTCCAGTTGTATGTCGCGGTGAGGTGAACGCGCGGTGTGTAATCGGATAGATCGCGTTTTTGCAAATCACCGACCTGCGCGACTACCGTTGATCCGTTGCCGCTGGGGTAAGCTCTGAGATAGCACATGTCTTCGTACTTGATCTCTTTTCCGCCATAGTCGGTGCCATCGGCGAAAACGATGGAGGGTGTGACAGAGTCTGAACTGACGGCGCGTAGCGGAAGTGTCCAAACCGCCTGTTTGATACGATTGCTGCCAATGGTGCCAGCATCCTCGGTCAGTACGAAAAAGCTTTTGCGAGCGATGGCCGTGCCGTCACCGAATTTGATCACGCTGCCATTGGCATTCTCGTAGTGCTTGAAGAGGAAATCTGACCTGTCATCGGAGATGCTGCCGGTGTTGAAGCAGCGAGACCATTGTCCCCACTCTTGTTTCGAGATGTCTCCTATACGTTCATAGATGTATAGATCGCTGACGCCGATGAACTTCTGATAGATCAAGTTCATATAGACACGGGATAGGTTGATCAATAACCCGGTGTAATTGCCATCGCCCAAGGGCCCATTGGACCACTGGTTGGCGATGGTGCCGATCTTGTTTTCCCGAATCCAGGTGTCGAAATCTCGGCCAAATTCGTCGGCGATATCCGGTGCCGTTCCACCCAGTCCCCAGATTCCTACCTCCATCAGTTCGCCATCGGCCGTCCCCACATCCCTCGTGGCCGCGGTACCCACCTCGTTCGCCAGCCCCGAGCCGCGCTTGTGCATGATCTGGCTGGCATCGACGCTGGCCGCGCTATTCGCCGCCGCGGTGGCGCTGTTGGCCGCAGCGGTCTTGCTGCTGCTGGCCGCCGAGGCGCTGCCAGCGGCGCGGGTCTCGCTGGTCTTGGCCGCCGATTGGCTCGCCGCCGCCGCCGTCTCGCTCTGCTTGGCGGCGGCGGCCTGGTCGGTAGCGGTCCGCGCCATGGCCACGCTGTTGCTGAGCGCGGGGACGAAGCGCAGGCGATGGCCGCCGGCGGCGAGGCCGGTATCCGGGTTGGCGTCGTCGGTGACGGTGAGGCCGTCGCCGCCCAGCTCTTCGGGAAAGGTGACTGTTGCCATCAGAGGATCTCCAGCAGTTTGAGGCTATGGGTGTGGGTGAAGGCGTAGGGCTGGGCCAGCGGGTCGAGCTGCTGCTGGCGCGCGAGGAAGGTGCGGGCGAAGTTCTCCGGCCGGGCGGCGAGGTTGAAGGCGTAGACCAGCTCGCCATGGGTGCCGAGCACGCGCTGCAGCGAGTAGAGCCGCTGGTAGGCCTCCTCCTCGGAGAGCCAGTCGAGGCTGAACGTCGCGGTGCGCCGCTGGCGCTTCACATCGGCATACTCGGTGCGGTCGCCGGCCTCGGCGAACTCGGTGGCGTTGTCGAAGCCGTGCTGGATGCCGTAGGAGACGTTGGTCGCCGGCTGCCAGGCGTCGGCCAGGAAGACCCGGCCGAAGCGCACCGCGCCTTCCGGGTTGCCGGCGTCGTCGATCTCCACCCGCACCTGCTGGGCGAGCTGGACCTCGTCGGCGAACACCGTCAGCAGCGGGGTGTAGAGGGCGCGATCCTCCTCGGCGATGGTGCCGAGCCAGTAGTTGTCGTACTCCCACTCCAGCTCGCTGGTGGCGAAGAGCTGCGGCCACACGGTCTGCCAGGCGCTGTCCCAGAGCAGGAACTGCCGGTCGGTATCGCCGTAGATCCGCACCCGGTAGCGCGCCGGGGCGGAGAAGGAGTGCGCGGCGATCGCCAGGCACTGGATCGGCCGCGGCTTGTCGAGCGTGATGTCGAACCAGGTCGAGGCCGGGTCGGCATTCTGGCTCTTGCAGCGCACGGCGAGTGTCGGGTCCTGGGCCAGCGTCAGCGGCAGGCTGTCGAGCCAGGCACCGCCGGAGAGCGTGGCGCGCTCGACCCGGTTGGGCCAGCACAGGGTGATCGTGTCGGGATTCAGTGCCATCAGCCCCAAAGCTCCAGTGTGAGTCGCCCGCTGCGGGCGTTGATCTGCTGGCCGAGGACCAGCATCGTGCGGCCGGCGGCGTAGCCCTGGCGTGGGGTGACGACCTCGACCCGTTCGCCGATCGCCGGCTGGTGGTGGCGCAGGCGCCCCTCCAGCGTGACCCGGTCACGGCGCACGCTGACCAGATCGAGGATCGCCTCGGCCGCGGCCTGGGCGTCGGCCAGGTCGCGCAGGCAGGTGTCGAGGGTCAGCTCGCCGGCCAGCGGATGCCGCGCGAGCACCTCGGGGCGCTCGGCGATCGCCTCGCGGTACTGGCGCCCGAGACGCGCCCGGCGGCTGTCGTCGACGACCCCGGCGAGGTCGGTCTGGGTGGTCTCGAGCCGGTCGGCGCGCAGCGTCACCCGCCAGATCGGCAGGCCGTCGCTGCTGGCGCCGGTGGCCTTGCGTTCGAGGTTGACGATCTCGTGGTCGTGGATCGTCGTCGGCGCGTCGCCGGTCTGTGTTCGTGGGTTCTCGAGCCGAGCGGCGCGCAGCGTGCCTTCGGCGTCGAGCCGCCACCAGCCGCCGGCGGTGACCAGGCGGTCGAGCAGATCGGCGGTGGTGGCGCTGTCGGTCACGTAGAGCCCGACCCGGCCCAGCCCGGCCAGCGCCGTGGCGTCGCAGGGCTGGGCCACTTCGGCGCAGAGCGCGGCGATCACCGCCGCCACGCTGGTCTCTGCGGTCTGGGCGTCGCAGGTCAGCGTGCCCACCGGGGGCGCGCCCAGGCGCAGATAGCCGCGATACGCCCGCCACTCGCCGGCGGCCGGCGCGCTGGCCTGGAGGGAGGCGAGGGAGTCGTAGGCGGCGCCGCGGGTCAGCGCGGCGCCCTGGTCGTAGACCGCGTCGACCTGGCAGTCGTCGCGGCTGCTGACCTGATAGATCAGCCTGGCGCTGTTGACCAGCACCGGCTGGGCGTTGCGCACGTCGCCGTAGAGCCGCGGCTTGGGCTGGCCCTGGATATCGTCGGCGGTGCCCTCGACCCCCTCGGGCAGCGTGTTGCTGCCAGCATAGGTCTGGTAGGGATGCGGGCGCTGCAGCAGCGCCTGGGGCGCGCGCAGGGTGAGCGCCAGCGTCTGGCGCTGGTAGCCGAGCCCGGCGGCGGTACCGCGCAGAATCTCGGTCACACCCGTGTCGGTGGCCAGCGAGAGCACCACGGTGCGGCCATCGACGGCGTAGTCGGCCAGGTGATCCAAGCCGCCATCGGCGTTGATCAGCGTGGTCTCGCCGACCCCGGAGCGCTCGACCCCGACCACCCCGCCGGCGTAGAGCCCGGCCTGATAGAGCCCCGGCTGCTGGATGCGCGGCAGATAGAGGGTGTCGTCCGGGGCGTCGTAGGCGCCGTCGGAGAAGCGCAGCACGCAGGGCCGGTCATCCGGGTCGCGGGCCTCGATGGTGAGCAGCCAGGTCATGCCAGCGCCTCCAGTCGGGCGCGGTCATCCAGCGCCTGGTTGCTCTCGGCGATACGCGTGAGCTGATCGATCGAGCGCTGATGCCCGGCCTGGGCCACCCGCACCCCGGCGCCCTCGTGGGCCTCGATCCGGCGCAGCAGCTCGGTGTTCTCGGCGGTGAGCTGGGCCAGGCGCTGGAGCAGCGGCGCCAGCTCGGCGCTGCCATGGCCGCCACCTTGGCCGCCCACCGGCGCCGGCGCGCCGTCCAGGCGCACGCCCAGCGAGCCATCGGCCCCGCGGGAGAGCGGCATGATCGCCTCCGGCCCCGCCTCGCCCATCAGCGCGGTATTGAACAGCGTCGGCTGGGTGATGATCTCGGCGCCGCCGAAGGCCCCGCCGATGTTGTAGGTCGGCAGGCGGTCGAGGGACTGCTTGAGCACGGCGAGCTGCTGGGCCACCGAGTCGCTGTTCTGCATCGCCTCGTTGTAGTCCTTGAGCAGGGCGCGCACCCGCTGGGAGGTGGGCAGGTTCGTGCGGTAGCGGTAGTCGTAATGGCCCGAGAGCAGGTCATCCAGCGATGAGGCGCCTCGACGGACGTTGGAATGGTTCAGGTATTGCCCCGTCAGCCCGGTGCGCATGTTCGGGTTCTGGTTGAACGCGATCACCTTCTGGTAGCCGTCATAGGTCGCCTGCAGCGAGCGGACCTCGCCCTGCAGCGTCTTGCGCTGCTCGGCCAGTGTCCGCGCCCGCTCCTGGGCGATACGCTGCTTCTCGGCGGCCTCGGCCGCCCGCCGCCGGGCCTCGATCTCGGCCGCCTGCTGCTGGGCCAGCCCCAGCGCCACCAGGGCCTCCTGCAGGCTCTGCATGGTCGTGTTGAGCGTGATGAACTGGTCGGTGGTGCGGGTCATCTCCGCGCTCAGCTCGGTGAGCTGGCGCAGCTGATCGAGAGCGCGGGATTCGAGCGTGCCGGTGTTGCCGTCGACCCGGTCAGTGGCGCCCTTGATCGCCTCCAGCGCCGAGATCTGGCCATCGCCGTCGCTGTCGAGCTGCTGGATCAGGCTGCGGATCTGGGCGTCCGAGGCGATACCTTGAAGCCCGGTCTGCAGCTCGCCGAAGGTGAGCAGGCCATCCAGATTGGTATCCAGCGCCGCGAACAGCGGGTCCAGCGCCGAGGCGATGCCGCCGGGCAACTGATCGACGGCGCTCGCCAGCGCGGCCTTGATCTCCTCGGCCACGTACTGCTCGGCGCTGACCTGATCCGGCAGCTCGCCCAAGGCGTCCAGGATCTCGTCCCGGATGCGCTGGTAACCGGTACCCGAGCCGTAGTAGGCCGCCCCCGCCTGCTGGTAGCGCTCGGCGTACTGGGTCAGCCCGCCGAGGGCGTCGCGGTCGCCGCCCTGGGCCCTGACCAGCTGGCGCGCGAACTGCGCCTGGGCCGCCTGTAGATCGCTGCCGGGGCTGCCGCCGCTGGCCTGCTGCTGATCGATCCAGCTGCTGATGCCGCCCAGGGTCTGGGCGAGCTGGCTCGACGCCTGGGCCAGCGCGCTGCGGTAGTCGTCACTCGCCTGGCGCGCGTCGGCCAGCGCCGCCTGCTCATCCTGCAGCGCCCAGATGCGCTGCTGGATCGGGCGCAGCGAGGCGTCGAGCGTTTGCAGCTCCTGCTGGCGCTGCAGGCTGAGTGCGGCCTGCTCGCGGCCGGCCAGCTTAAGCAGGGTGATGCGCTGATCGAAGGCCTGGCCGGCGAAGGTCTGGTAGGCCTGGCGCACGGCGTCCTTGGCCGTCTCCACCTGCGACCTGGCCGCGGCCTGCAGGTCTTGCAACGACTGGGTCGTCGCCTGGACCGGCGCGCTGATCGCGGCGAAGGCGTCGGCGATACCCATCAGCTCGCTGTAGGTCTGGCGCCCGGCGGCGGTGTTGAGATCGAGCGACTCGACCACGGCGCGGAACTGCTCGCGGGTCGAATAGGCCGAGAGCCCCGCGCGGTGGAGTGTCGGCGTGAGCTGGGCGATGGCGCGCTGCTCACGCTCTTGCTCGCTGAAGAAGTTGGCGTAGTAGCGCTGCGCCTGGCTCTGCAGGTTATCGAGGCCGCCGGCGAGCTGCTGCAGGTTCAGGGCGGCCTCGACGGCGCGCTCGCCCATCGCATCGAAGCTCAGGTTCAACTGATCCGCGATCGCCGAGACCGCGGCATGCGCCGCCACCCCGGCGGTGATCTGGGCCAGCGCGTCCTCCATCGAGCGGCGGGTATCGCTGACCACACCGACGGCGTAGCCACGCACGCTGTCGGAGAGGCCGTCGATCAGGTTGCCGAGCTGCAGCGCCTGGGCCAGTTTGGGCGCTAATTTTTCAGCGTTCTTGGCAGTAATATCGCCGACGCGCTCGATCAGCGTGTCACCGACGTCGCTTGAGCTATCCAGCAGCGCTGCTTTGATCACTGCCATTCGGTCGGTCAGCATGTCGGTCAGCGGGTCGTTGGAGACCGACGTATAGAAGCCATCGAGAGACTGCTTGACCGCGTCGATTTGTTTGGCGCTGGCGCCGGTAGCGATCGTGTTGTCGAGGGCCTGGAGGGCATCCAGGAAGTCGGCCAGCGGATCGACGTCGAATTTAGTCTTGTGGGTCAGTCCGAACGAGCCGAACGCTGATTCACGGCCACCGACCAACCGCTTGCGATTGCCCGAGTCGTAATAGCGGTCCTGCACCGGTCCATCCGGAGTCTCCGCGTAGCTGACGAGCCCCGCCTTGTACTTACGGCTGGAGCCGAACAGCGAATCGACCATGCCGCCCAGGGTCGAGCCGGCGAAGGCGCCGAGCGAGCCGCCGAAGAAGGTGCCGACGCCACCGCCGATGGTCGCGCCCAGGTTTGAATTCGCCTGCTTGCCGAACAGCGACGAGCCGAGCTTGTTGCCCACCTGGGTACCGGCGTAGGCCGCGGCGAGGGAGGCCATGCCGTTCCAACCGGTGAAGTTCTGAAAGCTGCCGCCGAACATGCCGCCGCCGGTCGCTACCTGGGAACCGAAGCCGCTGGTGTAGGCGGTGGCGCCGGTGGGCACGCCGGTCCACTGGATCGAGGCGAAGCCATCGGTGACGCCCTGATAAAGGTTCTTGCCCAGGCTGGCGAGATCCAGGCCGCTGCCGCCGAATCCGCCGCCCGTGCCGCTCGCCACGGCGCTGCCGGTACCGGCCAGCGAGCCCCCTACCGACAGCCCCAGCGAGGCGACGATGCGCTTGGTGGTGTAGGCGTGGATGATCTCGGCCAGGGTCGAGATCGCCTGGCTCTTGAGGCCCTCGAACGAGACCTTGGCGCCGCCCAGCATGCGCGCCCAGAAGCCCTGGAAGGTGTCGTCGAGCCCGGCGACCATCTGATCCAGGGTGCGCGAGAGCACGCTGGTCTCGTGGGTCGCGGTCTTGGCCGCCTGGCTGGCGTCCTTTGCGGCATCGCCTGAGTTCCGATAAGCGTGCTGGAGTTTATCGACCAGATCGAAGTAGCGGTCGAAGGTGATTGCGCCCATGGCGACCGACCGGTTGAGCGTCTGCGTGTCGGTCTGAAACGCGCGCTGGGAGGCGGCAACGGGATCGAGCCGATCCTCTAGCGCCTGCAGGGCATTGGCCTGGGCGCGGGCGGCCGTGGCTCCGTCGTCGATCTCGGTATTGAGTTGGTTCGCGGGCGGCGTGGCAGCATTTGAGGCTTCGCCGAATTTGGCGATCGCCTGGTTGACCTGATCGAGCGCGGTTTGGTTGGCCTCGATGGCAGCCTGGCGCTTTTTCAGCTCACCGGTGAGCCCGCCGATGCCGCTGACGCCGGAAAGCTGCGCCGCCGCTGCGCCGGGCCGGCCCTGGAACTGGATCGACTCGGAGCGGGCTTTCTTTTGGAGGTCGTCGATTTGCTTCTGCAGGGTCGCGGCCTCGGTTTGGGCCTGGACCAGGTTGGCGACGATGCCGACTTTCTTGTTCTCGAGCTGCGCTCGGCTGAGCCCTTCGATGCTTCCCGTGAGCAGGTCGACCTCATCGGCGGCATCTTTGGCATAGGTTGGTACCAGCCCCAACTCTTCGCGGAAGGTGTACAGCACACCCGCCGCGGCGACGACGACGCCCAAGGGCCCGAAGGCCGTGGCCATCACGCTGCGCAGGATGCGCAGGGTGCCGGTCAGGGTGATCGAGGCACCGTTGGCGGCCAGCGCTCCGGTGGCGTAGGTTGCCAGGCTCTGCGCCAGATGCCCGGCATAGAGCGAGGCCAGCACCTGGCCGGTGGTGACCAGGCCGTCGAACACCGCGCGCATGCCGCCGGCGTCGCGGATCAGCCCGCTCAGGCCGTCGGCGGCGGTGGCCAGGCCTGGGCCGAGGGCGACCAGGAGCTGATTGGCGAGCCCTTCCACCGCGGCGCCGACCTGGCGCAGGGCGCGGTCGGCCTGGGCCGCATCGGCCAGTTCGAGGGAGGAGAGCGCCACGCCCAGGTGCTGCGCTTCGTCGCGGTAGGTGCGCAGCCGCAGCCCGCCCGCCTGCAGCAGCGGGTTGAGCCGCGAGGCGCCTTCGGCCAGGGTCTCGAAGGCGCGGGTGCGCTGGGCGGGGTCGTCGAGGCGCGCGATCGCCTCGCCGATCCGTTGCAGTTGGGCATCCGGGGCGAGGGATTGCAGCTCGCGCAGATCGAGATTGAGCTGGGCGAACACCCCCGCCGCGTCGCTAGTGCCAGCGCCGGCGCCGAGCTCGCCCAGGGTGGTCTGGAGCCGGGTGAAGATCTCGCCGACCTGGCTGGCTTGCAGCCCGACCTGCTGGCCAGCGTACTGCCACTCTTGCAGCCGAGTGGCGCTGAGCCCGAGGGCCTGGGCCAGCGATTCGGTCTCGGCCAGCTGCTTGGCCTGATCGCGCAGGCCACCCACGCCGGCGCGGCCGAGGGCGGCAAGCTGCCCGCCCGCAACCCGGCCAAGGGCCTCCAGCCGCTGGAGATGGCCATTGACCGTCTCCAGCGGCCGGGCGCTCTGCGCCATTGCCGCGGCGAAGCGCTGGCCGCTGCGTTCGGCGTCGTCGGCGAAGGCCCCCAGCGCCTGGGCGCTGTCGCGCAGGACGCCGGTCAGCGGCCGGGCGTCGGCGGTCAGGGTGACCTGGAGAGGGGAATCATTGGCCATCGAAAGTGTGCTCCTGCAGCCCTTGTCAGTTAGGTCTCCCGCATCGCCTCCAGCGCCCCGCGTTCAAGCCGTCGGACCTGCTGAAAGCGCGCCTGGGCCTGCCCGGGGGTGACGCCGGAGAGCTCCATCACCACCTTGAGGGCGGCGTAGTCGAGCCCGCTGACGCCGCCCATCGGCGTCTGTTTCCACTGGGTCGCGCAGTCGAGGAAGAGCGCCAGCGCCTCCCAGTTCTCCGGCAGCACCGCGAAGGTCTCGGGGGTGTCGTCGAGACTCAGCGTCTCGGGCACCCGGATGCCCAGCTCGGCGCACTCGCGGCGGAATTCGGCCGCGCTGCGTGCCGGCGGGCGCCGGGCGCCCCGGGCCCAGAAGGCGCCGGCGTCGATCAGGTTCTGGGCCGGTTCTTTTTTGTGATGCTGTCGTGGTAGGCGCTGATCAGGGCGACACTCGCTGCCGGGTCGTTCTTGACCGCCTCGCACAGCGCCTCGCCGACCAGCGGCTCGCCGTGCTCGCCCGGCACTTCGATGTCACTGACCCCGACCAGCACCGCGTCGAGCAGCTTGGTCTCTTCCGGCAGGTGCTGGGCTTCGTCGTGGGGCAGCACCTTGAAGGTGGCGGTGAAGCGCCCGGTCTGCTCCTTGCCCTGTTCGTCGTAGAGGGTGACGACGACCGGCTGCTGGTAGGTGCGCTTGGGGTTGAGGGTGAACATGGGTGGCACTCCTGTGGATCAACGATATGAAAGAGGCTTTGCTGGCGTCGCCGGCGGCTTCGGGCCGGCTAGAAAGTCGCCCCGGGACTGGTGCTGCCGGCGGCTTCGGGCCGGCTAAACAGCGCCCCGGGGCTGGCGCTGCCGGCGTCAGCGGCAGACGATGCGCACTTCGTCGTCGCCGACGATCGGTTCCGGGGTGTAGGGGATCGTCAGCATCTGGTCGCCTTCGTCGTCGGCGTAGCTCGGCGCCTGGATGGTGACCCGCGGCAGGTTGAGTTCCAGCGTCTTGCCGGCTTCGGTGCCGTGGGCGAAGACGATCGGGCCCGGTTCGCGGGCGAGGGCGCGCTGGAAGAAGTTGATCTCGCCGACGCCCGGGTCGTCGATCTGCATCGAGCCGGTGGGGGCGCGCCCGGTGATGGCGACGTCGTTGGCGTCGACCACGGTGCGGTGGCGGGTCTGGACCGCCATGTCGAGGCTGAACTGGCTGAACGGGGTCGATGCGCGGCCGAACACGCTGAGGTCGGTGTTGGTGCTGTTGATCGCCAGCGGCGCCTGCCAGGCGTCGAGGTCCACCGTCGGCAGCTGGGCGTCGACGATCGGGCGCAGCAGCGCCATGAAGGTGACGGTCATGGTCGGTACGCTCTGGGCGTTGAGCGCGAACTGCACCGTGCCGCGGGCGCCGCGGCCTTCGTGCAGGGTCTTGTCGACATGGCAGTAGAGGCGCCCGGAGGCTTCGTTGTCCGACACCGGGGTGTAGACGACCTGGGCCGGGGTGTCGCCGTCGGCGGCGATCAGGGTTTCGGCGAAGCCGCAGGCGCGCAGCAGGCTGCCCCACGGCGGCGCGCTGCCGGCGCTCTGCGGCGACACCATCTCGACCGCGAGCTGCACTTGCATGTGCTTCTCGCCGGGCAGGCTGGGGGTGTTGCCGTAGTAGGGGCGGATCACGCTGCGCTGGATGTCGTCGCCGGAGAGCGGCGTCACCTCGATCGAGGTGGGCTGGATCGCCGCCATCTCGGCGGGCATGGCCTCGGCGTTGTAGCTCGCTTCGAGCCCGAAGCGAATCACGCGGCGGTTGGTTTTCTGGTTGCTCACGTCAAGTCTCCCCGCCGGTCGGCGGCTGATGGAACGTTGGCTCCGGCGCGGGGCACGGATGGCCGGTTGCTGGTCGGACAGGGCTCAGGATGCCGGCCGCGGCGGGGGCGACCCAGTTAAGGCGGTTTACGAAAGGTGGGTGGCGTGTGGCCGGGCTGGGGCAGCGCCGCGCCAGGGCGCTGTGAACCCTTCCCTGGGCGCTACTGACGCCATCCCTGGCGTCAGACCCTGGCTTCAGCGCTGCCCCGGCCCGACCGGCGTCGTGTCGCTGATCTTTCTGGCGCCCGGCCGCCTAGAGCAGGGCGCGCTGGCGCCGTTCCCGCGCCAGCCGCCGCTGCCGGGCGATGATGGCGTAGACATGGATCTCGCTGAGCTGGTGATGCGTGGCCAGGGCGGTGATGCTGGCGCGGGTGCCGTCGAAGGTTTCGAACATCTCGCGGTCGCGCAGCGCGGTCTCCAGCCGCTGGCCCCGGGGCAGATAGAAGGAGTGGCCGCCGTGGTGGGCGGCCAGCGCGCGCACCGTGGTGAAGGCCCAGTGGCGCGCCTGGGCTGGCTCGGCGCCGGCGTCGCCAAAGGTGCGCTCGAGGGTGTGGATCAGATCCATCAGCCCGCTGGGCCACTTGGCCAGCAGCGCCGGGTCGCTGGGGGCGGCCGTGGCGTCGTCGGGGATCGCCGGGAACAGCTCGAAGGTCTCGGTCATCGCTCTCGCCTCCGGGGCGCGCGGTCAGGGCCCGGCGCCGGGGTGTTCGATCGGGGGTTGTCGTGTCGGTGCGTGTCGTCTCGGGTCACCGCGCCTCTTGTTTCCGCGCCTCAGACAGCCTCGGCGCGATAGCCGGGCCAGGGGACGAGAGGGACGCTCAGGTCGTAGACATCCATCATCGCCGGCGAGCGGTGGCCGCTGGCTTCGAGCTTGTCGTGGCGGGTGCCGGCGGTGTCGGTGATGCCGCGGCGCTTGAGGTCGTGCAGGCCGAAGCGCTGCTCGGGGCGGATCACGCGCTCGGCGATGGCGAGCCGGATGAAGCGCTGCCAGGCGCTGTCGAGGCTTGATTTCTGCAGCGCGGCGCCGTCGGCGGCGACGATCAGCGGGCGCGCGGCGGCCTCCTTGGGCACCGGCAGAGCGCGGGCACGCCACAGGGCGTCGCGGTGGCGGGTGGCGGCGTCCCAGGCGTGGCGCAGGCGCGGGTACCAGCGGATCACGCTGTCGCGGCTGCCCTTGCGGCGGTTGGTGTGCACCCCCGCCGCGGTGTGGTGGGCATCGGTGAGGGTGACCACTTCGATCCCGCGCAGGCGGCAGATATAGGCCAGCTCCATCACGATCCAGAGATAGGGGGCGCAGGCGCCGGCCTCGCCCCGGCGGCGCTGGCCGCGTTCGCGGGCGAAGGCGGTCAGCGCCTCGATGGTCTCCAGCTCGGGCAGCCGGCGGCGGCGGCGCTCGCGGGCGGCTTCGACGCCGCGCGCCGGGTTGGTGTCGCAGTAGCCGCGGTTGATGCCCCAGCGGAACAGCCGGCGCAGGTAGCGCAGCAGGTGGTTGGCCTTGGCCGGGGTGCCGTCGCTGGCGATGCGGTCGACCAGGCGCTGGACCAGCGCCGGCTGGAACTGGCGCGTGGGCAGCTCGCCCAGGGGCTTGCCCAGCTTGGTCGGCATCTCGATCAGCAGCTTGCGGCACCAGGCGTAGTCCTGCTGGGTGCGCGGGGCGAGCTGCTGGAACTGCTCGGCGGCGTGGAAGGCGGCGGCGAGATAGGCCAGCGAGTCGCGCGCGAGCCCGTCGCGCTCGGTGGCGATCTGGCGCAGCTCGTCCAGGGTCGCCTGGGCGTCGGCGACGTTGCGCCGGCGCAGGCGGTTGGCCTCGTCGCGGTACTGCAGGTACCAGCGCCCGCGCCCCCGGGCATCGAAGTAGATCCCCGACGGCAGCCGTGTCTGGTCGATATGCGCGGGGATCGCCGGGTGATAGCGCCGGCGGCCGCTCTCACCGCTCTCGCCGCGGGGCTGGGCGGCTGCAGATCGCGCGGCGTGATCAGCGGCGCCGCGGGGGCGGTCGGTATGGCGCGCTTCGCCGCGGTGTCGGGCGGCAGTATCAGCAGCGGGCATGGTGGCGTCCTTGTTTTGGTTCAGGTCTGGCTTGGGTCTGGTTCGGGTCGCGTGACGCGCCAGGTCACAGCACCTGGCGCGGGTCGAGGGTGTCGTTGGCGGCGTGGCCGCCGAGCCCGCCGGCCTGATTGATCAGGTCGAGGGTGGTCCAGGGCCCGCGTCGGCCGTGGAACACCCGCACGCCCTGCTCGCGCAGGCAGCGGGCGATATCCGCCGGGCGCTGATAGCCGGTGATCTGGCGCAGCGCCTCGCAGCCGAGCACCCCGGAATGCGGGCCGGTGTCGGCGCCGGAATGCGGGCCGGTGTCGGCGCCGGAATGCGGGCCGGTGTCGGCGCCGGATAACGGGCCACGGCTGGCGTCGGCGCCATATACAGCGCCGGGGTTGGCTTTTCGGCTGGCTTCGGAGCCGGCTAAAGCGCTGCGGCCGGCGTCGGGGCCGCGAATAGACAGATCAGCGCACATGGCGAAGCCTCCGTTCGCGCAGCGACTGGCAGTCGATGCAGGTGTCGGTCCAGGGCGCGGCGGCGCGCCGGGCGGCGGGAATCTCCTCGCCGCAGTCGGCGCACTCGGGGGCGCCGGTCTGGGCCTCGGGCAGCCGGTGGCGGGCCAGCGACTGGGCGAGATGGCGCTCGATGACGGCGCCGGCGTTGTCGGCCAGATCAGCCATGGGTCAGCTCCTGAACGTGCTGGCCATCGCGGTAGGCGCAGCGGTGGTGGGTCACGGCCTGGCGCAGCGCTTCTTCGCTGTCGAAGGCGATCACCAGGGCGTAGCGGTGGCGGGTGGCGCCGCTCATGTCGCTGAGCACGGCCAGCTCGCCGGCTTCCTGCAGGGTGCCGCGGGCGATCTTCTCGGCGCCGCTGGCGGGGTGGGTCTGGGTCAAGGTCATGTTCTGGTTCATGTTTTGGCTCCTGTTCGGGTTCGGGGTCGTATTCGTCGTCGGGGTCATGGGGCTCTCCGGGTCAGCGGGTCGCGGGCACGCCGTCACCGGCGCTCGGCCCGGCGAAGGGGCCGGCGGTGGGCGCCGGTGGGCGCCGGTGGGCGTGATGTCTGGCGCCGAGCGAGGGCACGGATCAGGCGCTGCTCGTGGTCGGCGTTTTCCACCTCGGCGCGGGCGGCTTCGCTGGCGCGCCAGGCGTGGTAACGGGCGAGCTGCTCGGCCAGCGCTTCTGGGCTCGGCTCGCGCGGGGTGAGCAGATGGCGCGGCACCGTGCTCGGCGGCGTGTTGGTTTGGGAAGCGGGGGCCGTACCGCTCGGACGCGTCTTGGTCTTATAAGAAGCGGGGTCCGTACAGCTCGGCCGCGTCGTGGTCTTATAAGAAGCGGGGTCCGTACAGTTAGTGACACAAGTCCAAGGGTCGGCGGCTGCGCCGCCTCCCAAAAATCCACCCACCGCGCCCATGGCCAGGCCGCGCTTGGGGCGCACCTCCCAGCGGTAGAGGCGGGTGAGGTACTCGGCCGTGTGGCCCCGGCGGTCGCTGACCACCAGCCCCTTGGGCACGCGGATCTCATCGCCGTAGCGGCCGCGCTCGATCCGCCCCGGGTCGACCTCGCCGCTGGCGTGGCTGAAGGCGTCTTCGCCCGTCTGGGAGCGGCGGAAGGCGGGGATCGACCACGGCTTGATCGGCTGGCACTTGCGCGGCGCGTTGGGCCCGCCCATCAGACGCAGATAGCGGTCCCACTGGCCGGCCAGGGCGGCGGCGCGCACCCGGCGCAGCACCCGGGCGATGCTGGGGCGCGGGCGGGTGGCGGCTTCCCACTGGTCCAGGGCGTCCGCCTGGCGTTCGGTCAGGCGTCTCACTTCGCGCCACACGGTGACGCTGGGCAGGCCCAGGAACTGGAACTGGCGGATGCCCCAGGTCGCCGCCCACGCCTCGATGCGCGGGGCGGCGTCGGTCAGCGCCTGGCCGTAGCGGTCGAGGTGGTCGCCCTCGACCCCGGCACGGGCGAACTGCTCGCCGTTGAGGTTCTTGGAGATGTACTTGGCCACGTAGCCGGCGGCGGTGCCGCGGGCGGGGTCGATGGTCTCGGCCTTGAAGCGCGCATCTGTCTTATTGCCGGCGCGGTCGTAGAGCTCTTCCGGCGATTCCGCCTCGGCGTAGCCGCGCAGGGTCGCCGTCACCGCCGCGGCGTGTTCGGGCTTGGCCCACACCAGCAGGTGCCAGTGGGGGGTGCCGTCGTGATGCGGTTCGACCACGCGGATGCCGTAGATGCCCAGGCCCTCCCGGGCCAGCGAGGCGCGCGCCTTGGCCCACAGCGCCTGCAGATGCTGCTGCGCCTCGCGCGGGGTGCTGCCGTCGTACTTCGGGTTGCGCTGGGCGCTGGCGGCGAGCACCGGGTGGAAGCGGCTGGGCGCGGTCAGGGTGAAGAAGAGCCCGACATGGCCCAGGCGCCGCGCTTCGACCTCGGTATCGCGGATGCGCAGCATCAGCTCGGCGCGGCGGTGGTCCGGGTTGGCCAGCCCCAGCTCGGCCAGCTCGGCCAGGGTGTAGGTCTGGCCCGCCTGGTTGATCGCCTCCAGCGTCTCCAGCAGCGCACGGTTGCGCACCTTCTGGGCGCGGCGGCGGGTGAGCGTTAGCTCGCTGCAGTAAATGCCTGCACGTTTGTGCACTCGGCGCGCTTCGCGCAGCACCTGCTCCAGGCGCCGCCCGGCGAGACGCCGCAACTGGCGCCGCCACCAGCGCTCACAGCTCAAGCGGGCGAGCTGGGCCGCCGGCTTGAGCCGCAGGCTGGGCGGGGCGATGCCGTGGTGGCGGGCGCGGGTCCGGGCGCGTTCCAGCGCCAGGTTGTCGGCCACGGCCAGGGTCATCAGCGGCGCGCGCTGCCAGGTAAAGAGAGACAGCAGCGGCACGCCGGGGCGCGGCGGGGTCAGCGGGTTGGGGCCACGGGCGATCAGCCCGGCGCGGGCCCGAGCCTGAGCGGAGAGGCTCGACCCCGGCAGCCGCGGCAGGCGGCGCGGCGGCGGCAGCAGGCCCAGGCGCTGGCGGCGGTTGTGGTTGGCGATATTGGCGACGAGCTGATGGCGCACGTCCTCCGCGCCCCGGGCCTGGGCGCGGGCGTAGTCGATCAGGGCGTCATCGTCGTGGCTGGCGTTGAAGGCGCCCAGGGTCAGGCGGCGCTCGACCGTCTCCAGCCAGGCGCAGCCGGCGGCGATACCGTCCAGCGGCGTCTCGGCCTGGCGGCGCAGCTCCGCGAAGGCGCGGCGCAGGTCGGCGGCCAGGGGCGGAAAGCGCCGGCACACCCGCTCCGGCTCGATCAGCCCAGCGGCCCGGCGTGCCAGCCAGCGGTTACCGGCAGTGTTGCCGTGGCGAGTGGCCACCGCGACGAAGCCGGCGGCCAGCGCCTCGGCCAGCGACGGCAGGCGCTCGAAGAAGCCCTGACGCCACTGCCGGCACTCGGGGGTGCCGAAGGTATGAGACGTCTCGATCGCGCTCACGGCTCACCTCGTTCGATCAGCCCCAGCCAGTGGCGGGCGCCGGGGGTATCGCCGCGATCCAGCGCGCGGCGGGCATTGGCGGCCAGCGCCCGGCTGGGGTGCGGCGGGCGGGCGTTCGGCTGGGCATGGCAGCGCTGGCTACCCAGGCAGGCGTGCAGCGCCTGGGCGTAGCGGCTCATGCGGCCGATGGCGGCGCGGATCGCATCGCGCTCCACCTGGTTCAGCGCGGCAATGGCGGCCTCGGCATCCCGCGGGTGCAGCCCGGCGCTGGCGGCGATCGCCTTGCGCTCGCCCAGCTTCAGCCCGGCCCACAGCGCGGCCAGATCCTCATCGGCACAGCGCGCGTGCAGCTCGGCGCGCAGGGCACCGAAGCCGGCGCGGCCATCCGGCTGGACGTCGGCGGCGCGCGGCTGAGCGGGCGGCTGAGCGGGAGACGAGAGGCGTTGGGGAGCGCGCATGGCGGACCTCACGGATGCCGGGGCGTGGAGCGCGTGGGCGTGGCGGCGTCGGTTTCGGTGGCGGGCTCGACGACCTCAGCGCCACGGGTCGGCAGCGGCGCGGCGGCCGGGGCCGGGCGGTAGGGCAGATGCGCCGCCAGACGGCGGGCATAGCCCGGGTTGGGGATGCCGCTGGGGCTCACCGTCTCCAGCACCACGTAATCGCCCTGGCCGATCCAGCCGCAGGGGCCGAAGGTGCAGTGCAGATAGGCCATCCGGTAGTCCGGCAGCAGCTGCTTGGAAGAGCGCACCCGGCAGCGCGAGTGGCACGCCGGGCAGCGCCACTGCGGGCGCGTCTCGTCGGTATCCGTGGCCGCCACCACCTGCTGGCGGGCCTGCTGGGCCGCCGGGGTGAGCGCCGAGGGCGTGGTGGTCTTGCGCACGCTGTGCTGCGCCTGGCCGCACCAGCCGCAGGCCGGCTCGGTGCACTGCTGGTAGCTCGTATCGGGCCCGCCCGGCAGATGCCGGGAGTGGCGCAGCCGGCTCGGCGCGCCGCATTCAGGGCAGGTCCAGAGATTGCGCATCGGCGCTCACCTCACCAAGAGAGAAGAAGAGAGAAGAAAAGCGACACCGGGAGATCGATCGGCACCGGCACGTTCATGCATTCGGCCTGTGCCCTAGGACGTACCGGCGGTGTCGGCGTGGCGGGCACCGGGGGCTGCCAGCGGTGCCGCTTCCTGCTGGGCCAGACCGCGCAGCGCGAGCAGGCGCACGGTGGCCGAGAGCGAACGCCCCTCCTCGGCGGCCAGCGCCTTGAAGCGGTCGCGCTCCGCCGGGGTGAGCTGGGTCATCACCTGGCAGCGGCAGCCGTTGGGCGAGCGGTTAACGGGCGACTGAGACGTCATGTGATATTCTCCCTTGTGGAATCTTGAGCACGTCGGCGCCGGGAGGTCCGGGGCTGTGCTGAGTGCACGTTTGTGCATCTAATGGGAGAGGCTATTGCGCAAACGTGCAATTGTCAAAGGGTGAGAGGGAGAAAAGTGCACGTTTCTGACCGCCTCAAGCAGGAGAGACACCGGCTTTCCCTGTCGCAGGAAGAGCTGGCGCGGCTGTGCGGCGTCTCCAAGCGCGCCCAGGCGAGCTACGAGAGTGGCGAGCGCAGCCCGCGAGCGGAGTACCTCGAAGCCGCCGCCGGCGCTGGCGTGGATGTGCACTTTGTCTTGACGGGTATCGTCTTGGCGGGCCAGAGCCAGAGCGCGGCGGGGGATGCCGCCTGGGCGGCTAATCCCCCCGCGGCACCCGAGGGCGTGCGCGAGGCGGGGATTCATTATCTGAGCGGCGACCGCGATTCGAGCGGCGCTGACCTTCACCCCAACGGCACGCTGCCGGTGCCGATGTACGACATCGAAGCCGCCGCCGGCGCGGGGCGCATCTTCGACGCCGAGCGCATCGAAGCGACCTTCTACCTGCCCGCCGCGCTGTTCGAGGCCGACGGCGTCGACCCCGCCCAGGTGGTCGGCGTCACCGCCCGCGGCGACTCCATGGGCGACACCATCCGCGACCGCGAGCAGGTGCTGGTCAACCGCGCCCAGCGCACGCCGGATGGCGTCTTCCTGCTGCGCATGGATGACGAGCTACGCCTCAAGCGGGTGCAGCGCGTCGCCGGCGGCGCCTGGATACTGATCAGCGACAACCCGGCCTACGAGCGCGAACTGATCAAGCCCGACGACCTCGCCTCGGTGGAGATCATCGGCCAGTGCTGGAGGAAGGTGGGGCGGGTGTTTTGAGGTTGTAAGGCCAAGGATCTACCGAACATGACGGGCGACCACGCCCGCAAACCGGAACGAGCAGCCGCTAGAGCTGCCGAGTCAAACGCAAGGGAACACAATATGTTGATACGTTCACGCTGGCTGGCGGGCCTGGGTTGCCTGCTCGCCCTCTCCGGCTGCAAGACCGAGTTCGGGGTCGAAGTGCCGCTCTCGCAACTGCTCGACCCCGCGGTCACCCAGATCCCCGGCACGGTGCGCTTCGAAATCCCCGGCTGCGACAGCTACGAAGATTCGCGCCAACCCTCGAGCTCGCTGGTGAAAGCCCAGGAGCAGGTGCCGACGATCTTCCCCCAGGCCGAGTTCAAGAGCTGCTACCAGCAGAAACTCACCAGCTGGGCCGAATTCTCGCTGCCGGTCGCCATCGATCGTGACGGTGACGCCGCGACCTTCGTTTCCACCGATACCCTCAGCCTCACCAGCGACCCGCGTCGGCTGCTGGGGCTGGCCATCCCCCCGGCGGTCCTTTCGCGGATCGACAAGGTGCAGCGCGAGAACCTGGGGCCCACGCCCGAGTACGAGGTCCGCCTGCTGGTGGTCAACGACCTCGAGCGCGACATCGACACCGCCGTGCTCGCGTCCTGGCTCGACGACGAACCGGTCACCTTCGGCTCGGTGAACTTTGCCCAGGGTGAGACCCGCTCGCTGCGGCTCTCCAACGTGCTGATCGACCGTGCCATGCAGGAAGGGGAAGCTACCATCCTGGTCGACATGGACCAGGAGGGGTAAACCACAACGGCCCGGGCGCAACAGCGCAGTACCAAGGATCTACCGGAAGCGACGGGCACAAAGCCCGCACACCGGCAATAAGCGGCCGCTAGAGCTGCGCCATACCGCAAGGGAATCGACAACATGACCGATACCATCACCCCCGCTGCCGCTGGCAGCAAATCCGCGCCTGTCAAAGCTGTCTGGGCGCTGCTGATCGTCACCTGGCTCTGCTTTCTGGTGCCGCTCCCCGGCCTCGGCGTCTTCGTCGGCTGGCCGCTCAACCTCGTCGCCTTCATCGTCGCCATCGTGGTGATCACCCGCGGGCGCACCGGCATGGGCATCACCCAGCTCATCGTCAGCCTGATCGTCTCCCCGGTGATCTACTTCATCGGCCTGGGCATCCTCGGCGCCGCCTTCCACGACGACAGCGCCAAGGCCTCGTTCGAGTACGGCCAGCTCACCCCGAGCTACGTCCAGAGCGCGGTGCAGACCCTGAGCTGAGAGAAGGAAGTGCCATGAAACGCCTTGCTCTGGGCGGCCTGCTGCTGGCTTCGCTGGCGGCCGGCACCGCCCATGCCGACAAGCTGCCGCGCTATGACGTCGAAGCCTACTGCAACCAGGTGGCGCAAGTCGGCGGCAGTTTCAGCAACCTGACGTATAACGGCTGCATTCAGATGGAGCAGTCCGCTTATAACAACCTCAAGCCCGTGTGGACGAAGCTCCCGGCCAGCATGCGCCAGGGTTGCAACGACATCGCCAACGTCGGCACCCCAAGTGGCAGCTACAGCACCCTCTACGGCTGTGTGCAGATGGAGACGAACGCGGCGAACAACCGCCAGTCGTTCAACTTCGAGTGATGCCCCACGCCCCGGCGGCCGCCCGGCCGCCCGGCCGCTGGGGTGATCGCCTACGACCAAAGCGGGTGGGCAGTAGGTGTGGTGGCGTTAGGAGTTGCTGTATAAGGAGTATTTGACTGCCCCGTTTACCGAAGACGCAATGCAGCACAAAGGGAGACGCATAGACAACATTATGTGTATTCTTGTCAACTATGAGTCTATAGTTTAAGCATGGGCGCATTAAATAGACGGTTTAATGCACATGAGCAGCACTGGTTATGCGGAAGTGATGGGATAAAGCTTAGGCTTTGGGTTTTGATTGCTAAACATTACTTTGAGAGCAAAATTTTATGAAGGTGGTTATCGAGAATTATGGACCTGTTCATAAATTTGAGTTTGATACAGAGAGCTCGTTCCATTTGATAGTGGGTACTAATAACGTAGGTAAGTCTTATGCGCTTTCAGCTTTTTATTCAGTATTGAAGGCTGTTCATGAGCTTTCCTCGTTGCGGAATTTTTATATCCTCTTGGAAGACGATCTGGCCGCAAAAGAATATCCTTCCGATGAGGATTTTCCTACAATTGATATGGGTAAGCAAGAGGTTAAAGTTAATGCCTCATATCGAATGATTGCAAAGGAGCTTTTTGACAGCACCCTTGGCGCCTATTTGTCTGATGCCATAAAGGCGTCATATAGCGAGCTGAGTTCTATTTCTAATAGATTTTCTGGTGAGAAAGCAAAGATAACGGTAGGGTTGGACTTTTTTAGTGTCATTCTCGAAGGCGATGTTGATGGATTTGAAGTTATAGATGTACAGTTTTCCGAGGATTTCTACCTTCGTGCGGTTAAACAAAATAGAACTACGGTTGCCCAAGAAAATAAGATTATCATATATAGAAACACTAAGGTGGAAAAGACAGAGAAACAAGCTGTCAATATCTTGCGGCAAGATTGCATCCATCGGGTTATCAAGTGCTACAGAGATGTTTCGTATAGGATTAATGATGTCCACTATCTGCCAGCCTCACGTTCTGGGCTTTATCTTTCTTTGCAGGCGTTTGGCCAAATTATCGCACAGCTCTCCCAGAGTAGATCGTTGTTATCTAAGAAGATAGAGATACCTGGTATTTCGCAACAGCTAAGTGATTATTTCATAAAGCTATCTAACATCAATACAAGCAACGCCAAGTCGAGTAGCGAAATAGAGGAGGTCGCGAAAAAGATTGAGCGTGACGTTCTCAAGGGGACCATTGAATTTGATGAGAATGAAAAACGTCTCTATTATCAGCCTTTGAACACTGATTTGCGTCTAGACTTAGCTGGCACCTCTTCGATGGTTTCTGAGGTCGCGCCGATAGTGGCGTATATTCGACATATATTGACCCAGGTCAGTCCAGCTATTCCAGCTCGTCGCTTTCGTAATAACCTGAAAAAGTACGGGCTTTTTCGTCAGGTTTTAATTATAGAAGAGCCGGAGGCCCACCTTCATCCTGAGAATCAAATAAAAATGACCGAGATATATGCCCAGTTGGCTGGATTGGGCGTTAGTGTGGTTATGACTTCTCATAGTAATTATGTCTTCAATAAACTCAGCAATATAATGATAAAGAAGGAGTTGCTCCCCCAGAATGTGAGGTGCGATTTATTTGCCATGACAGATAAGGGTGGGGTTGGTTTTCGCCAAGAAATAGATGAATACGGTATTGATGATAACAATTTTATTGATGCCTCTCAGCGTCTTCTAGAAGAAAAAATGGACTTGATCGACTCGTTGGATGATGATCTATGATTGACTTGATTTATGCTCATGACAAGCTGTCTTTAATTGTTGAAAAGGATATCGAAGAGTGCGGCATTAAAGTTGAGCTGGATGGCTCCGTCCTTAACTTCGAAGGTGTTCCTGATCCATCTTTTTCAGTCGTATTAAAGCCGGATGGATATTATAATTCAAGAGTCATGCATGAGCCTCCGAAGTCGGTGGATAACGTTACTATTATTGACAATAGTCCAAGCGGGTATGATTTCTACGTCATTGAGCTAAGGTCTTCTTATCGGCCTAGAAATATCAAGGTGTCCGAGGTGAAGCAAAAGTTTGACACAATGTTTCAACGGTTTTTCCCTGTTGATTTTGCTGACGTGTTTTCCGGGGATTTTTCGGTAAGGAGGTTGAATCTCTGGGTGGTTTGTTTTCCATATAAAGACAGAGGAGCCAAGATCTCTCGTGAGGATTTTGAAAGACGAGTAAAGTCTTCGGCTTTAGATGTCTTTAATTCTTACAGGCCTTACGTCTTGAAGAATAAGGTTGCTTTGATTAAACCAATGCTTTCTCCTCCGACTATTCACAGGGATACTTTCACCGAAGTCTAAGTGTTGGAGCTGTGTCGCAGGGCGGAATAGATATCCGAGACGCTTGGGTTACTATGCTTGCGAGTTATAGCTAGCCAGTTTTCTCAGCAGTATATTGGCCACCCTCGACCTAAGCCTTCGGCAGGCGTTTGGCCAGTATCACCGCCCCCAGGGCGTTGGTGGGGTTGCTCTTCTCTCTGGCCTCGTCGGGGAAGGTCCAGCTCATCAGGTCGCATTCCAGCGTTTTCCGGTATCCCTTCATCTCTTCGATAAAGTCCAGAATCTGCGCTGACGTCACTTCCCAGGGATCTGGGCGCCAGATATTGAAGAAGGCGAGGCCGACGCTGTTGACGTTGGTGCGGTCGCCCCGCGTTAGAGTCACATCCGCGATGGCGCTTTTCAGGGTGCGATCCGCGAAGGCTTCGGCGTTGCCGCCTTCGAGGTGGATATCCTCCTGCTTGGCTTCGATATAGTCCTGACGCCGCAGGTTGTCCGTGGATAGCCAGAGGTCGCAGCGGCCATACCGATATTCGGCGTCTTCGGAATGCTTCTGGTAGCGGAACTCTTCGATGGCGATAAAGCCGGCGCGCCAGGCGGCGGCGCTGAAAACGCCCAGGTGGGGGCGCTCGGTGTAGTTGAAGATGTTCTCTTGGCCGCCCAGCACGCGGGAGTAGCGGTCGACCAGGGCGCGCCACTCCTCGCAGACGACGACCCAGTGGGTGAGGGGCGATTTCTTCGACGATAGCGCGATGCCGTTGATGCTGCTCATCGTTTTTCCTGTGGATCATGAACCTTGTCATCATCGGCAGCGGGGGCGGCAGCTTGATCCCGCAGCCGGGCGCTCAGGGGGCCGCTTCACCCCGCGCGCACTTCAAACACCATGCCATAACCGATGGTGGCAAAACGCTGAAAAAAAATCCGCTACGGTGTGTGGCGTTATGCGATGGAGGCAGGCTATAGTGCTAGGCAGTCCACAAGCGCGTCCCATCGGCTTGTTGGCGTCCTGGATTAGGTGTTCGCCCGCGTGTCCCCGCGGGCTTTTTTTTGCCTGCACGCCGGGTCCCGCGCTGTCGCCATAGGCGGCCTGTTACATCAGGTTACCTTATTGGGGCGTTTTTTGCTGGTCCGTATCGAATTTTCTAATCAGTATTTTTAATACTGGAAAATCCCGGAAAAAACCCTAAAATCGCCACCGCTTCAGGGATGTGGCGCTGTCCACGGGTGGCGGGCAGTCGGGACGATAAGTAGGGATACTTATGACGCTCGCCGTGGATGTGCCGACTGGCAACAGTCGGCCGTTACATTTAGTTTCAAATCTTTTTTATGGATCTCCATACATTCATATCGCTAATGATTGTTAGGGGCTATGCTGCACGCATCCAAGGATTGGATGTGAACAGGAACCCGGATACGGAGTGTCCGATGCCACGGATGCGCGGAACGTAAGGGCCGCGGAAGCCAGTACCTTTAGGCCGTACTGACTGGGGGCCCTTGCGCTTGCGCTGGCCCTCTTTTATTGCCTGCTTGTCACGTCGATCGCTCTGCCCCCCTCTCTTTTCCCCTCTCTCTTTCCCCCGCTCTTCTTAGCTTTTCCGATGGCTGCCATGCGCGTCACCCGCGCCGTGTCGTTGGCCCGTGCGCGTTTGTCATGGCTTCACGCCGGCCGGCCGCTGGCGGCGTGCCGGGTCAGGAGGCGGCGGGCAGTTCGTAGATCCAGACGCTGAAGCCGCCCAGGGCGTTGGGGCCGAAGGTGTGGGTGAGCGGGACGTCGGTGGCGTCGCGGCCCTGGGCGATCAGCACGCGGCCGAGGCAGGGGGCGTTGTTGCGCGGGTCGAAGGTCCACCAGCGGCCGCTGAGGTAGACCTCCATCCAGGCGGCGAAGTCCATGTTGGCGTAGGGCGGCGGCTTGCCGATGTCGCTGACATAGCCGGTGCAGTAGCGCGCGGGGATGTTCATGCAGCGGCACAGGGTGATCGCCAGGTGGGTGTAGTCGCGGCAGACGCCGAGCTGCTCGCGGTAGGCTTCGGCGGCGGTGCGGGTGGGCCGGGAGTGTTCGTAGCCGAAGGTGAGGTGCTGGTGCACGAAGTCGCAGATCGCCTGCACCCGCTGCCAGCCGGCGGGGGTGTGCTGGAAGCGTTCCCAGGCGATGTTGCTGAGCAGGTCGGTCTCGCAGTAGCGGCTGCCGAGCAGGTAGGGCAGCACGTCCGCCGGTAGCGCTTCCACCGGGTGCTGGGTGGCGCTGAGGTCGATCGGGTCGGGCTGGCCGTCGTCGTGGAGCACGGCGTTGGTGCCGAGGGTGAAGGTGCCGGCGGGGGCGACCAGGCGGTTGCACCAGTTGCCGAAGCCGTCGCGGTAGCTGGCGATGGGCACGCTGGGGGAGGTGGTCAGGTGGTCGGGCCCTTCGAGATGCGAAAAGCGCGAGTGGTGCACATTGAGCAGCGCAATCATCGGCGTGGGGCCGGTGAATTGGAAGATCATTTCACAGCCGAGCTGGATTCTCACGGTGGGGCCTCCGCAGGTGCGGTCGTTGACGGGTGACGCGGCCGGCCTTGGGGCTCCGGTCGCCAGGGGCGTTGCGGTCTGGCGTCGCTGACGGTCTGCCGTCCGTCCGTGCGGGGTCGGGAGGGGGGCGGGGTGGGCGCGGTGCGAGGCCGGCGCCGGCCCGGGCGTGTCGCGGGGGGAGCCGTTGCAGTATGGCTGGTGCGGGGGATTCCCGCGAATGGGCGGTCGCTGGCTGGCCCGGCAGGGGCGTTGCCTGTGCGGACCCGCCGGCTGGCGCTTGGGCATGCCTTTTCGCGCCGTTGCGTCGCGTGCGGCTTCCCATGTTGTGCTGTATGCGTATACAGTATTCGAAACGACAAGCGGTCGGCCGCCGGGCGGGTGCGTGGCGAGTGCGATGGCACAACGATGACTGGGTCGAGGTGGATGACGCGATGCAGGTGCAATATCTGGGGCCGCTGATGCTGGGGCTGGGCCATCCGGCGCTGACAGGGTATGACCTCAATAGCTTTCCGCCGAGCTGCTATGCGGTGGAGCTGGGCCCGGCGGCGGGCTGCGAGGGGCCGCTGATCGAGGGGGACGTGCTGATCGTCGATGAGGATCGCCTGCCGACCCATGAGGATCTGATCGTGGCCAAGCTGGAGGGGGAGCACCTGCTGGGCCGGGTGTGGCGGATCGGCGGCCGGGTGCGGCTGATCCCGCTGCAGGGCCATGAGTCGCTGTTCGTGAGCGGCGAGATCCTGCGCGGGGTGGTGATCAGTCAGGCGCGGCGTTATGTGTGTTGATCAGCCGCAGAGCGCTTCGCAGGGGGTGCCGTCGCCGTCGCCATCCAGGCGGGTGTTGCCGCACTGGGTCAGGTGGTAGCGCGCTTCTTCGCAGGAGCGCATCTTGCCGCAGCTCTTGCGTGGGGTGCAGCTGAAGGCGGCGGCCGCTGCGCGTTCGGGGTCGAGCGGGCGCGAATCCCGGCCCTTCGTCCAGGCCGGCGCCTCGGCGCTGCCGCGCTTGTCTGTCTTCGCTTCGTTCTTCCCTTCGCCCTTCTCTTCAGCCTTCTTTTCAGCCTTCTCTTCCGTCTTTCCCTCGCGCTTGCCACCTGAGGTATCGCCTTCCACATAGGGGTTGCCGTGGCCCTGGATCCTGGCGATGCGGCGGTTGCGCTCGCGCTCCCAGGCGCTCACCGGGTCGGCCTTGGCCCAGGCCTGGAAGAGCTGCTGCTGTTGCCGCCCGATCTGGATGCCGTAGGTGTCGCGCATGTACCAGTAGGTGCGGGCGATGTCGCCGCGCACCGCCGCCGGCGGTTGGAAGGTGCGCTCGGGGAAGTCGACCTTGGCCGGGCACTGGCCGTACTGGTAGGCGTCGGCGCTGGCGGCCATGCCGTAGCGCATGTTGGAGCGGTCGCCGTTCACTTCGCCCACCGAGGGCACCAGGTTGACCAGATCGGCCTCGGCCTGGCGGAACACCGGGTCGCTGGCGCGGCAGTGGCGCCGGCCGCCTTCCTGCCAGCACTGGCGCTGCCGGCCGAAGTCGTAGGCGGGCATGACGTGCTCCCACTCGATGCGCGCGGCGCGCTTGGGCTGCTTGCGAATCCGGTAGCCGCAGCTGGCGAGATCCGGGCCTGTGTCGAAGTCGAAGGCGCAGTCGCAGTAGAAGGTGCGGTCCTGATCGACATAGACCTCGCTTTCCGCCAGGCGCTTGGCGGCGGAGAAGGAGCTGGGCGGCGCGGCCTGCGCCGGCGGGGTGGCCAGCGGGGTCAAAAGGCAGAGCGCGACCAGGGTGAGGGAGAGGCCGCGTCGGGGGGAAAGGCGAAGTTTGGGCGACAGACAGAGTGCGGGCGACAGACAGAGGGCGGAAACAGCGCGCATGCTTGATTAGAATCCTTTGATTTAGCAGGCGCGCATTGTAGAGGCCCGGCCGCGGCGATGCATGCCGGGGACGATGCATGCCGGGGATAGGCTCGAGACGACGACGGAGGTGGCATGGGGGAGGCAGTCAAGCTGCTCACGGTGTTGGACCGGCTGGCGCAGTATCGGCCGGCGGGGCATCAGGCGCCGTTCGAGCGCCGCGTGAATCGCGGGGCGACCTGGGCGTTGGTGGCCGGGGGCGTACTGCTCGCGCTGCTCGCGGGGCTGGTGCTCGTGCATCTGAGCCTCGGCCCGCTGCCCGCGGCGTTCCGCTGGGTGGTGCTCGGGCTGGGGCTGCTGGCGCAGCTGGTGTCGCTGGTGCCGCTGTGCGTGCCGCTGCTGCTCGCCGGGCGGTTGCTGGTGTGCTGGCGGCGGATCACGCGGGACGATCTGATTCGCGAGTTTCGCCACGACCGGGCGGCGGTCGATCGGCTCGCCGGCTTCTCCACCGCGGCGCTGGCCGAGGTGCAGCCGTGGCTGGAGATCAAGGTGCGGCGGCTGGAGCGGCGGGTGACGCTGTTCTTCGGCTCGCCCACGGCGGGCGTCTCGCTGTTTCTGCTGGCCTCCAGCGCCATCGAGGCGCTGGGTGGCGTCGGCGTGCTCTCGGCGCTCTCACCGGCCGGCATCGCGTGGACCCGCGCGGGCGCGCTCCGGCTCGCCGCGCTGGTCGCCGTCTGCCTGCTGCTGGGGCTCTCGCTCGGCGCCATGGTGCAGCGCTGGCTGGCGACGCGCTATGCCTTCCAGGCGGAGCTGGTGGGGCTGGCGTTGCAGCGGCGCTCGGCGCGCGCGACGACGTGAGCCGCGGCCTTGGCCAGTGTGCTGTGCGGGCCAAGGCCGCCTTCACCCCCCGCGCAGTTCGCAGCTGAGCTGGGTGAGGTAGCCGTTGTCGTCGAGGCTTTCGGTGGTCTGGGTGACCAGCCAGGCGCGTTCGTCGATGCCGGCCTTGAAGCCGCGCAGGGTGAGCGGGGTCTCGGGGCCGAGGTCGGCGCGGCCGCGGGCCAGGGTGAGGTCGAGGCTGGCCTGGCCGCGCTGCAGGCGGCGCCATTCGGCTTCGGCGGCGTGGCGGGCGTCGGCGGCGCTGGCGTAGGTGTCACGCAGGGTCTTGGGCTTGGTGTCGTCGCCGACCTGGACCGCCTGACGCTCGGCGCCGGCGGTGTCGTTCCAGTGCGCGATCACCCCGGTGTGGTCGTCGCGGTCGCTCTGGGCGAAGCGGTGGCGGTCGCCGTCGCGGCGGGTGAGCACGACGCCGGGCAGGGCCAGGCCGCTGGCGCTGAGGCCTTCCCCGGCGCGGGTGAAGAGCAGGTGGCCGGCCTTGATCGTGGCGATGGCGTCGAAGCGCTGGCCGAGCCGGGTGAGGAAGTTGAGGTCGGATTCGTCGGTCTGGTCGATGTGTTCGAGGCGGATGCCGGCGAGGGTGTCGCCGACCACCGGGGTGAGGCCGTGGCGCGCGGCGAGGGTCTCGATCAGCTGGGCCAGGGTGAGGTCGTGCCAGGATTGCGAGCGCTTGCCGGGAAGCTGCTGGCGCAGGTTGGCGGCGCGGGCGCGCAGCTGGAGGCGGTCCGGGGCGCCGCTGTGTTCGACTTCGTCGACGATGAAGGTGCCGCGGCTGGCCAGGCCGCTGTCGTGCCAGCCGAGGGCGAGTTCGAGGGTGGCGCCATGCGGCGGCAGCGCCAGGCGGCCGTCGTGGTCGGCGAGGGTGAGGGTGAGCTGATCCGCTTCGCCGCCGCGCTGGCGGGTCAGGCGCAGGGTGATCAGCCGGCCATTGACCCGCGGGGTGATGTCTTCGCCACCCAGGCTGAGGCGGTAGTCGGGGCGCGCGGCGCCGCTAACCGTGGCGCTCATGCGTAGGCTCCGTTGAGGCGCGAGAGGCTCTCGGCGGTGAGGCTGCCGAGCAGGTCGAGGCGAGTGTCGTCGACCCGTTCCAGGCTGAGGCTGAAGTCGAGCCTGCCGGCGGCGCCGTCGCGGTGGAACTGGCTGGCGGTCTCGTCGACCTGGGTGATCACCCACAGCCCGTACTGGCGCCCGGTGCCTTCGATCAGCGGCCAGGCGTCGCCCTGGCTGGCCATCTGGCGCAGGGCGTCGAGCTCGAGGCGGCCGCCGGTGAACTCGGGCAGCAGGGTGCCGCTGAGGGTCAAGGTGTCGCTGCCCGGGCCGAGATATTGATAGGCCGGGCGCGCGCCGACCCGAGATTGGGCGGCGTGGCGCCAGGCACTGGTGCGCTGGAGCTGCTGGTAGGGCACCGAGCGCGTTTCGAATACGAACATACCGAGGGCCATGAGCATGGTGCTCTCCTTTAATCCGGTGGGGCCGCTTAATCCCGATCCCACATCGACGAACGTTGATACGCGGCCCGCTCTCGCTGCGCCTGCTCGAGGGCGCGCTGGACTTCCTGGGCGACCTGGCGCGCCAGGGCGTTTTCGTCCATGCCGGGGGCGGCGTGGATATGGATATCGCCGATCTGGACGCGGTTGTCGCTGACCGCGGGCGGGGCGCTGGCGGCCAGCGGGGCGCGGGTATCCAGGGTGATCGGAGTCACGCCGGGTAGGGCGAATTCGGCGGCGAACGGCGGCTGCGCGCTGGCCGGCACGGCGGCAGCGGCCAGGGTGAGCCCGGCACCGGCGCGGACGATATCGCGGGCGATTGCGACCATACGCTGGATGGGCTCGTCGCGCTGGCGCTCGATCCCCAGCGTCAGGCCGTCCACGGTATACCCGCCGAGCTTGGCGAACTCGCGGGAGGGCGACTGGATACCCAGGATGTCGCTGAAGCTCGTAAGGGCGCTCTGGGCCAGGCTGCTGGCGCCTTCGACCACATAGTTCTTGCCCGCTACCAGCCGATCGCCGACGGCGCGGGCGCCTTCGCTCGCTTTCTCCTTGAGCGATTTGAGGCCATCACCGGCGTCGCTGGCCAGCGACGTGACGCGATCGGCGGCCTTGCCCGCCATCTCTTGGCCGCTGCCCCAGAGGTTGCCGGGCAGCGACTTGAGATAGCCGATGGCGGCGTCCCACTTCTCCTTGAGCTGACCCATCAGGTCCCAGTCGGTGACCAGTTTGACGACCGCGTCGATGGCGCGGCCGGGGGCCGTCTCGAACCAGTTCCAGAGTTCGGTGATGCCTTTCCAGGCGCTCTTGAGGCCGTTGACGATGGCGTCCGAGAGGGTGCTCATGCTGGCCGGCACCTCGATGCCGAGCTTGTCGAGGGTGGCGACGATGCCCTGGTAGATCAGCCCCAGCGGCGACCAGTTGGCGAGCAGCTGCATGACGCTGCCGATGCCGCCGGCGAAGGCGTCCTTGACCTGCTGCCAGCGCTGGCTGAACCACTGGCTGATCTCGCCCCAGTGGCGGTAGATCTGGTAGGCGGCGACGCCGAGGGCGGCGACCGCGGCGACGATGGCGAGGATCGTCAGCGTGGCCGGGTTGAACCCGAGCAGCGTGAGCACGCCGCTGAGTGCGGTGAGCGGGGCGAGCACGGCGCCGATGCCGCTGGCGAGCAGGCCCACGGTGGCGAGGATGCCGCCGAGCACGCCGAGGAACTGGGCCAGCAGGGTGGTCAGTTCGGGGTTGTCGTCGATCCAGCCGGCGATGCCGCGGGTGATCTCGGCGATGCCCTTGATCAGATCGCGCAGGGCGCCGTCGTTGGCCGCGGCGAAGGCGATGCTGGTCTCTTCCCAGGCCGCCTGCAGGGCGTCGAGGTCGCCGCTCAGGTCGTCCACCTCGCGGCGCGCGGCGCGCAGGTTCGTGCCGCTGAGATCGGGCACGGCGGCGGCCGGAGCGGCGTTGGCCGTCGGGTTGGTGATGGCTGCTGAGTTGACGATGGCTGCCGGGGCCGGGCGCGGCTCGCTCGTGGCGGGGAGCCCGGCGGCACGTGCCGGCGTGCTGGCCTGACGGGCGGCGCTGAGCCGCTCGGCGGTGAGGGCGTCGGCGAAGCGGGCCATGGCGCCGTCGGCGGCGAGGTCGACCCCGGCGTTGCGGGCCAGCGCGCTGGTGCGGGAGACGCTCGCGACCAGCTCGTCACCGTTGGCCTGGGCGAGCAGTACCATGTCGCCGAGGGAGGCCTGGATCGCCGCCGGGCTGACCTGGCGCTGGAGCAGGGCGGCCTGGGCCGCGGCGATCTGGGTGGCGCCGAAGCCGGATTGGGTGCCGAGCTCGCGGGCCTGCTGAGCCAGTGCCTGGGCGCGCGGGTCGTCGCGGGTGAAGCCGCCGGCGCGGCGGACGTGGCGCTGCTCGCGCTGGAACGCCAGGGCGGGGCCGAGCAGGGTCTTGGCGCCCTGGATCAGACTGCCGAACCCTAGCCCGCCGCTGGGCAGCTCGACGGGCTGCGGTCGCGGGCGGGCCCGTGCCGCGGTTGTCGTAGTTGTCGTCGTAGCCGTCGTCGCCTCGAGAGACGGCGCGGATCTTGCCGTGGGCGCCGGCAGCGGTAGCGCGTGTCTGGCCTGGGCGACCCGGGCCGCCGGCGGCGGCAGTGCCGGGGCGGCGGCGGGGGCCGGCAGCAGACGCTGCTGGCGCACCATCGTCTGGCGCAGCTGATCGAGGGCGTCGCGCAGGCGGGCGCTATCCCGCCAGGTGCGGCCAGCGACGGCGGTAGCGTCCGACGGCACGCCGGCGGGTGCCGCCGGACGGACAACACGCGGCGATTCGCGACGCAGGCGCGTCAGCGGGGCGGTGAGCTTAGCGACGCTGGCGAGCAGCGCCGGGAGGGGGAGGTTGCGCGCCATTGGATTCCTCTGCAGATGAGCGTTGGCGGGCGCGCTCGCGCCACTCCATCAGTTCGCGCAGGCTGAAGTCCGCGCAGTCCGTGGGGGTCCAGTGGAAGACGATGGCCAGGTCGGCCATCGCATCTTCCACCTGGGCCGGCAGCGCGATCTCGGCCGCGCCGCGGGGCGTCAGGCGGTCTCGCCCCGCGCCCGCTTCGAGAGCAAAAAACCGGCGATGTCGCTGCCGCACTGGACCAGGTCGGCGGGGTCCATCTGGCGCGCTTCGTGCTCGGTCAGGCTGGGTTGGGAGAGCCGCGGGATCAGCTTGATCAGGGCGTCGGTCTGCATCTGCAGCACGTCGGCCAGGTTGACCCCGCGCAGCTCGCCGGCGCTCGGCTTGCGCAGCACGATCTCGTCGATACGCTGCTCGCCGCGCACGATCGGCGTGTCGAGGGCGATGGTGGCGCGGGTGCCGTCGGCGACGGTCTGGCCAGCGTCGATATCAGCGGTCTTTTCAGCGGCGGTAGTCGCGTTCTGGGCTTGGCTCATGGGTGTCTCTCGGTGGTGATCGTGGGGTGAGGGGCGCGTCGGGCGCCGTCAGCGGCGGGAGGCCACCGCTGACGGGGCGCGGCTTAGATACCCAGCGCCTGGCGGCGGCGCGCCAGACGGTCGTCGCCGTTGACCTTGAACACGTAGTTGGGCAGGTCGATCTCGATCTTGGTCACGCCACCGATCACCAGCTTGTAGTAGCTCAGGGTGCTGGTGATCTTGTGCTCGGTGTTCTCGCCGTCCTGGGCGTCGCCGAAATCGATCTCGGTGTGGCGGCCGCGCATCACCACCTCGACCGCGACCACCTCGTCGGTGTCGTCACGCTCGTAGCTGCCGGTCATGCGCAGCAGGTCGGCGTCGAGGCGCGAGGCGCCGAAGTTGTCGAAGATCGACTCGACCAGTCCGCCCACGGTCCACTGGCAGGTCATCAGGCCGTCCATGCCCATGTCGATGCCGACGCTGCCGTCCATGCCGCCGCCGCGCCACTCCTCGATCTTGCGCGTGAGGGTGGGCAGGGTGACCGACTGGATCTGGCCCTGGTAGCTGTCGCCGTTGCCGAACAGGTTCAGCGCTTTGAGTTTCTTGGGAAGTGCCATCGATCAATGCTCCTAAAGGGTCTCGGGGCCGAACCGGCGCTCAGGCGCTCGCGGCGACACGGGTGGCGAAGTCGGCGAGATAGGTGTCGGTGATGCGCTGCTGGAAGCCGAGGTCCTCGAGCGGCGGCACCGGGGTGTAGTCGTAGTCGATGCGCAGCTTGCCGGCCTTGAGGCTCTCGCGGGTATTGAGCGACTCGTTGAGCCAGGCGCGGCCGTCGATGATCAGGCCCAGCGCCTTGAGCTCGGCGAACTTGGCGTTGATGCCTTCGATGATGTCGCGGGCCAGCGAGGCGTGCAGCGGCTTGTCCACCGCCCACAGGTGGGCCTCGGCGATGGTGTCGGCGAGGATCTGCGCGGTGCGGGTGTAGTTCTCGAACGGGAACAGCGACTGCGGCCCGGCGCAGGTGCGCGAGCCCCAGAAGCGGAAGCCGCCCTGGTTGACCAGAGTGGTGACGTCGGCGGCGTTGAGCAGGCCGGCGTCGGTGGCGGCGGATTGCAGGTCCCAGAAGACGTCGCGGTCGATCCCGGTGACGCCGTTGACGACCACGTTGGAGAGCGTCTTGTGCCAGCCGATCTCCTGGTCGAGCTTGGCGCGCAGGCCCAGCGCCACGGCCACCGGGCTGCGCGGGGCGGTGGCGGCGGTGTCGGCATCGAAGGCTTCGAACTGCGGCCAGATCAGCATCAGCTCGCGGGCGCCGAACTGGTCGCGGTAGGCGGTGGCGTCGGCCAGCGTCTCGCAGCCGTGGGCGTAGGCGTAGCCGAAGGCGCGCAGCGACTGCAGCAGCGGCACCAGGGCGGTGGTCACTTCCGGGGTATCGAGTTCCGGGCAGCCGATCAGGCGCGGGGTCACGCCGAGCTTCTGCTTGGCGCTCATCAGCGCCTGCAGGCCGGTGCGCTGGCCGCTGTCGGTGGTGGTACCGATCACGTTGGCGCTGGTCTCGGTGGCGTCCGCACCCTCGGCGACGCGCACCACGACCACGATCGGGCGCGCCTGCTCGGCGATGGCGCTGAGCGCGCCTTTCAGGGTGCCGCTGCTGCCGGCCTGGCCGATGGCGGTGGTGATATCGGTGACCAGCGCCGGGCGGTCGAGGGGGAAGGCGGTCGCGTCGGCGTCGGCGGCGGTGGCGACGATGCCGATCACCGCGGTGGAGATCGTACGCAGGGTGCGGGTGCCGTCGTTGACTTCCGAGACGCGCACGCCGTGATGGTATTGGTCGAGTGCCATGAGGGGTTCCTGATCAGGGTAACGGGGCTGTCAGGGGCTCATGGTGTGGGGGATGGTAGTCTGGAGCGAGCGGGGGGCGGTGTAGAGTGCACTCATACAGAGTAGGGGATAATCGCACATGTGTTGGACGACGGGCATTTCTATACTGGCAATTGTGGTTTCTGGAGTCAGCGCGTTCATGTCGATTCGAACGAGTCGTTTGTCGGCGAAGCCTGTTTTGAGTGCTTGGTTACAATCTGACTCGCCAAATGAGCACGCTTTTATCGTTTCAAACAAAGGAAATGGCCCAGCAATCATTGAGTCATTTGAAGTAGAGTCGCCAGGAATCGAAAAGTCCTTTGAGGAGAGTGGTGCGGGTCTAGTTCATCGATTTCACGAAGTAATGAGGCAGGCTTATTCGGCACACTACTATGAGCTTCTTAGCAGTACGTATCTGCCGAGGGGGCAAGCTGTAGGGGCAGGAGAGGAAAAGAAGATAGTTGTCTTTTCTACCCAGAGCATAAATCCCTTTGATAGTCGGAAAAAAGAGTCATTTCTGAGGAGTTGGAAAGTTAAAATTATCTATAAAGATATGTTTGGAAACAGGAAGGGGGCTGTTTTTTATCAAGGTCGGATAACTGTGGTCCGCGCGTAGAAATCCGTTGATAGCCCGCCATTAGGCGGGCCATCTCGTTCAGTTTACCTACCGACCCAGTTCCAGCCGCGCCTGCAGCGCTTAGCGATCAATGCGTTATTCATCACGTGGCCGTATCGGCCTCGGTGTTATCGGCGGGCTCCCATCTCACCGCCTGAATCGCCTCGCGGTCGCCGGCGGCCTCGGCGGCGGTGATGGCGTCCTTGAGCTGCCATGACTTGGCCAGCAACCCCTGCTTGAACGCCTTGGCGGCGTCGGTCAGTGCGATCATCTGCTCGGGCGTGAGCGAGTAGACGGTGTTCGATTGCGCCCGCAGCGCCATGTTGGCCTCGGTGTCGCCGGCGGCACGACGGTCGCGGGCCTCGATCGCCAACCCGAGCAGATTGGCTTCGTCTTCGTCCGGCCGGGTCTGGATCACATCCTCGCTACCGTCCGGCAGGGTGTAGGGCATGCCGGCGCGCAGAGCGTTGGCCAGGGCCGATTCGATCGCCGCACGCTGGCGGTTGGCGAGGCGGAATATCGGGGCTATGGGTCTCTCTACCCAAGCTGGCCGGCCGCTGGACGTAGAGCCAAGTATCTTGTCCTTGGGTTTGCCATGCGCTTGGGCGGCATAAGCCTCGAACTCTTCGTCGGTGACGGCGATGGCATCGTCTGGCCAGCTTCCGGATTTTACGTAAGACTCTTGAAACTCACCGGCGAAGAATTCGCATCGAGATGGGCTGAAATAATATGAAGCCCGCGCAGTTATGTTTGTCATGATGGATCCTTAGTAGCCGATGGCCATGTAATATGCCTTGCCTGCACTGGGGACTTCGGCATGGATTCGGAAGCCCGAGGCGCTTTGTTCATCAACGGAAATGTCGCCGGTGTTCAATACTCCCAAATCTGTCAGAACGACTGAGGCGCAGCGGTTGGGGAAAGTGATAGGGAAGGTTTCGTAGGAGTCCACATCATGTGTGCCCCATTGAATCAATAAGCCATTGGGCAGTCGTGCATAGCCGTTGGTCTGGATGCTTGCGGCGGCGTCACCGTCGTGCCAGATGCGTTGTTGCTTGTAGCGCAGATCCCGAGGACTGATCAGTAGCATCTCTTCTGCATCGGCATTGGTGACCGGATTCTCGCCGCCGCTGGCGCTGTAGCTGTAGGTCAAATGATCAGAATCGAACCACAGCGCGCCACTGCCAGCATCGGTGGTGCGGTCCTCGAAGACCACGCCCGGTGCGAAAGATTTGAGCGTGATGCCATAGGCCTCTGACGAATTGTTCAGCGCGTGGCCTGAGCCCCATAGTTCCAGCTTGCCAACTATCTGCTGCGACGCTTGGCCACGACGCCAGATGAAATCGCTCGCGTGCTTGCCGTCGACCTTATCGGCACTACCTGAGATATCGATCGCCGCTTTCCCATCCAGCAGCGAGGCATCAATGCCACCATCAGCGCGATCCAGTCGCCCGCTGGCGTTGACTCGGAAGATGTAGCCGTTGCCATCGTGCATATCGAGATTGCCGCCGCTAGAGACGGATACTCTAGCGCCGCCGCTGCCGCGAATCCCTGCCTTATCGTAATCCTTCTCTTTCAGCAATCGGTCGCCACCGGCCTCCACCCAGCCAGGGCCGAGCAGCACGCGAGGAGTGTGGGCGGAAGGGTCCTGGTCGGCGAAGAAGGCCAGCGTATTGGCGCTGTCGTCGTAGACCAGACCGTCCCAGTTAGTTGAACTCGTCGAGCCCATGGGGACTCTACTGTTGCCGGTATCCGAGCGCAGGAATTGACCGGCTTGAAGGCCATCGACTGTATCGGCATCGAGCCCGGAACCCGCGCCATCGTTGCCCTCATGCCAGAGCTTTCGATAGCCATTGCCATGCTTCACCTGGAGGCCATCATCGGCCAGGCTGACGCCGCCATATCCGCTGAAAATGAGCGTTCTGGCTTCGCTGGTATCATCGCGATTGTAGAACTGAAACCAGGCCCGGCTGCTGTCGGAGACCATGCGGATTTGCGTCTGGCCGGCAACCGGTGCTCCAAGCAGAATGCCGGTATTCACCGTCAGCGTGCCGTTCATGACATCGTCGGTATTACGCAGAAGCTGATTGCCGTGGATGCCATCCACCGTATCCGCATCCAGCCCCTTGCCGGGGCCTTCGTCGCGCCGGGCCGCGCTACCCAGCGCGCTCAGGGCGTTCTGCACCGTGGTCGGGTTGCCCAGCTTGGCCAGGTTCTCGACGGAGATCCGCGTCGCGGCGTGGGCGCCGCCTTCGCTGCGGTGGGCATCCAGCGCCGACTTGTTGGCCGCCGGCGTCACCGCGCGGGCGTTGTCGCTGCCCTCTTTGGTCTCGGCGTAGGTGGCCAGCTCGACCATGCCCTGGGCGTTGGTGGTCGCTGCCGGGTGGTTGCGGCTGGCGGCGTGGTCGTTGAGCTGCGTCAGCGTGGCGTAGGCGGCGAGCACCTTGTCGATGAACGCCTTCAGCGTGCGCGGGACGACCCCGCGGCGGGCGTCGCTGCCGGCGTCGACCTCGGCCTGGGTGGCGAGTTCGAGCACCCCGGCGACCTCGGTGGTGGCCGGCGGGTTGAGAAAGGCGGCGTCACCGAAGGTGATCGAGGAGACGTCGAGGGACTCGACCACCAGGTCGGTGGCCAGCAGCAGGGTCGAGGGGGCGGCCTTCTCGATGATCCACTCGCTCTGCGAATAGACCGCGAAGAGCACGCCGGCGTCGGTGAACAGGCCGATCTCGCCGACGGCGTAGGTGTCGCTGCTCTCGTCCTGCACGCTGACGTGCAGGGTGTCGGCGGCGACCGCCTGGCCGGCCATGCTGGCCAGACGCTTGATCGGCTCGCGCAGGGCGGTCTGGTCGGCGCTGGGGGTGTAGCGGCCGCGGCCGAAGCCGATCTCGCTGAGGGTCAGGGCCGTGGTGCCGTCGTGGTCGGCGTCGATCAGCGCGGCGCGGCCGGCATCGGTGATGGTGAAGACGATGGCCATCGGGGGTCCTCTAGTGGGCGGTGGCCGCCAGGCGGCGGTAGACGTAGGCTCGGGCGCCGCCGGCGACGCCGACACCGCCCGTGGCGCTGAGCCCGGCGGTGAAGGTGAAGTGCGAGCGGACCGGCTTGGTGCGGGTGATCTCGTCGACGATGTCCTGCTGGAAGGCGGCGCTGTTGGGCACCTCCGCGCCCAGGGTCAGCACCACGTCGAAGGTGTGCGGCGCGCCCGGCTCGGCCTTCTGCCACCACTCGCGTAGCGCCAGGCTGGAGCCGAACGAGCGGACCACGTCGCGCACGCTCTTGGCGGTGCCTTTACGACGCTGGATCTCGATCGCGTTGCGCAGGCGCTGGCGCTTGATGCGCTCCGGCCAGTAGGGCTGCCAGGCATCCAGTGAGAGCGCCCAGGCGAGCCACGGCAGCAGCTCGGCGGGGCAGGTGTCCGGGTTCCACAGCGCGCGCAGCGGCACCGGCAGCTCGCTGGCACCGGCGGCGGCGGTCTCCAGGGCGTGCTCCAGGGGGCTGGCGTTGGGCGGCAGCAGGCTGGCGCGGGGGCTCGGCTCACTCATCGAGACCTCCGTCGCGCAGCGCGATCTCGGTGCAGTGGGTCGCCTGGGTGCGGTCGATCACCAGGCTCGCCGCGGGGTCGGTGAGCTCGACCCGCTGCACGCCGGGCTGGTGCAGCGCGGCGTAGAGCCCGGAGAGGGTGACATCGAGGCCCAGACGGTGCTGCTGCTCGGCATAGACGGCGGCGGCGGCGCGCGCTTCGCGCATCACCACTTCGCGGTCGGGGCCGGCGTAGAAGTAGAGGGTGGCGGCGATACGGTAGTCGACGATCTCGGCGCTGCGCACGCTGACGTGATCGGTGAGCGGGCGCACATCCTCG
Organism: Salinicola endophyticus; assembly: GCF_040536835.1. NCBI lineage: Bacteria > Pseudomonadati > Pseudomonadota > Gammaproteobacteria > Oceanospirillales > Halomonadaceae > Salinicola > Salinicola endophyticus. Next base: position 585,295 of record NZ_CP159578.1, read on the forward strand.
GCAGACAGCGTGGCGTCGACGCGCGCGAGCAGCTCGGCCGGGGCGCTGCCGTCGCCGTCGCGGGCGAGCACCGTCACCACCACCTCGCCCGGCGCCGGGCTGGTGGCGCTGGCATCCAGCACCTGGCCGTCGGCGGAGAGCGCGTGGAAGACGTAGGCGCCCTCGGGGCCGGCGGTGGAGAATCCCTCCAGCGAGAGCTGAATGCGCCGGCGCAAGTCGGCGTCCGTCTCCAGCGTGGCCGGCACCGGCGGCACCGCTGCGGGGTCGCCGGCGTCCAGGGTCTGGCGGGCGACGCCGAAGAGCGCGCCGAGGTGGTCGAGATCGGCGCCGCGGGCGTAGGCGAGCATCACCCCCTGGGCGGCTTCGTTGATCCGCTGGCGCAGCAGCAGCTCGCGGTAGGCGGCGGCCTGCAGGATCTTGTAGGCGGGGTCGGACTCGACGCTGACATCGAACGCCGGAGCCCGCGCGCGCAGGTCGGCGAGCAGGGCGGCGAAAATCGTCTCGAAGTCGAGCGGCTCGACGATATCCGGCGCGGGCAGCCGCGAGAGATCGACGGCGGTGAAGCCTCCGGCCATGGTTTAGGTCTCCTGTCCCAGGGGGATATCGAAGGTGAGGTCGGCGCCGTCGTCGACCCGTTCGGCGTGCACGCTGAGCGTCAGCCGCCCGGGGCGCGTGGTAGAGACGTGGCGCGTGACCTGCTTGACGCGAATCCGCGGCTCCCAGCGCATCAGTGCCACCACCGTGGCCGAGTAGGCGCGCAGGGCGGTGGCGCCATCCAGCGGCTGGTCGATCAGCTCCGGCAGCAGCGAGCCGTAGTCGCGGCGCATCACCCGCGAGCCGATGGGCGTGGTGAGAATGTCGGTGACGGACTGGCGAATATGGGCGATGCCCGCCAGCGCCGCGCCGCTGGTGCGATCCATGCCGGCCATCAGTTCACCCCCTCCGTCTGGGCGCCGCCGCGCTGCACGCCGCCGTGGGTGTGGCTGGCGCTGATGTCGCGGCCGTTGCTGGTCACCGCGCCGGTGAAGTGGGTATCGCCGGCCATGGTCGCGGTCTGGCCGCTGGGCTGGCTGAAGTTGCCGTTCAAGGTGAGATTGCCGTTGATCACGGTGTCGGCGTTGAGGGTGGCGCCGCCGGCGGCGGTGGCGGTGAGGGCGGCGGCGGTGGTGACGCTCACCGCGCCCTGGGCGTCGAGGCTGGCCGAGCCGGGCAGGGTGGCGCTCAGGTGGCTGGCAGCGTGGTCGTAGCGGAGCCGCGCGCCGTCGGGCAGTTCGAGCTGGGTCACGTTGGCATCATGGCTCGGCGCCGGCACCGCGTCCGAGTTCAGCGCCGGCAGCACCAGGGCGCCGCGCAGCTCGCCGCCGGGGGCCAGCAGCAGCACCTGCTCGCCCAGGGTCGGCGGGTTCCAGGTTCGGCTGTGGCCGGCGCGGGCGGTCAGCCACGGCAGCCAGTCGGTGAGTAGCGCACCGCTCTGGACGCGCACGCGCACCGCGGCGTGGTCGATCGCGGCGACACGGCCGACGCGGATCAGATTGTGGAGCAGACGGGCAAGTTCGACGGAGTTCATGGCGCACCGGTGGCGGGAGACGGCATGCGCTCATGGTCCGCGGCGCGGGGCGGGCTGGCGAGCCGCGGGCGTTGTCGGCGGGGGTTCGACGTGGGCGCTTTCTATCGCCCCCGACGCCGGGCGTTAGGCCAGCGGGCCATCCCACTCGGCCACCAACCGATACCCCTCGTCACCCGCGCTGTCGTCGCGCAGCAGCAGCTGCCAGTGCTCGGCGGGGCAGGTCTCGTGCGCGAAGGCGGGCTGGCGATGGTCGAGAGTGATCTCGCCGCTGGCGCAGTCGTGGCGCGCCACCACGCGCTCCTCGAGCGGCACCCACAGGCGCAGGTCGGCGGGCGCCTCGCCGGCGAAGGCCCAGGCAAAGCGCAGGCCCGGTTCCGGCCCCAGCTCGGGCTGATAGCGCGACAGCCACGCCAGCAGCGGCAGCATCACCGCGTCCAGGGTGTCGTCATAGGCGTGCAGCGTCAGTGCGGCGGTCACCGCATAGCCTTGGGAGAGCGAGGCCCCCGGGGCGAACCGGATGCGCCCCTCGTCCACCTGCGCCGAGAGCCGGTTCGGCATCTCCTGCAGCGCCGGCACGGTGCGCCGCAGATGTTCAATCAGGGCGTTCAGCAGTTGCATGTCGGGTCTCCTCCAGGGTGGTCACCAGTCCGTTATGTCGAATCGCGCAGGCGTGGTACTGCGCCGCCCAGTCGCGCAGCGTCAGCACCACGCTGGCGCCGCTGCCGTCACTCAACGGCGGCAGCGTCGTCGGGCAGCGGGTCAGCAGCGTCTGCTGGATCGGGGGCGCGGCCGGCGGCGGCGTCGTTGAGCAGGCGCACAGCGTCAGGCTCAAGGCAGACGCGGCGATAAATCGGCTTCTGGATCTCACGAATCACTCCGCGGTCGATGACCCGTTGATGGGTGTCGAGGGTCGCGAGCCGCGCCTCGACCACGCCGGCGATGACGGACTCCCGCGCCAGCGCCTGGCTGGCCGCGGCCTGGGCGGCCTCGAGGGCGGTGAGGCGCTGGGCATCCTCGAACCAGCCGCGGCTGAGCCAGCCTGTGCCTGCGGCGATCGCCAGCACGGCGAGCATGACGAGCGTGCGCGCCGTCATTCCAGCCCCGCCAGACACAGCTCGCGCTCCGCCGCACGGCGCTCGACCAGCCCCGGCAGCTTGCGGCCACCGGCATAGACCCAGCGCGCGAGCTGATCGCACGCGGCGCGCGTGTCGCCGGCGTTCAGCCTGGCCAGCAGGGTCGAGTCGCGAAACGCCCCCTCGCCGACGTTGAAGATAAAAGAGGCCAGCGCCGCCCGGCGGGTCGGCGGCATTGTGGCGTTGATCGCCGGCGCGACGTGGCGGTCGATGGCCGCGAATGCCTCGCCCAGGTCGCCGGCCAGCAGCGCCTCGCACTCCTGGGTGGTTCGGGTCTGGTTCAGCGCGACCGTCGGCCCGGTATGGCCGGTGCAGATCGTCGGGATGCCGACAGGGTCGGGATACGCCTGCAGCTCGGTGCCCTCGTAGTGCTTGACCACATTGATCGAGAGCGACAGCGCCAGGCCGCAGGCGCCGCCGATACCCGCGCCGCCGAGCCAGCGTTTCCAGTGGTTCATGAACGCCTCCGCCGAATGCGCGCCCACCACTCGCGCAGGTTGCCGAGATACTTGGGCACGATCAGCCCGATCTGCAGCGCCAGATAGGCCAGGGTCAGCACCGTGACCCAATCCGACGGCGTCATGCCGCCGGCATGCAGCAGCGAGACGAGCGCAGGCGGCGTGGTCTTGATTGCCTCGGTGGTGATATTCGACTGATGGGCCATGCCGATTCCTGCGTCGACGCGGGCCGGTATGACGCTCACACCGGCCCGCGACGGGATGAAAGAAGCGCTGATCGGGCCGGGCTCAGCGCCACAGCTCGATCACCCGCGGCGTGGGTGACGGCGAGGCGACATCCGGCAGCACCACCGGCGTGGCGCTCGGCAGCCGCGGGCCCAGCGCGCACAGCCCGGGATTGTGCGTCAGCACCTGCACCACCAGATCGGTACGCCCGTAATGGCGCTGACACAGGCGATCGACGGTATCGCCCTGAAGACTCGACACGGTTCGCGGCATGCGTACTCCCGGCTTGGCACTCGACTCGCCCGGGGCCCGTGCCGATGAGCGGCGCGGGCACCCCGGCACCTCACGATGCCCCGAGAGTGCGACGCCCGCCCGCCGGCCTCAATCCAGCGCGAACGTCCACCGCCCGGCGACAACCCAGGCCAGCAGAAGCGGCGTGCCACGCGGATGGCAGAGCGCGATCACGAGCGTGAACCAGAGCGCGGGAGCCGTATGTCAGGCGGGCCGGAAAGATGACGAACACTTCCCCCGCACTCCCCGCACCAGCGCACGGCAGAGACGGGATATGCGTAGTCGGGAATAAGATAAACCATTGTTTTCTATCGATAGTGGCGTTGTCTTGTAATCAGTAGGTCTTGCTGCATCTACGCTAGAGATCGGCCCGTTTAGGGCCGGTATGGGAGGGAGATCGGCCGGCGAGTCGCAGGTTTATCGTCCTTCGTGAGGGAGCCGACGCGCCTATACTCGCTCGCGTCTAGGTGGGCGATGAACGCGAATCAGGAGGTGGGATGAAGACGCTTGCCGTTCTCTTGGTGCTCGGCTGTGTGGGGCAGGGTGCAGCCGCGCTGGCCGGTGACTGTGCCGAGTTCCGCTGCCGCTATGGGGACGTACCGCGTCCGCCCGAAACGCTGATCGCAGAGCCCTTTCATGTCTTCTATGGCCAGCCTACGCCGCGGCCGATGCGACCCTATCGCGATCTCGGTGTCGGGGAGATCTCGAGGGATACCGTTTCCGGGCACGGCAGCCCCGGCGGTGAGATGGCGGGATCACTCGGGCGCGAAGCGGCGCCGTCGTCGAGTGATTCGGTGCCGTGACAGCTCGCTGGCGCCGTGAGCAGTCAGGTCGTCAGTCGCGCCGTGGGCGTGCGGTGATAGCCGGCCCATTGGCACGCTGGAAGATCTGTCATGCTGCGCGATGACGCGGCGGCGTCTGTTCGCGGCGAGACGCCATCAAGGTCGACTCCAGCGCCAGCGTCTGGCACTTCACGGCGGTACAGTTGGCGCAGCGCACATGGGGGCTCTCCCCGGGCTGCGTCGGCAGGTGGAATCGGTCGCTGCCGCACAGCGAGCACTGCATGTCGAGCGTGATGCAGATCATGGCTTGCCTCTCCCGGAAAACGGCAGCGGGAGTGTGGCTGTCGCGGATGAAAGCTTGATGACGCCTGGCACGACCCCGCCCCCATCTATGGGTTCCTGTGCCAGATCGCGGGGCACGAAGCTGTCATTTTCTTGCTTTACGTTATCGCTGCCCCTGATTGGGCCTGCCACGGTGGCCGGGCCGAAACGGTCGCAGAAGCGCAGCGCCGATAGTGGCCCGGGGGCTGACCGGGGCAGGCGGTTGCAATTCTGGCCGACTTTTCTAGGCTAGAGACCCTTTTGATGTCAGATGAGGAAACTCCACTCGACCCACCTATCGGCACTACTGCCGAGGACTGGATCTGAAACCTGATCACAAACTTGGAGGTGATTGGATGTCAGTACAGACCGCATCCCCCCGTAAGCAGGACACGTGGACGAAGCAGGATCGCTATCCGACACGTTTGCGCCGGTCGCAGGAAGCGCTCTGGCGTGAACGTCAGGAGGCAGTCGTCAAGGGCCGCCATCTGGACGGGCCACTCGACGCCACCCAGTTGGACACCTTCGAGCGCGATGGCTTCCTGTTCGAGCCCAACTTCCTGGGACATGACGAAGTCGATGCGCTGTGCGAGGAGCTTGCCGCGCTGCTGGCGCGGGATGATTTTCGCGACCGCGACTTTGCCATCACCGAGCCGGACAGCCAGGAGATCCGCTCACTGTTCGCCGTGCATTTCCTGTCGCAGCGCTTCGCGCAACTGGCGGCGGACCCGCGCCTGACCGGGCGGGCACGTCAGATCGTGGGCGGCGACGTCTACGTGCATCAGTCGCGGATCAACTACAAGCCTGGTTTCCAGGGCAAGGGCTTCAACTGGCACTCGGACTTCGAGACCTGGCACGCCGAGGACGGCATGCCCGAGATGCATGCCGTCAGCGCCTCGATCGTGCTTACCGACAATCATCACTTCAATGGCCCGTTGATGCTGGTGCCGGGCTCGCACAAGGTGTTCGTGCACTGCCTGGGTGAGACGCCGGACGACAACCACAAGCGCTCGCTCAAGCAGCAGGAGTTCGGCGTGCCGAGTCAGGATGCTCTGCGCGAGTTGATCGAAACCAATGGCATTCAGGCGCCGACCGGCGCTGCCGGCGGGCTCCTGCTGTTCGACTGCAACACCCTGCACGGCTCCAACGCCAATATGTCGCCGGACCCGCGCAGCAACGCCTTCTTCGTCTTCAACCGTCGCGACAATGCCTGCGTGCGCCCGTTCGGGGCCAAGCAGCCGCGTCCGGCGTTTCTGGCCCATGCGCCGGATGAGGTATGGACGCCCCAAGGCGTGACCCACTGACGACGCGCCGCGGCCTGGCTCTGCTCTTCGATAGATAGCATAGAGAGCCAGGCTCGCCGGCAGGCGTGATGCCATCGACCGCCGTTGAGGCTAGACTCGTCGAGTCTGCGTCGATGGCGGTTTTTCGTATTGCCTTCGGCGCACTTCTAGCGGTTCCACCACTGGCAGGGGAGTAGAGCATGGCTTTCACCACGCGCTTCGTCGACGGCAGCGAAACAGGGTATGCACTGGGCAAGATTCTGTGCGTGGGGCGCAATTACGCCGAGCACGCCGCCGAGCTCAATAACCCGGTTCCCAGTTCACCGCTGCTGTTCATGAAGCCGGCGACCAGCGCGGTGGAGCTCGAATCGCCTATCGCTCGACAGTTCACCCATGGCGAGGTGCACTTCGAAACCGAACTGGCGCTGCTGATCGGCGAGCGTCTGAGCGCGGCGAGTGCGGCGGAAGCGCTCGCCGGTATCGCCGGGGCCGGCCTGGCACTGGACCTCACCCTGCGCGACGTGCAGTCGGCGCTCAAGGAGAAAGGTCATCCGTGGGAGCGCGCCAAGGCGTTCGACGGTGCCTGCCCGCTATCGCGCTTCGTGCCGGTGGATGCCGATACCGACTGGGCCAGTGTCTCTTTCCATCTGGATATCAACGGCCAGCGCCAGCAGAGTGGCAAGCTCAGCGACATGCTTTTCAGCGTCCCGGCGCTACTCGAAGAGATGACCCGCACCTTCACCCTCGAACCCGGCGATGTGGTGCTGACCGGCACCCCGGCCGGCGTCGGCAAGCTGCCGCGGGAGGCGGTGCTCGGTCTGTCTCTATCGCTGGGGCTGGATATCGGCACGCGCACCCGCTGAGGCGTCTGCCGGTGCCGGGGCACTGATGCCAGATGCAAGAGCCGTCGGGCACGACAAACTGCCGGGCACAAAAAACCGCGATCTCGTCGCGGTTTTTTGCATCTGTCATGAGGCTGGCTCGGCGTCTCACTCCAGATAGGTGTAGCCGCTCAGGCCGGCGGAGAGTTCTTCGACGAACTGCTCGCGCTCCTCGACGCTCAGCGGGCTGGCGATCAACTGCTCGGTGAGTTGCTTCTTGAGCGCCTCGGCGTCGAAGTTGACGTAGCCCAGCACCGCGGCCACGGTATCGCCCTGCTGCACGTGGGAGAGGCGCCACTCGCCATTGTCGTCCAGCGCCACGTCGACCGAGTCGGTATCGCCGAACAGGTTGTGCAGATCGCCTAGGATCTCCTGATAGGCGCCGACCAGGAACAGACCCAGCAGCTTGTCGTCGTCATCGTCCCATTCGGGCAGCGGCAGCGTGCTCTCGAGCCCCTGGCCGTCGACGTAGAGGTCGATCCGCCCGTCGGAGTCGCAGGTGATGTCCTGGATCACCCCGCGCCGGGTCGGCGTATGGTCGAGTCCGGTCAGCGGCAGCACCGGGAAGACCTGGTCGATACCCCAGACGTCCGGCAGCGACTGGAACAGCGAGAAGTTCACGAACAGCTTGTCGGCGAGCTTCTCGGCCAGCTCGTCGGCGATGTCGCGATGGGCACGGTTGCGGCCGTCGAGCCGGTCGCGCAGGCGCTGGCAGGCCGCGAAGTAGACCGACTCGCCCTCGGCGCGGGCCTGGATATCGGCCAGCCCCATGACGAAGCGATCCTGCAGCTCGCCCACTGCCTGTACCACGTCGTGGTAGGCCTCGACCAGATCGCGCGGCTCGCGCATGCCTTCGAGCCGGTCATAGACCCGCCACAGCTCGTCGACATGCGGGTCCTCTCCGACCCGGCGCTCCGGTTCGATGTGGCCCATGCGCTCTTCGCCGATGACGTTGGTCACCAGCACCGCATGGTGGGCGGTCAGGGCGCGTCCGGACTCGGAGATGATCTGCGGATGCGGCAGCTCGTGGGTGTTGCAGATCTGGCTGAAGGCCCACACCACGTTGCTGGCGTACTCGCGCATGGAGTAGTTGATCGAGCAGAAACTGCGCGAACGCGTGCCTTCGTAATCCACGCCCAGCCCGCCGCCGACGTCGACGGTATCGATCGGCGCGCCGAGTTCGCGCAGGCTGTGGTAGAAGCGCGCGCACTCGCGCAGGCCGCGCTGGATGTCGCGAATATTGGCGATCTGCGAGCCCAGATGGAAATGCACCAGTTGCAGGCTGTCGAGGGCACCGGCGCTGCGCAGGCGCTCGGTGATGGTCAGGATCTGGGTCGCGGTGAGGCCGAACTTCGACTTCTCGCCGCCGGTGTCCTGCCACTTGCCCTTGCCCACCGAGGAGAGGCGCGCACGCACGCCGATACGCGGCCGCACCTGGAGCTTCTCCGCCTCCTCCAGGATCAGGCTCAGCTCGGAGTACTTCTCCACCACCAGGTAGACCTTGTGGCCGAGCTTCTCGCCCATCAGTGCCAGGCGGATGTATTCGCGATCCTTGTAGCCGTTGCAGATGATCACCGAAGGGCCGTCACCGGAGAGTGCCAGCACCGCCATCAGCTCCGGCTTGCTGCCGGCTTCCAGACCGACCCGGCCGTGACCGCGCTCCTGGGTGGCCAGGATCTCCTCGACCACGCGGCGCTGCTGGTTGACCTTGATCGGATAGACCGCGGTATAGCCGCCCTGATAGCGCTCTTCCTGCATCGCCTGATCGAAGGCCATGCACAGCTGTTCGACCCGGTCGTGCAGGATGTCGATGAAGCGCACCAGCACTGGCAGGCGCAGGCCGGCGTCGCGCAGCTTGTCGACCAGGGTGTCGAGCACCATGCTGGGGCCGGGCACTTCGCTGCCCAGCGGCCTGACCAGCGTACGGCCCTGATCGTCGACGTCGAAGTAGCCGCTGCCCCACTGATCGATATTGTAGGTGCGGCGGGCCTGTGCGGCGGGAGAAGGATTCGGCATGACGCTCTCCGGTGGACCGGCGGTGAAATCCCGACGACAAGACAGCTAGCGCGCCGGGCGACGATGGCGCGCATTATGCCGTTGCACTGTGTCGGGAACCATGAATTTCAGGAAAAAAGCCACGGCGCGACCGCGCGGGTTCGGCGCCGCGTCACAGCCGGAGCCGCGGGTACGGCGCCACACTAGCCTAGGCGACAACGCGTCCGGCGCTCACGCCGGCAGCGGCGGGACTTCGCCCTCTATCCGCTGCATCAGCAGGATGCGGAAGCGCGCCGGGTCGTGGGGGGTGATGTCGTGCGCCGGCGGGTCGACATGGATCACCAGCAGGCGCGACAGCCAGTAGCGCAGCGCGGTCATGCGCAGCATCAGCGGCCACAGCGCGCGTTCGGCAGCGCTCAGCGGGCGGTGAGCCAGATAGGCGCCGAGGATGGCGTCGTAACGCGCGCGGTCGATCTCGCCCGCGGCATCGCTGGTCCAGTCGTTGATCACGATCGCCAGATCGAACAGCAGCTCGCCGGTGCAGCCGTTGTAGAAGTCGATGATGCCGCCGAGGTGGTCACCGTCGTAGAGGGTGTTGTCGCGGAACAGGTCGCCGTGGATGGCGCCGCGCGGCAGCTCGGCATCGGTGAAGGCCTCGGCGTAGGCGGCGATCTCCTCGCGCATCAGCGCCTGGTCGCGGCTATCGAGATGGGGCAGCACTTCGCGATGGCGGCGCTCCAGCCAGGCTAGGTTGCGCGGATTGTCGCGCTGGCCGGTGAAGCGCTGTGACACCTGATGCATGCGCCCCAACGCATCGCCGAGCGCGGCGCACTGGGCCAGATTGGGGGCGCTGGGGTGGCTGCCGGGCATGCGCGGAAACAGCAGCGCTGGGCGGCCGGCGAGACGCTGCAGGGCGACCCCTTGGCGGTCGTGGACCGGCCCCGGCACCGGCAGGCCCTGGGCGTCCAGATAGTCGAGTAGATCGACGAAGAACGGCAGATCCTCGAACTCGCCCTGTTCGAACAGCGTCAGCACCCACTCGCCCTGATCGGTGGTCACGAAGAAAGTGCTGTTCTCGGTGCCCTGGGGGACGCCTTTCAGCGCGACAAAGTCGCCGACGGTATAGCGCGTGAGGAAGTCAGCGACCTGGGCGTCGTCGAGGGGAGTGAATACGGCCATGGCAATATCGGATCTGGGAGCGGAAACCGCGCATTGTAGCGGTTGCGGCGGCGCGCTCCTACCTCATGTGCGTCGCTGCCTGCGTTTACGGCGCAGCCGTCATTTACGCTGCGGCCTAGGCGTGCGTCGTCGCGACGCGGCCACGCTGTAAGCGCCTCACTCGCGCTGCACCCACGCGGGTACCGGTACGGTATCGGCATCGCGGCGCTGGTAGTTGCCGTCGCCGTCGGCGTCGTAGAGGAAGTAGGCCTGCCCCGACTTGGGCGCCACCCGAATGGCGTAGAGCTTGCCGTTGAGCCGATACTCCGAGACCGTCTGCTGGGCATCACTGTGGGTAGTGACCTGGGGCGTCGGCGTGTTCTGCGCCAGCGCCGTGGATGTCAGCGCGGTCGCGACCAGCAGGGTGGCCAGCAGCGCGCCCGGCAGCGGGTGCCGCAGCGCCTGAAGCCGCGTGTGCAATGTCGTCTTGGGCATGGCAATGACCTCCGATAGCGCGGCTGCCACGGGCGGCGAAAGTGCTTCCCGGCGGCAGCGAGTGCCTGCGCGGCCCAGTCTAGCGCTGGATCGCGGCTCTTCGCATCTGCTTCGACCACCGGCACGGGTGGGGATTCCCGATTGCCGGCGGTGCGCCCTGACGCCGAGCGGCGCCTTGCGTATCATGAGGCCATCGAAAGCCAGTCACGGATGCCCCAGCTCATGGCAGATGCCCCTATCGTCCTCGTCGACGGTTCCTCCTATCTCTATCGCGCCTTTCACGCCCTGCCGCCGCTGTCGACCTCCGACGGTCAGCCGACCGGTGCAGTGCGCGGGGTGCTGGCGATGCTCAAGAGCCTGATCAAGCAGTATCCGCAGAGCCCGATGGCGGTGGTGTTCGACGCCAAGGGCAAGACCTTTCGCGACGAGATCTACGCCGAGTACAAGGCCCACCGGCCGCCGATGCCGGACGATCTGCGGCCCCAGGTCGAGCCGCTGCACGACTGTGTCAGAGCGCTCGGCCTGCCGCTGCTGTGCATCGAGGGGGTCGAGGCGGACGACGTCATCGGCACGCTGGCAAGGCTTGCCACCGAGTCCGGGCGCGATGCGGTGATCTCCACCGGCGACAAGGACATGGCCCAACTGGTCAACGCCCATATCACCCTGGTCAACACGATGAAGGACGAAACCCTCGACGTGGCCGGGGTGGAGGCGAAGTTCGGCATACCGCCCGAACTGATCATCGACTATCTGGCGCTGATGGGTGACAAGGTCGACAACATCCCCGGCGTCCCCGGGGTCGGCGAGAAGACCGCGCTCGGCCTGCTCCAGGGCATGGGCGGCGGCCTCGACACCATCTATGCCGATCTCGAGCACGTCACCACGCTCGACTTCCGCGGCGCCAAGACGCTGCCCAAGAAGCTCGAAGCCAACCGCGAGCAGGCTTTTCTCTCCTATCGTCTGGCCACGATCAAGACCGATTGCGAGCTGCCGGTGGGGCTCGACGAGCTGCACCTGGCCGAGCCCGACCGCGAGGCCCTGAAGGCGCTGTATACCCGGCTCGAATTCAAGAACTGGCTGGGTGAGCTGCTCGACGGCAAGGACGAGGGCGTGGACGACGTCGCCTCGGGCAGTGCGGTGGCGAGCGATGATGTCGACGAGGACCCGGCGCTGGCCAGCCCCTCGCGCGAGGATCACACCCTGCTCACCCAGGCGGAGTTCGACGCCTGGGTCGAGCGCCTGGCGGCGAGCGAGGCGTTCTGCTTCGATCTCGAGACCACCAGCCTCAACTATATGGAGGCCGACATCGTCGGCATCGGGCTGGCGCTCGAACCGCACGAGGCCGCCTACATTCCGGTGGCCCACGCCTACCTGGATGCCCCCGATCAGCTCGATCGCGACGCAGTGCTGGCGGCGCTCAAGCCGCTGCTCGAAAACCCCGACATCGCCAAGATCGGGCAGAACCTCAAGTACGACATCTCGGTACTGGCGCGCTACGACATTCGGGTCGCCGGCGAGCTGATCGACACCATGCTCGAGTCCTATGTCTTGAACTCCACCGCAACGCGACACGACATGGATTCGCTGGCGCTCAAGTACCTCGGTGAGAAGACGATCAGCTTCGAAGAGATCGCCGGCAAGGGCGCCAAGCAGCTCACCTTCGATCAGATCGGGCTCGAGGAGGCGGTTCCCTACGCCTGCGAGGACGTCGATATCACCCTGCGCCTGCATCGCGAACTGCGGCCCAAGCTCGAGGCGGAAGGGCGCCTGGCCGAGGTGCTCGACCGTATCGAGCGGCCGCTGATTCCGGTGCTGTCGCATATGGAGCGCGGCGGCGTGGCCCTCGACCCGGCGCGCCTGCATGCCCAGAGCCAGGCGCTGGAAACACGCATTCGCGAGCTCGAGAGCGAAGCCTTCGAACTGGCGGGCCGGGAGTTCAACCTCGGCTCGCCCAAGCAGCTCGCGGAGATCCTGTTCGACGAGCAGAAGATCCCGGTGATCAAGAAGACGCCCAAGGGCGCGCCGAGTACCGCCGAAGCGGTGCTCGAAGAGCTGGCACTGGACTATCCGCTGCCCAAGCTGATCATGGCCCACCGCGGCATGACCAAGCTCAAGTCGACCTACACCGACAAGTTGCCGCGGCTGGTCAACCCGGCTACCGGGCGGCTGCACACCAGCTATCACCAGGCGGTCACCGCCACCGGGCGGCTGTCCTCCTCCGACCCCAATCTGCAGAACATCCCCATCCGCACCGAAGAGGGGCGCAAGATCCGCCAGGCGTTCGTCGCCCGCGACGGCTACCGCATCGTCGCCGCCGACTACTCGCAGATCGAGCTGCGCATCATGGCGCACCTCTCCGATGACAAGGGCCTGCTCGACGCCTTCGCCAACGATCAGGACATCCACGCCGCCACCGCCGCCGAGGTCTTCGGCGTGGCGCTGGAGAAGGTCACCGTGGATCAGCGGCGCAGCGCCAAGGCGATCAACTTCGGGCTGATCTATGGCATGAGTGCCTGGGGCCTGGGCAAGCAGCTGCACATCGAGCGCGGTCAGGCGCAGACCTATATCGACCGCTACTTCGATCGCTACCCCAACGTCGCCACCTTCATGGACAGGATTCGCGCCCAGGCGGCGGAAGATGGCTTCGTGGAGACGGTGTTCGGGCGCCGGCTCTACCTGCCGGAGATCAAGGCGCAGAATCACGCCCGGCGCCAGGCCGCCGAACGCACCGCGATCAACGCCCCTATGCAGGGAACCGCGGCGGACATCATCAAGCTCGCCATGATCGACGTGCACCACTGGCTCAACCCCGCCAAGGGTCAGGCCGAATTCGACGCCTGGATGGTGATGCAGGTGCACGACGAACTGGTCTTCGAGGTCGCCGAGGCGCAGAGCGACGACTTCATCGCCGCGGTGCGCCAGCGTATGCAGTGCGCCGCCGAACTCAAGGTGCCGCTGATCGTCGACGCCAATAGCGGCGCCAACTGGGACGAGGCGCACTGAGCCCCGGCTGGTTAGTCTCCAGCCGGCGGTGCCGGGCGGGGCAGCGGGCGATTCGGCGGAACGCCCGCTCTGCCTTACAATAGGGAGCATCCGTCAGCGGGTGACGTTCATCGCCGCGTGGCGGCTTCATTTTTGCAAGGAGCATCAATTCCATGGCCAAACAGCAAATCGGCGTGGTCGGCATGGCCGTCATGGGGCGCAATCTGGCGCTCAACATCGAGAGTCGCGGCTATACGGTGTCGATCTACAATCGCTCGGCGGAGAAGACCGACGAGGTGATGGCCGAGAACGGCGACAGCAAGCTCAAGCCGTTCTACAGCGTCGAGGAGTTCGTGGCGTCGCTGGAGACCCCGCGGCGCATTCTGCTGATGGTCAAGGCCGGCGATGCCACCGACAAGACGATCGAGTCGCTCAAACCGCATCTCGACCAGGGTGACATCCTGATCGACGGCGGTAACACGCCGTTCGAGGACACCATCCGCCGCAACAAGGAGCTCTCCGAAGCGGGCTTCAACTTCATCGGCACCGGCGTCTCCGGGGGCGAGGAGGGCGCGTTGAAGGGACCGTCGATCATGCCGGGGGGGCAGAAGGAAGCCTACGACATGGTGGCGCCGATCCTCGAGAAGATCGCCGCGCGTGCCGATGACGGCGAGCCCTGCGTGGCCTATGTCGGCCCGGACGGTGCCGGCCACTACGTCAAGATGGTCCACAACGGCATCGAATACGGTGACATGCAGTTGATCGCCGAGGCCTACGCGATCCTCAAGGGCTCGCTGGGGCTCTCCAACGCCGAGCTGGCCGACGTGTTCAGTGAATGGAACGAAGGCGAACTCGACAGTTACCTGATCGATATCACCGCCAAGATCTTCACCAAGCCGGATGACCAGAGCGATCACGACGTGGTCGATATCATCCTCGACTCGGCGGGGCAGAAGGGCACCGGCAAGTGGACCAGCAAGAGCGCGCTGGATCTCGGCGTGCCGCTGCCGCTGATCACCGAGTCGGTCTTCGCGCGTTTCATCTCCGCGCTGAAGGACGAGCGTGTCGCAGCGTCCAAGGTGCTCAAGGGCCCGGCGCAGAAGACCTTCGAGGGTGACAAGGCCGAGTTCATCGAGAAGGTGCGCAAGGCGCTCTTCTTCAGCAAGATCGCCTCCTACGCCCAGGGCTTCGCTCAGATGCGCGCCGCCTCCGAAGATCATGGCTGGGACCTGAACTACGGTGAAGTGGCCAAGCTGTTCCGTGCCGGTTGCATCATCCGTGCGCGCTTCCTGCAGAAGATCACTGACGCCTACCAGGAGAACCCCGAGCTCAAGAACCTGCTGATGGCGCCGTACTTCGGTGAAATCGCCGGCAACTACCAGCAGGCGCTGCGCGACGTGATCGGTCATGCCGTCCAGAATGGCATCCCGGTGCCGACCTTCTCCTCGGCGATCGCCTACTACGACAGCTATCGCAGCGAGAAACTGCCGGCCAATCTGATCCAGGCCCAGCGCGACTTCTTCGGCGCTCACACCTACAAGCGTGTCGATCGCGAAGGGACCTTCCATACCGAGTGGTTGCAGGACTGACGGAGACGAGGCGATGGCGGAGCGGGAGCGGGAACGCGTTCGCGAGCATCTGACGGGCCAGGCGCAGCCGGCGCTCGATGAAGAGGCCAGAGCGCACTATCGGGCGCGTATCGCGGCGCAGTTGAAGGCGCGTAACGCAGTGCTGGTTGCGCACTACTACACCGATCCCGAGATCCAGGCGCTGGCGGAAGCGACCGGTGGCTGCGTCGCCGACTCGCTGGAGATGGCCCGCTTCGGCAAGGATCACCCGGCGACCACGCTGATCGTCGCCGGGGTGCGCTTCATGGGCGAGACCGCCAAGATCCTGAGCCCCGAGAAGCGGGTGTTCATGCCCACGCTGGAGGCGACCTGCTCGCTGGATATCGGCTGTCCGGCGGATACCTTCTCCGCCTTCTGCGATCAGCATCCGGAACGCACCGTGGTGGTCTATGCCAACACTTCGGCGGCGGTGAAGGCGCGTGCCGACTGGGTAGTGACCTCGTCGATCGCGGTGGAGCTGATCGATCACCTCGACCGCCAGGGCGAAAAGATCCTGTGGGCGCCGGATCGCCATCTGGGCAACTATGTGCGCGAGCGAACCGGGGCAGACGTGCTCTGCTGGGAGGGCGAGTGCATCGTCCATGACGAGTTCAAGGCCAAGGGAATCCTCGATCTCAAGGCGCTGCACCCGCAGGCCGCCGTGTTGGTGCACCCGGAGTCACCGGCCTCGGTGGTGGAGATCGCCGATGTCGTCGGTTCTACCTCGCAGTTGATCAGTGCGGCCCAGAAGCTCGACAACCCCAGCTTCATCGTCGCCACCGATCGCGGCATCTTCTACAAGATGCAGCAGCTGATGCCGGACAAGACCTTCATGGCCGCACCCACCGCGGGTAATGGCGCGACCTGTAGAAGCTGCGCCAACTGCCCGTGGATGGCGATGAACGGTCTCGAGAACACCCTGGCGGTGCTGTCAGACGCCAACGGTTGCGGTCAGGAGATTCATGTCGACCCCGAGATCGCACGTCGGGCGCTGATTCCGTTGAATCGGATGCTTGAGTTCGGTGCCGAGTTAAAGCGCTAGACGCGTTACGCTGAAAGACGACAACGCCCGCCCCGGCCGATGCCGGGGCGGGCGTTTTCGTAGTTAGGGCGGCGTGGGGCGCCCCTGACGATGTCACCGATGTTCTACGTCACCAGCGCTCTTCACCAGCGCTCTGTATCACCCGTGCTTGGCATCAGAAGTGATAGTTGATGAAGGCCCCCGCACGCCACTGGGTGGCGTCGCCGAGATCGTCGACGATCGGGCTGTCCTCGGCGTCGCCGGTGAGGCGTGCCACGCCGACCAGGCCGGTGATCGACCACTGGCGGGTAAGGTAGTAGCTCAGGGTGGCATCGGCGCCGAGAGTGAAGTAGCCATCGTTCGGGTCGTAGGCACGAATCCCTGAGCGCGCACTCTCGCCCGCCGAAACGCCGAACAGATCGTCGGTCCAGGCCGCGCTGGTGTAGCTGAAGCGCGGGCCGACGGTGAAGGCGGCGCGCTCGCCGAGGCGGGCGACATGGGTCGCCGCGAACTTGACCCGATAGCCGTCGATATCACCGGTGAACGGCGTTTCGGCGGCGGCGCTGTAGTGCCAGGTGTCGTCGAGATAGCTGGCGCGCAGGCCGGCGGTGGCGCCGCCGTCGACCTGATCCAGGGCGCGGATGTCGCCGGTGTCGTCGCGGCCGAAGGTGTAGCCGATGAAGGGGGCGACCCGCCACTTGCCCTCGCGCACCAGATTCCAGCCGATGCCGTCGGTCACGCTGACGAAGAAGGTATCGCCGTAGGTCGCATCCAGCGACGGCCAGGCGTTCCACTCGTAGTCGTCGCTACCCAGGTAGTCTGGGGCATAGATCGCCCCGGCGCCGACGCTGCCTTCCCAGGTCGGCTGGGCCGCGCTGACCGCGGCGGCGGAGGAAAGGCCGGCGGCGAGCGCCAGCAGACGGACACCATGACGTGAAGCACTCATCTCTCTGATCCCTGTGACGATGCAGTTGGGCGAAAACATACGGCAGGCCTGAGCAAAAGACCAGCCGCGTCGCGGGCCTGCGGAAGATGCCCATTTCTGCGTGAATCGCGCGAATTACGCCAATGATTTGGCATTGGTGCCGCACTTTTCCTAAGTTCAGTGAAGCACTACGCCTCCTTTCCCTGCCGCGCCCCGATAAACCAGAGCACCACGCTGGAAAGACAAAGATGCCGGCAGCGGCACAGCCTTGATGAGGATCCCTGACATGGATGACAACGAGCGCACCGCGCCGGGCGTCGATCACTTCGACCCCCGCGGCGACACCCAGCCCCACTCTCCCGGCCGCCGGCGGTTCCTGCAGTCCGCTGGCGCCTCCGGCCTCGCCATTGCCGCGGCGCCGGCGCTGTCCCAGGTCAGCTATGCCGGCTCGCCGGACCAGCCTCAGACCCAGACCGATGCCCCGCCGGCCGAAGGCCGGCAGCGCATCACGCTGACCGTCAACGGCCAGCCGCATCGGCTCGATGTGACGCCCAACGTCATCCTGCTCGACGCGCTGCGCCATGGGCTGGGGCTCACCGGCACCAAGAAGGGCTGCGATCATGGCCAGTGCGGTGCCTGCACGCTGCTGGTCAACGGCACCGCGATCAACGCCTGCCTGAGCCTGGCGGTCAGTCACGACGGCGACGAGATCACCACGGTCGAAGGGCTGGAGAAGAACGGCCAGCGCCACCCGATCCAGCAGGCCTTTCTCGAGCACGATGCCTATCAGTGTGGCTACTGCACCGCGGGTCAGATGATGAGCGCGGTGGCGATTCTCAACGACCCCGCGATCGGCACCAGCGATGCCGAGGTACGCGAGGCGATGAGCGGCAACATCTGCCGCTGTGGCGCCTACAAGAACATCGTCGCGGCGATCCAGTCGGCGCGTGGCAAGCTCGCAGGAGATCCGGCATGAGAGCCTTCGATTATGCCCGGGCGGAGAGCCCGGCGGCCGCGATCGCGGCACACGGCAGCGATGACCAAGCGGCCTTTCTGGCCGGCGGCACCACGCTGCTCGATCTGGTCAAGCTGGACGTGATGCAGCCGCGCAAGCTGGTCGATATCAACGGCGTGGCGCTGGACCGCATCGAGCGTCTGGACGATGGCCGTCTGCGTATCGGCGCCATGGTGACCAACACCGCGCTGGCCCGCGACCAGCGTGTCGTCGCGGATTACGCCGTGCTGTCCCAGGCGCTGCTGGCGGGCGCCTCGACCCAGCTGCGCAACAAGGCCACCACCGGCGGCAACCTGATGCAGCGGGTGCGCTGCCCCTATTTCCGCGACGGCGTCTCGGCCTGCAACAAGCGCGAGCCGGGCAGCGGCTGCGCCGCCATCGGTGGCGTCAACCGCTCGGTCCATGCGGTGCTCGGCACCAGCGACAGCTGCATCGCCGCGCATCCGTCGGACATGTGCGTGGCGATGGCGGCGATCGGCGCCAAGGTGCAGGTCGAGGGCCCGGAGGGCCGGCGCGAGATCGACTTTGCCGATTTCCATCTGCTGCCCGGCGACACGCCGCAGCGCGAACATGCGCTGGCGCCCGGCGAGCTGATCACCCACGTGGTGCTCGACGCGCCGCTCGCCGGCAGCCGCTCGGCTTATCTCAAGCTGCGCGACCGCCAGTCGTATCAGTTCGCGCTCGCCTCCAGCGCGGTGATCGTGACGCTCGACGGCAACACCATTCGTGAAGCGCGGGTGGCGCTGGGGGGCGTCGGCACCAAGCCCTGGCGTGCGCCGGAGGTCGAGGCTGCGCTTGCGGGCCAGCCGGTGAGCGAGCAGCGCTTTGCCGATGCCGCCAAGCGCGCGTTCGCGCATGCCACCGCCTATGCCCACAACGCCTACAAGATTCCCCTCGGCCAGCAGGCGATCGTGCGCAACCTGACCGACCTGACCACTGCCTGAGCCGCGGCGAGGAGAGATCCAGATGAGTGACGACAAGCCCAGCGACCCGCACTTCGGGGCGATCATCGGTGCCGGCGTGCCGCGTATCGACGGCCCCGACAAGCTCTCGGGGCGCGCCTACTACGCCGCCGATCAACTGCCCGCCGGTCTCACCTACGGCTACGGGGTGTTCAGCACCATCGCCAGTGGCAAGGTGACCCAACTGAGCGTTGAACGCGCGCGTCGGATGCCTGGCGTGATCGATATCTTTCACCACGGGCACTTCCCCAAGCTCTACCGCTCGCCGTCGAGCTTTGCCCAGGGCAACAAGGTCGAGGAGACGCGTCTGCCGTTCGAGGATGAGCGCATCTACTACGCCGGCCAATTCGTGGCGCTGGTGGTGGCGGATACCTTCGAGAACGCCCGCGCGGCGGCGCGTGAGGTCGACGTCAGCTATGCCGAAGACGCGGCACTCGCCAATCTCGAACAGGGCGTCGCCGCCCACGGCACCCAAAGCGGCAGTGGCAATCATTCGCGCGGCGATGCCGCGGCGGCTTTCGACAGCGCTGCCCGGCACATCGATGTGACCTACCGCACCCCGGTGGAGACCCACAACCCGATGGAGATGCACGCCTCCACGGCGTGGTGGGAGCGCGACCATCTCACCATTTTCGATGCCTCCCAGGGCGTGGTGATGGCGCGTAACGCGCTCTCCAAGATGTTCGCCATCCCGCCGGAGCGGGTCACCGTGCACGCGCCCTATATCGGCTCCGGCTTCGGCAGCAAGCTGTGGACCTGGCCTCACGCCGTGGCCACTGCCGCCGCCGCGCGTGAGCTGGGGCGGCCGGTACAGCTGATGGTGCCGCGGGCGCAGATGTTCACCACCACCGGCCACCGCCCGGAGACGCGTCAGCGCCTGCGCCTGGCCACCGATGGCAGCGGCAAGCTGGTTTCGCTGCGTCACGAATCGATCAACACCACCTCGTTCACCGACCAGTACGTCGAGACCTGCGGCAGCGTGACCAAGAGTCTCTACAGCTGCCCCAATCTCACGGTCAGTCACGCAACGACCCAGGTGAATCGCGGCACGCCCACCTCGATGCGCGCTCCAGGTGCCGCGCCGGGGCTGTTCGCGCTGGAGTCGGCGGTGGATGAGATGGCCGCCGCGGCCGGCGTCGACCCACTCGATTTTCGCCTCGACAACTATGCCGAGCGCGACGAGAGCAAAGACCTCGACTTCTCCAGCAACCATATCGTCGAGGCGACCCAGCGCGCCGCCGAGCGCTTCGGCTGGGCCGCACGCAACCCCGAGATCGGCAGCATGCGCCAGGGGCGCGAGATCGTCGGCTACGGCATGGCGGCGTGCAACTGGGAGGCGCTCAAGCGCCCGTGCGACGCGCGGGTCTCGCTGCGTGCCGACGGGACGGCGTTTGCCTCCTGCGCCACCCAGGACATCGGCACCGGCACCTACACCATCGTCGCCCAGGCGGTGAGCGATCTCACCGGCCTGCCGCTGGAGCGGGTCACGGTCGAACTGGGGGACTCCTCCTACCCGGATGGCCCGGTCTCCGGTGGCTCCTGGGCCACCGCGACCACGCTGCCGGCGATCGCCAAGGCCACGCGGGTCGCCCTGGACGAGATGAAGCGCTACGCCACCGGCGCCAATGGTGCCTTCGCTGGGGGCGCCAGCGACGATCTCGAGGTCGCCGAGGGCGGCCTGCGCAACGCCGATGGCAAGCAGGTGAGCTTTGCCGACATCCTTGGCGCTGCGCGCTACGGCAGCGCCGACGGTGAAGCCCACACCGAGGGCGCCGACGCACAGTACTCCTACCGCTCCTTCGGCGCGCACTTCGTCGAGGTGCGCTGGGACCCGGGCATCTCGCATCTGCGCGTGGCCCGCGTGGTCAGCGCCATCGATGTCGGCCGGGTGATCAACGAAACCACCGCGCGCAATCAGGTCGAAGGCGCGATCGTCATGGGTATCGGCATGGGGCTGTTCGAGGCGACCGAGTACGACGCCCGCAATGGCCGTCCGGTCAACAACGACTATGCCGAGTACGTGGTGCCGGTCCACGCCGACCAGCCCGAGGTTGAAGTCATCCTGCTCGACTACCCCGACACCCGCTTCAACGAGTACGGCGCCCGCGGCATCGGCGAGATCGGCATCACCGGGCTCGCCGCCGCCGTGGCCAACGCGGTGCACCACGCCACCGGCAAGCGGATCCGCGAGCTGCCGATCACCCTCGACAAGCTGATGGATGACGTGCCCGAGGCGCGCACGGCCTGAGTCATCCGTGCCAGTCCACCGCGTCTGGCCCATAACGCATCGACGCCGGCCTCAGGGCCGGCGTCTTTGTCTTGGTCTTTGCCTTGGTCTTGATATTTGTCGTCGTCACGTCGTCGGTGTCGATACGCCCGTGTGTCTGGCGCCCAGGGTGATGGCGCTATCAGCGTTCGGCGGTCGCCTCGACCAGCGCCTGCATTTCGCGGCTGAGAGGAGCGACCGCGGGGCAGTCGCCGACCCCGTGGCGCGTGGCGATCCACTGCGGGTCGTCGTAGCCGAGCCAGGTCTGGCCGTCGCTGTCCTGCCAGATCAGCGCCTTCATCGGCAGGTCGATGCCGGCGGTGGCGGCGCACTGCATCAGGGGCGTCGAGGTCTTGGGGTTGCCGAACACGATCACTTCGTTGGGCAACATGGCCATGTCGCGGGACATTGCGCCCTGGCGATGGTCGATGCGCGCGAAGATGGTCATGCCGCTGGTGCGCACGTTGTCGGCGAAGCGACCGGCCACCTGGTGCACGCTGCCCTCGACCGGGGTGGCGATCAAACCCGGCACCGTTGCGGCCGCCTGCGTCTCCTGGGCGCTGGCGGCGGTGACGGTGGCAAGGCTCGCGAGCGCCAGGCTCGCGGCGGTGATCCAGCGTGACATCGGTCGTCTCATCCCTCTCTCCTGTCGGTATCGAACACTCTGTCTTCACGCGCGTGAACGACAGTTGGCAATGGTTGCAGCTGATCTGGGGCCGGCCGCCCAGGCGTGCAAGGCAGGTGCGGCCCCATGTCGCGGTTCAGTGAGCCGGCTGGCCCTGGTCGCTGGTCAGCGCGGCTTCGGCGAGGTCGACCTCGCGCACCAGCTTTCTGAGCACATTGTCGTTGATTCGGTGGCGCTGGCGAAGCTTGTAGTACTCACGGCGCTCGGCACGCAGCGCTTCCAGTCGCGTTTCGCGCTCCAGCTCACGGCTGGTGGCCAGCTGCGGGGTGGCGGTCTCGGTGGAGTGCAGCGCCATGCGCTCACGATAGTAGGCCATCAACTGGGCGCTGATGTCGTTGAAGGCGATGATCGTCTCGTCGTTGGTCTGGGCCCGGGCGAACTCGCCGGTGCGGTCGTGGTGGAAACGTTCGATACGGTAGATCGCCGCCTCGGCGCCGGCGATGCGTGCGCGGCGCTCCTCGTCGAACTCGCGGGTGTCGCGGGGCAGCTTCAGATTGCGCAGCACCAGCGGCAGGCCGATGCTGCCGGTGACCAGCGTGAACAGAATCACCCCGGTGGCGAGAAAGATCAGCAGCTCGCGATTGGGGAAGGGGGTGCCGTTCTCCATCAGATGCGGCAGCGACAGCGCTGCGGCCAGCGTGATGGTGCCGCGGATACCCGCCAGGGTCGCCGCCAGCATCAGGCGCAGTGACAGGCGGCCATTGCCGTCCGGCGTCGGCAGGCGCGGGCGACCGTGGATCAGGCCGCGCAGCCGGGTCAGCGCCAGCCCGACCTCGCTGGCCAGCCAGACCCACAGAAAGCGCGACAGCAGCAGCGCCAGCGAGATGATCGCCACGTAGCCGAGCAGGCGCAGGAACTCGTAGTCGCCGATGTCGTGCAGCGAGTGGTCGAGGGCGCCATTGATGATCGCTGGCAGCTGGAAGCCGAGCAGCAGGAACACCAGTGCATTGAGCACGAACTCCAGCATCTCCCACACGCTCTGGGTCTGCATGCGCGCATTCAACTGGCCGACCCGCTTGAGGTCGGCGCGGTTCATCACCATCCCCGCGGACACCGCTGAGAGAATGCCCGAGAGCCCCAGGTGCTCGGCGAGCAGATAGGCGGCGAACGGCAGCAGCAGCACCAGCAGGATCACCTGAACCGTGGTTGCCTCGCCCAGATGGCGTTCGATCAGGCGGGTGCGCAACAGGTTGAAGCCCATGGCCAGCAGCGCCCCCACCACCAGCCCGCCCACCGCAATGATAAAGAAGCTGAAAGTGGCGTCGACCAGCGAGAAGGTGCCGGTGAGTGCGGCGGCGACGGCGAACTTGAACGCCACCAGGCCGGAGGCATCGTTCATCAGCGACTCGCCCTCGAGCACTCGCATCAGCCGCGGCGGCACCCGCAGACGGCCGGAGATCGACGATACCGCCACCGCATCGGTGGGCGAGAGGATCGCCGCCAGGGCGAAGCTCACCGCCAGCGGTAGTGCCGGAAACAGCAGATGGATGAAGTAGCCCACGCCGACCACGGTGAACAGCACCAGCCCCAGCGCCAGGGCCAGGATGGGGCCGCGCAGGCTCATGAATTCACGCTGGGGGAAGCGTCGGGCATCGGCGAAAAGCAATGGGGCGATGAACAGCAGCAGGAAGATCTCCGGCTCCAGCTCGACATGCAGTCCGGCCGCCGGCCAGGCCAGCAGGGCACCCAGGATGATCTGCACCAGCGGCGTCGGCAGCGCCGGTACGAAGCGAGTGATGACGCCGGTGGCCGAAGCCACCAGCAGCAGAATCAGGACCAGGATCAGCGTATTCATGGTGGTCGTGGATCGTCCTTGCTGGGTGGGTCGGATGGCGCGAGCGGCCAAGCTTAACCGAAGTCGACGTGCGCGGAGGGCCGGCGGAGACATTTACAGTCGTCTCCGGGCGGGGTGGCGCTCGGGTGTCTATGCTGATCAGTCGACACGGCGATGGCGTCCTGACAGCGCCCCGCCCTGCATGGATTCCCGTGATACCCATTGGTTCCCGATCGCAGCGCGCCCGGTGCCCGCCAGCGTGGCGTCGGTGCCGTCTGCCCCGGGCCATGGTGTTCACGCGAGTCGCCCCAGACCGCGGGGCGTGGCCGCGCGCAGTGACGCGCCCCGGGGCCGCGCCTCGATCATCGATGAGGAGCCGGCATGATGGACGATTCCGTGCATTCCCCGACCCGGCGCGGGATCCCCGCGCCGACCCTGAACGTCAACTTCACCCTCAACCAGCAGCCGATCTCGCTAGAGGTCGCCCCCAACGCGGTACTGCTCGACGTGCTGCGCGAGCAGCTCGGCCTGGGCGGTACCAAGAAGGGCTGCGACCACGGCCAGTGCGGTGCCTGTACCGTGCACGTCGACGGCCAGGCGATGAACGCCTGCCTGCGGCTGGCGGTCATGTGCGAAGGCCAGCACGTCACCACGGTGGAGGGGTTGGCGCGGGAAGGCGAGCTGCACCCGGTGCAGCAGAGCTTCCTTGCCTGCGACGCCTTCCAGTGCGGCTACTGCACGCCGGGGCAGATGATGTCGGCGACGGCACTGCTCAATGACGCGCGCATCGGCAGCGACGATGCTGCGGTGAAAGAGGCGATGAGCGGCAATATCTGCCGCTGCGGTGCCTACAAGAATATCCTGACGGCGATCCAGCAGGCGCGCGCGACCCTGGCCGACGACGCCACGAGCCGGGCCGGGGAGGGGACCCCATGAGAGCCTTCGACTTCTCCCGCGCCGAGAGCGTCGGCAGCGCGGCGCAGCACGGCAACGCCGAGACCGCCTTCGTCGCCGGCGGCACCACCCTGCTCGACCTGGTCAAGCTCAACGTCATGCGCCCGGCGGCGGTGGTCGATATCAATGCGCTGCCGCTGAAGACGGTCGAGCGGCTGGCGGATGGTCGGCTCAGGATCGGGGCGTTGGTGACCAATACCGATCTCGCTCATCACCCGGAGGTGACGCGCGACTACCCGCTGCTCTCCCAGGCGCTGCTGGCGGGCGCCTCGACCCAGTTGCGCAACATGGCGACCACCGCCGGCAACCTCATGCAGCGCACTCGTTGCCCCTACTTCCGCGATGTCGGCAGCGCCTGCAACAAGCGCCAGCCGGGCAGCGGCTGCGATGCCCGCGATGGCATCAACCGCATGCACGCGCTGCTCGGTGGCAGTGCCGACTGTATTGCCGTGCACCCCTCGGACATGTGCGTGGCGCTGGCCGCCATCGGCGCCACCCTGACCCTCGAAGGGCCGGCGGGCGAGCGCGAAGTGGCGTTCGCCGATTTCCATCGGCTGCCCGGCGACACGCCGCACATCGAGCACGATCTCGCCGCAGACGAGCTGATCACCGCGCTCACCCTCGACGTGCCGCTGACACTCGATGCGTCGCTGGCGACGGCCGGGTCGCACTATCTCAAGCTGCGTGACCGCGCCTCCTACGAATTCGCGCTGGCCTCGGCGGCGGCGCAGCTCAAGCTGGATGGCGGGCGGATCCACGAGGTGCGGCTCGCCCTTGGCGGTGTCGCCACCAAACCGTGGCGAGCCAGCGAGGCCGAGGCGGCCCTGGTCGGTCAGCCGGCCGAACTGGCGAGCTTCGAACGCGCCGCCGAGATCGCCCTGCGCGACGCCCGGCCGCTCGCCCACAACGCCTTCAAGGTCGACCTGGCCAAGCAGGCGATCGTACGCGCCCTGCGCGATGCCACACGCGCCGCCCGCCAGGGCGGCACCGACACCCAGGAGAGCCAGGCATGAACGATCTGACCCAGTCGACACTCGCCCAGCCCCAGGTCGTCGGCCAGCGCACACCGCGTATCGACGGCGAGTTCAAGCTCACCGGCCGTGCCGGCTACACCGGCGAACTCAGCGTCGAGGGCATGCTCTACGGCTATCCGGTCGGTGCGAGCATCGCCCACGGCACCCTGGCACGCCTCGAACTCGACGAGGCGCTGGCGATGCCCGGGGTGGTCGATATCTTCCACCACGCCAACTTTCCGCGCCTGCACCGCTCGCCCAACAGCATGGGGCACGGCGATCAGGTGAGCGAGGTGCGCCTGCCGTTCGAGGACGAGCGCATCTACTATCACGGCCAGTACGTCGCGCTGGTGGTGGCGGAGAGCTTCGCCCAGGCCCGCGCGGCCGCCCAGCGCGTGGTGGCCCGCTACCGCCAGGAGACCGGGGCGATCTCGAGCCTGCTCGACGGCGCCCACGACAGCCACACCGAAGGCGAGCTGCTGGAAGACTCAGGAACCACCCGCGGCGATCCGGAAGCCGCGTTCGCCGGCGCCGAGGTGCAGATCGATGCGGTCTATCACATCGCCGCCGAGAGCCACCTGCAGATGGAGATGCACGCCACCCTGGCCGAATGGCGCGACGGCGGCAGCCGGCTGGTGGTGCACGAGTCGAGTCAGGGGGTGTTCTACCAGCGCAACGCCATGGCCCGGATCTTCGATCTGGCGCAGGAGAACATCGAGGTCATCTCCCACTACATCGGCTCCGGCTTCGGCAACAAGCTGTTCATGTGGCCCCACGCGGTGGCCGCCGCCGGTGCCGCGCGCGAGCTCGGGCGTCCGCTCAAGCTGGTGCTGCCGCGGGCCCAGGACATGACCGGCGGTGGTAACCGCCCCGCCTCGCGCCAGCGCCTGCGGTTGGGTGCGGATCGCGACGGCCGCCTGAGCGCGGTGATCCATGACTCCACCACCGAGACCTCGCTGGTGGATCGTTACGTCGACGCCTGCGGCAGCGCCACGCCGAGCTTCTACGCCTGCGACAACCTGGCGGTCAGCCAGCGCATCCTGGCGCTCAACCACGGCACGCCCTGCCCGATGCGCGCGCCCGGCGAGGTCTCCGGTATCTTCGCGCTGGAGACCGCGATGGACGAGCTGGCGGTGGCGCTCGAGATGGACCCGGTCGAGCTGCGTCTGCGCAACTACGCCCACGAGGACCCGGAGAGCGGCCTGCCGTGGTCGAGCAAGCAGCTCGACAAGTGTCTGCACAGCGCCGCCGAACGCTTCGGCTGGGCCCAGCGCGACCCGGGCATCGGGGCGATGCGCGACGGTGACGAGATCATCGGCTACGGCATGGCCGCGTGCACCTGGTTCGCCGGGCGCCAGCCGTGTCAGGCGCGGGTCGAGCTGCGCGCCGATGGCACCCTGTTCGCGGCTTGTGGCACCCAGGACATCGGCACCGGCACCTACACCATCGTGGCCCAGACGGTGGCCGAGCTGACCGGCGTCGCCGTGGCTGACATCGAGGTCAAGCTGGGCGAGACCAGCCTGCCGACAGGGCCGCTTTCCGGCGGCTCGATGGCCACCGCGACCACGCTGCCGGCGGTGGCGGTGGCGGTCCGCGATGCCTTGAGCGCGCTCAAGGAGGTGGCGACCGGCCACGGTGGGGTGTTCGCCGGGGTCGATGCCGACAGCCTGACGGTGGCCGAGGGCGCGCTGAGTGACGGCGAACGCAGCCACAGCTTTGCCGAGGTGCTCGAGGGCATGCGTCTGTCCAGCGTCAACGGTCAGGGCAGCAGCGCCCCGGGCGAGGAGAAGAAGCAGTACAGCTTCCGCTCCTTCGGTGCCCACTTCGTCGAGGTGCGCGTCGACCCGGGCATCTCGCGGGTGCGGGTGGCACGGGTGGTGTCGAGCATGGATATCGGCCGTGCGATCAATCCGCCCACGGCGCGCAACCAGGTCGAAGGGGGTATCGTCATGGGGATCGGCATGGGGCTGTTCGAGAAGCTCGACTACGACCCGCGTGACGCCCGGCTGATCAACGCCAACGTGGCCGACTACATCGTGCCGGTACACGCCGACATCCCCGAGATCGACGTCGAGCTGCTCGACTATCCGGACTTCAAGTTCAACGAGTTCGGCGCCCGCGGGGTGGGCGAGATCGGTCTCACCGGCATCGCCCCGGCAATCTCCAACGCGCTCTATCA
Source organism: Salinicola endophyticus (assembly GCF_040536835.1). NCBI lineage: Bacteria > Pseudomonadati > Pseudomonadota > Gammaproteobacteria > Oceanospirillales > Halomonadaceae > Salinicola > Salinicola endophyticus. The sequence continues at coordinate 613,267 of NZ_CP159578.1, forward strand.
CGCCACCGGCAAGCGTTACCGCGACCTGCCGGTGACCATCGAGGCGCTGCTTGCCGATCACGCTTCGGGGTAGCGCAACCCGCCGACGAAGAGGGAGACGCAGCGCGCCACGCGCTGCTCGATCGCCGCCTGCGAAGGCGGCGATTCCAGTTGCAACAGCTGGTTCAGATGCAGCTCGCCGAGCACCGAGCCGAGGAAGATACCGGCGAGCTCGACGGCGTCGCTCTGGGGCAGGCGCCCGGCGCGCATCTGGCGTGCGAGATAAGCGGCCAGCGCCTGACGCACGCGGCCCGGCCCGGCGGCGTAGAACAGCTGGCCGAGCTCGGGCTGACGCGGGCTCTCCGCCACCACTTCGCGGTAGATGCCCAGGGTCTCGCCATCGATGACCTTGATCAGCAGGGTGACGCCCAGACGCTGCAGCGCCTGTTCCACCGACAGGCCGTCGACGCCCTCGGCGGAGAGCGCCTCATAGAGGTGGTGGGAGCGGCGTTCTATCATGGCCTGGAACAGCCCCTCCTTGCTGCCGAAGTGGCGGTAGAGGGTAGAGAGCGAACCGCCCGCCTCGGCGACGATATCGTTGACGCTGACCTGACCGTAGCCCTGCTCGAGGAACAGCTTCTGGGCCGCGTCCATCAGCGCGTCGCGGCGTTTGAGACCGCGCTCGGTGGTGGGCGTCAGCGGGCGTGGGGCATCGGGTGACGGCATGGCGCTGGCGGTGGCCTCGGTAAGGGTGAATGGTGGGTGCAACGCGTGGGTTGCCAGCCGTAACGTGATCGCGGTGGCGTTTTACGAAAGATAGTGTAGCATACACTACACTTTGGGCTTTGCACGAAAAGTCGGCGGGCGTGATGGCGAGGTTTAGCGGCGCGGCGTAGTGGCGGGTGTAGCAGCGTCGTCACAAGGCGCGAGTGCCGTCACAAGGCTCGATTGCGCCTGTGTCTCCGGCAACTATCCGTGTCTCCTGCACCCAGTCAAAGGCATGAAGATCAACGCATGAAGATCAAGAAAAAGCTCTATACGGCGGCGGCGGTCCTGGTAGTGGCGGTGGCCGCGCTGGTGTTCGCGTGGCACTGGTGGCACACCGGCCGCTTCTTTGTCGGCACCGACAACGCCTACGTACACACCGACAGCGTGGCGGTGCGCGCCGAACTCACGGCCAAGGTGGCGCGGGTGGCGGTGACCGACAACCAGCGCGTCGAGGCGGGCCAGCTGCTGGTCCAGCTCGATGATCGCGACACCCGCAGCCAGCTGGCCCAGGCCCAGGCTCAGCTCGCGGTCAACGCCGCCGGTGTGACCCAGGCCCAGCGCCAGATCGAACTCGACCGCGCCAGCATCGACGAAGCCCAGGCGCAGGTGAGCGCGGCGGAATCCGACGTCGCCCAGGCGCGCCAGCATCTCGAACGCTCGCAGTCGCTGGCGTCGAAGAACTACGCCTCGCGTCAGCAGCTCGACGACGACCGCGCCTCGCTGCGCGTGGCCCAGGCCACGCTGGCCGCGCGCCGGGCCAGCGTCGAGTCGGCCAAGCGCCGGCTGAGCGCCGATCAGGCCGCGGTGGAGAGCGCCCAGGCCCAGCGCGATGCCGCCCAGGCCGATATCGACTACTACCAGAACCAGCTCGCCAAGACTCGCATCGTCGCCCCGCGCACCGGCGTGGTCGGCAACCGCACGGTGGAGGCCGGCGACCTGGCCCAGCCGTCGCTGACTCTGATGCAGCTGGTGCCGGTCTCCAGCGCTTACGTGGTGGCCAATTTCAAGGAGACCGATATCGAGCGCATGCGCGTGGGGCAGCCGGTCTCTCTGGAGGTCGACGCCTACCCGGATATCGCCTACACCGGCAAGGTCGACAGCGTGGCCCCGGCCACTGGCACCCAGTTCAGCCTGCTGCCGCAGGACAACGCCACCGGCAACTTCAACAAGATCGTGCAGCGGGTGCCGGTCAAGATCCGTATCACCGGCCCCAAGGATCAGCTGTGGCGGCTGCAGGCGGGGCTCTCGGTGGTGCCCTCGGTGGACACGCGTCAGGTCGACGGCCAGGCAATCTACTTCGATCCCGGCCCCGCGCTCGAAGACAGCGCCCCGTGAGGAGTGACGCGGCATGAGTGAGGTCGCGCCGCCCGCCAACGGCGGCCCGCAGGAGATGCCCTCCTGGCACCACCGCTTCGGTTTCGTCGCGGCGGTGTTCGGGATGTTCATGGCGATCCTCGATATCCAGATCGTGGCCAGCTCGCTCAACGAGATCCAGGCCGGCGTATCCGCCTCCAGCGACGAGATCTCGTGGATCCAGACCTCCTACCTGATTGCCGAGATCATCATGATCCCGCTTTCCGGGGTGCTGATGCGCTGGCTCTCGACCCGGGTCGCCTTCGTCATCTCGTGCGCCGGTTTCACCCTGGCCAGCCTCGGCTGTGCGCTGGCCACCAGCATCGATCAGCTGATCGTGCTGCGTGCGATCCAGGGCTTCATGGGCGGGGCGATGATCCCGCTGACCCAGGCGGTCAGCTTTTCGCTGTTCCCGCGTCGCGCGATGGGTACGGTGCAGGGCATCATCGGCATGGTGGTGACGCTGGCGCCGTCGATCGGCCCCACCGTGGGCGGCTATCTCACCGAGATCTTCAGCTGGCACTGGCTGTTTCTGGTCAACGTGATCCCCGGCATCTTCGTGACGCTGGCGGTGTGGCGTTTCCTCGACGTCGACGAAGGCGATGCCAGCGTTGCCAAGCGGCTCGACTTCACCGGGTTGATCCTGATCGCGCTGTTTCTCGGCAGCCTCGAGTTCGTGCTCGAGGAGGGCCCCGGCGATGACTGGTTCTCGAGCGAGCTGATCGTGTGGATGACGCTGCTCTGCGTGGCCTCCTGCATCGGCTTCTTCTGGCGCGTGCTCACCTGCGAGCACCCGATCGTCGATCTGCGTGCGTTCAAGAATCTCAACTTCTCGGTCGGCACCGGGCTGGTGTTCGTCGTCGGCATCGCCATGTACGGGCTGGTCTACCTGATGCCGCTGTTTCTGGGCGGCGTGCGCGGCTACTCGAGCCTGCAGATCGGTGAGGTGATGTTCGTCACCGGGGTGGCAATGTTCTTCACCGCACCCGTGGTGGGGCGGCTGACCAACTCGGTCGATCTGCGCGTGCTGCTCTTCTTCGGCCTGCTGCTGGTGGGCATCGGCACCGCGATGAACTCGAATCTCACCAGCGAGTCGGGCTTCTGGCAGTTCTTCTGGCCGCAGATCGTGCGCGGTACCGGCATGATCATGTGCATCATCCCCGCTTCGCGTATCGCCCTGGGCACCCTGGGGCCGGCGGAGCTGGGCAACGCCGCGGGGTTGTTCAGTGTGATGCGCAACCTGGGCGGTGCGGTCGGGCTCGCCATGCTCGATACCGTGCGCGACTGGCGTGAGGACTACCACTGGAACCAGTTGATCCCGGCGCTCGACCAGGGGCGGCTCGTGGTCCAGCAGCAGATCGCCAACTATCAGTCGCTGCTGATGGGGCATGTCGCCGATCCCTACCACAGCGCCGTGGCGATGCTCGGCCAGCGGATCGGCGTGCAGACCCAGGTCCTCGCCTACAACGACATCTTCCTGTGGATGGGCTGTCTCTACCTGATCAGCGTGCCGCTGGTGCTGCTGCTCAAGCGCATCGAGCACTGAGGCGGGGGGAGATGCAGGCGCGCGGCGTGGATGCTTCAATAGCGCCAGTCCTGTCGGTGGCGTGACCGCGACGGCCGCGCCGCCTTTGCCAACCCGTTCTGGAAGCCGATGATGCAGACCCCGCAACCGCCCAAGCCGGGCGCCGACGAGCCCGTTCGTACCGTGTCGCGCCTGATCGGCGCCTTCGCCGCGCCGGTGTTGATCTATCTGGTGGTATGGGAGCTGGCCGCGCGCCTGCTGCTGCCCGGCGTCGCCGCGTCCGGACGCGAGTTCGTGATCAACCTGTGCAGCGTGCTGATCCCCTGTCTCGGTGTGCTGGTCAGCGTCTATCTGGCCGGCGTGCGTGCCGGGCGTTTGCTCGGCGGCGGCGTGATGTCGCTGTTCTTTCTCTACCTCTATGTCTCCTCCGGCGTGGCCTTCAGCTGGCTGCCGGTGCTGCTGACCCTGGGCGGTGTGGCCCTGGCGTTGGTGCTGGCGCGCTTCTGCCCCACGCTCAAACCCGATCTCGGCGATCTCTTTGGCTAGGCGACCTCTTTGGAGAAAAACGTGAGCCCGCTGGCCGAGTGGCTGCGTGAGCAGTGTGAGGCGCTGCGTGCCCGCCGGGTGCGCGGGGTGCTGTGGATCGCCGCCGACCCTGATACGGCGCTGGCGCGAGCCAGCGAGTGGATCGCCGCCGGCGATTGGCGCGCGCCGCTGTGGCTCGGCCCGGTCAACGAGAGCGCACCCGACATCCCCCGGCTCGCGGCGGCCAAGGCGCGCTCGCGGCTGGGCCAGGAGCACGACCTGGTGGTCATCGATGCCGTCTCGCCCCAGGGCGGTTTCGACCCCGACGCCTTCGGTGCGCTCAGCGGCACCGTCCTCGCCGGGGGCTGGCTGGTGCTACTGACCCCGGCACACTGGCTCACCCCCGAGGCGGGCCCGTGGCGGGGGGACGCCGACTACCGTCGCCTGACCCAGTGGCCCCACGCGGCACAGACCCTGGAGGCGCGCTATCTGCGCCGGGTGGCGCGTGAGCTGATGGCCGCAGAATCAATGGCGGTGTGGACGCCCGAAGCGCCACTACCACGGGCCGGTGCGTCGAGGCTATCGGCGGGCAACCCGGTACAGGCGCAGACACCGATATCGATACCGACATCGTCACCGACACCGACGAGCAGGGACGCCGACTGTCTCACCGCCGACCAGGCCGAGGCGGTGGCGCGGCTGACCCGGCTGCGTCGGCGCCGGCCGCTGGTGCTGGTCGCCGATCGCGGACGCGGCAAGAGCGCCGCCCTGGGGATCGCCGCGGCACGCCGGCTGCAGCAGGGCGAGCGGCAGCTGTGGGTGAGCGCGTCCACCCGCGAGGCGGTGGCGCCGCTGTTCGCGCGCCTCGCAGCGCTGCTGCCCGAGGGGCGCCTGGACGAGACCGGCTTCACCCTGACCCTGGCGGGGCAGCCGGCGCAGGTCACCTGGCTGCCGCCGGAGCGGGTGCTGCCCGCGCTCGATGATACCGACATCGACCCGCACGCGCCGCCGACCCTGCTGGTGGACGAAGCGGCGGCGATCCCCGCTGCCCGCCTGATCCGCTGGCTGGAACGCTTTCCGCGGCTCGCCTTCGCCACCACGGTGCACGGCTACGAAGGCACCGGGCGCGGCTTCGAGGTGCGCCTGCGCGAGCGTCTCGACCAGTTGACGCCGGGCTGGCGGCGGCTGCGCCTGAGCGAGCCGGTGCGCTGGGCCGCGGGCGACCCGCTGGAGGCGTTGACCCGGGATCTGCTGTGTCTCGATGCCGAGGCGGCGAGCGCCGAGACGGTGGCGGCCAGCGCCGAGCATCACGCACCGCGCGTGGTCTGGCTCGACCGCGAGGCGCTGGCGGCGAATGCCACGCTGCTGACCCAGGCGTTCGGGCTGCTGGTACAGGCCCACTATCGCACCGCACCCAGCGATCTGCGCCATCTGCTCGACGGCCCCGAGGTCGCGCTACCGGCCGTCATGCTGGGCGAGGCGCTGGTGGCGATCGCCGTAGTCCAGCCGGAGGGGGGCTTCGATGCTGCCCTGGCCGCGGAGATCCACCACGGCAGACGCCGCCCGCGAGGGCACCTGATGGCGCAGTCGCTGGCCTTTCATGGCGGCTATCTCGATGCCGCGCGCGCGCGCTGGTGGCGGCTCATGCGTATCGCCGTGCATCCGGCCTTGCGCCGCCGCGGGGTGGGCAGCCAGCTGCTCGCCGCGGTGGAAGAAGCTGCCACGGCGGCAGGCATCGAGCGCCTCGGTGTGAGCTTCGGCGCCGAGCCGGGGCTGATCGCCTTTTGGCGCCGCGCCGGATTCGTGACTCTGCGCCTGGGGTTGACCCGCGAGGCGGCCAGCGGCGAGCCGGCGCTGATGCTGGGGCGGGGGCTGACGCCTGCGGCGCGGGATACGCTGGCCGCCATGGCGGCGGATTTCCGTCTGCTGCTGCCTGATCTGCTCAGCCAGGCGGCACGGGATCTCGACCCCGAGGTGGCGGCGTCACTGCTCTGGGAAGGCGAGCCCGGGCCGGCCTCCAACGCCCTCAGGGCGCGGCTGGCCTGGTTCGCGGAGGGTGGGGGCGAGCTGGCCCTGGTGCGGCCCTGGCTGCGTCAGGCGTGGCTCGACTGGTGGCGTCACCAGCCTGCCCCGGGTGGTGAGTCGGCGCTGGCGGATACCCCGAAGGAAAGCGTGCAGGACAGTGATGTCGCCGCCGCGCTGGGCACGCCGGCAGCCATTGCCACCGCGGTGGCGGCGCTGTTCCAGGGCCATGACGAACGCCTCTCTGACGATGGCCGGCGTGGGCGCCAGGCGCGCGCCCGGGCGCTTGCCCGCGGCCTGCTCGCGGCGGCCGGTGAAGGCGGCGATATGGTCAAGCCGGCGCCGGGCGAGTAAGGTGTTGGCACACTGAAACAGGCCGCCCGCCGCGCTGCGGGCCGGGCCTTTCTCTTCCATCACCGTTGCAAGCCTGCCGCCGCCTGCGGGTGTCGGCGAGGCCGGAATCGACATGAACGATCATCTGTTAACGCTCTCTCCCGAACCCGTCTGGCGGCATTTCCGTACCCTGTGCAACACGCCGCGGCCCTCGGGGCACGAAGCCCGGCTGGTGGCAACGCTGGAGCAGTGGGCCGATGCCCAAGGGCTCGCTCACGATCGCGACAGCAGCGGTAACCTGCGCATCCGCAAGCCGGCCACGCCCGGCTGCGAGTCGGTCCCGGGGATCATCCTCCAGGGGCATCTGGACATGGTCACCCAGGCCAACGCCGACCGCCCTCATGACTTTCTCAACGACCCGCTCGACGCCTACGTCGAAGATGGCTGGCTGCACGCCCGCGGCACCACCCTGGGCGCCGACAATGGTCTCGGCGTGGCCGCCGCGCTGGCGATCCTGGAAACCGACGACATCGCCCACGGGCCGATCGAGGCGCTGTTCACGCTGGAAGAAGAGACCTCGATGAAGGGCGCGCTGGGCCTCGAGGAGGGCTGGCTCGAAGGGCGCTATCTGCTCAACCTCGACTCCGAGGATCGCGGCGAGGTCTATATCGGCTGCGCCGGCGGCGCCGACGTGGTGATCGACGCCGACCTGCCGATGCGTGGCTGCGACGAGGAAGAGGTGATGCGGCGTCTGGCGCTCACCGGCCTGGTCGGCGGCCACTCCGGGGTCGATATCCACAAGGAGCGCGGCAACGCCAACCGGCTGCTGGTGCGCGCGTTGCGGGCGCTGGAGGCGTACGACATCCGTCTGGTCGACTACCATGGCGGCACCCTGCGCAACGCCCTGCCGCGGGAAGCCTTCGCCACCATCGTGGTCAACGAGAGCCATCTGCCGGCACTGGAAGCGACCCTGGCCGAGCTACAGGCGCTCTACCGCGACGAGCTGGCCGGCGTCGACGACGGCGTCAGCCTGACGCTCTCGCCGGGCGAGCTCTCCTGCGACGCCGCCGAGGCGCTGACCGATACCGCCACCGACCTGCTGGTGGCGGCGCTGCACGCCGCGCCCTACGGCATCGAGCGCATGAGCGTGGAAGTGCCGGGCGTGGTCGAGACCTCCAACAACCTCGGCGTGGTGACGCTGGAGAACGGGCGTTTCCACCTCTGCGCGCTGGTGCGCTCGCTGCGCGATAGCGCCACGCAAAATCTGGCCGACCGCTTCACCGCGCTGTTCGGGCTGATCGGTGCGCGCACCCGGGTCGAGAACGGCTACCCGGGCTGGACGCCGAGCGCCGACAGCGCGCTGCTGGCGCGCTTCAAGCGCCTGCACCAGGAGACGCTGGGTCAGGAACCGGCAGTCAAGGTGATCCACGCCGGGCTCGAGTGCGGCATCATCGGCAGCAAGTACCCGCAGCTGGAGATGATCTCCTTCGGCCCGGTGATCCGGGGCGCCCACTCACCCACCGAGCGCACCGAGATCGCCTCGGTCGAGGAGTTCTGGCAGGTGCTCAAGGCGCTGGTGGCGGATATCGGCTCGGGCCGCGCGGCCTGATCAGCCGCTGCCGGGCAGAGGCCCTCGGGCCGGCGGCGCCATGACGCCGGCCTGACAACGACAGCGCGCCTCGACGCCCCGCGGCAGACTGCGATTGCTCCCCTGGTGTTGGGGAAGCGCGTTGGGGAAACGCGCTGGAAAAACTCGTTGGAGAAACCTTGAACGGTCCGAATCCAGACACCAAGCACCCCATGGAGGGGTTTCCGCAGGTTTGTTTCATCAAGAATACCGTGCGGAATCCGAATATCGTCGTCGGCGACTATACCTACTACGACGATCCTGAGGCGCCGGAGGATTTCGAGCGCAACGTCCTCTATCACTTCCCGTTCATCGGCGACAAGCTGGTCATCGGCAAGTTCTGCGCCATCGCGCGCGGTGCGACATTCATCATGAATGGGGCCAATCACAAGCTTTCGGGCATCTCCACGTATCCCTTCCAGATCTTTGGCCATGGCTGGGAAAAGGTCATGCCGGAAGCGGGTGACCTGCCGTTCAAGGGCGACACCGTCATCGGTAACGATGTCTGGATCGGTTACGACGCATTGATCATGCCCGGCGTGACCATCGGCAATGGCGCCATCGTTTCTTCGCGCGCCGTGGTGGTATCCGATGTGCCGGCCTATACCATCGTCGGCGGCAATCCGGCCAAACCCATCAAGCAGCGCTTCGCGCCGGAAGACGTGGCCAGGCTCGAGGCGCTGGCCTGGTGGGACTGGCCCATCGAGAAGATCACGCAACACCTGGAAGACATCGTCGCGGGTGACATCGATGCGCTGATGGCCTGCTCGCCCCACGCCTGACGAATCGACTCGGCGGCGGTGTCAACGCGCCGCCGCAGCGGCTCACTCGCGCTGCTGCTGGGCGCGGGTATCGGCGCGTACCGCATCCAACCCTTCCTCCGAAATCAGCCCCTTGGCGTGGGCGTGTTCGGCCATGCTCACACTGTCGCGGGCGAGCACCAGCTCGCAGCCGGCGTGGCGCAGCTCCTCGGCCAGGGCGGCGATTGCGGCGTCGCGCGCCGGGTCGTCGTCCACCTTGCGGATGTAGATCGCGCGGACCCGATCCGGGTGCGCCTTGACGATCTCGGTATAGACCTCCGGGTCGTGCTGGCCGCTGTCGCCGATCAGTACGAAGGGCAGGTCGTCGTAGAGTGCCAGCATGTTGCGGATCACGTCCGACTTGTGCTCCTCGGCCTTGCGCGGCCAGGGGCGCTTGAGGGTCATGCCCCACTCGCGCAGGAACAGGATCGGCCCGACCGGAATGCGGTTCAGATTGAAGAACGCTTCGAGCATTTCGTAGATGCTCCAGGGTCCGCGCGAGACGTAGAGCATGGGGCGCTTGCGGTTGCCCTCGATACCGCCGTAGAGCGCACGGTAGAGCGCGGCGACGCCGGGAAAGGCGGTGCGCTGGTCGGCTGTCTCGACGAACAGCCGATAGAGCATCTTGAGCTTGTTGGCGACCCCGGTGTACATCACGGTGTCGTCGATGTCGCTGATCACGATCAGGTCGGTGCTGGTCGGCGGGATATAGACTTCGGTCTCGGTGCTGATCGCATCCGCCTCGGAGAGCACCTGCAGCTTGGCGGTGTGCCAGATCGCATCGCCGGGCAGGCTGTGGGTGATCTCGATATGCGCGTAGAAGTAGCCGTCACGGTCGGTGGTCACCGAGGCGTGGGTGGTGCCGAGCCGGATGTCGACCTGTGCCTCGGCGATGCCGCGGCGCACCACGCGGCGGGTGATATCGACCAGATCCTGCATCATGCCGCCCTCCTGCCACGCCAGCAGGCGCCCCGGCTGGCGGAACACGCGCCCCATGATGAAGGCTTCGCGCTGCGAGCCGTAGCCGCGGAACGGGTGCACCACGACCCCGCCGCGGCCGCTGTCGCGGCGTACCGGGCGCGTGAACAGGCGCACCAGTTTCTTGGCGAAGTGGGCCAGCTTGCTGACGAACAGGCGCGGCAGGCGGCGCGAAGAGGTGGAGTGAGTCACGGGCTGGCGGTTCCTGGATCGAGTGCCTTGAGTATGGGAAGCCTCGGGCGATCCCGCAAAGCACACGAAAACGCCCGCCTGGCGGCGGGCGTTCGGTCTCATGCGGGATGACGCTCAGGCGTGCTGCTGGCTGTGCCGGCCTTCGGCCAGCTCTTCGAGCAGCTTGGCGTTGAAGGCGTCGAGATCCTTCGGTGTGCGGCTGGTGACGAAGCCGCTGTCGACCACCACCGATTCGTCCACCCAGTGGGCACCGGCGTTCTTCAGATCCTGCGCGACCGAGGGCACCGAGGTGAGCTTGCGCCCCTCGACCACGCCGGCGTTGATCAGGATCCAGGGCGCATGGCAGATCGCCGCGACCGGCTTGCCGGCCTCGAAGAACGCCTTGACGAAGGCCAGCGCCTTGTCGTTGATGCGCAGGGTGTCCGGGTTGAACAGGCCGCCTGGCAGCACCAGCGCGTGGTAGTCGCTGGGGTTGGCGGCATCGAGAGCCTTGTCGGCCTCGTAGGTGTCACCCCACTCGGTCTCGGCCCACGCGCGAATGCCCTTGCCGTCCGGGGTGATGACGTGCGTTTCCACGCCCTGGCCTTGCAGTGCGGCGCGGGGCGAGGCAAGTTCGGACTCCTCGAAGCCGTCGGCGGCGAGAATGGCGACGCGTTTACCGTTGAGTTGCTGAGCCATCGTGACCTCCTGGTCGTGATGTGTCATGGAGTGTGTGGGCACGTGGGCCATCCCGGTCCACGTGTTGCCCGCCCCTCAGTGTGGAACATGAGGGCGAGAGTGCAAGCCGGCCCTGGCGGGCGGCGGTAAAGTCATGGAACGCATGAGCGGAGGGAGAGCGCGATGAACACGCACACGCTGGTGCTCGTCTGGGGGCTGGTCGGCCTGCTGGTGCTGGCCGGCGGGTCCGCCCTATGGCAGTGGCGCCGGGCAAGGGCCAGGGCAGAGGGGCTCGGCACGCGGCTGCGCGAGGTGGAGGGCCAGCGCCAACGCCTGGAACAGGAGCTGGCCCAGAGTGATGCCCAGCAGGACGAGCTGCGCGAGCGCGAAGCCGAACTCAAGCGCCAGCTGGCCCAGCGCGACCAGCAGGTGGAGAGCCTCAATGCGCGTCTGGCGGATCTGCGCGAGCGCTATGGCCGGCTCGAGACCCTGAACGAGCAGCAGCAGCGCCAGCACGCCGAGCGCCTCGAGCTTCTGGAGCAGACCAAGACGCGCCTGGCGCAGGAGTTCGAGGCGTTGGCGGGGCGGATCTTCGATGAGCGCCAGCGCGCCTACAGCGCCCAGAGCCGCGACAGCCTCGAAGCGCTGCTCAAGCCCTTCCGCGAGCAGGTCAGCGGGTTTCGCCAGCGGCTCGAGGAGATCCATGGCCAGGAGGTGCGCGAGCGCACCACGCTCAAGGTGCAGATCGACCAGCTCGCCACCCTCAACCGCCAGATCACCGAAGAGGCCGCCAACCTGACCCGGGCACTCAAGGGCGACAAGAAGATGCAGGGTAACTGGGGCGAGGTGATGCTGGAGTCTGTGCTCGAACGCTCCGGGCTGCGCCGCGACATCGAGTACCGCCGCGAAGTCTCGATCGAAGGCGAGCAGGGCCGCCAGCGCCCCGACGCGGTGATCTACCTGCCCGACGACAAGCATCTGATCGTCGATGCCAAGGTCTCGCTCAACGCCTATGTGCGCTACGTCAATGCCGAGGAAGACGCCGAGCGCGAGCAGGCGCTGCGCGCCCACGTGCAGGCGATCCGCGCGCACATCGACGGCCTGGCGGGGCGCGACTACCCGCGTCTGCCGGGGCTGCGCTCGCCGGATTTCGTGTTTCTGTTCATGCCCATCGAGCCGGCCTTTGCGGTCGCCTTCCAGTTCGACGACACCCTGTTCCAGGACGCTTTCTCGCGCGACATCGTGGTGGTCACGCCGACTACGCTGCTGGCCAGTCTGCGTACCGTGGCGAGCCTGTGGAATCTGGAGCGCCAGAACGAAAACGCGCGCCATATCGCCGAGCGTGCCGGCAAGCTGCTCGACAAGTTCCAGGGCTTCGTCTCGAGCCTTGAGGATGTAGGGCGTCATCTGGGGCGTGCTCGGGGCAGCTACGATCAGGCCATGGGGCGGCTCTCTACCGGACAGGGCAGTCTGGTCGGTCAGGCGCTGGCGCTGGAGAAGCTCGGTGTGCGCATGAAGCGCGCGCTGCCCGAGCATCTGACCCGGGAGGCCGGAGCGGATGCCGACGAGGCGGCGCTCGACCGCTCCGCGCCCGGCGCCGACGCGAGCCGCGAAGGTGAGCACGGCGATAGCGGTGGCGATGCCAACGATCACGCCGAAGACGCAACGCGCAACGGCCGCGACGATAGCGCAGCCGCGGCCCGCATGCCGGGCCGTTCGGACGTAAGCGGGCCGGGCTAGAGGGGCTCGGCGGCGTTCGCCGGCGCCGCGCTGCTCGCTGCCAGGTCGATCGCCAGTCCCTGCAGACAGATCATGGCCATCACCTGGTGGCGCTCGCCGCTGCCGAGGGCGATCAGCCGCTTGGCGCGTTCGATCGCCGGGGCCGCTGGGTCGATGTCGCCGCGCCAGCGCACCACCAGGCTCTCCTCGGCTGCCTCGATGTAGTCGATGCGCTGCACCGCGTCGGTGAGGAATCCGATCAGCCCCTGGCCGCTATCGGCGATCAGCACGTGCTGGGGCGGGCGCGAGGCGTCGCGGCCCAGCAGACGACGCAGGTCGACCAAGGCCACGCTGCGCCCGTGACGGCGCCAGACGCCGACGAAGCGCGGGTCGCCGCCGCTGGCGAGATAGTCGGTGGGGGCGGCATCGACCGCGTCGAGCTGATCGAGCAGGGTAGTGTAGTCGCCCGCACAGCTGAAGCGCACCAGCGCGAAGCGCCGCCGGGGGTGGTGTTCGGCGGCTGCGCTGCCTGCCTGGGCGCCATCGAGCCGCGCATGCAGGCGCGCCAGCGCACTCAGATTGAGCGCCGACAGCAGCACCCGGTGATCGAGCGCCAGCGCATCGCGCCCCGAGGGTCCGACGACCAGCCCGGCCACCGCCGCCGCCTGGCCCGGGCCGGCCGGTGATAGGGTGCCGTTGGCGCTGAGCGCGGTGACGTGCTCCAGGGCCAGCGCCAGACGCCCTTCGGGGCCATCGAGCACCACCATGTAACTGGGGCGTGCCCGTTGGGGCGCGCGGCCGATCAACTCGCCGGGATCGAACAGCGGCAGCCGCGCGCCGCGCAGCGTGACATTGCCGAGGTAGGCGTCGAGCTCGATCGGCGGCGGTTCGATCTCGGGGCAGTTGGCGACCTCACCGACGATGGCGGTATCCAGCGCCAGCGCCTGGCCGCCGCTCTCCACGATCAGCCAGCGCCGGGCAGTGATCAGCGTTGGCGTGGCGTCACTGGTCACTGTCGGCGATGTCGATGCCTCGGGCGATTGGTGCCCGGGCTGCGCGGCCGACGGTGTGACCGCGACCATCTCCTCCAGCGCGAACAGCGCATCCAGGTCGAGCCGGTAAGCCGGGTGTGCCAGGCTCGGGTGATCGATCAGCGAAGGCGTCAGCGCCAGCGCGGAGCCGTTGCCCTGGCTCACCGCATGCTGCTGGTTTGGCCGCACCTCGATCACGTCGACGATCTGGGTCACGCACAGTCCGAACCGCGCACCGCGATGCGCCACCACGGCGACGAAGCTGGCCTGGGATCCGTCACGGCCCTCGCCCTGGTGCTGGTTCACGGGCGCCTCGTCGTCGGTATCGACGGTGGGCGCTGCCGGGATCTCATGATCGAGCTGCAGCAGACTTGCCAGGTCGACCAGCGGCAGCGGCTGGCCGCGCAGTGACAGCGTGCCCCGCGACCAGGCCGGCGCTCGCGGGCGGGGTGGCGGCAGGCGCTCCAGGCGCACCACCTCGCGCAGGACGTGGGCATCGAGGGCGACATCAGCGGCCCCGACGCGCAGGATGCCGAAGATGTGTGTGCTCATGACGTCCCCCGTTCCTCGCCGCGGGTCGCCCTGGCCAGTTCACGGATCGCGCCGTCGACTCGGTTGGCAGTCTCGAGCTGGGCGCTGGCGGTGGTGGCGATCTCCTCGATCGAGTCGGTGGTCTGGGCCACGCCCTCGACGATGCGCGCGAAGGAGTCGGTGGCGCGCTGGGTCACGGCATTGCCGCTGTCGATGCGCTTGAGCGACTCGCCCAGCAGGCGGTTGATCTGGCGCGTGGCGTCGGCGGACTTCTCGGCCAGCTTGCGCACCTCGTCGGCGACCACCGAGAAGCCCAGGCCGTGCTCACCGGCGCGGGCGGCCTCGATGGCGGCGTTGAACGCCAGCAGGTTGGTCTGGGAGGCGATCTCGCCGATCACCTTGACGATCGCATCGATATCCTCGGACGACTTCTGGATCGCCGCCATCGCCTCGCGCGAGTCGTGCAGCGACTGGGTGCCGCGGTTGGCCTCCTGCTGGGTTTCGCGGGCCAGCGAACGGGTCAGCTGGGTGTTCTCGGCGATCGAGGCGATGGAGGCATTGAGCGCGTGGATCGACTGGCTCATGGCCTCGGTCTGGGCGTGAATGTGTTCTTCCAGCTCGACCTCGGCGGTGATGTCGGTGGCGAACTTGATCACCTTGTAGGGTTTGCCGTCGGCATCGAAGATCGGGTTGTAGGTGGCCTGGATCCAGACCCGGCGGCCATGCTTGCCCAGTCGCATGAAGCGACCATCGAACAGCTCGCCGCGGCTCAGCGCCAGCCAGAAGTCGCGATATTCGCGGCTGACCACATGCTCGGGCGCACAGAACATGCGGTGATGCTGCCCCTCGATCTCGTCGGCGTGATAGCCCAGCGTGTCGAGGAAGTTCTGGTTGGCGGCGAGAATGTTGCCCTTGAGATCGAACTCGATCACCGCCTGGGCGCGGTCGATGGCGTTGATCCGGCCCTTGAACTCGGCGTTGCGCTGGCGCTCGGCGGTCACGTCGTGGGCGAACTTGACCACCTTGTAGGGGCGGCCGCTGGCGTCGAGAATCGGGTTGTAGGTGGCCTGCAGCCAAATGTCACGACCGTGCTTGTCGAGACGGCGGAATTCGCCGCTGTAGAACTCGCCCTGGCGCAGGCGCGCCCAGAACTGGCGGTAGTCGTCGCTCTTGGCGTACTCCGGCTGGCAGAACAGCGCGTGGTGACGGCCCTCGATCTCCTCCAGGCTGTAGCCCACGGTGTCGAGAAAGTGCTGGTTGGCGGTGAGCACATGACCGTCGAGATCGAACTCGATCACCGCCTGGGCGCGATCCATCGCCTTGACCTTGCCCTCGTACTCGGCGACCGCGCGCTTCTGCAGGGTAATGTCCGTGGCCAGCTTGATCACCTTGTGCGGCTTTCCCTCGCCATCGAGCACCGGGTTGTAGGTCGCCTGCAGCCAGATCTCTTCGCCTTGGCGGGTGAGGCGCTTGAACTCGCCGCTGACGAACTCGCCGCGCCCCAGGCGCCCCCAGAACTCCTGATAGGCGCGGCTCTGGGCATGGCGCTCGTCGCAGAACAGGCGGTGATGCTGGCCGATGACCTCGTCGCGGCGATAGCCCATGGCTTCGAGGAAGCGCGCATTGGCGTCGAGCACGTGGCCGTCGAGATCGAACTCGATCACGGCCTGGGAGCGGTTGACCGCCTGCCACAGCGCCTCCAGCGGCGGCGCGGTGATCGAGTCGGTGCCAGAAGCAGAAGTTTCCAGGGACATGCAGTGCCTCCGCGAAGCGGTATGGGAGCCGCGAGCCTGCCTACCGGCAAAGCTCTTGGTGGGTACCGCAACACATCGGCGGGGCGGGGGGGAAGTTTAATGAAACGCGGCTATCGGCGAGATAAACCGGGCCCAAAAGACGATGCCGCCCCGTAGGGCGGCATCGATGGCAGCAGCGGAAAAGAGCGTGAACGCGTCAGCCGAGATAGGCGTTGAGCATCCAGACCGTTTTTTCCTGCTCACGAATGTAGTCGCTCGCCAGCGAGGCGGTGCCCTCGTCGTCGGCGTCGCTGGCCTGCGAGAGAAGGTCGCGCTGAAGCTCGATCAGCACCTGGAGACCCGTCACCAGCCCGCGCACGCACTGCTTGCCGTCGGAGACCTTGGTGTCTTCCTGGATCTTCGATACCGCGAAGTAGTCGCTATAGGCGTGCAGCGGCTGATAGCCCAGGGTCAGGATACGCTCGGCGACCTCGTCGACCTTGGTCAGCAGGTCAGTGTAGACCTCCTCGAACTTGGCGTGCAGCTCGAAGAACTGCTCGCCCTTGACGTTCCAGTGGTAGCCACGCACGTTCATGTAGAAGATCTGGTAGTTGGCCAGCAGTGCGTTGAGCTTCTCGGCGAGCTGCTCGGCTGCGGATGCGTGCAGGCCGATGGCGTTGGTATCCGACATGACATTCCTCCTTAAAAAGAGATGGGCGCGACCAAAGTGTATGTCGCCATGTCGTCGCTGCCCAGCCAAGCCTGGGTATGGCCGGCATAGGCGGCGACTATCCGAGCCGTCTCGGGGAAGAGGATATTCTCTCAGGCCCGACCGCGCTCTGCGCGCCACACCCGCGCCAGGCTGCGGGCGTTGTCCTCCAGCAGGGCGGCGCAGCGGTTCAGTGCGGCGTCGAGGCTTAGCGGCCCGTCGGCGAGGGCGAAGGCGGCGGTGACGCCGTGGTCGAAGGCCGCCTGCCAGCCTTCGCCCAGGCGCCCGGCCAGCACCACGCTGGGTACCCCGTGCTGCTGTGCGCGCCGGGCGATGCCGATCGGCGTCTTGCCGGCGAGGCTCTGACCGTCGAGCTGGCCCTCGCCGGTGATCACCCAGTCGGCGTCGGTGAGCAGCGCGTCGAACCCCACCTGTGCCATGACCAGCTCGATCCCCGGGCGCAGCTCGGCACCCAGAAAGGCGCGGGCGGCAAAGCCCATACCGCCGGCGGCGCCAGCACCGGGCAGCTCGCGATGGTCCTCGCCGAGGACGCGGGCGGCGTGGTCGGCGAAGTGCGCGAGTGCGCCGTCCAAGCGCTCGACGTCGGCGTCGCTGGCGCCTTTCTGCGGGCCGAAGATGGCGCTGGCGCCGCGCGGGCCGAGCAGCGGGTTATCGACGTCGACGGCGGTCTGAACCGTCAAGTTCGCCAGCCGCGGGTCGAGGCCGTCGAGATCGAGTGTCGCCAGTGCCGCCAGTGCCGCGCCGCCCGCTGGCAGTGGCTGGCCGTGGTCATCCAGCAGGCGGGCGCCGAGGGCCACCAGCATGCCGGCACCGGCGTCGTTGGTGGCGCTGCCGCCCAGCGTCAGCACCAGGTGACGGGCGCCGGCGTCCAGCGCCGCCAGTATCAACTCGCCGACCCCATGGGTGGTGCTGTGCAGCGCGGTGCGCTCGTCACGGGTCAGGGCCTGCAGCCCGCTCGCCTCTGCCAGCTCGATGAAGGCGGTGTGAGACTCGGCGATCCAGCCCCAGCTCGCCTCTGCCGGGCGGCCCAGGGCATCCTGCACCCGCGTGCGGCGGCGCTCGGCGCCGGTGGCCGCGAGCAGGGCGTCCAGCGTGCCCTCACCGCCATCGCCCATGGGGCACTCATGCAGGCTCGCTTCGGGCCACTCGCGGGCGATGCCGCGGGCCACGGCAGCAGCGGCCTCGCGGGCGCTGAGCGCGTCCTTGTAACTGTCGGGAGCAATGACGATCTTCATCGAATCCTCGGCTATGGCTGACGGCGTGGGTGCGGCCGTGGGTACAGGCCTGGGCGCAGTGGCGCGACCAGCATAGCGCCGTTCGACGCCCGCGGCGACGGCCCGGCCCGCGGCAGGGTGAAGGCCGTTTTCAGAAACGCCTAATGGACATGGACCGACGACAGACCAACTGTCATGCTCACGCTGTTCGCCGTTGCCTCTCGAGGAGAGTGCCATGAAACCATCATCCTGGCGTCGCCGACTGCCCCGCGCGACGCGCTCCAGCCCCACGGGCTGGTTCGTGGTCGGTGCGGTGGTGGCGCTGACCAGCGGCTGTCAGTCGCTGGCCGCGCCGGAGCCGCTTGCCGCCACTCGCTCGGATTCACTGCCCGCCGCCTGTCAGTGGCCGGCCACCGGGGAGACCCTGGCCCGCCTGCGTGCCACCCGCCAGGCGCTGGAGCAGCAGGGCTATCAAGTGCTCGATACCGACGCCAAGCTGGGGCTGGTCAGCGCCGAGCGGCGTACCGCCCAGCCCGGCCTGGGGGCGGTCGACAGCCCCTTCGGGCGTACCGGGTTCTGGGGCGGCTTCGGCCTCGGTGGTAGCCACGGCTACTCGCTGGGGGTGTTCCAGGGTTTCGGCGGTGGCTACAACACCGACCCGGTGCAGATCGAGCGGGTCTCGGTGGTCACGCCCGAGGCGACCACCTACGTCGACCGCGATTCGGTGGTGGTCGATCACAACGGCTACCTGATCGATGCGCGCAGCTACAACCAGCCCGGCTTCTGCGCCCAGTTGCGTCAGTCGATCGACTCTCAACTGGCGGCCCCGGCCGCGTCAGGAGCAAGCCCATGACCTCACGCTTTCCGCGTATCCCGCGCCTTGGGCTTTCGTTGACGCTGATCCTGCTGCTGGGGCTCGCCGGCTGCGCGGTGAACCCGCCAGCACAGCCGCGCAGTATCGCCGTCACCGCCAGCGAGGACGCCACCCTGCGCGCGACGCTGGCGATGCTCGCCGAGCGCGGCTTCGTGATTCGTCAGGCCGACGGCGACCTGCGCCAGATCGATGCGGTGCTCGCCTCGCGCAGCGGCTACGAGATACACGCCGAGGTGACCGGCGGCAGCCAGCGCCCGCCGGGGCTGGTGCTGCAGAACGGGAATACTTATCTCACCCTGAGCGGTCGCCGCGGCGGCCAGCCGCTGGACGCCGTGTCGCTCGATCCGCTGTTCATCGACGTGCAGCGCCGCCTGGGGCTGCTGCCGTGAACCGCGAGTCGTACGCAGATCAGCGTCATCGGGCTCGGTTGGGGTCGCGCCAGGGTTTCTTGAGTCAGCGCCTGCAACGGGGCTGGTGCCTGAGCCTGGGCATCGGCTTGGGGCTGAGCATGCTGGGCTGGTCGCCGCTGGCTTCGGCTCATCCCCACGGCTGGGTCGATATCAGCGTACGCGGTGAGTTCGATGCCCAGGGGCGGTTGGAGGCGCTGCGTCAGCAGTGGCGCATGGACCCCTTCTATAGCCAGGTGGTGATGGAGGAGCTGGCCAGCGTCGATGACGACAGCAGCATGGCGGTGCGGCTGGATGCCCTGGGCGGCGAGATCCGCAACAATCTCGCCAACCAGCACAACCTGACCTGGATCGATCTCGACGGCCGCGAGCTGGCCCAGGCCGAAGTGGTCGACACCAACACCGAGATCGACGGCGAGCGGCTGGTGTTCGAGTTCGTGCTGCCGCTGGCCCAGCCGGTGGCGCTGGGCGGGCATCTGCTGCGCTACCGCGTCTTCGACCCCACCTACTATATCGAGATGGTCCACGAGGCCAACGCCGACGGTTCCCAGCCGCTGCCCGAAGCGCTCACCCTGGATCGTGCACCGCCCGGTTGCACCACGCGTATCGTCAAGGCCAAGCCCGATCCGCAGAAGGTGATGGAAGCGGCGATGCTCGACAAGAGCGACACCGGCGAGCCCAACCTGGGGCGCTTCTTCGCCGAAACCGGAGAGATTCGATGTCCCGGTTGAGCCCCTGGCGCAGCGTGGCGCTGGCCCTGGGCGGCGTGCTGCTCGCCGCTGGAACGATCTATTGGCTCGGCTGGTGGCAGCAGGCGGCGGTGCAGGTGGTGCTGTGGCAGCGCGACCTCTATCACGCCCTGACCGCGGCGATCACCGCCATCGACCGCGCCCCGGGGCTTACCACCTGGAGCGTGCTGCTCGGCGTCAGCTTCGGCTACGGCGTCTTCCACGCCGCCGGGCCCGGTCACGGCAAGGTGGTGTTGAGTACCTATCTCGCCTCCCAGGGTGGGGCCTGGCGGCGCGCCATCGTGCTCTCCGCGCTCGCCTCGCTGCTGCAGGGGCTGGTGGCGATCGCCCTGGTCGCGGTGCTGGTGTTCGGGCTCGGCTGGCTGACCCGTGAGGCGATGGCCAGCGTCGATCAGGCGGAACTGGCGAGCTTCGTGATGGTGGCGCTGGTCGGGCTGTGGCTGTGCTGGCGCTCGCTGCGCCGGCTGTGGCACTGGCACACCGGCCCTCGGGGGGCGTCCGCTCACGCTCATGGCCACCATGACGCCCATGAACCGGATCATGATCACGCCGCGGGCTGCGGCTGTGGCCATGACCATCACGTCTCACCCCAGCGCGCCCAGACCTGGGGCACGGCGGCGCTGACGGTGCTCTCCATCGGCATTCGCCCCTGCAGCGGCGCGGTGCTGCTGCTGGGCGCCTCGGCGCTGCTGGATCAATTCGGCAAGGGTGTGGTGGCGGTGCTGGCGATGTCGCTGGGCACGGCGCTGACGGTGTCGTCGCTGGCGCTGGCGAGTGTGCTGGCGCGGGAGTGGACCCAGCGGCGTCTGGCGCCGCTCTCCGGGCAGCGGCCGTGGGGCGCCTGGGTCGGCTTGGCCGGTGGCGCGGTGATCCTGGCGCTGGGCCTCTCGCTCACCCTGGCCCAGTGGCAGCAGGGCCCGGCCCCCGGCGCGCCCTTCCTGGGCACGCCGGGGGCGGCCGCGGGCTCGCCGCTGTTGCCGGGGGCACACAGCGCTTCCTGAGAGAGCTTTTACCAAATGCCTGCGCTCGGCAATACGACGTTAAAATCGGCCTCAAAATGCTCATTTACCCCATGTAAACTCCGCTTTTTCGGCCGATTTCGCCTGGTCTTGCCTTCGCTCGCCGAATTTGTAAACACCCTCTGAGTTCAGTCGACGAGGCCGGCTCCGTGCGCCAACTGTTCGAGCTCGCCGCGGCGGCTCTCCAGGGCGGCTTCGGTATAGGCGCGCGACTCGCCCTGACCCCAGACCGGCCCCGGCCAGGCGTCGTCCCCGCGGGTGCGCACGATCACGTGCAGATGCAGCTGCGGCACCATGTTGCCCAGCGTCGCCACATTGAGCTTGTCACCGCCGTAGTGGCGCATCATCGCTTCGCCCAGGCGCGTGCCTTCGTGCCAGAGCCGGGCCTGCGCCTCGCTATCGAGGTGGTAGAGCTCGACCACGTCGGAGCGGCGCGGAATCAGGATCGCCCAGGGGTAGCGGGCGTCGCGGCTCAGCCGCAGCTGGCACAGCGTCAGGTCGATGACGTGCAGGCTGTCCTGTTCGAGGCGCGGGTCGAGGGTGAAGGTCGGCATGTCGGCTCCGGTGGATCGGCGGCAGAAAGCGCCTACTCTACGGGCGGCCACGCAGCGACGTCGAGCGCTGCGGCCACGTCGGGGCGGCGGTGGCGGGTAGACAGCGCGCAGCGTGGGCGCCTCTGCTATGTTGACAGTGGGCCGGCCAGAATCCGGCCTCGGTGGCACCTCGGGCCACTCGCCAACAAACGTTATGGAGGACGACAACGATGAAACGACTGATTGCGCTGTCTCTGCTCGCCCTGCTGGGTGCCGGTATCCTGTCCGGCTGCAACACCGTCAGCGGTGCGGGTCAGGACATCGAAGAGGGTGGCGAAGCGGTACAGGACGCCGCCAACTGAGGTAAGGGGCGTCCGGCGGCGAGCCGCCGGGCGCTCTGGATGTGCGCGAGTCGTCGCCTTTTCCCGCCGGGGTAACGATGCGGTTCGTATAGCGCGCCTTGGGGCTATCCCTCCGGTCGTCTTCTCCGCTACGCTCGATCTCTGCGCCCACCCTCAATCACCCACCGAATTTCGCGCGGTTCGATCCGTGTTTACCGTGGAGAGCTGCGACAGCCGATGACGCCAGATTCACCTCACGCCACGCCCGACGCCGAGCCCTCGCCCGAAGATAGCGCTGCCACCGCCGCCTACCACGACAGCAGCGAGATCGATCTCGGCGCGCTGCCGGGGCCGCAGGAGCGTCCGGTCTCGATTCTCTTCAACGACACCGCCTACGCCACCGTGCTGGCGACACCGGATCAGCTCGAAGCGCTGGCCGTGGGGTTCGCCTTTAGCGAGGGGGTGATCGACCGCTATGCTGATATCGAGTCGCTTGCCTGTGAGAGCAGCCGCCATGGCCATCGCGTGCGCCTGGGCGTGGCGGCGCGGATCGAACGGCGGGCGGCGGGGCAGGCGCGGGCCACCACCACCACCAGCGGCTGCGGCGCCTGCGGCGTGCAGGAAGAGTCGCAATTGCTATTCGGGCTGACACGGCTGGTCGCGGCCGCCCCCCCGGCGCCGGCGGCCCTGCGCAGCGGGCTTGCGGCGCTCCAAGACCGCGCTGAAAGCGGCATGCATTTGGCCCTGAGTTTCGCTGCCGACGGCGAGCTGATCGCCGAGGGGCGCGATATCGGCCGTCACAATGCCCTCGACAAGGTGATCGGTGAGGGGCTGCGCCAGGGCCGTCAGGCCGCCTGGGCGATGACCTCGAGCCGCTGCAGCCTGGAACTGGTGCAGAAGAGTGTCCGCGCGGGCATCGCGACCCTGGCGACGCTCTCCTATCCCTCGCGCCTGGCGGTAGAAGTGGCGCGTGCCTGCAATCTCACCCTGATCAACTGCCATCGTGGCCGTCAGCTCGAACTGTTGAGTCGCGGCGACCGCTGATCCATTCGACCCGTTCGACCCGCTAGTCTGACCCGCTGGCTCCATGCCGATCCACCATGCCGATCCCTCGGCCCGGGCCGCCGCCCTCAAGCGCGCCGCCGCGGGGCCGATAAGCCATGCCTTGACGCCTTAAGTGGTGGCTGTATCGACAGCCACTAGTTAGCGGGCGTACTATGCTTTCGTATTATACTTTGGTATTAACCTTAGGCTTTGGTATTGAGCGATGCCCGGGTGCCGGGCGCGATCCAGTGCCGAACGCCCGCGCGGTCCGACCGCCAGCCGGTCTCGCCCAGCCTCCGAGGCGATCTCCCGTCAGCGCGTGCCGCGCGAGCGCTGATGATCCGGCCGACGCACGCCTTCACGCAGCAAGGAACCCCATGTCCCAGTCTCGCCAAGCCCCAGAGTCTTCGGCCCCCCAAGAGCCGCCGCAGGCGGGCCTTGCCCGCGATCCCAAGGTCTTCTCCTACCGCAACCCGGCCGGCGGCTGGGGCGCGCTCAAGTCGGTGGGCAAGCATCTGTGGCACAGCCGCTCGCCGGCGCTCAACGCGCGCTCGCTGTTCAAGCTCAACCAGCCCGACGGCTTCGACTGCCCCGGCTGCGCCTGGGGTGACCCGGAGCACGGCTCGTCGTTCGAGTTCTGCGAGAACGGGGTCAAGGCGGTGACCTGGGAAGCCACCGCCAAGCGCGTCACGCGCGAGTTCTTCGCCCGCCACAGTGTCAGCGAACTCAAGACCTGGGACGACTACCAGCTCGAGGATCAGGGGCGGCTGGTGGAGCCGATGCGCTACAACGCCGACACCGATCACTACGAGCCGATCGCGTGGGGGGACGCACTCGCACTGGTAGCACAGGAACTCAAGGCGCTGCCGACTCCCGATGACGCCATCTTCTATACCTCGGGCAAGGCCGGCAACGAGTCGGCCTATGTGTTCCAGCTGCTGGCGCGGCGCTTCGGCACCAACAACCTGCCCGATTGCTCCAACATGTGCCACGAGGCCAGCGGCGTTGCGCTCAGCGCGGCCCTGGGCACCGGCAAGGGCAGTGTGCGGCTGGAGGATTTCGAGCGCGCCGAGGCGATCTTCGTGTTCGGCCAGAACCCCGGCACCAACCATCCGCGCATGCTCGGCGTGCTGCGCGAAGCGGCCGAGCGCGGCGCCACCATCGTCTCCTTCAACCCGCTCAAGGAGCGTGGGCTGGAGAAGTTCGCCGATCCGCAGAAGCCGCTGGAGATGCTGCACAACGGTAGCCATCGCATCAGCACCTTCTATTTCCGCCCCAAGCTGGGCGGTGACATGGCCGCCGTGCGCGGCATGGCCAAGGCGCTGTTCGAGCGCGATGCCGCCGGTGAAACGGTGCTCGACCACGCCTTCCTGGCCGCGCACACCGCGCATCTCGAGGCTTACCGGGTACGGGTCGAGGCCACCGAGTGGGCCGAGCTCGAGGCCCAATCGGGGCTGTCTCAGCGTGAAATGCGCGAGGCCGCGGATCTCTACGCCCGCTCGCGTGCCACCATCGCCTGCTGGGCCATGGGCATCACCCAGCACGTGCACTCGGTGGCCACCGTACGCGAGATCGTCAATCTGCTGATGCTGGGCGGCAACCTGGGCAAGCCCGGCGCCGGCACCTCGCCGGTGCGCGGCCACTCCAACGTCCAGGGCGACCGCACCATGGGGATCTTCGAGAAGCCCGCGGAGGAGCTGCTCGACGCGCTGGAGGCCTACTATCAGCGCCCCATGCCGCGCCATCACGGGGTCGACTCGGTGGCCGCGGTCAAGGCGATGCGCGACCAGCCGGGCAAGGTCTTCGTCGGTCTGGCCGGTAACTTCACCCGTGCCATTTCCGACAGCGGCGTCACCGAGCAGGCGATGGCCAACTGCGCGCTGACCGCCTTCATCAGCACCAAGCTCAACCGCAGCCATCTGATCACCGGGCGCGAGGCGCTGATCCTGCCGTGCCTGGGGCGCAGCGAGATCGATCGCAACGCGGCGGGCAAGGCGCAGCTGATCACGGTCGAGGACTCGATGAGCATGGTGCACGGTTCGGCGGGCATCAACCGCCCGGCGGACAAGGCGCTGCGTTCGGAGGTGGCGATCCTCACCGAGATCGCCGAGCGCCTGTTCGGTGACGACGACAGCGTTGAGTGGGCGGCACTGCGCGAGGATTACGACCGCATTCGTGAGCATATCGCCGCGGTGATTCCCGGGTTCGACGACTTCAACACCCGGGTACGCGCGCCGCGCGGCTTCTGGCTGGCCAATCCGGTGGTGCGCCGTGAGTTCCCGACGGCCAGCGGCCAGGCGGAGTTCTCCGACGACGCGCTGCCGGGCGAGGTGATGCACCAGCGGCTCGCCGCCCGGGAGGGCTGGATCACGCTGCAGACGATGCGCTCGCACGACCAGTACAACACCACGGTCTACGGCTACGATGACCGTTACCGCGGTATCGAGAACGGCCGTCGGGTGATCTTTCTCAATCCCGAGGATATCGACCGGCTGGGGTTTGCCGTGGGGCAGTGGGTCGACCTAATCGGCGAGTCGGAGGATGGCGTGACGCGGCGTGCCGATGGCTTCAAGATCGTCGCCTACGATACGCCCGCCGGCTGCGCCGCCGCCTACTACCCGGAAACCAATCCGCTGATCCCGCTCGACCACAAGGGCGAGCAGAGCCACACCCCGGCATCGAAGTCGGTGGCCGTGCGCCTGGCAGCGAGCGCCCGCCTTGCCTGAGCGCGGGCCCTCCGAGCTCGATCCTGCCGCCCTGGCGCGCCGTTTCACGGCGCTCCAGGCGGCGCATCCCGAACTCGACCCGCTGGCGGCGCTGCTACTGGCTGCGCTGCATGACGTCGCCGAGCCGTCGCTCTCCAGCGCGCGGCTGTCACGTCATCTGGGCATCGAGCATGCCCTGGTGCGCCGCGCCGCCGCCGAGCTCGAAGCCGCTGGCTGGATCGCCACCCAGGCCCGCGTTGGCGCCAGCCCGGCACTGGGGCTACGACTGCTCGCCGACGTCGAGGCCTGACCCCCAAACGACCCGCACGCTCCGACGTCGCGACTCCCATCTGGCGCTATCCTGAGCTCTGGGGCCGATGCTTGATGCGCTCGCCCGAGCGCGTCGGCGCCCGCCATTCGCGCTTCATCCGGAGGAACCGATGTCTGAATCACAGCTGCAGGGCCGTATCGCTGTCATCACCGGTGGCGGTGTGGGTATCGGCTACGCCATTGCCCGAGCCCTGGCGGCGGCCGGCGCCCGCGTGGTCGTCACCTATCGCTCCCACCAGCCCGACGCCGCGGCACTCGAGGCGCTCAGCGCCAGCGGCGGCGAGCCGGCACTGGCACGGGCGCTCGACGTCACCGACGAGGCCGCAGTAGCCGAATTCGCCGACTGGCTGCGGGCCGAATGCGGTCGGGTCGATATCCTGATCAACAACGCCGGTGGTCTGGTGCAGCGCTCGAGCATCGAGGAAATGCCCTATACCCTGTGGCGCCAGGTGCAGACGCTCAACGTCGACTCGGTGTTTCTGGTGACCCACTACCTGCTGCCGCTGTTCGGCGCCGAGGGGGGACGCATCATCACGCTGTCGTCGCTGGCCGGGCGCAACGGAGGCCACCCTGGCGCCACCGCCTACGCCACCGCCAAGGCCGCGCTGTTCGGCTTCACCCGCGGGCTGGCCAAGGAGGTCGCCGCACGCGGCATCACCGTCAACGCGCTGGCGCCGGGGTTCATCGAGGCGACCCCGTTCCACGCCACCTTCACCAGCGAAGCGTCCAAGCGCGACACCGTCGCCGGCATTCCTGCCGGGCGCGCCGGCGTGCCCGAAGACGTCGCCTCGGCCGCACTTTGGCTGGCCAGTGATGGTGCCGCCTTCGTCTCGGGGAGCATTGTCGATATCAATGGCGCCCAGTATTTCGGCTAGCCTCCTGATAGACACCACCTGCGTTCACCGACTCTTCGCCTCAAGCCCGATGAGGAAGTCGCCCAGCGCCTGCGATAGCGTTCCCGCACCGTCGAGCATCGGGGTGTGGCCGGCGTTGAGGCGCCGCAGGCGGGCGTCGGCGATGCCGTCTGCCAGCGCCGTGGCGTGCAGCCAGCTGCGCGCCGGGTCGCGCTCGCCATGTACCACCAGGGTGGGGCAGCGAATCTCGCTCAGCCGTGCGCGGAGATCGAGCCGGCGCAGGCTGCACATGGCCCGATAGGCGCGCTCGGGGTCACAGCCGCGGGCGTAGCCGCGCAGGTGCCGGCCATGGCGCGCCAGCGCCGCCTCGCCGACACAGCGGCGCAGGAAGGCCTCGATAAACGCCTCGCCCCACTGCGCGCGCAGCCGCTGGGGTAGCTGCGGGTCGCCGTGGCCGGCGGCGCTGGCGCCGGTGTCGATCAGCACCAACCCGGCCAGACTCTCGCCCAGCGCGGCGGCCAGCTGCAGCGCAATGACGCCACCGGCGGAGTGGCCCACCAGCAGCGCCGATGCACTGCCACCCGCCGGCCAGTGGCGCTGGAGCTGGTCGGAGACCTGGGTCAGGTCGCCATCACCGTGACCGTTGAGCCAGTCGACGCCATGCCAGTGCCAGCCGTCGGGCAGTGCCACCTCGGCGAAGATCGTCGGTGGCAGCAGCGTGCCGGGCAGCGCCACCAGGACGCCGCCCGCGGGCATGACCTCAGCCACCGATGGCGCCGATCGCCCAGGCGAAGGCGAGCAGCACGATGCCGATGCCCCAGGCCCACAGGAAGGTGAACTTGAGGTGCTCGCGCAGTTCCACCTGGGCCAGCCCGATGGCCAGATAGACGCTGGGCACCACCGGGCTGATACTGAAGCCGGTGTTCTCGCCAATCAGCATGGCGCGGGCCACCGCGTCCACCGGCACGCCGGCGGCGGTGGCGATGTCGCGCACGATCGGCATCAGCGCGAAGTAGTAGGCGTCGGGCGAGAACAGCATGCCCAGCGGGACGCCGAAGAAGCCCACTATCAGATGCAGCACCCCGGCCGAGCCCGCCGGCAGCAGCGCGATCAGCGCCGCAGCCATGCCGTCGGACATACCGGCGCCGGCCAGAATCCCGAGCAGAATCCCCGCCGCCAGCATCACCAGCGCCATCTGCAGCGCGTCATTGGCATGGCGTGCGAGCTGGCGCCCCTGTTCGTCCGGGCGCGGATAGTTGAGCAGCAGGGCGATGCCGAGCCCGACCATGAAACTGGCGTAGAGCGGGAAGGCGCCGGTGAACAGGATCAGCAGGATGGTCAGGGTCAGCGCCACATTGGCCCAGTAGCGCCAGTCGCCGAGGGCGAGCGCGGTCTCGCGCGGTGGCAGCAGGTAGGCCGACATGTCGCCGCCGGCGGCGTGGCCCTCGGCGCGCAGCCGGCGCCGGGCGCGTACGCCGAAGACGCAGGCCAGGCCCAGCAGCAGCGCGATCCCCAGCGCCTGTACCGGCACCAGCGGCAGCCACAGCGCGGAGGCATCGACCCCGGCGGTGGCCGCGGCACGCGCGGTGGGGCCACCCCAGGGCACCATGTTGACCACCCCGGCGGTTAGCCCGACCAGGCACAGCAGGATCAGCGGGCTCATCCGCAGGCGCTGATAGAGCGGCAGGAAGGCGGGAATCGTGAGCAGGAATGTGGCCGCGCCGACGCCGTCGAGATGCGCGATGCCGGCCACCAGCACGGTGACGACGGCGACCCGCAGCGGCTCACCCCGGGTGCGCCGGATCAGGAAATTGACCAGCGGATCGAACAGGCCGCGCTCGCGCATGATGCCGAAGTAGAGAATGGCGAAGATGAACAGCGTCGCGGTGGGCGCGACCGCGAGTAGGCCGGACTTGATGAAGCCGCCGGTTTCGGCCGGTGAGAAACCGGCCAGCAGGCAGGCGGCAACCGGCACCAGCGCGAAGGCGACCACCGGGGTCAGCCGCTTGAGCAGTATCAGCGCGATGATGCCCAGCATCATCACGAATCCGAGCGTTGTTATCATAGTGGCTCCGTGTGTTGGCGTGTGTCGAACGGCCCGTTCAGGGCGCGGGCGAGGGCAGGCGCAGCCCCAGCAGCAGATAGCTGAGGCTCTTGCCGTGGCGGTCGAGGGTGGCGCTCTGGTTGACCCCGCCTTCCAGCGCGCCGTCGATGACGAAGTTGATGCCGTGCAGGCCAGGCAGGCAGTGGCGGGTCACCTTGTGCGGGCGGCGATGGGCGAAGCGTTCAGCCACGACCGCTTCGGTCAGAGTGCGTTCCAACCAGGCATAGTGGGCCGGGTCGAACACGAACACCGCCACGTTGAGGGTGTTGCCCTTGTCGCCGGCACGGGCGTGGGCGACATCGGCGAGTAGAATCTCCGGATGCATGCAAGAGCTCCTCAGTGCCAGGTCAGATAGGGGGTGACCCGCGTACGGGGAATGAAGAAGGCCTGCGTGCGCAGCGACTCGCCGAGCTGCCGGCGTACTCCGCCACCGCCCGCCGGGCCGTTGAGATAGAGCGCCTCGACCTCCTGCAGTGCGCGTTCGATCGCCTCCCGATCGCGGTCGACGATCCCCACGCGCAGGCGCACGTCAGCGACCTCGGGGGCCGCCGCCAGCGCCTGATCCAGCCACGCGCCGTCGCCGTCGTTGAACAGGCTGGCGACGCCGATCACGTCGAAGTGCGGGCGTAGCATCGGGGTCTCCTCGGCCAGCCGCTGGCGCAGGATCTCCAGCGCCAGGCGCACCCGGGGCACCGCGCCAGGGCCGGCATAGGAGATACCCGCCTCGCCGAACCACAGCCCGCGCAGGCCGAGATTGCCCTTGAGCGTGGCCGGCGCCGGGTGTCCGGTGATGCCGCACACCGCGATCCGGTCGGGGCCCTGGCGCTCGAGATGGACGCCGGAGAGATCGAGGGTGACGTCCGGGGTCAGGTAGGCCGCCGGGTCGTGGACTTCGTAGAGCAGCTGCTCCTTGACCGTACGCTCACTGACGCCACCGCCGCTGCCGGGCACCTTGGTGATCACCAGGCTGCCGTCGCGGCCGACTTCGGCGATC
Organism: Salinicola endophyticus; assembly: GCF_040536835.1. Taxonomy (NCBI): domain Bacteria; kingdom Pseudomonadati; phylum Pseudomonadota; class Gammaproteobacteria; order Oceanospirillales; family Halomonadaceae; genus Salinicola; species Salinicola endophyticus. Next base: position 642,938 of record NZ_CP159578.1, read on the forward strand.
GGGCAGCCGAGATGGGCGGGGTCGACCACCGGCTTGTGCGCAGGGTCGGCGAAGTAGCCGCCGCTGACCTGGGTGCCGCACTCGAGCAGATGCCCGGCGGCGGTGGCCACCGCCAGCCTGGCCCAGTCGTCCCCGGCCCAGCCATGGGCATGACGCAGCGCCCCCACCACCATCGAGGGGTCGGCGAGGCGTCCGCCGATCACGATATCGGCGCCTTCGGCCAGCGCCTGGGCCACCGCGTCGGCGCCGATATAGACATTGCACGAGACGATCTCGTCACTTGGGCAGTCGGCGGGCAGCCAGTCGGCGTCGGCGGCTTCGCCGACCAGGTCGTCGCCGAGCACGCAGGCAATGCGTGCCGTCAGCCCCTGGGCGTGGAGCTGATCTCGCAGGCGCCGCGCTGCCGCCGTCGGGTTGGCGGCGCCGCCGTTGGTGATGATCGGAATGCCTAGCGCAAGGCAGCGCGCCACCACCGGTTCGAGAAAGGCGAACAGCTGGCTGGCGTAGCCGCGCTCGGGATCGCTCAAACGGCGCAGCTGCGCCTCGGCCAGGGTGCGCTCGGCGAGCAGTTCGAAGAACAGGTAGCGCGGGCCATCACAGGCCGCCAGCGCCTCGACCAGCGCCACCGCGGCGCGCGGGCGATCACCGGCAAAGCCGGCACCGCAGCCGATGTAGGCGCGGCCTGTAGCGGTAGACGGTGAGGGGGAAGGTAAATCGGGCATGGGAGCTTCCTGCTGATAGCGTTGTGCCGACGATGGCCCGACGTGTCTCCATCAGGCAAAACCATATATCTTATGAATTGATAAAAATTCTTGATGCGAGAGCGCCATGTTTCACCAGCGACAGCTGCGTGCCTTCGTGCTGACCGCCGAGCTGGCGAGCTTCACCCGGGCGGCGCAGGCGATTCACCTGACCCAGCCGGCGCTGAGCTACCTGATACGAAAGTTGGAAGGGGAGCTGGGGGTCGAACTGTTCGCGCGCAATACGCGCAAGGTGGTGCTGACCGAAGCCGGCGAGCTCTTCCTGGGACACGCCCGGCGCATTCTCGCCGACATGGCGCTGGCGCTGCAGGATACCCAGAATGTGCGTCAGCTGGCCCAGGGGCACCTGTCACTGGCGGGGCTGCCCTCGGTGGCCTCGTCGCTGCTGCCGCGAACCATCGCTGCCTTTCGCAAGCGCCATCCCGGCGTGACCCTGAGCCTGCGCGATGGCCTCGCCGGCGAGGTCGACGACTGGGTACGTCGCGGCGAGGTGGAGATGGGGCTGGCTTCGCCGCTGGGCCACGACCGCGAGCTCGACTTCGAGCCGTTGTTCCACGATGGCTTGATCCTGATCACCCCGCCGCGGGTGGTGCGGGCCAGCGAGTCGCCGTGGTACGGCCTGGCGGAGATGCCCTACATCGCCATGGCACCGGGATCGAGCGCGCGCCACTTCGCCGAGCTGGCGATGCGCGAGGCCGGCATGACCCGCTCACCGAGCTGGGAACTGAGCTTCATGAGTTCGGCAATCGCCATGGTGCGTGCGGGGCTGGGTTTTGCACTGCTGCCGGCCTCGAGCGTCGCGGTATTCGACCTGAGCGACATGACCCGGCTGCCGGTGGCGCTGCGCGAGCCGCGCGAGATCGGCATTCTGCGGCGCAAGCCGCTGCACGACTCGCCGGCGCTGGCGGCCTTCCTGCGTCAGCTGCGCAAGCAGATCGCTGCCGACCTCGGGGCGGCCGCCGCGCAGGTTCAGCCGAAGGTGTAGCGCCGTTCCAGGCGTTCGAACGCGAGGTCGGTGACGATCGCCAGCAGCCCCACCAGCAGTGCACCCTGGATCACGTAGGCCAGATTGTTGCCCACCAGGCCGGCGATCAGCGGCGTGCCCAGGCTCTTGGCGCCGACGGTGGAGCCGATGGTGGCGGTGCCGATGTTGATGATCACCGACACCCGAATCCCGGCGATGATCACCCGCATCGCCAGCGGCAGCTCCACCCGCCACAGGATCTGCCACGCGCTCATGCCGTTGCCGCGTGCCGCTTCCCGAGTGCTGGCGGGGACCGTGCCGAGCCCGGCGATGGTGTTCTGGATCACTGGCAGCAGGCCGTAGAGCGACAGCGCGATGATCGTCGGGGTAAAGCCGAACCCGGCCAGCGGTACGGCGATGGCGAGCACCGCTGCCGGGGGGAAGGTCTGCCCGATGGCGGCCAGCGACGACACCATGGGCTCGAACTCGCGCCCGGTAGGGCGGGTGACGAAGAGCCCGGCGGCCACGCCGACGCTCACCGAGATCAGCGACGACACCAGCACCAGGCCGATGTGTGCCAGCATCAGGTTGAGAAAGCTGTCGCGGCTGTAGAGCGGCTGGCTGAGATCGGGAAACAGTGCCCGGAACTGCGGCTCCAGCTGGCCCATGCCCAGCGTCAGCCCCACCAGCAGCAGTGTGAGCAGCACCAGCGTGAGGTTGCCGGCGGCGGCGCGACGCAGCCGCCCCCTGCGCGCGGCGGCAACACTCATGATGCGGCCTCGCTGACGGCGCTGTCGCCCTCGATACCCATCACTCCGGGCATGCCCACTTCGGCGATCAGACGTCCGTCGCGGTCCACCACCGGCAGCGCGGTCACCCGGTACCACACCATGCGCGACAGCGCCTCCTTCATGCTCATCTCCGGGGTAGCGATCCACTCGGGCTTGACCCGGGTGATGGCGTCGGCGTCATCCAGCCGCGCGCCGGCCAGGGCGCTGGGGCGGCCCTCGGCGTCGACCAGCCAGGCGTGCTCGTCGAGACGCTCCAGGCCGGTCTCCGGCGCCAGCCGGGCGCGGCGCTGGTACTGGTGCACGAAGCGTCGCGACAGCAGCTTGAGGCCGAGATCGGCCTGGCCGATGAATTCGCGCACGAAGTCATCGGCGGGCTTTACCAGCATCTCGATGGGGCGGTCGTACTGCACCAGGCGGCCGCCGTTGAGCAGGGCAACGCGCGTGGCCAGGGCCAGCGCTTCGTCCATGTCATGGGTGACGAAGACGATGGTCTTGCCGGTCTGGGCGTGGACGCGCTTCATCTCCGCCTGCAGCGTCTCGCGGGTGAGCGGGTCGACCGCGCCGAACGGCTCGTCCATCAGCAGCACCTCGGGGTCGGCGGCGAGCGCCCGCGCCACGCCGACCCGCTGTGCCTGGCCGCCGGAGAGCTGGTGCGGGTACTTGTCGCGGAACTCGGCCGGGTCGAGTTGAAACAGCGTCATCAGCTCGTCGACGCGGTCATCGATGCGCGCCTTGGGCCACTTGAGCAGTTGCGGCACGGTGGCCACATTGCGCGCCACGCTCCAGTGCGGGAACAGCCCGGTGGACTGGATGGCGTAGCCGATCCGCCGCCGCAGCTGCTCAACGGGCAGTTGGGTGACGTCGTCACCGTTGATCAGGATGCGCCCCTCGCTCAGCGGGATCAGGCGGTTGATCATCTTCAGCGTGGTCGACTTGCCGCAGCCCGAGGGCCCGATCAGCACGCCGAATTCGCCGCTCTCGAGCGTCAGCGAGACGTCGTCGACCACCCGCTTGCCGGCGTAGGTCTTGGTCAGCCCTTGCAGTTCGATCATGGGGTTCCCCCGGGTCAACGGGTGCCGGGCGGGCGGCTCGCGGCCACCAGCAGTTGCAGAAGGAAATCGGCGATCACCGCCAGCACGATGGTGGGGATGGCGCCGAGCAGGACCAGGTCGATGGCGTACTGCCCCAGGCCCTGGAAGATGAAGGCGCCGAAGCCGCCGGCGCCGATCAGCGCCGCCACCACGGTGAGCCCGATCGCCTGCACGGTGACGATGCGCAGCCCAGAAAGGATCACCGGCAGCGCCAGCGGCAGCTCCACCCGCCACAGGATCTGGCGCGAGGTCATGCCCATGCCGCGGGCCGCCTCCAGCGTCGTCGCCGGTACCCCGGTGAGGCCGGCGTAAGTGTTGCGCACCACCGGCAGCAGCGAGTAGAGCACCAGCGCGATGATCGCCGGTGCCACCCCGATACCGCTGACCCCCAGCTCGCCCAGCCACGGCACCGCGCGGGCCAGCGCCGCCAGGGGCGCGATCAGCAGCCCGAACACCGCGATCGAGGGCAGCGTCTGGAACACGTTGAGCACGCTGAACAGGCCATCGCGCCAGCGCCGGCTGCGAGCCGCCACGAGCCCCAGCGGCAGCCCCAGCGCCAGCGCCGGTAGCAGCGCCCCGCCGACCAGGGCGAGATGGCGCAGGCCCTGGGCGACGAAGATGTCACGCTGATTGGCGAATTCACGCATCAACGACAGCGGGGCGAGCAGGTCGCTGGCCAGGCAGGCGCCGATCAGGCCCAGCGCCAGCAGCGCGAACAGTGCCCGCGGCAGCAGCGCCAGGCGCAGGCGCTGCAGCGCATCCACGGCGATCAGCGCTGCCGCCAACAGCAGCAGCCAGAAGGCGCCGCCTTGGGAGACCCGGGCGGCGGGGGAGGCTTCGGCTAGGGCGCGCTGGGCATAGTCGCCGAGGGCGAACAGCGCCAGCCCCAGCAACGGCAGCGTCAGCGCCAGCCCCAACCAACAGGTGGTACGCGACGCCAGCCCCCGCGCCAGCGCGGCCAGCAACAGCCCCGCCGCGATCAGGCCCAGTGCACCGAGCTGCCAGCTGGATAGCGCCTGCCACAGCATCACTGGCTGGCCCGAGACCAGCCGGTTGGGCGAGAGCGTCGCGAACGGCAGCAGCGCCACGCCCACGGCCGCGGCCAGCCATAGCGTCAGCAGTACCCGGTTGCCGATCACCCGCGGGGCGTGCTCATGCGGCATGCCGTGGTCAGTCCAGGAGGCCCTGCTGGCTCAGATAGTCGTGCGCTACCTGCTTGGCCGGCAGCCCATCCACCTGGATCTTGCCGTTGAGGCGCTGCAGGGTCTCGCGATCGAGAGATTCGAACACCGGCTCGAGCAGCTCGGCGATCTGCGGATGCGCCTCGAGCACTGCTTCGCGCACCACCGGCGCCGGGGCGTAGACCATCTGCACCCCCTTGGGGTCGTCCATCACCTTGAGCTGGGCGGCGTCGATGGCGCCATCGGTGCCGTAGACCATGGCAGCGTTGGTGCCGCTGGTGCCCTCGGCGGCGGCGCGGATGGTCGCCGCGGTATTGCCGCCGGATAGAACCAGCAGCTGATCTTCGTCGAGGGTGAAGTCATAGGCGCGCTGGAAGCTGGGCAGCGCCGCGTCGCTCTCGACGAACTCCGCCGAGGCGGCCAGCTTGACCTCGCCACCGTTGTCCACCCAGCGCCCGAAGTCGGCCATGCTGCTGAGATCGTTGGCATCGGCGACGTTCTGGCGCACGGCGATCGCCCAGGTGTTGTTGGCGGGGGCCGGGGTCAGCCACGCCAGCTGGTGCTGCTCGAGGTCCATCTTGCGGATCTTGGCGTAGCCCTCGGCAGCGTTCTTCCACGCCGGGTCGTCGGTGGTATCGGTGAAGAAAGCGCCGTTGCCGGTGTACTCGGGGTAGAGGTCGATATCGCCGGAGAGCAGCGCCTGGCGCACGATATTGGTCGGCCCCAGCTGCAGGCGGCTCTCCACCGGCAGGTTGGCGCGCTCGAGCACCTCGACGATCATGTTGCCGAGCAGCGAGCCCTCGGTATCGATCTTGGAGGCGACGCGGATCGGCGCGTCGGCGGCCTGGACGGTACCGATAGCGGCCGTGAGGGTGGCGGCGGCGAGGCCGATGGCGAGTAGCTTGCGCATGATGTCATCCCTGGCTGGGCGGCCGTGGCGGCACGCCGATATTGTCGGCGACGTTGTCGATATCGTTGTCGATGGATGCGGGGCATACCGCTCCATGTATCAGCAGAGTCTAGCGGGCCGACCGCCGAGCGACCAATCGCTGTTCTCCAGCGTCGCAGGTGCTAATCTGGAGCCGACCAAGGAGGCTTTCCCATGTACAAGGAGATGTCGATGAAGATTCCCGCCACCACCCTGCTGCTCGGCAGCCTGTTTCTGGCAGGCTGTAGCACCGCGCCGGCACCGGACGAGGCACCGCCCCCGCCGCCGATGATGGAGCCGCTGCCCGCGGATAGCTGTGGGGCGCAGGCGGTCGGCAGCATGAACGGTCAGATTCTCGACGAGACCACCCGTCGCTGGATCGAGGATCGCTCGCGTGCCGACGAGATCCGCGTGATCCAGCCGGACGAGCAGGTCACCATGGATCATCGCCCCGGGCGGCTGGATATCCGGGTCGACGACCAGCGCCGGATTCTGTCCCTCGCCTGCGGTTGAGGCAGTCGCCCAACCGAGATGTCAGGCGGTATCGGCGCTCGTGGACGAGCGGCAGCGCGCGTTCTGGCGTATGATCCGCGCCTTCACGAGACGAGATAACCCGACAAGGAACCTTCGCCATGCTGCAGGACTCCCCCCAGGTATATGGCTCGGCGACCCGCTTTCTGCACTGGGCCGTGGCCGCGCTGGTGATCGTTCAGCTCACCGGCGTGTTCCTGCACGAAGTGTGGGACGGCAACGCCTTCAGTCAGCTGATCCTGCCCTGGCACACCAGCATCGGTGTCAGCGTGCTCGCACTGATGGCGATCCGCACGCTGTGGGCGCTGTCCCAGCTCGGCCATCGCCCGTTGCATGAAGGCAGCCTGCAGCGGCTGGCGGTATGGGCGCACGTGCTGATGTATGCGCTGCTGATCATGATGCCGCTCTCCGGCGTGCTCATGACCTGGGGCTCCGGTTACGGCGTACACGCCTTCGGCAGCGTGCTGGTGCCTGGCGCCGACGTGCCCTGGGCGGCGTCGCTGGGCATGGTCCACGAGCCGATCGCCTGGTTGATCACGCTGATGATCCTGGGGCATGTGGCGATGGCGATGCATCACCATTTCGGGCGTCGCGACGATACCCTGAAGCGCATGGTCGGGCGCCCCGGCGGCCCGCAATAAGCCGCTTCATCTGCCAATAGCCTGACTCTTCCGCTGCTGTCGAAGGCGCTGCGTGCGCCCTCGACGGCGGCCCTTCGCCCCCTCTCCCGTGGTAGCGATCTTGCCGACCTGGGCTGGTGGCGTACCTAGCGCTGCTCGCCGGCAGCCTGGCGTGCGGCGTCGCGCTCGCGGATGGTGCGCTCCGGGTCCATCTCGAGTTTCCAGCGCTGCACCGCGACCTGCTGCTTGAGCAGCTCGAGCACGTCGATCAGCACCTGCTGGGTGACCTGATCGGTGGTCTTGTCGACGCGTAGCCAGGCGTCGATACCGCTGCCGACCAGATCGGCCAGCAGCGAGTGGAAGTGCGGCGAGCGCAGGCCGTCGATCGCCTCGTGGACTACCCGGTTGGCGATATCGTCGAGGCTGCGTTCGAGCCCCTCGGCCACGGCATCGCCCATGGGCAGACGCTTGAGCCGACGCAGTTCGGCATTCTCTTCCAGGGTGCGCGCGACCAGCGCCGAGACGTAGCGGTGGACCTGACGATGGTTCTCGGCGTAGCTCTTGTCGATGGTACGCTCCAGGCGTGCCGCTATCTCGCTCACCAGGGCCGCCTTGCGTGGCTGGATCACCTCCTCGGAGACGCGCCGGGTGAGGTGTTCGCTCTGGGCGATCTCGTGCTGGATATCCCCCAGCAACTTGATCGCCACGCGGTCGGAGAGCTCCTCCATCACCACCCCATAGTAGGTGCGATAGAAGCGGTAGAGCGGCCAGCGGGTCACGTCGACCACCCCCAGCCGCTGTAGCCGGATCAGCAGCGAGACCACGCGCAGCACGCGCAGCAGGCGGAAACCGGCGAGCGGGATACAGCCGAGCACGTCGTACCAGTGCACGAAGGGGTAGAAGAACCAGCGTGCGTAGCGCCGCTGGGCGATGGCGATGGCCCAGCCCAGCAGCACGTCGAGGATGAAAATCGCCACGAAGCACAGATCGATACGGAAGAAGTGCTCGCGCACATTGACCTGATAGGCGTGGTGGAGCCCCGGGGCCAGCGCTTCGAAGGCTTCGTTGAGCGGCGGGATCAGATAGAGACTATCGAATAGCAAAAGGGCCAGGTTGATCGCCACCAGCACCACCACGGCGATGTCCCAGGCCAGCAGCAGGCGTTCGCTGAAGCGGCTGATCGGGCGCTTGGTGGGTGCGGCGTGGGGCGCGCTTGCGGGCATCGGACTTCCTTGTCGGTGCCGCCGTCGGGGCTCACACGTCGTGGTGGCCCTGGCGGTAGGCGGTCATGGCGTTGCGCTCTTCTTCGGCTTCCTGCTTGCGCAGCTTCTTGCGCATCGCGGCCTTCTCGAAGCGTAGCTTCTGCAACGGGGTCTTCAACGCCAGCGGTGGCACCTCGACCGGATGCCCCGCGCTGTCCACCGCCACCATGGTCAGGTAGCAGCTATTGGTGTGGCGGATCACGCGCTCCTGAATCGATTCGGCCAGCACCTTGATGCCGATCTCCATCGACGAGCGGCCGACATGGTTGACCATGGCGAGAAAGGTGACCAGCTCGCCGACATGGATCGGCTGCTTGAACAGCACCTGATCCACCGACAGCGTCACCACGTAGCTACCGGAGTAGCGGCTGGCGCAGGCGTAGGCGACTTCGTCGAGCTTCTTGAGGATCGCCCCGCCATGCACCTTGCCACTGAAGTTGGCCATGTCGGGGGTCATCAGCACGGTCATCGACAGCTCGTGCTGTCGCGGAAAATCGTCGGGCGTCACGGTGTCCTCGGCGTTGTCTGACCCAGTATTGTCGTGGGCCAGATGTACCACAGATCGGGCGTGACTGCCCGTACTGCCGAGCGCAGTCCTTTTCGAACGGGGTCTAGAAGAAGGTCAGACCCAACCCGATGATCACCCCGGTCACCACCAGCTGGATCAGGCAGAAGCCCATGATGTCCTTGGCGTTGAGCCCGGCGATGGCGAGCACCGGCAGGGCCCAGAACGGCTGCAGCAGGTTGGTCCAGGCGTCGCCCCAGGCCACGCCCATCGCCACCCGCGCCACGTCGGCGCCCAGCGCCTGGGCCGCGGGCAGCATCACTGGCGCCTGCACCGCCCACTGGCCACCGCCGGAGGGCACGAACAGGTTGACCACGCCGGCGCTGATGAACGACCAGAAGGGCAGGGTGTCGGCGCTGGCGATGGCGACGAACAGCTCGGAGAGCGACTGCGCCAGCCCCGAGCCCATCATGATGCCCATGATGCCGGCATAGAAGGGGAACTGGATGACGATGCCGGCACCGCCCTTGATCGCCTCCTGGAGACTCATCAGCAGGCTGCGCGGGGTGCGGTGCAGCACGATCGCCAGCGACAGGAACAGGAAATTGACGCTGTTGAGGTTGAGCCCGCCGCCGGCGAAGACGAAGTAGTGGAAGAGGTAGGCCAGCCCCGGAATACCCACCAGCCACGACAGCAAAGTGCTGTTCTCGAGCCGGTCGGCAGGGCGCGTGGTGTCCGTCGGCCGCGCGCTGTCGGGCTCGGCGAGCTGGGACGGCTCGACATAGACGCTCTCTTGCTCGTCCGGCAGCATCCAGCGGTTGATCAGCGGCATGACCACGAACAGGATCCCGACGATCAGCAGGTTGTAGAGCGAGAAGATCGTCTGCGAGGTGGGGATGATACCGATCTGGGCCTCGCTGAAGTGGCCCGGGGTGGCGATGGTGAGCGGAATCGAGCCCGCCAGGCCGCCGTGCCAGACGACGAAGCCGGAGTAGGCGCTGGCGATCAGCAGGCGGTAGTCGACCCGTATCCGGCGCGCCAGCGCCTTGGCGAACAGCGCCCCGATCACCAGCCCGAAGCCCCAGTTGATCCAGCTCGCGGCAAGCGACACCAGGGTCACCAGCACGATCGCACCGCCGGGGGAGCGGGCCAGGCCGGCGAGGGCGTCGAGCAGGCGCTTGACCGGTGGTGAGCTCGCCAGCATGAAGCCGGTGACCAGCACCAGCAGCATCTGCATCGAGAACGCCAGCAGCCCCCAGAAGCCGTCGCCCCAGTAGCGCATCACCGCCAGCGGTGACTGCTGCTCGAACAGCATCGCCGCCAGCGCGGCGACCAGCGTCAGCAGCAGTACGAAGATATAGGGATCGGGCAGGTAGCGCTCGACCAGTTTGACCGCGGGGCGGGAGAGTTTCTGCAGCATGGTGGCGGGGCTCGCTGTTGTTTTAAGCGCAGCCTAGCGCATTCTCCCTGTCGCGATTAGTCAACCTTGGTCGACGGCTAGCTGACTGATTCCTCGGCACTTTCTGCGCTCTTGGGATTTCCGGCGACGGCGCACCAGCGTGTGCGCCGGTAGTGCACATAGCAGGCGCCGAGGGTGGCCGAGCGCACCAGCGTGAACACCAGGAACGCAAACCACAGGCCATGGTTGCCGAAGCCCTGGGTCAGCCACCACGTCGGCAGGTAGACGGCCAGTCCCAGCCATACCGAGTTGCGCATGGCACGGCTCTCGGTGGCGCCGATGAAGACCCCGTCGAGCAGATAGCTCCACACCGCCAGCAACGGCATGGCGATCATCCACGGCAGGAAGTCGCTGGCGGTGGCGCGTACCTCCGGCAGGTCGGTGAGCTGCGCGACCAGCCAGTCGCCGCCGAGGGCGAACAGCGCCATCGCCGCCCCCGCCACCAGCAGCGAGAGCTTGCCCGCGGCGCGCACTGCGTCGCCGAAGTCATCCCAGGCGCGCCGGCCCACCGAGCGGCCGGTGAGTGCCTCGGCGGCGTTGGCGAAGCCGTCCAGGGCGAAGGAGGTGAGCATGATGAACTGCAACAGCACCGCGTTCGCCGCCAGGGTGGTATCGCCGAAGTTGGCCCCCTGAGCGGTGAAGAACGCCTGCGCGAACAACAGCCCCAGGGTGCGCACGAAGAGGTGCTGGTTGACCCGGATCAGCGCGGCGTAGTGTGCCCACACCCGCAGCGCCTGGCGCGACAGCGAGCCGCCGAGCTGGCGGCAGTGCACCGCGACCCGCCACAGGCCGAACGCCAGGGCGGCGTAGTCGGCGAGCAGCGAGGCCCAGGCGACGCCATCGCTGGCCAGCCCGAAGCCGACCACGAACAGCAGATCGAGCACGATGTTGACGCCGTTGGTCAGCAGCAGTATCGCCAGAGTGATACGCGTCTTCTGCTGGCCGATGAACCAGCCCAGGATGGCGTAGTTGGCGAGCACCGCCGGGGCCGAGAAGATGCGGATATGGGCGTAGTCGGCGGCCAGCTGCATGGCCGCCTCGCTGCCGTCGAGCAGCCACAGCCCGCCGGCGATCAGCGGACGCGAGAAGAGGATCAGCGCCACCCCGATCACCGTCGCCATCACCAGCGACTGGGCCAGCAGCAGACGCACGTCGCTGTCGTTCTCGCGGCCCACCGCCTGCGAGGTCAGGCCGGTGGTACCCATGCGCAGGAAGCCGAAGCCCCAGTAGAGGAAACTGAACAGCGTGGCGCCGAGGGTCACCGCGGCGAGATAGCGCGAATCCGGCAGATGGCCGACCACGGCGGTATCTACCAGCCCCAGCAGGGGCACGGTGATATTGGAGAGAATGATCGGCCACGCCAGCGTCCAGACGTGACGGGTGGAGTAGCGGGGGGTGTCCTGGCTGGCCACGGTATTCCTTACAGGCGGGGAAGACGAGTGCGCTGGTGCAGCAGCCACCGCGACCCGCTCAGGCGGCGGTGATGATCTCGTACTTCTCCATCAACTGCTCACGCGTCTCCGGGCGCTCGGGGTCGAGTGGAATGCAGTCGACCGGGCACACCTGCTGGCACTGGGGCTCGTCGAAGTGGCCGACGCACTCGGTGCAGCGCGCGGGGTCGATGACGTATATCTCTTCGCCGGGCGAGATGGCGTCGTTGGGACACTCCGGCTCGCAGACGTCACAGTTGATGCATTCGTCGGTGATCATCAGGGCCATGTGGCTCTCCTCGCGGCGCTCAGGCGCCGTCAGTCGCGAAGCGCCGGCGGAGTGCGTCGACCACGCACGGCGATACGTGTTGGGAAACGTCCCCGCCGAGGCGCGCGATCTCGCGTACCAGGGTCGAGGAGAGATAGGAGTTCTGGATCTCCGGGGTCAGAAACAGCGTCTCCACGTCCGGCGACTGGGCACGGTTCATGTTGGCCAGCTGCAGCTCGTACTCGAAATCCGTGGCGCCGCGCACCCCGCGCAGCAGAATGCGCGCGTCGAGCCGGGCCAGCAGCTCGGTGAGCAGGCCATCGAAACCCACCACCTCGACATTGGGCCAGTCCGCGGCCACCTCACGCGCCAGCGCCTCGCGCTCGGCCAGCGCCAGCGCCGGCTGCTTGCGCGGGCTGGCGGCGACCGCGATCACCACCTTGTCGAAGATCCGCGCGGCGCGCTGGATCAGATCACGATGGCCGTTGGTGATGGGGTCGAAGGTGCCGGGATAGACCACGGTGTTCATGCGCTCACTCTCCTGGCGGTTGCCGCCTTATCGCTCGCTTGCGTCACTCGAGCGAGCCGAAGGGGTTGTCGGCCTTGAGCGATACCGGCTGGGCATAGCCGGGGATGTGGATGGCCTCGGCCCCCACTTCCAGCTCGGGGCCCTCGAGCACGCCCTCGCCGAAGCGATAGATCACCTCGAAGCGGCCGCTGTCGGCGGCTTCGCGATACTGCTCCGAGGCGGCCAGCGCCTGCTCGCGGCGCCCGCGCCAGGCGTCCACTGCGCGCTGGCCGTGACGCTTGACCAGCAGACGCTCGGTCACTGCCGGCGAGAGTAGCAGTCCGGTGGCATTGTTGCCGCCGAAACCCTTGGCGTTGATGAAGCTGGCGTCGGCCTCGAACGCCAGCGGCTCGCGGAAGAAGCGCAGGCGCTCGGCGAAGACGTCGTCGGCCACCGCATCCAGGGTCGGAATACCCGGGATGTAGCCGTGGGCGAACGTCCCCAGAGCACTGGCGATCTGGTCCCCCGCGGCGCTGCCCTGGGAGTGGCCGATGAACGCCTTTATCGCCGCCACCGGCCAGTTCTCGATGCCGTTGGCGCGCGCCACCTGGTCGAAGATGTGCGACTCGGTGGTGCGGTTCTTGGGTGTGCTGGTGCCGTGGGCGTGCAGATAGGTGCGCTGGCGCACGCTGTCGTCGCCGAGAATCGAGCGCGCCAGGGCGACCGACTTGCCCAGGGTGATGTAGTTGCCGATGCCCGGGGCCGAGATCGAACGCTTCCAGCCGTCGGCATTGACGTGGACTTCCGGCACCGCGCCGAGGATCTGGGCGCCGGTCTCCAGCGCCAGCGAGTCGTCCATCAGCAGCACGAACTGCGACGCCTCGGCGATGGTGAAGCCGCAGTTGCGCGCGAACGGCCGGCAGGCGCGCTGGTAGTCGGCGTCGGTGAGCAGCTCCAGCGCATCCAGCGCCATCAGGCTCTGGTCGTCGGCCAGCGCGCTCATGGCGCGGAAGCCCTCGATGATCTCGGGGGTCACCGGGGCGTCGCTGGTGCCGACCATCACCATGCGGCGGCGGCCCTGGCGGATATCCTCGACCCCGAGACGCAGGTTATAGAGGAAGGTCGCGCAGGCGCCCTGGATCGCACCGGTGGCGCCCACGCTACCGAGCACGTAGGCGTTGAGGAAGTCGGCCGGCATCTGGCCGTAGCCCAGCGGCATCTGCTTCGAGGTGGTACGGCTGCCGGTGACGAAGCTCTTGAGCATGCCGCCCCAGCCGGCGTCGTCGAGCTGGCCGATGGAGTTGCCGGCGTAGACCGCGATGGCATCGGGGTCGAGCTGGCCGCGCACGCGCTCCCAGTCGAGACCGCTCTGGCCGAGACAGTCGCTGACGCCGAAGATCGCCATCGACAGCCCGCGCGGATGGTGCACGCTGCGATAGAAGGTATCCGGGGCAAAGCCCAGCGGTAGCTGGCCGGCGGCGCGCACGGCGGCCTGGCGGCGCTCCGGCAGCAGCGCCTGCAGCGCCCCCGCGGGCACCGCGACCTCGACCGTGTGACGGTCGATCTCGCGCACTTCCCAGCCCGCCGGCAGCGGCTGCGGTAGCTGCCGGCGCGAGGTGGTGAAGCGCACCGGCTCGGCGAAGGTCATCGCCAGTTCGCGGTTGCCGGGGATACCCGCGGCGCCGAAGGCATCGTCCTCGATGCGGCGGATCAGGGTGTGGGCGAGGATGTGCTCGCGATAGCGGGCGACGATCTGGGAGGCGTCGAGGGCTTCACCCTCGGCGCTCTCCCAGCCGCCGTCCGCGCTGCGGGTGACCAGGCGCATGAGTGCGGCCAGGGCCACCAGGGTCTGGGTCTGTGCCGTCTCTGGCAGGGCTTCGAGAATCGTGCGGCGGTAGGCGTGGTGCCCGGAGGTCCTTCCCGCGGCATTGACGCCGCCCATGCCGACGATCACCGGTAAATGTGACAAGCCACGTCCCTCGTGAGCGTTGGGGGCAATCGGGCTCTTCGAGACAGGGAGTGACGCAGCGACGAGAAAGGGCGTCTCCCGACAGGGCGCGTGCCGATTGCGGGAATCGACGAAACACGGTGAACCGCGCCTGCCTTCGAAGGGCGTATTGCCAAGATTGGCTGAATGTGGGCTGGGATGATACACCCGCGCGTGCGTGTCGTCATGCCGCGCCGCGGCCACCACGGTGAGGGGGCGGTTAGCGTGGCGAGATCGCAGGCTTTAGGGCTGTTAGACTGGCAGGTCTTTCCGAGCGTCAGTGTTTCTGCCATGCAATCGTCTTCGCGCGCCATCGTCAGCAATCAGAGTGGACCCCATCGCGACCTCGCGCGTCGCGTCGCGCGTGCCCGCGCCAGCGTCTGGCAGCGCCCGCCGGCCCAGCACACCCGCGACGCCTTCGAACGCGCCGCGGTCTGGCTCGCTGCCACTGGCAAGCCGCTGCTCCTCGATGCCGGCTGCGGCGTGGGGCTCTCCACCCGGCGCCTGGCGCTGACCCACCCCGACCACGCGGTGATCGGCGTCGACCGCAGCGAGCAGCGTCTCTCCCGCGATCATGGCGAGCTGCCGGCCAATGCGCTGCTGGTACGCGCCGACCTGGTCGACTTCTGGCGCCTGGCCCAAGAGACCGGCTGGCGCCCGGCGCGCCACTACCTGCTCTATCCCAACCCCTATCCCAAGAGCGCCCAGCTCAAGAAGCGCTGGCACGGCCATCCGGTCTTTCCCACCCTGGTCGCGCTGGGCGGGAGCCTGGAGCTGCGCTCCAACTGGGCGATCTACGTCGAGGAGTTCGCGCTGGCGGTAGAGACGCTGTGCGACCGGCGCGGTGAGTGGGGCGCGTTCAACCCCGGGGAGACGTTCCTGACCCCGTTCGAGCGCAAGTATGCCGAGAGTGGCCAGACGCTGTGGCGCTACGCGGTCGATCTCGACTAGTCTCGGTGCATCGGTTTTGACTGATGCTTCACCTCCTTTTTCTTTCACTCAGTGCGGACGTTCTCATCATGCGGCAAGCGTTGTATCGCGGTTTTCTGGCGTCATGTCTGGTCTCGCTCTCCACGCTCTCCCTGGCCGCACAGGCGGCGGGTTTCGACCATGTCGCCCAGCTCGCCGACAAGGGCTTTGCGATCAGCGCCCAGGCGCGTCTGCTGGGCAGTGGCGAGGTGCTCGGGGCGCTCGACCCCGACCGGGCGCTGTCGCCGGCGTCGGTGACCAAGCTCTACACCGCGGCCGCAGCGCTCGACCGCTGGGGCCCGCAGCACCGCTTCACCACCCGTTTCGTCTCGGTCGGCAGCGTCGACCCCAGCGGCACCCTGCATGGTGACCTGGTACTCGAGGGCGGCGGCGATCCGGCGCTCACCTCCGAGGAGCTGTGGCGGCTGATCCAGAAGCTGCGCGAGAGCGGCGTCAAGCGGGTCGACGGCCAGTTGGTGATCAGCCAGTGGCGCTTCGGGCCGGTGCGTTGCACCACCACCGACCGCTGCGAGACGCGCACCCGGGGCTCCAATGCCTACAGCGCGCTGCTGTCGTCGGCGGCGATCAACTACGGTAGCTGGTGCGCCACGGTGGCACCGGGGGCGGTGGGGCAGCCGGCGCGGATCACCAGCTGCGATACGGTGACGCCGACCCTGCGTGTCGACAACCAGGTGCGTACGGTCGCCGCCAACGGCTCGCTGAGCCTCTCCGCCGCGCGGGTCACCGACAGCCAGGGCGATACGCTCAAGGTCAGTGGCCAGATCCCGGCCGACAGCTTCCCCCAGGCGATCTACAAGGCCAGCTCCGACCCCGCCGACCAGACCGGCCAGACGCTGCTGGCGCTGCTGCAGCAGTCCGGGGTGGCGGTGAGCCGCGGCTATGCGGTGAGCCAGCAGCCGCCGCCGGTGACCGCCGCGCAGCTCGCCGCGGTCGAGGGCAAGCCGCTGCAGGAGCTGTTGCTGCGCACCCTCAACTACTCCAACAACTTCATGGCCGACACCCTGGCGATGGATCTCACCGTCGGTTCTCAGCAGCAGCTGGCGGACGCCGGGGCGATGCTCCAGCGCTTCGCCGCCGGTCTGCCCGGGCACGGTGCGGCGACGCTGAAGAGCGGCAGCGGCCTGACCCCGGAGAACCGCGTCTCGGCGCGCAGCGTGGATGCGCTACTGGCGGCGATGTACGCCAACGCCTCGCTGTTCCCCACCTTCGTCGCCGGCATGCAGGTGCCGACCAACGGGCCGATGCACTTCATCCGCCGCGGCAGCGAGGTGTTCCAGGATCACGTGATGCTCAAGACCGGGACTCTCAACGAGCCGGTCACGGTGCGCGCCGTCGCTGGCTACTTCCGCACCCGCGAGGGGCGCTGGGGCAGCTTCGCGGTGCTGATCAACGGCACCGCCTCCACCCCCTATCTCTCCTGGCGCGAGAGCCTGCCGCTGATCGCCGAGGATCTGACGGCGATGATCGAGCGCCACTGAAGGGCCACGGGCGTAACGCCGGCCGACCCCGGCGGTCACGCCGGACTCGGGGCCTGATTTGTCGACACCCGCACGGGGCACGAGTTGTCGACACTGGCCGAATCGGGCGAAGATGACCTCTTTGATTGGCGTGCCGTCGAGGCGGCGCGCCGTCCTATCCGTCGCCTGAGGTCTCTAGCCATGTTCACGCTGCCCAAGTCTCTGCGTTTCGCCCTGGCGGGGCTTGCCCTCGTCGGCTTGACCGGTCTGCTCACCGCCTGTGCCGGGCGTACCGCGCCCAGCGAGCCGCTGGTGGGCACTTACTGGCGTCTGGATAGCCTCGGTGGCGAGGCGGCGGTGGTGGGTGACCAGCAGCGCGAGGCGCATCTGGTGTTCAACGCCGCCGGCCACGTGCGCGGCTCGACCGGCTGCAATCGCTTGATGGGGCGCTACCAGCACACCGATGACGCGCTGAGCTTCTCGGCCCTGGGCACCACCCGCCGCGCCTGCAGCGGCCCGCTGCAGGCACAGGAGCAGGACTGGCTCGATGTGCTCTCGCGCACCCGGCATTTGGCGCGCAGCGGTGATCGGCTGGTGCTGGAAGATAGCCGCGAGCGTCCGCTGGCCACGCTGCAGGCGACGGCACTCTACTGACCCCGGTGGTGCGTCTATCCAATAACGATGATGGGAACGAGTGTCCGCATGACCCCGATCGAGTGCCAGTTCGATGCCCACGGCGACGCCGTGATGACGATCTTCAACGATGCCATTCTCAATACCACCGCGCTCTACGAGTATCAGCCGCGCACGCTGGATGTCGTCGCGCAGTGGTTTCAGACCAAGCACGCCAGTGACTGGCCGATCCTCGGCGTGTGCGACGATGCCAGCGGCCGGCTGATGGGCTTTGCCACCTACGGCCCGTTCCGGCCCCACGCCGCTTTCCGCTACTGCGTCGAGCACTCGGTCTACGTCGATCGCGACTATCGCGGGCGCGGCGTGGCGCGCTGCCTGATGGAGGCGCTGATCGCGCGCGCCGAGGCGCAGGGCTACCACAGCATGATCGGCGGCATCGACGCCACCAATGTCGCCAGCATCGCGCTGCACGAGCGCCTCGGCTTCAGCCACGCCGGCACCGTGCGCGAGGTGGGCTACAAGTTCGAGCGCTGGCTCGATCTGGCGTTCTACCAGCGCCTGCTGAGTTCACACGGATAGCGCTCCTGTGCGGGCCTCTCAGGGCGCCTTGTCAGGGGCGCCGGATGTTTCGGTCGCGGCATCGTCGGTTGCCGTGTCGTTGCTCCCGGCCCCATCGCTCTTGCTGGTGTCGTCAGCGGTATCCGTCGGCGCGTCGGGCAGAGCGTCCGGGCCCGCGGTGAGCTTGTCGGCCGGGGCGATGAAGACCTCCTGGCTGGCGCGCAGGTAGAGGCAGAGCTCCTGCCCCGCGCGGCCGTTCATGTGCTGCTGAGGGTAATGGCCCTGCAGCAGCAGGGCGGTGGTGCCGGCCTCGTCGTCGAACAGCACCGGCGCGCCGGCCGGTTCGGCGTCCGGGAACTGACTGGCGTCCGTGCACTGGGCGATCACATCGCGGGTCTGATCTTCCCAGGCCGCGGGGCTCGAGGCCTGGGCGGGCAGTGCGGTCAGTGCCAGCGAGGCCGTCAGGGCGATGGCCAGCGACGCCAGCGGGAAGCGGCAAAGCGGGTGCTGCGAGCGGGTGGGGCAGGGCATGCGGATCATCCTTCAGTTCAGTGAACAACTGCCGGCGCGCGAGGCCGGGCCGGGGCAGGACTATGGAAGCGCTGAATAAATCGCCGAACGAGATGAAGGGCAAGGCGCACGGAACGCAGAAGGCGAGACATAACATGGGGTTAGGCGAGTCTTCGAGTACCGCGCAACATAGCCATTCGCTCGTGCAGGCATTTATGCAGTGGTTCCTATCATTTGGGAGTATAGACCCTGCATGACCCTACCCATTTCTCTGCTGTTCCTGGGCGTGGTCTTCGCCACCTCGGTGCTCTCCGGTGTGTTCGGCATGGCCGGCGGGCTGATCCTGCTCGGCTTTCTGCTCGCCTGGCTGCCGGCGGCCACGGCGATCGCCGTGCACGGGGTGATCCAGCTCTCAGCCAACGCCTCGCGGGCGTGGCTGTCGCGCCACTTCATCGACTGGCGCATCGTCGGCGGTATTGCCATCGGGGTGGTGATCGCCGCGCTGGCGCTGGCGCTGGTGCGCTACCACCCCAGCGAGACGGTGGTGCTGATCGTGCTCGGGCTGATGCCGGTGCTGGTGTGGATCCCCAAGCGCTGGTTTCATCTGGATGTTTCACGCCCCGGGCACGCGGTGCTCTGCGGCGTGGTCTCCGGTGGCCTGACCATCGCCGTGGGGGTGTCGGGGCCGACCATCGATATCGGCTTCATTCGTACCCATCTCGACCGCCGCACGGTGGTCGCGAGCAAGGCGTCGATCCAGGTGATCGCGCACTCGCTAAAAATCGTCTTCTACTGGCAGGCCGCTGTCGCCATGGGCGCGGGCGAGTGGGGCTGGGTGCTGCTGGGGCTGCCGCTCGCCTTTCTCGGCACGCGCAGCGGTAATCTGGTCCTGACCCGGCTGAGCGACAGCGGCTTCCGCACCTGGACGCGCTGGATCGTCACTGTGGTCGGCGGCTACTACCTGATACGCGGATTGATGGGCCTCTGACCCCGGCCCGCGGCTTACCCGCGGGAGGGGCTGATACCGAAGTAGCGCTTGTACTCGCGGCTGAACTGGGACGTGCTGCGATAGCCCACCTCGCTGGCGGCGCGGGCCACGTTCATGCGCTGCTGAGCGAGCAGCGCCCGCGCCTTGAGCAGGCGCAGACGCTTGAGATACTGCAGCGGCGACTGCTGCGTGGTGCGCTTGAAGTGATGATGGAAGTGCGATGGGCTCATGTTGGCCTGGGCGGCCAAAGCCTCCACCGTCAGCGCGCTGGCGAAGTGGCGGTGCAGGTAGGTCAGGGCGTCGATGATCCGCGCGTACTGCCCCTGACGCTGCACCAACTGACGCAGCGAGGCGCCTTGGGGCCCGCGCAGCGCGGCGAACAGCACCTCCCTGACGCGCCCCGGGCCGAGCACCCGGCTCTCGGTGGCGTCGCCGAGACAGTCGACCAGGCGCAGCACGCACGCTTCCATGGTTGCATCCAGCGCCACCGCTGCCATCGGTGCCGGGTCGCCGAGTTCGCGCCCCGGGGCGGGAAGCTGCTGCACCAGCTCGCTGAGGGTGAGCGGATCGAAGGCGATATTGATCCCCAGCATCGGCGCGTTCTCCGGGGTGCGCGTTTCGCACTCGAACGGCATCGGCAGCGCCTGGACCAGATAGTTGCCCGGCCCGTAGTGGATCACGCGCTCGCCCAGATAGCCGATCTTGTCGCCCTGGGCGATGACGAAGATGCCCGGTTCGTAGATCAGCGGCGTGCGCGCACAGCTACAGCGTGAGGCGATCAGACGTACCCCCTCCACCGCGGTATCGATGAACCCTTCGCCGCTGACCAGCGGTGTGATCGCCTCGGCCAGCCGGCGCGCGGAGACCGCCTCGCTTGGCGTGGCGCCGGCCGGTGCGGCGGGCGCGCGATCGAGCAGTGGTGAGCGTGTGTCGAGCATCGGCGAGTCCCCTGCGCTGCGGTATCTGCTGGCCCGGCGAACCGAGCAATGGTTTTCCGGAGGGTTAAGTGTAGTTAGGTTTCGGGGTATTGTGCACGATTGTTACCACTGGTGTGCCAAAATCGGCTTTCCTTAAGCAGAATCTGGCAGACCTTCGGCAGAATCGAGCATGGCGGCGCGGCGCATGATGGACCACACTTTGCGCCGTTATTCACGGGTCGAGAGCGACCCCGGAAAAGGAGCTTTCCCATGAGCGATAAGATCTCGGCCAAAGGCTATGCCGCCCACTCCGACAGCACCCCGCTGCAGCTGTGGAACTTCGAGCGCCGTGCCCCGCGCCCCGATGACGTCTCCATCGAAATCCTCTACTGCGGCGTCTGTCACAGCGATCTTCACTTCGCCCGCGACGACTGGGGCATGGCCTCCTATCCGGTGATCCCGGGCCACGAGATCGTGGGGCGCGTCACCGCCGTGGGCGACGATGTCAGTCAGTACCAGGTCGGTGATCTGGTCGGCGTCGGCTGCATGGTCGACTCCTGCCGCGAGTGCAAGGCGTGCCAGGACGGTCTGGAGAACTACTGCGCCGAAGGTTTCGTGATGACCTACGGCAGCCCCGACAAGCACGACGGCACCCTGACCCAGGGCGGCTATTCGGACAAGGTAGTGGTCAGCGAGCGCTTCGTGGTGCGCATGCCCGACGGCATCGACCTGAAGTCCGCGGCGCCGATCCTGTGTGCCGGCATCACCACCTACTCGCCGCTCAAGCACTATGGCGTCAAGCCGGGTGACAAGGTCGGCGTGATCGGGATGGGTGGCCTGGGCCACATGGGCGTCAAGCTGGCCAAGGCGCTGGGTGCCGAGGTGACCCTGTTCACCCGCTCCGAGTCGAAGAAGGCCGAGGCCAAGAAGCAGGGCGCCGACCACGTGGTCATCTCCACCAGCGACGACGAGATGCAGGCGGTCGCCGAGACCTTCGACTTCATGCTCGACACGGTGCCGGTGCAGCACGACATCAACCCTTACCTGGAAGCGCTCAAGCCGGACGGCACGCACATCCTGGTGGGGCTGCTGGAGCCGATCGACCCGGCGATCTCCGGTGCCAACCTGGTGTTCCGTCGCCGTGTGCTCGCGGGTTCGCTGATCGGGGGCATGCCGGAAACCCAGGAAGTGCTCGATTTCTGCGCCGAGCACGGCATCACCTGCGACGTCGAGATGATCAATATCGATCAGATCAACGAGGCGTGGGAGCGCATGCAGAAAGGTGACGTCAAGTACCGCTTCGTCATCGACATGGCCTCGCTCAAGGATGCCGAGGCGGCCTGATCGCCTGGCTCTAGTCCTGGCTCTGGCCTCAGCCCAGAGCTGCCACGCGACCCGTACTCGGATAGCGTGAGCGTGCCAAGCGCGCGGCCTTCGGGGCGCGCGCTTTTGCGTTCGGCCGAGCGGCGCTTTAGTCTCCGCCGACCCGCACCATGCCCTCTTGCGCGGTGGAGGCGATCAGACGCCCCTGGGTGTCGTAGAAGCTGCCGCGGGCAAAACCGCGGGCGCCACCCGCCCAGGGGCTCTCCATCACGTAGAGCAGCCAGTCATCGAGCTTGGGGTCCTCATGGATCCACAGCGCGTGATCGAGGCTGGCGATGCGCAACCGCGGGTCGCCCAGGGTCACGTCGTGGGGCAGCAGGCTGGTCAGCAGCAGATTGAAGTCCGAACCGTAGGCGAGCAGATAGCGGTGCAGGGCCGGGTCGGCGGGCAGCTGCCCACCGGCGAGACGGAACCAGATCATCCGTGACGGCGGGCAATCATGGCGCTCCTCGACGGTGATGAACTCCACCGGGTGATTGCGAAAGCGCTGATGTACCGCCTCGCCACGCGCCAGCAGCGCCTCGGGATGGTCGATCTCGGGGGCGCTCGGCTGATGGTGGATGCCCTCCTCACGCCCCTGGAACGAGGCGCTGCAGAAGAAGATCGGCTGGCCTTTCTGGATCGCGGTGACGCGGCGGGTGGTGAAGCTGCCGCCGTCGCGCACGCGATCGACCGAGTAGACTACCGGCAGCGCGGCGTCGCCGCGGCGCAGGAAGTAGCCGTGCAGCGAGTGCAGGTAGCGATCCTCGGGCACGGTGCGGGTGGCGGCGGCGGCAGACTGTCCCAGCGCCTGGCCACCGAACAGCTGGGGCAGGCCCAGATCCTGACTCTGGCCGCGGAACAGGTTCTCTTCGAGAGCCTCGAGACCCAGCAGGGCGACGAGATCATCCAACGCTTGGCTCATTCGCGTATCCTTGCGTGCAGTAGTAGTGGCAGTTTTGATCGAACTAGTGGCGGTATCGACCAAAACGGTGGCAACGGTAATGACGGCTGACGTGCCCGCCCGGGCGCGCGCCGAGGGCGATCCAACGAGCGGGCAGCGCATGACCCAGAGTGACGAATTCTACATGCATCGGGCGCTGGAGCAGGCGCAACTGGCGCTGGCGGCGGGCGAGGTGCCGATCGGCGCGGTGGTGGTCGATGCCGCCGGCGAGTTGATCGGGCGCGGCTACAATCGCCCCATCGCCAGCCACGACCCCACCGCCCATGCCGAGGTCCAGGCGCTGCGTGATGCCAGCCTCACGCAGGCCAACTACCGCCTGGACGGCTGCAGCCTGTACGTCACCCTGGAGCCGTGCCTGATGTGCACCGGGGCGATGATCCACGCGCGCCTGGCGCGTCTGGTCTATGCCGCCGCCGAGCCCAAGGGCGGCATGGCCGAGTCGCGCGCCAACCTGTTCGCCCAGCCCTGGTTCAACCACCGTATCGAGGTCCGCGGTGGTGTGCTGGCGGCGCCGGCGCGGCGCCTGCTCAAGGGCTTCTTCCAGGCCCGTCGGGCGGGCGATTCATAGCGCCAGGCCGTCCATCTCGACCCGGTCGCGGCCTTTCTGCTTGGCTCGATAGAGCGACTCGTCGGCGGCCTGGAACAGCGCCTCGCGCTGCAGGGTGCCGCCGCTCGCCACGCTGACGCCGATGCTCAGCGTCACCGGCTGGCCGTCGGGTTGGACCAGCTCGGTGTCGGCCACCGCGAGGCGCAGCGACTCGGCCAGACGCTGCGCCTGCTGGCGGTCGCAACCGGGCACGCAGGCGACGAACTCCTCGCCGCCGTAGCGTGCGAAGATACCGCCGGCGGCCTCGATCGGGTCACGGCAGCACGCCGCTACGGTGGCCAGATAGCGGTCGCCGGCGAGATGGCCGAAGTGGTCGTTGACGCGCTTGAAGTGGTCCAGATCGCAGATCATCAGCGCCAGCGGCAGCGCCTGTTGGTGCTCGTCCAGCCAGGTCATCAGGTGACGCCGGTTGGGCAGCTGGGTCAGTTCATCGTGGCGCGCCAACCACTCGATCTCGCTCTGCAGCCGCTCGCGCTGGGCGATCTCGTGGCGCAGCGAGTCGTTGGCCTGGCTGGCGAGACGATGCTGCTGGGCCAGCCGGCGATAGACGTAGAGCACCATGTAGACCAGGTAGGCGAGCACCAGGCCGAACACCAGCGTGATCTCTGGCACCCGATCGCGCTGACGCAGCAGCAGATCGAGATCGGGCTGCACGCTGAGCGTCAGCGTATCGGCGCCGACCCGCACCGGGCGCTGGTAGCGCCAGTCCGAGAGGTTGGCCAATGGGCCGCCGTGGAAATAGACCTGCTGGTGGTCGAGCACCATGATCGCGCGATCGCTGCTGTAGTTCTTGCGCAGCAGCGACTTGAGCAGGTTGTCGACACTGACCACCATACCCACCGCCCCCAGCAGCTCACCATCGACGATATTGCGCACCGGCAGATAGCTGATCACGCCGCGCCCCCCCTGGAGGAAGTCGATGATCCCGGTCTGCCCCTCGATGCCGTAGACCAGCGGCCGGTCGAGCACTGCGTTGGTCTCGAGCTGGCGGCGGTAGAGGTTGATCCCGAGCAGGGCCTGATTGCCGCGCATGGGATAGATGCGCAGCACCTCGCCGTCGCGATCGATGAAGGCGATGTTGCGGAAGTAACCGAAATCCTCGTAATAGCGCTTGGCCTGGCGCTCCCACTCGGAGCGTGTGGGAATCTGCCCGAGCATGTCCCAGAAGCTGGCGAAGCGGCGCATCGCCTTGAGATGGGCATCGGTCTCCGTGGCGAGCAGAGTGGCGATGCGGTCGCCGTCATTGGCGATCTGGGCGAACAGCCGGTCATTGTCGTTCTGGCGCTGCTGCTGCCAGCCGAACAGCACGACCAGCATGATCGCACCGGCGATCGCCAGCGGCGGCAGAATACGCTGCCAGTAACGCAGCAATGGTTCCACCAGGTGTGCCAGCTGGCCCCCCCAGAGCAGCCAGAGCGCCGCCAGCAGCGCCGGCGGTGCCCCGATCAGCGCGCTCGCATGGGGCGGGTCGGGCAGCAGTGTGCGCGCGCTCAATAGCGCGGTGCAGCCGGCGACGAGCAGCAGCAGTGCCGGCGAACCCAGCCCCAGCCGGCTGAGCAGCAGCAGGTTGAGTATCAGCGTGAACAGCGCGGCCAGCGCCAGCGGCGAGGGACGCACCTGGTAGAGGGTCAAGCCACCCGGCAGATGGTCGACCCAGCCCTGCCAGGTGCTGGTGGCGACCCAGTTCTCGCTGAGCATGAAGCTGGCGAGCGCGCCGAGTGTCACCAGCGCGGTGGGAATCAGCAGCCAGCGGCTGAGAATGAGCCAGCGCTGCCAGGTGAACCACTGACCCAGCGCCAGCAGGCCCAGCAGCGGCGCCAGCACCCAGCGCTGGGCAGGATCTTCGCCCGACCAGAGTGTCCAGACGATGAACGGCAGGCTCAGGTAGAGCATGAGACTGGACACCAAGGGCATAGGCGATCGACGGCTCCTCGAGGCGCAGCCACAGAGTTCGTGGCTGCACCGGCCACGACTTACATCAGGGGCGTGACGATTTCCAGCGGGGTCATGGTGTCGCTGTCCAAGGTGCGCTGGCCCAACTGATCGAACTGCTGCTGGCTGCGATTGACGTACTTCAATATTTCGTAATAGCGGCGCACGTTACGCACGTAGATCACCGGCTCCCCGCCCCGAGCATACCCATGGTTGGCTTGCGAATACCACTCGCGCTGCTGCAGTAGCGGCAGCGCCTCGCGCACGTCGAGCCAGCGGTCAGGGTCGCCGCCGCGCTGGGCGGCGATATCACGGGCATCGAAGAGGTGGCCAAGCCCCACGTTATAGGCCGCCAGTGCCATCCAGGTGCGGTCGGGCTCAGGGATCGAGGCGTCCAGGCGGTCGCGTACGTGGCGCAGGTAGCGCGCGCCGCCGTCGACGCTCTGACGCGGGTCCAGGCGGTTGTCGATGCCGATCTCGTCGGCGGTGGGGCGGGTCAGCATCATCAGGCCGCGCACCCCGGTGGGCGAAGTGGCATCCGGCTTCCAGTGAGACTCCTGATAACCCAGCGCGGCGAGCAGACGCCAGTCGAAGCCGGTATCCCGCGCGGCTTCCTTGAAATAGGGCACGAAACGCGGCAGGCGGTTGCGGACATGGCGAATGAACAGGCGTGCGCCGACGTATTCGAGATAGTCGTCGTGGCCGAAGTAGCGTCCGATCAGCTCGTCGAGATCGCCACTACGCCGCTGTGCGGCGATGAAGCGGTTGGCCGCTTGCTGCAGGGCCAGCGGCTGGCTGGCGGAGAAGGCCCAGACCAGTGTCAGCGGCTTGCCCAGCGTAAAACCGCGCTCGACGTTGGGGAAGAACAGCCGGTTGAGCTTGAACTGATGGGTATAGACCACCGCGGCGTCGAGATCATCGCGCTCGACCATCTCCAGCAGGTCGGCGATGGCCAGGTCGTCGGCCTCGCGCCAGCCCAGCCCGGGCAGGTTCTGCTGCTGGGCGCGCAGCGCCGCGGCGTTGCCGGAGCCGGCGATCACCCCGATCCGCAGGTTGAGCAGATCGTCGAGACTGCGCACCGGCGGCAGCCCTCGGCGATAGACCACCAGCGGCTGCAGGGTCAGGATCGGCTGGCTGTAGCGCAGCCCGCTGCGGCGCTGATCGAGGGTCAGCGCCGCAGCGCCGAGGTCGGCCTCGCCCTGGCGCACATCGTCGAGCACGTCATTGATGCGGCTATCGTTCTTGACCGCCAGGCTGACCCCCAGCGAATGGGCGAAGCGCCGTACCAGCTCGTACTCGAAGCCGGTCGGCCCATGGCCGCCCTGATAGAACGTGATCGGGCCATTGCGGGTGGCGACCTGCAGGAAGTCGCGCTGACGGATCGAATCGAGTCCGTCGCCCAGGCGTGGCAGCAGCTCGGCGGGACACAGCAGGGTGGCCATGGCCAGCAGTACCGTCAACGCAGCACGCAGGCGCTTTGAGAGATGGAGCATGCGGGAGGGATCGGTCACGGCATGACGCCACACCATAGCCGCCCGCGGCGCCGATGTCATCTCCTGGCGGAGACTTCGACGGGCGCTAATCAAGAGGCTTGCCACGCTGTGTGCGCTTTGGGCGTCGCCCGCGGTGCGGGCTTAGCGAGCGGCGCCGCTTTCCAGTATCATGGCGCCCTGATTCGGCCGCGCTGCCCCGATTCGCCCGATCGATCCGCGCTCAGACAGCCACGCGATCCCTGACCGTCCTGGAGGCTTTCCTCGCCATGCTCGAATTGCAAGGCGCTCCCGCGCTATCTGCATTCCGTCACGCCAAGCTGCTCGCCGACCTGCGCGACGCGGTGCCCGAAGTCGAGACCCTCGAAGCCCACTATGTCCACTTCGTCGACCATCGCGGCGATCTCGACGCCGCCGCCCGCGACACGCTCGAGCGGCTGCTCGACTATGGTCATGGCACGCTGGCGGAGCGCGATGCGCCGGCGGGCAACGACGCCGCGGCGCACGGCCACCGCTTTCTGGTGGTGCCGCGGATCGGCACCATCTCGCCGTGGTCGTCCAAGGCCACCGATATCGCGCACAACTGCGGCCTGACCCAGGTCGCCCGGCTCGAGCGCGGTATCGACTATCGCGTGACCTTCCGCCAGGCGCCCCAGGCCGAGGCCTTCGCCGCGCTGGTCGCGTGTCTGCACGATCGCATGACCGAGAGCGTGCTGCAGGACGCCAGCGATGCCGCCAAGCTGTTCTCGCAGCAGGCGCCGGTGCCGCTGGCCACGGTCGACGTGATCGGCGGCGGGCGCCCGGCGCTGGCCGCCGCCAACGGCGAGCTGGGGCTGGCCCTGGCCGACGACGAGATCGACTACCTGGTCACGGCCTTCGGCGAGCTCGGGCGCAACCCGACCGACGTCGAACTGATGATGTTCGCCCAGGCCAACTCCGAGCACTGCCGTCACAAGATCTTCAATGCCGACTGGGTGATCGACGGCGAGGCGCAGAGCCACTCGCTGTTCAAGATGATCAAGAACACCTTCGAGCAGTCCAGCGACAAGGTGCTCTCGGCCTACAGCGACAACGCCGCGATCATCGAGGGCAGCCGCGCCGGACGCTTCTTCCCGGCGCCCGAGACCCAGGTCTACGCCGCGACCCAGGAGCCGATCCACATTCTGATGAAGGTGGAGACCCACAATCACCCCACCGCGATCGCCCCGCACCCGGGCGCGGCCACGGGTGCCGGCGGCGAGATCCGCGACGAGGGCGCCACCGGCCGCGGCGGCAAGCCCAAGGCTGGGCTGACCGGCTTCACCGTCTCCAACCTGCGCATCCCCGAGTTCGTGCAGCCGTGGGAAGCCTTCGACTACGGCAAGCCCGAGCGCATCCAGTCGGCGCTCGACATCATGCTCGAGGGGCCGATCGGCGGCGCGGCGTTCAACAACGAGTTCGGCCGCCCCAACCTCAACGGCTTCTTCCGTACCTTCGAGCTCGACGCCGTGGGGGCGGCGGGTATCGAGCGTCGCGGTTACCACAAGCCGGTGATGCTGGCCGGCGGCTACGGCAACGTGCGTGACGCCCACGTGCTCAAGGGCGAGATCCCTGTCGGCGCCAAGCTGATCGTGATGGGCGGGCCGGCGATGCTGATCGGCCTCGGCGGCGGTGCGGCGTCGTCGATGGCCTCGGGTTCCTCCAGTGAGGATCTCGACTTCGCCTCGGTGCAGCGCGACAACCCCGAGATCGAGCGCCGCGCCCAGGAGGTGATCGACCGCTGCTGGGCCTTGAACGAAGCCAACCCTATTGCCTTCATCCACGACGTCGGCGCCGGCGGGCTCTCCAATGCGCTGCCGGAGCTGGTCAAGGATGGCGGCCGCGGCGGGCTGTTCGATCTGCGCGCGGTGCCCAACGCCGAGCCCGGCATGAGCCCGCTGGAGATCTGGTGCAACGAGGCCCAGGAGCGCTATGTGCTGGCTGTGACGCCGGAGCAGCTCGAGGTTTTCGATGCCATCTGCCAGCGTGAGCGCTGCCCCTACGCGGTGGTCGGCGAGGCCACCGAGGCGCACCATCTGAGCGTGCGCGACGGCCAGTTCGAGGCCGACCCGGTGGATCTGCCGATGAGCGTGCTGTTCGGCAAGCCGCCCAAGATGCAGCGCAGCTTCGAGCGTCACACGCTCAACCTGCCCGGCCTGGGGCTCGACAACCTCGACCTGCGCGAAGCGCTGGACCGGGTGCTGCGGCTGCCCACGGTGGCCTCGAAGAGCTTTCTGATCACCATCGGCGACCGCTCGATCACCGGCCTGGTGGCACGCGACCAGATGGTCGGGCCGTGGCAGGTGCCGGTGGCCGACTGCGCGGTCACCACCGCCAGCTTCGACACCCACGCCGGAGAGGCGATGGCCACCGGCGAGCGTCCGCCGGTGGCGCTGATCGATCCGGCGGCGAGCGCCCGTCTGGCGGTGGCCGAGACCATCACCAACCTGGCAGCGGCGCCGATCGCTGCGCTCTCCGACGTCAAGCTCTCCGCCAACTGGATGAGCGCCGCCGACCATGTCGGCGAGAACCAGGCGCTCTACGATGCCGTGCATGCCGTGGGTATGGAGCTGTGCCCGGCCCTGGGCATCGCCGTGCCGGTGGGCAAGGACTCGATGTCGATGCGCACCGCCTGGCAGGCCGATGACGAAGACAAGAGCGTCACCGCGCCGCTGACGCTGGATATCACCGGCTTCGCCCCGGTCACCGATGCGCTGGCGACGCTGACCCCGCAGCTGCGTCTCGACCAGGACGAGAGCGATCTGATCCTGATCGATCTGGGTCGCGGCCAGAACCGCCTCGGCGGCTCGGCGCTGGCCCAGGTCTACGGTCAGGTCGGCAACGTCTGCCCGGATCTCGACGAGGCCGAGGATCTGGTGGCGTTCTTCAACGTCATCCAGGGCCTCAACGCCGACGGCAAGCTGCTGGCCTATCACGACCGCAGCGATGGCGGGCTGATCGTGACCCTGCTGGAGATGGCCTTTGCCGGCCACGGCGGGCTGGAGATCAAGCTCGACTGGCTCACCGACGACGCGGTGGGTGCGGTGGACGCGCTGTTCGCCGAGGAGCTGGGGGCGGTGATCCAGGTCAACCGCCGCGATACCGAGTTCGTGCTGGCGCAGTTCGCCGCTGCGGGTATCGACACCTGCGGCGTGATCGCGCGCCCGCGCTACGACGATCAGGTGCGCATCACACTGTTCGAAGAGCCACTGCTCGAGACCACCCGGGCCATGGCCCAGCGCACCTGGGCGGAGACCAGCTACCGCCTGCAGGCGCTGCGCGACAACCCGGAGAGCGCCAAGAGCGAGTTCGACGGCCTGCTCAACCTGCGCGATCCGGGGCTCTCCGCCAACCCCACCTTCGACGTCGACGACGATGTCGCCGCGCCCTTCATCAACCAGGGCGTGCGCCCGCGGGTCGCCATCCTGCGCGAGCAGGGGGTCAACGGCCACGTCGAGATGGCGGCGGCCTTCGACCGCGCCGGCTTCGAGGCGGTCGACGTGCACATGAGCGACATCCTCGCCGGGCGCATTACCCTCGACGACATGAAAGGACTGGTCGGCTGTGGCGGCTTCTCCTACGGCGACGTGCTCGGCGCCGGCGGTGGCTGGGCCAAGTCGGCGCTCTACAACCCGCGGGCGCGTGATCAGTTCGCCGCCTTCTTCGCCCGCGAGGACACCTTCGGGCTCGGCGTGTGCAACGGCTGCCAGATGTTCTCGCAGCTCAAGGAGCTGATCCCCGGGGCCGAGCGCTGGCCGCGCTTCGTGCGCAATCACTCCGAGCAGTTCGAGGCGCGCGTGTCGATGGTCAAGGTCGAGCAGACCCCCTCGATCCTGTTCGCCGGCATGGCCGGTTCGACCCTGCCGGTGGCGGTGGCCCACGGCGAAGGCCGGGCGCTGTTCGCCGACAGCAGCCATCTGCGCGGCATGCAGGGCAGCGGTCAGATCGCGCTGCGCTACGTCGACAACGACGGCCAGGTGACCACCCGCTACCCGGCCAACCCCAACGGCTCGCCCTCCGGGGTGACCGGGCTGACCACGCCGGACGGGCGCGTCACCATCATGATGCCCCACCCGGAGCGGGTCGCGCGTGCGGTCACCAACTCCTGGCGGCCGGCCGACTGGACCCAGGACGGCGCCTGGATGCGGCTGTTCCGAAATGCGCGGGTGTGGGTGGGCTAATCCACGCGCCCGCGTAGCGCTCGACGCGAAAAAGCCGGCTGGCCCTCAGGGCAGGTCGGCTTTTTTTATTGGCCCGCGTTCCGAATCGGCTAGCGCCGCATGGCGTCCAGCGGCACGATGGCGGTGAAACGCCCATGCCCATCGAAATACAGCCGAAAGTGGCCGTGCACGCCGTCATGGCTCACCAGGCGATGCAGGGCGCGGGCAGGAAAGCGCACCCGCCGCCCATCGAGGGTGTAGGTCTGGATGCTCTCCACCGCGCCGGCGTAGTAGCTTCGGCACTGGTCGAGGCTGAGAGAGAGCGTGATATCGACGCTGGGCATGGAGGGTTCGGGAATCCACTGACACCTGGGCGCAGCGTGCCTCAAGCGCGGCCGCCGGGCAATGCCGTGCCGGCGGCCGGTGGCTCAGCCAGGCTGGCGGTGCTCGCGCTTGATCTGCTGGCGCAACCGGGGCAGCTGGCGTGAAACCGGCGGCAGGCGCAGCAGCATTAGGCCGGCGCCGATCGCGGCATACAGGCTCCACTCGCCGAGGTCGGCACGCACCACCCAGAAGAAGTGCAGCAGGCCCAGCGCCAGCACCAGGTAGACGACCTTGTGCAGTGTCTTCCAGCGCTTGCCGAGCTTGCGCATCGAGGCCCGGTTGGAGGTCACCCCCAGCGCCACCAGGCCCAGCAGCGCCAGCATACCGACGATGATATAGGGGCGGCGGACGATCTCGCTGCCCAGCCTGCTGAGGTCGAGGCCGAGAATGAACAGCGCATAGCAGAGCAGGTGAGCCACCGCGTAGGCCAGGGTCCACAGCCCCAGCTGGCGTCGGATCAGGGCGAAGCCCTTCCAGCGGGTGAGTTTGCTGAGCGGGGTCAGGCTCAGGGTGGCGAACAGCATCCACAGTGTGCCCTGGCCGATATTGAGCAGCAGGTAGCGCCCAGGCTCCGGGCCGGCGGCATTGAGCGCGACCTGATAGCTCCAGTAGAGCAGCGGCGTCAGGGCCAGACAGAAGACCGCGACGCGCCACAGCGTCAGCGTAGAGCGCGATGAGGCCATCAGAACTGCTTCCTCAGGTCCATGCCGCTATACAAACTCGCCACCTGGTCGGCGTAGCCGTTGAACATCCGGGTATCGATGATGTTTGGGTTGAACAGGCTATTGGGCAGGCGCCGTTCGGTGGCCTGGCTCCAGCGCGGGTGGTCGACCTGGGGATTGACGTTGGCATAGAAGCCGTACTCGTCGGGGGCGATCGCCTGCCACGAGTTGACCGGCTGCTCGCTCACCAGCGAGATGCGCACGATCGATTTGATGCTCTTGAAGCCGTACTTCCAGGGCACCACCAGGCGCAGCGGGGCGCCGTTCTGGTTGGGCAGCTCGCGCCCGTACATGCCTACCCCGAGCAGCGTCAGCGGATGCATCGCCTCGTCCAGACGCAGACCCTCGGTATAGGGCCAGTCGATCAGCGCAAAGGCGGAGTCCTGCCCCGGCATCTCCTGGGGGCGCACCAGGGTCTCGAAGCGCACGTACTTGGCCTTGGCGGTGGGCTTGGCGCGGGCGATCACGTCGCCCAGCGGAATCCCCAGCCACGGGATCACCATCGACCACGCCTCGACGCAGCGCAGGCGATAGATGCGCTCTTCGAGCCGCGACGGGGTGATCAGGTCCTCCAGCGCCACGCGTCCGCCGTTGTCGACTTCGCCGTCGATCACCACGCTCCACGGCTGGGTGGTGAGCGAGCCGGCGCGCTTCGACGGGTCGCCCTTGCCGGTGCCGAACTCGTAGAAGTTGTTGTAGGCCGAGGCGTCCTGGTAGGGGGTGAGCTTGTCCAGCTTGGGGTCCTGGGGTACCACCGCATCCCATTTGGCGCGCTCGATCTCGCCGGCGAGCCAGGCGGGCGGGTCACCGGCGGGCACGTCGGCGTAGTCCGCGGGCGCTGCCAGCGCGCGCCCGGAGAGCGCCAGGCCCGCGCCTACCCCGGCCAGGCCGCCGAGAAAGCGCCTGCGCGACAGGTAGACCGACTCGGGGGTGACGTTCGACTCGCGCAGGTCGCCGGGGCGGGTAATCTTGATCAGCATCGCGGGTTCTCCCTGTTCTGGCGCATCACTCGCGCTGGCCGGCCGTTCGCCGAGCCTCGAAAGCGCTTACGCAGGCTGGCGGCGCCTGGATGCAGCCGCGTGCAGTTGGGTCAGCGCCGTCAGAAAGCGCCCAGCCACCGCCACCAAAGATAGTCCAGCGGCCACAGCAGCACGACGGTGATCAGCGCCAGCGGCAGCGTGACGCGAATGGCGTGGCGCAGATTCACCCGGGCGGCGAGCAGGCCGACGATCAGCGGCGGCGACTGATACGGCAGCACGATGGTCGAGAAGCCGAGCACCTGGATCATCACCGCCGCCTGGGGCGACCAGCCGGTGACCTCGGCCAGCTGCGGTGTCAGCGGGGTCATCACCGCGGGAATGCCCGGCAGCGTCGCCAGCATCCCCAGCAGCGTGGAGAGACCGGCGAGCCAGCCGAAGTTGCCGGCATCCGCGCCGGGGGCCAGCGGCAGCACGTTCAGCAGGTAGCCGGCGAGCGCGGCGCCGACGCCGCTGGCGTGGGCCAGGGCGCCGAGGCTGACGATACCGGCGACATACAGAAACGGCTCCAGGTTCATCTGCGCCAGCGGCTTGGGCGGCAGCAGGCCGCTACCGGGGTAGAGGCATACCAGCGCTACCAGCATGCCGATCCAGGCCGGCGAGATACCGTGCCAGGCGTCGGTCATCCACATCACCACGGCGAATGCCAGCAGCCCTATCATGATCAGATTGGGGCGTCCCTCGGGGGCTGTCGGTGGTGCCGATGACGCCTGATGCGGACCCGGTGCGGCGGCGGGGAACAAGCGCAGGATCAGCCCCAGCAGCAGTAGCCACTTGAGCAGGCCCAGCACCGGGAAGTGGAGCAGGAAGTAGTGACCGTAGCTGGGCGAGAAGCCGAGCACCGCCTCGCTGGTGCCCATCAGCACGTTGTTGGGCACGTTGGCCGGGAGGATGGCGAAGGCGGGCAGAAAGCTCGACATGATGCCGCTGAGCAGAAAGCCGCTGCGTGCCGGGTCACCGGGCGCGTAGCCCAGGCGTTCGACCAGGGTCAGCATGATCGGCGTCAGCAGCAGGATGCGCCCCATCGAGGAGGGCATCACGAACGATGCCAGCAGTGCGGCGAGGCCGATACCGAACACCGCCTGCGGATAGCCCGAAGCGAGATAGGGGCCGAGCCGGATGGCCGCGCGCTCGCCCAGCCCGGTGTGATTGATCGCCGCGCCGATCACCATGCCCGAGAACACCAGCCAGGTCGCCGCCGACTCGAAGCCCGAGAAGGCCACCGCCGCGGGGGTGACCTTGGCCGCCATGCACAGGGTGAAGAACACCAGCGCGGTGAGCCACTGCGGCAGCCACCCGGTGGCCCACAGGCCGATCCCCAAGCCCACCACCATGGTCGCCCGGGTCAGCGGCGCAAGGCCCGCGCCCAGCAGCAGCGTGAAGATGACGACAACGGCGAGCGCGGCGACGGCGTGACGCCACGCCAGCGACGGACGAGCAGGGGACATGCGGGGCTCCTGGGCAGTACGGACACGAGGCGGCGGGCAGTATATCAGCCCCCAGGGGGCGAACCGCGCCCACCTCCAAGCCCTCGTCCGCGCTAGCGGCTACGCTGATAGCCTGGGCGCCGGCGGTGTCACTGGCGGAGGCCCTGCGTCATACCGGAAATAGCTGTCACGGGAGGAGAGTGCATGCGTGCCATGGCCACGCTGTGTCTGAGCGGCGAACTGATGAGCCGGCTGGAGGCGATCGCTCGGGCCGGTTTCGGCGGCGTCGAGATCTTCGCCGAGGATCTGCAGCGCGACACCCACAGCGCGCGGCGGATCGGCGAACACTGCCACGATCTCGGGCTCACGGTGGTCGCCCTGCAGCCGTTCCGCGACGCCGAAGGGCTCAGCGGAGAGGCGCACCGGCGCATGCTCGAACGCGCCGAGCGCCACTTCGACACGCTTGCCGACCTGGGTGGCACGCAGCTGCTGGCGGCCAGCACCACGCTGACCGAGGCGCGCCCCGAGCTGACGGCGGCGGCCGACAGCCTGGGCGAGCTGGCCGAACGGGCGGCCACGCGCGGCATGACCATCGCCTATGAGGCGTTGTGCTGGGGCCGGCATGTCAACGACTATCGCCAGGCGTGGGAGGTGGTCAGACTGGCCGACCATCCGGCGCTGTCGCTGGTGCTCGACAGCTACCACGTGCTGGCCCTGGGGCTGGAGCTGGAGACTCTGGCCGGGCTGCCGGCATCACGGATCGGGCTGGTGCAGCTGGCCGACGCGCCGGCGCCGCTGCGCGAGGACCTGCAGACGGTGAGTCGCCACCGGCGTGCCTTCCCCGGCGAGGGGGAGCTCGAGGTCGAGCGTTTCATCGCCGCGCTGGCGCGCACCGGCTATGCCGGGCCGATCTCACTGGAGGTGTTCAGCGACGTGCTCGGGGTGATGCCCACCGGGATGACCGCGCTGGCCGGCTGGGAGCGGCTCGACCGCGCGCTGCGGGCAGTCGGCTGAGTGCAGCGGGTTGCGTGGCGAGCCGGAGGTTTCACGCCGTGCCGAGTAGCCACTGGTGCGACAGCCAGATCCCCAGCGCCAGGGTCAGGGCGGAGAGCAGTGTGGCCATCACCATCGCCGCGGTGCCCATCTCGGCGAAACCGTAGCGCTGCCCCAGCAATGGATACATCGACAGCATCGGCGCGCAGGCGAAGACGATTGCGGCGGTGGCCAGCACTGGATCGAGGCCCGGTATCAGTAGCACCATCAGCACCACGCACAGCGGGTGCAGGGTCAGCTTGGCCAGCGCGAGACGTGTCACCCGCTTGACCATGCCGCGCACGCGCAGCCCGCATAGCGTGCCGCCGATCACGAACAGCGCCACCGGCGACGATGACGCCGCGAGCATCTCCAGCACCCGCGCCAGCGGCGCCGGCGGATGCAGATCGAGCGCCGCGAGCAGGCTGCCGGCGGCGATGGCCAGAATCAGCGGATGGCGCAGAACGCGCAGGGCTACCGGGCGGACGGTCGCCCACAGGCCGCCCCGGGCCTGACTCGCCAGCTCCGCCAGCACCAGCGCGGTGGGGATCACCAGCAGGTTCTCGATCAGCATGTTCAGCGCCAGGGCGATACCCGCGCTGGGGCCGACCACCAGTACCGCCACCGGATAGCCGATGAAGCCGCTGTTGGAGGCCGAGGTGCCGAGCGCGTACATCGCCCGGCGCGCCAGCGGCGCGTTGCCGCGCAGTGTCACCAGGGCGAAGGTGAGGGCGAAGGCGAGCCCCGAGCCCAGCCCGTAGACGAGCAGATAGGGGACATTGAAGACCTCGCCCAGCGGGCGCTGCAGCAGCGCCTGGATTACCAGCGCGGGCAGCGCGATGTTGATCACGTAGCGGCCCATGCCCTGGATGTGCGCCTTGTCGACGACTCGCTTGAGCACGGCCAGATAGCCGATCGCGAGCAGGATGAAGATAGGCACGATGGCGCCGAAGATGGTGCTCAAGGCGAGGACTCGATAATGGGGAGAGGATCGGTTTTTAGACTTAAGTCTAATATCATGATCCGGCGCGACGTCGGGGGCAAGTGTGATCGGCGCCGGGGTCAGTTGACCTGGGTCGCGATCTGCGCCGCCTTCTCCCGCAGCAGCGGCAGAAAGCGCTCGGTGAGCGTGGCGAGCTCGACGCGCGCCGCGTTGGTGCTGACGTTGAGTGCGCCGATCAGCTCGCCGTGGGCGTCGAAGGCGGGGATCGCCAGCGAGCGCAGGCCGGAGTCCAGCTCCTGGTCGACCACGCAGTAGCCCTGCTCGCGGACCTGCGCCAGGCAGTCGCGCAGCGCCGCGGTGTCGGTCAGGCTGTGCTCGGTATGGCGCTGAAGGTCGACCCGTGCCAGGAAGGCGTCGCGCTCTGCCGTCGGCAGCTGGGCCAGCAGTACCCGCCCCATCGAGGTATAGGCCGCCGGCAGCCGTGTGCCCACCGCCAGCGAGATCGACATCAGCCGGTGTGGCGCCGCCGAGCGCGCCACGTAGGTGACGTCGTCGCCGTCGAGCACGCCCATCGACGACGACTCGCCGGTGGCGTCGGTGATCGCCTCCAGATGCTGCTGGATCACCGTGCGATAGCCGTTGGAGGAGAGAAAGGCGTAGCCCAACTGCAGCGCCTTGGGCGCCAGCTCGAAGGTACGCTGTTGCTTGCGCACATAGCCCAGCGCATGCAGCGTGAGCAGAAAGCGTCGTGCGCGGGCGCGGTTCATGCCGGTCTTGGCGGCGACCTCGCTCAGCGTCATGCGCGGCGTGCGCTGGTCGAAGGCGAGAATCACCTCGAGCCCGCTGGCCAGGGCGGTCACGAAGTCGCGATCCTCAGGGGTGAGCGTATCGTCCTTGGAGTCCATGCCGATCTCTTCCTTCCTTCCTTCGCGAGGTGGTGTTCACTACCCCATCTTACGCAAGGTTCGGCTGGCGAACATCCGTTCAGCACGCGCTAGCGCCCAAGGTGGCTATTGGCCGGCGTCATAGGCTGGTCATGCTGGCGTCATGTGCTGGTCATGCTGGCGTCACGATGACGGCGCAGGATTCGGGTCCTGTCAAAGCATGCCTCACCGGCTGCCTCGACTTCCTCGACCCGCCTGGAGCCAGCCGATGAATGTTTTGTCATGTCGCCGTCCGAAGCCGCTTTCCTGCACCTTGGGGACACTGCTGTTGACCGCCATGATCGCCAGTCCCGTTCACGCGGCCCCCTCTCAGCAGTTGATCGACGCGGCCAAGCAGGAGGGCATGTTGACCACCATTGCCCTGCCGCATAGCTGGTGTGGTTATGGCGACGTGATCGCCGGCTTCGAGAAGAAGTACGGCATCAAGGTCAATGAGCTCAACCCCAACGCCGGCTCGGGCGATGAGCTGCAGGCGATCAAGGCCAACCAGGGCAATACCGGCCCACAGGCGCCGGACGTGATCGACGTCGGCCTCTCTTTCGGGCCGGTGGCCAAGCAGGATGGCTTGCTGCAACCCTACAAGGTCTCGACCTGGGACTCGATCCCCGATGACGTCAAGGACGCCGAGGGCTACTGGTACGGCGACTATTACGGCGTGCTCGCCATGGGCGTGAACCGCGACATCTATCCCCAGTCGCCGCAGAGTTTCGCCGATCTGAATGCCAGCGAGTACACCAACGGCGTGGCGCTGGCCGGCGACCCGCGTACCGGCAACAGTGTCATGATGACCGTCTACGCCGCCGGGATCGCCAAGGGTGGCAAGGCGGGCGCCGACGCGCTCAACGCCGGCATCGCCTACTTCAAGCAGCTCAAGGACAAGGGCATTCTGGTGCCGGTCAACGGTACGGCGCAGAACATCGCCCAGGGCACGACGCCGATCTACTTCGATTGGGACTACAACCTGCTGGCGATGCGCGACAAGCTCGACGGCAACCCGCCGATCGATGTCGTCGTGCCCAGCGATGCGGTGGTGGCAGGGGTCTACGTGCAGGGCATCTCCGCCTATGCGCCGCACCCCAACGCGGCCAAGCTGTGGATGGAGTATCTCTACTCCGATCAAGGGCAGCTCGGCTGGCTCAAGGGGTACTGCCATCCGATTCGCTTCAACGACATGGTCGAGCGCGGTGTCGTGCCGCAGGCACTGCTCGATCGCCTGCCGCCGGCGGAGAACTATCGTAAGGCGATCTTCCCCACCCTGAAGGCGCAGTCCGCGGCCAAGACGGCCGTGGCCGATAACTGGGCGCGGGAGATGGGAGTCCAGTAATGGCGCATCGCCTTCTGCGGGCGCGAGCAGATGCGGCGAGCCTGAGCGGCTCGCCGCTGTGGCGCTGGCTGGGTCTCGTGCCGTTCGCGCTGTTCGTGCTGCTGTTTCTGATTCTGCCGGTGCTCTATCTGGTCCAGGGGGCCTTTCAGACCCCGCAGGGGCAGTTCACCTTCGACAACCTGCGCGCGCTGGCGTCGCCGGCGATCGCCAACGCCTATTCGCTGTCGATCCGTCTCAGCCTGGTCTCCGCCGGGCTGGGCGCGCTCTTCGGGCTGCTGCTCTGCTATGCGCTGCTCCACGGCGGCCTGCCGGCGTGGCTGCGGCATGCCTTTACCACCTTCTCCGGGGTGGCTTCCAATTTCGCCGGCGTGCCGCTGGCGTTCGCGTTCATCGCCACGCTCGGCCGGCTAGGTCTAGTCACCGTGCTGCTGCGCGATCTGTTCGGGATCAATCTCTACGCCAGCGGCTTCAGCCTGTTCTCGTTCTGGGGGCTGGCGCTGACCTATCTCTATTTTCAGCTACCGCTGATGCTTTTGATCATCACGCCGGCGATGCAGGGGCTCAAGCGTGAATGGCAGGAGGCGGCGGAGAGCCTCGGGGCCAGCCGCGCCCAGTACTGGCGGCGAGTGGCGCTGCCGGTGCTGACGCCCTCGGTATTGAGCTGTTTCATGCTGCTGTTCGCCAACGCCTTCGGCACGCTAGCGACGGTGGTGGCGTTGACCGGTGCCAACTTTCCGGTGGTGCCGATACTGCTGTTCCAGCAGATCCGCGGCAACGTGCTCTACAACCCCAATCTCGGTTTCGCGCTGGCACTGGGCATGGTGGTGATCATGGTGGTGACCAATCTGCTCTACTTCGTGCTGCGCGCGCGCGCCGAACGGTGGCAGCGATGAGGCGGGGCAACGCGATGAGATGGCGCAAAGTCGAGAGCGCAAGGCGCTGGCCGCTGCTGTCGTGGAGTATCGTGCTGCTGGCGGCGGGCTATTTTCTGCTGCCGCTGTACGCCACCTTTCAGTTCTCGCTGGGCATGCAACGCGGCGAGACCAGCTTCGCCGCCTATCACTGGCTGTTCGCCAGCGAGCGCTTCATCGATAGCCTCTCCTACTCGGCGGTGGCCTCGCTGCTGGCGATCCTGGCGGGCACGCTGCTGGTGGTACCGACGGTCTACTGGGTGCGGCTGAAGCTGCCGCGGGCGCGCGGCTTCGTCGAGTTCGCCAGCCTGTTGCCGCTGATCATCCCGCCGATCGTGATGGTGTTCGGCTACATGCGCCTGTACGGCGACGGCTCGCTGCTGCCGTTGACCACCAGCGACTCGCGCCTCGATCTGCTGTTGGTGATCGGTTACGTGGTGCTCGCGCTGCCCTACATGTTCCGCGCCATCGATACCGGCATGGCGGCCATCGACATCGTCACCCTGACCGAGGCGGCTGAGAGCCTCGGCGCCTCCCGCTGGCGCATCATCGTCAGCGTCATCTTCCCCAACGTGCGCTCGGCGATCGTGGCCGGCGCTTTCCTGACGCTGTCGATCTCGCTGGGCGAATTCGTCATGGCGAGCCTGCTCAGCCGCCCTGCCTTCGGCCCCTATCTGGTGCAGATGGGGCAGGACTACGCCTACCAGCCCGCGGCGCTGGCGATCATGGCCTTCGTCATCACCTGGGTATGCATGGCGTTGATGCAGTTCTTTGCGCTGCGCAAGCCGGGGCAGCGTTTCCTGCCGCGGCTATGGGCAGGGCGCGCGACCAAGAAGGAACGGGACGTCTCATGAGTTTTTTGCAATTGCAGGCCCTGGGCAAGCGCTTTGGCGAGCATACCGCGGTCGAGGGGTTCGATCTCGAAGTGAAGCAGGGCGAGTTCGTCGCCTTCCTCGGCCCTTCCGGCTGCGGCAAGACTACGGTCCTGCGCATGATCGCCGGCTTCGAGACGCCCAGCGCCGGCGTGATCCGTATCGGTGAAGAGGAGGTGACCCGGCTGCCGGCCAATCGCCGGCATATCGGCATGGTCTTCCAGAGCTATGCGCTGTTTCCCAACATGAGCGTCTACGACAACGTCGCCTTCGGGCTGAAGATCGCCGGCCTGGCCAAGCGCGAGATCGATGTTCGGGTGCGTGAGATGCTGGCGCTGATCGATCTCGAACCGCTGGCGGGGCGCTATGCGTATCAGATGTCGGGCGGTCAGCAGCAGCGTGTCGCCCTGGCGCGAGCACTCGCACCGCGCCCCCGGGTACTGCTGCTGGACGAGCCGTTGTCGGCGCTGGATGCGCGCATCCGTGTGGCGCTGCGCGACGACATTCGCCGGATTCAGCGTGAGCTGGGCATCACCACGGTCTTCGTCACCCACGATCAGGAGGAGGCGCTGTCGATCTCCGATCGCGTGGTGGTGATGCATCAGGGGCGCGCCGACCAGATCGGCTCGCCGGCGCAGATCTACAACCGCCCGGCCACGCGGTTCGTGGCCAGTTTCGTCGGCACCCTCAACACCTTCGAGGCGCGCGTGGTGGCCCCGGGCGAATCTCTCGTCGAGATGGCCGGGCAGCGCCTTTGCGTACAGGCCCTGAGGCAGCGCGTGGCGGTTGCCGCGGGCGACAGCGTCACCCTGGCCCTGCGCCCGGAAGCCTTCGGCATCCAGCCGCACGGCGCCGACGACGTCGCGCTCGATGGCGAGGTGCTCGACTGCCGCTTTCTGGGCTCGGTGATCCGCGTCCAGGTCGAGGTGGCGGGCCAGCGGATCGCCTGCGATATCTTCAACCAGGCCGGGACGCTCGAGCCACACCCGGGAGAGCGTATCGAACTGCACTTTTCCGCCGGTGACGTCTTGCTGCTCGACGACTGACACCACACGCCCGTTTGCGCCTACGAGTCGATGACCAAAGAGAGAGTTATCGTGAGACCTGAAGCCTTCTCCCGCCCCGGCCGCTTCTACCGCGGCAACCTGCATACCCACTCGACGTTCTCCGACGGTGTTCTGGAAGCCGCCGAGGTGTGCCGACGTTACCGCGCCGAGGGCTACGATTTCATCGCCCTGACCGATCACTTCATCGGCATGTACGACTACCCCGTCACGGATACACGCGCCTGGAGTGACGAGGGCTTCACCACGCTGCTCGGCGCTGAGCTGCACAGCGGTGCGATGCAAAATGGCGAACTCTGGCATCTGCTGGCGGTGGGGCTGCCGCTGGATTTCGCGCCCTCGCATACGCCGAGCTTTCAGCCGGTAGACGGGCAGGAGAGCGGTCCCGAGCTCGCCGCCAGGGCGCGCCGGGCCGGTGCCTTCGTGGCCATCGCGCATCCGCAGTGGTCTGGCCTGACGCTGGCCGACGCGCGCACCATCGAGGCGGCGCACGCGGTTGAGATCTACAACCATGGCTGCGCCAGGGGCTGCGATCGCGGCGACGGTATGGCGATCGCCGATCTGCTGTTGACCGAGGGGCGCCGGCTGAGCCTGATCGCCACCGATGATGCCCACTTCAGCGAGCCGGATCACTTCGGCGGCTGGGTGGAGGTGAAGGCCGAAGCGAACACGCCGGAACTGCTGCTGGAAGCGCTCAAGCGCGGTGACTTCTACGCGACTCAGGGCCCAGGCTTCGTGGACATCGTCGTCGATGAGGAGGCGGTCGAGGTCGCCTCCACGGCGGTGTGCACGGTCATCGTCCAGGCCTCGGGAACGGCGGCCAGCGCGATTCACGGCCACTCGATGACCCGGACCCGCATACCGCTTTCACGCTTCATCCGGCGTGAATGGATCCGGGTGACGCTGATCGATGCTGGCGGACGCCGGGCCTGGAGCAACCCCATCTGGCGCGAGTGAGCACCGCCGCCGACATAACGCGCTGCGTCAGGCGATCTTCTCCCGGCGTAGCAGACGCTTGAGCGGCGAGTGGCCGAGCAGGAGAAAAAGTACCGCCAGGGTCAGCGCCAGCGACAGCGGATGGGTGAACAGCCCGCTCACGAAGGCGGCGCTGTCGTTGCCCACCGAGGCCATCGCCTGGCGATAGGAGGTGTCCATCAGCGGGCCCAGGATCACGCCCAGGATCACCGGCCCCATCTGGAAGCGGAACACTTTCATGAAGTAGCCCAGCAGGCCGAAGCCGAGCATCCAGTAGACCTCGGTCATGCTGCCGTTGAGCGAGTAGGTGCCGACCACGCAGAGCACCAGGATCAGCGGGATCAGGATCGCCTTGGGCAGCTCCACCACCTTGGCGAAGAGCTTGATGCCGGTGAGCCCGAACAGCAGCAGGAACAGATTGGCCAGCACCAGATTGCCCACGGTGAACCAGAAGATATAGGGCGTCTCGATCATCAGCATCGGGCCGGGGTTGAGACCGTGGATGGTCAGCGCCCCGATGATGATCGCGGTCACCGCGTCGCCCGGCATGCCCAGCGTCAGCATCGGCACATAGGCCCCGCCCACGGCGGCATTGTTGGCGGTCTCCGGGGCCACCAGCCCCTCGTAGGCACCCTCGCCGAACGGCTTGCTCGGCTTCTTCACCGTGCGCTTGGCGTGGTCGTAGGCGAACAGCGAGGCGATATCGCCGCCGGTGCCGGGCAGGGCGCCGACGATCACCCCGATCAGCGAGGTGCGGATCGACAGCGGCAGAAACTTCAGCACCAGACTCAGCGACGGCAGGATCTTGTCCACCTTCTGGCGCACCGGCGTGGCGTCGAGCTGGTGCAGCTGGAAGAACGCCTCGGCGACCCCGAACATGCCGATCATCACCACCACGTAGTGGATACCGCCCATCAGCTGCATGCTGCCCAGGGTGAAGCGCGGATCGGCGGTCACCGGGTCGAGCCCGACCAGGCCGATCACCGCGCCCAGGGCGGCGGCGAAGATCCCGCGGGAGAGCGATTCGGCGGCCAGGCTGCCGACCAGCAGCAGGCCCAACGCGGCGATCAGGAAGTAGTCGCGCGGGGCGAACTTGAGGGCCATGTCGGAGAGGTAGGGGGCGACGCTGGCCAGCACCAGGGTGCCGAGCAACCCGCCGATCACCGACATCACCGTGCTCAGGCCGATGGCCCGCCCGGCTTCGCCCTGCTGGGCCAGCGGGTAGCCGTCGAAGGCGGTGGCCACCGACGAGGGCGCGCCGGGAATGTTGAGCAGGATCGCCGTACGCGAGCCGCCGTAGACGCCGCCGGTGTAGATGCCGACGATCAGCGCCAGGGCGTCGTTGACGTCCCAGGAGAAGGTGAAGGAGATCAGAATCGACGTCGCCATGGTGACCGAGAGACCGGGAATGGCGCCGACGTAGATACCGGCCAGGGTGCCCGCCGCGGTCAGCATCAGCAGCGACGGGTCGAGCCACGACATCAGGAAGAAGGAGAGGGTGTCACCCATGGGAAACCTCGTTGGCGAAACGCTGGCGGCTCAGAGGGTGTTTACAAATTCGACGAGCGAAGGCGAGACAAGGCGAAATCGGCCGAAAAAGACGGAGTTTACGTGGTGTAAATGAGTACTTTGAGGTCGATTTCAACGCCGTATCGTCGAGCGCAGGCATTTTGTAAACACCCTCTCAGGGGAGATAGACCTGGAATAGCAGTGTGAACAGCGCATAGATCACCGTGGTGATCAGCACGGTGACGAGTACGGCACTGAGCCAGTGGCCGCGCCGCAGACAGAGCTGGGCGATGAGCAGGAACAGCGCCGTGGCGGCGATGAAGCCCAGCCCCGGCAGCGCCAGCAGATAGCCCACGGCGAGCAGCGAGAACAACACCACCGGCAGCGGGAAGTGGGTGGTGAGGAACTGGCGCAGCTCGCCGAGGGCGCCGCCGGCCTCGGGTCGCGGATGGTGGCGCTGGCCGAGCAGGATCGAGAGCATGGTGACGATCATGATCGCCCCCAGCAGTAGCGGAAAGGCGCCCGCCGAGTTGGGCAGCTCGAAGCCCGAGATGCGGTAGGCCTCGTAGAACACGCCGACGCTGAACAGCAGCAGCAGCAGATTGAAGGCGCGCTCGCCGGCTTTCAGTGGAGGGGGGTGAGACATGCGACACTCCAGGACGGCGGCGCTTGGCGCCGCCGGAAATCAACGGGAGGCCGCGCCGTGCCGGGGAGGCGGGCGGCGCGGCGCGCGTGGTTCATGGGGACGCGCGGCGTATCAAGGCTTGGGAATGCCCACGCTCTC
Organism: Salinicola endophyticus; assembly: GCF_040536835.1. NCBI lineage: Bacteria > Pseudomonadati > Pseudomonadota > Gammaproteobacteria > Oceanospirillales > Halomonadaceae > Salinicola > Salinicola endophyticus. The sequence continues at coordinate 687,738 of NZ_CP159578.1, forward strand.
CGGCGAGACCTTGGCCGAACCGGCCTTCTCCAGGGCCCAGGCGGTCACCGACTGCCAGCGCTTCAGGAACTGCTCGGCCTCTTCACCGTGCAGGTTGAGCGACTTGGCACTGTTGTCGGAGAGGAAGCGCTGGAACTGCTCGTTGGCTACCCCCTTGGCATAGGCGTCGCTGAGCGTATCGACGATCGCGTCGGGCGTATCCTTGCGCACCGCCACGGCCCAGAACGGCCCCCACGGCAGGTAGGCGGCGATCTTCGGCAGCGCCTGGGTGATCGGCGGGATGTTCGGCAGGCCCTCGACCGGCTCGCGGGTGAATACTGCCAGCCCCTTGAGCCGGCCGGCCTTGATCTGCTCCTTGGCCGCAGCGAGGCTCAGCGGCATGAAGTCGATATGATCGCCGAGCATGGCGGTGATGCCGGGGCCGTCGCCGCCGAAAGTGACGCTGCGCACCTCGAGGCTGTCGACCGCATTGATCATCGCCAGCAGCGTGCTGGGCAGGCCGCCGGCCCCGGTATCACCCATGCGCAGCTCGTCGGGATGCTGATGGGCGTAGTCGAGCAGGTCCTGGAAATTGTCGAACGGGCTGTCGGCGGGGGCCGCGATCACCACCAGGCCCTGGGCGATGACGTTGATCGGCTGCATGTCGGCGTAGGTGAAGTCGGCCAGGCCCATGATCGGATAGAGCTGCGGGTTCTCGGCGCCATAGAGCACGGTGTAGCCGTCGGGGCGTTTGTGCATCACCTCGTTCATGCCGATCACGCCTGTACCGCCGGGGCGGTTGTTGAGGATGATCTTGGTGCCCAGCACCTCCTCCACGTGCGGGGTCAGGCTGCGTGCCACGTTGTCCGTGGCGCCACCGGCGCCCCACTGGATGATGCCCTGGATGTTGTGCTCGGGGTAGTCCGCCGCGGCCAGCGAGGTCGCCGTCAGTCCAGTGGCCAGGGCCAGCGCCGTGAGGGTGTGCTTGAGCATGGGAAAAGCCTTTTGGATATTGTCTTGGGTGTGTCAGCGTACTGTGGTTCGTCGTGCGAGTGGCGGTGCTCGGGGGACCCACCGGGGGGCGATTATGCCTGAAAGCCGCGGCTTCCGGGTGGCCGGGTTATCATGATCCTTCGTCTACCACTTCTCGGCGAAGGAGACTCTTACATGCAGTTAGGCTTGATCGGCCAGGCGATCCAACACTCCAGCGCGCCCGACCTGCACCGGCGTCTCGGCCGGCTGCTCGGCCTGCCGGTCACCTACACGCTGTTCGATGCGCTGATCGCGCCGCCGGTCTCGGTCCCGGTGCAGGTGGCCGAGCTGCGCGCCCAGGGCCTGCGCGGGGTCAATGTCACCTATCCCTACAAGGAGCAGGCGCTGGCCCTGGCCGATAGCGCCAGCGAGGGTGCCCGTCTGGTGGGTGCCGCCAACACTCTGATCTTCGACGCCGCCGGGGTCCACGCCGAGAATACCGACTTCACCGGCTTCGTGGCCGGCTACCGCGCGACCCTGGGGGCGCGGGCGCCGGGCCGGGTGCTGATGCTGGGCAGCGGCGGCGTGGGCAAGGCGGTGGCCTTCGGGCTGGGCCAGCTCGGCGCCGAGGAGATCCTGCTGCTGGATCTCGACCGCGCCAAGGCCGACTCCCTGGCGGCGCAGCTCACCGCGGCCGGGTTCGCGGCACGCGCGGTGGCGCCCGAAGCCCTCGCTGCGCTGGCTGGGGAGTGCGACGGGCTGGTCAACTGCACCCCGATCGGCCACGAGAAGAGCCCCGGCTGCCCGCTGCCCGGGGCGCTGATCCGCGCCGACCAGTGGATCTTCGATGCCGTCTACGTGCCCGCACGCACTGAGTTCATCGCCCGGGCCGAGGCCGCCGGCGCCGCGGTGATCAGCGGTGTCAGTCTGTTCGTGTACCAGGGTGTCGACGCCTTCAAGCTGTTCTGGGGCGAACCGGCGCGGGCGGCCGAGGTCGACGCCCAGACCCCGGCGCTCTACCGCCACTATCATCAGCAATTGCTGGGCAGCCACGCCGGGTGAGCCGCGGCGCTCGCATTCTCTCTGCACGGGCGGGGGCAGTGGCGTGACCGCCGCGCTTGCCCTGGCATCGCGCGCCGACCTAGCATGAGTGCGTATCACGAACATTCGTTCGCCAAGCGATGCGCGCCGGGAGATCCCATGTACGACACCCTGTTTCGCCACCCTTTCATGAGTGCTGCCGGTCTCGCCGCCCTCGAGGCGCGTGAGGTCGTCGCGGCGATGCGCGAGGTGGAGTTGGCGCTGGCGGCGGAGCAGGAGGCGTGCGGCGTGCTGCCGCCGGGCACGGCGGCGGCGCTCACCGCGGCGCTGCCGCTGGAGGCGTTCGACTTGGCGGCGTTGGCCGCCGAGGTCGAGAACGGCGGCAACGCCGCCATTCCCTTCGTCAACCAGGCCAAGGCGTGGCTGCCGGAGTCGCTGCGGCGCCATTTCCACCGTGGCGCCACCAGCCAGGATATCGTCGACTCGGCGCTGATGCTGCTGCTGCGCCCGCGGCTGGTGGCCATCCGCGAGCACCTGGCACGCACGCGACGTGCCGCCTGCGCGCTGATGCGCGACCACCGCTCGACGCCGATGATCGGGCGCACCCTGATGCAGCAGGCGTTGCCGATCACCTTCGGTGCCAAGGTGGCACAGTGGGCCTGGGGGCTCGAGAGCGCCGACGCGCGTCTGGCGGCGGTGATAGATGGTGGGCTCCCTGTGCAGTTCGGCGGTGCCGTGGGGGTGCATTCGGGCCTCGACGAGGGGCTCGAGATCATGGCCGGGCTCGCCGCGCGGCTCGGGCTGGCGGCACCGCTGCTGCCGTGGCACACCGACCGCCAGCCGCTGCTGGCGCTGATGGGGGCGCTCGACGCCGCCGCGGTGGCGGCGGAGAAGATGGCGCTGGATATCGCCCTGCTGTGCCAGAGCGAGGTCGCCGAGCTCAGCGAGCCGGCCGCCGAAGGGGTGGGCGGCTCGTCGTCGATGCCGCACAAGCGCAATCCGGTCGCCTGCGCGCGCATCCGCGCCGCCGCGCGCCAGGTGCACGCGGCCCACGCCACCGTGGTCAACGCCGGGGCCCAGCCGCTGGAGCGTGGCCTCGGCGAGTGGCACGCGGAGTGGGCGCCACTGCTGGATGGCGTGCTGCTGGTGGAGGGCGCGCTGGGGTCACTGGCGCCGCTGCTGGCGGGGCTGGAGGTCCACGTCGAGGCGATGGCGCGCAATTTGCGCCTGAGCGGCGGGGCGGTGCTGGCGGAACCGGCGGCGCGCCTGCTGGCGGAAGCGCTACCCAGCGCGGCGGCGCAGCGGATCGCCCGCGAGGCCGGCGAGACGGCGCGCCGCGAGCAGCGCGACTATGCCGAGGTGGTGCTGGCGCAGCCCGAGGTGGCGGCAGCGGTGGCGGCGGCGACGATCGATCCTTCTGCGCTACGGTCGGCGCTGGCGATCGACTTATACATTGGTAGTAGCGAGGCGCAGGTCACGCGCGTGCTGGCGCGTCTCGATCCCTCCTAACGTCCTGTTCTACAAGACATCACCGACTCACTGCAGCGATCTCGGCGAGGCCTCCACGGAGGCCTCGCTGCGTTGTGCGATTGACCACGGGCGACGGTGGCGATAGCGTGTTCGTAATGCAAACCAGTGTTCGCAAAGCGAACATTTGCCGGCGTCACGAAGGTTGTCGAAGTGGGCGCGACAGCGATGCGCGGCATATCGAGACCCACCAGGGCTGTGGCTGGCGGCCGTCGGTTTGCCGTCACCTGAAAGCCCGTCATCTGAAGGAGAGTCACGCACGATGGCCGAATTCCTCTCGCTCCGCGACGCCGTGGCGCGTTACGTCGAGGATGGGGCAACCCTCGCCATGGAAGGGTTCACCCATCTCATTCCGTTTGCTGCCGGGCACGAGATCATCCGCCAGGGGCGGCGCGAGCTGACCCTGATCCGCATGACCCCGGATCTGATCTTCGATCAGATGATCGGCGCCGGCTGTGCCCGCCGCCTGATCTTCTCCTGGGGCGGCAACCCCGGTGTCGGCTCGCTGCACCGCCTGCGTGATGCGGTGGAGCAGGGCTATCCGCAGCCGCTGGAGATCTTCGAGCACAGCCACGCCGCCATGGCCTGCGCCTTCGAGGCCGGCGCCGCCGGTCTGCCGCTGGCGGTACTGCGCGGCTACGTGGGTAGCGACCTGCCCAAGGTCAATCCGCAGATCAAGTTCATCGAGTGCCCGTTCACCGGCGAGCGCCTGGCCGCGGTGCCGGCGGTGCGCCCGGACGTGGGTATCGTCCATGCGCAGAAGGCGGACCGCGCCGGCAACGTGCTGGTGGAGGGGATCATCGGCGTGCAGAAGGAGGTGGTGCTGGCGGCGCGTCACAGCATCGTCACCGTCGAGGAGGTGGTCGACGAGCTGCAGGCGGGGCCCAACGCCTGCGTCATTCCCTCTTGGGCGATCGATGCCATCGCCGTGGCCGAGCAGGGCGCTTACCCCTCTTACGCCCACGGCTACTACCCGCGGGACAACGCCTTCTACAAGGCCTGGGATGCGATTGCCCGCGACCGCGAGACCTTTGCCGCCTGGCTCGAGGAACATGTCTACCACGCCGGAGGAGCCGCCTGATGAGCCTCGACTACACCGCTGCGGAAATGATGACCGTCACCGCCGCCCGGGCGCTGGAGAACGGCACCACCTGTTTCGTCGGGATCGGCCTGCCCTCCGAGGCGGCCAACCTGGCCCGCTTGACCCATGCCCCGGACGTGGTGCTGATCTACGAGTCCGGCACCCTGCAGACCAAACCCAATGTGCTGCCGCTGTCGATCGGCGACGGCGAGCTGTGCGAGACCGCGCTGAGCACCGTCTCGGTGCCGGAGATGTTCCGCTACTGGCTGCAGGGCGGGCATGTCGACGTCGGCTTTCTGGGCACCGCGCAGATCGACCGCTACTGCAATCTCAACACCACGCTGATCGGTGACTACCGCGAGCCCAAGGTGCGGATGCCGGGCGGCGGTGGTGCGCCCGAGATCGCCACCAACGCCGGCGAGGTGTTCATCACCGTCAAGCACTCCAAGCGCACCTTCGTCGAGGCGGTGGACTTCGTCACCACGGTCGGCTTCGGCCGCGACGGCACCGCCCGCGATGGCGTGCCCCACATCGGCCGCGGCCCGACCCGGGTGATCACCGACCTGTGCGTGATGAAGCCCGATCCCGAGACCAAGGAGCTGGTGGTGGTCTCGCTGCATCCGGGCGTGACCGCCGAGCAGGTCCAGGAGGCAACCGGCTGGGCGATCCGCTTTGCCGAGTGGCTCGAGACCACCCCCGAACCCGGCGCCAAGGAGCTGGAGGTGCTGCGCGAGCTCAAGGCGCGCACCGCACGCCACCATGCCGGCAACGAGACGGGAGAGAACGCATGAACGACGTCTATCTGTGCCGGCCGCTGCGCTCCGCGGTGGGCCGTTTCGGTGGCGCGCTGGCCAGCGTGCGTCCCGATGATCTCGCGGCACGGCTGTTCGAGGCGGTGCTGGCGCAGCACCCGCAGCTCGACCCGGCGGCGATCGACGACGTGATCATGGGTTGCGCCAACCAGGCCGGCGAGGACAACCGCAGCGTGGCGCGCATGGCGGCGCTGCTGGCGGGGCTGCCCACCAGCGTGCCGGGTTCCACCATCAACCGCCTGTGCGGCTCGAGCATGGATGCCATCGGCACCGCGGCGCGAGCGATCCGCGCCGGCGAGGCCGAGCTGATCCTCACCGGCGGTGTCGAGTCGATGTCGCGCGCGCCCTATGTGATCGGCAAGGCTGGCTCACCCTATGCGCGCAACCAGCAGATGGAGGACACCACCATCGGCTGGCGTTTCGTCAATCCGTTGATGGAGAAGCGCTACGGGGTCGACTCGATGCCCGAGACCGCCGAGAACGTCGCCGAGCAGTTCAAGATCTCGCGCGAGGACCAGGATCGCTACGCCTATCGCTCGCAGCAGCTGACCCAGGCGGCACAGGAGGCCGGCCGGCTGGGCGAGGGGATCGTGCCGATCGAGATTGCGCGGCGCAAGCAGGCGCCGCTGATCTTCGATCGCGACGAGCATCCGCGTCCGGAAACCACGCTGGAGGCACTGGCCAAGCTGCCCACGCCGTTCCGTGAGAACGGCAGTGTCACCGCCGGCAACGCCTCCGGGGTCAACGACGGCGCGGCGGCGATGCTGGTGGCCAGCGAGGCGGCGCTCACGCGCTTCGGGCTCGAACCCATCGCGCGCATTCACGGCATGGCCACCGCCGGGGTCGAGCCGCGCATCATGGGCGTCGGCCCGGTGCCGGCGACGCGCAAGCTGCTCGACAAGCTGGGTATGAGCATCGATCAGATGGACGTGCTCGAGCTCAACGAGGCTTTCGCCGCCCAGGTGCTGGCGTGTGCGCGTGAACTCGGTGTGGCCGACGACGACCCGCGGCTCAACCCCAACGGCGGTGCCATCGCGCTGGGCCATCCGCTGGGCATGTCGGGGGCGCGCATCATCAGCTCGGCGGCCTACGAGCTGGCGCGCAGCCACAAGCGCTTCGCGCTGTGCACCATGTGCATCGGCGTGGGCCAGGGTATCGCCACGGTGATCGAGCGGGTGTGAGCCGCGGCCACTTCAACCCCAACGACAAACGATAATTCGGTAGAGGGAACCTCGATGCAAGCGGTGACGCAATTCTCCGTGCGGCTGGTGCAGCGCTATCTGCCCAGCGCCTTCGTGCTGGCGGTGATTCTCACCGCCATCGTCTTCGTCCTCGGCATCGTGCTGGGCGAGCGCACGCCGCTGGACATGGCGCAGTACTGGGGCGAGGGGTTCTCTTCGCTGTTCAAGTTTGGTATGCAGATGGTGCTGGTGCTGCTGACCGGCTACGTGCTGGCGCTGACGCCGGTGATGCAGCAGCTCCTCGGGGCACTGACCCGGCAGGCTTCGACGCCGCGCCAGGCGCTGGCCATCACCATCGTGGTGAGCTTCGTCTGCTACTACCTCAACTGGGGCTTCGGCATGGTCGCCGGGGCGATCCTGGCGCGCGAGATGGGGCGCCGGGTGGCGGTGCACTTTCCGCTGATCGTGGCCGCCGCCTACGGGGGGGAGCTGGTGCGCGGGCCCTCGACCTCGATCCCGCTGGTGATCGCCACGCCGGGCCACTTCATGGAGGATGCGATCGGTATCGTGCCGGTCTCTGACACCCTCTACGCCAGCTGGAACATCGCCCTGACCCTGGCCCTGCTGGCGCTGCTGGTGGCCTTCTTCATGCTGCAGAAACAGCCCGAGCAGATCGTGCGCCTGGAGGCGGCCGACGACCCCGCGGCGGACACATCGGCGCAGCGCGGCGACGGCAGCTTCTCCGACTGGCTCGAACACAGCCGGCTGCCGACGCTGTTCCTGGGGCTGCTCGCCGCCGCCTATCTGCTCGGTGAAGTGGCCAAGGGTGACTTCAGCATCAATCTCAACACGGTCATTCTGATCTTCTTCACCCTGGGCCTGCTGTTGCACCGCAGCGCGGCGGCCTACCTGGGCGCGGTGGAGAAGGCGGTGGGCGCCGCCCGCGGGATCATCGTGCAGTTCCCGCTCTACGCCGGCATCGCCGGGATGATGACCCACGCCGATCTGGTCACCCAGTTCTCCGAAGCGATCATCTCGGTGGCCTCCCGCGAGACCTTCCCGTTGTGGACCTTTCTCTCCGCCGGGGCGGTCAACTTCTTCATCCCCTCCGGGGGTGGCCAGTGGGCGATCCAGGGGCCGATCATGATGAAGGCGGCCTACGCCCTCGGCGCCGACCCTGCGCGCACCATCATGGCGTTCACGTGGGGCGATGGTTGGACCAACCAGATTCAGCCGTTCTGGGCGCTGCCGCTGCTCGGGGTGGCCGGCCTGTCGGCCCGCGACATCATGGGCTATCTGTTGATCTGGCTGGTGATCTCGGGCGTTGCCATTGCGGGGACTTTCGTCGCCCTGGCAGCCTTCGCCTAGGCTTTTTACGCCACCCGACCCGCGCAATTGAACCAAGGAGCCTGGTCATGCCTTTCGTCACGCTCGACGACCGCACCGTCGCCTATCGTCTGCTCGGCGGCGACACTCAGCCGCTGCTGCTGCTGGCCCATCCGCTGGGGATGAGCCAGGCAGTGTGGGACAGCGTCGTCACGCCGCTGAGCCGGCGCTTTCGCGTACTCACCTGGGACTTGCCGGGCCACGGCGCCAGCGCTGGCTGGGACCGTGCGCGCGGCGAGATCACCCCGGCGGCGCTGGCCGCCGAGGCCCTCGCCCTGGCCGATCTCGCCGGGGCCGAGCGCTTCCACTTCGCCGGAACCTCGATCGGCGGTGTGATCGGCCAGCAACTGCTGAGCGCGCATCCCGAGCGGCTCTACTCGGCGACACTGACCAATACCGGCGCGGTCATCGGCAGTGCCGAGATGTGGCAGACCCGTGCCGACCGGGTGCGCAGCGAGGGGCTGGCGGCCATGAGCGCGGAGATCGTCCCGCGCTGGTTCGCGCCGGCGAGCGTCGAGGCCGACCCCGCCCTGGCCGCCGGCTGGCGGCTGGCGATGGCGCGCAACGAGGATGAGTCCTATGCGCTGCTGTGCGAGATGCTCGGCCGCCACACCTTCGTCGGACGGCTGGGCGCCAATGCCGGCGCGGCGACGCTGGCGGTGCCGCTCACGCTGATCGGCGGCAGCGAGGATGGCGCCACGCCACCGGCGACCCTCGCCGCGCTGGCCGAAGAGTGTGGCGCCGAGGCACCGACGATCTTCGATGGCGTGGGTCACGTGCCGTCGCTGGAAGCCCCGGCACGCCTGGTGGAACTGCTGCTGGCACGGCTGACACCGTCACCGGCGATGGCCGAGCAGGGCGTCGATCACGCCACCGGGCTGGAGACCCGACGAGCGGTGCTCGGTGCCGACCACGTCGCCCGTGCCACCCAGCAGGCGACCTCGCTCGACCGGCCGTTCCAGCAGATGATCACCCGGCTGGCCTGGGGGGAGCTGTGGAGCGACCCTGATCTCGACCATCGCGAGCGCAGCATGATCACCACTGCGATTCTCGCTGCGCTGGGGCGCGAGGAGCTGACGCTGCATCTCAAGACCGCCAGGCGGATCGGCTTGAGCGAAGCCGAACTGCGTCAGGTACTGATGCACGTGGCGGTCTACGCCGGGGTGCCGGCGGCCAACCACGCCTTCGCCCTGGCCAAGCAGCACGGCTGGGGCGGTTGACGCCCCCGCGCGACTGGGCTCTCATCGGGGGCGATCGCCATCCGGGCCCGCTGCGGCCCGTGTGAACCCCGCCTCAGGAGTGCCGTGATGCTCAATGCCCGGGTCAAGCTGCGCCATCTGATGGCTTTCCAGGAAGTGGCCCGGCTCCAGAGCATGGCGCGGGCGGCGCAGACCCTCTCGATCACCCAGCCGGCGATGTCGAAGACCATCCGCGAACTCGAGGAGATCGTCGGCGCGGCGCTGTTCGAGCGTAGCCCGTCGGGGGTCACGTTGACCGCGGCGGGCGCGACGCTTTTGCGCCACGCCGGCCCGGCGCTGCGCAGCCTGGATGCCGGCTTCCGTGCGGTGCACCAGACCAGCGCCCGGGCGGTGGTGCGTCTCGGTGCGCTTTCCAGCGTCGAGCAGGGGCTGCTGCCGCTGGCGCTGGTGCGGCTGGCGCAGACGCTGCCGGGGGCGAGGGTACAGGTGACTACCGGTTCCAGCGCCTATCTGCTCTCGCGGCTGGGGCTCGGCGAGTTGGAGATGGTGGTGGGGCGGATGAGTGAGGCGCGCGAAATTCGCGGGTTGCACTTCGAGCCGCTCTACCACGAGCCGCTGGTGCTGGTCGCCCGCGCCGGCCATGCGCTGGCGGCGGGGGATGCCGCGGCGCTGGCCGCGGCCGCCTGGGTGATTCCGCCCGCGGCCACCACATTGCGCGAGCAGGTCGAGCGCTTCTGGGTCGAGCAGGGCGGCTGGTGCCCGCCGATCGCGCTGGAGACGCTCTCGCTGTCACTCAGCCGGCGCTACGTGCTGGCCACCGAGTCAGTGTGGGTGGCGCCGCTGGATGCGGTGCGCGAGGATCTTGCCAGCGGCGTGCTGGTGCGCTTGCCGGTGGCGCTGGAGACCCATGGCGGGGCGCTCGGTCTGTGTACCAATCTGTCGCTACCGTTGAGTGCCGGCGCCGAGCGGCTGCAGGCGTGCCTGCGAGAGATCGCCGCCGAGGTGAAAGGCGCTGACGTCGACGAGCCTTGAGTGACACTCGACGGCCACGCGCGCTCAGACCTCACACATCAGGGGGTACGAAAAATCGGCGAGCGCAGGCATTTTGTAAACACCCTCTTAGACCTTCGGCCGATATAGCTCCCCGGTTATGCCCGAGCGCGAGGCTTTCACTTGGCAGGTGACGGCGGTGGGGGACAATGGAGCCACCGACGAGCTGGAGAGGCCCCATGCCCTACAATGACGACACGCGCTTCGTGCCCCGCGACCGCGAGTGGCACCCCCCGGCCCACGCCCCGGGCTACAAGACCAGTGTGGCACGCTCGCCGCGTCAGGCGCTGGTCAGCCTGGTTGCGCCGACGCGCTCGGAACTCGCTGGCCCCGACTTCACCCGCCTGCGCCTGGGCCCCCACGACAACGATCTGTTGCTCAACTTTCGTGAAGACCCTGCCCTGGGCGGCGCGGCCGGTTTGCCCATCGGCGAGCGTATCCTGCTGTTCGGCCGCGTGGTGGATCAGTTCGGCAAGCCGGTGCCGCAGACCCTGGTAGAGATGTGGCAGGCCAATGCCGGCGGCCGCTACCGCCATCAGAAGGATCGCTATCTGGCCCCGCTCGACCCCAACTTCGGCGGTGTCGGCCGCTGCCTGACCGACGCCGACGGCTGGTACCGTTTCCGCACCATCAAGCCCGGCCCCTATCCCTGGCCCAACGACGTCAATAGCTGGCGCCCGGCGCATATCCACGTCTCGGTGATGGGGCCCTCGATCTCCACCCGGCTGATCACGCAGATGTATTTCGAGGGCGATCCACTGATCCCGCTGTGTCCGATCGTCAACACCCTGCGTGATCCGGAGGCGGTCGCCACCATGACCGGGCGCCTCGACATGGCGCGCAGCCGCAGCATGGACTGCCTCGCCTACCGCTTCGATCTGGTGGTGCGCGGCGCGGTGCAGACCTATTTCGAGAATCAGGGGTAAGGAGACCGTCATGCATCAGCCCAACTCACGCCCGCTCGCCGACACCCTGCTCAAGGAGACCGCGTCGCAGACCGCTGGCCCCTACGTGCATATCGGCCTGGCCCTGGATATCGCCGGTCTGCCGCCGCGTGATGAGGAGATCGGCCCGCAGCTCGCCGGCGACGCCGCCAAGGGCGAGCCCATCGAGCTCGTCGGCCGGGTCATCGACGGTAATGGTGACACCGTGCGCGATGCGCTGCTCGAAGCCTGGCAGGCCGATGCCGACGGTGAATATCAGTGCCAGTTCGATCTCGCCGCACCCTTCAACAGTTTCGGGCGCAGTGCCGCCACCGCGCAGAACGACGGCGAGTGGCGCTTCACGACCATCAAGCCCGGCGCGGTGACGCTGGCGGACGGGCGGCGCATGGCACCGCACGTCAACCTGGCGATCTTCGCCCGCGGCATCAACATCCAGCTCCAGACCCGGCTCTACTTCGACGACGAGACGGACGCCAACGCCACCTGCCCGATCCTCAACGCGATCGAATCACCGACCCGACGCCAGACCCTGATCGCGGCCCGGGAGACGCGAGAGGGACGAACCTGCTACCGCTTCGATATCCGCCTGCAGGGCGAGGGTGAGACGGTGTTCTTCGATTTCTGAGCCGCATGGGCGGCATCCCCGCCGCCCGGTCATGTTGTGTGCTTGGCCTCCTTCGGTATCTGGGCGCGGGTGAGCGCCAGGTCACTCCCTGGCCGCGCCCGGCAGTGGGCCGAAGCGCGGCAGTTTCAGCAGCACGGCGTAGCTCGCCGCCGCCACGATGACCCCCACCAGCGGCGGCAGTACCGGGGAGAGGTAGGCCGTCGCCGAGGCGATCACGTAGGCGGCCAGCCCGGTCCAGTTGAAGGCGGGCAGGCGCACCTCGGCCAGCGCCGGGTAGCGGCCCTTATGCTGGAGCCAGAAGTCCGCCATGATCACGCCGCCGATCGGCGGGATGAAGGTGCCGAGCAGCACCAGAAACGGAATCAGCAGATCGTACATGCCCCCCACGGCCAGCACGGTACCGATGGCGGCGCCGGCCACGGTGACCACGCGGCGCTTGTCGGTACGCAGCAGGTTGCAGCCGGCCACGGCGAAGTTGTAGATGGTGTTGTCCTGGGTGGTCCAGATGTTGAGGAACAGCATCAGCACGGCCAGCGTCACGAAGCCCTGGGCCAGCATCACATCGACGATATCCGCCTGCTGATAGATCATCGCGCCCAGTGCCCCGGTCAGCACCATCAGGCCATTGCCGACGAAGAAGGCGCCGAGCGTCGCGATCACCGCGATTCTGGGAGTGCGCGCGAAACGGCTCCAGTTGGTGGCCTGGGTACCGCCGCTGATGAAGGTGCCGATCACCACGGTGATGGCGGCGGCGACGCTCATGTGCTCGCTGGGTGTCTGGCCCGTCAGGCCGGAGAGACCGCCCACGTCCACCATACCGGTGTAGAGGCTGATCAGGATGAACAGCAGCATCGCCGGCACGGCGACCCGGGACAGCAGGTCGAGCCCGCGAAAGCCGATCATCGCGGTGATGCAGAAGGCCAGGCCGAACAGCACCATCAGCGGCGTCTCGAGCGCTGCCGACAGGCCCAGCGTCTTGACCAGCACCACGGCGATGGTGGCGGTGCCCCAGGCGTACCAGCCGATCTGGGTGAAGCCGAGGAGGGCGTCGGAGAGCTTGCTGCCCACCTCGCCGAAGCAGAAGCGCCCCATCAGCACCGAGTTGAGGCCGCTCTTGCAGGCGATATAGGCCAGTGCCGCCGCGTAGGCGCCCAGCAGCAGGTTGCCGATGAGAATCACCCACAGCAGTTGGTCGAACGAGAAGGCGCTGCCGAGGGAGCCGCCCGCCCACATGGTGGCGGTGAAGAAGGTGAAGCCGAGTAGCACGGCCGAGGTGGAGAGCAGCCCCTTGCGTTCGCTGGGGGGCACTTCGCTCAGTGGGTAATCCGAGGTTTCCATGACGTTCTCCGCATGACGTTGGTCTGAACAGTGGTATTTCCCCGCTCTACCGCTACCCCGTAGCAAGGCGCGTTCCACTCTCCGCTGAATGCCAAAAGACGCCGTGCGATTGTCGGTTTTCGAGCGCTGACGTGTCGAAAAAGCGGGCTGGCTGTCGGATCGACCCGCGGTGAGGCGGCCCCGACTGGGCGTTAGAGAGGGTTCATGCCCCGTTCTGGTTCATGCCTGCGCCATTCGAGGGCAGGGCTCGCTGCGCACGGCGACACGCGGGCCACTGGTCGAGACGACGCGTTCAGCCCGGCGCCGCGCCGCGCTGACGAAAGGTGCGCGGTGTCATGCCGGTGCCGCGCTTGAAGAAGCGGGTGAAATAGGTCGGTTCGGTGAAGCCCAGCCGCTCGCCGACCTGGGCGATGCTCTGCTGGGTATAGGTGAGCTGACGCTTGGCCTCCAGTAGCAGCCGCGCGTGCAGCAGCTGCAGGGCGCTGTGGCCGGTGAGCCGTCGGCAGAGCGCGTTGAGATGGGCGTCACCGATACCCAGCTCGGCCGCCAGTTCGGGAATCGAGGGCTGTTCGGCGAAGCGGGTTTCGATCAGCTGCCGATAGCGCTCGAGATGACGCTCGCCGCGCTCCTGACCCGACCTGGGGAGGCGCTGACGCCGCCTTGCTCGGCGCCACAGATGCAGCGTCACCGCTTCGATCAGGGTCGTCAGCATCGCCTCGCGATCCTCCTGCGCGCCCCCCGGCGCACGCCGATACTCGCCGTCCATGAGTGCGATCAGCTGTGCCAGCGGTGCGGCCTCCGGCTGCGCTGCCAGCGGATAGTGGGCGGCGGTGGCGAGCACCTCGGCCTGGGGCAGGCGCGCGTGGAGGCGCGCCACCAGCGGCTGCGCCAGGGTGACGATATGCCCTTGTGTCTGGGGCGAGAAGCGAAAGCCATGAATCACGGTGGCCGGCACGCAGATCATGGCCGGCGTGTCGATGGCGGCCTCCAGGTCGCCCAGCCGTAGCTCGACCTGGCCCTCGCGCAGTAGCAGCAGGTGCATCAGGTCGGCATGGCGGTGCGCGCGGATATGCCAGGCGTAGAGCCGGCTGCGCTCGGCGATGGTCTCGCAGTGTAGCAGGTCCGGGGTGGGCCAGTGGCGGGTCTCGCCATAGAGCTGATAGGTAGGAACGGACGGGGACGTCGCCATGCGCATGGCTCTCGCGTCGTAGGGGGCTGGGATCAGACTAAAGTCAGGCGCCTATCCTTGGAAATGATCATTTTGGCTAGGAATCTTGCCTTATCCGATGGTGAGCGATGGCGAACAATGGTGGTGAAAAGTGCCATTTCAGGCTCTGACCCGCCATTGGAGGAGAGGCATCATGCGCACGCAAGTCGCGATCGTCGGCGCCGGCCCCGCCGGCCTGCTGCTGGGGCAACTGCTGCATCGCCACGGCATCGATAATGTCATCGTCGAGCGACGTTCGGCGGATTACGTCCTGGGGCGCATCCGCGCCGGGGTACTCGAACAGGGGATGGTCGATCTACTGCACGAGGCCGGGGTCGGCGCGCGGGTGGACGCCGAGGGCATTCCCCATGACGGTTTCGAGATGGCCCTGGGCGAGCGCCGGGTACGCATCGATCTGGCCGCGCTGACCGGCGGCAAGCGGGTCACCGTCTACGGTCAGACCGAGGTCACCCGCGATCTGATGGCCGCCCGGCGTGACGCCGGGCTGACCACGCTCTACGAAGCCGAGGAGGTATCGCTGCACGGCATCGAGAGCGAGTCGCCCTATCTCGAATGCCGTTACAACGGCGAGTCGATGCGCCTCGACTGCGACTATATCGCCGGCTGCGACGGTTTCCACGGCGTTTCGCGTCAATCCATCCCCTCGACGACGCTCGCCACCTTCGAGCGTGACTATCCGTTCGGCTGGCTGGGGCTGCTCGCCGATACCCCGCCGGTGCATCACGAACTGATCTATTCGCGTCACGAACGCGGCTTTGCGCTGTGCAGCATGCGCTCTGCCGAGCGCAGCCGCTACTACCTGCAGGTGCCCGCCGGCGAGCGAGTCGAGGCGTGGTCGGACGACCGCTTCTGGGACGAGCTGTCGCGCCGGATACCGCGGGAGGTGGCCGCGCAGCTGGTCACCGGGCCGTCGCTGGAGAAGAGCATCGCACCGCTGCACAGCTTCGTCGCCGAGCCGATGCAGCACGGGCGGCTGTTCCTGGCCGGGGATGCCGCGCACATCGTCCCGCCCACCGGTGCCAAGGGGCTCAATCTGGCCGCCGGCGACGTGGGCGTGCTGCATCGGCTGTTCGCTGCCATCTATCACCAGGGGCGCACCGATCTGATCCCGCGCTACTCGCCCACCTGTCTGCGCCGGGTGTGGAAGGCCGAACGCTTCTCCTGGTGGATGACGCGCCATCTGCACGACTTCGGCCAGACGCTCGACTTCGACGAGCGCGTGCGCCAGGCCGAGTTCGACTACAGCCTCGGCTCCCAGGCCGGTCTGACCACGATCGCCGAGAACTACGTCGGCCTGCCTTATGAAGTGCTGGAATGAGGCAGCGCCCAAACGCATACGCCTTCGCCAGTGGCGAAGGCGTATGCGGCAGTGGCAACACTGGGAAGGAATCGCGCCTGGCGCTCAGCCCGCGCGGGCTGCCGGGCTCTGCGGCGGGAAGGCGATGATCTCCTCGGCGCGCTCGCGCTGGGCCGGGGAGGCGCCAACCAGCAGTGAGCCGCCGACGCAGAGTACCAGGTTGAGCAGCAGCCCCCAGAGGCCGCTGAACACGCCCAGCGGGCGGTAGCCGGCGAAGGTGAAGGCAGCGGCCAGCACGGTGCCGGCGAGCATGCCCACGAATACCGCCTGGGCATTCAGACGCCGCCAGTAGAGGCCCAGGATCAGCGCCGGCGCGGTCTGGATCAGCACCTCGAACTTGAGCACGAAGATCTGATAGAGCGTGCCCGGCGGGTACCAGGCGATCAGCACCAGCACCACCACCGCGGCGACCCCTACCAGCTTGCCCACCAGGATCTTGCGGTACTCGCTGGCATCGGGGGAGAGATAGCGGCCGTAGAGATCGTGGGAGACGATCGAGGAGAAGGTCAACAGCACCGAGTCCGCGGTGGAGACGATCGCCGCGATCACCCCGCCGAACAGCAGCACCATGGCCCAGTAGAAGAAGGTGTTCTGGTTGGCCAGGGCGTTGGCGAGCATGCCCACCAGCTGCTCCGACTGCGCCGTGGTGAGATCGGGAAAGGCGCTGATGCCGATGATCCCGACCATGAACACCACGCCCGCGGTCAGAAACGGCATGTAGGCCATGCGGATGAACGAGCGCTTGAGGGTGCGCTCGCTGCGCGCGGAGAAGATGCGCTGGAAGGCGTGCGGGTAGATCGCCGCGCCGATCCCCACCAGCACCAGAAGACAGAACCAGGTGGTCAACGCCTTGCCCGTGGGGGCCCCCAGCTTCTGGGGCGCGTTGGCGGCCATGGTCTCGGCAGCGCTGGGCAGCCCGCCGATGTAGATCAGCGAGCCTATCAGCAGCGTGAACACCCCGAACAGCAGCGCCAGCCCCTGGATGGTGTCGGTATAGGCCACCGAGCGCATGCCGCCGAGCCAGCTGTAGGCGACCATGATCACGATGAAGAAGATCACCCCGATCTGATACGGAATGGTGCCGCCGGTGAGCCCCGACACCCCCTGGCCGATGGCTACGAACTGCTCCAGCAGATAGTTGCCGAGGCCATAGAGCATGAGGATGGCGGCGAGCACGCTGACCCGTTTGGAGCGGAAGCGCAGATCGATCCAGTCCACCGGCGTGAGCAGACTGAAGCGCCGGCCCAGCGAGTAGAGCCGGGGGGCGAAGAACAGATACACCATGATGATCATGATGAAGAACGGCACCGATACCAGGTACTGATAGCCCAGGCGGTAGGCCGTCGGCGGATAGCCGACCACGGTGTTGCCGCTGTACTGGGTGGCGAAGAAGGTGAAGAACAGCACCATGGCGCCGAGGCCACGCCCGCCCAGATAGTACTCGTCGAGACTCTCGCGCACGCCACGGTGGCGCAGAAAGGCGAACAGTCCCACCGCCAGCATCAGGCCGCCGTAGAGCCCCAGGACCAGAATCCCCGACCAGCCGCCGAACGCGAGGTCCATGCTCATCGCTCATCCTCCGTCTCGTCGGCCCCGGTATCCCACTGATAGAGCACGACCCAGGTGATGAACAGCGACAGCGCCAGCGACACCGCGATGATGATCAACGCCCAGTAGGGAATGCCCCAGAACAGCGGCGACCAGGACCCGGCCGGGAAGTACCAGGGCGTGACCAGGGTGAAGAGCACGCCGAAGCCGATCCAGACGGCGGGCTTTTTGACCGGTTCGGTAATTCGTTTTTTCATGTGTTCCCCCGATGGCGCGCGTGCGTCGGCGCACGACGAATTCGACCGTGGACTATAGCCAGCGCGCTCGCGCCCTGGCTATTGACGTTCGGCAAAGCGAGACTTCGCGCCGGGCGAACGCATGCGACCTTGGTGGAGGATCGCGGGGGCGATCGGGAGGCCGATAGGCGTCGGGTGAGTGTCGGATAAGCGCGCGCGATGCACAGTCGGCTGTCGACGTCGGCGCTATCCATCGATGGTGAAACGTCCGCTGAGACGGTTGTCCACCAGCTCCTTCAGGATGTCGTTGGTCATGGCCATCGCGGGTGTCACGGGTTCCCGCCGACGGCTGCATATGATCGGTGAGGTGATGTTGGCCTCGGCCAGGCGGGCGTAAGCGACTTCGCGGCGTTGCAGGCGCATGACCTGCTCCGGCACCAGGCTGAACCCCAGCTCTGAGGCGACCAGCCCCAGCGCGGTCTGGAGTTCGTTGGTCTCCTGAATCACCTGCACCTTGAGCCCGCGCAGGCGGAACAGGCTGAGGACCGCGTCGGCGTAGCTCGGACGCGGTGCGGCAGGGTAGATGATGAGGGGGTAAGCGGCGAGCTGTGCGAGTGTCGGGCGGGTGCACGCCAGCGGATGCGCCGCCGGCAGGGCGGCGACGATCGGCTCGTCGAACAGGATCTCCTGCTCGATGTCGGGGTCGTCGACCCGCAGGCGGCCGAAGCCGATGTCGATACGACCGGCCTTGAGTGCCTGCACCTGGCTCACCGTGGTCAACTCCAGCAGCAAGAGTTCGATGTCATCCGTTTGTCGCAGGCGGCGAATCAGTTGTGGCAACTGCCCGAACAGCAGGGATCCCACCATGCCGATCCCGAACACCTGGTGCCCGCGCCGCGCCATGCGCCGCGTAGCCGTCACGGTGGTATCGATCTTTTCCAGAATCTGCAGTGCGTGCTCCAGGAAGAACTTGCCTTCGTGGGTCAGCGTCAGTCCACGGGCCCGACGGGTGAACAGTGGCGCCCCGAGTTCCGTCTCCAACTGCTTGATTTGCCGAGACAAGGGCGGCTGGGCCATATGCAGTCGCTGGGCCGCACGGGTGAGGTTCAACTCCTCGGCGACCGCGCAAAAATAGCGTAGCTGACGCAGTTCCATGCATACCTTCAAAGTATGGGAAGGGACTCAAACGATATTTTTCGCCACCCGGGCGCGCAATCAGACTTAGGTCACTTCAACGGCCATCGTCTGGACAAGAGGCGCCCATGCCCCCCTTCATCTCTTCGATCTCCACCCAGCTCGTCGACCTGCCCACCATTCGGCCGCATCGGCTGTCGATGACTACCATGGCCCGCCAGACGCTGGTCATCGTGCGCTTGCGCAGCTCCGATGACATCGAAGGCGTGGGTGAAGCCACCACTATCGGCGGGCTGAGCTACAGCGCCGAAAGTCCGGAGAGTATCCAGTGCAACATCGATACCTGGCTGGCCCCGCTGCTGATCGGTCAGCCGGCCGACAACCTCAATGCGCTGATGGCCCGCCTCGATCTTCACGTGCGCGGCAACGCCATCGCCCGCTCGGCGCTGGAAACGGCGCTGCTGGATGCCCAGGGCAAGCGTCTCGGCGTCTCGGTCGCGGTGCTGCTTGGCGGGGCGGTGCATGCGCATTTTCCGGTGCTGTGGACGCTGGCCAGTGGCGATACCCACAAGGACATCGACGAAGCCTTTCAACGGCTGGACGAACGCCGCCACTGTCAGTTCAAGCTCAAGCTGGGTGCCAATGGCCTGCGTGAGGATCTACGCCACACCGAGGCGATCTGCGCGGCACTCGAAGGGCGTGCCGATGTGCAGGTCGATCTCAATCAGGCCTGGGACGAAAACACCGCCGTGCAGGGCATCGCGGCCCTCGAGGCGGCCGGCGTCGCGCTGATCGAACAACCGATTCCCGCCCGTCAGGTGTCCGGGCTCACGCGGCTGGCCAGCCGCTTCCGAGTGCCGATGCTGGCCGACGAGGCCGTTCAGGATGCCGGCGATGGCCTGACACTCGTGAACGCCGGCTTCAGCGGCGCCTTTGCCCTCAAGATCGCCAAGGCTGGTGGACCGCGCGGTGCGCTGGAGCTGGCCCAACTGGCGCAGAGCGCGGGGATCGGCCTCTACGGCGGCACCCTGCTCGAAGGCACCATCGGCACCGCCGCCTCGCTGCATGCCTGGTCCACCTTGGCCTCGCTCGAATGGGGTACCGAGATGTTCGGGCCGCTGCTGCTGCAAGACGACATCGTCACCGAGGGGCTCCACTACCACGAGTTCGGCGTCGACCTGCCCAGTGGGCCGGGGCTTGGCGTCACCCTCGATGAAGACCGGCTGCGCTTTTACACCCGCCCCTGAACCGGAGCACTCCCATGCTGTTTCACGTCGAAATGACCGTTCATCTGCCCAGTGACATGCCCGAAGAGCAGGCTGCCGACATCAAGGCAACAGAAAAGGCGTACTCCCAGACGCTTCAGCAAGAGGGCACCTGGCGTCATCTGTGGCGGGTGGCCGGCAGCTACTCGAACGTCAGTATCTTCGATGTCGAGGACAACGAGACGCTGCACCGCATCATCAGTGGGTTGCCGCTGTTTCCGTATATGCAGATTCAGGTCCGCCCATTGTGTCGTCATCCCTCCTCGATCCGCGACGACGACAGCTGATCGGGCACGAAGCCGTTTGACCGTGGCGCATTCAATCGACAACAAGAGGTGATACCCATGAGCGTAAAAATCTTCGATACCCCCGAAGTCCAGGATTTCCTGGTCACGATCAGCGGGCTGGATACGGCGGGTGGAAACGCGCGGGCCAAGCAGATCGTTCATCGTCTGGTGAGTGATCTGTTCCGACTGGTCGACGACTTCGATATCACCGAGGAGGAGTACTGGGCGGCCGTCAATCTGCTCAACGCGTTGGGCAGTCAGACCCAGTTCGGCCTGCTCTCGCCGGGCCTCGGGTTCGATCATTTCCTCGACATGCGCCGTGACGCCATCGATGCCGAAGCGCAGCGCACCGGCGGCACGCCCCGCACCATCGAAGGGCCGCTCTACGTAGCGGGTGCCCCGGAAGCCGACGGCTTCGCCCGCATGAGTGATGAGGCCACCGAAGGCGAGACCATGTGGCTCACCGGCCAGGTGCGCGACGTCGACGGCACGCCGATTCAGGGCGCCAAGGTCGAGATCTGGCACGCCAACGACAAGGGCGGCTACTCCTTCTTCGATCCCTCGCAGTCCGAATACAACCTGCGCCGCACGATCTACACCGACAGCGACGGCCGCTACACCGCCCGGAGCATCATTCCCTCCGGGTACGGCGTACCCGAAGGCGCACCGACCGACGTCGTCCTCAAATCGCTCGGCCGCCACGGCGAACGTCCGGCGCACATTCACTTCTTCATCTCGGCGCCCGGCCACCAGCATCTGACCACCCAGATCAATCTGGCCGGCGACCCCTACACCTTCGACGACTTCGCTTTTGCCACCCGCGAGGAGCTGGTGATTCCCGCCGAGCGGATCGAGGACACCGAGGAGGTCGAACGGCGCGGGCTGGAGGGACCCTTCTCGCAAGTGGTGTTCGACATCGAACTCGCGCCGACCGATGAAGCCGCTCTTCAAACCCGTCACGCCCGGCCGCGCGCGAAAGAGAGCGCAGACGACCTCGCCAGCCAGTTGGCGGGTACCGCGAAAGTCTAGGCCACCCGCGAGGAGCACGATCATGACCCCACATCTCGATCAACTCGAAACCCGTGTTCGCAACGTCGTACAGGACGACCCCGAACAGGGCATCTTCCGCTGCCATCGCAGCATGTTCACCGACCCGGCCTTTTTCGAGCTGGAGCTGAAGCACATCTTCGAGGGCAACTGGCTGTTCATGGCGCATGAAAGCCAGATTCCCGAACCGGGCGACTATTTCACCCTGTTCATGGGGCGTCAGCCGGTCATCATCACGCGCGACAAGGAGGGCGAGCTGCATGCCATGCTCAATACCTGCAGCCACCGCGGTGCCACCCTGTGTCGCAAGCGGCGCGGCAACAAGAGCACGTTGACCTGCCCGTTCCACGGCTGGTCGTTCAAGAACGACGGGCGTCTGCTCAAGGCCAAGAACGAAAAGACCGGGGCCTACCCCGACGGTTTCAAGCAGGACGGCTCGCACGACCTCAAGCATCTGCCGCGCTTCGAGAACTACCGCGGCTTCCTGTTCGGCAGCCTCAGCGATGATGTCATGCCGTTGACCGAGCACCTGGGCGAAACCACCAAGATCATCGACAACATCGTCGATCAGGCGCCCGCAGGGCTCGAAGTGCTGCGCGGTACCTCGACCTATACCTTCGACGGCAACTGGAAGCTGGGGGCAGAGAACGGCGCCGACGGCTATCACGTCAGCTCGGTGCACTGGAACTACGCCTCCACCATGGAGCGGCGCAACTACGACAAGGGCGGCACCCGGGCGGTGGACGCCAACGGCTGGTCGAAGAGCATGGGCGGGTTCTACTCCTTTGATCATGGGCACATGATGCTCTGGACCCGGCTGATCAACCCGGAAGTCCGGCCTGTCTACCAGCACCGCGACGAGATCGCGGCCGAATTCGGCGCGGCTCGGGGCGACGCCATCGTCAATCAGACGCGTAACCTGTGTCTCTACCCCAACCTCTATCTGATGGACCAATTCTCTACCCAACTGCGCACCATCCGACCGCTGGCCGTGGATAAAAGTGAGGTCACCATCGTCTGTTTCGCGCCGAAGGGGGAGCCCGCCGAGAGCCGGGCGCTGCGTATCCGTCAGTACGAAGACTTCTTCAACGTCAGCGGCATGGGCACACCGGACGACCTGGAAGAGTTTCGTGCCTGCCAGCACGGCTACGCCGCGGAAAATCTCGAATGGAATGACCTGAGCCGCGGCGCCAAACAGTGGATCGAGGGTCCGGACGACAACGCCCGTGCCGTGGACATGAAGCCGCTGATGAGCGGGGCCTCTCCCGAGGACGAAGGGCTCTACGTGCTTCACCACAAGCACTGGGTCGAGCAGATGCTGCGCGCCGTGGCACGCGAGCGCTCGCAGACGATCGCCACCAGTGCTGGTGACGAGGAGGACGCGGCATGAGTCTCGACTATCTCCACGTACGCTATCTCGACGTACAGGCCTTCGTGTTCCGTGAAGCTCGGCTGCTCGATGACCGCAAGTGGGATGAGTGGCTCGAGTGCTATCACGAGGACGCCGTGTTCTGGATGCCGGCCTGGGACGACGAAGACCGGCTCACCGAGGATCCGCACAGCGAAATCTCACTGATCTACTACCCCAACCGCCAGGGGTTGGAGGACCGAGTCTATCGGATCAAGACCGAGCGCTCCGGCGCCACCAGTATCCCGGAACCGCGTGTGACCCATCAGATTTCCAACCTCGAGATTCTCGCGGAAGACGCGGGGCAGCTTCACCTGCGTTTCAACTGGCACAACCTGAGCCACCGCTACCACGAGACCCACAGCTTCTTCGGCACCTCGTTCTACATCCTCGATGTCAGCGGCGATAAGCCGCTGATCCGCGAGAAGAAGGTGGTGCTCAATAACGACTATATCCACCAGGTGATCGATATCTATCACATCTGATGAGGCCGGGAGGGATAACGTCATGGAATATCGCATCGCACTCAACTTCGAGGATGGTGTCACCCGCTTCATTCAGTGCCGTGACAACGAAACCGTGCTCGACGCCGCCTATCGTCAGCGTATCAACCTGCCCATGGACTGCTCCGATGGCGTCTGTGGCACCTGCAAGGGGCAGTGCGAGCGTGGCGAGTTCGACCTCGGCGATGAGTATCTGGATGAGGCACTCTCCGATGAAGAGGCCGCCCGCGGTCAGGTACTGACCTGTCAGATGGTGCCCGCCTCGGACTGCGTCGTGCGAATCGCCGCCGACTCGACGCGCTGCAAGACCGGCATCGGTGAATATGTCGGCACGCTGGCGAGTGTCGAGGCGCTCTCGGACGACAGCCTCGAACTGAGCATCGACTTGGATGCGGGCACGGAACTGGGCTTCCTGCCCGGCCAGTACGTCAATATCGACATCCCCGGCGAGAACGCTTACCGCGCCTACTCGTTCAGCTCCGCGCCCGGCACGACGCGCGCGACGTTCCTGATCCGCAACGTCCCTGACGGCAGAATGAGCGGCTACCTGCGCGAGCGGGCAGCGCCGGGCGACCGCATGACGCTCAAGGGTCCGCTGGGCAGCTTCTATCTACGCCCGGTCAGTCGGCCGATTCTGATGCTGGCCGGCGGTACCGGGCTGGCACCCATGCTGGCGATGCTGGCCCAGCTCCAGGCGCAGGGCTCGGCCCAGCCGGTGCATCTGATCTACGGCGTCAATCGGGACGACCACCTGGTCAAATGCGAGGCGCTGGATGCCTTCGCCGAGGCACTGCCGGATTTCGCCTACACCACGGTGGTGGTCGACGAGCAGAGCACGCATCCGCGCAAGGGCTATGTCACCCACCATCTGGCCGCCGAGATGCTCAACGACGGCGATGTCGACGTCTATCTCTGCGGGCCGCCGCCGATGGTCGATGCGGTGCTGGCGCATTTCGACAGCCTGGGCCTCGAACCGGCCGGCTTCTACTACGAGAAGTTCACCCCGAAGCGGGTCGAGGAGGCGGCATGAGGGGCGCCGCGCCTGACTCGGCGCGCTTTCAGGATCGCGTCATGGTGATCACCGGTGCCGCTCAGGGTATCGGTCGCCGCGTGGCCGAACGCGCCGCCGACGAGGGCGGGCGCCTGGTGCTGGTCGATCGCGCCGAGATCGTCGACGAAGTCGCGGTGGCGATCCGTGAGCAGGGCGGCGAGGCGATCGCCGTACGGGCCGATCTCGAGACCTTTGCGGGGGCCGAGTCGGCGATGAGCGCCGCGCGTGAACACTTCGGCCGAATCGATGTGCTGATCAACAACGTCGGCGGGGCGATCAACTTCAAGCCGTTCACCGAGTTCAGCGCCGACGAGATATCGGCCGAGATCACCCGCTCGCTGATGCCCACGCTGTGGTGCTGCCGGGCAGTGCTGCCGACGATGGTCACCCAGGGAGAGGGCGTGATCGTCAACGTCTCCTCGGCCGCCACCCGCGGCATCCACCGCATTCCCTACTCGGCGGCCAAGGGCGGCATCAACGCCCTGACGACATCTCTCGCCTTCGAAGGCGCCGCGCACGGCATCCGCGTGGTCGCCACCGCCCCCGGCGGCACGTCCGCACCGCCACGACAGATCTCTCGGGGTACCCCCGAGGCCACCACCGAGCAGGCGCGTGGCTGGTTTCAGGCCCACATCGACCAGACCCTGTCATCGAGCTTCATGAAGCGTTACGCCAGCCTCGACGAGCAGGCCGCCCCGATTCTGTTCCTGGCCTCCGACGAGGCCAGCTACATCACCGGCTCGGTCTTGCCGGTGGCCGGCGGCGACGGCGGTTAGATCGTCGCCGTACGCAGAAGAGAAAACCGATCGGCCTCACTCGCCGTTGAGTCCAGTGAACAAGCGTCCGACAACACCCTAACAAGGACCTCGATTCATGAAGCACATCGAAAAGAGCACCAGTCTGCGTCATGACCTGGCCACGCACTGAGCGGCATGGCTGCCAATAACACCAATAACAGTGTCAGGAGTCGCTACCCATGTCATCGATTCAAGGGTCTACCCTCGATATCTCCCTTCAGTGGGCCAAACGCATCACTGTCACCGCGCTCACGACCGCTGCCGCGCTCGTGTTCGTCGCGCCGACCGCCCAGGCCAACAATGGCTTCAACATGCCAGGCTATGGCACCCGCGCTCTGGGAATGGGCGGGGCTTCGATCGCGCTGCCGCAGGATTCGTTGGCCGCGGCCAATAACCCGGCTGGCATGGCGCTTGTCGGTGACCGTTTCGACGTCGACCTGACTGTGATTTCGGCCGACATCGATCTGGATGCCGCCGGCAACGGTTACCACGACTCGCCGCTGCCGCTGGTGCCGGAGTTCGGATTCAACCGCCGCCTGTCGGAGGACTGGACTGCTGGGGTGTCCATGATCAGCAACGGGGTCGAACTCGATTACGGCGAGGCCGTCCCCGGCTACGGCACTACCGACCTCAAATCGAAGCTGATTCAGAGCATCGTGCATCCCACTCTGACCTATCGTCTCGCCCCGGGACATTACCTGGGTGCCTCGCTGCTGCTCGGTGCCCAGCGGCTGAGAGTCAGCGGGATCGAAAATCTCGGCCTCGAGCGGACGCAGGGCGACTGGGCCACCGGCTACGGTGCCGCTTTCGGCTACATCGGCAGGCTCTCTCCCGAATGGCAGGTGGGCGCGACCTATCGTACGCCAATGCGCTTCAGTCGCTTCGATGAGTACCGTCGGCTGCTGCCGGAAGGCCGCATCGACATGCCTCAGCAGGCCGGTATCGGCCTGGCCTACACCCCCAATGAGCGTCTGACGCTGGCGCTGGACGTCATGTGGCTTGGCTGGTCGGAGGAAAACACCTGGGGCAATGCCTTCACCGAAGGCGGTGCGCTGGGCGATCGCGACGGCCCTGGTTTTGGCTGGCAGGACCAGCGCGTATTGCGCATCGGGGCCAGCTACGACGTCACCCCTCACTGGACGCTCCGCAGCGGCGTCTCCCTCGCCAGCAAGCTGGTCTCCGGCGATGAGTCCAGGCTGGCAGCGCTCGCACCGCTGATGGGGCGTGATCATTACACCGTCGGCACGAGTTACACCCTCGGCAATGGCATCGAACTCAACGGTGCCTTCATTCATATGCCGTATGAGCATCTGCACGGCGCCGGTGCCTCGCGGGGCGTCGATGTGGGGATCGGTGTCGACATGTTGTCGTTCGGCATCGGCGTGCCCCTGTAAACCAAACGTGGTCGCGTTTTTCACTCATTCAATCACAAGGAAATAGAGCGATGACGGGTACTCATGCACTGCTATTGATTCATGGCTCCTTTTGCGACGCCGAGGTCTGGCAACCCGTGGCCGAGCGTCTGCGTCGGAGAGGGTATGACGTGTTCGTGCCAACCATCGCCGGTCACGGACCGGACGGCGATCGCAGCGTCAGTCACGCTGACTGTGAGGCCTCACTGATCGATTACGTCGACACCCACTGCCCCGATCGATTCGTGGCGCTTGGGCACAGCTGGGGCGGCACGCTGCTACAGCGTCTGGCCGAGCGTCGAGGCGATCGACTCGAGCGGATGATATTCCACAATGCGTTCGTGCTGCGTGACGGCGAGTCCTTGTACGACATGCTGCCGCCGGGGCATCAGGCATTGTGGGACACGATCAAGGATGACCCGAGCGGCTTGATGCTGCCGTTTCCGGTCTTTCGTGACGCTTTCGCCAACGACCTCGATGCGGATGCTGCCGAGGCCGCCTACGGGCATCTGTCACCGACACCTATGCGCAGTCACTTCGACCCGGTGGCGCTGCCAACTTTTCATCATCTCGAGATTCCGCGCAGCTGGCTTTACGCCTGGGATGACGTGGCGCTCACGCCCGGCGAATTCGGCTGGCATCCGCGCATGAGTCAGCGGCTCGGACTTTATCGCATGGTCTCTCTGGCTGGGGGACACATGGTCTGTCAGAGCAACCCCGATGCTCTGGCCGAGGCTATCATCCAGGCCGCTCGCCCCTGAGTGGCCGCCGACTTCGCACCGCTTATAGAGGGAGGTTCATCATGACACCAACAACGAACAGTCGCCTTCGAGTGGGAATCGTCGGTGGCGGTATCGGTGGGGTGGCACTGGCTATCGGCCTGTCGCGCCACGAGGATCTGGACGTAACGCTATTCGAGTCGGCCAAGGCGTTTTCCGAAATCGGCGCAGGCGTATCGTTTGGACCCAATGCGGTACGCGCCATCGAGCAACTCAAACTGGGGGAGGCCTACAGCCGGGTGGCCGATGGCTCACCAGCACCGTTCGAGGATGTCTGGTTCGAGTGGCGCCACGGCGTCGACGACCACTACATCACTGCCACCCTGGCGCCGGGCTGTGGCCAGTCCTCGGTGCACCGCGCCGATTTTCTCGACAGTCTGGTCGCCTGCCTGCCCGACGGCATCGCCCGCTTCGGCAAACGCTGCTGCGAGGTGGCTCAGAGCGAGGACGGCGTTCGGCTGTCATTCACCGATGGCACTCATGCCGAGTGCGACGTTGCGATTGGCTGCGATGGGATCAAATCCGCTCTGCGTGAGCATGTGCTGCCCGCCGAGCACTATGGCGATACCGGGCCGCGTTTCAGTGGCACCTACGCTTATCGCGGGCTGATCCCGCGCACGACGCTGGAGGCCGAACTCCGGCGCCGAGGCGCGGATGAGCGACTGGCCAAGGTGCCGCAGATGCTGCTGGGTGAGGATCGTCACCTCCTGACCTTTCCGGTCAAGGATGGCGAGGTGGTCAATGTGGTGGCATTCGAGACCGACAGCACGCTGCCCCGCCCACGCCAGGCCGTCACTGATGCCTGGGTCGAGGAGGTGACGCAGGCGCAGATGCTGGCGGCATTTGCCGGTTGGGGCGAGGGCACACAGGCGATTCTTGGCTGTATCGAAGCGCCCACTCGCTGGGCCCTGCACGATATCGCGCCGCTACCGCACTATCACCGCGACAACGTGCTGCTGATCGGCGACGCCGCCCACGCCATGCTGCCGCACCAGGGCGCCGGTGCCGGCCAGGCGTTGGAAGACGCATGGGTGCTGAGCGAGCTGCTGGGAGATACCGCCTGCGACAAGAACAGGGTCGCAGCGGTGCTGGCCGAATTCGACCGCCTGCGCCGACCGCACTCGAGTCGTGTGCAGCGCACCTCGTTCGAGGCCGGCGAACTCTACCAGCGCCGAGGCCCCTGGCAAGCCTGTGGCGATGAAGCGCTCGCCCGCGAACTGGAAACCCGCTTCGACTGGCTATGGTCGGCCGACCCGCGGCGCACCATCGACGACGCCCTGGCCCTGCTGGCCACCAGCCAACCCGATGCCTCTATCCTGGAGCACAACCATGAGTGACGAACAGTTGCTGGCTCCCTCACTCTGGCAGAACCGTTTGTTCACCGGGCGCTGGGTCGAGGGTGGCGGTGAGACGTTGACCGTACGCGCCCCCGCCAGCGGCGAGACGTTGGGGCAGACGGGCGCGGCGGACACTGCGCAGGTAGCGGATGCTGCCAGAGCAAGCCGCAGGGCCGCCGCCGGGTGGTTCGAGCATCCTTATGATGACCGGGCCGAGGTGTTACGGCAGGCTGCTCGGCTGGCCGAAACGCATCGTCAGGCGCTGGAACAGTGGCTGGTGCTCGAAAGCGGCTCGACGCCGGCCAAGGCGGCATTCGAGGTCATGCTGACGATCAAGGCGCTGCACAAGGCCTCCGAGCTCCCTTCCGCAGCCGCCGGAGAGGTGCTGCCGTCGACGCCTGGCCGGCTGAGTCTGGCCCGACGGCGCCCGCTGGGCGTGGTTGGCGTGATCGCGCCGTTCAACTTTCCGCTGTATCTGGCCATGCGGGCGGTGGCACCGGCGTTGGCGCTGGGCAACGGTGTGGTGCTCAAGCCAGACCCCCGCACGACGGTATGCGGCGGCTTCTCCATTGCACGGCTGTTCGAGTGGGCCGGGTTGCCTGCCGGGGTACTCTCTGTCCTGCCGGGTGGGCGTGAGGTGGGCTCGGCGATGGTCGAAGACCCCAATATCGCGATGATCCAGTTCACCGGCTCGACCGCTGCCGGGCGCAAGATCGGCGAGCGCGCTGGTGCGCGGCTCAAGAAGGTCTCGCTGGAGCTCGGTGGCAAGAATGCTCTGATCATTCTGGACGACGTCGACATCGATCGGGCGGTCAGCAATGCCAGTTGGAGCACCTATCTACATCAGGGCCAGATCTGCATGTCCTGCGGCCGCATTCTGGTCCATCGAGCCATCTACGACACCTTCGTCGCGCGACTGACCGAACGGGCAAAAGAGCTAAAGGTAGGTGACCCGGCCGTCGAGGAGGTGGCGCTCGGGCCGCTGATCGATGAGGCCCAGCGTGATCACGCCACGGATCTTTTGACCCGTGCCCGCGAGGCCGGGGCGAGCGTTCGCATCGGTGGCGAAACCCGAGGGCTCTTTTTTCAGCCGGCGGTGGTGTGCGACGTGACACCCGACAACCCGATCTTTCACGAGGAGACCTTCGCTCCCGTGGCGGTGGTCATCCCCTTCGACAATGACGACGAGGCGGTGCGACTGGCCAATGACACCGAGTACGGCCTGTCTGCCGGTGTCATCGCAAAAGACGTCGGCCGTGCGCTGCGGCTTGGCGAGCGGCTCCATACCGGGCTTTTGCACATCAACGACCAGACCGTCGATGACGAAGTGATCAACCCCTTCGGCGGCGTCGGCGCCTCGGGCAACGGCACCGCGGTCGGTGGGCCGGCCAATCTCGACGAATTTACCCAGTGGCAGTGGCTGACGCTGAAAAGCGAGGCGCCGGTCTATCCGTTGTAAGTGCCTGGTGCGCGGCCGGTGCCGTGTACGTTCGACCCGACAGCGAGGTGATCCATGACAACTGATAACTCCATGACCATCAAGGCGGCGGTAACGCGGGAAAAGGGGAGTGCCTTTCGGCTCGAGACACTGACTCTCAGAGCGCCGCGTGAAGACGAGGTGCTGGTGCGGATCGTGGCCACTGGCATGTGCCACACCGATCTGATCGTGCGCGATCAGTTCTATCCGGTACCGCTGCCGGCGGTGCTCGGCCATGAAGGCGCCGGCGTGGTCGAGGCTGTCGGTCCGGCGGTAAACTCGCTGGAAGTGGGTGACCACGTGGTGCTGAGCTACGCCTACTGCGGTGACTGCCTGCCCTGCGACGCCGGCCACGCCTCCTACTGCAGCGAGTTCTTTGCGCGCAATTTCAGCGGCGCCGGCCCCGATGGCGAGCAGGCGCTCCACGATGCCAGCGGCCAGCCCGTTCACGATCATTTTTTCGGTCAGTCGTCGTTTGCCACCTATGCGTTGAGCCGTGAAAACAATGCCGTTCGGGTAAGCCGCGAGGCGCCGCTCGAACTGCTGGGGCCTCTCGGCTGTGGCATTCAAACCGGTGCCGGTGCGGTCATCAATACGCTTGGTGTCACGCCCGGCAGCCGCTTCTGCGCCTTCGGCGCGGGTGCCGTGGGACTGTCTGCTGTCATGGCCGCTCGTATCGCCGGCGCGACCACAATCATCGCCGTCGATATGATCGACTCGCGGCTCGAGCTTGCGCTGGAGCTGGGGGCGACTCACGTGATCAATGCCGGCAAGGAATCCGTGGTCGAGCGCGTGCGTGAGCTGTCCGGTGGTGGCGTCAACTTTGCGCTGGAATCGACCGGGCGCCCTGAGGTGTTGCGTCAGGGTGTCGATGCGCTCGGCAGTCTCGGCGTGCTGGGCGTGGTGGGTGCTCCGGCCCTGGGGACCGAGGCCGCGTTCGATGTCAACGATCTGCTGCTGGGCGGCAAGAGCATTCGTGGCATCGTCGAGGGTGACAGCGTCGCTCGACGCTTTATTCCGCAGTTGGTCGAGCTGTACCTGCAGGGGCGGTTCCCGTTCGACAGACTGGTGAAGTTCTACGACTTTGCCGATATCGAGCAGGCCGTCGCCGACAGTGAGAAGGGCGTGACGTTGAAGCCCGTGCTACGTATGCCAAGTTGAGGTCGGAAGGGGCGCGTTACGGGTATACATCGGCCCATGAGGCGCCACCTGTGCGCTAGACTTATCGGCATCGAGAACGTTTCGACAAGGAGGCCCTCATGGCCGAGCTGACGCTGTTCTACGATGGCGCCTG
This sequence comes from Salinicola endophyticus, assembly GCF_040536835.1. Taxonomy (NCBI): domain Bacteria; kingdom Pseudomonadati; phylum Pseudomonadota; class Gammaproteobacteria; order Oceanospirillales; family Halomonadaceae; genus Salinicola; species Salinicola endophyticus. The sequence goes on from NZ_CP159578.1 coordinate 719,033, forward strand.
CCCCCTGTGTGTCCACGAGATCACCCATCTGCGGCGGCTGGACCGCCACCGTCGCATTCGCTTCGAGGATATCCACGCCGCCGATTTCAGCCAGCGCTGGCCCGATGTCGAACCGGCGGACGCGAGCGCGATCCTGCTCGGGTACTACCGCGGGGAGCGCCTGCGCGGGCTCGACGTCACCCATCGCGCCTGGTCGCTGGTGGGGCGTGGCTGGCTCACCGCGCCGCTGCGCTGGCCGCTGATCAGGCCGCTGGCGGACCGCGTCTACCGCTGGTTCGCGCCGCGCCGCTATCTGCTTTCCGGCTGGCTGACCGGGCGCCAGCGCTGTGCGCCCTGCGACAGCGGCCAGTGCCGGATCGACGATGATGCGCCGCCGCGCGCCTGAGCGCTTGTCCCAGGGCGCGTTTCACTCGCTCAAGATATTGAGCTCGCGGTCCCAGCGGCGCAGAAAGGCCTGGCGCCGCAGCGGATCGACGAAGGCGAGCAGGGTGGCGTTGATCGGAATCGGATAGAGGTGGTCGCCGACCTGGTCTCGCAGGCGCTGGGCGGTGTAGGGGCCGATGACGTCGTCGCGCACGCTGAACAGCGGCGTGCTGCCGGCCAGGATGCGCTGGCCGCGCTGGCTGAGCAGGAAGTCGACGAAGCGCCGCGCGGCTTGCGGGTGCGGCGCGTCGCGGTGGACGAAGACCATGCGCATCAGCACCAGCGAGTAGTCGTTGGGCACCTGCACGATGATGTCGGGGTGGCTCTGTGCCCAGACCATGGCGTAGGAGCCGAGCAGGTTGTAGCCGAGCCAGTAGCGGCCGTCGCTCAGGCCCTCGAGCATCGCCCGGGTGTTCTGGGCCAGGTCGACGTCGGCGGCGCCCATGGCCGCGACCAGGTCCCAGATACGCGGCGTATAGCGCGCATCCTGCTGCAGTAGGGTGTAGCCGACGCCACTGTCCCGCGGTGAGTAGGTGACCACGCGCCCGCGCAGCCAGTGGCGATAGTCGGTCAGCAGGTCGAGCAGATCCCGGTGGGTGGTCGGTGGCGGCATGTGCGAGGCCAGCTCCAGGCGGTAGGCCATCACCACCGGCTCGAAGGTGAAGCCGAACACCTCGTTACGCCATTTGGCCCAGGCCGGCCAGCGCCGCGCTTCGACGCTGTCGAGCGCCTGCGCCCGGCCTTCGTTGCTCAGCGCCAGTTGCCACGGCATCGCCGAGCTGATCACCACGTCCGGCGGGTCCTCGGCGTCGCGTGCCCGGTGGTCGGCTTCGAGGGTGGAGCGCTCGCGGTAGTCCAGCGTGATCTGTGGGTACTCGGCGCTGAAGGCATTGAGTACTGGCTGGAACACCGGGCGATCCAGCGCGGCTTCGACGATCAGCGGCTCGGCCACGGCGGGTGTCGTCACCAGCGCGACGCCTGAGCCTAGCCCCAACCCCAGCGATAGACATAGGCGAGCCAGTGCGGTCGGCAACCTGCGCTTTGGATGGCTCATGCGCGTTCTCCGGGGGCTGGGGTGTGCGTGTCGGGGCCTGAAGCGGCGGGATCCAGACGTGCCAGTGTCAGCGACAGGCGCAGCCCGTGCGGGCTCACCGCGCTCAGCTCCAGCGGGCTGCCGTGACGCCGGGCGATGGAGTCGACGATCGCCAGACCCAGCCCCGAGCCCTCGGTGTCCTGGCGCTGGCCGCGCTCGAAGGGCCGCGTCAGGCGCTCGCGCGCCGCCGCCTCGACCCCGGGGCCGTCATCCTCGATCGACAGTTCCAGCCGGTCGGCGGTGAGATCGCGCAGCGCCACCGTGATCTGGCTGCCGTGTGGGGTGTAGCGGCAGGCATTGTCGATCAAGTTGTTGAGCAGCTCGTGCAGCGCCCAGGGTTCGCCGGCGACCCAGGCGGGCAGCGCGCACTCGAGCGCCAGGCCGAGATCGTGGTCGCGGCTCTCCTGGCGGTCGGCCCACTCCATCACCACCGCGCGCAGCAGTGTGTCCAGCGCCAGCTGCTGGCGCTCCTGGTCGGGGCCCAGATGACGCAGCCGGGTCAGGCTGAGCATCTGGCCGGCCAGCCGGCTGGTGCGGCTGGCGCTGTCGTGGACTTCGTTCAGGGCGCGTTGCCAGGCAGCTGGATCGGAGCTGGCCAGGGCCAGCTCAGAAGTGCTCTGCAGCCCCGCCAGCGGGGTCTTCAACTGGTGCGAGGCGTCGGCGATGAAGCGCAGCAGGGTGGCGCGGCGGTCACGCTGGTCGGCGAGCAGGCGGTTCAGGGTGTCCACCCACTCGCGCATCTCCCGCGGCACCTCGAGGGTGAGCGGCTCGACGTCGTCCGGGTGGCGGTCGCGCAGCGCCCGGCGCAGTCGCTCCAGCGGCGCCAGCAGGGCGCGCACGGCGATCATCAGCAGCGCTGCGGTGATCAGCACCATGGCGGCGAAACGCGTGGCGCTCTTCTCGAACAGCTCGCCGGCGAGCAGGTCGCGCCCGCGCCGGGTGTGGCCGACCCACAGCTGTACCGGCTCCTGGGTGTCCCAGCCGGCGGAGTCGATCTCACGGCCATGGAGGCGGATCGGTACGCCATCCAGGTCGGCGTCGTAGAACACCGGATGGTGGCTGGCGGCGTCGCGCATGGCGGCGCTGATCGGCAGCTTGGCATTGCGCGTGATGAGGCGGCCGTTGTCGGCCTGGAGCCAGTAGAACACCCGCTCCTGCCACTGGGTGGCGAGAATCTGCAGCGCCGAGGCGGGCATCTCCAGGGTGGGCTGGCCGTCGGGCCACTGCAGCGATTCGGCCATGGTCAGGCTGGCGGCGGCGAGCTGGCCGTCGAGGGCGCGGTCGGCGGCCTTGTGGGCGCTGGTGTAGGCCTCGATCAGCAGCAGCGTGCCGAGCCCGGCGACGATCGCGGTCAGCCACAGCGCCAGACGGCGCTTGAGCGACACCGGGCGGGCGTTCACTCGCGGCGCTCCTCCAGGCGATAGCCCAGCCCGCGCAGGGTGCGGATCGCCAGCGGGGCGTCCTGGAGCCGCTTGCGCAGCCGGCTGACGTAGACCTCGAGGGCGTTGGCGCCCACCGCTTCGAAGCCGAACAGGCGATCCTCCAGCGTCTCCCGGGGCACGATGCGCCCGGCGTTGAGCATCAGCGCTTCGAGCAGGCGGAACTCCCGCCGCGGCAGATCCAGCGGCTCGCCCGCCAGCCACACGCTGGCGGCGTGGGTGTCCAGGGTCAGCCCGGCGAAGTGCAGGCGGTCGTCGAGACGCTGCTGGCTGCGTCGCAGCAGGGCGCGGACGCGCGCCTCCAGCTCGCTGATCGAGAACGGCTTGGCCAGGTAGTCGTCGGCGCCCAGGTCGAGCCCGCGCACGCGATCCTCGAGCCCGTCACGCGCGGTGAGGATCATCACCGGGGTGGCGTCGCCGGTGTCGCGCAGGCGCGCCAGCAGCTCGAGCCCACTGGCGTCGGGCAGGCCCAGGTCGAGCAGAATCAGATCGAAACGGCGCTGGCGCAGCGCCTGCCAGGCGTCCTCGACTCGGCTCAGCGCGTCGATGCGATAGCCGGCACGGGCCATCGCCTCGCCCAGCGAGCGTGACAGCAGAGGATCGTCTTCGATGACCAGCAGATGCATGACGTCTCTCCGCGCCAGTGTGTCGTCAGGGTGAGATGGCCAGCAGGAGACCGACCGTGCGGACTCGGAACGCGCTGGCTCGGCGCCGCGACCGGCCAGCATAAGACCAATGTCTTGATTAGACCAAAGGTCTAGATGACAGGTTGATGAAAGGTTGGCGGCCTAGCATCGCCCCTGTGCTGTTTGAACCGTCGCTTGCGGGCTGACTCCGAAGAGCGCCCGAGCGGATAGCGAGCATAACAATCCAGGAGACGCTGAGCATGCCGAAATCATCCTCCCTTCGTCGTTGGCTGGCCGCCGCCGTGGCCGGTGGCGCGCTGCTGGCCGGTGCCGTTCAGGCCCAGGCCAAGCCCCCCGAGTGTATCGCCCCGGCCAAGCCCGGCGGTGGCTACGATCTCACCTGCCGCCTGGCCGCCAACGGCCTGCAGGAAGCCAAGCTGATCGACGAGCCGATGCTGGTCACCTACATGCCGGGCGGTATCGGCGCGGTCGCCTATAACCACGTCACCGGCGTGCGCAACGACGACCCCAACCTGATCGTCGCCGCGAGTACCGGTGCCGCGCTCAATCTGGCGCTGAAGAAGTTCGGTGCCAAGCAGTCGGTCGACGACGTGCGCTGGCTGGGCGCGCTGGGGGTCGACTACGGTGCGGTGGTGGTGCGTAACGACGCCCCGTGGCAGAACCTCGATGAGCTGATGCAGGCGCTGAAGAAGAACCCCTCCAGCGTGGTGATCGGCGCCGGCGGTACGGTCGGCAGCCAGGACTGGATGAAGGCGGCGCTGATGGCGAAATCCGCCAACATCGATCCGCGCAAGCTGCGCTACGTCTCCTTCGAGGGCGGCGGCGAGGCGCTGGCGGCACTGCTGGGCGAGCACATCCAGGTGTTCACCGGCGATCTGGCCGAACTCAAGCCGCAGCTCGACAGCGGTGAGGTGCGCATCCTCGCGGCACTCGCCGAAGAGCGCCAGGCTGGCCCCTACGCCGATATCCCCACCGCCAAGGAGCAGGGCTACGACGTCGAGTGGCCGATCTGGCGCGGCTACTACATGGGCCCGAAGGTCAGCGACGAAGCCTATCAGGCGTGGGTCGAGCGTCTGCGCGAGCTGAGCCAGACCGAGAGCTTCGCCAAGCTGCGTGAAGGTCGTGGCTTGTTCCCGATGAGCAAGTTCGGCGATGACTTCGACCAGTACGTCAAGAAGCAGGTCGCTGGCTTCTCGCAACTGGCCAAGGAAGTGGGTCTGACCCAATGAGACACGCCGCCGACCGCATCCTGAGTCTGCTGTTGCTCGGTCTGGCGGCGTTCATCGCCGTCCAGGCCTGGCATCTCGAGGTGCCGTTCAGCTACGACCCGGTGGGGCCGAAGGCCTTCCCGCTGCTGCTGGCGGGGCTGCTGGCACTGCTCGCGGTGGTGCTGTTCGTGCGCCCGGGGCCCAACGGCGAATGGCCCAGCGGCGCGCTGCTGCTGCGCCTGCTGGTGGTGATGGGGCTGCTGGTGGTGTACGCCGCGCTGTTCATCGAGGCCGGCTACCTGCTGATCACCGCGCTGGTCAGCGTGGCGATCGCCTGGCTGTTCGGCGCCTCGCCACTCAAGGCCCTGGTCGGCGGGGTGCTGCTCGCCCTCGGCAGCTATCTGCTGTTCACCTACGCGTTGGGCATCTCGCTACCCACCGGTAGCTGGATCGAACCGCTGCTGGGAGCCAACTGATGTTCGATTTCCTGATTCAGGGCTTCGGCGTCGCGCTGACGCCGCTCAATCTCGGGCTCGCCTTCCTGGGTGCGCTGCTGGGCACGCTGTTCGGCGCGCTGCCGGGCATCGGCCCGATCAACGGCATCGCCATCCTGATGCCGCTGGCCTATACCCTCGGCCTGCCGGCGGAGTCGTCGCTGATTCTGCTCGCGGGCATCTACACCGGCTCCGAATACGGCGGGCGCATGTCGAGCATCCTGCTCAACGTGCCCGGCGACGCCGGCGCGGTGATGACCACGTTGGATGGCCACCCGCTGGCCAAGAAGGGTCTCGCTGGCCCGGCACTGGGGCTCTCCGCGGTAAGCTCGTTCATCGGCGCCACGGTAGCGATCCTGGGGCTAACCCTGTTCGCGCCGCTGCTGGCGATCGTCGCGGTCAAGTTCGGGCCCGCCGAGTTCTTCGCGCTGATGATCTTCGCCTTCGCCTCGATGTCGGCGATGATGGGCAAGGATCCACTCAAGACGCTGATCGGCGCCGTGCTCGGCGTGCTGATCTCCACCGTCGGGGTCGACTCCGGCACCGGCGTACTGCGCTTCACCTTCGACATGCCCGAGCTCTACGACGGCATCGATTTCGTGGTCATGATCATCGGGCTGTTCGCGGTCAGCGAGATTCTGCTGATGCTCGAACACGCCTTCCGTCACGACCAGGATGGCGAGATGGCGCCGATCGGCCGTGTCATGGTCAAGCTCTCCGAGGTGCTCTACTGCAAGTGGGCGATCCTGCGCTCCAGCGTGATCGGCTTCGTCATCGGCGTGCTGCCGGGTACCGGCGCCTCCGTCGCCAGCGCCGTGGCCTACACCACCGAGAAGCGCATCAGCGACCACGACAACAGCTTCGGCACCGGCAACATGCGTGGCCTGGCGGCGCCGGAAGCGGCCAACAACGCCTCCGCCGCGGGCTCCTTCGTGCCCATGCTGACCCTCGGCATCCCCGGCTCCGGTACCACCGCGATCCTGCTCGGCGCGCTGATGCTCTACAACATCAACCCGGGGCCGATGATGTTCCGCGAGCAGCCGATGGTAGTGGGCGGGCTGATCGCCTCGCTCTATATCGGCAACGTCATGCTGCTGCTGCTCAACCTGCCGTTGGCCGGGGTCTTCGCCCGCGTGCTGCAGGTACCGCGCTGGCTGCTGGTACCCAGCGTGGCGATTCTCGCTTTCGTCGGCGTCTATCAGCTGCACTCCGACCTGATGGCGATCTATCTGATGCTGGCCATTGGCGTGTTCGGCTATCTGCTGCGCAAGTTCGGCTTCTCGCTGGCGCCGGTGGTGCTGGGCTTCGTGCTCGGCGGGCTGATGGAGGAGAACCTGCGCCGGGCGCTGTCGATCAGCGGTGGCGACCTCGCCATCCTGTGGCAGTCCGGGCTCTCGATCGGGCTGTGGATCGCCGCTGCTGCGGTGGCGTTCATCCCGCTGTTCGCGGGCAGGCTCAAGGCCAAGTTCCTGCCTGCCCGGTCCGCTTGAGGCGCACGTGCCGGCGCGCTGCCGCTGGCGCTGATCCTCTGGCCCCGCTTCGGCGGGGCTTTTTTGTGGGACTCATGTCGAAGATGACTTGATGCCGCGAGGGGGCTATTGTCTGCCCATCTGCTACAGCGCGCCGAGCCTCGGCCAACGGGAGTGATCATGCAGACATCGAAGTGTCGGGTACGGGCCATGCTGGCGCCGGAAGGGCGGCTCAAGGTGGCGATCAACTACGGCAATCCGGTGCTGGCCCAGCGCCGTGAGGATGGCGAGCCGGGCGGCGTCTCAGCGGCCCTGGGCCGGGCGCTGGCGGCGGAGCTGGATGTGGCTGTCGCGTTCGTCACCTACGATGCCGCCGGGGCCGTGGTCGCCGATCTCGAACACGCCGACTGGCGGCTGGCGTTTCTGGCCCGCGACCCCAAGCGTGCCGAGACGATTCACTTCACCTCGCCCTATGTGCTGATCGAAGGCACCTACCTGGTGCCCGAGGCGGCGGCGTTCGCTCAGGTCGAGGAGCTCGACCGTGACGGTGTGCGCATCGCGGTGGGCGAGGGCGCGGCCTACGACCTCTATCTCTCGCGCACTCTCCAGCACGCCGAGCTGGTGCGCGCGCCCACCTCGGCCGCGGCGATCGAGCTGTTCGTCGAGCAGGGGCTCGACGCCGCCGCCGGGGTGCGCCAGCCGCTGACCCGCTACGCCGAGGCCCATGGCGGCTATCGAGTGCTGCCGGGGCGCTTCACCGCGATCGAGCAGTGCATGGCGCTGCCCCGCGCCCAGGCCGAGGTCGCCGACTACGTCGAGGCGTTCCTGGCGCGGATGAAGCACGAGGGCATGGTCCAGCGTGCGCTGAGCGAGAGTGGGCAGGGTGACGCGGAGGTCGCCCCCTGAGCGGGGGTAGGTCACGCAGGTGGCGGTTTTTGCCCCGAAAAATGCCGTAGGGGCTTCACACGGTGCGGGTGTTTTCTGTTATGCTTCGTCACCGCGAAACGCCGGGAACGTCTGGCGGCACCCTCTGCGTGCTGTTGGAGCGTTGTTGGCCATTGCGTCAGGAGAGGTGGCAGAGTGGTCGAATGCACCGCACTCGAAATGCGGCATACCTTCGCGGGTATCGAGGGTTCAAATCCCTCCCTCTCCGCCACGAACAGCAAAAAGCCGGCTCATGTAGCCGGCTTTTTCGTGGGCGACCTTCAGGCACGCCGTCGAAGCGTCTTCAGCGGGCCGTGTCCGAGAGGCGACGTCCCGGCAGCGGCGCCACCTCCAGCACCGCGGCGGCGATCACCAGCAGCGCGCCGCCGAGCTGGAGCGCGCTGAGCGGCTCGCCGGCGAACAGCGCCGCCGAGAGCACGCCCACCAGCACTTCGCTCATCATCAGAATCCCCAGGCGCGCCGGTGCCAGCACGCTGGCCGCCCATACCACGATCGCCAGCGATATGGCCCACCACAGGGTGGCGGAGACGGCGATCCAGGCCACGGCCTGACCCAGCGCCGGCATCGGCGGCAGCCCGGGCCAGGGGCCGAGCAGCGGTGTCAGTGCCAGCGCACCGAGCACGGCGCCCAGGGCGAACACGAAGCTGCCTTCGCCCGGGCCGAGGGTGCTGCGCGCGCGCATGCCGCTGGAGGCGATCGCCCACAGCACGCCGGAGACCAGCCCCAGCCAGTCGCCCAGGGTGCGTGGTAGCGGCGAGCCGGCCGCGCCCAGCACCAGCGTCAGGCCACCCAGCCCCAGCGCGATCACGGCCAGACGTCGGCCGGTGAGTGGCCAGCGCCACCACAGCCGCTCGATCAGCGAGCTCCACACCGGGGTGAGGTAGAACAGCAGGATGACCACCGCGACTTGGCCCTGGACCAGGCCCACCGAGTAGCACATGAACGCCGCCCCGCCGAGCAGCACCGCGAGTATCCCCAGCGGATGACAGCGGCGCAGCCGTGCGCGCCCGGCCAGCGCCCAGGGCGCGAGCAGGCAGCAGGTGACGAGGGCGACGATCAGTGAGCCCCAGACGCCGCCCAGGGCCAGCGCCTCGAGGCGGCGGATGGGAATCCAGTAGAGCCCCCACAGCGCGCCGGCGAATAGAATGCCTGCGGCCGCCAGACGCGTGCGTCTGGCGGCCGCAGGGTTCGGCGCGAACGTCTCCGGGCTAGCCATCCGCGCTCAGCGCGCGGCGGCTTCGAGCGCGGCGACGGCAGGCAGGGTCTTGCCCTCGACGTACTCGAGGAAGGCGCCGCCGCCGGTGGAGATGTAGGAGACGCGCTCGGCGATGCCGTACTTGTCGATGGCGGCCAGGGTGTCACCGCCGCCGGCAATCGAGAACGCCGGGCTGTCGGCGATGGCGTGGGAGAGGGTCTCGGTGCCCTTGCCGAACTGGTCGATCTCGAACACCCCCACCGGGCCGTTCCAGAGGATGGTGCCGGCGTTGCCGAGCAGCGCTGCCAGACGCTCGGCGGTCTCCGGCCCGATATCCAGGATCATCTCGTCGTCACCGACCTGATCCACCGGCTTGACCGTGGCGGTGGCGGATTCGGAGAACTCGGTGGCCACCACCACGTCGCTCGGCAGCGGGATCTCGACCTTGGCCATCAGCGCCTTGGCCTTGTCGATCAGATCGGCTTCATAGAGCGACTTGCCGACGTTGTGGCCGGCCGCGGCAATGAAGGTGTTGGCAATGCCGCCACCCACGATCAGCTGGTCGCACTTCTCGGCCAGGGCGTAGAGCACTTCGAGCTTGGTCGAGACCTTGGAGCCGCCGACGATCGCCGCCATCGGCCGCTTGGGCGCGCTGAGTGCCTGCTCCAGCGCTTCCAGCTCGCTCGCCAGCAGCGGGCCGGCGCAGGCCTGGGAGGCGAAACGGGCGACGCCGTGGGTCGAGGCCTGGGCGCGGTGGGCGGTGCCGAAGGCATCCATCACGTAGACGTCGCAGAGCGCGGCGTAGGCCTTGGACAGCGCCTCGTCGTCCTTTTTCTCGCCCGGGTTGTAGCGCACGTTCTCCAGCATGACCACTTCGCCGTCGCCGATCTCGACCTCGCCGTCGAGATAGTCCTTCTCCAGGCGGACCGGCTGACCCAGCAGCTCGCCGAGATGCCGGGCGACCGGGGCGAGGCTGAACTCGTCGGCCGGCTCGCCTTCGGTGGGGCGACCCAGATGGCTCATCAGCAGCACGCGGGCGCCGGCATCGAGGGCGGCGCGGATGGTCGGCAGGCTGGCGCGGATGCGGGCGTCGCTGGTGACCTTGCCGTCCTTGACCGGCACATTGAGGTCCTCGCGGATCAGGACGCGCTTACCCGAGAGATCCAGCTCAGTCATCTTATGTACGTTCATGCGTTCCTTCCTTAACGGGGAGAGGCGGTACCGGCGGTTGGGCACTCGAGCCAGTGGTGGGCGACGTCGAGCATGCGATTGGCGAAGCCCCACTCGTTGTCGAACCAGCACAGCGCCTTGAGCAGGCGGCCCCCGGCGACGCGGGTCTGGGTGGCGTCCACGATACCCGAGCGCGGGTCGTGGTTGAAGTCGACCGAGGCCATGGGCTCGTCAGTGTAGCCGAGCAGGCCCTGATAGCGGCCGAGGCTGGCGTCGCGCAGGCAGGCGTTGATCGCCGCGGCGTCGGTCTCGCAGGCGAGCGAGATCGCCATGTCCATGGCCGAGACGTTGATCGTCGGCACGCGCACGTGGAGGCACTCGAAGCGCTCCGCCAGGTGCGGCATCAGACGGCCGATGCCGCGGGCGAGGCCGGAGTCCACCGGCACGATCGACTGCATCGCCGAGCGCGTCAGGCGCAGGTCGCTGTTGTGGTAGGCGTCGATCACCGGCTGGTCGTTCATCGCCGAGTGGATGGTGGTGGTGACGCCGTGCTCGACCCCGAAGTGGCGGTCGAGCACGTGCAGGATCGGCACCAGGCAGTTGGTGGTGCAGGAGGCGGCGGAGACCACGCGCATATCCGCCGTCAGCATCGACTGGTTGACGCCGTAGACCACGGTGGCGTCGACGTCCGCCTCGGCGGGCTGCGAGAACAGCAGCCGCGCGGCGCCGGCCTGCAGGTGGCGTTCGGCGGTGGCGCGATCCTTGAAACTACCGGAGCACTCGAGCACCAGATCCACCCCCAGGGCGCCCCAATCCAGCGCTTCGGGGTCAGCGGCGCGGCGGATGGCGATCGCCTGGCCGTTGACCACCAGTTCGTCGCCATGCGTCTCGACGCGCCCGGGGAAGCGGCCGTGGGTGGTGTCGTAGCGGGTCAGATAGGCCAGCGTTTCCAGCTCGGAGAGCTCGTTGATGGCGACCACCTGGAACGGCAGCTCGGGGCGTTCCACCAGGGCGCGCAGCACGCTCTGGCCGATCCGCCCGTAGCCGTTGATGGCGATGCGATACGTCATGCCGGGGCCCGTTCGAGAGATTCACGAAGGCAGGCATGTTAGCGCATTCACTGCGCCGCCGCAGGGGCCGAACCCTGCTCCCGACCTCAGCGGCAACCGGCAGCGATGGCATCGAGGCGCGCGGCCAGGGCGGCGGGCATCTCCATCGGCAGCAGATGGCCATAGCCGGGGAAGATTTCGAGTTCGGCGGCGCTCAGGTGCGGCATCACCGACTCGCGCTGCACCGCCGGCGGCAGCGAGGGGTCGCGATCACCCACCAGCACCCAGGCGGGCAGGTCGAGCACCCCGACGCGCTCGCGCCAGTCCTCGGCGTAGGTGTGCTCAGGCCAGGCGCGCCACGCCGCCGGGGTGGCGTTGATCGCATCCTCCACCGCGCGTTGGTAGGTTGCCGGATCGAGCGCCACCGCGCTGGCGCCGTCGATGAACGCCCGCGCCTGGGCCTCGCTGAAGTCGAAATCGAGCTGGAAGCGGTGCTCCTCGGCACTGATCGTCTGCGGGCCGGGCGGCGACGGCGCGATCAGCACCAGTGCGCGCAGCCAGGCCGGGCGCTCGGCGGCGACGGTCATCGCGATGCGCCCGGAGAAGGAGTGGCCGACCAGCACCACCTCGTCGAGCCCTGCGGCCTCCACCTCGGTGATTACGTGGCGGGTCATGGCGGCGACGTCATAGCCGGGGCGGTCGCGGGCGTCGCCGAAGCCCGGCATGTCCAGGGTGGCGACGCGCGCCGCCGGGTCGAGGTGGCCGATCACCTCGCGCCACTCGCGGTGGGAACTGCCGAAGAAGTGCATCAGCACGAGGGTCGGGCGCCCCTGCCCGCTATCGCTCGAGAGTGTCATCGTCTGGCCTCCATGCCATGAGTGTCACCCCAGCGTAGTCTCTCACCTCGGCGTAGTCTCTCACCCCAGTGCCGTCCGTCATCTCGGCGGCGTCTGTCATCTCCAACTAGCCGCTGTGTCAGCGCCGGCGTCGATCACGCCCACAGATGCCATACCAGCGGCAGCACGATGGCGGTAAAGGCGCCGGTCAGGCTCATGCCCAGCGAAGCGAAGGCGCCGGCCTGGTGGCTGATCTCGAACGCGCGCACGGTGCCCAGGGCGTGGCCGTTGATGCCCAGGGCGAGGCCGATCAGGCGCGGGTCGCGGATGCGCATCCAGCGGCTCAGCCACTCGACGCCGAAGATCGCGGTGATCCCGGTGGTCATCAGCGCGCCCATCAGCAGCGCCGTGGAGCCGCCCAGCTCCTGGGTCAGGCTCAGCGCGATCGGTGAGGTCACCGACTTCGGCGCCAGTGAGGCCAGCACTTCGGGTGGGGCGCCGAGCAGCCAGGCAATCAGTACCGCGTAGCAGGCGGCCAAGGTGGCCGAGAGCGGCAGCGTCAGCACGATCGGCTTCCACAGCGCGCGGATCTGCCCCAGTTGCTGGTAGAGCGGCACCGCCAGTGCCACCGTGGCCGGCCCGAGCAGCAGCATCAGCCAGGCGGCACCGCGGTTGTAATCATCGATGCCGATCGGCAGCAGCGCGATCACTGCGGCGATCAGCAGCGCGGCGATGATCACCGGCGGGCACCAGCTGGGGTGGCGCATCAGCTTGAACAGATGCACGCCGAGGAAGTAGGCGGCCAGGGTCAGCCCGATGGCCCCAATCGGGGTGGCGAACCACGCCTGCGGCACGGCCGCCAGGGTCGCGCCCAGCTCACTCATGCGGTGTCTCCGGCGGCAGGCAGCGGCGCATCAGCCATAGGCTGGAGGCGACGCTGGCCAGGGTGCCCAGCAGCAGCGCGGTGAGAATGGCCCCGGCCTGATCGGCGAAGCGCCCGGCGACGAAGAAGATCTCGACCACCCCGGGCATGATCAGCAGCGCGAGCATGGCGATCAGCGGCTGGCTGACGGCGACCACATCGGCGTTCATGCCGCCGCGCTGGCAGAACCACAGCGTCAGCAGCAGCATGCCGATCACCCCCGCGGGCAGGGCGATGGGTAGCCACAGCATGATGGCCTGGCCCAGCAGCAGGAAAGCGAGCAGCCACAGAAAGCCCCGCAGCACGGACATGTCAGGTCTCCGAGAAGGCGGAAAAGTCGCTAGCGTAGCAGATCGCGTCGTGATCCCACTTTCCCATGACGATTTTCAGCCCGCGTTGCCAAGCCACTCGTGACACGCTGTGGGGCCGTGGCCGCTGAGCCCCATATCGCGTCAGCGAATGGCGACAGCCGCGGCAACTCGCGCGCAAGGTTTGCACGACTCGCGCGCAGCGCGTGAACTGAGCGGCATTGTCGCTTATTCTGGGGCCCGTTCGACCGCGCTCGAAGTGTCGTGACGGAGAGAGGCCGGCCGTCGAGCGCGCGGTGGACGCACCCGGCGGGGCGAGGGGCCTGGCGGCCCGGCGTCGCCATCAGCGTCTTGCGAGCCGTTGCCCCGGGGCAGCGGCAGGGAAGCCGTACCCGTCGAGACTCCCCGACGTACCATCTGAGGACAGAGGAAACGCATCATGACCGATATTGCCAAGCTGCTGGGCGACGAGGCCGACAGCCTGCTGAGCTACACCTGTAGCGGGTTCAAGAAAGAGGACCTGTACCTGCCCGGCCCGGACTTCGTCGACCGCGTCTTCGCCGACAGCGACCGCAGCCCGCACGTGATGCGCAACCTGCAGACGCTGTTCAACCACGGCCGTCTCGGCGGCACCGGCTACGTCAGCATCCTCCCGGTCGACCAGGGTATCGAGCACTCCGCCGGCGCCTCCTTCGCGCCCAACCCGGCCTACTTCGATCCCAAGAACATCCTCGAGCTGGCGCTGCAGGGCGGCTGCAACTGCGCCTGTTCGACCCTGGGCGTGCTCTCCTCGGTGGCACGGCGCTACGCGCACAAGATCCCGCTGATGCTCAAGCTCAACCATAACGAGAGCCTGACCCTGCCGGCGATGTACGACCAGACCCTGTTCGCCCAGGTCGAGCAGGCCCACGACATGGGCTGCATCGCGGTCGGCGCGACCGTCTACTTCGGCTCGCCGGACTGCCGCCGCCAGATCCAGGAGATCAGCGAAGCCTTCGAGCGCGCCCACGAGCTGGGCATGGTCACCGTGCTGTGGTCCTACCTGCGCAACCCGGAATTCAAGAAGGATGGGGTCGACTACCACGTCGCCTCCGACCTCACCAGCCAGGCGGTGCACCTGGCGGCGACCATCAAGGCCGACATCGTCAAGCAGAAGCTGCCCGAGAACAACGGCGGCTACAAGGCGATCGGCTTCGGCCATACCCATGAGAAAGTCTACAGCGAGCTGACCAGCGATCACCCGATCGACCTGGCGCGCTTCCAGGTCGCCAACGCCTTCATGGGCCGTGCCGGACTGATCAATTCCGGCGGCGGCTCCAAGGGCCAGTCCGACCTGGGCGAAGCGGTGCGCACCGCGGTCATCAACAAGCGGGCCGGCGGCATGGGCCTGATCTCCGGACGCAAGGCGTTCCAGAAGCCGCTCAAGGAGGGCATCGAGCTGCTCAACGCCATCCAGGACGTCTATTTGTCCAAGGACGTCAGCATCGCCTGACCTGGCCGGCGCCGTATCGGCGCTGTACCAGGCAAGAGCCCGGCCTGTCAGGCCGGGCTTTTTGCGTTCTGAAAGCGCTCTCTCGGGTCTCTCCATCGACTTTGGTCTGCCGACCTAAGTTCAATTGTATGACAAAGGCGCTCTCTTTTACCTTGGCTGTCGCGTTGAATGATAACGCTATCATTTTCATATCCCGCCGCTGGCGAGACGCCCAGCCTGGTGCTTCGCCGCGAGAGCCGGCCGGGGAAAGGGGAGACGCAGCATGACACCGATCTGGAGCAAAGCCTGCCTGGCGCTGCTGGCCAGCGCCGCCATCGGTCTGACGACCTCGGCCAACGCCGCCGACGACTGCCCGCTACCGGGCAATCTGCGTGTGGTGATCGGCTCGACCTCGACCGGGGGAGACACCTATCAGAACTCGAGCATCGTGGTCGACCAGTTGGCCAAGAAGCTCGACATCAACGCCAAGGTCGATGCCGTCGGCGTGATGCCGGCCTTTCAGGCGCTCGAGCGCAGTCGCCACGGCAATACCATCATGATCTTCCACGATGGCGCCTATCTGGGGAATCTCTACGGGGTCAACGGCTACCCCGACATCTTCGACAAGTTCATCGTCGGGCCGACCATCGCCATCAACCCGGGCAATGCCTACCTGGTGCCCAAGGATTCGCCCTACCAGAGCCTCGACGACATCATGGCCGCGGCCGGTAACGGCAAGCAGATTCGGGTCGCGATCCAGCCCGGCGGCGTCTCCGAAATCGGCTTCTCGGCGCTCAAGAATGCGGTTCGCCTGAAGTATCCGGGCAAGGAGGGCAACATCGTTGCGGTCAATACCGGCTCCCAGGCGGACAAGAACCAGCTGCTGTTCGACGGCGCCGCCGACGTGATCAACGGCTCGGTGCAGGCCAACGAGCAGTACACTCAGCTGCCGGCGGACGACCAGAAGGCGATGCGCTTCGTCTGGATCACTGCCCGCCACGACACCGTCGCCCAGACCGAAGCCGCAGGCATGGGCGATACCTCCCGCGAGCAGCTACTCCAGTACGTGACGCCCAACGTCAAGGTGCCGATGGGCGATGGCCAGGACTTCACCTTCGATAAGGAGTTCTTCTTCCTCTACAACAAGGACATGGACCCGGCCGCGGTCAAGTGCATCGATACCGCGCTGGCCGACATCTATGACCAGGGCGAGATCCAGAAGCAGCAGAAGCGCTCGTTCTTCATTCCCGATTTCAAGCCGTCCGCGCAGGCGGCGACCTATCTCGAGAAGAAGAGCGAGGAGTATCGGACCATTATCGATGACCTGAAGGGTTAGGCTCGCTCTGCGGCGCCGGCCGTGCTCGGCCGGCGCCTTGGATCTCTTTGTCGATCTCACGCTAGATGCCACCGGCGCACGCCCCGGCCCAGGAGCCACTTCCCATGGACAGCCACTGGCTATCGCTGTTCGATGTCACCATCGACTTCAGCCAATCCCATCTGTTTTTTCCGCGTATCGTGACCACGCTGCTGGGCATCCTGCTGGTGATGATCCTGGTGACCCGCTATCGCCGCATCGTGCCTGCACTGCGGCACGCCGGGCGCGTGGTAGGCGGGCGCGAGGGCAACTTCGACCGCAAGCGCTTCTTCGGCACCCTGGTGCTGGTGACGCTCTACTTCTATCTCATGGGGGTACTGAGCGACGTCTTCCCCAACACCGGCTACAGCTTTCTGATCATGTCGGTGCTGTTCGTGTTCTCGCTCTCGCTGCTCTATGCCGAGCGCCTCTCCCGCCGGATCCTGCTGATCATCACGCTCAATGCGCTGATCGCCCCGGCCATCGCCTGGTACGTGCTGGCGCAGCTGTTCCGCATCACGCTGCCCTGACCCGGAGGTCCGACCCATGGACATTCTGTCCCACCTCACCCCGATGTTCTTCACGCTGATCGCGGCCGGCACGCTGATCGGCATCATCTTCGGCGCCATTCCCGGCATGACCGCGACCATGGCGGTGGCGGTGTGTCTACCGCTGACCTACGCCTTCGGTCTGGTCAACGGCATCGCGCTGCTGCTCGGGCTCTATGTCGGCGGTATTTCGGGGGGCATGGTGCCCGCGGTACTGCTCAATATTCCCGGTACGCCGTCGTCGATCACCACCACCTTCGACGGCTACCCCATGGCCCAGCGCGGCGAGGGCGAGCGGGCGCTCAAGACCGGGATCGTGGCGTCGATCTTCGGCGGGCTGTTCAGCGCCGCGGTACTGTTCTTCTTTGCCCCGGTGCTGGCGGATTTCGCGATCAAGTTCTCCTACGTGGAGAAGTTCCTGATCATCCTGTTGGCACTGACGGTGATCGCCTCGCTCTGCTCGAACATGCTGATGGGTATCTTCAGCGGGGTGCTCGGTGTCTGGCTGAGCCTGATCGGCACCTATTCGATCACCGAGGGCGGCAACGGTGAGCCGCGGCTGATGTTCGACTTCATGCAGTACTACCTGATCGACGGTTTCTCGCTGCTGCCGGTGCTGATCGGTATCTTCGGGCTGAGTACCATCCTGCTCGACGCCGAGAACGGCTTCGCCGACGCCCCCGGCCAGGGCCGGATCAAGCTCAAGGGCGGCGCACGCTTCTCGTTCTCGATCTTCAAGGGGCAACTGGTCAATCTGATCCGCTCTTCCGGGATCGGTACCTTCGTCGGCATGCTCCCCGGGGTCGGCGGCAGCGCCGCTTCGGTGCTCGCTTACAGCCAGGAGAAGAACTTCTCCCGCGATTCGTCGCAGATGGGCAAGGGCGCGCCCCAGGGCATCGTCGCTTCGGAGTCGTCCAACAATGCGCTCACCGGCGGGGCACTGGTGCCGCTTCTGTCGCTGGGGATTCCGGGCGACTCGACCACCGCGATCCTGATCGGTGCCTTCACCCTGCAGGGCATTCAGGTCGGCCCGCTGTTCATCGGCAACAACATGGACACCTGGTATCTGATGATCATCGCCCTGGTGGCGGCCAACGTGCTGATGTTCGGCATCATGTACTTCGCCATTCGCCATATCGCCAAGGTGATCGAGGTGCCCAAGTACATCCTCTACCCGCTGATCGTGATGATGTGCGTGGTCGGTGCCTATGCCATCAACTACGGGATCATGTTCGACGTCTGGACGCTGCTGATCTTCGGCGTGTTCGGCTATGTGGCGCAGAAGATCGGGCTGGAGGTGGTGCCGTTGATCATCGGCTTCATTCTCGGCAAGTCGGCGGAGGTCTACTTCGTCAAGAGCATCGAGTCCTACGGCAACTTGACGATCTTCTTCACCAAGAGCCCGATCGCCGCCTTCCTGTGGGTGCTGATCGCGGTCTCGGTGGCCTTTGCGATCTATCTGCGCGTGCGCAACCGGCGCGGCGGGGCGAACAGTCTGGTCGAGTGAGCGGGTCGGCTACCCCGCCATACGACGATAAAGACCACGAGCGACAAAGCCACGAACGAAAAAGCCCACGCCGATGGCGTGGGCTTTTTGTGGCTTGCCCGGGGCAAGGCGCCGGAGCCTGGGGCGCCGGCGGATGTCGCCGGCCAAGGCTCAGTCGACGCAGAGCTTGCGCACCTGATGGAGGTTTTCCAGTGTCGCCAAGCACGCCTCGGCGGCTTCCGTGCCCTTGGTCAGGAAGTGCTCGCGGAAGAAGCTCGTATGCGCTTCGTGCTCGTGGAAGTGGTGCGGGGTCAGCACTGCGGAGATCACCGGAACCTCCTGCTCCATCTGCAGCGCCATCAGGGCGTCGATGACCGCGGTGGAGACGAAATCGTGACGATAGATGCCGCCGTCGACGACGAAGCCCGAGGCGACGATCGCCGCGTAGCGACCGCTCTTGGCCAGCAGTTTGGCCTGCAGCGGGATCTCGAACACGCCGGGGACGCTGAAGGTCTCCAACTGGGCGGTGTAGAAACCGCGCTCACTGAGGCGCTCGACGAAGGCGGAGTGGCAGTTGCCGACGATATCGCCATGCCAGTCGGCACGGATGAAGGCGATGCGCTGGGCGCGGGTATGCGCGGAGAGCTGCGGGGAGGTGGACTGATTCATGGTCGTTTCCTGTGATGGTCGAGGTAACCAGAATCAGGGCTGCGGCGCGCTTGGCGTACGCGAAAGACGGCAGGCACCACGGCACTCGGCCAGTTGGCCGGGGGCGGTCGGTGGACCGAATCGACATGGACAAGTGACACCGTTCTCTTTCATCCGGACTATGACCGTCGGCTTCGGAATCGCACCGAATCTGCTGACCCGGGCAGCCAGTGTGGCGCGCTGCCCGGCGCTCGCGGGCTTGGGCCGCGCGCAAGCGCGCTGCCATCACCGCCGGTGGGGACTTCCACCCCGCCCTGAGAACCGATGTCGGCAGACACAGCCGCCGACATTCGCCCATAGTCTACGCCCTTCACCCGGGGCACGGAAGGCCGGCGCCGGGGTCTGCTGTGGTATCGTGTGGTGGCGTCCACTGTGCGTGTGCAAGGCCCTTGGCGGTGCGCGACGCGACGCTGGCCGCCCGACCCCTTTCCCTATTTCTGCCACCCGGACCGAGACCGCATGAGCGAGCGCAACGACACCGCCGAGATCGCGCTGATGACCGAGATCGCTACCCTCTATTACATCGAGGGGGAGACCCAGGAAGCGATCGCCAACCGCCTGGGCATCTCGCGGGTCAAGGCCGGGCGCTTGCTCAAGCGCGCCCAGGCCGAGGGGATCGTCGACGTACGCGTGCGCCAGCACCCGGCGGTGAGCGCGGAGATCGAGCAGGCGCTGATCCGCCGCTTCGGCATCAAGCGCGCGCTGGTCGCTCTCGACCATGCCGACCCCGAGGTGCAGCGCGGCAATGTCGCCAGTCTGGTCGCCGACCATCTCTCGCGCAGCCTGAGCGAGGGTGCCATCGTCGCCGTGGGCATGGGGCGCAACGTCGGCGCGGTGGCGGACAACGCCTTCGAGCAGGGCCAGCGCAACTGCTCCTTCGTCTGCGCCATCGGTGGTTCGGTGCGGGCCGGCGAGTACATGAACCCGGACCATATCTGCCGGCGCCTGGCGATGAAGTTCGGCGGCGACAGCGAAACACTCTACGCCCCGGCGCTGGTGCAGAACCTCGAGCTGCGCGATGCCATGTACGACAACCCCACCATCCGCCAGACCCTCGACCGCGCGCGGCGTGCCGATTTCGCCCTGATCGGTATCGGTGACTTGAGCGAGAACAGCAACATGGTGCGCATGGGCTGGTTCTCGCCCCAGGAGACCGCCGAGGCGCGCCTCTCGGGTACCGTCGGCGACATGATGGGTTACGACTTCATCGACATCTATGGGCGTCCATCGATGACGCCGATGCAGGGCCGCGTGATCGGCCTGACCATCACCGATCTGTCACGCATACCCGATGTCATCGCCATCGCTGCCGAGAACACCAAGGCCGCCGGTATCCTCGGCGCGCTGCGCACCGGGGTGATCGACACCCTGGCCACCAGCGTCACCAACGCCCACACCATCCTGCGCCTGGACGAGGCGACACGGGTCGATGATGGCGAAGGCTGAGCCTTACCGCAGCCGCCCGCGCTTACGCACTACCCGGCGTCAGCTCGCGACCCGTTAAGACGCTGAGGATGAGGCGCCGTGACCTTGGGTTCGGTTGCGTCCTCCGCGCTTGGCGCGATACAGGGCGTGATCGGTGAGCGCAACCAGGTCCCGAAAGTCGCGGCAGTCGGCGGTGAGCTCGGCGACACCGATACTCAGGGTGACCGCTGCCTCGTCAATGCCATCATGGGTCGTGACGCGCATCTCGGCGACGCACTGACGTAGCCGCTCGGCGAACGCCAGCCCCGCCGCGAGCGGGGTCTCTGGCAGCACGATGGCGAACTCTTCCCCCCCGATCCGGCCCACCGTGTCGATGGCCTCGCGAGCCTCGTTCACGCAGCACTCGGCGACGGCGCGGATGACCAGATCGCCGGTGACATGGCCCCAGGTATCGTTGATGCGCTTGAAGAAGTCGATATCGACGATCAGCAGCGTCAGCGGATGCGCGAAGCGCCGCGAGCGCTGATACTCGCGCTCGCCGACTTCCAGTAGATGGCGGCGGTTGTAGATGCCGGTCAGCGGGTCGCGGGTGGCCAAGGTATGGAGCTCGGCGTTGAGGCGTTCGAGCTGGGCGTTCTGTTCTGACAGGCGGGTGTTGAGCGCCAGCAGCTCCTCCTCCTGGCGCTTCTTGTCGGCGAGACTGAAGCTGACCCCGATGAAGCGACTACCAAAGACCGCATCGTCGATGATCTTGCCGTAATTGGCGTACCACACCCACTGGCCGGACTGTGCGCGGATGCGGAATTCGCTGTAGTAGCGCTCGGTGAGGCCGTCGATGTGATCGGTGATGGCCTTTTCCACCATCATCACGTCGTCGGGATGCATGAGTGTGAAGATATCGCTGATCTCGCTGGCCTGCTCGTCCTCGCTATAGCCGAGGTCGGCGAAGATCTTGGTCAGTCCGAAGACCACT
The DNA here is from genome assembly GCF_040536835.1 of Salinicola endophyticus. NCBI lineage: Bacteria > Pseudomonadati > Pseudomonadota > Gammaproteobacteria > Oceanospirillales > Halomonadaceae > Salinicola > Salinicola endophyticus. Next base: position 740,196 of record NZ_CP159578.1, read on the forward strand.
TCCCCCGTGGAGAGGTTGTTCTCCCACAGATCGAGCCCGCTGGCCTCGAGCGTCAATTGCAGGCGCTTCTTGTAGAGATCCTGTTCGTCCACAGGAAGATCGCTCATTCTGGGCCGTTGATTGACCCGCCAGCGTAACCGATGCGTCGCAGCAGGCCGGCGAAAGAGTCGCAAACGCCGGCGGCGTCGCGGAAGGCCTTGGCGGCGCGGATACCGATGACGCTGATCGGCACGCCGGTACTCTTCCCGGTTTGCCGATCATGGTAAGGCGCCAGATCGTCGAAGGCATTGGAAAAGCCGCGGCCGGTGTGTTCCGAGTAGTAGCAGATGGAGTCCGGAGCGATGATCACGGGGGCACCATCTTGGGCAGCGTACATGATCAGGTTTTCATTCATGTTGTAGATATAGTGCGTGATGCGGCTGTTGCGTGGATCGGGGGTGTCGTCCACGCGAATGATGCCGACATCGAGAGAGGCGCCGTTCGTCGACTGCGTGACCTCGGTGATATAGCCGTTGGTGATGGCGCACGTGACGTCTCGACCGGTGAGCGATTCGAGCTTGGCGACGACCTCTGCGGTGGTGCGCGGACCGTCGGCGCTATCCATATAGTCACCCAGCCGTCTGACCTGCTCCAGTGTGCCGGGCAGATAGTGGTTCGCCAGCGCGAAGTCATTGGCCGATGTGGAAGGCCACAGCATGATGCCGGCGTAGCTGCCGAACGCGGCGACGACACTGCCTGCCAGGGACTCGACATCGGCGGCCGTGGTGGCTTGCAGACGCACCGAGCGTGCGGCCGCGGCATCCTGGGCACTATCGGCCAGGATGCAAGGGCTGGCGGAGAGGTTCGCTGCCCCGCTGTAGAGCGTTTGCGGTAGTTCCGGCACGGCGCGTCCGCTGCCATCGCCGTTGACGACCCACTTGACCGGGTTGTCGCCGAGGGCAGCGATCAGCGGCACGAGCGAGTTGATTGGCCCGATTTCGACGGGAATCACGCACACCGGTGGCGTGCCGCAGAGTGCCTGGAAGGCATCGACGGTGTTGTTCATCGAGCGCTGGATCGCCGCGAGGGAGAGGTCTTCGGCGGCGTCTGGTGAGCCCATCATGGCCAGCACGCAGGCCTCTGTGGCGCCGTCGTAGTCCTTGACCTCCACACTGCCGCACCAGCCACTTTCCTGGAGTTGGTCCAGTACCCGCATGGCGTCGTGGTAACTGCCGCCACCCCCGCTGGCCATCAGCGCGGCGCCGGTGACAATGTGACGAAAATCGTCGAGCCCGTATTGAAAGGTCATGCGATCTTTCTCGCTAGGGTGGCATCTGGCAGGGGGCCAAGGTTGCCACGTTGAGTGTTGTTATTGGTATGGGTGCCGATGCCTAGGGGCATATCGGCGGAGGCGACAGCGGTTTTAGGATGATCTAAAGCGAGGCGGGAAATCAAGACGAGCGGACGGCCGCCCGCCGGAAGAGGCCCACCCCCAGGCGGGGTGGGCCAGAAGGGTCAGGCGTTGGCGAGCGCTACGCTTTATCTGACAAATGCCTGCGCTCGCCCATACGGCGTTAGCAATCGACTCACTGAACAACCTTGTATGGTCATCGCTCGCCGGTTTTTCAGACAGAGCTTAATCCGCGCAGCAAGCGAGGGCGGTGGTGCGCTGGCCTCGGCGCTGAGATCCCTCGCCTGGCGAGGCGGCGCGCAAACGCTCCAGTTCGCTGAGCGCATCGCACTTCAGCGGTAGCCGCGCTGCCCACAAGATCTGCTCGCGACGATAACCGATATCGGCCAGCAGGATATCGTCGCAGGCCGCGATGGGCAGCACGTGGCGCAGGAACAGTCGGCGCCGGCGATAGTGCCACCACTGCACCTCCAAGGCGTGGATCCACCCCAGCGGCGGCATCGCCGGCATATAGATCTTGGGCGGCACCGGTTTGATCGGCGGGGCCAGGCGGTTGGCGGCGTCCATGGCCTGACGTGCACTTCTCGAGTCGTGTGGTTGCATCGCGCTACTCCTCCCGGCGAGCACCCGCGGGTGCTCGTCTTGGTCTCTTTCCGACGGGCTTGTGGCGCCGTTGGCGGCGGCATGTGATGAGAGGGTCGCGACCTCGAAGTGCAGTATGGCGGGCAGGGTTTGATCAGAAAATCGAAAAGAACTACATTGTGATTTCATTTTTTCTGAAAGGTGCGCGGCGATGAAAGCGGTCACTGCTCCGGCGCTACCGGACAAGCTCCCCCTGCTCGACAGTGAAGTGATACGCAGCTTCGTGACCATCGCCGAGAGCGGCAGCTTCACCCGCGCCTCTAGACAGCTGTTCCGCACGCCTTCCGCCCTCAGCATGCAGATCAAACGCCTGGAGGAGACGCTAGGGCAGACGCTATTCGTGCGCGAGGCGCGGCATGTAAGATTGACCGCGGAGGGCGAGCTGCTGCTCGGCTACGGGCGGCGTCTGCTGAAGCTCAACGCCGAGGCGGTGACCCAGTTTCTGTCGCCCGGTCTCGAGGGTCGGGTGTGCCTCGGCGTCACCGATGATGTGCTCGAAAGAACCCTCTCCCAGGTGCTGCCGCGCTTTGCGCGCGAGTTCCCCTCCGTGCAGGTGGAGGTGTCGGTGGCGCGCAGTGTCGAGCTGCTGGGGCGTCTCGATGCGGGCGAGCTCGATGTCGTGCTGGTCGTGGCCGGCAATCCCGGCACCGAGACGCGGGGCGAGATCGTTCACCGTGAAGCGTTGGTATGGGCTGGGCGCGAAGGGGGACTCGCCGTGCAGCGCTCGCCGTTGCCGCTGGCGTTGGCGCAGCAGGGTTGCCCGTGGCGGGCGATGGCGCTGAGTGCGCTCGACCGCGCCTGCATCGACTATCGCGTGGCCTACTCCTGCGATCTATGCGCCGGACAGCAGGCCGCCGCGGTCGCGGACCTGGCGGTGTTGCCGTTTCCGCGCAGTCTGGTGCGCCCGCCGCTGCAGCGAATCGGCGAGCGCGACCTGCCCCCGCTAGGCGAGTATCAAGTGGCGCTGGTGCGGCGCGCCAACGGTGGCGACGTTGACGAGGTGCTGGCGCAGCAGGTGGTGGCGGCCTTCGATGAGGGTTGATCATCCCTGCCGGTGATGACGAACTCTGCCTTTACGCCGCTTTCATCTCGGCCTTACACACACGCAAACGCCCGGCCTTGGCCGGGCGTTTGCGCTGGCGTTTCCCGCTCTGAGCGAGGTGACGCCCCGCACGGGAGAGCCAGAGAGTCAGGCGTTGGCCAGCAGCTTCTCGGCGCGGGCGACGACGTTGTCGACCGTGAAGCCGAAGTGCTTGAACAGATCCCCGCCCTTGCCCGATTCGCCGTAGGTGGTCATGCCCATGACGTCGCCGTCGAGGCCCACATACTTGTACCAGGTGGAGGTAATGGCGGCCTCGATCGCCAGACGCTTGCGCACGTCGCCCGGCAGCACCGACTCGCGGTAGGCGGCGTCCTGGGCGTCGAACTCGGTGGTGCAGGGCATGGACACCACGCGCACGCGCTTACCCTTGCCCTCGAGTTCGGTGGCGGCATCCATCGCCAGGCCGACTTCGGAGCCGGTAGCGATCAGGATCAGCTCCGGCTGGCCGCCTTCGGCCTCCTTGAGCACGTAGCCGCCGCGGCGAATCTGCTTGAGCTGCGCGTCGTCACGCGACTGCGCCGGCAGGTCCTGACGCGAGAAGATCAGCGCAGTGGGGCCTTTTTCGCGCTTGAGCCCCTCGACCCAGGCCGCTGCTGTCTCGGTGGCGTCGCACGGGCGCCAGGTGGCCAGGCCCGGCAGGTTGCGCAGGTCGGCGAGCTGCTCGATCGGCTGGTGCGTGGGGCCGTCTTCACCCACCCCGATGGAGTCGTGGGTGAAGACGTGGATGACACGCGTGTGCGACAGCGCCGACATGCGCACGGCGTTGTGCATGTATTCCATGAACACCAGGAAGGTGGCGTCGTAGGGGATGAAGCCGCCGTGGGTGGCGATGCCGTTGGCGATCGCGCCCATGCCGAACTCGCGTACGCCGTAGTGCAGGTAGCCGCCGTCGAAGTCGTCCTTGCTGATCGCCTTGGCACCTTTCCACAGCGTCAGGTTGGACGGGGCGAGGTCGGCACTGCCGCCGAACAGCTCCGGCAGGTCCGGGCCGAGCTCGTTGAGCACGCCGAGCGAGGCCTTGCGCGAGGCGAGCTTCTCGGATTTCTCCTGGGCCCGCTTGACCAGCGCATCGCCGTCGAAGCCTTCGGGCAGCGCGCCGCTGTAGCGCCGCTTGAGTTCCTTGGCGAGCGCCGGATGGGCCTGCTCGTAGGCCGCCAGCTTGGCGTCGTAGTCGGCCTCCAGCTTGGCGCCGCGTTCACGCGCATCCCACGCCTGGTAGTACTCGTCCGGGATCTCGAACGCCGGCGAGGTCCAGCCCAGCTCCTTGCGTGCCAGTGCGACCTCGTCCTCGCCCAGCGCCGCGCCGTGGCTCTCCTCCTTGCCCGCCTTGTTGGGCGAGCCGAAGCCGATCACGGTCTTGCAGATGATCAGGGTCGGCTTGTCGCTGACCGACTTGGCCTCTTCGATGGCGCGGTTGATCTGCTCGGCGTCGTGGCCGTCGACGTCACGCACCACGTGCCAGTCGTAGGCCTCGAAGCGCTGGGCGGTGTCGTCGGTGAACCAGCCTTTGACTTCGCCGTCGATGGAGATGCCGTTGTCATCGTAGAACACAGTGAGGTTGCCCAGGCCCAGCGTGCCGGCCAGCGAGCAAGCCTCGTGGCTGATGCCCTCCATCAGACAGCCATCGCCGGCGAACACCCAGACCCGGTGATCGACGATCTCGTGACCGTCGCGGTTGAACTGTGCCGCCAGGGTGCGTTCGGCGATCGCCATGCCGATACCGTTGGCCAGACCCTGGCCCAGCGGCCCGGTGGTGGTCTCGATACCGGGGGTGAGGCCGTGCTCCGGGTGGCCCGGTGTCTTCGAGCCGAGCTGGCGGAAGTTCTTGAGCTCCTCCAGCGGCAGGTCGTAGCCGGTCAGGTGGAGCAGAGAATAGTGGAGCATGGAGCCGTGGCCGTTGGAGAGGATGAAGCGGTCACGGTCGGCCCAGTCGGGATTGGCGGGGTTGTGCTTCAGGTGGTCGTTCCACAGCACTTCGGCGATGTCGGCCATGCCCATCGGCATGCCGGGGTGGCCGGAATTGGCCTGCTGCACGGCGTCCATGGAGAGCGCGCGGATGGCGTTGGCTAGCTGACGGCGAGATGGCATTGGCTATCGAATCCCCTAGATCGTAAATGGATGGTGGCGCGATGAATTCAGCGGGCCGCCACCAGCGAGCAGGCTTCGCCGACGACGGCCTCGAAGGCGGCCGGATCGTGGGCGAAGCGCCCCAGAAAGAGGCCATCGACCCGCCCGGCGAGCCGCGTCAGCAAGTCCGGGCCGGCACTGCCGCCATAGATCACGCTGGCCGCCGGATGGGTCGCGAGCTGCTCGCGCAGACCCTGGCACACCGCTGCAATATGCGAAAGCGGCGCCGGTTCGGCGGCACCGATTGCCCAGTGTGGCTCGTAGGCGATCACCAGCGGCTGATGGTGCTGAGCCGGTGTGGCCAGGTCGAGCGCGCGCGCGATCTGCTCGCGGCAGGCCTCGACGGCAGCCTGCGGCGTACCGCGTTCGGCCTCACCGACGCACAGTACCGGCGTCAGCGCGTGGTCGAGCGCCACCTGCATCTTGGCAGCGATGCTCGCGGCATCCTCACCGAACAGGCGCTGGCGCTCGGCGTGGCCGATCTCGACATGGCGACAGCCCATCTCGGCCAGCATGGCCCCGCTCACTTCGCCAGTATAAGCACCGTTTGGCGCTGGATACAGGTTTTGCCCGCCGACGCCGACCGGGGTGTCGGCGAAGATCTCCAGCACCGGGGCGATGGCCGGGAAGCTGGGTAGCACGAACAGCGCTACCCGACCGTCGGCGACGGCCGGGTAGCGCGGCAGGCAGTCCGCGACTTGTCGGCACCAGGCGAGGGTCTGGGCGTAGCCGAAGTACATCTTGAAGCTGATGCCCAGGGTGATCGTCGGTGCGCTCATGCTGTGTTCTCAGTCGGCGGTGGCGATGACCCGCTGTACTGCATCGAGGATCATCGCCAGGGAAATGGCGCCCGGGTCTGGCGTACCCACGCTCTTTTCCGCCAGCGGCCGGGCACGGCCGAGCCGGGGCTTCAGCGCCTGGGTCTCCTCGGCGGCGGTGTGGGCGGCCTGGGTCGCGGTGCCCCAGGCGCTGGCCAGGTCGTCACCGGCGGCGAGGCGCTGGCTCAAGGCGTCGCTGAACGGCACCAGCGCATCGACCAGCGTCTTGTCACCGAGCTGGGCCTTGCCGAATTCCATCACGTCCTGCTTGGCCTTGGCCACCCCGCGAGCGTAGTGCTCGGCCTGCGGCGCGGCGTCGTCACCCAGGGTCAGGCCCAGGGCATTGAGCATGACGCCCCAGATCGCGCCGGAGGTGCCGCCGGCGCGGTCCGACCACGCCTCGGCGGCCAGCCGCAGCAGAGTGCCGGCCCCGGCACCGCGGGCCAGCGCCTGTTCCGCCGCCTCGGCGGCGGCCACCGCGCCGCGCTGCATGCCGATGCCATGGTCGCCGTCGCCGGCGATGGCGTCCAGCTTGCCCAGCTTGTCGACGTTGGCATCGATCACGTCGCGGGTGGCGCGCAGCGCCTGTGCGACGCAGCGCGCCGCGTCCCTTGAGGCCTTGCTGGCGGCGGGAATCTCATCGGCATCGGGAATGTCGAGCGCTGCGGTGTCGATCGGCGGCGCCGGGTTGAGGCTGCCCTTGCGATAGGCCGGGGTATCGGCGGGGGCGCGCCACAGCCGTTCGAGCTCGTCGTCGAGCCAGAACAGGGTCAGCGAGGCGCCCGCCATGTCGAGACTGGTGACCAGCTCGCCGACCTCGGGCTCGACGATCTCGACGCCCGCTTCCCCCAGCAGGGCATGGACCCGGCGGTAGACCACGAACAGCTCTTCGTACTTGATCGAACCGAGCCCGTTGAGTAGTACCGCAGCGCGGGCGCCGCGCACCGATTCGACACCGTCGGGTACCTCCTCGAGCAGGTGCGAGACCAGCAGCTCCGCCAGGGCGTCCGCGCTGGGCACATCCTGCTCGCTGATGCCCGGTTCGCCGTGGATGCCCAGGCCCACCGCCATCTTGCCCGCAGGCACGTGGAACAGCGCGTCGTCGGCGCCGGGCAGCGTACAGCCATCGAACGCCACGCCCATGGAGCGGGTGCGCAGATTGGCGCTGCGCGAGATGCGCACCACCTCTTCCAAGGAATAGCCGGCCTCGGCCGCGGCGGCGGCCACCTTGAACACGGTCAGGTCGCCGGCGATGCCGCGGCGCTTGTGCAACTCCTCGCGATCGGCGCTGGAGATGTCATCGATCACCGCGACGATCTCGCAGGGGATGCCCTCACGGATCAGCCGCTCGCGGGCCTGACCGAAGTGCAGCACGTCGCCGGCGTAGTTGCCGAAGCTCAGCAGCACGCCACCGCCGTTGTTGGCCGCTTTGCACACGTTGTAGACCTGCTGCGCCGAGGGCGAGGCGAACAGATTGCCCATCACCGCACCGTGGGCCAGGCCCTGGCCCACCAAGCCGGCGAACGCCGGGTAGTGCCCGGAACCGCCGCCGATGACCACGGCGACGGTGCCCGGCTCGCTGCGGGTGCTGCGGATGACCCCGCCGGGTACCTGACAGACCCGCTGCGCATGCGCGGCGACGAAGCCCGCGGTGGCTTCGTCGACGAAGTTCACTGGATCGTTGTAGAGGCGTGTCATGACCGACGCTCCCGGGTTGGATAAGTGGATAACGCTGCGGCTGGCCGGGCCGGCATGACCGCGGGATCAAGGGTGATATTTTGTTCTTTGTCTGCGCATATGGTTCTGCGCGCGATATCAGCCTCATCATAGCGGTGGCAGGGGCAGCGGATATGCGACTTTGGTGGTGATTTGACGCCATGTGGCGCGAATCCACAGAGCGTCTCGTAGCGACTGGCGAGCTGATTTCACTCGCCTGCCCGGGATCGTAGGTGCGTTTTTGGCGGATAGATTCGATCATATGAAGTCTATTTGTTCATATGAGCATGGTCGGTCTATGATGTCGCCGTCGACAACCGACGTCAGAGACGGCAATCGGAGGTGAACGATGGCAGAGCAGTGGCGAGTGGCGGTGGGCTGTGACGAAGCCGCCTATGAGATGAAGCAGGCGATGATCGATCACGTGCGTGGGCTCGGCCACGAGGTCAAGGATTTCGGCACCCACGACGGCAAGCCGATCCTCTACCCGGATGTCGCCTTCGAGATCGCCCAGGCAATCGCCGAGGGACGTTTCGATCGCGGCGTGCTGATGTGTGGCACCGGCATCGGCGTGGCGATCTCGGCCAACAAGGTGGCGGGCATTCGCGCAGCCCAGGCCCACGACACCTACTCGGCCGAGCGTGCGCGCAAGAGCAACGACGCCCAGATCGTGACGATGGGGGCGCGGGTGATCGGGGTCGAGCTGGCCAAGGTGATCGCCACGACCTTTCTCTCCAGCGAGTACGAGCCGGGCGGGCGCTCGCAGCCCAAGATCGACCGCATCGATGCCTACGAGCGCGAGCGGCGCTGAGGCACTGATCAGCGCCACCTTGCCTCTGTATCCGCGATGATCCAGCGCCCGCGACTCTTCCTGAGTCGCGGGCGCTCTCGTTGTGGGGCTCTCGTTGTGTGGGGGTGGGTGGGTGCGATGTACTCTGGTTGCGTGTCTGGAGTATGCGGTCCGGGCGCTTTCGCTTTCTGGTGCGGTGAGCATTTGAGAGTCGATATGAACATATGATCGTATGATGTCGCTCTGTTCAGGCAAAAAGCGCGGTTCAGAGTGGCGAAAGACCCTGAGATGCAGGTTGCAACTTTAGTCTCGTTCGGTTCGGTCTTCCTATTTTAAATTTATAAAAAACAGTATCTTATGTGGTATTTGCCTAAAGTCTTAGGCTTTATGGTGGCCTTCCGCGTTGATGTGGTTTCGTCGATTGCGCTAAAAACATATGACCGAATATTGATCATGTGTTTAAGCCCCGGAGGCGATCATGTCCGAATCCACCACCACCTCCCCGCAGCAGACGGCCGCCAGCGAGATTCCCAAGACCATGAAAGCCGTGGTGGCCTACGCCCCCGGTGACTACCGCTATGAAGAGGTGCCGGTACCCGAGATCGATGACAAGGAGATTCTGGTCAAGGTCGAGGGGTGCGGCATCTGCGCCGGTGACATCAAGTCCTACGACGGGGCGCCGAGCTTCTGGGGCGACGAGACCCAGCCCGCCTATATCAAGGCGCCGATGATCCCGGGCCACGAGTTCATCGGCCGGGTGGTCAAGGTGGGTGCCCAGGTCGAGGGCTACCAGCCCGGCGACCGGGTGATCTCGGAGCAGATCGTGCCGTGCTGGAACTGCCGCTTCTGCAACCGCGGCCAGTACTGGATGTGCGAGAAGCACGACCTCTACGGCTTCCAGAACAATGTCAACGGCGGCATGGCCGAGTACATGAAGTTCACCAAGGAGGCGATCAACTACCACGTGCCCGAGGAGCTGCCGCTGGAGAAGGCGATCCTCATCGAGCCCTACGCCTGCTCGCTGCATGCGGTGCAGCGCGCCCGGATCGAGCTGGGCGACGTGGTGGTGCTCTCGGGTGCCGGCACCCTGGGGCTGGGCATGGTCGGGGCGGCCAAGAAGGCCGGTGCCGAGAAGTTGATCGTGCTCGATCTGTTCGACGAGCGTCTGGAGCTGGCCAAGCGGTTCGGTGCCGATCTCACCCTCAACCCCAAGCGCGACGACGTGGTCTCGATCATCAAGGAGATGACCGGCGGCTACGGCTGCGACGTCTACATCGAGGCGACCGGGCATCCCAAGTCGGTGGAGCAGGGGCTATCGATGATCCGCAAGCTGGGGCGCTTCGTCGAGTTCAGCGTGTTCAAGGACCCGGTCAGCGTCGACTGGAGCATCATCTCCGACCGCAAGGAGCTCGATGTGCTCGGCTCCCACCTGGGCCCTTACTGCTATCCGCTGGTGATCGAGGGCATCCGTAACGGTGACTTCCCCACCGAAGGCGTGGTCACTCACAAGCTGCCTCTGGAGAAGTACGAAGAGGGCTTCGAGCTGATGAAGAGCGGGGCCAAGTCGCTGAAGATCGTGCTGATCCCTTGAACCTGAGCCGCCGCCCACCGGTTCGGCGGGCGGCGGTGCAAAGCGCCTGACAGGAGGGCTCTGGTCATGAGTGCAACCGTTGCAGCCCGGCCGCGCAGGTCTGGCAAGACACGCCGGCGGGTGATCCTGGGGGCCGTGGTGGTGGCGGTCATCGCCGCCATGGCGTGGGATACCACGGTGGTGGAGATCGGCCACGAGGCGGAGCTGGCCGGCGGCTTCTCCGCCGCCACCTACGGTAGCGAGCATTTCCCGGCAATCCAGAAGAGCGTGGAGCAGCGCGCGGTGCCGGCCGCCGAGCTTGCCACCGCGGTGCTCGCGGATGCCAGCGCCGCGGGGCAGAAGTACGGCGTCGGCGACAGCTTCGGCCCGGTGGTGCCGGTGACCTTCACCGGCGTGGTGGGCGAGGCGCGCTCGGGCATCTATACGGTGGCGGTCGAGGGTGTGCCGGCGGCGATCACCATTCGCGTGCAGACCGGCCCGGCGATCAACGGCACCGACCTGCGCGACGCCACCGGCGAGATCAGCTTCGGCGAGTTCACCAACCAGATCGAGTACCAGAACGCCGGTGCCTCGATCAACGATGCCATGAAGGCCGCCGTGCTGGCGGATATCGACACCGCCGACCTGAGTGGCAAGACGGTGACGGTGACCGGCGTGTTCAAGCTGATCAACCCCAAGAACTGGCTGGTGACGCCGGTGAGGATGGACGTCGAATGAGTCACCTGGACAGCACCGCGCCGGCCCCCGCGGCTGCCACCGGCGACGCCCGGCGCGACGACGAAGTGGTGCTCTCGGCCCGCAACGTGGCCAAGTCCTTCGGCAGCGTGCAGGCGCTGAAGACGGTCAATTTCGATGTCTTCCGCGGCCAGGTGACCACCCTGTTCGGCGAGAACGGGGCGGGCAAGTCGACCCTGATGAAGGTGCTCTCCGGGGTGATCCAGCCGACCTCCGGCGAGATCGTGCTCGACGGCGAGCCGGTGCGCTTCGCCTCGACCACCGATGCCACCCGGCTGGGTATCTCGATCATCCACCAGGAGCTTAGCCTGGCGCCCAATCTGAGCGTGCGCGACAACATCTTCATGGGCCGCGAGATCAAGGGCCCGACGGGGATCGACTTCGCCGAGGAGGCGCGTCAGACGCGGGCGCTGATGGAGGCGCTGGACGAGCCGATCGATCCGCTGACGCCAGTGGAGGATCTGCGTCTCGGCCAGCAGCAGATCGTCGAGATCGCCCGCGCGCTGTCGGTCAATTCACGCATCCTGATCATGGATGAGCCGACCTCGGCGCTCTCGGCCTCCGAGGTCGAGGTGCTGTTCCGGGTCATTCGCGATCTCAAGAGTCGCGGCGTGTCGATCGTCTATATCTCCCACCATCTGGAAGAGGCGCTGACCATCACCGATCACGCCGTGGTGCTGCGCGACGGGGTGATGACCGCCTACGCCAAGCGGGCCGACATCGACCTGGAGTGGATCGTGCGCAACATGGTGGGCGACAACTTCGACCTCGGCTCGCCGCCCACCGGGCACACCATCGGCGAGGTGGCGCTGGCGATAGAGGAGGTCAGTGTGGCCGACGTCAACGTGCCCGAGCGCTCGGTGGTCGACCGCTTGTCGCTGATGGTGCGCGCCGGCGAGATCGTCTGCATCTACGGGCTGATGGGCGCGGGGCGCACCGAGCTTCTGGAGTGCATCGCCGGGCGCGTGCCGCTGAGCGACGGGCGAGTGCTGCTGGAGGGCGTCGATGTCTCCCGCCTGAGTATCGCCGAGCGCATCGACAACGGCCTGGTGCTGGTCCCCGAGGATCGCCAGCGCGACGGCCTGGTGCAGACCATGTCGGTGGGCGAGAACCTGTCGCTGGCGAGCATCAAGGCGTTCACCAAGGGGCTTCTGACCTCCGGTAGCCGCGAGCGTGGGGTCATCGACGAGTCGATTGCCAGCGTGCACATCAAGACCGATGGCCCGCGCGCCGACATCGGTTCGCTCTCCGGCGGCAACCAGCAGAAGGTGGTGATCGGCAAGATGCTGGCGACCCATCCCAGGGTGGTGCTGCTCGACGAGCCCAGCCGCGGCATCGATATCGGGGCCAAGGCCGAGGTGTTCAAGCTGCTGGCCGAGGGCGCGGCCCGGCAGGGGCTGGCGGTGATCTTCTCCACTTCCGAAGTCGGCGAGTGCCTGAGTATCGCCCACCGCATCGTGGTGATGAGCCGGGGACGCATCGCCGCCGAGTTCGGCGCCGATGTTTCCAAGGAGCAGATCATGGCCGCCTCCGGGGAGTCGGTGGTCGCCTGAACGAATGACCGCTCGAGGGCCGCCCGGGCACGTCACGCGCCGGGTCGCGCCGACAGACGTTGTGGATTTCATGAGGGAGTCGTTTATGTCCAATCACAGTCACACAGCGCGGCGTCAGGGCGGAGGCTTCGATCTGGGGCGCATGCTGCTCGAAGGGCGCGCCTTCTTCGCCCTGATCGCGATCATCGTGATCTTCTCGCTGCTGTCGCCGGTCTACTTCTCGACCGGCAATTTCCTGACCATGTCGTCCCACGTGGCGATCTTCGGGCTGCTCTCCATCGGCATGCTGTTGGTGATCCTGACCGGCGGTATCGACCTCTCGGTGGGGTCGACCCTGGGCCTGTGCGGGGTGGTCGCGGGCTTTCTGATGCAGGGTGTGACGCTGGATGCGTTCGGCGTCACGCTGTATCCGCCGGTGTGGGTGGTGGTGATTCTGACCTGCGCGGTGGGGGCCTTCATCGGCGCCATCAACGGCGTGCTGATCGCCTACTTCAAGGTGCCGGCGTTCGTCGCCACCCTGGGCCTGCTCTACGTCGCCCGCGGGGTCGCCCTGCTGATGACCGACGGCCTGACCTACAACAACCTCGGCGGTGATCCGGCACTCGGCAACACCGGCTTCGACTGGCTCGGTTTCAATCGCCTGTTCGGGGTGCCGGTGGGGGTCTGGGTGCTGGCGATCGTGGCGGTGGTCACCCTGCTGGCGCTGGCGCGCACGCCGTTCGGACGCTGGGTCTACTCCACCGGCGGCAATGCCCGCGCCGCGGAGCTCTCCGGTGTGCCGGTCAAGCGCGTCCAGGTCTCGGTCTATGTGCTCTCGGGCATCTGCGCGGCAATCGCCGGGCTGGTGCTGTCATCGCAGCTCACCTCCGCTGGCCCCACCGCGGGCACCACCTACGAGCTGACCGCGATCGCCGGGGTGGTGATCGGCGGTGCGGCGCTCACCGGTGGCCGCGGCGGCGTGCGCGGCACGCTGCTGGGGGCCTTCGTCATCGGCTTTCTGTCCGACGGCCTGGTCATCATCGGGGTCTCCTCCTACTGGCAGACCGTGTTCACCGGCGCGGTGATCGTGCTGGCGGTGCTGCTCAACAGCATTCAGTACGGCGGACGGCGCAAGACGTCCGCGACGCCCTCTTCTCCCGCTGCGTCTTCGGGGCAGGCCCCGGGCGACGGGAAAAGCCCAGCCGCCAAGCCGGCAACCCAGCATTGAGGTGGTGCCAAGCCGCACCCCTCGACGCCACTGACTCAGACAACGACTCGTACAACGCCAGACAACCGCAAAAGAAGGGTGACCATCATGCTCAAGACAGGAAAACGCCTGCTGATCGCAGCCCTCGCCCTGAGTGCGCCGCTGCTCGCCGGTAGCGCACTGGCGCAGGACAAAGGGCTGATCTCGATCATCGTCAACGATCCCTCCAACCCCTACTGGCTGACCGAGGGCAAGATCGCTCAGCAGACCGCCGAGGAGCTCGGTTACTCGGCCAACGTCAGCGCCCACAAGGGCGATACCAACACCGAGAGCCGCCAGATCGATACCGCGATCACCAACAAGGCCAAGGCGATCATTCTCGACCCGGCCAATGCCGACGGCTCGGTGGGCGCGGTGCGCAAGGCGGTCGACGCCGGCATCCCGGTATTTCTGGTCAACGCCGAGATCAACCAGCAGGGTCTGGCCAAGGCGCAGCTGGTCTCCAACAACGCCCAGGGGGCGGCAGTTGGCGCCCAGCAGTGGGTCCAGGCGGTGGGCGATTCGGCCAAGTACGTCGAGCTCAAGGGTGCCCCCTCGGACAACAACGCCGCGACTCGCTCCAACGGCTACCGCACCGTGCTGAGCCAGTATCCGGACCTGCAAAAGGTGGGTGAAGACGTCGCCAACTGGGATCGCACCCAGGGCTACAACAAGATGCAGAGCCTGCTGCAGGCGCATCCCGACATTCAGGGGGTGATCAGCGGCAACGACGAGATGGCCCTCGGCGCGATCGCCGCGCTCAAGGAGGCGGGCAAGCTGAAGGACGTCGTGGTCGGTGGTTTCGACGGCTCCCCCGATGCGGTGGATGCGATCAAGTCCGGCGAGCTGGCCTATACCGTGCTGCAGCCGGTGGCGATCTTCTCCCGGGCCGCGGTGCAGATGGCCGACAAGTACATCCAGACCGGCAGCACCGGCTTGAAAGGGGAAAAGCACCTGTTCGACTGCATCCTGATCACCCCGGACAACGTCGACAAGTACGTCTCGCCCTTCGTGCTCGAGCAGTAACTATCAAGCAGTAACTATCCGGCGGCCTGGCCGCCAGTCGTGGCCGCTTCTCGCCGCGGGTATCCCCCGCGGCGAGTTCGTTGGCGTTGGCGCATGAAAGGCTGGCTAGGGAATGGATGTCTGATTGCGACTCGATAGGCTGGGGGGAGGGCTAGTGTCGAACCAGGCGATAGCGAATACCCGCTTCGTCCAGCGCCTCGCGCTGTGGCGCTGCCAGACCTGCGTCGATCAGCACCAGGTCGAATTCGCTGAGATCGGCCAGCCGATGCAGCGCGCTGTGGCCGAACTTGGCGCTGTGCACCAGCAGGATGCGGCGCTCGGCGGCGGCCATCTGGGCGCGCTTGATCTGGGTCACCGCCGGGTCCTGCACGTAGGCGGTGGTGCCGAGGATCGCCGAGGCGGAGAGCACCGCCACATTGGCGCGCAGGCTGGCCAGCGTCTGCTCGCAGAGCAGGCCGAAGGTGGCGTTGAAGCGCGGCTGGTAGTCGCCGCCCAGGGTGATCAGGCGGATATCGCTGGTCGCCTTGAGCCGCTCGATGCTCGCCAGACCGTTGGTGATCACGGTCAGCGGTGCGCGCTCCGGCAGTAGCGCGGCGAGCGCGGCGCAGGTGGTGGAGTCGTCGAGGATCAGCGCCTCGCCGGCGGCGATCTCCTGCAGCGCGGCGCGGGCCAGGGCGCGCTTCTCACCGGCGGCGAGCTGGGCGCGCAGGGCGAAGTTGCTCTCGAACACGCTGGAGGCGCGGGTGGTGACGCCGCCGTGCTGCTTGTTGACCATGCCCTGGGCGACGAGGGCATCGAGGTCGCGGTGCACCGTCATGCGGCTGACGCCGAAGCGGGTGGCCAGCTCGTCGACCTGTGCGGCGCCGGCCTGGATCACATAGTCGAGCAGCGCCTGGCGGCGTGCGGTGGCGTCCCGTTGGCGTTTTGGGGTGTCAGGCATCCTGGGTCAGCACCACCTTGATCGAATCGCGCCGGGCGGCGATCTCGAAGCCGCGCTCAAAGTCGCTGAGCGGCACCCGATGGGTGACGATGCCGCGGGTGGTCACCAGACCGCGGGCGAGCAGATCGATCGCCACCGGATAGGTGTGGGGCGAGAGGTGCGAGCCGCGAATGTCCAGCTCCTTGCGGTCGCCGATGGTCGACCAGTCGACCTGAGTCGGCTCCTTGAACACGCTGAACTCGACGAAGCGCCCCAGCTTGCGCAGCGCCTCCAGCCCCTGGATCACCCCGCTGGGCGAGCCGGTGGCGTCGATGTAGACGTCGCAGCCGTAGCCGTTGGTGAGGGCGCGCACCTCGCCGGCGATGTCGTCGCGATGCGGGTTGAAGAGATGCTCGGCGCCGTACTCCCGAGCCAACTCGAGGCGGTCGTCGTGGGTGTCGACCAGGATCAGCCGCTTGGGCGTCTTGAGCCGGGCGAGCTGGACCATGGCCAGGCCGATCGGACCGCCGCCGGCGATCACTACGGTATCGTCGAACTGGATCTCGGCGCGGTTCACCGCATGGATGCCGCAGGCAAGGGGTTCCAGAAAGGCGGCATCCTCCACCGACAGCCGCGGGTCGACCGGGTGCAGCACGGCATTCTCGGGTACGCGCAGGTATTCGGCCATGCCGCCGTCGGCGACGCCGCCCTGGAAGCCGAAGATATGGTGCACCTCGCACATCCAGTAGTGGCCGCGCTGGCAATAGAAGCACTGGCGACAGGGGATGATCTGCTCCGGTACCACGCGCTGGCCCAGGGTCACGCCGCCGAAGTGTTCGGCGGCACCCTCACCGAGGGCCACGACCTCGCCGGCGAATTCGTGACCGACGATCATCGGCGGCTTGACGAAGGCGGCGAAACGCTCGCCGTCGCCCCAGTACATGGCGGCGCCGTCGCGGCACTTGAGGTCGCTGCCGCAGATACCGCAGGCGTGAATCTTGAGGATCAGCTCCCGTGGCCCCGGTCGTGGCGTGGCCACCTGCTCGAGCCGGTAGTCCCCCGGGCCGTGGCAGACCACGGCGTGCATGGTGTCGGGCAGCGGGGCGGTGCTGCGCGCGTCAGTACTAGGGGCGGGGCTTGGCATGCGGCTCTCCCGAGTGAATGAGCGGGCAGGGGCCCTGGAAGTCTTTCATGCAAGTCGATCCCGAAAATCTACTTCCATTCATAACATTCTGGCGTGATTTTGGGTGCCATGACTTTGGTCTAGCCTCTGCTTCTCAGGCTGGTGGTGTTTTTCAAGCATATGAAAATAAAATTCTTATTTGTCTATCTCGTAAGCGCTAACACCATCGTCTAAGGCGGCATTTTCACAGTTCGATGTTAGAAATGCCGGAGTCGGTCGATCGTCGGCCGGTGCTCAGCGCGTCTCTATGGGGCAGGAGGCAGATGTGGCGCAAGGCTATCTGATGGGGCTCGACGGCGGGTCGAGCGCGACCAAGGCGGTGATCTTCGAGCTCGCCGGTGACGTGGTGGGCGTGGGGCGGCAATCCTCACCGCTGGAACATCCCCAGGCGCACTGGGTCGAGCGCGACATGGAGACGGTCTGGGCCGGCGCGGCCGGGGCCATCCGTGACGCGCTGGCGCAGGCCGGGGTGAGCGCCAGCGAGATTCTCGCTGTCGGCGTGACCGCCCACGGCGATGGTCTCTACCCCGTCGACCGCCACGGCGAGGCGCTGGGCAAGGGCATCACCTCGCTCGACAGCCGTGCCGCCGGGGTGGTCGAGCGCTGGTGCCACGCAGGCGTGCACGAGCAGGCGCTGGCGCGTCTCGGCCAGGTGCCGTTCGCGTTCTCGCCGGTGGCGCTGCTGGCGTGGATGCGTACCGAGCAGCCCGAGCGTTTCGCTGCCCTCGGCCACGTGCTGACCTGCAAGGACTGGCTGCGGTTCAAGCTGTGCGGCGAGATCGCCACCGATTTCACCGAGGCGAGCAGCGGCTATACCGACGTGCACACCCAGCGCTACAGCCGCGAGGGGCTGGCTCTGCTCGGTATCGAGCCGGTCGCCGAGGCGCTGCCGCCGATTCGCATGCCGGAGGAGATCGTAGGCCAGGTCACTGCGGCGGCGGCACGCGAGACCGGCCTGATCGCCGGCACCCCGGTGGCCGCCGGTCTGCACGATGTCACCGCCAGCGCGCTGGGGCTGGGCAACGTCGACAGCGACAGCCTGACCATCGCCGCCGGCACCTTCAGTATCAACGAGGTGTTCTCCGACGTGCCGCGCCCCGATGCGCGCTGGGCCACGCGCAACGGTCTGCGGCCGGGGCAGTGGCTCAACATGGCGATCTCGCCGGCGTCGTCGAGCAATCTCGAGTGGTTCCATCGCCAGTGGGGGCGCCCCGGCGATGGTGGCACCGCGGCCTTCCTGGCCGATATGGAGGAGGCCCTGGAAGAGGCCTTCGCCAGCGACTCGCGGCTGGTCTATCACCCTTTCCTGTACGGCTCCCCTTATGCGGAGCCGGCCAGCGCCGGGCTGTTCGGGCTGCAGGGCTGGCACCAGCGTGGCCATGTGCTGCGCGCGATCCTCGAAGGCGTGGTCTGCAACCATCGCGTGCACGTGGATGCGCTGGCCTCGCGCTTTGCCATCCGGCGCACGCGGATCACCGGCGGCGGCAGCCATTCGCCGCGTCTGGCGCAACTGTTCGCCGACATCCTGGGTCGCGAGATCGAGACTGCGCGGACCCAGGAGGCCGCCGCCTGGGGGGCGGCGATCTGTGCCGGTGTCGGCGCCGGGGTATTCCCCTCGATCGCCGCGGCGGCGGCGCTGTGTGAGCCGCAGCAGTGCTACCGCCCCGACCCGCAGCGCCAGCAGGCATGCCAGGTGCGTTTCGAGCGCTATCAGCGTCTGGTCGAGTGTCTGCGCCCGCTATGGGGCATGCTCGATAGCCAGGCCGCGACGCATGCCGACGCAACGGAAGGCGCGACGCCCATTTCCGCTACCTCTGCGCCCACCCCGGGAGAGCACCCATGACATCCCATCACGCTGATACGCCAGATGCGCGCCAGGCCACACGTGAGCGCCTGGCGAACGACCCCAATGTCGAGGTGCTGATCATCGGCGCCGGCATCAACGGCGCCGGGCTGTTCCGCGATCTGGCGCTGCAGGGCGTCGACGTGCTGATCGTCGACAAGCAGGACTTCTGCGCCGGCGCCAGCGCCGCGCCGTCACGGCTGATCCACGGCGGGCTCAAGTATCTGGAGACCGGCGAGTTCCGGCTGGTGGCGCAGTCGACCCGCGAGCGCAACCTGCTGCTGCGCAACGCCCCCCACGTGGTCCACCCGCTGCGCACGGCGATGCCGACCCACAGTTGGTTCGGTGGCATCTGGCCCTCGCTCAAGCGCTTCCTCCGCCGCCCGGCCAAGATCGACGACCGCGGCGTGCTGATCAGCGAGGTGGGGCTCACCCTCTATGACTTCTTCGGTCGTCACTTTCGCAGCATGCCGCGCCACTCGGTGCTCTTCGGGCGTCGGGTGCGCGAGTCGTTGCCGGACGTGCGTAACGACGTCAAGGCGCTGCACACCTACTACGACGCGGCGATCACCCAGGCCGAGCGGCTCGGCTTCGAGCTGATCGACGACGGCTGCCGCGCCCACCGCGGGGCGCTGGCGCTCAACTACACGACCCTGGACTCCGTGACTCTGGACTCCGAGACCCTCGATCCCGTGGCCGGCCAGCAGTCGGGGCAGGGCGGTACCGAGGGTGCCACCCTGCGCTTCAGCGATGCCGAGGGTGAGGCCTTCGAAGTGCGCCCGCGCATCGTGATCAACGCCGGCGGCGCCTGGATCGATGAGATCAACCGGCTGCTGGGGCGCGAGACGGCCTATATCGGTGGCACCAAGGGCGGCCATCTGATCGTCGATGTGCCCGAGATCCGGCGTCAGCTCGATGGCCGCATGATCTACTTCGGCACCCCCGACGGGCGGATCTGCCTGATCTATCCGTTCATGCAGCACGTGCTGGTGGGGGCGACCGATATCCGCTGCGACGACCCCGATCAGGCGGTATGCGACGACGACGAGCGCGACTACATGCTGGAGGCGGTGCGCTATCTGTTTCCGGATCTGGATATCGGCGCCGAGCGGGTACGCTACCGCTATAGCGGTGTCCGCCCGCTGCCGCGCAGCGACGCCGACGACCCCGGCCAGATCAGCCGCGATCACGCCGTGCGCGAGGATCGCCTCGGCGAGGTGCCGCTGCTCTCGCTGGTGGGCGGCAAGTGGACCACCTTCCGCGGCTTTGCCGCCGAGGTGGCCGACGACGTGCTGGCACGGCTAGGACGCCGGCGCGACCTGAGCACCGAGCAACTGGCGATCGGTGGCGGCCACGGCTATCCCCAGGACGAGGCCGCCCGCGATCTCTGGCTGGGCCGGGTGGCGGCGGCCTGCGGCGGCGACCGGCGCCGCGCGATCACGTTGCTCGAGCGCTACGGCAGCCGTGGCGAAGCGGTGGCGGCGCACTGTGAGGCCATCGCCGAGGGCCAGCAGCCGCTGGCCTCGCTGCCCGACTATCGGGCGGGAGAGATCGACTTCGTATGCCGCTTCGAGCGTGTCGAACGGCTCGGCGACGTGCTGTTCCGGCGCCTGCCCATCGCGCTTTCGGCGCGGCTGACGGCCGCGGTGGTGGCGGAGGTGGCGACACACTGCGGCACGGCGCTGGGCTGGTCGGCGGCAGCGCGGGAGGCCGAGATCGCTCGGGCCCACGCCATCGCCAGCGAGCATCACGGCGTGGATCTGGGCCCATTTGATGCCGCCGAGTCTGCGGATTCCGTATCGCAGACGGAGACGGGTGCGGGTGCAGAAAGAGGAGAAGCGCGATGAACGCAACGCCCAGCGCGGCCCAGCTCCGCTGTGGCCGCCTGTTCCGCCGCGCCAGCGGGCGCAGCTGCATGGTCGCCTTCGATCGCACCCTGCTGGCGGGGCCGGTGGATCACGCCCGGGATGCGCACGGCGTGTGTGCGGCGATCACGGCGGCCGGCCCCGATGCGGTGCTGCTGTCGCCGGGCCTGCTCAAGCAGAATGCGGCGCTGTTCGCCTGCCGCGAGGCGCCGGCGGCGGTGGTGCGCATCGACTACCCCTGCGTGGGCGACTTCACCCTCGCCGGCGAGGAGCACCAGCGCCTGCTCGCGACCCCTGAGGAGGCCCAGGCGCTGGGTGCCGATGCGGTGGTGATGTGCCTGATCTCGGGCTACGCCGACCCGGCGCGGGAGGCCGACAATCTGGCCCGGGTGGCGCAGACCGCGCGCCGCTGCGAGGCGCTGGGACTGCCGCTGATCGTCGAGGCGGTGGTGTGGGGCGAGCGCGAGGGCGGCCGTCTCGACCCCGAGCGGATCGCCCGGGTGGCGCGGATCGCTGCCGAGCTGGGGGCTGATCTGGTCAAGGCGCAGTTCACCGGCGAGATCGCCGACATGCGCCTGCTCGCGGCGAGCTGCCCGGTACCCGTGCTGATCCTGGGCGGGGCGGCGATGGGCGACGACGCGGCGCTGGCGCGCTTCACTGACCAGGCGCTCGAGGGTGGTGCCCGCGGGGTGATCTTCGGGCGTAACGCCTGGCAGCGCGATGACCCGGAGCGCGGCATCCGCGCACTGGTAGCCCAAGTGCACGGCGCCGGCCACGACCGTGATGGCGGCGCGTAGCGCCGGTGCCATGACCGCCCCGCGGCGCGCGCTTGGCTTATCCCCGGGGCGTCGCTATTCTGTGTGCAAACATTCGATCCCTCTCCCGGCGCGTCCGGGGCGGGGATGCCGTGCGTCGTTTCCATCCGTTCATTCGAGCGACGGCGCCGCTGTGTTGTCAGGCGGCCTTGCCCGCGAGCCGCAACCCGAGAACGAAGGGATCACTGTACGCCATGAGCGAATACTCTCTATTTACTTCCGAATCTGTCTCCGAAGGCCACCCCGACAAGATCGCCGATCAGATCTCGGACGCGGTGCTCGATGCCATCATCGCCCGTGACAAGCAGGCGCGCGTGGCCTGCGAGACGCTGGTCAAGACCGGCGTGGCGATCGTCGCCGGCGAAATCTCCACCACCGCCTGGGTCGACCTGGAAGAGTTGGTGCGGCGGGTGATCCTGGATATCGGGTACACCTCCTCCGATGTCGGCTTCGACGGCGAGACCTGCGGCGTGATCAACCTGATCGGCAAGCAGAGCGTGGACATCGCCCAGGGCGTCGACCGCAGCAAGCCGGAGGATCAGGGTGCCGGCGACCAGGGGCTGATGTTCGGCTACGCCACCAATGAGACCGACTCCTACATGCCGGCGCCGATCCACTATTCGCACCGACTGGTGGAGCGTCAGGCCGAGCTGCGCAAGAACGGCACCCTGGGCTGGCTGCGCCCGGACGCCAAGAGCCAGATCACCTTCACCTATGGTGATGACGGCAAGCCCAACGGTGTCGATGCGGTGGTGCTCTCGACCCAGCACGACCCGGAGATCTCCCAGGAGGAGCTGCGCAAGGCGGTGGAGGAGCTGATCATCCGCGACGTGCTCCCCGCCGCCTGGATCCACGCCGGCACCCGCTTCCATATCAATCCCACCGGCAAGTTCGTGATCGGCGGCCCGGTGGGCGACTGCGGCCTGACCGGGCGCAAGATCATCGTCGATACCTATGGCGGCATGGCGCGTCACGGTGGCGGTGCCTTCTCCGGCAAGGACCCCTCCAAGGTCGACCGCAGCGCCGCCTACGCCGGACGCTACGTGGCCAAGAACGTGGTCGCCGCGGGGCTCGCCGACAAGTGCGAGATCCAGGTCTCCTACGCCATCGGCGTGGCCGAGCCGACCTCGGTGTCGATCAACACCTTCGGTACCGGCAAGATCGCCGAGGCCAAGATCATCGAGCTGGTGCGCGAGCACTTCGATCTGCGCCCTTATGCGATCACTCGCATGCTCGACCTTCTGCATCCGATGTATCGCCTCACCGCGGCCTATGGCCACTTCGGGCGCGAGCCGTTCGAGACCAGCTACACCTGGACCGACGTCAACGGTGAGCGCCAGACCGAGACCTTCACCGCCTTCCCGTGGGAGAAGACCGACCGCGCCGAGGCGCTGCGCGCCGCCGCCGGTCTCTGAGTCTGCGGCGTCCGACACTCTCTACCTGTGACGCAGCCACGGGCCCGCTTCGGCGGGCCCGTTTGCGTCGCGGGTATCACCTTTCACGCATGGCAATTCACATATGGCTATTTACGTATGGCAATTTACGTATGACTAGGAGGCCCTCGTGCTCGAACTCGCCGCGATCATTCTGACCGTGACCGCCGGGCTCGCCTGGTTCAACGAACGCTACATCCGGCTGCCGGCCACCATCGGTGTGATGCTGAGCGCGCTACTGCTGTCGCTGGCGATGCAGGGGCTGGCAGCGCTGGGCTGGGAGGCCCCCGCGGCGCTGGCGCGGGGCTGGGTCGAGGCGCTCGACTTCGACAGCCTGCTGATGAACGGGATGCTGTCGTTTCTGCTCTTTGCCGGCGCGCTCCACGTCGATGTCGCCAAGCTGCGCGACTACTGGATCTCGATCGGCGTGCTGGCGACCCTGGGGGTGCTAGCCAGCACGCTGCTGATCGGCTTCGCCTCCCACTGGCTGCTGGCCGCCCTGGGCGTGCCGGTGGCACTGCCCTGGTGTCTGGTGTTCGGCGCGCTGATCTCGCCCACCGACCCGGTGGCGGTGCTGGGGATTATGCGCGGTGCCGGTGCGCCGGCGGACATGGAGGTGCGCATCGTCGGCGAGTCGCTGTTCAACGATGGCGTCGCGGTGGTGCTGTTCACGCTGCTGCTGGCGGCGGCCGAGAGCGGTGAGTCGCTGTTCGGCTGGCACGCGATCTGGCTGTTCGCCGAGGAGGCCGGTGGCGGCGCGCTGTTCGGCCTGCTGCTCGGCTACGGCGTGCACGCGCTGATGAAGCGGGTCGACCAGTATCAGGTCGAGGTGCTGCTGTCGCTGGCGATGGTGCTCGGTGGTTATACCCTGGCCACGCATCTGCACGTCTCCGGCCCCATTGCCATGGTGGTCGCCGGGCTGGTGGTGGGCAACCACGCCTGGACCCATGCGATGTCGCCGCAGACGCGCCAGCATCTCAACGATTTCTGGGAGCTGATCGACGAGATTCTCAATGCGCTGCTGTTCGTGATCATCGGGCTCGAGCTGCTGGCGCTGCCGTTCCGGGTCGACTACCTGTGGGTCGCGGTGCCGTTGATCCTGCTGCTGCTGGCAGTGCGCTGGCTGGTGGTGGCGGTGCCAGTGACGCTGGCGCACACCCATTTCCGGCGCGGCTCGATTCCGGTGCTCGCCTGGGGCGGGCTGCGCGGGGGGATCTCGGTGGCGCTGGCGCTGTCGCTGCCGCCCAGTGAAGCGCGCGACGTGGTACTCAACGTCACCTATCTGATCGTGCTGGTATCGATCGTTTCCCAGGGGCTGACCATCGGCCGGGTGGTGCGTCGGGTACTGGCGGCTGGGAAGCGGTAGGGAATATAGACTTTAGTCGGAGTCTTCGGTGCCGGCATGGTATCGCGGGCGGGCCTTGCTTACTCTTGGGGCCTGTCGCGCAGGGCCGGGTCACCGAGCCTGAAGCATGAATCATGACCCGCGGGCCATGGACGAACGCTGCGCGTGGGCCAGTGACGGCGCCACGCGCGGACGCAAGGCGATCACACTCAACAGACGGGGTATACCATGAGGCTACGTACAGGGATGCTGTTTGCCGCACTGGGTCTTTCCGGTGCACTGCTGGCGGGCTGCGGCGATGATGCCGACGACAAGGCGAGCAGCGAGAGCCAGACATCGTCGTCCTCTCAGCAGAGCGAGTCGACCCCCGCCCAGGGCGAGAACGGTAGCACCAGCCAGTCCTCTGCCAGCGACACCGCTTCGGCGGAGCAGGCGCAGCCGGTCAATCTGATCTTCGGCACCGGCGGTACCGGCGGCAGCTACTATCCGATCGGCGGTGCGCTCAAGAGCGTGTTCGAAGCCAGTGATCTGGTCGGCAATGTCCAGGTGGTCTCCACCGGCGCTTCGGTGCAGAACATCAACAACATCACCGACGGCCTCAACCAGATCGCGATCGTCATGAGCGACGTCGCCTACGATGCGATCAAGGGCCAGAACCAGTTCGATGGTAACCCCGCCGACATCAAGGCGCTGGCGGGCATGTACCCCAACGTGGTGCAGGTGGTGGCGACCGCGGATAGCGGCATCCACAGCATCGCCGATCTCAAGGGCAAGCGTGTCGGCGTCGGCAAGGTCGGCTCCGGGGTCGAGCAGAGCGCGGCCAAGGTGCTCGAGTCGGCCGGTCTGAGCTACGACGATCTGGCCCAGGTCAGCCACACCGGTTACGCCGACAGCGTCACCGGCATGAGCAACGGCAACATCGATGCCGCCTTCTTCACCTCCGGCGTGCCCAACTCCAGCATCACCGGGCTGATGCAGAGCACCGACATCACCTTCGTGCCGGTGAGCGGCGACGTCGCCAGCAAGCTGCTGGAGAAGTACCCGTACTACGAGAACTACGAGATTCCGGCCGGTGCTCCCGAGCGCTATGACCTGGGCAGTGCGGTCGATACCGTGGCGATCCGCAACGTGATGATCGTCGGCAGCGACATGCGCAACGACGTCGCCGAGGATCTGACCAAGCGCTTCCACGACTATCTCGAGTCGGGCAATGTCTCTGTCGGCGCGCTCAAGCAGTTCGATCCGGCCAGCATGAACCAGAATCTGGTGGTGCCGCTGCACCCGGGCGCCGAAGCCTACTACGCCACCCTGGCCGAGAACGGTGACGCCGCCAAGTCGCAGAGCGACAGCGACGCCATGGCTGGCGAAGCTTCCGGCAGCGACGCCTCGGCTAGCGACGATGGCCAGGGCAAAGCCGAGGACAAGGCACCGCAGTCCTGATAATGCCGCGTGCGGCGTGACGCCAGTGGTCGGGGGATGATCCGCCGGCGCTGGCGCCTAGTGATGACGGTGGCGATCCTGCTCGGGATCGCCACCGTTGCGTATCCGCTCCCCTGGCTGGCGGTCAAGCAGGGCGCCGAGTGGCGTCTGGCGCTGCCCGGCTGGGCCGGTACCACCTTCAAGATCCGCTGGATGCACTCGGTCGAGAAGGAGGACTGGGAAGAGTGGTACCGCATTACCGCCGGTAGGGCGATCGAGATCACCGGTACTCGCTTCAAGACCTTTGGTGCCGGCGTGCCCGCCCATGCGGGCAAGGAGACCCATCTCGCCGATGGCTGGGTGGTGATGACCGGCATCGACCGGGTGGTCGACCCGCTGGCGATCCAGGCGGCGGTCGCGGAGCACTACCGGATGATCTTCGCCGGTCACGTGATCCCGCTGTCCCGCCATGATCCGCCCCCCATCCTGACCTTTTCTGTGGTAAAAGCGCCTGTGTGGCAGGTACTCCCGGCGCTGCTGAGGCCGTGGGTACCCTGGCTCAACCAGCCCTAGGGAATCGAGTATGTCAGAACAAAAAGTGGTGCTTTCCGCCGATGGTCCCGAGGATCCGTCGGTCAAGGAGGCGCTGGAGAAGTTCGATCGTGAGAGCCTGGTGCGCGACCGGCTGCCGCGGGCAGTGCTCCAGTTCGTCACCGGGGTCAGCGTGCTGCTGGCGCTGTTCCACCTCTACACCTCGTTCTCGGGGCCGCTGGTGGACGTGGCCCAGCGCAGCATTCACCTGTATACGCTGCTGGGACTGGCCTTTATCCTCTACCCGCTGACGCGCAAGGGCGCGCGTGACCGGATACCCTGGGGCGATGCGTTGCTGGCGCTGGCGGCGTTCGCCATCGGTGTCTACATGCTGATGGTGTCGGACCGGGTGATCGCCTCCGCCGGGCGTATCAATCAGACCGACATGATCGTCGGCTTCGTGGCGATCCTGCTGGTGCTCGACGCCACCCGCCGGGTCACCGGCTGGGGGTTGACCATCCTGGCCACGCTGTTTCTGCTCTACGGCTTCTACGCCAAGCTCTCGTTCTATCCGGCGCTCAACGAGAACATCATTCTCGCCACCTGCCGCCAGATCGTCTCGCACCTGGTGTTCATCACCGAAGGGCTCTTGGGTACCGCGATCGGGGTCTCGGCGAGCTACATCATCCTGTTCATCCTGTTCGGCGCCTTTCTCGGCAAGTCCGGGCTGGGGCAGCTGTTCAACGATCTGGCGCTGGCGATCGCCGGGCACACCCGCGGCGGCCCGGCCAAGGTCGCGGTGATCGCCAGCGGTTTTCTCGGCTCGATCAACGGTTCGGCGATCGCCAACGTGGTCACCACCGGCGCCTTCACCATTCCGCTGATGAAGAAGACCGGCTACAAGCCCAACTTCGCCGGGGCGGTGGAGGCGGCGGCCAGCGTCGGCGGCCAGATTCTGCCGCCGATCATGGGTGCGGCGGCTTTCATCATGGCCGAGGTGCTGTCGGTGCCCTACACCCAGGTGATCCTGGCCGGCATCATTCCGGCCCTGCTCTACTATCTCGGGGTGCTGTTCCAGGTCCATCTGCGCGCCATGCGTAACGGCCTCGAGGGCATTCCGCGTTCTCAACTGACGCCGCTGAAGACGGTGATGCTCAAGCGCGGACATCTGCTGGTGCCGATGGCGGTGCTGCTGTGGCTGCTGTTCGACGGCCGTGCGCCGTTCTTCGCCGCCTTCTGGTCGATCGCCGCCACCGTGCTGATCTGCGGCACCCGCCGGGTCACCCTGGGGCTCGGCCTGATCCTGGTGCTGCTGATCCTGGAGCCGCAGCTGCGTGCGCTGTTCACCGGCAACCCGCTGCCCAACTTCCCGGCCAGCCGCTGGACGCTGTTCCTGGTGATCCTGGTGCCGGTGGCGATCAACGCGCTGCGGGCCAAGCTCGGCATGGTGGCCGAGAAGATGGATGTCGGCGACTGCCGCGATGCCATGGCCGATGGCGTGCGCAACGCCATTCCGGTGGCCGTGGCGTGCGGGGCGGTGGGGATCATCGTGGGCATCGCCACGCTGACCGGCATTGCTCTGGATGCCGCCGACGCGGTGGTCACGCTGGGCCAGCAGATTCCGATCCCGATGATACAGCTGCTGGTCACCCTGGTGCTGACCATGGTCGCCTCGATCGTGCTCGGTATGGGGCTGCCGAGCATTCCCACCTATATCATCACCAGCACCATGGCGGCGCCGATCCTGCTCAACCTGCCGCTGTTCCGCGAGCTGGCCGGTAGCAACGACACCGCGATCTTCGTCGCCCACATGTTCGTGTTCTACTTCGGGCTGTTCGCCAACCTGACGCCGCCGGTGGCGCTGGCCGCCTATGCCGGCGCCGGTATCAGCGGCGGCTCGCCCAATGCCACCGGCTTCCAGGCGATGAAGCTCGCCATTGCCGGCTTCGTGGTGCCCTACATGTTCGTGTTCGCGCACAGCATGCTGATGATCGACGCCACCCTGTGGAACACGCTGTGGGTGATCGTCACCGGGGTGATCGGGGTGCTGCTGCTGGCGGTGGCGGTGGAGGGTTACCTGCGCCGGCCGCTCAACCCCTTCTGGCGAATACTGGCGGCAGTCGGTGCGCTGGCGCTGATCTTCCCGGGGCTGGCCAGCGACGTCGTGGGTGCGGTGATCACCGTGGTGCTGTTCCTGCTGGCCAAGGCCAAGCCGGCGCAGACTGCCCCGAGCGGTGGCTGACGACGGCTCGCCGATATCTTTTCTGACCGTTTCCTGCACGCTCTTGACACGCCGACGCCCGCTCACGCGGGCGTCGGCGTCTGGTCTGGGCTTTTCGTCGCAACTAGGAGACGCCTGGCTCCGCGCCTGCTATAAAGTTGACTTAAGGCGCTGCTCAAAAGCGCCGTATCCCCCCCCTGAACGCCGGGCGTGCTGGTTGATGCTGCAGGCACCCCTGGGAGGACCGCCAGGGCGGTGGTAACGACACAATCCGATGAGGATGGCACATGGCAATTAACGTCACGCGGCGCCAGTTTTTCAAACTGGGCGGGGCGGGGCTGGCGACGTCGAGCCTGGCGGTGATGGGGTTCGCTCCGGAGCCCGCCGAAGCCTCGATCCGGCAGTTCAAGCTGACCCACGCCAAGGAGACCCGCAACACCTGCACCTACTGCTCGGTGGGCTGCGGCATTCTGATCTACAGCAAGGGCGATGGGGCGAAGAACGTCGAGCAGAACGTCTTCCACATCGAGGGCGATCCGGATCATCCGGTATCCCGCGGTTCGCTGTGTCCCAAGGGCGCCGGGCTGCTGGACTTCGTCCACAGCGATGGCCGCCTGGCTTATCCACAGGTGCGTGAGGCCGGCAGTGACGAGTGGAAGCGGATCAGCTGGGACGAGGCGCTCGGGCGCATCGCTCGGCACATGAAGGATGACCGCGACGCCAACTTCGTGCAGCGCAACGCCCAGGGGCAGACGGTCAACCACTGGACGACGACGGGTTTCCTGGCGGCGTCAGGCTCCTCCAACGAAGCCGGCTACATCACCCACAAGGTGGTGCGTACGCTGGGCATGGTGGCGTTCGACAACCAGGCGCGCGTCTGACACGGACCGACGGTGGCAGGTCTTGCCCCAACATTCGGTCGCGGTGCCATGACCAATCACTGGGTCGACATCCGCAATGCCAATCTGATTCTGTCGATGGGCGGCAACTCCGCCGAAGCACACCCCGTGGGCTTCCGTTGGGTCACCGAGGCCATCGAGCACAACAAGGCCGAGTTGATCACGATCGACCCGCGCTTCACCCGTACCAGCGCGGTGGCGCAGGATCGCGCCTTCATCCGCACCGGTAGCGATATCGCCTTCCTCGGCGGGCTGATCAGCTATCTGATCGAGACCGACCAGATCCAGCGCGAGTACGTGCTGAACTACACCGACGCGGCGCTGATCGTGCGCGACGGCTATGGCTTCGAGGAGGGTCTGTTCTCGGGCTACGACGAGGCCACGCGCAGCTACGACAAGCAGTCGTGGATGTACGAGAAGGGCGACGACGGCTTCGTGCGCCGCGACGACTCGCTCAGCGATCCGCGCTGCGTCTACCAGCTGCTGCGCGGGCACTATGCGCGCTACACCCCTGACATGGTCTCGAGCATCAGCGGTATCCCGGTGGCCGACATCCAGCGCATCTGGAAGAAGATCGCGGCGATGGCGGTGCCCGACAAGACCATGACCATCCTCTATGCGCTGGGCTGGACGCAGCACTCGATCGGCTCGCAGATCATCCGCGCCGCGGCCATGGTCCAACTGCTGCTGGGCAACATGGGCATGCCGGGGGGCGGGGTCAACGCGCTGCGCGGGCACTCCAACATCCAGGGCCTGACCGATCTGGGGCTGCTGTCGCAGTTGCTGCCGGGCTACATGACCCTGGCCAACGCCAAGGAGCAGGCATACCGCGCCTATATCGACAAGCGCACCAAGCAGCCCACGGTGGCGGGGCAGGTCTCCTACTGGAAGAACTACGAGAAGTTCCACGTCAGCCTGATGAAGGCGTGGTACGGGCAGGCCGCGACCGCCGACAACGACTGGTGCTTCGACTGGCTGCCCAAGCTCGAACGGCCGCTCTACGACATTCTCGACACCTTCGAGCGCATGTCCAAGGGCGAGCTGACCGGCTACTTCTGCCAGGGCTTCAACCCGCTCGCCTCGTTCCCCGACCGGGCCAAGATCACCCGCGCGCTGTCGTCGCTGAAGTATCTGGTGGTGATGGACCCGCTCAACACCGAGACCAGCGAGTTCTGGAAGTCCTACGGCGAGTACAACGACGTCGACCCCAGCCAGATCGACACCGAGGTGTTCCGGCTGCCGACCTGCTGCTTCGCCGAGGATGACGGCTCGATCGTCAACAGCGCGCGCTGGCTGCAGTGGCACTGGGCCGCGGCGCCGCCGCCTGGCGAGTCGCGCCCCGACACGCGCATCATGGGTGAGCTGTTCCTCAGGCTGAAGCAGCTCTACCAGACGGAGGGCGGGGTCTTCCCCGAGCCGATCCTCAACCTGACCTGGGACTACAAGATCCCCCACGAACCCAAGTCGGAAGAACTCGCGCGCGAGTTCAACGGCTATGCGCTGGAGGATCTGACCGACGCCCAGGGGCAGGTGGTGCGCCGTGCCGGCGAGCAGCTCTCCGGTTTCGGTGAGCTGACCGCCGACGGCAAGACCACCGCCGGCTGCTGGATCTTCACCGGCTGCTGGACCGAAGCGGGCAACCAGATGGCGCGGCGCGACAACGCCGACCCCTACGGTACCGGCAACACCCTGGGCTGGGCCTGGGCCTGGCCGGCCAACCGGCGCGTACTCTACAACCGCGCCAGCGCCGACGTGCAGGGGCGGCCGTGGGGTGCCGACAAGGCGTTCGTGTGGTGGAGCGCGGAGCAGGGGCGCTGGATCGGTGCCGATGTGCCGGATTTCCCGCAGACCTCGGCGCCGTCCGAAGGGCAGATGCCGTTCATCATGCAGCCGGAAGGGGTAGGACACCTGTTCGCCGGACAGAGCATGGTCGACGGCCCCTTCCCCGAGCACTACGAGCCGTTCGAGTCGCCGGTGCCGCAGAACCTGCTGCATCCGGGCAAGCCCAAGGTGCGCAACAACCCGGCGGCACGCATCTTCGACGAGGACCGCGCGGCCCTGGGCACACCGGAGGAGTACCCGCACGCCGCGACGACCTACCGCCTGACCGAGCACTTCCACTACTGGACCAAGCACGCCCGGCTCAACGCCATCGTCCAGCCGCAGCAGTTCGTCGAGATCGGCGAGAAACTGGCCGAGGAGATCGGCGTGGCCGCGGGGGACTGGGTCAATGTCTCCTCCAAGCGCGGCTTCATCAAGGCGGTGGCGGTGGTGACCAAGCGGCTCAAGCCGATGACGGTCGGCGACCGCCAGGTGCACCACGTGGGCATTCCGTTGCACTGGGGGTTCACCGGCGTGGCCAAGAAGGGCTATCTGGTCAACGCCCTGACGCCGTTCGTCGGTGATGCCAACACCCAGACGCCGGAGTACAAGTCGTTCACCGTCCGCGTCGAGAAGGCCTAGGGGGCTCGCCATGATCAATTCGCAAAACATCATTGCCCGCTCTGCCACCACGACCCCGCCACCGCAGGCGCGCAGCCACGTCGAGGAAGTGGCCAAGCTGATCGATGTCTCCAAGTGCATCGGCTGCAAGGCGTGCCAGGTGGCGTGCATGGAGTGGAACGACCTGCGCGACGAGGTGGGGGAGTGCCACGGCACCTACGACAACCCCACCGACCTCACCGCCGAGTCGTGGACGGTGATGCGCTTCAGCGAGCACGAGACGGCCGATGGCAATCTCGAGTGGCTGATTCGCAAGGATGGCTGCATGCACTGTGCCGAGCCGGGCTGCCTCGCGGCGTGCCCGGCCCCCGGCGCTATCGTGCAGTACGCCAACGGGATCGTCGACTTCGACTCCAACCACTGCATCGGCTGCGGCTACTGCATCACCGGCTGCCCGTTCGATATCCCGCGCATCTCGCCGAAGGACAGCAAGTCCTACAAGTGCACGCTGTGCTCGGATCGGGTCAACGCCGGCATGGAGCCGGCCTGCGTCAAGACCTGCCCGACCAACTGCATCGAGTTCGGCACCAAGGCGGACATGCTCGATCGTGCCGCCAAGCGGGTCGGCGATCTCAAGGCGCTGGGCTTCCGCGATGCCGGCATCTACGACCCGGCGGGGGTCGGCGGGACCCACGTGATGTATGTGCTGCATCACGCCAACGACCCCAACCGTTACAGCGGCCTGCCCAAGGACCCACGTATCTCGCCGCTGGTCGGCGCCTGGAAGGGGGTGACCAAGCCGATCATGGCGGCGATCATCGGCATCACCGCCTTTGCCGGGGTGATCCACTACGTGACCAAGGGGCCGAAGGAGGAGCCCGAGGAAGGCCCCGACGACGACCCGACCACGCTCGGCTACGACGCCACGCGCCGGCGCGACGACGCGGACGACCGCCCGCATGGAGGTGACCGATGAAGCGCTCCCAGGATCGTCTCGTGCGCTACTCGCCGCTCGATCGCGCCAATCACTGGACCATGGTGATCGCGTTCGTGCTGCTGGCGCTGTCGGGGCTGGCGTTCTTCCACCCGGCGTTCTTCTTCCTCAGCCACAGCCTCGGCGGGCCGGTGTGGGCGCGTATCCTGCACCCCTTCCTCGGCCTGGTGCTGGTGCTGTTGTTCGTGGCCATGGCGGTACGCCACGTCAGCCGTAACCTGCTGGGTGAGAACGACGTGCAGTGGATGCGTCAGATCGGCGACGTGCTCGACAACCGCGATGACAAGCTGCCGCCGATCGGCAAGTACAATCCGGGCCAGAAGCTGGTGTTCTGGGCGCTGGTGGTGTCGATCGCGGCGCTGTTGGTCAGCGGCGTGATCATGTGGCGGCCGTGGTTCGCCGGCTACTTCCCGATCCCGCTGATCCGGCTGGCGAGTCTGGTCCACGCGCTGGCGGCGTTCGTTGCCATCGTCACCATCGTGGTCCACGTCTATGCCGCGCTCTGGGTCAAGGGCTCGATCCGCTCGATGACCCAGGGCTGGGTGACCCGCGCCTGGGCCCGACATCACCATGGCCTCTGGGCCCGCGAACAGGAGGAGAAGCAGCGCCGTGAGCAGCAACCCTGAACGCCCTCCGGGCAGTGACCCCGGCCACACTTTCGGTCAGGCGCCCCCTTCGCCGGGGGCGCCGCCGATGGTGGTGCTGCCGGGCCGCAAGCTGTTCGCCGAACGTGCCGAGCGCCTGCAGCGGCTGGCCGAACGCGTGCCGGCGATGGCCGACTACCTGCGCTTCATGGCGCAGGTGGTCGCCGCCCAACACCGGGTGCTGCAGCAGCCCCGTACCAGTGTGACCGCGAGTGCCGAGGTGGCGATCGCCCACGGCGTGCCGCCGCTGGCGATCGACGGGCTGTGGCGCGACATGAGCTGGCGCGAGGATCTCGACGCGCTGATCGCCGAGCTCGACGGCGAGGTGCCGGCGGCGCAGCGCGAGTGGTTCGAGGCCCTGCGCGGTGCCTCGGCGGCGGCCCGTGAGGCGCTGGTGCCGCGTTTGCTCGGCGGTGAGTCGCTCGACCCCGAGCAGACCGCATTGGCGCCGCTGGTGGGTGCAGCGCTGCAGGTGGCGTGGACCCGTCAGGCGCGCACCCTGGCTCGGCCACCAGGGCGCCCAGCCGAGGCCATGCGCGCGCTGTGCCCCTGCTGTGGTGCGCCGGCGGTGGCCAGCGTGATCCAGATCGGCATGGCGCGCTCACGGGTGCGCTATCTGCACTGCGGGCTGTGCGCCACCGAGTGGTACGCCGAGCGCGCGCGCTGCGTCGAGTGCGGCGATAGCCGGACGCTCGACTACTGCGGGCTCGAGGATGACGCTGGGCAGCGCGTGCTGCCGGTACAGGCGGAGACCTGCGATCACTGTGCGAGCTATCTCAAGGTGGTGCAGAAGGAGTGGGAGGCCGATGCCGATCCGCTCGCCGACGACCTCGCCAGCCTGGCCCTGGACATGCTGATCGCCGACCGCGAGCTGGCGCGGCGGGCCTTCAATCCGCTGCTGGTGCTGGGGGCGCCCGACGCCGGTTGAGATCGGCTCACGGCTGCCAGTGGCGCGGGCGTGTCCACGTTCGCGGCCACGCTCGCCTGCCGTTGCGGGGCTGGTGACCCGCGGCTGTTCCCTTCCCCCGGGCCGTACGGCGCCGGGTCTCTTGTGCTGGCGTGGCGGCGACGCTTAAATCGGGGGCACCCCCGGTGTCGCCCCGGCCATTCTTCGATCTGTCGAGCCGTTCATGTCCGAGATCTCTCCCGCGAGCAACGATCTTCGTCGCCACCTGCCTGCCGTCAACGTGCTGCTGGCCCATGCCGCCCTGCAACCGGAACGGTCACGCCATGGTGAGCGCGTGCTCACCCGCGCTATCCGCGACACGCTCACCGAGTGGCGTCGCTGGTTGGCGGCGCCGGACGCGCCGACTTCACTCGATGAGCCGGCGCTGATCGATGCGGTGCGTGAGCGTCTCGTGCGGCTGACCCGGCCCAACCTGCGCGCGGTGTTCAATCTCACCGGTACGGTGATCCATACCAACCTGGGACGATCGCCGTTGGCCGAGGCGGCAATCGCGGCGATGGTCGAGGCGGCACGCCACCCGGCGGCGCTGGAATATGACCTCGAAGGCGGGCAGCGTGGCGACCGCGACCGTCTGGTCGAGGCGCTGCTGGTCGAACTCACCGGGGCCGAGGCGGCGACCGTGGTCAACAACAATGCGGCCGCCGTGCTGCTGGCGCTGAGCGCTTTGGGGGCAGGTCGCGAGGCGATCATCTCGCGCGGCGAGATGATCGAGATCGGCGGCGCTTTCCGTATGCCCGACGTGATGACCGCCGCCGGCTGCCGGCTGGTCGAGGTGGGGGCCACCAACCGCACCCATGCACGTGACTTTCGTCAGGCGCTGGGTGAACAGAGCGGTCTGATCGTCAAGGCGCACACCTCCAACTACGCCATCGCCGGCTTCACCAGCAGCGTGCCGGAGCCGGAGCTGGCGGCGATCGCCCACGCCCACGGTATTCCCTTCATGATCGATCTGGGCAGCGGCGCGCTGACCGACTTCCGCGCCCTGGGACTGCCCCACGAGGCGCAGCCGGCGGAGGCGATCGCCGCCGGGGCCGATCTGGTCACCTTCAGCGGCGACAAGTTGCTGGGTGGTCCGCAGGCGGGGATCGTGGTCGGCCGGCGCGAGCTGGTCGAGCGTCTCAAGCGCCATCCGCTCAAGCGCGCGCTGCGCTGCGACAAGCTCACCCTGGCCGCCCTCGAGGCCACGCTGCGGGTCTATCGCGACAGCGATTCGCCGGCGCGCGAGCTGCCCACGCTGCGGCTGTTGACCCGTGTGGAGGATGAAATCGCACAGCAGGCCGAGCGTCTGCTGAACCCACTGCGGGCGGCACTCGCCGGCATCGCCACGGTGGAGAGTGAGGCCTGCCGCAGTCAGCTCGGCAGCGGCTCGCTGCCGGTGGATCGCCTGGAGAGCCGTGCGCTGGTGTTGCATACGCCGCGCGGGCGCGATCTGGCCCGTCTCGAGCGGGCGCTGCGCGCACTGCCGCGACCGGTGATCGGGCGCACCCACGAGGGTGCGCTATGGCTCGATCTGCGCTGTCTCGCCGAGCCCGCCGACGAGCAAGCGTTCCTGGCGCAGCTGGCGACGCTGCCGGCGTGCTGGGAGGCGGCATGATCGTCGGTACCGCGGGGCACGTCGACCACGGCAAGACCGCGCTGATCCGCGGGCTCACCGGTATCGCCACCGACCGCCTGAAGGAGGAGCAGGCGCGCGGCCTGACCATTGAGCCGGGATACGCCTATCCCACACCGCCACCGGGGAGCGAGGGGGCGGTACTCGGCTTCATCGACGTGCCCGGTCATGAGCGCTTCATCGCCAACATGCTTGCGGGTGCCGCTGGCATCGACGCCATGCTGCTGGTGGTGGCGGCGGACGACGGCATCATGCCGCAGAGCGTCGAGCATCTGCGCATTCTGGAGCTGCTCGGGGTCGAGCGCGCCTGGGTCGCGCTAACCAAGTGCGACCGCGTGGACGCCGCCCGGGTGCAGCAGGTGCGTGCGGAGATCACCGCCTGGCTGGCGCAGACGCGCTTCGCCGGGGCGCCGCTGTTCGCCGTCTCCAATCTGTCCGGCGCGGGCCAGGCGGCGCTGGGTGATGCCCTGTGGGCCGCGGCGCGCGCGCAGACGGCACGCAGGGTGAGCGGTGGCTTTCGGCTGGCGGTGGACCGTGCCTTCGTCAAGCAGGGCGCGGGGGTGGTGGTCACCGGCACCATCCGCAGCGGTGAGGTGCGCCAGGGCGATAATGTGTGCCTGCTGCCGGGCGGGGCCAGCGCGCGGGTACGCGCGCTGCGGGCACAGAATCGCGAGGTCGCGCTGGCCCGACACGGCGAGCGCTGCGCGCTCAATCTGAGTGGCAGCGAGGTCGAGCGCGGCACGCTGTCGCGCGGGGACTGGGTAGTCGCCGCGGACTCCAGGGTCGAGGGACGTCAGCGGCTCGACGTCACCCTCGCACTGCTGTCGGAAGCCGAACCGCTCAAGCACTGGACGCCGGTGCATCTGCACCATCTCAGCGCCCATGTCACCGGCCATGTCTCGCTGCTCGAGGGTGAGACGCTGGCCCCTGGCCAGACCATGCTGGCGCAGCTGGTGCTGGCGGCGCCGCTGCACGCGGCCCACGGCGATGCGCTGATCGTGCGCGACCACGGCGCCAGCCGCACCCTGGCCGGCGCACGCGTGCTCGACGTGGCGCCACCGCGGCGTGGTGCGCGTCAGCCGGCGCGCCTGGCCTGGTTGCAGGCACTGAGGGCGATGCTCCCGGAGGCGGACGGCGAAGTGCAACTGGCAGCGCTGTGGCCGCGTCTCGCCAGCGGCCAGAGTGTCGACCTGGTGGCCCTGGCGGCCAATCTCGACCTGCCCGCGGCGGTTCTCGACGAAGCGGCCGCCCAGGCCGGATGGGTGGTGATCGCCGCCGACGCGGCCACGCGCCACGCCTTTCGCGTCGACGATCTGGCCGCGCGCTACGCGGCGGTGGTGGCGCGTCTGGGCCAGGTCCACGTCGAGGAGCCGGCGATGCGTGGGGCGGAGATCGACCGGCTGCGGCGGATGAGCGCACCGGCGCTGCCGCCGGCGCTTTTCCGCCCGCTGCTGGAGCGCTGGAAAGCCGGGGGAGAGATCGTCCAGCACGGGCCCTTCATCGCCCTGGCCGACCATCGGGCGACGCTGGGAGAGGCCGATGCCGCGCGCTGGCAGGCGGTGCGGCCGCTGCTGGCGCAGACGCCGTTCGAACCGCCCCGGGTGCGCGATATCGCCATGACACTGGGCGTGGATGAGGGGGAGATCCGCACCCTGCTGCGACGCACGGCGCTGCTCGGCGAGGTCTACCAACTGCGCCACGATCATTTCTTTCTCACCCCTCATGTGGCCCAGCTCGCCGACTGGGTGCGCGAGCTTGCGGCCTGCTCGCCGGAGGGGGTCGTGGCGTCGGCGTTTCGCGATCGGGTCGGCTGCGGGCGCAAGCTGGCGGTGGCGATGCTTGAATTCTTCGACCGTGTCGGCTTCACCCGACGCGTCGGCGATGGTCACAAGGTGATTCGACAGGATATGCTGTTCACCTGACCGCGCGCCTGCGCGGTCAGTCGCGTGCGGCGCTTGGGCTCTGCCCGGGAAATCACGCACCTGGAAGAGAATCGTTCCCCGGTGGGACGCCAGGACTTCAACTCCTGTAGGGGCTGCCAGCGGTCCCTGGTGGGTTCGACTCCCACTCTCTTCCGCCACCCTTGCATGCTTTCACCATCCCTCATGCTTTCGCCAGCGCCACCCACGATGCCACCCTCCTTGCAGGCTGCTACCGTTTCTGCGATCTCGCGCGAGCCGCTGGTGCCAGTTGCCGCTGATTGTGCTCTGCGGAGCGTGTTCGGCAGGGAAGCAAGCCGCTGTTCTCGCGACCTTTTCGCAGATACAAAAAATGACGAGGGGTTATTGAACGGGTGTTCGGGTATAACTTCATGATTAAGGGAACTTAAGTGTTGCCATTAGCAAAAGTGATGCGTGGATTATCATATTTGCCTTGGTTACCGCCGGTTGACGGTTCATGCTGAGCGGGCTCACTTAGCCAGGCGGCATGACCGCAAAGGACTGCGGGGTGAGCTCTCATGGGCGGCGTTCGTCACCCATGCCTATTTGGATGCCTCTCTATCTATCCTTGCCTTTCCGCGCTGCGGCGACACCTTTCGTTCGTCTGCGTGCCGGCGCTCCCCTGTGCTGTTGTCTTCGTCCTCTCCCATGGCATCATGCGCCAGCTTTCCGTGTCGCGGAAGCGTCGATCCTTTCAGCGAAACGGAGGTCATATGCAGGGCTCTCTCATCGGCATCGTCGCCGGCGTGGTGGTATGGCTCGCCAGCGGTGAGTGGGGCTGGGGTATCGGGGTCGGTATCGCGGTGGGCATCGCCTGGGATCTCTGGCGCCAGCGTCCCTGGCGCTGAGGCGATCCCCGGGTGAGGCAACCCGCGATGCCGCTTGCGGGCAGAGGAGTGTAATACAATAGCGTGGGCGGCTTGCGCTACTCTAGAGGGACACGTTAGACGGACGCGCACCATGCCCGCTCATCACGACCACGCCCACCCCCATGATCATCATCACGATCATGGCGGCCACCATCATCACGACCATACGCCCGAAGTGACCGCCGACAGCGCCACGCGGGTCAAGTTGGCGATGTTGCTGACCGCCGGTTTCATGCTGGCAGAGGTGGTGG
This sequence comes from Salinicola endophyticus, assembly GCF_040536835.1. Taxonomy (NCBI): domain Bacteria; kingdom Pseudomonadati; phylum Pseudomonadota; class Gammaproteobacteria; order Oceanospirillales; family Halomonadaceae; genus Salinicola; species Salinicola endophyticus. The sequence goes on from NZ_CP159578.1 coordinate 779,103, forward strand.
GTGGTTTGATCTCCGGCTCGCTGGCACTGCTGGCCGATGCCGGGCACATGTTCAGTGACAGCTTCTCGCTCGGCCTGGCCCTGTTCGCCTTCGCCATGGGCAGCCGCGCGCCGGATACCCGGCGCACCTTCGGCTATCAGCGTTTTCAGGTGCTCGCCGCCTTCGTCAATGGGCTGACCCTGTTCGGCATCGCGGTGTGGATCTTCATCGCCGCGGTTCAGCGCTTCACCCAGCCGGTGGAGGTGCTGGCCGGGCCGATGATGACCATCGCCGTGCTCGGGCTGGTGGTCAATCTGGTGGTATTCAAGATTCTCCACGGTGGCGATCAGGAAAACCTCAATCTGCGCGGTGCGCTGCTGCACGTGCTGGGGGATCTGCTCGGCTCGGTAGCGGCGATCGTGGCCTCGGTGGTGATTCTGCTCACCGGCTGGACGCCGATCGACCCGCTGCTCTCGGTGCTCGCTGCGGGGCTGATCCTGCGCGCGGCCTGGACGATTCTGCGGCGCTCCACCCATACCCTGCTCGAGGGTACCCCGGAGGGCCTCGACGTGGATCAGATTCGTCTGGCGCTGCTGGCGGTCGAGGGGGTCGATGAGCTGCACGACATGCACGTCTGGGGGCTCACGCCGCAGGACCCGCTGCTCAGCGCGCATCTGGTGATCGCCTCGGCCGACCAGCACGATGCGGTGATCGAGCGCGCCTATGGCGTGCTGCAGTCGCGCTTCGCGATCCACCACGCCACCCTTCAGGTCGAGACCGCCGCTTGCCGTACCGGTGGTGACTGCCACGCCGGTGTCCATCCCTGACCCCATTTCCTGGCATTGCCTGCACGGATCGAGCGCGATGCATTCGAAGCGCTGGCGTGACCGGCTTTCATACCCGGGCGCGGAAAGTTTCATTGGCCGGGGCTGGAGGCGGCGGGCACAATGAGCCCATGTCGTAGAGAGGCTCGCATGGGTCGTGACGGGCGTCCGACGGCCCGGGCCAGCGCCTCTCTCTCCTGATCCGATTTCGAGACGAAGGCGCGCATGAATACGCATCTCCCCCTGGGCATCAGCTTCGAGTTCTTTCCCCCCAATACTGCGGCCGGGCGAGAGAAGCTCGGCGCCACGCGGGATGCGCTGAGCGCACGTTCGCCGCGCTTCTTCTCGGTCACCTATGGTGCCGGCGGTTCGACCCAGGCGCGCACCCTCGATACCGTCGAGGCGCTGCGTCAGGGGGGCGTCGCCACGGCGCCGCACCTCTCTTGCGTGGGCAGCGAGAAGGCCGCGATACGCGAGCTGCTTGGACGCTACCGCGAGTCGGGTATCGATAGCCTGGTCGCGCTGCGCGGTGATCTGCCCTCGGGTATGGGCGGGGCGGGTGAGCTGCGTTACGCCAACGAGCTGGTCGAGTTCGTGCGCGCCGAGACCGGCGATCATTTCAATATCGCGGTGGCCGCCTACCCCGAGTTTCACCCCCAGGCGCTGAGCGCCGAGCGCGATCTGGAGAACTTCGCGCGCAAGGTGAAAGCCGGCGCCGACTTCGCCATCACCCAGTACTTCTTCAACGCCGACGCCTACTTCCACTTCGTCGATCGGGCCCGCGCGCTGGGGGTGGAGACACCGATCGTGCCCGGCATCATGCCGATCACCAATTACAGCAAGCTGGCACGCTTCTCCGAGGCCTGCGGCGCCGACATTCCGCGCTGGGTGCGCAAGCAGCTCGAAGCCTATGGCGACGACCAGCAGAGCATCCAGGCGTTCGGCACCGACATGGTGTCACGGCTCTGTCAGCGTCTGCTCGACGGCGGTGCGCCGGGGCTGCACTTCTACACCCTCAATCAGGCCGGCCCGTCGCTCCGCATCCTCGACAACCTGGCCTGAGGCGCTCACGTCGCGCCGTTGCACGACTTCGACTAGGGTGAGAGCGGCGGGCGAGCAATGGGCTGGCCCGTGCCGGACACCATGGTCGAGAGGAGGTGAACGATGCAACGGACGATAGCGAGCGCCCTGGGCGTGGGTATTCTGCTGACGCTGGCGGGGCTGGCACAGGCCGATACGCAGGTCGACATGCACAGCGTCTCCACCCAGGGGGTGGGGGAGTCCATGGGCACCATCACGGCCAGGGATACCGATTATGGGCTGCTGTTGACGCCGGATCTTTCCGGTCTCGAACCCGGCATTCACGGTTTCCATCTGCACACCAACCCCAGCTGCGATCCCAGCGAGAGTGACGGCAAGGTGACCCCGGCGGGGACCGCGGGCGGCCACTTCGACCCCGAGCAGACCGACTCTCACCAGGGGCCCTATAGCGATGCCGGCCATCTGGGGGATCTGCCGGTGCTGGCGGTGGATGCCGAGGGCAACGCCACCACCCCGGTGCTGGCGCCGCGCCTGAGCGAAGCCGACCTCTCCGGTCATGCCTTCGTTATCCACTCAGGCGGCGACAACTACAGCGATCAGCCCAAGCTGGGTGGCGGCGGGGCGCGTGTCGCCTGCGGCGTGATCGAGTAACGCGGCGTTGCGCGGCTGCGGCTCCCCACACGGCCCCGCTTCGGCGGGGCCGTATTGTATCGGGGGCTCATGCCGCATCGGCGCGGTATCGCTGATGTCCGAAACGCCGCCGTCTAAGCTATTGTTTTCCATAGGCCGCAAGCCGCATAATCTGGCTATTTATCCAGTCTTGGAGCGGCGGCACCGATGGCCAACTTTCGCACCCACTTCGGGGTCGCCAGCGTGGGAGGGCTGATAGCCTCCCAGGCGGGGTGGCAGGCGTCGCTCTACGGGCTATGGCAGGCGGCGGCGATCGCCGGGCTGGTGACCTTCGGCGGCATTCTGCCCGATATCGACGCCGACAACTCCCGGGCGGTGCGCCTGATCTTCCAGATCCTGGCGCTGATCGCCATCGTCGTGGCGGTGCTGCTGCTGCAGCATCGGGTCACGCCGGCGCAACTGTTCGCCGCCTGCGGCGCGACCTATCTGGCGGTGCGCTATCTGGCCAGCGCGCTGTTCGCCCGCTTCACCGTGCATCGCGGGCTGTGGCACTCGCTGCTGGCAGCGGTGCTCAGCGGGTTGGCGACGGCGGCGGCAAGTTTCACCCTGCTCGGCCAGCCGGCCCGCCTGGCTTGGCTTCACGGCCTGGCGCTGACGCTCGGCTTTCTCATCCACCTGGCGCTGGACGAACTCTACAGCGTCGATCTCACCGGGGCGCGGTTCAAGCGCTCCTTCGGCACTGCGCTCAAACCGTTCGATTGGAAGGCCCCCGGCAGCTCGCTGATGCTGCTGCTCACCTCGGTGCATCTGATCGCCTGGTTGCCGCCGCTGGCGGTGCTGCGAGAGGTGCTGACACATGGGCTGGGATGGGGGCGCTAGGTTCCCGCGCCGCGGGGCATCGCGTTCTACACTGAGGGGCCAACCACCCAAGGGAGAGGCCCCATGCATCTGGTCTTCGACGTCAATGAAACGCTGCTCGATACCGCCGCGCTTGACCCGCTGTTCATGCGCTGGTTCGGCACCGAGGCGCGCCGTGGCGAGTGGTTCCTGATCCTGCAGGAAACCTGGATGACCGCCAATCTGGTCGGACGTTTCGCGCCCTTCGCCGAGCTGGCCAGGAGTGCGCTGCGCCAGCTCGGGGCCAAGCACGGGGTCGCGATCACGCCCGCCGACGAGCAGGCGCTGGTCGACGGCGTGCTGGCCATGCCGGCGCACGCCGACGCCGTCGAGGCGCTGGCCCGGCTGCGCCAGCAGGGGCACACCCTCACCGCGCTGACCAATAGTGCCAGCGAGGCGGCGCAGCATCAGTTATCCCAGGCGGGTCTGGCGGCCTATTTCGATGCCATTCTCAGCGTCGATCGGGTCGCGCGTTACAAGCCGGCGCCGGAGCCCTATCGCGCGGCGGCGGCGCACTGGGCGGTCGCGCCCGAGGAGATGGTCATGGTGGCGGCCCACGGCTGGGATCTGATCGGTGCCCAGGCGGTGGGCATGCGTACCGCCTTCGTGGCGCGCCCGGGCAAGGCGATGGACCCGGCGCTGGAGCAGGTGCCCACCTGGCGCGGTGACGACCTGCGCCAGCTGATGGCCCAGGTCGTCGCAGCGGGATGAGGCGGCTTGGATTCGATAGAGACTAGGTGCTGTCTGAAAAGTCGACGAGCGAAGGCAAGGCCGGGGCGCGCAGCTAAGGAAAAAATCGGCGAAAAGGGACCGGGCTGGCGCTCCAGTTTACGGGGTGTAAATGAGCATTTTGAGCCGATTTTTAACGCCGCGAGGGCGAGCGCAGTCCTTTTCAGGTGGTGCCTAGTGGCGGGTACCGGGATCGATGATCTTCACTGTACTGATCTCTTCGCGCGCGGGCTTCTGGGTCTCGCGGGGCTGATTGACCCGGGTTGGCAGTTCGTCCTGCGCGCTGTCCTCCACCGGCAGCTGCTCGAAGAAGTCGCAGCTGACGCAGTCGCGGTAGCGGATACCGTTCTGCTCCCAGCTGCGTATGCGATCCATGGCCGCACAGCGCGGGCAGATGGCGCCGGCGATGAAGCGTTTGGGTGTGTGTGTCATGGCTGACCTCGCTGATGGGCGGGCAGGGTTCGCCTGCCCGCCCCTGGGTGCGTTTCGGCGCCGTCCGTCAGGCGGCGTCGCGCGGTTCGATGCCGGTATGGCGCAGCAGCGGCTCGATGCTCGGCTCGCGGCCGCGGAACGCCTTGAACAGCTCGGCGGCATCGCGCGAGCCGCCGCGCTCTAGGATCTCGCTGCGGAAGCGCTGGCCGGTCTCGGCGTCGAAGATGCCGGCCTCCTCGAAGGCGCTGTAGGCGTCCGCCGAGAGCACTTCGGCCCACTTGTAGCTGTAGTAGCCCGCGGCGTAGCCGCCGGCAAAGATATGCGAGAAGCCGTTCTGGAAGCGGTTGAAGTCGACGCTGGGGACCACCGACACCTGGGCGCGCACGCCATCGAGCAGTGCCTGCACGTCGGCGGCGCTGGGGGTGGCGAGCTCGTGGTGCAGGCGCAGATCGAACATCGAGAACTCCAGCTGGCGCATCATCTGCATCGCCGACTGGAAGTTGCGCGCTGCCTGCAGTTTGTCGAGCAGTGCATCCGGCAGCTTGTCGCCGCTGTCGACGTGGCCGGCGATCAAGTCGAGCCCCTCGCGCTCCCAGCAGAAGTTCTCCATGAACTGGCTGGGCAGTTCGACTGCGTCCCAGGCTACGCCGCTGATGCCGGAGACGTCGGCCACCGTCTGCCGGGTCAGCATGTGGTGCAGGCCGTGACCGAACTCATGGAACAGTGTCAGCACCTCGTCGTGGGTCAACAGCGCCGGCTTGCCGCCGACCGGCGGGGTGAAGTTGCAGGTCAGGTAGGCGACCGGCAGCTGCAGCGAACCATCCTCGCGCTGGCGCCGGGTGCGGCAGACGTCCATCCAGGCGCCACCGCGCTTGCCTTCCCGGGCGTAGAGGTCGAGGTAGAAGCCGGCGATCGGGGTGTCGCCGTCGAGCACGTCGAAGTAGCGCACGTCCGGGTGGTAGCGCGGAGCCTCGGGATTCTCGGTCATGCGGATGCCGTAGAGCTTGCCGACCACGCGGAACAGGCCGTCCACCGCCCGCGGCGCGGGGAAGTAGGGGCGCAGCTGCTCTTGGGAGATGTCATAGCGCGCCTGGCGCAGCTTCTCGCTGACGAAGCCGATGTCCCAGGGGGCCAGTTCGCCCATGCCGAGGGTGTCGCGGGCATAGGTCTGGAGCTCGCCGATATCCCGCCGCGCCTGGGGCAGGGCACGCTCGGCGAGATCGTCGAGAAAGCCCAGGACCTGGTCGGGAGACTCGGCCATCTTGGTCTCCAGCGAGTAGTCGGCGTAGGTGGCGAAGCCGAGTAGCTGAGCCAGCTCATGACGCAGCGCCAGGATCTCCTCGATCACCGGGGCGTTGTCGTTGGCGCCGGCGTTGGGGCCCTGGTCGGAGGCGCGGGTGACGTAGGCGGTGTAGACCTCCTGGCGCAGTTCGCGATCCTCGGCGAAGGTCATGATCGGCAGAAAGCAGGGCACATCGAGGGTGATGCGATAGCCCGTTTCGCCCTTGGCCTCGGCGTTGGCGGCCAGCATCTCCAGCGCGCTCTCCGGCAGGCCGGCCAGGCGCGAGGCGTCGGGCAGCGTCTTGTGCCACGCCTGGGTGGCATCGAGCAGCTGGTTGGAGAAGGTATTGCCCAGCTCGGAGAGGCGTGCCTGGATCTCGCCGTAGCGGCGCTTCTGCTCGCTGGGCAGGTCAACACCGGCGAGGCGGAAGTTGCGCAGGGTGTTGTCGACCGCCTTGCGCTGGGCCTCGTCAAGCGCAGAGAAATCCTCGCTCTGGGCCAGGCGTTCGAAGGCCTGGAACAGCGCGGTGTGCTGGCCGACCCAGGTGCTGTACTCCGAGAGCAGCGCCAGACACTGCTGATAGGCGTCGCGCAGGGCGTCGCTGTTCATCGTCGAGTTGAGGTGCGACACCGGCGAGAAAGCCTGGGAGAGACGGTCGTCGAGCGCCTCCAACGGTGCGGCGAGGGAGTCCCAGGTAGGCGCCTGCTGATTGGCCAGGGTGTCGATCGCGGCGCGGTTGTCGGCGATGATCTTCTCGACCGCGGGAACGGCATGCTCGGGGCGGATCGCCTCGAACGGCGGCAGCGTGTTGGAGTCGAGCAGCGGATTGTGCGACATGATCACCTCGGACGAAGAATCGATGCCACAGTATATGGGGGGGATGGCCGTGCCTTTCAACGCGCTGGCCAGTCTGCCGATCGGCAGGGCCTTGCCCGTGCGATGCCAGGATTGGCCGTGACGGTGAGCCCTGATAGGCTCGCTTCCTTTCTCCGTGACGATGGCCACGTGAAGACGGTCCTGTAGCGACGGCGCCCCGCCAAGATAGAAGGTGACGAGACGATGAACGAAACCCTGGAGCGCTGGCACTCACGCCGTGCTTTCATTCTGGCGGTGACCGGCGCCGCGGTGGGGCTGGGCAATATCTGGCGCTTCCCCTACATGACCGGGGAGAACGGCGGCTCGGCCTTTCTGCTGCTCTACATCCTGTTCGTGGTGGTGCTGGGCCTGCCGATGATGATGGCGGAGATCCTGATCGGGCGTGCCGGCCGGCGCAGCCCGATGCAGGCGCTGGCGTATCTCGCCAGCGAGGCCGGGGTCAGCCCGCACTGGCGCTGGCTCGGGCTGTTCGGGGCGCTCACCGTCTTCTTCATCCTCTCGTTCTACTCGGTGGTCTCCGGCTGGTCGATCGAGTATCTGGTCGACGCGGTTAATGGTGGCTTCGTCGAGCGTACGCCGGCACAGATCGGCTCGGCCTTCGACGCCTTCCTCGCCGATCCGCTGCGCATGACCTTCAATCACACGCTGTTCATGTTGCTGACCATGTCGGTGGTCGCCGCCGGGGTCAGCAACGGGCTGGAGAAGCTCAACAACGTGATGATGCCGCTGCTCTACGTGATCCTGATCGTGCTCGGCGGCTACGCCGTCACCACCGCCGGCTTCGGCGCGGCGATGGCTTGGCTGTTCACGCCCAATCCGGCGGCGATCGATCTCCAGGTGGTGCTCAACGCCATGGGGCACGCCTTCTTCACCCTTGCCGTGGGGGCCTGTGCGCTAATGGCCTATGGCGCCTACATGCCCGAAGAGCAGAGTCTGCCGCGGGCGGTGTGCGCAGTGGCCCTGCTGGATATCGCGGTGGCGCTGCTCTCGGGTATCGCCATCTTCTCGGTGGTGTTCACCCACGGTCTCGATCCGACCGAGGGGCCGGGGCTGATGTTCGTGACGCTGCCGATCGCCTTCAGCGAGCTCCCGGGTGGGCAGATCTGGCTGGGGGCCTTCTTCCTGCTGCTGCTGGTGGCGACCTGGACCTCCTCGATCAATCTGGCCGAGCCGATGGTGGCGATGCTGATCGGCGCCGGCTGGCGCCGTGGGCGGGCGGCGCTGCTGATCGGTGCGCTGGTGTGGGGTGTGGGTCTGCTCTCGGTGCTGTCATTCTCGACCCTGGCCGACGTGCACTGGATCGGCGAGATGAACTTCTTCGCCCTGGTATCCACGGTGCCGCCGGATATCTTCCTGCCCATCGGCGGGCTGCTGATCGCGATCTTCGCCGCCTGGCGCATGTTGCCCGAAGCCGCGGCCTCGGCGCTGGGCGCGCCGACGGCGGGGTTCCGGCTGTGGCGCGGCGTGGTGCGCTATGTCTCGATCCCGTTGACGGCGGTGGTGCTGTTGTCGAGCCTGATATAGAGACGATCCATGACCATCGACGCCGGGCGGCGTCGAACGAAGGGAGGCATTTCATCCATGGCAGTGAGAACCTATCAGGGCATCGGCCCGAGTCTGGGCGAGCGGGTCTTCATCGATGAGACCAGTGTGGTGCTCGGCGATGTGGCCTTGGGTGACGACAGTTCGGTGTGGCCGATGGCGGTGATTCGCGGCGATGTCCATCGCATCCGCATCGGCGCGCGCACCAGCGTGCAGGACGGCTGTGTGCTGCACTGCACCCATGCCAGCGACTACAACCCCGGCGGACATCCGCTGATCATCGGCGATGAGGTGACCGTGGGGCATCAGGCAACGCTGCACGGCTGCCGCGTGGGCGATCGGGTGCTGGTCGGCATGGGCGCCATCGTGCTCGACGGCGCCGTGGTCGAGTCCGAGGTGATCATCGCCGCCGGCGCCCTGGTGCCGCCGGGCAAGACGCTGGCGAGCGGGCATGTCTATGCCGGCAACCCGGCCAAGCCCCTGCGCCCGCTCAAGCCCGAGGAGCGTGAGTTCTTCGCCTATACCGCGGGCAACTACGTCAAGCTCAAGGATCGTCACCTCAGCGGCGAGTGATCAGCGTGGCGGCGTACCCTTGAGTAGCTGGGTGCGTCGCTCGGCGCGCTGGGCGCGGAATTCGGCGCGCTGCATCTCCATCAACCCCTCCTTGACGTAGCCGAGATGCTCGTGGGCGAGATGCCGGGCATCTTCGGCGCGACCTTCCAGAATCGCCTCTAGCAGCGCCCGGTGCTGATCCAGTAGCAGGCTGCGCGCATCGGGACGCTCGAACAGATGCGCCAGGTTGGCGACGATACTCTTCTCCAGTAGCTGGAACAGCCCACGAATGGTGTGCAGCATCAGCACATTGTGTGCCGTCTCGGCGATCGCCAGATGGAACGCGGCATCCGCCCTGGCCTCGCGCAGGGCGTCGCCCTGTTGGCTGGGGTCGGCGTAGCTGTCGCGCAGGGCCTGGAAGCGCTGCTGCAGCATCTCCTTGTCCGCCGGGGTCGCGCGCATCGCTGCGTGGTAGGCGGTGATCCCCTCCATGGCATCGCGGAACTCGAGCACATCGAGATAGAACTCATCGTGGCGCGACAGCATCTCGATGATCGGGTCGCCATAGCTGTCGCTGAGCCGCTCGCTGACATAGGTACCGCCGCCCTGGCGGCTGGTGAGCAAGCCGCGGGCCGAGAGCTTCTGGATCGCCTCGCGCAGCGACGGGCGCGAGACGCCGAAACGCTCGGCGAGCTCACGCTCCGACGGCAGGCGATGGCCGGCCTTTAGGCTGCCCTCCAGAATCAGCGTCTCCAGACGCTGGGTGATGACGTCGGCCAGACGCGGCTGGCGTAGGGGCGATGGCGGCACGTGCGACTCCCTCGAATGGCAATGATGTTATCCACTATGCCGTGGCCCGGACGTGAAGCAACGCCTACCCCTGGGCAACGGCGGCCGTTCACGACAGCCGAAGTATAATATCGTGCTGTCGATCACGCGGCGCTGACCTTTGACTGTAAGGGCTATCTGTCGCAAGCCCCGTCATACGAGGCCTGTAGTGCCAGTAGCGGAATGCGCTGACACTTTTTCGAGATTTCCCCTTGCCAAGTCCGGGGTGGATCCGTAAAGTACGCATCCGCTGACGCCGAGACAGGTTCTCGGGGTTGGTGGAAAAGCTAGCTAAGCTGTTGAAAAGATTGAAAAAAATCGATTGACACTTAGCCGCGGAGGTAGCAGAATACGCGCCTCGCTTTTCCAGGATCGGTTCTCAGGCGGCAACGTGAACCGGGCAAGGGTCGACAAGAAAGACGTTGACATCTTCGCCAAGATCCTTAAAATACGCCTCTCCTTACGGCGACCCAGAAAGCAAGCGCTGACAAGCACTTGAGTCACTTTCGGGTCACGGCAGAAGGCTCGACACTCTGCGTGAGACGAGACTTCAAGTAAGGACGCTCTTTAACAATCGATCAGGTAATTGATGTGGGCGCTTGTCTTGCGTGACGCCAGTCACAGCATATCAAGGCAAGCGACTCGTCTAAGATTCGTTTGACCTTGAACCAAGTTTGGTCCGCTTCGCTTCTTCTGTCTTCGGGCAGAGAAGAGGTAAGGACTATCAGACTTTTAACTGAAGAGTTTGATCATGGCTCAGATTGAACGCTGGCGGCAGGCCTAACACATGCAAGTCGAGCGGCAGCACGGGGAGCTTGCTCCCTGGTGGCGAGCGGCGGACGGGTGAGTAATGCATAGGAATCTGCCCGGTAGTGGGGGATAACCTGGGGAAACCCAGGCTAATACCGCATACGTCCTACGGGAGAAAGCAGGGGCTCTTCGGACCTTGCGCTATCGGATGAGCCTATGTCGGATTAGCTGGTTGGTGAGGTAATGGCTCACCAAGGCGACGATCCGTAGCTGGTCTGAGAGGATGATCAGCCACACTGGGACTGAGACACGGCCCAGACTCCTACGGGAGGCAGCAGTGGGGAATATTGGACAATGGGCGCAAGCCTGATCCAGCCATGCCGCGTGTGTGAAGAAGGCCCTCGGGTTGTAAAGCACTTTCAGCGAGGAAGAAAGCTTGGCGGCTAATACCCGTCAAGAAGGACATCACTCGCAGAAGAAGCACCGGCTAACTCCGTGCCAGCAGCCGCGGTAATACGGAGGGTGCGAGCGTTAATCGGAATTACTGGGCGTAAAGCGCGCGTAGGTGGTTTGGCACGCCGGTTGTGAAAGCCCCGGGCTCAACCTGGGAACGGCATCCGGAACGGCCAGACTAGAGTGCAGGAGAGGAAGGTAGAATTCCCGGTGTAGCGGTGAAATGCGTAGAGATCGGGAGGAATACCAGTGGCGAAGGCGGCCTTCTGGCCTGACACTGACACTGAGGTGCGAAAGCGTGGGTAGCAAACAGGATTAGATACCCTGGTAGTCCACGCCGTAAACGATGTCGACTAGCCGTTGGGACCTTTAAGGACTTAGTGGCGCAGTTAACGCGATAAGTCGACCGCCTGGGGAGTACGGCCGCAAGGTTAAAACTCAAATGAATTGACGGGGGCCCGCACAAGCGGTGGAGCATGTGGTTTAATTCGATGCAACGCGAAGAACCTTACCTACCCTTGACATCCAGAGAACTTGGCAGAGATGCCTTGGTGCCTTCGGGAGCTCTGAGACAGGTGCTGCATGGCTGTCGTCAGCTCGTGTTGTGAAATGTTGGGTTAAGTCCCGTAACGAGCGCAACCCTTGTCCCTATTTGCCAGCGATTCGGTCGGGAACTCTAGGGAGACTGCCGGTGACAAACCGGAGGAAGGTGGGGACGACGTCAAGTCATCATGGCCCTTACGGGTAGGGCTACACACGTGCTACAATGGCCGGTACAAAGGGTTGCGAGACCGCGAGGTGGAGCGAATCCCAGAAAGCCGGCCTCAGTCCGGATCGGAGTCTGCAACTCGACTCCGTGAAGTCGGAATCGCTAGTAATCGTGAATCAGAATGTCACGGTGAATACGTTCCCGGGCCTTGTACACACCGCCCGTCACACCATGGGAGTGGACTGCACCAGAAGTGGTTAGCTTAACCTTCGGGGGAGCGATCACCACGGTGTGGTTCATGACTGGGGTGAAGTCGTAACAAGGTAGCCGTAGGGGAACCTGCGGCTGGATCACCTCCTTAAACGATTAGCGGATCGCGAGATAAGCGCTCACAATCAATTACCTGATCGACCAAGAGCAATGACTGTTTGGGTCTGTAGCTCAGTTGGTTAGAGCGCACCCCTGATAAGGGTGAGGTCGGCCGTTCAAATCGGCCCAGACCCACCAAATTTACGCCATGACCGCGTTGTTTCCCGGCTCGCATAGCAGGCTATGCGTCACCGTGAAACGCCTTGTCATGACGAAAATTATCCAGATAGCTGGATTGTCTGGGGCCATAGCTCAGCTGGGAGAGCGCCTGCCTTGCACGCAGGAGGTCAGCGGTTCGATCCCGCTTGGCTCCACCACTGTCTTCGGAAAGTGCTGAAGAAGCTCAGCTGGTAGAGCGCCTGCCTTGCACGTCAGGTGGTCAGACCGGGGTCGCGCACGACTTCGATCCCGCTTGGCTCCACCAAATCTTTCCCCGTTGGCACACGCCACACAGTCATCGAGTTCTAAGCCATCCGCTTCGTCGCTAACGCCGTGACCGAGTCGATCGCTTAGAGCTTCTGCTCTAAACGCTCTTTAACAATGTGGATCATGCTGACAGTTCTTCTCGCAAGAGAGGAACGAAAAGTGATACGTCTCAAGCGTATCCGGCAATTGTCGTTGTGATCGCGCGACCAGACTCCTTCGGGTTATATGGTCAAGCGATTAAGCGCACACGGTGGATGCCTTGGCAGCCAGAGGCGATGAAGGACGTTGTAGCCTGCGAAAAGGCTCGGTGAGGTGGCAAACAACCTGTGACCCGGGCATGTCCGAATGGGGAAACCCACCCAGCATAAGCTGGGTATCCCACACTGAATCCATAGGTGTTGGGAAGCGAACCGGGGGAACTGAAACATCTAAGTACCCCGAGGAAAAGAAATCAACCGAGATTCCCCCAGTAGCGGCGAGCGAACGGGGAGTAGCCCTTAAGCAGGTGACTGGTTAGACGAACGGTCTGGAAAGTCCGGCCATAGCGGGTGATAGCCCCGTAGTCGAAAACCTGATCCTGTGAAATCGAGTAGGTCGGGGCACGTGAAACCTTGACTGAACATGGGGGGACCATCCTCCAAGGCTAAATACTCCTGGCTGACCGATAGTGAACCAGTACCGTGAGGGAAAGGCGAAAAGAACCCCGGAGAGGGGAGTGAAATAGATCCTGAAACCGTGTGCGTACAAGCAGTGGGAGCAGACACGTTCTGTGACCGCGTACCTTTTGTATAATGGGTCAGCGACTTATATTCAGTGGCGAGCTTAACCGTATAGGGGAGGCGTAGAGAAATCGAGTCTTAACTGGGCGACCAGTCGCTGGATATAGACCCGAAACCGGGCGATCTATCCATGGCCAGGGTGAAGGTCAGGTAACACTGACTGGAGGCCCGAACCGGGATCTGTTGAAAAAGATTCGGATGAGCTGTGGATCGGAGTGAAAGGCTAATCAAGCTCGGAGATAGCTGGTTCTCCTCGAAAGCTATTTAGGTAGCGCCTCACGTATTACCGCCGGGGGTAGAGCACTGTTTCGGCTAGGGGCCCATCCCGGGTTACCAACCCGAGGCAAACTCCGAATACCGGTGAGTAGAGCGTGGGAGACACACGGCGGGTGCTAACGTCCGTCGTGAAAAGGGAAACAACCCAGACCGTCAGCTAAGGCCCCCAAATTCTGGTTAAGTGGGAAACGATGTGGGAAGGCATAGACAGCTAGGAGGTTGGCTTAGAAGCAGCCATCCTTTAAAGAAAGCGTAATAGCTCACTAGTCGAGTCGGCCTGCGCGGAAGATGTAACGGGGCTCAAACCAGATGCCGAAGCTACGGGTTCATCCTCAGGATGAGCGGTAGAGGAGCGTCGTGTAAGCCTGCGAAGGTGTGTTGAGAAGCATGCTGGAGGTATCACGAGTGCGAATGCTGACATGAGTAACGACAAGGGGAGTGAAAACCTCCCCCGCCGGAAGACCAAGGGTTTCTGTTCTACGTCAATCGGAGCAGAGTGAGTCGGCCCCTAAGGCGAGGCTGAAAAGCGTAGTCGATGGGAAACGGGTCAATATTCCCGTACCGGATGTGATTGCGATGGGGGGACGAAGAAGGCTAGGTGAGCCAGGCGTTGGTTGTCCTGGTGAAAGTCAGTAGGCTGAGAGCTTAGGCAAATCCGGGCTCTCAAGGCCGAGAGACGAGACGAACGGACTACGGTCCGGAAGTCATCGATGCCACGCTTCCAGGAAAAGCCTCTAAGCTTCAGATCACATGCGACCGTACCCCAAACCGACACAGGTGGTCAGGGTGAGAATCCCAAGGCGCTTGAGAGAACTCGGGTGAAGGAACTAGGCAAAATGGCACCGTAACTTCGGGAGAAGGTGCGCCGGCGTAGCGTGAAGAGACTCGCTCTCCTAGCGCGAACCGGTCGAAGATACCAGGTGGCTGCAACTGTTTATTAAAAACACAGCACTCTGCTAACGCGTAAGCGGACGTATAGGGTGTGACGCCTGCCCGGTGCCGGAAGGTTAATTGATGGTGTTAGCGCAAGCGAAGCTCCTGATCGAAGCCCCGGTAAACGGCGGCCGTAACTATAACGGTCCTAAGGTAGCGAAATTCCTTGTCGGGTAAGTTCCGACCTGCACGAATGGCGTAATGATGGCCACGCTGTCTCCACCCGAGACTCAGTGAAATTGAAATCGCAGTGAAGATGCTGTGTACCCGCGGCTAGACGGAAAGACCCCGTGAACCTTTACTATAGCTTCACACTGGACGCTGATGTTGCTTGTGTAGGATAGCTGGGAGGCTTGGAAACCGTGACGCCAGTTGCGGTGGAGCCAACCTTGAAATACCAGCCTGGCATCATTGGCGTTCTAACTTCGCACCGTGATCCGGTGTAAGGACAGTGTGTGGTGGGTAGTTTGACTGGGGCGGTCTCCTCCGAAAGAGTAACGGAGGAGCACGAAGGTACCCTCAGCACGGTTGGAAATCGTGCATTGAGTGCAAGAGCATAAGGGTGCTTAACTGCGAGACAGACACGTCGAGCAGGTACGAAAGTAGGTTCTAGTGATCCGGTGGTTCTGTATGGAAGGGCCATCGCTCAACGGATAAAAGGTACTCCGGGGATAACAGGCTGATACCGCCCAAGAGTTCACATCGACGGCGGTGTTTGGCACCTCGATGTCGGCTCATCACATCCTGGGGCTGAAGTCGGTCCCAAGGGTATGGCTGTTCGCCATTTAAAGTGGTACGCGAGCTGGGTTTAGAACGTCGTGAGACAGTTCGGTCCCTATCTGCCGTGGGCGTTGGAGATTTGAGAAGCGCTGCTCCTAGTACGAGAGGACCGGAGTGGACGCACCTCTGGTGTTCCGGTTGTCACGCCAGTGGCACTGCCGGGTAGCTATGTGCGGACGGGATAACCGCTGAAGGCATCTAAGCGGGAAGCCCCCTTCAAGATGAGATCTCCCTGAGACTTCGAGTCTCCTAAAGGGTCCAGCAAGACGAGCTGGTTGATAGGCACGGTGTGGAAGCGCTGCAAGGCGTTGAGCTAACGTGTACTAATGCCCCGTGAGGCTTGACCATATAACCCCAAGGGGTCTGGGTCGGGCGATCACATCGCGACAATGGCCGGATAGGCAAGAGACGTATCATCAGCATGATCCAGATTGGTCGATGTGAAGCCGGTGCGTGAAAGCGTGTCACAGGTTCATGTCGACGTCAGTTTTGCCTGACGACCATAGCGAGTGGGAACCACCTGATTCCATGCCGAACTCAGAAGTGAAACCGCTTAGCGCCGATGGTAGTGTGGGGTCTCCCCATGTGAGAGTAGGTCATCGTCAGGCACCTATACCGAACCCCCGGCTCAGGCCGGGGGTTCATTCGTTTAGGGGCCTCTCCCTGAAGAGTAGCGGAGCGCCGCCCGGGGCATCGTCAGGCATCGATACCGAACCCCAGTCTCGAGAGAGACTGGGGTTCACTCGTTTATGGGACCTGAATCCTTCGAAACCTTTCCCCGCTACGCGGCCCAGGCCCGCTGCTCTTAACTTATCCCCACCCCCTTTATCGAGAGCCCGCAGTGACCGCCTGTGGATAGTTGGCCGAGGCTGGCCGGGTCATGGGTGTCGAGGGCTCATTGGTCTCGGCACTGACGCCATTTGCCGACAGTGATCTGCATCTTCTGGCTTATCGCGGAGCAAATGGGGAAGGGGTGTGCGAACGCTGGCTGAGGTAAACATTACCGACTATGTTATGAGGGTCATATACGGAGTCGTATCCAAAGGAGTGTCGATATGCGTTCTGATCTACTGAAGAAGATGGCCATGGCGATGATGCTGGGCATGATGGCGTTCGGCGTCGTAGCCTGCGACAACGACGATGGTCCGGCCGAGAAAGCGGGTGAATCAGTGGACAATGCGGTGGATGATGCCGGGCAGGCTATGGAAAACGCCGGCGACAACATTCAGGACAAGGCGGAAGACGCCAAGAATTGACGCCAGGCGTCAGCGCCGACGTGGATAAGCAGGCAAACAACCCTGGTTGTCATAAAGCGCTGACAGAGTGGTGAGCAAAAAAGCGGTAAATAAAAAACCGGGCCCTTGGGCCCGGTTTTTCGTTGTGTAGAACTCGTTGTGCAGAATAGCGCGTTAGTTGGCGGTGTTCTGCTCGATACCCTGAACGTACCAGGGGGCGCCGTCGCGTAGTGCGCGCTTGAGGTGCCAGGTCTCGTTGAACTCGGTCTCTTCGCCATTCTCTTCCAGCACGCCGTGGAACAGCACTGTGGCTTCCGCTTCGCCCTGGAGTTCCTGCACGCTGCCCAGCTCCACGAACAGACGCACGATCTCGGTGCGGTTGTTGGCCGGCTGTTCCATGCGTTCTGCCTTGAGCAGATTGTAGAGCTCGGGGGTCACATACTCCTGAATACGTTCCAGGTCGTTGTTGTCCCAGGCTCGCTGCAGGGTCATGAAGTGCTCCTTGGCACCGGCCAGGAAGCGCTCGCGGTCGAACCATTCCGGCTCGCTGGCGATACCCGCACCACCGACCGCACCGCCAGTCGAGAACGGCATCGGCTGGGCGGCATGTTGCTCGCGCTGAGCAGCGTGACCGTCACCGGCATTGGCGTGAGCGTGTCGCCGCCGCGCTGCCAGGAAGCGGAAGGCGATGAACAGCACCACGGCGATCAGCAGTAGATCGAGCATGCGAATGCCGTCGAAGGCGCCGCCGAAGAACAGCGAGGCGAGCAGGCCGCCGGCGAGCAGGCCGGCCAGCGGACCTGCGAAGCGTGACAGACCCGGGCTCGGTTGGCGTGGCGGGGTCGTGGCGCTGCCGCGGGCGGGCGCCGTGGCCGGCTGTTGAGCCGAGCGCGAATAGGAGCCGAAGCTCTTGGCGCCGCCGAAGCGCTTGGCCTCGGCGTGCTCCACGGCGGCTGTCATGCCGAGCATGCCGACCAGCAGCATGACGAAGAGGTTGCGCATGGCATATCTCCTGAGGGGAAATCGGGTGTCGTCGAAACCGAAGGCGAGAGGCCCGGTCACTGCTCCCATTGTCTCAGCATTGCATGAATGGGAGCTGAACGGGGCCTGCGCCCGACGTGAATCCTCGACTCAATCGCGATCGCGCTCATGGCGCAGGAAGACCGGCTGGCCCGGCTTGGATTCCCCGGCCGCGTAGCGATAGCCGGCGACGTCGAAATCGGTCAGTGCCGCGGGTGACTCGACGCGTTCGCGGATCAGCCAGGCGGCCATCAGGCCACGTGCCTTCTTGGCGTAGAAGCTGATGATCTTGAACTGACCGTTCTTCTCGTCCTTGAACACCGGCGAGACGACATCGGCGGCCAGGCGCTTGAGGTCGACCGCCTTGCTGTACTCGTTGGAGGCGAGATTGACCAGGGTATTGCTGCCACTCTCGGCGATCGCCGCGTCGAGGTCGCGGGTCAGCCGCTCACGCCAGTAGGCGTAGAGATCCCTGCCGGCGGGGTTCTCGAGTCGGATGCCCATTTCCAGACGATAGGGCTGGATCAGGTCGAGGGGTCGCAGCAGCCCGTAGAGCCCGGAGAGGATGCGCAGGTGCGACTGGGCGAAGGCGTTGTCGGCGGCGCTGAAGCTGGCCGCGTCCAGACCCACGTAGACATCGCCCTGGAACGCCTGGGCGGCGGGCTTGGCGTTGTCCGGGGTGAACGGCGTCTGCCACTCGGCGTAGCGTGCCGCGTTGAGCCCGGCCAGCTTGTCGCTGATGCCCATCAGCTCGGAGAGCTGCTGGGGAGAGTAGCCGCGCAGGATCTCGATGAGCTCGCGGCTCTGTTCGAGATAGTCGGGGCGTGTGACCTCGCTGGTGGTTGCCGGGGTCTCGAAGTCCAGCGTCTTGGCTGGAGAGATGATGCTGAGCATGGCGTAGGTTCCTTATCGAGCGGCAGGGCTGCGCGGCGATGACGGGGGCGACGCGGGCCGCCATGAACGGTATCTCCGCCTGAGAGCGGCCCGCGTCAGTGCCCCGGGGCGTTCAGGGGCAGGGATTGGAGATGCGACGGTGCACCGCTTCGATCTCCTCCATGACCTCGTCGGAGAGCGTCAACTGATCACTGGCGAGGTTGGATTCCAGCTGGGTCAGCGTAGTGGCGCCGATGATATTGCTGGTGACGAAAGGTTGCGCGGTGACGAAGGCCAGCGCCATCTGCGCCGGATCGAGGGCGTGGCGGCGGGCGATCTCGACATAGGCGCGGGTCGCCTCCTGGGCGATGTCGGATGTATAGCGCGAGAAGCGTTCGAACAGCGTCAGGCGGCCATCGGCCGGACGCTGGCCATCCAGGTACTTGCCCGAGAGCACGCCGAAGGCCAGCGGTGAATAGGCCAGCAGGCCGACCGCTTCGCGATGCGCGATTTCGGACAGACCGACCTCGAAGCTGCGGTTGAGCAGGTTGTAGGGGTTCTGCACGCTGGCCACGCGTGGCAGCCCCAGGGTGTCGGCGAGGTGGAGGCAATGCATCACGCCCCACGGTGTATCGTTTGAGAGCCCCACGGCGCGAATCTTGCCGGCGTCCAGGGCCTCCTTGAGCGCCCCCAGGGTCTCCTCGAGCGGGGTGGCCTCGCTGTCGTCACCCGGCAAGTAGCCGAGCTCTCCGAAGCAGTTGACGTGGCGATCGGGCCAGTGCAGCTGATAGAGGTCGAGATAGTCGGTCTGCAGACGTTGCAGACTGGCATCGAGTGCCTGATGGATCTGCTCGCGGGTGTGGCGCGGCCCGCCGCGCAGATGGGTCATGCCGCGGCCGGCACCGGCGGCCTTGCTGGCGATGATCAGATCGTCGCGACGACCGCGCTGCTGGAGCCAGCTGCCGATATAGGCTTCGGTGCGCCCCTGGGTCTCGGCCTTGGGCGGCACCGGGTACATCTCTGCGGTATCGATGAAGTTGATCCCGGCGTCGACGGCACGGTCGAGCTGCTGGTGGGCCTCCTGCTCGCTGTTCTGCTCACCGAAGGTCATGGTGCCGAGGCACAGGCGCGAGACCTGCATGTCGGTCTTGCCGAGTGGGCGTCGTTGCATGTTGCGCTCCCATCAGGGCCCTCGTCCGAGGGCCGAAAAGACGACTGAAAATCGTATGTTACTGGGGCCTTTCGGGGGCGGCAAATAGCGCCCCTGCGGCGGGGGTTGAGTCGGCCATCGGGGAGGCGTATGCTTGCGGCCTTTCGCCGCCCGGCAGCCCCGGGCGAGCCTGCAGCAAGTCGATTCCGACGTCGTTAACAACCGTGTTGTCGTAGAACAAAGATGCGTCCAGATCGACAGGGTTTCTCGGACCGCTACCGGTCTTCGTCCTCAAGGTCACTGTCAGTTATGCCACAGACGTTCTCTTTCCTGACACGCTTCGAGTTTCGTCTCGCCTCCGGACTGTGTCACACGCGCTGGATGACCCGCTCGCCCGGCAAGCAGCGGCTGATGCTCAAGTGGTTCAAGCGCTGTGCCGACGCCGGCCATCTGCCGGCGCGGTCGCTCTATGGCCGCGTACTGCTGGCACGCGGTGTCTCGCCCCAGGACAAGTCCACCGGCGCACGCTACGTGCTGCAGGCCGCACAGGAGGGCGACAGTCACGCCCAGTTCCAGGCCGGGTGTCTCTATGAGCACGGCTGCAATCAGTACCAGCCCAACGAGCATCACGCGGTAACCTGGTATGCCCGGGCCGGCGAGAACGGCCATCGCCAGGCTGCCGAGCGGTTGGCGCAGGCCTATCTCGGTGGTGAGCTGGGGCTTGCGCAGGATCCGGCGCGGGCCGAGGCCTGGGCGCAGTATGCCGACCATCTCGCTGGCCAGACCCTGCTCGAAGCGCCTCAGGCCGCGCCGCTGACGCACTGAACCCCGGCGGTGCCTGCCGGTGCCGCGTGCGGTCGGGGTGAACTCCCGCGCCAACACTGTCATGATGACGCCACACCGGCGTCGCCAGATGCGACGGCATCATGAAGAGGGAGTCCACTCCGTGTCGCTGCCTGTCCTTTTAGACATCGAAGCTTCGGGCTTTGGCCGTGGCAGCTATCCCATCGAGGTTGGCCTGGCCCGGGCCGACGGCACGCGCTGTGCTTTCTTGATCCAACCCGCCGACACCTGGACCCACTGGGACGCCAAGGCCGAGCTCCTGCACGGCATCTCGCGGGCGCGGCTGGTCCGCGAGGGCTACCCGGCGGTCGAGGTGGCGCGCTGGCTCAATGATGAGCTGGCCGAGATCGGTGTCGCCTACAGCGACAGCTGGGGCTACGACAACACCTGGCTCGCGCTGCTCTTCGATCAGGCCGGCATGCTGCCGCGATTTCGTCTGGAAGCGCTGCGTCGGCTGCTCTCCGAGGCGCAGGTGACGCTGTGGCGCGAGACCAAGGAGCGGGTGGTGCAGGATCATGACATCCGCCGCCATCGCGCCGGAGACGATGCCAGGCTGCTGCAATTGACCTACAGCGAGACCCGCCGGCTCGCCGCCGAGTGAGCCCCGGCGGCGCGGTGACTCAAGCGCTGACCCGCAGCAGCACCTTGCCGATATTGGCATTGTCATCGAGGTGTTGAAGGGCGCTCTCCGCTTCCTGGATCGGCCAGCTCTCGGCGATCAGCGGCTTGATCTCTCCGCTTGCGAGTCTGGGCCACACCTGGGCGTGCAGGGCATCCAGGATCGCCCCCTTGGCCTTGGCTGAACGCGAGCGCAGGGTCGAGCCGATCACGCGCTGGCGCTTCATCAGCATGCGCCCGAGATCGAGCTTCGCCTCCATGCCGCCCATCAGCCCGATCAGCACCAGCCGGCCATCGGCGTTCAGTACCGCCAGATCCTGCTCCACGTAGTCACCGCCGACCGGGTCGAGGATCATGTCCGCGCCGCCCCACGCCTTGACAGCGTCGACGAAGCTGCCGTCGTGGCGATTCCAGCCGGCGTCGGCACCCAGGCGCGTGCAGGCGTCGAGCTTCTCCTGACTCCCCGCGGTGACGAAACAGGGGTTGCCGAAGGCACGACAGAGCTGGATCGCGGCGGTACCGACGCCGCTCGCCGCGGCGTGCAGCAGGATGCGCTGGCCGCTCTGAGCGGCGCCCTCCATGTAGAGGTTGAGCCAGGCGGTGGCGAACACCTCGGGCAGTGCCGCTGCCTCGCGCAGACCGAGATTGGCAGGGATCGGCAGCACCTGGGCTTCATCCACCACCACCTGTTCGGCGTAGCCGCCGCCGGCCAGCAGCGCGCAGACCGCGTCGCCGCGGCGGAAGCGCTCGACCCGCGGCCCCACCTCGGCGATGGTACCGCTGACCTCCAGCCCGGGAATGTCCGGGGCGCCCGGCGGGGGCGGATACTTGCCGGCGCGCTGCATCAGATCGGCGCGGTTGACCCCGGCCCAGGCCACCTCGATACGCACCTCCGTGGCCCCTACCGGGCCGGGTGCTTCATGTTCGCGCCACACCAGGCGCTGCGACTCGATGGCGATCGCGTGCATCGATGTACTCTCCTCGCTAAGGACATCCCCTCACTCTAGCAGCCCGGCGATGGCCACGCCGTTGTCATATGTCAGCGCCATGCTGGCAGCCATCCATGTCACCCGCCCACGTCACTCGTATACGTAGTAGAGGGGATGGCCCATGATCGATACCGGCGCGCTGCTCGAACGACACCTCGGCGGCTTTCGTCGCCTGCCTCGCTGGCTGCGGCACTGCACCACGGCGCTGATGCGTCGTCTGATCCATGAGCGCGAGATCAATGATTTCCTGGCGCGCCACCGCGAGACGCGTGGCCTGGCCTTCGTCGAGCAGGTGCTCGACTACTTCCGCTTCGGCTATGCGGTCTCCTCGCGGGAGCGGGAGAACATCCCGGTGTTCGGACGCGTGCTGATCGTCGCCAACCACCCGCTGGGCGCCCTCGACGGCCTGGCACTGCTACGCCTGGTGGCCGATGTGCGCAGCGACGTGCGCATCGTGGCGAGCTCGATCCTGGCCCAGATCGAGCCACTGCAACCCTGCCTGCTCCCCTTGGACAACCTGAACCGGCGCGGCTATCGGCGCAGCCTGGCCGCGATCGAGGCGGCGCTGGACCGCGAGGAGGCGGTGATCGTGTTTCCCGCCGGTGAGGTCTCCCGGGCCTGCCCGCGCGGCATTCGCGATCGTCGTTGGCAGGCCGGGGTCCTGCATCTGGCGCGGCGCACCAATGCGCCACTGCTGCCGCTGCACGTGGGCGGGCGCAACTCCTGGCTGTTCTACGCCTTGGCCGCCCTGCGCGACGGGATCGGTACGCTGCTGCTGCCGCACGAGATGTTCCGCCAGCGCGATCGCCAGCTACGCGTGCGCATCGGCGACCTGCTGCCGCTGGAGCGGCTGGCGCGCGGCGGCCTGCGCTCGGAGGCGACGCTCAAGCTGCTGCGCAAGCACGTCTACCGGCTGGGGCAGGGGCGCAAGGGGCTGTTCCGCGGTGAAGCGGCGATCGCCCACACGGAGAGCCGGCAGGCGCTGCGCGAAGCGCTGCGCGAGGCGCGTCGGCTGGGCGAGACCAAGGACGGCAAGCAGATTCTGCTGGTCGAGGGGCCGCCCCACGGCGTGGTGCTGCGCGAGATCGGCCGGCTGCGCGAGATCGCCTTCCGCCGGGTCGGCGAAGGCACCGGTCGGCGACGCGATCTCGATGCCTTCGACGACTACTACCGCCACCTGCTGGTGTGGGACGACCGTGACCTGGAGATCGCCGGGGCCTATCGCCTGGGTGAAGCGGGAGCGATCCTCGACGCTCATGGCCCTGACGGCTTCTATGCCGCGACCCTGTTCCACCTCGAGACGGCGCCCTGGGATGAACTTCGCCACGGGCTCGAGCTGGGGCGCAGCTTCGTCCAGCCGCGCTACTGGGGGCGGCGCAGCCTGGATTATCTGTGGCAGGGGCTGGGCGCCTATCTGCGCCATCACCCGCAGGTGCGCTGGCTGTTCGGCCCGGTGTCGCTGTCGGCGGCGCTGCCGCTGCGCGCCCGCGAGCTGGTGGTCAGCTACTACCGCCACTATTACGGTGACCCCGAGGAGGGCGTGCGGCCGCGGGCCCCTTCGTGCTCTCCGATGCCGGACGGCTGGAGGCGGAGCGGCTGTTCGACGGTGGCGATCGCGACGAGGACTTTCGCCGCCTGCGTGAACAGCTGGAGGCGATGGGGGTGAGCGTACCGGTGCTCTACAAGCAGTACTGCGAGGTCGCCGAACCCGGGGCGGTGCGCTTTCTGGGGTTCGGCGTGGATACCGATTTCGGCTTCTGCGTGGATGGTCTGGTGGTGGTCGACGTCACTCGGCTCAAGCCCGACAAGCGCCGCCGCTATGTCGGCGCCGACGCGGTGACGCCGGCGCTGAGTACGGAGTGAGCCGGGCGTCAGGCGGCCGGATCGCGATCCGCCGCCAGCCGATCCAGCAGGGGCTCGATATCGGTGTCGGCGATCAGTTCGCGGCGGGTGCTGGCGTCCAGGAAACCGTGCTCCACGGTGGTGTCGAGGAAATTCAGCAGCCCGGTGTAGAAACCGCCCACATCGAGCACGCCCACCGGTTTGTGGTGCAGTTGCAGATAGCGCCAGGTCCAGATCTCGAACAGCTCCTCCAGCGTACCGATGCCGCCGGGCAGGGCGATGAAGGCATCGGCGTGGGCGGCCATGGTCGCCTTGCGTTCGTGCATGTTGGCGACGCGAATCAGCCGGGTCAGGCCCTGGTGCGACACCTCGCGCTGGACCAGATGCTCGGGCATCACGCCGATCACCTCACCGCCGGCGGCGAGGCAGGCGTTTGCCAGACGCCCCATCAGACCATTGCGCGCGCCGCCGTAGACCAGCCCCCAGCCACGCGCGGCGATGGCCTGGCCGAGCGCCTCGGTGGCGGCGGCGAACTGCGGGTGATTGCCCTCGCGGGAACCCAGATAGACACAGATATGCACGTTGTCGCTCCTTCAGCGATCGGATGAGACGGCTGTCAGGGGATGCTGGCGGCGACGTCGTAGGTCTCGTCGAGCCAGCGTCCGATGGCATTGTCGCCGCACAGGTGATGGGCGTACTGGGTGTGCAGGCAGCGCACCTGGTCCCAGTTGGTGATCCCGCCGACGCCACGTTCGCGCATCAGCGGCGCGAAGCCGCGGCGTTCGATTTCCGCGCGCTGAGCATCGCTCATGTACGACCAGCGCTGGGCGACATAGTCGGCATGGCTGGCGTGGTAGCTGGCAAGCCACGCCGGCTCCTGCTGCAGGCGTGCCTCCAGCTCCTTGATCACGCCGCTCGCCTCGAGCCGCGAGAGCACGACCTTGAGGCGCTCGCAGGAGAGCCAGTAGAGCGTGGGAAAGGGCGCATCGTCGACGATCGGCGCCATGCGCAGGACCAGCGGACGACCCTGACTATCGGTGGCGGCAACCGCTTCGAGTCCGCGCGGCGGACGGCCGAGCTGCTCGGCGATGATCGCCAACTGGGCCTCGGTCGGTGTCTGATCGGTGCGAATCACCATGCTGGATATTCCGTATGAGCGTGTGGCAACGGTGGCGGCGCGTCATCGCCGGGGCGTGCACTGGGGGCGCGCATCGCCGCCGGGAGCGCGCATGACCGCCGGGAGGGCGCATGATAGTCGTCCCGGATAGGGCCGGGCAATCGACTCCCCCGCACTGCTGTCTCTCTCAGCGCCGTGCCAGCGCCACCGGCGTCGCCGCCAGCAGCGTGATCAGGTCGCGCGGGGCCAGCGACAGCTCCAGCCCGCGCTTGCCGGCGCTGACATGGATCTCGTCGAGGTCGAGCGCGCTGTCGTCGATGAAGCTCGCCAGGCGGCGCTTCTGTCCCAGCGGGCTGATGCCGCCGACCAGATAACCGGTGGCGCGCTCGGCCTCGGCCGGGGTGGCCATCTGCGCCTTGCGCGCGCCGGCGGCCTTGGCCAGCGCCTTGAGGTCGAGCGTGGCGTCGACGGGCACCATGGCGACCACCAGGCTCCCCGTGTCGGTGCGTGCCAGCAGCGTCTTGAAGATCGTCGCCGGGGGCAGCGCCAGGGCGCGGGCGGCGTCCAGGCCGTAGCTCTCTGACGCGGCATCGAGCGAGTAGGCGGTGACGCGGTGGTCGACGCCACGGGATTCGAGCAGACGCACGGCCGGTGTCATGGCAGCACTCCTTGTAAGAATGGGTACAGCGCGGCGCGCCAGTCTACATGACCGGCTCAGGCCAGCGCGCTGCTGGCGCGCCCTGATTGGCGCCGCTAGGCTGAAACGACGCCTGCCGGATGCGAGCCGCCAACTTGAAGACCGCTTTGAAGAGCCGCTTGAACGCCAACCGATGAGCCATGACCGCTGTGGGCTGTGCGGACGCCGAGCGCCGCTGACCCGCCACCATCTGATTCCCCGCGCGCTGCACCGCAAGCCACGCTACCGCAAGCGCTACGGGCGCGAGCAGATGCACACCCGCGTGCTGTGGATCTGTCGCCCGTGCCATTCGCATCTCCACCGCATGCTCAGCGAGCGCGAGCTGGCGGACCACTATGCCAGCCGCGAGGCGCTGATGGCGCATCCCGATATCCGCGCCTTCGTCACCTGGCTGGCGGACAAGCCGGATGGCTTCGTGCCCAAGCGCTGAGTAACGCGATGGCGGCCGCCACCGCGCTCAGATCAGACGCTGGCCGTGGTGGTCCTGCCAGGCGTCCTCCAGCACCGCGTGCAGCGGTGTGTGCAGATGCGCCGGCAGGGCGTCGCGGGCCGCCTCCAGCGAGGGGAACTCGCGGTTGCGCAGCCAGCAGTAGGCCCAGGCGCAGGCCTCGTCGGCGTCTCGCGGCGTGGGCCGGGCGGGCATCTGCACCAGCAGGAACAGCGCCGTGCGCGCGGCCCAGCGCGGCGGCGTGGCGTCGCCGCTCCAGGCGGTCAAGGTGGCGCCGTCCGGGGTGCCGTCGGGGTCGCCGAGTTTGGCCAGGCGCGCGGTATCGGCCAGAATCATCGCCAGGCGGTCGGGGTCGGCCTGGCCCAGCAGCAGCCAGTGGCCGACCAGCGCCGAGCTGCCCGTGACCACGCGGCTATAGAACGGACGTGCGGCACGACCGCGGCAGAGAGTCTCTGTCATTGGCGCTCCTTCACTGCCAGTCGGCGTCTTTCTGGGAAGGCGCCGACTGGCCGACAATCATCAACCGGATGAGAACGTTACTGTGAGTTTCGATTTTGCCACGCCGATCGATCGACGGCAGTATCCGACCAAGAAATGGCAGCAGTACGCCGAGGACGTGTTGCCACTGTGGGTTGCCGACATGGACTTCCGCTCGCCGCCCGCGGTGATCGAGGCGTTGAGCCGGCGCGTCGACCACGGCGTGTTCGGCTATGCCGATGCCACCCCGGCGCTGCGCGACACCCTCTGCCGCTGGAGCGAGCGCCATTACGGCTGGTCCATCGACCCCGCCTGGCAGTGCTGGGTGCCGGGTGTGGTCCCGGCGCTGCACCTGGCGGCGTTGGCGTTCAGCGAGCCCGGCGAGGGTGTGCTCACGGCGACGCCGATTTATCCGCCGTTCTTGAGCGTGGCGCGCCATACCGGGCGCGAGGCGCAGACCTTCGAGCTGGCCCCGCCGACCACCCCCGGCGGCGACTGGCGGCTCGATCTGGAGGCGCTGGAAGCGGCCATCCGGCCCACGACCCGGGTGCTCCTGTGGTGTCACCCGCACAACCCCACCGGGCGGGTATGGGATGTCGACGAGCTGCGCGGGTTGGCCGAGCTGGCGCAGCGCCATGGGTTGATCGTGGTTTCCGACGAGCTGCACTGCGATCTGATCCTCGACCCGGAACGGCCGCACCAGCCGCTGGGCCTGCTCTGCCCCGAACTGGCCGAGCGCTTGATCACCCTCTGGGCGCCCTCCAAGACGTTCAATATCGCCGGACTCTCGGCGGCCTGTGCGGTGATCGCCGACGCCAGCCTGCGGGAGCGCTTCCAGCGCGCCGCGACGGGAGTGCTGCCGGGCGTCAACGTGCTTGGGCTGCACGCCGCCGAGGCCGCTTACGCCGAGGGAGAAGCGTGGCGTCAGGCGCTGCTCGGGGTGCTGCGCGACAATCTGGTGCGCCTCGAGCGGCATGTCGCTGGCTGGCCCGGGGTGACGCTATCGTCGCCGCAGTCGACCTATCTGGCGTGGCTGGACCTTCGCGCCAGCGCATTCGCCGACTCGCCCCAGCAGCGCTTGCTCGAGGAGGCCCGGGTGGCGCTCTCCGATGGCGCCGACTTCGGCTGGCCCGGCTTCGTGCGCCTCAACTTCGGCACCCCGAGCGAGACATTGGAGGCGGCCTTGGGGCGGCTGGATCGTGTCCTGAGCTGACCGGTGGCAGATAGCTGACGCGCAACACCCGGCCGGGGCCGGGTGTTGCGGGTTACAGTACGGGGAGCGCGGGCGGTGGCCGTGTCAGTGCAGTGGCACGGTAGAAATGGCCCCGTAGAAGTGGCTCAGTAGAGCATGGCGAACAGCCGGCGGCGGTAGCTGACCGTCAGCGGGTGGTCGGCGCCGAGGGCGTCGAAGACCCGCAGCAGGGTCTTGCGGGCGGCGTCGTCGGCGTAGGCGCGGTCAGCCTTCATCAGCGCCAGCAGACCCTCCAGGCCACGCTCGTAGTCACCGTCGGCGACCGCGCGCAGCGCGCGCTGGAACCGCGCCTCGCTATCCTCGCGCTCGCCCAGGGCCTCGATCTCGGCCGCGCTCGGCGCCTCTTCGCCGAATTCGATACGCGCACGCACGCCGCGCGCCTTGGGCGAGTCACGGTGCTCAGGCGGCAGATTGTCGAGGATCTGCTTGGCATCCGGAGTCTGGCCGGCAGCCACCAGCACGCCGGCGAGGTCGACCTGATAGTCGTGGTAATCCGGATACTGCTGAATCAGCTCCTGGTAGATCGCCTGGGCGGTCTGGGTGTCGCCGCTGGCGAGTGCCGCCTGGGCCATCTCCTCGGGGCTCTCGGCGGCGTCGGCCGGCGCTTCGATATACTTGCCCAACCATTCGCGCACCTGCTTCTCCGGCAGCGCGCCCTGGAACTGATCGTAGAGCTGGCCCTGGGCGATCAGCTTGACGTCGGGCACCGAGCGTACCCCCAACTGCGAGGCGATCTGCGGATAGGCCTCGATATCGAGCTTGGCGAGCACGAAGGCGCCGGCGTATTCGCGTGCCAGCTTCTCCAGGATCGGTTTGAGGTTCTTGCACGGCTCGCACCAGTCGGCCCAGCTCTGCAGCAGCACCGGGCGCTGCATCGAGCCCTCCAGCACCACCTGCTGGAAGTTGTCCAGGGTGACGTCGACGATGACGTCCTCCGCCGGAGCTTGCGCCGCGTCGTTGCTGTCCTGGCCGTCGGGGCTGGTGAGCGGTTGGCCTGTGCGGGGATCGACGATTGCCATGAAGAAGTGCCCTTGATGTGCGGTACGGGATTGGCGAGTGTTATGCGGGTCAGCGGCCGGTGATTCAACCCCCGGCGGTCCATTTCTCGAACGGGGGAGCATCTCATGTCGAGTGCCATCCGTGGCCTGCGTGTGATCCTCAAGCTGCTCTGCGGTGGCCTGCTGCTGCTCCTGTGTCTGCTGCTAGGGCCGGCCTGGTTGCTGTTGTCGCAGCAGGTCGACTGGCGCGGCGACTGGCAGCACGCCTCGCGCAGCGTGAGCGGTCTGGCACCGGACCCTGCGACTACGCCGGCGGCGCTGGTACAGGTCTATGCCGCGCGCGCCTTCGCCTGGCGCGGCGCCTTCGGCGTGCATACCTGGATCGCGACCAAGGCCGAACACGCCGCGCACTACCGCGTCTATCAGGTGGTGAGCTGGCGCCGCCCCACGGTGCAGGTCGCCGTGGCGCAGCCGGACCGGGCCTGGTACGGCAACCCTCCGGAACTGCTGGCAGAGCTGCGCGGAGCCCCGGCGGCGCGGGCCATCGCCACCATCGAGCAGGTGGTGCCGAGCTATCCCCAGGCCGGGCACTATCGCATCTGGCCCGGGCCCAACAGCAACACCTTCGTCGCCTGGGTGGTGCGCCAGGTACCGGAACTGGCGGTGGACTTTCCGGCCAACGCCATCGGCAAGGATTATCTGCTCGACGGTCCGCTGGCCCGGGCGCCGTCGCACAGCGGCTATCAGCTCTCGCTGGGCGGGCTTGTGGGCGTGACCGCGGCGTGGGAGGAGGGGGTCGAGTTCAACCTGCTGGGTCTCGGCGTCGGTGTCGATCTCGATCCGCCGGCCCTGCGGTTGCCCGGCATCGGGCGCCTGGGCATGGTCCAGCCGCCACGGCGCGATGAACAATGATGAAGGCGTAGCCGACGGCCCGAAGGATGGCCGCCAGGGAAGGTGTCCACCAAAAAGTGCCGGGAGCGGTTTTTGACGTCGGCGCAGCCGACGGCTCGAAGGGTGGCCGCCAGGGAAGGTGGCCACAAAAAAAGGCCGGTGCCTCGAAAGGCACCGGCCTAATAATTTGGTAGCGGGGGCCGGATTTGAACCGACGACCTTCGGGTTATGAGCCCGACGAGCTACCAGACTGCTCCACCCCGCATCAACGTGGGGCGAATTATACGTAAGTATTAGCGCGTGTCAACACCCTCGTGACCCGCACTGCCCAGTCGGGCCAGCAGGGCATCGAACGAAGAGGCGTAACGGGCCCATAGCGATGCCTCCAGCGGGGTGATGGTGAACAGTCGCAGCAGCGTCTGCTCGAGCTCCTCCGGTGGTGTCGGCGGGCGCCCCAGAGCGTCGTTGAGGCGCGCTACCTGAACCTCCAGGCGCAGCGGCTCCAGCGCCTCGGGGATCGGCTCACCGGCGAGCAGACTCAGCTGCACCAGGCAGCGCTGCAGTACCTCTTCGGCGTCGTCTGCGGCGAGTGGTGTCTGCTTTTGTCGCTGCTGCAGGCGCTGGCGCAGCGCGGCGGGCGGCTCGGGATCGAGCGCCGTGCCGGCGATCGCCTGTTCGAGCCAGCGGCGATAGTCGGGCCAGGTACGCGCCTGGGCGACCAGTTCGAGCCGCTCCAGGGTCACTTCGCGGGCATGCACGATTCCCTGCCAGCGCCGCTCCATGCCCTCACTGCGACGGCTGTGCGGCAGCGGCGAGAGGCGCTGAGCCTCCGCCAGGGCGGCGTCCAGCACGTCGCGTTCGCCAGCGTGGGTCGGCTGCCATGCATCGAGCTTGTCGATCAGCGCCTGCATGGCGTCGAAGCGCTGCTGCTGGCGTGCCTGCTGCTCGCCGCGCAGCGCATCGCGCGCGGCGAAGATGGTGTCGCAGTGGCTGCGGAACTGTCGCCACAGGGTCTGCTCGACCCCCTTGGGTGCGCGCCCCAGTTCGCGCCAGCGCTGCTGCAGCTGCTTGGCCTGATCGGCGCGCTGCTGCGCCGGCCCCGTCTGCTCGGCCAGGCGCTGGGCCTCGGCCACCAGTTCGCGCTTGTGGCTGGCGATATCTCCGGCGCGGGCGTCGATCAGCGTCTGCAGGCGCTGGCGCAGCCGGGCGAAGCGCCGTCCCAGCGCGGCGGCACGGCGCTTGGGTACCGGCCAGTGCTGGTCCCACTGCTCCTGGGCAGCATCGCGAATACGCCGCAGGGCGTCGGGGTCGGCATCCTCGGCGGGATTGTCGAGCAGCGTCTCCAATTGTTCGCAGAGCGCTTCACGGAGCTCGAGATTGTCGCGCTCGCGGTTGGCGAGTTCGCTCTCCCAGGCCGCCAACTGGGTGTGCAGGGCGTCGGAAGCGGTGCGAAAGCGCTGCGCCAGCTCACGACTGGCGGCGGCATCGCCGAGCTGGCGCCACTCGCGGATCAACTGCTGATGCCGGCGGTGGCGCTCGGCATCGCTCTGCTCGCGCGCCTCGGCCAGTGCCTCGATCGCCGTGAGCAGCTCCTCTCGCTTGGGTGCGGCAACGAAGCCGCGCCAGTCGCGCAGCTCGGCGAGCCTGGCGGTGAGCTGCTTCCAGCGCTGCTCGAGCGCGGCGGGCAGTGCGGCAGGGCTGGCGTCGATCTGCTGGCGCAGTTGGCGCTGAATCTGCGCCGCGGGACGGTAGCGGCCACTGTCGAGCTCGGCTTCGAGCTGGTCGAGCTGAGCGCTGAGCGCCGACTCGTCCCAGGTCGGCGGGGCACTGCTGTCACGCGCTGCTGCCGACGCGGCGATGGGGGCGGCCGATTGACGTAGCGCATCCGCGATCAGAGCGGTCGGCGGGAGGGTCTGTGGCCAGTCGAGGCGGGCCAGCAGTGCGGTGGTGTCACCCTCCTGATCCAAAGCCTGGCGCAGCTCGGGTGCCAACTGTGTCAGGCGCTCCCATGCCTGCCACAGTGTCTGTACCCGGCGTTCTAGCTCGGCATGGCGCGCGGCGTAGGCGTCACTGACACCGTAGTCGTCGGAGACCGACTGCCAGCGCTCGCTCTGCAGCTGCCAGCGCGAGGCCAACGCCTCCATCGCTTCGGTGGTCAGCGGTTCACTCGCACTGACGGTATTGAGCGCCTGTTCCAGGGCCTCGAGGATGCCCTCGCGGGTGGCCTTGGCTGTGGCCTTCTCGCGCTGGACCCGTTCCAGTTCGCGGTGGTGGTGCTCGTGTTCGGCGATGCGTTGGCGGCAGCGTGCAACGGCGATATCGAAACGCTGGTGCTGGGGCTGGTCGGCGCCGTCGGCGAGGGGTTCCCATGCCTTGACCCAGTGCTTCAGGCGCGCCTCGTAGAGTGGCTCCCAGGGGCGGTGCGCGTGCGCTTCGAGGGCTTCCAGCAGACGCTCGCGTTCGGCGCTGGCGGCGGCCTGCTGCTCGGCGTCGGCACGCTGGCGCGCCAGCCGCTCGCGGGCCAGCCGCGCCACCTGCTTGTCGCGCCTGGCCTGCTTGACCAGCGTGCCCAGACCGGCCGGGCTGGAGACGCGCTCGGCCGCCGCCAGGCGCACCGCAGCAATGCCGTTGTCACTGGCGTGGTGCACCAGCCGCGCCTCATCCTCGATTCTGGCCAGGGCGGTCAGCCGCAGCGTCTGGTTGTCGCCCTGTTCGACCAGCGCATCGAGCAGTGCCTGCTCGTTCAGGCTCGCTACCAGCGCAACACGCCGGGAGAGCTCCAGCGCGGGCTGCTCGCGGCCGCCGATCACATCGATCAGGCGTGCCAGCGATTCGGGAGAAGCGGCTTCGTGGTGCCACGCGAGCAGCGTGTCGGGATCGCTCAGGCGCGACAGCGCGGCTTGGCGTACGCTGGCATCGCTGTCTCGGGATAGCGTCTTGAGCGCGGCATGGTCGCCGGCATCGAGTTGCAGCGCGGCGTGGGCGCGCACGCTGGGGTCCTGGTGGTCCCAACGCGGGCGCCGCCGACGGGGAGACAGTAGGCGTTGAAAGAGTCCTGGCATGGCAGGTTTGGCATCCTGAAAACGACGGGCTGGCGGTGGCCGATGCGGCGGGCGGCGTGGCATCGGCGGCAGCCGCCTATCTAACCATTTGACGGCCCGCGGTAAAAGAGTGCAGAGCCACGGGCGTCGGCCGTCGGCGACACCTGACAAAAGGTCTAGCTGGCCTTATGATCGGTTGCAGCGGCAGACGCCCTCGCATAGCGTAACCCCTATTTCCCCGCTGCGGAGTTCGGTCATGAGTCTCAACAGGGATCGGGCAGAGACTGCCTTCACGTTCAAAGGTGGCATGCTGCCCATGACGGTCATGGAGTTGACCAGTGGCGACCCGGAGCGCGTGCGCGCCCAGCTGGCCGGCAAGGTCAGCCAGGCCCCGGCCTTCTTCCAGCACACGCCGGTGGTGCTCAGCGTCGAGCGGCTCGATGAGCCGCATCTGGCGCTGGAGCGTATCTGTGCCGTGTGCCGCGCGCACAAGCTGCTGCCGGTGGCGGTGCGTGGCGGCCCCGATCCCGTCAAACAGTCCGCCTGGGCCCTGGGCCTGGGCTGGTTCCCGCCGCAGGAGAGCCGCCCCAAGGCGGTCGAGGCCAGCCCGGCCGAGCCGGTGGTGGAGGTCGAGACCGAGCTGCCGCTGGCCGGCACCGAAGGGGCCCACGCCGGCGGGCGCATCCATCGTGGCACGGTGCGCTCGGGTCAGCAGGTATCGGCGCCCGAGGGCGACCTGGTGGTGATCGGCGCGGTCAATCCCGGTGCCGAAGTCCTCGCGGCGGGCAGCGTACACGTCTACGGGCCACTGCGCGGGCGTGCCCTGGCAGGTATTCATGGTGATCGCGAGGCGGGCATCTTCTGCCATGACCTGCATGCAGAGCTGCTCTCGGTGGCGGGTACCTACAAGCGTCTCGAGGACATCGACCCGCGTATGCTGGGGGCGAGCGTCCAGGTGCAGCTCAGGGAAGATCAGCTGCGCATCTCGGCTTTGACCTGAACCGGCAGAGCCGAGCGGCGCCGAAGACGATAAGGTGTCGCCCCGCTTCGGGCGGGTGTGATCAACAATCTATCGGGTAACAGGAAGTTCATCTTGGCCAAGATCATCGTTGTAACCTCCGGTAAGGGTGGCGTCGGCAAGACGACCAGCGCTGCGGCCATTGCCACGGGACTGGCCTTGCGCGGCAACAAGACCGTGGTCATCGACTTCGACGTGGGTCTGCGTAACCTCGATCTGATCATGGGTTGCGAGCGGCGCGTGGTCTACGACCTGGTCAATGTCATCCAGGGCGAGGCGGGGCTCAACCAGGCGTTGATCCGTGACAAGCGCACCGAGAACCTGCACATCCTTCCGGCCTCTCAGACCCGCGACAAGGATGCGCTGACGCTCGAAGGCGTCGAGAAGGTGCTCAACGATCTCGCCGAGGATTTCGACTACATCATCTGCGACTCCCCTGCAGGGATCGAGCGTGGCGCCCAGCTGGCGATGTACTTCGCCGACGAGGCGGTGGTGGTGACCAACCCCGAGGTCTCCTCGGTGCGCGACTCCGACCGTATTCTCGGGCTGCTGTCGTCGAAATCGCGGCGCGCCGAGCAGAATCGCGATCCGGTCAAGGAGCACCTGCTGATCACGCGCTACAACGCCAACCGCGTTGATGACGGCGACATGCTCAATCTGGAAGACATCCGCGAGATCCTGGCGATCGAGCTGATCGGCCTGATCCCCGAGTCGGAAGCGGTGCTGCGCGCCTCCAACCAGGGCGTGCCGGTGGTCCATGATGACAAGAGCGATGCCGGTCAGGCCTATCTGGACACGGTAGCTCGACTAATGGGCGAAGAGGTGCCGCTGCGTTTCCACGCGGCGCAGAAGCGTGGCCTCATCTCGCGCATGTTCGGAGGAGGGGGCCGCCGGTGAGACTACTCGACTTTCTCAAGGGTGAACGCAAGAAGTCCGCGTCGGTCGCCAAGGAGCGGCTGCAGATCATCGTCGCGCACCAGCGCGGCCAGCGTGGCCAGCCTGACTACATGCCGATGCTGGAGCAGGAGCTGCTCGAGGTGATCCGGCGCTATGTTCAGGTCGATCAGGATGCGATCAGCATCAGTCTCGACAGCGACAACGACTGCTCGGTGCTCGAACTCAACGTGACCCTGCCCAACCGCGACTGAGCTGCCACCGAATCGCGCCCCGGGGGGCATGAGTCGCGCCCGGGCGTGTGCTAGGCTTGCGCTTTTGCGCAGGCGGAGAGCGGTATGGCCAAGGCCAAGGCGGCACTGACTTTTCTGTGGCACGACTACGAGACCTTCGGCGCTGACCCCCGGCGCCACCGCGCCTCGCAGTTCGCGGCCATTCGCACCGATGCCGACTTCAATCCGATCGGCGAACCGCTGACCCTTTATGCGCGCCCCGCGGATGACGACCTGCCGCACCCCCAGGCCTGCCTGATCACCGGCATCACCCCCCAGGCGGCGCTGCGCCGCGGCGTGCCCGAGACAGAGTTCGCCGCGCGTATCCTGGCCGAGATGAGCGTGCCGGGTACCTGCTCGCTGGGCTACAACAGCCTGCGCTTCGACGACGAGGTGAGTCGTCATCTGTTCTACCGCAACCTCTTCGACCCTTACGCCCGCGAGTGGCAGAACGGCAACTCGCGCTGGGACCTGATCGATGCGGTGCGTGCCTTCTACGCGCTGCGCCCGGACGGTATCGAGTGGCCGCAGCGCGAGGATGGTGCGCCCAGCTTCAAGCTCGAGCACCTCACCGCCGCCAACGGGATCGAGCACGCCGGGGCCCACGATGCACTGGCCGACGTGCGCGCGACCATCGCCCTGGCGCGACGGCTGCGTGAAGCCAACCCCAAGTTCTTCGAGTATCTGCTGTCGCTGCGCGACAAGCGTCGGGTCGCGGCACTGCTCGATGTCGAGGCGCGCAAGCCGATGCTGCACGTGTCACGGCGCTACCCGGCGAGCCGCGGCTGCAGCGCGCTGGTAGTGCCGCTGGCCAAGCATCCCAGCAACCCCAATGGGGTGATCGTCTACGACCTGGCGGTGGATCCGGCGCCGCTGGCGTCGCTATCGCTGGAGGAGATCAAGGCGCGGCTGTTCGTCAGCGAGAGCGAACTGGCCGAGGGCGAATCGCGCATTCCGCTCAAGGTGGTGCATCTCAACCGCAGCCCGGTGCTGCTGCCGATTGCCGCGGTTGACGCCACGGTGGCCGAGCGCCTGAGTATCGATCGCGCCCTGTGCGAGCGCCACTGGCAGACGCTGCTGCAGAACCCGGAAGCCGCCAGCAAGGCGGCTGCGGCCTTTGCCGACGGGCCTGCCGAGCCGCCGCGGGACCCCGATTTGATGCTCTACTCCGGCGGCTTCTTCTCGCCGCATGACCGTCAGGCGATGGAGCGGGTCCACGCCACGCCGCCGGAGGCGCTGGGACAGACCGGCTTCGCCTTTCAGGACCCGCGGCTGGAAGAGATGCTGTTCCGCATGCGCGCGCGCAGCTATCCCGAGACGCTGGAGAGCGAGGAGAAGGCGCAGTGGGAGGCCTACCGCTGGTCACGCATGAACGATCCGCAGAGCGGTGCCTTCACCCTCAAGGAGTTCGCGCGGGAGATCGAACGGCTCAACCAGACCGCCCTCGACGCGCGCGAGCGTCAGGTGCTCGAAGAGCTGGTGATGTACGTCGAGTCGATCATGCCGGAGCAGGCCTTCGACGCCTACTGACCGGTGGCGGGTGCGGTCACTCCTCGTCGCAGCGGCCAATGGAGACGCCCGCGAGCTGTCGCTCCGCGCAAGGGCGATCAGCATCAAACGCTGTACCCTGACACGATGCAAAGCGCCCCGGCCATGGCCGGGGCGCTGCATTTCTGGGGTGGGTGACCCCGCTCAGCGCGGCAGCGGATTGAAGCCGTGGGTCAGCGCATCGACGTCGCTGGCCGTGTCGCCCGGGTCGGCGGTGATACGCAGCGCCGGGTGCGCTCGCAGCGCCTGCCACGCCTGCTCGAGCGCCTGTGGCGTGACCTCGGCGACCGCCGCGGCGAGGTGACGGCGACGCTCGAAGTCGACCTCCGGGTAGGCCAGGTTCTGCCACAGACGGTCGGCGCGCTCCTCCAGCGACTGGTCGCGGGTCAACAGCTGCTGGCGCACCGCTTCGCGGTAGGGTGCGAGTTCACTGGCGTCGAGGGTATCGATATGCTGGTCGAAGCGGGCCAGGAAGGCATCCATGCGCGCGTCGATCTTGGCGCTGTCGGCGCTCGGCGACTGCACCAGCAGGCTCAGCCCGGGAGCATCCAGCAGCGGCGCGTAGCCGGCGTTGACGATATAGCCGAGCTGCTCGTCGGTGCGCAGCTGGGCGAAGAAGGGCGGGCCGATCAGCTGGCCGAGCACGGCCAGGCGCGCCTGGCTGGCCAGCGAGCGATCGGGGCCCTGGAGATAGCGCAGCACCGCCGCGTCGTCGCGGGCGGTATTCGGGTGCAGCACCGGAGCATCGGCCGGCACTTCGAGTGCGGTGAGCGGCGGGATGTCGTCGGCGTGCAGCCGCGGCGCGAGCGCATTGGCCACCAGCAGGCCTTCGCGTCGCGCGAGCTCGGCGTCCAGGTTGCCCACTGCCATACCCTGCAGGTAGAGCTGGCCGAGGAAGTGCCGGCGGTAGTCACGCACGTCCTGCACGTCGATCTCATCGAGCGCCGCGAGCATGTTGCGGGTGCTGATCTGCGGGCGCATCAGCGCCTCGCCCAGGGTGCGCTGCATCTGCTGGTAGAGCGCATCCTGGGGTGCGTTGCGCCAGCTGCGCGCCAGCCCCTGCTTGACCCGGGCGAGGCTGTCGGCACTGATCTCGCCGTGCTGGAGCTGTTCGATCACGGTCTGCATCAGGCGCGCCTGGTGGTCGCGCCAGCCGGAGAAGGCCAGGGTGATGCCGCGCCCGTGGGCATAGGCGACGAACTCCTGGCCGGCCAGGGAGGCCGGGTAGAAGCGCTCGTTGAGCCCATCGTTGAGCCAGCCTGCCAGCAGCCGCGTGAGCACGGCGTGGCGTGCATCGCTGGCGGCCTGGGGAGACTGCAGGCTGAAGCGCCACTCGACCCGGGGCGCGCCGAAATCGCTGTCCGCCTGGTGCCAGAGCTCGACGCTCGGCGTGTCGACGAGGCGCTCGGGCTCGGCGGCGGGAAACCTCTCGACGCTCAGATCGTCGGCGATATAGGGGTTGGGCTCGGGCAGCCCGAGGCCGTCGAGGGGTTGCGCCTCGGGCCACTGGGACACCCGGGTCAGGGTATAGGGGGCAGCGAAGTAGGGCGTGGTCTGCGTGCCCTCGACCTCGGGGCCGCTGTAGACCCGCAGCAGGTTGTCCGGCGTGAGCCGGTCGAGCAGTGCATCGATGGCCGCGGGGGCGAAGTGATCCATGCGGTAGGGCGCATACTGCACGTCGGCGAGCGGATAGTAGGCCAGGCTCATGGCCAGGCTGCTCACCGTCTGGATCGGCTCCTGGCGCTGCTGGAAGCGGAACGCCTGCTGGGCCAGGTCGGCCTGCTCGCGGTAGCGCCACGCCTCCACACCCTGGTCACGCAGGCGCTGAATCTGAGCGAACAGGCTGGCCTGGATCTGGTCGAGATGCGCCACCCCTTCGGCAGTGAGACTGATCGAGACATCGAACAGGGCGTGGCGGCCGTCGGCCTCGCGGGTGCCGGCGGAGAGCCCGTCGGCCCAGCCCTGTCGGCGCAGCGCGGCGAGCAGGCTGCCTTCGCCTTCGTGGCCGAGCAGGTTGGCGACGTAGGCATCGGGCTTGTCGGCATAGTCACCGATGGGGTCGGCGATCGGGAACAGGAACTCGACGCGCTGGCGGCTCTCGTGGGTCTTGACCCGCAGGCGTGCCGGCAACTGGCCGGGGAGCGCCAGCGGGGTGTCGATCTGCGGCCGCGAGAGGTCGTGGTCGGCGATGGCCACGAAGCGGCTGCGCACCTCCTGTTCCAGCGTGTCCAGCGGCTGCGGCGCGAGCACCACCAGATGCATTACGTTGGCGTCGTAGTGGGCGCGGTAGAAGTCGACCAGCGCCTGACGCAGCGGGCGCTTATCGCTGTTGAGGGTGTCGAGGTTGCCGACCGAGAAGTGGTTGATCGGGTGCTCGGGGTTGAGCGCCTTGCCCAGCGCTTCGGCGATGCCGCGGGCGTCGTCGGCACGGCGCGCCTGGTACTCCGAGTTCACCGCGTGGCGTTCACGGTCGACGTACTCCGGGTTGAACTGGGGCGAAACGAAGAACTGAGCGAAGCGGTCCAGCGCCTCGGGAAAGGCCTGGGGGTCGACATCGAAATAGAAATTGGTGTCCTGGGCTGCGGTGAACGCATTGTGCGAGCCGCCGTTGCGCTGGATGAAGCTCTGGTAGCCGTCCGGATCGGGGTAGCCCGCGGTGCCCAGGAACAGCATGTGTTCGAGGAAGTGCGCCAGCCCCGGCATGTCGGCGGGGTCGTTGTCACTGCCCACCGAGACGTCCATGGCCGCCGCCGCCTTGTCGGCTTCGGGGTCGCTGATCAGCAGCACCTCGAGCCCGTTGGCGAGGGTGACGGCGCGATAGGCGCGGCTGTCGTTGGGACTCTGGATCGGCGTGTCGCCGGTCGCTGGCGGCGCCTCGGCGGCGGCTGTCTCGGCCGTTGGGGCCAGCGGTGCGGCCTGGCAGACGCCGAGCAGGGCCATGAGGCCGAGTCCGGCCAGCCAGGCGCAG
The DNA here is from genome assembly GCF_040536835.1 of Salinicola endophyticus. Taxonomy (NCBI): domain Bacteria; kingdom Pseudomonadati; phylum Pseudomonadota; class Gammaproteobacteria; order Oceanospirillales; family Halomonadaceae; genus Salinicola; species Salinicola endophyticus. The sequence continues at coordinate 818,381 of NZ_CP159578.1, forward strand.
GTGGGCGCGCGCGATATCCGGGGGTGAGGCATGGATGCTCCCTGTCTGTCTAAGAGGGTGTTCACAAAATGTCTGCGCGGACTCGGCGTCCCCAACGAATCGCTGCGTTGCGTGGTACTGGTGTGCTAGCCCGGTCGAACACTATGTGCCAAACAACCACGGTGTCCAAACGGCCGCGTGTGGGCTAGGCGGACCACACCTGCATGGGGCCGGTGGGGTAGGCACATGCCCAATCCTGATGCGCCGGATCGTTGATCCGCTTGGAGACCGGAAACGCCCCCAGAAGTTCCGGCGGCGCCGGGGTCAGCCACTCGCGCGCCTTGACTGCCGGGGTCTCTTCGGCCAGCCAGGTATCCAGGGCGGCCAGCGGCACGATCGCCGGCAGGCGGTCGGTGAGCGCGCCGAGGAAGGTCGAGGTGGGCACCGTGATCAGCGCGAAGGAGTCGCGCTCGGGGCCGTGGTCCTGACGATAGCGGGTCCACAGGCCGGCCAGCAGCAGCGGCGCGCGCTCGGCCTGGGTCACCAGATAGGGCTGCTTGCCGCGCGCACTCTGCTGCCACACGAACACCCCGGTCACCGGGACCACACAGCGCCGGGTGGCGAACGCTTCGCGGAACATCGGGCGGCTCTCCAGCGACTCCGCGCGGGCGCAGTGCGGGGCGTGGTCGAGCACCGCCAGCCAGTCGGGCGTGAGGCCCCAGAACGCGTCGCACAGTCGGGTGCTGTCGGCGTCCCGGCGCAGGATCGAGGCCCACTGCCGCGGCGCCACGTTGGGGCTCAGGCGGGGCTGCTGGCGCTGGCCCAGCGCCGCCAGCGTCGGGTGGCGCGTCCAGTCGTCGATATGTAAGCGACCGGCCATGGTCTCTCCTGAGAGTGCATTGAATCGCAGGCGTTGCCAGCGCTGGCTGGAGTCTAGCACGCCGTCCCTGGCAGGGCCTCGCCACGGTGCCGGTAGCACTGGCAAAAGCCTCGCGAAATCGATGTGTTAGCCGTATGGACGCTTGCGTTTGCAGAGATTACCGATATGCTGGGAAACGCTGTTCGATTTTAAATCGACAACAACATTCCCGCACCCGGCGGGGCGTGACAGCGACTGATGATTTTCCGAGCGAGGGATTCGATGGCTCGACCCCGACAGCATGCGCCCGAGGCGCTTCATGCCCAGGTGATGGCGGCATGCGATGCCTGGTTGCAGGGCAATTCGGTGCATACGCTGTCGCTGCGCTCACTGGCGCGAGACGTGGGCTGTGCACCGAGCACGCTGCTCAAGCTCTACGGCAGCTTCAGCAATCTGCTGCAGTACGTCAACATCGAGACCCTCGATCGTATGGGCGCGGCGGTTGCCGGGCTCGAGGAGGCCGAGCCGGAGCCGCAGCTCAAGGCGCTGGCCACCGCCTACTGGCAATACGCCCAGCACGAGCCCTATCGCTGGCAGATGCTGTTCGAGTATCCGCTGGCGGAGGAGGGCGAGCTCGACGAGCGCCAGAACCATATCATCGAGGCGCTGTTCGTGCGTGTCGAGGCGGCGCTGCGGCGCCATCAGCCGGCGCTCTCCGCGGTCGAGGCGCGGCGTATGGCGCGCACCCTGTGGGGCAGCGTGCACGGTCTGGTGCAGTTGGGGCTCAATGACCGTCTCGGCTACTGGCAGGGCCAACCGATGGAGGTCGGGGAGCTGCTCGACCAGCTGCTCTCGACCACTCTGCGCGGCCTGCGGCATCTTCCGGACGCGACGTGACCCGGGGGCTGCTCGCGCGACGCCGCTTCGCGCCCTTCTTCTGGACCCAGGCGCTCGGCGCCTTCAATGACAATTTGTTCAAGAACGTCCTGCTGCTGCTGCTGACCTTCGTCGCCGTACCGCGCTACGGCTGGGACACGGGGCTGCTCAACAATCTGGCGGCGGGACTGTTCATCCTGCCGTTCTTCCTGTTCTCCGCCTGGGGCGGCACCCTCGCCGATCATCTCGACAAGCAGCGCCTGGTGCGCCGGCTCAAGCTGCTGGAGCTGGCGACCATGCTCGCCGCGGCTGCAGCGGTTTGGTTCGAGCTGTTCGCGCTGCTGCTGGCGCTGCTGTTCATGATGGGCACCCAGTCGGCGCTGTTCGGGCCGGTCAAGTACGCCATCCTGCCGCAGCATCTGGCGGCGACCGAGCTGGTCAAGGGCAACGCCTGGGTCAACCTGGGCACCTTCGTCTCGATTCTGCTCGGTACGCTGCTGGCCGGGGTGCTGGCGTCCCTCGATGGTGCCCTGGGCCGCGCGGCGATCGCGCTGGCGCTGGTCGCGGTGGCGCTGGCCGGGCTGGTCGCCAGTTTCGGCGTGCCGCCGGCGCCGCCCATTGCCACTGGGCGCGTCGCCTGGCGCCCGCTCTCGGGCACCCTCGAGGTGATGCGCGACGGGCTGCGCGAGCGCCGCCTGCGCCTGGCGCTGATCGGCATCAGCTTCTTCTGGTTCCTGGGCGCCTGCTATCTGACCCAGCTGCCCGCCTGGGTGCGCGATGTGGCCCACGGCGAGGAGGGTGCGGTGAGCTTTCTGCTCGGCGCCTTTGCGCTCGGGGTGGGGGCCGGCGCGTTGCTCTGCGCACGGCTCTCGGCCGGGCGCCTGGAGCTGGGGCTGGTACCCCTCGGGGTGCTGGTGATCGGGGTCGCGGGGATCGAGCTGGCGGGCACCGTGGTGCCGGCCCAGGCGCCCCAGGCGCTGGTCACGCTGCTGGGGAGTACCGAGTTCTGGCGCATGAGCACGCTGCTGGCGCTGGTCGGCCTCGGCGGCGGGCTCTACAGCGTGCCGCTCTACACTCTGATGCAGTTGGCCAGCCCCGAGGCGCAGCGGGCGCGCATGATCGCCGCCAACAACATTCTCAATGCGCTGTTCATGATCGGCTCGGCGCTGTTCGGTATCGTCGTGCTCAGCCTGCTGTCACTGTCGCTGGCGACGCTGTTCTACGGCCTGGGCTGGGCCGCGCTGCTGGTGGGTATCGGTCTGCTGATCCGCAATCCGCGCCCGGCGCTGCGGCTATTGATCTTCGTGCTGGTGCGTCTGGTCTATCGGCTGCGCTTCCGCGACCGCCACCACATTCCCGCCACCGGCCCGGCACTGGTGGTGTGCAACCACGTCAGCTTCATGGATGCGCTGGTGCTCGGTGGCGCCTGCCCGCGGCCGCTGCGCTTCATGATGGATCGGCCGATCTACGAGTCGCCCTGGCTCAACTGGTTCTTCCGTATCGCCGGGGCCATCCCGGTGGACTCCGACCGGCGCGATCCGGGTGGCGTACGCCGCGCTCTCGATGAGGTCAGCCGGGCGCTGTGCCACGACGAGGTGGTGATGATCTTTCCCGAGGGGCGGTTGACGCCGGATGGCGAGGTGCACGCCTTCCGCCGCGGTCTGGAGCTGGTGCTGGCGCGCAACCCGGTACCGGTGGTGCCGGCGGCGCTGGGTGGGCTGTGGGGCTCGTGGACCTCCAACTGCGGCGGCAAGGCGCTGAGCAAGTGGCCACGCCGTGTGCGTGCTCGGGTGATCCTGGCCTTCGGCGAGCCGATCAACGCCCGCGAGGCGACCCGGGGGCTGCTCGAGACTCGGGTGCGCGCGCTCAAGCAGCGCGCCGACGAGGAGCTGGCCCAGCGTCGCGGTGGGCTGATCTGATCCTGGCGAGTGCGGGCCTGTCGGCGATGACGCCGGCGGCCCCGGGCGTCACTCGCCGCTGCGCCGCCTGACCCCCTGCTGCCAGCAGCGTACCGACGTGATCAGATTATCCTTGATTTCCAGGATCTCCAGTCGGGTGGTGCCGATCTGCAGGCAGGCGGCGGCGTCGGGGAAGGATTCCAGCTGCTCCAGAATCAGTCCGTTGAGGGTCTTGGGGCCGTCGGTGGGCAGCTGCCATCCCAACGCCTTGTTGAGTTCGCGAATGTTGGCCGTGCCTTCGATCACGTAGGCGCCGTCGGTCTGCGGATGGATATCGCGGTAGGTTCCGGCCACGTCGGTGGTGAACTCGCCGACGATCTCCTCGAGGATATCCTCCAGCGTCGCCAGCCCCTGCACGTCACCATACTCGTCCACGACCACGCCGATACGCCGCTTCTGCTGCTGGAAGTTGAGCAGCTGGGTATGCAGCGGGGTGGATTCGGGGATGAAGTAGGGCTCGCGCGCCTCCTGCACGATCGCTGCCTTGGTGAGATCGGGCTTGGTCAGGAAGCGTGAGGCGTTGCGCAGGTGCAGGATGCCGATGATGTTGTTGATGTCGCCCTTGTAGATCGGCAGACGGTTGTGCTGGCTCTGGCGGATCTGGGCAAGCAGGGCGTCGAGGTCGTCGTCGAGATCGAGCCCGACCACCTCGTGACGCGGCACCATGATGTCGTTGACGGTGACGTTCTCGAGATCGAGGATCGACAGCAGCATGGCCTGGTGGCGGCTGGGGATCAGCGGTCCTGCCTCATGGACCACGCTGCGCAGCTCGTCGCGGGTGAGGTTGTCCTTGCCCGCCTCGAGCTGTTTGACCCCGAGCAGACGCAGCAGATTGTTGGAGATCGCGTTGACCAGCCACACCAGCGGATAGAACAGACGCAGTAGCGGTGCCAGCACCAGCGAGGCGGGCAGCGCGATGCGGTCGGGCTTGATCGCGGCATAGGTCTTGGGGGTCACTTCGCCGAAGATCAACACCACGATGGTCAGCGCCAGCGTGGCGATGGCGGGGCCGGAGACATCACCGAAGAAGTGGATGGCGACGATGGTGGCGATGGAGGCGGCCAGGTTGTTGACCAGGTTGTTGCCGATCAGGATCACCCCGAGCAGGCGATCGGGGCGCTTGAGCAGCTCGACCACGCGTCTGGCTGCGCGGCCGCCGCTGTTGGCCTGATGGTTCAGGCGATAGCGGTTGATCGACATCATGCCGGTTTCGGAGCTGGAGAAGAAAGCCGAGAGGCAGACCAGCACGAAGAGCAGGCCCAGCATCAGGCCCAAGGGTATGTCGTCGTTCAAGACGGCGCTTTCCTCTTGTTCGTTGAGACGCCCCCGGCGCCCCCGGCGCCGCCGAGCCGCCGGGAGGTGCGTCGAGACGGGGCCGATATCACGGCCGCGAGCCACTCGCTCGTTCGAGCTTGGCCCGAGAGCGGCGCGCGCGCAACCGCCAAGCGTCGAAGGCCCGGTATGATCCCGGCATCAGGCGTTGTAGTGGAAGATGTACTCGAGCACGAACTTGGTGCCGAAGAAGGCCAGCACCAGTACGCCGACACCGGCCAGCGTCCAGCGCACCGCCTTGGGGCCGCGCCAGCCGAGGTAGTGATGGCCGGCGATCAGGGCGGCGAAGATCAGCCAGGCGAGCAGCGACAGGATGGTCTTGTGCGCCAGGTGCTGGGCGAACAGGTTGTCGACGAACACGAAGCCGCTGACGATGGCCACCGTCAGCAGCAGCATGCCGCACCAGATCAGTTCGAACAGCAGTTGCTCCATGCGCGTGAGCGGTGGCAGTACCTGAACGATACCCAGGGTCTGGCGCTGTTTCAGCGCATGATGCTGGAACGCCAGCAGCACTGCCTGCACTGCGGCGATGGCGAAGAACGAGAATGCCGCGATCGAGCTGAGGATATGGAAGTAGAGGCCGGGGGAGATCCCCGATTCGGTCATGGTGCTGGGCATGCCGATGGCGGCGACGATGGTGATGGCGGCCACCGGGAAGATGCATACGCCGGCATTCAGCACTGGCTTGAACAGACTGAACAGCAGCAGCAGTGCCACCACCACCCAGCCGATCAGCGCCGCACTCTGGGTCAGCCCCATGTGTAGCCCGTGGGGGCCGAGCAGGGTCAGACCGACGATCACGCCATGGCAGAGCAGCGCGACCACCCCGGCGGTGCGCACCCAGCGCGGGCGCTCGGCGACGCGCCGGGCCAGGCTCAGGCTCTGCCAGAGTCCGGCGGCGAGATAGCAGACGATAGCGACCAGGGCGAAGGGAAGCGCCGGCATCGGTGTCAAAGCCTCATGGAGCGGCCGCGAGGCGCCCGCCCGAACGGTGAAGGAGTATTCAGATCAATCCTGTACATAGCGTCGGCCACTATACCCAATCGGCGTCGCTGCGCCCAGCCGTGACCCCGGCCGCCGGGGGATGGCGCGGCTGTCCTGCATCGGTACGTGGAGAGACGTGGCACTCACGCGTATAATGGTCAGCCACATTCTTTTTCAGCGGCGCCGCGATCCCCTGGTCGAACCCTGCGGTGCCCGGCATCGCCGCCCGGAGCGTTCCATGTTCGAAAGTCTCTCCAATCGCCTGTCGCAGACGCTGAAGTCGATCACCGGCCAGGCGCGCCTGACCGAAGACAACATCAAGGACACCCTGCGAGAGGTGCGTCGCGCCCTGCTCGAGGCCGACGTCGCGCTGCCGGTGGTCAAGGATTTCGTCGATCGCGTGCGCGAGCGCGCGGTGGGTCAGGAGGTCTCCAAGAGCCTCTCCCCCGGCCAGCAGTTCGTCAAGATCGTGCAGCAGGAGCTGGAAGCGATCATGGGCCAGGCCAACGAGGCGCTGAGCCTCAAGGGCACGCCGGCGGTGGTGCTGATGGCGGGGCTGCAGGGGGCGGGCAAGACCACCTCGGTGGCCAAGCTGGCCAAGTACCTGCGCGAACGCGAGAAGAAGAAGGTGCTGGTGGTCTCCGCCGACGTCTATCGTCCGGCCGCCATCGACCAGCTCGAGACCCTGGCGCGTGAGGTCGAGGTCGACTTCTTCCCGTCGACCAGCGCCGAGCAGCCGGTGGCGATCGCCGAGGCGGCGATCAAGCACGCCAAGATCCAGTTCCATGACGTGGTGCTGGTCGACACCGCCGGCCGCCTGGCGGTGGACGAGGCGATGATGGCCGAGATCCAGGCGCTGCACCGGGCGATCCAGCCGCAGGAAACCCTGTTCGTGGTCGACGCCATGACCGGTCAGGATGCCGCCAACACCGCCAAGGCGTTCCACGATGCGCTGCCGCTGACCGGGGTCATCCTGACCAAGGCCGATGGTGACGCGCGTGGCGGTGCCGCACTCTCGGTGCGCCACATCACCGGCAAGCCGATCAAGTTCATGGGCATGGGCGAGAAGGTCGATGCGCTGGAGCCGTTCCACCCCGATCGCGTCGCCTCGCGCATTCTCGGTATGGGCGATGTGCTGTCGCTGATCGAAGAGGCCGAGCGCAACGTCGACAAGGGCAAGGCCGAGCAGCTCGCCAAGAAGGTCAAGAAGGGCCAGGGCTTCGATCTCGAGGACTTCCGCGACCAGCTGCAGCAGCTCAAGAAGATGGGCGGCATGGGCGGTCTGATGTCGAAGCTGCCCGGCATGGGGCAGATGGCCGAGATGGCCCAGAACAAGGGCGCCGAGCAGGAGTTCGGCAAGCTCGAGGCGCTGATCAACTCGATGACCCCGCAGGAGCGCCGCAAGCCGGAGATCATCAACGGCTCGCGCAAGCGGCGCATCGCTACCGGTGCAGGTCTCCAGGTGCCCGATCTCAACCGTCTGCTCAAGCAGCACAAGCAGATGCAGAAGATGATGAAGAAGGCCGGCCAGAAAGGCGGCATGCAGAAGATGATGCGCGGCATGTCGGGCATGATGGGCGGCGGCGGCGGCCCGGGTGGCCCCGGCGGTATGGGGGGCATGGGCGGCATGGGTGGCGGCGGCGGTTTCCCCTGGCGCTGAGCCGCCCGCGCGCCCGCCGGGCGGTGGCAAACCTCAACAAAAGGTTTCCAATCGGCGGGCTTTTCCGTAGAATGCTGCGTCTTCGTCTCGGGCCTACGCCCGGGAAGACTCGATTCCGTGGCGTAACGATTCACTTAACCGAAGGATTATCAACGCAATGGTTACCATTCGTCTGGCACGTGGTGGCGCCAAGAAGCGTCCCTTCTATCACCTGACCGTCAGCGACTCTCGCGTTTCCCGCGACGGCCGCTTCATCGAGCGCGTCGGTTTCTTCAACCCGATCGCGCGCGGTCAGGAAGAGCGTCTGCGCGTCGATCTCGACCGCGTCGCTCACTGGGAGTCCCAGGGTGCGCAGGTCTCCGACCGCGTCTCTGAGCTGGTCAAAGAAGCACGCAAGGCCCAGGCCTGAGTTCGAGCGTGATGTCGGCAGCGGCGCATGACGACGACCCGCAGCAGGTGCTGCTGGGCCGCCTGACCAGCCCGCACGGCGTCAAGGGTTGGCTCAAGGTCTATTCGTACACCAGCCCGGCCGAGGGCATCTTCGACTACCCCGAGTGGACGTTGACGCTCAACGGCCAGCGCGAGGTGCGCAAGCTGATCGAGGCGCGCCCGCAGGGCAAGGCGCTGGTGGTGCGGCTGGAAGGCGTCGACACCCGTGAGCTGGCCGAGCAGTGGGCCGGCGCCGACGTGTCGGTGGCCAAGTCGGCGCTGCCGACGCTGGAAGACGGCGAGTTCTACTGGCATCAGCTGGAGGGGCTCGACGTGGTGACCCGTAAGGGCGTCAGGCTGGGCCGGGTCGATCATCTGTTCGAGACCGGTGCCAATGACGTGCTGGTGGTCAAGCCCGGCAGCGACAGCGTGGACGATCGTGAACGGCTGCTGCCGTTTCTGCCCGACGATGTGATCGTCGCGGTGGATCTCGCCGCCGGCGAGATGACGGTCGATTGGGACCCGACGTTCTAGCTTCCCGCGCAGGCGGGGGCAAGAGCGCGGCTGGGGAGGAGAAGCGTACCGTGTGGATAGGTGTCGTCTCCCTGTTCCCGGAGATGTTCGAGGCCATTACCCGGCATGGCGTGACCGGTCGGGCCGTGGAGCGAGGCCTGCTTGAGATGGCCTTGTGGAATCCTCGGGACTACGCCACGGACAGACATCGCACGGTCGACGATCGCCCCTACGGTGGAGGTCCCGGCATGCTGATGAAGGTGGCGACACTACGCGCGGCGCTCGATGACGCCCGCCGCAGTGCCGCCGCCGAGGGCCGGCGCCCGACGGTGATCTACCTTTCGCCGCAGGGCCGGCGGCTGGATCAGGCCGGCGCCAGGGAACTGGCCGCCCGCGAGAGCCTGATCGTGGTTGCCGGGCGCTACGAAGGCATCGACGAGCGCGTGGTCGAAGCCGATATCGACGAAGAGTGGTCGATTGGTGACTATGTGCTCAGCGGCGGCGAGCTGCCGGCGATGGTGCTGATCGACGCGCTGTCCCGTGAAGTGCCTGGGGTACTCGGCCACAGCGACTCGGCGAGCGAAGACTCTTTCGCCAGCGGTCTGCTCGATTGTCCGCACTACACCCGCCCCGAGGTGATCGATGGTCACCGGGTGCCGGAGGTACTGCTCAGCGGCAATCACGCGGCGATCCGGCGCTGGCGCCTGAAGCAATCTCTCGGACGCACCTGGCTCAGGCGTCCGGATCTGTTGGAGAGCCGAACGTTGGACCGCGAGCAGCAGCAGCTACTCGACGAGTTCATCGAGGAACACGTCGCACGCGACGGCGGTGCATGAGGCCAGGCGCCTGCATGCGTCACTCACAGTCCGATTCCGCGCCGGTTCAGCGAACTCGCGCCGGGATCACGGAGCGCCCCCAGGGGCACTCCTCTCAAACCAGGAGCAAGACATGAGCAGCAAGAACAAGGTGATCCAGGCGCTCGAGAACGAGCAGATGAACAAGGACATCCCGGCCTTCGCCCCCGGCGATACCGTGGTCGTCCAGGTCAAGGTCGTGGAAGGTAACCGCGAGCGTCTGCAGGCCTTCGAAGGCGTGGTCATCGGCAAGCGCAGCCGCGGTCTGAACTCCGCTTTCACCGTGCGCAAGATCTCCCACGGTGTCGGCGTCGAGCGTACCTTCCAGACCTACAGCCCGCTGGTTGCCGGTATCGAAGTCAAGCGTCGCGGCGACGTGCGTCAGGCCAAGCTCTACTACCTCCGCGAGCGCAGCGGCAAATCCGCGCGTATCAAGGAAAAGCTGGGCTGATAGCGATGATGCCCCGGCACCTGGTGGCCGGGGCGTTGGCATCGCCATCCGAGAAGACCCCGTGCGCATTCGGCGCACGGGGTCTTCTGCGTTATGCTGCGGGGTCGAGCCAACTCTGCCGATGATCACGAGCCCATGAGCGTATGAACGATCACGACCGCCGCGACGCCTTTCTCGATGCGCTGTGGCTCGAGCGCGGCGTCAGCGAACACACGCTGAGCGCCTACCGCCACGACCTATCGACCTGGATCGGCTTTCTCGAAAGCCGTGACGAGCGGCTGCTGGCGCCCGCCGAGAGCAGTGTCAACGCCTTCGTCGATGGCCGTCGCGAGACCTACCATGCGCGCTCGGTGGCGCGGCTGTTGTCGTGTCTACGGCGCTTCTATCGCTGGGCGCTGGGCGAAGGGCTGATCGCCCACGACCCCCTGGCCGAGATCGAGCCGCCGAAGATCACCCCCGGGCTGCCGGCGACGCTCGACGAGCGCGATGTCGAGCGGCTGCTGGCAGCGCCGGATGTCGACTCGGCGCTGGGCCTGCGCGATCGCGCCATGCTCGAGCTGCTCTATGCCTGCGGTCTGCGCGTCTCCGAACTGGTGGGGCTCAGCGTCGCGGCGGTCAACCTGCGTCAGGGGGTGGTGCTGGTGCGCGGCAAGGGGGACAAGGAGCGGCTGGTGCCGCTGGGCGAAGAGGCCCTGAGCTGGCTCGAGCGCTATCTGCGGCAGGGGCGTGGCGAGCTGATGCGCGACATCCGTCAGCCGGCGCTGTTTCCCGGGCGCGCGGATGCCTGCATGACGCGCCAGACCTTCTGGTACCGGATCAAGCACTATGCCCGCCTGGCGGCGATCGACAAGCCGCTGTCGCCGCACACGCTGCGCCACGCTTTCGCGACCCATTTATTGAATCATGGCGCCAATTTGCGTGTCGTACAGCTACTGCTGGGGCATAGTGATCTATCCACCACGCAGATCTACACGCATGTGGCCCAGGCCCGCCTGGAAGCCCTGCACGCCCAACATCACCCGAGAGGTTGAACATGAGAAGTCGCTCGACCCTGGCCGCGCTGGCGCTGGCCGGACTCTGCCTGACGCCCGCTGCCTTCGCCAAGCCGCCCAGTGATCTGGCCGCCAAGCTCAATGCCCACAGCGGCCAGCCGCTGCCGATCGAGTCGATCGACGACTCGCCGCTGCCGGGGCTCTACGAGGTGCGGCTGAAGGGGGGCAATACGCTCTACGCGGATGCCAAGGGCGAATATCTGATCGTCGGCGATCTCTATCAGAACGCCAAGGATGGCATGGTCAACCTGACCGAGCAGGCGGCCAATGCACGGCGTCAGGCGCTCATCGACAAGGTGCCGGAGGACCAGCGGGTGGTCTACAAGCCGGCGGGCAAGGTCAAGGCCAGGCTCACGGTGTTCACCGATACCACCTGTCCTTACTGCCATAAGCTGCACGCCGAGATGAACCAGCTCAACGCCATGGGCATCGAGGTCGACTATCTCGCCTTCCCGCGCATGGGGCCGGACTCCGACGCCGCGCGCCAGCTGGCCCAGGTGTGGTGTGCCGACAACCGCTCCGAGGCGATGAGTGCCGCCTTCCGCGGCGATGCGGTGGACGCCCCGGCGAGCTGTGATGCACCGATCGCCAAGCAGTACCAGCTGGGGGTCGAGTCTGGCATCCAGGGTACCCCGGCGATCATCTTCCCCGATGGCAAGATGGTGCCGGGCTATCTGCCGGCCAAGCGCCTGGCGGCGATGCTCGGCATCGACCCCAACGCCAAGAGCTGAAACCGGGGCGCCGCCGCTTGGGAAACGCTGCATAAATCGCCGAACGAGATGAAGGGCAAGGCGCACGGAACGCAGAGGGCGAGACATAACATGGGGTTAGGCGAGCCTTCGAGTACCGCGCAACGCAGTCATTCGCTCGTGCAGGCATTTAAGCAGTGGTTCCCTTGACAAGGGGGGCGGGGCTTTCTACCGTGACCGGCCCCGCGGCGCTGCATCCGTCGCGTGTTGGGCGCGAAAAGGGCGGCCAGGGCTTGTACAAAAAGCCGACGAGCGCGGACGGTTCTGGGGCCACCACGTCGTCCAGAACGTCGTACAACTCATGGGGCGCTTGGCCGGCCCGGACCCAGGACCTGCGACAGCGGGCCTTAAGACAATCAGGCGGCGCGGCAGGCTTGCCGCGCCGCGAGACAGGGGAGTGATATCTTGAAACCGGTGAGAGTGGGTATCTGCGGTTTGGGCACCGTAGGCGGGGGCACCTTCAATGTGCTGACACGCAACGCCGACGAGATCGCGCGTCGCGCCGGTCGCCCGATCGTGATCGAGCAGGTCGGTGCGCGCCGCGACAACCCCGACTGCGACACCACCGGTATCAAGGTCACCCGCGACATCTTCGAGGTGGCGCGCAACCCCGATGTCGACGTGCTGGTCGAGCTGGTCGGCGGCTATGACGTTGCCCGCGAGCTGGTGATGACCGCCATCGAGCACGGCAAGCACGTAGTCACCGCCAACAAGGCGCTGATCGCGGTCTACGGCAACGAGATCTTCCGCGCCGCCCATGACAAGGGCGTGATCGTCGCCTTCGAGGCCGCGGTGGCCGGCGGTATCCCGGTGATCAAGTCGCTGCGCGAGGGGCTCGGCGCTAACCGTATCCAGTGGCTCGCCGGCATCATCAACGGCACCGGCAACTACATCCTGACCCATATGCGCGACGAAGGCCGGGCGTTCGAGGACGTGCTCGCCGAGGCCCAGGCGCTGGGCTACGCCGAGGCCGACCCGACCTTCGACGTCGAGGGCATCGACGCTGCCCACAAGCTGACCATCCTCGCCTCGATCGCTTATGGCGTGCCGCTGCAGTTCGATCGCGCCTACACCGAGGGCATCGCGCGGATCACCGCGGAGGACGTCGAGCAGGCCGACAACCTCGGCTACACCATCAAGCACTTGGGTATCACCCGGCGCAGCGACAGCGGCGTCGAGCTGCGCGTGCATCCGACCCTGATCCCCAAGGAGCGCCTGTTGGCCAATGTCCACGGGGTCAAGAACGCCATTGCGGTGATGGGCGACGCCACCGGTCCGACGCTCTACTACGGGGCCGGGGCCGGAGCCGAACCGACCGCCTCGGCGGTGGTCGCGGATCTGCTCGACGTGGCCCGCGACATCACCACCGCGCACCACTACCGGGTGCCCTATCTGGCCTTCAGTGGGGTCAACGACGAGGTCAATGCGCTGCCGATCCTGCCGATGGAGGATATCGTCACCGCCTACTACCTGCGGCTGCTGGCGGTGGATCGCCCCGGGGTGCTGGCGCGGGTCGCCACCATTCTCTCCGAGCACGGCATCTCGATCGAAGCGATCATCCAGAAAGAGGCCACCGAGGGCGAACTGGTGCCGATCATCCTGATGACTCATCGCACCCGCGAGCAGCACATGAACGAGGCGATCCGCCAGCTCGAGTCGCTGGCCGACATCGCCGGTCCGGTGACGCGGATTCGGGTCGAGTCCCTGGACGAGCAGGAATAAGAGCCCATTCCCCAACCCTCTGACAATGGGTGCGGGGGCAGCGCAAAGCGAGGGTCCTTTGCCAGGGATGGCAAAGGTAGCGCCCAGGGAGGGGTTCACAGCGCCCTCGCGAGGCCCTGCCGCCGGATGAGCCCACGTCGTCTAGCGGTTGTGAAAGGCGTTCTAAGAGGGTGTTTACAAAGTCGGCGAGCGAAGGCAAGACAAGGCAAAATCGGTCGAAAAAGTGGAGTTTACGCGGGGTGAATGAGCATTTTGAGGCCGATTTTAACGCCGCATTGCCGAGCGCAGGCATTTTGTAAACACCCTCTAAGTCGCGACTGACAGCAGGGGCTAGTAGCCCAGGACCGAGTGGAAACCAAGATGCGTTATATCAGTACGCGCGGGCAGGCGCCGGCGCTGAATTTCGAGGAAGTGGTGTTGACCGGTCTGGCCAGCGATGGCGGGCTCTACGTGCCGGAAACGGTGCCCCAGCTGTCGGCGGAGACGTTGGCGGGGATGGCGGGGCTGTCGTATGCCGAGATCGCCTTCCAGGTGATGCAGCCCTTTGTCGGCGGCGAGATCGATGACGACACCTTCCGCGGCCTGGTTCACGACGCCTATGCCACCTTCAGCCACGAGGCGGTGGTGCCGCTCAACCAGCTCGACGCCAATCACTTCCTGCTCGAGCTGTTCCACGGCCCCACGCTGGCGTTCAAGGACGTCGCGCTGCAGCTGCTGGGGCGGATCCTCGATCACTTCCTGGCCAAGCGCGGCGAGCGCGCGGTGATCATGGGCGCCACCTCCGGTGATACCGGCTCGGCGGCGATCGAGGGCTGCCGCCACTGCGACCATCTCGATATCTTCATCCTGCACCCGCACAACCGCGTCTCCGAGGTGCAGCGGCGGCAGATGACCACGGTGCTCGCCGACAATGTCTTCAATATTGCCATCGAGGGCAACTTCGACGACGCCCAGGCGATGGTCAAGGCGAGCTTCGCCGATCAGGCGTTCCTCGACGGCACCCGTCTGGTGGCGGTCAACTCGATCAACTGGGCGCGCATCATGGCCCAGATCGTCTACTACGTGGCCTCGGCGGTCGCCCTCGGTGCGCCGCATCGCGAGGTGAGCTTCTGCGTGCCCTCGGCCAACTTCGGCAATCTCTTCGCCGGCTACATGGCGAGCCAGATGGGGCTGCCGGTGAAGCAGTTCATCATCGCCACCAACGCCAACGACATCCTGCACCGCACCCTCGCCGACAACGACTTCTCCAAGCGCGAACTCGCCGCCACCCTGGCGCCGTCGATGGATATCGTGGTGTCGTCGAACTTCGAACGCCTGCTGTTCGATGCCTACGAGCGCGACGGCAGCGCCGTGCGCGAGCTGCTCGAGCGCTTCCAGCGCGAGCCGGCGGCACTCGCCGAGGCGCCGTTGGCACGGCTGCGCGAGAAGTTCTCGAGCTTCAGCGTCGATGACGACACCATCCTCGAGGTGATCCGCGAGGCGCACCAGCGCACCAAGGAGCTGCTCGACCCGCACACTGCCACCGGCTATCGCGCCGTCGAGCGGGTGCGCGCCGACCGCGCCACGCCGATGATCACCCTGGCCACCGCGCACCCGGCCAAGTTCGCCGAGGCGGTGGTCAAGGCGGGCTTCACCGGGGCGCCGCTGCCGCCGCACATGGACGGCCTGCTCGAACGCGAAGAGCGCTACACGGTGCTGCCGGCGGAACTCGCCGCGGTTCAGCGCTTCGTCGCTGACAACCGCCGCTGACAAGGGCCGGGCGCCAAGGCGCTCGGCGTCATCCAGTGAGGACAAGAGCCATGCTGAAGATCTGGGGACGCGCCAATTCGACCAACGTCAAGAAGGTGCTGTGGTGTGCCGAGGAGCTGGAGCTGCCTTTCGAACGCATCGATGCGGGCGGCGCCTATGGCGTGGTCGACGAGCCTGCCTTCCGGGCCATGAATCCCAACGGTCTCATCCCTTGTCTACAGGACGAGGATTTCGTGCTGTGGGAGTCCAACGCGATTGTGCGCTATCTATGCGCCAAATATGGGCGCGGCTCACAGCAGGGTGCGGATCCCGCGGCGCGTGCCGAGGCCGACAAGTGGATGGACTGGGCGACATCGTCGCTGGCATCCCCCTTCAAGGACGTGTTCTGGAATACGGTGCGCCTGCCGGCCGAACAGCGCGACGACAAGGCGGTCGAAAAAGGACTTGCTGCCTGCGGGGCGCTACTCGGCGTAGTAGATAGGACATTGTCAGAACAGCCCTTTTTGTCGGGGGCAGAGTGGGGAATGGGGGATATTCCGCTGGGCTGCTTCGCCTATGCGTGGTTCGAAATGGCTATCGAGCGTCCCGATCTGCCGCATCTGGCTGCGTGGTACACGCGGTTGCAGTCGCGTCCCGCCTACCGCAAGCACGTCATGATCGGGCTCACCTAACCTGGGGGCGCGTTAGGGTAATCATGCCAGGAGGCTGCTTGGACCCCGATCTTTCCCGCTCATCGCTCGATGAACTCACCCGTCCGCGCCTGCTACCGCGCGAGCGCGACGCGGCGCTCTACCGGCGCGCCCAGGCCGAGGGCCTGACCGAGCTACAGGCGCGGGTCCTGGCGGGACGCCTGGCGGGCTATGCGGGGTCGCTGGCGGCGCTGACCGATCCGGCCCTGCGTCATCTCAGCCATCCCGAGCGGCTGGCCGATGCGCGCCGCGGGGCCGAGCGGATCGCGCGGGCAGTGAGTGAGGGCGAGCACATCGGTATCCTCACCGATTACGACGTCGACGGCATCACCTCTCACGTGGTGATCCTGCGCGCGCTGACCGAGCTGTTCGGCGTGCCCGCCACCCGCCTGCACAGTCTGATCGGCCATCGCATCAACGATGGTTACGGCATCAGCCTACCGCTGGTCGAGCGCACCCTGGCGCTCAAGCCGCGCCCCAGCCTGGTGGTCACCGCCGACTGCGGCTCCTCCGACGAGCCGCGGATCGCTCGCCTGCGCGAGGCCGGTATCGATGTGGTGGTGACCGATCACCACGCGCTGCCGCTGGCGGGGCCGCCGGCCTCGGCCTACGCCACCATCAACCCCACCCGCGACGACTGCGACTATCCCGACAAGACCATCGCTGGTTGCATGGTGGCGTGGCTGATGATGTCGCTCACCCGGGCGGTGCTGATCGAGCAGGGCGTGCTCTCTGCGTCGACGCCCAAGCTCGCCCCCTGGCTCTCCTACGTCGCCCTGGGCACGGTGGCAGATTGTGTCTCGCTGGGTGGCAGTGCCGCCAACCGCGCCGTGGTGAGCTATGGCCTGCGTCTGATCAACCGCATGCAGGCGCCGTGCTGGCGGGTGATGGCGGAGCGCCTGGGGGGCGACAGCGTGCCGTTCGACGCCGAGACCCTGGCCTTCCAGATGGGCCCGCGCATCAACGCGCGCTCGCGCCTCGACGACCCCTACGCTGCGCTGCACTTCATGCTGGCCACGGATGACGCTGTGGCTCGGCGCCACCTGCAGGTGCTCGACGACGACAACCAGGCGCGCAAGGCGCTGGAAGCGGACATGGTCGAGCAGGCCCGCGGTCTGGCGCTGGCGCAGCTGGCCGAGAACCCGCCGGCGCTGGTGATCCATCTGCCGCAGGGCCACGCCGGGGTGCAGGGGATCGTCGCTTCGCGCCTGGTCCAGAGCTATGGACGTCCCACCCTGGTGCTGACACCGGCCACCACGCCAGAGATGCTCACCGGCTCGGGGCGTTCGATCGAGGCGCTGCATCTGCGTGACGCCCTGCAGCGCGCCCATGAGCTGGCACCGGAGAGTCTGCCGCGTTTCGGCGGGCATCGCGGTGCCGCCGGCGTGGGGGTACCGCTGGGCGAGCTAGAGCGTTTCCGCGACGCCTTTTTGCAGGCGGTGGATGAGCAGCTGGGCGGGCGCGAACTCTATCCGGTGGTATGGACCGACGGCGAGCTGGCGGCGGCACAGCTCTCGCTGGCCACCCTCGACGAGCTGGCGGCGCTGGCACCCTATGGGCGCGAATTCGAGGCGCCGCTGTTCGAGGCCACCTTCCACGTCGAGCAGCTGCGCGCGGTGGGGGCGGAGGGCAACCACCTGATGCTGGAGCTCTCCCGCGATGCCAGCGTCACCCGCGCCATCTGGTTCCGCGCCCTGGCGCCGGGGGCGCCGCATCCGATCGCCGTGGGCGACCGCGTCCGCTGTGGCTTCAAGCTCTCGCGCAACCGCTGGAAAGGGCGCGAGTCGCTGCAGCTGATGGTCGAGCACGCCGAACGCCTGAGCGGCTGATATCCGCGCGGGTGCAGGCCTGCACCGGCCGCCGCTACGCTATCCACTCCCTTGGCTGAATTGACGCTATCATTGGCTGTCTCGCGCACCGCGAGCGACGCAGCGGCGCCACAAGCGCCGCGCTTTCCACCAGGCCGGCGGCGCCACCGCGCCACGGCGATGGTCACACAATGCCAAGGGAACCCGCGATGGACAGCCCCCAGATCCGTCACCGCACGCACGAAGACGTGCTCGCCATTCTGCTCGGGTCGGCCTGCGCCGCGCTCGGCGTGGTGCTCTATCAGCACGCCGAGATTCTGATCGGCAGTACGGCGGGTATCTCGCTGCTGATCAGCTACGCCACCGGCTGGCCCTTCGGGCCGGTGTTCTTCGTGGTCAACCTGCCGTTCTACTGGCTCGCCTGGCAGCGGATCGGGCACCAGTTCACGCTCAAGACCTTCGCCGCCATTGCGCTGCTCTCCTGGCTCAGCTGGCATATCGCCGACTGGATCGAGATCGGAAAGGTGACGCCACTGTTTGCGGCGCTGATGGGCGGGGCGCTGATCGGACTGGGGGTGCTCTCGCTGTTTCGCCATCGCGGCAGCCTGGGTGGCTTCAATATCCTCGCCCTGCACCTGCACGATCGCCACGGCTGGAGCGCGGGCAAGGTGCAGCTGGCGCTCGATGGCCTGGTGATGCTGGCCGCGTTCGCCGTGCTACCGGTGAGTAACGTGCTCTACTCGATCCTGGGGGCGGCGGTGCTCAGCGGCATTCTCACCCTCAACCACCGTCCGGGGCGCTATACCGGCGTCAGCCGCAGCTGAGCGTTGCGCGTCAATAGCAGGGCCACAGCCCCGGTGTCACCAGCTCGATCAGATGCCCGTCCGGGTCGCGGAAGTAGAGGCTCTCGCTGCCCCGTGGCCAGCGGGTGCGTCCCTCGATGATCACGCCTTCGGTGTCGAGATGCGCCTCCCAGGCGGAGAGCCGGTCGGCACTGATTGCCAGCGCCACGTGCTGGCGACCAGCGCCGTCGTGGGGCGGAATGGTGCCCATGCCGTCGGGCAGCGTCACCGTGGTGTCGGTCTCGCCGCGCTGGAACACCAGCAGCATGCTGGTACCCACCGGGTAGGCCAGGAAGCGCTCGTCGGCGAGGTGCGGTTCCAGTCCCAGGACGCGCTCGAAGAAGTCCCGGGCGCGGGCCTTGTCGGCGGTGTAGAGCACGCTCTCGACGATGCCGTCGAGCGGCGGTGCGCTAGCGCTGGCAGTGCCGGATGAGTCGGACATGAGATCTCCTTTCGAACGGTGTGGCGCTCAGAGGGTGTTTACAGACTCGTCGAGTGAAGGCAAGGCAAGGCGAAATCGGCCGATAAGGCGGAGTTTACATGGCGTAAATGAGTACTTTGAGGCCGATTTCAACGCCGTATTGCCGAGCGCAGGCAGTTTGTAAATACCCTCTCAGTTCTTGAGCCAGAACCACCACACGATAAAGAGGATGAGCGCCAGGCCTAGCATATTGAGCAGTATCAGCATCAGTGTCGCTCCTCGGCGGAGGGCGTGCCACCGCCCGGGGTGAAGCGGCGCAGGCGGCTGGCGTTGGCGACCACCGTGACCGAGGAGGCCGACATCGCCAGCGCCGCGAGCATCGGTGACAGCAGCATCCCGGTGAACGGATAGAGCACGCCGGCGGCGATGGGGATGCCGAGGGCGTTGTAGCCGAATGCCCCCCACAGATTCTGTTTGATATTGGAAAGCGTGGCGCGACTGATGGCGATGGCATCGGCCACGCCGTGCAGCGAGTCGCGCATCAGCGTGATACCGGCGCTCTCGATGGCGACATCGGTGCCCTGGCCGATGGCGAAGCCGACATCCGCCTGGGCCAGCGCCGGGGCGTCGTTGATGCCATCGCCGACCATGCCCACGCGTTCGCCGCGCTGCTGCAGTGCCGCCACCGCAGCCTGCTTGTCACCCGGCAGCAGCTCGGCGTGGACTTCGTCTATGCCCGCCTCACGAGCGATCGCGTTGGCCGCGGCGGCATTGTCGCCGCTCAGCATCACCACCTTTAGCCCCGCCCGGCGAAGTCGGGCCACCGCGGCACGGCTGTCCTCGCGCAGGGCGTCGCGCACCGCGAAGAGCGCCGCCAGCTGGCCGTCCAGGGCCAGATAGACCACGCTTGCGGCCTGCTGCTGCCAGGCCTCGGCGGTCTGCTTGGCGGGCGCGATATCGATGGCGTGGTCGTGCATCAGCGCGGCGTTGCCGAGCAGCGCCCGGGTGCCGTCCGCCAGGTTGGCGACCAGCCCGCGCCCGGTGACGCTCTCGAAGGCTTCGACCGCCGGGGGCTCGGGCGCCTCGTCCAGGTGCGCTAGCAGGGCGCTCGCCAACGGATGCTCCGAACCGCGTTCGAGCGCGACCACCGCCGCCTGGGCGCTTGCCTGCGTCTGCCAGTAGTGGCTGGCGGTCACCTTCGGGCGCCCTTCGGTGAGGGTGCCGGTCTTGTCGACCACCAGGGTGCTCAGGCGGCTGGCGGTCTGCAGCGCCTCGCCGTCGCGGATCAGCACACCGTGCTCGGCGGCCTTGCTGATACCGAGCATGGTCGAGATCGGTGTCGCCAGCCCCAGCGCGCAGGGGCAGGCGATGATCAATACCGTGGTTGCGGCCACCAGCATGTGCACCAGCTGCGGCGCGGGCCCGACATCGAGCCAAGCGAGGGCGGTGAGTACCGCGACGATCATCACGCTGGGTACGAAGATGCCGGCGACACGATCGGCCAGGGCGCCGATCGGCGGGCGCGACTCCTGCGCCTGGGCGACCTGATCGACGATACGTCCGAGGCGGGTATCGTCACCCACCTGGGTGGCGCGATAGACCAGGCTGCCGCGGCCATTGACGGTTCCGGCGCTGACGCTGTCGCCGGGGCCCTTGCGCACCGCCTCGGGCTCACCGGTCAGCATCGATTCATCGATATGGCTCTCGCCGCTCTCGACCTCGCCATCCACCGGCAGGCGCTCGCCGGGGCGCACCCGGATGCGTTCGCCCACCTGCACGCTCTCGATCGCGACTTCGCGCTCCTGATCCTGGCGAATCACCCGAGCGGTACGGCTCTGCAGATCGAGCAGACGCGACAGCGCCTGGCTGCTGCGTCCCTTGGCGCGCAGCTCCAGCGCCTGGCCGATACCGATCAGCCCCACGATCATCAGCGAGGCCTCGAAGTAGAGATGGCGTGAGGCCGGCGGGATCAGGCCGGGAAACAGCACCACCGTCATCGAGTAGAGCCAGGCCGCGGCGGTACCCAGGGCGATCAGCGTGTCCATGTTGGCCTGATGGTGGCGAAACGCCTTCCAGGCGCCGTCGAAGAAGCGTCGCCCGGCAGTGGCGAGCACGCCCAGCGTGGCCAGCCCCAGGGCCAGCCAGAGCCAGCGCTCGCCACCCTCGAGGCGGGGCTGGTGGACGAACATCGCCAGCATCATCGGTATGCCCAGAGCGAGGCTCAGGCAGGCGTCACGCAGATGGCGGCGCCACTGGCGGCGGTTGTCGCGCTGTCGCTGGGCGCTGGCCTGGCGCAGATCGGCGATTGGTGTCGCCGTATAGCCGGCGCTACGTACCGCCGCGATCAGCGCATCGAGTTCGGCGCTGCCGCCGACCTGCGCCGTCTCGCTGGCGAAGTTGACCTGGGCGCGGGTCACCCCCGGCGTGGCCGCGAGCGCCTTCTGTACCGCACTGACGCAGCCGGCGCAGGTCATGCCGCCGATTGCCAGCCGCCGCAGGGCGCCGCTGTCGGCGGCCGTCTCGGTAGGCGTGCCGGCTGGCTCGCTGACGGACTCGCTGGAAGGGCGCCGCGGTATGGCCTGGGCAGGCTGCACGTCGGTCGCCGTAGCGGGCGGCGCTTTTTCGTTTTGCATTACTGCTAGGCCCTGGGCCGAGGTGGCGCAGGGCGCGGGGGGGTAGCCGGCCTCCCTGAGCAGGTCCGCGATGCGTTCGGCAGGCAGGACGGAGACCACGTCCAGCCGCTGCTCGGCGGGTTCGCCGCTGACTTCGGCGGTGGTATCCACCTGCTGGATCGCCGCGCGCATGCGCTTGACGCAGCCCTGGCAGTGCATGGCCGGTACCTGCAGGGTGAGCGCTGCATCGCTCGTCTCGTCGAGGGGCGCGGCGGGATAGCCGGCGTGGTCGAGCAGTCGACGCAGGCTTGTCTCGTCGAGCTGGGTGGTGACCGTCAGCTCGCGCTGTGCGGGGGCGGCCTCGAGGGTGGCCTCGGCGTCGGCGTCAGCCACCGCCGCGCGGATACGCTTGACGCAGCCCTGGCAGTGCATGGCGTCGACGCGATAGCGATAGCGGTTCACGCGGACCTCCCCGGCGCGGCCTGGCAGCCGTGGGCGCCGTCGGACGTATGTTCGATCAGGCGGCAGATGCTGTGCCCGTCGGGGGCACCGTCGGGCATCCGTGCCCAATCCTCGAGAGCGTGCTCCATGCGCTCTGCCAGCGCCTGCAGCTCGCGGATCTGGGCATGGATACGCGGCAGGCGTGCGGCGAGCAGATCGCGCACCAGCGGACACGGCGAGTCGCCCTGGTCGGCCTGGTCGAGAATCTCGGCGATCTCCTTGAGGCTGAAGCCCAGCGTGCGTGCGCGCTGGATGAAGCCCAGTCGACCCAGGTCACGCTGGTCGTAGAGCTGATAGCCGTTGTCCGGATCGCGCCGCGGCGTCAGCAGACCCTGGCGCGTGTAGTGGCGTACGGTCTCGGCGGTGACCCCGGCGCTTCTGGCCAGTTCGGTGACTTTCATCGTGAGCTCCTCCGCGCTTGTCGAGAGCAGTGTAAAACCTAGGTCTAACACATAGGTCAAGGCGATGCCCTATCACCGGAGCGTGGCGCTGGCAAGCTGGTTAGGGGGGGCATTGAGTGCCAATGGCAGCTAAAGCGACATAGCGATTCGTATTACGACTAAAGAGAAGTCAAAAATGCGATTGAAACGACCGTTTGCGCATTGACGCTGATGCGGCGCTGAGTGAAAAAGGGATGGGAAAACTAATAGCCGAGGCGATAGCGAGATCGCGCCTGCGGAGACGATCGCCAGACGCGCAAGCGCAAGGGCGACCACTGGGAGAGGGGAACGAGCTATGTCTTTTCGCTACAACCGTTTGTCGCTGGCCATCGCGCTGGTGAGTGCCGCTGCCTCCAGCCAGGCCATGGCCGGGTCCTTTCAACTCCAGGAGCAGAGCGTCAGTGGCCAGGGTACCTCCTGGGCTGGACGCTCCTCCAACGTTCAGGACGGTTCCATCGTCTTCGGCAACCCGGCGGGCATGTCGTTCCTCGACCGTGCTCAGGTCACCGCGGGTACCCACTACATCGACGCCAGCTCGGACATCAGCAACGACAGCGGCACCCAGCCGACAGTCGCTGGTGTGGTCGGTACCCAGGGCAGTACCGACGGCGACATGATTCCGCACAAGGCGGTGCCGTTCGGCTATTACGTGCAGCCGATCAACGACCGCTGGAGCTTCGGTCTCGGCGTCTATGCGCCATTCGGCCTGGTCACCGACTACGGCGACGACTTCAAGGGGCGCTACTTCGGCAACTACAGCGACCTGGAGGTCATCACCGCCCAGCCCACGCTGTCGTACCGCTTCAACGACAAGTTCGCCGTCGGCTTCGGCGTGACCTACAACCACATCAAGGGCGAGCTGGAGAGCAAGACCCCCAATCCGCTCAACCCGGCCGCCGCCGGTGACGGCACCGTCAACGTCAAGGGTAACGATGACGCCTGGGGCTACAACATCGGTCTGATCTACCGCCCGGTGGAGTCCACCACCCTGGGTCTCACCTACCGCTCCAAGGTCGACTACCACCTCACCGGTGACGTCGATGCCTCCAATGTCTTCGGCGGCGTGGGTGGGAGCGGCCCGATCTTCCTCAACGCCAGCGGCGACGGCTCGCTCGATATCACTCTGCCCGAGACCATCGACTTCTCGGTCACTCACCAGCTCGACGACCGCTGGACGGTGATGGCCGGGGCGACCTATATCCGCTGGAGTCGCTTCGACCAGTTGGTGGTCGACAACGATCTGGGGCTGCCGATCGATGAGCAGCAGGACTACCGCGACACCTGGCAGTACGCCGCCGGTCTCTCCTACAAGGTCAATCCGGCCTGGACCCTGCGCGGCGGTATCGCCTATGACCAGTCGCCGGTCAAGGATGCCCACCGCAGCCCGCGCGTGCCCACAGCGGACCGCAATCTGGTCTCGATCGGTGCCGGCTGGACCCCGATCCCCGACCTGACCATCGATGCCGCCTACAGCTACATCTGGGAAGATCGCGCCGACGTCGATTTGCAGGATGCCAACGGCACCTCCTATCAGGCCGATTACGACAACTCGCTCAATCTGTTCGGGGTGCAGGCAACCTACCGCTTCTAAGCCTGCGCATTGCCGTCGCGCTCGCCGGCCCCGGGCACTTGGCCCCGGGCCGGCGAACCGGTATACCAACGGGGCATTCACCCACAGCTTGCCAATCTGCATCGACGCGCCGCTCTCTGCGGCGCGTCGTCGTTTCAGCCTGCGCTTGGCTCAGGGGCTCTCGTCACCCGCCGCGCGGGTCGCCCGCGAGGCCTGCAGTGTGCGCGTGAGCAGGGCGCGCAGGGCGGCCGGGCGCACCGGCTTGAGCAGTAGCTGATAGCCGCCGCGCTTGATCTCGTCGGCGACCTCCTCGGTGCGATCGGCGGTGATCACGATCCCCGGCACGCTCTGTTCGCACAGCTCCTCCAGCGCCTCCAGCGCCATCACCCCGGTCACTTCGTTGTCGAGGTGGTAGTCGGCGAGGATGGCGTCGGGGTCGCCGCCCATGTTGCGGATCGCCGACTTGGCGCCGCCGATGGAGGTGGCGGTGAAGACTTCGCACTCCCAGCCTTCGAGCATGGCCTTCATGCCTTCGAGGATCAGGCGCTCGTTGTCGATGCACAGGATGCGCGTGCCGCCGAGCTTGTTACCGCTGCGCCGCGGGGCGCTCTCCTCTGGCTTGGGGCTGCCGCGGCGGCCGGCCACCAGCGGTACCGAGACCGAGAACACGGTGCCGGCGGCAACCTTGGAGCGGACTTGGATCGGGTGGTCGAGCACCCGGCTCATGCGCTCGGCGATGGAGAGGCCGAGCCCCAGGCCGCGCTCGCTCTCCTTGTGGCGTGAGGCCTGATCGAGGCGCCGGAACTCCTGAAAGATCTCGCTGAGCTTGGAGTCGGGGATACCCGGCCCGGTGTCCCAGACCTCGATCACCACCCGGTCGTGGCGCCGGCGGCAGCCCAGCAGCACCCGCCCCTGCTGGGTATAGCGCAGGGCATTGGAGAGGAAGTTCTGGACGATGCGCCGCAGCATCTGGGCGTCGCTGTCGACCCACAGGCTGGTGGCGACCATGTCCAGGTCGAGGCCGCGGTCGTCGGCCATCACCTCGAACTCAGCGCGCAGTGGACGCAGGATGTCGGCCAGCGGGAACTGGCTCCGGCGCGGGGTCAGCGCGCCGGCATCGAGCTTGGAGATGTCGAGCAGGGTGCCCAGCAGCTCCTCGGCGGCCTGCAGCGAGTTGTCGATATGGCCGATGGTACGGCGGTGATCGCCATCCGCCACCTGCTGGCCCAGCGCCGAGGTGAACAGCCGGGCGGCGTTGAGCGGCTGCAGCAGGTCGTGGCTGGCGGCGGCGAGGAAACGGGTCTTGGAGGCGTTGGCATCCTCGGCGGTCTGCTTGGCCTGACGCAGCGCCTGCTCCGCTTCGGCGCGTACCCGGTTCTCCTGGCGCAGAGCGGCGTTGGCCTTGGATAGCGCCTGGGTTCGCTCGCGCACGCGCTCTTCGAGATTCTCGTTGGTCTCGCGCAGGGCGATCTCGGCGAGGCGGCGCTCGGTGATGTCCTGGTAGAGCGCGAAGAAGCCGAGGATGCGCCCGCCCTCGCCGAAGTGGGGCGTATAGGTCACCAGCATATAGCGCACGCCGCCGTCGCCGTCGTCCAGCGAGATCTCGAAATTGACCCGTTCGCCGTCCAGGGCGCGGCGCATCCAGGGGCCGCGCTGGCGCGCCGCGGCCGCCGGCATGACGTTCTGCACGCGCTCGCCGATCACCGCGTTGCGGTCGATGCCCATCGCCGCCTCGTAGGCGCGGTTGGTGAAGAGGTAGCGGCAGTCGGTGTCGAAGTAGGCGATCAGCGCCGGCACGTTGTCGGTGTAGATACGGATGTTGCTCTCGGAGCGGATCAGCGCCTCTTCGGTGCGCTTCTGCTGGGTGATGTCCTGGTAGGTGTAGACGAAGCCGCCGCCCGGCATGGGATTGCCGAGCACCTCGAGCACGCTGCCGTCGGGGCGGTAGCGCTCGTAGCGGTGGGGCTGGCCGCTTCTGATGTTCTCGATCAGCTGCTCGACATGCTCCTCCGGGTCACCGGGGCCGTACTCGCCGTTGTGGGCGTTGTAGCGGAACACCTTCTCCATCGGCGTGCCGACACGAATCAGGTTGTCGGGGAAGCGGAAGATCTCCAGGTAGCGCTGGTTCCACACCACCAGGTTGAGGTTCTGGTCGACCACCCCGATGCCCTGGTTGATGTTCTCGATGGTCGCCTGCAGCAGGGCGCGGTTGAACTCCAGCACCTGCGACGCCTCGTCGACGATCGAGATCACGTCCGAGATTCCGATGCCGCGCCCCTGCAGCGCCGAGTTGACCACGATGCGCGCCGACGAGGCGCCGAGCACCGAAGCCAGCAGGCGTTCGGTGAACTGGATCACGTCGATCGAAGCGCGGGCGTTGTTCTCCAGCGGCTTGGCGTTGCGCCGGCCGTAGTCGTCGAAGGCGCGCTCGACCTGGGACTGGCCCAGGAAACGCTCGCACAGCACCTTGAGGTCGCCCACCGTGGTGGCCCCGGTCCAGGGGCGGTTGACCGTGGTCTGGCGGGTCTCGATGCTGTCGACGAACAGCGATGCCTGAATGCGCTCGACCACCCGCTGCGGCGTCAGTTGGGAGATGAAGATATAGAAAAAGAGGTTGAAGCCGAGCGACAGCATCACCCCGTGGGCGAAGCTGTCGGTGACGTTGAGCCCGAACAGATGCAGTGGCGACAGCCAGGCCACGCCCAGTGGCCCGCCGGCCAGCCACGCCTCCGGCAGCAGGCCGGCACGAATCAGCGCCGGCATCAGCAGGGTGTAGGCCCAGATCGCAAAGCCCACGTTGAGCCCGGTGACCACGCCGAGACGGTTGCCGCGCTTCCAGTAGAGCCCGCCGAGCACCGCCGGGGCGAACTGGGCGGCAGCGGAGAGCGAGAGCAGGCCGGTGGCGGCCAGCGAGCTGTACTCCGCCACCAGCTGATAGAACAGATAGGCCAGCGCCAGGATGGCGACGATGGTGATACGCCGTGCCAGCAGCACCAGGCGCCCGTAGTCGCGTGACTTCTCCTCGAACCAGCGCAGGCGGAAGAGTGCCGGCAGCACGATCTCGTTGGAGATCATGATCGCATTGGCCACCGCCGCCATGATTACCATGCCGGTGGCCGCCGAGAGCCCGCCGACGAAGGTGAGCATCGCCAGCCACGGCTGATCGGCGACGATCGGCAGCGCCAGCACGTAGCTGTCGGGAGCCAGATCATCGCCGGGGAACAGCGACAGGCCGGCCGCCGCCAGCGGCAGCACGAACAGCCCGATCAGCACCAGATAGAGCGGGAACAGCCAGCGCGCGCGCTTGGCGTCGTCGGTATTGGTGTTCTCGACCACGGTGATATGGAACTGGCGTGGCAGACAGAACACCGCCAGCATCGCCAGCAGGGTCTGGGTCCAGAAGCTGGTGTCGAAATTCTGCTCGGTGAGCTGCTGCTGCAGCTGCAGATAGGTGTCGGCGCGGCCGAGCAGGTCTCCGAGGCCGTCGAACATGCCCCAGGTGACGTAGGCCCCGAGCACCAGGAACACCACCAGCTTGACCACCGACTCGAAGGCGATCGCCTGGATCAGGCCCTCGTGGTGTTCGGTGGCGTTGGTGTCGCGGGTGCCGAACAGAATCGCGAAGGCCGCCATCACGATGGCGATATAGAAGGCGGTGTCGTCGACGATCGGCGCCTTGACCGAGTGGCCGTCGCTGGTCATCACGCGGAAGGCGGTGGAGACCGCCTTGAGCTGCAGCGCAATGTAGGGCAGCGTGCCGACCAGCGCGATCAGACTGGCGAAGGCGGCCAACGACTGCGACTTGCCGTAGCGCGAGGCGATGAAGTCGGCGATCGAGGTGACGTTCTGGCGTTTGGCCACGCGGATCATCTTGGTGATCACCGGCCAGAACAGCAGGAAGGTGAGCACCGGGCCGATGAACACGCTGGCGAACGACCAGCCCGAGGTGGCGGCCTGGCCGACGCTGCCGTAGAAGGTCCAGGAGGTACAGTAGACCGCCAGCGCCAGGCTGTAGACGATCGGCCGCCGGCTGGCCGGGCCGTGGCGCCGGGCGTGGCGGTCGCCGCGCCAGGCAATGGCGAACAGCGTGGCCACGTAGAGCAGTGCCACGACGATCAGTAAGCCGCCTTCGAACATGTGTTTCCCCACTTGCG
Organism: Salinicola endophyticus; assembly: GCF_040536835.1. Classification (NCBI taxonomy): domain Bacteria; kingdom Pseudomonadati; phylum Pseudomonadota; class Gammaproteobacteria; order Oceanospirillales; family Halomonadaceae; genus Salinicola; species Salinicola endophyticus. The sequence goes on from NZ_CP159578.1 coordinate 846,585, forward strand.
CCGGGCGCCTCCGCGCCCGTGTGATTCTTTTCGAGTTACCCCCCGCCATGATCGCCTGCCGCGGCGCGTCTAGCCAGCGTAGCGCTGCAGGGCGGCTAGTGTGACAGAGGTGAGCGCCGGCTGCGCCTCGGACGCTCATGCTTTGGCCTGATAGACCAAGGTTCAATGTCTGAACGAATATTCCAAGCGACTGATATTAAAGAAGAAGGCGCGAGTGCACCGAGCTGCGTGTCAGCCCTCGACTAAAGTCAGCCTGCCCCTGCAAGCCTCCTCTGACATAGGCTGCACTCGTGTCGCCGGACCCGACAAACCGTTGATTTTCGAGCGCTAAGCAGCGCGCCCGACGATCGGCACGGGGGCGGGCAGGACGCACCCGTGTGCGCCCGGTAGGCGGGGGGCGCTTTCGAGCAGCGAGAGGGGGAATCTCATGAAGGGAAAGAGCCGGCAGGACTACTGGAAGGCCAACGTACGCTTGATCGCGACGCTGTTGGTGGTCTGGTTCATCGTCTCCTATGGCTTCGGCGTGCTGCTGGTCGAGCCGCTCAATGCCATCCACTTTTTCGGTTTCAAGCTCGGCTTCTGGTTCGCCCAGCAGGGCGCGATCTACGCCTTCCTGGTGCTGATCGTGGTCTACGCCTGGGCGATGAACCGGCTCGACCGGGAGTACGACGTCGAAGAGCAGTAACTGGACATCTATCGCAACCGACAATAACCAACACACAGGACAGGCCTGATGGATATTCAACTACTGACCTATCTCTTCGTGGGGGGCTCCTTCGTCCTCTACATCGCTATCGCGATCGCCTCGCGGGTGGGCTCCACCAAGGAGTTCTACGTCGCCGGTGGCGGCGTTTCGCCGATCGCCAACGGCGCGGCCACCGCGGCCGACTGGATGTCGGCGGCGTCGTTCATCTCGATGGCGGGGATCATCGCCTACTCGGGCTATGACGCCTCGGTCTACCTGATGGGCTGGACCGGCGGCTACGTGCTGCTGGCGATGCTTCTGGCGCCTTATTTGCGCAAGTTCGGCAAGTTCACGGTGCCGGACTTCATCGGTGACCGCTACTACTCCAACGTGGCGCGCACGGTGGCGGTGATCTGCGTCATCTTCGTCTCGTTCACCTACGTGGCGGGACAGATGCGCGGTACCGGGATCGTCTTCGCCCGCTTCCTCGAGGTCGACGTCGACATCGGCGTGGCGATCGGCATGGTGATCGTGTTCTTCTACGCCGTGCTCGGCGGCATGAAGGGCATCACCTACACCCAGGTCGCGCAGTACTGCGTGCTGATCTTCGCCTTCACCGTGCCGGCGATCTTTCTGTCGATCATGATGACCGGGCATATCCTGCCGCAGACCGGCTTCGGTGCCACGCTGCTCGACGCCGCCGGCAACGACACCGGGGTCTTCCTGCTCACGCGGCTCGATCAGCTGGTGACCGAGCTCGGCTTCAGCGCCTACACCTCGGGCACCAAGTCGACCATCGATGTCTTTTTCATCACCGCGGCGCTGATGTGCGGCACCGCCGGTCTGCCTCACGTGATCGTGCGCTTCTTCACCGTGCCGCGGGTACGCGATGCCCGGGTCAGTGCCGGCTGGGCGCTGTTCTTCATCGCCATCCTCTACACCAGCGCGCCGGCGGTGGGGGCCTTCGCCCGAGTCAACCTGATCGATACGGTCGACAACACCGCCTACGAATCGCTGCCGCAGTGGTTCCGCAACTGGGAGAACTCGGGGCTGATCGCGTGGACCGACAAGAACGCCGACGGTGAGGTGCAGATGTCCGCCGGCGACCCGTTCAAGGGTGCCCCGGTCTATACCGGCGAGCGCGGCAGCCACGGCGAGCGGTTGTTGAGCAACGCCCCCACCGACAACCCCGGTGAGGTCTACATCGACCGCGACATCATCGTGCTGGCCAACCCCGAGATCGGCAATCTGCCGGCGTGGGTAGTGGCGCTGGTCGCCGCCGGGGGCGTGGCGGCGGCGCTGTCGACCGCAGCCGGGCTGCTGCTGGTGATCTCGTCGGCGATCTCCCACGACCTGCTCAAGAAACAGCTCAAGCCGGACATCTCCGAGAAGGGGGAGCTGCTGGCGGCACGTATCGCCGCGGCGGTGGCGATCGTGATCGCCGGCTACTTCGGCATCAATCCGCCGGGATTCGTCGCTCAGGTGGTGGCATTCGCCTTCGGACTGGCGGCGTCGAGCTTCTTCCCGGTGATCCTGATGGGCATCTTCTACAAGCGCATGAACAAGGAAGGGGCGATCGCCGGGATGCTGGTGGGGCTGATCTTCACCTTCAGCTACATCGTCTACTTCAAGTTCGTGGCACCGGAGATGAACACCCCCGAGCACTGGTGGTTCGGCGTCTCACCGGAGGGGATCGGTACGCTGGGCATGATCTTCAACTTCGTGGTGTCGCTGGTGGTGTGCCGCTTCACCGCACCGCCGCCGGCGGAGATCCAGCAGATCGTCGAGGAGATCCGCGTTCCCCGCGGTGCCGGCGCCGCGGTCGACCACTGAACCGAGGCTTGCTCACACACCGCCCCGGCGCGCCGGGGCGGTGTCTTGCGTCGAGATGGCCGACGGCGACGATATTCACCATAGGATACGAATAACGTGAGGAAACAGTGATGAACTGGATGGAGCATGGCCTGTTGCTGCTCGGGCTGCTGGTCGTGAGTGTGAGCTATCTGCGCTATGTGCGGCGCACACGTGATCTGCGTGGCGTGCTGCTGTTCTGGCAGCGGCGGATGGTGCTCACGCCGACCGAGTTCAAGCTGCAGCGCGCAGGTATCGCGGTGCTGTTCGTGGGGGTGACGGTGCGTTATCTGGGTGTGATGCACGTGATCTGAGGAAACGCTGAATAAATCGCCGGACGAGATGAAGGGCAAGGCGCCCGGAACGCAGAAAGCGAGACATAACATGGGGTTAGGCGAGCTTCCGAGTACCGCGTAACGCAGCCATTCGCTCGTGCAGGCATTTATGCAGTGATTCCCTGATCGTCGCCACGCCAGCGCTTCGCCGCCGCCCGGGGCGGTGTTAGCATAGGCGCCCCACGACCCCACGAATGACACCCGCGTCCAGCGGCGACCGGCGGCCCTCGCCGTGTCGCGGGCAGCGGCGCGAAAGAGCGAAGCATGCAACGAGCCAGCGATCCCCTCGATAGCCGGCAGGCAGAGACTGCCGAGGCCGATGCGTCTGCCAAGGCCAGACGCGAATTCAACAAGCTGCAGAAACGCCTGCGCCGCCAGGTCGGCAATGCGATCATCGACTACGGCATGATCCATGAAGGCGACAAGGTGATGGTGTGCCTGTCCGGCGGCAAGGACTCCTACACCATGCTGGAGATCCTGCTCAACCTGCAGCGCAACGCCCCGGTGGCGTTCGAGCTGGTGGCGGTCAATCTCGACCAGAAGCAGCCGGGCTTCCCCGAGCACGTGCTGCCCGAGTATCTCGCCACCAAGGATGTCGCCTACCATATCCTCGAGCGTGACACCTACTCGGTGGTGAAGGAGAAGACCCCGGAGGGCAAGACCACCTGCGCGCTCTGTTCGCGTCTACGCCGGGGCTCGCTCTACGGCTTCGCCGAGGAGATCGGCGCGACCAAGATCGCCCTCGGCCATCACCGCGAGGACATCCTCGAGACGCTGTTCCTCAACATGTTCTACGGTGGCACGCTCAAGTCGATGCCGCCCAAGCTGCTCTCCGACGACGGCAAGAACATCGTCATTCGCCCGCTGGCCTACTGCCGCGAAGCGGATATCGCCGAGTATGCGCGGCTGATGGACTTCCCGATCATCCCCTGCAACCTGTGCGGCTCGCAGCCCAACCTGCAGCGCCAGGTGGTCAAGGAGATGCTGGCGGAGTGGGAGGCCAAGCATCCGGGGCGCCTGGAGACGATGTTCAAGGCGGTGACCAATGTCGCACCCTCACAGCTGGCCGACCGCGAACTGTTCGACTTTGCCGGGCTCGAGGCGCGTCAGCGCCAGCGTCAGGAGACGCGGATCGACGCGCTCGACCTGCTCTCCCGCGAGGCCTGAGCGCGACACTTTTCAGACAGTGCCTATCAGACGGTGCCTAGCCGAGTGGCCCGCCGAGGATCGTCTTGCGCATCCCCCCCATGATATGGCGGCCGTCCTCGGCGGCGAGTTCGGCATACCAGGCTCGGGTAGCGGCGGGGTCGGCGCCGTGGGTGGTCTCGGCCCGCTGGCGCGCGCGGCTGACGATCTCGCCCACCCGCGACACCCTGGCGGCGTCGTAGCGTTCGAGCGCTGCGTCGATGGCGTGGTCGCTGGCCTCTAGCGCCTCGGCCAGCACCCAGGCGTCCTCCATCGCCTGGCAGCCGCCCTGACCCAGATCCGGGGCCATACCGTGGGCGGCGTCGCCGAGTATCGCTACGCGCGGGGCGACCAGTGTCTCCAGCGGCTCGATGTCGTGGATCTCCACCCGCGCCATGGCGGCGGGGTCGATGCGGGCGATCAGGTGCTGCACCGGCGGCGCCCAGCCGGTGAAGTGGTGCGCCAGCTCGTCGCGGTAGCGGGCGGGATCGTTGTCGCTGCCGGCGGGCAGCGGGACATCGAAGAAGCAGTAGAACTCCGGGTTCGCCGGATCGCCGCTCATCGGCATCAGCGAGACCCGCTGGTGATCGCCGACGTACTGTACCCAGTCGTTCAGTGGGGCCAGATCCTCGCTGGCGGGCACGCGCACGTTCCAGTTGACGTAGCCGCAGTAGCGTCGTGGCACCGGCCGGCCCAGCGCCTGTTCGCGCAGTCGCGAATGGGTGCCGTCGGCGATCACCAGCAGGTCCGCGTGGCGCTCGCTGCCGTCGTCGAAGTGGGCGGTGACGCCGGCATCGTCCTGGCGATAGCCGGTGCAGGCGGTGCCCAGGGTGACGGCCTGGGTGCCCACCGCATCGAGCAGCAACTGCTGCAGCGCGGCGCGTGCCACCGGGCAGGCGCGCTGGCCGACCTCGGCATACAGCGGCGCCAGGCTGAAGTCGGTGAGCCTGGCGCCGTCGCGGGTGTAATAGCTCATGCGCTGCATGTCGCCGCTGACCTGCTCCAGCGCCTCGCCTACGCCGAGCGCCTTGAGGATCTTGACCCCGTTGGACCACACCGAGATGGCAGCGCCCACCGGACGCAGCTCGGCGACCCGGTCGACCACGGCCACCCGATGGCCGCGGCGAGCTAGCGCCAGCGCGGCCGTCAGCCCGCCCATGCCGGCACCGATCACCAGAACGTTCAAGCTCATGGGGTATCCTCGCAAGCGTATTGTCGTGTCGTGGGGATCGTCGGCGAGCGGGGGCATGGCGCCGCCGCTCAAGGTGCCTGACCGATCGAACAGGTTTTTGTCATCCTACGCAGAAACGAGGCCCCAGGGGAATGCCTGGTAGCGTCCACCAGGCCGTTCTGGAACAGTCTCGCCAGATTCGAGGCGAGCGACGGCCACCGCCCAGGGGGCGCTGCGAAGAGGGCGGCGAAGCACCGATACCCGGGCAAGCGAATGCGGGACAACGAAGTCGGGCAAGCGAAGTGGGGAAGGGGAAAGTGAGGAGGAGGGAAGATGCGGACCCAGGCAGATGACGTGCCGGTACCCGATGACGAAGATCGCCGGCGGATCGCCAGCGCGCTGGCGCACGGCGACGACACGCTGCACGAGACCGCGCTCGGTGGTGTGCGCGTGTGCGGGCCGGCGCAGGCGCCGCGGCTGCTGCTGAGCCACGGCGCCGGGGCAGGGCACGACTCGCCCTTCCTGAGCCGTCTGCGCCACGCTCTGGCCGCAGGCGGCGTACAGGTGATTGCGGTGGAGTTCGCCTACATGGCGCGCATGCGCCGTGAGGGCCGCCGCCGGCCGCCGCCGCGGGTCGAGGGGCTGGTGGCGGAACTGAGCGCCTGGCGCCGGGCCATCGACGCGGACGGCCTGGCGCCGGCGTGGCTGGGCGGCAAATCGATGGGCGGGCGGGTGGCCAGCCTGCTGGCAGCGCGCGAGCCGACGCCCGGGTTGGTGCTGTGCGGCTACCCCTTTCATCCGCCGGGCAAGCCGGAGCGTCTGCGCCTCGACCACTGGCCCGACCTCGCGTGTCCGCTGCTGTTGCTGCAGGGGACGCGGGATGCGTTCGGGACCCGCACCGAGGTCGAAGGCTATACGCTGCCGGCGCAACTCGAGTGCCATTTTCTCGACGGTGGTGACCACGACTGGCAGCCCCCGAAGCGTCTCGGCGTGAGCCAGGCGGCACTGATCGACACCGCTGCAGCCCTGATCTGCCGGCGCCTCGCGCAAGTCAATCGACACCAAGGATAAAACGTTGCGGAAAAGCGGTTGACTTTCAACCGGCTACCGGTAGAATGCAGCGCCACGTGACCACGGGTGGTTAGCTCAGCTGGGAGAGCACCAGCCTTACAAGCTGGGGGTCACAGGTTCGAACCCTGTACCACCCACCATCGCGCAAGCGCTGGACCGTGGATCACGTGATTGGAAACTGGGGACCGGTAGTTCAGTCGGTTAGAATGCCGGCCTGTCACGCCGGAGGTCGCGGGTTCGAGTCCCGTCCGGTCCGCCATTTCCACCGATGTTCGGGGAGCAGAAGTTTTCCGGGTATCATTTGCAAGTCGCGTAGTGGGTATCAGGTAGGTGTTTCACGACTCAGACCCGATGCTTCGAGTGGACCGGTAGTTCAGTTGGTTAGAATGCCGGCCTGTCACGCCGGAGGTCGCGGGTTCGAGTCCCGTCCGGTCCGCCACACTTCGTGCTGCGCAGCGTCAGACGTTTTGGGTGGTTAGCTCAGCCGGTTAGAGCACCAGCCTCACATGCTGGGGGTCACAGGTTCGAGTCCTGTACCACCCACCATCGTCTCAGGATGATGGTCACCGATATATGCGGACCGGTAGTTCAGTTGGTTAGAATGCCGGCCTGTCACGCCGGAGGTCGCGGGTTCGAGTCCCGTCCGGTCCGCCATCGACGTCTCGACAATGTGTTTAGTCAGTGCCCAGTACCAGCAGCGCCCAAACGGCCGCTGTGAGCGAACCAACCAGCCTTAGAGCTGGTTTTTTCGTCTCTGGCCTTTGCTTCTGGCACCGCCGCGCGCTCTGCGTCCCTCCTTGTCTCTACTCACGCTGCGTTGTTTTCCGCTGACGCTGCCCTGTTTTTTGTCCCCTGGTGCCTGTCAGAGGCGTCGTTCGCAGCGGCAGACCCGGGGCCGCCGATATGCCCGCCTGCGACGATGCCGCTTTGGTGGAATGGTCGCCGCCGTGGATTGGGTTACACTGGCGTTCATACGTGCGTTTGAAAACAGCCGCATACCGCTGCGTGGAGCCGACCGTGACCGCTTATCCGAATCTCTTTCGCCCGCTGCGCGTGGGCTCGCTGACCCTGCGCAATCGGGTCGTGATGGGCTCGATGCATACCAATCTCGAGGAGGCGCCCGGCGGCTTCGAACGCCTGGCGGCCTTCTACGCCGAGCGGGCGCGCCGCGGGGTCGGGCTGATCGTGACCGGGGGGATTGCGCCCAACGCCGAAGGCGCGGTCTTCGCCCATGCCGCCAAGCTGAGCGAGGAGGCCGAGTGCGAGGCGCACCGCCAGGTGGTAGCGGCGGTGCACGCCGAAGAGACGCCGATCTGCCTGCAGATCCTGCATGCCGGGCGCTACGCCTATTCGCCGGCGCTGGTTGCGCCCTCCGCCATCGCTGCGCCGATCAATCGTTTCACGCCCCACGCGCTGAGCGATGCCGAGGTACACCAGCAGATCGCGGATTTCGTGCGCTGCGCCGAGCTGGCCCAGCGTGCCGGCTACGACGGCGTCGAGGTGATGGGCTCGGAAGGCTATCTGATCAACCAGTTCCTGTGCGCGCGCAGCAATCAGCGCGATGACGACTGGGGCGGCGACGCGACTCGGCGCCAGCGTTTCGCGCTGGAGATCGTGCGCGGCATTCGCCGCCGCTGCGGGGCGGACTTCGTGCTGATCTTCCGCTTGTCGATGATCGATCTGGTCGAGGAGGGCAGTACCCAGTCCGAGATCGTGGCCCTGGCCACGGCGCTGGAGGCGGCCGGGGTGGATGCACTGGACTGCGGTATCGGCTGGCACGAGGCGCGGGTGCCGACCATCGTCACCAGCGTGCCGCGGGCGGCGTTCGTCGGCGTCTCGCAAGCGGTGCGCGCGGCCGTCGGCATCCCCACCCTGGCCACCAACCGCATCAACATGCCGGCGGTGGCCGAGCGTGTGCTGGCCGAGGGGCACGCCGATCTGGTCTCGCTGGCGCGCCCCTTCCTGGCCGATCCGGGCTGGGTCGAGAAGGCTGCCGAAGGGCGTGACGACGAGATCAACACCTGCATCGCCTGCAACCAGGCCTGCCTCGATCACACCTTCCAGGGCAAGCTGACCAGCTGTCTGGTCAATCCGCGCGCTTGTCACGAGACCGAGCTGGTACTCGAGCCGACCGCCGCGCCCAAGCAGATCGCCGTGGTCGGCGCCGGGCCGGCGGGGCTGGCCACGGCCATTGCCTGCGCCGAGCGTGGCCACCGGGTCACCCTGTTCGAGCGCGAGCCGGAGATCGGCGGGCAGTTCCGCTACGCTCGGCGTATTCCCGGCAAGGAGGAGTTCGCCGAGACGCTGCGCTACTTCGAACGCCAGCTGGTGCGCTGGGGCGTCGATCTGCGTCTCGACCAGCAGGTCGATGCCCAGCAGCTGCTGGCCTTCGACGAGGTGGTCCTGGCCACCGGGGTCAAACCGCGGGAGCTGGCGCTGGAGGGCGCCGACCACCCCAGCGTGGTGCCCTATCCGCTGGCGATCCTGCACCCTGAACGGGTCGGGCGGCGGGTGGCGATCATCGGTGCCGGCGGGATCGGCTTCGATGTCGCCGAGCTGCTCTCCCACGTCGGGCAGCCAGCGCTGGATAGGGACGCATGGTGCGACGAGTGGGGGGTGGATCTCGAGGTGAGTGCGCCGGGCGGGCTCAAGCCGCGGCAGACGCCGCCGGCCCCGCGTCAGATCACGCTGCTGCAGCGCAAGGCCGGCAAGCCGGGGGCGGGGCTGGGCGCGACCACCGGCTGGGTGCACCGGGCAGCGCTCAAGGCGCGCGGGGTGGAGAGCTGGGCCGAGTGTGATTATGTGCGTATCGACGATGCCGGCCTGCATCTGCGTGTGGCGGGCGAGCCGCGGCTGCTCGAGGTCGACAGCGTGGTGGTGTGCGCCGGGCAGGAGTCGGAGCTTGCGCTGCTCGACGATCTCACCCGCGCTGGCATCGGCACCCACCGGATCGGTGGGGCCGACGTCGCCGCCGAGATCGACGCCAAGCGTGCGATCGATCAGGGGACGCGGCTGGCCGCACGCCTCTGAGAGGGAGCAAGGCACCGCCGTTCCACGCACCGCTAGCCCCGCTGGGCCTGCCGCCGGTGGGCAGTCGGCGGCGTCCCGGGTGGTTGGCTTCCGCCGTCGCCGACAGGTGTTAGACTGCTGAGGTTGAGGAAGCGCAAGCCGCGACGATGGCGATCCTGTCGTCGCGGCTTGCGCTTCGCGTGATTCAGGCGTTCATGCCTGGCCTCCGCACGAGCCTCGCTCGCGGGGGAGGGATCGTACAAGGACCCGCCCAATGACCTCTGACTGTACTCCTCGCTTTCTGGCGAGCGACAATACCTCCGGCATCTGCCCGGAAGCCCTCGACTATCTGATCCAGGCCAACGCCAGTGACGATCTCGCCTACGGCAACGACGTCTGGACCCACCGCGCCGCCGACCGCTTTCGCGAGCTGTTCGACTACGACTGCGACGTCTTCTTCGTGTTCAACGGCACGGCCGCCAACTCGCTGACCCTGGCCGCCCTCGGTCAGAGCTATCACAGCGTGATCTGCCACGAGCTGGCGCACATCGAGACCGACGAGTGCGGCGGCCCGGAGTTCTTCTCCAACGGTTCCAAACTGCTCACCTGCCCGGGCGAAGAGGGCAAGCTTACCCCCGAGGGGATCGAGCGCCTGGTGGTGCGCCGCAGCGATATCCACTACCCCAAGCCGCGGGTGGTCTCGATCACCCAGGCCACCGAGGTGGGCACCGTCTATTCGCGCGAGGAGCTGCTGGCGATCCGCACCATGGCCGACAAGTACGATCTGCGCGTGCATATGGACGGCGCGCGTTTCGCCAACGCCTGCAGTGCCCTGGACGCCACGCCGGCGGAGCTCACCTGGCAGGTCGGGGTGGACGTGCTGTGCTTCTCCGGGACCAAGAACGGGCTGCCGCTGGGCGAGGCGATCCTGTTCTTCAACAAGGGTCTGGCCGAGGATTTCGCCTATCGCTGCAAGCAGGCCGGCCAGCTCGCCTCCAAGATGCGCTTCATCGCCGCCCCTTGGCTGGGGCTGCTGGAGACCGGCGCCTGGCGGCGCAATGCCGAGCACGCCAACGCCATGGCGCGCTACCTCGCCGAGGGGCTGGCGGCGCTGCCCGGCGTCCGGCCGATGTTCCCGACCCAGGCCAACAGCGTCTTCGTCAGCCTGCCGGCACCGGTGATCGAGGCGTTGCGGGCCAAGGGCTGGACCTTCTACACCTTCATCGGCGCCGGTGGGGCGCGTTTCGTCTGCTCGTGGAACACCACCACCGAGCTGCTCGACGATCTGCTCACCGACGCCCGTGCGGCGCTGGACCACGCCGCCCGCTGACCCGCCGCGGGGCTTCCCGCTATCGCCGCAGGCGCTTTTCGGGCCGCCGGCAACGCCTTCCGTTCGCGCCAGATGTGTGATTTCTCAGCGGTTTCAAACGCTTGCCCCGACTTTGGTCGGGGCCTTGGTTTTTTCCGCGCAAATTGCCGTGCATCGAACCCTGATCGTGGTAGCGTGTTCTAAAGCGAGCTTGTCGACGCTGCGTCGCTATGACTCGACCATTGGGTCTACCCGGCGCTCCGTGCATCTGTCTATGCTGATAGTCAGCTAGCCCGGCTGACAGGGTGAGTGCCCTGAGCGGTTGGGGGTAACGACCAGGAGGCTTCCATGAGTATCTTCGATCACGTCCAGAGCCGTTACGAGCGGGTTCAGAAGGAAGAGATGAGCCTTGAGGAGTATCTCGAACTGTGTCGAAAGGAGCCCAGTGTCTACGCCAGCGCCGCCGAACGCCTGCTTTCCGCCATCGGTGAACCGCAGACCATCGATACGGCCAAGGACCCCCGCCTGTCGCGGATCTTCTCCAACAAGGTGATCCGCCGTTACCCCGCCTTCGCCGAGTTCTACGGCATGGAGGAGGCGATCGAGCAGATCGTCGCCTACTTCCGCCATGCCGCCCAGGGGCTCGAGGAGCGCAAGCAGATCCTCTACCTGCTGGGCCCGGTAGGTGGCGGCAAGTCGTCGCTGGCCGAGCGCCTGAAGCTTTTGATGGAGCGCGTGCCGTTCTACGCGATCAAGGACTCGCCGGTCTACGAATCACCACTGGGGCTGTTCTCGCCGGAGGAGGATGGCGAGCTGCTCTCCCAGGAGTACGGTATCCCCACGCGTCACCTGCACGGCCCGATGTCGCCGTGGGCGGCCAAGCGGCTCAAGGAGTTCGGCGGCGACCTGTCGAAGTTCCGCGTGGTCAAGCTCTACCCGTCGCGGCTCAACCAGATTGCGCTGTCCAAGACCGAGCCCGGTGACGAGAACAACCAGGACATCTCCTCGCTGGTGGGCAAGGTCGATATCCGCCAGCTCGAGCTCTACTCCCAGGACGACCCCGACGCCTACAGCTTCTCCGGTGGCCTGTGCCGGGCCAACCAGGGGCTGATGGAGTTCGTCGAGATGTTCAAGGCGCCGATCAAGGTGCTGCACCCGCTGCTGACTGCGACCCAGGAGGGCAACTACAACCCCACCGAGGGCATGGGGGCGATTCCCTTCGACGGCATCATCATGGCTCACTCCAACGAGAGCGAGTGGCAGCAGTTCCGCAACAACCGCAACAACGAGGCGTTCCTCGACCGCGTCTATATCGTCAAGGTGCCTTACTGCCTGCGGGTCTCCGAAGAGATCAAGATCTATCAGAAGCTGCTCGAGCACTCCTCGCTCGACGCCGCGCCCTGTGCCCCCGACACCCTGCGCATGCTGGCGCAGTTCTCGGTGCTCTCGCGGCTCAAGGAGCCGGAGAACTCGAGCATCTACTCCAAGATGCGTATCTACGACGGCGAGAATCTCAAGGATACCGATCCCAAGGCCAAGTCGATCCAGGAGTACCGCGACGCCGCCGGGGTCGACGAGGGCATGACCGGGCTCTCCACCCGCTTCGCTTTCAAGATTCTTTCCAAGGTGTTCAACTTCGACACCCAGGAGATCGCCGCCAACCCGGTGCATCTGCTATACGTGCTGGAGCAGGCGCTGGAGCGCGAGCAGCTGCCCAAGGAGACCCATGAGCGCTATCTGCGCTTCATCAAGGAGTACCTGGCGCCGCGCTACGTCGACTTCATCGGCAAGGAGATCCAGACCGCCTATCTGGAGTCCTACACCGAGTACGGCCAGAACATCTTCGACCGCTACGTCACCTACGCCGACTTCTGGATCCAGGATCAGGAGTACCGCGATCCGGAAACCGGCGAGCTGTTCGATCGTCAGGCACTCAACGAGGACCTGGAGAAGATCGAGAAGCCGGCGGGGATCTCCAATCCCAAGGATTTCCGCCACGAGGTGGTCAACTTCGTGCTGCGGGCGCGGGCCCACAACAACGGCATGAACCCCAACTGGCAGTCCTACGAGAAGCTCAAGGGGGTGATCGAGCACAAGATGTTCGCCAACACCGAGGAGCTCCTGCCGGTGATCTCGTTCAACGCCAAGGCCTCGGCCTCCGACCAGCGCAAGCACGAGGATTTCGTCGACCGCATGGTCACGCGGGGCTATACCGAGAAGCAGGTGCGGCTGCTCTCCGAGTGGTATCTGCGCGTGCGCAAGTCGCAGTAGGTCGACCGCGGCAGACGCCGAGGTCAGCGGGCGCGCGGGGCGGGTCGCCGCGCGCCTTACGGGCGGCGGCCGGCCACCGCGGGCCGCCGCCGCAGCCAGTCTGCGGGAGGTGCCATGAGCTATTTCATCGACCGGCGGCCCAATGCGCGCAACAAGAGCGCGGTCAACCGCCAGCGGTTTCTCAAGCGCTACCGGGCGCACATCAAGCGCGCGGTGGAGGAGTCGGTCAACCGGCGCTCGATCACCGACATGGAGCGCGGCGAGAAGGTCTCGATCCCCTCACGCGATATCTCCGAACCCTCGTTCCAGCACGGCCCCGGGGGCCGGCGTACCATCGTCAGCCCCGGCAACAAGCAGTTCGCCGAGGGCGATCGCCTGCGTCGGCCGAGCGGCGGTGCTGGCGGTGGCGGTAGCGGTGAGGGCCAGGCCTCGAACCAGGGCGAGGGGGTCGACGAGTTCGTGTTCACCCTGTCGCGGGAGGAGTTTCTCGACTTCGTCTTCGACGGTCTGGCACTGCCGCATCTCGAGCGCAAGCAGCTGCGCGTGCTCGAGGAGACGCGCCCGGTGCGCGCGGGTATCTCACGGGAAGGGGTACCGGCGCGAATCAACATCGTGCGCTCGATGCGCGAGGCCCAGGCCCGGCGCATCGGCATGCGCGCACCGCTGAAACGCGCCCTGCGCGAGGCCCAGGAGGCGCTGGCGGAGGAGGAGCGTCAGGACCCGGTGCTGCGCAATCCGGCGCGGATCGACGAGCTCAAGTCGGAGATCGAGCGGCTCGAGAAGCGCATCTCATCGATCCCGTTTCTCGATACCTATGATCTGCGCTACAACCACCTCACCCGCCAGCCGATGCCCTCCAATCAGGCGGTGATGTTCTGCGTGATGGACGTCTCCGGCTCGATGACTCAGGCGCACAAGGACATCGGCAAGCGCTTCTTCCTGCTGCTCTATCTGTTCCTCGAGCGCAATTACGAGAAGGTCGAGCTGGTCTTCGTGCGCCACCACACCGTGGCCAAGGAGGTCGACGAGGAGGAGTTCTTCTACTCGCGCGAGACCGGCGGCACCATCGTCTCCAGCGCCCTGACCCTGGTCGATCGCATCATCGAGGCGCGCTACTCGCCGGAGCAGTGGAACCTCTATGTCGCCCAGGCCAGCGACGGCGACAACTGGGACGACGACTCCGCGACCTGCCTCAAGCTGCTCGACGAGTCGCTGATGGCCAAGCTGCAGTATTTCACCTACGTCGAGATCACGCCCCACGCCCATCAGGCGCTGTGGGACGCCTACGCCACGATCAAGACAGCCTATCCCGAGCGCTTCGCGATGGAGCAGATCGTGCAGGCGGAGGACATCTATCCGGTCTTCCGCGAACTCTTCCGTCAGCGTACCGAAAGCTGAGGTCGGTATGGCCACCGAGGAGACATCGATGACGCGACGCAAGCCCATTGCCACCGGTTCGGACTGGAACTTCGAGACCCTCGAGCGCTACGAGCAGGCGATCGCCGAGCTGGCGCGGGAGTACCGTCTCGACACCTACCCCAATCAGATCGAGATCATCACCTCCGAGCAGATGATGGACGCCTACGCCAGCGTGGGCATGCCCGTGGGCTATCACCACTGGTCGTTCGGCAAGCAGTTCCTGTCGGTGGAGCAGGCCTATCGGCGCGGTCAGATGGGGCTGGCCTACGAGCTGGTGATCAACTCCGACCCCTGCATCGCCTATCTGATGGAGGAGAACTCGCTGATGATGCAGGTGCTGGTGATCGCCCACGCCTGCTACGGCCACAACTCCTTCTTCAAGGGCAACTACCTGTTCCAGACCTGGACCGATGCCTCGGCGATCGTCGACTACCTGGTGTTCGCGCGCAAGTACGTGGCCCAGTGCGAGGAGCGCCACGGGGTCGAGGCGGTGGAGCAGCTGCTCGACGCCTGCCACGCGCTGCAGAACTACGGGGTCGACCGCTACAAGCGCCCGTCGCCGATCTCCGCCGAGGCCGAGGCGCGGCGTCAGGAGGAGCGCGAGGCTTACCTGCAGACCCAGGTCAACACCCTGTGGAGCACCATCCCGGAGCGCGCCGCGCCGCTCGCCGACCACCTCTTGCCGGACAGCGAGAACGATCCGCTCGGCCTGCATCGCCATGGCCGCTACCCCAGCGAGCCGCAGGAGAACCTGCTCTACTTCCTGGAAAAGAATGCTCCGCTGCTCGAACCGTGGCAGCGCGAGATCGTGCGCATCGTGCGCAAGCTCGCCCAGTACTTCTATCCCCAGCGCCAGACCCAGGTGATGAACGAGGGCTGGGCCACCTTCTGGCACTACACGCTGATGAACCGGCTCTACGACGACGGCCTGATCGACGAGGGGCTGATGCTCGAGTTCTTGCAGTCGCATACCTCGGTGGTCAGCCAGCCGGACTACGACAGCCCCTATTTCGGTGGGATCAACCCCTACGCTCTGGGGTTCGCCATGTTCAGCGACATCCAGCGCATCTGCCAGGCGCCGACCCACGAGGATCGCGAGTGGTTCCCCGATATCGCCGGCAGCGATTGGCTCGATACGCTGCACTTCGCCATGCACAACTTCAAGGACGAGTCGTTCATCCAGCAGTTCCTGTCGCCCAAGGTGATCCGCGATCTCAAGCTTTTCAGCCTGGTCGACGACGACCGCGACGACAGCCTGCAGATCGAGGCGATCCACGATGATCGCGGCTATCGCCGGATTCGCGAAGCGCTCAGCGTGCAGTACGCGCTCTCGGCGCGGGAGCCCAATATCCAGGTGTGGGAGGCGGATATTCGCGGTGACCGCTCGCTGACCCTGCGCCACGTGCAGGATCGGCGCCGGCCGCTGGGGCAGAGCCTGTTCCCGGTGCTGCGCCATCTGCATCAGCTATGGGGTTTTCCGGTCAAACTGGAGTCGATCGAGAACGGCGATACGGTGCGCCGCTACCAGTGGCCGATCCCCGAGAGCGGGCGCGAGTCGGCGTGAAGCCCCCGGCGCCCATCATCAGCGGGTGTGGAAATAAGTGCTTGGGGTTATTCCGAGGTCCAGCTCATACACCAGCCGTCGGGAGAGACGCGGTGCTCGGGGAACAGCGCGCAGCGCTGGCCGGCGCTGAAGAAGTCACAGTTGGCGCAGCGCCGCCCGGCGCGGTAGGCGGGGTCGTCCTGCGCGGCGCTGGCCTGCTCGACGTAGCGCACCGCCCGCGCCTGCCTGGCGGCGGGGTCGAGCAGCGGGGCTGACTGAGCCCAGGCGCGCCAGCCGGGCGCCAGCAGCAGGCCGGCGGAGAGCGCGGCGCCACGGCACAGAAAACGGCGGCGATCGATGGACATGCTGAGGCTCCTCGGCGTGGGTGTGGGCGCTATGCTTTGTACGAAAACTACCTGCGCTCGGCAATACGGCGTTAAAAATCGGCTGGAGCGCCAGCCCGGTCAAAAATGCTCATTTACACCCCGTAAACTGGAGCGCCAGCCCGGTCCGTTTTCGCCGATTTTTGCCTTAGCTACGCGCCCCGGTCTGGCCTTCGCTCGCTGACTTTTCGTACAAACCCTATAGACGGGCGGCGAGGCGGCAGCCAGGACTCGAGTATGGCGGCCCACGCTGGCGCCGTTCAAGCGCAGCCGCCGGGCGAGAGCTGATATACTCGCGCCCGAGCCTTCATTCTTGATTGTCGTGGTCCCGCCCGGGGCCACCCGCCGGTGGGAGAGAGAGATGCAGAACGCGGTCATTCTGATCAACGTCGAAAAGGGCCGGATTCGCGGTGTCGCCGAACGTCTCGCCGATCTCGAGGGGATCAGCGAAGTCTACTCGACCTGCGGCCGCTACGATCTCATCGCCATCGCGCGCACGCCGGATTTCGAGTCCCTCGCGACCCTGGTCACCGAGCGTCTGATGAGCGTCGAGGGCATCCGCGACACTGAAACCCTCAACGCCATGCAGGTGCATTCGCGCCACGATCTCGACGCCATGTTCTCGGTCGGCCTCTGAGCGCGGAGTGGGGCGCCGTCGGTCTGCCGGAGCGCTGACGCGGCTCTGGCGTACGTCCAAGATCTCCATTGTCTTCGTCGTTGTCGTCAGCGGGCTCTGGTACTACCACGAGAGCGGGGTGCGCGATCAGCTCAGCTGGATGGGCGTGCCCGAGTGGCAGTGGAGCGACTGGCGCAGCTGGAACCGGGTGCTGCGCAACGACGGCTTCCTGCTCGGCTGGTCGGATCTGCGTGCCGGCCCGCTGTGGGTGGGCTATGCGCTGACCCGGGTGGACAACCCCCACAGCCTGCCGCGGCCCGACCACTTCTCGCCCGACTGGCGCAGCCTGTGGCCGATCACCAGCAGCGATTACACCGGCAGCGGCTATGACCGAGGCCATATGGCCCCCAACTACGCCATGGCGGTGGCCCATGGGCGAAGCGCCCAGCTCGACAGCTTCCTGATGACCAACATCACGCCGCAGCGGCCGCACCTCAATCGCCAGCTCTGGCAGCGCCTGGAAGAGGCGGTGATGGACGACTTCGTGCCGCGTTTCGGCAGCGTCTGGGTGTTGACCGGCCCGGTCTACGACGACCAGTGGCTGCATCGGGTCGGCTTCTCGCAGATTCCCGAGGCGTTCTACAAGATCATCGTGGTGCCGGGAACCACGCCGCGGGCGATCGCCTTCCTGATGCCGCAGACGGTCAGCGGCAAGGAGCCGCTGGACCGTTTCCTGGTGACCATCGACGAGATCGAGGCGCGTACCGGTCTCGACTTCTTCCCGCTGCTCAGCGAGCAGGTCCAGCAGCGGCTCGAAGGGCATGTCGATACCGCCGGCTGGGGCCTCGCGGCGATCTCCCGGCGCCCCGGCCGCTATCAGTGAGCGGGGCGATTCGCTGCTCATCCCTCGTGGCTGAGCCAGCCTTGCCAACCGAACCGGTCAGCTCCGCCGTTAGCGCGTGATGCCGCCCCTCGGGTCACGCCAGCCGCTGGCGCAGGAATGCCGCGGCCTGGTCGAGGACGCTGACGGCGGCGGAGACGGCGCCGGCCATCTCGATGAAGCCATGGATCATGCGCGGCACTTCTACGTAGGTCACCGCCACACCCGCCGCCTGCAGCTTGTCGCGGTAGTGCCGCCCCTCGTCGAGCAGGGCGTCGAATTCGGCGGTCACGATCAGCGCTGGCGGCAGCGCTTGCAGATCGGTTGCCAGCAGCGGCGAGACGCGCAGGTCGTGGGTGTCGAAGTCGCCGATGAAGGGCTCGGCCATGGCGCGCATCAGCTCGGTGGTGAGCGGCGGCACCTGACCGTTGCGCTGACGCGACGGCAAGGTGTCCGACTCGGGGGTGAGGTCGAGCCCGGGATAGAACAGCACCTGGGCACGCAGCGCCACGGCGCTCTCTCGCAGTTGCTGGCAGGCCATGGCGGCGAGGCCGCCGCCGGCGCTGTCACCGGCCACCGCCAGACGCGCGGGGTCCAGACCCAGCGAGGCGGCATTGGCGGCGATCCAGCGAATCGCGGCGAGCACATCCTCGGGCCCGTTGGGTGCCGGGTGCTCCGGGGCCAGGCGGTAGTCCACCGCGATCAGCGCCTCGCCGGAGGCGTGGGCGAGGCGCCGGCAGATCTTGTCGTGGCTGTCGAGGTCACCAATGATCCAGCCGCCGCCATGCAGATAGATCGTCGCGGCTGCTGGCGCCGCGTCCGCCGGGCGGGGGCGGTAGAGGCGCAGCGGGATCGGCCCCAGCGGCCCCTCGGCGGCGAGATCGCGGATCTCGTGCATGGGCTGCGCCTCGCCGCCGAGGCGATCGCCCAGCGTGCGATAGACCTCGCGCATCTGGGCGATCGGCAGGGTATCCAGCGGCGGCAGCGACTGTGCCGCCATCTCGCCCAGGACCGTCTGGACCTCGGGGTCGAGACGGGAAAGATCGAACGGTTCCGACATGGCGCTCTCCTGCTTGTCAGGGGGTAAGGGGCGGCCACCGGTGTGGCCGCTAGTCAGGCGATCAGCATCAGGGCGTCCAGGGCGAGCACACCCTGGCCCTCGGGGTAGACCATGACCGGGTTGAGGTCGATCTCGACCAGCCGCGGTTCGGCCTGCATCAGCGCGCCCAGTGCGGCCACCAGCTCGGCCAGGGCAGCCACGTCGCAGGCCGGCTTGCCGCGGTGGCCGTGGAGCAGCGCTGCGCCCTGCAGCTTGTCCAGCTCGCGGCGCACCGCCGCCGCGTTCAGGTCCGCCGGTAGCAGGCGCACGTCGCGCAGTACCTCGGCACTGACGCCGCCGAAACCGACCAGCACCACCGGCCCCCACTGGGGGTCGTGACGGGCGCCGACGATCATCTCGCAGCCGGCGGCGCCCATGCGCTCGATCAGCACGCCATCCAGCGGAGTGTCAGGGGCCAGGCGCGCCAGATCCCGATGTAGCTGTTCCCAGGCCCGGGCCAGCGCCGTCTCGCCCTCGACACCCAGTATGACCCCGCCGACATCGCTCTTGTGGCTCAGTGCCGCCGCCTGGGCCTTGAGCGCGACCGCGCCGCCCAGGTGGGCGGCGATACGCTGCGCCTCGTCCAGCGAGGTGGCCAGCTCCCCCGCGCCGAAGGGCACGCCGAGCGGTGCCAGCAGCTGCTTGGCACGGTACTCGGGAATCACGCCCCCCTGTGCGGGCAGCGCCAGGCCGTGGGGCGCCGGTGGCACGCGTTCGTTGTCGCGCGCGGCCAGCGGATGCAGCCGGGCGATGGCGCGCAGCGCGCGCTCGTGGCTGGGAAAGTAGGGCACCCCCAGCGCGCGCAGCTCGCTGACATAGTCCGCGGGAATCTCGGCGCCTTCATCCAGGCCGGCGCAGATCAGCGCCAGCTCCGGGCGCTGTTCGCGTACCGCCTGCAGCACCGGCGGCAGCTTGATCCGGCAGGTGACCGGGTCGGTCTGGATCAGGCCGACCAGGACCGTACCGAAACGGGGGTCCGCGAACAGCGCCTCCAGCGTGCGCTGGTAGAGCTGCGGGTCGACCAGGCCCTGGGCGGTGAGATCGAGCGGGTTGCTCACCTCGACGAACGGCGGCAGCGCCTCGCGCAGTGCTGGCGAGTCGGCGCTGCCGATCGTCGGCAGGGGCAGCTCGAGCGCTTCGCAGAGATCGAGACAGAGCGCCTTGAAGGCGCCGGACTCCCCCACGATGGCAGTGCCGGTCGCGGGCAGGGCCGGGCAGCGCAGAGCGATCTCGGCGATATCGCCGAGCTCTTCCAGGGTTTCGGCCAGCACCACCCCGGCGCGCTCGACCAGGGTGCGCATTACCGCATGATCGCCGGCCAGGGCGCCGGTGTGAGTCGCGGCGGCGGCACGGGCCGCGCTGCTCCTGCCCGGATGCAGCAGAATCAGACGTTTGCCGCTGGCCTCGGCGCGCTGGGCCAGGGCCAGCAGGCGCCGGGGCTGGCGGAACTGCTCGGCGATCATCGCGATCACCGCCGTACCCGGATCGTCGAGCAGGTAGTCGAGGTAATCCTCCAGATGGCTGGCTGCCTCGTTGCCGGTGGAGATGGCGCAGGAGAGCGCCAGCCCGCGGCTCACCAGAGTGGTGTTGAGCACCGTCATCATGGCGCCACTCTGGGAGAGAATGCCGATCGCCGGCTGGCTGCGGTGGCGCTCGGCCTCGGCGGGGCTGATCGCCACCTCGATGAAGGTCAGTGGCAGGCGCTGGCGGTAGTCGATGCTGCCCAGACAGTTGGGCCCCTGCACCAGCATGCCAGCGTCGGCGGCGATACGGGCGATCTCGCGCTGCTGGGCCAGACCCGCCTCGCCGGCCTCGGCGAAGCCGGCGGAGAAGATCACCACCGCGCCGACCCGGCGCGCGGCGAGTTCGCGCACCGCGTCCACCACGCCGGCCTGGGGGATCGCCAGCAGTGCCACATCGACCCCTTCGGGTAGCGCGGCGATGCTCTCCAGGCACGCTCGCCCGGCGATCTCCGCGCGCCTGGGGTTGATCAGGTGAATCTCGCCGGCATAGCCGTTGCGGGTCAGGTTGCCGAGCACCGCGGCGCCGAGCGCGCCCGGGGTGGCCGAGGCGCCGACGATGGCGATCGACCGCGGTGTCAGCAGGCGCCTTACCGCGCCTTCGGGCAGGCGTCTCGACGCCTGCTGCGATGAGTCCGACATGATGCTGCCTCCTCTGGGTAGGCCTCAGGCGTCGCGGGAGTGCGCGCGGTCGTAGGCGCCCAGGCCGGGCTTGTAGCGCTTCTCGTCGAGGAACTGACGCAGACCTTCGTGGCGGCCGCTGTCGTCACGGCTGTTGGCGGCCTCCTGGGCGCGTACCAGATAGTCCTCGGCGTTGTCGTAGGTCATCTCGCGGACCCGGCGCAGGGCATCCTTGGTCGCCTTGAGCGCGATCGGATTCTTTTCCAGTAGCATTGCGGCCACCTCGGCGACCCGCGTCTGTAGCCGCGCCAGCGGCAGCGCCTCGTTGACCAGCCCCCACTCGGCGGCGGTGGCGCCGTCGATCGGCTCGCCGGTCATGGCGTGGTACATCGCACGCCGGAACGAGAGCAGCTCCACCGCCACCTTGGAGGCGCCGCCACCCGGCAGGATGCCCCAGTTGATCTCGGACAGGCCGAACTTGGCCTCCTCGGCGGCGAACGCCAGATCGCAGGCGAACAGCGGCCCGTAGCCACCGCCGAAGCACCAGCCGTTGACCATGGCGATGGTCGGTTTCTCGTACCAGCGCAGGCGGCGCCACCAGCCGTAGCTCTCGCGCTGGGCCTGGCGGGTGCCGGCGAGGCCGTGGGCTTCGGTATCGCGGAAGTACTGCTGCAGATCCATGCCGGCGGTCCAGGCGCTGCCCTCGCCGCTGAGCACCAGCACCCCGACCTCGGGGTGGAACTCGAGCGCGTCGAGCACCGCCAGCATGCGGCGATTGAGGGCCGGACTCATGGCGTTGCGTTTATCCGGGCGGTTGAACTTCACCCAGGCGACGCCGGATTCGATGGTGTAGGTGACGGTCTCTTCTTCGCTGTGTGACGTTGACATGGCAAAACCTCGCAGGGCTGGGAGAGTGAGCTGCGGCGTGGCGCCGAGGCGCGACGGTGGCAGCGGAAACGGGGTGACGGATGAGACCCGGCCCGCGGCGCCGCTTCGGCGCTGCGGGCAGCGCTCAGAACGGGTAGCTCGGCGGCGTCTGCTTGAGCGTGACCCACTGCCAGTGGGTGTACTGCTCCCAGTCGGCGGGACCGCCGACACTGGTGCCGTTGCCCGAGCTGCCGGTACCGCCGAAGGGGTTGATCACCTCGTCGGCGACGGTCTGGTCGTTGATATGCAAAAGCCCGGTATGCAGCTTGTCGCCGAGCGCCATGGCACGCCCCACCGAGGCCGAGAGAATCCCGGCGGAGAGGCCGTAGTCGGTGGCGTTGGCCAGCGCCGCCGCCTCGTCGTCGTCGTCGAAGACGATCACGTTGGCCACCGGGCCGAAGACCTCCTCGTCGAAGGCGCGCATGCCCGGGCGCACGTTGGAGAGTACGGTGGCGGCGTAGAACAGCCCCTCGTGGGTGCCGCCGGCTTCGAGCACCGCGCCGGCGGCGACGCTGTCGTCGACGATCGCCTTGACGTGCTCGAGCTGGCGCTGGTCGATGATCGGTCCCAGCGCCACCGCTTCCTTGGCCGGGTCACCCACCGGCAGTTGGCGGGCTTTTTCGGCCAGACGCTGGGTCAGCGCCGCGGCCAGGCGGCGCTGGACCAGTACGCGGCCGGTGGCCATGCAGATCTGGCCCTGGTGGAAGTAGGCGCCGAAAGCGATCGCCGACACCGCCTGGTCGAGGTCGGCGTCATCGAGCACGATCAGCGAGTTCTTGCCGCCCAGCTCCAGTGACACCTTCTTGAGATGGCGCCCCGCCAGCTCGCCGATGCGGCGGCCGGCGGCGGTGGAACCGGTGAAGGCGATCATCGGCACGCCCGGCGCCTCGACCAGCGCCTGCCCGGCCTCGGCATCCCCTGGCAGCACGTGCAGGAGCCCCTTGGGCAGGCCGGCGGCGTGTAGGACCTCGGCAATGGCGAAGCCGCCGGCGTAGGGGGTGCGCGGATCGGGCTTGATCACCACGGCGTTGCCCACCGCCAGCGCCGGCGCCACCGAGCGCAGCGACAGCACCAGCGGGAAATTGAACGGCGAGATCACGCCGACCACGCCGAGCGGCCGGCGCCGGGCCAGGCTCATGCGCCCGGGTTCGCTCGGCAGCACCTGGCCGGTGGCCTGTAGCGGCATGGCGGCAGCGCGCTGCAGCAGCACGATCGCCTCGCGCACCTCGTGCTCGCCCTTGGGCAGAATCGCTCCGGTCTCGCGGGCGATCAGGCTCGCCACGGCGGGCGCCTGCGCTTCGAGCAGCGCGGCGGCGCGATGGAACACTGCTGCGCGTTCGCGGGGCGGGGTCGCGGCCCAGGCGCGCTGCGCCTCTTTGGCCCGGGTGACGGCACGGGTGACGGCGGCGGCATCGGCCTTGCCCACGGTATGCAGCGGTGTGCCGGCGCCGGGCTCGATCACCTCGAGGGTGGCGGCGGCCTCGATCCAGTCACCGTCGAACAGCTTGGCGTGCCAGCGCGCGGGATCGGGGAGTCGGGTCGGGGTATCGCTCATGGCGTCTCTCCAGAAATATGAGGGGTCACAGGGCGGTGGCCGCGAGGCCGCCGTCGATGGGGAGGTTGACGCCGTTGATCCAGCGTGCGGCGTCGGAGAGCAGGAACACGACTCCCTCGGCCACCTCGTCGGCGAACGCCGGTCGCTTCATCTTTTCGGCATCCGCGGCGACGCGCTCTGGCCCGAGCATGGTGACGAAGTCGTCGAGGATCGGGGTGAACACCGGGCCGGGGGCGACGCAGTTGACGCGTACGTCGTGGGTCGCGAACCAGGGCCGAGAGCAGCGTGCGCTCCACACGATCAGCGCCTCCTTGAAGTATTGATAGCAGCTCTCGGCGGGAACCGGATGTGCTGCCAGCCAGCGCTCACCGGCGGCGAAGTCGGGGGTGTCGGCGAGGTCGCGGTGGGCTTCCAGGCGCTCGGCCCAGGCGGCGCCGAGGATAGAGGCGACGTTGACCACGCTGCCGCCGGTGAGTCGCGGCAGCAGTGCCTGGCTCAGATGGCGCAGGCCCAGATAGTTGACCTGCGCCACCAACGCCGGGTCGGCGGTGCCTGGCACGCCGGCGATATTGGCCAGGCCGTCGAGGCGTTCGGGCAGTGCCGCGACGAGTGCGTCGATCGCCTGCGGATCGCTCAGGTCGGCCTGATGAAAGGCATCCAGTGTCATGTCGACCGGATGGCGGTCGACCCCGATGACCCGGGCGCCGTGGAAGCGTGCCAGGCGGGCGACTTCGTTGCCGATCCCCGAGGCGACGCCGGTCACCATCAGTGTCTTGCCGTAGAGTTGCATGTCTGGACTCCTCTGCGCGAAGGCGCGTTCAGAAACTGTGGACGAACTGCAGGTTGAGGCTGTTGCCGGCAGCGGCGTTCTCGACCTTGAGCGGGAAGTAGAGATTGACGTTGAGCAGGTTGTCGGCATCGAAGCGATAGGCGCCGCCCGGCCCCAGATAGAGCAAGGTCTGGCGCGAATCTGCCACGCGCTCGCCGTTGGTGCGGTTGTCGCTCAGCTGGCGCAGGTAGAAGCCGTTGATGCCCAGACGCAGCGCATCGCTGACGGCGTAGGAGCTGGCCAGGTTGATCCAGGCGGCATCTCCGGCCTGGCCGTTGTCGAACTCGAAGCCGGGGATGGCAGGCGGTGCGCCGGCGCGGTCGGTTTCGAAGTTGTAGAGATAGTTGAGGCGGGCGCTGATCTCCCACGCCGGGGTGGGGAGGACGGTGACCGCCCAGTTGGGGAGAATCGACCAGTAGCCATCACCGGGGTT
This sequence comes from Salinicola endophyticus, assembly GCF_040536835.1. Taxonomy (NCBI): domain Bacteria; kingdom Pseudomonadati; phylum Pseudomonadota; class Gammaproteobacteria; order Oceanospirillales; family Halomonadaceae; genus Salinicola; species Salinicola endophyticus. The sequence goes on from NZ_CP159578.1 coordinate 871,297, forward strand.
GAGGGCACGGTCGCGGTCGAACTTGCCCACCGGCGCGATCACGTCGAATTCGAAACGCTGTGAGAAGACCGGACGCCCCTGGCGGATGATCGGCGCCATCTGCAGATAGGGGCCGAAGGTGATGTCGCCCAGTCCGAAGCCGTTGTCGCTCAGGGTGGCGGGGCTGTCGTCGGCGAAGGAAGCATGCAGATTGACCAGCGGCACCAGCGTGTTGAACCCGAGCCAGCCGCCCCACAGGCGATAGGGGGAGGTGTAGGCGAACTGGGTGATCAGCGCGGTGGAGTCGATCTGCGGGTCACGAAAAGCGGGTGAGTCGTCGCCGCTGGCATCCTTGATCGCATCGAGGTGCGACAGGCGCGCATATTGAATGTAGGTCCAGCCCTGGCCGAGACGGCCGAAGCCATCCATGAAGCTGGTACCGCCGGTGTTCATGCCAGAGCGTAGCTGTACCGTCTGCGGCATCGACTGGGCCTCGGCCGATGGCGTGAGCAGAAGTCCCGCGGCGAGTGTCAGCGTCAGGCCCAGCAGCGACCGGGCGACGTGGTTCAGGCCAGATGTTCGAGCCGCGCCAGCGCTGCCAGCATTGCCTCCCCGTGCGTCGGCCCGAGGCTGTCGAGTAGCCGCGCTTCCATCTCGTTGACCGCGAGCTCGGTCTCGTCGAGCAGCTGCTTGCCCGCGGCGGTGAGATGCAGGTGCTGCATGCGCCGGTCCTGCTTGCCGCGAACCTGGCGTAGCAGCTCGCGCTTCATCAGTCTTGACACCACGATGGCCAGGTTGGGCGGCGAGACGTCCAACGCCTCGGCCAGCTGGCGCTGGTTGACGCCCGGGTTGGCATCCACCAGGACCAGCAGCGAATAGTCCACCGGCTTGAGTTCGAAGCGCGCCATGCACTCCAGGAACAGGCGGCGTATGCGCAGCTCGGCGCGGGTGATGCGAAATCCGAGCAGGCGCGTCAGGCGCGACTGGTCGAGCGAATCGGGGGAAACTGAGGCGTCGGAAGTCATGCGCGCGGGATCGGGCCTGGCATAGAGAGAGCAGTACAGTACCGGCCCCAGGCCGTGCGCCCCGCCCGGAGCGCGGGAGCGGGGCGCGACACGGCACGGGGGCCGAAGCGTTCTCCCCATGATAGCGGCTGATGGATCGATGAGAGCGCAGCGCGGCAGTTTTTTGCCTCGTTGTTTTTTGACGGATTGTTCTTGGCATCGTTGTTTTTCGACTTGTTGTTTTGTTCATGGTCGTTCTCCGGCAAGGGCGCGGATGGAGGTTCGAGGCCGGGAGCGGCGTGGTCCGGCCGGATTCGCCACCGATGCGGCCATCTCCCGCCAGCGCAGCAGCGACGTGCGAGGCGAGTATCCGCAAGAAAATAGTTATGATCCATAATCATTACGTCTAATAACTAGATTGTGAGACGCAGCGTCGCCATGGGCGCGCGGGGGGGGCGTGTGGCTAGCAGAGCCGGCAGCAGGCGTGCGGAAGTCGCGCACAGACAGAGACGCAAACAGTCAGATAGACAGGGGCAAAAGAGTGCGACGGTGGCGAACCGCCGGGGGGCGGGCTGGCCAGGAGTCAGTGCGCAGCAGGAAAACGCAGGAGCGGAACGAGAGAACGGAGCGAGAAAGAGTGAAACGAGAAAGAACGGCGTGGAGCGGTCGATTCGTGACAGTGCGGCGAGCAGTGAGTGCGGGCAGAATGGTGCTGTTCAGGGCGTCGTCAGGCCATTCGAGAAAGCCTGCAGCGGCGCGCAAAAATGCCTAGCCCAAAGCGTGTTCGGACAATCGTTGGGATTGAGGGGGTGTTGCAGTGAGGACAGGGGGTGTCCAGCAGGAGAATCGCATCATATGAAGCATGACAGCGTGGTGCCCAGGAGAGGACTTGAACCTCCACGTCCGTAAGGACACTAGCACCTGAAGCTAGCGCGTCTACCAATTCCGCCACCTGGGCTTGTCATGCTTGCTGCGCGGGATCGAGATTGGTGCCCGGAAGAGGACTTGAACCTCCACGTCCGTAAGGACACTAGCACCTGAAGCTAGCGCGTCTACCAATTCCGCCATCCGGGCTCGATCCTGGCCCTGTCTACCTCGATGATCGTCATGTCGACGACCTCGATGGTGCCCAGAAGAGGACTTGAACCTCCACGTCCGTAAGGACACTAGCACCTGAAGCTAGCGCGTCTACCAATTCCGCCATCTGGGCCAAGGCGCGGTGTATAATACCGACTCTGCGATCGAATGCAAGCCCTTGTCGATAAACCTCTCGCGATCTCCTGCCAGCGCCTCTCCTCGGCGTAAACCCTTATCACCATGACCTTTCTCGGGCCGCCATCACACCGGGCGCTGGATGGCGCCGACAGCTTCGCACGCATGCAACGCCGTCGGTGGTTGGGTCGGAGAGGCGTGACCGCTATACTTGACGCATGACCCATAAAGTAAATAACGGCAATTGCCGCCCGCCGCGTGACTCCCACCCTGAAGCAAGGACGATGGCTGCATGACTCATTGGACGTTGGACGACGATCCGCACGCGGCTCGCGAAACGGAAAAATATGACAATCCCGTACCCAGCCGCGAGTATCTGCTCGCTCGGCTCGAGGAGTACGGCAAGCCGATCACCCATGAGAACATGAGCGCCATGCTCGGGCTCCAGGACGACAACCAGCAGGAAGCGGTGCGTCGTCGTCTCGCCGCGATGGAGCGCGATGGCCAGATTCTGCGCGACCGCAAGGGCGCCTATGCGCTGATCGACAAGCTCGATCTGATCAAGGGGCGTGTTCAGGGGCACCGCGACGGCATGGGCTTCCTGATCCGCCACGATGGCGTGAAGCCCGACCTGGTGCTGCCGCCGCGCCAGATGCGCCGCGTGTTCGACGGCGACGTGGTGCTGGTGCGGGTCAGCGGCCGCGACCGCCGCGGGCGCGACGAAGCCACCATCGTCGAGGTGCTGGCGCGCAACACCCAGACCCTGGTCGGTGTCTTCCGCCAGAACTCCCCCGAGTTCGCGGTGCTGATCCCGGAGAACTCGCGCATCAGTCAGGAGGTGATCATCCCGCACAGCGCCAGCCAGGGCGCCAAGGATGGTCAGATCGTCTCGGTCAATATCACCCGCCAGCCGGAGACCCGCCAGCAGCCGGTGGGCGAAGTGGTCGAAGTGCTGGGTGAGCGCATGGACCCGGGGCTCGAGATCGACATCGCCATCCGCACCCACGATATCCCGGCAGAGTTCCCGCCCGAGGTGGATCAGCAGATCGCCGGCATCTCCGCCGAGGTCCTGGAGGAGGACAAGCGTGCGCGCATCGATCTGCGCGATACGCCGCTGGTCACCATCGACGGCGAGGACGCCAAGGATTTCGACGACGCGGTGTGTGCGTGGAAGACCAAGTCCGGCAGCTGGAAGCTGATCGTCGCCATCGCTGACGTCTCCCACTATGTGCGCGGCGGCAGTGCGCTCGACAACGAAGCCTATGTGCGCGGCAACTCGGTCTACTTCCCCGGCCAGGTAGTGCCGATGCTGCCGGAGCTGCTCTCCAACGGCCTCTGCTCGCTCAACCCGCACGTCGACCGCCTCACCATGGTGTGCGAGATGAACATCTCGCAGAGCGGCAATATCAGCCGCTACAAGTTCTACGAGGCGGTGATCCGCTCCCACGCCCGCCTTACCTACACCGATGTCGGCACCATGCTGCATGAGGGCGACAGTGAGGAAGGGCAGGCGCTGCGCGAGCGCTACCGCGAGTTGGTGCCATCGCTGGAGAACCTGCATGCGCTCTACAAGGTGCTGCGCCAGGCCCGCGAGGCGCGCGGGGCGATCGATTTCGAGACCACCGAAACCCAGATCGTCTTCAACGACGAGCGCAAGATCGAGAAGATCGTGCCGCGTACCCGCAACGACGCTCACAAACTGATCGAGGAGTGCATGCTGGCGGCCAACGTGGCCACCGCGCGCTTCCTCGACAAGCACGACCTGCCGGCGCTCTATCGCGTGCACCAGTCGCCGGCCAGCGAGCGCCTGGAGAACCTGCGGGTATTCCTCGGCGAGCTGGGCCTGACCCTGGGCGGTGGTGACGACCCCTCGCCCAAGGATTACCAGGCCCTGCGCGAGGTGATCAAGGACCGCCCCGACGCCGACATCATCCAGACGGTGATGCTGCGTTCGATGAGCCAGGCGGTCTACTCGCCGCACAACGAGGGCCACTTCGGCCTCGCCTATCAGGCCTATGCGCACTTCACCTCGCCGATCCGCCGCTACCCCGACCTGCTGGTGCACCGGGCCATCCGCTCGGTGATCCGCGGCCCGCGCCAGACCCAGACGGTGATGCGCGCCGAGGGCGCGCCGGTCGAGAAGCCGACCACCTGGTGCCCCTACACCTTCGAGCAGATGGTGGAGCTGGGCGAGCACTGCTCGATGACCGAGCGGCGTGCCGACGACGCCACCCGCGATGTCACCGACTGGCTCAAGTGCGAGTTCCTCTCCGACAAGGTGGGCGAGACCTACGAGGGCACCATCGCCTCGGTGACCCAGTTCGGGATCTTCGTGCGCCTCGATGACGTCTACGTCGAGGGGCTGGTCCACGTCACCTCGCTGCCCTCCGACTACTACCACTACGAGGCCGAGAAGCACCGCCTCAAGGGTGAGCGCAGCGGCGTTGCCTACCGTCTGGGCGATGGCGTCACCGTGCGCGTGGCGCGGGTCGACCTCGACGACCGCAAGATCGATTTCGATCTCGCCGACGCGGCACCGCGCCACCGCAAGACGCCGCGCACGCGCAAGCCAGATGGCGGTGGTGCCAGCGAGGCGTCCACCGAGCAGGCGCCGCGCAAGCGCAAGCAGCGCCCGGGCAAGCGTGAGCGCCAGGGCGGCGACGATAACGGCGGCGGCCAGCGCCGCTCGCGCGGGCCGCGGCGCGGTAAGCGCTGATGGCGCGGGGGCCTCAGCGCGAGCGTGGGCGAAACAAGTCGCGGCCCGCGCCGGAGCGTCCGCGCACGCCCGACGGCCTGGAACCGGTCTACGGCGTGCACGCGGTGCGTGCGCTGTTCGCGCGTGAGCAGCCGCCACGGGTGCTGTGGGTCCAGCAGGGGCACGCCGAGCAGCGTCTCGACGATCTGCTGGCCGAGGCGCATGCCGCCGGCTGCGAGCTGAAGCGGGTCACCCGCGAGGTGCTCGATGCGCTATCGGGGCCGGCGGCGCATCAGGGGGTGGTCGGTTTCTGCCCGCCGCTGGTGGCCGAGAACGAGACCGCGCTGTGGTGGCGGCTGGAGCAGTGGCAGGAGGAGACGCCGCCGCTGCTGCTGATCCTCGATGGCATCACCGATCCGCACAACCTGGGTGCCTGTCTGCGCAGTGCCGACGCTGCCGGGGTGCACGGAGTGATCGTGCCCAAGGACAAGTCGGCGCCGCTCAACGCCACGGTACGCAAGGTCGCCTGCGGCGCGGCGGAGAGCGTGCCGGTGTTCCAGGTGACCAACCTGGCGCGCTGCCTGGAGAAGCTCAAGCAGCAGGGGGTGTGGATCACCGGCACCGCCGGCGAGGCCGACACGCTGCTGTTCGAGGCCGACTTCAGCGGCCCCTGTGCGCTGGTGATGGGCGCCGAGGGCAAGGGCATGCGGCGTCTCACCCGAGAGGCGTGCGATGCGCTGGTCAAGCTGCCGATGCAGGGGCAGGTGACCAGTCTCAACGTCTCCGTCGCCGCCGGCGTGTGCCTGTTCGAGGTGGTGCGCCAGCGCCACACCGCGCGCGGCTGACGCCACCCTCGCTGCGCTTTGGGCGCGCATCGCCGGCAGGGACGGTCGCGTCTCATCGCCGCGGCGTCGTCTCTGTGACACGCCATCTCCGGCCCGCTTTCGTTGCTGCCGTCACGGTATCGGCGGTTGCGCATGGTCGCCTCGATCTCTACAATTACGCGGTTCTGTGGGCAGGCTCTGCTCGCAGAGCCGCGCTCGCACGTTCCGGCAACGGAGCGGCGAGGCGTTCACAGGTCCGAATATCCGGCGCGTGGCGGGCTTGCGCGATCCGGAATCGACTCCTTGCTTCTCGCGGTGCGCGTGACCGCGATCACCCCGCAGAAGCTGCCAAACCGAAAGGAGCTAACATGCGTCACTACGAAATCGTGTTCATGGTCCACCCGGACCAGAGCGAGCAGGTTCCGGCCATGGTCGAGCGCTACACCAGCCTCGTCACCGAAAACGGCGGCACCGTGCATCGTCTCGAAGATTGGGGCCGTCGCCACCTGGCCTACCCGATCAACAAGATCCACAAGGCGCACTACGTGCTGATGAACGTCGAGTGCAGCGGCGAGACCCTCGATGAGATCGAGAACATCTTCCGTTTCAACGACGCCATCATCCGCAGCATGATCGTGCGCAACAAGGAAGCCGTCACCGAAGCATCGCCGATGATGAAGCCGGCCGACGACAAGGGCAGCCGTCGTCGTGACGACAAGTCCTCCGAGCGTGGCGACCGTGAGCGTTCCGAGCGTTCCGAAACCGCTACCGAAGCCAACTGATCACTGCTCGAGGAGAGATTCACATGGCACGTTTTTTCCGTCGTCGTAAGTTCTGCCGCTTCACCGCCGAAGGCGTGAAGTACATCGACTACAAAGACATCGATACGCTGAAAGCCTACGTCACCGAAACCGGCAAGATCGTTCCCAGCCGTATTACCGGTACCCAGGCGCGTTACCAGCGTCAGCTGTCTACCGCCATCAAGCGCGCGCGCTACCTGGCCCTGCTGCCGTACTCCGACAGCCACCAGTAATCCGGCCCGGACAACCATAGCGAGGCGTCATGCTGGGACTGGCCCGTTGGATCATGCGCGGTACGCCGCAGGCGGTAGGTGTGGCAGCGCTGACGGCGCTGGTGCCCTGGCTGTTCTGGTTCAGTGCCGCGGTCGCCGGGCTGGTCACGCTGCGGCGCGGCCTCACCAGTGCCGCGCCGGTGCTGATCGCCGCCGCCATCCCCGCCGGCTGGTGGTGGATGGAGGGCGATTCGGTGCCGCTGGCGAGCATTCTGCTGGTGGCGCTGATGGCCACCGTGCTGCGGGCCCGGATGCGCTGGACCGAGACGCTGCTCGCCGGCACTTCGGTGTGCATGGTGCTGGTCCATCTGGGCATCTTCGTGCCCGCCGGCGGTGCCGGCCCGCTGCTCGACGAGCTGCGGCGCAGCTCGGCCGAAGTCTCCAGCATGCTGGACCGGCTCTCGGCCCAGGGCGTGGACACCCAGCAGATGGCCGCACTGGTCATCGGCGGAGTCACCGGCCTGGTGGTGCTGATGGTGAGCATCGGCTGTCTGGCTTTGGCCCGCAGCTGGCAGGCGGGGCTATACAACCCCGGCGGCTTCCGCGCGGAGTTTCACACCCTGAAACTGTCGCGCGGGCAGCTGGCGCTGCTGCTCGGTGCCACTGCGCTAGGCATGCTGCTGGCAGTACCTGCCGTCAGCCTGCTGGCCTGGGTGCCGCTGCTGGTGGCCGGCGTGGCGCTGGTTCATGGTTTGATCGGTGTGAAGGGAATGAGCGGGTTCTGGCTGGTCGGCTTCTATGCGCTGCTGCTGACTACCTGGCCCACGATTTTGATTGTACTGCTGTTGGCACTGGTGGATACCTTCGCGGATTTTCGCGGTCGCCTGACACGCAGTGATTGACGAGAGGTTCACGAGAATGGAAGTCATTCTGCTCGATAACATCGGCAAGCTTGGCGAACTGGGTGACAAGGTCACCGTCAAGCCCGGCTACGGCCGCAACTACCTGGTGCCCTACGGTCTCGCCGTGCCGGCCACCAAGGACAACGTCGCCGCGTTCGAATCCCAGCGTGCCGAGCTCGAAGCCCAGGCCGCTGCACGCAAGGCGGAAGCCGAAAGCCGTGCCGAACAGCTGTCCGAGATCGAACTGTCGCTGGTCGCCAAAGCGGGCGACGAAGGCAAGCTGTTCGGTTCCATCGGTCCGCGCGATCTGGCCGAAGCGCTGGTCCAGGCCGGTCTCGACGTCGCCAAGAGCGAAGTGCGCATGCCGGAAGGTCCGATTCGCCAGACCGGCGAATATGACATCGCGCTGCAGCTGCACGCCGAAGTCAGCACCAGCGTTCGCGTCGTGGTGGTTGCCGAGTAATCGGTTTCCCCGCGCAGCGACGCTCAAGGCACGTGGGGCCCCGGCCCCACGTGCCTTTTTTCATGGGCGCATGTCTTGCATGGGCGCGTGTCGCGAAAGGCCGGCACGGCCGAGAAGCGCTGGCGGGCGTGGCGAGTCGCGGCGCCGGCTGGGTAGAATGTGCGGCAAATCGTGTGCGGCAAATAATGTACGGCAAATTCCGCCAGCGGATTGTCGAGGGTGATGGCCAGGCATGAACGAACGCGTCGATAACGATCAAGAGACGGCCAAGCTCAAGCTGCCGCCGCACTCGCTGGAGGCGGAGCAGTCGGTGCTGGGCGGGCTGATGCTCGACAACTCCAGCTGGGACACGGTTTCCGAGCGGCTGGTGGCGGACGACTTCTACCGTCAGGAGCACCGCCTCACCTACAACGCCATGGCGGAGCTGGCCGAGGCCACTCAGCCGCTCGACGTGGTCACTCTGTCGGAAGCGCTGGAGCGGCGCGATCAGCTCGAGAGCGTAGGCGGGCTGGCCTACCTGGCGGAACTGGCGCGCAACACGCCCTCGGCGGGCAACATTCGCGCCTATGCCGATATCGTGCGCGAGCGGGCCACCCTGCGCAAACTGATCCAGGCTTCGCGCCAGATCGCCGACAGTGCCTACTCCCCGGATGGGCGCGCCTCCGACGAACTGGTCAACGAGGCCGAGCGGCTGGTGTTCCAGATCAGCGAGTCGCGGCCCAAGTTCGGCGGCCCTCAGGGCATGAGTCAGCTGTTGACCAAGGCGGTCGACCGCATCGACGAGCTGTTCAACATGAAGGGCCAGATGACCGGCATCTCGACCGGCTTTCGCGACCTCGACGAGATGACCTCGGGGCTGCAGCCCTCGGATCTGGTGATCATTGCCGGGCGCCCGTCGATGGGTAAGACCACCTTCGCCATGAACCTGGTCGAGCATGCGGTGGTCGCCGGCGACAAGCCGGTGATCGTGTTCTCGATGGAGATGCCGGCGGAGTCGCTGATGCTGCGTATGCTGTCGTCGCTGGGGCGTATCGACCAGACCCGGGTGAGGACCGGCCAGCTCGAGGACGAGGACTGGCCGCGGCTGACCTCGGCGGTCAACCTGCTCAAGGACAAGCAGCTGTTCATCGACGACACCCCGGCACTGTCGCCCAACGAACTGCGCTCGCGGGTGCGGCGTATCGCCCGTGAGCACGGCAACATCGGGCTGGTGATGATCGACTACCTGCAGCTGATGCAGGTACCGGGGCTGTCCGAGAACCGCACCGCGGAGATCTCCGAGATCTCGCGCTCGCTCAAGGGCGTGGCCAAGGAGTTCAACTGCCCCGTGGTGTCGCTGTCTCAGCTCAACCGTTCGCTCGAGCAGCGCCCCAACAAGCGCCCGGTGATGTCGGACCTGCGCGAGTCCGGTGCTATCGAGCAGGACGCCGACGTCATCGCCTTCGTCTACCGTGACGAGGTCTACAATAGCGATAATCCCGACAACAAGGGGCTGGCCGAGCTGATCATCGGCAAGCAGCGTAACGGCCCCATCGGTACCGTACACATGGCGTTCATCGGCAAGTACACCCGATTCGAGGACCTGGCCCCGGACAGCTATGGCCAGCATTACGAGTAACGCATCAAAGGCTTGAGGAGTCACACCTATGGCAGGCGGTTTTCAGCGCGGACGGCGCCAACGCGTCCCCAAGATCGAGGTTCGCGGGCAACTGGAAAAGCTCGAACGCGAGGGGCCGTTCAAGGAGTGGCTGGGTATGCCGGATCTCTATCGGCACTGGCTGACCGTGGACGGCGAACTCTACAGCTACCAGACCGAGGATGCGGAGCTGCCGGTGGTAGTGGGTGACCGCGTGGTATTCCGCTACAAGGAAGCCAAGGCGGGGCGCTGGATCGACCGCAACTCCCTGGGCAAGGCGATCGACCCCTCCGCCTACCAGTAGGCGCCGGCCCCACGCCCGGCAGAGGCCGTGCCGGGTGCCGCGCGAACGGCGGCGGAGCCTGTCCACGGGCGCGCTGTCATATGACTGTCATGCGCGGCTGCCACCCTGGCGGGCATGAACCCTGCCCCGACTGCGCCCCTCGTTTGCCCACTTCAGCGGCTGCTCGATACGCGCGATCTATGCATGCATTTCCAGCCGATCGTCAGCGTGCCGACCGCCCGGGTGCTGGGCTACGAGGCGCTGGCCCGCGGCCCTCGGGGATCGCCCTACGCGACGCCGTTGCCGCTCTTCGATGCCGCCCGCGAGACCGGCCAGCTGGCGCCACTGGAGCGGCTCTGCCGCGAGCGTGCGGTCGAGGGCTGGGTCGCCACCGGGCTCAGCGAGCTGCTGTTTCTCAATGTCACCCCCGAAGTGCTGATCGATCCGTCGCACATCGGCGGCCAGACCGTGGCGCTGCTGGCGGCCCACGGCCTGAGCCCGCAGCAGATCGTGATCGAGATCACCGAGCAGTCGCCGGGCATCGACCCGGGGCTGATGGCGGAGGCAGCCCAGCACTACCAGGCGATGGGTTTCGCCATCGCCCTGGATGACCTCGGCGACGGCTATGCCGGGCTGCGCCTGTGGTCGCAGCTCAACCCCGATTACGTCAAACTCGATCGCCACTTCGTCAGCGGCCTCGACCGCGACCGGGTCAAGCGCCGTTTCGTGCGTTCGATCGTCGATATCGCCCACAGTCTGGGGAGTCGCGTGGTCGCCGAAGGGGTCGAGCGCGAGGGCGAGCTGCAGGCGCTCGTGGAGCTGGGGGCCGATTTCTACCAGGGCTGGCTGTTCGCGCGGCCCAGCCCCACGCCGCAGGACCAGCGCGCCCAGCTGGAAACGCAGCTGGTCGCGCTGGCCGCGGCGCGGCGCCAGAGTGTCGCGGTGACCGAGATCCGCCGCCTCAGCGTGGCGTTGCCGACGCTGAGCATCGGGACGAGAGTGGCCGAGGCGGCGGAGTGTTTCAGTCGCCTGCCGAGCGCCAACGCCCTGGCCGTGGTCGACCAGCGTCACCAGCCGCTCGGCCTGCTCGGGCGTCAGCAGTTGATGACGCTGCTGGGCAAGCGCTACGGTTTCGATCTCCACGGCCGCCAGCCGGTCGAGACGGTGATGCAGCAGCGCGCGCTCTGTGTGGAGGCGGGAGAGCCGCTGGAGCAGGTCTCGCGCAAGGTGACCGGCCGCGACGAGTCGATGCGCGATGAGGATTTCATCATCACCGACGCCGGCCGCTACCTGGGCATCGGGCATGTCATCAACCTGCTGCAGCTATTCACCGAGCAGCAGGTTCAGTTGGCGCGTCAGGCCAATCCGCTGACGCAGCTGCCGGGCAACCGGCCGATCCGCGCCGCCCTCGAGCACTATCAGCGTCAGAACACGCCCTTCGTCGCCTGCTATCTCGATCTCGATCACTTCAAACCGTTCAACGATCGCTTCGGCTATGCCCTGGGCGACCAGATGATCCTGACCCTGGCGCGGGTACTGAGCGAAGCCCTGGAGCGTGAGGACTTTCTCGGCCATCTCGGCGGTGACGATTTCATTCTGCTGCTCGAAAGCCCCGCTGGCCTGCACCTTCGGCTGGCCGCACTGCAGCAGAACTTCGCCGCCGAGAGCCTCAAGCTGCTGCCGGAGACCGAGCGCCGCGCTGGCGGCTTCGAGGCCAAGGACCGCTTCGACCAGCTGCGCTTCTTCCCCCACACACGGTTGTCCATCACCGCGCTGCGGGTGCCGGTGAATGCTCGCATCGACAGCTTCGGTGACCTCTGGAGCCGCTTCAAGAGCGCGGCCAAGCGGGCGCCCCACGGGCGTGTGGTGGTCAGCTTGCGCGGCGAGCAGCGCTACCCGCAGCGATGATCCTAGGGTGGCGTTCTTATGCTGCAAATGTCGCCACTGACATATAGTCTTAACAAGAATCCGACCTAATGGTCAGGATGCGCGAGGCCAGCCAGGCCAAGCGCCAGCCGGGTGTCCAGCAGGGATGGCTGAACGCCGTATTCGCACATGCAACCCGAACAGGAGGGAACCATGGACCTCAAGGAGCTCACACGCTTTTCCCGCGATCACGACAACTTCGAGATTCGCGTCATCGCCCACGCCGGTAGCCGCTACTACCAGGTGATGGTGGAGCCGGAAGATGGCTCGACCCAGGTACTGACACGCCGCGGCAAGCCGATGCTGTTCCGCGCGCTCGACGATGTCTACGGGGAACTCAAGCAGGCCGGTATCCACCGTGCCTATCTCGTTCAGCAGGTCGCCAACGACGAGATCGTCGGCCACGAGCCGCACTACCACGATCCGTTGCTGTCACGCATGCCGCTGGTCTTCTGAGCGCTTCGCTGACCGCTTCTCTGAGCGCTCGCTCGGGCGCTGAACCCGCGCCTCGATCCTAATCAATCCAACGCTTCACACACTCACCGCGGCAAGTCGACGAGGACTTGCCCGATAGCGGTGGCGTGCGCGCGTATCAGCGGCGCTGATAACCCTCGGCGTGCTCGCCGCGGCCGTAAGGCGGCTCGGTATCCAGACGCTCGAGAAAGGCCCCCGCCTGCGCCAGGATCGCCTCGCGGCGCGACTGCGCCATCTTGTCCCAGCTGCCATAGATCAGCTTCATGCGCTGATTGCCCTTGAGTCGCTCGCGATGGCGCTCCAGGAAGTGCCAGTAGAGGCTGTTGAACGGGCAGGCGTCGCCGCCGGTCACCTGCTTGACGTCGTAACGGCAGTGGCGGCAGTGATCCGACATGCGGTCGATGTACTTTCCCGACGCGCAGTAGGGCTTGGAGCCGAGGTAGCCGCCGTCGGCATAGAGGGTCATGCCAAGGGTATTGGGCAGCTCGACCCATTCGAAGGCGTCGGCATAGACCGCCAGGTACCAATCGCACAGGGCGGCGGGAGAGACGCCGCACAGCAGGGCGAAATTGCCGGTGACCATCAGCCGCTGGATATGGTGCGCGTAGGCGTTGTCGCGGGTCATCTCGATCGCCCGATGCAGGCAGCGCAGATCGGTATCACCGCTCCAGTAGAAAGCTGGCAGACCGCGGCGGGCGTTGAGCCGATTCTCCTGCTTGTAGCCGGGCATGCGCTGCCAGTAGATGCCGCGCACGTACTCGCGCCAGCCGAGGATCTGGCGGATGAAGCCTTCGGCGGCGTTGATCGGCGCGTGCCCGTCCTGCCAGGCCGTCTCCACCGCCTCGCACACCTCCTGTGGCGAGAGCAGGCCGATGTTCAGCGCCGCGGCGAGGCGCGAGTGGTAGAGCAGCGGCTCGCTGTCGCTGATGGCGTCCTGGTAGGTGCCGAAGTCGGCCAGCGCATGCGTGATGAAGTGACGCAGATCACCCAGCGCCTGGCGCCGAGTCACCGCCCAGTTGAAGCCTTCGAGGGTGCCGAAATGCTCACCGAAGTGCGTCGCTACCAGCTCGGCCACCGCCTGAGTGGTGGCGTCCATGCGGTGACGCGGTGGGGTGGGGAAGTCGAGACCCTGGTCGATCGGCGCGCGGTTGTCATGATCGAAGTTCCACTGGCCGCCGGCCGGCTCGTCCGCGTGCATCAAGAGCCCGGTCTGCTTGCGCATGTGACGGTAGAAATCTTCCATGCGAAAGCGCTTGCGTCCCGCCATCCACTCGCCGAAGGCATCGATCGAACAGTAGAAGCGGTTGTCCGGGTAGAGCCGCCAGCGGGTGCCGCGGCGCTGGATGCGTTCGAACAGCCGCCACTCGCCGGGATGGGTGACGCGGATCTCGTCGCAGGCGTAGGCCTCGGCCAGGCGCTCCGCCTCTTCGAGCAGGTCGTGGTGGTTATCGTCATCATCGAGCGCGCTGTAGTGCACCTGATACCCTTTGTCGCGCAGGGTGTCGGCGAAGTGGCGCATCGCCGATAATAGCATCACGATTTTCTGCGGGTGGTGCGGCACGTACTCGCCCTCGGCGCGGACCTCGCACAGCGCGATGAGGGCATCGTCCGGCGCTTCGACGAGAACGTCGAGTGTCTCGCTGAGCTGGTCGCCGAGTATCAGGATCAGGGGGCGCGACATGATCTTATCCATGACTTATACACATGATGTTCATCGTATAAGTTAATCGCGGTTAAGCAAGGCGGGAGTGGTAGACTGTCGCCAAGTGATGTATCGGCAGACAAGGAGAGGATATGGCGGCCCGTTACGGAGTCATGCTGGTCAATCTGGGAACGCCAGCGGCGCCCACGGCCAAGGCGGTGAGAGAGTATCTAGCGGAGTTTCTGGGCGACCCGCGGGTGATCGACGCGCCGCGCTGGCTGTGGTGGCCGATTCTGCACGGGGTGATTCTGCGCATTCGTCCCCCCAAGGTGGCCAAGGCCTATGCCTCGGTGTGGCAGGAGGAGGGCTCGCCGCTGCTGGCGATCGGGCGGCGCCAGCAGCGCGCGCTGGCCTCGGCGCTGGCCGAGCGCACCGGCGAGGCGATTCCGGTGGAGCTGGCGATGACCTACGGTCAGCCGAGCATGGAGCAGGCCGGGCTGGCGCTGCGCGATGCCGGAGTCGACAAGATCCTGGTGCTGCCGCTCTATCCGCAGTTCTCGCGAACCACTACCGGTGCCGTTTTCCAGCGTCTGGCCAAGGCGCTGGCCCCTTGCCCGCACCTGCCGCAACTGCGCTTCGTCAATCACTACCACGACCACCCGGACTATATCGCCGCGCTCGCCGCCAGCGTACGCGAACACTGGGAGACCCTGGGCGATCGCGGGCGCCTGCTGATGTCCTATCACGGCATACCCAAACGCTATGTCGACAACGGCGACCCTTACGGTCGCCACTGCCAGCGCACCAGCGCGCTGCTCGCCGAGGCGCTCGAGCTCGAGGAGGGTAGCTGGTTCCAGAGCTATCAGTCGCGCTTCGGCCGGGAAGAGTGGCTCAAACCCTACACCGACGAGACGCTCAAGCAGTGGGGCGCCGACAAGACCGAGTGTGTCGACGTGATCAGCCCGGCGTTCGCCGCCGACTGTCTCGAGACCCTGGAAGAGATCGACGCCGAGAATCGTGAATACTTTCAGGAGGCCGGGGGTGGGCGCTATCGCTATATCCCGGCGCTCAACGACCGCCCCGAGCATATCCATCTGCTCAGCCAGCTGGTGGCGGAGAACACGGCTGGCTGGTGAGCCTATCTCTGCACTCATGATCCAGCGAAGAAAGGGGCGCCAAGCGGCGCCCCTTTTGTTCTCTTGTTGGCTCTCTCGCCGGGTGTCGCCTTGGGTTTCGGTCGCGTTTCTTCATCTGCGCGGTCACGGCGACTTTAACAGCCTTGGTGTCAGGGCAGCGGCGAGTTGCCCTGGGGCGCTTCTTCCACCGTGTGCTTGGATCGGTCGCTCTCCAGCTCCTGCGGATTGCCGCGGGTCCGCGGGTCCGGCTTGAGCTTGTGATGCAGCGCGCTCTTGGCCAGCATGTGCGCCGATACCGGCGCGGTGATGAAGGCGAAAATGGTGATCAGCAGCTCCTGGATCACCGGGCCATTCTCCTGACTGAAGAAGATCAGCGACCCGATCAGGGTACACCCCACCCCTAGGGTGGTGGTCTTCGATGGCCCGTGCAGGCGCATGTAGAAGTCCTTGAGGTGGGTCAGCCCCAGCGAGCCGATGAAGGCGAAGATCCCGCCGGCGATCAGCATGAAGGCGATCGCCCCTTCGAGCAGCGTGTCCAGCATGATTGGCTCTCCTAGTCGGTGGCGCTGGCTATTCGATGATGTCGCCGCGCAGCAGGTACTTGCACACGGCGATGGTGCTGACGAAGCCGAGCATGGCGATCAGCAGTGCCGCCTCGAAGTAGTCCTTGTTGTTGACCCAGATACCGAACAGCACGATCAGCGCGATCGAGTTCATGTACATGGTGTCGACCGCCAGCACTCGGTCCGGCAGGCTGGGGCCGATCACGGCGCGATAGAAGTTGAGCGCGATAGCGGCGCTGAACAGCGCCAGGGCGATCCACAGCGCGGTAGCGATCATGATTCGAAGATCTCCATGAGCGGGCGTTCGTAACGCTGATGAATCTCGGCGATCAGGCCGTCGATGTCGGCGACGTCGAGGGCGTGGATCAGCAGCGTGCGGTTGTCCAGGCGCAGGTGGGCCGACACGGTGCCCGGGGTCATCGTGATGGTGCTGGCGAGAATGGTGATGGGGAAGTTCTCGGTCAGCGTCAGCGGGTACTCGACGAACGCCGGGCGCATGCGCCCGCGCGGGTCGAGAATCAGCTTGGAGACCTCGAGGTTGGCCACCACGATGTCCTTGAGTACCCGGCCCAGGTAGTGCAGCAGCTTGAGCGGGCGCTTGATGCGCGGCTGACGCTCCCAGAACGGGCGGCACAGCAACGGAATCGCCACGGCCAGCACGCCACCCAGCAGCCACTGGCCGAGGGCCACGCTCTGCTGCAGCAGCAGCCATACCAGCAGCAGCAGCAGCGACAGCACCGGCATCGGTAGCCAGCGTACGGGAGGAATCATGAGTCACCTCCAGAAGTCGGGGCGAGAATCGCCTGGGTATAGGCGCCGGGGTCGAGCAGCTGAGCAGCGCTCGCCTGGGTGAAGGCGGTGATCGGGCCGGCAAAGATCGCCAGCAGCGGCGAGGCGCCCAGCAGCAGGGCGAGCCCCGCCAGCATGCTCGGCTTGAGCCGCGGCCCTTCGGGGTCGGGCTTGCCTGCCTTCCAGAAGATGGTGGAGCCGCTGCGGCCCATCGCCACCAGCCCGGCGAGGCTCGACAGCAGCAGCAGCGGCCACAGCCACGGCTGCTCGCTCGGCTGCGCCGCGTCGAGCAGCAGCGCCTTGCCGATCGCCCCGGACAGCGGTGGCAGGCCGACCACGGTGATCGCCCCGACGAAGTAGGCCAGCCCCAGCAGCGCCGGCTGGGTGACGCCGCGGCCGGGTACGATACGCGCGCCGGCCTTGCCGCGCTGGTCGGCGATGGCGTCGGCGAGCAGGAACAGGCCGCCGCTGACCAGAGTGGTATGCAGCATGTAGTAGAGCAGTGCCGAGAGCGAGGCCACGCGGTCCATGCTCACGCCGGCCAGCAGGGTACCCACCGAAATCAGGATCAGATAGGCGACCTGGGTGCGCAGGTCGCGGGCCGAGAGCACGCCGACCCCGCCCAGCGCGACCGTCGCCAGGGCGAACCACCACAGCCATGGTTGCACGAAGTTGGCCAGGTCGCCGGCGCTGTCGCCGAAGATCAGGGTGTAGACGCGCAGAATGGCGTAGATCCCCACCTTGGTCATGATCGCGAACAGGGCTGCCACCGGCGCTGGCGCGCTGGCATAGGCCCGCGGCAGCCAGAAGTAGAGCGGCAGGATCGCCGACTTCAGCCCGAACACCACCAGCAGCAGGAAGGCTCCGGCCTTGAGCAGCCCCAGGCGCTCGGGGTCGAGCTGGGCGACCCGCTGGCCCATGTCCGCCATGTTGAGCGTGCCGGTGGTGCCGTAGAGCACGCCGAGCGCGATCAGAAACATCGCCGAACCGGCCAGGTTGAGTGCTACGTAGTGGAAGCCCGCCTGGGTGCGGTCCTTGCCGCCACCGTGCATCAGCAGCGAGTAGGAGGCGATCAGCAACACTTCGAAGAACACGAACAGGTTGAACATGTCGCCGGTGAGGAAGGCGCCATTGATCCCCATCAGCTGCAGCTGGAACAGCCCATGGAAATTGCTGCCTTTCTTGTCGTCGCCGGCGCAGGCGTACGCCAGGCTGCCGAGGGCGAGCACGCTGGTCAGGCACACCATCAGCGCCGAGAGGCGATCGAGCATCAGGATGATACCGAACGGCGGCTGCCAGTCGCCCAGGGCGTAGTAGCGGATCTGGCCGTTGCTGCTCTCGACCACCAGGGCGATGCTGATCACGACCAGCAGCGCGGTACTCACCAGGCCGATGGTGCGCCGCGGCTGCATGGTGGCGTCGCGCTTGATCAGCATCGCGAGCCCGGTGAACAGCGGCAGCAGGATGGGAAGGATGATCAGATGCTGCATCACGACTTCTCCTCCCTGGCGTCATCGCCGCGCTGGTCGTTGACCTGATCGCTGCCCTGGTCGCCGCGCACGCGCATCGCCAGAATCACCGAGAACGCGGTCATGGCGAAGCCGATCACGATGGCGGTGAGCACCAGCGCCTGGGGCAGCGGGTCGGCATAGTGGGTCTTGCCATCCTGGATCACCGCGGCGCCGTCGGTGGTGAGGCCGCCGGTGGAGAACAGGAACAGGTTGACCGCGTAGGAGAGCAGCGTCAGCCCCACGACCACGGGGAAGGTGCGCCCGCGCAGGGCCAGGTAGAGACCGCTGGCCGCCAGAAAGCCGGTTACGGTGGCGTAGAGCGCTTCCATCAGACGGTCTCCTTCTCGTTCTCTTTGCTGGGCCGGTGACGCGTGGTCAATTTGCCCAGGTTGGCCAGGATCATCAGCGTCGCGCCGACCACGGTGAGATAGACGCCGAGATCGAACAGCATGGCGGTGGCCAGCTCCACTTCGCCGATATAGGGAATCGCGAAGTGACCGAACGCCGAGGTCAGGAAGTTGTGGCCGAACAGCCAACTGCCGAGGCCGGTGAGGGCGGCGATCACCACTCCGGCCACCGCAATCGGCTGGTACTGGAAGGTCAGGCGCTGCTGCGCCCAGTCGACGCCGCGGGCGATGTACAAAAGGATCAGCGCCACCGCGGTGACCAGGCCGGCGATGAAGCCGCCGCCGGGTTCGTTGTGGCCACGCAGGAAGATGAACACCGAGACCAGCAGCGCCAGCGGCAGCAGGCTCTGCGACACCGTGGCCAGCAGCATCGGGTGCAGATCCTTCGACCACGGCCGGCCCTCGCTGTCGCTCGACGGCATGAACAGGCGCAGGCGATTGAGCAGCTTGTAGATGCCGATGGCGGCGATGCACAGCACGGTGATCTCGCCCAGGGTATCGAAGCCGCGGAAGTCGACCAGAATGACGTTGACCACGTTGTGACCGCCGCCGCCGCTGACGCTGTTGGCGAGGAAGTAGCCCGAGATGCTGTCGAGTGAGCGTGTCAGCAGGGCGTAGTTGAGGCTGGCGACGATGCCGCCGAAGCTGGCCGCCAGCAGCACGTCGCGCACGATGCGCGCGCCGCTCGACTCCTTGGGCGTGCGCTGGGGCAGAAAGAACAGCGCCAGCATCAGCAGGATCACCGTGACCACCTCGACCGCCAGCTGGGTCAGCGCCAGGTCCGGCGCCGAGAAGCGCGCGAACGCCAGCGACACCATCAGCCCCACCACCGAGAGCATCATCAGCGAGACCAGGCGGCGGCGATGCAGCACGGCGGTGCCGAGGCCGGCGAGAATGGTGATCGACGCGCCCACCACCAGGAGGCCATCCAGCGGCTTGAGCGGCAGCTCGCCCTTCAACTGGGTGAGATCGAGCAGCCCGCTGCCGGTAAGGAACAGCACCACCACGATCAGCCACAGCATGTAGCGCTGCAGTGAGCCGTTCTCCAGACGGTCGATACCGCGCTGGGTGGCGCCGAGCAGCTGGCGCACCGCGTACTCGAACAGCATCAGCGCATTGCGCTGAGGGAACTGGCGCTGGAAGCTGAACAGGGTGCGGCGCACGCTGTAGATGGCGACGCCGCCGGCCAGGGCGATGGCGCTCATCAGCAGCGGCAGGTTGAAACCGTGCCAGATCGCCAGGTGCAGTTCCGGGCGTGGCGCGAGGATCGTCGCCTGGCCCGCGGCTTCGAGAATACCGGTCACCATCAGCGCCGGCAGCAGACCGATGAGCACGCACAGCGCCACCAGCAGCAGCATCGGCAGGCGCATCATGAAGGGCGCCTCGTGCGGCGTCTTGGGCAGATCCGTGGCTGCCGGGCCGAAGAAGACGTTGCGCACGTAGCGCAGCGAGTAGGCCACCGAGAGCACGCTGCCGAGGGTCGCCAGCACCGGGATCAGCCACGCCAGGCCGCCGAGGATGCCGCTGCCGAGCGCCTCGGTCAGCATCATCTCCTTGGACAGGAAGCCGTTGAGCAGCGGCACGCCGGCCATCGATGCCGCCGCCAGTCCGGCCAGTGCCGCGGTCATCGGCATGCTGTGACGCAGCCCGCTCAGCTTGCGGATGTCGCGGGTGCCGGTCTCGTGGTCGATGATCCCCGAGGACATGAACAGCGACGCCTTGAAGGTGGCGTGGTTGATGATGTGGAACAGCCCCGCGATCACCGCCAGCTTGCTGTCGAGCCCGAACAGCATGGTGATCATGCCCAGATGGCTGACGGTGGAGAACGCCAGCACGCCCTTGAGGTCGTACTTGAGCAGGGCGAAGTAGGCGGCGTAGATCATCGTCACCAGGCCGGTCAGGGTGACGATGTAGAGCCACAGATGGGAGCCGGCAAGCGCCGGGTGCAGGCGCGCGAGCAGGAACACGCCGGCCTTGACCATGGTCGCCGAGTGCAGGAAGGCGGAGACCGGCGTGGGCGCCGACATCGCGTGCGGCAGCCAGAAGTGGAACGGGAACTGGGCCGATTTGGTGAAGGCGCCGAGCAGAATCAGCAGCAGCGCCGGCAGGTAGCGCGGGTCGGCCTGGATCAGCTGGCGGCTGTCGAGCACCGTCTGCATGTCGAAGGTGCCGACGATATGGCCGAGCAGCAGGAAACCGGCGAGCATCGCCAGCCCCCCCATGCCGGTCACCGTCAGCGCCATGCGCGCGCCGCGGCGCGCCTCGCTCTGTTTGTACCAGTAGCCGATCAGCAGGAACGAGGAGAGACTGGTCAGCTCCCAGAATACCCACAGCAGCAGCAGGTTGTCGGCCATCACGATGCCCAGCATCGAGGTCATGAACAGCATCAGATAGGCATAGAAGCGCGGCATGCTGTCCTCGGGCGCCAGGTAGTAGCGCGAGTAGAGGATGATCAGCAGACCGATGCCGAGGATCAGCATCACGAACAGCAGCGACAGCCCGTCGAGTCGGAAGGCCAGGTCGAGCCCCAGCTGCGGCACCCAGGCGAGGCTGAAGCGGGGGACCTCCCCGCTGAGCACGCGGGGCGCGTGGTAGAGCGCGATGGCCAGCGCTATGGCGGGCAGAATCGCGGTCGATCCCGCATTGAGATTGCGCTGTCGATTGGAGCTCAACAGCGGTATGAGGCTGCCCAACAGGGGTAGCAGCACGATCAGCGGCAATGACATGAAGTTGTCGCTCTTCTCAAGGACCCGAACGGACAGCCGACGAGACCAGGTGGCTCGGGCTGACTCTCTGCGTATGTCGAGGGGCCGGTGTGATGGCGCCCGGCGGTCCTAGTGTAGGCGATCTCGCCCACTCTCAGGGACTCGTCCACGTCTCAGCGTGCTAGCGCTGGACATCAGGAGATACGCGTTGGTCGGATGAACTGGGCCGCCGGAGCGGCACGGTTTCCGCCGATGGATGGCGGCGCTGGCGCACGCACCCCGCCACGGCGTGACGGACAGCGGGCAGGCTCAGATCAGGCAGGGCGGATCGGTCAGGTAGGGGCGACGCGCACCACGCGGTGCCAGCATCCACGCCGGGGTGCGGCCTTTCAGGGTGAGCATGCCAGCGTGGGACGACGGAGTCTGGGCACCGATACGGCAGGTCGCGCATGTCAGCGACAGCTGGCTAGGCATGTGGCCCGGCATGGTGTCTCTCCTCTCTGATAAGCGCTTCGTGACTTGCACGTTCGAGAAACGTGCTGCAACAGCGCTGTTCGTGCAGGGTGCGCCCGGCGTCGCCGGGGCTGCGGCGTTCTCTCGTGGAACGCTGGTCAGGCTTGCTGTGCGTCTACGGCCGAACACGCGGCTTCGACTCAAAACGTTTCTCTGATACGGCGCACGTGCACGGCCCAAGCTCGGTGATAGGCATTCCGGGGCAGCGCGGCTTTCTCGCCTGGGCCCGAAAGGCTTGAAAGTATTGGATATTTGAGTAACCGAGCCGGCGCTCGTTAACGACTGTATCACGCCGCCCTGGGGGGAGCCATAGCGATTGGATGGCGGATTCGTTGTACATGAATTCTGTGTAGTGATAGCTTTTGTACAAATATAGTGGGCTGGCGCGCTCTACCGCCTGGATGTCTCCAGCAGCGGGAATCGGCCATCGAAGCAGTGCCAGGCTGGAGCTATTGCCTCGATGGCCGGGTAGCCAGCCCGCGAGTCTAGAGGCGGCGGCATGGAATCTTCCTGCGATCTGATCTGGTTCCGGCGCGATCTGCGCCTGAGCGACAACGATCTGCTGGCGGTCGAACCGCACGCAGAGACGTTGCTATGTGTCTTCGTGCTCGAACCGTGCTGGCTGGACAAGGCGATGCCGGCGCAGACGTCGCCCCAGTGGGCGCTGCTGTGGCAGAGCCTGATCGATCTGCGCGGCACGCTGCTGACACGAGGCAGTGACCTGCTGGTGTGTGTCGGCGAGCCCGAGCAACTGCTGCCGCGGCTGGCCCAGCGGGTCGGTGCCCAGCGGGTGATCACCCACGCCATGGAGGGGGGCAACGAGAGCGCCACGACCCGGCTGGTGCAGGCGGCGCTGGCGCCGGGCCAGCTCTGCGTGCTGCCCGACTCGCCGCTGTTCCCGGCTCAGCATGATGACACCGAGATGCGTGAGTTCTCCTTCGGCGAGTTCGTCACCCGCTCGCGGGGCAGGAGCGCCCTGGCACCGAGGAGTCCGGGGCAGCCGTTCACGCTGCCGCCCTGGCCGTTCGACGCCCCGCGCGGGTTGCCGCCCCTCGGTAGCCTGCTCGGTGACGTCGAGCCGCTGGCGGCGACGATGTCGGGGGGGGAGCCGGCGGCCCAGGCACGCCTGCGCCAGCTGCGTGACGCGCCGGGCGAATGGGACCCCGAGGATGTGCGCGAGCTGCTGCGCTGGCGCGCCTTGGGCTGCGTCTCGGCGCGTCAGCTCTACGCGCTGTGCGAGCGCCTGGATAGTACGGCCGGGGCCGAGCATCCGCAGCGCTACCTGCGCCACGAGCTTTTGTGGCATGAGTATCTGCGCCGCCAGCAGGTCTATGGCGCCGACGTCAGCCGTTTCCAGCCCTCGTGCATCGACCCGTCCGGCGGCAGCGAGCCCGGTTTCCTGCGTGCCGAAGGCGCGCCCGATGTTCAGTCGGCCGGGTCCGTGACCGTGCTGCGCCAAGAGACACCGCGCCACCGTGAGCCAACGCCCGCTGCGCCGCCGCGGCGTAGTACGGGGTCCTGGTTCGATCGTTACTAGATGTTGGGTAAACCCTGTCGGCGCGCGTCGACTTGGCGCACGACCCTGGGAGCACGCGGGGATCGTGCGGGATGCGCTACACTGGGCTGACGCCGACGCCTGCCAGGCGAGGGCGCGAGGATTCCCAGCATAAAGGAAGTGCATCGTGACGCGTTCTGCTCCCCTCAAAGGGTCCCTGACCCTCTCTCTCTGCCTCTCTTTGGCCCTGGTCGGCTGTCAGAGCGTGGCCGCCACCCCGGCGTCGAGCCAGGCGCCCGACACTGCCGCCCAGGCGTCCGGGGCCGACGATAAGGCCGGTGCCTCGGCGAGCGCTAGCGCCACGCCCCGCGCCGACGCTGATGCCGAGCAGGTCACGCCGCAGGCGCGTGCCGGCTTCGACGCCTGGATCGCAGATTTTCGTCGCCAGGCCGCCGGCGAGGGGATCGACCGGGCGACACTGGCCGAGGCCTTCGACCACGCCACCTATCAGCCGCGGGTGATCGAGCTCGACCGCTCCCAGCCCGAGTTCACCCGCCAGGTGTGGAGCTATCTGGATAGCGCGGTCTCGGATCAGCGTGTCGCCAACGGGCGCGCGCGGTTGGCCGCCCATCAGGCCCTGGCCGAGCGCATCGAGCAGCGCTACGGCGTACCCGGCAGCATCGTGGTCGCGATCTGGGGTGTGGAGAGCAACTACGGCAGCAATTTCGGTAGCTTCGAGACCATCGACGCGCTCTCGACGCTGGGCTACGAAGGGCGCCGCCAGGCGTTCGCCCGGGGCGAGCTGATGGCCGCGCTCAAGATCCTGCAGAACGGCGATATCGATCGCGACCACATGCGCGGCTCCTGGGCCGGCGCCATGGGCCACACCCAGTTCATTCCCTCCAGCTTCCTTGCCTACGCCGTGGATGGCGACGGCGACGGCCGGCGCGATATCTGGGGCAGCATTCCCGACGTCATGGCCTCGACCGCCAACTACCTGGCCAAGTCCGGCTGGCAGCGCGGCCAGCCCTGGGGCGCCGAAGTGACCCTGCCGGCCGGTTTCGACTATGCCCAGACCGAACTCTCGGTGCGCCACTCGAGCCAGGCATGGGCGGCCCAGGGTGTGGCTCGCGTCGGCGGCGGGGCGCTGCCCGATTTCGCCGAGGCCTCGGTCATCGCCCCGGCCGGGGCAGAGGGGCCGGCGTTCCTGGTCGGGCCCAATTTCCGTGTGATCATGCGCTACAACGCCTCCACCAGCTATGCCCTGGCGGTCGCCACGCTTGCCGATCGCATCGCCGGGCGGCCCGGCATCCAGGGGCAGTGGCCGCGTTCGGAGCCGGCGCTGTCCCGGACCCAGGTGCGCGAGATGCAGCAGGCGCTCAACGCCCGTGGCTTCGACGTCGGCACGCCGGACGGGCGGGTCGGCCCCAATACCCGGGCCGGGCTGCGCGCCTACCAGCGTTCGATCGGTGTCACCCCGGACGGCTATCCCACTCAGGCGCTGATCCAGCGCCTCGAGACGCCCTGACGGCGGCCGTCCTGTCTGCGCAATGCCGCGCCGGTCAGCATGACCCCGGTGTCGGCGTGGCGGGGGCCGATTGGGGAAGCGCTGAATAAATCGTCGAACGAGATGAGGGACAAGGCGCACGGAACGCAGAGGGCGAGACATAACATGGGGTTAGGCGAGCCTTCGAGTACCGCGCAACGTAGTCATTCGCTCGTGCAGGCATTTAGGCAGGGGTTCCTTGGATCGCGATTCGGCGTCTTTTCCACTGTTTGCCACCCGCCGCGCCGTGTCACACTCGGCGCTTTCATCGGTTTTGAGAGCGCCGCGGCGCGATGCCCTCGTGCATCGCTCGTCGCGGCGCCGTGAGGCGAGTCATGGGAGTGCAGCGATTCACCGGTGCCAACACCCGGGAGACCATGCGTCAGATACGCCAGGCTCTGGGTGAGGACGTTCTGATCCTATCCAACCGCGTCGTCGACGGTGGCGTCGAGATCGTCGCCATGTCCGAGCAGGCCCACGCCCAGGCGCTGGCCGGGCCCGCGGGCGAAGGCGAGAGTGACGGCACGCCGGCGAGCGAGAGCGCCGCGGCCGAGTCGCCGGCAGCCTGGGAAGCCTTCAACCGGCGCATGCTCGAGGACATGCGGGCGTTGCTGCGCGAGACCGCTGCCCCGGCGCCTGCCCCGGGGCAGGCGGTACGCGATGCCATCCTGCGTCAGCTGAGCCAGGCCGGTTTCAGCCACGTGCTGTGCGAAACCTTGCTCGAGACGCTGCCAGCGTCGCTGCTCGACGAGTCCGCCGAGGAGGCCGAGACGCCTGCCTGGCAGGCGTGGCTGGAGCGCCAGCTCGCGGCGCGCCTCGAGGTGCTGGACAGCGAAGAAGCGCTGTTCGAGGCCGGCGGGCTGTTCGCCCTGGTCGGCCCCACCGGTGCCGGCAAGACCACCACCACGGCCAAGCTGGCGGCGCGCTACGTGATGCGTCACGGCCCGCGGGAGGCCGCGCTGGTGACCACCGACAGCTACCGTATCGGCGCCGCCGAGCAACTGCGCATCTATGCGCGCCTGCTCGGTGTGGAAGTGCATGCGCTCGACGAACAGGGCGACCTGGGGGCGCTGCTGGGGCGTCTGGCCCAGCCCCGCCGCGGGCTGATGGGACGCTCCGGCGGCAAGCGCATGATGGTGATCGACACCGTCGGCATGAGCCAGCGCGACCAGCGCCTGATGGGCGAAATCGCCCGCCTCGGCGCCGCGCCGGTCAGCGTGCGCCGGCTGCTGGTGCTCGATGCCGCGCGTCACGGCGATACCCTGGAGCAAGTGGTCGAGGCGTGGCAGCGCGCCTCGCAGGAGGCTGGCGAGCCGCTGTGGGGCTGCATTCTGACCAAGCTCGACGAGGCCGCGCGCCTGGGGCCGGTGCTGGACGTGCTGATGCGCCACGGGCTCAAGCTCTGCTATCTCTCGCGCGGACAGCGGGTGCCGGAAGATCTGGAGCCGGTGGATCGCGAAGCGCTGTTGCGTGAAGCGCTCGACCATGGTGGCGAGTCGCCGTTCTCGCGCGCCGCGGGCAGTGCCCCGGCGGCGCCGGCCCAGGCGCGTCAGCAGGCACTCTCCCAGGGCGTGCTACGCCAGGGCGAGGCGCTGGAGACCACGCTCGCCACGCTGCGCCGACAGGTCCAGGGGATGGCCTGGCTGGAGCACGCCTGGCCGCGCAACCATGGCGCCGAGAGCGGCGCCTTCGCCGCACGCATGATGAGTGCGAACCGTCAGGCCGGGCTGCGCGGAGAGGGGGCGCCGCGCGCGCTATGGTGGTCCAAGCCGGCCCCGGTGCGCGGCCAGGGGCAAGCGATGCCGTTGGTGGCGCTGGATGCCCACGGCATGCCGCAGCCGCTGGTGTGGCCGCGCCACGAACTGCCGGCGGGTGACGAAGCGCGCTTTGCCTGGGCCGACTCGCTGGGTGCCGAGTGGCACCTGCTGAACCAGTTGCCGGATGTCGAGCTGCTCGCCGGGCTCGACGTGCAGCGACGCAGCTGGCTCGCCGCCACCAGCGCCAGCCGCCGGGTGCGCCATAGCGGCGAGTGGCTGCGTCTGGACGAGGCGCTGGCGCTGGGTGAAGCGCAGCCGGGGATCACGATGTTCCATCGCGGGCGTCAGGCGCGTCTCGATCTCAAGCGTCTGGAGACCACCCTGGCCAAGCGCCGTGGTGATGGCGAGGGGCTGCCGGTGATCGCCTGGGAAGGCACCTGGCACGACGAGGCCGATGGCCGCCAGCTGGGACGGCGCTTCTGGATCGGTAGTGCCCGCACCGGCTTCGACAGCGGTTCGCGGTTGGCCGCGGCGCTGGCGCTGGAAGGCCTGCCCAGCCTGACTCAGCAGGCCGAGCGGCTGCTCAAGACGCGTCGCCCGGAGCTCGAGGAGCGTGCCCATCGCTGGCAGCTCGCGGCGGCGCTGGCTGCTCTGGCACTGCATCTGGCCCAGGCGGAAGCCGGCTGGGCCACGGACGTGCGTGCGCGCCTGTCGGATATTGCCCAGCGTCGCTGCGGGCGGCGGCCCAAGGCGCTGCTCGAAGGCCTGATGGATGCGCTGAGTGCCCACCACACCCTGCGTCGCGCCAAGGGCGCTGGCGGGGCGGCGGCGGCCGCCGAGCGGTGAGCGATCAGGCCGCCGGACTGCGCGCCTGGCAGCGCCAGCGTGATCGCTGGCCGCTGCTGGTGCTGGGCGAACCCCGGCGCGGCGCGCTGGAGAGTCTGCTGAAGTCGCTCAACGAGCGCAGCGGGCGGCACTGGGCGCCGGTGACCCTGGCCGAGGCGCCGCGCGCAGCACCCGGGCATGCGCTGCTGTGGATGGAGAGCCGTCCGGTGGACGCGACCCTCGACTACCGCTGGCTCAAGCGCATGGCGGTGGATGTCGGCCCGCTGCCGACGCTCTTGCATCTGGAGTCGGCAGCGATCAGCCAGGCGCGACTGGACAACCTGAGCGTCGCCGCGCGGCGCTTTCTGGGGGTCGAGCTCAGCCAGGACCCGGCAAGCTGGCTGGTGCCTTGACCCCTCGCCGCCGTGCCTGGGATGGCCGTGCCTGGCGTTGCGCGCAGGCGGCTGGTCATCGGCCGTTCAGGCTTGTCCTTGCCCGTCCGGATGTGTCGTCATCGGTTCAGAACAGGCGCGCCAGCAGCGCGGTCACCGCAGTCTCCACGCGCAGAATGCGCTCGCCCAGATGGACCCCCTCGCACCCCGCTTCCTCGAAGCGGGCCACCTCGTAATCGACGAAGCCGCCCTCGGGGCCGATCGCCAGCAGCGTCGGCTCGTCGATCCCACGGGGGCAGGCCCGCGGCATGCCAGGATGGGCGATCAGCCCGCGCCGGCCGGCCAGCAGTGCCGGCAGACGATCCTCGACGAACGGCTTGAAGCGAGTCTCCAGGGTTACTTCGGGCAGGCGGGTATCGCGCGCCTGCTCCAGCCCCAGCACTAGGTGCTGGTGGATCTTCTCGGGGCGCAGCTCTGGCGATTGCCAGTAGCTCTTCTCGACCCGGCGCGTGTGCATCAGCGTCAGCTGCTTCACGCCCAGCGCGGCGATGTGTTCGAGGCTGCGCGCCAGCATGCGCGGGCGTGGCAGTGCCAGCAGCAGGTGTACCGGCAGCGGCGCTGGCGGTTCGCGGTCGAGTGCGGGGACATGCAACAGCGCCTCGCTGGCGCTCAGCGTCAGCAGCTCGCCGCGGCCGATGGCGCCGTCGAGTGCGCCCACGGTGAGGCTGTCGCCGGGGGCGGCACGATGCACCTCGCGCAGATGAGTCAGGCGGCGTGGGTCGCCCACGCGGGCGTGGGTGGCGTCGATCCAGTCGGCGGGTTCGAGCAGAATCAGGTTCATGCAGGCAGCGGGGCACTCGGCGATGAGAAAGGGGCGCCTATTGTGCCTCAGGCGCGGGCACCGCGGCCAACCGCGCACCCGCCGCGTGGCGGCCGGCAGCCGGCACGATGCGTTCGGGGGCTTTCTGGCCCGGGCCTTTCTGACATAATGCCTCTTCCATATTCGGTGACAGCGCAACGAAAGGCGAGCGATGAAGGTTCTGATCCTAGGAGGCGGCGGGCGCGAGCACGCCCTGGCGTGGAAGGCGGCACAGTCGCCGCAGGTCGACACGGTGTTCGTGGCTCCCGGCAATGCCGGCACCGCCCGTGAGGCGGGGCTGACCAACGTGGCGATCGACGCCATGGACTTCGACGCGCTGATCGCCTTCGCCCGCGACAACGATGTCGAGCTCACCATCGTCGGCCCCGAGGCGCCGCTGGTGGCCGGCGTGGTCGACCGTTTCCAGCAGGCCGGCCTGGCGATCTTCGGCCCCTCGGCCGGCGCGGCCCAGCTCGAAGGGTCCAAGGCCTTCACCAAGGATTTTCTGGCGCGCCATGCGATCCCCTCGGCGGCCTACCAGACCTTCAGCGAAGTCGCCCCGGCGCTCGACTATCTCGACCGGCAGGGTGCGCCGATCGTGATCAAGGCCGATGGCCTCGCCGCCGGTAAAGGCGTAGTGGTGGCGATGACCCACGACGAGGCGGCCGCAGCGATCCGTGACATGCTCGAGGACAACGCCTTCGGCGATGCCGGTGCCCGGGTGGTGATCGAAGAGTTCCTCGATGGCGAGGAGGCGAGTTTCATCGTCATGGTCGACGGCGAGCACGTCTGGCCGATGGCCACCAGCCAGGATCACAAGCGCGCCTACGATGGCGACGCCGGCCCCAACACCGGCGGTATGGGGGCCTACTCGCCGGCGCCGGTAGTCACCGAGGCGGTCTACCAGCGCATCATGGACGAGGTGATCACCCCGACCGTCGCCGGTATGGCTGCGGAAGGGCACCCCTACACCGGTTTCCTGTATGCCGGGCTCATGATCGACGCCACCGGCGCGCCCAGGGTGATCGAGTACAACTGCCGCTTCGGTGACCCCGAGACCCAGCCGATCCTGATGCGCCTGAACGGCGATCTGGTGGGCCTGTGCCAGGCGGCCCTGGCGCAGCGCCTGGACCGTGCCGAAGGGAGCTGGGACCCGCGCGCAGCGGTTGGCGTGGTGATGGCGGCCGGCGGCTATCCGGGCAACTATGCCAAGGATGATGCGATCGACGGCCTCGAGGCCGCCGAGCAGCGCGGCTGCAAGGTGTTCCATGCCGGCACGACGCAGCGCGACGATGGTCGCGTCGTCACCAGCGGCGGGCGCGTGCTATGTGTTACCGCGCTGGGCGACAGCGTGGCCGCCGCCGCCGAGCAGGCCTACGCGGGCGTCGCCGAGATCGCCTGGGCGGGGGCCGAGTATCGCCGCGACATCGCCCATCGGGCGATCGCGCGTGAGCGCGAGGACGTCGCGTCACGCAGCTAATCAACCCAGCGTGCAGGCACGACCTGCACCGGGATCGGGGAACCAGCGCCATGCCGCAGCTACAGCCATATCGCGACGCCATCGCGGCGACCTGCCGTCCCGCGGCGGCCCGGGCCGTGTCGGGGGTCATCCGGCTCGGCAGGGAGGCGCGGCATGTCGCGTGAGTTTCCGATCATCGCCGTCACCGGCTCTTCCGGCGCCGGCACCACCACGGTCAAGCGCACCTTCGAGCGCATGTTCGCGCGTGAGGACGTCCACGCCGCCTTCATCGACGGTGACGCCTTTCACCGCTACTCGCGGGCCGAGCTGGCCGAGATCCTGCAGACCGAGCCGGAACGCAAGGCGGAGCTGTCGCATTTCTCGGTCAATGCCAACCTGCTGGACAGGCTGGATACGCTGTTCCAGGAGTACGGCGATAGCGGCAAGGGCACCTACCGCCACTATATCCATGCCGAAGACAAGCGCATGATCGAGGCCGGCTGGCAGGTCGGCACCTTCACCGACTGGCAGCCGATCCCCAGTGGCACCGATCTGATGCTCTACGAAGGGCTGCATGGCGGGCTGGTGACCCATGAGGTGGATATCGCGCGGCACGTCGACATGCTGATCGGGGTGGCACCCACGATCAATCTGGAGTGGCTGCAGAAGATCGACCGCGACACCAAATTGCGCGGCTATTCGCAGGAAGCGGTGATCGAGACCATTCTCGGGCGCATGCACGACTATGTGCGCTACATCCAGCCCCAGCTCTCGCGCACTCATATCAACTTCCAGCGCGTGCCGACGGTGGACACCTCCAATCCGTTCGAGCTGCAGGACGTGCCCAACGACGGCGAGTCGTTCGTGGTGATCCGCTTCCGCGACCCGGAAGCGGTGGATTTTCCCTATCTGGTGACCATGATCCACGATGCCTTCATGAGCCGTCCCAACACCCTGGTGGTGCCGGGGGCGCGGCTGTCGCTGGCGATGGATCTGATCCTGGCGCCCAAGGTGCGCCAGCTGCTGGCGCAGCGCCGTTTTCGTTGATGTGCCGAGGCGTCAGCCGCTGACGCCGGATCCTTTCATGTTCGAGCAGGAGATCCCATGGAGCCCACGCTGTTCAGCAAGATCATCGACCGCGAGATTCCGGCCGATATCGTCTACGAAGACGAGCATGTGCTCGCTTTCCGTGACATCAATCCCCAGGCACCGACTCATGTGCTGATCATCCCCAAGAAGCCGATCGCCACCCTGAATGATATCGAGGAAGCGGATCTGGCCCTGATCGGGCGGCTGCAGTACACCGCGGCCAAGCTGGCCAAGCAGTTCGGTTTCGCCGAGGACGGCTACCGCGTGGTCATGAACTGCAACGAAGATGGCGGGCAGTCGGTCTATCATATCCACATGCACCTGCTGGGTGGGCGCAAGCTGACCTGGCCGCCGGGCTGATAGGTCCGGGACATTTCTGCATATGGCCATCCGTTCGCGGATGATCCGCACACGGGTAAGGAGACTCACATGGCGCGCCAGCTGTCGCGTAGCGACAATCTGATCCACCAGTTCGACAGCGTGCTGCGCACGCTGGTGCCGGGATCGGCGCAGCCGCGCCGGCCCTCACCGGCGCTCGCCCAGCCCGAGGGCGCACTCGACGACGAGCAGCGCCGCCACGTGGCCGGGCTGATGCGCATCAACCATACCGGTGAGGTGTGCGCCCAGGCGCTCTATCAGGGTCAGGGGCTGACCGCCAAGCTGGGTGACACCCGCGAGCGGATGGAAGAGGCGGCAGCGGAGGAGATCGACCATCTGGCCTGGTGCGACCAGCGTCTGCGGGAACTGGATGGCCGCACCAGCTATCTCAACCCCGCCTTCTACGCCGCCTCCTTCGGACTCGGCGCCCTGGCCGGGGCGGTCGGCGACCGTGTCAGCCTGGGCTTCGTCGCCGCCACCGAGGAGCAGGTCGGGCGCCATCTGGAGGCGCATCTGCGCAAGCTGCCGATCGACGACAAGCGCTCGCGGGCGGTACTCGAACAGATGCGCATCGACGAAGCGCAGCACGAGCGCATGGCGCTGGAGTCCGGCGGCAGCCGCTTCCCGCTGCCGGTGAAGTGGGGCATGCGGCTGGTGTCGAAGGTGATGACCAAGAGCGTCTATCGCCTCTGAGCATGGCGTCGTCGAGGGCGGCGGATAGCCGCCGGGAAGGCAAACAAAAACCGCGACCGGAGTCGCGGTTTTTGCGTCTTGTGCTGTGGGCTCGAGGGGCTCGTCGGACTGGCCGGCGCTCAGGCCTCGACGATCTCGTAGTCGTGGGTGATCTCCACGCCGCCCTTGGCCAGCATCAGCGAGGCGCTGCAGTACTTCTCGGCGGAGAGGTCGACCGCACGCTTGACCTGAGCGTCCTTGAGGCCGCGGCCGGTGACCACGAAGTGCACATGGATCTTGGTGAACACGCTGGGCGTGCCGTCGAAGCGTTCGGCTTCCAGGGTCGCGACGCAGTCGGTGACGTCGGCGCGGGCCTTCTCCAGGATCTGGATCACGTCGAACGAGGTGCAGCCGCCGAGCCCCATCAGTACCAGTTCCATCGGTCGCGGCCCGGTGTTGCGACCGCCGTGGTCGGGGTTGCCGTCGATCACGACGCTGTGGCCGCTGCCGGATTCGGTGACGAACTGGCGGCCGTCGGTCCACTTGACTGTGGCTTTCATGCAATCGATTCCTTCACTCGGATAACGTGGCGGCAGCATAACACTCCCGCCTAGCTGAAGTTACGCCCGGCGCAGCCGGCTCTCGAGGTCGGCCAGGCGCTGCGGCGTGCCGACATCGACCCAGTCGCCGCGGTGGTGCCAGCCAGCGACGCGCTTGGCGTGCATGGCCGCGACCAGCAGCGGCGCCAGCTTGGCCGCCTCGCCGTCGGGGAGATCGGCGATCAGCTGCGGGTGGATCACGCCGACCCCGGCATACACCAGGCGCGGCTCGCCCTCGGCGTGCAGGCGTCCGTTAGGGTCGAGATGGAAGTCGCCACCGCGGTGGAAGTCGGTGGTATCGACCATCGCCAGGTTGGCCAGATCCCCCGCGGCCAGCGCCGGTTGGGCCAGATCGATATCACTCCAGACATCGCCGTTGAGCAGCAGAAAAGGGGCGTCGCCCAGCAGCGCCAGGGCGTGGCGCAGGCCGCCGGCGGTCTCCAGCGGCGTGGGCTCGTGGCTGAAGGTGAGACGCAGGCCGAAACGCTGACCGTCGCCGAGGGCGGCGACGATCTGCTCGCCGCGGTAGCTCACGTTGATCACCACCTCGCGGAAGCCGGCCGCCGCGAGACGTATCAGGTGGTGCTCGATCAGCGGCTTGCCCGCCACCGGCAGCAGCGGCTTGGGGCAGTGGTCGGTGAGCGGGCGCATGCGGTTGCCGAGCCCGGCGGCCAGGATCATCGCTTTCATGCCGAGGCTCCCTTCGACTGCGCCTGCTCGGCGTGGTGGCGGGCCAGGCGCGCCTGCATCGCCGGGTGGTAGATTTCGCGCAGCCAGGCGTGGAACTCGGCCAGCTCGGGTAGCGCTTCGAGGCCAGCGTCGAGCTGGGCATAGAAGTGCGGCAGCCAGTCGAGATAGCGCGGCTTGCCGTCGCGCAGGCAGAGGCGGCAGAACTGGCCCAGTATCTTGAGCTGACGCTGGGCGCCGATCGCCTCGACCGTGGCGCGAAAGGCGGCGGCATCCGGCAGGCGAGTGCCGAAATCGGCTTGGCTGCGGCGATGGAAGTCAGCGATCCAGCGATCCATCTCGGTCCGCGACCAGCGCTGGTAGCGCCCGCGCAGCAGCGAGATCAGGTCGTAGCCGAGCGGCCCCGCCAGGGCGCCCTGGAAATCGATCAGCGCCAGCTCGCCGTCGACGAGCATCAGGTTCATGGCATCGAAGTCGCGGTGCACCGCGACTTCGGGCAGCGTCGCGATACGCGCCAGCAGGTGACGCTTGGTGTCGGCCCAGCAGGCGGGTGTCTCCAATTCCAGCCAGCGCCCCAGGCCCCAGTCGGGGAAGCGCTCCATCTCCTCTTCCAGGAAGGCGGCGGAGTAGGGCGGCAGCTCGGCCGGTGAGGCCAGCCGCTGCAGGCGCAGCAGCAGCTCGATGGCCTGGTCCGTACCGCGCCGCGCACTTTCGGCATCGTCGAAATGGTGGTGCAGACTGTCGTCGCCGAGATCGTCGAGTTCGAGGAAGCCCAGGTCGAGATCGACGGCGTGGATCGCCGGCACCGGCAGGCCCACCGCGCGCCAGTGGCGGCCGATGGCGACGAAGGCGTGGCTATCTTCGAGCTCGGGTGGCGCGTCCATCAGCATGCG
The DNA here is from genome assembly GCF_040536835.1 of Salinicola endophyticus. Classification (NCBI taxonomy): domain Bacteria; kingdom Pseudomonadati; phylum Pseudomonadota; class Gammaproteobacteria; order Oceanospirillales; family Halomonadaceae; genus Salinicola; species Salinicola endophyticus. The sequence goes on from NZ_CP159578.1 coordinate 905,624, forward strand.
CGTGGTGCCGTCGGGCAGATGCACCCGGCAGTAGCCGCGCAGGCTGGCATCGCCGGCGACGGGCTCGAAGCGGCAGGTATCGGCGGCGACGGCGTGCTGCCGGGCTATCCAGGTGCGCAGCTGGGCAAGGCGCAGACTCATCGAAACTCCCAGGGTGGATCGAGTTGACGGGGTGCGGATGGCACCGCATGCTGAAGCCGCTCGTAGGCTTGGCCGATGGCGTGGTCGATAACGTTGGAACGCGGACCTGCCGGCGGCGAGGGCGGTAGACTCCCTTGGCGGCGCCAGTTTGCCGCCTTTGGTCGAGTCCGCCAACTCATTGCGCTGCGAGCGCCTCCACGCTTCACGCTTCGCCAGACGGGCGTGACCAGGTGAGCGCGACAGAAGACAGACAGGGAACGACCCCGCGGCAAGTGCCGTCGAGGTCTGTATAATACCGGCTCCACTCGGCAAGGACACAGAGGACATGGGCAAGCGACTGGTCTGGACTGCCCTCACCGGCGTGATTTCATCGACCGCCCAGGCGGCCCCTCCGGCACCGCTCCCGGCGGACCAGCTGGACTGGGTACCCTGGGGCGATCAGGCACCGGCCGGCGCACTGTGCGGCGGACGCTATGTCCAGCCCGGCTATCTGCTGCCCGAAGGGCGCACGCCGGAAGAGGTCCTCTCCAACTCCGCCACCGCGGAGTATGGCGACAACGGCGAGACGATCCTGGGTGGCGAAGTGGTGCTGCGGCGCGGCGACAGCCAGCTGCAGGCGCCGCAGGTGCGGGTCAACGCCGCCCGCGACACCGCCTTCGCCGACGGCCCCCTGACCATTCGCTATCCCGGCCTGCTGGTGCGCGGCGACGATGGCCAGGTCTCGCTCGACAGCGACGCGGCGCGCATCGACGACGCCCACTACGTGATCCACGACCAGCGCGTGCGTGGTGACGCCCAGGCGCTGCAGCGCCTCGAAGACGGCCGCTATCGCATGCGCGAGGCCAGCTTCACCACCTGCGCGCCGGACAGCCGGCTGTGGCGGATCGTCGGCAGCGACGTCACCATCGACCGCGCCCAGGGCTACGGCACTGCCACCAACGCGCGTCTGGAGATGGGCGACGTGCCGGTATTCTACTGGCCCTGGGTACGCTTCCCGGTCGACGATCGCCGCCAGAGCGGTTTCCTGTGGCCGACCCTGGGGCTCTCCAGCGATGGTCTCGATTACAGCCAGCCCTACTACCTGAACCTGGCCCCCAATTACGACGCCACCATCACGCCACGGGTCATCACCGACCATGGCCTGCTGATGGGCGGCGAGTTCCGCTATCTCTTCGGCAGCGATCGCGGCACGATCGATGGCGCCTATCTGGCCAACGATAATGGCGGCAACAACGATAATCCCAACGATCCCAAGGATGCCTTCGACGGCAAGGATCGCTGGTTCGTCGACTATCAGCACTACGGCTACTTCACCGACCGCCTGGATTACGCGCTGCGCTACGGCGCCGCCAGCGATGGCCGCTACTTCGACGACTTCGGCAGCGACTTCGCCGAGCAGGACACCGAGTACCTCGAGCGTCTGGCACGACTCTCCTACCAGGGCACTACTTGGTATCTGGATGCCCGCGCCCAGGGCTACCAGCGCATGCAGTACCCGATCGACGAGAACGATCGCCCCTATTATCGCCTGCCCAGCCTGACCGCCAATGCGCGCTGGCAGCAGGAGAGCGGCTTCTATCAGGAGTGGAACTCCAACGCCACCTACTTCTGGCGTGACCTGCACGGTGTCGATGCCCAGGGCAACTGGTTCGACGAGGACGAGAACCGCACCCGCAATATACCGCTGCGTGAATCGGCCAACGGCTCGCGCCTCAATCTGACCCCGGCCATCGGCTGGCGCGCCCAGCCGAGCTGGGGTTTCCTCGAGCCGCGCTTCCAACTGTGGCAGACCAACTACGAGCTCGACTACGGCAACCGTGACACCTCGCGCGACGAGACCCTGTCACGCACGGTGCCGGTCTACTCGCTGGATTCGGGACTGATCTTCCAGCGCGACGTGACCGCATTCGACCAGGGCTTCAAGCAGACCTTCGAGCCGCGCCTCTACTACGCCTACGTCCCCGAGCGCGATCAGTCCGAGTATCCGGTGTTCGACACCGACGAGCAGGCGATCTCGTGGAGCCAGCTGTGGTCGCCCTATCGCTTCACCGGTGCCGATCGCGTGGGTGACGTCAACAAGCTCTCCTACGGCGCCTCGACCCGTTTCCTCGAGGATGACACCGGGCGCGAGCGACTGGCACTGTCGGTCGGTCAGAGCGCCTACTTCGAAGATCGCAATGTCACCCTGCTCGACGACAGCGACAATCTCACGCCGGCGCAGCGGCGCTACGACGACTATCGGCGCACCCGCGACCGCTCGCCGGTGATCACCCAGCTCGACTGGCGCATCAACGACCAGTGGCGCTCGCGCTATGAGTGGTTCTACGACGATCACCGCTCGCAGACCGAAAAGGCCTCCGCCTACCTGCAATATCTGAGTCCGGCCGGCCATGTATTGAACCTTGGCTACCGTTGGCAGCTCCAAGGTTTCGATCCGGCCAGTGATGCCGACGATCAACTGAGCTACAACCGCGAGGACTTCGACGTCTCGTTCGCCTACAAGGCGACCTCGTCGCTCGATCTGATCGGCCGTTATCTCTACGACAACACCAACAAGCGTGATCTGGAGACGCTGGCCGGGGTGCAGTTCAACAGCTGCTGCAGCGCGGTGCAGGTGGTCTGGCGCGAGTGGGTCGACGACAACGACACCGCTTACACCATCGACGATGACTACACCGATCGCGGCCTGTTCCTGCGCTTCGTGTTCAAGGGACTCGGTGGCGTGGGGCAGAACGCCGATAGCTACTTCGCCAGCGCGGTGCCGGGCTACGAGCCCACCACGTTCTGAGCCGGGCCCGGCGGATGCCGGGCCAGCCGATCGAGATCGAGCAAGACCCGTGATTCTCAAGAGTCGTTCTTCATCAAGCAAGAGAGGTAGGCATGCGTCCTAGAGTGTGGATTCCCCTGGCGCTGGTCATGCTGCTGTCGCCGCTGTCGGCGATGGCCGAAGTGGTGCCGCTGGACCGTATCGTCGCCGTGGTCAACGACGACGCCATCATGCAGAGCCAGCTCGAGCAGCGGGTCTCCCAGGTCAAGAGCCAGCTCGCGTCCAGCAATATCCCCGCGCCGCCGGAGAAGACCCTCGAGCATCAGGTGCTCGACCGCATGATCACCGAGCAGATCGAGCTGCAGATGGCCGAGAAGGGCAAGCTGAACGTCGATGAGACCCAGCTCAATGCCACCATGCGCGGTATCGCCCAGAACAACGGCATGACCCTGGATCAGTTCGCCGATCGCCTGGAGAAGGAGGGGCAGTCGCTGGCCGAGGTACGCGAGCAGGTGCGCCGCGAGCTGCTGATTCGTCAGGTCCAGCAGCGCGAGGTCGCCAACAAGGTGACGGTGTCGGATCGCGAGATCGACCGCTTCCTGGAGCAGGCCGGCCAGAACAGCAACGTCTCCTATCATCTGGCCCAGATTCTGGTCGCGGTGCCGCAGTCGCCGACGCCGGATCTGGTGCGTCAGGCCCAGGCCAAGGCCGAGAAGCTCTATCAGGAGCTCAAGAGCGGCGCCGACTTCCGCAAGCTGGCGGTCTCCGAGTCCGACGATGCCCAGGCGCTGAAGGGCGGCGATCTGGGCTGGCGTCCGGCGGCGCAGATCCCGACCATCTTCGCCGACGTCATCCCCGATCTCGCCAAGGGTGAGGTGAGCCAGCCGATCCGCAGCCCCAGTGGCTTCCACCTGGTCAAGCTGATCGATACCCGCGGCGGCGACGGCAAGCAGATCTCCCGCGAGCAGGCGAGCCAGGCGATCTTCCAGCGCAAGGTCAACGACGAGCTCGAAGCGTGGACGCAGGAGATTCGCGCCAGTGCCTACGTCGACAACCGCCTCGACAAGCAGTGATGGGGTAGTCTGATGGCGTCGACCCAGGCCGCGGCACCGCTGCTGGCGCTGACCAGTGGCGAGCCGGCGGGTATCGGTCCTGAGCTGGCCCTGGCCCTGGCGCGGCGTTGGCCGGCGCTGGCCGCGCGGGTCGTGGTCATCGGCGACCCGCAGCTGCTAGCGGCACGCGCTGCGGCGCTGGGCTGGGCGGTCGAGATCGAGCCGCTCGACCCCAGCGCGCCGGTACCGCCCGCGCGGGATGGCCATCTGCCGGTGTGGCCGGTGGCGCTGCGGCGGCCGTCGCATCCCGGCGCGCTCGACCCGGGCAACGCCGACTACGTGCTCGAGACCCTGGATGTCGCCATCGCTGCCTGTCGCGACGGGCGCGCCGCGGCCATGGTCACCGCGCCGCTGCACAAGGGGGCGATCATCGAGGGTGGCCACCCGCGGTTCACCGGCCATACCGAGTATCTGCGCGATGCCTGTGGCGTCGAGGAGGTGGTGATGATGCTCGCCACGACGATCGCCTCGACGAGCGCCCACCCACGCCCGCTGCGGGTCGCCCTGGCGACCACCCACCTGCCGCTGTCACGGGTTGCCGAAGCGCTCGATGCCGCGAGCCTGACCCGCGTCACGCGGATTCTCGCCGCCGAGCTGACCCGGCGCTTCGGCATCGCCGCGCCGCGTATCCTGGTCAGCGGGCTCAACCCCCATGCGGGTGAAGATGGCCATCTGGGCCGCGAGGAGCTCGACATCATCATTCCGACCCTCGAGCGGCTGCGCGCCGAGGGGCTCGATCTGGTCGGCCCGCTGCCTGCCGATACGCTGTTCACTCCGCGCCATCTGGATGGCGCCGACGCCGTGCTCGCCATGTATCATGACCAGGGGCTGCCGGTACTCAAGTATGCCGGTTTCGGCCAGGCAGCCAATATCACCCTGGGCCTGGGCATCGTGCGCACCTCGGTCGACCACGGTACCGCCCTCGACCTCGCCGGCAGCGGCCGTGCCGATGTCGGTAGCCTCAGGGTGGCGCTGGAAGTGGCCTGTGAGATGGCTACTCGGAACCCAACTGACTCATCTCTCTAACCAAGAGGGTGTTTACACCGCTGTTGAGCGCAGCTTTCCTGTAAACAGTCTCTGAAGGAATTCGTCGTCAATGGCTAACCCAGCCGATTATCCGCGTGGCGCGCTGCCGCGAGCCCGTAAACGTTTCGGTCAGAACTTCCTGCGCGATGCCGGCGTGATCTCGCGCATCGTGCGTGCCATCGGGCCGCGCCCGGGGGAGCGCCTGGTCGAGATCGGCCCGGGGCAGGGCGCCCTGACCGAACCGCTGCTCCAGGCCGCCGGTGCGCTCGAAGTGATCGAACTCGACCGCGACCTGATCCCCGGCCTGCGGGTGCAGTTCTTCGCCTACCCGGACTTCGTGATCCACGAGGGCGATGCGCTCAAGTTCGATTTCCCCGCGCTGGCGGCCGCGGATGGCCGCCCGCTGCGGGTGGTCGGCAATCTGCCCTACAATATCTCCACGCCGCTGATCTTCCATCTGCTGGCGGCGCGCGGCGCCGTCGCCGATATGCACTTCATGCTGCAGAAGGAGGTGGTGGAGCGTCTCGCCGCTGAGCCTGGCGGGCCCGACTGGGGACGCCTGTCGGTGATGACCCAGTACTACTGTCAGGTGGAGTCGCTGTTCGTGGTGCCGCCGGAAGCCTTCGTGCCGCGGCCCAAGGTCGACTCCGCCATCGTGCGCCTGACGCCCCACGCCGAGCTGCCCGCCGTGGCGCACGACGAGGCGCGCTTCGCCGAGATCGTGCGTGACGCCTTCGGCCAGCGGCGCAAGACGCTGCGCAACAATCTCAAGGGGCTGGTCGAGGCCAGTGAACTCGAGGCGCTGGGGATCGACCCCGGCCGTCGGCCGCAGACGCTGACAGTGGCCGAGCTGGTGGCCATTGCCAACCGGGTCACGGAGCGCGAGGCATGAGCGAACTGGCCGCGCAGATCGGGGTCGAGGTCGAGCCCGACTACCGCGCCGACGAGTCGGACCCGGCGCAGTCGCGCTATGTCTTCAGCTATACGGTGACGGTACACAACCGCTCGCCGCGCGAGATTCAGCTGCTGTCGCGCTACTGGAAGATCACCCAGGGCAACGGCAAGGTGCAGGAGGTGCGCGGCAATGGCGTGGTCGGCAAGCAGCCGGCGATCGCCGCCGGCCACAGCTTCCGCTATACCAGCCGCGCGGTGCTGGCCTCCCCGGTCGGGGTGATGCAGGGCAGCTATGGCTGCATCGATTGCGAAAGCCAGGAGGCCTTCGAGGTCACCATTGCACCGTTCCGACTGGCGACTCCCAACCAGGTTCACTGAGCCGCGCCGGGTGCCGGCCCATTCATCCCAGAGGGCTCCCCAGCCTTCGATCCAGACTGACCATCGAGAAGGACGACGACCATGGCCATTTATGCCATCGGCGACCTGCAGGGCTGCTACGCTGAGTTCGATGCACTGCTGGCGCGGCTCGACTTTTCGCCCTCCCGCGATCGGCTGTGGCTGGCCGGCGACCTGGTCAACCGCGGCCCCGGCTCGCTCGCCTGCCTGCGCCGGGTGATGGCGCTGGAAGGCGCGGTGGAGACAGTGCTAGGCAACCATGACCTGCATCTGCTGGCGGTGGCGCGCGGTCACGGCAAGCTCAAGCGCAACGATACCCTGGCCGAGATACTCGACGCGCCGGATCGGGATGCGCTGATGGCGTGGCTGCGGGTCCAGCCGCTGCTGGTCGCCGACCCGGCCCGCAACCGGGTGATGACCCACGCCGGGCTGCTGCCGCAGTGGTCGTTGGCCCAGGCGCGTGAGCTGGCGGCAGAAGCCGAGGCTGTGCTCGGCGGCGACGCGGTCGATGAGTTTCTCGCCGAGATGTACGGCAACCGCCCGGCGCGCTGGTCGCCGCAGCTGGCGGGTCTGGATCGCCTGCGCAGCATCGTCAACGTCTTTACCCGGATGCGTTTCATCGACGCCGAAGGTACCCTCGACTTCAGCGCCAAGGAGGGGCTCGATACGGCACCGGCGGGCTTCGCCCCCTGGTTCACCTATCCGCGCCAGCATCCGCGCGAGGAAGCGCTAACCCTGCTGTTCGGCCACTGGGCCGCGCTGGAGGGAGAGACGCCCGGGGCCCGGGTGCGCGCCGAGGCGCTCGACACCGGCTGCGTCTGGGGCGGCTCGCTCACGGCGCTGGACCTCGACAGCGGCGAGCGTATCGCCGAACCGTCGCAGCAGCTGCGACGCTGACGCCATCTCAGAGGGGGCACATGCCACATCCATTCGAACATCTCGACGCCGCCACGCTCATCCAATGGCTGGGCGAAGGACGCAGCCTCACCCTGGTCGATATCCGCGATCCACTGAGCTTCGCCCAGGGGCACATTCCCGGCAGCCGTCATCTGGACAACTCCAGCGCCGCCGAGCTGGTCGAGCAGACACCTACTGCGCAACCGCTGGTGGTGGTCTGCTACCACGGTCACTCCAGCCAGCAGGCCGCCGCCTGGCTCGCCGGGCAGGGCTTCAGCGAGGTCTACAGTCTGGATGGCGGCTTCGTCGACTGGGCGCATCGTCACCCTGAACGGGTCAGCCGCTAGGGGGCGCCATGCACGCTGACAACGATCCCCATCTCGCCGGTCTCGAGGTCTATCTGGTCGGTGGCGCGGTGCGCGATGCGCGCCTGGGCTGGCCGGTCGGCGACCGCGACTGGGTGGTGGTCGGTGCCAGCGTCGAGCAGATGCGCCAGCGCGGCTTCCAGCCGGTGGGGCGCGACTTCCCGGTGTTCCTGCATCCGCAGACCCATGAGGAGTACGCGCTGGCGCGCACCGAGCGCAAGCGCGGCCACGGCTATACCGGTTTCGAGGTCCACGCCAGCCCCGAGGTGACGCTGGAGGCGGATCTGGCGCGGCGGGATTTCACCATCAACGCCATGGCCGAAGGCGCCGACGGCGAGCTGGTCGACCCCTACGGCGGATGCGCCGATCTCGACGCCAGAGTGCTGCGTCACGTGTCGCCGGCGTTCGTCGAGGACCCCTTGCGAGTGCTGCGCGCGGCGCGCTTTCTGGCCCGCTACCGCCATTTGGGGTTCACCATCGCCGGCGAGACCCTGGCGCTGATGCGTCAGCTCGTCGCCGGCGGCGAGATCGCGCATCTGGTCGCCGAGCGCGTCTGGACCGAGACCGAAAAGGCCCTGACCGAGGTCGACCCCGCGGCCTATTTCGAGACCCTGCATGCGTGCGGTGCCCTGGTGGTACTGATGCCACCGCTGGCCGACGACACCCTGACGAATGCACTGGCGCGGCTGGGCAGCGTGCCCAGCGATCTCGACGAGCCGGCGGTGTGGCGCTGGGCGCGTCTCGGCGAGCATCTCGAAGCGGGCGCCCAGCGCGCGCTCAACGATGCCGTCAAGGCGCCCAACCGCTACCGCGACGCCATGCGCCAGGCGGCGCTCACCCGCGACCTGCGCAGCCGCTGTGCCCGGCTCAAGGTCGCAGGGTCCGGCGATATCATGGCCTGGCTCGACGGCATCGACGCCTGGCGTCGGCCGGAGCGCCTCGATCCGTTGCTGGCACTGATCGCCCACGAAGACCCGGCCCTGGCCAGGGACCTCGCCCTGGCCTGGCGGCTGGCCTCTCAGATCCTGCCCCAGACCCTGCTCGACGAGGGCCTGCGCGGGCCGCAGCTCGGCCAGGAGCTGGCCCGGCGGCGGGAGCAGACCATCCGTGAGGCGCTGGAGACGGCGTAGACAGTGGCGGCAGGTAGGCATCCGCGCGCCAGCCGCCGCACCCCTCACATTTCCTTCGCAGACCATGCCCCGCGAAGATCATTTCCCTCGAAGACCATGCCACTCGCAGACAAAAACGCCCGCGGCGATCACTCGCCGCGGGCGTTCGACGTTTAACGCCGTATTGCCGAGCGCAGATAGTTTTCGTATAGAGCCTAGACGAACAGGCCCACGATCAGCGCCATCACCAGACCGGTCAGGCCGATGATGGTCTCCATCACCGTCCAGCTCTTCAGGGTCTGCGCTTCGGTGAGACCGAAGTAGCGGTTGACCAGCCAGAACCCGGAGTCGTTGACGTGGCTCAGTACGGTGGCCCCCGAGGCGATCGCAATCACGATCAGGCCGAGCACCGGACCCGACAGGCCCAGGGTAGAGATGACCGGGGCCATCAGGCCGGCGGCGGTGATCATGGCCACGGTGGCGGAGCCCTGGATCACGCGCACCGCGGTGGAGATCAGGAATGCCAGCAGAATCGGCGGCAGCGCGCTCTCGGCCATGATGTCACCCATCACGCCGCCCACACCGGAGTCGATCAGAACCTGCTTGAACACGCCGCCTGCGCCGGTGACCAGGATGATGATGCCGGCCGGTTCCAGCGCCTTGGTGGCGACTTCCATCACCTGTTCGCGGGTCATGCCGCGGCGCGTGCCCAGGCAGGTGAAGGCGAGCAGGGTGGCCAGGGTCAGCGCCACGAAGGGGTGGCCGAGGAAGGTCAGCGCGGCCAGGACCGGGCTGTCCGCCGGCAGGATCACGCCGGAGACGGTGTTGAGCACGATCAGCGCCAGCGGCAGCAGGATGATCGACAGGATCAGCTTGAAGCTGGGCAGGTCGCGGGTATCGCCCGGCTCCTTGGGCAGCTCCATGTAGTCGGGGATCTGGGCGTCGATGCGCTTGGCGATCCAGCGCCCGAACAGCGGCCCGGCGATGATCATGGCGGGCAGGCCGCAGATGGCGCCGAACAGGATCACATAGCCGAGGTCGGCGCCGATCAGCTTGGCCACCGCGATCGGGCCGGGTGTCGGCGGAATGAACGAGTGGGTCACCGCCAGCCCGGCGAGCAGCGGAATGCCGTAGTAGAGCAGCGAACGCCCGGTGCGCCGGGTGAGGGCATAGATCAGCGGCACCAGGATGATGAAGGCGACGTCGAGGAAGACCGGAATCGCGACCAGGAAACCAGTGACCCCCATCGCCCACTGCGAGCGGTTCTCGCCGAACTTGTCGAGCAGCGTGCTGGCCAGGCGATCGACCCCGCCGGAGACCTCCAGCATCTTGCCGAACATCGCGCCCAGACCGACCACGGTGGCAACGAAGCCGAGGGTACCGCCCATGCCTTTCTCGATGGTGTCGAGCAGCTCCTCGACGCCCATGCCGGTCGCCAGACCCACGACACCGCTGACCACCAGCAGCGCGACGAAAGCGTGCAGGCGCAGACGCATGACCAGGTAAAGAAGGACGATGATGCTCCCCAGCGCGGCGAGGATCAGAGAGGTGGGACTGTCCATGAGGATGAAAACCCTTTGTTAACGAAGCACTGACTAACCGCTGAAGCGGCGCCGGATATAGCCGCTGGCGTGGTGCATCCAGCACCTGCCGGGCGAGATCCCGCGTGACGCTATGCGCCTTTGGTGGCGTTGTGCTCCGGTGTGGAGTTGGCGAGAATGAATGTTACCGGTAACAAGTTGGCGGCAACAATGCGCCTAAAGGCGTAGAGACAAGCTGCTAGGTGAGGGGTACGCCTAACAGCACCTTTCTCAGCCGCTAGACGACGTGGTCTTATCCGGCGGCGCGCGCCGCCAGTAGAACGATTCATCAGCAGGCCGGTCCATCAGCAGACCGATTCATCAGCGAAAAGAGTCCGAGGCATGAAAACCAATCAGGGACATCGCATCGTCGTCATGGGCGTGTCGAGTTGCGGCAAGACCGAAATCGGGCAGCGCCTGGCGGCGCATCTGGGTGGGCGTTTTCTCGACGGCGACGACTACCACTCCGAGGCGAGCGTGGCCAAGATGTCGCGCGGTGAGCCGCTCACCGACGACGACCGCGCCGGCTGGCTCGCCCGGCTGAGCGAGATCCTGGGCGCGGCGCGGACAGCGGACGAGACCCTGGTGGTGGGCTGCTCGGCGCTCAAGCGCCGCTATCGCGACATTCTGCGCCAGGGCGACCCGGCGCTCACCTTCGTCTATTTGCGCGGCAGCCGCGAGCTGCTGCTCGAGCGCATCCAGTCGCGCAAGGATCACTTCTTCAAGGGCGAGGCGATGCTCGACAGCCAGCTCGCCACGCTGGAGGCGCCGGGCGACGACGAGGCGGTGACGGTGGATATCGATGCCGGCATCGAGACCGTGGTCGCGCGTGCCGCCGAGGCGCTGGCCGAGCGCTATGCCACTCGGGCCGATGGCGCCGCCTCCTGATCGGTTCGGGAACCTGGCCGCCTAACCGATACTGCCGCCGCATCGCACTTCGAACCCCAGATCTTCACTGTGCGGCCGGCAGGGCTGGCCGCCGAGGCGCGCCAGCAGGCGTTCGGCGATCACCTCGCCGATCCGTCGACGCGGGGTCACCACCGTGGCCAGGGGCGGGGTCGTCGCCTCCACGATATCGAGCCCGTTGAAGCCGGCCAGGGCGAGTGCCTCGGGTACCGCCAGGCGGCGGCGCTGACATTCGAACAGTGCGCCGGCGGCGAGGTCGTCGTTGCAGCAGAATACCGCCTCCAGCGCCGGCCAGCGCTGCAGCATCGATCCCAGCATCTCACCGCCGAGTCGATAGCTCGACGGCTGCGGCGTGGTCAGGCAATACTCGGTGGACAGATCGGCAGCGCGCAGCGCGGCTTCCCAGCCGGCCATGCGCAGCTGGGCGCGGTGATCCATACGTGCGCCGAGAAAACCGATCCGACGGTAACCGCGGGCGACGAACGTCTCCGTCAGTGCCCTTCCGGCGGCGGTCTGATCGAGCCCCACGTTGATATCCAGTGGCGTCGGGGTCAGCTCCAGCGTCTCCACCACCGGCACCCCGGCCCGTCGCAGCAGCCGCTCGGCGTGTTCGGTATGGCGGGTTCCCGAGAGCACCAGGCCATCCACCCCATAACCCAGGTAGGTGTCGATCAGGCGCTCCTCCTCGAGGATCGAGTAGCCGGTATGCCCGATCAGCAACTGATAGCCGGCAGCGCGCAGGCCCTCCTCGATGCCCCGCTGGATATCCGAGAACACCGCGTTGGAGAGCGACGGGATCAGCAGTGCCACACTGTGGCTGCGGCCGCTGGCCAGCGCGCCGGCAGCGTGGTTGGGGATATAGCCGAGCTCGGCGCTCGCCGCTTCGATGCGCTGGCGCAGCGGCAGCGAGACCCGCTGCGGCTCGCGCAGGGCACGCGAGACGGTGATCTTGGTGACTCCGACCCGGTCGGCGATATCCTGAAGCGTGACGCGTCCCGAAGCTCGGCGCGGCATGACGATCTCCCCAGCACGGCGGCGGCGCCCGACGCGGGTGAGCGATGAGCAGCATCGCGCCCCAGGCGGGTCAGGTGATGATGGTTAGCGGTAACTTCGTGGGAGACTAGCATGGCGCCATGGCCTTGGCTGTGCGGCCATGGTTGTAGCCGATCGGCTCCGTGAGGCCCGCCTCAGGGTGCGCTATCGCCGATCAGCAGCTCGGTCTCCAGGGTGCGTGAGCGGCGCGGTTCGAGGTCGAGCAGCATGGCTGCCGCCAGCCGGCCCTTGGCCGCGCTGTCCTGGCGGACCGTGGTCAGGCGGGGTCGCCGCTGCTGACCTTCGGCGATGCCGTCGAAGCCGGTGATGCGCAGATCTTCCGGCACCCGCAGCCCGCGCCGCTCGGCCAGGTCGATGGCGGTCAGGGCGATACGGTCGGAGAGACAGATCAGCAGGTCCGGGCGTGACGCCGCGGGCTGGTCGAGCAGCGCCGCGACCACCGGTACGCAGCCGTCGTAGGTGTTCTGGTCGATGTTCCACAGCGCTACGCTGTCGGGGTCGATGGCGGCCTCCGTCAGTGCCCTGAAGATCCCGTCCAGGCGCCGCCGGGTGATGGTGAGATCGGCCGACAGCAGCGCCTCGGGACCGATCTGGCCCTCGTGCGACTGGGTCAGGCGTAGCCCGACGATGGCGACCCGCCTGGTAGGCTGGCGCAGGGCGTGACGGGTCAGGGCGAGGCTGGCCGGATAGTTGTCGATGTTGACCGCCGGAATACCCGGCAGATCGATGTCGATGGCCACGGCGGGGCGCCCCGCGATCAGGTCGAGGATGCGCGAGGAGGCGCCGTGCAGGCCGTAGACGATGACGCCGTCGGCCATGTCGACGCCGCCGGTGGTCTGCTCCAGGCGCCCGGGCAGCAGCATCAGCGAGTGGCCGTGCTGATCCAGCTGCGCGGCGACGCCCGCGATCAGCTCGCTGGCGACGCTGTCGCTCAGGCTGTAGAAGAGGTTCTCCGCCAGCAGCATGGCGACGATGCCGGAACGGCCGGTGCGCAGCATGCGACCACGGGAGTCGGGGCCGTGATAGCCGAGCGCGGCGGCGGCGGCGAGGATCTCCTCACGCCGGGCTTGTGAGAGCTGATCGGGGCGGTTAAAGGCGTTGGAGACGGTGGCGGCGGAAACGCCGAGACGCGCGGCCACCGTCTTCAGCGTCATGCGCTTGGTCGGACTCACGCGCGCAGGCCGTAGGTGGGGCGCCGCGTCGCGCACTGCTGGCGCCGTACAGAGAGGGCCGTGGCCGGGGACATGCTCGAGTCTCCTCGTCGAGGGCGGATGACGGCCGCGGCGCCGGCCGTCACTCCATCTTCAGGTCGCGCGCAGCCAGACCGCGGCATTGCCGGCCAGCGTCGCGTCGCTGACCGCATCGGGCTGGCTCTGGGCGAGCACCGATGCCGCCGGCAGCGCGACCGGGGCGTCGCCCAGGTTGAGCACCACGTGCACGTCGCCGTTGGTCAGTACCAGCACGTCTTCACGCGGGCTCGGTGCCCACGCCAGTTCGCCCTGCCCAAGGTTATGGTCGCGGCGCAGCTTGAGCAACCGCTGATAGAGCGTGAGCGTCGAATCCGGCTGATCGCGCTGACGATCGACAGCGTAGTCGGCGTAGTTGTCCGGCTGCGGCAGCCAGCGTTCGCCGCTGTCGTTGAAGCCGAAGGCGGGGGCCTCGGCACGCCACGGCAAGGGTACGCGGCAGCCGTCGCGGCCGCCATCCTCGCCGCCGGCGCGGTGGAAGCCCGGGTCCTGGCGGTAGTGGTCGGGCATGCGGGTATGGTCCGGCAGGCCCAGCTCCTCGCCCTGGTAGAGATAGGCGGAGCCGGGCAGTGCCAGGGTCAGCATGATGATCGCCCGCGCCCGGCGCAGGCCCAGCGCCTCGTCGGGCTGTTCGTCGCCGATACCGATCTTCTGCGGGCGTGCGCCTGGGTTCGACAACCCCAGACGCGAGGCGTGGCGTACGCCGTCGTGATTGGACATCACCCAGGTGGTGGTGGCGCCGACCTCACCGGTAATGGTCAGTGAGCGGTCGATGATGGTGCGCAGTTCCGCGGCGTCCCAGTGGGCGGTGAGATAGTCGAAGTTGAACGCCTGCTGCATCTCGTCGGGGCGAATGTAGCGCGCCACCCGTTCCGGCTTGAGCCAGGCTTCGGCGACCATCATGCGGTCGTCGCCGTACTCGGCCAGGATGCGATGCCAGCGGCGGTAGATATCGTGGACGCCGTCCTGATCCCACATCGGGCCGCGGTTGCCGCCCTCGACCATCACCTGCTCGCCGTCCCAGTCGGGCAGGCCCGGCTGCTTGATCATGCCGTGGGCGACGTCGACGCGGAAACCGTCGACCCCACGGGCGAGCCAGAAGCGCAGCACGCGCTCGAACTCGTCACCCACTTCGGGGTTGGCCCAGTCGAAGTCGGGCTGGGCGCTGTCGAACATGTGCAGGTACCACTGGCCGTCGTCGACCCGGGTCCAGGCGGCGCCGCCGAAGATGCTCTGCCAGTTGTTGGGCGGCAGTTCGCCCTGCTCGCCGCGCCCGTCGCGGAAGAGATAGCGCGCGCGTGCCGCGCTGCCCGGCGGGCTGGCCAGCGCCTCCTGGAACCACACGTGCTCGCTGGAGCTGTGATTGGGCACCAGATCGACGATCACCCGCATGCCGCGCTCGTGGGCCCCGGCCAGCAGGCGGTCGAAGTCTTCGAGCGTGCCGAACAGCGGATCGACATCACAGTAGTCGGAGACATCGTAGCCGGCATCGGCCTGGGGCGAGCGGTAGAACGGCGACAGCCACAGTGCATCGATGCCCAGCGCGGCGAGATAGTCGAGTCGTTCGGTGACGCCGGCGAGATCGCCCATGCCATCGCCATTGGCGTCCATGAAGCTGCGCGGATAGATCTGATAGATGACGGCGTCGCGCCACCACTGTTGCTGGGTCATGCAGAATTCCTCGTCACAAGGTGAATCATGGCGTCGGGGGACGGCGTGGCGATCACCACTGCCGCCGCTTGAGTCGGGTCAAGGTCTGGTCGAGATCGGCGAGCGCCGCCGCCGGCTGGGTGCGCCCGGAGAGCACCGCGTGCACGCCGTTGAAGATAGCGTTGGAGACCCGGGCATAAGCCTCGCCGGTCACCGCCGAGGGGCGCGCCACGGCGTTCATCAGCACCGGGCGCAGCACGCTCATGGTGGGGTTGGCCGCCACCACCTCGGCGTCGTCGTAGAGCGCGATCCGGGTCGGGTTCATGCCATTGTTCAGGGCGTGGCGACGCTGCACCTCGGCACTGGTCATATAGCGCGCCAGCGAGATCGCCGCCTCCGGTGTGTCGGTGTAGCGCGAGACGGCGAAGTTCCAGCCACCCAGGGTGCTCACCGAGTCGGCATCGGGGCCGTGGGGCAGCGGCGCGACGCCGATCTTGCCGCGTACCCGGCTGCCCTCACGCTGGGCCAGCGACCAGACGTAGGGCCAGTTGCGCATGAACACCGCATTGCCGCTCTGGAAGACGCCGCGCGCCTCCTCCTCGGTGTAGTTGAGCACCCCGCGCGGGGCGATGGTGCCGATCCAGCTCGCTGCCTCGGTCAGCGCCGCCGTGGCCTGGGGGGTGTCCAGCGTGACCGTGCCGTCGGGTTCGACGATGCGCCCGCCGTCGTAGCCGGCGATCCACTCCAGCGCGTTGCAGGTCAGGCCCTCGTAGGCGCGGCCCTGGAACACGAAGCCCCACATCTCGTCGGCGCCGGCGGCGCGCTCGGCCTGCTGGATGCTGGCCGCGGTGTCGGTCATCTCCTGCCAGGTCTGTGGCACCGGGCGCTGGTACTTGTCGAGCAGATCCTGGCGGTAGTAGAGCAGGCCGGCATCGGTGTACCAGGGCAGTGCCACCAGACGGCCATCGACGGTATTGGCCTCGATCAGCGCCGGGAAGAAGGCCTCGCGCTCGGCCGGCGACACGGCCTCGCCGAGGTCGAGCAGATGCGGTGCCAGCAGCCCCGGCCAGGCGATATCGACCATCATCACGTCGACATCCTGGGAGTGGCTGTTGAGCAGCTGCTGAAATAGCGCCAGCTTCTCGGTGGTGGCGTTGGGGGTGGTCACCACCTTGACGCTGTTGCCGCTCTGCGCCGCCCAGGCGCGCGCCGCGGTAGGGCAGTAGTCGCCGTCGCCGCCACCGCCGCAGGCGATGGCGACCTCGGCGGCCTGGGCCGTCGAGGTGACTCCCAGCAGGGCCAACAGACCCAGAGCGACACGCCAGCCGCGCGGCCTGTGCACTGAACGGTGGAGAGGCGTGAGGCTCATGAGGCGGCCCCCTGCGGCTCAGAACGGGATTCGCGACTTTCGTGCGGGGGTACCGCGCGCCCGTCGGAGTCGAACAGATGGGCATGGGTCGGATCGAAATCGAGCGTCACCCGCTGGCCGCGCTGGAACGGGCTGGGCGCCTGGGTGCGGCACACCAGCAGCTCGCCGTCATCGCGCTCCAGATAGAGATAGGCTTCGCTGCCGAGGTACTCGACGTTGACGATCTCGAGGCCTTTGCCGCTTTCGCTGGCGGAGGGGATCAGATGCTCCGGGCGCACGCCCAGGGTCGCCTCGCTGGCGCCACCGGTGGCGAAGGCCAGTGGCAGCGTGCGCTGACCGACGGCGGGAATCTCCACGCGGCAGCCCTGCTCGGCGTCGGCCTCGGCGGTGACTTGGATGAAGTTCATCTTGGGCGAGCCGATGAAGCCGGCAACGAAGCGCGACGCCGGGCGCTCGTAGAGCTCGCGCGGGGTGCCGATCTGCTCCACATGGCCGGCGTTGAGCACCACGATACGGTCGGCCAGGGTCATCGCCTCGACCTGATCGTGGGTGACGTAGATCATGGTCGAGCCCAGGCGCTCGTGGAGCCGCGCGATCTCGTTGCGGGTCTGCACTCGCAGCGCTGCGTCGAGGTTGGAGAGCGGCTCGTCGAAGAGCAGGATCTTGGGCTCGCGGGCCATCGCCCGGCCGATCGCCACGCGCTGGCGTTGGCCGCCGGAGAGCGCCTTGGGCAGGCGCTCCAGCAGCTCGTCGAGCTGCAGGATCTTGGCCGTCTGGCGGACCCGCTCGTCCACCGTCTGCTTGTCCTGCTTGGCCAGTTTCAGGCCGAAGGCGATGTTGTCGTAGACGCTCATGTGCGGGTAGAGCGCATAGGACTGGAACACCATGCCGATGCCGCGCTCCGGCGGCGTCAGGTTGTTGACTCGTTGGTCGTCGATCATCAGATCGCCGTGGGTGATCGATTCGAGCCCGGCGATCAGGCGCAGCAGGGTCGACTTGCCGCAGCCCGAGGGGCCGACGAAGACGATGAACTCGCCGTTGTCGATCTGCATCGAGACGTCGTCGATCACCTGGGTGCTGCCGAAGCGCTTGTTGACTCGTTCGAGCGTCAGACCAGCCATAGTTTCTCCTACCCGAAAACGGGGAAAGCAGTAGTCGCGGAAAGCAGGTGGCGAACAGCTTTAGTCGCGGAAAGCACCAGAGGCATTCAGCCCTTGACGGCACCGGCGGTGAGCCCGGAGACGATACGCCGCTGGAAGATCACCACCAGTACCACCAGCGGCACGGTGACGATCACCGAGGCGGCCATGATCGGCCCCCACGGCAGCTCGTACTGGCTGCCGCCGGAGATCAGCGCGATCGCCACCGGCACCGTGCGCTGCGAGTCGGTCAGGGTGAAGGTCAGGGCGAACAGGAACTCGTTCCACGCCGCGATGAAGGCCAGCAGGCCGGTGGTGGCCATCGCCGGCCACAACAGCGGCATGAACACCTTGGTCAGAGTGACCCAGGGCGAGGCGCCGTCGACGATCGCTGCCTCCTCGAGTTCGTCGGGTAGCTGGCGCATGAAGGTGGTCAGAATCCACACCGTGAACGGCAGAGTGAAGATGGTGTAGCTGAGGATCAGCCCGCCGGGGGAGTTGTAGAGATCGAGCGTGCGGATCACCTCGAACAGCCCCGACAGCACCGCCACCTGGGGGAACATCGACACCCCCAGCACGATCATCATCACCGTGGTGCGCCCGCGAAAGCGCACCCGGCCCAGCGCCCAGGCCGCGGTCAGACCCAGCAGCAGGGCGATGAGCACCACGCTGAGGGCGACCACTACCGAGTTGCGGATCGCGGCCAGGAAGGTCGGCTGCGACAGCACGGTGACATAGTTGGAGAAGTCCAGGCTATCGACCCAGTAGCTCACCTCGAAGAGCTGACTCGACGGCTTCAGCGAGGTCACGATGGCGTAGTAGAAGGGGAAGATGGCATAGAGCACCAGCACCGCCACCAGCAGCCAGAAGCCGGTTTTCAGTGCGATGGCCTTGAGTCTGCGCAGCGTCATGACCCACCTCCCAGCTGGCGGCGTCCGAGATAGAGATAGACCACCGTGACCAGCGCGATGATCATGAACAACAGCGTCGAGGCGGCGCTGCCGTAGCCCACGTCCTGGAACTCCACCAGCTGCTGGCGAGCGTAGATCGACATCGTCATGGTCGAGGCAGCGTTGGAGGTCAGCACGTAGATGACGTCGAACACACGCAGCGCGTCCAGGGCGCGGAAGATCACCGCCACCAGCAGGGCCGGGGTGATCAGCGGCAGAGTGACGCGGAAGAAAACCCGGACCGGATGGATACCGTCGACCTTGGCCGCCTCGTAGCAGTCCGAGGGCAGCATCTGCAGCGCCGCGAGTACCAGCAGGGCGACGAACGGGGTCGCCTTCCACACGTCGACCATGATCACCGCCCACATCGACAGGCTGGCATCGGCGGTCCACGACAGCGGTGCGTCGATCAGCCCCAGGGTCATCAGCAGGTGGTTGATGATCCCGAACTGATCGTTGAGCATCCACGCCCAGATCTTGGCCGAGACCACGGTGGGGATCGCCCACGGGATCAGCATCGCCGCGCGTACCAGGGTGCGACCACGGAAGTGGGCGTTGAGCACCAGCGCCACGATTACCCCCAGCACCGCCTCCAGCGATACCGACACCAGCGCGAAGTAGAGCGTGTTCCACACCGACTGCCACCACAGCGGGTCGGCGAGGATGCCGTACCAGCCGTTGTCGTAGACCAGGTAGTTCTCGAGCCCGATGAAGTTGGCGCCCTCGAGGCTCGACAGGCTGGCGTCGGTGACGCTGAACCAGAAGGTGCGTGCCAGCGGCCAGCCGGCGACCAGCGCCAGGCCGACCAGCATCGGCGTCAGGAACAGCCAGGCCGCGCGCACCCGGCGCCGGCGTACCCGGGTGCCGCGCTCGCGGCGCGGCCGTACCGGTTGGTTGGCCTCTAGCGTGCCGCCCGGTGTCGGGGCGGCCGGCGTCTGCGCCATCGTGGGTTGCCGATTAGCCATGGATTGCCTCCCGGCCGCTTACCAGCGGCGCCGCTTGATGCGCTCGAGTTCGCTCTGCAGTGACGCCAGACCCTGGGCCGCGTCGACCTTGCCGGAGAGCACTTCATGCACGGTGTTGAAGAAGGCGTTGGAGACCCGCGGATACTTGTCGCCGGTCACCGCCGAGGGGCGCGGAATCGCCGAGGTGAAGGTGGTGTAGAGGGTGCCGAAGAAGGGCACTGCGGCGAGGACTTCCTTGTCTTTATAGAGTGCCGGCAGAGTCGGGTTGTAGGCGCCCTCGATGGCGCGGCGCTTCTGCTCTGCGGGAGAGGTCAGGAAGGCGACCAGGTCGGCGGCCATCTGTGGGTGCTCGCTGTAGCGCGAAACCGCCAGGTTCCAGCCGCCGAGCACCGCCGCACTGTGGCCGTCGGCGCCGCCGGCGGGCAGTGCCACCACGCCGACCTTGTCACGGATGTCGCTCTGTTCGGACTGCACCAGATCCCAGGCGTAGGGCCAGTTGCGCATGAACAGCGCATTGCCCGACTGGAACACCCCGCGCGACTCCTCCTCGGTGTAGTTGAGTACCCCCTGGGGTGAGATGTCGCCGATCCAGCTCGCTGCCAGAGTCAGTGCCTTCGCCGCCTGTGGATTATCGATGGTGATATCGCCGGCATCGTCGACGATGGTGCCGCCGTCGGGATAGCTGGCGATCCACTCCAGCGCGTCCACCGTCAGCCCCTCGTAGGCGCGCCCCTGGAACACGAAGCCCCAGAAATCCTTGTGGCCGGCCTGGCGCTCGCCGGCCTGGACTGTGCGCGCCGCCTCGGTCAGCTGTTCCCAGGTGGTGGGCACCGCCAGGCCGTACTTATCCAGCAGATCCTTGCGGTAGTAGAGCACCCCGGCATCGGTGAACCACGGCATCGCCACCAGCCGGCCATCGACGGTGTTGTTGTCGACGATGGCCTCGAAGAAGTCATCGGTGGTGCCCTTGGGCAGGTACTCGTTGAGGTCGATCAGGTGCGGCGCCAGCATGCCCGGCCACACCACGTCGATCTGGAACACGTCGATATCACCGGAGCGCGCGTTGAGGATCTGCTGGTAGAGCGACAGCCGCTCGGTGGCGGAGTTGGGGGTCGAGACCACCTCGACGCTGTGACCGCTCTGGGCCTCCCAGCGCGCAACGCCCTCCTTGCACAGCGTGAGCTCGGCGCCGACCGCGCCGCAGGAGATGGTGAGATCGGCGGCCTGGACCTGTCCCGCGATGGTCAGGGTGGTCGCCAGCATTAGCAGAGAACGTGTTTTCATCCTGGGCTCCTGGGGAGTACCGGTTGTTGTTGTGGGCGATCTCGTCGGTGGTCATCGCCGTGCGCCCGAGGTTCGCGCCGGGGGCCGCGGGGCCATTCATGGGGCGATGCCGGCGGCGTCTTAATCGTTTAAGTTCGCAGCCAAGTTATGCCACTTGTTCGCGCCGGCTCAACCCGGACTTTGGTTGTAAACAGGCTTGTCGTGGTGCGGCTTTGAGACAGCTACCCGCGCGTCGGACACCCCGGAGGCGAGTGCTTTAGACCTTGGTCAAAGCGCCTTTTGTCGATGTTTTCACGCGACTCTTAAACGTTTAAGTTCCGCCTTGCGTCACGTCTCGCAAATGCCGCCACTCCCGGGCCAGGGCAGGGGACCGGAATCGGATCTGGGAAAGGCGGTGCGGCGCTCCCGCCGAGTCGGCGGAGAAGCGCCCGGCGGGCGAGGGGGACGACAACAACCACAACAGGAGCATGTCATGTCCAGATCAGCGGTCGATTCGATCGAATGTTCACGCCCGCGCACAGCGCGCCAGGCAACACCGGGATTTCGCAAGACCGGACTCGCCATCGGGGTGGCGCTGGCCTCATTGGGTGCCGTCTCCGCGGCGCAGGCGCAGTCGAATCCGAGCCTGGAAGCGCGCCTGGCGGCCCTCGAAGCCAGAGTGGCGGCGGCCGAGCAGCGTGCGGCCACCGCCGAACAGCGCGCCAACCTGGCCGAGCAGAAGCTCGATTCGCTCGAGGAGCAGTCGCTCGACACGCGCCTCGCCGCGGTCGAGAGCCAGGCCGAGAGTCGCAGCGCCGAGACCGGCAACAGCGGGGACGACGGCCTCTCGCTGAGCGTCTACGCCCGCTCCGGGCTGCTGCTCGGCGACGATGGCAAGAGCGCCCCCGGCGGCCCCTACCTGACTCCGGCGGGCGCCAGCGGTGGTGCGGTGGGGCGGCTGGGCAACGAGCCGGACACCTATGTCGAGACCGTGCTCAACTACAATCAGACCTTCGATAACGGCGCCAAGTCGCTCTACCGCATCATGCTGGCGGATGGCACCACCACCAGCAATGACTGGACCGCCGACGAGTCGCAGCTCAACGTGCGTCAGGCATTCGTCGAGTTCAGCGATCTGCCCAGTTTCACCGGTCCTTTCGAGAACGCCAAGATCTGGGCCGGCAAGCGCTTCGACCGCAACAACTTCGACATTCACTGGCTCGACAGCGATGTCATCTTCCTCGCCGGTACCGGTGCCGGTGTCTACGACGTGGCGGTCAATGACGACTGGAGTACCAACCTCACGCTCTACGGGCGCAGCTTCAGCGACTTCCCGGTGGTCACCAGCGAAGACCCGGATCTGACCGGCAGCACCGATGCCCTGATCCTCTCCACCAACAACTACGTCGGCCCGTTCCAGTGGATGCTCAGCGGTCTCTCCGCCAACGATAACGACGAGCGCGATACCGGCAGCAGCGCCAGGGCGGCCGACCATGGCTTCCATGGCATGCTCGCCTACCACGGTGACAGCTTCTTCGGGGTGAGCGAGGGCAATACCGTGGCGGCGCTGCTCCACGGTGAAGGGCTGGGGGCGGAGGTCAAGGCGCTGGGCTCCGACGGCAATCTGACCGACGACGCCAAGACCACGCGGCTGGCGCTCTACGGCACCACCTATGTGGCGCCGCGCTGGCGCGTGGCCCCGGCGGTGCTGGCCCAGACCAGCGAGGACCGCTACGCCAACGGCGACAGCTACGACTGGGCGACTTTCAACCTGCGTTTCGCCAATGAGCTGACCCAGAACTTCGAGATGCAGTACGAAGCCAGCTACCAGTGGATGGACCTCGATCCCAAGGGCTACAAGGGGCGCAATGCGGTGGAGGGCGGCTACACCCGCTTTACCCTGGCGCCAACCTTCAAGCCTCAGGTGGGCGGTTTCTGGCAGCGTCCGGAGATCCGCGTATTCGCAAGCTATAGCGACTGGGATAGCGAGCTCAATAACTTCGCCGGCGACGATGCCCTGGGCAAAGACAACTTCAATGGCGGGCAGTGGACCTTCGGTACGCAGATGGAGGTGTGGTTCTAGACCGAGAGCCGACCTGGCTCTAGCCCGCCGTCAGCGGCGGGCCAGCGTGACCCGACACCCCGCCGATTATGATCGGCGGGGTGTCGCGTTTCAGACGTGCTGGGCAGTGCTGGACGGCGCTGGTGGGTGAGAGATGAAAGGCGGTGCGGGGTCAGCTGAACGAGAGCAGCAGCAGGATCAGCGGCGGTGAGAGCAGCGAGAGCAGAAAGCCGCTGACGATGGCCACCGGCACGCAAGCGATGCCGCCGTGCTTCTGGATCACCGGCAGGGTGAAGTCCATCGCCGTGGCGCCGCTGTAGCCGATCGCCAGCGGCACCGCGCCGCGGATGAACAGCGGCACCAGCAGAAAGGCCAGCAGCTCTCGGGCCAGGTCGTTGAAGAAGGCGGCGCCCCCTAGTACGGGGCCGATCTGGTCGCCGATCAGAATGCCCGACAGCGAGTACCAGCCGAAGCCTGCGGCCAGCGCCATGCCCTGGTTCCAGGGCAGCGCCAGCAGCGGTGCGGCGAGCAGACCGGCGAGCAGTGAACTCATCAGTACCACGCCGGCGATTGCCAGTCCCAGTCGGTTGAGCAGGATCTGGCGCAGCCCGAGCCCTGAATTGCGCAGCTGGCAGCCGATCAGGCCGAGCAGGGCGTAGAGCGTCCAGGTGGCCAGGGTCTCGGCCTGGGCCGCCGGATGCCAGCCGAGCAGACGCATGCCGGCGCCGAGCAGCACGCCGCCGGCGACCACGGCGCACAGCAGCACCGAGCCCTTCATTGCCTGCCACTTGCTCAGCGGCGGTGCATCGTCACCGGCGATGCGTTCGACCCGCGCCAGCGGTCGCCGCGACAGCCACCACAGGGCGAGCAGATTGAGCGGCGAGATCACCAGGAACAGGGTGGTGGCGGTGGCGCCGATGGTCGAGAGCTGCCCCAGCAGGTTCTCCATCCCGCCCAGGCCGATGCCCATCAGCAGCAGGATGACGTAGACCGAGGCGCTGACGCCGCGGTCGATGCCGCGGCGCACGCCGGCGTGCCGGACCGGTATCAGGTAGCCGACGATCAGCGGCAACAGTATCCACAGCAAGCCCAGCAGCATGGCGACCTCGGCGGCATGAACAATGAAAACGGGCGCCCTGTAGGGGCGCCCGTTGACGAGTCGAAACTGTAATTCGAGACGCTACGTCATTCAACTCCCTTAGCGCGGGAAGCTGACATCGAGCAGGCTGAGCTGGCTGCGCTGCTCACCGCCGCGCACGTAGCGGCTGGCCAGCAGCAGGCCGGGCACGTCGCGGTCGAAGGTCAGGAACAGATGGCGGCCGCGCTTGTCCGGGTCGGCGTCCCAGGTATCGACGCTGACCCCCGGGAACTTGCCGGCCGGTGTGGTGACGTCCTCTTCACCGGTCACCCGATAGTAGAGCGTCTTGTCGCGTCCCTTGTAATCCTGATAGGTCAACTGACAGGGCGAGACCTGTTCGCTGCGACAGCGCGCCTCGGGGGCCTCACGCGCGAGCTCGAACAGCGCGGTCTGGCGGTCGGGCAGGCGTTTCAGCTGCTTGGCGGTCAGGTGGTAGTCATCGCCGATCCCCAGCAGCGAGTAGCCCGAGGTGTAGTCGAGGGCCTGCACGTCATCGCCCGTCACGGTGAAGCGCCCACGCTCCTCGCCGTGGGCGATCTTGATGCTGGCCTGCATCGCGCTCTCCCAGGTCTCGCCTTGCTGGCTCAGGCGGTGGGTGATGGTGGCATCCGGCCAGCCGCTGATGTCCAGGCGGTAGTGGGCCACGAAGGGCGTCGGTGCGCTTTGCGCCAGCGCCGTGGTCGTACCGAGCAGCAGTAGGGCGAGTGACACTAGCGTCGAGGTGAGAGTGGGCATCGTCTTGACTCAGGCTGGAGGCTTGGCTCTGTTGATGCCGGTTTCGGCCAAAGGTTCACCTGTGGCGAGACCGGGTGCCGCGTTTCTTGTGCACCCGGCCTTGGCAGCCTGCCCCAGATCACGCTGTGGGCTTGGCCTCCTCCAGGGCATCGTCCACCGGGTCCTCCAGCGGCTGGCCAGACTCGTCCTGGAGCTGGTAGGCATACGCGCCCTCCAGCCCCGCCTCCTCTTCGGGATCCTCTTGGGCCTCGGCGATATAGCCGGGATAGAAGGGCGAGAGGATGGCGACGACGATGCCCAGTGCGGCGATCAGCGAGAAGGCGTAGGTGTAGTCGAACAGATCGATCAAGCGCCCGATCACCGGCGAACCCGTCGCCTGTCCCAGCGCCACGGCCATGAAGGGAAACACCGGGCCGGCCGACAGACGCCCCGGCAGCAGGCGGATACCGGTCATCAGATAGAGCCCGGTCAAGCTCATATAGGAGAGCCCGAAGATCAGCGCCGAAAAGAGTGTCAGCCCGGGCTGTGCCGGGTTGGCTGCCAGCAGCAGCATGCTGGCGGCGAGCATCATCAGCATCAGCGCCTGGGTGATCGGCGGATTGTTGCGGTCGGCGAGGTCGGCGACCACGGCGCCGCCCAGGCCCGCCACGCCCACCGCGAACCAGAGCCAGCCGGTGGCGCCCGCCGAGCCGCCGCCGAGAGTGATCACCAGATCGGGGGCGAAGATCCAGTACGCCGACGAGACGAAGCCCATCAAGAACGCGAACAGCGACAGGCGGACCAGACGCGACCACGGCAGCTCACCGAGCGGCGGCGGTGGGGCGGCCTCGGCGGGCGTCAGCCGCGATACCGCCGGCAGGAAGAACCAGGTGGCACACAGGCCGGCGATGGCCAGGGCGGTGAAAGAGAGGTAGGCCGTGCGCCAGGCGCCGGTCATCAAAATCACCGTGGGCACGGCAACCATGATGCCGATGCTGGTGCCCGCATTCATGAACGAGCTGACCCGCGCATGCAGGGCGCGCTTGACCACGGCCTGCATGCCGGTCGTCAGTGCCGGCATCATCAGCCCGGTGCAGATACCGCAGGAGAAGACGCCGATACCCAGGGTGATGGCGCTCGCCGCCTGGCTGATGAGCGCTAGGCCGGCGACGCCGAAGCTGGCCGAGATCATCGCCGCGTAGCGCGCGCCCAGGCGGTTGGCGAGCACCGGGGCGAAGCCGGTGGAGAGCAGGAAGCTCACCAGCGGCAGCGCGCCGATCACCCCGATCGTATAGGTGGTGAGGGCCAGGTCGTCGCGGATCTGCGGGACGAAAAGGCCGAAGGCGAAACGCGCCACACCATAGCTGATGGCAATGAGTACCGCGCCGAACGCCGCGAAGCTGGTGCTGGAGATATTTCTCATGGCTTTCACCTCTCTGGCGCTCGTGGACGACGCCTGACCTGTGGCCTGATCGATGCTTCGGGGGCGCGGTCGCTCAGCCGCAGCCAGCCCGAGGGGCGCTCACCGCAGTGTGGATGAGACCCGCGCTAGGGTGAAGTGCGCAGGCGCGGCTGGATTCGGCCGCGGCGCGATCGCGGTGGCGGGTGTCGTCGGTGGCTACGTTCAGTAGCCGGCATCGGGGTCGATGGTCTCGACCGCCTCGCCACGGGATAGCCGGGCCAGGGCCTCGGCGACCTGATCAGCGGCGGCGCCGATCGGCGTGGGGCCGGCCATGTGCGGGGTGATCAGAATGCGCGGGTGGCGCCATAGCGGGCTCTCGGCCGGCAGCGGCTCCTGCGGGAAGGCGTCGAGCAGCGCCCCGCGCAGATGGGCGTCGTCGGCCTCGCCGCTGCCGAGGGCGTCGAGCAGGGCGGCTTCGTCGATCAAGGTGCCGCGCCCGGGATTGATCAGGCTGGCCCCGGCGGGCAGCTTGGCCAGGGTGGCGCGGTCGATCAGGTGACGGGTGGCCGGGGTGTCCGGCAGCAGCGTCACCAGCGTCATGACCTGAGCGAGCAAGGCATCGAGGCCGGCATCGCCATGGTGGCAGGTGATGCCCTCGAGCTGCTTGGGCGAGCGGCTCCAGCCGTGCACAGGATAGCCGTCGGCGGCCAGCATCTGCGCTACGCGGGTACCGATCGCGCCCAGGCCGAGGACACCGATACCCCACGCGGGCTTGTCGACCACCGGAACCTCGCGCCAGGTCTGCGTACGTTGCTGGCGCTGGTAGCGGTCGAAGTCGCGCTGGAAGTGGAGCACGCCGTAGCGCACGTAGTCGCCGATCAACTCGCCCATGCCGGCGTCGCGCAGCTTGACGATGGGAATCTCGCGCGGCAGTGCGGGGTTGTTGAGCAGGGCGTCGACCCCGGCACCGAGATTGACGATACCGCGCAGCCAGCGCTGCTCCTCGAGCAGTGAGGCAGGCGGCTTCCACGCCACCAGATAGTCGACCTGGGGGTTGCCGTGCTCGGCGCCCAGGTGGAATTGGGCCTCGGGCAGGCGCTGGGCGAGTACGTCGCGCCACTGCGCGGCATCCTGGTGATAGATCAGTACCTGCATGTTGCCTCCTGGGCGCAGTGGGTGGACGCCGGTTGCCGGGCAGGAGTCGTGCTGCAGCAGTGGCAAGCCAGGGAAAGACAGAAAACTGTTCGATGTGAGTGATCGGTAGCTCGAAGGCGTGTTCCCGATGACCCGGTGCTCGTGTCACGCAGAAAAACAAAACCTACGAACACGAAGCGTGCTCCGTAGTCTGCCTGACGCGCGCCGCTCGTCAAACCTGTGGCCCCGGCTGTATGCCCGCGGGAACCGCACACGCTCAGCGCCCGGCAACGGCATGGAAACAGCGCGCGTCGCATGGCTCGATAGGTTGGATGAGTGTCAGCAGCTCAGACAAACGCCGATGGCTAGGGTTTGTACGAAAAGTCAGCGAGCGAAGGCAAGACAAGGCAAAAATCGGCGAAAATGCGGAGTTTACGGGGTGTAAATGAGCATTTTGAGCCGATTTTTAACACTGTATTGCCGAGTGCAGGTAGTTTTCGCACAAAGCCTAAGACTGGCCAACGTTCAGTGGCCGTTCGAGCGACGTAAACCCGCCAGCCCATATTGACTTGCCATTATCTCCTCTTGCCCCGCACCCGATGACGGGCGTGGGGCCTGTCTTCATGCAGCCTATGTCTTGTCCAGACGATGCTGGTCTGGGCGATGAAAGACGAGAGTAATGATCACAGAAGATGCCGCCAGGGCAGACATCAGCATGAATGCCTCGGTGAAGCCACCGCTTTGCCCCACGATCCAGCCTGTGAGTGCGGGAGCCAGAAAACCGGCGATCGCGAAGCCGAAGTCCATGATACCCAGCGCCGTGGCGGAACGGTCGCGAGTGACGTCGATATTGACGGCGTAAAAGGCCGCGTTCGCGCCCATGGAGGCGGCGACGGCAACGGTGATCAGTACCAGCGCAAGCGTCAGATTGTCGGTGAAGGCGACCGGCAGGATCATCAGCGCTGCCAGACCTTGGGTGGCGGCAATCAGATAGCTTCGGGCAATGCGCAGCTTGCCGGTGCGCCGCAAGAGCATATCCGACAAATTGCTGAGCAGGACCAGGGCCAAGGCAGCGGCAAGCCAGGGGGCGACAGAGAACCAACCGACGCTGGTGATCGACAGCTTGAAGGTGCGTTCCAGATACCCCGGCAGCCAGGTCATGAAGAAGAACAGGAAGTAGCCGAACACGAAGAACGCCCAGTTGTTCGCCATGAGCGTGCCGTTCGTCAATAAGCTTGCCCAACTCGTCCGCTCGCGCGGCGCATCGGTGGAATGCGCGTCTGGCGTGGGCGTTGGCGGGTCCGCGATGACGGCGATTTCGGCGGCATTCACCCGGCTGCTGTCTTCGGGATGGTTGCGGAACAGCACCCACCACAATGGCATCCACAGGAGGCTGACGGCGCCGAGCAGAATGAACATCTCGCGCCAGCCCGTGATCGCGGTGAGATAGGAGACGACCGGCGCGCCGATCGCCAGCGAGACAGGCACCGCGACCAGCGAATAGCCGAGGGCGCGTCCGCGTTCCCGTCCTGATAGCCAGTGCGCAATGGCGCCGGTCTGGCCGGGGAACATCGGCCCTTCGGCCAGACCGAGCGCGGCACGCGCGGCAAGGATGAGAAGAAAACTGCTGGCTACGCCGACCAGGGCCGTTGCCACTGCCCAGGCGACGACTGAGACCGCCAGTACGATGCGCGCGCCGAATCGGTCGACCAGAATGCCGCCCAACAGAGTGGTGACGGCGTAGCCTATGCCGAAGGCGCCGAGAATCATGCCCTGCTGGGCATCGCTGAGGTTCAGTTCTTTGGACATCGGCCCGATCGCGTAGGAGATGGCCGAGCGATCGATGTAGTTGATCAGGATGATCGCGGCGAGCATCGCAACGATGACCCAGCGAAAATGTGACGCGCCGCGTGATGAGGAGGCGTGTTGAGTGGATGTCTGCATTATCTTCCTCCTTCGAGTTCCGGCATATCAGCCAGATCCCGATAGTGTCAGCCGCAACAGTGGAAAGCTCGGTCTCCCTACATGGCATTGGGCCTCTGCGCATTTCTGGACTGCACACCGCTCATCTCACATCGCGGTATCGGTTGCCCGGCCGAACATAGCAAGTGACAGTTGGTTACCGAGAAAATTCACTGTCATGAATTCAGGCTCAGGTGCCGGGCCGGGCGATCGCGACGACGCCCCGATGATCGCCCAACAGATGCCGCTGAAGATCAGCCAGCCTCAGGAGGCCTGTCGTGCGAAGCTGCGCGGGTCGAAGAGGATGAAAACGTTCGCTTTTTCCAGAAAAGGCAGCGCTACCAAGAGCGTCGGTATCTCGATCTCGGTAAGGGGACAGTCTGGGAAAAGGGGCCGCCCGGCAGCCGCTTCAGTAGACGATTTCCAGCATCGGCGGCGGTGCTTCGCCGAGCAGCCGGGCGAGCACGTCGAGGGCGTAGGCCAGCCGCCCCAGGTCGCTCTCGGCGCCCAGGCTGAGACGCACCCGCTGCGGCGCCGGCGTCTGCGCGACCAGGAACGGTTGCGCGGTGGTGATCGCCACGCCCTCCTGACGCGCCTGCTGCTTGAGCTCCTCGGCGCGCCACGGTGACGGCAGCGCGATCCAGGCGTGCAGGCTGCTGGGGCGCGCATCGATGGCGTGGCCGGCCAGGCGGCGGGCGGTCAGCGATTGGCGTTCGGCGAGCAGTTGGCGCTGTTCATGCGCCAGCGTATCGATCATGCCGTTGGCGAGCCAGTAGTCGGCCAGTTCGAACACCAGCGGTGTCGCCATCCAGCTGGTGGCGCGCAGGCGCGGCAGGGTGTGGTGCATCTGCCCGCGGGGCACGCTGAGATAGCCGGCGCGCAGCCCGGGCACGGTGGCCTTGGTCAGGCTGGTGACATGGAAGCTCTGCAGCGGCAGGCGCGCGGTGAGCGGTGTCAGCCCGGGCGGTTCGAGCAGGGCGTGGACGTCGTCCTCGATCAGCCACACACCGTGGCGCTCGAGCACCCGGGCCACGGCATCGCGCCGCGCGTTCTCCATGGTCGCGCCGGTCGGGTTGAGCTGGGTCGGGGTGAGGCACACCGCCCGCGGGCGGTGACGCACGATGGCTGCCTCCAGCGCCTCTGGCAGTACGCCCTGGCGGTCGATGGCGACCCCGCGCAGCTGGAAGCCAAGCGTGCGCGCCAGCGAGATCAGGCCGTGGTCGGTGAGCGACTCGGTGAGCACCACGTCACCGTGCTGAACCACGGTGGCGATCGCCAGCATCAGGCCATGGGCGGCACCGTTGCAGAGCAGCCGCTCCTCCACCTCGCCGGGGACCCCGAGCCGCTCTCGGAGCCAGGCGTCGGCACGCTCGCGCTGATGGACCAGACCGGCGATCGGGCGGCAGGCACCGATCACATCGGCGTGGGCAGTGCGCGCCAGCTCTGCCAGGGCTTCGCGAAAGCGCAGATGGTGGGAGGGCAGACACACCGGATGGGCGATCGAGAGATCGATCAGGCTGTCGTCGGCGAGGGTGGCCGGCGCGCGCAGGAACTCGTTTTCGGTATCGCCCTCGGTATCGCGGATCCAGGTGCCGCTGCCGACCCGGGCCTGCACCAGGCCACTCTTCTCCGCCTGCTCGTAGGCCCGCGACACGGTCTGCACGCTGACCCCGAGGGTCTCCGCCAGTTCGCGGTGGGTGGGCAGTCGGGTACCCGGCGAAATGGCACCGTGGCGCAGCGCCTCGGCCAGGGCGCGGGCGATCGCGAGATACTTAGGCCCTTGGGTCGATAGATAGGGTGTGAGGTCGATTGTCATGATGCAATAAAGCCTTTGACGCCAGGACGCGCGACGATGCTACTATCGGCCTTGATGCATTGACCGCTAATTGTCCTGACTTTTGCGAGAATCGATCATGACAATTTCACATCCGGTCGGCAAGCGGTAGGACAGGCCGCTGCTAGGGTTTGTACGAAACGTCAGCGAGCGCAGGTCGTTTTCGTACAGAGCTGAGGCGTGCTGGCAGCCTGCGTCCTGATAATTCGGTCCCGTTAGTCGAGTGGCTCCATGTTCCAGGTTTCCCTGCCTTTTTCGCGTGAAGAGTACGCCAGCCGTTTGCACAAGGTGCGCGTGTCGATGGCCAATCGTGGTCTCGATGTGCTGATCGTCAGCGACCCCTCCAACATGGCCTGGCTGACCGGCTACGACGGCTGGTCGTTCTATGTCCATCAGTGCGTGCTGGTGGGTCTGGAGGGGGAGCCGGTGTGGTACGGCCGGCGTCAGGATGCCAATGGCGCCTGGCGCACCTGCTGGATGCACGAGGAGCGGGTGCGCTACTACCCGGACTACTATGTGCAGAATCCGGACATGCACCCGATGGAGTACCTGGCTCAGTCGGTGCTGCCGGAGTATGGCTGGCACACCGGCAGCATCGGTGTGGAGATGGACAACTACTACTTCTCGGCGCGGGCCTACACCAGCCTGGTCAAGGAGCTGCCCCACGCCAAGCTGAGCGATGCCACTGCGCTGGTCAACTGGTGCCGCGCGATCAAGTCGCCCCAGGAGATCGCCTACATGCGCGTCGCGGCGCGCATCGTCGAGGGCATGCACTCGCGCATTCTGGAGATGATCGAGCCGGGCCTGGCCAAGAGCAAGCTGGTCTCCGAGATCTACCGCGTCGGCACCGAGGGCTGGACCGACCCCAACGGCGTGGTGCATGGCGGCGACTATCCCGCCATCGTGCCGCTGCTGCCCACCGGCAGCGACGCCGCCGCGCCCCATCTGACCTGGGACGACACCCCCTTTCGCCGCGGCGAGGGGACGTTTTTCGAGATCGCCGGCTGCTACAAGCGCTACCACGCGCCGCTGTCGCGGACAGTGTTCCTGGGCACGCCGCCCAAGGAGTTCCTGCGTGGCGAGTCGGCGCTGCTCGAAGGTATCGAGAACGGCCTCGCCGTGGCCAAGCCCGGCAACCGCTGTGCCGACATCGCGCTGGCGCTGGGCGCGGCGATGGACAAGTACGGCTTCGACCGCGGTGGCGCGCGCTGCGGCTACCCCATCGGGATCAGCTATCCGCCGGACTGGGGCGAGCGCACCATGAGTCTGCGCCCTTCGGACGAGACGATCCTCGAGCCGGGGATGACGTTCCACTTCATGCCCGGCATGTGGATGGACGACTGGGGCCTGGAGATCACCGAGAGTATCCTGATCACCGAGCAGGGCGCCGAACCGCTGTGCGAGTTTCCCCGACAGCTGTTCGTCAAATAGGCGCGCCAGCCGTTCGTCGATAAGCCGTTTGTCAGATAAGTGTCGCGTCGACGCGGTCTGAGGTTCTGTACGAAATGTCATTTTTCGATGATGCGTCCGGCGGCCAGGAGCCAAGGGCGTGCCATCCGCTTCAGTGAGGAGAGTTCGCATGTCCGCATCCCCGCGTCCCAGTCCGATCAGCGCCAGCGTCGACTTCGACGCCCAAGGCGTGCAGCACGGTTTTCTCAAGCTGCCGATCTCGGTAGACGAGTCCGCCTGGGGTGCGGTGATGATCCCGATCACCGTGGTCGCCAACGGCGAAGGGCCGACGGCGCTTCTCACCGGCGGTAATCATGGCGACGAATACGAGGGCATCACCGCGCTGATGAAGCTCGCCAACAGCCTCAAGGCGGGTGACGTGCGCGGGCGGGTGATCATCGTACCGATGATGAACGTGCCGGCGGCGGAAGCCGGCAAGCGCACCTCGCCGCTGGATGGCGGTAACCTCAACCGCAGCTTTCCCGGCGACCCCGACGGCAGCGTGACCAGCCAGATCGCCGACTACTTCACCCGCGTGCTGGTGCCGATGTGCGACGTCGCGCTCGACCTGCACTCCGGTGGGCGCACCCTGGATATCGTGCCCTTCGCCGCCGCCCATCGCCTCGACGATCTGAACCAGGAGCGCGCCAGCCTGGGCGGCGCGGTGGCCTTCGGCGCGCCCTACGCGATGATGATGTTCGAGCTCGACGCCACCCGGCTCTACGACACTGCGGTAGAGTCCCAGGGCAAGACCTTCGTCACCACCGAGCTCGGCGGCGGCGGCACCTCGACCCCGGCCAGCCTGGCCATCAGCGAGCGCGGCGTACGTAACTTCCTGATCCACTACGGCTTGATCGAAGGTGAGCTGGAGAGCGCCGACGAGCCGATGATATACGTCGACATGCCCGATGCTAGCTGCTATGTGCAGAGCGAGCACGCCGGGCTGCTCGAGTTGACGGTATCGCTGGGGGAGATGGTCAAGCAGGGCGACGTGCTGGCGCGGATCTATGACATGACCCGCACCGGTACCGACCCGGTCGAGTATCGCGCCCAGCGTGATGGCGTGCTGATCGCTCGGCGCTTCCCGGCCAAGGTCGGCATGGGTGACACCATCGCGGTGGTCGCCGAGGTGGTGCAGTCGTTGGAGAGAGCGTGAAACTCGACCGCTACGATCTCAAGATCCTGGCGATCCTGAGCCGCGACGGGCGCATCACCAAGTCGCGCCTGGCGGAGGCGATCAACCTCTCCGTCAGTCCCTGCTGGGAGCGGGTCAAGCGGCTCGAGAAGGCGGGTGTGATCCGCGGCTACAGCGCGCGGATCGACACCGACGTACTGGTCAAGCTGACCCCGGTGTGGGTTCAGATCGAACTCAAGCAGCACAATGCCGAGAGCCTCGCGCGCTTCGAGCGCCTGGTCGAGGAGAGCGACGCCGTGGCCGAGTGTTTCGCCATCGGCGGCGGCATGGATTATCTGGTCAAGATCGAGCTGGAGAGCATCGACGCCTACCAGCGCCTGATCGACGCCTGGCTGGTGTCGGATCTCGGTATCGAACGCTATTTCACCTATATCGTCACCAAGACGGTCAAGCGTCACGGGCCACCGGCGCTGCCCGATCCCGAGGGCTGAGGGGCAGGGCTTATCAGGTCTCGATGCCAGGTCTGTTCCTCGCGTCTGTTTGCCAAATCTGTGTGTCAAATCAGAACCCGGCGCTTGCCGGGTTTTCTGTGTTGGGGGGGAACGCCGGGCAGGATCGCTAGCCGCCCGGGCTATCCGGCGTGAGCCGGGTGTGGGAGGTATTGTCTTCTTGGGCTCGGAGCTGCTCTGTTTGAATCGGCTCGGGGCCGAGCAGCAGCACGGCCACCGCGGCGATCGCGGCCCCCAGAGCCATGACGATCGCCACCGCCTGCAGATCGAGATCGAGGGTGAACAGCACGCCGACCACGATGGGTGACAGCGCCGCACCACCGCGGCCGACGCCAATCGCGAAGCCGGTGCCCGAGGCGCGCTGGGCGGTGGGGAAGCGCTGAGCGAACAGCGCATAGAGGCCCACCACGCCGGCGTTGGTGCAGAAGCCGGTCAGTGCGACCAGCAGCGAGATGCCGGCCAGCGAGTCGGCGCCATGGCCGAACAGGGTCACCATGATGACCGATAGGCAGAGGGCGGCGACGGTGAGGCGACGTACCGGCAGATGGCGCCCGAGCAGCCCCAGCAGAGCACCGCCCAGGGCCCCGCCGATATTGGCCCAGACCAGCACGCCGGCGGCGTTGGCAGGGTCGAATCCCATGCCGACGACGATCTGCGGCACCCACTTGAGGATGAAGTAGAAAGTGGCGATGTGCATGAAGTAGGCCAGCGTCAGCAGCAGGGTGACCCGGATCAGCGAGGGGCCGAACAGCGCCAGCGGCGAGTCGCTGCCGTTTCGGGCCGGCGGTGCCGGTAGCCGTGCCACCGTGGCGTGGCCGAGACGGCGCAGTTCGCGGTTGATCCTGTCGAGCGCCCCGGCAGGGCGGCGCTGGTAGAGGTAGGGCACGGTCTCGCGCAGCAGCCAGGCGGTGAGCGGAATCATCAGCGCGGTCACCAGCGCGCCGAAGTAGAACACCGCGCGCCAGTCGAACAGCCGCAGTAGCTGGGCGGCGATGGTGCCGCCGACGATGGCGCCCAGCGGATAGCCGATCGCCATCAGCGAGACGCACAGGTTGCGGCTCTTGTGGTTGGCGTACTCGGCGGCGGTGGCGTTGATCGAGGCGAGCATGCCGCCGATGCCGATGCCAGTGAGCACGCGCCAGGCACCCAGCTCCGCCACGCTACCGGCGCGCGCCGCCATCAGCATGCCCACTGCCATCAGCAGCAGGCAGCCGAGATTGACCGGGCGCCGGCCGACACGATCGGTCACCCCGCCAAGCAGGATCGAGCCCAGGGCCATGCCGATCAGTTCCATTGCCAGCACCACGCCGAGCTCGGCGCGGTTGATTCCCCACTCGGCGACGATGCCCGGCGCGGCGAAGCTGATCGCCAGCACGTCGAAGCCATCCAGCGCATTGAGTGCGACCGTGGTCGCCACGGCCAGAACCTGGGCGCGCCCCATCGGGGCCTCGTCGAGTAGCTTGCGCGGATCGACTTCAGTGGCGGTGTCCAGTGTCATACCCTTTTCCCTCCTGGGGGTGAAACGACGCGCGTCAGTCGCGGATACCCTGACGGCTGGTATCGATCACCACGCGGCCGTGGCCGGCAATGCGCGAGACGCAGGTACACAGCTTGTCGTCAGCGGCGTGCTGGCGGGCGCTGAAGTAGACGTCGCGGTGGTCGATGCTGCCCTCGTGGCTGACCACGTCGACCGCACACAGGCCGCACTCGCCGCGCTGGCAGTCGTAGAGTGCCTCGATGTCGTGATCGAGCAGCGACTCCAGCAGTGAGCGGTGCGGTGGCACCTCGAAGCTGATCCCCAGATTGCGCACGCTGACCTCGAAGGTCTCTTCCGGGCGCTCGCCGCCGTTGGCGAAGGTCTCGTAGCGCAGCGCCCAGGGTGGCCGCGCCTCGGCTTCCCACAGCGCGCGAACCTGTCGGCGCAGGCCCGCCGGGCCACACAGGTAGGCCTCTCCGGCCGGATCGAGGGCGGTCACCGCGCGGGCGATCGCCGGTGCCGCGCTGGCCGAATCCGAGTACACCTCCAGCGCCGCCCCCAATTCAGAGAGCGCCGTGGCGAAGTGCTCGCGGGCACTGTCCCGGGAGACGTAGATCAGGCGCAGGCGCTTACCGGCGCGCTGGAGTGCCAGCGCCATGCCGTAGAGCGGAGTGATACCGATACCGCCGGCGATCAGCAGGTACTCGGGGCTGGCGAACGACAGCGGGAAGTGGTTGGCCGGTGCCGCGATGGTCAGCGGATCGCCGGGGGCGAGCTGCCACAGGTGCTCGCTGCCGCCGCGGCTGTGGGCCAGGCGCTTGACCGCGAAGCGGTAGACGCCGGCATCGCCGGCCTCCTCGAGCAGTGAGTAGTGGCGGGTCTGGGGGTGGCCGCTGAAGTCGAGCTGCAGCGGCAGATGGCTCCCCGGGGTATAGGGTGCGGTCGCGCCGCTGTCGGGGCGCACCTCGAACAGGCGCACGTCGCTACCCAGATCGTGGCTGCGCGCGAGGGTGGCCGGCGCCCAACGGGGCGGCGTGTGGACCGAAGGCAGGCTGCGGGGGTTCATGGGTCTCTCCTGGCCGCACGCGGCGGGGTCAAGGTTGACGGATCAGCGCACCGCCGCTGACGGCATCCAGCCCGGCGGGGTGGGCGAGCGCGCTGTCCAGATTGCGCTGGGCGATGCGCGCGTGCTCGCGGGCGATCTGTTCGGCGCGCGCGCCCTCGCCGGTGGCGAGAGCGTCGACCAGACAGCGGTGCTGATCGTTGGCGATGAACAGGATGCGGTGCGCGGACGCCGAATGGGCGTAGCTCATGACGAAGGCATTGGGCGAGGCGAAGGGCAGATTGCCGATGCGCTCCAGCGCCTCGCTCAGTGCCATGCTCTCGGCGAGGGCGAGCAGATGCTGGTGGAACTCGCCGTTGAGCGTGACGTAGCGATTCAGCGCCTCCTCGTCGAGCTGCGCCCGGGAGACGATGGTGTCGATGCGCTCGACCAGCCGGTGCAGCGGCTCGAGGCGTGACGCCGGGTGGCGCGCCTCCGCCGCCTGGCGCGCGGCGAGCCCTTCCAGCGTGCCGCGAATCTCGATCGTCTGCTTGAGGTAGTCGGGCGAGAAGCCGCGCACCGCATAGCCACCGCGCTCGGCGGTTTCGACCAGTCCCTCGTGTTCGAGGCGCACCAGGGCCTCGCGCAGCGGCGTGCGCGACACCGCCAGACGGGTCGCCAGGGTCGGTTCCCACAGGCGCTCGCCGGCGCTAAGGGTGCCGTCGAGAATCCAGTTGCGCAGGGTCAACAGCGCTTTCAGCGATTGGCGCATGGTCGTGCGTTCCTCAGGCCTGGCGCGCGAAGACGCTGGGCGCTGACGCCTGCTCACCGGCAGGCGGCGTCTCCTCGGCGGCGATCAGGCGGTCGATGATGCGTCGCGCCCACATCGCGCCGGCGTCGATGTTGAGGTTGTAGAACGGCGGGCGGTCATACTTCGAGACCGCGATCTGCTGCGCCTGGAGTACCGCCTTGTCCTGGTCGTAGACCCCCTGGCCGTCGTTGACGTGGGCGTAGTGCAGGTATTCGGTCCAGTTGGGGTCGTCGAGGTGGTGATCGCGCACGAAGTTCCAGAAGTAGTGGCAGCTGGTGGCGGTCTCCGGCGTCAGCGCCGCCAGGAAGTAGCCGGTCACCCCGTGGGAGCGGTCGCCCTGGGGCGCGCCGGTGCCGGCTTCGGCCACGCCGACATCGCCGACGATGGTCGAGGGCGCCTCGAAGTGGATGTTGTGCCAGCGATCCACCGGCACGTCGCGACCCAGCTGGCGGGCCCAGAACGGCGGCGCGTCACCGTCTAGCATCCAGCGCTGGACGGTGACGCTGCGCTCGTCGTGGGTGACGTCGAACGGCGCCCGGGTGATCGAGTCGTGGCCGATGCTGCCGGCGTGGACGAAGGTCTCGTGGGTGAGGTCGAGCAGGTTGTCGATCACCAGCCGGTATTCGCACTGCAGGCTGTAGAAGGTGCCACCGCGGCCGGCCAGGGCGGGGTCGGCGTTCCAGTGGAAGTCGGGGATGGTGGCGGTGTCGGCCTGGGCCGGATCGCCCATCCATACCCACACCAGGGCGTGGCGCTCGGCCACCGGGAAGCTGCGCACGCAGGCGGCAGGGTTGATCGTCTCCTGCGACGGCATGTGGGTGCAGCGGCCGTGGGGATCAAAGGCCAGGCCATGATAGCCGCATACCACGCTGTCGCCATCCAGGCGGCCCAGCGACAGCGGCAGCAGGCGGTGCCAGCAAGCATCCTGCAGCGCGGCGATTTCACCGTCGCTGCGGCGATAGAGCACCAGATCGGTTTCGCAGAGGGTACGCGGCGTGAGCTGGTGCTGGATCTCATGGCCCCAGGCGGCGGCGTACCAGGCGTTCAACGGATAGCCACGGTTGGACATGGGTCATCTCCTCTCGGGTTCACGCCGTGGTGTCGGCCGACGGCTCGCGTGGCGGTCAGGACGCGGTTGGCCGGCCCGGAAATCGGGGGTGGATGGCACGGCGTGTATACATGCTTACGCCTGAGCGCTCTTTTTGGCGACGATTTTGTGCGTTTTTTAGCCAAAAGATGTAGATATCAGGGGGTTCTGTATACACGTATCTATACCGTCGCGGCGCCTGCCCTTTGCGCCGAAAAAACCGCAAGTTAACGCGGCGCTTTCGAAAAAAAGCGCAAGTGTCAGAGCGGCGGGACAAAAAGTTTCTGCGCGCCTTAACCCTTAGGCTGGGAGCACTCGGCAGCGCCAGAGGAAAACACTTCTCTCTGACGCCGCCTGACCGTTACGCCCTCAGCGCCGCAGGAGGCGACAGCATGAAACTCAACGACCCGCGTCTTTTCCGTCAGTACGCCTATGTCGACGGCAAGTGGACCCATGGCAGCGAGGGTCGCGAGGAGGCGGTGGTCGACCCCGCCACCGGCGAGACCCTGGGCCACTGTGCCCTGCTGGAAGCCGCCCAGATCACCGCCACTGTGACAGCCGCCGAGGAGGCGTTCGCCGCCTGGCGGGCGCTCAACGTCAATGCGCGCGCCGAGAAGCTCAACGCCTGGTACCGCCTGCTGCACGAGCACAAAGAGGATCTCGCCTATCTGATGACCCGCGAGCAGGGCAAGCCGCTCAAGGATGCCCGCGGTGAGGTCGACTATGGCGCCAGCTTCATCCAGTGGTTCGCCGAGGAGGCCAAGCGCGCCTACGGCATGACCATCCCCAGCCATATCCCCGATGCTGCCCTGGGTACGATCAAGGAGCCGGTGGGCGTGTCGGCGATGTTCACGCCGTGGAACTTCCCGCTGGCGATGATCACTCGCAAGGCGGGGGCGGCGCTCGCTGCGGGCTGCCCGGTGATCGTCAAGCCGGCCAACGAAACCCCTTACTCGGCGCTGGCGCTGGCCGAACTCGCCGAGCGCGCGGGCATCCCGGCCGGGGTGTTCAACGTGGTTACCGGTGACCCGGCGACGGTCTCCGAGGTGCTGTGCAGTGACAACCGCATCCGCAATATCTCGTTCACCGGCTCGACCCGGGTGGGCAAGCTGCTGATGCGCCAGAGTTCGTCGAGCGTCAAGCGCATGTCGCTGGAGCTGGGCGGTAACGCACCCTTCATCGTCTGCGACGACATGGACCCGGATGCCGCAGCCAAGCAAGCCGTGGCGGCCAAGTTCCAGACCGCAGGGCAGGACTGCCTGGCCGCCAACCGCATCTTCGTCCAGCGCGGTATCTACGACGCCTTCATCGAGCGCTTCGTCGCCCACATGGAAGCGCTGAGCGTGGGTAACGGGCTCGATGAGTGCGATATCGGCCCGCTGATCCACCGCCGCGCGGTGGAGATGGCTCAGGGCATCGTCGAGGACGGGGTGCGCCGCGGCGCGCGCAAGCTCGGCGGCGAGCGTTCGGCGCCGGGGGCCAACTTCTTCGTGCCCACGCTGCTCGCCGACATCACCCCGGAGATGCGCGTGTTCCGCGAGGAGACCTTCTCGCCGGTGGCGGGTGTCGGCGTGTTCGACAGCGACGACGAGGTGATCCAGCTGGCCAACGACACCGAGTACGGCCTCGCCGCCTATGTCTATACCCACGACGTGCGGCGTATCTGGAAGCTGATGCGCGGGCTGGAGTACGGCATGGTCAGCGTCAACAGCGTCAAGATGACCGGTGCACCGATTCCCTTCGGCGGCATCAAGCAGTCCGGCCTCGGCCGTGAGGGCGGGGCCCAGGGGCTCGAGGAGTATCTGGACACCAAGTATTACTGCCTGGGGAGTATGCCTTCGGCCAGCTCTTCTTGAGCCAGCGTGTAATCGCTGACGGCGCTTCACCCGCTCGCCCGGCGCCTACGCGCTGTCGCGTGAACGGTGTTGCGCCGCATCATCAGCGTCGCATAGCTTTGTCATGCGGGTATCACACAAGGGTCACGGTGACCGCTGCGCCCGCCGGGAACCCCCATCAAACACCATCGACAGTCGCGGTGGTGGTTCCGCTTTCAGTAAGGAAAACGTCATGACCGATACGCGTAGCCTGATCGACAACGATCGCCGCCACGTCTTCCACGCCTCCACCCATCTGCGCGATTACGCCCATGGCGATGCGCCGGGGCGTATCATCACCGGCGGCCAGGGGATCTCCATCGTCGACCGCGACGGGCGCGAGATGATCGATGCCTTCGCCGGGCTCTACTGCGTCAACATCGGCTACGGGCGCAGCGAGATCGCCGAGGCCATCTACGCCCAGGCCAAGGAACTCGCCTACTACCACACCTATGTCGGCCACTCCAACGAGCCGCTGATCGCGCTCTCCGAGCGCATCGCCAAGCTCGCCGGTCATGGCTTGAACAAGGTCTACTACGGGCTCTCCGGCAGCGATGCCAACGAGACCCAGATCAAACTGGTGCGCTACTACCACAATGTCACCGGCCGGCCGCAGAAGAAAAAGATCATCTCGCGCCAGCGCGGCTACCACGGCTCCAGCATCGCCGCCGGTTCGCTCACCGGGCTGCCCGCCTTCCATCAGCACTTCGACCTGCCGATCGAAGGCGTGCTGCATACCGAGGCCCCGTATTATTACCGCCGGCCCCGGGGCGAGATGAGCGAACGCGAGTTCTCCGCCTACTGCGCCGAGCAGCTGGAGGCGCTGATCCAGCGCGAGGGCCCGGAGACCGTGGGCGCCTTCATCGGCGAGCCGGTACTCGGCACAGGCGGCATCATTCCGCCGCCGGAGGGCTACTGGGAAGCGATTCAGGCGGTGCTCAAGCGCCACGACATCCTGCTGATCAGCGACGAGGTAGTCAGCGGTTTCGGGCGTCTGGGCAGCGATTTCGGCTTCCAGCACTACGGCATCCAGCCGGATCTGGTGACCATCGCCAAGGGGCTGACCAGTGCTTATCAGCCGCTCTCCGGGGTGATCGTCGGCGAGCGGGTGTGGAAGGCGCTGGAAGATGGCACCGGTGAGTTCGGCCCGATCGGCCACGGCTGGACCTACTCCGGGCACCCGCTAGGCGCAGCGGCGGCGATGGCCAACCTGGACATCATCGAGCGCGAGAATCTGGTCGGTAACGCCGCCGAGACCGGCGCCTACTTCAACGCCCAGCTGGCCAAGACCTTCGGCGAGCACCCGCTGGTGGGCGACGTGCGCGGCCAGGGGCTGATGGCGGCACTCGAGTTCGCGCCGCAGAAGGGCGCCTACACCCCCTTCGACCCGGCGCTCAAGGTCGGCCCGCGGGTCGCGGCGGCGGCGCTCGAGGAGAACCTGATCGCCCGCGCCATGCCCAACGGCGACATCCTCGGCTTCGCTCCGCCGCTGGTGATCGACCGTGGCCAGGTCGACGAGGTGATCGCCCGTGCCAAGCGTGCCATCGACAAGGTGACCGACGAGCTGACGCGTAGCGGCGATCTGCAGGGGTGAACTCACGACCTGATCGGCAGCGCTGAGCCGAAGGGGCGAGACGGATGAGCCCCGCGTCGCGCATTGATACCGACACGCGCCTGCGGCAGGGTGAAAGCCCTGCCGCTTTCGCATGATCGCCTCGGGAGCCTGTATGTCCGACCCAGTCACCCTGCACGATATCTATCTGGCCCGCCAGCGACTCGCCGGACAGGCGGCGCGCACGCCGCTGATCCTTTCCCAGAGCCTTTCGACACGCTTCGACGCCGAGGTCTATCTCAAGCTCGAGACGCTGCAGCCGAGCGGCGCATTCAAGCTGCGCGGCGCGCTCAACAAGATCGCCTCGCTGGCGCCGGATCAGCTCAAGCGCGGCGTCACCACGGCCTCCACCGGCAATCACGGCCGCGCGGTGGCGTGGGCGGCCAAACGCCTCGGCGCGCGGGCGGTGATCTGTCTCTCCGAGCTGGTGCCGGCCAACAAGGTCGCCGCCATCGAAGCGCTAGGGGCCGAGGCTCGGGTGATCGGGCGCTCCCAGGACGACGCCTTCGTCGAGGCGCGACGCCTGGTCGCCGACGACGGCATGACGCTGATCGAACCCTTCGACGACCCGCTGATCGCGGCCGGACAGGGCACCATCGGACTCGAACTGATGGAGGACCTGCCGGCGCTCGACCGCGTGCTGGTCGGTCTTTCCGGCGGCGGGCTGCTCGGCGGTATCGGACGTGCCGTCAAAGGCATCAACCCCCAGATCCAGGTGACCGGGGTGAGCATGGAGCAGGGCGCGGCGATGATCGACAGCCTGGCGGCGGGCGAGCCGGTGGAGGTCGAGGAACAAGCCTCGCTGGCCGATTCGCTCGGCGGCGGGATCGGGCTCGACAACCGCTGTACTTTCGCCCTGGTGCGCGAGGTGATGGACGATCACTACCGGGTGTCG
Organism: Salinicola endophyticus; assembly: GCF_040536835.1. Lineage (NCBI taxonomy): Bacteria > Pseudomonadati > Pseudomonadota > Gammaproteobacteria > Oceanospirillales > Halomonadaceae > Salinicola > Salinicola endophyticus. The sequence goes on from NZ_CP159578.1 coordinate 948,590, forward strand.
GAGCCGGCAATTGCCCGGGCCATGCTGCACTTCTTCGAGCAGGAGAAGATGCTGGTCGAGGGTGCTGCAGTGGTGGGGCTCGCCGCCATCGAGGAGCACGCTCTCGACATCCGCGGCCAGAAGGTGGCGCTGATCGTCTCGGGCAACGGCGTGGATGCGGAGACGCTGATGCGGGCGAGAACCCTGCTGGACTATCCGCCGCGCTGATGCGAATTCCAGTGCGCGCTGACGCGAATTCAAATGAATGGACGCAGGAGACACCCCGATGGAGCTTTATGACCGACAGCAGATTCAGGATGTCGTCACGCTGGATCACGCCGCGCTGGAGGCGGTCGAAGCCGGTTTCCGTGCGCTGGGTGAAGGTAACGTCGTCCAGCCGCCGATCCTGTCGATGGCAATTGCGGAGTCCAATGGCGAGGTCGACGTCAAGACCGCGCATATTCAGGGCAATGCGCGCTTCGCGATCAAGGTCAGCCCCGGCTTCTTCGACAATCCCAAGCTGGGGCTGCCGAGTCTCAACGGGCTGATGATCGTGTTCTCGGCCAAGACCGGCCTGGTCGAGGCGGTGCTGTTCGACGAGGGCTATCTCACTGACATACGCACCGCGCTGGCCGGCGCCATCGCCGCCAAGCATCTCTCGCGGAGCGACAGCCGGCGTGTCACCGTCCTTGGCGCCGGCGTGCAGGCGGAGCTGCAGGTCACCGCGCTCAGGCTGGTGCGCGACATCGAGCAGGTCGACGTCTGGGCGCGGGATGCCGAGAAGGCCGGCGCCTATGCGGTTCGCATGCGCGAGCGCTATGGCCTTGCGGTCGAGGTCCACGAGGAGATCGGGGCGGCCTGTACCCATGCCGACATCATCGTCACCACCACACCGTCGCGCACGCCGCTGCTCTCTGGGGAACACCTGCGCGAGGGGGTGCATGTCACGGCGATGGGCTCTGACAGCCCCGAAAAGCGCGAGCTCGACTCCTCGGTGATGGAGCGCGCCGACGCCTTCGTCGCCGATACTCGGGCCCAGAGCGAGCACAATGGCGAGCTCAAGGTCTATGCCAGCCATCGCCCGCCGTTCACGGTTCACGAGCTGGGCCAGGTGATCGCCGGCGGTCAGTCGCCGCGCCGGGAGGCGAGCGCCATCACCGTCTGCGATCTCACCGGCACCGGGGTGCAGGACACCGCCATCGCCGGCTTTGCGCTGTCGCGGCTGACGTCGTGAGCCGGGCGGGTGCGGTGGTGGTGCGCCGTGCCACCCCAGCCGATGCCGAGGCGATCACGACCATCCACGTCGACGCCTGGCGACATAACTACCGCGGCTTGATCGCCGAGACCACGCTGGCGAGCTTGGATGTCGCCGCGCGTGCCGCGGCCTGGCGCTTACAGCTCGAAGCAGGGGCGGCGGTCTTTGTCGGTACGCCTGCCAATACCCAGGCGGGCACCCTGGCAGGCACCCGGGCCGACGCGCTGCTCGGCTGGGTGAGTGTTGGCCCTTTTCGCCAGAGCGAGAGTGCGCGGCCCGAGGTGCGCTCACTCACCCCCGGCTGGGCCGAGCTTTACGGCTTCTACGTTGCCCCGCGGGCGCAGCGCCAGGGCGTCGGCCACGCCCTGTGGCAGGCTGCGCTGGAGTGGTGTCTCGATCAGGGCTACCGCGACCTGGGGCTGTGGGTCCTCGCCGGCAATGTGCCGGCGATTCGCTTCTACCAGCGCTGCGGCCTGCGAGATCTGGGGCTCGATCAGGATTTCACCATCGACGCACAGCCGCTGGTGGAGAAACTGATGGCGCGAACGCTGGCCAGCCCGGTCTGAGCGCGATCACGTCGTCGCCCGAGCGCTGGGGGAGACCGCTGCGCGCTTGCACTTTGGTGGCAGGTCCACGACGGCCCGCATCGTGGCGTGGCATGCTGGCGACGAGCGTGAACGAGAGGAAGAGGCGATGGTCAGCAATATCCTGATGCCGCGCATTCTGGAAGTCGGGGGTGGTGCGCTCGAGCGTCTCGCCGGGGTGCTCGCGGCACTCGGCGTGCAGCGGCCGCTGGTGGTCACCGATCCGATGATGCTCGAACTCGGCTACGTGGCGCGACTCCAGGCATTGCTCGAGGCCGCCGGGCTCGATTACCGCGTGTTCGCGGACACCGTGCCGGAGCCCACCCTGGCCTCGATCCTCGACGGCGTGGCGCTGATGCGCGAGGGCACTGCACAGGGCGCGTTCGATGGCGTGATCGCGCTGGGTGGCGGCAGCCCCATCGACTCGGCCAAGGCGATCGGCGTACTGGGTCACTTCGGCGGTGAGATCCGCGACTACCAGTTCCCGCGCGCGGCGTCGCAGCTCGGCCTGCCGCTGGTCGCCATCCCCACCACCGCCGGCACCGGCTCGGAGATGACGCGTTTCACTATCATCACCGACGAGGTCGCCGGCGAAAAGATGCTCTGCCCGGGCATCGGCTTCATGCCGGCGGCCGCGATCGTCGACTTCGAGCTGACGCTCTCGGTGCCGCCGCGGGTCACCGCCGATACCGGCATCGATGCGCTCACCCACGCCATCGAGGCCTACGTCAGCCGCAAGGCCAACCCCTTCTCGGATCACAATGCGCTGGCCGCGATGCGCCTGATCGGCCCCCATCTGCGCCGGGTCTATCATCAGGGCGACGATCGCGCGGCGCGCGAGGCGATGATGCTGGGCTCGAGCCTGGCTGGCCTGGCCTTCTCCAGCGCCTCGGTGGCACTGGTACACGGTATGAGCCGGCCGCTGGGTGCGGCTTTTCACGTGCCCCACGGCATGTCCAACGCCATGCTGCTGCCGGCGGTCACGACCTTCTCGCTGGCCGCCGCGCCGGCACGTTACGCCACCTGCGCCCGCGCCATTGGCGTGGCCACCGACAACGATGACGACGCCCGCGCCGGCGAGCGGCTACTCGCCGAGCTGGTCGCCCTCAATCAGGAGCTGGCGGTGCCCACGCCGCGGGACTACGGCATCGACCCCGCGCGCTTCGAGGCGCTGCTCGACACCATGGCCGAGCAGGCCCTGGCCTCCGGCTCACCCGGTAACAACCCGCGGGTGCCGAGCCATGCGGAACTGATCGAACTCTACCGTTCGCTCTGGTAGCCAGCGCTGCAACGGCTCAGCGCCGTTTCATGCGGGCCAGAAAGGGGCACCGGTAAGAGGCGCGCAGCTACGTTCGCCGAGAGTCGTCGCGAAGATGTCAGGCCAGGGCCGATATCTGGCGGGCCCGATGTCAGCCTTCGATCGGATGACGTCGGAACGTCTCGCGTGCTTCCATCGCGGTCATGTGCCGGGTCAACGCGGGATAGTCCGGTGCCGGCATTTCCTCGCCGAAATGAAACTGCACAAACGACCAAGCGACGGCGGTGCTGATATCGGCCTGGGTGATGATCTCCTCGGGGTGATCTCCTATGGAGGACTGCTGCTGATCCAGTTGGCGGCAACCCGCCTCTAGCTGCCGTTTGACTCTGTCGATCCATGGCTGGTGTCTTTTTTCGGCGGGGCGTAAATGGTGCTCGTAGACGAGTTGGATACTTTTTTCGCAGACGGTCAGTGCCAGTCCCACTCGATTCAGTACGGCGGCCCGGGCGTCGAGAGAAGAGGGTAGCAGGGAGTGCGAGGAGATCGCCTCCAGATACTCCAGAATCAGGCTCGAATCCAGGAGCAGGGTGCCGTCGTCTAGCATTAGACTGGGTGCCTTGACGACTGGGTTGATCTTCTCGAAAGCCGCGTAGTCGCCGAACACCGAGAGCGGCCGATGCTCGAATGCCTGCCCGTAATACGCCAGAGAAATGGCGACGCGACGAACATAGGGAGAATCCAGCATACCGTAGAGTTGCATGTTTAGACTCCTCTGTTAGATAACGTAACGATAATCTCGAAAATTCCCGCGGAATAGCGCTGTTTTTCCGCCAATATCGTTAGTGGAGCTAACATGGAAAGGGCGCCTCCTCTGCACTGTCTGAGAAGCTTCGAAGCTGTGGCTCGGCTAGGTAGTGTGACCCGAGCTGCTACCGAGCTCTGCGTCACGCACTCGGCGGTCAGCCAGCAGATCAAACAGCTTGAGCATCTACTGGGAGTGGCGCTATTCATTCGCCAGGGACGGCGTCTTCGAGTCAGCGAAAATGGCAGACTCTACGCCATGCAGGTGCGCGATGCCTTGGCGAGTCTTACCGAAGCGACACAGCTGATTCGCAGCGGGGGAGAGACCACGGAGCTAACGGTATCGCTACTACCCTCCTTCGGGTGCGCCTGGCTGATACCCCGGCTCGCGAGTTTTCGCGCGCGCTATCCTCATATCGTGCTACGCCTGCAGGCCGACCTCGCGATTATCGATCTTCGCCAGGAAGGGAGCGACATCGGGATACGCATGGGGAAAGGCAATTGGGCCGATGTCGAAACGAAGCTACTCTTTCATGATGAGCAGTTGATCGTTGCTTCACCAGAGTTTGCATGTGCGAAGCGCGAGTGGACGCCAGAAGAGATTGTCGCCGCACCCGCGGTGTTGGGTATGGAATCCTGGGCACCTTGGTGTCGATTGGCGAGGGTCGAAGCGCCACCGGTGACGCGTGGACTGCGCACCAATGACTCCAACCTGCTGCTACAGGCTGTGCGCCAGGGGCAGGGACTGGCGCTGGAGCGACGCAGTCTGGTGCAGCAGGGGCTCGAATGTGGCGAGCTTGTTCAGTTGAGTCCACTGACGGTTTTCTATCCCTACCCCTACTGGCTGATTCTCCCTCGGGGCCGGCGAATCGAGGGCAAGGTCACTGCCTTCGTCGACTGGCTGGAAGATGAGGTCGAGCAGTATCTTTCGTGTCTGCGTAGATGACCCCGTGTGCGATGCCGAAGGCGTCACGGTGGCGTCCATGGAAGTCAACGGCTTTCGAGCGATGCGGCACTGAACACGATGCACAGCGACAGCACGCCGAGCAGGGCGAAGGCGTAGTGCAGCGTGATCACACTGGCGGCGAACCCGATCAGCGGTGGCCCCAGCAGCATGCCGCCGTAGCCCAGGGTGGCGACGCCGGCGATCGCGGCGCCGGGTGGCAGCTCGGGGTCGTTGGCCGCGCGTGAGAACGCCAGCGGCATCACCAGGGCATAGCCGATGCCCATCAGGAAGAAGCCGACCAGGACGAGATACAGCTCGCCGCAGAGCACTGCCAGAGCCACGCCCAGGGCGGCCGAGAGGCCGGCGAGACGCGTCGCCGTGGTAGTGCCGAGACGCAGGATCAGCCCCGCGCCGATCAGCCGCGTGATCACCATGGCGGTGGAGAAGATGGTGTAGCCCAGGGTGCTCTGGGCCGTGCTGGCTGTGGTGGCATCGAGCAGGAAGAGTGCACTCCAGTCCGCCACGGCGCCTTCGCCGAGGGAGGCGCACAGGGCGACCACGCCGACCCACAGCAGCGCCCCGTGCGGCAGCGGCAGCCGCCGGGGCTTCGCCGCGGGCGGCTGGCGGCGCTCGCCGGGCCAAGGCACGGCGGCGACCACTGCGGTGATCGCGTAGATCAGCCCGCCCGCCAGGAGAAAGTGCCACAGCAGCGGGAGCGCCAGGTGCGTCGCCAAGTAGCCGAGTGCCGCGCCCGTTCCGGCGCCCAGGCTCCATAGGGCATGGAAGGAGGCCATCACCGGCTTGTCGAGGGCGCGCTCGGCCTCGCCGGCCCAGCCGTTCATGGTCACGTCCATGGCGCCCTGAACGCCCCCGAACAGCACCAGTGCCAGGGCGAGAGACCACACCGTGGGCGCCGCGGCGACCAGACCCAGCATCAGGACGCAGGCGATGGCCAGGGTTCGGGTGGTGCGCGCCGCGCCGAAATGATCGGCGGCGCGCCCGGCCAGCGGAAACGAGATCAGCGCGCCGACGCCCAGGCCCAGCAGCAGCAGGCCGAGCCCGGCATCATCGAGACCGTGCAGCTCGGTAACGCGCGGAATGCGCGACGCCCAGGTGCCGAACAGGCCGCCATTGAGAAAGAACATGGCGGCAACGGCGCTCCAGGTGCGAACGGGGCTAGGCATGTAGGATCCTTGGGCTGATGTTATCGATGTCGCAAGCGCTCAGTGCGCGGACGTCGCTACCTCTAGCAGATCCAGAACGACGTGATTGGCACGGGCGGCCTGATCGATGTCGATGCACCCGGACCAGTCTCCGCTGACGAGCCCGTGGAGAAAAGGATCGAGCCCCAGGCCCGCATCGGGCCTCAGCGTGCCAAGCGTCTCGCTGTGGTAGGTGTCTTTGAAGTGCACCTTGAGTTCGTGCCCGCAGGTGCGCAGCGCGCCCAGGCTCCCGAGTAGCTCGATGTCCAGCATGGGCCAGTCGCCCGCCGCCCAACCCGCTTCGATGATCGCCAATCCCTTGGGATGACGTAGCCAGCCCGCGCCGAAATCATCGCCCGGGGTTTCCCCGAGGACGTGACATAGCATCGCTCGCTGCGCTGTCAGCGGTGCGAGCCCCCACCACTGCATCAGATCGACGGCATGTATGGCCAGATCACCGAAACCGCCAAAGCCCGCCAGCTCTGGGTCGACGAGCCAACCGTCGCGGAGCCAGCCGCTACGTGCGCCGTCGTGGCTGAAGCGGACCCTGACGTAGTGGACGTGCCCCAGCTTGCCGCCGACGATCAGCCGTCTCGCGGCGATCAGTGCGGGCTCCATGCGCAGGAAAAAGCCGCTATGGAAGGGGATTCGGGCGGCATGCAGAGCGGTGGTCAGGGCGTTGAGATCCTCACGCTCTGTCGCCAGTGGCTTTTCGATGAATAGCGGCAGATGCCCCGCCAGCCAGTGACGCACGTCGGCGAGATGTCTACCGGTTTCGCCCAGGAGTAAAAGTGCCGCCATTTCCTCAGCCTGCTGCACCGAATCGAGGCGAGCGGTTCCGGTGCTGGCAAGCGCATCGGTGAGGGCTGGTGTATCACTATCAAGGAGGTGGGACAGCCTGACACCCGGGGTGGCCTGAATACGAGCGGCATAGTCGTGCCAGTGAGGATGGCGGCAGCCGATCATGGCGATGGACTTCATGGCGGGTGACCTCGTGCGCAGGAAAGCGTGACGCGAGTGCTGTCCATGCCCCGGCCTTGAGGCATGAACGCGGCACGCAGTCGACGCTGTCGGTTAGGCGTGATCGACGGATAAGACAATGGCGGGTCATCGCGACGAGACGATGCGCGAACGTCGTCAGCCCCGCGGTGCGCTGCGGTTAGCCCCTTCCTTGCCCGGCCTTGGGGCCACGCCGGGGCCGGTGGGGGAGCCGACCTGGTGCCACTGGCGCCCGTCGCGCTCGATCAGCTCGTGTGCGCTCTGCGGGCCATCCTCGCCGGCGGCGTAGTCGCTCAGCTCGGGATTCTCGGCCCAGGCGTCGAGGAACGGCTGCACCGCGCGCCAGCCGTTCTCGATGGTGTCGGCGCGCTGGAACAGCATCTGATCGCCGGTGAGGCAGTCGTAGATCAACGTCTCGTAGCCGGTGACCGCGGGCAGATCGAAGAAGTCCTTGTAGGCGAAGCCCATCTTGACCGTGTCCATCTCGAGCTCCGGCCCGGGGCGCTTGGCCTGGAAATCGAACCACATGCCCTCGTTGGGCTGGATCTGGATGATCAGCCAGTTGGCCGTCATGCGCTCGACATCGGTATCGCGGAACTGAGCATAGGGCGCCGGCTTGAAGCAGATCGCGATCTCGGTGTCGCGGGCGCTCATGCGCTTGCCGGTACGCAGGTAGAAGGGCACACCGATCCAGCGCCAGTTATCGACCATCACCTTCATCGCCACGTAGGTCTCGGTCTGGCTGTCCGGATCGACGTCCTCCTCATCGAGATAGCCGGGTACCTCGGTGTCGCCCAGCCTGCCGGCCGCGTAGCGTCCGCGTGCGGAGTTGGCGGCGGCCTCCTCCGAGGTCCAGGGGCGGATCGCTTCGAGCACCTTCGATTTCTCGTTGCGCAGGGCGTCGGCCCCGAACGCCGCCGGCGGCTCGATGGCGACCATCGCCAGCAGTTGGAACAGATGATTGGGCACCATGTCGCGCATGGCGCCGGTGCGGTCGTAGAAGGCGGCGCGCTTCTCGACGCCGACGGTCTCGGCAGCGGTGATCTGGATATGGTCGATGTAATGGTTGTTCCAGAACGGCTCGAACAGCACGTTGGCGAAGCGCGCGACCAGAATGTTCTGCACCGTCTCCTTGCCCAGGAAGTGATCGATCCGATAGATCTGGCGCTCCTGCATCACCTCCAGTAACTGGGCGTTGAGCGTGCGTGCCGACTCGAGATCGTGGCCGAAGGGCTTCTCCACCACCAGCCGCCGATACTGGCTGTCGCGTTCGTTGAGCAGCCCCGCTTCGCCCAGGCGGGTGGCGATATCGCCGAAAAAGCGCGAGCCCGTGGCGCAGTAGAAGACCGCATTGGCGCTGGTGCCTTCCTCGATCAGCGTGGCGATGTCGGCGTAGATGTCGCTCTGGGTGAAGTCGCCCTGACGGTAGTGCAGGCGGCGGGCGAACGTGGCCCAGGTCTCCGGGTCGAGATCGGCAGCGCGCCCCTCGGCGTGGCTGGCGGCGTCCTTGTCGGCGAGAAACGTATGGAGATGCTCGCGGAAGCTGTCATCGTCGTGCCCGGCGAGATCCACCCCCACGATACGCATGGCGTCGTCGAGCAGACCGTCGCGATCGAGATGGTAGAGCGATGGGATCAGCAGGCGTTTCACCAGGTCACCGCTGGCGCCGAAGATGAACAGCGTGGTGTCGTCGGCGACAGGTATGTCGCCGGATTGGCGCTTTGCGGATGCTGCCATGGAAGTCGTCTCCATTCGGTGCCGGACGCGCCGGCGTTACAATTCACCTACGCTGCTGTCAGCGTCTTGCGCCGGTGTGCTGCCGGCGCCGCTGCCAGGCAAGCATCACGATCCGCCGCCCGACGATAAAACCAAACTGGCCCGAGGAGAGAGAGATGCCGGACGCGCAGACTCCCTATCAGCATAAGAGCAACCCGCAAACTCTGCCGCCACTGACGCTGCATATCGGTCACGAAGAGCTGGTGATCCGCAAGCGCTACGAAGTCGTCAGTATTATCAACGACATTCTGATCGGCATCTGGTTCGTGATCGGCAGTTTTTTCTTCTTCTACGAAGCGTTGACCTACTACGGCACCTGGCTGTTTCTGATCGGCAGCCTCGAGATGCTGATCAGACCGGTGATCCGGCTGCTGCGGCATGTTCATATCCGACGTCTGCGCGAAACGCCGCAGTTGCCGCCGGAAGCCGCGCACGATTTCTGACGGTGGCAGCTATCTGCGCCAATCGCGAATTGCCGGTTGGCTTCTGACTGCTAGCCTGAAGCGTCACAGGATGTCATCGACGCAAGCGGGGAGTTCAGGATGAGCAGCGCGAATCACGATAGCGATTTGGGCAGCGATTTGGGAAATATGGACGCCGGCACCCTCAAGCGGCTGTTCGAGAGCGGCAAGGCCTCGCCGCTGGAGGCGACCCGGGCGGCGCTGGCGCGCATCGAGCGCTTCAACGACGCCGTCAACGCCTATGTACATGTCGATCACGAAGGTGCCGAGGCCGCAGCCAAGGCATCGGCGCGGCGCTGGGGGCAGGGCAGGCCGCTGAGCGCGATCGACGGGATTCCGGTGTCGATGAAGGATCTGGCCGAGGTCGCCGGCATGCCGGCCCGGGAGGGCTCGCTGACCACTTCCACTGCGCTCTGCGAGCACGACTGCCCGCCGGCGCGCATGCTGCGTGAGGCCGGGGCAGTGATCCTGGGCAAGACCAATACGCCGGAGTTCGGCTGGAAGGCGGTGACCGACAACCGGGTCTTCGGCGCTACCTGCAATCCCTGGGATACCCGGCTGACCCCGGGGGGCTCCTCGGGCGGTGCCGCGGCCGCCGCCGCGCTCAATCTGGGTGTGCTGCACCAGGGCGGCGATTCCGGGGGCTCGATCCGCATTCCGGCCGCCTTCACTGGGGTGTTCGGCTTCAAGCCCACCTACGGCTGGACCCCGCAGTGGCCGCCGGCGACCGAGCCGTCGCTGTCGCATATCGGGCCACTGACACGCAGCGTCGAGGATGCGGTAAGCATGCTCAACGTGATCGGCCGCTACGACTATCGCGACCCCTATGCCACCCGCGGTCAGCCCGATGACTGGGGCGCCGAGCTGAGTGGCGATCTGCGCGGTCTGCGTATCGCCTACTCGCCGACGCTGGGCTATGCCGAGGTCGACCCGCAGATCGCCGCCCGGGTGCGCGAAGCGGCGCACAATCTCGAAGCGCTGGGGGCCGAGGTCGAGGAACTCAATCCGGGGTTCGAATCACCGATCGAGATCTTTCAGAAGCTCTGGTTCACCGCCTCGCTGGACTTCTGGAGCCACTGCGACGCGCGCCAGCGCGAACGACTCGACCCGGGGCTGGCGGCCAACGCCCAGCGGGCCGAGCGCTTCAGCGCACTCGATCTGTTCCAGGCGCTGCGCGAGCGCGCCAGCCTCACCCAGTGCCTGGAGCGCTTCAACCAGCGCTACCACCTGCTGATGACGCCCACGGTGCCGATCGCGCCGTTCGCGGTGAATCACGAAGTCCCACCCGGCAGCGACATGCGCGACTGGGAGGAGTGGGCACCGTTCTCCTATCCCTTCAACCTGAGCCAGCAACCGGCGGCCTCGGTACCGTGCGGGTTTACCGAAGCGGGGCTGCCGGTGGGCTTCCAGCTCGCCGGCGGCAAGCATGACGACGCCCGTGTGCTGCGTGCCTGCCACGCCTATCTGCAGGCGCATCCGCCGCGCTTTCCCCGGGTGCCGGACCCGGCGATCCAGGCGTGAGGCGTTGACGTCTCGTGGCGGTACTCCCGAACCCGACGGCTAGCCGTTGTGCGACCAGCGACTACGCTTAGACCGGCAGGCCGGTCCCAGAGAGGGGCCGAGTCGCGCGGGATCCACCATGAGCGCCCCGCGCCGTTTCGTCCTCGATGCTGTTGAATCCGCGAGGCCGTGGCATCCGAGATAAAGATACGTCATCACCCGGTGCGCCGGGTCTTACCCCGCGTCATGGCGAAAAGCCCCGCCGACGTCGTTGAAGGAGCCATTGCATGAGTCAGAACGTCGCTGAAATCATCGTCGAAACCCTGGCCGAGGCCGGTGCCAAGCGCTGCTACGGCGTGGTCGGGGATACCATCAACCACTTCACCGATGCCATCCGCCGCAGCGAGCTGGAGTGGGTGCATGTGCGCCACGAGGAGGTCGGTGGGTTCGCCGCCGGCGGCGAGGCCTACATGACCCGTGAACTGACCCTGTGTGCCGGCACCTGCGGCCCCGGCTCGCTGCACTTCGTCAACGGTCTGTTCGAGGCGCATCGCAGCGGCTCCCCGGTGGTGATGATCGCCTCCCAGGTGGCCACCGGCGACAGTGGTGTCGGCTTTCCCCAGGATGTCGATCCCGCGCCGATCTACGCCCAGTACAGCGTCTTCTGCGAAACCGTGGTCAACCCGGATCAGGCGCGCCGGATGGCGGCGCTGGCGGCGCAGACGGCGCTGGCCAAGAACGGCGTGGCGGTGCTGGTGGTACACGGCGACCTGTTCACCCAGACGCCGAGCCAGGATCTACCCTACCGTGCCCATCGCTTCGATCCGGTGGTCCGCCCCAACGCCGAGGAGCTGGTACCGGCGGTGAAGCGGATCAACGCCGGCGGCAAGATCTCGATCTACGCCGGTTTCGGCTGCGAACACGCGCGTTCCGAGGTGCTGGCGCTGGCGGCCAAGCTCAACGCGCCGGTGGCATGGACATCGCGGGCCAAGGATTTCATCGAGCCGGACAACCCCTTCGAGGTCGGCATGACCGGGGTCTTCGGCCTGGCCGGTGGCTATCACGCGGTGGCCGACTGCGACACCCTGATCCTGCTCGGCTGCAGCTTCGCCTGGACCCAGTTCTATCCGGAGAAGGCGACCATCATCCAGGTCGATATCGACCCGCAGCAGATCGGCAAGCGCCACCCGGTCGATATCGGCCTGGTCGGCAGCGTACGCGATACCTGCGCGGCGCTGGCACAGATCGTCGATGCCCAGAGCGACACCCGCTGGCTGGAAAAATGCCGCGAGCAGTACCACAAGGCGCTGGCCCACGACGAGCCCGAGAGTCAGGACGATGCGCTGATCCACCCCCAGGAACTGACCGTGGCGCTGGATGCCGCCGCTGACGACGACGCCTTCTTCACCGCCGACGGCGGCAGCCCGATGGTGTGGATGCTGCGCCATATCCGCGCCCGCGGCGAGCGTCGCACGCTCTCCAGCCTGGTCCACGGCACCATGGCCAACGCCTACCCCCAGGCGATCGGTATCCAGAAGGCATTCCCCGAGCGCCAGGTGATCGCGATGTGCGGCGACGGCGGCATGACCATGCTGCTGGGCGATCTGCTCACGCTCAAGCAGGAGCGGGTGCCGGTCAAGGTGCTGGTGTTCAACAACGGCTCGCTCGGCTTCGTCGAGATCGAGCAGAAGGTCGAAGGGCTGCTCGACAGCTATACCGAGCTCGATAACCCCGACTTCGGCAAGATGGCGCAGGCGATGGGGCTGTGGGGTGAGCGGGTCGAACAGCGCCACGAACTCGACGGGGCGATCGCCGCGTGGCTGGCCCACGATGGGCCGGCGCTGCTCGACGTCAAGGTCAACCGCATGGAGCTGGTGATGCCGCCCAAGATCGAACCGGGTCAGGTCGCCTCCACCGCGCTCTACTCGGGCAAGGCGGTACTCAACGGGCGCCTGAGCGACGTGGTCGATCTGGTCAAGAACAACTTCTGGAAGTGAGCGAGAAGGCGTGGACGAGCGCGCGGCTGCGGCAGGTGCCGCGGCCGTGCCCCGAGAGCCGAGTCTAAGACGGGAGGCAGCGATGAGCGACGATATCAGACCGAGCCAGCGCGCACGCGGCGGGCTGCGTGACATGCGCGCGCTGGTGGCGTCGCGCCAGGCCGCGAGGGTCTCGACGGCTACGACGGCGGCGCGTGAGGATCTCTCCGACCGCCAGGGATTCGCGCAAGATTTTCTGGATGACTTCACAGTGGCGCTGCCCACGCCGGTGGGCGAGCGCGCCGAGGACGTCACCCCGGTGCCCGGGCGCGATGACGGGCGTCTCGACTACACCCACTTCTCGCTGGTGATGTCACGCTCGCGGCGGCTGGCGATCTTCACCGCGCTCAATCTCGATGGCCGCCGGCTGGTCTCCGTGCCGCGCGAGAACGACGACTGGCGCTTTGATCCGCGCATCGACCCGGCGCTACAGGCGGGCGAAGAACTTTACGCCCGCAACCCGCTAGATCGCGGCCATCTGGTGCGGCGCACCTCGGCCAACTGGGGTGAGCTAGCCGAGCAGGCCAATGCCGACACCTTCCACTTCACCAACTGCACGCCGCAGATGGCGGCGTTCAACCAGCGCACCTGGCTGGGGCTGGAGGACTATCTACTCGAGCACGCCCGCGCCGATCGACAGCGCCTGTGCATCTTCACCGGGCCGGTCTTCCGCGCCAGCGACCGCGACTACCGCGGCGTACGTATCCCCGAAGCCTACTGGAAGGTGATCGCCTTCCGCGGCGAGGATGGCCGCCCCTCGGCCACCGCCTACATGATCGATCAGACCGACGAACTCGACGAGCTGGGGCCCGGCTTCTTTTTCGGCCAGTACCGCACCTATCAGCGCAGCATCGCCCGGATCGAGGCGCTGACCCAGCTCGATTTCGGTGAACTCTCCGACTTCGACGGCTTCTCCGTGGAGGAGCGCGCCACCGGCACCCGGATCGAAGCGGAGATCCGCGGGCCCGAAGATATCCGCGTGTGACGCCAAGAGCGGCACGGCGTCGCTGATAGCGCTTGCCCCCGCGTGTGCTTGCCTTACCATGCCCCGAGCGCGCCGACAGGGCGCGCGATCATCACGTGGGAGGCAGAGGTCGATGCGGCAATCGAGGGTGGGGCAGGCGATTCCGAGTCAGGGGAGTGTGAGTCAGAGCGTGTCGAGTCAGGCAATGACGGGGCCGGGTGCGACGGAGGAGGCCGCGAACGAGCAGCCGATCACGGCCACCGACTGGCAGCATCATGCTGCCACACTGACGCTTCCCGCCGACCCGGCGCAGACCCGGCTGATCGAGATATCGCTGGCACTGGCGCCGCGTTCGCGCTGGCGCCGTGGCCTGCCGAGCGTGACGCTCACGGCCGCGGGGCAGGCGCCGCTCACCTACTCGCTGGAAGCGCGCCGCCGCGATCAGCGCATCGCCTGGCGGCTGCCGCCGTGTACCAACGAGGTGACGCTGAACCTGGCTCTCTCCGGCGCCCGGCTGACCGTAGCGCCGCAGGCAAGCTGCCATGCGCAGCCGGCGATCGAGGGGCCGATCCTGATCGTCGCCCCGCACCCGGATGACGCCGAGATCGCCGCTGGCGGTATCTATACCGATCATGCCGAGTCGGTGCATCTGGTCACGCTCTCCTGCGGCGAGCAGCTCAAAGGGCTCAAGCGTCAGTATCTGAGCGGGCTCGACGACGATCTCGACAGTGCAGTCCGGCGCAAGGCCGAGTGGCGGCGCTGGAACGTGTTCGCCACGCCGCTGCTGTCGGGCATCCCGCCCGAGCGCTCGACCCTGGTCGGGGTGCCCGATGGGGCCGGGTGGGCGCTGGTGCATGATGGCATCGCTCAGCGTCCAGCCATTGCGCTGAGTGAGGCGCGCCGCTTCAATCATCTCGCGCTGCCGCCGATCCGCGGCGAGCGGCTCGAGCGCGACGACGTGGTCGCGGCGCTGCGCCAACTGATCGATACCCTGCAGCCGGTCACACTGCTGGTGACCGATCCCGAGTTCGATCCGCATCCCGATCACCGTGCCGCTTCGCTGGCCCTTGCCTTGGCGCTCGACGGCAGCCGCCACCGGCCGCGCACGGTACTGCTGTATGCCAATCACTACCGCGAGGCCTTTCCTCCCGGCCCGGCATTCCAGCCGGCGTGGATGCCGCCGGCCGAGATCGCCATCGAGCGCCTGTTCACGCCCGCGCCGACACCGCTGGCGTGGCCGCTGTCCACCGAAATGCAAAAGCACAAGGCGCTGCTGCTGGATGCCATGAGCGACCTCTCGCCCCGCGCCGGCTGGCCACAGCGGCGCCGGCGGGCACGGCGGGCTAGCTTCGTGCCCACTTTCGCGCGTGAGCGCGACCCCTACTTCCAGGCCGCGATCCGCTCCACCGAGCTATTCCGCGCGCTGCCCTGCGACGCCTTCGTCGCGGCCTGGTGCGGGCGCAACGACGCCTGCTGATCACTCATGGCCCCGCGCCTGGCGACCCCGTCAAGGCGCGGCGAGTACCGTTCAACCTTCCTGTTGCAGCGCGTCTTCGAGCCAGTCGAGCAGGGCGCGGCTGGCGTGGCGCTGCGTGGATGTCCGGTGCACGTAGACACCGATCGCGTCGGGCTGGAAAAACCGTTCATTGACCGGGGTGACCAGCTCGCCGGCCGCTATCATCCGCTGGGTGGTACGCGCCCAGCCGAGGGCGATGCCGTGTCCGGAGAGCGCTGCCTGCAGCAGCAGGGGATAGCTATCGAAGCGTTTGCCGCCGAGCTCGGCCGGTGGTGCCTCGCCCACGGCCTCGAACCAGTCACGCCACCCCATCCACTCCGCCGGCTCCGCCTGGTGGTGGAGAAGCTCGAACGTCGCCAGTGCCGCCGGGGCGAGCTGGGCCCGTTGCGCGGCAGGGTGGGCCGGGCTGCACACCGGGAGGATCGTATCGCTGGCGGTGAACGCCAGCGTATGGCCGCCGCTGGGGCGGCCATGGGTCTGCAGCGCCACGTCGAACGGGTCGCGCTGTTCGCTCAGGGGGCGGGTGGAGGTGATCAATTTCAGATCGATCTCCGGATGACGCCGATGGAAGTCGGCCAGGCGAGGCATCAGCCAGTAGAACGCCTCGCATAACTGACAGAAAAGAATCACCCGATGACCGCGCTCGCCACCGCGAATCGCGTCGGCGTGCCGGGCGATCTGCCCCAGGCTCTCGCTGAGCGTGTGGGCCAGCTTGCGGCCAGCAGGGGTCAGGAAGACGCCGCGATTGCGGCGCTCGAACAGGGCAACGCCCAGATCCCGCTCGAGCGCGCGAATCTGCCGGCTGATCGCCGCCTGGGTTAGATGGAGCTCCTCGGCCGCGCGGGTGAAGCTCTCCAAGCGGGCGGCGGCCTCGAACGGCAGCAGCGCGGCCAGCGGCGGTAGCGATCGGCTCAAGGCATGCATAATCCAGACTCATGGAAGGTGACGTAAAGATCGCTGTCGGCCGGGGCTGGCGCGGGCGATCCTGCCCGCTCATCCCGCAGATGAGGCCGTTACCATGCAGACCCGACATGAGACGAGTGCGCATAAGGCGGCGCCGCGCGACAGCGTCACTGCCACCATCTCCAACGCCGGCGAGAAAGACAAGCCTGGCCAGGGCGTGGCGCTGATCGTCGGCGCGGTGATGCTGCTGTCACTGGCCGATGCACTGGTCAAATCGCTGGGGCATACGCTATCGCTGTGGCAGTTGCTGGTACTGGCACCGCTGGTGTCGCTGCCCCTACTGAGCGTTGGCTGGTGGCGGCAAGGGCGGACGCTGCCCCGCGAGGCTCGGGTCTGGCGCTGGATCGGGGTGCGCAGCGCACTGCTGCTGGCGATGTGGATCGCCTTCTATGCGGCGCTGCCATGGATTCCGCTGAGCGTGGCGGCGGTCGGCATCTACACTACGCCGCTGTTCATCGCCCTGCTCGCCAGGCTAGGCGGTGAGCCTCTGGGTGGGCGGCAGAACGTGGCGCTGCTGCTCGGCTTCGCTGGCGTGCTGGTCGTGCTGCACCCCGGCGGCGCGCTATTCACTCCGGCGATGCTGCTACCCCTGCTGGCGGCGCTTTGCTATGCGCTGGCCATGGTGACGACCCGGCGCCACTGCCGGGAGGTATCGCCGTGGCTGCTGGCCCTGGGGCTCAACCTGGGGTTCTTGCTCGCGGGGTTTGCCGGCTCGCTCGGTGTCATCGCGCTATCCCCCGAGGGCGATGGTTTCCTGCGGCGGGGCTGGCAGCCGCTCGATCTCTCCCACATAGGGCACATCGGGCTCTATGCGCTGCTGATGGTCGCGGTCAATACGTGGGTTGCCAGGGCCTATCAGGTCGCGCCCTCGGCGCTGGTGGGCATCTTCGACTACGCCTACCTGCCGTTCGCCGCCGGTTGGGGATTCTGGCTCCTCGACGAAGTGCCGGATGCCCGGACCCTGGCCGGCATGGCGGCGATCCTGAGTGCCGGTGGGCTGGCACTGACGCGCCGCACGCGCTGAGGTCGATCCGGGGTGGCGAGGGCTTGACCTCAAGCTATGTTGAGGGAAGAGCATGTCACCATCGCTCATGAAGACGAAGAGGAGGTCGCGATGCATCACCCGGGTTTCTTGTGCGCCACCTGTGGCATTCAGTACCCCGCCAGCGAAACGCCGCCGGCACACTGTGCGATATGTGAGGACGAGCGCCAGTTCGTGCCGGTGGAGGGGCAGCAGTGGACCACGCCGGGGCGCCTGGCGGCGGACCACAGCAATACCTTCCGCTATCTCGCCGAGGGGCTGCTGGCGATCACCACCACACCGCGCTTCGCCATCGGCCAGCGGGCCTTCCTGCTGCGCACGCCGCACGGCAATCTGCTGTGGGACTGCCTCTCGCTGCTCGACGAGGCAACACGGGACATTCTCGATGGGCTCGGTGGGGTCGATGCCATCGTGCTCTCTCACCCGCACTACTTCAGTACCATGGCCGCCTGGGGCGAGACCTTCGACTGCCCGGTCTACGTGCACGCCGCGGATCGTGACTGGGTCACTCTGCCCAGCGCGCGGCTGCACTTCTGGGAAGGGGAGCAGATCGTGCCGCTGCCGGGGTTGGAGGTGCACTGCCTGGGCGGGCACTTCCCCGGCGCCAGCGTGCTGCACTGGCCGGCGCGCCGCCTGCTGCTGAGTGGTGACACCCTGCTGGTGACCCCGGACCGGATGGCCTCGTTCATGTGGTCCTACCCCAACAACGTGCCGCTGGATGCCACCTGTGTCGCGGCCATGGGCGAGCGTCTGGCCCGGCTCGAGTTCGACAGCCTCTACTCGGCTTTCGCCGGACGCGAGATCCTGCTCGACGCCGACCGCGTGGTCGCCGAGTCGGTGCAGCGTCACTGCCGTGCGCTCACACCCTGAGGTGATCGTGTGATCGGTTGGTCGGCCCGGCGGCGAGTCTCGCGGCAGTGTATGCTGGCACCTGACAGCATCTATCGTGGAGATGAGCATGCCTGCCAAGCCGATCCCGGCCGAGCGCGACAGTCGGCGCTTCTGGCGCCATCCGGCGCTCGGCTTCCTCGAGCTGCGCGAGACCCGCGACGGGCGTGAGGTCAGCTATGCCCGCCACAGTCACGACAGCGTCTCGCTGGGGGCGGTCACCGGCGGACGCAGTCTCTACGAATACCAGGTGCCGGGAGAGCACTTCACTACGCGGATGGTGTCGCACGGCGACGTGGTGGCGATGAACCCGGGCGAGGTCCACGCTTGCAACCCGCGTGGCGATGCGCCCTGGTCCTATATCATGTTCTATCTCGATCCGGACTGGCTCGCTGCGCTGCAGCGTCGTCACGCCAACGATCTCGCCGGTGGGTGGCGACCGCTGGCCTGGCATCATTGGCGCGACCCTACGCTGCACGCGGCGCTGGTGACGCTTGCCCGGCGCCTGTTCAGCGCCGCGGCATCCCCCGCCACCCTGGCGGGCGAGTGCGAACGCCTGTTCGGCGCACTGATGGCGCGGGGTGAACTGTTTCGCCGGCAGGCCCCGGCGGACACGCCAGCACTGGCCGAGGTGGCCGCCTATATTCGCGATCACTGTGGCGCGGCGCTGACGCTCGATCATCTGGCCGCGGTGGCCGGGGTCTCGCCGGCGCATCTGGTGCGCCGCTTCAAGCGCAGTTACGGCATCACGCCCCATGCCTATCTGACCGACTGCCGGGTGCGCCAGGGGCAGCGCGCGCTCAAGCGCGGCGAGCCGATCGCCGAGGTGGCGCTGGCGTGTCGATTTGCCGATCAGGCCCACTTCCAGCGCGCTTTCAAGCGGCTGACCGCGATCACGCCGCACCGCTACCGTGCAGTGACATCGTTGCCAGCATCAGTGCACTCACCAGCAGTGCCAGTCCCATACCGCGATTGAGCCAGCGTACTCGCTCAGGGCTCGGCAGCCGTCGACGCAGCCCGGCACCCAGCAGCGCCCAACTACCTACGCTCAGATAGCAGACGCCGAAGAAGATCAGCGCGAAGGGGACGGCCCGCGCCGGGTCACCGGCGGTGTAAGCGGCCATGCCGGCGCCCGAGGCGATCCACGCCTTGGGGTTGAGCCACTGCATCAGCGCACCGCCAACGAAGGAGGGCGAGCGTGCGGCGGTGTTCTGCGTCAGGGCGCCGTCGCTGCGCGCCAGCCGCCACGCCAGATAGAGCAGGAAGGCGACGCCACCCAGGCGGATCGCGTGCATCAGCGCTGCCCATTGGGTCAGCCACTGCAAGCCGGCGCCGATCGACAGCAGCAGCACGCTGAAGCCGCAGGTGGCACCGCTGACATGGCGCAGTGCCGGTATCAGGCCGCGATTGAGCCCCAGATGGAAAGCGACCAGATTGACCGGACCGGGCGACAGCGAGGCGGCCAGGGCGAAGGCCGCCATCGACAAGGCAAGGGAGAGAGACACGCTGGGCACTCCTGAGCGAGGGGGATCGCCGGCAGGCTAACCTGGAGCGTGCGCGTCAGGATTGAACGATCTTGATCTCTCAGCCGGCTGCCCCGACACCCGCGACCCAAGTCGAAGGTGTCGGAGTACGGCGTGTCAGGCGTGCGAGCTCCGGACCGACGAATGCGGTTCTATGACGCGTGAGCCGCGAAAACCGTAGAAGGCGATGAACAGGTAGCAGATCAGCGGCAGCACGAAGGCGTGGTGGATGCCCACGGTGTCGGCGATCGCGCCCTGTGCCACCGGCAAGATGGCGCCGCCGACGATGGCCATGATCAGCAGGCTCGATGCCTTGCTGGTCAACGGGCCGAGCTTGGCGATGCCCAGCGTGAAGATGGTCGGGAACATGATCGAGTTGAACAGACCGATGGCGACGATACTCCACATGGCGGTATGCCCGGAGGCCAGCATGGTGGTCAGCGTGAGCAGTGCCGCCACGATGGCGAACAGGCCCAGCAGCAGGCTGGGGCGTATCTTCTGCATCAAGGCCGACCCGATGAAGCGGCCTACCATCGCGCCACCCCAGTAGTAGGCGACATAGTTGGCGGCATTGCTCTCGCTCATGTTGCCGATATCCGGCAGCGAGATGTAGTTGATCAGAAAGCTGCCGATGGATACCTCGGCACCGACGTAGGCGAAGATGCCGATCACACCGAACAGCACGTGAGGATGGCGTAGTGCCTGGGCGGCGGTGACGTTTTCGGTGGGGCTGTCGTCGCGGGCCTGGTCCTTGAAGTTGGGCAGCTTCCAGAGGTAGATCACGATCGCGAGAATGGCGAGCACCGCCGCCAGCAGCAGGTAGGGGAGCTGCACGCTCTGGGCCTGCTGGACTTTATAGGCGATCCGGTCGGCGCTGGACATCGCGGCCAGCTCGCTGGCGCCCAGCACCGCCGCGCCCAGAATCAGCATGCCGCCGAAGTACGGTGCCAGCGTGGTGCCGAGTGAGTTGAACGCCTGGGCCAGGTTGAGCCGGCTGGAGGCGGAACCTTCCGGGCCCAGCAGGCTGACATAAGGGTTGGCCGCGACCTGCAGCATCGTCACCCCGCTGGCGAGCACGAACAGGGCGCTCAGAAACAGAGGGTAGGAGGGGGCTCTGGCGGCGGGGTAGAACATCACCGCGCCCACGGCGGCGATCAGCAGGCCCAGGCTGATGGCGTTCTTGTAGCCGATCCTGGACAGCACCTTACCCATCGGCAACGACATGATGAAATAGGCGCCGAAGAAGGTGAACTGGATCAGCATGGTCTGGGTGTAGTTGAGCGAGAACACCGCCTTCAGGTGGGGTATCAGAATGTCGTTGAGACAGGTGATGAACCCCCACATGAAGAAGATAGTCGTGACGACGACCAGCGCGCTGCGATAGTTCGGGCGTTGCATGTCGGACATGAGCGGAATCCTGGTGATGACAAGTCCTGAAAGGAGCGTTACCGACTCGACCTCGTCGTGTCAGCGCGGTTGCTGGCGCGAGATGATGCATTAAGCGAGGTGGCTTATAAAGTAGTCGTTCATCATTAGAGTGTTAAGGAACTTGTCGGTATCTATGCGCCGGACCATGGTGGTATTGACGCTTGCCGGAGTGCGTGCTTCCTGTTTTCGTAATCTTTATTCAATATCGGCGTTAATGACGCCAATGCGGGCAAACGAGCGCATTGAATTACGTCATTCAACGTCTTTTTGCGGCCGCTACTTCGAACGGCTTGCGGCGGGAGTCTTGCCGGCGCCGCGCGCGTCGCTCTCTAACCTCTGTGCAGGATGTCGCTTGTGGGCGACGCCGCGCGTTTCTATACCTAGGGCATGTTGGACGTGATGGCTCGGATGGGAATATCCGGCATCGATGAATCGTAAAGGAGGACAATGCCATGCTGACTCTCTGGTCCTGGGGCTTTCTGCTGCTGGGTATCGCCACTGCGCTCGTGATCGCCGTCGATGTCTCGAGGCGCCCACAGCCGATGTCCATCATGAATGTCACCTGGCCGATCACCGGCCTGTACATGCCGCTCGTCGGCTGGTGGGCCTACGCCAAGATGGGGCGTGCGGCGCCGAAGGGGCACGCTGGCCACGATCATCACGCCCATGCGGATCAGCACGGCCACGGGCATCATCACGGCGACAAGCCCAAGTGGCAGAGCGTGTTCGTCTCCGCGACCCACTGTGGCGGCGGCTGCACCCTGGGCGACGTGGTCACCGCGCCGATCGCCACGGCCACCGGCTTTGCCCTGCTCGGCTCGGCGGTGCTGGGGCACTTCGCTCTCGCCTTCGTTGGCGCCTATCTGTTCGGGGTGCTGTTCCAGTATCTGCCGATTCGGGCGATGAGCGATGCCGGTCCGGCACAGGCGCTGAAGGACGCGATCAAGGCCGATACCCTGTCGTTGATCGCTTTCCAGATCGGTATGTACGCGTGGATGTTGATCGCTCTGCACGGCTGGATGGGCGAGCTCGATGCCTTCACCGCGCCGTTCTGGTTCATGATGCAGATCGCCATGCTGATCGGCTTCGCCACCTCCTATCCGGCCAACTGGATACTGATCAATCGCGGGATCAAGCACGGCATGTAAGCCGGCGGCGCGAGCCACACCTCCCCCCCGGTCTGCCGCCCGGGTCTGTCGCTTCCGATCGCGCCGGCTCGGGTCGCCCTTCTCGAGTGCTTAGACGGGGTAACAGCCGAGACACCCGCTAAAAGGAGGAGATAGCGATGAGCGCGCCATCCCCCGATACACGTCGCTTCGATAGCGATCAGGCCCACGGCATGCCCAACTCGGCGCTGCCGCTGCTGATCTATCGGCAAGTGATATCGGCTGCCAGCGCCGAGGCATCCGAGGCGCTGTTCGCGCGTCACGGCTGGGTGCCTGAGTGGCGCTACGGGCTCTATCCCTTCGACCACTTCCACTCCACCGCCCACGAGGCGCTGGGAGTGTTTCGCGGCCAGGCGGTGGCGCGTCTGGGCGGGCCTCAGGGCGAGCGATTCCCCCTGGCGGCGGGGGATGTGCTGATTCTGCCGGCGGGTGTGGCCCACGCCTGCGTGTCGGCGGATGACGATTTCTGCATGGTGGGTGCCTATCCGCCCGGGCAGCGCTGGGCGGTGGAGCGGGGCGATCCGGCGCAGTTCGCCGCGGCCTGCGCGCGCGTCGCGGCGGTACCGCTGCCCCCCGCCGACCCGGTCGGCGGGGAGCTGCTCGCACACTGGCAGCGCGTCTGACGCGCTGCCCTGACGTCAGACGCTGAGACCGACGCTGTCTTCCAGCCCCAGATGCACGTTCATGTTCTGCACCGCCGAGCCGGCGGCACCCTTGCCCAGGTTGTCCAGGCGCGAGACCAGTGTCACCCGCTCGGCGTTGCCGAACACACCCAGGTCGACCCGGTTGGTGTCGTTGCACGCCTGGATATCGAAGGCGCCGCCGTCGAGTGTGGCCTCGTCGGCGAACGGCAGGATGCGTACGAAGGGTTCGTCGGCATAGTGCGCGCGGTAGGCGTCGAGCAGCTGCTCGGGGTCGATGCCGGGCAGGGCGCCGAGCTGTAGCGGCACGCTCACCGATAGCCCCTTGAGGAAGGGGCCGACGATCGGCGAGAACACCGGCGGCGCGGCCAGCCGGCCGTGCAGCTGCATCTCCGGCAGATGCTTGTGGCCCTGCGCCATGGCGTAGGGGCGTGGCGCCTGCAGGCGGCCGTCGTGGTCGGCCTCGTAAGCGGCGATCATCTGTTTGCCGCCGCCACTGTAGCCGGTCAGTGAGAAGGCGGAAAGCGGATAGTCCGGCGGCAGCAGGCCGGCGTCGATCAGCGGCCGCACCAGCAGCACGAAGGCGCTGGCGTGGCAGCCGACGTTGGCGATGCGCTTGCTGGCGCGGATCCGCTCGCGCTGGCCGGGCGCTAGCTCGGGCAGGCCATAGACCCAGTCGTCGGCGGTGCGGAAGGCGGTGCTGGCGTCGATCAGGCAGGTGTCCGGATTCTCGACCATCGCCGCGGCTTCGCGCGAGGCGGCGTCGGGCAGACACAGGAAAGCGACGTCGGCGGCGTTGAGCAGGCGGGCACGTTCGGCCGGGTCCTTGCGCTTGTCGCTATCGATGCGCAGCAGCTCGATGTCGCTGCGCGCCTGGAGATAGTCGAACAGGCGCAGCCCTGTGGTGCCCTCCTGTCCATCGACGTAGACCCTGTGTGCCATGGCGTTTTCCTGTCGTGTTCGAGTCGCGGTGTCAGCCTCCATTGTGCGGTTTTCGCGCCGCCGTGTCATGCCACGTGCGGCGGTGAGGGGCAGGCCGCGGTGAGGGCGCGGGCGCCCGGCGACAGGGTAGGTGGCGAGAGGGGATGCGTGCGTCGTTTGATGTCGATCTGGCGTCGCCTGGTGTCAACTCCGGACGCAGTGTCATCGCCACAATGGGGCTCTTGTAGGGCCGGCCGCCATGGTTGCGCCTTCGAACACACGTCGCCCGGCCATAGCCTGCCGAGCCATGCCAGGGAGAGCCCGCATGAACCGAGACGTCATTCTGACCTGCGCCGTCACCGGCGCCGGCGACACCGCCGGCAAGCACCCGGATCTGCCGATCACCCCGCGCCAGATCGCCGAGAGTGCTCTGGATGCGGCGCGCGCCGGCGCCAGCATCGTTCATCTCCACGTGCGCGACCCGCAGACCGGTGGCGTCAGCCATTCGACCGATCACTTCCGCGAGGTGGTCGAGCGTATCCGCGAATCCGACGTCGATGCGGTGATCAACATCACCGCCGGCGGCGGTGGCGACCTATATCCCGAGATTCGCGATGGCGCCATTCATGGCCGCGCCGGCACCGACCTGCAGACCCCGGCCCAGCGCCATGAACCGGTGGGCGCGCTGCTGCCGGAGCTGTGTACCCTCGACTGCGGCAGCCTCAATTTCGGCGAGATGATCTATCTCAACAGCGCCGACTGGCTGCGCGAGCACGCGCGGCTGATCCAGCAGGCCGGGGTCAAGCCGGAGCTCGAGTGCTTCGATCTGGGCCATGTCTGGTTCGCCCGCCAGCTGATCGAGGAAGGGCTGATCGATGGCGACCCGCTGTTCCAGCTCTGTCTGGGTATCCCGTGGGGCGCCGAGGCCGACCCCGAAACCATGCTGGCGATGCGCAACAAGCTGCCCGCAGGGGCGATCTGGTCCGCCTTCGGCATCGGTCGCCAGCAGTTCCCGATGGCGGCGCAGTCGATGATCATGGGCGGACACATGCGGGTCGGCCTGGAAGACAATCTCTACCTGAGCAAGGGTGTCTTCGCCACCAACGCCCAACTGGTCGAGCGTGCCGCCACCCTCGCCGAGAACCTTGGCGGCAGGGTGCAGACGCCGGCGCAGACCCGCGAGTCGCTGGGACTGCGCAAGCCCTGATTCCGCCCGGACTCTCTCCGTTATGCGTGAACGCGCCTGGGATATCTCCCGAGTGCGCGTTCGCCGTCAATCCTGTTTCGCATCGCCATGGAGTGTCTTGATGAACGCTTCCGAACTTCCCCGCAGCGTTGCCGTGATCGGTACCGGCGTCATCGGCAATGGCTGGATCGCCCGGGCGCTGGCGGCCGGTTGCCGGGTCACCGCTTTCGATCCCGACGCCACGGCGCCCGAGCGCACTCGCGCCTTCGTCGCGCGGGCCTGGCCGGCGCTGGAGCGGCTGGGGCTTGCCGAGGGCGCCGATCCCGCGGCGCTGACCTTCGTCGATTCCCTCGACGCCGCCGTCGAGGGCGCCGAGCTGATCCAGGAGAATGTGCCCGAGCGGCTGGCGCTCAAGCACGATGTGTTGCGCCAGCTCGACGCCCTGGCCGCGCCGGACGTGGTCATCGGCTCCTCCACCTCCGGGATCAAGCCGAGCGACCTGCAGTCTGCCTGCACCCGCGAGCCCGGCCGCGTAATCGTGGCGCACCCGTTCAATCCGGTCTATCTGCTGCCGCTGGTGGAGCTGGTGGGGGGCGAGCACACCGCGACCCAGGTGATCGAACGCGCCCAGGGGCAGTACGCCGCGCTGGGCATGCGGCCGCTGGTGGTGCGGCGCGAGATCGAAGGTCACGTCGCCGACCGGCTGATGGAGGCGCTGTGGCGCGAGGCACTGCATCTGGTCAACGACGGCGTTGCCACAACCGAGGAGATCGATGCTGCGGTGGTCTACGGCGCCGGCCTGCGCTGGTCGCTGATGGGCACCTTCCTGACCTTCCATCTCGCCGGCGGCGAGGGCGGCATGCGCCACATGCTGCAGCAGTTCGGCCCGGCGCTGAAACTGCCGTGGACCCGGCTGGAAGCCCCCGAGCTGACCGCAGCACTGATCGATAAAGTGGCCGATGGCTGCGAGCATCAGGCCGCCGGACGCAGCGTCGCCGAGCTGGAGACACGCCGCGATGCGTTTCTCACCGAGCTGCTCGCGCTGACCCAGAAATACTGGCCGGAAGCCGAAGGGCTCGAGGGGCGGATCTGATGGCGGCTCAGGCGGAGA
Source organism: Salinicola endophyticus (assembly GCF_040536835.1). Taxonomy (NCBI): domain Bacteria; kingdom Pseudomonadati; phylum Pseudomonadota; class Gammaproteobacteria; order Oceanospirillales; family Halomonadaceae; genus Salinicola; species Salinicola endophyticus. The sequence continues at coordinate 974,736 of NZ_CP159578.1, forward strand.
CCCTCTACCAGACCCGGGTGGCGGATGCCTGGGTCGACTATAACGGGCATATGAACGACGCCGAGTACGCGCGGGTGTTCTCGCTGGCGGTGGAGGCGCTGATGGATCGTATCGGTCTCGACGCGGCCGGCCGCCGCGAGCATGGCTATACGCTCTATACCCTCGAGACCCACCTCTGTTACTGCCGCGAGGCGCACCGGGGCGAACCGTTGCGGGTGGCGCTGAGCCTGCTCGATAGCGATGCCAAGCGGCTGCACGTGTTCTTCACGCTCCACGACGCCGCGGGCAACACCCTGGCGACCAGCGAGCAGATGCTGATGGGCATCGATGTCGCCAGTGGCCGCCCGGCCGGCTTTCCCGAGGCGGTGGCGGCGGCCATTGCGCTGCTGCCCAGGGCGGGGGACGACTGGCCCAGCGCGGCGGGGCGGCGGATCGCTATCCGCCGCGGCTGAGATGTGGCGCGGCGGTGGCCTCGGGGCTGTCGGGCCGTGGCTGGCGCGCGGCCCGCGGTGGATGCCCGTAGCGCTGACGGTAGGCACGCGCGAAGCTGGAGGCGGAGCCGAAGCCGCAGGCGAGGGCGATGCTGAGGATGTCGCGTTCGGTCTCTTCGAGCAGATGGCGTGCGCGATCCAGGCGCAGGTTCAGATAGTAGTCGCGCGGGCGCTGGCCCAGCTCGGCGTCGAACAGGCGCTGTAGCTGGCGCGGCGAGAGCCCGATCCGCGCGGCCAGGGCGGCGATCGCCAGCGGCTGTTCGAGATGGCGCTCCATCAGCGCCACGGCATCCACCAGCGGGCGGCAGTGGGTGCCCAGGCGGCGGGCCAGGGGCAGCCGCTGGGCCTCCTCCCGCGGGCGCAGACGCGCATGGATCAACTGCTCGGCGGTATCGTCGGCGAGCGCCTGCCCGTGGTCGCGGGCGATCAGCTCCAGCGCCAGGTCCATGGCGGCGGCGCCGCCGGCGCAGGTGAAGCAGCGGGCGTCGAGTTCGTAGAGCGACTCGACCGCTTCCAGGGCGGGGAAGCGCTCGCGGAAGGCGGGCAGACTCTCCCAGTGCAGTGTCACCCGATGGCCGCCGAGCAGTCCCATCTCGGCGAGCAGCACGGGACCGGTGTCGATACCGCCGAGCAGCACGCCTTCTCCGGCGCGGCGATGCAGCCACTGGGAGAAGCGCCGTGACAGGCCGCGATCGGGTTCGAAGCCGGCGCATACCGCGACCCGCGACAGGCTCGGCGCGCTGTTCAGGTCGCAGTCCGCGAGCAGGGTCATGTCGTTGCTGGCGGTGACCGGCCCACCGTCCTCGCTGATCAGGACCCAGCGGTAGAGGGCGCGACCGGCGAGACGATTGGCGATACGCAGCGGCTCCACGGCGGAGAAGAACGCCAGCATCGAGAAGCGGGGAATCAGCACGAATCCCAGCGTGATGGGCGGTGCCAGGCTGTTCTCCATGGGTATGTCTCCACAGCCATGTCTCTAAGGACATGAGGGGTGCCTAGCCAGGCGTGACGGCGCGAACGCGAACCGAGAGAACTTGCCTGAAGTTAGGGCCGAGCGTGGCGTTTCCGGGTAAAAAGGGTGTGTGCGTCTCTTATCGTAAAACCACGGGGCGTTACGTTACCAAGGATTCCGCATGGACACACCGCTCTTCGCCTTCTCGCTGCACGATACCCTGGTCGATACCCAGGATCTGTCGGCGTTACTGGCGCTGCGCCTGGGCGCGGCCGAGGCCTCCGTATTCAATCGACGCTGGCGCGAGAAGCAGTCCGAGTTCACCTACCGGCGCGGGTTGATGGGCGCCTACGCCGACTTTCATCGCATTCAGCACGAGGCGCTGGAAGCCGTTGACCGCGAGCGTGGCACGCGGCTGGGTGAGGAGAGCAAGCAGGCGCTGCTGGCGCACTGCCGTCGGCTGCCGGCGTTCGTCGATGCCCCCGGCGCGCTGACCCGCCTGCGCGGGCTGGGCGTACGCTGCGTGGCGTTCTCCAACGCCAGCCGTTACGACATCGAACTACTGCTCGACAATACAGGCCTTGCGGATCGGTTCGAGGATATCGTCAGCGCCGAGGAGGTGCGGCGCTTCCAGCCGGACGCTGCACTCTACGCCCATCTGCGCGCGCGCACCCATTCGCGCCCGGAGGCCACCTGGCTGATCTCGGCGGAGCCTGCGGAAATCATCGGCGCGCGCTACGCAGGGCTGCGTGCCGCCTGGCTCCAGCGCGACCCCCAGCGCGCGTTCGAATCCTGGGGTGACCCACCGGATCTGATGGCGCCCGATCTCGACGCCCTGGCGACCCAGTGTGCAGGGTGGTTCGCACGTGAGGGCTAGGCTGCGTCAAACCCTGGACGGATGGCGTCGGGTGCCCGTAGGCGTTGGCTTGCGAGTGCGAACGTGTATGCTGAGCGGGCCCTTTTCCGCGACCGCTACGGGAGTTCCGCTTGGTCACTTCATCCGCTTCTCCGGCGCAGCAGCCCAGCGCGCTGGCCATCTTCGATCTCGACGACACGCTGCTCGACGGCGACTGTACCCATCTCTGGCTCGAATGGGTGATCGCCTGTGGCTGGGTCGAGGAGGGCGAGGCGCTGCTGGCGCGCATGCGCGAGCAGGACCTTCAGTATCACGCCGGCACTTTGGACATGACCGAGCACCTGCGCTTCACCCTCGGCCCGCTGATCGGCCGCCAGCGCGACACGGTGCGTGAGCAGGTCGAGGCGTTCGTCCAGCGCGCGGTGGCACCCAGGCTGATGCAGGGCGGGGTCGAACGGCTCCGAGAGCACCGCGAGCAAGGCCATGCGACCCTGGTGATCTCGGCCTCGATGCACCATCTGGTCGAGCCGATCGCGCGTTTCGTCGGCGCCGACGGGGCGCTCGCCACCCTGCCCGAGCTGGATGCCGAGGGGCGTTTCACCGGCGAGCCCACCGGCATCCAGACCTATCAGCAGGGCAAGCTCGACGCCTTCGCCGAGTGGCTCGAGGCCCACGACACCGGCTTCGCCGAGGGCTGGGAGACCTGGGGCTACAGCGACTCCTACAACGACCTGCCGCTGCTCGAGTTCGTCGACCATCCCCACGCCACCCAGCCGGACGCCCGCCTGCGGGCTACCGCCGAGGCGCGCGGGTGGCCGATTCTCGAGTGGCGTTAGGGGTGTCGGACGGCGCCTGGGCTCGACGTCGGCATCGCCGTCATTGGCAGACATCTATCACTCTGATTGAGACAACTCATCGCGCGGCCCCGTTGCGCTTTCGATAACTCGGGTATATTTTATCAACCATGGTTTAACTTGATAACCCGGGCGACAAAGCGCTGATGGCGCGGGCTCGCCCGGCCGTCGATGTCCCGAGGTCAGCGTGTTCAACAGTGTGAGTGACGCCCGCGCGGCACGCGCGAACCCGTCGGCGCCGGCACGGCAGCGGTCGCTGGTGATGCGTTTCCTGCCCTTTTTCGGCCCGGCGTTGATCGCCGCGGTCGCCTATATCGATCCCGGTAACTTCGCCACCAACATCGAGGCCGGCTCGCGCTACGGCTACACCCTGCTGTGGGTGGTGCTGTGGGCCAATCTCATGGCGATGCTGATCCAGACGCTGTCGGTGCGCCTGGGGCTGGCCACCGGACGCAATCTGGCGGAGATGATCCGCGAGCGCTATCCGCGGCCACTGGTGTGGTTCTACTGGGTCCAGGCCGAGCTGGTGGCGATCGCCACCGACCTGGCCGAGTTCCTCGGCGCGGCGCTGGCGTTCCATCTGCTGTTCGGACTCTCGATGCTCGAAGGCGCGCTGCTCACCGGCGCGGTCACCTACGCGGCGCTGACCATGCAGCGCTATGGGTTTCGCCTGCTCGAGGTGATCATCGGCAGCATGCTACTGGCGGTGGCGGCGGGGTTCATCGCCCAGATCCTGATGGGGCGGCCCGATGCCGGGCCGGCGCTCACCGGCATGCTGGTGCCGCAGTTCCCGGATGGCTACGCGGTTTTCCTGGCCGCCGGGATTCTGGGCGCCACGGTGATGCCCCACGTCATCTATCTGCACTCGTCGCTGTCCCAACGGCGCATTCCGGCCACCACCGACGACGAGCGCAAGCGTGCGATGCGCTTCTACCGCTGGGACGTGATCATCGGCATGGGCGTGGCCGGGGTCATCAATCTCTCGATGCTGGCGCTGGCAGCGGCGGTGTTCTTCGACAGCGGACGCACCGGCGTGGCCTCGATCGAGCAGAGTTACCAGCTGCTGGCGCCGCTGATGAACCGTGAGCTGGCGAGCACGCTGTTCGGTTTCACCTTGCTGCTGGCGGGGCTGTCGTCGTCGATCGTCGGCACCATGGCGGGGCAGGTGGTGATGCAGGGTTTCGTCGGCTTCACCATCCCCATCTGGCTGCGCCGGCTGTTGACCATGCTGCCGGCGATCGCGGTGATCATGCTCGGCCTGCCCGAGCAGCAGGTGCTGGTGGCGAGCCAGGTGGTGCTCAGCTTCGGCATCCCCTTCGCCCTGGTGCCGCTGATCCAGTTCACCGCGCGTCGCGGGGTGATGGGCAATCTGGTCAGTCGGCGCTGGGTCACGCTGCTGGGTTGCGTGGTGGCCGGGGTGATCATCCTGTTGAATGGTTATGTGTTGGTCTTCGAGTTGCTGTAGGCTCTCTACGTGCCGTGAACGGGCGGTGCCGCTGGCGCGTGACCGTTCACCCCATTCGATGTCGATGAGAACACCATGTCAGGAACACCCCGACCGCGTTACGCCCGCTTCGAGCGCACCCGTCTCGATCATCAGCAGGAGCTGGTGGAAGATTACGTCGAGGAGATCGCGCAGCTGCATCGGGATCATGGCGAGGCCCGCGCCAGCGATCTGGCGGAACGTTTCGGCGTCAGTGCCGCAGCGGTTTCCAAGGTGATCTCACGACTCAAGCGCGATGGCCTGGCCGAAGCGCGCCCCTATCGCGGAGTCTTCCTGACCGAACAGGGGCGGGCACTGGCGGAGAAGGTCGAGGCGCGTCACCAGCTGGTGCTGGCCACGCTGCTCGCCCTCGGCGTCCCGGCGCACGTCGCCGAGGCGGACTCCGAGGGGATCGAGCACCACTGCAGCGATGCCACCGTCGAGGCGATGCAGCGCTTTCTGGAGTCGCGCACGGGCTCGCGCTGATGCCCACGGCTGGGCTGATTACCACTTTGGTGTTAGACTGCGCCGGCGTTGTCGCCCCGCCCGCGGGTCATCGACCCCGCCGATCGCGATGAGCGGCGGCGCGGCACGCCAGGAAAGGCGAGGCACCTTCTGCGCTTCGCCAGAGACATGGCACCGACAGGCACGCAACGATGACACGCGCCACCGTTCGCATGACGCCACCCTAGCGTCGACCCCCTCCGCGTGAGCCGCGCTCGCGCTCGACTTGCCGACCCGCCATCCGGCTGGGCCACGCAGGTCCGTTTCCGTTCGTATCACCGATTCTCATTGTGAACCCAAGCGTTTTGCACTCGACCGTGTAGAACCCAAGCCAAGCCGCGTGCCCTGGGTGGCAGATCGGCCGCCGTGCGCTGGCGCTCGCGCCGTCTGTGCCGGTCGTCGCAACGCTACCGACCCCGCGGCATGACCCTGAGTGGATCCTTCAATGCTCGACACGATAAGACAACACTGGTTCTCCAACGTCCGTGCGGACGTGCTGGCCGGCGCCGTGGTGGCGCTGGCGCTGATTCCGGAGGCGATCGCATTCTCGATCATCGCCGGCGTCGATCCCAAGATCGGCCTCTATGCCTCGTTCTCGATGGCGGTGGTGATCGCCTTCGCCGGCGGCCGCCCGGGCATGATCTCGGCGGCCACCGGCGCCACGGCGCTTTTGATGGTGACCCTGGTGCGCGACCACGGGCTGCAGTACCTGCTCGCCGCGACCCTGCTGACCGGTGTGATCCAGATCCTGTTCGGCTACCTCAAGCTCGGCGCGCTGATGCGCTTCGTCTCACGCTCGGTGGTCACCGGCTTCGTCAACGCGCTGGCGATCCTGATCTTCATGGCCCAGCTGCCGGAGCTGACCGGGGTCACCTGGCACGTCTACGCCATGACCGCCGCCGGGCTCGGCATCATCTATCTGTTCCCCTACGTGCCGGTGGTGGGCAAGACGTTGCCGTCGCCGCTGGTCTGCATCGTGGTGCTCACCGCGGTCTACATGTTCAGCGGCATGGATATCCGCACCGTGGGCGACATGGGTCAGCTACCCGACTCGCTGCCGGTGTTCCTGCTGCCGGACGTGCCGCTCAACCTGGAAACGCTGTGGATCATCCTGCCCTATTCGCTGGCGATCGCCGTGGTCGGCCTGCTCGAATCGATGATGACCGCGACCATCGTCGACGAGCTGACCGATACGCCCAGTGACAAGAACCGCGAGTGCAAGGGTCAGGGGCTGGCCAACATCGTCACCGGCTTCCTCGGCGGCATGGCCGGCTGCGCGATGATCGGGCAGTCGGTGATCAACGTGAAATCCGGCGGCCGCAACCGCCTCTCGACCCTGGTCGCCGGGGTCTTCCTGCTGATCCTGGTGGTCTTCCTGGGTGACTGGGTCTCGCAGATCCCCATGGCCGCGCTGGTGGCGGTGATGATCATGGTCTCGATCGGTACCTTCAGCTGGGAGTCGATCCGCGACCTGCGCCGTCATCCGCTGTCGACCAACATCGTCATGGTGGCTACGGTGATCGTGGTGGTGGCAACCCACAACCTGGCCATCGGCGTGCTGGTCGGGGTACTGCTGGCATCGCTGTTCTTCGCCAACAAGGTGGGGCAGATTCTGTATATCGGCAGCCGCATGGACCCGGACGGCGAGACCCGCGAATACGAGGTGATCGGTCAGGTGTTCTTCGCCTCCTCGACCCGCTTCACCGACAGCTTCGACTTCAAGGAGGCGGTGCCGCGGGTGCGCATCGATCTCTCCCGCGCCCACTTCTGGGATATCACCGGGGTCGGCGCGCTGGACAACGTGGTGATCAAGTTCCGCCGCGAGGGTACCGAGGTCGAGGTGATCGGGCTCAACGAGGCCAGCGCCACCCTGGTCGACCGCTTCGCCGTGCATGACAAGCCGGATGCAGTGGAGAAACTCATGGGGCACTGAGCGGCCCCGCAGGATGCAGGCGACGCCAGCGCGTCGCGACGACAACCCCGCCGGCCAGGGGCGTGATAGTCTCGGGTAGCGGGTGCCAGGCAACAGGAGAATGCCATGAGTGAACGTCAGGTTCTCGGCTGTATCGACGACTCCAGCCACGCGCCGGCGGTGTGTGCCGCCGCGGCGTGGGCCGCGGCGCGGATCGGCGCGCCGCTCGAACTGCTGCACGTGCTGAGCCGCGGGCAGAACGGCGCCGAGCGCGACACCAGCGGCCACATCGGCCTGGGCAGCCGTGAGCATCTGCGTGAGCAGTTGACTCGGCTCGACGAGGAGCGTGCCAAGCTCGCCCAGCAGCACGGGCGTGAGCTGCTGGCGGCGGCCAAGGCGCAGGCCGAGGCGTCCGGCTCGCTGGCGGTGGCCACCGCGCTGCGCCACGGCGATCTGCTCGAGGCGCTGAGTGAGCGCGAGGCGCAGACCCGGCTGGTGGTGCTGGGCAAGCGCGGCGAGTCCGTGGCCGAGGCACGAGATCATCTGGGCAGCAATCTGGAGCGGGTGGTGCGCGCACTGCATACGCCGATCCTGGTCACGCCGCCCGAGTTCCAGGCGCCGCAGCGTCTGCTGCTCGCCTTCGATGGCGGTCAGACCACCCGCAAGGGCGTCGAGATGATTGCCGAGAGCCCGCTGCTCAACGGTCTGGTGTGCCACGTGGTGATGGTCGGCGCCGGGACCGATGACCAGCGTGCCCAGCTCGACTGGGCGCTGACGCGGCTGCGCGAGGGGCAGGTCGAGGCCGAGGGCGAGATTCTCGCCGGCGACGTCGACGAGGTGCTGGGGCATTACGCCGAGCGCGAGCGCATCGATCTGATGATCATGGGGGCCTACGGCCACTCGCGTATCCGTCAGCTGCTGGTGGGCAGTACCACCACGGCGATGCTCAGACATTCGCGCAGTGCCACCCTGATACTGCGCTGACCCTGGCGGCTGCCGCGCCACGCAATCAACATGCCGCGCCTATCGCGCGGCGAGTCACAGGAGCGAGAACATCCATGACCATCCAACGCCACGACACCCAGACCCGCATGAGCCGTGCCGTGATCCACAACGGCACCGCCTATCTGTGTGGTCAGGTCAGCGGCCCGGAGGCCCGTGAGGGCGATATCACCGCCCAGACGATCAGCATGCTGTCGCGGGTGGATGCGCTGCTGGAGGAGATCGGCTCCGACCGCGAGCACCTGCTCTCAGCGACGATCTATCTCGCCGATGGTGCCGACTTCGCCGCCATGAATGCGGTATGGGACGCCTGGGTGCCGGCGGGCCATGCCCCGGCACGCACCTGTATCACCGCGCCGATGCCGGCCCCCGAACTGAAGGTTGAGATCACCGTCACCGCGGCGATCAAGTAAGCCGCGTCTTTCCCCCGGTGCACGATTCTCGTCTCCCGTTCAGGCGGCGTGAAGGCGGGCGGCGAGGCCAGATCTCGCGTGAGTCTTCACTCCGCCTCGCGGCTGGGGGCAGGCGGCTGGTGGGCGAGGAAGTGCGTGAGCTTCTCCGGCCGGCTCTCGCCGACCCGGCACAGCTGGCCGGCGATCTCGGCGTACTGCATCAGAGTCGGCACCATCAGCCGCTGGCGATGCGGGTCCTGCGCCTGCAAGGCGGCCTCTGCATCCAGCCACTCGAACAGCCGTGCCAGCCGGGTGTAGGTGGTATCGCCGCGGCCGGTGTTACCGCGCAAGGCATCCACCGCCAGGCAGCGCATCACGCTGCGCTTGTTGGGGTCGAGACTCTCCTTGTCCAGCAGCGCCTCGGCGTGGCGGCTGAACTGACTCATCAACTGGGTCAGTTCGGCCGCTTCGAGCTGGCGCTGGACCGCCTGCTGGCTCTCGTGCAGGGCCCGCTGCTGCTGGCTCTGCCCGCGCGCGACCAGCACCAGACTCAGGCACAGCCAGCCGGCCAGCACTATGCTGAGCAGGAATAGCCCCAGCGGCGCCAGCGCGGCATGCGGTAGCGGCCAGTGCAGGTCGCTGGCGTACAGGCCCGCGCCGCACAGGGCGAGCATGACGATGACGATCAATGCGATGGAAACGCCGGCTTTCATCTCGACTCTCGACTCCGCGGAATGGTCTCGATGAGCGAGGGCCACTGGCCCTCGTCCAACGAGGCATTATCGGCCGGCGGCCCCGGCGCTTGAACGCTGGCCGCCTGTCTCAGCACTCTCAGCACATGCCGCCGTTGATGGCGATCACCTGCCGGGTGATATAGCCGGCGTCGTGGGAGCACAGAAAGCTGACCGTGGCCGCCACTTCGTGCGGTTCGCCGGGGCGCTGCATCGGCACCAGCTTGCGAATCTCCTCCCGCGACAGCGCCTCGGTCATGCTGGTCTCGATCCAGCCGGGGGCGACGCAGTTGACCGTGATGCGGCGCTTGGCCAGCTCCACCGCGAGCGCCTTGGTGGCGCCGATGATGCCTGCCTTGGCTGCACTATAGTTGACCTGGCCGCGATTGCCGATCAGCCCCGAGAGCGAGGAGAGGGTGACGATACGCCCCGGACGACGGCGCTGGATCATCGGCATCACCAGCGGTCGCAGGACGTTGTAGAAGCCGTCTAGATTGGTCTTTAGCACGCTGTCCCAGTCCTCGTCCTCCAGCGCCGGGAAGGGCTTGTCGATGGCGATACCGGCGTTGCACACCACCCCGTAGTAGCAGCCGTGGGCGGCGATGTCCGCTTCCAGCAGCGTCTTGACCCGCTCGCGCTGGGTGACATCGAACTGGAGCAGGCGCACCTGGGCGCCGGCGGCGCGGGCATCCGCCGCTACCTGGGCGATATCGTCGCCGTCACGGCGGCTGTGCAGCGCCAGGTCGAAGCCGTCCTGAGCCAGGCGCCGGGCGATCGCAGCGCCGATGCCGCGGTTGGCACCGGTCACCAGGATGGTGTCGGCGCCACGCTCGCCTGAGGGGGAAACGGTCTCTTGGGGGTTACTCGGGCGATCCATGCGCGCTCCAGGCGATAAGGTGTCGAAACGAAAGCGAGTATCTAAACGAAAGTGAGTCGGGTCTGGCGGCCGTTCAGGTGGCCGGCGGCTGGCCGGGGAGGGTGAGTCCGGCGGGGCGATAGAGTGTCAGGCTGCCGCTGGCCAGGCTGGCCGAGCCGTCGGCCCAGCGCAGCTCGCCATTGACCTGGGTCACGCCGTTGTCGGCGACGAAGTCGATGCTGATGGCGATATGGATGCGCCGGCCGAACGGCCAGTGGGCCTGCGCAGCCTGGTAGCGGCGGCTGCCCAGCAGCAGCCCCGGCGCCGGCGACTCGCCGCGGCGGCGGGCGTGGTAGCCGGCCCAGGCCGCCACGCTCTGGGCGATCCACTCGATGCCGACCCAGGCGGGCAGCCCCGCAGCCTCGGCGAACAGATCATCGGGGCGGGTTTCGCCCTCGGCGATGGCACCCTCGGCGTCGGCCTCTAGCAGGCGCGTCAGCAGGCACATGCCGCGGGCGTGGGGCACCAGGGGGGCGATGGCGCAGGGCAGATGCGCGGTCGTCGCTGTCACGGGTGACCCTCCGCAGGTGGGCAGTGGGTCGATACGGTGCGTGCAGGGACCCGTTGGGATTGGCATTCAGACATCGTCACGACTCAGCAGCAGGCTGGCGTTGTTGCCGCCGAAGGCGAAGCTGTTGCTCAGCGCATGGCGCGGCGGTGCGTCCGGCGCGGGCGCATGGCCCACCAGTGGCAGCGGTGGCAGCTCGGGGTCGTAGTCGCCGTCGTAGACGTGCCGTGGCAGCCGGCCGTGGGTCAGTGCCAGCCAGCAGAAGGCGGCCTCCAGCGCGCCGGCCGCGCCTAGGGTGTGGCCGGTCAGCGCCTTGGTCGAGCTGCACGCAGGCGGTCGCGCGAACAGGGTGCTGACCGCGGTGGCCTCCATCTGGTCGTTGAGCGCGGTGCCGGTGCCGTGGAGATTGAGATAGTCGATCGCCTCCGGGGCCAGCCCGGCCATCGTCAGCGCCTGCTGCATGGCCGCCACGGCGCCGCTGCCGTCGGGGCGTGGCGCCGAGATATGGTGGGCATCGGCGCTCTCGCCGACCCCGCTGAGCTGAATGCCGCCGCCTTCCGGGGTGACCACGAACAGGACTGCGGCCTCGCCCAGATTGATCCCGCGGCGCTGGCGCGAGAACGGCAGGCAGGGGGCATCGCTGACCGCATCGAGGCTGGCGAAGCCATTGACGGTGAGCCGGCACAGGCTGTCGGCGCCGCCGGCGATCACCGCGTCGCACTGCCCGCTCTTGAGTAGGCGGCGGGCGCTGGCCAGGGCCCGCGCGCTGGAGCTGCAGGCGGTCGACAGCGCATAGCAGGGCCCGCCCAGGCCGAGACGCTCGGCGACGAAGCGTGCCGGCGCGCCGAGCTCCTGGCGCGAGTAGGCGAAGCTCGCCGGCAGCGGGCCATCGTGGCCGCTCTCGGCGATGGCCCTTTCGGTTTCGCCGATCCCTGAGGTGCTGGTGCCGATCACCACGCCGATACGCGCGGGGTTCACCCGTGCCAGCAGGGGTTCCAGGGCATCATCCAGCGCGTCCAGCGCCAGGGCCAGCAGGCGGTTGTTGCGGCTGCGCTGATCACTCTCCCAATGACTGTCATCGGGTAACGGCCGGGTCACGCGACCCAGCGGCAGCGCCCGCCCGGGGGTGAAGTCGTCGCTGATGGCGAGCTGGCGCTGACCGCTGAACAGCGCCGCGGCGATGGTCTCGAGGTCGCTGCCCAGCGAGCACACCACCCCGGGCCGCGACAGGCGGCAGGCGAACGGGGGGCTCATGGGGTGCCTCCCTGATCGAGTGGGGTGATGGTCAGGCGGTAGCCGCCCTGGCGGTCGTCGAGGGTCAGGGTCCGAGGCCGCGCGGGATCGGGCTGCGGGGTGATGCTGGCGGCGAGGCGGCCGTGGTAGCGGATGTCACGCTGATCGTCATGCTCGGTGACCTGCCAGGCGCTGCCGTTGAAGGCGCGTTCCAGCGCGGCGCGTGGCCACAGGCTCCACTCCAGGCGCGAGGCGAGCCAGGCCGGTGGGATCGGCAGCGGCGGCTCGCCCGGGGCGTCGCCGGCCTCGAAGCGCGCGCCCTGAGCGTCGCGCACCAGGGTGGTCAGGCGCTGGCCGTAGGGTGTCACCAGCACCGCGCGCAGCGCCTCGGGGGAGATGCAGATGAAGGCGATCAGCGTGCGCGCTTCGCCCTCGTCGGGCGTGAAGGTGAGGCGGCTGGCCAGGGTCTCGGGAGTGACCGCAGCCGCCAGCGGCGGCGAAGGCGAGACCGGTGGCGACAGGCTGCAGGCGGAGAGGCCGAGCAGCAGCGCGCCGAGCAACGCCAGCGCGAGTGGGCGACGGACGCGCGGCAAGCGTTTCATGGCATCTCCTCGGCGCGCTGTGCGGCCTGCAGGCGACAGAGCGCCGATAGCGTATCGAGATGCCGGCGCGAGGCACTGGCGAAAGGGTTGCTGCGATCCCAGGCGTAGCCGGCGAGGATGGCGCTGATGCGCGCGCGGATCTCGGGCGGGGCCTGGTCGTGGAAGATGATCGTCTGCAGGCGGGTGTCGTACCAGCCGTCGACGAAGTCGCGGAAGGTGGCGATGCCTTCGCGCAGCGGGTGCTCGAACTCGGCGTCCCAGTCGGGCGTGTCGCCGTCGAGCTGACGCGCCACCAGCGGTGCGGCCAGGCTCGCCGAGCGCAGGGCGATGGTGACACCGGAGGAGAACACCGGGTCGAGAAATTCGCCGGCATTGCCGAGCAGCGCATAGCCGGGACCGTGCAGGCGCTCGACATCGGCGGCGTAGCCCTTGAGTTCGCCCACGGCCCGCCGCGGGGTGGCACCCTGGAGCAGGGCGCTGAAGCGTGGCTCCTCTGCGATCAGCGCCTGCCAGCGCGCCTCTGGGGTGTCACCGTAGGCGCTGAGGCTGGCGATATCGCCGACCACGCCGACCGAGGCGCGATGACCGCGAAACGGGATCAGCCAGTACCAGATCGCGGGGTCCCGCGGGTGGACCCCGATCAGGATCTTCTCGCGGTCGTAGTCGGGGTCGTCGATGGTTTCGTCGACATGGGTGTAAAGTGCCATGCGCGGCTCCAGGCGCGGCTCGCGGGAGAGCCCTTCGAGCCGCGCCAGCACGCGGCCGTAGCCACTGGCGTCGAGCACGAAGCCGGCGCGTAGCTCGCGCACCTCACCGGCCTCGTCGCGCAGGGTGACGCCGGGGCGCTGCGGGTCGGGGTGGAAGGCATCGACGCTGACCCCGAACTCGAGAGTGGCGCCATGGCCGCGGGCGGCCTCGATCAGGCGCTGATCGAAATCGGCGCGCTCGACCTGGAAGGTGGTGCCCCAGCCGGGCGAGTACTTGTCGCGAAAATCGATGGCGGTGGCTTGCCCGTGGCGGGTGAAGGCGGCGCCGTTCTTGGGCTGATAGTCGGCGGCGAGCACCGTCTCCAGCAGCCCGGCCGCTTCGAGGTCACCCATGCACTGGGGCAGCAGGCTCTCGCCGATGGAGAAGCGCGGGAAGTGCGCGCGCTCGACCACGTGCACGCGGTGGCCGCGCCGGGCCAGCAGGGACGCGGCGGTGGCGCCGGCCGGGCCGGCGCCGATGACGATGACATCGTGATCGCGATCACGCATGCGTGCTCTCCTCGGAGTGGGCGTGGGGGGCGCTGGCGGGCTCGCGCGGGCGCACCCAGGGTACCAGCAGCCACACGCTGGCCAGACCGATCAGACAGGTCAGGCCCAGATAGTGCAGCGCCGGGGTGGCGCTGAACGCCAGCATGCCGAAGGCCAGCAGGCTGGTCAGGGTCGACAGGGTGATCGCCAGCCAGGCGGAGGGCTGTCTGGCGTACTCCACGTTGAAGATACCGGCATCCAGGCCGATCCCCAACACCAGCAGCAGCCCCAGCTGATTGAAGATATTGAGCGGCACCCCGGTCAGCGCGAACACCGCCAGCACGATCAGGGTGGCGCCGAAGGGCGGTGCCACCACGCGCCAGGCGCGGCCGCGGTAGCGCCAGATCAGGGCCAGCGTCATCAGCGCCATGGCCGCGGCGATCCAGCCAGCGGTGTGGCGGCGCAGCTCGCCCAGCAGGCTACCGATACGCGTCACCCGGTCGACATAGATCACGCCAGGCTGGGCGTCGGCGATGGCGGCGAGCTCGTCGGCGATGGCGGCGCTGCGGGCGCCGCTCACGATCACGCTGGCGGCGACCTCGCCGGATTCGGTCTGACCCAGCCACAGCCGCTGCTGGAGCTGGCCCAGAGGGGTCGCGAGCCAGTCGGTTAGCGTCAGACGCGGGGCGTCGTCGATCCGTGCGCGGGCGGCCTGGGTGAGGTCCGTCGGCAGCCCGGCGCGCTGGATCAGGGTCTCCAGCGGGGCGCCGTAGAGGGTGCGCACCCGGGCCAGATTGGCATCCTGCTCGGCGGCGCTGGGCACGCTGCGCCCCAGCGACTGATAGTCGATCGCCAGGCCGTCGGCGATGGCGCGGTCGAGGCGCTGATCGAGCGCCGCGAGACGCGTCAGCAGCGCCTGGGTATCGGCGGCGCGGATCAGGAAGTAGCGGCTGCCGGTGTCGCGGCCGAGCAGCTGCTGGACCTGGGCCTCGTCGTGCATCAGCGCCGCCGGCGAGGGGTTGAGCAGGGCGAGACTGTCATCGCTGGTCAAACGCAGCGTGCACAGTAAGATCAGCCCCAGCGCGAGCACGAGTGCCAGCCACGGCGGCAGCCGCCGGCGCGGCTGGCACAGTCGCCACCAGCGCTCGGCCAGGCGCGCGGTGAAGGGGCTGGCGTGGAGCTTGAAGCGCGGCAGCCACAGCACCACGGTGAGCCAGGCGCCGATCAGCCCGAAGGCCGCGAAGGCGGCCATCTGGCGCAGCCCCGGCATCGGTGTCAGCGCTTGGGCAACGTAGGCGATCACGCTCGAGATCAGCCCCAGGGTCAGACTCGGCAGCAGCCGCCGCAGGCGGAAGGCGCGGCCGTGGATGGCACGGTCGCACTGCAGATGCAGCACGTAGTCGATGGCGATGCCGATCAGGCTGGCGCCGAAGGCCAGCGTCAGCAGATGCAGGCGCCCGAACAGCCCGAGGGTGAGTGCCAGCGCGAAAAGCGAGCCGGTCACCAGCGGCACCAGCAGCTGCGCCAGCACCCGCGGCGAGCGGAACACGAAGCCGATGATCAGTAGCACGCCGAGCAGTGAGGCGGCACCGATGGTGGACATCTCGTGACGCGCCTGACGCGCGCCGGCGGCGGCGTGGAACACCAGCCCGGAGCGCAGCAGTTGGGCCTCGGGATGCGCCTGCTGAAAGCGTTCGAGGGTCGCGTGCAGCGCCTGCTGCATGGGCAGCGCGTAGGGCGAGCCGGCGAGCCGGCCGATCAGCACGCTGTAGTGCTGGCCCTGGGCATCCAGCGTCAGCAGACCGTCGGCAGCATCGATCGGGCTCTGCGGCTGACGCGCCAGCCACGCATCGAGCAGGCCGAACGGGTCCGCCACCGGGTCGGGACGCGCCGCCGGCGAGAACAGCCGGCGCAGTGCCGGGTCGACCAGCGATTCGCCGCCGTCGCGATCGATCGCCTGCTGCCAGGCGGGGGTCAGCAGCCGGTAGCGCCAGGGCCCCATCCAGTCGTGCGGGTCGGCATCGGCCAGATCCAGCTCGCGCCAGTCGACTCGCGCGAGTTGTCCATCGTCGACCAGCGTCTCCAGCGCATCGCCCAAAGCCTGGGTCGCCGCGACGCGGTCGTCGGCGCGCAACAGGATCAGGAAGCGATCCTCGAAGCCCTCGCCCAGCTGGCGGTCGGCGGCTTCGACCAGCGGCACCTGGCGATCCGCCGGCAGCAGCGCGGTGAGATCGGTGTCCGCCGGCAGGCCGTGGCGCAGCATCCAGCCCAGCCACACCGCGCACAGCGTGAGCACGCCCAGCCAGAGCCAGCCCAGCCAGCGCCAGGCGGTGGCCCGCGGCGGGCGTTCGCCAGGGGAGTTCATGGTGCGCCGCCGGTCAGCGGGTGCTGGTCATACAGGCGTACTGCCAGGGTGTCACCGCTGGGCGTGCGCAGGGTCAGATGATCGATGTAGCGCCCGCCGTCGAGGGCGATACTGGCGATTCGCTCGCGCAGCGCCGCGGCCTTGGGTGTCAGCGTCACCTGCCACGCCTCGGCATTGCCGGCGAGGGCGATCTCGAAGCGCGAGGCCAGCGCCTGCCAGTCGCCCTCGAGCAGCTGCAGGAACAGCCGTGCGACCTGCTCGCCGCCGGGCGGGGTGCGGTCGCCACTGCCGTTGACGATCGCTTCCGGGGTCAGCTCGATGCGCTCCTCGACCGGGCGTTCCAGCTGCCACACCACGCGCTGGCCGCGCACGAAACTGAAGCGGCCGCTGCTATCCAGGCTCGTGCCGAGATCCGCCAGGCGGCGCTGCTGGGTGAACTTGCCGGCCAGCGAGGGTGTCGCCGCCAGGCGCTGCTGCAGCGAGGCGAGGTCGAAGGCGTAGGCGCCGAGCGGCGCAGCCAGACACAGACAGGCGAGCAGCAGCGGGAGCAGGCGGCGGGCGCGGTGAGCGAGGGTTGGCTGGGACATGGGGCACTCCTTCGGCAGGCGGTGGCGGGCGCAGAGTTCTTCACTCAGATCAGTCGCGCGGGGTGTCGGCCTGGGTGGCGGTCGAGGCGTCATCCGCGGCGTTCGGCTGGGCGTCGGCACAGTCGAGCCAGAACGGGAAGAAGTTGAACCACTGCAGCGGGGTGTTCGCGCACTGGCGCGTGAGCCAGGCGACGTAGCGCTGCATGGCATCGCCGATCCAGGCGTCGCGCTGGCGGCGGCCGAGCTGCTGGGTGTCGTCGAAGGTGTCGAACTCGACCCGGTAGCCGTCGCGATGGCGGAAGCAGCCGATGGTGTAGATCGGGCAGCGCAGCAGGCTGGCGAGCCAGAACGGTCCCTCGGGGAAGCGCGCCGGGTGGCCCAGAAAAGGCAGCGTGCGCGCCCGCCCGCTGTCGCTGATCGGCACCCGGTCGGCGGCGATCACCACGAAGCCGCCCTCGGCGATACGCCGGCCGAGCTGCATCGCCGTCGATGGCGTGATCTCGCTGACCTCGATGATCTCGGGGGGATTCTCGCGATGGGTCGAACGCGCCAGCACGGCGTCGAACTGCTGGGCGTTGCGAGTATGCATCAGCAGGGTGGCGCGGAAATCCTCGCGCAGGTCGCTCATCGCGGTGCAGATCTCCATGTTGCCGACGTGGGAGACGAACATCAGCCCGCCGCGGCCGCTGGAGACGGCATCGAGAAAGCGCTGACGCGCCCCCTCGGCGAATTCGACCCGGGGCGGAATACCGCTCCAGGCGTCGATCTTGTCCATCAGGCTCTGCCCGAAGCTGCGGAAGTGGCGCAGGCTGAGCCAGGTGAGCCGCCGTGGCGGGGCACCGTGGAGATGGCGCCAGAGCCTGACCAGATAGGTGTGCGAGGCGCGCCGGTGCAGACCGTGGGCGACATAGAAGTAGGCGATCACCAGGGTCAGCATGAACTGGAACGGCAGCCGGCCGAGGTGGCGGCGAATCCACACCATGGTGCGCACGCCGGCGGCGCTGCCGGACTCGCGAATCCGTGACCAGTGGTTGGGATTGCTGCTGGCGGGGGTCATGAAGGGGCTCCCAGGCGGCGGCGAAGCAGGACGGGCAGACGGATCAGCATGCCCATCAGCAGGCGCGCGTGCATGCCGGCGAGCAGCAGATTGTCGCGCCACAGGGCAAAGTGGGAGACGCCATCCAGCGGGTAGCGGACTCGCACCGGCAGATTCTCGACCCGCCCGCCCTGCCAGTACCAGCGCACCGGCAGCTCGCTGTCGAACTGCATGCGGTCGCCGCAGGGGTGGCGTGCGACCAGGCGGTTGACCGCCGCGACCGGGTAGAGCTTGACCCCGCACATGGTGTCGCGCAGCGTCAGCGACAGAGTCGCCAGCCACACCAGGCCGTGGGTGAGATAGCGCGAGTAGAAACGGTGCTTGGGTACGCTTGCGTCGAAGCGTGGATAGCCGATGCGCAGGATCTCGTCGGCGGCGTCGAGACCGGCGACGAAGGGTGGCAGGTCGGCGGCTTCGTGCTGGCCGTCGGCATCCACCTGCAGCGCATGGGTGAGCCCCAGCGTCTGGGCATGCGCCAGCCCGGCGCGTACCGCGGCGCCCTTGCCGCGATTGTGCGGCAGGCGCACCAGGGTGGTCGCCTCGGCACGCGCCAGCTCGTCGAGCAGCCTGGCGCACTCGGCGTCGCTGCCGTCGTCGACCAGGATGATCGGCAGCCCCAGCGTCTGGAGACGGGCGAAGGTCTCCCCGATAGCCCCAGCGTGGTTGTAGACCGGAATCAGCACGCCGACCCGGGCCGACGTGGCGGGCGTCTCAAGCGACATCGTGACTCTCCGTCAGCATCAGGCGGCCGCTGGCGTGCTGGCCGCGGGCGCTCTCGCAGGTGATCGTCAGGCTCTCGCGCGCCTTGATCCGCCGCCGGGCCAGCGTCAGGCGGAAGCGGTCCCCCGGCAGCAATGGCTGGGGGAAGCGCAGCCGTTCGAGCCCGGCGAAGTCGGCCTCGAGCGCGAAAAGGCGCCGCGCCAGCTGCATCGCCCAGTGGACCAGAGTGACGCCCGGCACCACTGGCTGGGCGTCGAAGTGACCATCGACATAGCGGCAGTGCTCGGGCACCTCCAGGGTCACCTCGATGCCGTCTTCCAGCGCGCGCTCACCCAGCCAGCGCGGCGCACGGCGGTCGTCGAGGTCGGCGAACAGGCGCTCACGCAGCGTGGCGGTGAGCTTGCCCTGGGCGTTGGTCGGCCAGGCCTCGACGAAGCGCCAGTAGCGCGGCAGTGCCGGCGTCTCGAAACGCTCCGCCAGCGCCCGGCGCAGGCGCTTGACGGTGGCACGGTGACTGGCGTGATCGTGGGGGAGGTGGTTTGCGTCGAGCTCGATGATCGCGCCCAGGCGCAGCTCGCGCCGGTTCAGGGTCACGGTCTGTGCCCGGCGGACGCCCTCGAGCTCGCCCAGCGCGCGGTCCATGGCGGTGAGCGAGAGGCGCTTGCCGCCGATCTTGACGATGCGATCGGCGCGCCCGAGCAGGCGAAAGCCGCCGTTCGGATCGAGGGCGATACGGTCGGCCTGGCGCTGCCAGGTCTGCGGCTCGGCCAGGTGCGGCGAGCGCAGCCACAGGCGCTGCTCGCTGTCGCTCTCGATGGCGAGCCCGGGAAAGGGGCGCCAGGTCTCGCCCTGCTGCTGCACGCGCCAGGCGATACCGCCGGTCTCGGAGCTGCCGTAGACCTCGTGCACCGGGCTATCCAGCAGCCCCAGGGCGAGGTCGCTGGCCGCACGTGAGAGCGGCGCCCCGGAGCTGTAGATGCGCCCCTGAGCGGCGCGCACTGCGGGCCAGTCGAGGGTAGCGGGTAGCCTCGAGAGCGCCGGCGGTGCGCTGACCAGCGCTGCCTGCAACTGAGCCTCGGCGCAGGCGGCGAGCCAGGCGTGCAGCGTTTCCGGGTAGGGGCAGGGGCGGGT
The DNA here is from genome assembly GCF_040536835.1 of Salinicola endophyticus. Classification (NCBI taxonomy): domain Bacteria; kingdom Pseudomonadati; phylum Pseudomonadota; class Gammaproteobacteria; order Oceanospirillales; family Halomonadaceae; genus Salinicola; species Salinicola endophyticus. The sequence goes on from NZ_CP159578.1 coordinate 994,306, forward strand.
CGCGAAGGGCACTCCCTCGGCCAGCGGGCGCAGGATCAGGAACAGCAGCCCGTAGATGTGCTGGTGGCTGACCTGACCGATCACCAGATCTTCGGTGTAGGGCCACAGGGCACGCTGGGTGGCGAGTTCGGCATCGAGCTGGACGAAGCGCTTGTCGAGTCGCTGCGGCTCGCCGGTGGAGCCCGAGGTATACAGGGTCAGCGCCACTGCCGGCAACGGCTGGTCCGACCACTCGGGGGCGCGGTCGGCGCCGGCGCGCGTACCGCCGGACAGGGTGCCCAGCGGCTGGCCCGAGTCGCGCAGCGCGGCCAGGGTGGCGGGCTGATCATCGGCGGGCAGGATCGCCTGCTCGCCGCGCTCCCAGATCGCCACCAGCGCGGCGCTGAACTCCAGCGGATCGGGGTCGAACAGCAGCCAGGCGCCGCTGCCGTCGGTGTGGCGCGCCAGCAGCGTCTGCCAGGCGCCAATACGCTGGCGCCAGGCGTCCATGCTGACCCAGCCGGCGGCGCTATCGGCGGGCGGGCGCCAGGCCATACGCGCGTCGGCCTCGCGTTCGCGCCAGGGGCGTGCCTGGAGTTCAAGGTGACGCATGCGACTCCTCGGCGTGGCGCTTCTTGACCCGCTGGCGAATGGCCCACTCAGCGGCAAACATCGCCAGCATCAGCGCATAGGCGATACCGCCGTTGTACCAGGTCCACAGGGTCATGTCGGCGTAGAGTGCGGTGGCCAGGGCCAGCGATCCATTGACGGCGAAGAACACGCACCAGGCCTGGGTCACGCGGCGGGTATAGCGCACCGCATGTGGCGGCAGGTCCGGTTGCTGGCGTCGCGCCAGGCGCTCGATCAGCGGAGGCGGATGACGCAGCCCGTGGGCGAACAGCATCAGCAGCGCCAGATTGAGCGCGAATGGCCACAGCCGCAGGCCCAGCTCGGCGCTATCGGTGAACAGCACCAGCGCCAGCAGCGGCAGCAGGCCCAGGCCCCAGCGGCGGTGGGCGGCGGGCAGACGCCACCACGCCAGGACGGCGAGCGCCAGCAGCAGCGGCCAGGCACCGAGGCGCGGCAGCAGGGCGTGAACCACGAAGGGCCAGGCCAGACCGAGCAGTGCCGCCAGGCACCAGAACAGACGCTGCGGCCCGGCGCGGCCGCGGGAGATCACGACCAACGCCTCAACTGGCGCGACGCGCTTCGACCAGCGCGGCCAGGCTCCTCAGGTTGGCGAAGTGCTGACGTGAAGACTCGGCATCCGACTCCAGGGTGATGCCGTAGCGCTTCTGCAGCGCCAGGCCGAGCTCCAGGGCATCGATCGAATCGAGCCCCAGCCCCTCGACGAACAGCGGCTCGTCGGGATCGATATCCGCGGGGGTGACGTCCTCGAGCTCCAGGGTCTCGATGATCATCTCTTTGAGTTCGTGTTCCAGCGCTGTCGTGGTCATGGTCTTGCTTTCCTTGTCACCAGTGTCCTTGCCACCATCTTCGCGGTGCCGCGCATGGCGCGTGGCCCCGCCCTGCTGCCGGTTCTACGCCGGCCTGTGCGCGTCGGGGTGACGCGCGATATAGGGTGTTGTACAAAAACTGCCAGCGCTTGCCGACTTTTCGTACACACCCTGTGCTTACCTATCGCCGGGCGCGGTCAGGCGTCCGGCGCGAGTGTCCAGGTGCGCCCGGCCATGGGGCAGCTCAGCGGCCCACGCCGCTGCATCAGCCAGTCGATCACATCGAGCGGCTGCAGCGCCTCGCCAACGGTGTCGGGAGCCGCCGCTAGCGTGAGACGTCGCGCCCCCGGGGTGGGCGCAGTGCCCAGTACCAGGGCCACCGCCGCCGCTGGCGTATGCGGGGCGAAGTCGGCGAAGCGTGCCGGTACCGGCTGGTCGCCGAACACCACCAGCAGGCGCTCGGTACCGTCGCTGAGGTACCCCAGCGCCTCGGCCATCAGTGCCGCCCACTCCGCGCCGCTGGCGGCCACCGCCTGCTGGCTGCGGCGATTGCCGCTGGCGATCGAGTAGACGCCGATGATGGCGTTGTGTACCGACAGGCCGAAGCGTGCCGGTGACAGCGGCTCGCCGGCATCGATGGCGTAGAGCATCTCCAGCGTGCGCTCGCCGTCGCCGTGGCGTGAGGCGTGCAGCACATCCAGCTCGGCCGCCGGGTCGAGCGCGATCAGCATGTCGCACACGGCGCGGCCGATCAGATTGAGGCGGCGGCGCAGCATCGATGGAATTGCCGTGCCAGCGGGCTTGGCGCTGGTCTCCAGGCGCGCCTCACCGGCCGCTTCGCGGTGCGGGGTCCAGCCTCGCCACTCCTGAACGAATAGCTCCGTCATGCGCGGTGTCGACAGTCCTGGTCGTGAAAACGAGCGTGAAAACGAGTGTTACATCCGTGTCACGGATCGACGCATCATAACGGAAAATGCGCCAGGCTCCGTGCAAGGTTTATGCATTTGCGCGGCGTGCGGGGATCAAGCGGGGCGTAAAGCGCCGGGCCTGAGCCCGGCGCGCCCGGGAAGGACGATTCCGCGGGCCTGGCAAGCCTACCCTCAGTCACCGCGTGCCGACTTGATCTGGGTTAACTAACGGGTGGCACCGGTCTGGTACGCCGCCAACCGAGCTGCCCTTTTCCCTCCTCGGTACGCCATACGCTGCGCCGGCCGGCTGCATAGTCAACAGACAACCTTAAATTAGCGGTGGCTGCGATCCGCCAAGCCTACGCATGCCGATGACGCTTGCCAACCCGAGCGTAAAAATGTTGTACAAGGATTTTACGTGGTGCTATCATTGCCTAGGTAAACTTAGAGGTCAGGAAGGCCTCATGCGCAGGAAGCGCCCACGCCAGGGATGGCGTGCCGCCGCAGGGAAGCGCGGCAAGGCGGCAAGTTGCGATGCCGTCGAGTGAAGGGTTCGACCCGATAGGTTCTCTTGGATGCCCGGCTTCTCGCTGGGCATTGTTTTTTTGGACATCGTTTTTTTGTGGATATCGTTTTCTACGGACAGCCGTTTTGCGCAACGCATCAGTGGCCGTGGGTCAGCGGCTGCACGGATCGTCGACCGGCACCTCGCGGGGGCGGAAGCGGCGGGCGGCGGCGTCGACCGCGATGTTCAGCCCGGCGGTGATCAGCAGCAGAAAGAGTGCCTGATCGAACATCAGGTATTCGAAGCTGGAGTCGATGTAGAACCCCAGCGTGGCGACGCCGAGCATGCCCAGCAGGGCGGTCTCGCGCAGGATCACTTCGGCGCGGTAGCACAGCAGTGCCAGCAGGTTGGGGTAGAGCCGCGGCAGCAGCTCGTAGGCGTAGCGCCCCGAGGCCGGCAGCCCGGGCATGCCCGGGGTGAGGCCGTCGGCGTGGCGCGCCACCAGAAAGGCGATCAGCGCGCCGTTGTGCAGCGCCAGTGCCAGCCACGCCGGCAGCATCGACGGCCCCAAGAGCAGCAGGAAGACGAATGCTAGCATCAGCTCCGGGGTCGAGCGCACCATCACCAGCGCCAGGCGGCCCAGCCCGCGGCTGGCGCGGTTGCCGAAATGGCGGCTGGCCAGCGGCCATAGCAGCAGCGCCAGCACCAGACTCCCCACCATCCCCATCAGCGCCAGCAGCAGGGTGTTGCCGATCGCCGGCAGCAGGTCCGGCATGTCGCGCACCCAGGCCAGCAGCCCTGTCAGGTCGCCGGTGAGCAGCGGGGCCGGCCACAGGTCGTGGCTGACGAAGCGCCACAGCAGCGCACCATCGACGTCGGGCCAGGGCCCGAGCCAGTAGAGCCCGGCGATCAGCAGAAGCGGCAGCAGGCGGCGATGCCCCCACCAGTGCAGCGTCGCGATCAGCAGGTAGAATATCCACAGCAGGGCCCCGGCCTCGCCGAAGCGGCCCTCACGGAAGGCGCTCTCGAGATAGAACCCCAGCGTTGGCAGACCGACGAAGCCGAGCAGCACGCTGGCGCGCATGGCGCACTCGAAACGGTAGCGGGTGTAGCTCGCCAGGCGCTCCCACACCAGCGGCAGTTCGGCATAGATGAAGCGTGACAGGCGATCGACACCGGCGGGCAGCGCAGCCGAGGGCGCGCGCGGGGTCAGCTCGAGGATCTCGGCGTAGACCTTGGCGAAGATGCCGGTGTAGGGGATCGCCAGCGCGGCCAGCGCGGTGACCGCCGAGAGGCCGAACACCTGCAGGAACAGCAGCGCCCAGAACAGCTCGTGGATCGCGCGGACGAAGGCGCACAGGGCGCGCAGTGTGCGCGATCGCGGGAAGACCAGCGCCAGCGGGAACCCCAGCAGTGCGCCGAGGAAGGTACCCCACAGCGCCACGCTGACGGTGAGCGCGATCGCGTGGAGCGGGTTCTCCAGGGCCAGCCAGTCGGGCCAGGCCAGGCCGCGGGCCATGCGCCACAGCTCCGCCCAGGGGTCGGCGGCGGTGATCTCGAGGTCGGCCAGCGGCAGCAGCAGCAGACAGAGTGTCACCAGCGCCAGTGAGCGCCGGGCGAGGGTGAGGCCGGGGCTGTCACCGCGCAGCCAGCCGGGTGCCGCGCTCATGCAGAGGTGGCGACGCTGGTCGAGGCGGCCGCGGCGTCGGGGTAGAGCGCGTCGAGATCGGCCAGGGTGAGCTCACGGCTGGCGGCATCCAGCTGAACCTGGCCGTCGCGCAGCCCGATCACCCGGTCGAAGTGACTCAGCGCCAGGCGGTGCTGATGCAGCGCGATGACGCTGGTGGCGTGCTGGCGCTGGATCCGCTGCAGCAGACGCAGGGCCTGGTGCGGATCGACGCTGGCCAGCGGCTCGTCACCCAGGAAGACGTCGCGCTGCTGATAGAGCGCGCGGGCGATCGCCACGCGCTGACGCTGCCCACCGGAGAGACGCTCCACCGGACGGCGCAGCAGGCCGTCGAGGCCGAGCTCGGCGCACAGCGCTTCGACCGCCTGCCAGGCGTCACGATTCGGCCGCAGTAGGTTGAGCAGGTTGGCCAGGGCGCCGTGGCGCTCCAGCCGGCCCATATAGACGTTGTGGTAGACCGAGAGCAGCGGCACCAGGCCGTGGCTCTGCGGGCACCAGGCGGCGTGCGGTTCGAGCCGGGCGCGGATCGCACTCAGCAGAGTCGACTTGCCGGCACCGCTCTGGCCCAACAGCGCCACCTGCTCTCCGTGTTCCAGGGTCAGCGACAGCCCCGGCAGCACGACCCGGTCGGCGTGCCCCAGGTCGTCACCGTCGAAGCGAAGGAGTGTCACGCGGTCTCAGCGCAGCAGGCCGATCGACTCACCGACCTCTTCGATCGGCGCATAGTCGGCGTTGCTGGCCGGGATGAAGCCGGAGCGCGGGAAACTCTCGAGCAGGGCGGGGTCGGTCATCTCGAGCAGCGCCTTCTGCACCTTGGCACTGAAGCCCTCGCCGTAGCGCGCGTCGACGTCGCCGCGCAGGGTCCACTGGTAGTCGGGATAGGTGGGCGACTTCCAGATCACTGCGACCTTGTCGGTGTCCACGCGGCCATCGGCCACCGCCGCCTGCCATACGGTGAAGTTGACCGCGCCGACGTCATAGGTGCCGGACTCGACCAGGGCGATGGTGCGCGAGTGGTCGCCGGAGAAGCCGACCCGCGAGAACACCTTGTCGGGAGCCGCATCGAAGCGCTGGCGGATGAAGTGCTCAGGCATCAGTCGCCCCGAGGTCGAGGTCTTGGCGCCGAAGGTGAAACTGTGGCCGCGCACCGCCTCGGGCAGCGCCGTCTCGGAAGGGGCGATGTCGGCTTGCGTGTTGGCGATGAAGTAGCTGCGGAACTCGGCGTCCTCCTGGCCCTGGGCAATGGCCTGGGAGCCGGGCACCAGACGGCGGGCCTGAACCCCGGAGAGGCCACCGAACCAGGCCAGCTGCACCTGGTCGTTGCGGAAGGCGGTCACCGCCGCGCCGTAGGAGGTCACCGGCACGTACTCGACCTCGACGCCGAGCTTGTCCGAGAGGTAATCGGCGACCTTGGAGAAGCGCTCGACCAGGCGCGACTGGTCCTCGTCCGGAATCGCGGTGAAGCGGAAAGTGTCGGCTTGCGAGACGCTGCCGACCAGCATCAGGACCAGAGCGAACAACCAGCGCATGGCGTGACCTCGAATAGGGGAGTCGAATAGGCGTGTCATCGGGCAGGCGCGCGACCGTACCTCGGCATGCATGATAACCGCTTTTGCCCCCGATCTTTAAGATACCGCACCGTGCGCCTCACTCCTTGGCGGGCGGAAACTTGGTCGGGCGCAGGCTCTCCTTGATCTTGCGCAGATGTGGCAGGAACGACTTGCCGCGGCGCAGCGTGACGCCGGTGGCCAGCACGTCGATCAGCGCCATGTGGATCATGCGCGAGGCCATCGGCATGTAGACTTCGGTGTCCTCGGCCAGATCGACCGGCAGCAGGTCGGTGCACACCTCGGCCAGCGGCGAGCCCTCGCGGGTGATGCCGATCACCGTGGCGCCGCTGTCGCTGGCGAGCTGAGCCACCTCGACCAGTTCGCGGGTGCGCCCGGTATAGGAGATCACCACGATGACGTCGCCGGTATGGGCGGCGGCGGCGATCATGCGCTGGGTCAGCACGTCGTTGTGCGCCGAGACCGGCAGATTGAAGCGGAAGAACTTGTTGTGGGCGTCGAAGGCGGCGGGGGCCGAGGCGCCGAGGGCGAAGAAGTTGATCTGACGCGCCTGCGAGAGATGATCGACCACACGCTCGATGCGCTTGGGGTCGACCGTACGCCGTGCTTCGTCGAGGGCGGCGATGGTCGCACCGATGATCTTGTCGGTGTAGGCGCCGGCGTCGTCGTCGCTCTCCACGCTGCGGCTGACATAGGGTGTACCGCCGGCCAGACTCTGCGCCAGCTGGATCTTGAAGTCGGGATAACCCTTGGTGTCGAAGTTGCGGCAGAATCGGTTGACGGTCGGTTCGCTCACCGTGGCAGCCTGTGCCAGAGTGGCTATGCTCATGCCAATCGCGGCATTGGGGTCGCGCAGAATCACGTCGGCGACCTTGCGTTCCGATCGGTTCAGCTCGTCGATCCGCGTTCGGATCCGGGCGATGAGATCGTGGTTGGCCATGCTAGCGGTGAGTCTCCTGGCAGCGGGGCGTGCCATCACGGTTTGACACAAACCCTGCATCCTAGCCCGCGGCGCCGGTGGCGCCAAGCGATGCCGGCCGAGCGCGCGACCGCAAGCGGTAAGTTAGTGACCGAATCGGCCGCTGTCGCAGGCATATGATGCGCAAGTCGCGTGTCAACTCGGCCCGGAATGGCGTATTTTATTCGTAAATTAACCACACAAGCGGAGAGAGGCAATGTCTCGAGAGGCAACGCCCAACGTGGATCTGGCGCTGTTCGGGGCGCTGGGTGATCTGGCGCTACGCAAGCTCTACCCGGCACTCTACCATCTCGACCGGGATGGTCTGCTGGGCGAGCAGACGCGCATTCTCGGCCTGGCCCGACGCGAGCACGACGCCGACAGCTTCCGCGACACGGTGCTGGGCATGCTCAAGAAGCGGGTCAAGCCGAAGGAGCAGGATCAGGCCTGCATCGATCGCTTCCTGGCGCGCCTGGACTACTGCCAGCTCGACTTCGATACCGTCGAGGGCTATGAGCAGATCCGTGACTGGCACGCCCGCAGCGCCGATGACACCTGCCCGCTGACCATCTATCTGGCGGTGCCGGCCAGCATCTACGGCGCCATCTGCGCCAACCTGGAGCGTAGCGGCAGCCTCGACGACACCTCGCGCGTGGTGGTCGAGAAGCCGATCGGCTACGACCTTGCCTCCTCCCACGAGATCAACGACGCCATCGGCGCGGTCTTCCCCGAGACGCGGATCTACCGCATCGACCACTATCTGGGCAAGGAGACGGTGCAGAACCTCATCGCGCTGCGCTTCGCCAACCCGATGTTCGGCAACCAGTGGAACCAGAGTCAGATCTCCCACGTCGAGATCACCGTGGCCGAACAGGTCGGTATCGAAGGGCGCTGGGGCTACTTCGACAGGGCCGGCCAGCTGCGCGACATGGTCCAGAACCACCTGCTCCAGCTGCTCACCATGTTGGCCATGGACCCGCCGGCCAACCTCGACGCCGACGCCATCCGCGACGAGAAGGTCAAGGTGCTCAAGGCGCTCAAGCCAATCGAGGGCGAGGCGCTCAATCGTCACGTGGTGCGTGGCCAGTACGTCGCCGGTGCCATCAACGGCGAGAACGTGCCCGGCTACCTGGAAGAGGACGACGCCAACACCTCGAGCACCACCGAGACCTTCGTCGCCATGCGTCTCGAAGTCTCCAACTGGCGCTGGGCCGGCGTACCGTTCTATCTGCGCACCGGCAAGCGCATGCCGGAGAAACTGTCGCAGATCGTCATTCACTTCCGGCAGCAGCCGCACTACATCTTCGATCCCGACCAGCGCAATCTCGCCGCCAACAAGCTGGTGATCCGGCTGCAGCCGGAAGAGGGCATTGCGCTGCAGGTGTTGACCAAGGATGGCGGGCTCGACAAGGGCATGCGTCTGCGCCCGGGCCCGCTGCACCTCGACTTCAACCACGCCTTCCCCAAGGCGCGTATTCCCGATGCCTACGAGCGTCTGCTGCTGGAGGTGATGAAGGGGCAGCAGTATCTGTTCGTGCGTCGTGACGAGATCGAGTACGCCTGGAAGTGGGTCGACCAGCTGATCGACGGTTGGGAGAAGCGCGATATTCCGCCGCGGCGCTATCCGGCGGGCTCCTGGGGGCCGGTGGCGTCGATCGCCATGATCACCCAGGACGGGCGCTCCTGGTATGAAGACTATTGATCATGAAGACTGCTGAGTATGAAGACTACTGACAGCGGTCGTGACCGCCTCGGCGCGCAGCTCGCCGAGGCCGCCGCGGCGGCGCTTTCGAGCGACCTCGCCAGCCAGCCGCGGGTGCTGCTGGTGCTCTCCGGTGGCACCACGCCGACGCCGTTCCTGCGCAGCCTCGCCGCGCAGTCGCTCGACTGGTCGCGGGTCGATATCACCTTGACCGATGAGCGCTGGGTCGACGCCGACCACCCGGACAGCAATGCGCGCCTGCTGCGCGAAACGCTGCTGACCGGGCCCGCGTCAGCGGCGATCCTGCATCCGCTGACCAGCGACCACGCCACGCCGGAAGAGGGCGCGGCGAGCGTCGCCGCGCGTCTGGATACCCTGCCATGGCCGGCCAGCCTGGTGGTGCTGGGGATGGGCGGTGATGGCCACACCGCATCGCTGTTCCCCGATAGTCTCGAGCTGGGGCTGGCACTGTGCAGCGACGAAGCGGTGGTAGCAGTGCGTGCGCCCAGCGCCAGCCATCCCCGCCTCACCCTGAGCGCCGCGCGGCTGCACGCCGCCCGGCGCCACGCGCTGCATATCGTCGGCGACGCCAAGCGTACGGTGCTGGCCCGGGCACTGGCGGGAGACGACGTGCGCGAACTGCCGATCCGGGCCTTTCTCAGCTGCCCGCTGGCGATCTACTGGGCGCCCTGAGCGGGGCGCCGATGCTCGGGGCTCACCGACTACCGGGCACCCGTCACCGATCATTCAACGAGGAACCTTGTCATGTCATCCGCCCCCCGTCTCCTGCCACAGGCGCAGACCGATCGTCTCGACGCCATCTGTCGCGCCACCTCGATCATTCCGGTGCTGGTGATCGAGCGTCTCGACCACGCCGTGCCGCTGGCGCAGGCGCTGGTCGACGGCGGCCTCGACGTGCTTGAGATCACCCTGCGCACCGACTGCGCGGTGGAGGCCATGCAGCGCATCCGTGAAGCCCTGCCGGAAGTCACCCTGGGTGCCGGCACCGTGCTCGGTGTCGAGCAGTACCGCATCTGCGAGGAGCTCGGGGTCGACTTCGTGGTTACCCCAGGCACCACGCCGGCGCTGTTCGAGCACGGCATCGCCAGCGAGGTACCGCTGCTGCCCGGGGTGGCCACGGTCTCCGAGGTGGTCACCGGCTGGGAGCGCGGCTATCGCCGCTTCAAGTTCTTCCCTGCCGAGGCCAATGGCGGCGCCAAGGCGCTCAAGTCGTTCGGCGGGCCGCTGCCCGAGGCGCTGTTCTGCCCCACCGGCGGGGTGACCGTGGACAACGCCGCCGACTATCTGGCGCTGCCCAACGTGATGTGTGTGGGCGGTTCGTGGATGGCGCCCAAGGCGCTGATCGACCAGCAGAATTGGGAAGAGATCACGCGCCTGACCCGCGAGGCGACGCAGCGCTATCCGCGCTAGACCGGCTTGCGGGCAAGTCTTCGAGGCCATCTGCCGTCACATCGGACTCGCCTCGAGAATCGATGAGCGAACGTCGAGAGAGGAGGTGTTGCCATGAGTGCTACGTCTGAGACGCCCCGCGTGGCGGTGGTCACCGGCAGCTCCAGCGGTATCGGGCGGGCGGTGGTGGAGACCCTGGCCGCACGCGGCCAGCGCGTGCTGGCAGTGGATTTCAATCCCGACGGTCGGGCAGTCGCCGAGGCGGCCGGTGCGCGCTTTTTCGAGGCGGACCTGACTGATGGCGCCCAGTGCCGCGGCGCCATCGACGCTGCGGTCGAGGCATTCGGCGGGGTCGATATTCTGGTCAACAACGCCGGTATCCAGCACGTTGCCGATATCGCCCACTTCCCCGAAGAGAAGTGGCGCCAGATCATCGATCTGATGCTCACCGCCCCCTTTCTGCTCACCCAGGCGGCGTGGCCCCACATGCAGCGCGGCGGCTGGGGGCGGATCGTCAACGTCGCCTCGATCCACGCCAAGGTGGCCTCGCCGGGCAAGGCGGCCTACGTCAGCGCCAAGCACGGCCTGATCGGTTTGACCCGCACCGCGGCGCTGGAAGGCGGCGAGCACGGTATCACCGCCAATGCCATCTGCCCGGCCTATGTGCGCACGCCGCTGGTGGAGAAGCAGATCGCTGACCAGGCGCGTCTGAACGCCATGGACGAGGCCGAGGTGGTGGAGAAAATCATGCTCGCCGGGGCGGCGGTCAAGCGCCTGATCGAGCCCGCCGAAGTCGCCGAGCTGGTGGCCTATCTGGTCTCCGACGGCGCGGCGGCAGTGACCGGAGCCGACTGGGGGATCGATCTAGGGTGGACGGCCCGCTAGGTACTGCCTGATAAGGACTGCGCTCGCCCATGCGGCGTTAAAAATCGGCTCAAAGTGCTCATTTACATCCCGTAAACTCCGCGTTTTCGCCGATTTTTGCCTTGACTGGTCTTCGCTCGTCGACTTTTCAGACAGTACCTAGGCGCGAGAGCCTCGCGGGCCGCCATGGGCCGGGATCAGCCGCGTTCGATCGCCGTGGCGACACCTTGGCCGCCGCCGATGCACAGCGTGGCCAGCCCGCGCGCGACGTCGCGGCGTTGCATTTCGTGGAGCAGGGTGACCAAGACGCGCGCGCCCGAAGCGCCGATCGGGTGGCCCAGCGCAATGGCGCCTCCATTGACGTTGACCTTGTCGGCCGACCAGCCGAGCTCTTTGGCCACCGCTAAGGTCTGCGCGGCGAAGGCTTCGTTGGCCTCGATTAGGTCGAGCTGCGCGAGCGTCCAGCCTGCACGTTCCAGACAGCGCCGGGTCGCCGGCACCGGGCCGATACCCATGGTGGCAGGGTCGACCGCGGCGTTGGCACAGGCTCGGATGGTCGCCAGCACCGGCAGGCCCAGCTCGCGGGCGCGCGCCGCGCTCATGATCAGCAGCGCGCTGGCGCCGTCGTTGATCGCCGAGGCGTTGCCGGCGGTGACCGTTCCCTCCTTGCGAAAGGCCGGCTTGAGCCGGGCCAGCGACTCGGCGCTGACGCCCTCACGCGGCTGCTCGTCACGCTCGACGACGATGGCGTCGCCGCGCCGCTGGGGCACCTCTACCGGGGTGATCTCGGCGTCGAAACGTCCGGCGTCGCGGGCGGCCACCGCACGGCGCTGGGACTCGGCGGCGTAGGCGTCCTGGGCCTGGCGCGATATCGCGTACTGCTCGGCCAGGTTCTCCGCGGTGATGCCCATGTGGTAGTCGTTGAAAACGTCCCACAGGCCGTCCTGGATCATGCTGTCGATCAGTTCGGCGTGGCCCATGCGCAGGCCGGTGCGCGCCTTGGGCAGCACGTAGGGCGCCAGGCTCATGTTCTCCATGCCGCCGGCGACGACGACCTCGGCATCGCCGCAGCGGATCGCCTGGGCCGCCAGGTGCACCGTCTTGAGCCCGGAGCCGCATACCTTGTCGATGGTCATCGCCGGCACGCTGTCGGGCAGACCGGCTTCGATCGCCGCCTGACGCGCGGTGTTCTGGCCCAGGCCGGCGCGTAGCACGTGGCCCATGATCACTTCGTCGACGCTGGCCGGGTCGATGCCGTCGAGCACCCGGCGGATGACCGTGGCGCCCAGGGTCACGGCGGGGACGCTGGAAAGCGCTCCCTGGAAGGTGCCGATGGGGGTCCGCGTGGCGGCGACGATGACCGCATCGCGGTCGTGGCTGGTATCAGGCATGCTGTGTCTCCCGCTGGTCGATCAGCTCGCAGCCGGTGGCCTCGCGAATCTCTTCGAAGGTCACCTCGGGGGCCAGCTCGACCAGCGCCAGGCCCTGGCCGGTGACGTCCATCACGCCGAGATCGGTAATGATACGATCGACCACCCCGACGCCGGTCAGCGGCAGGCTGCACTCATCGAGAATCTTGTGCTCGCCCTTGGCGGTGTGGGTCATCAGCACCACCACGCGCTGGACCCCGGCGACCAGATCCATGGCGCCGCCCATGCCCTTGACCATCTTGCCCGGGATCATCCAGTTGGCCAGGTCCCCCTTGGCCGAGACCTGCATCGCGCCGAGAATCGCCAGATTGATCTTGCCGCCACGGATCATGGCGAAGGACTCGGCGTTGTCGAAGTAGCTCGAGCCGGGCAGGGCAGTGACGGTCTGCTTGCCGGCGTTGATCAGGTCCGGGTCGACGGTCTCCGCGGTGGGGAAGGGGCCGATGCCGAGCAGGCCGTTCTCCGACTGCAGCCACACCTCCATGCCCTCGGGGATATAGTTGGCCACCAGTGTCGGCTGGCCGATCCCCAGATTGACGTAGAAGCCGTCGCGCAGTTCGCCGGCGGCGCGTTGCGCCATCTCTTCCTTGTTCCAGGCCATCTCAGTTGCCCTCCCTCAGGGTGCGTTTCTCGATGCGTTTCTCCGGGTTCGGGTTGTGCACCAGGCGGTGGACGAAGATGCCCGGCAGGTGGATGTCGTCGGGGTCGAGGGCGCCGGTTTCGACGATCTCCTCGACCTCGGCGACGCACACCCGGCCAGCCATGGCCGCGAGCGGGTTGAAGTTACGCGCGGTCTTGTTGAAGCGCAGGTTGCCGGCGCGGTCGGCGACCTGCGCCTTGATCAGCGCCACGTCCACTGGCAGGCCGCGCTCCATCACGTAATGCTCGCCGTCGAACTCACGCACCTCCTTGCCTTCGGCGATCTTGGTGCCATAGCCGGTGCGGGTGTAGAAGGCGGCGATCCCGGCCCCGCCGGCGCGCAGGCGCTCGGCCAGGGTGCCCTGGGGGCAGAACTCGAGTTCCAGTTCGCCGGAGAGGTACTGGCGCTCGAACTCCTTGTTCTCACCCACGTAGGAGGAGAGCATCTTCTTGATCTGGCGGGATTCGAGCAGCAGTCCCAGGCCGAAGCCGTCGACGCCGGCGTTGTTGCTGGCCACGGTCAGCTCGCGCTTGCCGCTGTCGCGCAGGGCCTGGATCAGCGCTTCGGGAATACCGCACAGGCCGAAGCCGCCGACGGCCAGGGTCATGCCATCCTCGATCAAGCCATCGAGCGCGGCCTGCGCGCTGGGATAGCACTTGCCGCGCGGGCGGCTCTCTTGCGTTGCGGCGGTTTGGGTCATGGTGGGCCTCGGTGTGAGCGTTGATGTTGTCTTGTGCGAGTCATGACGCGCGCTATGCCTATGACTATGACCGCTCCTCGCGCTGTTATTAAATTTATTTTCGCCGATAATTATCGAGGTTTTCTCATTAATGAGGCGTTTTGATGACCGTCAAACAGCTCCGTGCCTTTCTCGCGGTGGCCCAGACCCTGAGCTTCGCCCAGGCGTGTGAGCGGCTGCATGTGACCCAGTCGGCGCTCAGTCTGGCGGTGAAATCGCTGGAGTCGCAGCTCGGCGGGGCGCTGTTCTCGCGCACCACGCGCCAGGTGCGGCTGACGCCGGAGGGGGAGACGCTGCTGCCGCTGGCGCGGCGGCTGCTGGCGGAGTGGGACGACGTCGAGGACGCCATGCGCCGGCGTTTCCACCTGCAGCAGGGGCATCTGGCGATCGCCGCCATGCCGTCGTTCGCCTCCAACCGCCTGCCACCGCTGATCGCCGCGTTCCGCCAGCGCCATCCGCGGATCGGCGTGACCATCCATGACGTGATCAACGAGCAGGTGGTGGAGATGGTGCTGACCCAGCGGGTCGAGTTCGGGATCGCCTTCGCGCCGCCAGCGCAGCAGGCGTTGGCCTTCACGCCGCTCTACCTCGATCGCTTCGTCGCCGCGGTGCCGCCGGATTCGGCGCTGGCGGCAGCAGGCGAGGTTACCTGGGCGTCACTGCTCGAGTATCCGTTCATCACCCTGCAGCGGCCGTCACAGGTGCGCGTGGTGCTGGAACGCCAGCTGGCGCAGCACGGACTGAGCCTGCCGGTAGCGTTCGAGAGCCACCAGTTGGCGACGGTGGGCCAGCTGGTGGGCAAGGGGCTGGGCGTGAGCGCGGTGCCGGCGCTGTGTCGCGATCAGATGGAGGCGCTGGGGGTGCGCTGTCTGGCGCTCTCCGCGCCGATCGTCGAGCGGCCGGTCGGCGTCGTCACCCGCGCCGACCAGCAGCTCTCTTCCACCGCGAGCGCCTTTCACGCCCTGGTGGTGGGCTCAGGTGGGGAGGTCGTCGAGGTCTGAGCTGCCCGGCAGCGCGGCGAAAGCGCCGGCGCGCATGGCAGTGAAGGCGCCGCAGCGGGCGGCGAAGATGAGTGCCTCTTCCAGTTGGGCCTCATCGGCGAGCCAGTCGCTGAGCGTTTCGCAGGTGACCTCGGCGCGCGACAGCGAAGCCAGCAGGCCACCGATGAAGGCATCCCCCGCGGCGGTGGTGTCGACCGCCTTGACCTGTGGCGGCGACACCTGCAGCCGGCGCTCGGCGAGATATGCTTCCACCGGGCCGGGGCCGTCGGTGATCACGATCAGGCGCGTACCGCGGGCCAGCCGGGCGCTGATCCACTCCTCCGCGCTGCGTTCGCCGCGCAGTTGGTCGAGCTCCTCCCGCGACAGCTTGATCAGGTGGGCGCGTTCGAGCAGCTGTTCGACCAGCGCCACATCGACCCGGCCCTGGGGCCACAGCAGTGGACGCAGGTTGGCATCGACGCTGATCACGCAGCCGCCACGGCGAGCGATGCTGGCCAGATCCAGCGTGGTGCGGGCGATCTCGGTGTCGGTGAGGCTGTTGCTGCACAGGTGCACCAGTGCCGGCTCGGCGAAAATCCCCGAGGGCAGGTGTTCGCGACGGTAGAGCAGATCCGCCGCCGGCGGGCGATAGAAGTCGAACTGGCGCTCGCCCTCGCGATCGCGGGAGACGAAGGCGAGGGCGGTGCGCGCGGCGCGGGTGCGCACCACGTGCTGGGTGTCGACACCGTGGGCGTCGAGCGCCTCGACGATGAAGTCGCCGAAGCGGTCATCGCCGATCATGCCCAGGAACACGCTGGGCAGGCCCTGACGAGCGCAGGCCACGGCCGCGTTGGCGGGGGCACCGCCGGCGTAGGGGGTAAAGGTCTCGGGCCCGGTGTCGTCGCCCAGGCGGCTGGAGAGCATATCGACGAGGGCTTCGCCGAAGGCGATGATGGGGGTCATGGTGTTGGGGATCTCCATGGCATGAGGTCCGGGGTGGCCACGCAGCGTCGGCGGTGCTCAGGGCACCCGGTAGCTGCGTGCTTCCTCGAGCAGCGCGAACCAGGTCGGGCGGTCGAGTTCGAGACTACCGTTCGCCAGCAGGCTTTCGATACGCTTTTCGTTCAAGGTGCCGATGACCGGGATCGGCCGCCCCGGCAGGCGCCGCAGCCAGGCCAGTGCGAGCCCCGCGGTGGTCGAGTCGAGACGCTCGGCGAGTTGGGAGAGCGCGCTGCCGAGCACGTCCTCGAAAACCGAGCCGCCGCCCAGCGGCGACCATGCCATCGGGGCGAGGCCGTCGGCGACGATGGCGTCATAGAAGCCGTCGAACAGCGCATCCGGGTGGGCCAGCGACAGCTTCAGCTGATGCGCCCCCAACTGGTGGTGCATCGCCGCCTGCAGGCGGCGCCACTGCTCGGGGAGGAAGTTGGAGACCCCCACCGTACCCACCTTGCCGGCATCGATGGCGGCATCCAGGGCGCGGCCGGTGGCCTCGGCGTCCATCAGCGGATCGGGCCGATGCAGCAGATAGTGGTCGAGCCGCTCGACCCCCAGTCGCGCTAGGGAGCCGTCGATGCTGGCGCTGAGATGGTCCGCGGAGGTGTCGTAGTGCTTGACCCCGAACGGCGAGCGGTCGCGCCCGGGCGGCACGATGCCGCCCTTGGTCACGATGCGGATCTGCGCCCTGAGCGCCGGCCGGCGGCGCAGGGCGTCGCCGAAGCGCTGCTCGCACTGCTGGTCGGCATAGATATCGGCATGGTCGAACCAGGTGAGCCCCTGATCGACACGCCTTTGCAGCCAGTCGCCGAGGGTGTCGGGATCGGCGAACTCGGGCCGCTCGTGGAGGCGCATCATGCCCAGGATGAAGGGGACGTCGAACACCGGCGTCTCAGTCATGATCGGGGGCCTTGACGATGGTGGTGGCCAGCAGATGCTGCCCGTCGGGCACCAGCCAGACCGGATCGACCCGGGTGCAGGCGGCCTCGACGCAGAGGAAACGCTGGCCGACCGCCGCGGGGGTGTCTCCCGGCAGGCCCTCGCCCGGATGCCAGACCACGGTGGAGTCGCTGCCCTGTTTGGTGATCAGCAGGCGCCGCTGGCCGTCATCGAGCACCACCGGGCGGTTGGACTGGTAGATCCGATCCAGCGCCCCGCGTACGCCCAGCTCGCCCTGCTGCTGCTTCTCGGCGAAGCGCTCGAGCTTGTCCAGATAGCGTGCCCCGGCCAGCCCCTCGACGCGGCAGCGATGGGTATCGGCGACCGCGAAGTAGGTGTGCAGCGCCCCGGTCAGCTTGACCGGCGTGGTGCCGGTGTGGCGGGTGAACAGCTCGACGCTGAGCCTTTGCGCATTGGCGTGGACCACCGCGTTGGGGGTCAGCTCGTCGTGCAGGCGCTCCTGTGGCGAGAGATGGATCTCGACCCCGTTGCCCGAGAGATCCTCGTCGACCGCGTCCAGGCGCCACTCGGCGGTGCGTGCCGGGCCATGCATGGGGCCCTGGCCGTCGGGCGATTCGTCGGCGAACCACGGCCAGCACAGCGGAATACCGCCGCGGATCGCCCCCGGCATCGCCTGCGGGGTGGGCGTCACCCAGAGCCAGCCATCCTCGGGGCCGGGCGCCGGGCGGCGGCCTGCGGCTTCGCGGTCGAAAGGCAAGAAGTGCAGGACCTGCGCGCCCTGCAGCGAGAGCGCGAGCTGGCCCCAGTCGGCATTGATCAGCAGCACGCGGCGGCCCTCCCAGGTCGCCTCGCGCTGGCCGTCGGTCGCCGCGATCAGATCGGCGAGCGTATCGGGAATCATGTCACTTCCTCGTTGTGCAGAGCTTCCGCCGCGCCCAGCAGGCCGGTCCACGGCGCCGTCACCACCCAGGTGGGGATGCCGGCAGTGTAAGCGCTCAAGCGGCCCTTGTCGGCAAAGGCGCGGCGGAAATCGCTGCGCGGCAGCCACTCGATCAGGCGCGGGGTGATGCCGCCGCAGAGATAGACCCCGCCCAGCGCGCCCAGCGTGAGCGCGGCGTCGCCGCACACGCTGCCCAGAATCTTGAGAAAGCGCATCAGCGTCTCGCGCGCGACCCGGTCACCGGCGCGTGCTGCGCCGGTGACCTCGGCGGGGGAGTTGTAGGCAGGGGTGGCGCCCAGTAGCGCGGCGTGGGCGAGATAGAGATCGAGCAGCCCCTGACCGCACAGCAGGCGCTCGATCGAAACCCGGCCATAGCGGGCGCGAAAGAAGTCGAGTATCTGGCGCTCGCGCTCGTCGGTGGGAGCGAAGGTGGCGTGGCCGCCCTCGGTGGTCAACGGGATCCAGTGGCGCTGGCTCGGCACCAGGCCGGCCATGCCCAGGCCGGTCCCGGGGCCGATCACCAGCCGCGGGCGGCGCGGCTCGGCCTCGCCGTCACCCACCGGGGTGAGGTCCTTGGCATCGATATGCGGAATGCCCAGGGCCTGGGCGGTGAAGTCGTTGATGACCTTGAAGGTGCCCAGCCCCAGCGTCTCGGCGACCGCTTTCTTGGAGAACGCCCAGTCGTTGTTGGTCATCTTGACCCAATCCTCGTGCACCGGGCAGGCGAAGGCCAGGCAGGCCTCGCGCGGGGCCTCGGCGCCGACCTTCTCGAGGTAGGCCCGAATCGCTTCGACCAGCCCCGCGTAGTGATTGCAGGGCAGGGTCTCGATCGCCTGCAGCTCGACGCTGCCGGGTGCGACCAGGGCGAAGCGGGCGTTGGTGCCGCCGATATCGCCGACCAAGGCGAGTGTGGTCATGAATGCCCTCCAGGCAGATCGGCGGCGTCGAAGCCGCCGAAGACGGCGGCGCCGTCCTCGGCGCCGCCGACCAATTGTCTGAAGCCGGCGAAGAGTTCGCGGCCCATGCCGTGATGATAATGATCCAGGTCGCAGATTGCAGGTTCGCGACCGGCCCACTCGTCGGCGTCGACCAGCGCGTGAAGTTCACCCTTGTCCGGATCGAGTCTGACCACGTCGCCGTCGCGCAGATAGGCCAGCGGGCCGGCGTCGACCGCCTCCGGAGTGACGTGGATGGCTGCCGGGACCTTGCCCGAGGCGCCCGACATGCGCCCGTCGGTGACCAGAGCGACGCGGTGGCCGCGATCCTGCAGGACACCCAGGAAGGGCGTCAACTGATGCAGCTCGGGCATGCCGTTGGCCCGTGGGCCCTGGAAGCGCACCACCACGATCACGTCGCGATCGAGTTCGCCGCTCTCGAACGCCGCCTTGACCTGACTCTGGTCGTCGAAGATGCGCACCGGCGCCTCGACGCGACGGCTTTCCGGCTTGACTGCCGAGACCTTGATCACGCCGCGGCCGAGGTTGCCGTCGAGCACTGCCAGACCGCCGGTGGGGGAGAAGGCTCGGGCCACCGGACGTACCACCTCCTCGTCGAGGCTCTCGCGGGTGCCCTCGCGCCACACCAGCTGGTCGCCATCGAGGAACGGCTCCTGGGTGTAGGCGTGCATATCGGTACCGAAGGCGCTCTTGACGTCGGCATGCATCAGGCCCGCGCCGAGCAGCTCGCGTACCAGCAGGCTGACCCCACCGGCGGCATGGAAGTGGTTCACGTCGGCCTGACCGTTGGGGTAGATCCGGGTCAGGCTGGGGATCACCGTCGACAGCTCGGCGAAGTCGTCCCAGGTGATGGTGATGCCGACCGCCGCCGCCATCGCCACCAGGTGCAGGGTGTGGTTGGTCGAACCGCCGGAGGCGAGCAGGCCGATCATCGCGTTGACGATCGCCTTGGCGGTGATCTGGCGATAGAAGGGGTGGTAATCGCCGCCCTGTTCGCTGTTGCGAATGACCTGCTCGGTGCCGTAGCGGGTGATGGCGTCGCGTAGCGGGGTGCCGGGATTGACGAAGGAAGTGCCCGGCAGGTGCAGCCCCATCATCTCCAGCATCAGCTGGTTGGAGTTGGCGGTGCCGTAGAAGGTGCAGGTGCCAGGGCTGTGATAGGACTCCGACTCCGCTTCGAGCAGCGCCTCGCGGCCGACCTTGCCTTCGGCGTAGAGCTGGCGGATCCGCGACTTCTCGTTGTTGGGCAGGCCGCTGGGCATGGGGCCGGCGGGGACGAACAGCGCCGGCAGGTGGCCGAAGCGCGCCGCGCCGATGAACAGCCCCGGCACGATCTTGTCGCATACGCCGAGGTAGAGCGCGCCATCGAACATGTTGTGCGACAGCGCCACCGCGGTGGCCATGGCGATCACGTCGCGGGAGAAGAGCGACAGCTCCATGCCGGGTTGGCCCTGGGTGACGCCGTCGCACATCGCCGGCACGCCACCGGCGAACTGCGCGGTGCAGCCCATGCCACGGGCGGCCTGCTTGATGAGCTCGGGGAAGTGTTCGAGCGGCTGGTGCGCCGAGAGCATGTCGTTGTAGGAGGAGACGATGCCGATGTTGGCGCTGTTCATCAGCTTGAGACTGTTCTTGTCGCCGGCGCCGCAGGCGGCGAAGCCGTGGGCCAGGTTACCGCAGGAGAGCTCGCCGCGATGCACGCCACGCCGGTGCTGGCGCGCCATGCGTTCCTCATAGAGGCGACGACGGTCGGCGGAACGGTCTTCGATACGTCGAGTCACGCGGTCGATCGTGGAGTTGAGCATCAGGGTCTGCCTCATCGAGCTATCGTGGTTGTTTGGTAAACTTACCAAAAAAAATGCCCGGTGGCCGTGAATGCGGCGTTGGTATTAGTCTTTCGGGGTAATATTTTTTCATGGCGCGATGTTCTAGACTGTCAGCAGTCACGGACTATCGTCAGTTCAGGCTTCGAGGCAGCCCCGGGTCGCCGCTGTGCCCCGGCCTCGTGACCCATCGATCGCCCCGTCCCGCTCGGGGTTTCGCCATCTGAGAGGAGAGAGCACCATGACTTTGCGTGTCGCCATCAACGGATTCGGCCGTATCGGTCGCAACGTACTCCGCGCGCTCTACGAGAACGGCTACCGCGATCGCATCCAGGTTGTCGCCATCAACGACCTGGGCGACCCGGCGCTCAACGCCCATCTGCTGCGTCACGACAGCGTGCATGGCCGCTTCGGCTTCGAGGTGGATCACGACAGCGATACGCTGAGCGTAGACGGTGACAGCATTCGCATCCTCTCCGAGCGCGATCCGGGTCAACTGCCGTGGCAGTCGCTCGACGTCGACCTGGTGATGGAGTGCACCGGGCTGTTCACCAAGCGCGCTGCGGCGGCCAAGCACATCGAAGCCGGCGCCGCCCGCGTGCTGATCTCGGCACCCAGCCCCGATGCCGACGCCACCATCGTGTTCGGTGTCAACGAGCAGGTGCTCAAGGCCGAGCATCGCGTCGTCTCCAATGCCTCCTGTACCACCAACTGCCTGGCACCGGTGGCCCAGGCGCTGCAGGACGCGGTGGGCATCGAGAATGGTCTGATGACCACGGTGCACGCCTACACCAACGATCAGAATCTTTCCGACGTTTACCACTCCGACCCGTACCGTGCGCGCAGCGCCACCCAGTCGATGATCCCGACCAAGACCGGTGCCGCTGCCGCCGTGGGCCTGGTGCTGCCGGAGCTCAATGGCAAGCTGGATGGCCTGGCGGTGCGCGTGCCGGTGATCAACGTCTCACTGGTCGACCTGACCTTCACGGCGGGCCGTGACACCAGCAAGGAGGAGATCAACCAGATCGTCGAGAAGGCCGCCGCCGCTTCGCCGGTGCTGGCAGTCAACGCCCAGCCGCTGGTCTCGATCGACTTCAACCACGACCCCAACTCTTCGACCTTCGACGCCAACCACACCCGCGTCAACGGTCGTCTGGTCAAGGTCATGGCCTGGTACGACAACGAGTGGGGCTTCTCCAACCGCATGCTGGATACCGCGCTGGCGATGCAGGCGACCGCCTGACCCATCGCTGCCGAACGGCGTCGGCGAACCACGCCACGACGTTTCGGTAGTCCCCCGAGTCGGTAGTCCCTCAAGGCAGTTCCCAATGGCGCTCTCAGGAGCGCCATTTTTTTGGCCTGGTGGTCGGCGGGCCGACATTCTGGTTGTCAGCGGACCGACATCATGGCCGATGGCGCTCATCATTTGCCTGCCGCCGCCGATAGGCCTTTCATGGCATACGTCCTGGTGTGACGAGTGGTGACGAGTCGTGAAGCGGCGAGGCTGGCAGTGGACGCCGGGGCTGGTACCATGACTGCGATCCGCGGGAAGCCTCCTATCTATCGCGCGTCGAGAGGTCGGTAGTCAGGGCAATATCGATTCAAGTTCTGTTAGCAGCTGCCGATAAAGTCAGGAAAATTGAATTATACTTAGATGTGTGCCTGAGACTTGGCCTGACGCGACTCTCTCCTCTAAGGTAAGACGGCTCTAATCTTCTAATTCATTATCATTCAACGCCGCGCCGAGGTTGGCAGTGCCATGCAACAGACGATCCTCAACGCTCATCGCCTGATCGGCGAGACGCTTCGCGAACCCGGTCGAGAACGGCTCGGGCGCATCGTGGGGGTAGACCAAGCGCGCCGCGTGCCGGTGGTCTTCGTGCTGTGGCAGGGCCAGCAGGGCATCCAGCGCATCGAGCTGAGCGTCGATGATCTGCGTCAACTGGCCGCCTCCTGCGAGCGGCGTTATGCCGCAGCCAATCTCGCCACCGATGCGTCAGGATCGACGACGGGCGACACCTCTCGGGATACCGAAATCGCACCGCGGCGACGTGCCGGCCTGCGCTGACAACCCGTCTTTACCCACTGCGCCGCCAGTCGCTGCGGCAACATGAGATTGGAGCATGAATCGATCCGATGCCCTGGTCGGCGCGAGCAAGCCGAGCGACGAGGCGCAGCAGTGGCTGAGCGCCATACCGGCTGCCGTCTACGTGACCGACCCCGGCTGGTGGCTGGGGGAAGTCCGCTTCGTTGCCGAGGCGGTCGCCGACCTGGGTGGGCATCCCGCTGCCGACTACCTCGACCATCCGCAGCGCTGGCTGAGCGCGATCGCCGAAGCCAGCCGGCTGCAGGCGCTCCAGCGGCTGCAGGCGGCGCTCGACGCCGGCGAGACGCGGGTGACCCTGATCTATACGCTGAGCCACGTCGACGGCACCTCGTGTCGCATCGCCGATACCCTCAGCATTCAGCGCGATGCCGAGGGGCAGGCCGTGGCGCTGGTCGGTGTGCTCGAGCGGGTGACCGAGGCGAGCGCCGGCGATGGTGCCTCGCGCGCGCTGCTCGCGCACAACCCCGATGTGCTGCTGGCGCTGGATGCCGATCTCGTCTGCCGCGCCGCTGCTGGGGCAGTGGGGCAGGTTCTGGGCGTCAGCGCCGATGCGCTCGCCGGG
Source organism: Salinicola endophyticus (assembly GCF_040536835.1). Lineage (NCBI taxonomy): Bacteria > Pseudomonadati > Pseudomonadota > Gammaproteobacteria > Oceanospirillales > Halomonadaceae > Salinicola > Salinicola endophyticus. Next base: position 1,017,417 of record NZ_CP159578.1, read on the forward strand.
CGCTCGCTGTTCGAATTGATGGCGCCCGAGGATGCGCCGCGGGTACAGCGCGCGCTCGACGAGCAGGCGGTGACTGCGGGAGCGGCGCTGCTCGAGCTGCGTCTGCGTCACCGTGACGGCAGCTACCGTTGGTGCGAGATCCACTTCGCCGCCGACTGCGACGCCATTACCAGCGTCTCCCCCGGCTGGGTCGCGGTGGCCCGAGACATCACCGAGCGCCGCCGCCAGGCGCTGCAATGGGATGCCTATGATGCCACCGACGAACTCACCTCGGCCCTCAATGAGCGCGCCTTTCTGGGGCTCTTGCGTCAGGCGGTGGCGATGGGTGACGTCCACGGGCGGCTGTCGCTGATCGTGTTCGAGGTCGACGGCTTCGCCGATATCGTCACCCGCTGGGGGCGCGAAGGTGGCGATCTGGTCCTCGCCTGCATCGGCGAGATGTGTCGCGCCACCCTGCGCGAGCGGTTCAGCTTCGGTCGCCTCGACGCGCGCGGTTTCGCGCTGCTGCTGAGCGGCAAGTCGCTGCAGGAGACCTCGGCCATCGCCGAGCGGCTGCGGGCGCGTTTCGGCACCACACGGGTCGAGTTCCATGGCCACTGGTTGGCGTTCTCGGTTAGTCTGGGCGTGGCCGAGCGTCGTCAGGGCGAGCCGCCCGAGACCTTCCTGGCGCGTGCCCACAGCGGGCTCGAGTCGGCGATGACTCATGGCGGCAATCGTGTCCAGCAGGCACTCTGATCACCACCCCGATCATGGGTAGTGGCCGATCGTCAGTGCCGGAGAGCCGCTTGACCGGCAGGCGTGAGCCGCCGGGGGAGAAGTCGCGATCGGGACCGTCAGCACTCGGAATACGAGAGCAAAGCGGGGCAAGCGAGAAATCGGAGCACGAGGAAAACGGGAGCGGCGCGTCATGACCACACCCTGGCGTCGCCGGCCCGCAGTCAACGCAAGGAGAACGATGATGGGACGACTGCTGCTGGCCATGTTCGTCAGCCTGATGAGCCTGCCGCTGTGGGCCGATGAGGTCGTGGGTCCCCATGTGCAGGGCGAGACCTTCGAATACACCACCGGGGGTCAGACCTACAAGGGCTACCTGGCCTACAACGCCAGTGACGACCAGCCGCGACCCGGGGTACTGCTAGTGCACGAGTGGTGGGGGCTGAACGACTACATCAAGCAGCGCGCCGATCAGCTCGCGGCACTGGGCTTCGTCGCCCTGGCGGTCGACATGTACGGCGATGGCAAGGTTGCGCAGCATCCCGACGACGCCAAGGCGTTTTCCAGTCAGGTGATGCAGGACTGGCCGGCGGCGCGGGCACGGCTCGACGCGGCGCTGGCAGCGCTGCGTCAGCACCCGGCGGTGGATGGCGAGCACATCGCCGCCATGGGCTACTGCTTCGGCGGCGGCGTGGTGATGAACATGGCGCTGGCAGGCATGCCGATCGACGCCGCGATCAGTTTCCACGGCAGCCCCACTCAGGCGGTGAGTCAGCCGCAGCCGTTCGACGGCCTGGTACGGATCTACAACGGCCAGGACGATCCGCTGGTGGACAAGCAGGCGCTGGCCGACATGGCGGCGACCCTGGAGAAGGACGGTGCCAAGGTGCGTGTGGTGGAGTATCCGGGGGCGACCCACGCCTTTACCAATCCCGGCGCCGACGCCCTGGCCAAGGAGTTCGACCTGCCGCTGGGCTACAACGCGGCGGCGGACGCGGCCTCCTGGCAAGCGGCGCTGCTGACCCTGGACAAGACGCTAAACCAATAGCCCCGGGCGCCCGCGGTCAGTGACCGCGGGCGCTGCCCACCAGGTGCAGGCTCAGCTCAGGTGCGATGATTGAGCGCCAGCACGCGCTGGGCCAGGGCGATCATCTCCGGGTCGCCGGTGTGCTTGTCGGGCACGTCCGAGAGCTTGACCACTGGCAGCCAGTGCTGCCCCTCCGGGCGCGCCTCGACCATCTTGATCACCATGTTCATCGGCGTGGCGCCGACGTCGTTGGTGAAGTTGGTGCCGATGCCGAAGGCCATGCCGATCCGATCCTTGCAGAAGGCATGGATCCGCTCGACCCGCTCCGGGGTCAAGGCGTCGGAGAAGATGATGGTCTTGCTGCGCGGGTCGATGCCCAGGCGTTCGTAGTGGGCGATGGTCTGGGAGGCGAAGTCGATCGGGTCGGCACTGTCGTGGCGTACGCCGTCGAAGAGCTTGGCGAACTTCTTGTCGAAACTCTCGAAGAACGCCTTCGAGGTGAACGTATCGGTCAAGGCGATCCCCAGATCGCCGCGATAGACGTCGACCCAGTGCTCCAGCGCCAGGCTGTTGGCCATCTTGAAGCCGAAACGCGCGCCATGGAACATGAACCACTCGTGGGCGTGGGTACCGATCGGCTTGACCCCATGGCGCATGGCCAGCATCACGTTGCTGGTCCCGCTGAAGGCGCTGCCGCCGTGGTGACGCAGGGCGCCTACCACACGATCCTGAACGTCGAAGGAGAAGCGTCGCCGGGTGCCGAACTCGGCGATCTTGAGCCCCAGGCGCTGGTACTGCTCGATCTTGCTCCGGGTGCGTGTCTCGACCGTGGCATCGTCGTCACGTGGCACCTGGCGCAGGCGATACCAGAGCTCGCTTATCAGCGCCATCAGCGGCACTTCCCACAGAATGGTGCGATACCACAGCCCCTCCATGGTCACCGACAGCTCACTGCCGTGCTGGACGATGGTGACCTCGGCGGGGTTGTAGCGGAAGCCGGCGAGGAAATCGAGATAGGTGGGGTCGAGATAGGGACAGGTCTGCTCGAGATATCGCTTTTCGTCCTCGCTGAGGGTGAGGTCGGCCATGGCGTCGACCGCACTGCGCAGAGCCTCGCCGAAGCCCTCGGGAAAGGCGTGCTCGCCGCGGTTGATGAAGGCATAGCGCGCCTGCGCATAGGGGAAGCGCTTGATCACGGCGTTCTGCATCGTGATCTTGTAGAAGTCGTTGTCCAGAAGCGAAGTTAGCATGAAGTCTCGTCTACGGCGTGGTCGAGTCGCTGAGCCGGTGCTCTCCGGGTCGCTCGCGGCGATTACATGAAGGCCATGATACCGAACATTGTCGCGACGAAGCCGCCGAACAGCAAAATCCCGGCCAGCGACAGCAGGATCAGCAGATAGCCCAGGATCAGCCCTGCCAGTGCCCAGCTGTCGCCGGATTCCTGGCGCGCCCGGATCTGGTGGCGGGCGAGATGACCGCAGACCACCCCGCCCAGCGCCGCCGGCGGTACCAGGGTGCCGAGCACGCTGAGCGCGAAGGCGACCAGCGCCATCACGTTGGTAGGGCCGGGCGGTGACGGCGGCGGAGTGGGGTGCAGGTCGTTCATGGTATCCATCGTCATGGCGTCGTTGGCGATGCCCCAGAGTATCGCACGCTTGCCGCATGCTCTCGACGTTTTCGGTGCCGCGCCCTGCGGGCTATCGACTAGGCTGTCAGCGCGGCGCGACGGTGCGAGTGGCACGGGCGGCAAATATCGAAGAGGGAGTCGACATGGCACAGCAGGGAGAGCGTCAGGAAACGCCGCAGGACGCGCTGCGGGTGACGCGGCTCGACAGCCTGGCGGCGCTGGAGGCGGCCAGCTGGAACGCGGTGGTGGGTACGGGCTACCCGTTCCTGCGGCACGAGTTTCTCGTCGCGCTCGAGGCGTGCGGCTGCGCCTGCACCGAGACCGGCTGGACGCCGGACCATCTGCTGGTCTATCGCGGCGCGCGGCTGGTGGCGGTGCTGCCGCGCTACGCCAAGTGGCACTCGCGCGGCGAGTACGTGTTCGACTGGGCCTGGGCGGATGCCTGGGAGCGCGCCGGCGGCGACTACTACCCCAAGTCGCTGTCGGCGATCCCGTTCACGCCGGCGAGCGGGCCGCGCCTGGGCGTGGTCGCCGACGAGTCGCATGCGGCGGTGATCGCGGCGCTGGGCCCGGTGCTGCGGGCAAGCGACATGCAGAGCTGGCATCTGCTGTTCGCCGGTGACGCCGAAGTGGCGGCGTGGCAGGCGGGCTTCGGGGCGCCGCTGCTCGAACGCTGCGCGGTACAGTTCACCTGGTGCGATGCCGGCTATGGTGACTTCGAGGGCTTCCTCGCGGGGATGAGCTCACGCAAGCGCAAGGAGATCCGGCGCGAGCGCCGGCGGCTGGCGGAGCAGGGCTTCGTGTTCGAGCGCCTCAGCGGCGCGGCGATCGACGAGGCCGCGCTGGACCAGTTCTACCGCTGCTACTGCATGACCTATCTGGAACGCGGCCAGCACCCCTATCTCAATCGCGACTTCTTTACCCGACTGCGTGACACCCTGGGCGATGCGATGATGCTGGTCAGGGCGAGCATCGATGGCCGTGCTGTGGCCGCGGCGCTCTGCTTCGAGGGCGATGACACCCTATACGGACGCTACTGGGGCAGCGAAGTGGAGGTGGATTTTCTGCACTTCGAGACCTGCTACTACCAGGGCATCGAGCACTGCCTGGCGCGCGGGCTTTCGCGCTTCGACCCGGGCACTCAGGGCGAGCACAAGCTCACCCGCGGCTTCGCCCCGGCGCTGAGCCGGTCGCTGCACTATCTGGCACATGAAGGCTTCCGCGAAGCGGTGGCGCAGTTCTGCCGCGAGGAGCGCGCCTATGTCGAGGCGTATCTAGAGCAGTGCCGCGGGCGGCTTCCCTTTCGCCAGACACCGGCAGGCGATGATGCCGCGGCGAATCACGAGGATTGACGGCGCCCACGCCGTGACGAGGACCGACAAGCAATGGATTTTCTCACTGAAGCCGCCGTGCTGCTGGGCGCCGCGATCATCGCGGTACCGCTGTTCCAGCGCCTGGGGCTGGGCTCGATCCTGGGCTATCTGTGCATCGGGCTGATCGCCGGCCCCTCGGTGAGCGGCTTCATCTCCGAGCCCGAGACGGTGCTGCACTTCTCCGAATTCGGCGTGGTGATGCTGCTGTTCATCATCGGTCTCGAGCTGGAGCCCAGACGCTTGTGGTCGATGCGCAAGCGCCTGTTCGGACTGGGGGCGATGCAGCTTGCCGGGTGTGCTGCGCTGCTGACACCCATCGGCCTGCTGCTGGGCCTGGCGCCGAGTATCGCGATCTTTCTCGGCCTGACGCTGGCACTCTCGTCGACCGCCTTCGCGCTGCAGGTGCTCAACGAGCGGCGCCAGCTGGCCACGCCACACGGCCAGAGTGCCTTCGCCATGCTGCTGTTCCAGGATCTGGCAGTGATTCCGCTGCTGGCGCTGCTGCCGTTTCTTGCCGGGCGCGTGGATGCCGCCCCGGACGATATCTGGATCATGGCGCGCAGCGTCGCCATCGTGGTCGCCGCGATCGTGTTCGGGCGGCTGGTGTTTCCGCGGGTGCTGGCGCTGATCGCACGTAGCGACATCCATGAGATATTCACTGCCGCCGCGCTGTTTCTGGTCCTCGGTATGGCGCTGGCGATGGAGTGGGCGGGACTATCGATGGCGCTGGGCGCCTTTCTAGGCGGGGTGATGCTGGCGGACACCCCCTATCGCCACGAGCTCGAGGCCAACATCGAGCCGTTCAAGGGGCTGCTGCTGGGGCTGTTCTTCATCGCCGTGGGGATGTCGGTAAATCTTGCCCTGGTACTCGACAACGTGCTGCTGGTGATCGGCCTGGCGCTGGCGATGACCCTGGTCAAGATGCTGGTGCTGGCGGCGATCGGACTGCTGGCGAAGCTGCCGCGCACGGAGATTCCACGGCTGGCGACGGTGATCGCCCAGGGCGGTGAGTTCGACTTCGTGCTGCTCACCGCCGCCGTCGCCGCCGGGGTGATCGACCAGCGCATCGCCAGCCTGTGCATCGCCGCGGTCACGCTGAGCATGGCGGCGACGCCGTTTCTCTATCAGCTGGGCGAGACGCTGGGCAACCGGCTCAAGGAGACGCGCCCCTTCGACACCGACTTCGGCGACGAGACCCCGCCGGTGGTGATCGCCGGTCTCGGCCGCTTCGGCCAGATGGTGGGGCGCACACTCAAGATGCAGGGCATCGCCTTTACCGCGCTGGACCCCAACATCACCCAGGTCGAGTTCATCCGCCGCTTCGGCTCGCGCATCTTCTACGCCGACGCCACGCGATTGGACCTGCTGCGCGCGGCGGGCATCGACAAGGCGCAGCTGCTGGTGATCGCGGTGGACGACGAGCATGCCGCGCTGACCATCGCGCGTCTGGCCAAGACGCACTTCCCCCATCTCAAGGTTCACGCCCGCGCGCGCAATCGTCATCACGCCTGGAAGCTGATGGAGCTGGGCGTGGATGGCGTGGTGCGCGAAACCTTCGCCTCAAGCATGGAGATGAGCGTCGAGGTGCTCAAGGGCATGGGCTACCCGAGCTCCAATGCGATCAATGCGGTGCGTACTTTCCGCGAGTTCGACAACCAGCTGCTCAAGGATACCTATACCCATCGCAACGACACCGAGCAGCTGATGGCCACCGAGAAGGCCGCCATGGAGGAGTTCAAGTCGCTGTTTCAGCAGGAGCTCGACCGCGGCCGCGGCAAGGCCGGCGATGAAGAACAAGTCGCCAACGACAGTGAGGAAGACACCGATGACGCAGACACTCGCGCAACGTCTCGCTGAACTCGATGACGCCTTCCGGGGCGACCTGACGCCGCTTTCCGGCGGCGACAGCGGTGCCGGCGTGTGGCGTCTGGCGGCCGCCACGCCGCTGATCGTCAAGTGCGACCGGCCCGAGCGGCTCGCCGGCGAAGCCGACGGGCTCGCCGCCCTGGCTGCGGCGGCCGAGGCTCTGGTGGTCCCGCGGGTGGTGGCGCTGGCCGGGGATCTGCTGGTGATGGAAGCGCTCGACGTCAGCGGGCCGCGCGATGGCGCGCGGCTCGGCGAGGGGCTGAGGCTGCTGCATGCCGCCACCCGCGACCCGGATGCCGATCACGGCTGGGCGCGCGACAACGCCTGCGGGCTCACGCCGCAGCCCAACGCCACGCTGGCCGATGGCCGCGCTTTCCAGCGCGAGCGCCGGCTGCTGCCGCTGGTGCGCGCCTGCCGCGACCGGGACCTGCTCGATGCCGCGCTGGCAACCCGGGTCGAACGGATCGCCACGACGCTGGAGAGCTGGCTCGTGGATCGGCCGCCGTCGCTGGTGCACGGCGATCTGTGGTCGGGCAATGTGCTGTTCACGCCGCGCGGGCCGGCGATCATCGATCCGGCGGTGTATCGTCACTATCCCGAGGTCGACGTGGCCATGCTGAGCCTGTTCGGCGATCCGGGGGCGGCCTTCCACGAGGCCTATTGGGACGGCCGGCGCCCGGCCGACTGGCCACGCCGCGAAGCGCTGTTCCAGCTCTATCCGCTGCTCAATCACCTCTACCTGTTCGGCGCCGGCTATCGCGATGGCGTGGCGAGGGCCGCCGCGCGTGTGCTGGCGGGCTGAACCGGGAGCGCGAGACGATCCGCTCGGGGCGCGCATCGGCCCAGGTTCGGCTACAGTAGCCAAACCTATCCGACGGCATGGTGCGCTCAGCCCTCGCTTGGCAGGCGCGCGATACGTGCGAAGAGGGTCTCGATCATGCGTGGGCCGACCTCGGCCAGTTCGTATTGGGTCGGGTCGCGTAGCCAGTCGTGCATCAGGCCGCCGAACATCGACATCAGCATGCGGCAGGCGATCTGCGGGTCGATGCCCTCGCCCAGGGCGCCGTCGCGCTGGGCCTGTTCGAGGCGCTCGACCATGGTGTCGTAGCACTCCTTGGCCAGATGGCTCTGCAATCCCAGCATGTCGATATCGCCGGAGGATTCACAGCGATGAAAGAGAATGGTGTGCACCCGCTGGGAGCGCGGACGCTGCAGCCGCTCCAGCGCGTGCAGGCACGCCAGGCGGAGGATCGTGAGCGGTGCGTGTGGGCGTTCGGGATCCTCGACCTCGTCGAGTAACTGGCGCAGTGGCATCTTGACCCGGTCGAGCATGGCCTGGAACAGGTCTGACTTGTTCTTGAAGTGCCAGTAGACGGCGCCACGGGTCATGCCGGCCTGGCGCGCGATCTGCTCGAGTGAGGCGCGCGAGACGCCGCGTTCCAGAAAGACGATCTCGGCGGCGTCGAGCAGCGCCTCGCGGGTGGCTTCGGCCTCGGCCTTGGTGCGTTTCGGCATGGTGGTGTCGTCATGAGCGTTGATAGAGGCGGCGTGTGGCTCGATCTTTCTCGGTGCTTGCGGGCTGGCGTCGAGTCCTTGGCGCGAGAATACCCCATTCGTTGGCAAGTTTACATTCATGTATGTATGCCTGTAAGCTCGCTACATTCCCTTAGGCACTCTTTCCAGGACGGAGACTCATGCGCCCTACACTCATGAATCGCCCCATCGGTATCGGTGGCGCGATACTGCTCTCGCTCGTACTGTCCGCCTGCGGCGGTGACGAGTCATCCAGTGCCGGTGACCAACAGAAGGGGCAGCAGAAGCCGCCGACCCAGGCCCAGGTGCTGGAGGTCAAGGCGCGCGATATCGGGCTGTCCAAGACCTACCCGGGCATGATTCGCAGCGACCAGGAGGTCACCGTGATGGGACGTGTCGAGGGGATTCTCGAGGCACGTCACTACCGCGAGGGGAGTCTGGTGGAGAAGGGCGACAAGCTCTTCACCATCGAACCCGCCCCCTACAAGGCGACCGTCGAACAGCGCCAGGCCGACGTCCAGAGTGCCCAGGCCGAGCTCTACCGGGCGCAGCGCGATGCCGAGCGCTACACGCGTCTCTACAAGCAGAACTCGGTCAGCCAGCAGCAGCGGGATCAGTCCCAGGCCGATCTGCGCACGGCCCAGGCATCGCTGGCCCAGGCAAAGGCGGCGCTGGACAGCGCCCAGATCGACTTGAGCTATACCCAGGTCAACGCCCCGGTCAGCGGCATGATCAGCTTGAGCGAGGTCAACGTGGGCAACCTGGTGCAGCCGCCCCAGCAGCTGGCGACGATCACGCCGCTCAACCCCATCGAGGTACGCTTCTCGCTGCCCGCGGATGACGCCTTTGCCCTGCGCCGCCAGCGCCAGCGCGGCGCCAAGGAGGCCGACGCCGCGGTGCTCACCGCGCCGTCCACCGGCTCGGCCACGCGCGAGCCGCTCAAGCTCGCCGGCGAGCTCGACTTCCTCGGTTCGCGTGTCGACGAGAGCACCAGCACGGTTCAGGCCGAAGCCACCTTCCGCAATCAGGATGGCCTGTTCCTGCCCGGTCAGTTCGTGCGTGTCACCCTGCCCAACGTCAAGCGCTACGGCGTCTTCGCGGTGCCCGCGGTGGCGGTGACTGAGGGACTCAAGGGGCCGCAGGTGTATGTCCTCGACGCCGAAGGCAAGGTCGAGGCGCGCTTCGTCTCGCTGGGGGAGGTCGCCGGCGACTGGCAGATCATCACCCAGGGTCTCGACAGCGGCGACCGCGTGGTGGTCTCGGGCATCGGCAGCGTCTCGCCCGGTGACAAGATCGACCCGCAGCCGTTCTCCGGCAGCGCGGAGCAGCCCCAGGACAAGGCCGGCGAGAATCCCTCGCAGAAGGCCGATGCCAAGGGTGGTGAGGGCGCCGAAGGGGCCCAGGCCGGTAAAGGCACCCAAGGGGCCCAGACCGATGGCGGCCAGAACGGAGCCAACTGATGAATTTCTCCAGCGTATTCATCAGGCGCCCGATCTTCGCCACGGTCATCTCGGTCATCATCATCCTGATTGGCCTGATGGCGATGCGGACCCTGCCGATCGAGCAGTACCCGCAGGTGGTGCCGCCGACGATCAGCGTCTCGGCGACCTATCCCGGGGCCAGTGCGCAGACGGTCTCCGACACCGTGGCGTCGACCCTGGCGCAGGAGATCAACGGCACCGAGAACATGATCTATCTGACCTCGTCGAGCTCCGACAGCGGTCAGATGTCGATGAGCGTCTACTTCAAGATCGGGACCAACCCGCAGACGGCGCAGATCAACGTCAACAACCGGGTGCAGCAGGCGCTCTCCAAGCTGCCCAGCGAGGTCCAGTCGCAGGGGGTGACGGTGGAGCAGCGCGCGTCCAGCGTGCTGATGTTCGTTGCCGTCACCTCGGCCAGCGATGCCTATGACTCGCTCTACCTGACCAATTACGCCAACATCAACATCACCGATGCGCTCAAGCAGCTGCCGGGGGTGGGGCAGGCCGAGGTACTCGGCAGTCAGGAATTCGCCATGCGTATCTGGCTCGACCCTGACAAGCTGGCGCAGTACGACCTGACGCCGGCCGAGGTGTCGTCGGCGATCCGCGCGCAGAACGCGGTGGTGGCCGCGGGCAAGATCGGCGCCGAGCCGCAGAGCGATCCCTCGCCCTACACCTACACCATCACCACGGAAGGGCGCTTCAGCAGCGTCGATCAGTTCCGCAACATTCTGCTGCGCACCAATCCCGACGGCTCCTCGTTGCGCTTGAGCGATGTCGCTCGGGTCGAGCTGGGCAAGAACACCTACGGCATCCAGGGCTACGTCAACAACAAGCCGATCGCCCCCATTGCCATCTACCTTCAGCCCGGGGCCAATGCCCTCGACGTGGCGCGTGAGGTCAAGAGCGAGATGGCGACGCTCAAGCAACGCTTCCCGCCGGGGCTGGACTACGAGATCCCCTACGACACCACGCTGTTCATCGACGCCTCGGTGAACTCGGTCGAGCACACCTTCATCGAGGCGCTGCTGCTGGTGGCGGTGATCGTGTTCGTGTTCCTGCAGAGCTGGCGCTCGACGCTGGTGGCGATGTCGGTGGTGCCGATCTCGGTGGTGGGTACCTTCGCCGGGATGTATCTGCTCGACTTCTCGATCAACCTGCTGTCGCTGTTCGGGATGATCCTGGCGATCGGGATCGTGGTCGACGACGCCATCGTGGTGATCGAGAACGTTGAACGCATCATGCAGGAGGACGAGGAGGCCACGCCCTTCAGCGCCGCGCTGGAGGCGATGAAAGAGGTCTCCGGCGCGGTCATCGCGACCTCGTTCATCATGACCGCGGTATTCGTGCCGGTGGGCTTCATGGGTGGTCTGACCGGGCAGATGTATCAGCAGTTCGCGATCACCATCGCCATTTCGGTGGCGATTTCGGCGCTGGTGGCGCTGTCGTTCACGCCGGCGATCAGCGCGATCTTCCTGCAGAACCATCAGCGCATCCGCGAATCCAAGGTCGTGCGTGCGATCAAGAAGCCGTTCGAGTGGTTCAACAAGGGCTTCGAGAAGGTCACCGACCTGTTCATGGCGATCACCAACTTCCTCATTCATCAGCTGTGGCTGGTGGTGGTGGGGCTGGTCGGGGTCGGCGTGCTGTCGTGGACGATCTACTCCCAGCTGCCCAGCGGCCTGCTGCCGACCGAGGACCAGGGCGTGGCGCTGGCCTCGGTGACGCTGCCGGCGGGCGCCTCGGTATCGCGCACCGATGCCTATATCCAGGAGCTGAGCACGCGACTGCGTGACGAGGTGCCGGGGATCAACTACGTGGTCGGCATCCCTGGGTTCGACATCCTGTCGAGCTCGGCCAACACCGCCAAGGGGACGGTCTTCGTCACCATGAAGCCGTGGTCCGAACGCAGCGTGACTGCGGACCAACTGATCGGCAAGATCATGCAGATCGGGGCCCAGATCCAGGGCGGCCAGACGATGGCCTTCAACATGCCGCCGATCCAGGGGCTTTCGCCCACCGGCGGTTTCACCGGCTACCTGCAGTCCTACGGCGGCGACTCGCCGCAGCAACTGGCGGCGGCGGCCGGCAAGATCATGCAGGCGGCCAATCAGCGCCCCGAGATCGGCCAGGCGTTCTCGACCCTGGATGTCAACGTGCCGGTCTATCGCGCCACTGTGGATACCGACAAGGTGCGCAGTCTGGGTGTGGACATTTCCGATCTCAACACGACCCTGGCGAGCACCTTCGGTAGCGCCTTCGTCAACTACTTCACCCGGTCCAGCCGTAACTTCCAGGTCTATCTGCAGTCGGAGGACGACTTCCGTCGCAACCCGGAAGACATCAGCAAGGTCTACGTGCGTGGCGGCGACGGCCAGCGCATCCCGCTCTCCGAGCTGGTCACGCTGACCCGCGAGAATGCACCCACGGTACTCCAGCGCTACAACGTCTATCCGGCAGCCCAGTTCGCCGGCGGGCCGGCGCCGGGCTACAGCTCGGGCCAGGCGGTCCAGGCGATGCAGGAAGTGGTGGCACAGACGCTGGGCTCCGACTACGCCATGGGCTGGTCCGGGGAGGCCTATCAGCAGGCCAACGTGGGCACCGCGGCGACCCTGGCGCTCTCCTTCGGCGTGGTCATGATGTTCTTGATCCTGGCCGCCCAGTACGAGAGCTGGACGCTACCGCTGGCGGTGGTCTCGGCGGTGCCGTTCGCCTTCATCGGCGCCATCCTGGCGGTACATCTCGCGGGTCTGAGCACCAGCGTCTACCTGCAGGTGGGGCTACTGGTGGTGGTGGGGCTGGCGGCCAAGAACGCCATCCTGATCGTCGAGTTCGCCGAGCAGCAGCGCAAGCACGCGGGGCTCTCGGTGATCGAGGCGGCCAAGGTGGCGGCACGCCAGCGTTTCCGGCCCATCGTGATGACCTCGCTGGCGTTCATCGGCGGCACCCTGCCGCTGGCACTCGCCTCCGGAGCCAGCGCGGCGAGCCGGCAACAGATCGGTACGCCGGTGGTCGGCGGCATGATCTCGATCACCCTGCTGGCGACGGTGTTCGTGCCGGCGGCCTATGTGCTGATCATGCGCGTGACGCTGTGGCTCAGTACCAAGCTCAAGCGCCAGCATGAGGGCTCCGATGCCGACGGGCAGCGCTCTTGAGGCAGGGCGCATGAGACTGCGCCGACGCGTTCACTGACGCGCGCGGCGCAGGCGATGACGCATTCGCGATCACGCCCAACGCCAAATCGACTACCTTTAAATAGAGGCAACCTCACAGGGAGGTTGCCTTTTTTCTTGCGCGCGCCACAGGCGCCGATAACGCTGGCGAAAAGACGTTTTGACGCTCATCCGGTGCTGCCGTATACCTAGTAGGGCCGGGTCGCGTTGGCATCGTCGAGGTGTCACGTCAATGCGCTATTGGTCTGGCTCGCACCTCGCGTTGGACGGATTAACACCGGTTATCGCGACTGCCGTGTGCGAGCGCGCAGGATCAGGGTGCGGCCCAGATCGTCAATGCAGGCTGACGCAGGTTTTCGGGAGGCTTTACATGGTAAAGGCCGCGGTTCAGGGAAGAAGAGCCCAACACGATGACCCGAGCGAACGGCCGCTCTCCCGTGACTCCGTGCCGCGTGGGCCAAGCATGCAGACATCCTTGCCGCGACTGCGGCCGGTCGCCCCCGGGCGCGACCGGCGTGTCCTGTTCGTCACCACCGAGATAGCCGATTTCATCAAGGCAGGTGGGCTTGGCGATGTCTCCGCGGCGCTGCCGCGTGCGCTGAAGCCTGGGTACGATGTACGCGTGCTGATGCCCGGCTACCGCCAGATTCTGACCGCCGGCAAGCCTATCGTACGGGTGGCACAGCTGCCTGCCAGTCACGCCTTGCCGGCCTGCGAAATTGGGCGCTTGGTGTGCGATGACGGGCTGATCGTCTATCTGGTGCTGTGCCCGTCGCTCTACGATCGGGACGGCAATGCCTACGGTGACGACTTCGGCGTCGGCTGGGCCGATAACGACATCCGTTTCGCGCGTCTGGCCCTGGCCGCCGCGGCGATCGTCAACGATCCGGCGCTGCTCGAGTGGCAGGTGGATCTTTTGCATCTCAACGACTGGGCCACCGGCCTCACCGCCGGCTATGTGCGCTGGCTGGGGCGGCGTTACGTGCCTTCGGTCTACACCATCCACAATCTCGCCTATCAGGGCGTGTTCGGGGCCGATCGCCTGGAGCCGCTGGGCATTCCGCCCAGCGCCTTCCACATCGATGGCGTCGAGTATTACGGTCAGCTCTCGTTCATGAAAACGGGGCTCTCCTACGCCTCCCACGTCACCACCGTCAGCAACAACTACGCCCGCGAGATCACCACGCCCGAGTTCGGCTGCGGGCTGGATGGCCTGCTCGCCAAGCGCGCGCTGGAGGGGCGGCTCAGCGGCCTGCTCAACGGTATCGACGACCGCTGGGATCCGCGCCACGATACCCATCTGTCGCCCAACTTCGGCATCAACGACTGGCACGGCAAGCGTGCCAACACCCAACGCGTGCGGCGCATGTTCGGGCTCGACCCGAGCGGCGGGCCGCTGTTCGCGGTGGTCTCCCGGCTGGTGGCCCAGAAGGGGCTCGACCTCACCTGCGAGATCGCCGACACCCTGGTCGGTGCCGGCGGACAGTTAGTCGTGATCGGGCGCGGTGAATATGCCATCGAGCAGTCCTTGGTGGCCCTGGCGGCGCGCTATCCCGGCCAGATCGGGGTCAATATCGGTTTCGACGAGGGCGAGGCGCGCCAGATCTACGCCGGCAGTGACTTCCTGCTGATGCCGTCACGCTTCGAACCCTGTGGCTTGAGCCAGCTCTACGCCCAGCGCTTCGGTTCGCTGCCGATCGCCCATCGTACCGGTGGCCTTGCCGACACCATTCAGGACGGCATCAATGGGCTGCTGTTCGACGAGATGACCCTGGAGGCGTATCGCGCCACGCTGCGCCGCGCCTTCGATCTGTTCCATGCCACCGACCTGTTCTACGCCATGCGCCGTGCCGCCATGGCCGGGCGTCTGCACTGGCGCCAGGCGGTGGTGCCTTATCGTCGGCTCTACGCCGAGCTGCTGGCGGAGACCACGCCCGCCACCGGTAGCTACCACGGCAGCGTCCGATGAGTGGCGTCGACAGCGGTGCAACGTCCGCCGCCGCGGCCTACGATTTCGGTGCTCTGCGTTGGTGGCTGATGGCGTCGATGGCGCCGCCGCCTGGCGTGCCCGACGACAGCGACTGGCGCTGGGACGACGGCGACTGGATGCGGGTGCGCGGCGCGCGCCACCAGGGAGATCTGCCGCTCGCCTTCTACTGTCTCGATGCCGCCGAGTGGTATGCCTCGCGCTTCTCGCCACCGCTGCGCTGGGACGCCCTGATCCAGGAGCTGGTGCCCTACGTGGCGGATCTCGGCTTTACCCATGTCGCCTTCGATGCGGCGCTGCTGGCCGAAGGCGACGCTACGATCCGCGGTGTGGTCGAAACCTGTCATATCGCGGGTGTCGGGGTGGTGGTGAGTCAGCCGACAGGCACGGCCCAGAGCCTCGAGCGCTGCCGTCGGCTGCACGTCGACGGCGTGTACACGCCGGCCGACGAGGCCCAGGCCGGCTGCTGCCGGCTGTTCGTCGATGACGGCCGGGCCGATGTGATCCTCGCTTTTCGGCCCGCCTGGCAGGCAGCAATGAGCGACTATCTGGCGCGTCCGCCGCTGTCGCGCTGTCGGCATCACGCCCAGTGGATCGCGGCCCTGACGCCGGCGCCCAAGGGGCGTGGTCTGCTGGCACAGCTACCGGCGCCGACGGTGCCCCTGGGCGCGTGGCGCCAGCGCGTGCATGGTGACGCCTGGCAGCGTTTCGCCACCCTGCGGGCGGCACTCGGCATGATGTGGGCGCTGCCCGGCGAGAAGTGGCTGGGGATGGGCGTCGAGCTGGGCCAGGTGCTGGCCGAGCGCTTCCCCGAGGCGATCCACTGGCCGCTGCTGTTCGAGAGCCGGCACGCCGGCATGCTGCGGCTGGTGGCCGACCTCAACCGGCTCTACGTCAACGAGCCGGCGTTGCAGATCCGCGACGACGGCGACAACGGTTTCGAGTGGCTGGTGCCCGACGATGGCCACAACAGCGTAGTGGTGTTTGCGCGGCATGCCGACAGCGGCCATGCGACGCTGATCTGTGTCAGTAATTTCCAGGCCTGCGTGCATCAGACCTATCGCTTCGGTGTCCCTGAGGGCGGCCGCTGGCGCGAGATATTCAACAGCGACAGCGTCTTCTACGCCGGTAGCAACGTGGGCAACGGACGCAGTCTCAAGGCTGGTCCCGAACCCAGCCATGGCCAGGCGCAGTCGCTGACGCTGACGGTGCCGCCAATGGCTACGCTCTTTCTACGCCATGAAGTCTGGCATGGAGACACCCCATGAGTGCGCCATCAGCCTCGTCTTCGCCAGACGCCCGTGGCGAAGCCTTCATACCGCGCTACGGCGCCCACTGCGATCCCGCGGGTGGCGTCTCCTTCCGGCTCTGGGCGCCGAGTGCCGTGCGAGTGATGCTGGAGTGCGAGGGGCGAGCGCCGGTGGCGATGGATACAGCCGAGGCGGGGGAGTTCGTCGCCCGGCTCGACTGCCCGGTGGGCAGTGCCTACCGCTACCGGGTCTTCGTCGGCGACGACGACACCGGGCTCGCGGTGCCTGACCCCGCGTCGCGGGCGTTGCGCGATGGGGTCGACGGCTGGTCGCTGGTGGTCGACCCCGGCGCCTATGCCTGGCAGCAGCCGGACTGGCGCGGCCGCCCCTGGGAAGCGTGCGTGATCTACGAGGTTCACCTCGGTGCCATCGGCGGCATGGCCGGGCTCGAGCGGCGGCTGCCGGCGCTGGTCAAGCTCGGGGTCACGGCGATCGAGCTGATGCCGCTGGCCGAATGCCCGGGCAGCCGCAACTGGGGCTACGACGGCGTGCAGCCCTACGCCGTAGCCTCCTACTACGGTACCCCGCAGGCGTTCCAGGCGCTGGTGGACACCATCCACGCCCATGGTCTGATGGTGTTCGTCGACGTGGTCTACAACCACTTCGGGCCCGACGGCAACTTTCTGCCCCACTATGCCGAGGCGTTCTTCCGGAACGACGTGACCACGCCTTGGGGGGCGGCGATCGATTTCCGGCGCCCTCAGGTGCGCCGCTTCTTCATCGACAATGCGCTGATGTGGCTGCTCGACTATCGCGTCGACGGCCTGCGCTTCGATGCGGTACACGCCATCGGCGACCGCGACTTCCTGCTCGAGATGGCCGCGACCCTGCGGGCGCGGGCCGGCGGCGGGCGCCACGTGCATCTGATGCTGGAGAACGAGCACAACCAGGCGAGTCTGCTCGGCGGTGACGCCTACAGCGCCCAGTGGGCCGACGACTGGCACAACGTCATGCACGTACTGCTGACCGGCGAGTCGCAGGGCTACTACGCCGATTTCGTCGGCGACGCCACGGCCAAGCTCGCCACCGCGATGGGCGAGGGGTTCGTCTTCCAGGGGCAGGCCACGCGCAAGGGCGAAGCGCGCGGTGAACCCAGCGCTGGGCTGGCACCGACAGCCTTCATCGATTTTCTGCAGAATCATGACCAGATCGGCAATCGCGCCCTCGGCGAGCGCCTGAGCCAGCTGGCCGATGCCGACGCGCTCGCCGCCGCCACGCTGTTGTTGCTGCTGTCGCCCAAGATTCCGCTGCTGTTCATGGGCGAAGAGTGGGGATCACGGCGGCCTTTTCTGTTCTTCACCGACCATCGCGATGCGCTGGCCGATGCGGTGCGCGAAGGGCGGCGGCGTGAGTTCGCCGAGTTCGCTGCCTTCCAGGATCCGGCCCAGCGCGAGCGCATTCCCGACCCCAACGCCCAGAGCACTTTCGCCGCTGCCTGTCTCGACACGGCCGAGGCCGAGCGCCCCGAGCATCGCGCCCAGCGCGAGCGCTTCACAGCTTGGCTGGGCCTGCGCCACGCTTGGGTGGTGCCGCGCCTGGCCGGTGCCCGGGCGCAGCGCAGTGAGATGATCGGTGACGCCGCGGTGGATGCCTGCTGGTGGCTGGGAGACGGTAGTACCCTGCGTATTGCCATCAACCTGGGGCAGGCCGCGGTGGGTCTCGCCGCGTCGGCGCCACTGCTGGTCGCCTCGCACGCCGACGTGGCCGCGGCGCTGAGCGTGGGGCAACTGCCGCCGCGGCGCTGCGTAGTGTGGTTGGATGCCCGGGAGACCACGGCATGAGCGCGCGCGATACCGACGACGCTGCACTACGGACACTGGCCGAGGCAGTCGGGCTGATCCTCAAGTGGGAGGCCAGCGACGGCAGCCACTGTACGCTCGACGCCGCGCGTCAGCGTGAGATGCTGGCGCGGCTGGGGTGGCCGGCGGCAGATGCCTCCGAGGTGAGCGATAGCCTCGCCCGCTGGCGCGAGCAGAGCGCGCCCTACCGCTGGCCCGTGCTGCCGTCACTGCTGATCGCCGATGCCGATGTGGCTTTCCCGGTACCGCTCGTTCAGGCGGCAGGGATCGGCTTCACCCTGCGCCTGGAGAGCGGCGAGACGCTCGGCGGCGAGCTCGATGCGGCGGGCTGCCTGCCGCCGATCGACGCCTGCGGCTATCACCGCCTGACCCTGGTCGACAGCCGCGGCGAGCGGCTCACGCGGACTCTGGCGGTGGCGCCCGCGCGCTGCTTCACGCCCGCCGACGTGCGCGCCGAGGGGGCTGCGGCACGGCTCTGGGGCGTGGCGGTGCAGCTCTACTCGCTCCGGCGCGAAAACGATACCGGGATCGGCGACCTGCAGGCGCTCGACGAGCTGTGCGCCGGGCTTGCCGAACAGGGCGCGGATGCGGTGGCCGTCAGCCCGATCCATGCGCTGTTCGCTGCCGACCCCCAGCGTTACAGCCCCTACGCCCCCTCCAGCCGGCTGTTCTACAACGTCTGGCATGCGGCCCCCGAGTGCATTTTCGATGCCGCCACCGTGGCCTGGGCGGCAGCCCCCGATCGCGCGGCCCAGGACCGGTGCTCGCAGGCGGCGCTGATCGACTGGCCGGCCAGCGTCGCGCTCAAGCAGGCCCAGCTCGAGCGCCTCTACCATCACGTGATGCAAGCGGAGGAGGCTCAGCACTGGCAGGCGCAGTTCGAAGCCTTCTGTCAGCAAGGCGGGGAGGCGCTGGAACGCCACTGTCGCTTCGAGGTGCTCCAGGCCGAAGCCCAGGAGCGCGATTGGCGACACTGGCCGTCGGCGTGGCGCGATCCGCGTAGCGCCGAGGTGGATGCCTTCGCCGATAGCCATGTCGAGGCGGTGCGTTTTGCTGCCTTTCTGCAGTGGCTGATGGCAGCCGGGCTCGAGCGCGTGCAGCAGCGGGCGTGCGAGGCCGGCATGGCGATCGGTCTGATCGCCGATCTGGCGGTGGGGGTCGACCCCTGCGGTAGCCAGGCGTGGAGCTTTCCCGGTGAGCTGTTGACCGAGTTCAGCGTCGGTGCGCCGCCGGATGCGTTCAATGCCCGCGGCCAGGACTGGGGCGTGGCGGCCTTCTCGCCGAGTGGGCTGGTGCACTCCGGCTATCAAGGCTTCATCGCCATGCTGCGGGCCGGTTTTGCCCATGCCGGCGGCCTGCGTATCGATCATATCCTGGGGCTCTCGCGGCTGTGGCTGATCCCCCGGGGCGAACCTGCCGATCACGGCGCCTATCTGCGCTTTCCTCTCGACGACCTGCTGCGTCTGGTTGCCCTCGAATCCTGGCGCCACCGGGCGATCGTGATCGGCGAGGATCTGGGCACGGTGGAGGCGGGGTTGCGCGACAAGCTCGCCAGCCGCGGGGTATTGGGTATCGGCGTGCTCTGGTTCGAACGCGACGGCGACGATTTCCTGGCCGCCTCGGCGTGGCGTCAGGGCGTGCTGGCCACCACCACCACCCATGACCTGCCGACGGTGGCCGGATGGTGGCAGGGACGCGATCTCGACTGGCGCCAACGACTGGGGCTGTTCGGCGAGGGTGAGACCCGGGCCGCCCTCGATGCCGAGCGCCAGCGTGATCGGGCGCGGCTGGCTGCGGTCTGCGGCATTGCCGAGACGGCTGCGCCGGCCGCGGTGGTGGATGCCGCGCTCGGCCATATCGCCGCCACCCCGACCCCGCTGACACTGCTGCCGCTGGAGGACCTGCTGGCACTGACCGAGCAGCCCAATCTGCCCGGAACCCTCGATGAGCACCCCAACTGGCGCCGCCGGTTACCGCTGCCGGTGGCGCAACTGGTGACGCAGGAAGCGTTGCGCCGCCGTCTGGCGCAGATCCAAGACCTGCGCGGTCACGCCGGGTCCCGACAAGGAGTGTCATCATGAGACCGATCCGGGCTACGGTGCGGCTACAGCTGCACGCCGGGTTCGACTTCGCCGCCGCGTGCGCTCAGGTCGACTACTACGCCGCGCTCGGCGTCAGCCACTACTACCTGTCGCCGATTCTCACCTCGCGCCCCGGCTCGCCCCACGGCTACGATGGCGTCGACCCGACCCGCATCGATCCCGAGCTGGGCGGTGAGGCGGGGTTGGCGGCACTGGTGGAGGCGCTGCACGCCCGCGGCATGGGCATCGTCGCCGACATCGTGCCCAACCATCTGGCGATCGGCGCGGACAACCCCTGGTGGCAGGACATGCTCGCCCGCGGCCGCGCCAGCGAGTTCGCCGACTGCTTCGACGTCGACTGGGGCCGCGCCGATCTCGACGGCAAGCTGCTGCTGCCGTTGCTCGGCGAACGCTATGTGGACGTGCTCGCCGCGGGCGAGCTGACGCTGGACTGGTCGGAGACGGCGCAGCGTTTCGAGGTGCGCTATCACGAGCACCGCTTCCCCATCGACCCGGCTCACAGCGCGGCGCTGTTCGCCCTGGGCGGGGCCGAGGCATCCTCTCCCGAAGACGCCGAACCCGATCCGATACAGGCGGCGCTGGCGGCGTTCGACAGTCGCCACGAGAGCGGCCGCGCGCGGCTGCATGCGCTGCTCGAGCGCCAGGCCTATCGACTGGCCTACTGGCGCAGCGCCAACGATGCGCTCAACTGGCGGCGCTTTTTCGATATCACCGAGCTGGCTGGGGTGCGCGTCGAGGATTCACGCGTCTTCGCGCTGTGTCACGACACCGTGCTGGGGCTGGTGGCGCGGGGCTGGATCGACGGCCTGCGTGTCGATCATATCGATGGCCTGGTCGATCCACGCGGTTATGCGCGGCGTCTGCGCGAACGCCTGGATGCGATCGCCGCCGAGCGCGGTGAGACGCGCATCCCGCTCTACGTGGAGAAGATTCTCGCCGGGCACGAAGCGCTGCACAGCGACTGGGGTGTCGACGGCACCACCGGCTACGAGTTTCTCGACGTGGTTTCCGGCGTTCAGCACGACCCCGCGGGTGAGGCGCCGTTCGCTGCGCTGTGGCGCGAGGTGAGTGGGCGCAGCGGCGACTTCGCCGCCGAGGTCGCCGTCGCCCGCCGCGAAATGCTGGCCGGCCCGCTATGCGCGGAATTCGAGCGCTGTGTCGCCGCCCTCGGCGCCCTGGCGCGCCACCTGCCGGCGACGCGCGAGCTGAGCGAACCGGCGCTGCGCCGCGTGTTCGGCGCGCTGGCGATCGGCTATCCGGTCTATCGCAGCTACGCCGATCGCCATGGCCGCCCACAGGCCGACGCCGCCGACTTCGACCACGCTCTCGAGAGCGCCCGCACCCGGCTCAGTGCGGCCGACGCCGCCTGGCTGGCGACCCTCGACGATTGGCTCGGCGGCGTCGCCCCGGAGACACGCGAGGCGCCCGAGCAGGCGCTGCGTCTGCGCGCCATCGCCACCTTCCAGCAGCTCACCTCGCCGCTGGCGGCCAAGGCGGTGGAAGATACTGCCGGCTATCGCAGCGCGGTGCTCCTGTCGCGCAACGACGTCGGCTGCGAGGGGGCTCACTTCGCCTATCCGGTCTCGCATCTACATGCGGCCAACCGCGCGCGCCTGGCGCGCTTCCCGCACAGCCTGCTGGCCACCGCGACCCATGACCACAAGCGCGGTGAGGACGTGCGCGCGCGCCTGGCTGCGCTGAGCGAGTGTCAGGACCTGATACCACAGCTGCATGAACTCGCCGCTGACCCGCGCCTGGGCGCGGCGGGGGTCAGCGGCGGTGACCGTCTGATGCTGTTGCAGATCGTGCTGGCGGCCTGGCCCCTGGGGCTCGCGGCCGAAGACCGCGACGGCCTGGCGGCGTTTGCCGAGCGGGTGATGGCGTGGCAGCAGAAGGCGCTGCGCGAGGCCAAGCTGCACAGCCACTGGCTGGCCCCCGACGTGGCCTACGAGGAAGCCGCGGCGGCAGCGGTGCAGCGCGCCCTGGATGGCGGCGAGCTGACCCGCGAACTGGCGGCGCTGGCGGCGGCGCTCGACCTGCCCGGGGCGATCAATGGTCTGGCCCAGTGTACGCTCAAGCTGTGCGCCCCGGGGGTGCCGGATCTCTATCAGGGCACCGAGTTCTGGGACCAGTCGCTGGTCGACCCGGACAACCGGCGCCCGGTGGATATGTCCGCGCGGCGCGCGGCGCTCGGCGTCGACGTCACGCCGTCGGCGGCCTGGGCGCAGTGGCACGACGGCGCGGTCAAGCAGGCGCTGATCCGACGCTTGCTGGCACTGCGCGCCGAGTGGCCGGCGCTGTTTCTCGACGGTGACTACGTGCCTCTCGGGGTCACCGGCCAGCGCGCCGAGCATGTCATCGCGCTGGCCCGGCGCAGCGCTGACATTACGCTGGTCGTGGTGGTGCCGCGCCTGCCGCGGGCGCTGCTGGTCGCGTCCGCTGGGGCGTCTCTGGCGTGGGGAGATACTCGCGTCGAACTCGCTGCGCTGGGGCTCGAGGGGGGCGGAACTGGGTGTCTGGCCGCGACCTCCGCGCCCGCCGATGGTCTGGCGCTTTCGACCCATCTGGCGGATTTTCCCTGCGGCGCCTGGCTGTGGCACGCCACGTCGACAGTCGCGACGCCTTGAGGGCGGCCTCACGCCTCAGAGCCGCTACGCTTGAAGGGCGGGTCGGCCACCGACCCATGTTCACCGCGAGGCAGGGATCGCCTCATCTTCGTCAATTCGCATAGGGAGAGATCGTCATGAGCAATCGCGAGCAGAGAGTCAGAATGCTGGCCTACCGGATCTGGGAGTCGGAAGGGCGACCGGAGGGGCAGGAGGCGCGCCACTGGGCCATGGCCGAGCGCATCGTCGAGGCCGAGAACGCGCGCGAAGAAGAGCAGGAGTGGGAGCCAGCGCACGAGGAGTCGCCCATCTACGAGGGCGAGGAGCTGCCGCTCGAAGCGGACGAGCAGGGTATCGACGAGCAGCGTCTGCCGCTGGATGACCCCGAGACCGAAGCGCTGAAAGAGGCGGACACCGGCGTCGAGGTGCATCCGGACCAGCCGCCAGCGAAGCCCGCGCCGCGCAAGCCTAGCGCCAAGAAGCCCGCAGCCAAGAAGCCCGCGGCCAAGCCGGCATCCGACGCCGGTGCGGCGGCCAAGCCCAAGACGCCGCGCGCGCGCAAGCCGCGTAAGCCCGACGACGGCGCCTGAGGCTGACGACACGCAAGCTGAGATCGGGACACACCCGATCGTCACGACGCGGGCCGTCGAACCGAAGCGCGCAGGCAGTATCCAGACAATGCCCAAGGTTCTCCCGGAGAGTCATGCATGAGACAGAATGAGTACGAGAATGGCGCCCGGTTCGAAGTCGACCTGCGCGGTGGAGAGGCAGAGAGCAGTGGCATCGCGATCCAGGGCGGTTTGGTGCAGAGTTCGCGCATCCAGGAAGGGCTTCCGTATCCGCTGGGGGCGACCTGGGATGGTCTGGGCGTCAACTTCGCGCTGTTCTCGGCCCATGCCACCCGGGTCGAGCTGTGTCTGTTCGATGAGAGTGGCGAGCACGAGGTCGAGCGTATCTCGCTGCCGGAGTACACCGACGAGGTGTGGCACGGCTATCTGCCCGACGCGCGGCCGGGCCAGCTCTACGGCTATCGTGTGCACGGCCCTTACGACCCGCAGGCCGGGCACCGTTTCAATCCGAACAAGCTGCTGATAGACCCCTATGCCAAGCAGCTGGTGGGCGAGCTGGTGTGGGACGATGCGCTCTACGGCTACACCATCGGTCACGAGGAGGGCGATCTGAGTTTCGACGAGCGCGACAGTGCACCCTTCATGCCGCGCTGTCGGGTGATCGATCCTGCCTTCACCTGGGGGCGCTCGACCGAGATCCTGGTGCCGTGGAGCGATACCGTGATCTACGAGACCCATGTGCGCGGCTACACCATGCGTCACCCGGCGGTACCCGAGGAGCTGCGTGGCACCTTCTCGGGGCTGGCGGTGCCGGAGGTGATCGACTATCTCAAGTCGCTGGGCATTTCGTCGCTGGAGCTGATGCCGATCCACGCCTTCGCCGACGACCGTCACCTGCAGGAGATCGGACTGCACAACTACTGGGGTTACAACACCCTGGCCTTCTTCGTGCCGCACCCGCGCTACATGGCGACCGAGAGCATCAGCGAGTTCAAGCAGATGGTGGCGCGCTACCACGCCGCCGACATCGAGGTGCTGCTCGACGTGGTCTACAACCACACCGCCGAGGGCAACGAGATGGGCCCGACGCTCTCGCTGCGCGGCATCGATAACGCCTCCTACTACCGCCTGATGCCCGACGAGCCGCGCCACTACATCAACGATACCGGCACCGGTAACACCCTCAATCTGTCGCATTCGCGGGTACTGCAGCTGGTCACCGACTCGCTGCGCTACTGGGCCCAGGAGATGCGGGTCGACGGCTTTCGTTTCGACCTGGCGACCATTCTGGGGCGCGAGACCGATGGTTTCGACGAGGGCGGCGGCTTCCTCGACGCCTGCCGCCAGGACCCGCTGCTGTCGCAGTGCAAGCTGATCGCCGAACCCTGGGACTGCGGCCCCGGAGGCTATCAGGTGGGCAAGTTCCCGCCCGGCTGGGCAGAGTGGAACGACCGCTTCCGCGACGACATGCGCGCCTTCTGGCGCGGCGACGAGGGGCGTCTGGCGGCCTTCGCCAACCGGCTCACCGCGTCGGCCGATCTGTTCGATCACCGTGGGCGCAAGGCGTTCTCGTCGATCAACTTCATCACCGCCCACGACGGCTTCACCCTGCGCGATCTGGTCAGCTACAACGACAAGCACAACGAGGCCAACGGTGAGGAGAACCGCGATGGTCATGACGACAACGTGTCGTGGAACCACGGCGTCGAGGGCGAAACCGACGACGCCGAGATCCGCGCGCTGCGCATGCGTCAGATGCGCAACCTGCTGGCAACCCTGATTCTTTCCCAGGGCACCCCGATGCTGCTGGCCGGCGATGAGTTCGCGCGCACCCAGGGTGGCAACAACAACGCCTACTGCCAGGATAGCGAGATCGGCTGGGTCAACTGGAATCTCTCCGACGAGGGGCGCGAGCTGCTCGCCTTCACTCGTCAGCTGATCCGTCTGCGCCGGCACTATCCGATCCTGCAGCGTGGCCGTTTCATGAACGGCAAGCGTAACGAGTCGCTCAACATCAAGGATGTCACCTGGCTCACCCCGGCGGCCGAGGAGATGACGGTCGACAACTGGCACGATGCCGAGGCCAAGGCGATCGGGGTGATTCTCAACGGTCACGCCCAGCCCACCGGCATCTGCCGCCGCGGCAACGACATCACGGTGCTGCTGGCGCTCAATGCCGGCGACACCGACTGCGATTTCGTGCTGCCGGCGGTGCCGGGTGGCAGGGCCTGGGTGCGACGCATCGATACCTTCGACCCAGCGGCGGCGGACGTGAGCTGCGAGATCGGTAGCGAGTATCGGGTCGCCACGCGCAGTCTGTCGCTGTTCGAACTGCAGGAGAGCGACGATGCCGCAGCCTGATACCCGGCGACGCTCGCAGCCGCCACGCATCGACGAGGAGTGGGTATGACCCGCCGTGAACCAAGCTCGGCCCGGGCAGCGCACCCCGCGGGCCTCGCGGCCGCCGATCTGGAAGCGCTGGCGCGCGGCACGCTCGCCAACCCGTTCGCGCTGCTGGGCCCACACGCGCGTGACGATGGCCAGGTCGAAGTACGCGCTTACTTGCCCGGCGCCGAATCGGTGACCCTGGTCTGTCGCGATAGTGAACGCTCACTGGGGCGGTGTCGGGCAGGGCCCATCGAGGGGCTGTTCGTGGGTGAACTGGCGGCACCGAGCGCCTACCGCCTGCGCATTCGCTGGCCCGACGGCGAGCAGCTCTGCGCCGACCCCTACGCCTTCCCGCTGCTGCTCGGCGATATCGATCTGCATCTGCTCGGCGAGGGCACGCATCGGCGTCTGGGCGAGTGCCTGGGAGCCCAGGTGATGACCTGCGACGGCGTCGCCGGGGTGCGTTTCGCGGTGTGGGCGCCCAACGCCCAGCGCGTGGCGGTGGTGGGGGATTTCAACGGCTGGGACACCCGTCGCCACGGCATGCGCTGTCGCTATCCGGCGGGGGTGTGGGAGATCTTCATTCCCGCGCTCGGGGCCGGCGAGCGTTACAAGTTCGCGCTGATCGACGTCAACGGCGAGTCACTGCTCAAGGCCGACCCGGTGGCGCTATCCACCGAGGCGCCGCCGCTGACCGCCTCGGTGGTGGCGGACGCCACGCCCTTTGCCTGGGATGACGACGCCTGGCTCGCCCGCCGCGGCGAACATCAGGCGGCCGACGCCCCGATCTCGATCTACGAGCTGCATGTGAGCTCGTGGCGCAAGCACGGCGGTGAAGAGGGGGAGATCTATCGTTGGCCCGATCTGATCGACACCCTGATCCCCTACGTGGTCGAGATGGGCTTCACCCATATCGAGCTGATGCCGATCATGGAGTATCCGTTCGGCGGCTCCTGGGGCTATCAGCCGCTGTCGCTGTTCGCCCCCAGCGGGCGCTTCGGCACGCCGGCCGAGTTCGCCGCCTTCATCGATGCCTGTCACCGTGCCGGCGTCGGCGTGCTGCTCGACTGGGTGCCCGGCCACTTCCCCTCCGACCCCCACGGGCTGGCGCGCTTCGATGGCACTGCGCTGTACGAGTATGCCCACCCGTTCGAGGGCTATCACCAGGACTGGAACACCTATATCTACAACCTGGGCCGGCGCGAAGTGCACGGCTTCATGCTCGCCTCGGCCCTGCACTGGCTGCGGCATTTCCATATCGATGGGCTGCGAGTGGACGCGGTCGCTTCGATGCTCTATCGCAACTATTCGCGGCGCGAGGGCGAGTGGATTCCCAACCACCGTGGTGGGGCGGAGAATCTGGAGGCGATGGGTTTCCTGCAGCACCTCAATCAGGTGGTCGCCGAGGAGGTGCCCGGTGCCGTCGTGATCGCCGAGGAGTCGACCGCCTGGCCCGGGGTCACCGCGCCGGTGGCAGAGGCGGGGTTGGGCTTCAGCTACAAGTGGAACATGGGGTGGATGCACGACAGCCTGAGCTACATGAGCCACGATCCTCTCTATCGCCGCTTCCATCACGACCAGCTCACCTTCGGTCTGGTCTACGCCTTCAACGAGCGCTTCGTACTGCCGATCTCGCATGACGAGGTGGTGCACGGCAAGGGCTCGCTGATCGACAAGATGCCCGGTGACGAGTGGCAGCGCTTTGCCAACCTGCGCGCCTATCTCGGCTTCATGTGGCTGCATCCGGGCAAGAAGCTGCTGTTCATGGGCTGCGAGTTCGCCCAGGGGCGGGAGTGGAGCCACGACCGCGAGCTGGACTGGTGGCTGTTGCAGTACCCCAGTCATGCCGGCATTCAGCGTCTGGTGCGCGATCTCAACACCTTCTATCGCGAGCGCCCGGCGCTCCACGCCCGCGATACCGAGGCGAGGGGGTTCCGATGGGTGATCGGCGACGACAACGTCAACAGCGTGTTCGCCTGGTGGCGTCTGGATGGCGCAGGCCAGCGGGTGCTGGCGGTGGCCAACATGACCCCACGGACGCTGACCGGCTATCGCATCGGGGTGCCCACCGCAGGGCACTGGACCGAGCGCTTCAACTCCGATGCCGAGCACTACGGCGGCAGTAACATCGGTAACGCCGGTGGCCTCGAGAGCGAAGCGACCGCCTGCCACGGCGAGGCGCAGTCGCTGGTGCTGACGCTGCCGCCGCTGGCGGTGATCGCACTGCTGCCGCCGGCGTGAGGTTCGTCCGGGCCGAGCCCCGGCCCGGGTGAGCGCTACCGCGCTCCGCGGTCCGTCATAGATCCTAGGTTGTGTACGAAAAGTCAGCGAGCGAAGGCCAGACCGGGGCGCGTAGCTAAGGCAAAAATCGGCGAAAACGCAAAGTTTACTGGGTGTAAATGAGCATTTTGAGCCGATTTTTAACGCCGTATTGCCGAGCGCAGGTAGTTTTCGTAAGAACCTAGCCGACGACCATGCCGTCACGCTGTGCCAGCAGCGCCCGGGTGACACCGTTGGTCCAGCCGAAGCCATCCTGCAGCGGATACTCGCCGCCGCGGGCGAACTCGGCCCCGGGGTAGAGCACGTACTTCTCCACCAGCTTGTGCTCGCGCCGATAGAGATCGTAGACCAGCGACAGCCAGCGCTCGGTCAGGTCCTCCGCCACGTCGTGGAAACCGTAGTGGCGAAAGCCTTCGATCGCCATCCATTGCAGCGGCGCCCAGCCGTTGGGGTGGTCCCACTGCTGGCCGCTGTCGTTGATCTCGGTGGTGACCAGCCCGCCGGGTGCGAGCAGGCGCTGCGTCACCACGTTGACCACGCGTTCGGCCTGGCCGGGTGAGGCGAGCTGCAGGTAGAGCGGCACCACACAGGCCGCGGTGAGATGGATGCTGCGGCAGCCGCGCTGCCAGTCGTAGTCGTAGTAGGCGCCGCGCTCCTCGCACCACAGATAGCGGTCGATCGCCATGCGCCGGCGTTCGGCACGCTCGCGATAGTGCCCGGCCTCGGACTCTTCGCCGACATCGGCGCACAGCTGCCCGAGCAGATACTCGAGGTGGTAGAGCAGCGAGTTGAGCTCGACCGGAATGAAGGCGGTGGTGCGGATGGTGTGCAGCTCACGGGTATCGTCGAGCCAGCGGCCGCTGAAGTCCCAGCCGCTTTCGGCGCCGGCGCGCAGATCGCGGTAGACCTGCTCTGCCGGCCGCGACGAAGCCTGGGCCAGCTCGTAGTCCTCGCGATAGGACTCCTCGCGCGGGGTGGCGCGGTCGTCCCAGTGGCGGTTGAGCCAGCACTCGTCGTCGAGGCGCACGCAGCGGCGATGGATCTCGCCGGGCTTGAGCTGGGCCTCGCCATGCATCCAGAAGGCATACTCGCGCTTGAGCTGCGGCAGATAGTCGACCGCACGGCGCTGGCCGCGCTGTTCGAGCAGTGCCACCATCATCGAGAAGATCGGCGGCTGCGAGCGGCTCAGATAATAGCTGCGATTGCCGTTGGGCATGTGGCCGTAGCGTGCGATCAGATCGGCGCAGTTGTCGGCCACCGCGCACAGCAGGTGATCCTCGCCGCTGGCGGCGAGCCCCAGCATGGTGAAGTAGGAGTCCCAGTAGTAGAACTCGCGAAAGCGCCCGCCGGGCACCACATAGTCGTGGGAGAGCGAGAGCAGCGACGACCACAGCGGATGCTCGCGGGAGTTGCGCGTGAGTGCGGGCCACAGGCGGTCGATATGAGTCACCATGTCGTCGCTGGTGTCCGCCTCGTAGCCGCTGCAGGCGATCGGGTCCTCCTCGAAGTGGGCGTCGACGAAGGCGCGCAGATCGAAATCGGGATGGTCGCGCTCGTCCACGTAGGCCTGCATGATCTGCTGCGGCGGCTGGCGCGGCACGCTGTCGGCGAAGGTCTTCGAGTCCTCGAACAGGTGCGCCAGAGCTACCGCTTCGAACAGCTCGCCGAAGCGATCATGCGGGGTGACGGCGGCGTCGTGGTAGGTGTCCCTGTCGGTGGTGGCCTGGAGGCTTGTCGGCATCATCGGTCCTCTGCGGCACGCTCAGCGGTAAAGTGGATCTACTCTTCATACTGCCAAAGTAGGCCCCCGTCTACCGGCAAGGACGTTCCGGTCATGTAATCGGCATCCTCGGAGGCGAGAAACGCCACCACGCCGGCGACATCTTCCGAGCGCCCAAGGCGGTTGAGCGGGATATTGCCGAGTAGATGCCCGAGCTTCTCGGGATCCTCGTCGAGGGCGCTGTTCATGGGCGTCTTGATCGCCCCGGGGGCGACGCTATTGACGGTGATTCCCAGCGGCGCCAGCTCGATCGCCAGGTTGCGCGTGAGCATGCGCAGCCCGCCCTTGGCCAGGCAGTAGCTGGTGAAGCCGGGGAAGGGCAGATCCTCGTGCACCGAGCTCAGATTGATCACCCGCCCACCGCGGCCGACGCCGCGCAGATAGCGCACGAATGCCTGAGTGGTGAAGAATACCCCCTTGAGATTGGTATCGAGTACCTTGTCGTAATCCGCTTCGGTCACCTCCCAGAAGGGCGCCTCGATCTCCAGCCCGGCGTTGTTGACCAGAATGTCGAGCCGGCCCAGAGCCGCCACGCTGTCGTCGATCAGCCGGCGGTTGGTCTCCACCTGGGAGATATCGCCGGTGACGATCGCGGCGCGGCGGCCGTGGCGACGCACGCGCTCGGCGGTCTCCTCGGCGCGCTCGGAGGGGCGGCTGCCGCTGACCACGATGTCGGCGCCCTCCTGGGCCAGGCGTTCGGCGATGGCGCGGCCGATGCCCTGGGTGCTGCCGGTGACCAGTGCTACCTTGCCTGCGAGACGCATGTGCTGCTCCTGCTATGGGGACCGGATACGGCCCGGAACGTGGGGAAAGGCGTAAGGCCTGGGGAAAGTCGTAAGACTTGGAGTTGAAGATAGAGCATCTGCGCCGATGACGCGGCGACGCCTTGCGCCGGGATGGCGTCGATGTCGCGCCATGCCGGGCCAGCGGCGTTGTTCGCACGCCTCGCGGGTAGCATGATGGGGTCCGCAAGAGACGATGACAGGAGTCGCTGTGAGAGCATGGATACGAGGGGGCCTGGGCGTGCTGCTGGCGCTGCTGGTCGCGCTGAGCCAGCCGGTCATGGCGCAATCCCTGGCCTCGCTGGTCGGGGCGCAAGAGAAGCACGCCGCGACCTCGCAGGCGCCCAGCGCCCAGGAGCTGGAGAGTTCGCTGGACCAGATCATCGCCACGCTGGAGAACAGCGAGCAGCGCCAGGCCCTGCTGGCGAGCCTCAAGCAGCTGCGCCAGGCGACCGCCGCCGAAGCCCAGGACGAGCCTGCCGCCGGCGGCCTGCTGGGGGCGCTGGCGCAGTCGTTCTCGGTGCTCGAGCGTGACGGTCTGAACAACCCGATCAACTACTGGGGCTATCGGGTCGAACAGGCCGGCAACGATCTGGAGCGGCTCTGGGGTGATGGTGCGCGCGTGCCCATGGCGCTGCTCGATCTGCTCTGGGTCACTGCGCTGTGGGTCGGGGTGACGCTGGGGGTGGCGGCGCTGTGGCGCGCGCTGGTCAAACGGCTGGGGCTGCTCTGGGCGCTGCCACAGGAGCCCACCACCTGGATGCTGGTGCGTCATCTGGCGCGGCGGGTGGTGCCGCTGGCGCTGGGATTTGGGGTGGCGCTGGTGGCGGTGCACCAGGCGACCTCGAATACCATCGGCGTCACCCTGGCCATGGTGACGGCTTATATCACCCTGTGCGGGGCGGTGTTTGCCGCGGTGTGCGAGATCGTCTTCTCACTGTTCGGCAGCGGGCATCGGCATACCGCGCTGCGCATCTTGCGCCAGCGCGGCGCGCCCTGGCTGTTTACCCTCGGCGCCCTGGTGGCGCTGGGCGATGCCTCCAACTCGGCTGCGGTGGTGGAGCCGCTGGGGCGTGGGCTGATGGCGTTCGTGTCACTGCTGACCAACGTCTGTGCGGCGCTTGTGCTGGCCGCCTTTGTGATGGTCTTTCGGCGGCCTTTCCGTCACCTGATGTGCAACCGACCCTATACGCAGCGCCAGGAGCGCCGCGCGACGACCGAGCTGCTGCGTCTGTTCAGTCGCATCTGGCACATTCCGATTCTGGTCATGGTGGCGGTATCGCTGATTGCCATGGTGACCTCGGCCGAGGATTCGCGTAGCGCCTTCTTCCGGGCCTTGGTGACTGCGGGGGTTATGATCGCCACTCTGGTGGTTTCCGGGCTGATCCACCGCCAGCGTGAGAAGACCCAGGAAAAGCGGGTCTCCGAATATACCGCGCGGCTGATCCGCTTCGGCTTCACCCTGGCTCACCTGCTGGCGTGGTTGATTTTCCTCGAGCTGGCGATGCGGGTCTGGGGCACCTCGCTGTGGGCGGTGGGCGGTAGTGCCGGCATCGGCCAGCAGATCGCCCGCAGTCTGCTGGGGCTGGGGCTGACCTTCCTGATCGCCTGGCTGGTGTGGATCCTGGCCGATACCGCGGTCCAGCACGCTCTGCGCAAGAGCAGCCGGCGCCACGGCCGACGCGCCAATGCCAGTGCCCGGGCGCAGACGATCACACCGTTGCTGCGCAATACCATCTTCGTCACCATCGCGGTGGTCGCCGTGATCATCGCCCTGGCCAATCTCGGCGTGAACGTCACCCCGCTGCTGGCGGGGGCCGGGGTGATCGGTCTGGCAGTGGGTTTCGGCGCCCAGACGCTGGTGCAGGATCTGATCACCGGGCTGTTCATCCTGATCGAGGATTCGCTGGCGATCGACGATTTCGTCAACCTCGGCAGCCACATGGGCACGGTCGAGGCGCTGAGCATTCGTACGGTGAAGCTGCGTGACCTGGACGGGATCGTGCACATCATTCCATTCAGCCAGATCCAGGGCATTCAGAACTACTCGCGCGAGTTCGGCATTGCGCTGCTGCGTATCCGCATCGGCCATCAGATGAAGATCGACGACGCGATCGAGACCATGCGCAGTATTGCCGACGAGCTGCGCAACGACCCGATGATGCGCCACCACATCTGGTCGCCGTTGGAGGTACAGGGAATCGAGAGCTTCGATGCCGGCGCCGCCATTCTGCGCATCCGCATGCGCACCGCACCGGTCATGCAGTGGGATGTGGCGCGGGCGTTCAATCTGCGTCTCAAGCAGCGCTTCGATGAGCAGGGACTCGACCTGGGCATGCCGCGCATGAGCGTGGTGATGGAGGAGAGCCGTGCGGCGCAGGGGGATACGCCGTCCGACGCATCGCAGCGCGAGGCGATCACCAATCCTGGCGTGCCCGATCCGCAGTAAGGTGTGTCCAGTGCTAAGAACGCCTTTTACAACCGCTAGATGATGTGGGCTTATCCGGCGGCAGGGCGTCGCGAGGGCGCTGAGCAGGGTGCGGCAACGGAGTGATCCGCGGGATTTGGCCAAAGTCGTGTTGCGAAAGCAGTCGTGAAAGGTAAATAATCGCTGCCAACTTGCTACTCTGCGTCAGGATTCAAGTTTTTGTGTATCCGGACGATAACGCAGGGTAACGATCGCCACCGCCGCGCGCGCGGTGGCCACCAGGCAACGAACCGACAGGCAGGGCACACCATGACTCTTCTCAGCATCTTCGCGATCGCCTTCGGTTTCGGCGCCTTTGGGCTCTTCGTGGCGCTGCGCCTGTGCCGCAGCGACAAGAACACGCCGGTGGCGCGCGAGCGCGTCGGTGCCAATGACGATATGCCGAACGCCGCGCGTCAGCGCGCCTGAGGCACGCACTGTCCTCGATGGCGTTACTGCGCTTACGGCATCGCCTCGCTCGGATTGTTTGCAGACGGTAGTTGTTTGCATACGCTAGGCCGCGCCGTCATGGCGCGGCTTGCACGATCCGGCGAGGCACTTAGCGTTCGCGCCTCCCCGCTCGACTTTCCTTTCTAACTCACTTTCTTTCTATCCTACTTTCTCTCCGTCTCACTCATACGGCGTCATCGTCTCACTCGCGCTGTCTCGGCTCGCGCTACGGCCTGCGTATGGCGTAGTGGCGTCGTCATTCATGCGAGCGAGCAGGGCCGGCATCGGCCAGCACCCAGTCGCGAAAGGCGCGCATCGGTTCGGTCAGGTGGCGGTGGGTCGGCGTCAGCAGCGCCAGCCGCCCGCGGCTGGGCAGGCTATCGGGCAGCGCCTGGACCAGATGGCCCTGATCGAGCTCGGCTGCGAGCAGACGCATCCAGCCGAGGGTGACCCCCTGACCCGCGAGGGTGGCGTTCATCAATAGCTGGAAGCTGTTGGCGCGCAGGGTGTGCAGCGGCGGCTGCCAGGCGAAGCCGAGCGCGCGATACCAGTGCTCCCAGGTCAGCCAGTCACGGTAGTGATCCTCCACCACCATCAGGGTATGGCGGGCTAGCAGGTCGGCGGGGTCGGCGATCCCGCCGTGGCGAGCCAGATAGGCCGGGCTGCACACCGCGGCGACATGCTCTTCGGCAAAGATCGGGCTGGCCTCGAGTCCGGGCGGGTCGACCTCGTGGGGGATGTGGTAGTAGATGCCGAGATCGAACTCGGCCAGATCGAGCCGATAGGGGTCCTCGACGGTGAGTATGCGAATCTCGATCTCGGGGTGCGCCTGCTGGAAATCGGGCAACTGCCGCGCGAGCCAGATCGAGGCGATGGTCGGGCTCGAGGCCAGCGTCAACTGGCGGTCGTCGCCGCGCCGGCGCAGGCGTGCGGTCTCGTCGCGCAGTTCGCGCAGCAGCCGCTGCACCACGCGGAAGTAGTGATCCCCGGCCGGCGTCAGGCGCAGGCCGTCGTGCTGACGCTCGAACAGCGGTCGGCCGAGATCTGCCTCCAGGCGCTTGATCTGGCGGCTGACCGCGCTCTGGGTCAGGCTGAGCTCGCTGCCGGCCTGGGTGAAGCTCGAATGGCGCGCGGCCGCCTCGAAGGCGCGCAGGCAGGCCAGCGGGGGAAGCACGTCGCGAGTGGGCATGGGGCGTCCGGAACCGAGGTCTCTCGGCTCCGGAGCATAGCACGAGTCATCCACGTTACCGCCGGCGTATGAGGCTCTGGGCCAGGACACTCAGAGGGTGTTTACAAATTCGGCGAGCGAAGGCAAGGCAAGGCAAAATCGGTCGAAAAAGCGGAGTTTACACGGGGTAAATGAGCATTTTGAGGCCGATTTTAACGCCGTATTGTCGAGCGCAGGCATTTTGTGAACACCCTCTCAGATGGCGCGACGCGGGATCTCGCGCGTCCAGCGCTTCTCGCTGATCAGTGTCTCGCCCTCGTGGGCGATCTGCTCGGCGCTCAGGTAGAAGGTGGTCTCGTCGCAGTGCAGGTGATAGCGGCTGTTCACCGCCACCGAGAACTGGCCCGCGCCCTCCTCACGACTGGCGCGATAGATCCACTCGATATCGGCGCGGGTGCGGGTGGCGTCGCTGGGGTGGCTCGAATAGACCTCTTTCGCGCGCTGCTCGACGCGCAGGCCGTGATCCTCGAAGCGGATATCGCCCATGTCGTCCTCCACCGTCACTGTCACTTCGCCGCTGCCGACATCCTCACTGAGGGTGCGCCGGGGATGGCCCGGGCGCAGGGTCTCGATCCGGCACGGCGGCGCGCTCTCCGGTGGCTCGAACGGCATCGGCACGTAGGGCGCCTGGCAGATCGGCAGTGACAGCGTCGGCGTGCCGGCCTCGAGGGTGAGATCGGCGCGCCGCCGCGGCGACCACACCAGGGGGAAGCTGGCGCTGGAGAGCGCCAGGCGCAGACGATGCCCCGGGGGCAGCCGGTAACCGATCAGATCCAGTGCCAGGTCGATCTCCATGCGCTCGCCGGGTACCGGCGGGGTGAGCGTGGCGGGGTCGTCGCGCAGGGCGAGGTTGAGGGTGGCGTAGCTGATCAGCGCGCTCTCGCCGCTGGGGGCCACGTCGCACAGGCGCACATGCAGCTGGCCACAATCTTCGGCGCTGCTCAGGCTGGCACGCAGTCGCGGCTGGCCGAGCAGATCGAGCCCTTCGGCGTAGGGCGCGGAGTCGAAGGTCAGCGCCAGTCCGTCGTCGCGGCGCTGATCCGGCGGGAAGTCGGCGCCGAACCACAGCGGAATGTATTCACCCTGCAGCGCGCCGGCGGTCAGCGGCGAGGCGATCGCGCGCGCCGCGCTCAGACGCCCTGTCGGTGCCAGGCCGGCATCACCCAGCACGAGCGGCTGCCACGCGATCTCCTCGGCCGGGGCGGGCCAGGCGCTGGTCTGCACCCACTGGCCCGGACGCTCGAGATACTTGGGCGCCGGCGGCAAGCCATCCTGTAGATAGAAGGTGCAGGGCGGCTCGTCCATGATCCCGGTGTCGATATCCTTGAGCCAGTAGTCCCACCAGCGCAGCGCCTCCTGCAGGAAGCCGATGGCCGGGTCGGGGATCGCGAAGTGGGGGTACTTGTGCATCCAGGGCCCGAGCAGCGCCTTTTTCGGGCAGGAGAGGTGCTCCATCATCCGCGGGATGGTGTTGACGTAGGAGTCCGCCCAGCCGCTGATCATGTAGACCGCGGCCTCGATATCGGCATAGTTCTCGCAGATCGAGCCGTGTTGCCAGTAGGCGTCGCGCTGCTGGTGGCGCAGCCAGGTCTCGGCCAGCAGCGGCATGTTGTCGAGGCGGTGCTTCCACAGCTCGCGCCAGCGCTCGCCGACCAGCGCAGGATCGGGCACGGCAGCCGAGAAACTCAGCATGGTCGCCGCCCAGCCCAGGTTCTCCAGCAGCATGTTGCCGCCCTTGTAGTGGATATCGTCGGCGTAGCGGTCGTCGGTGGAGCACAGGGTGATGATCGCCTTGAGCGGCTCGGGTCTGAGCGCGGCCAGTTGCAGGCTGTTGAAGCCCCCCCAGGAGATACCCATCATGCCCAGCTTGCCGCTGCACCAAGGCTGTGCGGCGATCCAGTCGATCACTTCCAGCGCATCGGCCTGCTCCTGGGGCGCGTACTCGTCCTCCATCAAACCGTCGGACTCTCCGTTGCCGCGCATGTCGACGCGCACACAGGCGTAGCCGTGGCCGGCGAGCCAGGGGTGGGTGAGCTCGTCGCGCACCGCGGTACCGTCGCGCTTGCGGTAGGGCAGGTACTCGAGAATCGCCGGCACCGGGGTCGCTTCGGCGTCTTCGCCCGGTGTGCCGATGGCTCCTTCAACCGGTGTGCCGATGGCTCCTTCGGGTAACCAGATCCTGGCTGCCAGTCGGGTACCGTCGGCGAGCGTGATCCACTGATTCTCGATCTCGCGAACGCGGTGGGGAAAATCCTGCTTGATCTTCATGCCTGGTCCTTGGCTGTGCGGGAAGGAGTCGAAGGTGTCGCCACAGCGCCGAGCCGTTCGGGGTGCTTGAGCCACACCCACAGTGAGCCGGAGGCGAGCAGCACGATCAGCATCGACGGCAGGCCGCCGAGATTGGAGAGCATCTTGATGCCGTCGATACCGACGAAACTGACCATCACCCAGGAGACGGTGCCGACGATCACGCCCCAGATCACCTTCATGGCGACCCCGGCGTTGAGATCGGAGTCGGCGGTCAGACCGCGGGTGCAGAGATTGCCGATGGCGTCGGTCTGCGAGTCGGCGGCAGTTACGTAGGAGATATAGGCGATGAACAGCAGCAGCGGCACCCACACCTGGGACAGTGGCAGGTGGCGGAAGAGCTCGTAGAGCACGTTTTCCACCCCGCGCTGATCGAGCACGGCGTAGAGGTCGACGCCGCCTTCTCCGGCGCCCAGGTGTGATTGCCCAAGGTGTGATTGAAAGTAGAGCGCAGTGCCGGAAAAGATCAGGATCCAGACGCAGGCGAACAGCGCCGGGTAGAGCAGATTCACGCGCAGGAACTGGCGCACCGTGTAACCACGCGAAATCTTGCCCAGGAACAGCGCCGCCACTGGCGCCCAGGCGAACCATACTGCCCAGTAGAAGATCGACCACCACTGCGGCCACTGATCGTTGCCCGCGGCGCCGGTGAACAGGCTCTTGGTGAAGAAGTTGTCGAGGTAGACGCCGAACGACTCCACCCCCAGGGCCAGACAGAAAACGGTGGGGCCGACCACGAACACGAAGGCGCCGAGCAGCAGCAGCAGCACCGCATTCAGCGACGACAGCCGGGCGATACCCTTCTGCAGGCCACTGGCGGCGGAGAGCACGAAGGTGACCACGATGACGGCGATGATCACGCCCAGGCGCAGCGGACTGGTCTCGCCGCCCAGGTACTGGCCCACGCCGCCGGCCAGGGTCAGCGCGCCGGTACCCAGCGACGACGCCATGCCGGCGACCAGGGCGTAGAGCGAGATCGCGTCGATCAACCCGGCGCAGCGCTTCACTCGTGACCCG
This sequence comes from Salinicola endophyticus, assembly GCF_040536835.1. Taxonomy (NCBI): domain Bacteria; kingdom Pseudomonadati; phylum Pseudomonadota; class Gammaproteobacteria; order Oceanospirillales; family Halomonadaceae; genus Salinicola; species Salinicola endophyticus. The sequence goes on from NZ_CP159578.1 coordinate 1,055,286, forward strand.
AACAGCGGCTCCAGCATGCTCGAGATCGAGAAGCGCAGGCGCAGGTTGTAGAAGGCCAGGGCGAAGATCAGCGCCGGCACGGCGTAGATCGCGTAAGGCGTGAACGACCAGTGCAGGAACAGGGTCGACATGGCGAACAGCATGGCGTCACCTGAGCCGGCCTCGATGCCGGAGGACGCCGGTGGCCCCATGTAGTGATAGAGCGGTTCGGCGGTGGTCCAGAACAGGACCCCCACTGCTAGGGTTGTGCACAGGGTGATCGAGAACCAGCGCAGCGGCGAGAGCAGCGGGGTGGCCTCGGCGCCGCCGATGCGCACGCGGCCGAGGGGCGAGACGTAGACGATCAGCGCCATGATCAGCAGATAGAGGCTGCCGAGACTGAACAGCCAAGAGAAGTTGTCGAGTACCGCGGCGTTGAGTGCGCTGGCGGTGGCCAGGAAGGCGTCGAGATCGACATAGCTGGCGATCACGGCGCCCAGCAGGATCAGAAAGGTCGGCCAGAACACCAGCGGCCGCAGCGAGGTTTGCATACCCATCTCCGGTTATCGTTATCGTGTGGCGGCAGGCGCGCAGCATGCGCTGTCGTCATGTGGATATACCCTAACTGCTTCTGCCGGGCGCCCTTCAAGCGCTGTCTAGGCATGGGGGTATGCGCCCGACGCATGCCGGGCGAGCAGGCAGGCAGCGGCGCGACGATCCCGGTAGGATGGGCCGCATGCGAAATGGCGGACCGACCCAGGAGCGACGATGGAACCCGAGGATCTGAAAAAACTGGTGAGCGTGCGCATGCCGTTCGGCAAGTACGAAGGCCGTCTGATCGCCGATCTGCCCGGCCCCTATCTGGCCTGGTTCGCCCGCGAGGGCTTTCCCCGCGGCGAGATCGGCCAGCTCCTGGCGTTGATGCACGAGATCGACCACAACGGCCTCAGCGATCTGCTCGAACCGCTGCGCCGCCGCGGTTAAGCCAGTAGCCTGCCGAGCAGATGGGCCACCATCAGCCCCACGCTGACTGCCACGGCGAGCCACAGGCGGCGGGGTCGGCGGCGCTGGTACTGCTCCAGGGCGACGTCGAGCTTGCGCGTCAGCTGCGCCTGGCGGGTGGTGGGGGCGCCGGGCGGCGAGAAGTCGTTGGCGGCGTCGCCGTGCCAGTGCGGGGCGTGGGTCAGGCCCAGGCCGGCGCGCAGGCGACCGATATCGCCGAGCAGCTGGTGCATCTCGTCGTACTCGGCGCGGCGCTCGGGCGAGCCGAGCGCGGCCTGGGCATCCGCCTTGAGCGACTGATTGGCGCAGTCGCGGATAGCGCGCTCGATCTCTTCCGCGCTGGCGGTGGGGGAGACGCCGAGACGTAGATAGAGATCACGCATGCTGCATCAACAGGTCGTAGGCGTTCTTGATGCGCTGGAAGCGCTGCGAGGCGAGGGTGATCCGCCACTCGCTCTGGCCATGGAAACGGTCGGGATGGTGGCGCTGAGCCAGGCGCCGGTAGGCGAGCTTGATCTCGCGGGGTGAGGCATTGGCATCCAGCTCCAGTTCGATCAGCGCGCGGCGGATCGGATAGGACGGCGTTTGCAGGCCGGCGCGCTGGCGCTGCTCCTGCTCGTGACGCCGCTGCTGGCGCTCGCGCTGTTGCTGGCGTTCCTGCTCCTGCCGCTGTCGTTGATCATGTCGCTGCTGCTGGCGCTCCTGATTCTGGCGTTGCTGCTGTTCCCGGCGTTGACGCTGCGCGGTCTCCTCGCGCTGGCGCTGGGCTTGTGCCTCGGCCTGTTGCCGCGCCTGCTCACGCTGCTGTGCCTCCGCTTCGGCCTGGCGCTTGGCGTGGGCCTGGGCGCGGCGTTCGCGCTCTGCCTGTGCGGCGGCTTCGCGCTGCTGCTCACGTTCGCGGGCCTGTTGCGCCTGCTGGCGTCGCCACTGTTGTTGCTGCTTGTGCTCGCGCCACTGGTTCTCGGCCAGGCGCCGGACCCGGTCACGCCAGGAGGCGCGGGGCTCGCCGGCGTGCGCCTGGGTCGAGCCGGTATCGGCCTCTGCGGTGTCCTCGGCTTCCGGCTCGGCGGGCTGCCAGTGGCTGCGGTGGCTGAGATCCTCGGGGGCGGCCAGGGCGCGCCCGGTGACCTCGCGGTAGATGGCGCGCAAGGTGTCCGGCGAGACGCCGCAGAGATCGGCCAGAAAGCGCAGGATATGGTGGTTGCGCAGACTCAGCGCACCGTCACTGGTGGCGACAACCACCGCCTGACGCAGAAAGGCGATGATCGGCCCGGACTGCTCCTTGGTCAGCACTTCGGCGGCGAGCTGAACGTCGCCCAGATCCTGCCGCCTGGCCGCCGCCAGCAGCGTCTCCAGATCGCGGCGATGATGCGCGCGCGCGGCCAGACGCTCGAGATAGCGGCGGTCTTCATCGAGCGGCACGTGCTTGTTGGCAAAGACCCAGCACAGCAGCAAGAGCTCGGCGCTCTCACGCTGATGGGGGCTCTTCACGAGCAGCGACTCGAAGGCTGAGAAGCCGGTGGCGACCATGGGCGTTCCGCATGAGCCGATGCGGCGCATCGGTTAGCTGTTGTTTGTCGCCGAGTATACCCAAATCGCCCCCCCCGACGTCAGCCTCGGAAGCAGCGGCCAATCGACGCTGCGCCTCAGCGCATGCCCGAGCGCTTGGCGAGATTCTCCGGGCCGAAGGAGTCGGGCAGCAGCGCGTCCATGGTGTAGCGCTTGAGTGGCTGGCCGTCGCCGTCGAGGACCACGATCGCAGTCTCGGGGGTGGCGAACTCGCGGATGCGCTGACGGCAGTCGCCGCAGGGAGTGCACAGGTGCTCACCGGGGCCGATCACGTAGAGTTCGCGGATGCGCTGCTCGCCGTTGGAGACCAGGGCGGCGATGGCGCTGGCCTCTGCGCACAGCCCCTTGTAGTTGGCGCTCTCGACGTTGCAGCCGACATAGGTCTGGCCGCTGGCGCTGATCAGCACCGCCCCCACCGGATGAGCGGAGTAGGGCACGTAGGCGTTGGCACGCACCGCGAGTGCAGCCTGGCGAATGCTCTCGGGCACCGCGATGTCGCAGGGGTCAGTCATGGCTCGGCTCCTGGTCGTCGCGCAGCAGACCCTCTAGGGTGATCGCCATCATCTCGGCGAACCCCGTCTGGCGGGTCTGGGCGTCGAGCGCTTGGTGCTTGAGGATGTGGTCGGAGACGGTGCACACGGTCAGCGCGCGGGCACCGAACTCGGCGCACACGCCGTAGAGCCCGGCGGCTTCCATCTCCACTCCGAGGATGCCGTGGCGCTGCATGGTGTGGAAGAAGGCGTCGTCCGGGGTATAGAACAGATCCGCCGAGAATAGGTTGCCCACCTTGACCCGGATGCCACGCTCGTGGGCGGCGTCCACCGTATGGCGGGTCAGGGCGAAGTCGGCGATGGCGGCGAAGTCGTGGCCGCCGAAGCGGGTGCGGTTGACGCCGGAGTCGGTGCAGGCACCCATGCCGATGACGATATCGTTGACGTCGACATCGTCGCGCACCGCGCCGCAGGAGCCCACGCGCACCAGGCGCTGGACGCCGTACTCGGTGATCAGCTCCTTGGCGTAGATGGAGAGCGAGGGTATGCCCATGCCGCTGCCCATCACCGAGACGCGGCGGCCGCGATAGGTGCCGGTGAAGCCGAGCATGTTGCGCACGCGGTTGACGCAGGCGACATCCTCCAGAAAGGTCTCGGCGATGAACTCGGCGCGCAGCGGGTCGCCCGGCATCAGCACGGTGTCGGCGAAGTCGCCCTCGCGGGCTTCGATGTGCGGGGTTGGCATGTCAGTCTCCTGAAGGTCGTGCGGCCAGCAGCGAGGTGCCGTGGTCCATGGCGTCCAGGCCGAAGAATTCGGCCAGGGTCTGGCCGATATCGGCGTAGGTGTCGCGGGCGCCGAGGTCGCCGCTGGGGCCACCGCTGGCGAGCAGCACCGGCACCTGCTCGCGGGTATGGTCGGTGCCGCGCCAGGTCGGGTCGTTGCCGTGATCGGCGGTGAGGATCAGCAGGTCATCGGCGCTGAGCTTGGCCAGCAGCTCGGGCAGGCGGCGGTCGAAGGCTTCCAGCTCACTGGCGTAGCCCTCGGGGTCGCGGCGGTGGCCGTAGAGGGTGTCGAAGTCGACGAAATTGGTCATCACCAGCGTATCCACGGCGGCGGCCCGCGCATCGTCGATCGCCTTCAGGGTCTCTGCGAACAGCGCCTCGAAGCCGTGCGCCTTGCGCACCTCGCTGATGCCGCAGTGGGCGTAGATGTCGCCGATCTTGCCTACGCCGAGCACCTGTCCCCCGCCGTCGTGGAGCTTTTGCAGCACCGTTGGGGTGGGCGGCTCGAGGGCGTAGTCGCGGCGGTTGCCGGTGCGCTCGAAGGTGTCCGGCGTTTCGCCGACGAAGGGGCGGGCGATGACTCGGCCGATGTTGTAGGGCATCAGCAGTTCACGCGCGATCTCGCACAGCCGATAGAGCCGTTCGAGGCCGAAATGGTGCTCATGGGCGGCGATCTGGAACACCGAATCCGCCGAGGTGTAGACGATCGGCTTGCCGCTGGCGATGTGTTCGGCGCCGAGGGCCTCGATCACCGGCACCCCGGAGGCATGGCAGTTGCCGAGTATCCCGGGCAGCTCGGCCTGGTCGATCAGCGCCGCCAGCAGCTCGGGCGGGAAACTCTCCTCGGTCGCGTGGAAGTAGCCCCACTCGAACAGTGCCGGCACGCCGGCGATCTCCCAGTGGCCGGAGGGGGTGTCCTTGCCCGAAGAGATCTCGCGCGCGCAGGCCCAGCCCCCCGCCGGCTCCGCCGGTGGTGTCACTCCGGCGGCCCAGCTGCCGGTGGCGCGATGATGGGCATGATAGAGACCGAGCCGCGCCAGATTGGGCAGTGCGAGCGGGCGTCCGGCGTCGGCACGATAACGGGCGATATGCCCCAGGGTGTCGGCGCCGGCATCACCGAAGGCTTCGGCGTCGGGCGCGTTGCCGATCCCGAAGGAGTCGAGCACCAGCAGCACGGCACGGCGGGGAGTGACGGATGCGTTCATGGCAGATCCTCCTGGCGCAGGGTGGCGTGAACGAGCGGCGGTATCTCGGCCGCGCCCGCCTGCAGACGAAAGGCGTCGACCAGACGCGCGCTCAGGGCCTCGGCTGCCTCAGCGCTGGCGGCGTGAACCCGCAGCAGCGGCTCACCGGCGCTGAGCGTCTGGCCCAGCTCGGCGATATGCGATAGCCCCACCCGCGGGTCGATGGTGTCATCGGGGTTGCGCCGCCCGCCGCCCAGCTCGACCACGGCGAGCCCCAGTGCGCGGGTGTCGATGGCGTGCACGACGCCGTCGCAGGGGGCGGCGATCTCGTGCACGACCGGCGCCGAGGGCAGATAGTGCGTGGCGCGCTGGGTGAAGTCGGCAGGCCCGCCGAGGCCATGGACCATGCGTGCGAAACGCTCCAGCGCGGCGCCGCTATCGAGGGCCTGGGCCAGACGCCGTGAGGCGTCTTCGGTATCACCGGCCAGCCCCGACCGGATCAGCATCTCGCTGGCCAGCGCCTGTGTCACCCGGTAGAGCCGGCTGTGGTGGTCGTCACTGCGCAGTACCTCGAGCGCCGCCGCTACCTCCAGAGCATTGCCGGCGCAGCGGGCCAGCGGCTGATTCATGTCGGTGAGCAGTACGCTGGTAGGGGTGCCGGCGGCGCAGCCGGTGGCGACGATCGCCTCGGCCAGCTCGCGGGCGGCTTCCGGCGTCGGCATGAAGGCGCCGCTGCCTACCTTGACATCCATCACCAGGCTGCCCAGGCCGCAGGCGAGCTTCTTGCCCAGGATCGAGGCGACGATCAGCGGCAGCGACTCCACCGTTGCGGTGACGTCGCGCACGCCGTAGAGGCGCTTGTCTGCGGGGGCGAGCGCGCTGGTCTGGCCGATGATGGCGACGCCGACATCCTGTACCAGGCGACGGAAGGTGGTTTCGCTGGGGGTGACATTGTAGCCGGGGATCGACTCCAGCTTGTCCAGGGTACCGCCGGTATGGCCCAGGCCGCGCCCGGAGATCATCGGCACATGGCCGCCGCAGGCGGCGATCCAGGGGCCCAGCACCAGCGACACGAGGTCGCCGACGCCGCCGGTGGAGTGCTTGTCGAGCACCGGGCCGGCGAGATCGAGGTCGTCCCAGCGCAGCACCTGGCCGGAGTCGCGAACCGCCTCGGTCAGCGCGGTGGTCTCCGCCTCGCGCATCCCATTGAGATAGACCGCCATGGCGAAGGCGCCGATCTGGGCGTCGCCGATGGTGCCGTCTGCGATCCCACGCATGACCAGATCGAGCATCTGTCGATCGAGGGTCTGGCCGTCGCGCTTACGTCGAATGATCTCCTGAATCAGCATCGTCGCTCCTCGTGGGCCATCGTCACCGCTCGTCCTCTCTGCTCGTTCTCTCTGCTCGTCCTCTCCGCTCGACTCAGTAGCCGCTGTCCGCCGGCGTGGCGGCCTTGCCCGAGAGCGTGGCGAGCAGCGCGTCGAGCAGCCCGGAGGCGCCGAAACGGAAGTGTGCCGGGGTCAGCCAGTCCGCACCCATCAGGCGCTCGGCCAGCGCCAGGTAGGCCTGGGCGTCTTCGCTGGTGCGAATACCGCCGGCGGCCTTGAAGCCCACGTCGCGGCCGCTGTCGCGGATCGTACAGAGCATGATCTCGGCGGCCTCGAGGGTGGCGTTGATGTCGACCTTGCCGGTGGAGGTCTTGAGGAAGTCGGCACCTGCATCGAGGGCGATCTCGGCCGCCTGGCGGATCAGCGCGGGGCGCTCGAGCTCGCCGGTCTCGAGGATGACCTTGAGCAGCTTGTCGTCGCAGGCCTCGCGGCAGGCGCTGACCAGCGCCCGGCCGGAGGCGGTGTCGCCGTTGATCAGCGCCTTGTAGGGGAATACCACATCGACCTCGTCGGCCCCGGTGACAACCGCCGCTCGGGTCTCGCGCGCGGCGCGCTCGGCGTTGACGCTGCCATCGGGGAAATTGGTCACCGTGGCGATACGTACCTGGTCGCGCAGCCCCAGTTCGCGCAGCTGGCGATCGGCGGCGTCGATGAAGGCAGGGTAGACGCACACCGCCGCCGGCGAGCCGAACTCGGTCGCCGTGCGCCGACACAGCGCTTCGATGCGTGCGTCGTCGTCGTCGGCATTGAGCGAGGTCAGATCCATCATCGCCAGCGCCTGGCTGGCGGCCTGTTCGAGCGTCTTCATCCGGCTATCTCCTTACGCTTTGTCTGAAAAATGCCTGCACTCGCCCATACGGCGTTAAAAATTGACTCAACATGCTCATTTACACCTCGTAAACTCCGCTCTTTCGTCAATTTTTGCCTTAGCTACGCGCCCCGGTCCTGCCATCGTTCGCCGGTTTTTCAGACAGAGCTACGCACAGAGAGAAAGAGAGGGCGGCAGCGTGGGAGCGGGGCGGCGTCGGTCGCTGCCGCCCCGGCTCGTGTCGGGCCGGCGGGCTCAGGCGGTGCCGGCCAGGGCCAGGAAGATCCCCGCCAGGGTCGCCGACATCAGGTTGGACAGGGTGCCGGCGAGCACCGCCTTGAGCCCGTAGCGGGCGATCTCGTGGCGACGGTTGGGTGCCAGCGTGCCGAGGCCGCCGAGCAGAATCGCGATCGAGGAGAGGTTGGCGAAGCCGCACAGGGCGAACGACAGGATCGCCGCGGTGTGTGTCGACATCGCCTTGCCGGTCTCCGCCACCAGGGTGTCGCCGCTGATATAGGGCGCCAGGTTGATGTAGGCGACGAACTCGTTGACCACCAGCTTCTGACCGATGAAGGAGCCGGCAAGGGTGGCCTCGTGCCACGGGATGCCGAGCAGGAAGGCGAGCGGTGAGAAGAGCCAGCCGAGGATCATCGACAGGCTCAGCGAATCGACGCCGAACCAGCCGCCGACACCGCCGAGGATGCCGTCGATCAGCGCGATCAGGCCGATGAAGGCAAGCAGCATGGCGCCCACGTTGGCGGCCAGCATCAGCCCCGAGGAAGCCCCAGTGGCCGCGGCGTCGAGCACGTTGGCCGGCTTGTCCTCGGCCTCGAGAACCTCCTTGGCCTGGCCGGTGTGGTCGTCCGGGGTCTCGGTCTCTGGCATCAGGATCTTGGCGAACAGCAGCCCGCCAGGGGCGGCCATGAACGACGCCGCGATCAGGTACTCCATGGGGATGCCGAGCTCGGCATACCCGGCGAGTACCGAGCCGGCCACCGAAGCGAGCCCGCCGCACATCACCGCGAACAGCTCGGACTTGGTCATGTTGGCGAGAAATGGCCGTACCACCAGCGGCGCTTCGGTCTGGCCGACGAAGACGTTGGCAGTGGCCGAGAGGGACTCGGTGCGCGAGGTGCCGAGTACCTTCTGCAGCGCGCCGCCGAGGATGCGTACCACCCACTGCATGATGCCCAGGTAGTAGAGCACCGCAGTCAGCGAGGAGAAGAAGATGATGATCGGCAGCACCTTGATGGCGAAGACGAAGCCGATGTTGCTGGGGTCGGCGAGATTGCCGAAGAGAAAGCCGATGCCGTCGTTGGCGTAGCTGATGACCTGACTGACCGCCCCGGAGATGGCTCCGAGCACGCTCTTGCCCACTGGCACGTAGAGCACGAAGGCGCCGATGCCGGCCTGAATCAGAAAGGCGCCGGCCACGGTGCGCAGGCGGATCGCCCGGCGATTGCTCGAGAAGGCGAGCGCGATCAGCAGCAGAACGACGACGCCGACCAGACCCATGATGAGTGTCATGTTGTTGTCCTTGGTGTTGGTCTCGGAGAGGGGGAATTGCGGTTCTGTGTGCGCTTTTTAACATTTTTATGTTTGTCCAGTCACTTATTGTTTTTATTCTGACAACGCCATAGAGTGATCGGCGTCACCGACCCTTTTTTTGCTGGCCGCTCCGCGGCGGCCGGGCTGTGCGCCGAGCAGAGCACCCTGCGCTCGGCGCTGGCAGGGCGGAGATGAACCTGGCGCTGAGGCGCACCGGCAGTGACGCCGCGACAACAATCCTGGCGCGATAACAATGACGCCATGACAACAACGAGGCATGGGAAAGGACATGAACGGGAACGGCATGAGCAAGGCCAGCATCCTGCTGGCGCTGTGGGGGCTGGCGGTCACGCCGGCATGGGCGGCCGGCGACGCGAGCGAACAGGGCAGTGCGCCGGTGATCGAGCAGGAAACACCGGCCGAGGGGCCGCAGGCGGTGGATGAGACTACGGACGGGCCTTATCTCTCCGACTGGTACCACCAGAACCTGACCGTCATCGGCAGCAAGAACATTCGCTTCGGCCCGCAGCAGATCGACGATATCTATCTCGAATACGAATTCTTCGGCCGCAAGGGGCCGCTGGATCTCTACGGCTATATCGACTTTCCCAAGTTCTTCGGCATCGGCAATCGTCCCGACCGAGGCATCTTCGACAAGGGCTCGCCGGTCTTCATGGAGCTCGAGCCGCGGCTGTCGATCGACGACATGACCGGGCAGGACCTCAGCATCGGGCCGTTCAAGGAGTGGTTCGTCGCTTTCGATTACATCCTCGACTGGGGCCACAACAGCGAGAATCGCCAGAACACCCTCTATGCGGGTCTGGGGACCGATATCGACACCGGCTCGCCGCTGGGGCTCTCGTTCAATTTCTACAAGCGTCGCCAGTGGGAGAACTACGGCGCCGCCAACGAGAACTCCTGGGACGGTTATCGCGCCCAGCTCAACTACTCCTACCCGCTGGGGACGTTCGACAACGGTGCCTCGCTGGTGTATGTCGGCTTCACCAACCACGACTTCGGCTCGGACCTGGGGGACGGCAACTCGGTGCGCACCAACGAGTCGACGGTGGCCACCAACGTGCTGCTGTACCAGTTCACCCACCTGCGCTTCATGGCGGTGGCACGCTACTTCCATAATGGCGGGCAGTGGAACGACGGTGTCACCGCGCCCTTCCCCAATGCCAGTGGCGAGAGCTTCGAGCTGCGCTCCACCGGCTGGGGGTATTACCTGGGGGTCGGCTGGCAGTTCTGATCGGCCTGCTCGTCGATCCGTCGTGTCATCGGGGAGCCTGCGGGCTCCCCGATGTGTCTGGGCGGCAGCGGTACGCGTGCCTTGTGCTGTACGCCATTCGCTCACACGGGAGTCTGATGTGACGCGGTTGGCATGAGATGGGGGTTGGCATGACACGGAGGTTGGCATGACATCAGGGCGGCAGTGGATTGGCTTCGAGCGAGAATCAGTGATGATGGCGATGGGGTGGGGGAGAGCGAGCCTATGAACGGACGCAGTGCGCAGCGTCTCGAGCGGCTGAGCGAGGCGCTCAAGCGTGCCGGCACCCTGCCACTCGCCGAGGCGGCGGCGCTGTGCGGTGTCTCGGAGATGACCATTCGGCGTGATATTGCCGCCAGCAGCGGGACCATTGCCTCGTTCGGCGGTCATCTGGTGATGGCTGACAATCCGCAGTTCGCCGCCGCCTACCATCTCGATACCCAGAAGGATCACTTCGCCGCGGCCAAGGCGCGGCTGTGCCGGGAGGCCGCCGCACGCGTGGAGGAGGGCGATACGCTGTTCATCGACTGCGGCACCACGCTGGTGTCGCTGTGCGCACAGCTGCCGCGTCAGTCGAGCGTGACCGTGGTCACCTATGCGCTCAATGTGGCCAACGCCTTCAGCCAGCGCGACATGCCCAACATGCGCCTGGTGGTGCTGGGCGGACTCTACTATCCGGCGTCGCAATCCTTCGGCGGTCAGGACGTTACCACGGCGATCCGACGTCTGGGCATAAACAAGGCGTTCATCTCGGCCGCCGGGGTGCAGATCGACAAAGGCGCCAGCTGCTTCCACTTCCATGAGGTGGCGCCCAAGCAGGCAGCCATCGAACACGCCGAGCGCAGCATCCTGGTCGCCGACGAGAGCAAGCTCGAGGTGATGCGCCCGGCCTTCTTCGCCGAGCTTGCCGAGTTCGATGCGGTGATCACCAGCGGCGAGCCGGGGCGTGCCTGGCAGGCGCGGGTCGCCGCGGCGGATGGACCACCGGTGAGCGTGGTCTGAACCGCCTGAAGGCAGGGTATGAAAGGCTCTGTGTTGACGCTGCCCGCGTGTCAGGCCTTGGCTGACCCTCTGATTTCTGCGATTGATACGGTAATGAGTTGAGATATTCCTGCTTTTCATAGGAAGATTTTGGCCGGCCGGGTACTTACCATCCGGGTAACCGTTTTCCTTATCGTCTTCGGAGCGGATATTCCGCGGTGTGCCGCGGGAATGTCCGCCCGATGTCTGCCGCAGGAGCCCTATCATGTCTTTGCCCGTTCCCTCCGCCAGTGCACCTTTCTATCCCGCCGCCATCGCCGACCACGACAGCCAGGCGGGGGCGCGCTATACGCTGCGTTCGCCGGCCAGCGGTGAGCCCATCGCCGAGGTCGCCGACTGTGGCGCCGAAGCTGCGCAGGTGGCGGCAGACAACGCCCAGCGCGGCTTCGAGCAGTGGCGCCGGACCACGCCGTTCGAGCGGGCGGCGCTGTTGAAGGCGTGGCACGCGGCCATGCTCGAGGCCAAGGAGACCCTGGCGCTGACCATGGCCCGGGAGATGGGCAAGCCGATTCGCGAAGCCCGTGGCGAGGTCGATTACGCGGCCGGCTTCATCGAGTGGTTTGCCGAGCAGGCCAAGCGCATCGATGGCGACATCCTGCCCAGCCCGCATCCGGACAAGCGCCTGTCTGTGCTGCGCCAGCCGGTGGGGCCGGTGTTCGCGATCACGCCGTGGAACTTCCCGGCGGCGATGATCACGCGCAAGGTGGCGCCGGGGCTGGCGGCCGGCTGCTCGGTGATCGTCAAGCCTGCCGAGCAGACCCCGATCACGGCGCTGATGCTGGCCGAGCTGTGGCGTCAGGTGGGTGGCCCGGCCGAGGTGTTCCAGGTGATCACCGCCGAGCGTCCGGCTGCGATCAGCGAGGTGCTGATGGCCGATTCACGTATTCGCAAGCTCACCTTCACCGGCAGCACCCCGGTGGGCAAGCGCCTCTACGCCCAGTCCGCCGCCACCATGAAGCGCATGTCGCTGGAACTGGGCGGACACGCGCCTTTCCTGGTCTTCGACGATGCCGATATCGACGCCGCGGTGGCCGAGGTGATGGCGAGCAAGTTCCGCAACGGTGGACAGACCTGTGTCTGTACCAACCGAATCTATGTCCAGCGCGGTCTCTTCGATGCCTTTGCCGAGCGTCTGGCCGCCGCGGCCGGGTCGCTGACGATCGGTGATCCCGAGCACGAGGCGACCCAGGTCGGGCCGCTGGTCAGCCAGGCGGGTCGCGACAAGGCCCAGGCGCACATCGACGATGCCCTGGCCAAGGGCGCGCAGCGGTTGACGCCGGCGCCGCAGGTCGACGGTCTCTACGTAGCGCCGACGGTGCTGGCCGGGGTGACGCCGGAGATGCGCATCATGCAGGAGGAGACCTTTGGTCCGGTGGCACCGTTGATCGCCTTCGATGACGAGGCGGAGGCGGTCGCCGCTGCCAACGACACCCCGTTCGGCCTGGCGGCCTATCTATGGACGCGCAGTCTGGGCCGCGCGGCGCGCGTTTCCGAGGCGCTCGATTACGGCATCGTCGGCGTCAATGACGGCGCACCGTCGGTACCGCATGCGCCCTTTGGCGGGGTCAAGGACAGCGGTCTCGGGCGCGAGGGTGGCCATTACGGCATCGACGAGTACCTCGACTGCAAGTTCGTCTCCACGCGCCTGGATACTTGATGGTCGAGGCGTCCTCGGTGCCGCCGGCAGCGGAGCTGGATCTGGCCACGGCGCTGCGCGAGACCAAGTTGCGTCACGCCCGCGTGGTGGCCGGGGAGCGTTCGCTCTCGCGGCCGCTGCGCTGGGTCCACATGGTCGACCACCCGGATATCATCGCCTGGGTCCAGCCGGGTCAGCTGCTGCTGACCACCGGCTACCACTGGCCGGATGAGCCGGCGGCGGAGCGCGCCCTGATCGAGGCGCTGGCGGAGAAGGGGCTGGCCGGCGTGGCACTGGCGGTGCCGCGTTTTCTGTCGGCGTTTCCGGCCACCAGCCGCGAGGTCGCCGAAGCGCTCGACTTTCCGCTATTGGAGATACCCTGGGATGTGCCCTTCAGCCAGATCACCGAGGAGGTGCACGCCTGGCTGATCGCCCGCCAGGGGCAGCTGATCGCGCGCGCCGAACGCATTCATCGCGATCTCACCCGTTCGGCGCTGACCGCCGGCAGCCTGAGGGATATCGCCGTCGCACTGAGCGATCTGCTCGGGCGGGCGGTACTGTTCACCGGGCTCGAGGGCGAGTGGCTGGGCGGCAGCAGCGAACGTGACGCCTGGCCCTTGCCGACGCCGGCGGCGCAGCAGGCGGCGGAAGCGGTGCCGGGGAGCCAGGCGTGCTCGCTGGACGATCCAGCCCATGACGGGCAGCGCTGGCTGGCCTGCCCGGTGCGCATCCAGGAGGCGCGGGCGGCGCTTTTGTGGATCGATGAGTCCGGCGCCCGGGTGAGCGAGCTGGAGCGCCGCGCGGCGGAGCAGGCGGCGCTGATCTCGGCGCTGCATCTGTCGCATCAGCGCGCGCTTCAGACCCAGGAGTCGCGGCTGGGTTACGCCTTCGTCGACTCGCTGCTGGAGGGGCGTTTCGAAGCCACGCCGGCGGCGCTGGAGCGTGCCACCCTGCAGGGCTGGGAGCCCCAGGCGGCGTATCAGGTGTGTGCCATTCTGCTCAACGAGCCGGTGCCGCTCAGCCCCGAGGGGCTCTCCCGGCGGGAGCGCTGGGAGCGCCGTCTGAGCCGCTATCTGCAGGGCATCGAGCAGCCGCCGCTGATTTCGGTCTCGCTCAACCAGCTGCTGTTTCTGCTGCGCAGCGAGGTCTCGCCCGCGGCGCTATGGCGGCGGCTGGGCGATGGCGAATCGGCGATGGCGGTCAGCCGGCTGGTGCGGGGCGCTGCGGAGACCGCCAAAGGCGCCGATGACGTGGCGCGGTTGACCGCTGCGCTGCGACCGGGGGAGCTGCGCGACTTCGAATCGATGCTGTTCAGCCGGGTGCTGGAGGGGGACGACGATGCCCGCCGGCTGTTTCTGGCGCGGATCACTGAGGCGCTCGATCCGGGCGAACGGGGCACCAGCCAGCGCCTTACCCTCACGGCGCTGGCTGACCACGGTTTTCATCTGGCGCAGACCGCGCGGGCATTGGATATCCATATCAGCACCCTGCGCTATCGGCTGGAGCGTCTGCGCGAGGCGCTGGGCATGGATCTCGACGATACCGAGGTGCGCCTGCAGCTGCAGGTGGCGATGCGCCTGTGGGCGCTGAAGGACGACTGAGCGCTTGCCACTACCGGCGAGCCTAATGACGACTACCGACAAGAGGCCGAGCGATGCAACTGACCGATTTCGATACCCTGACCTTCGATGTCTACGGCACCCTGATCGACTGGGAGAGCGGCATGGTGGCGGGGCTGCAGCCGCTGCTCGAGCGTACCCAACTGAGCCTGAGCCGCGATCAGGTGCTCGAGGCGCATGCGCGCCACGAGTCGAGCCAGCAGCGCTACACCCCGCATCTGCAATATCGCTGGCTGCTGGCGGTGGTCTACAAGCGGCTGGCCGAGGAGTGGGGCGTGACGGTGACCCACGACGAGTGCCTGGCCTACGGCGACTTCGTCAAGCAGTGGCCAGCCTTTGCCGATAGCGCGGCGGCACTCGGCTATCTCAAGCAGCACTACAAGCTGGTGGTGCTCTCCAACGTCGACAACGAAAGCTTTGCTTACAGTCAGCGCAAGCTGGAGGTCGAGTTCGATGCGGTCTATACCGCCGAGGACATCGGCTCCTACAAGCCTTCGCCGCGCAATTTCGACTATCTGCTGGAGAAGCTCGGCCAGCGCGGCATCGATAAAACGCGGATTCTGCATACCGCGGAGAGCCTGTTTCACGACCATCAGCCGGCCAACCAGTATGGTCTGGCCAACTGCTGGATCTACCGCCGCCACGATCAGCAGGGCTTCGGCGCGACCATGGACCCGGGCGAGATGCCGCGGATCGACTTCCGCTTCGACAGCATGGCGGCCCTGGCGGACGCGCACCGCGAGCTAGTGGGCTGAGTCGCTCGAGCGCCAGACCTGGGTTTCGTCGATGCCGAGGGTGCGGAACTCGGCCTGGCGCAGTGGGGCTTCCTCGCGCATGAAGAATTCATCGAGCTGAGGCGGCGCGATGTCGGTGGCCGAGAGCATGGCATGGACCTGGCCGCGATGATGGGTCTGGTGGACAAAGAGGTGCGCCAGTACGCGATGGATGGGCTCATGCTGTCGATGTGTGCGGCGGACCAGGACGGTTTCTTGCGCCAGCCACGCGGGCGTGGCGCCTTCGCACAGCGCGATCAGACGTCGGTCGAGCGCTTCCTGGGCCGGTTGCAGGGTGGCGATGGTGGCGTGGGGCAATTCATCGTCGAAGGCGCCGAGCCCCAAGGTGCCGCCTTCGAGGGCATCGATGTAGTAGGCGTCGACGATCAGAATATGGTTGAGCGTAGCGTGGATCGAGGGGAAGAAACTGCTGCGCTCGGCGTACAGTGCTTCCTGTGAAAGCCCGGCACAGGCCGTGAGCAGGCGGTGATTGGACCAAAGGTTGCAGTAGGCTTGGTGGCGAAAGTGTTCGATCATGGCGGAAATCCCTCACGCTTGTCGCGACGTCATCGTTGGAGTCGATATGGAAATGCTACACGGTCTGGTGGTGATCACCTTCGTCCATCTGCTGGCGGCGGCCTCGCCGGGGCCGGATTTCGTGCTCGTCACCCAGCAGACGCTGAGTCGTGGCCGGCGGGTGGGGCTTTTGTGCAGCCTGGGCATCGCGCTCGGCCTCTCCATCCATATCGTCTACTCCGCCTTCGGGCTGGCAGCAGTGATCGCCAATTCGGCCGAGGCGCTGTGGGCGATCAAGCTCCTCGGCGGCGCCTATCTGCTCTATCTGGGCATCAAGGGGCTGCGCTCGCGCCCGACGCTCAACGAGGCCGGTGTGGTTGCCGGCTCGGTACCCGACGCTCCACATTCGGCCTGGCGCGTCGTGGGTACCGGGTTCCTGTGCAATGCGCTCAACCCCAAGGCGCCGATCTACTTCGTGGCGCTGTTCACCATCGTGCTGTCGCCGGCGATGCCGCTTTACCAGATCGCCATCTATGGCGCCTGGATCATGCTGCTGCAGCTGGGCTGGTTCTCGGCGGTGGCGCTGTTGCTGTCGACACCGCGCATCCAGCGTGCCTTCCAGCGGGGCAGCCACTGGATCGACCGCGTGCTCGGCGCGGCGATGATCGCGCTGGGCCTCAAGGTGCTGATGACGCGGGTATCGAGCTGATCCTGGCCGCTCTCACCCTTGGCCTGGGTCCGCTCGGCCCAAGACTGCGATCCACGCCGAGCCTTTGCCTCTCGTCGGGGTTTTGGGCATCCTGCTTGCACCCATTCAACTGCTGAGGAACGCGCGTGAAAACCTGGCTACGTGATCTACCCAAGGTCGAGCTGCATCTACACATCGAGGGGTCGCTGGAGCCAGAGTTGATGTTCTCGCTGGCGGCGCGCAACGGTGTGAGCCTGCCTTACGCCACGGTGGATGAGGTGCGCGAGGCGTATGATTTCAGCGATCTGCAGTCGTTTCTCGACCTCTACTATCAGGGCATGCGGGTCCTGCGCACCGAACAGGATTTCTTCGACCTGGCGATGGCCTACCTCGAACGTGCTCACGTCGAGGGCGTGGTGCACGTCGAGCTCTCCTTCGACCCGCAGGCGCACCTGAACCGTGGCGTCGAGCTGGCGGTACCGTTCGAGGGACTCAATCGTGCCCGGCGCCAGGCCGAGCGAGAGTGGGGCATGACTAGTGCGTTGATCATGAGCTTCCTGCGCGATCGCGATGCCGCGGAGGCGATGGAGGTGCTGGAAAAGGCGGCGCCCTACTACGAGACGATCGATGCGGTGGGCCTGGACAGCGCCGAAGTGGGCAATCCGCCGACCAAGTTCAGCGCGGTGTTCGAGCGCGCCAAGGCACTAGGTATCCCGCGGGTGGCACATGCCGGTGAAGAGGGCCCGGCGGCCTATATCAGCGAAGCGCTGGATGTGCTCGACGTCTGCCGCATCGATCACGGCGTGGCCTGTCTGCAGGATGCGGCGCTGGTCGAGCGGCTGCGCCAGACGCAGATGCCGCTGACCGTCTGCCCGCTCTCCAACGTGCGGCTCAAGGTGGTGGCGGAGATGACCGACCACCCCTTGCCGCAGATGCTCGAACAGGGTTTGAAGGTGACGCTCAACTCCGACGACCCGGCCTATTTCGGTGGTGGCGTGCTGGAGAACTACCTCGCCTGCGAGCAAGCTTTCGCCTGGGATCGCGAGACGTTCAAGCAACTGGCGGGCAATGCCATCGATGTCGCCTTCATGTCGGAGACGCGGCGGGCGGCACTGCGGGCTCAGCTCGACGCCTGCTAAGGAATCACTGCATAAATGCCTGCACGAGCGAATGGCTGCGTTACGCGGTACTCGAAAGCTCGCCTAACCCTATGTTATGTCTCGCTTTCTGCGTTCCGGGCGCCTTGCCCTTCATTTCGTTCGGCGATTTATTCAGCGTTTCCCTAATGGCGTGATGGCCTGACAAGGTTGGCAGGGCTGGCAGTATGGCTCAGGCTATCAAGGGCGCAGTATCGAGTCTTCGATACCGCGCCCTTGTCGTTGTGGCGCTTGCTTCGGCCCGGTCGGCTCAGAGCGCGTCCAGCGCCTGCGCGAAGCGGCTCACCGCGCCATCGATATCTTCCAGCTTGTCCAGCCCGAACAGGCCGATACGGAAGGTCTGGAAATCGTCCCCTTCATTGCACATCAGCGGCACGCCGGCAGCGATCTGCACGCCCTGGGCGGCGAAGCGCGGAACCAGATCGCTCTCCCGGGTATAGCTGACCACCACGCCTGGCGCCTCGAACCCTGCCGCGGCGACGCTGGGATAGCCGCGCTCGGCCAACAGTGCGCGGATCCGTCGGCCCAGTGTCCACTGCGCCTGTTCGAGCGTATCGAAGCCGTCCTGCTCCATCTCCTGGATGGTGTGGTAGAGCCGCGTCAGGCCGTCGGTCGGTAGCGTGGCGTGGTAGGCGTGACCGCCATTCTCATAGGTTTCCATGATTCCCAGCCAGCGCTTGAGATCGGCGGCGAAGCTGCTGCTGCTGGTGTGCTCGATGTGCGCCCGCGCACGTTCGCTGAGCATCACCATGGCGCAGCAGGGCGAGGCGCTCCAGCCCTTCTGCGGGGCGCTGATCAGCACGTCCACACCGGTCGCCTGCATATCGACCCAAGCGGTGCCCGAGGCGATGCAGTCGAGCACCAGCAGGCCGTCGACCGCGTGCGCCGCCTCGGCCAGCTGGCGTAGATAGTCATCCGGCAGCAATACCCCGGCTGAGGTTTCGACGTGCGGAGCGAAGACCACGGCCGGGCGCTCTGCGTGGATGGCGGCGACCACTTCGTCGATCGGCGCTGGGGCGAACGGCGACTGAGACTCGCTGCCCTGGCGCCGGGCCTTGAGTACCTGGGTGGCGGCGGCGATGCGGCCCTGGTCGAGAATCTGGGTCCAGCGGTAGCTGAACCAGCCGTTGCGCACGATCAGACAGCGGGCATCGGTGGCGAACTGGCGCGCCACGGCCTCCATGCCGAAGGTGCCGCTGCCGGGCAGGATGATGCTGCTGTGGGCGTTGTAGGTACGCTTCAACAGGCGTGAGAGCTCGCGCATGACCTGCTGAAAGCTCTGTGACATATGGTTGAGCGAGCGGTCGGTATAGACGACCGAGTATTCCAGCAGTCCATCGGGGTCGACGTCCGGGCGAAGTGCCGGCATGGGCGGGCTCCTTGATAGAGAATGAATGGAAATCAGCGCGCGACGGCGGGCAGCGTGCGCAGATAAGGCACCAGGCGCGCCAGCGCCTCCTCGGCCAGTGCGGGGTCGATGGCGAAGCAGATGCGCAGGTAATCCTCTCCTTCGGGGCCGAAGGCGCTGCCAGGAGCCACGCCGACCTTGGCGTCCCGCAGCAACTGTACTGCGCGCTCGAGGCTGGTGCCCGGCAGCCCGTGCACCTTGAAGAAGAGATAGAAGGTGCCCTGGGGTGCGAATACGGTGACGTTGTCCAGCGCTTCCAGCCCCTGGACCAGGATATCCCGCGATGCCTGGCAGCGGGCGATTTGATAGGCGATGAAGTCATCCCCGGCCTCGAGTGCCACCTGGCAGGCGTACTGCACGAAGGGAGCGACACCCGTGGTGTTGTACTGACACAGCCGGGCGAAGAGGGTCTCCATGCCGCTGGGGCAGACGACCCAGCCGGCACGCCAGCCGGTCATGCACCAATTCTTCGAGAAGGTGTTGGTCACCAGCAGACGGTCGGTGTCGTCGCACAGCTGCAGAAAGGAAGGTGCCGGTCCCTGGCCATCGTAGACGAAGTGGTTGTAGACCTCATCGGCGATGATCCACAGCCCGTGCTCGCGGCAGAAGTCGCGTAGTCGCTGCATGTCCGTCCGGGGCATGCGCCAGCCGGTGGGGTTGGAGGGCGAGTTGATGAAGATCGCCCGCGTGCGCTCGGTGACCGCGGCGAAGAGGGTGTCGAGATCGAGCGTGATGGCGCCATCGGTATGGAAGTCGAACGCGACCGCGACATTGACGCCGCCGCAGATCGCGACCACCTGCTTGGCGTTGGGCCAGGCCGGCGAGGGCATGATTACCTCGTCGCCCTCGTCGAGTATGGCCTGCATGGCCATGACCACCGCGTTCATGCCGCCGATCGAGACGCAGAAGCGTTCGGGGGACACCTCCACATTCCAGTGACGCCGGTGATAGTCCGACAGTGCCTGTCTCAGGCCAGGCGTGCCTTGGGAGTAGCCATAACGGGTATCGCCCGCTTCGAGGGCAGCAATGGCGGCATCGCGAATGGGAGCGGGCGTGGGCAGATCGCCTTCGCCGATCCACAGGCGGACCACGCTGTCGTCATGCCGCGCAAGGTCCGCCACGGTCACGATCTGATTGTCGGGCATATCGCATACCCGGGAGGAACAGAACGGCTGCAGGGCAGCGGGAATCACGTCGGGCATGGTGTTGGGCGCCTTTTGGAGTCGTCTTGCTCGATCATATCGAGGAAGTCGCGAGCTGGCT
Source organism: Salinicola endophyticus (assembly GCF_040536835.1). NCBI lineage: Bacteria > Pseudomonadati > Pseudomonadota > Gammaproteobacteria > Oceanospirillales > Halomonadaceae > Salinicola > Salinicola endophyticus. The sequence continues at coordinate 1,075,409 of NZ_CP159578.1, forward strand.
AACTAATCGCCTCGAGCGTTCGCCCGCTAACAAGCTATAACAAATTGGTTTTCCTGCATTTTACAAATTCTAGGCTAAGATTAATGAAAACATGGCAAATGATTAATAAATTAGTCTTGCGTGCGCGCACAGAAGAGTTACATTTCGCCAAAATAGCGTAACCACGGGTTGCGCGATCGAGTCTGGTTACAATTGGGGGAAGTTCGATGGCCGCTCTGCTCACCGTGGTTCGGGTTGATGGCAATGTCTTTGAGCTGGATCCGCGCAAGCTGCTGATCCCGGGCATGGCAATTCCCGAGGGCGCGACCCTGGTGGCGCCAGATGGTGGCAGGCTGATTCTGGCGGACGGTACGGTGTTGCCGCTCAATGCGGGACAGCCGCTGATTCTCCAGGTCGTCGAGGACGTTCCCACGCTGATGGTGACGGATGCCGGCAGCGTCGGTAGTGATGTCGCCGCGCTGCAGGCCGCTATCGCGGCGGGTGTCGACCCGACAGCCATTCAGGAGGCGCCGGCCGCCGGTAATGCGGGCGGTGGTGGCGGCGGTGGCGGCAGCCTCTCGGGTGAGGGCGGTTTCTCCAACTCGTTCGATATCGCTCGGGTGGGTCGTGAGGAGAGCAGCAGCTATAGCTATAACGCTGCCTTCGCGGACCCCGGCGCGCCGGGGGTCACGCCGGCAAGTTTCTCGCCTGCACCTGCTGATGCGTCAGGGGATCTCGAGGGGCCGGCAACCAATCAGAATCCGGTAGCGAGCGCCGATGCCCAATCTACGGGTGAGAACGCGACGCTGAATGGCCAGGTCCCGGCGGCGACCGATGCCGATGGTACTATTGTCAGTTACCAGCTCTCGACCGGCCTGGGGCAGGGCAACGGCAGTCTCAGCTTCAATAGCGACGGTTCCTACACCTTCACCCCTGGTGCCGACTTCGACGCTCTAGCCCCCGGTGAGAGCCGTAACATCACCTTCAGCTACACCGCCACCGATAACGACGGCGGCGTCAGCGCACCGCAGACGGTGACGATCACAGTCACAGGTACCAACGACGTGCCGGTAGCGGTGGCTGATACCGGCAGAACCGGTGAGAACGCCACCCTGACCGCCCAGGTGCCGGCGGCGATCGATGTCGACGGCGCGGTCGAGAGCTACCAGCTGGTGCAGAACGTTGGCGACGGCAACGGCACGCTGACCTTCAATAGCAACGGTAGCTACACCTTCACCCCGGGCACGGACTTTGACGGTCTGGCCGCGGGTGAAAGCCGCAACGTCACCTTCACCTATACCGCCACCGATAACGACGGCGGTGTCAGCGCGCCGCAGACGGTGACCATCACCGTCACCGGCACCAACGACGCGCCGGTGGTCAAGGCCGACACTCAGACCACCGGTGAAAACGCCACGCTGACTAGCCAGGTTCCGGCAGCCACTGATGTCGACGGCACCATCGAGAGCTATCAGCTGGCGACCGACGTCGGCCAGGGTAACGGCAGCCTCAGCTTCAATAGCAACGGCAGCTACACCTTCAACCCGGGGGCGGACTTCGATGGTCTGGCTGCGGGTGAGAGCCGCGACGTCACCTTCACCTACACCGCGACCGACAACGACGGAGGGGGGAGTGCGCCGCAGACGGTGACGATTACCGTGACCGGCACCAACGACGTGCCGGTCGCCAAGGCGGATACCCAGACCACCGGTGAGAATCAGGTGCTCCAAGGTAGCGTGCCGGCAGCTACCGATGTGGATGGCACGGTCGAGAGCTACCAGCTTGTGCAGAGCATCGGCGATGGCAACGGCTCGCTGAGCTTTAACAGCAACGGCAGCTACACCTTCACCCCGGGTACCGACTTCGATGGCCTGGCCGCGGGTGAAAGCCGCAACGTCACCTTCACCTATACCGCGACCGACAACGACGGCGGCGTCAGCGCGCCGCAGACGGTGACCATCACCGTGACCGGCACCAACGATGTGCCGGTCGCCAAGGCGGATACCCAGAGCACCGGTGAGAACCAGGTGCTCCAAGGCATTGTCCCTGCGGCGACGGACGTCGACGGCACGGTCGAGAGCTACCAGCTGGCGACCGACGTGGGCCAGGGCAACGGCAGCCTCAGCTTCAACAGCAACGGCAGCTACACCTTCAACCCGGGCACGGACTTCGACGGTCTGGCCGCGGGTGAAAGCCGCAACGTCACCTTCAGCTATACCGCCACCGACAATGGCGGTGGTGTGAGTGCGCCGCAGACGGTGACCATCACCGTCACCGGAACCGGAACCGGAACCGGAACCGGCACCGGCACCGGCACCAACGATGCGCCGGTAGCGGTGGCCGATACCGGTAGCACCGGTGAGAACGCCACCCTCAATGTGGCCGCCGCCCAGGGCGTTCTGGCCAACGACAGCGATGTCGATGGCGGGGCGCTGACGGTGAGTGCGGTGAACGATAGCGGCACCAACGTCGGCCAGGCGATCACTGGTTCCAACGGCGGCACCTTCACGCTCAACGCGGACGGCTCCTACAGCTTCAACCCGGGTACGGCGTTCGATCGTCTGGCCGCGGGTCAGACCGATACTACCCAGATCGGCTACACCGTGAGCGACGGCCAGGGCGGCACTACCACCTCGACACTGACCGTGACGGTAACCGGCACCAACGACGTGCCGGTGGCCAAGGCGGATACCCAGAGCACCGGTGAGAACGCCACGCTGACTAGCCAGGTTCCGGCAGCCACTGATGTCGACGGCACCGTCGAGAGTTACCAGCTGGCGACCGACGTGGGTCAGGGCAATGGCAGCCTCAGCTTCAACAGCAACGGCAGCTACACCTTCAATCCGGGTACCGACTTCGACGGTCTGGCCGCGGGTGAGAGCCGTGACGTCACCTTCAGCTATACCGCGACTGATAACGATGGCGGCGTCAGCGCGCCGCAGACGGTGACCATCACCGTGACCGGTACCAACGATGCCCCGGTGGCCAAAGCCGACACCCAGACCACCGGTGAGAACCAGGTGCTGCAAGGCAGTGTCCCGGCAGCTACCGATGTCGACGGCACCGTCGAGAGCTACCAGCTGGCGACAGACGTGGGTCAGGGCAACGGCAGCCTCAGCTTCAACAGCAACGGCAGCTACACCTTCAGCCCGGGCGCAGACTTCGATGGCCTGGCCGTGGGTGAAAGCCGTAACGTCACCTTCAGCTATACCGCCACCGACAACGATGGCGGCGTCAGCGCACCGCAGACGGTAACGATCACAGTCACTGGCACCAATGACGTGCCGGTCGCCAAGGCCGATACCCAGACCACCGGTGAAAATGCCACCCTGAACGCTCAGGTTCCGGCGGCGACCGACGTTGACGGTACGGTCGAGAGCTACCAGTTGGTGCAGAGCGTCGGCGATGGTAACGGCTCGCTGAGCTTCAATAGCAACGGCAGCTACACCTTTAACCCGGGTGCGGACTTCGACGGTCTGGCCGCGGGTGAAAGCCGCAACGTCACCTTCAGCTATACCGCCACCGATAACGACGGCGGCGTCAGCGCACCGCAGACGGTGACCATCGCCGTTACTGGCACCAACAATGCGCCGGTAGCGGTGGCCGATACCGGTAGCACCGGTGAGAACGACGCCCTCAATGTGGCCGCCGCCCAGGGCGTTTTGGCCAACGACAGCGATGTCGATGGCGGGGCGCTGACGGTGAGTGCGGTGAACGATAGCGGCACCAACGTCGGCCAGGCGATCACTGGTTCCAACGGCGGCACCTTCACGCTCAACGCGGACGGCTCCTACAGCTTCAACCCGGGTACGGCGTTCGATCGTCTGGCCGCGGGTCAGACCGATACTACCCAGATCGGCTACACCGTGAGCGACGGCCAGGGCGGCACTACCACCTCGACACTGACCGTGACGGTAACCGGCACCAACGACGTGCCGGTGGCCAAGGCGGATACCCAGAGCACCGGTGAGAACGCCACGCTGACTAGCCAGGTTCCGGCAGCCACTGATGTCGACGGCACCGTCGAGAGTTACCAGCTGGCGACCGACGTGGGTCAGGGCAATGGCAGCCTCAGCTTCAACAGCAACGGCAGCTACACCTTCAATCCGGGTACCGACTTCGACGGTCTGGCCGCGGGTGAAAGCCGCAACGTCACCTTCAGCTATACCGCCACCGACAATGGCGGTGGTGTGAGTGCGCCGCAGACGGTGACCATCACCGTCACTGGCACCAACAATGCGCCGGTCGCCAAGGCCGACACCCAGACCACCGGTGAAAACGCCACCCTGAGCGCTCAGGTACCGGCCGCCACCGATGTGGATGGCACCGTCGAGAGCTACCAACTGGTCAATGGTGTTGGTAACAACAATGGTTCACTGAGCTTCAATAGCGACGGCAGCTACACCTTCACCCCGGGTACCGACTTCGACGGTCTGGCCGCGGGTGAGAGCCGTAACGTCACCTTCAGCTACACCGCGACCGATAACGATGGCGGTGTCAGCGCACCGCAGACGGTGACGATCACCGTGACCGGCACCAACGATGTGCCGGTCGCCAAGGCCGATACCCAGACCACCGGTGAGAACCAGGTGCTCCAAGGCAGTGTCCCGGCGGCCACTGATGTCGACGGTACGGTCGAAAGCTATCAGTTGGTCAACGGTGTTGGTAACAACAACGGTTCGCTGAGCTTTAACAGCAACGGCAGCTACACCTTCACTCCGGGCACGGACTTTGACGGCCTGGCTGCGGGTGAAAGCCGTAACGTCACCTTCAGCTACACCGCCACTGACAACAATGGCGGCGTCAGTGCACCGCAGACGGTGACGATCACCGTCACCGGCACCAATGACGTACCGGTCGCCAAGGCCGACACTCAGACCACCGGTGAGAACCAGGTGCTCCAAGGCAGTGTCCCGGCAGCCACCGATGTGGATGGCACCGTCGAGAGCTATCAGCTGGTCAATGGTGTTGGTAACAACAACGGTTCGCTGAGCTTTAACAGCAACGGCAGCTACACCTTCACCCCGGGCGCCGACTTCGATGGCCTGGCCGCGGGTGAGAGCCGTAACGTCACCTTCAGCTACACCGCGACCGATAACGATGGCGGTGTCAGCGCACCGCAGACGGTGACCATCACCGTGACCGGCACCAACGATGTGCCGGTCGCCAAGGCGGATACTCAGACCACCGGTGAGAACCAGGTGCTCCAAGGCAGTGTCCCGGCAGCGACCGATGTCGACGGCACGGTCGAGAGCTACCAGCTCGCGACCGACTTGGGTCAGGGCAACGGCAGCCTCAGCTTCAATAGCAACGGCAGCTATACCTTCACCCCGGGTACGGACTTCGACGGTCTGGCCGCGGGTGAAAGCCGTAACGTCACCTTCAGCTACACCGCCACTGACAACGACGGTGGGGTGAGTGCCCCGCAGACGGTGACCATCACCGTCACCGGCACCAATAATGCGCCGGTAGCGGTGGCCGATACCGGTAGCACCGGTGAGAACGCCACCCTCAATGTGGCCGCCGCCCAGGGCGTTCTGGCCAACGACAGCGATGTCGATGGCGGGGCGCTGACGGTGAGTGCGGTGAACGATAGCGGCACCAACGTCGGCCAGGCGATCACTGGTTCCAACGGCGGCACCTTCACGCTCAACGCGGACGGCTCCTACAGCTTCAACCCGGGTACGGCGTTCGATCGTCTGGCCGCGGGTCAGACCGATACTACCCAGATCGGCTACACCGTGAGCGACGGCCAGGGGGGTACTGCTACAGCCACGCTGACGGTTACCGTGACCGGCACCAACGATGTGCCGGTCGCCAAGGCGGATACCCAGACCACCGGTGAAAACGCCACGCTGACTAGCCAGGTTCCGGCAGCCACCGATGTCGACGGCACCGTCGAGAGCTATCAGTTGGTCAATGGTGTTGGTAACAACAACGGTTCGCTGAGCTTTAACAGCAACGGCAGCTACACCTTCACTCCGGGCACGGACTTTGACGGCCTGGCCGCGGGTGAAAGCCGCAACGTCACCTTCAGCTATACCGCGACCGACAACGACGGTGGGGTGAGCGCACCGCAGACGGTGACCATCACCGTGACCGGTACCAACGATGCCCCGGTGGCCAAAGCCGACACCCAGACCACGGGTGAAAACGCCACGCTGACTAGCCAGGTTCCGGCGGCTACCGATGTGGATGGCACCGTCGAGAGCTATCAGTTGGTCAACGGTGTTGGTAACAACAACGGTTCACTGAGCTTTAACAGCAACGGCAGCTACACCTTCACTCCGGGCACGGACTTTGACGGCCTGGCTGCGGGTGAAAGCCGTAACGTCACCTTCAGCTATACCGCCACCGACAACGACGGTGGGGTGAGTGCCCCGCAGACGGTGACCATCACCGTGACCGGCACCAACGATGTGCCGGTCGCCAAGGCGGATACCCAGACCACCGGTGAAAACGCCACCCTGAACGCTCAGGTACCGGCGGCTACCGATGTGGATGGCACCGTCGAGAGCTATCAGTTGGTCAACGGTGTTGGTAACAACAACGGTTCACTGAGCTTTAACAGCAACGGCAGCTACACCTTTACCCCGGGCGCCGACTTCGATGGCCTGGCCGTGGGTGAGAGCCGTAACGTCACCTTCAGCTACACCGCCACCGACAACGATGGCGGCGTCAGCGCACCGCAGACGGTGACGATCACCGTGACCGGCACCAACGATGCCCCGGTGGCCAAAGCCGATACTGGCAATACCGGTGAGAACACCACCCTCAATGTGGCCGCGGCCCAGGGCGTTCTGGCCAACGACAGCGATGTCGATGGCGGGACGCTGACGGTGAGTGCGGTGAACGATAGCGACACCAACGTCGGCCAGGCGATTACTGGTTCCAACGGCGGCACCTTCACGCTCAACGCGGACGGCTCCTACAGCTTCAACCCGGGTACGGCGTTCGATCGTCTGGCCGCGGGTCAGAGCGATACCACGCAGATCGGCTACACCGTCAGCGACGGCCAGGGGGGTACTGCTACAGCCACGCTGACGGTCACCGTGACCGGCACCAACGACGTACCGGTCGCCAAGGCGGATACCCAGACCACCGGTGAAAACGCCACGCTGACTAGCCAGGTTCCGGCAGCCACTGATGTCGACGGCACGGTCGAGAGCTACCAGCTGGCGACCGACGTGGGTCAGGGCAACGGCAGCCTCAGCTTCAATAGCAACGGCAGCTACACCTTCACGCCGGGCGCCGACTTCGATGGTCTGGCCGTGGGTGAAAGCCGTAACGTCACCTTCAGCTACACCGCGACCGATAACGATGGCGGTGTCAGTGCACCGCAGACGGTAACGATCACAGTCACTGGCACCAACGACGTGCCGGTGGCCAAGGCGGATACCCAGACCACCGGTGAAAACGCCACGCTGACTAGCCAGGTGCCGGCGGCCACCGATGTCGACGGCACCGTCGAGAGCTACCAACTGGTCAATGGTGTTGGTAACAACAACGGTTCGCTGAGCTTTAACAGCAACGGCAGCTACACCTTTACCCCGGGCGCCGACTTCGATGGCCTGGCCGTGGGTGAGAGCCGTAACGTCACCTTCAGCTACACCGCCACTGACAACAATGGCGGCGTCAGTGCACCGCAGACGGTGACGATCACCGTCACCGGCACCAACGATGTGCCGGTCGCCAAGGCCGATACCCAGACCACCGGTGAGAACCAGGTGCTCCAAGGCAGTGTCCCGGCGGCCACTGATGTCGACGGTACGGTCGAGAGCTATCAGTTGGTCAACGGTGTTGGTAACAACAACGGTTCACTGAGCTTTAACAGCAACGGCAGCTACACCTTCACTCCGGGCACGGACTTTGACGGCCTGGCTGCGGGTGAAAGCCGTAACGTCACCTTCAGCTATACCGCCACCGACAACGACGGTGGGGTGAGTGCCCCGCAGACGGTGACGATCACCGTGACCGGCACCAACGATGTGCCGGTCGCCAAGGCGGATACCCAGACCACCGGTGAAAACGCCACGCTGACTAGCCAAGTGCCGGCTGCTACCGATGTGGATGGCACCGTCGAGAGCTACCAACTGGTCAATGGTGTTGGTAACAACAACGGTTCACTGAGCTTTAACAGCAACGGCAGCTACACCTTCACCCCGGGTACCGACTTCGACGGTCTGGCCGCGGGTGAGAGCCGTAACGTCACCTTCAGCTACACCGCGACCGATAACGATGGCGGTGTCAGCGCACCGCAGACGGTGACCATCACCGTGACCGGCACCAACGATGTGCCGGTCGCCAAGGCCGATACTCAGACTACCGGTGAGAACCAGGTGCTCGAAGGCAGTGTCCCGGCGGCCATCGATGTCGACGGTACGGTCGAGAGCTACCAGTTGGTGCAGAGCGTCGGCGATGGTAATGGCTCTCTGAGCTTCAATAGCGACGGTAGCTACACCTTTACCCCGGGTGCAGACTTCGACGGTCTGGGCGCCGGCCAGAGTCGCGATGTGACCTTCACCTACACCGCCACTGACAACGACGGTGGGGTGAGTGCCCCGCAGACGGTGACCATCACCGTCACCGGCACCAATAATGCGCCGGTAGCGGTGGCCGATACCGGTAGCACCGGTGAGAACGCCACCCTCAATGTGGCCGCGGCCCAGGGCGTGCTTGCCAACGACAGCGATGTCGATGGCGGGACGCTGACGGTGAGTGCGGTGAACGATAGCGACACCAACGTCGGCCAGGCGATCACTGGTTCCAACGGCGGCACCTTCACGCTGAACGCGGACGGTTCCTACAGCTTCAACCCGGGTACGGCGTTCGATCGTCTGGCCGCGGGTCAGAGCGATACTACCCAGATCGGCTACACCGTGAGCGACGGCCAGGGCGGCACTACCACCTCGACACTGACCGTGACGGTAACCGGCACCAATGACGTACCGGTCGCCAAGGCGGATACCCAGACCACCGGTGAAAACGCCACGCTGACTAGCCAAGTGCCGGCTGCTACCGATGTGGATGGCACCGTCGAGAGCTACCAACTGGTCAATGGTGTTGGTAACAACAATGGTTTACTGAGCTTCAACAGCGACGGCAGCTATACCTTCACCCCGGGTACCGACTTCGATGGTCTGGCCCCCGGCGAGAGCCGTAACGTCACCTTCACCTACACCGCGACCGACAACGATGGCGGCGTCAGTGCGCCGCAGACGGTAACGATCACAGTCACTGGCACCAACGACGTGCCGGTGGCCAAGGCGGATACCCAGACCACCGGTGAAAACGCCACGCTGACTAGCCAGGTGCCGGCGGCCACCGATGTCGACGGCACCGTCGAGAGCTACCAACTGGTCAATGGTGTTGGTAACAACAACGGTTCGCTGAGCTTTAACAGCAACGGCAGCTACACCTTTACCCCGGGCGCCGACTTCGATGGCCTGGCCGTGGGTGAGAGCCGTAACGTCACCTTCAGCTACACCGCCACTGACAACAATGGCGGCGTCAGTGCACCGCAGACGGTGACGATCACCGTCACCGGCACCAACGATGTGCCGGTCGCCAAGGCCGATACCCAGACCACCGGTGAGAACCAGGTGCTCCAAGGCAGTGTCCCGGCGGCCACTGATGTCGACGGTACGGTCGAGAGCTATCAGTTGGTCAACGGTGTTGGTAACAACAACGGTTCACTGAGCTTTAACAGCAACGGCAGCTACACCTTCACTCCGGGCACGGACTTTGACGGCCTGGCTGCGGGTGAAAGCCGTAACGTCACCTTCAGCTATACCGCCACCGACAACGACGGTGGGGTGAGTGCCCCGCAGACGGTTACCATCACCGTGACCGGCACCAACGATGTGCCGGTCGCCAAGGCGGATACCCAGACCACCGGTGAGAACCAGGTGCTCCAAGGCAGTGTCCCGGCGGCCACTGATGTCGACGGTACGGTCGAGAGCTATCAGTTGGTCAACGGTGTTGGTAACAACAATGGTTCGCTGAGCTTTAACAGCAACGGCAGCTACACCTTCACTCCGGGCACGGACTTTGACGGCCTGGCTGTGGGTGAAAGCCGTAACGTCACCTTCAGCTATACCGCCACCGACAACGACGGTGGGGTGAGTGCCCCGCAGACGGTGACGATCACCGTGACCGGCACCAACGATGTGCCGGTCGCCAAGGCGGATACTCAGACTACCGGTGAGAACCAGGTGCTCGAAGGCAGTGTCCCGGCGGCCATCGATGTCGACGGTACGGTCGAGAGCTACCAGTTGGTGCAGAGCGTCGGCGATGGTAATGGCTCTCTGAGCTTCAATAGCGACGGTAGCTACACCTTTACCCCGGGTGCAGACTTCGACGGTCTGGGCGCCGGCCAGAGTCGCGATGTGACCTTCACCTACACCGCCACTGACAACGACGGTGGGGTGAGTGCCCCGCAGACGGTGACCATCACCGTCACCGGCACCAATAATGCGCCGGTAGCGGTGGCCGATACCGGTAGCACCGGTGAGAACGCCACCCTCAATGTGGCCGCGGCCCAGGGCGTGCTTGCCAACGACAGCGATGTCGATGGCGGGACGCTGACGGTGAGTGCGGTGAACGATAGCGACACCAACGTCGGCCAGGCGATCACTGGTTCCAACGGCGGCACCTTCACGCTGAACGCGGACGGTTCCTACAGCTTCAACCCGGGTACGGCGTTCGATCGTCTGGCCGCGGGTCAGAGCGATACTACCCAGATCGGCTACACCGTGAGCGACGGCCAGGGCGGCACTACCACCTCGACACTGACCGTGACGGTAACCGGCACCAATGACGTACCGGTCGCCAAGGCGGATACCCAGACCACCGGTGAAAACGCCACGCTGACTAGCCAAGTGCCGGCTGCTACCGATGTGGATGGCACCGTCGAGAGCTACCAACTGGTCAATGGTGTTGGTAACAACAACGGTTCGCTGAGCTTCAACAGCGACGGCAGCTATACCTTCACCCCGGGTACCGACTTCGATGGTCTGGCCCCCGGCGAGAGCCGTAACGTCACCTTCACCTACACCGCGACCGACAACGATGGCGGTGTCAGTGCACCGCAGACGGTAACGATCACAGTCACTGGCACCAACGACGTGCCGGTGGCCAAGGCGGATACCCAGACCACCGGTGAAAACGCCACGCTGACTAGCCAGGTGCCGGCGGCCACCGATGTCGACGGCACCGTCGAGAGCTACCAACTGGTCAATGGTGTTGGTAACAACAACGGTTCGCTGAGCTTTAACAGCAACGGCAGCTACACCTTTACCCCGGGCGCCGACTTCGATGGCCTGGCCGTGGGTGAGAGCCGTAACGTCACCTTCAGCTACACCGCCACTGACAACAATGGCGGCGTCAGTGCACCGCAGACGGTGACGATCACCGTCACCGGCACCAACGATGTGCCGGTCGCCAAGGCCGATACCCAGACCACCGGTGAGAACCAGGTGCTCCAAGGCAGTGTCCCGGCGGCCACTGATGTCGACGGTACGGTCGAGAGCTATCAGTTGGTCAACGGTGTTGGTAACAACAACGGTTCACTGAGCTTTAACAGCAACGGCAGCTACACCTTCACCCCGGGTACCGACTTCGACGGTCTGGCCGCGGGTGAGAGCCGTAACGTCACCTTCAGCTACACCGCGACCGATAACGATGGCGGTGTCAGCGCACCGCAGACGGTGACCATCACCGTGACCGGCACCAACGATGTGCCGGTCGCCAAGGCCGATACTCAGACTACCGGTGAGAACCAGGTGCTCGAAGGCAGTGTCCCGGCGGCCATCGATGTCGACGGTACGGTCGAGAGCTACCAGTTGGTGCAGAGCGTCGGCGATGGTAATGGCTCTCTGAGCTTCAATAGCGACGGTAGCTACACCTTTACCCCGGGTGCAGACTTCGACGGTCTGGGCGCCGGCCAGAGTCGCGATGTGACCTTCACCTACACCGCCACTGACAACGACGGTGGGGTGAGTGCCCCGCAGACGGTGACCATCACCGTCACCGGCACCAATAATGCGCCGGTAGCGGTGGCCGATACCGGTAGCACCGGTGAGAACGCCACCCTCAATGTGGCCGCGGCCCAGGGCGTGCTTGCCAACGACAGCGATGTCGATGGCGGGACGCTGACGGTGAGTGCGGTGAACGATAGCGACACCAACGTCGGCCAGGCGATCACTGGTTCCAACGGCGGCACCTTCACGCTGAACGCGGACGGTTCCTACAGCTTCAACCCGGGTACGGCGTTCGATCGTCTGGCCGCGGGTCAGAGCGATACTACCCAGATCGGCTACACCGTGAGCGACGGCCAGGGCGGCACTACCACCTCGACACTGACCGTGACGGTAACCGGCACCAATGACGTACCGGTCGCCAAGGCGGATACCCAGACCACCGGTGAAAACGCCACGCTGACTAGCCAAGTGCCGGCTGCTACCGATGTGGATGGCACCGTCGAGAGCTACCAACTGGTCAATGGTGTTGGTAACAACAACGGTTCGCTGAGCTTCAACAGCGACGGCAGCTATACCTTCACCCCGGGTACCGACTTCGATGGTCTGGCCCCCGGCGAGAGCCGTAACGTCACCTTCACCTACACCGCGACCGACAACGATGGCGGCGTCAGTGCGCCGCAGACGGTAACGATCACAGTCACTGGCACCAACGACGTGCCGGTGGCCAAGGCGGATACCCAGACCACCGGTGAAAACGCCACGCTGACTAGCCAGGTGCCGGCGGCCACCGATGTCGACGGCACCGTCGAGAGCTACCAACTGGTCAATGGTGTTGGTAACAACAATGGTTCGCTGAGCTTTAACAGCAACGGCAGCTACACCTTCACCCCGGGTACCGACTTCGACGGTCTGGCCGCGGGTGAGAGCCGTAACGTCACCTTCAGCTACACCGCGACCGATAACGATGGCGGTGTCAGCGCACCGCAGACGGTGACCATCACCGTGACCGGCACCAACGATGTGCCGGTCGCCAAGGCGGATACCCAGACCACCGGTGAGAACCAGGTGCTCCAAGGCAGTGTCCCGGCGGCCACTGATGTCGACGGTACGGTCGAGAGCTATCAGTTGGTCAACGGTGTTGGTAACAACAACGGTTCACTGAGCTTTAACAGCAACGGCAGCTACACCTTCACTCCGGGCACGGACTTTGACGGCCTGGCTGCGGGTGAAAGCCGTAACGTCACCTTCAGCTATACCGCCACCGACAACGACGGTGGGGTGAGTGCCCCGCAGACGGTTACCATCACCGTGACCGGCACCAACGATGTGCCGGTCGCCAAGGCGGATACCCAGACCACCGGTGAGAACCAGGTGCTCCAAGGCAGTGTCCCGGCGGCCACTGATGTCGACGGTACGGTCGAGAGCTATCAGTTGGTCAACGGTGTTGGTAACAACAATGGTTCGCTGAGCTTTAACAGCAACGGCAGCTACACCTTCACTCCGGGCACGGACTTTGACGGCCTGGCTGTGGGTGAAAGCCGTAACGTCACCTTCAGCTATACCGCCACCGACAACGACGGTGGGGTGAGTGCCCCGCAGACGGTGACGATCACCGTGACCGGCACCAACGATGTGCCGGTCGCCAAGGCGGATACTCAGACTACCGGTGAGAACCAGGTGCTCGAAGGCAGTGTCCCGGCGGCCATCGATGTCGACGGTACGGTCGAGAGCTACCAGTTGGTGCAGAGCGTCGGCGATGGTAATGGCTCTCTGAGCTTCAATAGCGACGGTAGCTACACCTTTACCCCGGGTGCAGACTTCGACGGTCTGGGCGCCGGCCAGAGTCGCGATGTGACCTTCACCTACACCGCCACTGACAACGACGGTGGGGTGAGTGCGCCGCAGACGGTGACGATCACCGTGACCGGCACCAACGATGCCCCGGTGGCCAAAGCCGATACTGGCAATACCGGTGAGAACACCACCCTCAATGTGGCCGCGGCCCAGGGCGTTCTGGCCAACGACAGCGATGTCGATGGCGGGACGCTGACGGTGAGTGCGGTGAACGATAGCGACACCAACGTCGGCCAGGCGATTACTGGTTCCAACGGCGGCACCTTCACGCTCAACGCGGACGGTTCCTATAGCTTCAACCCGGGTACGGCGTTCGATCGTCTGGCCGCGGGTCAGAGCGATACTACCCAGATCGGCTACACCGTGAGCGACGGCCAGGGCGGCACTACCACCTCGACACTGACCGTGACGGTAACCGGCACCAATGACGTACCGGTCGCCAAGGCGGATACCCAGACCACAGGTGAAAACGCCACCCTGAACGCTCAGGTACCGGCAGCCACCGATGTCGACGGCACCGTCGAGAGCTATCAGTTGGTCAATGGTGTTGGTAACAACAACGGTTCGCTGAGCTTTAACAGCAACGGCAGCTACACCTTCACGCCGGGCGCCGACTTCGATGGTCTGGCCGTGGGTGAAAGCCGTAACGTCACCTTCAGCTACACCGCGACCGATAACGATGGCGGCGTCAGTGCACCGCAGACGGTGACCATCACCGTGACTGGCACCAACGACGTGCCGGTGGCCAAAGCCGACACCCAGACCACGGGTGAAAACGCCACGCTGACTAGTCAGGTTCCGGCGGCTACCGATGTGGATGGCACCGTCGAGAGCTATCAGTTGGTCAACGGTGTTGGTAACAACAACGGTTCACTGAGCTTTAACAGCAACGGCAGCTACACCTTCACTCCGGGCACGGACTTTGACGGCCTGGCTGCGGGTGAAAGCCGTAACGTCACCTTCAGCTATACCGCCACCGACAACGACGGTGGGGTGAGTGCCCCGCAGACGGTGACGATCACCGTGACCGGCACCAACGATGTGCCGGTCGCCAAGGCGGATACCCAGACCACCGGTGAAAACGCCACGCTGACTAGCCAAGTGCCGGCTGCTACCGATGTGGATGGCACCGTCGAGAGCTACCAACTGGTCAATGGTGTTGGTAACAACAATGGTTCGCTGAGCTTTAACAGCAACGGCAGCTACACCTTCACCCCGGGTACCGACTTCGACGGTCTGGCCGCGGGTGAGAGCCGTAACGTCACCTTCAGCTACACCGCGACCGATAACGATGGCGGTGTCAGCGCACCGCAGACGGTGACCATCACCGTGACCGGCACCAACGATGTGCCGGTCGCCAAGGCCGATACCCAGACCACCGGTGAGAACCAGGTGCTCCAAGGCAGTGTCCCGGCGGCCACTGATGTCGACGGTACGGTCGAGAGCTATCAGTTGGTCAACGGTGTTGGTAACAACAACGGTTCGCTGAGCTTTAACAGCAACGGCAGCTACACCTTCACTCCGGGCACGGACTTTGACGGCCTGGCTGCGGGTGAAAGCCGTAACGTCACCTTCAGCTATACCGCCACCGACAACGACGGTGGGGTGAGTGCCCCGCAGACGGTTACCATCACCGTGACCGGCACCAACGATGTGCCGGTCGCCAAGGCGGATACCCAGAGCACCGGTGAGAACGCCACGCTGACTAGCCAGGTTCCGGCAGCCACTGATGTCGACGGCACGGTCGAAAGCTACCAGCTGGTGCAGAGCGTCGGCGATGGCAACGGTTCGCTGAGCTTCAATAGCAACGGCAGCTACATCTTCACCCCGGGCACGGACTTCGATGGCCTGGCCGCGGGTGAAAGCCGCAACGTCACCTTCAGCTATACCGCCACCGATAACGACGGCGGCGTCAGCGCACCGCAGACGGTGACCATCACCGTCACTGGCACCAACGATGTGCCGGTCGCCAAGGCCGACACCCAGACCACCGGTGAGAACCAGGTGCTCCAAGGCAGTGTCCCGGCAGCGACCGATGTGGATGGCACCGTCGAGAGCTACCAGCTGGTCAATGGTGTTGGTAACAACAACGGTTCGCTGAGCTTTAACAGCAACGGCAGCTACACCTTTACCCCGGGGGCCGACTTCGATGGCCTGGCCGCGGGTGAGAGCCGTGACGTCACCTTCAGCTACACCGCCACCGACAACGATGGTGGCGTCAGCGCCCCGCAGACGGTGACCATCACCGTGACCGGCACCAACGATGTGCCGGTCGCCAAGGCCGATACCCAGACCACCGGTGAGAACCAGGTGCTCCAAGGTAGCGTGCCGGCGGCTACCGACGTCGATGGCACGGTCGAGAGCTACCAGCTGGCGACCGACGTGGGCCAGGGCAACGGCAGCCTCAGCTTCAATAGCAACGGCAGCTATACCTTCACCCCGGGTACCGACTTCGATGGCCTGTCCGCGGGTGAGAGCCGTAACGTCACCTTCAGCTACACCGCGACCGACAACGACGGTGGGGTGAGTGCGCCGCAGACGGTGACGATCACCGTGACCGGCACCAACGATGCCCCGGTGGCCAAAGCCGATACTGGCAATACCGGTGAGAACACCACCCTCAATGTGGCCGCGGCCCAGGGCGTTCTGGCCAACGACAGCGATGTCGATGGCGGGACGCTGACGGTGAGTGCGGTGAACGATAGCGACACCAACGTCGGCCAGGCGATTACTGGTTCCAACGGCGGCACCTTCACGCTCAACGCGGACGGCTCCTACAGCTTCAACCCGGGTACGGCGTTCGATCGTCTGGCCGCGGGCCAGACCGATACTACTCAGATCGGCTACACCGTAAGCGACGGTCAGGGCGGCACTACCACCTCGACACTGACCGTGACGGTAACCGGCACCAATGACGTACCGGTCGCCAAGGCGGATACCCAGACCACAGGTGAAAACGCCACCCTGAACGCTCAGGTACCGGCAGCCACCGATGTCGACGGCACCGTCGAGAGCTATCAGTTGGTCAATGGTGTTGGTAACAACAACGGTTCGCTGAGCTTCAACAGCGACGGCAGCTATACCTTCACCCCGGGTACCGACTTCGATGGTCTGGCCCCCGGCGAGAGCCGTAACGTCACCTTCACCTACACCGCGACCGACAACGATGGCGGTGTCAGTGCACCGCAGACGGTAACGATCACAGTCACTGGCACCAACGACGTGCCGGTGGCCAAGGCGGATACCCAGACCACCGGTGAAAACGCCACGCTGACTAGCCAGGTGCCGGCGGCCACCGATGTCGACGGCACCGTCGAGAGCTACCAACTGGTCAATGGTGTTGGTAACAACAACGGTTCGCTGAGCTTTAACAGCGACGGCAGCTATACCTTCACTCCAGGCACGGACTTCGACGGTCTGGCCGCGGGTGAAAGCCGCAACGTCACCTTCAGCTACACCGCCACCGACAACGATGGTGGCGTCAGCGCACCGCAGACGGTGACCATCACCGTCACTGGCACCAACGATGTGCCGGTCGCCAAGGCCGACACCCAGACCACCGGTGAAAACGCCACCCTGAGCGCTCAGGTACCGGCCGCCACCGATGTCGACGGTACGGTCGAGAGCTACCAACTGGTCAATGGTGTTGGTAACAACAACGGTTCGCTGAGCTTTAATAGCGACGGTAGCTACACCTTCAATCCGGGTACCGACTTCGATGGCCTGGCCGCGGGTGAAAGCCGCAACGTCACCTTCACCTATACCGCCACTGATAACGACGGTGGGGTGAGTGCCCCGCAGACGGTGACCATCACCGTGACCGGCACCAATAATGCGCCGGTAGCGGTGGCCGATACGCAGAGCACCGGTGAGAACGCCACCCTCAATGTTGCCGCCGCCCAGGGCGTGCTGGCCAACGACAGCGATGTCGATGGCGGGACGCTGACGGTGAGTGCGGTGAACGATAGCGACACCAACGTCGGCCAGGCGATCACTGGTTCCAATGGCGGCACCTTCACGCTGAACGCGGACGGTTCCTACAGCTTCAACCCGGGCACGGCGTTCGATCGCCTGGCTGCGGGTCAGCAGGACACCACCCAAGTCAGCTACACCGTCAGTGACGGTCAGGGCGGTACTGCCACCTCTACGCTGACCGTGACAGTGACCGGTACCAACGACGCGCCGGTCGCCCGCGCTGACACAGGCACCACCGGAGAGAACGTGGCGCTCAATGTTGCCGCGGCCCAGGGCGTTCTGGCCAACGACAGCGATGTCGATGGCGGCACCCTGAGCGTCAGCGCGGTCAATGGCGTGTCGGGCAGCGTGGGCCAGGCCATCGCCGGTTCCAACGGCGGCACCTTCACGCTGAACGCGGACGGTTCGTACAGCTTCAACCCGGGCACGGCGTTCGATCGCCTGGCCGCGGGTCAGCAGGACACCACACAGGTCAGCTATACCGTTAGTGACGGTCAGGGCGGCACTGCCACCTCGACGCTGACCGTGACGGTGACCGGCACCAACGACATTCCGGTCATCAGCGGTGCTGCCACCGGCTCGGTGACCGAGGATACCAACGTCAACGCCGCAGGTAATCTGACGACCAACGGGGCCTTGACGGTCACCGATGCCGACTATGCGCAGAGTGCCTTCGTGCCGGGTAATGCCAGTGCTGCCGCCGGCACCTTGGGCACACTCACCATCACCGCCGGAGGCAACTGGAGCTACAGCGTGGCCAACAGTGCCGTGCAGTATCTGAAGGCGGGTGAGACCAAGGTCGAGAACTTCACCGTGAACACCCTCGACGGCACCACCAAGACGATTTCGGTGACTATCGCGGGTACCAACGAGCTGCCGGAAGCACGCGATGTCAGCGTCACGGGTAGTGAAGATCCGTCACCCCTGATCGCGGTCAATCTGTCGGGTACGGATGCCGATGGCACGATCGCGAGCTTCCAGCTCACGGCTCTGGGGGCCAACGGCAAGTTCTACAGCGATGCCGCGGGCACCCAGCAGTTGGCCACCGGTGCAACACTGTCAGCCAGCAACAATGGGGCGACGGTCTACTTCAAACCCGATGGCAACTGGTCTGGCACGACTTCACTCAAGTACACGGCGATCGACAACCTGGGGGGCAAGGACGCCACGCCGGCGACGGCCATGATCAATGTGACGGCAGTGGCCGATGCACCCTCGCTGACGCTGAGTGGTAACAACGTCAACGGTAGTGGGCTGCTCAAGGAGACCTTTACCAACCTTGCTTTGGGGAGCGACGGTAGCGGTGCCAATCCGGCGACACTGCAGTCGACGATCGACGCTGCCGGCACGCCGGCGAGCAGTGGCAATACCACCAACGCTGCCAATAGCAACGTCGCCGTAGGAACCGCGACGCATCTCTCTGGGCTGATGTATCTGGAAGCGGGCAAGACCTATGCCTTCAGCGGGGTCGGCGACGACAGTATTCGCCTGCTGGTCGGTGGCAACGTGGTTGCCCAGGCGACCTGGGGCGGTTCCGCTGGTGCCTACTCGGGCTCGTTCCAGCCCAGCGTGAGCGGTTACTACACCCTGGATCTCTATCATCACAACCAGGCTGGCGAGGGTAACTACAGTCTCAACGTCGGCGTCAACGGCAGTGCCCCGCAGCCTCTCAATACCGCCAACTACGTGTTGATGCAGGATGTCAGCGCGCTCGACGCCGCCAACGTCAACCACTCCGGGCTGCTCGGCAGCGATGGCCATGGCAATGGCTACTACCAGCTCTACGCCATGAACGAAGGTGACGAGGACTCGGTGATCCATCTGTCCAAGATCGCCACGGCACTGACCGACACCGATGGCTCGGAGACGCTCAGCGGCGTCAGGCTGAGCGGTATTCCGGC
The DNA here is from genome assembly GCF_040536835.1 of Salinicola endophyticus. NCBI lineage: Bacteria > Pseudomonadati > Pseudomonadota > Gammaproteobacteria > Oceanospirillales > Halomonadaceae > Salinicola > Salinicola endophyticus. The sequence goes on from NZ_CP159578.1 coordinate 1,095,099, forward strand.
AGGCGCGACGCTGAGCGATGGTAGTCATACCTTCATCGGCGGCAGCGGCAGCACCAGCGTGGATCTGAGTGGCTGGAATCTCAATACGCTGACCCTCAAACCGGCGGCCAACTACAACGGCACGATCAACCTGACCGCTGCGGTCACGTCGACCGAGAGCAGCAACGGCGACAGCGCGACGACCAGCGTGGCCATTCCGGTCACCGTGCATCCGGTCAACGACGCGCCGGTGATCGTGGCGCAGGGCTACAGCGCCACCGTCTCCGAAGAGGGGTTACCGGGCGGTGCGCCGGATACCCAGGGCACGTCCGACACGACCGATTCAGCGACCGCCAGTGGCCGTGTGGTCGCCACCGATGTCGATGGCGACAAGCTGACCTATACGCTGACGGCGCCGACCACGGCGTTGACCTCCGGAGGCACCGCGATCACCTGGAGTGGCAGCGACAGTGGCACGCTGATTGGTTCGGCCGGTGGTAAGGAGGTGATTCGCGCCACCATCGACGCCAATGGCCAGTATCAGGTCACGCTGAAAGCCGGGGTCGATCACCCGAAGAGCGGCGAAGACACCCTGAGCTTCAATCTCGGGGTCAAGGTCAGCGATGGTAGCTTGAGCGCCAACAGCAGCATCGGCGTCACCGTCGAGGACGACTCGCCGATAGCCAGCACGCGTGACGTCAACTTCGTGCAGGGGGCGATCAACACCAACGTACTGCTGGTGGTGGATACGTCGGCCAGCATGAACGACAGAGTCACGGTGGATGGTGTCGAGCAGACGCGGTTGCAGGTGCTGCAGCAGTCGATTCGCGACATGCTCGGCCGCTACGATGACATCGGTAACGTCAAGGTGGCGCTGGCGCCGTTCTCCGATCAGCTCGACAGCTCGCCCAAACAGTGGATGACGGTCGCCGATGCGCTCAAGGTCGTCGACGCGCTGCAGGCCAATGGCGGCACCAACTACGACTATGCGCTGAGCAACGCCCAGAACGCCTGGAACGGCAGCGGCAAGCTGACTGGCGACGTGCAGAACGTCTCCTACTTCTTCTCCGACGGTCAACCCACGTTGTCGAGCGCCTATCCGACGGCATCACAGACCAACCCGGGCGATACCGTGAACGTCAATCTGGGCGATGGTATCGATGCCAGCGAAGAGGCCGCCTGGAAGGCGTTCCTTGGCAAGAACGGTATCGATTCCCTGGCGCTGGGGATCGGTGGTGACGTCAGTCAGACCTATCTCAATCCGGTGGCCTACGATGGCCGCACCGGAGACGATACCAATGCCGTGATCATCCGCGATCTCAATGCGCTCGATGACGTTGTCTCGGGGACGGTGCAGATGCCGTTGCTGCAGGACGGCCTGCTGAGTGGTAGCGCTCACGGGCTGTCGCTGATGGGCGGCGATGGCGGTTTCGTCAAGAGCCTGGCGGTCGACGGCGTGACCTTCACCTTCGACAAGAGCAGCGGCGCCATCAGCGCCTCGTCGAGCACTGTCAGCTACACCTACGACAGCAGTTCGCACAAGCTCGGTATCACCACCGAGCTGGGCGGCAAGCTGATCATGGACATGGACGATGGCAGCTATCGCTACACGGCGAAGCTGAGCAGCTTCGGCACCGATGCCATTCGCTACACCCTGAGTGACGCCGATGGTGACACCGCCAGCGGGGTGATGAACATCAACGTCAAGAACGGGGTTACCTCGGCGCACGATGACCACATCATCACCAATATCCTGAGCCCGAGCCTGAGCATCGGTGCCGACGTGCTGCTCGCCAATGACGCCATCGCGGCGGGTACCACGGCGACCACCAACGGGCTGACACTGACCACCGGCTGGAAGGATCGTGCATCCGATTTCACCGCGGCCAGCGTACAGGTTCAGGACAAGCGCAGCGTCGACAGCTTCGCGCTCGATCGTGGCAGCTTCTCTACCGCAGCCCAGGCGACCAACACCGCCGCGACCGTGGTGCGAGGGAGCCTGGCGGCGGGTAGTGCGTTGTTCGGATTCGGCAGCAACGCCAACGATCTCATGACGCTGACCCTGCGTGCCGGTGAATCCCTGACCCTGGCGACCAATGTCGCTGCCAGTGTGGCGCTGGCCTATAGGGGCGCCGGAGATAACTACTTCAGCGCGCTGGCCAACGGCGGCACCTTCACCAATACGAGCGGCGCCGACAAGAGCTATACCGTTGCCGTCATGAACGTGAAGGATAGCGGCTCGGGGCTACTCGACGGCTATGGTGCCGAGACCTACGACCTATCGATGAAGATCGGTTATGCCAACGCCGCTGACATGACCACGACGCTGAGGACCGACTACACGCTCACCGGTAGTGATGGCACCACCGATACGGCAGCGGTCACCGTCGACTATCATCGCGGGCAGACGCTGACCGGCAGCGACGGCAACGACACCCTGATGGCCAACGACAGCGGTACGACGCTCAATGGTGGCAAGGGCGACGACGTGCTGATCGGCGGCAAGGGCAACGACATCCTCACCGGTGGCGACGGCAACGACATCCTGCGCGGCGGCGAAGGCAACGATACCCTGAGCGGCGGTGTCGGTCGTGATACCTTGAGCGGCGGCGCCGGCAACGACATCCTCGATGGCGGTGCAGGGGCCGATCGCCTCGAGGGCGGCAAGGGCAACGACATTCTCACCGGTGGGGACGGCAGCGATACCTTCGCCTGGATGCGTGGCGACCAGGGCTCCTCGAGCGTTCCGGCGGTTGACCGTATTACCGACTTCAAGGGCGGCGACGGTGGAGACCGGCTGGATCTCTCCGACATGCTCGATATCGGCAGTTCGAGCCTCTCCAACGCCGATCTGGCGTCGCTGGCGTCCCAGCAGCTGCACTTCGTCAAGGGTGAGGCCAGCGGTGCGCCGGGTAATGCCACCGGCGGTGGCTCGACGCTGGAGATCAAGACCGACGGGCCCAACGGGGCAGTGACCCAGAAAATCGTCTTCAGCAACGTCGATATGACCAGTCTGGGCGGCTCCGATACCGAGATCATCAAGACGCTGCTGGATCACGGCAACCTGAAGACGAACATGGACGGTTAAGGGGGCAACAAGTTGAGGCGTGCCATAATGAATGGTCACGGCCATGGCATCACAGGAGATTCGAGGTTTGGTTGATGAACCGACACCCCTTCGTCCCGATCCGCTAGGCGAGAAAGAGAGCGACCCGCTGCTGGGGTCGCTCGTGTTCCTTTCGCGCTTTCATGGCGTCCCGCGCTCGGGCGACGTGATCAGCGATGGATTGCCGCTGGACGAAGGGCGTCTGACGCTCGCTCTGGTACCGCGTGCGGCGCAGCGCGCCGGGCTGTCGGCCAAGCTCGTCAGCCAGCGCCCTGATCGGGTCGCCGACATCCTGCTGCCGTGTATCGTCGTGCTCAAGGGGCGCCGTGCCGCGGTGCTGCTCGAGCGCGATGCGAAGCGCCAACAGGCGACGGTTTACCTGCCCGAGGCGGATGGCACCCAGGAGGTCGACATGGCCTCGCTGTGCGAACAGGCCGCCGGGCAGCTCATCTATGTTCGCCGCGAGCACCGTTTCGACGCGCGCGCGCCGGAGACGGTCAAGCTGGCCGACGGCCACTGGTTCTGGTCGACGCTCAAGCTCTCCACGCCGATCTATCGCGACGTCCTGATCGCTTCGCTGCTGGTCAATCTGTTTGCCCTGGCGGCGCCGCTGTTCACCATGAACGTCTACGACAAGGTGGTGCCCAACCTGGCCTTCGACACCCTCTGGGTACTGGCCACCGGGATGGGCATCATCGTCGGCTTCGACCTGTTGATGCGGCAAGTGCGCGCCTGGTTTCTGGACACCGCCGGCAAGAAATCGGAGGTGCTGCTGTCGGCCAAGATCTTCGCCAAGGTGATGAATTTGCGCATGGATGCGCGTCCGGTCTCGGTCGGGGCTTTCGTCAAGCACCTGCAGGAGTTCGACTCGGTACGCGACTTCTTCACCTCGATGACCATGACCACTCTGGTGGATCTGCCGTTCGCGCTGCTGTTCCTGCTGGTGGTGTGGATCATCGGCGGCCCCCTGGTCCTGGTGCCACTGGTCGCGCTGATCATCCTGATCGGCTATGCGATCGCCATCCAGTGGCCGCTGAAGCGCTCGATCGAGCTGGGGTCGCGGCTGGCCACCGAGAAGCACGCGCGGCTGGTCGAGAGCGTGGCCGGGCTGGAGAGTATCAAGCTCGCCAACGCCCAGGGCGAGACCCAGCGGCGCTACGAGCGCGCCGTCGGCGAGATCGCCAAGTGGGGGGTCAAGAGCCGCAATCTCTCGACCTCGGTATCGTCGCTGACCACCACGATCAACCAGCTCTCCACCGTGTGTCTGGTGGTGCTCGGGGTCTACTTGATCAGTGAAGGCAAATTGTCGATGGGCGGTCTGATCGCCGGCGTCATGCTCACCGGGCGAGCTCTGCAGCCACTGGCGCAGATGGCGCTGCTGATCACGCGGTTCGGTCAGACCCGGAGTGCCATGGCGGCGATCGACCAGATCATGCAGCTGCCCGACGAGGTCGAGGCGGACAAGAACTATGTCCATCGTGACCGCCTCAGCATGCGGATCGAGTTCGATCATGTCGGTTTCCGCTACGGCGAGGACTCCCCCGAGGTGCTCAGCGATGTCTCGTTCACCATCGAGCCGGGGGAGCGGGTCGCGATCATCGGTCGCATGGGCGCGGGCAAGAGCACCGTGCAGCGGCTGATGAGCGGCCTCTATCGCGCCTCCGAAGGCAGCGTGCGCATCGATGGTCTCGACATCAATCAGGTCCATCCGGCGGATGTACGCCGGCATATCGGTTTCGCCGGTCAGGACAGTACGCTGTTCTTCGGCTCGATCCGCGACAACCTCATTCTCGGCCAGCCCTATGCCAGCGACGAAGCGATCCAGCGTGCGGCCGACATCAGCGGGGTGTCTGACTTCACCCGGCGTGACCCGGACGGGCTCGATCGCCAGGTGGGCGAGGGCGGGCGCTTGCTGTCAAGCGGCCAGCGTCAATCGGTGCTGCTGGCCCGCGCCATTCTCAGCAATCCGGCGCTGCTGCTGCTCGACGAGCCTGGCTCTTACATGGACAACCGCGCCGAAGCGCTGCTGCGGCGCACGCTGAGGGAGCTGCCGCGCAGCCAGACTCTGGTGCTGGTGACCCACAAGAGCGCGATGCTCGAGGTCGCCGAGCGCATCATCGTGCTCGACAGCGGCCGTGTGATCGCCGACGGCCCCAAGCCGACGGTGCTCAAGGCGCTCAACGAAGGACGTGTGCAGGCGCCGTCAGAAATGGCCTCGGCGCGGGCGTCGGAGGTCAGACATGGCGGGTAACGTGCTCAAGTGGCCGCGACCGACGGCCCAGGAGCTGGAGCTGGCCGATGACGCCAGCGCCGCGACGCTGCTGGCCACGCCCTGGCGCTCGCGCATCCTGATCTGGTTGCTGCTGGCGTTCTTCGTCGCCTTTCTGGTGTGGGCGGGGCTTTCGAGTATCGAGGTGGTGACCCGCGGCATGGGGCAGGTGGTGCCCTCGTCGCGGCTGCAGACGATTCAGAACCTCGAGGGCGGCATCGTGCGCGATATCTACGTGCAGGAGGGGGATCTCGTCGATGCCGGCCAGCCGTTGGCGCGCATCGATCCGACCCGGGCCAGCTCCGATCTCGCTGAACGCGAGTCGACCCTGGCCGGGTTGCAGGCGACGGTGGCGCAGTATCAAGCCGAAATGGCCTCGGTGACGGTGAAACCCGGTGCCGATAGCTGGCGTGACCAGGTCTCGGTGTCGACCCAGCCGCTGCCGGTCAGCGACACCTTCCAGAAGACCAACACGGACATCTACTCCGCCGCTGATAATGCCTACAGCGCACGCATCAATGGCCTGCGCTCGCAGCTCGACCAGGCCGCGGCGCAGATCGAGCAGCGCCAGCAGGAGTTGCAGGAGTTGCGTGCCAAGGCGGAGTCGCTGTCGCGCAGCTACCAGCTCTCGCGCCAGCAGCTCGGCATCACCGCGCCACTGGTCAAGGAGGGCGTGGTCTCGCGGGTGGATCTGCTCAATCTGCAGCGCCAGGTCAACGACCAGCGCGGCGAGCTGGAGTCGGCGCAGCTCTCCATCCCGGCCAAGCAGTCTGAGCTGCAGGAGGCGATCAGCAAGCGCCGTGACGTGGCCCAGCAGTTCCGTTCGCGCAGTGCCGATGCCCTGAGCGAGGCGCGCGGCAAGCTCGACAGCCTGCAGCAGGGGCGCGCCAGTCTGCAGGACCGGGTCGACCGTACCCTGATCACCTCCCCGGTCCGCGGCAAGGTGCAGTCGATCAACGTCAACACCATCGGCGGGGTGATCGATCCCGGTGCCAGCCTGATGCAGATCGTGCCGATCGAGGACAAGCTGCTGGTCGAAGCCAAGGTGGCGCCGCGCGACATCGGTTTCATCCAGCCGGGGCAGCCAGCCACGGTCAAGCTCTCGGCCTACGACTTCACCATCTACGGCGGGCTCAAGGGCAAGGTGCTGCGGATCAGCCCGGATACCGAGGAGGATGACAAGGGCAATACCTACTACGTGGTCACGGTGCGCACCGACAGCAATCATCTCGGCAAGAACAGCGACGACCTACCGATCATTCCCGGCATGCAGGCCACGGTGGATATCATCACCGGCCGCCAGACCATTCTGCAGTATCTGCTCAAGCCGATTCTGCGGGCCCAGCAGAGCGCGATGCGCGAGCGCTGAGGGTGCCCGGGAAGGGGACATTACAACGGAGAGACATGATAATCATGAGGCAATGGATCCTAGGCGTCGGGGTAGCCGCACTGGCGGGCAGCGTGCAGGCGCAGAGCCTGACTGAAGCCGTGACCCAAGCGGTCATGCAGTACCCCACCACGCGCACCGAGATGGCACGCTACCAGCAGAATCTCGACGATGCGCGGGCCCAGCGCGGTGCCTATCTGCCGTCGCTGAGCCTCGAAGGGCGTGTCGGGTACGGCGCCAACGAGAGCGAGACCAGCGGCGTCTCCCGGGATAGCGACGCCCACAGCTACCGGCGTGCACAGCTGACACTGTCGCAGCTGATCTGGGATGGCAACACGACCATCGAGCGTATTCGTCAGGCCGACGAAGAGAGCAACTACCAGCGCTGGCAGGTGGCAGCGGTAGCCAATCAGGTCGGGCTGACCACGATCCAGGCCTATCTCGACGTACTGCGTAGCCAGCGTCTGGTGGAACTGGCGCAGCGCAACGTCGACACCCATCAGCGTATCGCCGCCGATATTCGCCGCCGCTCCGATCTGGGCGCGGGCACGGCCACCGACACCATCCAGGTGGAGGGGCGCATGGCCCAGGCGCAGGCGAGCCTGATCGCCGCACGCAACAACCTCGACGACGCGACCTCGGCCTTCCTGCGCTATGTGGGGGAGATGCCGCGCAACCTGACACTGCCAGCGGCGGCCGACATGAGCCGGGTTCCGCAGTCGTTCGATGCCGCCATGGCCATGGCCACGGCGCAGAATCCGCTGGTCGTCGCCGCCTCGCATTCGATCGCCGCCGCTCAGCACGAAGTGGCCGCCGAGCGTGGGGATTTCCTGCCCACCTTCCGTGCCGAGGCGAGCCGCTTGGCCAGCCGCGATTACGACTTCCAGGGTGACAGCGCCGACGACTGGAACGCCGACCTGGTGATGTCGTGGAACCTCTATCGCGGCGGCATCGATCTGGCCCAGATGCGCTCGCGCGAGGATGCCCTGCGCGCGGTGCGCTACGACAGCGACCGCTCGCTGCGCGAGATTCGCGACGAGCTACGCCTGGCCTGGAATGCTCGCGACTATCTCTCCAGCCAGTTGCCGTTTCTGGACCGTCACGTCGACGCCAGTCAGCAGACCCGGATCAACTACCGCAAGCAGTTCGACATCGGCCGGCGCACGCTACTCGACATGCTCGACAGCGAGACCGAACTCTACGACGCCGAGCGTTCCCAGGTAGAGGCCGAATTCTCGCTGCGCCGCGCTAACTACCGCCTGCTCGCCGCCACCGGCCAGTTGCTGGATACGCTGGAGGTGGATGTCGGCTTGATCGCCGATGTCGGGGAACGCTATCCGAGCACCGCCGCATCCGGGGCTCAGGGTTGAGTACCTCAGGATTGAGTAAGGAGAGGATATTATGAGCCTGTTTCGGCGCTCGGTTGCCATCATGGTGGGCTTGCTGCTGCTGTTCTCGGCGGGCATCTTCGCCATCGAAGTCCATCAGACCCGCGCTTCGCTGGCCGAGCGCCAGCAGGCCGACGTCGACAATCTGGCTCAGGCGCTGAGTCTGTCGCTGGTACCGTTCGTCGAGATCGGCGACTGGACCAGTGCGGAAACCCTGATGCGCGCCGCGGCCGACGGCGGCGCGATGCGCGAGCTGCGACTGGAAGCGGTGGGGCGCGATCAGCCGCTGGTGATCTCCACTGAGCGAGTCAGTACCACGCCGACCTGGTTCCAGCGGGCGGTAGCACTGCCCAATGCGATCAGCGAGCGTGAGATCAGCGGCGGCTGGTCGGCGCTGGGTAGTATCCGCGTGGTCTCCGACAGCGCTGGCGCCTACGACCAGCTGTGGTCACTGGCGTTGAAGCTGTTGAGCTGGCTGGCGATCGGCATGCTCGGGGTGGTGGTGCTCTGCGTGATCGGCTTCAAGCGACTGCTGGGGCCGCTCAACCGGCTGTCACGGCGTATCTCCGACATGCAGATCGACGGCTTCGACGAGCCCCTGGCGCCCAGCCGTGTCCATGAGCTGCGCGGCATCACCGAGGCGGTCAACCGGCTCGGCGAGCGTCTCAACCAGCAGTTCGACCAGCAGGCCGAGCAGGTGGTGCGGCTGCAGCGCATGACCGAGCAGGACGCAGTCTCGCAGCTGGGCAATCGTGCCTATCTGACCCGGGTGCTCGACGAGTGGCTATCGGCCCCCGAGGGCGGTGCGCTGGTGATCCTGCGCATCGACCACCTCCAGGAGCTCTACCGGCGCGACGGCTTCGAGGCGCGCGACCAGGCGATCCGGGCGATCGGCCACGGCCTCAAGGGCGAGCAGCTGGGGGGGCGCAAGGTTCAGGCCGCGCGGCTCTCGGCCGAGGAGTTCGCGCTGGTGCTCCCCGACTGCGATGACGACACGCGCGAACGCTGGCTGGCGGACACCCTCGACCGGGTGGATGATCTGGTCGATGCCAACCCGCTCTCCGAGACGCGCCAGCACTACACCCGTGCCGGGGTGGTGCTGCGCGACGCCGGCATGAACCGCGAGGGTGTGCTGGCCCGTGCCGACAGCGCCCTGCGCGATGCCATCGAGCTGGGTCAGCGCTGGGTGGTGGTGCGTCCGGAGAACACCCTGGCTGCGCGTGGGCGTCAGGAGTGGCGACAGGTGATCGAGCGCGCGCTGGTCGAGCGTGATCTCAGCCTGGTGGCGCAGCCGGTGCTGCTGGCCGATGGCAGCGAACTGCATCGGGAAGTGTTCGTGCGTCTCAACGAGGGCGACAAGCAGCACCCGGCCTATGTGTTCCTGCCGGTGCTCAATCATTTCCGCCTGGGCGCCCGGCTCGACCGCAGCGTACTCGATAGCCTCGACGGTCTGGCCGGTAGGGTGCGCGGGCGCCTGGCGGTCAACCTCACCGCCGATTCGCTGGCGGAGCCCGAGGCGTATCGTGCCTTGGTCGCCTGGCTCGAAGGGCATCCGCGGGTCGCCGCGATGCTCGATCTGGAGGTCAGCGAGGAGATCGCCCTGGAGCACCTCGACGTGGTGCAGCAGCTTTTCCGCCTCGCCCACCGGCTGGGCGCCCGGTGCGGGGTCGACCGCTTCGCGCGCAACCTCCAGGCGATGGCCTATCTGTCACGGCTGCGGCCCGACTACGTCAAGATCGACCAGGGCTTCTTCGTGCGCGACGAGGTCGATACCGAGTTCCTGCGCAGTCTTTGCATGGCGGCGCACCAGGTGGAGTCGCGAGTCATCGTGACCCGCGTCGAGTCCGACGAGCAGCGGCAGCGGGTCAGCGAGGTGGGGGCCGACGGCTACCAGGGGTACCTGGCGCCGACCGCACCGCTCGTACTGGACTGAGGCGTGGCTACACAGTGGGCGGCATGGTGCCGCCGGCGCGGCGAGAGACGTTACCGGGGCATGGCTGGCGAGCCTCGCCGGGCCGGCAGCGTGGCCACCTGGCTGGTGCTGGCGTGCCTGGTCGGGCTGCTCGGCGGCCAGGCCGCGGTCGAGGCGCTGCCGCGTCTGCCGCCACAGTCGGAGGTCGTCAGGCTCTACGGCGCGGCGGGCTGGCAGCGTATCCGGCAGTGGCCGGTGCTGATCGACCGGCTGCAAGGGCGATCGGTCGAGATCCAGCTCAAGGGCGTCAACGATTTCTTCAATCAGCTGCGCTTCGTCGACGATATCGATGTCTGGCACGTCAAGGACTACTGGGCCACGCCGTTCGAGTTCCTGGGGGTGGGCGCCGGCGACTGCGAGGACTTCGCCATGGCCAAGTACCTGACCCTGCGCGAGCTGGGGGTGCCGGAAGACCAGTTGCGGCTGCACTACGTCAAGTACATCCCCTACGACCAGTTTCACATGGTCGTGACCTGGGCACCGACACCGACCACGCCCCCGGTGGTGCTCGATAATATCGACAAGCGGATCGAGCCGGCGTCGCAACGTAACGACCTGCTACCTATCTACAGTTTCAATGGTAGTCATCTGTGGATCAGCAAACTCGGGGGCGGCGGGCGCCAGGTCGGCGATGCCAGTCGCTTGAGCCTGTGGCAGAACTGGCAGCAGCGCCTGGAGCGGGGCACGCTGCGCGATCCGCGGCAGTGATCACCCATCTGGCGTTAGATCCATAGCAAGTTTCGAGGGAGAAAACGATGAACAAGGGAACGAATCGGTCGTGCTGGGCCAGCCTGGCGCTGGTCTCTACCGCGGGCTTGCTGAGCGCCTGCGCGTCGCCGCAGGTCGGCCACGACGTGGTGGTCGAACGCCCGTCGGTACAGGGGCCGGTGGCGGTCAGTGCCGACCAGCTGTTCGATGCCGCCGATCATGATGGCAACGGCTATCTGACCCCGCTCGACGTCGAGCCGCTGGGGCTCGGCGGCAACTGGCACACGTTGGATCTCAACGGTGACGGTCATCTGTCACGCCAGGAGTTCCGGGCCCAATTCGCCACGCCGTTGGTGCAGTCGACGCTGACGCTGCCCAATGATCTGCGCACCACTCAACCGGTGGTGGATGACAGCTACCGCCTGCCACCGGAGCCAGCGTCCGAGCGTTACCACCCGGCGCCGAGCGACGCGCCGACGCCGGCGACCATCAGCGTGCCGGACAACGCGCCTATCGAGGTGCCGTTACTGATCGACGATGACGCGGCAGCCGGCGATGGCATGAGCGACGGCGAGGGCACCGCCAGCGGCAGTGCCAACTGATTCCGATCCGGGGGCGTTCGCCAGTACGGTGCGATAGAGGAGACGACAGGCGTGTGCGAGAGGGCTGTCGCAGGCAGGTCGTCAGCGGCTACGCTATCGCAGGACGGCCCCACACGAGAGGCCGGTCAGCGATGGGAATAACGATGTTCCAATGGCTCAGGAGGTGGCTGCACCCCATGTCTGCGACGATAACACGCTCGGCACAAGACCAGGCGGCAGTGAACGAGGCCGCGACACGACTGGCGCTCTACCACTTCCAGCGCTGCCCCTTCTGCGTGCGCGTGCGCCACCAGATCGAACGCCTGGACGTGCCGATCGAGCTGCGCGACATTCAACGCGACCCCGACCACCGGCGCGATCTGATCGCCGGCGGCGGACGCGGCATGGTGCCGTGTCTGCGTATCGCCCACGAGGATGGCCGTATCGAGTGGATGTACGAGTCGGCGGATATCAATCGTTACCTCGAGCAGCGCTTCGGTGGCTGAGAACGCAATCGGGCGGTGACGCGGCGCCTCGGCTTTCCGTAAAATGAACGATCTTCATTCATCGTTCCAGGAGTGACCGTATGGCACAGGCCAGCGCCCGCCACATTCTCGTCGACAGCGAGCAGCAGTGTCTCGAGCTCAAGCAGCAGATCGAAGCCGGTAGCGACTTTGCCGAGGTCGCACGCCAGCACTCCAAGTGCCCCTCTGGCCGCCAGGGTGGCGAGCTGGGTACCTTCGGTCGTGGCCAGATGGTCAAGGAGTTCGACGAAGTCGTCTTCAACGGCGCCCTCAACGAAGTCCACGGCCCGGTCAAGACCCAGTTCGGTTATCACCTGCTGGAAGTCACCTCGCGCGGTTGAGCATGGCACGCCCCGCCGGGTGGCATACGTCTCCCGGCGGCGACGGGGCGGCACAAAACGTTACGCGTATTTCATCTTGACGACGTCCATATCGGTCTATCTTCAGAGAACGCGAGGCAGCGAGCAGTCGCTGCTCGCGGCGTGAAAGGGAAGTCCCACGTCAGCGAGGTGAATGTCATGACTCAGCGTTCGAAAGCCGACAAGGCCGAAGGTACCATCGACAAGGTCGCCGGCAAGGTCAAGGAAGTGGCCGGCAAGGCGACCAAGGATCGCGAGCTGGAGGGCAAGGGCAAGGCCCAGCAGTCCAAGGGGCATCTCAAGTCCGCCAAGGGCGATCTCAAGGACGCCGCCAAACCGCGTCACTGATCCGACCCGTCATCAGCACGGCCCCGACATCTGTCGGGGCCGTTGCGTTTATGGAGGGTGCTTGTGACAGGCGTGGGCGCCGGGCGCTCGCGCGTCAAATACGGTTGTCGCTGTTGTAGATGGCCAGGTCCAGCTCCTGCTCGCTCTTGCCGACCAGCGTGGTGACCATCAGGTCGCCGGCCACGTTGACGCTGGTACGCGCCATGTCGAGGATACGATCGACCCCGGCAACCACACCGATTGCCTCCAGCGGCAGGCCGATCTGGGCCAGCACGATCGAGAGCATGATCAGCCCCGCGCCGGGCACCCCGGCGGTGCCGATCGAGGCCAGAGTGCCGGTGAGGATGATCATGCCGTAATCGGTCATCGACAGATCGACGCCCACCAGCTGGGCGACGAACAGCGCAGCGACCCCCTGATAGATGGCGGTGCCGTCCATGTTGATGGTGGCGCCCACCGGTAGCACGAAGCTGGAGACCCCTTCTGAGACGCCGAGGTTCTTCTGCGCGCAGCGGATCGAGACCGGCAGCGTGCCCGACGACGAGGCCGAGGAGAACGCCACCACCAGGGCGTCGACGATTCCGCGCAGGTAGCGGCTCGGGTTGAGTCGGCCGAGCAGCGCGATCAGGCCGCTGTAGACCACCAGCACGTGCACGACGCAGGCCAGATAGACCACGCCGATCACCTTGGCCAGCGGCAGCAGCACGTCCAGCCCGTACTGCCCCGAGACGTTGGCGATCAGGCCGAACACGCCGAACGGCGCAAACGCCATGACGATCGCGGTCAGCTTGTACATCGCCTCGGCGAAGCTCTCGAATACCCGCACCACCGGCTCGCCCTTGTCGCCGATCAGCATCAGCGAGATACCCAGGCCGATGGCGAAGACGATGATCTGCAGGATGTTGCCCTCGATCATCGCCTGCAGCGGGTTGTTGGGCACCAGACCGACCAGGATGTCGATCAGCGAGGGCGCCTCGCCCGCCTGCTGTGGGGCGCTCATCGAGGCGTCGGCGCCGACCCCCGGCTGGAACAGCGTCGCCGCGACCAGACCGATGGCGATGGCGAAAGCGGTGGTGATCAAGTAGAGCGCGATGGTGCGGGCACCCACGCGGCCCATCTTCTGCGGGTCACGCATGCCGGTGATCCCCACCACCAGGGTGGAGAACACCAGGGGCACGATCAGCATCTTGATGCCGTTGATGAAGATGTCGCCGAGCGGCTTGAACAGACTGGCGTCCTTGCCCATCAGGGCGCCGGCGAGAATACCCAGCAGCAGGCCGGCGATGATCTTCTGCCACAGCGGAATACGTCGCCACAGGTTGGGTCGGGCATTGTTCGTTGTCATTCACGGGCTCCTTGCGCAGGCCAGATTGCCGGGGGCAAAAGCGCGCATTCTACCCATCCCGCAGACGTTTGCGATCCGTCCATTCACAACCGGGATACGCTATAACCCGATTGCGACCAAAGTCGCGTGTGGCGCCCGCTGCTGCCACGCGCCGCTCGGCGCGTGGCAGCAGCGATGTCGTCACACCTCGCGATAGAGTTCGCCGCCCTCGCGCTGGAAGCGCTCCGCCTGCGCCTGCAGGCCGGCTTCGCGATCGCTGGGCGGCGCGGCGTCGCCGAAGCGCTCGCGCACCTCCTGGGTGATCTTCATCGAGCAGAACTTGGGCCCGCACATGGAGCAGAAATGCGCCACCTTGGCGGATGCCTTGGGCAGGGTCTCGTCGTGGAAGGCCCGCGCCGTGTCCGGGTCGAGGCCGAGATTGAACTGATCCTCCCAGCGGAACTCGAAGCGCGCCTTGGAGAGTGCGTTGTCGCGGCGCTGGGCCCCGGGGTGGCCCTTGGCCAGATCGGCGGCGTGGGCGGCGATCTTGTAGGTGATGATGCCGGTCTTGACGTCATCCTTGTTGGGCAGGCCCAGGTGCTCCTTGGGGGTGACATAGCAGAGCATGGCGCAGCCGTACCAGCCGATCTGTGCCGCACCGATGCCGGAGGTGATGTGGTCGTAGCCCGGGGCGATATCGGTGGTCAGCGGGCCCAGGGTGTAGAAGGGCGCTTCGGCACAGCAGGCGAGCTGCTTGTCCATGTTCTCCTTGATCAGCTGCATCGGCACGTGGCCGGGGCCTTCGATCATCACCTGGACATCGTGTTGCCAGGCGATCTGCGTGAGCTCGCCCAGGGTCTCCAGCTCGGCGAACTGGGCGGCATCGTTGGCATCGGCGATCGATCCCGGGCGTAGACCGTCGCCCAGCGAGAAGGCGACGTCGTACGCCTGCATGATCGCGCAGATCTCGGCGAAGTGGGTGTAGAGGAAGCTCTCCTGGTGGTGATGCAGACACCACTTGGCCATGATCGAGCCACCGCGCGAGACGATGCCGGTGACGCGCCTGGCGGTCAGCGGCACGTGGTGCAGACGCACGCCGGCGTGAATGGTGAAGTAGTCCACCCCCTGTTCCGCCTGCTCGATCAGGGTGTCGCGGAAGATCTCCCAGGTCAGGTTCTCGGCCACGCCATCGACCTTTTCCAGCGCCTGATAGATAGGCACGGTGCCGATCGGGACCGGTGAGTTGCGCAGGATCCACTCGCGGGTCTCGTGGATGTTCTGCCCGGTGGAGAGATCCATGATGGTGTCCGCCCCCCAGCGGATGCCCCAGGTCATCTTGTCGACCTCTTCTTCGATCGACGAGGTCACCGCTGAGTTGCCCAGGTTGCCGTTGATCTTCACCAGAAAGTTGCGCCCGATGATCATCGGCTCGCTCTCGGGATGGTTGATGTTGGCCGGGATGATGGCACGCCCGGCAGCCACCTCCTGGCGCACGAACTCCGGGGTGATCTCCGCGGGCAGATGGGCGCCGAACGCCTCGCCGGGGTGCTGGTGATCCAGGCTGGGGTCGGCTGCCTCGCCCTGGCTTTCGCGCCGGCGTTGGTTCTCGCGAATGGCGATGAACTCCATCTCCGGGGTGATGATGCCGCGGCGGGCGTAGTGGAGCTGGGTCACGTTGGTGCCCGGGCGGGCACGGCGCGGGGTGCGTGCGAGCTGAAAGCGCAGGGTCGAGAGCCGCGGGTCCTCCGCGCGCCGGCGCCCGAAGGTGGAGCTGGGGCCCTCGAGCCACTCGGTATCGCCGCGTTCGTCGATCCAGGCGCGGCGTACCTCCGGCAGCCCGCGGCGAATGTCGATCTGGATCTCCGGATCGGTATAGGGACCGGAAGTATCATAGACCGCGAGTGGGGCATTGGGCGCGAAGCCGTCGCGGGTCGGTGTCGGTGACAGCGCGATCTCACGCATCGGTACGCGAATGTCCGGGCGTGAGCCGGCGACGTAGATCTTGGTCGAGGCGGGCAGCGGGGCGATGGCGGCGCTGTCGACCCTGGCCGTATCCGAGAGGAACTGGGGAGATTTCATGTCGAGCGTGCTCCAGTGCATGACTCAAGTCAGGCCGGCGCACAGCGTAGGCGGGGGGAGGTTGGATGGGGCGTGAGCGCGGACCGAGAGCGTGGACCGATAGCACCGACCTCCGCTTGATCCCTACGCCGGTACTAGCCGGATCAGGTTCGTCGGGATCCGTCGTGGCGCCGGGCCCGGGAGGGCACTGCGCAGGACGATCTCAGCCGGTTCCACCGGCACCCCGTCAAGCGTCGATGCCGGCGCCCGGCGAGTGGCCGGGCGCAGACATCCCGGCCAGTCTGGGGGAGCGCAGAGAGCGGGTCAAGCGGGTGCGTTGGCCCGTGCCAGCCTGCCACCGGGCTGGGGCGCGGCCACGCCGGTGGTGAGCGGAAAGCTCAGCGGCAGGTCGCGCAGCGAGCGCATGGCCAGGTAGGCGAAACACTCGGCCTCGATCGCGTCCCCGCGCCAGCCGACGGCATCGGCGAGCTGCACCTCGGCACCGGTGCGGTGGGCGAGTTCGCGCATCAGCGTGGGGTTGCGGCGCCCGCCGCCGCACACCACGATCCGCTCGGGCCGCTGCGGCAGCAGGGCCATTGCCCGGGCCACGGCGGCGGCGGTGAAGGCGGTCAGGGTGGCGGCGCCATCTTCCAGCGTCAGCCCTGCGGCCATCTCCGCCTGGAAGTCGAAGCGATCCAACGACTTGGGGTAGGGCGCGGCGAGGTAGGGGTGTTCGAGCAGTGTCTGAAGCCGCTGCTCATCTACCTGCCCGCGGGCGGCGATGAGGCCGTCGCGGTCCATCGCCGCGCCGGTGTGCTGGCGCACCCAGTCATCGATCGGCGCGTTGGCGGGGCCGGTATCGAAGGCGATCAGACGCCCCTGGTCGGATGGCTCGCCGTCCCACCAGGAGAGATTGGCGACACCGCCGAGGTTGAGCACCAGACTCTCGGCGCCGGCACCCAGGCGTTGCAGCAGCGCGCGATGATAGACCGCCGACAGCGGTGCCCCCTGGCCGCCGCGCTCGACGTCCGCACTGCGGAAGTCGTAGACCACGTCGCTGCCCACCAGGCGTGCCATCAGCTGGCCATCGCCCAGTTGGCGAGTGGCGCCGCGGCGCCCCGCCACCGGCGGGCGGTGGAGCACGGTCTGGCCGTGGAAGCCGACCGCACTGAGCTGTTCGGGACGGAAGCCGTGCCGGGCGAGGAAGTCGCTCACGGCGGTGGACTGCGCCTCGGTCAGCGCGGCCTCGGCGCGGCGGAAGATCGCCGGCTCGGGGCCTTCGAAGTTCCACGCCCGGGCGGCCTCGAGGGCCTCGGCCAGCAGCGGGCGAATATCCTCGGCGTAGGGCACCAGCTCGTAGGGGCCGAACTCGTCGATGGTATCGCCATCGCTGCGCAGCATGGCGATATCGATGTTGCCATCGAGCACGGTGCCGGTCATGAGACCGAGGCTCCAGCCGGATTGCATGGTGGCGTCTCCTGTGTGCATGAAGCGGGTATGACGACGGTATGACGCACGCGTCGTGATGAGCTGGCTCGGCGCGAGCGGGTCTGGCGCAGACTCTACCGGCTGCGGGCGGCCGCGCAAAGCCGGCGCGCGGCGGTTCAGCCGGCGATGGCATCGCGCACGATCTGAATGAAGTGCTGCGCCTGTGGCGTCAGGTGATGGCGCGGATGGGTCAGCCACACCTCGGAGCGCGCGTCGGCATCACTGATCGGACGGTAGCGCACGTTATCGATATGGATATGGCGGAACGACTCGGGCAGCAGCGAGACACCCAGTCCGCTGGCGACCAGGCTGATGATGGTATTGGGGCCGCCGACCTCCTGGACCAGACGCGGCGTCAGCCCGCGCTGGGCGAACAGCACGTTGAACTGGTCGAGCAGACCGGTACCGGCCGCGGGCGAGAAGTAGACGAAGGGCTGGGTGGCCAGCTCGGCCAGACTCAGCGGGGTATCGGCCGCGCCGAGCTCGCTCTGGGCATTGACCACGGCCACCAGCGGTTCGCGGATCAGGGTGAAGGCTGAAAGCTCCGGCGGAAGCGTGGCCGGGCGCATGATGCCGATATCCAGATCGCCCTCCAGCAGCGGGGGGATCTGGCGCTGGCTGTTGAGCTCGTGCATGCGCAGGTCGACGTCGGGGTAGCGCTGGCGATACTGCGTCAGCGTGCGTGGCAGCAGCGGGGTCAGCGGCACCGAGGTGGTGAAGCCGATACGCAACTGGCCGCTCTCGCCGCGGCCGATGCGAGAGACCAGCCGCGAGGCACGCTCGGCGCGGGCGAGCACCTCGCGCGCCTCGACGAGGAACAGCTCGCCCGCGGCGGTCAGCGCCACACGGCGATTGGTGCGTACCAGCAGCCGCCCCCCCAGCTCCTCCTCCAACGCCTTGATCTGCTGACTCAACGGTGGCTGGGAGATGCCCAGACGGGCGGCGGCGCGGCTGAAGTGCAGCTCCTCGGCCACGGCGACGAAGTAGCGCAGGGTTCGCAGTTCCATGGTCTCGTCCGCGGGAATGATACTTATAGCCTATCAAAAACTACGAATCATATATTCGAAATAAGGCTTGCGCGGGCTTATGCTGAGGCCTGCACCGGCGCGCGGCAGCCAGCGCGCGGCCGCTTTCATCAGGAGTCTCGACTTGCCCCGCCACCGCCCCCTTGCGCCGCTGCGCGATGCCACCTTGGATGCCAACCGATCGCTGAACGACACCGCCGAGCGTCTCGAGGCGGAGGCCGCCGAGGGCGCCTTCATCGAGCGCGGCCGGCGCGGCTATCGGCCCACCATGCTGGCACTGTTCCTGGGCGCCTTCTCGACGTTCGTGCTGCTCTACTGCGTGCAGCCGATCATGCCGATTCTCTCCGACGCCTTCGGCATCGACGCCGCGACCAGCAGTCTGTCGCTCTCGGTCGCCACCGGCATGCTGGCGATCGGTCTGCTGATCACCGGGCCGATCTCGGATGCCGTGGGGCGCAAGTCGATCATGTCGGTGGCACTGCTGGCGGCCTCGACCTGCACGCTGCTGGCGGCGTTGATGCCGAGCTGGTCCGGAGTCCTGGTGATGCGGGCGCTGGCGGGGTTGTCACTGTCGGGGCTCTGCGCGGTGGCGATGACCTATCTCAACGAGGAGATCCATCCGCGCTATGTGGGGCTGTCGATGGGGCTCTACATCAGCGGCAACAGCATCGGCGGGATGAGTGGACGCCTGATCAGCGGGGTGATGGTGGACTGGGTGCCGTGGCGCTGGACGCTGGCGATCATCGGCCTGGTCGCGCTGCTTGCCGCGCTGCTGTTCATTCGTTGGCTGCCACCGTCGCGTCACTTCACGCCGCGGCCGTTCAATGCGCGCAGCGTACTCTCCGGCTTCGCGGTGCACTTCAAGGATCGCGGGCTGCCGCTTTTGTTCCTCGAAGCCTTCCTGCTCATGGGCGGCTTCGTCACCCTCTACAACTACATCGCCTATCGTCTGCTGGCGGAGCCCTATCAGGTCAGTCAGGCGCTGGTGGGGCTACTCTCCATCGCCTATCTCTCCGGCACCTACAGCTCGGCCTGGGCCGGCTCGCTGGCCGATCGCCTGGGGCGGCCGCGCATCTTCTGGCTGTTCATCGTGATGATGCTGGTGGGGCTGGCGCTCACCCTGCTCGAGTCGATCAGTCTGATTCTGGTCGGCATCCTGATCTTTACCTTCGGTTTCTTCGCCGCCCATTCGCTGGCCAGCGGCTGGGTCGGGCAGCGTGCCCGGCAAGCCAAGGGACAGGCGTCTTCGCTCTATCTGTTCAGCTACTATCTGGGCTCCAGTGTCGCCGGCACCCTCGGCGGTGCCTTCTGGTACTGGGGCGGCTGGCACGGCGTGGCGCTGTTCATCGGGGGACTGCTGCTCGTGGCGCTAATGATCGGCGTGCTCTGCCTGCGCCGCCTGGAAGCGCCCGGCGCGGCCGGGTGACACCAACGCCAGGGGCCGGTCACTGACCGGCCCCTGGCTGTTTCATCCGGGCTGTTTCATCCGGGCTATCTCTCTCTGGCTATCTCGTTCGGGCGTTCACTCGAATGAGGCTAACCGGCGAGACCGATGCCGCCAGGTTCACTTGGCGAACAGCTGACTCATGTCCTTGAAGGCCTTGAACTCGAGCGCGTTGCCGCAGGGGTCGAGCAGGAACATGGTGGCCTGTTCGCCGACCTGCCCCTTGAAGCGCACATAGGGTTCGATCACGAACTCGGTGCCGAAGCCTTTCAGGCGCTCGGCCAGGGCTTCCCACTCATCCCAGCTCAAGACGATGCCGAAGTGCGGCACCGGTACATCGTGGCCGTCGACCGGGTTGGTGTGTGCCGCCTGCTGAGAAGGCGTCTGCGGGTGCTCGTGGATCACCAGCTGGTGGCCGTAGAAGTCGAAATCCACCCACTGCTCGCTGGAACGGCCTTCGCTCAGACCGAAGGTTTCGCCGTAGAACTTGCGTGCGGCGGGCAGGTCGTGAACCGGAATGGCGAGGTGGAAGGGGGACAGTGACATGGTGTGCGCTCCTCGTGTTGTGTGTCGGCTCAGTTTGATGGCGAAAAAAATCGATGGAAAGCGGATAATATTGCAGTCTGATATCGAAAATCATGGATTCAGGGCGACATCATGCTGCGCGAACTCAAGACCTTTCTGGCGGTCGTGCGCCACGGCACCTTTTCGGCCGCCGGCGGTGCGGTGGGGCTGACCCAGTCGGCGGTGAGTGCGCAGATTCGCAACCTGGAAGCGGACATCGGTGAGCCACTGTTCGAGCGCACCGGGCGTGCCGTGCGCCTCAACGCGGCGGGGCGGCGCCTGCTACCGCAGGCCGAGAGCATGCTCGAGCTGGCCGCGCGCATTCGCGCTTCCACCGGCGACGAACTGAGCGGCGACTGGCATCTCGGCGCCATCGCCAGCGTCCAGAGCGGACGCCTGCCGGCGATTCTCGCGACGCTGGCGGCGCGTGCACCGGGCGTGATGACGCGGGTGGTACCCGGGGTGTCGCTGGCGTTGCTCGATCAGGTCGACAAGGGCGATCTGGACATGGCGCTGATCGTCAAACCGCCGTTCGCGCTGCCGCGGGACCTGCACGCCTGCGTCGTCGCCCGCGAGCCCTTCGTGCTCATTGCCCCGCCGGCCAGCCAGGAAACGACCCTGGAAGCACTGCTGATGCGCCATCCGCTGGTGCTCTACGACCGCGGCTCGTTCGGCGGGCGTCAGGTGGTGCGCTTTCTCGAGCGTCAGGGGCTGCGCCCTGAGATTCGGCTCGAGCTCGACGAGATCGATGCCATTGCGCGTCTGGTGGCCTGTGGTCTGGGCGTGGCGCTGATTCCGCGTACCGGCATGTGGTGCTTGCAGTCGCCGCTGCCGGTGCGCGTGCTGTCGCTCGGCGAACGTGTCTTCCACCGTGAGCTGGTGATGGTGTCGCGTCTGCCACCGGAACAGTCCGCGCTGGTGGCGCTGGTCGAAGAGGCGCTGCTGGCCGAGGCTGGCACGCCGCTGTCGACGAACTGATGCAATGATTGGGAGAAAATCATTCGCTTTTTTCGCCCCATCTGTGGCCTAGACTGCCCTCTAACGCCATTCAGGAGCTTCTCATGTCTACCCTCGTTCCCCGCGGCGTCGTTGTCCAGCACCCGGCCATCCGTGACGATATCGGCGATCTGACCACTCGGCGCCCGCTGCCGGGGCCGCGCTTGCTGCAGCTCGATCCGTTTCTGTTTCTCAATCATCACGGGCCCCAGGTCTATCCGGCCCACAACCGGGGGCTGCCGTTCGGCCCGCATCCGCACCGTGGCTTCGAAACGGTGACCTTCATTCTCGAAGGCTCGCTGGCCCACGCCGACAGTGCCGACCACCAGAGCGTGATTCACGCTGGCGGCGTGCAGTGGATGACCGCCGGCAGCGGCATCGTCCACGCCGAGATCTCTCCGCCCGAGTTCCTGCGTGACGGTGGGCCGTTGGAGATCCTGCAACTGTGGATCAACCTGCCGGCCAGGTTGAAGATGAGCGAGCCGCGTTACACCGGGCTGCAGCGGGAGTCGATTCCGACGATTGCCCCGGCCACTGGCGTTGAGCTGAACCTGATAGCCGGTGAGTTCGAGGGCCACTGCGGGCCTATCGAGAGCCTGACCGAGGTGTTCATGTCGACGCTGACGCTCGCTGCGGGCGCCGAGGTCGAGCTGCCGGTGCCAGCGGGACGCCAGATCTTTCTCTACGTGGTCGACGGGGAGGTGGCGGTGGCCGGAAGCGTGGTGAAACCGCAGCATTTGATCGAGCTGGATGACGCCGGTGATGGCGTCGCACTGGCCGCCTCGGGGCGCACCCGGCTACTTTTCGGTCACGCCGACCCGATCGATGAGCCGGTCATCTCCCATGGCCCGTTCGTGATGAATACCCGGGAGGAGATCGTGGCGGCTATCGATGACTACCAGGCCGGGCGCTTCGGCGGTCTGGCGTGATCGGCATGGCGGATGGTGCGCCGGCTGTCTAGGCTCCGGTGAGGGCTCGGCCACGGGGCGATGGCGCTGCCATCGGGCGCGTCGCGCAGGCATTTTGTAAACACCCTCGAAGGTCGGGCATCGAGCGAGTGTTCAGCGTCAATCGCGTATCGGGAGACAGCAATGAACGTAGGATTCGTGGGTCTGGGAGCCATGGGCCAGGGGATGGCAGCGCAGCTGCTCAAGGCCGGCCATGCGGTGACGGTGTGGAACCGCTCGCCGGCGCCGGTAGAGGCGCTGGTGGCCGAAGGCGCCAAGGCGGCCAAGTCGGCGCGGGCACTGGCCGCCAAGTGTGAAGTGCTGATCAGCATGCTGCCCGATGACCACAGCGTGCACGAGGTGCTGGTGGCGTCCAAGGCGCTCGAAGCGCTGCCCCGGGACAGCGTGCACGTCAACATGGCCACGGTATCACCGGGCCTGGCGCGGGCCATGAGTGCGCTGCATGAAGGTCTCGGTTCGCACTATGTCTCGGCCCCGGTGCTGGGTCGTCCGGACGTGGCTGCCGCGGGCAAGCTCAACATCATCGTGGCCGGGGCGGCGGCGGCGCAGGAACGTGTGGCGCCGGTCCTGGAGGCGCTGGGGCAGCGGCTGTGGCCGGTGGGCGAGGCACCGGAGCGCGGCTGCGTGGTCAAGATCGCGGCCAACTTCATGCTGGCCACGGCGATCGAATCGATGGGCGAGGCCTCGGCGCTGACCCGTGCCTACGGTATCGAGGCCGATACCTTTCTAGAGATCGTCACCAGCACGCTGTTCGCTGCGCCGGCCTATCAGGGCTACGGCAAGATGATTCGCGAGGCACGTTATACGCCAGCGGGGATGAAGATGGCGTGGGGCTTCAAGGACGTGAGCCTGGCGCTGGCAGCGTCGCAGGAGCGCCAGGTGCCGCTGCCGTTCGCCGGCGTGCTGCGTGACAGCCTGCTCGACGCCATGGCCCACGGCGATGCCGACAAGGACTGGGCGGCGCTGGCCGAGACTGCGGCGCGGCGCGGTAATCTCGACGCGCGCTAGGCGTTTCTCTATCCGCTACTCTGCCGATATGGGCGATTCAGGACTAGGTTTGTACGAAAAGTCAGCGAGCGAAGGCAAGACAAGGCAAAAATCGGCGAAGACGCGGAGTTTACGGGGTGTCAATGAGCATTCTGAGCTGATTTTTAACGCCGTATTGCCGAGCGCAGGTAGTTTTCGTACAAAGCCTAGCGATAGAGCCGAAAACGCCGGAAGTCGGGGATCTTCTGCTCTTCTTCCGGTGTCTTCTTCCAGCGCTTGTACTCCCACTGGTACTGCACCGGATCGAGCGCGATGGCGGTCTCGACGCAGGCGTTGACGCCGGTCGCCGAGGTCGCCTCGTCACTGGCGTAGACGCGCTCGTCGGCGGCCAGGAAGTGGATCGCGAAGCCGCGCCCTTCAGGTAGCCGGCGCGCCACCCCGGTGACCACTCGCGCCTGGGTGCGAGCCACCAGCTTGGGCAGCAGGGTGGCGGTGTAGGCCTGGCGGCCGAAGAAGTCGGCGAAGACGCCGCTGCCCCAGTCCGGCTCCTGATCCGGCAGAATGCCGATCGCCTCGGCGCGCTTCAGCGCCTTGAGCAGGGCGGCCACACCGCGAGAATTGGTCGGCACCAGCTCGGCGCCCATGCGCTCGCGGCCGTGACGAATCACCGGATCGAGATCGGCGATCTTGGGCGGTTCGTACATGGCGGTGAAGGGAAAGTGGCTGGAGAGCCAGAAGTTGAGCACCTCCCAGTTACCGAAGTGGGGCGCCAGCACGATCACGCCGCGGTTCTCCGCCCGTGCGTCATCGAGCAGTTCGCGCCCGTGCACGTCGACGATCGCCGCCTCGACGCGCTGCGGGTCGCCAATCCAGGCGAAGCCGAGTTCGAGCATGGTGGCCGCGGAGTGGTGCAGGCTCTGCTGAACGCGCTGGCGGCGCTCGGCCGGCGTGTCCGCGGGAAAGGCGACCTCCAGATTGCGCCGCGACACGTGGCGCTCGCGGCGCGACACGGCGTAGAGCACGCGGCTGGCAATGCCCGCCAGGCGCCACAGTGTGCTCGGGCGCCAGCTCGAGAGTAGTCGCCAGAGCCCATGAATGGCAGTGGCGTTGAACGATCTCTTCATCCGGATAAGGGTCGATCTTTCGGCGAGTGTGGCCGTGCATTTTGCCTGTGGCACCGCCGGGGTTCTAGGGCCTGGTGAGAATAGCCGGATGATCTCCAACGCAAAAACCCAGCCGGCGGCTGCCGGCTGGGCTGTTCTGGCGCGCTGCGGGAGCGGGGCTCAGTACTGCGTGACGCTGGCCACGTTGCCGTTGCCGTTCTGTGCCGTCTGGGCGAAGTTCTGCCAGCCGCCGGACTGGCTGTGGTTGACGCTGTTGCTCCAGCCAGTCTGGCTGACGTAGGAGTCGTGGCCATAGCCGGTCTGGGTGACGACGGCTTTGTTGTAGCCACCACCCTGCAGGATGTCGCTATCCAGCTGGTCGCCCTGCTGGTTCACGTTCGACTCGTTCGCCCAGCCACGCTGCATGATGTAGCTGTCGTTGAGGTCGCCGTTCTGGGTGACGTAGGCGTCGTTGTAGGCGTGGCCCGCAAAGCCCTGCTGGCTGACGATCGAGTCGTTGCTGTAGCCGGCCTGGGTGACCTTGGCCAGGTTGGCAGGGTCTTTCTGGCTGATGCTCGACTCGTTCTCGGTGCCGCTCTCCTGGCGCACGCGGGCCACGTTGTTGTCGTCCTGCTGGGTGACGCGCGACCACTGATTGCCGCTCTGCACCACGTTGGCGTCGTTACCGTCACCGTTCTGATCGATGAACGACTCGGCGGCATTGCTGGCATTGCCGTTGAAGCCGGCCATGGCGTCGATCGCGTCACGCGAGGACTGGAAGGTGTTGGACGGGTTGGTATTGCCATCAGAATGCTGCTGCGTCGCGTCCGCCAGGGCAGCGGCGCTCATGGCCATGGCGATGGAAGCTGCGAATAGTGACATCTTGATTTTCATGATTTTCCCCTGGTTCTCTGAGTACCGCCTTGCGTTCCCCTGTACGGCTGCCGAGGCAGCCATCAGTAGGTCACGATGGTGGCCGTTGCGCCGCTACCCGACCGCGACAGCTGGTCGACGGTGATGGCTCGGTGGCCTGTTCCCGACTGTTGAATCGTCACGGCACCGTTGGCGCCGCGCTGATTGATCTTGGCG
This sequence comes from Salinicola endophyticus, assembly GCF_040536835.1. Taxonomy (NCBI): domain Bacteria; kingdom Pseudomonadati; phylum Pseudomonadota; class Gammaproteobacteria; order Oceanospirillales; family Halomonadaceae; genus Salinicola; species Salinicola endophyticus. The sequence goes on from NZ_CP159578.1 coordinate 1,120,766, forward strand.
TCGTAGCCGCTGCCCTGCTGCAGCAGCTTGGCGTCGAGCGAGTGCCCGGCCTGATCGATCGCGCCGTCGTTGAAACCGCCGCGCTGGTCGATCAGGGCATCGTTGGCGTAGCCGGACTGACGAATACTGGCCGCGTTGGCTGCTTCGCGGCGGCCATTCTGCTGTTCGATGCGGGCGCGATTATCGCCACCGAACTGCACCACTGATGCACGATTGACGCCTGGCGAAGCGATGGCCTCACTATACGAATCCGACTGAGAAATGATCTGTTTTTCATAACGGTTTCGGGAGAGGTTGTCATCGAGCTCACCCGCCTCGGATGCCATGGAGATCGCCGGTAATGTGGCCAGAATCAGCAAGATAGAGATGCTGAAAATCGGGTGAGTGATGAATGCTGTATGACGCATGATGGCACCCTCGATGGCCTGGATTTTTCGTGCGATGTCGCGTGAATCCGTAGAAGCAATATCGCTGCAAGTCCAAAGATGATACATCGGGATGCGGAGGGATTTGGCGGTATGATAATTCTGGTGTCTTTGGGGGGATGAATCGGGGATTTTTTGAGAGAAGTGATAATAAAAAATCCGCCAGGTGGCGGCTGTCAATAGCGTGTCATAAAAAGTGAGTAATAGAAGAGGTTTTGGGAGCATCGATGCGACGTCGGGAGGCTAAATCGTACTGATTGTCTTGGCTGGCGCGACTTGACAAGCCGCGCCAGCCCATGACCCGGACTTACATCATCGGTACGCTCTCGTTCAGATAGTCGGCGAGTACGGTCTTCTCCAGGGGGACGCCGTCAGCGAGATTCCAGAGTCGGTCCTGCACGCCCTCGGCGATCAGATGAATGACCGCGGACTCGATTGCCGACATCACCGCCATCTGTACCGGCTCGTTGGTGGTCAGGCCGGCTTCCGCCTCGAGCAGGCGCCGGAAGTCGATGAAGCGAAAGACGCCGGCGCGGATCTCCTTGGAGTAGATGGTCTTGGTGGTGGTGACGTTGGCCAGTACCTCTCCGCTGGAGATCTCGACCGCGCGTAGATTGATCGTTACCTGATCGACCTGATACTGCCCCGAGGCCCCGATGCCGAAGTACTCGGCGCCCAGCCCGCCGGTGCGCACGTTGGATTCGTAGGCGATGATGCCGCCTTCCAGCAGCACCGACGCGGAGCGCAGCGAGGGTAGATTGTCCGGCCGGTTGAAGCGCTCCTGCTCGGCACGGATGATGCGGCGCTCGGTCAACAGGTTCTGCAGGCCGACCCGCTCCAGCGGCGTGAACCAGCCCGAATTGGCCAGCGCACCGGTGAGCATCGCCGCGGCGCCCTGGGTCACTGCGGTAGAGAAGGTACTGGCGGGTGCCGGTCGGTACTGCCCGGTCTGATCGCGAAAATCGTAGACCGCAGCGAGAATCTTGCCGGCGGGGCGAGGCAGCGCCTTGAGATCCTGCCAGGTCGCCCCGCGGGGCGTCAGTGTGGGCGGTTTACCCTCGAGACCGTCGACATTGGCGACCATACCGGCGCAGCCGGAGAGCAGTGCGGCAGTCGCTACCGCAGCGATGAGCTTGTACATATTGTGGTTCCCCTGCGTCGTGTCGTGATGGCTCAGAATCCGCCAGCCGACAGCCCGCCCACGTTGATATTGGTGATGTCCCCGGTGGCCTTGTCGGTGACCGTGATCACCAGCTGCCCACCTTCGTCGCTGACCACGACCCCGAAATCGTTGCTGTCATAGGAGCCGGTGCTGACGTCCCCCGAGCTCACATCCGAGAGCAGTTGCGAGATCAGCCGGCTCTGCAGGCTCTGCACCAGGCGGTCGGTGGGCGACAGGCCGCCGAAGTCATCGAGGCTGGGATCCTTGTGGGTATCCTGGGCCTGTGCCTTGCCCAGCAGGTAGCTGCCGTTGAACGGGTCGCCGCCGAACGACGGGTTGATCGGGCGATAGATCAGCTCACCGGCACTGCTCGTCGAGGTGACCGCGAGTGCGCCCAGCGCCAGGGCGAGAGAGAGCGGAACGAGATTGCGCATGTCACAACTCCTCATCTGAGAGGTCTAGGCTGGGTTGGAGCGACTGTGCGATGCGACGGCGCAATATCGCCTCCTGGACGACACGGACCGCTTCGTCGGCGTAGCGATCCGCTTCGCTGATCCGTGGGGAAAGCTGGGTGCTGAAGTAGATCTGATTGCGCTCGGCGATCCACAGCTGGCTACCCCAGCGCGGGTCCGGGCGCTCGCTGACAGTGAGTTCGGCGCTGGCGACGATCGGGTCGCGCATGGCCGCCTGGGAAAAGCTGCGGTAGAAGGTGCGGCCTGCCATGGTCAGGGTGCGGTCGATGATGATGCCGGAGAGCTCCGGGCGCTGCAGGTTGAACTGCTTGTCGAGCGCACGTTGCGGGTTCTTCTCATCGATGCTGACACTAGGAGTGTCGGGGGCCTTGGCGGCGTCCGGTTCGACCCCATTCTGGGCCAGGCTGCCCGCGCTCAGCGCCAGAAGCCCCAGCAGGCCCAGACCCAGAAGTCTTGCTCCGGGAGTATGGCGGTAGGCGTTCATGGCGCGTGGTCAATGCTTGGTTCGCGGGCGTGACAGGTTGGGCAGCGCGCCCAGATGGTCGCGCGCCCAGCACACCACCTGGACCCGATTCTGTGCGCCGATCTTCTTGAAGATGTTGTAGATGTGGGTCTTGACCGTGTGCTCGCTCAGGAACAGCTTCTCGGCGATCTGCGCGTTGGTGGCGCCCAGCCCGACCAGCCCGACTACCTGGCGCTCGCGGTGGGTCAGATAGCCTTCCATGCGGTAGGCGTCCATGCTCTGACGGCGCAGCTTGTCGATCAGCAGACTCATCAGATTGCGCGAAAGCCAGATCTGACCCTGCAGAATCTGCTTCAGACCCTTGGCCATCAGCTCTGGCGTATCCTGCTGGAAGAACACACCGCGGATATGTGACAGCGAGACCGCGTCTAGCGCGTGGGTGTCGTTCTTGGCGTTGAAGGCGCAGATCTGGGCTTCACCGTCGCCCTGGCCGGCCAGGCTCTCTTCCCATTTCTGGAACAGAATGGGATCGACCTGGCTCAGATCGATCAGGACGATGTCGAAGCTGGCGCCAGAGACCTTGCGCGGCTCCTGTGGGCCCGCCAGGCGATAGCTCATCCCGGTATGAGAAGAGAGGCTCATCGCGAGCAGGGTCGACTGCGCTGTCTCGCTGGTCACGATCAGCATCGAGGCTTCTGGGCTTGACATGATATTCCCCTGGCGTACGTCGCCTAGACGGTAAATATTCTGGTTATTTTGTGTGGCTGGCTTTTTGTGTTTCGAATTGTTGCACCGGCTTTCAGGAAGATAAAGTTCCGCGGATTGGTATTTTTCTAGTACTTTCCGTCCTAAGTATCATTTTTTCCCTTTGGATACCGCTGGTTGTGGTTTTCCTGAGGTAAATTCGGGCAGCCGCTCGATGCCGACCTTAGTCGATATTCAAAGAATTCTCCCTGGTTGCATTTCTTCACTGGTGCGAATTAATCGCCTAATTGTTTCAATGCGTATCACCTGAGTCGCCGGCGTGATCTGCTGGGACCGGAGGATGGTGTTCGGCCGTACTCCACACAGCAGAGAGAGGCGAGTCTTGGCGGGGCGTCGGTGTCTGTGCGATCGAAGTGCGAGATAGGCGATGCAATGGCTCGACACGGCGTCACCGTAGCGTGGTCGGAGCGTTTACGGCGCGAGGCGATAGTCTCCGTAGTGGGGTGAGGCGGAGATGAAGGGCGTCGAGAGCGGGGGATGCGGCTGACCCTGCGCGGGTTGCCAGACTGTCGGCGCGCCAGCGCGGGATGCGCGGGCGGGCCGATGCGCGGGGCTGTCGTGGTGTCAGTCGATCAGCAGGTCGTCTGCGGCCTGCCGGGGGTGTTCGATGCGGGGTTCACGGCCGCCACGCAGGATCGAGTTGCCCTCGTAGAGCGTGCGCTGGTCGATCTCCGGCGGATCGAGCCAATCGGATTCGTGTATCTGTCCGCTCTTGCCGTAGACGCACAGGGCGTTGGCATAGGTGACCTGGCGCACCACCTGTGCGTCGATACCGCTGGCGAGTGCCAGGCGAGCGGTCTTGGCGACCCCGAGGCAGTCGGAAATGCCCCAGTCGCAGGCGCTGTCGACGATGATCCGATCGCCGCCGTAGTGGCGCAGCAGCTCGACCATGCGCGCATTGCCCATCTTGGTCGAAGGGTAGATCGAGAAGCCGGCCCAGTAGCCGCGGTCGAGCGTCTCGCGAACGGTCTCTTCGTTGTTGTGATCGATCACCACCCAACTGGGGTCGAGGCCCATCTCTTCGCACACATCCATCGAGCGCGAGGTACCGCGTTTCTTGTCACGATGCGGGGTGTGCACCATCACCGGTAGCGCCAGCTCCTTGGCCAGGGCCAGCTGGGCGCGAAAATACTTCTCTTCCAGCGGCGTCTGCTCGTCGTAACCGATCTCGCCGATCGCCACCACGCCCTCTTTCATGGCGAAGCGTGGCAGCCACTCCATCACGCCCTCTGCCAGCGCTTCGTTATTGGCCTCCTTCGAGTTGAGTCCGATGGTGCAGTAGTGGCGGATACCGAACTGTCCGGCGCGGAAGCGCTCCCAGCCCACCAAGGACGACAGGTAGTCGACATAGGTGCCGACGAAGGTGCGCGGCTGGCCGACCCAGAATGCCGGTTCGATCAGGGCGACCACGCCGGCGGCGGCCATCGCTTCGTAATCGTCGGTGGTGCGCGAGACCATATGCGCATGCGGGTCGATATACATCGTTCAGATTGCCTCGTAGTGGTGGAGATTGCTCCAGCCGACACGACCGGTACCGATGAGGGCCGCAGTCTCCGGCACGGAGGTCAGTAGATGACGGGCCGATGGCGTATCGGTCTGGGAGAGCGCCAGCCCGGCGGCCAGCCGCTCGGCGGGTGATCCCGTCAGGGCGCGCTGCAGCGCAGCGTAGGCGCCGAGCGCATCGGCACAGGGGCCGACGCAGCGCCACAGCTCGGGCGTGACGACGCGACCGGCGGCCCAGCGCTCGTCGGCGTAGTCCAGCAGGATGCGCGCCAGCTCCGGGTTGTTGCGCTGATCGATACCCACGATCGGGGCCAGCCGACTGCCGATGAACAGCGCCTTGAGCACCATGTGGTTCCAGCGGTGAAGGTCGAAATGGTCACGCGGATAGGGGTTGCCATGGGCGATCGCTTCGAAGACGGCACGCATGTTGGAACGCAGCCCGGCCCCGACCAGAGTGCTCAATGAGGCCGGTTCGGGGTAGAACGAGAGGCCGCGATAGAGGGTGATCAGCTCCCGGGCGTCGGCAGTGCGCACGAGATCCTCGAACAGCGCCGCGAACGGGCGCTGGCCGCGGAACGTCAGCAGCCCGGCGACCCGCGCCGCGCCATCCAGACTCCAGCCGAGCGGAGACCAGCCCGGCAGCACGGTATGCGCAGCGGTCAGGTCCTGGGGGGTCAACTCGAGATCTGCCTTGCCCAGGCGTCGGGGCACCTGCCCCAGGAAGAGGTGCAGCGCACGCTCGTCGGCACTCGTCTGCAGACGCTCGAGCGCGTCGAGAAACCAGGTCTCCTGCGCCGCCGCCTGACGCACGACCCAGCGGCACAGCAGGTCTGCTGCCGAAGGCGATAACGCTGTCGTCGCTCGACTGTGGAGGGGCTCGGTCATGGGCATCCTGTTGGCGGTGGTTGGTGACTCTGTTTTGTGACTCTGTTTTGTGACTATGGCTTGGGAGAAGGCGGGCAGGCGCATATCGCCTCGGTTCGATGTCGACAATCACTCTATCGATTGTCGCGGCGAGCCCCTACCTCAATTATCTGGAGAATTGGTGCCGAATCGAGGCGGCCGGTGACCATGTTTTTTGGCTAATGGCGTGAGCCGAAAGCGCTGCCCTGGCATGCCTTTCTTCATCCCGAAGGCTCAATTTGCCTCGCCCCGGCGGTTGTCGATTGAGCCCGAGTCGGCGGGCTGATATGCAGTCTCGATCGCAGCCTCGGCGAGCACGCTGGAGTGCGATAGCGCGCTTCGGCAATATCGACATGTCGGGTGTCACCGCCGCGGGGAGACACGGATAGGGGCCGGTTCCGGCGGCGGGAATGCCCTCGAGAGAGAACGAAAATGCACAAGACACTGGTCATGCTGGTCGTCGGCTTGAGCCCCCATCTGGTGGGGGAACATACGCCGAATCTGCAACGTCTGGCGCGCCGGGGCGGGCTACGCCCACTCGAGACGGTTACCCCGGCGGTCACCTGCAGTGTCCAGGCGACGCTGCTCACCGGGTTGCCACCGGCAGCGCATGGCGCCGTCGCCAACGGCTGGTATTTTCGCGATCTCGCCGAGGTCTGGCTGTGGCGTCAATCCAATCGTCTGGTGGCGGGGGAGAAGGTGTGGGAGGCGGGGCGGCTGCGCAATGCCGACTTCACCTGCGCCAAGCTGTTCTGGTGGTACAACATGTACGCCTCGGCGGACTGGAGCGCGACGCCGCGGCCGCGCTATCCCGCCGACGGGCGCAAGCTGCCGGATCACTACACCTACCCCCCCGAACTGCACGACGAGCTCGACGCCAGGCTGGGCACCTTTCCGCTGTTCTCCTTCTGGGGGCCGCTGGCCAACATCGACGCTAGCCGCTGGATCAGTGATGCGACTCGCCACGTGATGGCAACGCGTGATCCAACGCTGACGCTGACCTATCTGCCGCATCTCGACTACAACCTGCAGCGTCTCGGGCCGGATCTCGATCACCCCGAGCTGCAGCGCGATCTGCTTCAGGTCGATGCCCTGTGCGGCGAGCTGATCGCGGACGCCGAGCGCGATGGGCGCCGTGTGATCGTGGTCTCCGAGTACGGCATCACCCCGGTGCAGGACGCGGTTCATATCAATCGGGCGCTGCGCCAGGCCGGCCACCTCGCGGTGAGACGCGAGGGCAAGCAGGAGCAGCTCGACCCTGGCGCCTCGCGCGCGTTTGCGGTCGCCGATCATCAGGTGGCTCACGTCTATGTGCGCGACCCGCAGGATCTGCCCCGGGTCAGGGCGCTGCTCGAAGGGCTGGCAGGAGTCGAAGCGGTGTGGGGCGACCGCGAGAAACGCCGGGAGGGGCTCGACCACCCCAATGCGGGCGAGCTGGTGGCGATCAGCCAGCCGGACCGCTGGTTCAGCTACTACTTCTGGCTCGACGAGGCGCGGGCGCCTGACTATGCGCGTACCGTCGACATCCACCGCAAGCCGGGCTACGACCCGGTGGAGCTGTTCTTCGATCCGGCGCTGCGCGCGCCCAAACTGGCGGCGGGCTGGCGGGTGTTCAAACGCAAGCTCGGCATGCGCCAGCTACTGGACGTGATCTCGTCGACGCAGACGACGCTGGTCAAGGGCTCCCACGGCAGGGTGACCGACGACCCGGGGATGGGGCCGCTGGTGATCTCCTCCGAGGCCGGGCTGCTGCCGACGGGATCGGTCAAGGCGACCGAGTTCAAGGCGCTGATGCTGGCGCACGTGTTCGGCACCGAGGCCCGCCTTGCGGATGAACGCGAGTCGGCGGCGACCACGATCTGATCCGGCGCCGTGTGCTGGTCGAGGAGACGGCCAGCGCACCGGCCAGTGATGATCCAGGCCGGGCGCGGTGATTCACTGCGCTCGGCTCAGGTGCCGGCAGAGAGACGCTGCAACTGCAGCGTGGCGGCCCAGGCACAGACCGCGAGCAGGGCCAGCAGCGGCTGACCCAGGGTGGCGATCAGCACCGCATCGTAAAGTGAGATCGCGGCAATCAGGCCGACCACCGCCCGCGGCACGTCGCCGGGGGCGCGCCTGCGCAGCCAGGTGAGACAGCGCAACCCCCAGGCGAGATAGCCCAGCCACAGCAGCGTGGCCAGCAGCGCGGTGCCCGGCATCCACAGTACCGCGGCCAGCGTGAGCAGCAGCGGGACCGCCAGTACCCCCAGGGGCCACAGCGCGCCTAGACGGTCGTAGGCCTCCTGACGTGCGGCATAGGTCAGGCCGATGACATGGCAAGCCAGCCCCAGCGCCCCCAGCCATAGCGGTGCGCCGAGCTGGCCACCCAGCGCGAGCGCTGCGACCAGATAGCAGAGCAGGCGGCAGCCCCCCATGACCAGCGGGCTCCAGCTCACGCGTTTGTGTCGCAGGTCATAGAGCAGCACCGCCGCAGCCAGCGCCAGGCCCGCCGTGCCGGCTGCGGCGCCGGTGGTGAACAGCAGCAGCACGGCAGCGGCCAGCAGCGCCAGGCCAATCAGCGCGACCGTGGCGCGCCCGACTTCGCCACTAGGGATCGGGCGGTCGGCGCGCTCCCGCGCATCGATGGTGGCGTCGCAGGCGTCGTTGAGATACATGCCGCCGAGATAGCACAGCGTCAGTGCGGTCAGCACCACCAGGCCGGATGCGAACGATCCGCTGGCCCCGGCCAGCAGCGCACCGGCCAGGGCATTGCTCCATACCGTGGGTAGATTGGAGACCCGGCCCAGCCTCAGCCAGACGTCAGCGCCTCGGCGTCGACGCTGACGCCCAACTGCTGTCGCACCCACTCGAGCTCCTTCACCACTGCCACTTCCAGCCGCTGGCGACGCAGCGCTTCGGGTAGTACCTGCCACGTATAGGTCTCCACTTCCAGGTGCGTCGAGATCGGCTGACGGCGATGCAGGGCCAGGATCTCGACGAGAAAGTCTTGGGTGGTCGAGAAGGGCGGGATGTCGGCGACGAAGATCGGCACGTGGAAGTGCACGCGCCACTCTTCGCCATCGGATCGTTGCGGGTCCGCGAGCGCCTCGGGAAGATCGCTGTAGCGAATCAGCCCGCTCGCGCTGCGCGCCACGACCTGATGCAGATAGGTCGGTTCGCAGAAGCTCGCCAGCCCTTCACGGGTCGCCGTATCGAGCGCCGGCACGCGCAGCGCCGCGCTCAACTGCAGCTTATGGATGGGCACACCTGCGTCGCGCAGAGCGGCGACGCTGGTCGTGGGGTCCTCGAACTCGACCGCCGCATGGCAGACGTCGTAGCACACCCCGAGGTGGCGCGGCAGCGCCGCCTGGGCCTGGGTCAGGGAGAGTCCGCTCAGCTCGGCCACGCGGGCGGCGGCGCTGTCGCAGAACAGGTAGTTATGGAAGAACGCCAGTGTCCCCTCGATGGTCTCGAGAAAGCAGCAGGGCTCCGGCTCCAGCGCGATGGCCACGCTGACGCCGGTACGTTCGAGCAACCCCACGCAGTGCGCCACGCACTTGAGCAGATTGTCGGCCATGGCCGCCTCGGCGCCCGCGGTCAGTGGCCCATAGGTGCCGGGTACGGTGCTCAGGCTGAGCATGTCGCCGGGCTGGGCCAGCTCCGTCATCAGATCGGCGAGCCAGCAGGTGTAGTCGAGGCGTGCCCGCTGCTTCCAGTCCGGCTGATAGACCGCGGCCTTCACCGGCACGCCGTGGAAGGGGCCGAAGGGGAAACCGTTCATGGTGACCAGGCGGTAATCGTGACGCCTCAGGATCGCTTTGAGTTCGGCACGGGCTTCCGGCGCGCGCAGCTCCTCCAGCGCCTGGGCGGAGAGGCGCAGGCCGAGCCCGAAAGAGACATCCGGCGCCAGCGTACGGCGCACATAGGCCACCGGCCCCTCGAGGGCGCGGCGCACCTCATCCCAGGTCTGGGTCGGGTGCACGTTGAGGCAGTAGGTCAACTGACCCAGATCGTCAGGCAGCTGCATGCTGGGCGATCTCCGTGTGTAGCCACTCGATCGCCGAGACGACCAGGGCGTGATCCATCGAATGGACGTCGACAGCGCGTCCGACCGCGGCCAGCAGGGTGACCGTCAATTCGCCCCCCAGGTGCTCCTGGAACTCGCGCAGACCGCTGAGCAGCGCCGGCTGGCCGAGGTCATCGAGCTCCAGCAGCTGCGGGTGATAGCGCGGCAGGCCAAGACGTTCGAGTAGCTGCATCACTCGCCGCGCATCACTCGCCGCCAGGTGGCCGGCGAGTACCGAGTAGCGGGTGTCGAGGGCAATGCCGATCGCCACCGCCTCGCCATGGCTGACGCCGTGATGGGTCAGCGCTTCCAGCTTGTGGGCCGACCAGTGGCCGAAATCCAGCGGCCGTGACGAGCCCTGTTCGAAGGGGTCGCCGCCGCGGCCGATCTGCGCCAGGTGCAGCTCGGCGCTGCGCTGGATCATGTAGGCCTCGGCGCGGGCATCGAAGGTCGCCAGCGCCTCGGCATTGGCCTCGAGCCAGTCGAAGAAGGCGGCGTCACGGATCAGGGCCACCTTGATCGCCTCGGCGATCCCGGCCAGGCGCTGGCGGCGCGGCAGCGTGGCCAGGAAGTCGAGATCGTTGAGTACCGCCCAGGGCGGGGCGAAGGTGCCGGTGAAGTTCTTGGTGCCGCGGAAATTGACCGCATTCTTCACCCCGACGCCGCTGTCGTTCTGTGCCAGCACCGTGGTCGGCAGACGAATCAGGCGCACGCCGCGGTGGGCCACGGCGGCGGCCAGGCCGACAGCATCGAGTACGGCGCCGCCGCCGATGGCGATCACATAGGCGTGGCGATCGACGGCATGCTGACGCAGGTCGTCCAGCATGCGCTCTACCGTTGCCAGGCTCGCCTTGATCGCTTCCCCCGCGGCCACTGTGATCGGTGGCGCGATCAGCGTCATGCGCGTGGCATGGACCTCGAAGTAGCGCGCCAGACGCCGGCCAAGATCCGGCCAGGCGGCGGCCACGCCGGCATCGACATAGACCAGGCAGCGGTGGCGCAGCTCCGGCTCTCGGCGCGCGACAACCTCCGCCAGGAGCGGATTGTCGGGGGAGAGCAGCTCGCGGGTGAAGGCCACCGGATAGTCGTAGGTGACCTGAAAGTGTTGCCAGTGGATCACGCTGGCTTCAAGACCGTGATCGGTGGGGCGAGCGGCGTCGACCAGCGGCAGCGACAAGGCATCGATGGCGCTGCCGCCACCGGGAGAGAAGGAGACTGCGGGGCGGTTCATGGGGCGGTGCCTGCGTAGAGAGTCGACACGACATCGGCGGGCCGTCTTGTCCTCCAGGGCGGCCTCGCCGGGTTAGCGCCTAGCTTCCGCGTTCGACCCGAGGCGGGACAAGAATGGTTCTTCTGCTACGCAGGATGAGCCGCGCATGGTGCCACGGCATGAGAGAGCGCCAGCGAGCCGCCGCCGAATCAGCCTTGCCTGGCCAGCGAGCCGCCGCCGAATCAGCTTTGCCTGGCCGGCGCGGCGGGCTTGGATTCGGCGCTTTCCTCCTCGACATCATCGAGCCGGTCGGCGCGGCGCAACACCGGGAAGGCCCACATCCATAGCCCGACGATCCCCAAAGTGCCGACAGCGCCGATCACCGCCGCCGGCACGGTGCCGAACCAGGCCGCGGTGACCCCGGATTCGAACTCGCCCAGCTCGTTGGAGGCGCCGATGAACAGCATGTTGACCGCATTGACCCGGCCGCGCATCTCGTCTGGCGTTGCCAGTTGCAGCAGCGTCAGACGCACGTAGACGCTGATCATGTCGGCAGCGCCGGCGATCAGCAGGGCGCCGAACGAGAGCCAGAACCAGTGCGACAGCGCGAACACCAGGTTGGCCAGGCCGAACACTGCCACTGCTGCAAACATCGTCAGCCCCGCATGGCGGTTGATGGCACGTACCCCTAGATAGAGCCCCATCAGCAGGGCGCCGATGGCGATGGCGCTGCGCAGCGCGCCCAGCCCCTCGGGGCCGACGTGCAGGATCTCATGAGCGTAGACCGGCAGCAGCGCCACGATGCCGCCGAACAGCACCGCGAACAGGTCGAGCGAGATCACCCCGAGAATCACCGGCTTGCTGCGGATATAGCGAATGCCCGCGGTAAAGCGCTGCCAGGCGGTGTCATCCCGCGGCAGGCGTTCGACGGCGTAGCGTACCGGCACCGCGAACAGGCCGAGCAGGGCGGTCACGAAACAGGTCAGTACCACGCTGTAGGTGAGCGGCGCACCGAAGGTGTAGAGCAACCCACCGAGCAGCGGGCCGCCAATGACCCCGATTTTCATGATCGAGGAGTTGAGCGCGATCGCCTTGCCCAGCTGCGCCCGTGGCACGATCTGCGGCAGCAGGCTCTGCAGGGTGGGGCCGGTAAACGCCCGCGCTGCGCCGAACAGCACCAGTACGGCGTAGAACGGCAGTGCGCTCTCGGGGCGCTGCAGCGAGAGCGCGATCAGACAGGCGCTGCACACGCCCTGGGTCAGCCAGCTGAGCTGCAGGATGCGCTTGCGGTCGAAGCGATCGACCAGGTCACCCGCCGGCAGCAGCAGGACGACCATCGGCAGGAACTGGGCCAGGCCGACATAGCCCAGCGTCAGCGGGTCACGGGTGATGTCGTAGACCTGCCAGGCCACCACGATTGCCTGGATCTGCATGGCGAACACCGCGGCCAGGCGCGAGACTAGAAAGGCGGCGAAGCCGGGCTGACGGTAGACCGCTGCCGCGGCGTGGCCATCATCGGTAGTAGTGCGATCGACGCGTGACGGATCGTCGGGGGTTGATGCGGCACTGTCGGCGGTGGGCATGGTGTCCTTTGCGGTCGATGCGGGGAGAAGCTATCTAGCTAGCGCGCTAACAGAATAGTATACGCAGATTCTTCTCGACCTGCGCCGACGTTCGCTTGGGCGTGGGGAGAACGACCCTGGTCAATGTCAGAGGGTGCTTACAAAATGTCTGCGCTCGGCGATACGGCGTTAAAATCGGCTCACTGAACCACGTTCAGAACGTCCGAAGGACGGCCCGAAGGGCGAGCGGAGCGAGTAAAATGCTCATTTACCCCGTGTAAACTCCGCTTTTTCGACCGATTTTGCCTTGTCTTGCCTTCGCTCGCCGAATTTGTAAACACCCTCTCAGCCGCCGCCTTAGGGGGATTTTTTGCCGCTATTCGGCTTTTTCGGCTGCCGGGTGCGGCGTATAGTGCGCTCGCCCGATACTGCCCGGACGCCTGCTTTCCAAGGCTTCTCAGTCCAGGGTTTCGCATTACAGAGTGTCTCATTCTATGGCTTCTTCGGTCGCCGGCGGCGTCACCTGTGCCGCCGGGCCGGAACCGGTTGCAAGGTGGGTTCGTCGATGTCTCCGCAGTTGCTCTCCATGGCGCTGGCGCCGCTTCTGGGTCTGTTCATCCTGGGTATCGGCAATGGCTTTCTGGCCTCGCTGATCACCCTGCGCCTGGACGCCGCCGGCGAGTCGGTGACTACCATCGGCTGGGTCTCGGCGGCCTACTACATCGGCCTGGCGATCGGGGCGCTGTTCAACGACCGCCTGCTGCTGCGCATCGGCCATATTCGCGCCTACGCCTGTTTTGCCTCGCTGGTGGCGGTGACCGTGCTGCTGCAGGGGCTGTGGCTCAATGCGGGGCTGTGGTTCACCCTGCGCATGATCGGCGGCTGGGCTACCCTGGGCGTCTATCTGGTGATCGAGAGCTGGCTGCTGACGGCGGCGGATACCCGCGTCCGCGGGCGCCTGCTGGCGCTCTACATGATCTCGCTCTACGGCGCCGGGGTGATCGGCCAACTGCTGCTCGGCGTGGCCGACAGTGCCGGTGCCAGCCAGCCGTTCATGATCATCGCCATCCTGGCGTCGCTGTCGGTGCTGCCGCTGGGCATGATCCCCCGGGTATCGCCGCTGATCGAGCACGCCGAACCGCTCTCGCCGTGGCGTCTGATCACGGTTACGCCCACTGGTGTGGTGGGCTGCTTCGGCTCGGGGCTGGCGATCTCGGCGATCTACAGTCTGCTGCCGCTCTATCTGCAGCGCAGCGGCCTCGACGTGCAGAAGATCGGCGAGATGATGGCGGTGCTGATTCTGGGCGGCATGCTGCTGCAGTACCCAATCGGCCGCTGGTCGGATCGCCACGACCGCCAGATCGTGCTGATCCTGATCGGTGTGGCGATGACCGCGCTGTGTCTGGGCATGATGCTGCTGCCGCCGCTACCGTGGCTGCTGGCGGGGGCGCTGTTTCTGCTCGGCGGCGGGGTGTTCGCGCTCTATCCGGTGGCGGTGAGCCACGCCGCCGACCGCGCCCCGGCCGGTGCCCTGGTGCGCATGAGCCAGGGATTGCTGCTGATCAACGCCCTCGGCGCCACCCTCAGCCCGCCGCTGATCACCCCGCTGATGACGCATGTCGGCGATGCCGGGCTGTTCGTGGCGCTGCTCGGTCTGGGCGGCTGTCTGGTGGTGTTCTTCGTCTGGCGGCGTAGCCGTCGTCCGGCGCCGGCACCGGTGGCACCCTTCACCTCCAACCCGCCGCAGTCGGTGGTCGGGGCCGAGCTGGTAGTGACCGCGGCGCTGGTGCAGGGGGCGACCGAGCATGAACAGCAGGAGGATCTGTCCCAGGTCGTCCCGGAGGTGGAGACCGCGGCCCCCGAGGCGGAAACGGCCGGATCGGCGGTCAGGCCGGTAGACGCCGAGGTGGAGACCGCGACGCGCGACTGAGCGCGCTGGATCCGCGTCTTCAGGGGGACGAGAGTTCAGCGCGCGGGGTCGACCAGCCCGCCGAGGGAGGCATTGCGCCGGAACCAGCCGGCGATGCTGGTGCGCGGCAGGCGGGTCGGCAGTACCTCGTGGGGAATGTGCTCGGAGAGAAAGCAGACGAAGGTGCCGGCGCGCGGCGCCACCCGCGCGACTTCGCGCTCGTTGTCGTGCTCGTCGTAGAGCGCCATCTCGCCGCCGCCATCCTCGGGCCAGTCAGGGTTGAGATAGAGCACCGTGGAGACGATACGGTTGGCGCGTCCGCGGAAGCTGTCGTAGTGCTTGCGGTAGAAGGCGCCCGGCGGGTACTGGGCGAAGTGCGCCTCGAACTCGAATAGCCCCAGATAGAGGGCGATATTGATCTGCTGCTGGAGTTCGGCCATCAGCGCCAGATAGCGGCGCTGGGCGAGACTCTCGCGGTCGAGCCAGTGGATGGCGTCGCCGCGGATGTCGCGGCGCAGGGTTCGCTCGTCACCGCGGCCGATAGCGGCTTCCTGCAGCTGCTGGCGCGCCTCGAGTCGGGCCAGCTCGGCGTGCAGGTCTTGGCACAGGCCAGCGTCCAGAAACGTCTCCCCGGCGTACCAGCCACGCGCGACCAGGGCGTCGATCAGCGGCGTCAGCTGCTGTTCGTCCCAGTAGGCGTGGTGAGTCTGGGTGTGAAGCATCGCGGGGCCTCCGATGGGAAAACGCGTGGCTGGAAAAGTGTGGTCGACAAGGCGTGGCTGGGCACAGCAGCCGGCGCAGATCTTGAGTCATCGGGTGGTGCGGCGCCCGCGCTGCGGATGATAGCGCAGCTCGCCGCCTGCCGGCGGGTGTTCCAGCGAGACTCGGCTGGCGAAGCCCACCGCCAGCAGCTCGACCAGCATCATCGCCGAGAGCCCCCAGATGACGCGACCGTCGACCTGATAGCTGGGTACGAACCATTCGTGATCGTCGACCGGGATCACGTCGGTATGGGTGCGCCGGTCGTCGAGGAAGTGGGCCAGCGGTACCTCGAAGATCGCCGCGATTTCGCCGGGCTCTGGCGTCAGCGTCAGATCCGGGGGGATGATGCCCACGTAGGGCGTGACCCGCAGGCCATGCAGCGAAAGCAGGTCACCGAGGCGCCCGACGATCTCCACGTTGGCCGGTGCCAAGGCGATCTCCTCCTGGCTCTCGCGCAGCGCCGTGGCCAGCAGATCGCGGTCCTCGGGTTCGCGCTTGCCGCCGGGAAAGGCGACCTGGCCGGCGTGGGAGGAGAGGTGGTCGGTGCGCTGGGTGAACAAGAGCGTCGGCTCGCGGCGGGCCACCAGAGGGAGCAGCACGGCGGCCTGGGGGAAGGCGGCGTCGAGCTGGCGGGGGCGGTGCGCTTGCAGGCGCTCGCGAAGTGTCTCTAACATGCGGTGCTGATCCTACAGGGCTTGCTTCCGGTCCGCGCAGTGCCGAGTGGCGCTTGGCGGGCGGGGGCAGGGCTCGATGAATGCATTGCGAGGCGTCGATGAACTACTGCAGTCAGTGTGGCAACCCGGTGCGTTTCGCCATCCCCGAGGGTGACGATCGCCCGCGCTTTCAGTGCGACGCCTGCGGCACCATCCATTATCAGAATCCCCGCATCGTGGCCGGGACGCTGCCGGTGTCGGGCTCGCGGGTGCTGCTGTGCCGTCGCGCGATCGCCCCGCGCAAGGGCTACTGGACCCTGCCGGCCGGTTTCATGGAGAACGGCGAGACGGTCGAGCAGGCCGCGCTGCGCGAGACCCGCGAGGAGGCGAACGCGATGGTCGATGCGCCTTCACTTTACACGCTGATCAGTCTGCCGCACATCGACCAGGTCTACATGATCTTCCGCGGTGAGCTCGACGGCGGCTACGCCTCGGGACCCGAAAGTCTCGAGGTGGCGCTGTTCGAGGAGAGCGAGATCCCCTGGGGGGAACTCGCCTTTCCCACCATAGAACGCACCCTGCGCCACTTCTTCAGCGATCGCGTGGACGGCCACTTCCCGCTGCACTCGGGGCAGATCGGCCTCGAGGAGCGCGAGCGCTTCTTCGGTTCGGCCTGAACCTGTTCTCCGGGCCCACGCCGCCACGCCGCGTGTCTGGCAGCGACGTGCGAGGTGGGCCGCCTGGGGCGATGATGGCATAATGGCCGCCGCGCCGGCGACGCCCCTGGCGGGTGCTCGCCCCGCGCTCATGTCACCCTGGTCGAGCGGGAAGCGTTTGCAATGTGGAAATGGGTCATCCTGGTCTTGGTCGTCATGCTCGGGCTTTTGCAGTACCGGCTCTGGTTCGGCGAGGGCGGCATTCACGAATTCAATGATATCCAGGCACGGGCCGACGTGCTCGAAGGCACCACCCAGACCCTGAAAGCGCGTAACGACCGCCTTGCGGCCGAAGTGGTCGATCTCAAGACCGGCCTCGATGCGATCGAGGAGCGTGCCCGCAGTGATATCGGCATGGTGCGTAAGGACGAGCAGTTCTTCTGGGTGCCCGACGTCGACGCCAGCCACGGCCCGGCCGCCGAGACGGGGGTGATCACGCCATGACACTGTGGTTGATCGTTCCCGCCGCCGGCCGCGGCAGTCGCATGCAGGCCGACCGACCCAAGCAGTATCTGGGGCTGCACGGGCGCAGCGTGCTAGCGCGGACTCTGGAACGCCTGCACCAGGCCTTTCCCGAGGCGGCGCTGCGCCTGTGTCTCGACCCCGATGATGGCTATTTCGATCCGGACGACGTGCCCTTCAGCGAGTGGCAGCGTGTCGACGGTGGACGCGAGCGCGTCGATAGCGTGCGCCGCGCGCTGTCCAGCATTGCTGCCGAGGCGGCCGCCGACGACTGGGTACTGGTCCACGACGCCGCGCGCCCCTGCGTGCAGCTTGCCGATCTCACCGCGCTCTCCCGCGCGCTGGAGGAGGAGGCCATTGGTGCGCTGCTCGCTGCCCCGGTGGCGGACACCATGAAGCGCGCCGACGCGCGCGGCCGGGTCAACCACACCGAGCCACGCGATGGCTTGTGGCACGCGCTGACGCCGCAGGCGTTTCGCTACGACCTGCTGCGTCAGGCGCTGGATGCGGCGCTGGCCACCGGTGCAGCGGTCACCGACGAAGCCTCGGCGATCGAGGCCATGGGGCTGGCGCCGCTGCTGGTGCCGGGCAGCCGCGACAATCTCAAGATCACGCGTCCGGAGGATCTGATCCTGGCGGCGCGCATTCTCTCGCTGCAGAGCGAGACCGATAGTGCAGCACAGGGAGTCGAGGCATGACGCTCAGAATTGGCCACGGGTTCGATGTGCACCGCTTCGGCGAGGGCGGTCATCTGATGATCGGCGGCGTGCGTATTCCCTTCGAGCAGGGCTTCGTCGCCCACTCCGACGGCGACGTGCTGCTGCACGCGATCAGCGATGCGCTGCTGGGTGCCTGCGCGCTGGGGGACATCGGCCATCACTTCCCCGACACCGACCCGACCTGGGCGGGCGCCGACAGCCGCGAGCTGCTGCGCCAGGTGGTGGCGCTGATCCACGCGCGCGGCTATCGGGTGGGCAATCTCGACGCCACTATCCTCGCCCAGGCGCCGAAGATGGCACCCTGGATCGAGCCCATGCGCGCGGCGATCGCCGCCGACCTGGAAACCGCGGCGGACAACGTCAACGTCAAGGCGACCACCACCGAGCGCCTCGGCTTCACAGGCCGCAGCGAGGGCATCGCGGCAGAGGCGGTGGTCCTGCTGCTGGCGACGGCGCCGTGAGCCCCACCGCGCCGGCCTGGCCGCCGTGCTGGGCCTACGTCGAGACGCCGCCGGGCGTCGAGGGCCGCTATCGCGAGAGCGCCGAGGCGTTTCAGGTCGAGGAGGTGCTCGACTTCACGCCGGAAGGGGAGGGCGAGCATCTCTGGGTGTGGATCGAGAAGCGCGGGGTGACCACCCCGGATGCCGCGCGCAGTCTGGCGCGGCAGGCCGAGGTCGCGCTGCGCGACGTCGGCTTCAGCGGGCTCAAGGATCGCGACGCGGTGACCCGGCAGTGGCTGTCGCTGGCGCTGCCGGGGCGCACCCTTGCCGCGGGCTGGGAGACGCCGCTGGCCGAGCGTGGCATTCGTGTGCTGCGGGCGGTGCGCCATCCGCGCAAGCTCAAGCGCGGCGTACACCGTGCCAACCGTTTCCGCCTGCGCCTCGACGGGCCTGCGGCGAGTTCGGACGCGGTGCACGAGCGCTGGACACGGCTGCTCGCCCAGGGCGTGCCCAACTACTTCGGCCCCCAGCGCTTCGGCCCTGAGGGGCGCAATCTGCAGCGCGCCCTGGCGCTGTTCGCCCGCGGCTGGCGCAAGCGTGAGGACCCGCAGGGGCTCCTGCTCTCCACCGCGCGCAGCTATCTTTTCAATCAGGTGCTGGCGGCGCGGGTGGCCGACGGCAGCTGGTGCCGGCCGCTGGCCGGCGACGTGCTCAATCTGGAAGGCACGGCCAGCCGCTTCTTGAGCGAAACGGTCGACCCTGCGCTCGAGGCGCGCGCGGCGGCCGGCGATCTGCACCCCACCGGCCCGCTGTGGGGGCAGGGCGAGCCGCACAGCCGTGGCGACGTGGCCGTGCTGGAGCAACGCGAGGCAGCGGCATGTGCGGCGCTGCGCGATGGTCTGATTGCCGCCGGTGCGCGTCACGAGCGGCGCGCACTGCGTGTGCTGCCGGGGGCAGCTCGATGGTGCCCGGCTGAGACGGAGAGCTCGGCGTGGCTCGAGTTCAGCCTGCCGCGGGGGGCCTTCGCCACCGCCGTGCTGCGCGAGTTGATGCGTCATCCGACCCTGGTCTGAGGCGCCGCTTGATGACCGACGATCCGACCCCGACAAGCCTGACACGAGAGGAGTGAGCGAGATGCGTAGACTGCTGCTGTCCAACGACGATGGCGTGCACGCGCCCGGGCTCCGAGCGCTCTTCGATGCGCTCGGTAAGCATGCGCGGCTGCGCGTGGTGGCGCCAGACCGCGACCGCAGCGGCGCCAGCAACTCGCTGACGCTGACGCGCCCGCTGGCGCTGGAGGCCCTGGACGGCGGCTTCTACAGCGTCGACGGGACGCCGGCGGACTGCGTCTATCTGGGCGTCAACGGGGTGTGGGAAGAGAAGCCCGACCTGGTCATCTCGGGGATCAATCACGGCGCCAATCTGGGCGACGACGTGCTCTACTCGGGCACCGTCGCTGCGGCCATGGAGGGGCGCAACCTGGGGATGCCGGCGATCGCCATCTCGCTGTGTGGCCAGCGCCACTTCGACACCGCCGGGCGCGTCGCGGCGAGTCTGGTCGGCGGCGCGGAGAGGCTCTCGCTGCCGCCGCGCAGTCTGCTCAACGTCAACGTGCCGGACCTGCCGTGGGAAGAGATTCGTGGTTTCCGCGTCACGCGTCTGGGCTATCGCGGGCCGGCCTCCAATCCGATCCACATGAAGGACCCGCGCGGGCGCGATCGCTACTGGATCGCGGCGGTCTCGGAGAATGCCGACGACGGCCCCGACACCGACTTCGCCGCGATCGAGGGCGGCTTCGTCTCGATCACGCCGCTGCAGACCGATCTCACGCGTCACGCGACGCTGGACGATGTACAGGGCTGGCTGGATGGACTGTCACACGCCTGAAGAACTCAGCGGCGTGGGCATGACGTCGCAACGAACGCGCAATCGCATGGTCGAACGTCTGATGGCCGCCGGCATTCGCCAGCCGCGGGTGCTGGAGGTGCTGGCCGAGGCGCCGCGTCATCTGTTTCTCGACGAGGCCCTGGCCCACCGCGCTTACGAGGATACCTCGCTGCCGCTGGGGCTGGGGCAGACCCTGTCGCAGCCCTGGGTGGTGGCGCGGATGAGCGAACTGATCGTGCAGGCCGCGCCCGAGCGGGTGCTCGAGATCGGTACCGGCTCGGGCTATCAGACGCTGATTCTTGCGCGGCTGGTGGCTCGGGTGTGGAGCGTCGAACGCATCGCCGCACTGCAGAACCGGGCGCGCCAGCGCCTGGCGCGGCTCGGTGCGCATAACGTGCGGCTGCGCCATGCCGATGGCGGACTGGGCTGGCCGCAGGCGGCGCCGTTCGATGCCATTCTGCTCACCGCCTGCGCTGGTCAACTGCCGCAGGCGCTGCTCGAACAACTGAAGGATGGCGGCGTGCTGATCGCGCCGCTGGCGGATAGCGAAGGGCGTCAATGGCTGACACGGGTACGCCGGCGCGGCCAGGCGTTCGATCATCAACGTCTCGAGGAGGTGCGTTTCGTGCCACTGCTGGAAGGAGTCATCCGTTGAAACGCAGCGTGACGACGGTCTTGAAAGGAATGGGGATGGGGGCCGCGGACGCGGTGCCCGGGGTGTCGGGTGGCACCATTGCGCTGATCGTGGGCATCTACGAAGAGCTGATCGAGACCATCCGGCGCTTCGGCCCGGGGGCGTTCGGCGTCTGGCGCGAAGGTGGCCTGGGGGCTCTCGTCGGCTATCTCAATCTGCGCTTTCTGCTGCCGCTGGTGCTGGGCATCGGGATCAGCCTGGTGACCATTGCGCATCTGGTCACCTGGTTGATGGCGCACCACGCACTGCTGCTCAATGCCTTCTTCTTTGGCCTGGTGCTGGCCTCGGCCTGGGTGGTCATGCGCCAGGCGGGCAGTTGGCGCTGGCGCTATCTGCTGCCACTGCTGGCAGGGCTGGTGGTCGCCGCCTATCTGCCGCAGCTGTTGCCGGACATGAGTCAGGCGGGCAACGTCACACTGTTCTGCGCCGGTGCCATCGCCATCAGTGCGATGCTGTTGCCCGGGGTCTCCGGCAGCTTCCTGCTGCTGGTGATGGGGCTTTACGGCACCGTGATGAACGGGGTGAAGAGCTTCGACCTGGGGCTGATCGGTATCTTTGGTGCCGGCTGCCTGGTCGGGCTTTTGACCTTCTCGCGCCTGCTCTCCTGGCTGCTGCGCCACTATCATGGCATGACCATGATGACCATCGTCGGTTTCATTCTCGGCTCGCTGCCGCAGCTGTGGCCGTGGCGTCAGATGATGAGCTATCGCCTCGCCGCCGATGGCCAGCAGGTCGCGCTGAGCTATCGCTATCTGATGCCCGCCGATTTCACCGCGGTGACCGGTGAGCCCTCCCAGTGGCTCGCGGCGTCGGCATTGATCGTGGTAGGAGTGGTAGTGGTAATGTGCCTGGGAGAGCGCAAGCCGTCCGACCCGCACGCATCGTCAGGAAAAAAGGGATTTTCTTCATGAACAAGCGTCGCATCGCGCTACTTCTGGGACTGCTGCCGGCGGTCGCCGTCGGGGTCGTGGGCTGCACCACCTCGAGCGGGCGCCCCCAGGTCCAGGATCTGTCCGTCAGCCGCAATAGCCAGCCCAGCGCCACCTATACCGTCAAGGCTGGCGATACCATCTATGGCATCGCCTGGCAGAATCGGGTCGACTTCCGCGATCTGGCCCAGATGAATGGCATCTCGCCTCCCTATCGACTGCAGCCCGGGCAGCAGCTGCGGCTGACGCCCAACGCCAGCGTCGATGCCAGCCAGAGCCTGGCCTCGTCCCAGGGTGCGGCTACCGTCACGCCGCTGGGTGGCAAGACGCAGGCGAGCGCCGCGAATGGCGACGACAATCCCTCCTGGCTGTTGCCGGCGGGCGGTGGCAGCAGCGGTGGTCAGCAGGCCGGGGCGGGCGGTTCGGCTTCGGCGCCGGGCCCGGTGATCGACCAGCGTGCCGCCAACGCCGGTCAGAGCGTGGCTGCCAATACCGGTCAGAACCAGGCGTCGCAGAGTGCCTCTGGTTCTAGCCCCGGTTCTAGCTCTGGTTCTGGCGCCGCTACGCCGCCGGCGCGTCAGCCTGCGACCGGGGCTGACACGGCTTCGTCATCTTCTTCTGCTTCCATGACGCGTAAGGATACCCGCACGGCGGCCGGTAACGATGCCGGTACCGAAGTGGCGGGGGAGCCCAGCGGCGCGCCGGACCGCTCTAACCGGACCTACAAGCCGGTCGAGAACGTGGCCTGGCAGTGGCCCACCGAAGGGCGTCTGATCGGCCGTTTCGATGATGACTCCAGTATCACCCCCGGCATTGATATTGCCGGCCAAAAGGGGCAACCTGTGAAGGCAGCCGGGCCAGGGATTGTGGTGTATGCCGGCGATGGTGTGAGGGGATATGGCAATCTCATCATCCTCAAGCACAACGACCGCTTCTTGAGTGCCTACGCACATAACGACACGTTGCGCGTGAAAGAGAACGATGTCGTCAAGGCCGGAGAAACGATAGCCACCATGGGGCAGACGGATGCTGACCAGGTCGAGCTACATTTCGAGGTTCGCGTCAACGGCCAGCCTCAAGACCCGCTCAAATACCTCCCCAAACGCTGACCGGTCGTCAGCGCGCCAGATCGCTGCAACGGCCGACGTTACCAAGCTGGAAGATTTACCGGTCACCGCCGCTAGGCTGACCGCGCCCTTTCGGGGCGCGGTCGGTGGCGGCAGTGCACCGCCGGGCCGGCCGGTGGCAGCATGGCCCGCTCGAGCAGCAACCGAGTAAGTCAACATCGTACGTAAACATAGTAAGTAGAAGTCGTAATCAAGGACGTAAAACAGAGCAAGGATTGCGCGGTCGCCTGGGGCGGCTAGACCCCACGGCGAAGGTACTCAGGAAGCCCAGATTGGGGGTAGTGACATGAGCATGCTTGAACGGGATATTCAGGATGTTGAGCTCGACGGTGCCGACCAGCAGGTCGATACCGATGACACGGATGGCAAGGACGACGAGAGCGCGTTCGAGAAGGCGCTCAGTCGCGAGGAGAACAACTACCACCACAGTCTCGACGCGACCCAGATCTATCTCAACGAGATCGGGTTCTCGCCGCTGCTGACACCGGAAGAGGAAGTGCACTTCGGGCGCCTGGCGCAGAAGGGCGATCCGGCCGGCCGTCAGCGCATGATCGAATCCAACCTGCGCCTGGTGGTGAAGATCGCCAGACGCTACCTCAATCGCGGGCTGTCGCTGCTCGACCTGATCGAGGAGGGCAATCTGGGCCTGATCCGTGCGGTCGAGAAATTCGACCCGGAGCGCGGCTTCCGCTTCTCGACCTACGCGACCTGGTGGATTCGCCAGACCATCGAGCGGGCGCTGATGAACCAGACGCGCACCATTCGTCTGCCCATCCACGTGGTCAAGGAACTCAACATCTATCTGCGCGCCGCGCGCGAGCTGACCCAGAAGCTCGACCACGAGGCCACCGCCGAGGAGATTGCGGAGTTCCTCGACAAGCCGGTGGCCACGGTCAAGAAGATGCTGGGGCTCAATGAGCGCGTCTCTTCCGTCGACTACCCGATGGGTGGCGAGAGCGACAAGCCGCTGATCGACACCCTGGCCGACGAAAACGAAGTGGGACCGGAATCCAATCTGGTCGATGACGACGTCAAGGCGCACGTCGACGAGTGGCTTGCCGAGCTCAGCGACAAGCAGCGAGAGGTCGTGGTGCGGCGTTTCGGGCTGCGCGGTCACGAAGCGGCGACCCTCGAAGAAGTCGGTGAGGAGATCGGCCTGACCCGTGAGCGGGTGCGTCAGATTCAGGTCGAGGCGCTCAAGAAACTGCGCCGGATGCTCGAGAAGCAGGGGTTGTCGATGGACTCGATCTTCGAGTGACGCGCTGGCCGGGAAACGCGCAAAAGCGCGTCATCTCTGGCCGAATGCTTGATCCCCATGCATACATGCGGCATTGTATGTAAACCTCGCGACGAGGCGCCGGCAGGATAGCCGGCGCCTCGTCGTTCGTCAGAACGATTGCTGACGCCGGCGTGCCCGCGCCGTGCAGTGGCAACCGGCTCGCACCAGTCAATACCGGGTGTCTGGGCCGTCTCGGGGCGTGCTGCCGGGCCCATGTGCCCGCCTTCGTGCCTCGATACCCGCCAGCGCTCAACGATAGGAACCGTCTCGATGTCGCCCTCTGCTCCGTCGTCATCCCGTTTATCCCTGCGCCATGCGCTGCCGCTGCTGCTGGCCGCTTCGTTCGCACCGTCGGTACAGGCGGCCGATCTGCTCACCATCACCCAGGATGCCCTGGCCAACTCGTCGAGCCTCAACGCCTCGCGCTCCACCTTCCGCAGCACGGAAGCGGGGCAGGACGTGTCGCGTGGCGCGCTGCTGCCGCAGATCAGCGCCACCGGCAGCCTCTATCGCAGTGACTCGCTCGAGACTCAGCATGCGGCGGGTGCGTCGGCCGGTGCCGGCGCCGGCGCGGGCGGCTCCACCTCGGGGCAGGACTACAACGGCAGCAGCCTCGGGGTCAACGTGACCCAGGTGCTGTTCGATGCCTCCGACTGGTATCAGTACCAGCAGAGCAAGAAGCAGGTGGGGCAGCAGGCGCTGCAGCTCGAGATCGATCAGCAGCAGCTGCTCTATGATGTCTCCAGCGCCTACTTCGAGATTCTGCGCGCCAAGGAGGTGCTCGACGCCCGCGAAGCGCAGTCCAAGGCGATCGGGCGCCAGCTGGAACAGGCCAAGGAGCAGTTCAATGTCGGTCTGGTGGCGATCACCGACGTCAATGAGGCCAAGGCCGCCTACGATTCGGCACGCGCCCAGCTGATCTCCGCCCGCAGTGACCTGCAGGTTAGCTTCGAGGCGCTGGAGCGTCTGACCGGCAAGCAGTACGACAGCATCGACGGTCTCGCCGAAGATCTGCCCATCGCTTCGCCCAAGCCCGCTACCCGCGACGACTGGGTCAACCTGGCGATGACCAGCAGCCCGTCGATCCGCTACGCCGAAGCCGGGGTCGACGTCGCCAAGTCGAGCGTGGACATCGCCCGTGCCGGCCATCTGCCGACTCTGAACGCCTATGCCGATTACGCCTATTCGGACAACGACATCGAGGCCCTTCGCGGGCACAACGAGAACGTCGAGGTCGGCGTGCAGGCGAATCTGCCGATCTACTCCGGCGGCTCGACCAGCGCCTCGGTGCGGCAGAACACCTACTCGCTGGAGTCGACCCAGTACGACTTCGAGGATCAGCGCCGCTACACCACCCAGCAGGTGCGCTCGCTGTTCACGCAGGTGGTCAACGACGTCGAGTCGGTCGATGCCCAGCGCGAGGCGATCGTCTCCAGTCGCAGTGCGCTGGAAGCGACCCGGGCCGGCTACGAGGTGGGCACGCGTAATATCGTCGACGTGCTCAACGCCGAGCAGTCGCTCTACGAGTCGATCTCCAACTATGCCGATGCGCGCTACACCTATGTCACCGATCTGCTCCAGCTGCGCCAGCAGGCCGGGGTGCTGAGTCTCGATGTGATCCGTGGCACCAACCAGTGGCTGCGCGACAGCAAGCGGGTCTCGCTCGATCTGGCCGATACCCAACGCGGCGGCTCGCCGACCGACGATATCGGCGCCCGGCCGACCCCGCCGACGCCCTGAGCGCTGCGATCCTGCCGCCGACGCCGCTACTCGTTAGCGGCGTCTGTGTTTACGCCGCCGGCGTCCCGCGGTGCCGCCAAACGCGTTACCATGGCATTCGCCGGCGCTGGGCCGCTGGTGTCGTATCACCACTTGGGAGAAGGACGTAGCCACCATGGCAAGACCCCTGCGCGCCGAGATCGATCTCGCGGCGCTGTGTCGCAACTATCGCACGGCGAGCGCCCTGGCGCCGCAGAGCCGGTCGATGGCGGTGCTCAAGGCGGATGCCTACGGTCACGGTGCGCTCGCCTGCGCCCGTGCATTGACCGGGCTGGCGCCGGCCTTCGCGGTGGCGACGATCGAGGAAGCGGTGGCGCTGCGCGACGGCGGCATCGAGACGCCGATTATGCTGCTCGAAGGCATCTTCGAGGCCGCGGAGCTGGCCACGGTCGAGGCGCTCTCGCTGTGGCAGGTGGTGCATAGCGAGTGGCAGCTGGAGGCGGTGCTTGCCTATCGGCCGCGTCGGCCGCTGCCGGTATGGCTCAAGTTCGACGCCGGCATGCACCGCCTGGGGTTCTCGGCGGACGAACTTCGCCGCCACTGGGCGCGCCTGCGCCAGGCGCCGGAGCGAGTCACCGATTTGCATCTGATCAGCCACTTCTCCACGGCCGACCTCGCCGATGACAGCGCTTTCCAGGCCCAGCACGCTCAGGTCCGTGCCCTGGGCGAGGCGCTGGGGGCACCGCTGTGTCTGGCCAACTCACCCGCGACGCTGCAGCACCCGCCGGCGCACGGTGCCTGGAACCGACCGGGGGTCATGCTCTACGGCAGCAACCCGCTGGAAGGTGCGCTGCCGGCAGGGGTGGCGCTCGAGCCGGTGATGACGCTGCGCTCGCGCCTGATCGCCGTGCGTACGCTGGAAGCGGGCGAGGCGGTGGGCTATGGCGGGCGCTTTCGTACCCGTCGGCACAGCCGTATCGGCGTGGTCGCCGCCGGCTACGGCGACGGCTACGACCGCCACGCCCGCGATGGCACCCCGGTGCTGGTCAACGGCCAGCGCTGCGCCATCGCCGGACGGGTGTCGATGGACATGCTCACCGTCGACATCACCGAGGTGGCCGATGCCGACGTCGGCAGCGAGGTGGTGCTGTGGGGGCGCGGGCTCGGCGTCGACGAGGTGGCGGGGCACTGCGACACCATCGCCTATACCCTGCTCACCGGTGTGCTGCCGCGGGCGCCGCGGGTCTATCTGCCGGCGACAGCCGCGGCGGCGGTGAGTTGAGCGAGGGGCTCTGCCCAGGGCGGCCAGCGTGCCGTTCGTCATCACTGTGAATCTGGAAGCGTTATGGCCAAGAAAGTCTATCCCGCCAATCATGCCCATCCCCGCTACTGGGGGACCTGGTTCGCCATCGCGCTGATGAAGGCGAGCGCCTTCCTGCCGTGGCGCCTCAAGCTGGCCGTGGGCCGTGGCATCGGTCTGCTGAGCTGGCGCCTGGCGAAGCGGCGCCGGCATATCACCGATACCAATCTGGCGCTGTGCTTCCCCGAGTGGGACAGCGACAAGCGCGCGGAGATGGTCAAGCGCACCTTCGTGGCCAACGGTATCGGCATCCTCGAGACCGCCACCGGCTGGTGCCGCGACCCCGAGCACCTGCGCCAGCGCATCGCCTTCCGCGGCATCGAGCACATGGAGCGCGCGCGCGCCCAGGGCAAGGGGGTGCTGGTGATCGGTATTCACTTCTCGACCCTCGATCTGGGCGGGGCGCTGCACTCGCTGTTCTTCCCTGCGGACGTGGTCTATCGACCCCACGACAATCCGGTGTTCGAGAACTTCATGACCCGTGCCCGGCGCGATATCTTCGGCGCCGCGATCGATCGCCACGATCTGCGCGGCGTGGTGCGGCGGATCAAGTCGGGCCACGTGGTGTGGTACTCGCCGGACCAGGACTTCGGTCGTGACGCCAGCGTCTTTGCGCCCTTCTTCGGGGTCGAGGCGGCAACGCTCAAGCTCACCGCCAAGATTGCGCGCATGACCGGTGCGCCGGTCATGCCGTTCATGTTCCACCGCAATCCCGATGATCGCACCTACACCCTGGAGTATCTGCCGGCATTCGAGAACTTCCCCAGCGACGACGAGGTCGCCGACGCGACCCTGGTCAACGCCTTCATCGAACAGGCGATCCGGCGGCATCCGGAGCAGTATCTATGGCTGCATCGACGCTTCAAGACGCGCCCGCCGGGGGAGCCGTCGGTCTACTAAAAGCCCATTTCCAAACCCTCTGCCGCCGATAAGCCCACGTCGTCTAGCGGTTGTGAAAGGCGCTCTAAAGCGGTTGCAAACCGATACCCCGCCCACCTTGACGAAAAGCGCTTCACCAACAAGGCTTAAGGTACCCTCAAGGATTGCGAGGGCAGGGCGTCGCGGGGCATGTCGTCACGCGGCACTTATCAGGCCAGCACAGGAAGTAAAGCCATGCTCAGTTATGCCGTGATTTTTCTCATCGTCGCCATCATTGCCGGCGTTCTCGGGTTCGGCGGAGTCGCCGGAATCGCGGCGACGATCGCCAAGGTGCTATTCGTCATCTTCCTGATCCTGTTCGTCGTATCGCTGATACGCGGCCGTGGTCGCTAGGCACTGTCTGAAAAGTACTGCGCTCGTCGACTTTTCAGATAGCACCTAGACGCCAATATCGACATTCAACGTGATCAGACGCAAACGCCCGCCTTTTCAGGCGGGCGTTTGCGTTGATGCGGTAATGCGAATTCGCCCGCCCCATTCGGGCGGGCGATACGTGCCTCAGGCGTCGATGCGCTTGTACTTCATGCGCTTGGGCGTGTCGCTGCCGACCCGCTTCTGATGGTCGGCTTCGTAGTCGGTGTAGTTGCCCTCGAAGAACACCACGCTGGAGTCGCCCTCATAGGCCAGGATATGGGTGGCGATACGGTCGAGGAACCAGCGGTCGTGGGAGATCACCAGCGCACAGCCGGGGAAGGCGAGCAGAGCTTCCTCGAGGGCGCGCAGGGTCTCGATATCGAGATCGTTGGAGGGTTCGTCGAGCAGCAGCACGTTGGCACCCTGCTTGAGCGTCTGCGCCAGCTGCAGGCGCCCGCGCTCACCGCCGGAGAGCTCGCTGAGCCGCTTCTGCTGGTCGGTGCCCTTGAAGTTGAAGCGACCCACGTAGGCTCGCGACGAGACTTCGTAGCCGTTGATGCTGAGCATGTCATGCCCGTCGGAGACGGCCTGCCACACGGTCTGGGTGTTGTCGAAGTGGTCGCGCAGCTGCTCGACGTAGGCGATGTCGACGGTCTCGCCCACGACCACCTCGCCGCTGTCCGGCTGCTCCTTGCCGGAGATCAGCTTGAACAGGGTCGACTTGCCGGCGCCGTTGCCGCCGACGATCCCCACGATTGCGCCTGCCGGAATCTGGAACGACAGGTTGTCGAACAGCAGCTTGTCGTCGAAGCGCTTGGCGACGTCATGGAACTCGATGACCTTGTCGCCCAGGCGCGGCCCGGGCGGAATGTAGATCTCGTTGGTCTCGTTACGCTTCTGGTAATCGCCGGACTGCAGTTCGTCGAAGCGGTTGAGGCGCGCCTTGCTCTTGGCCTGACGCCCCTTGGGATTCTGGCGCACCCACTCCAGCTCCTGCTTGATCGCGCGCTGGCGACCCGCCTCGGCCTTGGCCTCCTGCTCGAGCCGCTTCTCCTTGGACTCGAGCCACTGGGAGTAGTTGCCCTCGAACGGGATACCGTGGCCACGGTCGAGCTCGAGAATCCAGCCGGCGACATTGTCGAGGAAGTAGCGGTCGTGGGTGATCGCCACTACGGTGCCGGGGTAGTCGTGGAGGAAGCGCTCCAGCCAGGCCACCGACTCGGCGTCGAGGTGGTTGGTCGGCTCGTCGAGCAGCAGCATGTCGGGGCTCGACAGTAGCAGCCGGCACAGCGCCACACGGCGGCGCTCACCGCCAGAGAGATGACCCACGCGGGCATCCCAGGGCGGCAGGCGCAGCGCTTCGGCGGCGACTTCGAGCTTACGCTCGATGTTGTGGGCGTCGGCGGCCTCGATGATGTTCTCCAGGCGCGCCTGTTCGGCGGCCAGGGCATCGAAGTCGGCATCCGGTTCGGCGTAGGCGGCATAGACGCCTTCCAGTTTCTCCTGCGCCGCCTTGACCTCGCCCAGGGCCTCTTCGACCGTCTCGCGCACGCTCTTGGTGTCGTCGAGCTCGGGCTCCTGCGGCAGGTAGCCGATATTGATGCCCGGCATCGGCCGCGCTTCGCCGTTGTACTCGGTGTCGACGCCGGCCATGATCCGCAGCAGCGTCGACTTGCCGGCCCCGTTGAGACCGAGCACGCCGATCTTGGCGCCGGGGAAGAAGGAGAGCGAGATGTCCTTGAGAATCTCGCGTTTCGGGGGGACGACCTTGCCCACCCGGTTCATGGTGAAAACGTATTGCGCCATGGGAATCCGGTTCGGTTGAGTATCGCGGTCAATGAGATCGGGTCAGGGTCGCTGGCAGCCCCGGGTCGGAGGGCATCGCGGGGTCACGCGCCTGGAAAAGCGTGACCGGCGGCACCGGCCTGCGGGGTGGCGACACGGATAAAGCAGGGTATATG
This sequence comes from Salinicola endophyticus, assembly GCF_040536835.1. Classification (NCBI taxonomy): domain Bacteria; kingdom Pseudomonadati; phylum Pseudomonadota; class Gammaproteobacteria; order Oceanospirillales; family Halomonadaceae; genus Salinicola; species Salinicola endophyticus. The sequence continues at coordinate 1,151,187 of NZ_CP159578.1, forward strand.
ACTAGCGACGCGATTGCGACCGCTGGCCGCTAACGCGAACGGACGCCTGAGCGCCCGTCGTTACGGCTATGAAGGGGGAGTGATCCGCTCACTCCTCCTCGTCTTCGTCGTCGAAATCCGCGTACCAGTCGTCCTCGATCGCACGTTTCAGGCGGCGCTCTTCCAGCAGCGCCTCGACCTGGCGGCGCGCCTTCAGGGTGTCGGCCTTGCTGCTGCGGGGACGCTCGAATTGCTCGTCGTTGACGGCGTCGTAAAGCTCTTGGTCCTCGGCGTAATCTTCACGGCTCATCGTTTGGCCCTCCGATGTGACGGCATCCTGATGATGCTCGAGGGCTATATATCGCCGAATGCGCCGCAAGACAAGCCTTTGGCCGTTTGAAAAAACCTATCGACTCCCTGCGCCAGAATAGTTGGTCATGACAGCCGCTCAGGATAGCCGACCAGGGCCGCATGGCAGGTCGGCTTCGGGTCAGGCCGGGTCGCGCTCGGCCTTGAGCGCCTCCAGCTCCTGCAGCGCTTCGACCAGCCCGGTCACGTCCTTCTGTACCCCCACGAAGTAGGTCAGTTGATCCTCCTCGTCGTAGACCGGCGTGATCGACAGCTCGTTCCAGAACTGGGAGCCGTCCTTGCGATAGTTGCGCAGCACCTCACGGCAGGAGCGACCCTCGCGCAGCGCGGTACGCACGCGGTCGATCGCGGGCTGATCGCGGTCGCCATTCTGCAGGAAACGGCAGTCGCGATAGAGAATCTCGTCGATGCTGTAGCCGGTAAGGCGCTCGAAGCCCTCGTTGACGTAGATCAGGATATTCTCGTCACCCTCCTGCTCGGCGACGACGATCCCATCGTCAGAGGCGTTGACGATGCGCTCGAGCAGGGCCGGGCTGATCATGGGGGGACGCTTGGGGTTACTGGCCATCCTTGTCTCCAGGCTGGACATGCGACGGTTTGTAGGGACGATACAAGCGGTCATGATGCCATGGCGCCGTTGGATTACAACGCTTTGACAGCGGCCGGCGCGGGCGGGGCATGACGCTTCACACCTCGACTTCGGCCAGGGCATGCGAGCTTGCTGCGGCGGCCAGTGCCAGCAGCGCGAGCAGCAGCAGCAAAAGGGCGCTGCCGAGCCACTGGGCGAGCACGCCGAGCAGCAGGCCGACGATCAGCATCAGCACCCCGGTGAAGGTATTGGAGAAGGCGACGTAGAGCGCCCGGGTGTCGCTGTCGGAGAGATCCACCACGTAGGTCTTGCGCCCGAGACGAATACCCGCATGGGCGATCATCAGCAGGCCATAGACCACGGCGTAGGGCCACACGCTGGTGCGCGCGGTCTCCGGCAGCAGCACGCAGGCGGCGCCGGCGACACAGCACAGGGCGGCGCCGATGGCGGCGTTGCGCATGACGCGCCGACTGGAGCGGTCGGCCAGCCGGCCCCAGATCGGACCGCCGATCATGCCGGCCACCCCTGAGGTGAGTACCAGAATGCCCAGGCTGGCCAGGTCGGTGCCGCTGTTCTGTTGCCCCAGCAGGGCCAGGTAAGGCAGCGCCAGAGCGCTCGACAGCAGCAGGGCGCGGGAGAGGTTGAAGTGCAGGAAACGGCGGTCGCGGCGCATCAGCGATACCCCCTGCTTGACGCTGTCCCAGGCGTTGGCGCCGCCCTCGGTGGCGCCCGGCGCTTCGCGGATCGCCGCTGCGCACAGGGCGTTGAGTGCCCAGCCCAGGGCGGCGGCGAACAGCAGCACCGCCAGCGCCCAGGTGCCGGGGCGGTCGCCCATCAGCATCAGCCCGACACCCACGAGCAGCGTCAGCGCCCCGGCGGCGCTGGCGCTCCAGCCCATCAGCGTGCCACGCCGCTGCTTGGCGATGGTCTTGCCCATCACATCCTTGGTCGCCACCGAAGAGAGCCCGCGTCCCAGCGAGAGCCCGGTCAGCGCCACCAGCACCAGCGCGCCGCCCCAGCTGCCGTGGCCGAACAGCGCCAGCAGTCCGAGCAGCACCGCGCCCACGGCCTGGGCCACGCCGCCGGCCACCCACACCCATTTGCGAATTTCGCGCAGGCGGATATAGCCCGCGATCAACAGCTGCGGCAGCAGGGCCCCGGCCTCACGGATCGGCACCAGCAGGCCGACCATCCACACCGGCGCGCCGATTGCCCCCATCAGCCAGGGCAGGATCAGGCGCGCGTTGGAGAGCTCATCGGCGAGCTTGTTGCCCAGCGCCGCCACCAGGTGGCGAAAGAAGTTGCCCGGCTGCTCACGGCAGGCGGCGTCGGAGATATCCCGGCACATGCGGCTGTCGTCGTCGCCGGTGACGCTTTCGAAGAGGCGGGTGAGGCTGTCGTCGTCGCCACCGCGAGTGCTTGAACTTCTTGCCGTCATGGAAAACGTCCTTGTTTCCGGTTGGGGGTAAGCGGTCTTCGTATCTGTCCAGGCGGCGGCTCGCCGGCCGCAACGCTTGAGTCCGGCGCGGCGATCCGCGCATCATGCGGGCCAGTGCAATTATCGCCGAGGAGAGTCGCATGGCCCGCATCCGCATTCATTATTGTACGCAATGCCAGTGGCTGCTACGTGCCGGCTGGTATGCCCAGGAGCTGTTGCAGACCTTCGGCGAGGATCTCGAACAGGTGGCCCTGGCGCCCAGCCACGGCGGCCACTTCGAGGTGCTCTACGACGAGCAGACCCTATGGGAGCGCAAGCGCGACGGTGGCTTCCCCGAGATCAAGGAGCTCAAGCGCCGGGTGCGCGACCGGCTCGACCCGCAGCGCGATCTGGGCCACGTCGACCGCGGCGACTGAGACGCCGCGGGGCGACGTGGATCATCTACCACCAGTGCTTGCGCTTGAGCAGCCACATCACCGCGCCGCCGACCACGGCGGTGATGGCGACGAAGACGGCAAAACCGTAGTGGCTGTTGGCGCCGGGGATACCCCCGACGTTGATGCCCAGCAGGCCGGTCAGGAAGCTCAGCGGCAGGAACACCGTGGTGACGATCGCCAGCATGTACATGCGTTGGTTGAGGCGTTCGTTGTGCTCGTTGAGCAATTGCTCCTGCAGGATCAGCGCGCGCTCCTGCATGGCGTGGAAATCCTCGACGTAGCGCGATAGCTGGTTGGCACTCTCGCGTACCGAGACGCGGGTATCCTCGTCGAAGCTGTCGGGCCCGTGGGCGATCTGCTCGAGGCAGTCGCGCTGGGGACCCATGAAGCGACGCAGGGTGATCAACGAGCGACGCAGGTGCGACAGATCGTCGGGGTCGACCTCACGATCGCTGAGCTGGTCCTCTTCCAGCTCGCCCAGGCGGTCGTCGAGCTGGTGGGCCACGTCACCGACGTTGTCGACCAGGGTCTCCGCCAGCCAGGCGAGCAGGTCGGGCACCGACAGCGCGCCTTCGCCGCGATCGATGCGCTCGCGTACTTCGCTGACCGATTTCAGCGGACGCCGGCGCAGCGTGATCAGGCGGTTGGCGGAGATCCAGATGCGCAGCGAGATCAGGTCCTCCGGGGCGGCGCCCGGGTTGAGATTGACGCCGCGCAGCGTGCTTACCGCGCCGTTGCGGAACTTGGCCACGCGTGGGCGGGTGTCTTCCTCCAGCAGTGCCTCGATCGCTGCCTCGTCCAGTCCGGCGATATCCTCGAGATAGGTGCCGACGTCGGCATGGCGGAAATCGAGATGCATCCACAGCGGCCGCTCCGGCGACTGCCACGCCTCGCGCAGCTGTCTCACGCTGAGCAGTGAACCGCCGCCGCTGCCGTTCAATTCATAGGCGGCAACCAGCGCCGTATCGCCTTCCATCTGCATCTGTTGGCCTCTCGGTGGGGCGCCCGGTGCCTCCTCGGGCTTGAATCGCGTATGACTTGGCCGGTGTGGCCTGCTCACGCGGTGTCAGCAGGCGACTGCACGCAGTTTGCGTTCAGAGCCTAGCACGCCGCTGACCGCGCGCCAGGCGGCGCCATTCGGCTCAGCGCTGGTCGTCGGCGTCGTCGGCGAGCATCGGTTCGAGCTTGGCCCAGACGTTGGCCAGGATGATCGGCTGGGCCTCGGCGGTCGGGTGGATGCCGTCCGCCTGCAGCATGCTGTCGAGATCGACGTCTTCGAGCAGAAACGGAACCAGCGGCAGATCGTACTCGTCGGCAAGCTGAGTGAAGACGTTACGAAAGGCGTTGGTATAGGCGGGACCGTAGTTGGGGGGTACCTCGATGCCCAGCAGCAGCACGCGGGCGCCCTCCGCGCGGCTGCGTTCGATCATCTTGGCCATATTGACCTTCATCTGCTGGGGCGAGAGACCGCGTAGACCGTCGTTGCCACCGAGTTCGAGTAGCACGATATCCGGGCGGTGCTGCTTGAGCAGATCGGGTAGCCGCGCCGCGCCACCCGAGGTGGTCTCGCCGGAGATACTGGCATTGATGACCGGATAGCCCTTGCCCAGCTTGCGTTCGAGCAGGCTGACCCAGCCCGCCTGCGGATCGATGCCATAGGCCGCGCTGAGGCTGTCGCCCATCACCAGCAGGGTGTGCGCCTGTGCCGCGCCGGGCAGCGTCAGCGCCATGGCCAGCGCCAGCAGTGCGCGCGACAGGCAGGCGCGCAGCCATGTCTTCGTCGACCTCTTCGTCGAACCGGGCATCCTCGAACCAGGCAACATGTCTCACTCCTCGGGAGAATCGGCGAACGCGGATCTTATCCGATCATGGGCTCGGCAAAGCGACGATAAGCGTCTTCAGGCCACGACTTCCCTGGCGAGAGGCGGGGGCCGAGCGTGAACCGGAGAGGCAATGGGCGATCGAAATCGCCATGTTGCCGTCGCAACCACTATGTCGGCAAGCGCGACGCCGGCTATTTCCGTCATATCTCAGAGGGCTTCCGCTGCTTCCACTACGCTTATATGACGCGCTCCCCTGCGCGCGCGACCGCTCACCCCACCGGGGAGGATGCCTCGACGTGCATCTTAGGATGCGCTGGTCGCGATGGCAGCCGGTGTCGGGCGTCTCACGTAGGCGCCATCCCGCATCCCGGGCGTACCTGGCCGGTCGGGGGGATCCGTGCCAGAGTGGGGGACATCGGCGTTCATTGCTGGCTGCGCGGCGAGAGACCGTCGTCGTTCAGCGGGACGCATCACCGCACAGGAAGCCCCGATTCATGCCCGACTCCCGCGACGCGCGCGCCGCCTCGGCCGCCGCGACCCCGACGCTCGAGGCCCGCGGCCTCGTCAAGCAGGTCATCAGCGGCGACCGCCAGTTGACCATCCTCGACAGCCTCGATCTGTGCGTCATGCCCGGCGAGAGCGTGGCGATCCTCGGCAGTTCCGGGGCGGGCAAGTCGACCCTGCTGGCACTGCTGGCGGGCTTGGATACGCCCAGCGATGGTGAGCTTGCGCTATTCGGTACCGCGCTGCCGGCGCTCGATGAGGATGGCCGCGCCGCGCTGCGCGCCGGACGGGTGGGATTCGTGTTCCAGAACTTCCAGCTCCTACCTACCCTGACCGCGCTGGAGAACGTGATGCTGCCGCTGGAGCTGACTCCCGGTCGCGATCATCAACAGCGGGCGCGTGACTGGCTGGGCCGGGTCGGGCTCGGCGAGCGCCTTCATCATCTACCCAAGCAGCTCTCCGGCGGCGAGCAGCAGCGCGTCGCCGTGGCGCGCGCCTTCGTCACCGGGCCCGAGCTGGTGTTCGCCGACGAGCCCACCGGCAACCTCGATCGCGACACCGGGAGCGCGATCATCGAGTCGCTGTTCGCGCTCAACCGCGAGGCCGGCACCACCCTGGTGCTGGTCACCCACGACCCCCATCTGGCGCGGCGCTGCCAGCGCTGCCTGCGTCTCGACGGCGGCCGCCTGGTGGCCCTCGAACGTGACGAGGTGCAGACATGAGTGCGGGCAGTTCGCTGCTGGCGCTGTCGCTCAAGGGACTCCGGCGCGATCTGCGTGCCGGTGACGTGCGCGCGCTGTTCGTCGCCCTGGTGCTGGCAGTGGCGGCGACCACCATGATCGGCTTCTTCCTCGACCGTCTGGATCGTGGCCTGACCCGCCAGGCCGGCCAGCTGATGGGCGGCGACATCAAGCTCGAACAGAGCGCCCCCTTCGACGACGACCTGCGTGACACGCTGCGCCATGCCGGGCTGACCCTCTCCGATCAGGTCGACACCGTCTCCATGGTCAGCCGCGGCGACGCCTTCCAGCTGGCCAGTCTCAAGGTGGTCGACGGCGCCTACCCGCTCTACGGCAAGCTGCGTGTCGACCTCGGCGAGGGCATCGTCGAGAGCGCCGCGGGGCCGGCGCCGGGCAGCGTCTGGATCGCGCCGCGACTCGCCCAGCTGCTCGACGTGGCGATCGGTGAGCCGGTGCAGGTGGGCCAGCGTGAGCTGACGGTGTCCGGGCTGATCGACCGCGAGCCGGATCAGTCGGCGGGCTTCGCCAGTCTCAGCCCGCGGCTGATGATGCGTCTGGCCGATCTCGAGGCTACCGGGCTGGTCCGGCCGGGCTCGCGGATCGAGTACGAACTGCTGGCCAAGGGGCCCCCGGCGGCGGTGGCGGCGGTGGGCGACCTGCTCACGCGGCTGCGCCAGCAGGGCGTGGAGGTCGAGGATGTGCGCGACGACCGCCCCCAGCTCGGCAGCGCCCTGACCCGAGCGCAGAAGTACCTGAGCCTCTCCGGGCTGGCGGCGGTGCTGCTCGCCGGGGTGGCTGTGGCCATGGCCACCCGCCGCTATGTCGACCGCCATCTGGATACCGCCGCACTGCTGCGCTGCTTCGGTGCCAGCCAGCGCCAGTTGGCGCAGCTGTTCGCCTGGCAGTTGACCTGGCTGGCGCTGGCGGCCTCGGTGGTGGGTGCACTGCTGGGACTGGTGGGGCAGGCCGCGCTGCTGGCCCTGCTGGCGCGCTTTCTGCCGCTGACGCTGCCGGCGCCGGGCATGCTGCCGCTGCTGCTGGGGGTATTGACCGCGCTGGCGGTGCTGGTGGGGTTCGCCGGGCCGACGCTGCTGCGCCTGCAGCGGGTCAGTGCGCTCAAGGTGCTGCGTCGCGAACTCGATCCGCTGCCCGCCTCGGCGTGGCTGGTGGTGGCGGTGGCCAGTCTGGTGTTCGGCGCGCTGCTGTGGCTCTACTCCGGCGATCTTGGGCTCGCCGCGGCGCTGCTGGTGGGCGGGCTGGTCGCGCTCGTGGTGCTATGGGGGCTGGGCTGGCTACTGCTGGCACTGGTGTTGCGCCTGGCCACACGCTTCGGTGCACGTGGCGGCGAGGCTAGCCGCGCCCTGCGCCTGGGTGCGAGCCAGCTGGCGCGGCGGCGCCAGGCGAGTCTCGGCCAGTTGCTGGCCTTCGCCGTCACCTTCGCGGCGATGGCGATCATCACCCTGGTCCGCGGCGATCTGCTGAGTGCCTGGCAGACTCAGCTACCGGCGGATACCCCCAACTACTTCGCGATCAATATCCAGCCCGGCGAACGCGAGGGCTTCAGCGCCATTCTCGACCAGGTCGCCGATACCCGCAGCGCCCTCTACCCGATGGTGCGCGGGCGCCTGACGGCCATCGATGGCCGCCCGGCGCGCGAAGCGGTGCCCGAGGCGCGCCGTGACGACAACGCGCTCAAGCGCGAGCTCAACCTCACCTGGCGCGCGGCGCTGCCCGAGAGCAATCGGCTGGTCGCCGGGCGCTGGTTCGACGCCGACACCCGGGTGGCCGCGGGCAGCGTGCCGATCTCGGTCGAGCGCGGCCTCGCCGAACGCCTCGGGGTGGGGCTGGGCGACAGCCTGACGTTTACCATCGGCAGCGACAGCGTCACCGGCGAGATCACCAGCCTGCGCGACCTCGACTGGGACAGCTTCCGGCCCAACTTCTTCGTGATCTTCCCGCCCGACGTGCTCGAGCGCTACGGGCATAGCTACATCACCGCCTTCCATCTCGATGCCGCCGCCCACGGCGATGTGCTGGGGCGGCTGGTCGCGGCCTATCCCGGCGTCTCGCTGCTCAACGTCGACGCCATCCTGGCGCGGGTGCGCGAGTTGCTGGCCCAGGTCACCCGGGCGGTGGAGCTGGTGCTGGGCTTCGTGCTGCTCGCCGGGGTCAGCGTGCTCTACGCCGCGCTCACCGCCAGCCAGACTCTGCGTGCCCACGAAAGCGGGCTGCTGCGGGTCTTCGGTGCCGGGCAGCGCCTGCTCTCACGGGTCCAGGGCGTGGAGTTCGCGCTGCTCGGCTTCACCAGCGGGCTGATGGCGGCGCTGCTGGCCGAGGTCGCTGCGCTGGGCATCTACGCCGGCTGGCTCGATCTCGCCCCGCGCCTGCATCTATGGCTATGGCTGTTGCTGCCGTTCGGCGGCGCGCTGCTCATCGGCGTGATCGGGCATCTGCTGTCGCGTGGCCTGCGCCGGCAGGCGCCGGTGCAGAGCCTGGGGCTCTTGGGCGAAGGGTGATTAGCGAAGTGGCGGCGTACGCGGTGCACCACGGCGAGGTGCCGCGCAGGCCTCGGCCGGCGTATGCTTTGTTGACAGCGTCTCAGAGAGAAACCCGCGATGAGCCATGCAATGACCAATGCAAAGACCGATGCCATGACCCTGGCCGACTGGCAGCGTCTGGCCAGCGAGCTGACGATCGAGACCCGTGCCTTCATCGACGATGCCTTCGTCGACGCGGAGAGCGGCGAGACCTTCACCAGCGTCAATCCGGCCACTGGTGACACGCTCGCCGAGATCGCCAGCTGCGATGCCGCCGACGCCGACAAGGCTGTGGCCCGAGCGCGGCGCGCCTTCGACGAAGGGGCGTGGTCGCGGCGCCCGCCCGGCGCGCGCAAGGCGGTGCTGCTGCGCCTCGCCGAGCTGATGGAGACTCACAAGGCGGAGCTGGCGCTGCTCGACACCCTCGACATGGGTAAGCCGATCGGCAGCTCCCTGGGGGATATGGGCGGTGCCATCGGCTGTCTGCGCCATCATGCCGAATCGATCGACAAGCTCTATGGCGAGGTCGCGCCCACTGGCGACGATGCTCTGGGCCTGGTGCTGCGCGAGCCGCTCGGTGTCGTCGCCTCGATCGTGCCGTGGAACTTCCCGCTGATGATGACCGCGTGGAAGATCGCCCCGGCGCTGGCCGCCGGCAACAGCGTGATCTTGAAGCCTTCGGAGAAGTCACCGCTGTCGGCGCTGCGTCTGGCGGCGCTGGCGCGCGAGGCCGGGCTGCCTGCCGGCGTCTTCCAGGTACTGCCCGGCTTCGGCCACACCGTGGGCAAGGCGCTGGCGCTGTCGATGGGCGTCGACTGCCTCGCCTTCACCGGCTCCACCGCGGTGGGCAAGCAGCTGATGCAGTACGCCGGGCAATCCAACCTCAAGCGCGTCTATCTGGAGTGCGGCGGCAAGAGCCCCAATCTGGTCTTCGCTGACTGCAAGGATCTCGACGCCGTGGCCCGCCACGCCGCCGAAGCGATCTTTCACAACCAGGGCGAGGTGTGCATCGCGGCCTCCCGGCTGCTGGTGGAGAACCGCATCCGCGAGACCTTCGTCGACAAGCTGCTGGCGGCCGCCGAGCACATGCAGCCGGGCGACCCGCTCGATCCGTCGAGCTTCATGGGCGCGATGGTCGACCGCACCCAGTATCAGCGCGTGCTCGACTATATCCGCCGCGGTGTCGAAGAGGGCGCCACCCTGCGCAGTGGCGGCAGTGCCGCGGAGGGGCCTGGGCTGTTCATCCCGCCGACGATCTTCGACGGCGTCTCGCCGAGCATGGCAATCGGCCGCGAGGAGATCTTCGGCCCGGTGCTGTCGGTATTCGGCTTCGACACCGAAGAGGAGGCGATCGCACTGGCCAACGACAGCGACTACGGCCTGGCGGCGGGGGTCTGGAGCCAGGATATCGACCGCGTCATGCGCGTCTCGCGGCGGCTGCAGTCGGGGCAGGTCTACGTCAACAACTGGGCCGGTATGGACCAGACCGTACCCTTCGGTGGCGTCAAGCAGTCGGGCAACGGTCGTGACAAGTCCCACCACTCGCTGGAGGAGTACTCCGACCTCAAGACCGTCTGGATCTCCTTGACCCCTTGATCTGGATCTCCTCGATCCGTTGAAGGGGAGCGGGCTCGGCTCGATGCGCCTCGGGCCGGGCCTTCCGCCGCGGTCTATCGTGTTGCCGGTCGCCGCACTCGATGGGCCAGGCTCCTGACCGCGGCGGGGCGCTGATGGTGTAGCCAAACTCCAGCATGCCAGTTACCCGCGCGGTGCGCCTGAAAGACGGTGCGCCGACAGCGGATGTCGTATCCGGTGACGTTTTACCCAGGCTAAAGCCAAGGTGAGAAATTATGCGCGCGCGCATGACGGACTTTCATAGGAAAGGCCGCCGGCGCTGGGGTATCATCGCGGCACGTTTTCATGATCGGAGTCCGCCGGGCGCGGGTCCGATCGTCCCCTCCCCGAGCCGAGGATACCCGCCGATGTTCACGCGAGACATGCAGATTGCCGGATTCGACGATGCCCTGTGGAAAGCGATGCAGCAGGAAGTCGCGCGCCAGGAAGCGCACATCGAACTGATCGCTTCCGAGAACTACGCCAGCCCGCGCGTGATGCAGGCGCAGGGCGCGCAGCTGACCAACAAGTACGCGGAAGGCTATCCCGGCAAGCGTTACTACGGCGGCTGCGAGCACGTCGACGTGATCGAGCAGATGGCGATCGACTACGCCAAGGAGCTGTTCGGCGCGAGCTACGCCAACGTCCAGCCGCACTCCGGCTCCCAGGCCAACGGTGCCGTGTTCCAGGCGCTGGTCAAGCCGGGCGACACCATTCTCGGCATGAGCCTCGACGCTGGCGGCCACCTGACTCATGGCGCCAAGCCGAGCTTCTCCGGCAAACACTACAATGCGGTGCAGTACGGCATCGACGAGAGCGGCCGGATCGATTACGACGAAGTCGCCAAGCTGGCCAAGGAACATCAGCCGAAGATGATCATCGCCGGCTTCTCGGCCTACTCCCAGATCATCGACTGGGCCAAGTTCCGCGAGATCGCCGACAGCGTGGGTGCCTACCTGCTGGTCGACATGGCGCACGTTGCCGGTCTGGTCGCCGCTGGCGTCTACCCCAGCCCGCTGGCGCATGCCCATGTGGTCACCACCACCACGCACAAGACCCTGCGTGGCCCGCGCGGCGGCCTGATCCTCTCCGCCGAGAACGATGCCGAGATCGAGAAGAAGCTGCAGGCTGCGGTATTCCCCGGTGGCCAGGGTGGCCCGCTGATGCACGTCATCGCGGCCAAGGCGGTCTGCTTCAAGGAAGCCATGGACCCCGAGTTCAAGAGCTACCAGCAGCAGGTGGTCAAGAACGCCCAGGCGATGGCCGGCGTGTTCATCGAGCGCGGCTATGAAGTCGTCTCCGGTGGCACCGAAGACCATCTGTTCCTGCTCTCGCTGGTCAAGCAGGGCCTGACGGGCAAGGACGCCGATGCGGCGCTGGGTCGCGCGCACATCACCGTCAACAAGAACGCCGTGCCCAACGACCCGCAGAGCCCGTTCGTCACCTCCGGCCTGCGTATCGGCACCCCGGCGGTGACCACCCGAGGCTTCGGCGAGTCCGAGTGCAGCGATCTCGCCGGCTGGATCTGCGATATCCTCGACGCCATACAGCAGGGCGACTCGAGCGAAGCCGAGAACGCGGTCAAGGGCAAGGTCGAAACGGTCTGCGGCCGGTTGCCTGTCTATCGTTGAGGCGACTTGACTCGGCAGAAGATCGGGTCGATGATCCGAGAAAAATGGGGCGCCGCCATGCGGCGCCCCATTTTTTGGGTCTAAATGTCTCTATCGGCGGTGGGGCGGATAGCGTTGCGTCCGCGAGAATTTAGATGCTCGGCGAATGCTCAGAAAAGACTCGCGAGTTTGCCTGTTCACATTCGATAATGTGCTCTGGTGATTGAAGAACGGAGATAGTTTCCACCGGCAGGCGTCAATAGGCATTCTGGCTTTACATGTGCTGCCTGATCGACGACATAAGCCATTTCCGTTAATATTCATTTCCATATAGCCTAATGCCGGCAAGAGGGGGGAGCGAGTAGACTGCGGCCCGTGGCGTATCTCTGAAAAGCGGGCTTAATTGAATGTTTATAATTGGCTTTTAGATTATAAAATCTGCATTGTCCGGATTTCCCAGGTGTGTGTTAATTCGGGGGCAGAGATTCGTGTGTTGGGTGGTGTCTTTCGCTACTCAATGGCGGTAGCGTGTTTGATGAGTTTAACTATAGCATTTGGGGTTTATACTATGAAAGTTCCAGCGCCTTCCCATTCCAGTTTAGAGCGCGGCGACGATATATCCCCCGTGGATTTGATGGTTATTTTAGTGCGTCGTAGACGGGTCGTGATGGCTGTATTTGTTGGAATGTTAATAGTATTGCTGCTTTTCTTGTTTTTCAAGAAGCCTGTCTATCAATACACTTCTTCATATGAAATGGCCGGTTATGTGAACCAGTCTGGCGAATTGCTAAGCTTGGAATCGCCAAATAGCGTCTTAGCAAAAGCCAAGAACATTTATCTTATGGAAGGTGTCAGGAGATTCCTTGAGAATCAAGGTTTAAAAAAGTTGCCATTCACGCTAACTGTATACAATCCAAAAGATACACTTTTGCTGAATGTTGAATCTAAAGCGACTGCTGATCAGAAAGGTTTAGTTTCCGGTTTGCATGATCTTATCTTGAATCGTCTGGGAGAAGATCAAAAAAGGCTGGTGGGAAAGTATCGTAAAACACTAAGCCAGCAGCTCGAAGATGTCGAAAAGGCTTTGGCAGCAGCGCAAAAATCAGAAAGCCAGAATGCCAATGAACTGGTAGCCGACTATTTCACACGGGCATCTGAATTACGTAGTAAGATAGAGGGGTTGGAAGAAGGGGGGGTTAATCAAATAGCCTTTAGAAGTTTGGAAAAGGTCGATACCAGCCGGTTTTTGATGATTGCTCTAGGTGTTCCTTTTGTAGCTATTTTAGCCATGCTGATAGGCTTTTTGACGGAATTCAGTGCGGTTGTCAAACGCCGCTTGGATAATCAATAGAATCTGATTGCTAAATTGATCGGCATCTTGTTACCTGATAATGAAGTGCGTTTCTATACGACGCTGTCAATTAAGAATGGATAAGGTCGTTTGGGTGTCCTGTCCAGCATCCTACATCTTTGTAGAGCACATGCATTCAAAGTGGAGTGTGAAGCTTTTATTCTTAATGATGTTGGTGCGATACGGAGTGGCTGTATTTTAATGTAATATAGTCTTTTGGCTTAGTGTGTCAAATTGGTTTTTTGGGCTGCACCCTGTCGATTGCCCTCTCTATCCACTCTGGAGGTTTGGATGAAGGTTTTTGAAGTAAACGGTCGTTTTTGGTCGGCATTGAATACCGATCTAGGTAGAGCCTTTTTAAAAACTTTATTTGCGCGTGGGATAGCAGCGGTCGGCTCGTTACTATTAGGCGTAACATTAGGGCGGTTCTACGGTGCTGATGGCGTGGGAGTCTTCGCTTTGGCCCAGAGTATTTTGTTTGGTGCTGGCATCTTGACGCGTTTTGGTATGGATAATGCGCTAATGCGCTATGCTGGCAGGGATCACGACAGCGTGCAGGGTTTTTATTATTTTATTTGGGCGGCAAGATATGCAGTTGCGGGTGCCTTGATAGTTGCATGTTTGTTGTTGCTCTTGAGGACCACAATAGCAGGGTTTTTCTCAAGCCCTTCTCTCGACTCCCTGCTGCTCTATGTCACATTTGCCGTGCCGCCCTTTACAGCCAATTATCTTCTTGCAGGTTATTTTAAAGGTGTCAGATGTCCCGCATCGGCATGTTTCCTAGAAAGTGGTTATATTTCTCTAGTGGCTGCTTTTCTGTTGATTGCTTATGGTTTTTTCTTCGGAGTTGCTGAAATACATCAAGCAGGCGCCGCCCTGTCTCTAGCAACGTGGTTGGTTTTTTTTCAAGGCTGTCTCGTGCTTTTTTTTCAACAAAAAAGGTACGCTGGGTTAAATCGGGATGTGCTTAATAATAAGCCAGATGACCCGCGGGGGTTCTTTAGCACTTCGCGTGCTTTTTTTGTGATGAGCTTGGCCGAGTTTATGCAAAATGTGCTTGTGGTATTTGTTGCTGCCTTCTTTCTGAATAGTCACGACTTGGGCTTGTTTAAGGCGGCCGAACGTTCCGCCCTGTTGATAGGTTTTGTTTTAATGCTGATTGCGGCTGTTTTTCCGCCTCGTTTCTCTACCCTCTACCATCATAATGAGCATGGTCGCCTGATAAGGTTAGCGCGCCAAAGTTCGCTATTGGGAGCTGCGCTATCGTTGCCAATGTTGTTAATTTGTCTGTTTTTCCCTGGCGCTGTGCTATCCCTTTTTGGCTCCGGGTTTAGCGATGCTGCTCCTTACCTCCGCATACTGGCTCTGGCTCAGGCTGTTAATGTTAGTACTGCTGCAGTCGGGTTCTTACTGAATATGACGGGTCACGAAATCTTAATGAGAAATATAGCTTTAATTAGTACCGGGATTGGTGTTTTGGCATTTGTCATTAGTATTCCTGCTATGGGTGCCCTGGGGGCAGCGCTATCGTTAAGCCTAGTGCTTGTGTTGCAAAATATAGTGGCACTTTTCTTTGTCAGGCAGCGACTGGGTTTTTGGCTTTATCCTGCGTGGTCATTTTATCCGATATCAAAAAGAGTAACTGAAAGATGATCGGTGGCAGGGTGACTGAACGGGGCACGTTGAGAGATCGTGTCTTCATAGTGAGTGTCGTGCTCATTACTGCTCTTCCGTCAGGCTCCCTGGCGGGCTTTCCTCTTAAATATTTATTGCTGTTGGTTATATTTTTTTGCTCCGTGCTAAGCGCAAAGCGCTTGTCAGTATCATTGAGTGCCCATCTCATCGGTATCGCTGGTTTTCTAATTCTGTATGCGATCTATGGATATGCCGAGTTTTCTCAGTACGCCATAAATGAATTGATTTTGGCACTAGGCGCCGTCGGCTTAGGGCTTCTTGTTACACACGTTATTTATGCTAGAGGATTTGGGCAGGATAAGGTGCTCACGATTTATAAGGCATCGGTGCTGCTCCTGGCGGGGAATAAACTGTTTATCATGTCATTTTATCTTCTTTCTCCGGGGTATGATGCATTTGTCGAGGGTTTTGTTGCAAGCTACGGAAAGGTTGCCGGTGCAAGTTTTCTAACGATGCCGCTTCCGCTCGGATTGGTTCGGATTTATATGCAGACTGATTTGATTGCAGCACTACTCCCTCTAGCCATTGCTGTGCTGCGTGCGAGAAGTCATATTACCGCCAGTGATCGTTTGACGGTGATGATGGCGATGTTTGTCGTGCTGGTCGGCTTCTCTCGCTATAATATCGCATGCCTTGGTCTTTGCATGGTTTTGTTTTGCATGGTGGATAAGAAAGGTCTATGGTTTAAATTTCTGCTTGGCTGTATGGTGCTGACTTCTGCTATCTTGTTCTTTGATCTATTTCGGGAATTTGTTGAAGTACGTTTTTTCTCCACCCAGAATGATGTTTCTGATGAAATTCGGTTCTCTCAAGCTTTAGTGCTTATGAACTACTTTGGAGATGCCCCTTTATTAGGTCACGGTCTAGGGGCTTTTACCACTGAGATGATTCGCTCAGCCACCGCTCCTTTTTCTTATGAACAGCAGTTGCTATCTTTTTTGCCGAAATTCGGTATTCTGGGTTTTTTGATATTTTCCTCGTATGTCACTTATATGGTGGTCAAGGTGATT
Source organism: Salinicola endophyticus (assembly GCF_040536835.1). Lineage (NCBI taxonomy): Bacteria > Pseudomonadati > Pseudomonadota > Gammaproteobacteria > Oceanospirillales > Halomonadaceae > Salinicola > Salinicola endophyticus. The sequence continues at coordinate 1,166,883 of NZ_CP159578.1, forward strand.
GTTGCTCGGCAATACTGTCTTGCTTTATATCTGGCGTTGTTCGTATCTGCTTCGTTTTTCAACCCTTACCTTTTTAGCTCCAATATGCTGGTGGTTTATCTTTTGATATATCACCAATACTTTTATGGTGGTGATTAGGTTTTGGATTATGTGGCGATTCGATTTTTATGATGCCTTTTATAGAAGCAAGGTGTTGCGAGGGCTTTCACTCATTGGTACTATTGGACGCATTTCAAACTGCGACGTTGAGCCATGCTTGTGCTCTGTCAGTTTTTAGAGAGAGGTTTCGTTTGAAAACCTATTCCGTAATAGTGGCTTATCAACCCGATATTGCTCGGCTCAGATTGATGGTCGATGTTCTGGAAAAACATGGTATCAACGTTATTGTTGTGGATAATTCAGAGCCGTCAGTTGGTCTCCATTTGGAGAATGATGCCGAGGTGATTTCTTTAAATAAAAATGTTGGTATTGCTGCGGCCCAAAACATTGGCATTCGCCGTGCTCTAGATGGTGATTGTGAGGCTGTCGTATTTTTTGATCAAGATAGTTCAATTAGTGCTGGGTTGCTGAAAACACTCCTGGGTAAACTAAGTAGAGGAGAAAAGAGGGTTGTAGCGCCTGTCTTTTTTGATGAGAAAGGTGGGTTTGAGTATCCAGCCATTCTTGTCAATCGATGGGGCATGCGTAAAAAAGTGCACCCCTCTGCATCAAGTGTGCCAGTGTCTGTCGATATCGTAATTTCCTCTGGAAGTGCAATAAGTCGAGCAGCAATAGAAACCGTCGGGCTTATGGATGAAACGTTGTTTATCGACTATGTTGATACTGAATGGTGCTTGCGCGCAAGGTCCCTTGACGTTCCTATTGAAGTTTTGCCTGAAGCCAAAATGTTACATTCGATTGGTGATGCTTCGATCAATTTGATCGCTGTGCGTGTTCCTGTTCATGGGGCTCTTCGGCGGTACTATCGTGTTCGCAATTCATTCTTGCTTTTACGCATGCCCCACGTTCCAAAGTTGTTGGCGCTGCGCGAAGTTTTGTATTCTTTTGTTCATCAGGCAATTATAATGCTGTTCGTTTCTGGGCGTGGAAAGTACTTGCGTTACTTTTTGAAAGCGCTCGTCGATGGGGTATGTGGTGAGCGGGGGAAGATGAAATGACTATGCAGTCATCTTCGCACGACCCTAGAGCGCTTCTTGTCGTTCCTACTTTTAATGGTGCTTACAGTCTGGAACGTTTGCTAGATAGCCTGCCGGCAGAATTTCCTCTTTTTGTCATTGACTCTTCTTCGAGCGACGGTACTCAAAAGCTGCTGGTTGATAGAGAAGTCGATCACGAGATCATTCCACAACACGAGTTCAATCATGGTGGCACAAGACAGAAAGCTGTCGTAGATCGTCCCGGCTATGAGTTTTATATTTATTTGACTCAGGATGCCTATTTGGTCGACTCCTCTGCTGTTAGTAAACTGTTATCATACTTTGATGACCAGGAAGTAGGGGCCGTATGTGGTCGGCAATTACCTCATCTCGATGCCAACCCGCTAGCAGAGCATGCGCGACGATTTAACTATCCTGTCGATAGCGAGATAAAATCTCATGAGGATGCTGCTCGATTAGGGATCAAAGTTGCCTTTATGTCTAACTCTTTTGCCGGGTACCGCGCCGAGGCATTGGCTGACGTTGGTAGCTTTCCGAACGATGTCATCGTTGCTGAAGATATGTTTGTGGCTGCACGGATGCTCCAGTCCGGCTGGAAGGTGGCTTATGCTGGAGATGCTTGCTGCTACCACTCGCATAATTATAGCCTGGCCGAGGAGTTTCGTCGTTACTTCGATACGGGAGTCTTTCATAGTTGTCAGCCATGGATTCAGAGAGAACTGGGAGGTGCAAGCGGTGAGGGACGGCGTTTTGTGATATCGGAGTTGCATTACTTGTTGGAAAAGCATCCAGGTTGGCTACCAGTTGCAATGTTCTCAACGATGATGAAATTTGCGGGTTACCACCTTGGTAAAAGATATAATCACTTGCCCGCAACAGTCCAAAGATACTGCAGTATGCACAAGGGTTTTTGGAGGCGCTGAGTGACCAATAAGGTCATGTAGAATGCGTTAAGGGAGATGTTGTTCCAATGAGTTATCATGATAGGCGTTCCTTGCAAGGGTTCGACGCTTACACAACTTCGTTAGCTAGGTTGCTAGATCTTGCCATCATGCTGCTGGGTGGATGGGTAGCGTATGCCATACGTTTTGGGGCTTTTGCTATGCCCGAGCATTATTTTTGGGCGCTACCTCTTGGTGCTTTGATTCTGCTGCTGGTGCTGCCAGCGCTTAATGTTTATCAGACTTGGCGTGGTCGTGTGCGCGGTTTGCTGATCTTGCGCCTGTTATTTGGTTATTTCCTAGTTGGTGCTGTGCTCGCGTTGGTCATGTTTCTATCGCAATTAGGTGCCCACTTTTCTAGATTGTGGGTTGTTCTCTGGATAGCGGGAGCGTGCTTTGCTTCGATTGGTGTACGTGTCGCGGCTTATCCAATTGTCAACCGACTGCGTAGAAACGGTAGAAACCGGCGTAACGTAATGCTGGTCGGAGATGCCCATTCATGTGCTACTGCTGTCGCTCATCTGAAACGGCATCCAGAGTCCGGCTTTGATGCAACTCGATTGCTGCTTGTTGGAGATGACATATTTGATGAGCTTGAATCGTTATCCTACGAGCATTATCGTGTTGGTGACTCCATTGCACACGAAGAAGCTGAGGTTTGGATCTGTTTGCCCCTATCTAAGGGGGACGTTGTCAAGTCCATTTTGTCTTCACTTAGCCTGTCGACGGGAAATGTAAGATATATGCCCAATTTGAACGACTTTCGGCTTATTAATCATGATGTTTCTAACTTGGCTGGACTGTTTCTGCTGGATTTGACCTGCTCTCCTATATCTGGGGGGGCGCGCCTGCTTAAACGTGCGGAAGATATTGTGTTTTCAACAATAATTTTGTTGATGTTGAGCCCAGTCATGTTGGGGGTGGCGCTGGGAGTACGCTTGTCTTCTCCCGGGCCTGTTTTTTATCGGCAAGAACGAGTGGGGTTAAATGGTGTGTCTTTTATGATGCTGAAGTTTCGTTCGATGCCTGTCGATGCCGAGAACCAAGGGGTGAAGTGGGGAGGGGCCCGAGCAAAAAAGGTCACTCCTTTTGGGTCTTTTATTCGTCGTTTTAGCCTCGATGAACTTCCTCAGCTACTGAATGTATTGAAAGGGGATATGTCGATAGTCGGACCCCGACCCGAGCGCACGATTTTTGTTGAACAGTTCAAGCATGAGATCCCAGGATATATGCAGAAGCATATGGTCAAGGCGGGTATCACGGGGTGGGCACAGATCAATGGCTGGAGAGGCGATACTGATCTGGCCAAGCGCATAGAGTGTGACTTGTGGTATGTCGAAAATTGGTCGATTTGGTTGGATGTCAAGATTATTTTTCTCACGATATTTAAAGGTTTTTTTAATCCAAATGCCTATTGACTGATTTTGTTATGAAAATACTAGTAACTGGCGGGGCTGGCTATATTGGCTCGCACACGCTGATTGACTTGCTTGAGCACAACTATCGTCCCGTAGTTATTGATAATTTTGTGAATAGCTATCCTGAGTCGCTAAGGCGAGTGCAAGAAATCACCGGGCGCTCATCGACGCTAGTCGAGGGTGATATCAACGACGCCGCTAAGCTCGATGCTATATTTGCTGAGCATTCGATAGACGCGGTCATACATTTTGCTGGTCTTAAGGCCGTTGGCGAAAGCGTATCACAGCCGCTTACCTACTATCGAAATAACGTCTCTGGCACATTGACTCTTTGCGAAGCAATGGCTCGTGCGGGTATTTATCGCCTGGTGTTCAGCTCATCGGCCACTGTCTACGGAGAGAGTGCTCCCGTACCTTATCACGAGGCACTGCCTCGTGGGCTGGCTGCACAACCCTATGGTAGTACCAAGGCAATTGCTGAGCAGCTTTTTGAGGATCTCTGTCGCGCCGACCCCGATGGTCGGTAATATTGTTGCGTTATTTCAATCCAATAGGAGCCCATCAGTCCGGTCAGATAGGCGAAGATCCACTGGGGACTCCCAATAACCTCATGTCGTACGTGGTTCAAGTCGCTGCGCAAAGACGCGAGAGATTATCCATTTTTGGGTCTGATTATCCTACATCGGACGGCACCTGCATACGAGATTATCTGCACGTAATGGACTTGGCCGAAGGCCACCGTCGTGCACTCGCATGCCTCGTCGCCCCCGGTTGCTCTGCTTATAACTTAGGGGCGGGGCGAGGGTATAGCGTGCTTGAGGTGGTCGAAACTTTTATTCAAACAAATGGTGTGTCGGTGCCTTATCAATTTGTGCCACGGCGCCTTGGTGATTTGCCTGCCTTTTGGGCGAACACTGGCAAGGCTGAACGCGATCTGGGATGGCGTGCTCGACGCGACTTACCCACCATGCTAGTGGATGCTTGGCGGTGGCAGTGTCAAAATCCATATGGCTATCGGTCATGAATTCACTGGCTATAGGAATGATCTATTTTGGCGCTTTTTCTTGAATGATGAAATTGAAAAGTGTTCGTGGGCGTGACTTGGAAAAAGAGCGTGAGCTTTGGTTCTTATGAAGTTTTGTTTTCTATAGATGCTTTGAAAAGAGTCTGTCTCGAAGTGATCTGAGTGTTAAGTTGCTTCTGTCGAGAACGTTTGGTGACATGAGGCTTGCCCATAGCTTTTCGTCGACACTTGTTCTTCGTACACTATTAGAGTTTCTATCGACAGGTATGACCATGAAAATTCTGGTAACAGGCGGTGCCGGGTTTATCGGCTCGGCGGTAATTCGCCATGTGATTGGTGACACACGACACAGCGTCGTCAATGTCGATAAGCTCACCTATGCGGGCAATCTAGCTTCCCTGGGTGAGTTTAGCGATGATGCCCGCTATTCTTTCGAGCAGGTCGATATCTGCGATGCGAATGCTCTGCACGAGGTGTTCGAGCGTCACCGGCCCGATGCCGTCATGCATCTGGCGGCGGAATCTCACGTGGATCGCTCGATTCACGGCCCGGCCGACTTCATCCAGACCAATCTGGTGGGTACCGGTGTTTTGCTGGAGGTGGTAAGAGCCTACGTCGAGACGCTGACGGAAGCGGGGCGCACGGCGTTTCGCTTCCACCATGTCTCTACCGATGAGGTATATGGCGATCTCAAAGACTCCGGTGCGTTGTTCACCGAAGCGACGCCTTATGCTCCCAGTTCGCCTTATTCGGCGAGCAAGGCGGGTTCAGACCATCTGGTGCGGGCCTGGCACCGCACCTTTGGACTGCCGGTGCTGGTGACCAACTGCTCAAACAATTACGGTCCCTATCACTTCCCCGAGAAGCTGATCCCTCTGATGATCCTCAATGCTCGTGCGGGCAAGCCGTTGCCCGTCTACGGCGATGGCAGCCAAGTGCGAGACTGGCTTTATGTCGAGGATCATGCACGGGCGCTAGTCACGGTACTCGAGTCGGGCAAAATCGGAGAGACTTACAATATTGGCGGGCATAACGAACACTGTAATCTCGAGGTGGTCGAACGGATCTGTGCGCTGCTCGAGGAACTCGCCCCTGAGCGCCCAGTGGGCGTGGTGTCATACGCTGACCTGATCACCTACGTCAAGGATCGCCCGGGCCATGACCTGCGCTATGCCATCGATGCTGGCAAGATTGCACGAGAGCTTGGTTGGCAGCCGCGTGAGACATTCGACTCCGGCCTGCGCAAGACCGTGCAGTGGTATCTGGAGAATGAGAGCTGGATAGACGGTGTCACTAGCGGTGCGTATCGCGAGTGGACGACGCACCATTACGGCTCGAACTGAGTAGAACTAGGAAAATGGCCATGAAGCGCAAAGGTATCATTCTCGCCGGAGGCTCCGGAACTCGCCTCCACCCGGTCACGATATCGATCTCGAAGCAATTGCTGCCAGTCTATGACAAGCCGATGATCTATTACCCCTTGTCGACCTTGATGCTGGCGGGAATCGACGAGATTTTGATCATCTCTACACCTCAGGACACGCCGCGTTTCGAGCAGCTCTTAGGTGATGGCCATCAGTGGGGTATCTCGCTCGAGTATGCCGTACAGGCGTCTCCGGACGGCCTGGCGCAAGCCTTCATTATCGCAGAAACGTTTCTCGACGGTGCGCCTAGCTGTCTGGTATTAGGCGACAATATTTTTTACGGGCATGATTTTCAGCCGTTGCTGAACAATGCTGCGGCCCGGCCCCAAGGGGCCAGTGTCTTTGCATATCACGTCCATGATCCCGAGCGTTATGGTGTCGTCGATTTCGATGCCGAGGGGCGGGCGACATCTCTGGAGGAGAAGCCTTCCGAGCCCAAATCATCCTTTGCGGTAACTGGACTCTACTTCTACGATAGCGATGTCGTTGCGATGGCGAAGTCGCTGGAACCTTCCGCGCGCGGTGAGCTGGAAATTACCGATATCAATCGGCTTTATCTCGAGCGTGGTGACCTCAGCGTCGAGATCATGGGACGAGGTTTTGCCTGGCTCGATACCGGCACTCATGAATCGCTGATGGAGGCATCGCATTTCGTCGCCACCCTGGAGCATCGTCAAGGGTTGAAGCTTTGCTGCCCAGAAGAGATAGCCTGGCGCCATGGGTGGATCGACGATGATCAATTGCTGGCGCTGGCCGAACCGCTAGCCAAGAGCAGTTATGGTCAATATCTGCGCCGAGTGGTGAAAGAGAATGGGGTTTATCGATGAAGGCTGTGGCGACCGTTCTGCCTGAAGTCATGGTTCTGGAGCCGAAGGTCTTCGGCGACGCGCGAGGCTTCTTCATGGAGAGCTTCAACCGTAAGGCTTTCGAAGAGGCTACCGGCTGCCGGCGTGATTTCGTGCAAGACAACCATTCACGTTCACGTCGAGGCGTGCTGCGGGGCTTGCACTATCAGCTCGAGCAGCCCCAAGGCAAGTTGGTGCGCGTGACCCGTGGTCGCGTCTTTGACGTCGCCGTCGATCTACGCCGCTCTTCGCCCCGTTTCGGCCAGTGGGTGGGTGTGGAGCTCTCTTCCGAGAATCACCGTCAACTGTGGGTGCCCGAGGGCTTCGGGCATGGCTTCGTGGTGCTTTCCGAGAGCGCGGATTTTCTCTACAAGACCACCGACTACTATCACCCCGCGTCGGAGCGCTGTATCCGTTACGACGATGCCGAGCTCGATATCGAGTGGCCTGAAGTCGCGGACTTGGCCCTCTCCGACAAGGATCTCGCCGGCGCTGCACTCTGCGAGGCGGAGGTTTTCGCGTGAACGACACGGGGCTTGATTATCTGATTCTGGGGGCCAACGGCCAGGTCGGGCGCGAGTTGGCGCGGTCCATGCAGCTCTTCGGTCGTGGGCTCGTCCTGGGACGTCAGGAGTGCGATCTGGCTGAGCCTGGCGCCGTGGCCGCGACGGTGTCACTCCATGCGCCGGGCGTGGTAATCAACGCCACGGCTTATACCGCGGTCGACCGCGCGGAGAGCGAGCCGGCACTGGCCAGACGTATCAATACCGAAGCCGTGGCGGAACTGGCCGCTGTGTGTGCCGAGCGCGATATTCCGCTGGTGCACTACTCCACGGATTATGTTTTTGCCGGCGAGGGTGATAAGGCTTATCGTCCCGACGATGCGACAGCCCCGGCGTCGGTCTATGGTCAGACCAAGCGCGAGGGTGAGCAGGCCATCAGTGAGTCGGGCGCCAAGGCGCTGGTGCTGCGGACCAGTTGGGTCTACGCCGCGCATGGTCATAATTTCGTCAAGACCATGCTGCGCCTGGCCAACGAGCGTGACCAGTTGCGCATCATCGCCGACCAGATCGGGGCACCGACCTGGGCCGCCACCATTGCCGATGTCACCGCGCTGGCGCTGCACGGCTGGCGCCGCGAGGGATGGTCCGAGCAGATGGCGGGCATCTACCACCTGACGGCCAGCGGTGCGACCAGCTGGCACGGCTTCGCTGAGGCGATCTTCGATGAAGCCATTGCCCATGGGTTGCTCGATCCTGCCAGGCGGCCGACGATCGAGGCCATCGCTTCCTGTGACTATTCGCAGCCGGCGCCGCGGCCGCACAATTCGCGACTGGATACCGCCTCGCTGAGCGCGACTTTCGATGTCGTCTTGCCCCCCTGGCGGGAGGCTCTGAGCCGCTGCATCAGGGCGCTCGCTGGCTGAAGGAAGGCGCTTCGGTCGCGCCCAAGGCGTCGATCTTTTCCCACGCGCGCCGCCGAGACCCACCGCTCGGCGGCGCGCTGCGTTTATAGCTTCTCTTCGGGCTTGGCGTAGCGCCAGCGCCAGTAGTGGGTCACCAGTCCGCCGACGACAAGGTTGTGTACGTAGACTCCGGTCCAGAACGAGTCGTAGGACTCGAACTGGTTAACGATGATCCAATAGACGAAGAAGGCCGCGCCGAACAGGGCAACGTCATTGGGCATGGCGCCCCCGCGCCAGGCCAGCCAGGTTCCACGCCCGATCCAGAACGCCAGGGCTGCGATCACTGCCACGCCCAGCAGGCCGTAGGCTACCCAGACCTCGATGAAGAAGTTGTGTAGATGTCCGAAGTTCTGCTTGACCATTTCCGGTAGCCAGGGAGTGTGGGCGATCACCAGACTGCGACCCTCGCCGCCCCAGCCCAACAGCGGGCGCTCCGAGATCCATTCAAAGGCCGCCACCCAGCTATGGATACGGATACCGATACTCGAGTAGGGCACTGCGTCCAGATTGCCGTGGGCGAGCTGATGAATGACGGAGGACTCGGCGGTGACGCGCTCGATAAGGACGCCGCCAAAAAGCCAGGCAGCGCATAGAGCCAGCAGGCTTCCCAGCGCCAAGCCGACCAGGAGCGGCCGCAGTATGCGTTTTCCCGTGCCGCGCCAGTGTGCCCATGCGAGCATGATGAGACCGGCGAACGGTAGGGCGATGAGTAGCGCCAGCCACACCGCGCGGGTCTGGCCGATGGCGATGGCGGTGGCACATACGGCCATTACTACGCCCCAAACGGCGCTGCGCCAAATTACCCAACGTCCAGCTGGCATTATCAGGCGGCGGGCGAAGATCACCAGACCGAGAAAGGCGACCCCGAACAGCATCGAACCATGCTGGTCATTGCGGATACCGAAGCCGACACGTTCACCCTCCAGTCCACGCAGCCACTCCCCTGGGCCGGTAATCAGCACGGCGATGAGAAAACCGAGCAAGGCCAGCATCCAGAGCCAAAGCGTGTTGCGAGTGCTGCCGCCAAGCCACCAGGCGACGGCGGTGAAGATGAACAGCTTGGCTAGACGGTCAATCTGTGGATTGTCTGCAATCCATTGGGGATGATGGTAATAGCCGAAAGTCCAGGACACGACTTGCACCGCGATCGCTGCCAGCAGTAACCATAGCGCAGCGGAGCGGCGCATGGTCTTGCCGTAGACGAGAATCGCGATCAGGCCCAGCAATGCTGACAGGGTGCCCGCCTTGCTACCTAGATGCTCGGTCACTAGGCCCAAACAGGCGTAAGCCCAGAGGCAGGCGACGCCCACGACCCATAGGCCGCGGGGGCACTGCCAAGAGTGAGGAGCTTCCCAAAGCGTAGGTCGCTGCGTCATGGATCTCATTACCCTCGAAAAATGGTGAGGTCGGCGATACTAAACGTATTTCATCGACCGTTACAGTTGCCGATCACCGTTCACGAGGCAGCGATCCCTCAGCCGCTTGGCTGGTGTCGATGCTGGTGATCGTTCGCCAGACATGCCCCCTGAGACGTCCTTTCTACAACTTTGGTCTTGTTCATGACCATGGTCTAAGAGCTTTCTCCTGTGGCATGATCGAGGCTATGTCGGACATAGCGACCAGTGAGTTGAACATCCATGCCGACAGACGAGCAAACCGCCGGAGCCGCCGCTGCTCGGGAGTCCCGTGCCGACATCGCCGACGCGCTGGCGGCGTCGATCTTCGGCGGTGAGTACGCCTGCGGCGAGATGATCCCGCGCGAGATCGATCTCTGCTCGCGCTTCGGGGTCAGCCGTAGCACCGTACGCAGCGCGCTGCAGAAGCTGGTCAATGCCGGGCTGGTCACGCGTATCTCGGGGCAGGGCACACGGGTGCGCGAGTTGGCCGCCTGGCATCTGCTCGACCCACAGGTGAGTGACTGGATGGCGCGCCATGCGCGGCCCAACCCCCTGCTGCAGCGTGAGGTCTTCGCTTTCCGCGTGGCGGTGGAGCCGTTCGTCACCGGGCTCGCGGCGACCCACGCCACCGCCGCCGATCTGCTGGCGATCGAAAGTGCGCATGCGGGCATGCTGGCGGCGCTGGAGGCCCCCGACCTGTGCTGGCATGGGATGAGCCACGACGACTACGACGTCGCCTTCCACGAGGCGGTGTTCGCGGCCTCGCACAATCTCATCTGGGCGCAGATCTCGCACGTGCTCAAGCCCGCCATTGCCATGATCGTCGCCCGCTCTAATCACAGTGCCGGCGAACTCGACGACAGCATGGCTCGCCATGCCCGCGTGCTGGAGGCGATCCGCTTGCGTCAGCCGGAGGAGGCCGTCGAGGCCGCGCGAGCGGTGCTCGAGCGCACCGGGCGTGATCTCGGCATGGAGGAGCTGGTACGACATCCCCGCGTGATCGGTCTGCCGCAAGCGTCTTCCTGACGTTCGTGGAGAGAGCCGGAGACGTCCCACGCCACACATCCCATGACATTGACCCAGTGGCATGACATTGACTTAGTAAATAGGTGAGCCGTGAAGATTACCCGTTTGAAGACCTGGCAGGTGCCGCCGCGCTGGCTGTTTCTCAAGATCGAGACTGACGAAGGCTGCTACGGCTGGGGCGAGCCGGTGGTCGAGGGACGTGCTGCGACCGTCGAGGCGGCGGTGCATGAGCTCGCCGACTACCTGGTCGGTCAGGACCCGCACCGCATCGAGCATCTGTGGAATACCCTTTACCGTGCCGGGTTCTATCGCGGCGGCCCGATCCTGATGAGCGCCATCGCTGGTATCGATCAGGCGCTGTGGGATCTGAAAGGTCGCGATCTGGGTGTGCCCGTACACCAGCTGCTCGGCGGCAAGGTGCGCGATCGCATGCGCATGTACGCCTGGACCGGCGGTGACAAGCCGAGCGATGTCGGCGCCGGTGCCAAGGCACTGGTCGACAAGGGCTTCACCGCCTTCAAGATGAACGGCACCGCCGAGATGGCGATCGTCGATTCGCATGCCAAGGTCGATGAGGCGGTGGCGAGGGTGGCTGAGGCGCGCGATGCCGTCGGCCCCGACGTGGGTATCGGCATCGATTTCCACGGGCGTGTCCATCGGCCCATGGCAAAGGCGCTGCTGCGTGAACTCGAGCCCTATCACCCGATGTTCGTCGAAGAGCCGGTGCTGCCCGAGCATCTGCCCAGCCTCAAGCATATCGCTGGCGGCCTGGGCTATCCGCTCGCCACGGGTGAGCGTCTGCACACCCGCTATCAATTCCGCGACCTGCTCGCTGAGGGCATGGTCGATATCGTGCAGCCCGATCTCTCCCACTGCGGCGGCATCAGCGAAGGCATGAAAATCGCCACCCTAGCATCGTGTTTCGATGTCGCCCTGGCCCCGCACTGCCCGCTGGGGCCGCTGACCCTGGCGGCTTCGCTGCATGTGGACGCCGTCAGCCACAATGCGTTCATCCAGGAACAGAGCATGGGCATTCACTACAACCAGGGCAACGATGTCCTCGACTACCTGGTGGACAAGTCCGCGCTATCGATTCATGACGGCTTCTGCGCGATCCCCGACGGCCCAGGCCTGGGAGTTGAAATCGACGAGGCGTTCGTCGAGGAGCGCGCCAAGATCGGGCATCGCTGGCGCAATCCGGTATGGACACACGAGGATGGCTCCATCGCCGAGTGGTGACGGGGCGCCGCGAAGGCGGCGCTCTCGGCCTGGCTTCTTGGCGGCAGGCGCCCTTGGGTAACTGGGCGCTTTGCCGCTGGCATCAGCTGACTGCGGTGCGGTTCTCCTTGCGCTCGACGTTGACCAGCGGGTGACGCTCGAGGTGGCTCAGGGCCAGGCCATCGTCCGCGAACAGATGCGCACGCGCCGGGGCGAAGCCGAAGCGCACGCTGTCGCGCACGCGGTGGGCGACTTCGCCGTCGGTGACCAGAATCCACTCCTCACCGTGGCACTGCACGTAGAGTGAGGTGATCCCGCCGAGGCGTTCGATCACCGTGATCTCGCCCTCCAGCGGCCCGGACTCGTCGAGGGCCAGGTGTTCGGGGCGGATGCCCAGGCTCAGGATGTCGCCGGCCTGGCAGCCGCTGCCGTCCACCGGTACCGCGTATTCGCCGCCGCCGGGCAGGCGTACCGAGACGCCCTCGCTGCGTGCGTCACGCACCTCGACGTCGATGAAGTTCATCTTCGGTGAGCCGATGAAGCCGGCGACGAAGCGGTTGCGCGGGTGGTGGTAGAGTGCCATCGGTGAGCCCACCTGCTCGACGATGCCGCCCTGCAGCACCACGATCTTGTCGGCCATGGTCATCGCCTCGATCTGATCGTGGGTGACGTAGATCATGGTGGCATCGAGCTCTTCATGCAGACGCGCCAGCTCGATGCGCATCTGCACCCGCAGCGCGGCGTCGAGGTTGGAGAGCGGCTCGTCGAACAGGAAGATGCTGGGGTTGCGCACGATCGCACGGCCGATCGCCACGCGCTGACGCTGGCCGCCGGAGAGCGCCTTGGGCTTGCGTTCGAGCAGGTTCTCGAGCTGCAGGATGCGCGCCGCCTCGAGCACCTTTTCGCGGCGTTCGGCCTTGTGCACCTTGGCCAGGCGCAGGCTGAAGCCCATGTTGTCCTCGACCGTCATGTGCGGGTAGAGCGCATAGCTCTGGAACACCATCGACAGCCCGCGTTCGGCCGGGCCGACCTCGTTCATGCGCTGGCCATCGATCAGGATGTCGCCGCTGGAGACGCTCTCCAGCCCGGCGATCATGCGCAACAGGGTCGACTTGCCGCAGCCGGAGGGGCCGACGAAGACCACGAACTCGCGATCCTTGACCTCCAGGTCGACCCCCTTGATGACCTGCGTGCCGGCGAAGTCCTTGACGATATTGTTGAGTTGTAGCGTTGCCATAAGGGCTCCTGATGGCGATGGGCGCCGTCGCGAGTGACGGCTACCAGAGGGTGTAGCCGCCATCCACCACGACGATGGAGCCGGTCATGAAGCTCGAGGCGTTGCTGGCCATGTAAACGATGGTGGGGCCGAGTTCTGCGGGCGTGGCGGCGCGTTGCATGGGCGCGTCGTCGATCCAGTGGGGCTTGAAGCGTGGGTCGTCGACTGGCGCCATCGCGGTCTTGACGTAGCCGGGGGCCAGGGCGTTGACGCGGATGCCGTAGGGGGCCCACTCGGCGGCCAATGACTTGGTCAATTGGTGCACCGCGGCCTTGGAGGCGTTGTAGGCAGGCTGCATCTGCGGACGATTGACGATCATCGCCGAGATCGAGCCGATGTTGATGATCACGCCACCGCGCGACTGCATTCGCCGGCCGGCGGCCTGTGCGCAGTACCACAGGCCGTGGACATTGATATCGAAGATATCGCGCCAGCGCTCGGGGGTGACCTCCAGCGCCGGGGCATGCTGACAGGCACCGGCGTTGTTGAGGAAGATATCGACCGGGCCGAGGCCGGCTTCGACCTCGTCGAGCAGGGCGTCCGCCGCCTCGGGTTGGGTAATGTCGACCTCAACGGCCATGGCGTGGTGGCCGGCATCCTCGAGCGCCTTGACCACTTGCAGGCTGCGCGCATGTCCACGGGCGGCGATGGCGACCTTCGCGCCGGCTTCGGCCAAGGCGTGGGCGAATGCCTCGCCGAGACCCCCATTGCCGCCGGTGACCACGGCGACCTTGCCGCTCAGATCGAACTGCGACATCACATTCATGCGTCTCTCCCGGTGGGGTGTCGGAGTGGCCGACGCCGTTGCGGCGAGGGCGAGGTGCTCATTCGATGGTGCTCATTTGACCGCGCCCAGGGTCAGACCCTTGACCAGCCAGCGCTTGACCAGCAGCCCGGCAATGGCCATCGGGCAGACCACGATGGTGCCGATCGCCAGCAGCTTGCCCCAATCGATACCGGTCTGGGTCAGCAGTTGGGCCGCGGCGATGGGGATGGTCTGGGTGCCGGGGCCGGAGAAGGTCTGGGCGAAGGCGTAGTCATTCCAGGCGAAGATGAAACAGAGGATGGCGGTGGTCACCAGCCCCGGGGTCATCAGCGGCAGCACCACGAGGCGAAATGCCTGCCACTTGGTGGCGCCATCGATCATCGCAGCCTCTTCGAGATCGGGCGGCAGGTCGTCGAAGAAGGCGGTCATCAGCCAGATGGCGAAGGGCAGATTGAAGCTCAGATAAGCGACGATCAGACCGACGTGGGTGTCCAGCAGGTAGAGATAACGAAACAGTAGATACAGCGGCACGATGACGGCGGCGATCGGCGCCATGCGCGTGCTGATGATCCAGAACGCCAGGTGCTGCTTGCCCTTGATCCGGATCCGCGACAGCCCGAAGCCGGCCATGCAGCCCAGAACCACGGCGATCAGCGTCGAGGTGCCGGCGATCAGCAGGCTATTCGTCAGATAGGGCCAGAGGCTGTTGCCGCCGCTGAACAGCGTGGCGTAGTGCTCGAGGGTCGGGGTGAACAGCAGCCGTGGCGTACTGGCGGTGATGATGCTGTTGGGCTTGAACGACGAGAGCACCATCCACAGGATCGGGATCAGCGTCCACAGCAGCAGTAGCGTCAACAGGGCGATCTTCAAGGTGAAGGGGAGCCAGCGCTTGGCGGGGGTCATGAGGCACTCTCCCGGCGTTTGAGCAGCTTGGTGAACGCATTGGCGACCAGGATCGAGAACACCAGCATGGTGATGCCGACGGCGGCGGCATAGCCCAGATCGAAGAAGCGGAAGGCGATGTCGTAGAGCCGGATGGGGATGATCTTGGTCGAATCCGCGGGCCCGCCGTTGGTGGTGATGAAGATGATCGCGAAGAAGCGAATCGCATCCATGGCGCGGATCAGCAGGGCCACCAGCAGGATGTTGGAGATCGACGGCAGGATGATGTAGAGCAGTTTCTGGCGATAATTGGCACCGTCCATCTCCGCGGCTTCCAGGGTGTCTTCGGGCACCGAGGTAAGCCCGGCCAGCACGATCAGTGCCACCAGTGGCGTCCACTCCCACACATCCATGAGGATCACCGCGGTCATCGCCGAGCCGACGCTGCCGAGGATGTTGCCGTCGAACAGGCCGGTTTCATTGAGGATCCAGGCATACAGGCCGTGGCTGGGGTCGAGCATGAAGCGTCCGAGCAGACCGACGATCACCGGGGCGATGAACATCGGAATCAGCAGCAGCGAGATGATGATGTTGCTGCCCCGTCTCAGGCTGTAGACCAGCAGCGCCATCACTGTGCCGATGAGCATCTCCAGACCCACCGTGGCCAGGAAGTAGACCAGGCTGATCAGCCAGCTGGCGCGGATGTCAGGGTCGGTGAATACCCGGCGCCAGTTATCGAGGCCCGAGAACTCCAGGGTCAGCCCGCCCATCAGGCTGACGTTGTTGAAGCTCATCCAGATGATCGAGAAGAACGGCACCAGCGTGATCAGGGCCAGCAGAAAGAGCGCTGGCGACATCATCGCCAGCTCGAACCTCTGCCGCCTTGGTGCGGGCCTTGCGGTCACCAGCGCCATGCGTCACGCCCCCACGATACGATCGATGCGTTGCTTGGCGCTCTGCATGGTCTCTTCGGGCGACATCTGCCCTGCGAGCATCTTGGAGAGCTCGGTGAAGATCACCGTGTCGACTTCGTTCCACTGGGGGATCTTGGGGCGCAGGCCGATATGGTCGTCGCGCCAGGCGATCAGCATGGTGTCCGCGGTGAGCATGTTGGGCATGTCGGTGGGCGGTTTGCTGGCCGCCTTGACCTCGGGCATGGCGTAGACCGACTGGCGTGTCGGCGTGCCGCCGCCGACCTGGCTCTTCAGCCCCATCAGCTGGGTCTGCGGCGAGGTCGCCCAGACCAGGAACAGCCACGCTGCCTTCTGCTTCTCGGGCGAGGCGTTGGCGTTGATGCCGATCCCGGTGCCGCCCCACAGATTGGCACTGCGCGCTGGCCCCTTGGGTAGCGGTGCATAGCCGATCTTGCCCTTGAGGTCCGAGCTCTCCAGCGAGCCGGCGAACTCGTGCCACTCCGGCATCATCGCGAACTCGCCGTTCTGGAAGGCGTTGGCGACGCCGGTCCAGTCCCAGCTGGTGCTGCCGGGGTGGGCGACCTTCAACAGCTTCTGGTAGAAGCGCGCTGCCTCCAGCGAAGCATCGCTGGTCAACTGGCAGGCGCCGGGGGAGTCGGTGCCGTAGAGACCGATCTGCTGGCCGTTGGCAAAGTAGCTACCGCCGTAGGCGAACAGCACGTTGGAGAAGTCGCACATCAGCGAATCGTACTGCTGCGCCTGATGGCCAGTGCCGTACTTGACCTCGCTGGCGTTGCCGTTACTGAACCACGCGGCGATCTGATAGTACTGTTCCCAGGTGGTGTCGTCCGTGGGCATCGGGTCGAAGCCTAGCTCCTGGCGCATCTTGTCGCGGTACTTCTCGAACAGATCGCGGCGGTAGATCCAGATCATCGTCGGGCAGTCGTAGGGCAGTGCATACAGGGCATCCGCGTTCTCGAACCGGCCGGCGGCGGCCAGCTGCGAGGGAATGAAGTCCTCGATGCCCTTGGGGACGACCGGTTGCTGGCCATCCTTGATGAACGTATTCAGGTCCACCAGGCCGCGATGATAGGGCGCCAGCACCTGATAGGGGTCGGCATAGATCACGTCGTAGGCGCTGCGTCCGGCGCCGAAGTCCAGCGCGACCTTCTGTACCAGCGCCCCCAACTGCATCTCGGTGATATTGACGGTGATGCCGGTGAGCGCCTTGAAGGCGTCCAGGTTGGCGGCGATCGCCGTCGTCGGCGGGGTGTTCTCGGAGATGAACTGGATGGTGGTGCCGCTGGCCTGTTTCCAGGCTTCCTCGCTGGCCATCCCCTGGGCGAGGGCCGTGCGCAGCGTACCGGCGCCCATCAGCGACAGGCCGGCGAGCCCGCCCATTCCCTTCAATATGTCGCGACGCTTGAACTGGGTCATTGTTGTTTGCCTCTAGTGAGTGGCGTGCTGGTATTGGCAGTCTTCAGCTATCGAGGGTGATCTGCAGCTTGACGTCCTGAGGTCGCGCGCTGGCGGCGCGCTCGAACGCTTCGATGCTCTTCTCGAAAGCGAAGGTCTCGCTGATCAGTGGTTCGAGGTCGACCTTGCCCGAGGCGATCAGGTCGATCGCCCGGTCATAGACATTGGCGTAGCGGAACACCGTCTCGATGCGCAGCTCCTTGGCCTGGGCCGAGACGATATCGAAGGTGACCGGCTCGACCGGCATGCCGACCAGTACCAGCGTGCCGGCGGGCCGGGCGCAGGCCAGCACGTCGTCATAGACCCGGGGGTTGCCACTGGCTTCGAACACTACGTCGGCGCCCCAATCCTGGCCGCAGCGCCCGGCGACGGCATCACGCAGCGACTCGCGTGAGACGTTGACGGGGGTAATACCGGCGTAGCGTCCGGCGATCGCCAGCTTCTCCTCGACCAGATCGGAGACCAGCACCTCGCTGGCCCCACCCGCCAGTGCCGCCAGAGCGACCATCAGGCCGATCGGCCCCGCGCCGGTGACGACGCAGATGTCGCCCGGCTGCATGCGTGCCTTGACCACTGCCTGCATGCCGATGGCGAATGGCTCGATCATCGCCCCTGCCGCGAAGGAGACCGAGTCGGGCAGGGTGAAGGTGAACGCTGCCGGATGAATGACCTCGGGCGTCAGGCAGCCGTGCACCGGCGGGGTGGCCCAGAAGCGCACGCTGGGGTCGACGTTGTAGACGCCCAGCTTGGACGCGCGCGAGCTGGGGTCGGGAATGCCGGGCTCCATGCACACTCGGTCGCCGACCTTCAGATGGCGAACGTTGCTGCCGACCGCGGTGACCACGCCGGAGGCCTCGTGGCCGAGCACCATGGGCGCTTCCACGACGAAGGGGCCGATACGGCCGTGGGTGTAGTAGTGGACATCGCTGCCGCAGATGCCCACGGTATGTATCCGCACGCGCACATCATCGGCGCCGAGCTGATCCGGCAGCTCGATCTCACGCAGTGACAGGTCGCGTTTTTTCTCCAGCACCAGGGCTCTGGCTTTCATGGCGCGCTTCTCGGGTCGTAGGAAAAACGGGCGAGAACCGGTCTTCTATCTGCTCGCTCCGGCTCGCCACCGGCTTGGCAGTGACGCTACGCGCTGGGCGGGAAAAGCGGCTAGGCTGTAATTTTCGAGTGGCTGATACTTTTTTGCAGAGCCTGCCGTGGAGTCTGTTAATCTCTTGTTTTTCAAGTATTCGACGGAACTGTTCGGTGGTCGGTCGGGCGCTGATGGGTGGGCGAGCGTGACCAAAGTCTAAAAGTCTGCCGCCCTTATTCCTTTCAGGATGGGTGGGCGTCGACAGGGACCTCTCGTCGCGGCTGCATCATTGCTGCCCGGCGTGGGTCATTCATCGATGGACGTCATGCACCGTATTGGCCGACCGAGGCACTGATACCGATGATCGCTGCGCCGCTCAACGATACCCCTCTGGGTGCACCTGTCTTCGAAAGCATCAGCCAGGACCCGAAATTCAGCTTCTACTGGCACTGTCACGACTTCCCGGCGCCGCTCGCGCGCTGGAATTATCATCCTGAGTACGAGCTGCATCTCATCCGCGACTCGCAGGGGCACTGTTTCGTTGGCGACTATATCGGCCGCTTCGCACCGGGCAATCTGGTGCTGGTCGGGCCCAACATTCCCCATGCCTGGTTCAGCGACCTCGACGAGTCCCGGCCGCTGATCGAAGGGCGCGACGTCGTACTGCAGTTCAAGGGCGAGTGGCTAGAGCACATGATGCAGCTCTGTCCGGAGCTCAATTGCCTGTCGCCGCTGATCGAGGACTCGGCGCGGGGGGTGGAGTTCGGCGGGGAGGAAGCGGTCCGCTGCGGCGAACTGCTGATCAAGATGGGTGAGCAGGACAATGCCGGCAAGTTGCTCAGCGTGCTGACGATTCTGCGTAGCCTGTCGCAGAGCGATTACCGGACACTCTCCGGCCGTGGCTATGGGCCCGGGGCCAGCGGTGTCTCCTCGGCCCAGGTCGACGCCGTACTGCGCGATATCCATGACCATTTCCACGAAGCGCTGCGTATGTCGACACTGGCCGCCCAGCATGGCATGTCTCCCTCCGGCTTTTCGCGCTTTTTCAAGCAGGCCACGGGCGATACGTTCGTTGCCTTCCTGCGGCGAATCCGTATCGGCCACGCCTGCCGACTCCTGCTCGAAGGCAGGCACTCCATTGCCGACATCTGCTTTCAGGTCGGCTACAACAATCTATCCAACTTCAATCGACACTTTCGTGAACAGAAGGGGATGACCCCTAGCCAGTACCAGCATGAAGCCGTGGGCTCGGTATCCAAGCGCGTAAGGCGAATCGCGTGATGGCGCTTGGCGCTCATGTGGACGGGTGTTGCCGTCTGCACCAGAGACGGCCGGCCGATGCCAGGCTTGAGAGCCCTGAGATCGAGCATGGCCGACCAAAGTATGAAGGCGCTGCTTGGGTGATTGCTGAATCCTATGTACGACATACTAGGCGGCATTGTCCTACACGGCGCGCTCTGCACTGTGTAGGACAGTGCCGGCGTGACAATCGAGCTGCAACGAGGAGAGAGACATGAAGGAGACACGCAAGTTTGCGCTCGAGACGGCGCTGCGCGAGCGCCCACTGGTGGCGATTCTACGCGGGATCACGCCGGAGGAGATCGACGGTGTTTTCGATGCCCTGGTCGCGGCGGGGTTCAAGCTGATCGAGATTCCGCTCAATTCGCCCCGCGCCTGGGACAGCATCGCGGCCATCAGCAAGCGCTGCCCGGCAGACGTGGTGGTCGGTGCCGGGACGGTACTCGACCCGGCGGATGCCGAGCGCCTCGCCACCCTGGACGCGCCGCTGCTGATCACCCCGAACAGCGACCCGGAGGTGATCCGTGCCGGGGTCGCCCACGGCCTGGCGCCGATGATCGGCTGCATGACACCGACAGAGGCGCTGGCCGCGGCCAAGGCGGGCGCGACGGCGCTCAAGCTGTTTCCGGCGGCGCGCCTGGGCACCACCTACTTCAAGGATATCCGCGCCATCCTGCCCAAGGGGCTGCCGGTGCTCGCGGTCGGCGGAATCGAACAGAGCAACATGGCCGAGTGGCATGCCCATGGGGTGGCGGGTTTCGGCTTCGGCAGCAATCTCTACAAGCCCGGCCGTCCCGCTGCCGAGGTGGGCGAGATCGCGCGGGCACTGGTCGCCGAGTGGCAGCGGCTGCGTGAGGTGGCGCAGCAGGCGGAAGCCTTCGAGCGCGAGGCCGATGCATGAGCCAGCGCCTGATCGTCGTCGACTGGGGGACCAGCAACTTCCGCGCCTTTCTGGTCGACGCCGCCAGCGGCCGCACGCTCGACACGCGGCGTTCGAGTTCCGGCCTGCGTGCCCTGGCGCGGGAGGAGTTCCCGCACTACTGCGCCGCGCAGGTGAGCGACTGGCGGGCCAGTGGGGGGCGCGAGCCGGTACCGATCTATCTTGCCGGCATGGTCGGCTCGCAGCGTGGCTGGTTCGAGGCGCCGCAACTGGAACTGCCGGTGACTGCCGCCGAACTCGCCGACCGGGTGGTCGCGGCACCTGGCCTCGAGCACACCTGGATCGTGCCGGGGGTCAAGCAGGTCACCTCGACGCATGTCGATGTCATGCGCGGAGAGGAGGTACAGGCGTTCGGGGCGCTGGCGCTGGCCGGTGTCGACAGCGCCGATTGCTGCCTGCCGGGCACCCACAGCAAGTGGGCGCACCTCGAGTCTGGGCGTCTGACCGACTTCACCACGCTGATGACCGGCGAGCTCTACCATGCGGTGCGTTTCCATACCCTGCCGGGGGAGCCTGCCCGCGACGAGGCGGCGTTCGACGCCGCCGCGTTTCGGTTGGGGCTCTCCCGCGCCGGCCACGCCGGTGGCGTGCTGCACGCACTGTTCGAAGGCCGCAGCCGGCATCTCTATGCCGGCCTGGCCGCGGACCAGGTGGGTAGCTTTCTCTCCGGGGTGCTGATCGGCGAGGAGGTGTGCGCCATGCACGCGGCGCGGCCGGCGCTCGAGCGGGTCCTGCTGGTCGGCGCCGAGAGCCTGCGCCAGAGCTATACCCTGGCGTTGGAGCAGGCGGGACTGACGGTCGTGGCGATCGACAGCGACGCCGCTACCATCGCCGGCGTGCTCGCCATTGCGGCGCGCCACGCGCTGCGCTGAATCCGGTCTGCATCATTTTGGTGCATCGCCCTGGGGCGCGGGGCACTAAAGTGCCCCGTTCTGCGTCGCGCCAGCCCGAATGGCACCGACCCGCTGGCGTTGGCACGATCCGTGCTACCTTCAAGCGGTAGGGTCACCGAGGCTGACCGATCGTGAACGCGGATAGGGGGATGCGATGAGTGACGCGACTGGCGGGCCACAGCGGCCACCCCTGCTGGTTTTCACCGATCTCGATGGATCGCTGCTCGATCACCACACTTACGACTGGCAACCCGCCGCGCCCTGGCTCGAACGCCTGGCGGCGGCCGGGGTGCCGGTCATCCCCACCACCAGCAAGACCCGGGCGGAGCTTCTGGCGCTGCGCCGGGAGCTGGCGCTCGAACACACCCCCTTCATTGCCGAGAACGGCGCCGTCATCGGCCTGCCGCCGGCCTGGCAGCATGCGCGTCTGGATCGCGATCCGACCTCGCCGGAGGGGCTGGTGGTGAAGACCCCGAGCCTGGATGTCGATTTCATTCGCCGTCGTCTGGACGTGGTGCGCGAGCGCCTGGGCCTGCGCTTTCGGCGCATGGGGGAGATGACGGTCGAGGAGGTGCGCGAGCTGACCGCGCTCAGCGCCGAGGGGGCACGCCAGGCGATGGTGCGCGAGGGCAGTGAGCCGCTGGTATGGGAAGACGATGACACCCAGCTGCAACGGCTGCGTGAGACGCTCGACAGCGATGGTCTGCAGCTGACCCGAGGTGGGCGCTTCTGGCATGTGATGGGGGCGGTCGACAAGGGCCACGCGGTGCGCTGGCTGCTGGCACGCTTCGAGGCGCTGCGCGGTTACCGCCCGCTGACCCTGGGGCTCGGCGATGGCCCCAACGATCTCACCCTGCTCGCCGCCACCGACATGGCGGTGATCATCAGTGCGGCCCACGACCAGCCGATGTCGCTGACCCATACGCGGTTATATCGTACCCAAGCGGCTGGACCCGAGGGCTGGGCCGAAGGGCTCGCCCACTGGTGGCCAAGGTCAGTATCAGCGTGAACCGCCGTGAGCGCTCGGCAATCTCTGCGCGTATGCCGGCACAGGGCCGGCCTGTCTCGAGCCTTGCCCTTTCATCGCATTCGACGACCGATGCAGCGTGTCTCTTTCGGCGCTTCCATAACAATGAGGACGTGGCATGAGCGACTTCTACCAGAACGGTATCATCACCAACTTTCACAACCTCACCCGGCGCTCGGTGGAAGCGCTGGAGAACGACCTGAAGGGCTTTTCGCGCCAGCGCCCGATGGGATTGATCCTGCCGTCGCTCTACTCGGAGCTGGAGGGTCCGGCGTTGTCGCACATCGTCGACGAGCTGTGCAAGGTTCCCTATCTCAGCGAGATCGTGATCGGGCTCGATCGCGCCGACCGCGAACAGTTTCTCAAGGCGCGAGAGTTCTTCGCGCGCCTGCCGCAGCACCATCGCATCCTGTGGAACGACGGCCCGCGGCTGCGGGCGCTGCATCAGGAGCTGGCGGCGGAAGGGCTGGCGCCGCTGGAGCCGGGCAAGGGCTGTAACGTCTGGTACTGCTCGGGCTATGTACGCGCCTCCGGCAAGGCGGAGGCGGTGGCGCTTCACGACTGTGATATCGTCACTTACGATCGCGGGCTGCTGGCGCGGCTGATCTACCCGGTGGCCAATCCGCGCTTTCACTACGAATTCTGCAAGGGCTACTACTCGCGCATTGCTGCCGGCAAGCTGAACGGGCGGGTCTCGCGGCTGATGGTCACGCCGCTGATCCGTGCCTTCAAGATGATCTACGGCCCGCTGCCCTATCTCGACTACCTCGACAGCTACCGCTACCCGCTCTCAGGTGAATTCTCGATGCGTGCCGACGTGCTCGACGGAATCCGTATTCCCAGCGACTGGGGGCTGGAGATCGGGGTGTTGTCGGAGGTGCATCGCAACTTCTCGACCAAACGACTGTGTCAGGTGGATATCGCCGACGCCTACGACCACAAGCATCAGCCGATCTCCGAGGCAGACCCGAGCGGCGGGCTCAACCGCATGAGCATGGACATCGCCAAGGCGATGTACCGCAAGCTGGCAACCCTGGGCGTGGAGATGAGCGTCGAGAGCTTCCGCACCGTCAAGGCCACCTACTACCGCACCGCGCTGGATTTGATCGAGGCCTATGATCATGACGCGGCGATGAATGGGCTCAAGCTCGACCGTCACAGCGAGGAGGCGGCGGTGGAACTGTTCGCCGACAACATCATGCAGGCCGGCGCGGCGTTTTTCGAATCTCCCCGCGACAAGCCGTTCATCCCCAGCTGGAACCGGGTCCAGGCGGCGATTCCCGACCTCCAGGATCGGCTCTTCGAAGCCGTCGAGCGCGACAATGCCGGCGACGTCTAAGGACAGCGAGATGTGACGCCGCCCGATCAACCGTTGGCGGCGGCCGGCGGATTGTCGACCTGGCGGCGTCGACTTCGCTTGGCCTGCAGCAGTGCCAGGTCGGCGCGGCGAAAGGCCTGGGTGAGGGTGTCTTCCGGGCCTAGCTCGGCGATACCGATGGTGGCCGAGAGCGGTTGCTGAGTCCCCGGTACGCGCAGACTGCCTATTTGATGCTGCAGCCTGGCACCTGCCATGTGCGCGGCGTCGAGATCGCTATCCATCAACAGCAGAAACTCGTCGCCGCCGAAGCGCCCGAACAGATGCTGCGGTGTCATCCTGCCCAGCACGGCGTGACACAGCAGAATCAAGGTCTGGTCGCCGACGTCATGGCCGTAGCTGTCGTTGATCCGCTTGAAGTCGTCCATGTCCAGCACCAGCAGTGCCAAGGGGCTGGCGCGCCGCCGCGCCTCTGCATGCACTTGTTCCGCGCTGTCGAAGAAGGCGCGCCGGGTCAAGACACCGGTGAGTGGGTCGCGCGCCGCCAGCTCGCTGAGCTGACGGTTGCGTGCCGCCAGCGCCGGGACGGCAAAGCCGAAATAGCCGCTGGTGGCGATCACGCAGAGCGCGAACTGATAGGTCATCGACTGCTCGACCAGACTCAGTCCGGCCACCCACAGCGCGGTCGTCAGGGCGAACAGCGCCAGACTCAGCGCGCTGCGAAAGGCGCTCTCCGTATACACGATCCACATCAGCGGGATGATCAGGAAGAACACGGCGAAGGCGACATCCGGACCGCGCGTGTAGGCATCGGCGAGTGTCACACCGCTGAGTAGAATCAGGCACAGCGCCAGCTTGCCGATGAAAGTGGCACTCGGGCGGTGGGGCAACTGGAAGTCGAGCCCGCCGAGCCACGCCGAGAGGGCGGTGTAGCGCCAGCTCAGTACGGCCAGGAACAGCGGTGCAAGCACGATGACGCCGGCCATGTCGCCGATCCACCAGGGTAGCCAGATGGCGCTCAGCTCTGTCCAGGCCAGCAGGCCTGTCATCTCCAGCGAGAGGATGCCGATGAGGGTGGCGCTCAGCGCCGAGAGACAGGCGGTCATGAGAAACAGCGGCACCAGTGTCAGGGTGGTGATCTCGGCCCGCCGCCGCAGCGCGCTTCTGAGCGCCCAGGCGCCGACGCCATAGGCGCTGCAGTGCGCGAGGCCGAAGGCCAGTCCGGCTTTCAGCAGCTCGTGCGGGCTTTGATGCATGGCGTAGAGCTGGTCGACCCAGAAGGTGGCCAGCAGGCAACTGACGATCAGGCTGGGTAACGCACGCCAGCCGAGTACCAGCAGGGCGGCGAAGCTCAGGCCGGCAGGGGGAAACCAGAGGCTGGCGTGCGGGGCGTACTCCATCAGTGCGGAGAGACACCATAGGGCAATCCAGGCCAGCACCAGCAGGAGATGGCGAAGCCCGTGGCGGGCGATGCCGGAGCCTAGTCGCCGGCGTCCTGGCATGGCGTTCGAAAATAGCCGCATGCGGCACCTGACCTCGGGCTTGCGCCGTTCCGGAGCAGTCGTGCGTGACATTATGTGCTTTAGGTTAACATAAGTTAAATAAGGTAAATTTATAAGACCGGTAGTCAGGGCGCTGGGTGGTTCTGTCACGATCTCACCGGCGCGCTGGCGGCACCGCTCGGTTACGGGTAGGGTGGAGTCGAGCACCGGCGCGAATCGTCGAGACCGGTGAGAATAACGTCAGCGAGAATAACCTCAAAAACGACCCTACGCAGGGCCACGTCCTATCCCCGAGAGGAGATTCGCCGTGCCTGATGCATCTTTCGACCCGCCCGCGCTGACGCCTGTGGGTGAGGCGTCGCCTGACTTTGTGTCATCCATGCCGGCTGGCCGTCGCGTCCTGTCGATGTCAGACATGGGAGCGGCATGCTCTCCGGCAGAGAGTGCGCTCGAGATCGATCACGCTGCGCCATTCGCGTTGGCAGCCCCCGATGACCGCATCAGCGTCTACGCATCCCGGGCCGAGATGCCCTGGCATGGCGCGTGGGCGTCGACCTCGCCACGCTTCGATACCTCGGCGCCAGGCTCTCTACGGCGGCGCGAAGCCACTTCCGGTGCTCTACTGTGGCAGCTCGAGGTGCCTGACTGGGCCCACGCCCGTATCACCACCACGCCGGCCGTCGGCGTGGTCGCCTATGCCGAACGATCTCTCTCTACCACTTCGTCTTCCCGCTGCGGGGAGACACCTCCGGCCAGTGGTCTGCTCGCCTTCGACCTACATAGTGGCAAACCGCTGTGGCATCAGCGCTATTCCGGGGGTGGTCTGCCGTTTCCGCTGCTGCACGCCGGCGAGGTCTATGTCGGCGGCGGTGACCGCGCCATTCACGCCCTGTCGCTGCACGACGGTCACCAGACAGGATGCATCGGCATGGGGGCGCCGGTGGATCTGGCCACGGCGCTGCTCGATGATCAGGGGCGGCTTTTCCTGGGCGACACCGATCCCGCTCGGCTCTTGCGCATCGATCCGCTGACGCGCGCGGTTCTGTGGATGGCCGAGATGCCCGAGGCCGTGCCCGCAAGCCTGGCGGCGCGTCCGGTGGTGGAGGCGGAGCGTGTGGCGGTGAGCCTGGCGGTACAGAATGGCGGCGCGGCACCGATCTCGCTCTGCCTGTTCGGCTTCGATGCGAGCAGCGGCGAACGCGTCTGGGAAGTCGCGCTGGGGGAGCGCGACGCGACTCACCCGCCCGCGCTGGCGGCGCCGCTGGCGGACAACGAACGGTTCTACGTCATCAGCGCGCGCGGCGAGCTGGTGGTGATCGACGCGCTGGAAGGGCGCGAACGCCAACGCTTGACGCTGGGCGACCCGGCGCTGGCGGCGGCCATCCTCGAGCGTATCGGCGAGCATCTGGTGGTCACGGCGCCTGGCGGCAACGTTCAGGTGGTGCCGCTGGCGCTGCTCGCGTGAGGTCGGTGCTGAGTCGGGGTCAATGGCGCAGCCAGCCGTAGCAGGCGATGCCCAGTAGGGTCATCGCAAACGAGCCGAGTACGTGCACCAGGGTACCGGTGATGGCCCACAGCCAGCGTCCGCCCTGGATAGCGGTGACCATCTCGGCAGAGAAGGTGGAGAAAGTGGTCAGGGCACCGAGCAGGCCGGTGATGGCGAACAGTTTCCACTCCACGCTGAGCGACGAGTCCTGGAAGAAGCTCAGGGCCATACCGATCAGCCATGCTCCCAGCAGGTTGGCGATCAGCGTGCCCGGGGGGATATGCAGGAAGTAGCCGTTGTAGTGCGCGCCCAGCCACCAGCGCAGATTGGCGCCAATGGCGGCGCCCAGACTGATGGCGGCGATCGAAATCCACATGTATTGCGCTCCTCGTCGATCTCGGCAGACGATGCGCGTCCTGCGGGCGGTGAGCGCGGGCGCGTGAAGCCTGCGCAGGACACACCTCGGGTGCGTTGGCAGGCATCATCAGCGGGCTGCGGTTCGCGGCCGGGGTCTGTGCCGCGGGAGGAATGCCATCTCCCGAGGCTACTCTAGCCAGCCGTGACAGCCGCGGCAAGTCACGGCTGGACCAGCCACAGACTGCGGTAGGGCCGCAGGATCTCACGCTCTTCGGGGTGCGGATTCCAGCGCTTGCCATCCTTCAGCACGTCGTACCACTCGCCGCTCGCCAACGCCTCGATATCCAGCGGCTGGCGCTTGTCGCTGATGTTGTAGATCGCCAGCAGGCGGCGCCCGCTGTCCAGCGGGCCGCGCTCGATGGCGAACAGTCCCGGCCCTGTGTCGAGCACGCGTTGCGGCGCCTCGGGGTGGAAGCAGGGCTCGCTGGCGCGGATATTGAGCCGACGCTTGAGCGAGGTAAAGGCCTCGCGGGTGGGCGTGCTGCGGCTGTCGATCAGCTCGTCGAGCTCCTCCTTGGCCCAGCGGTGACGGTTGATCGAGCGCAGCCGGCCGCTGCGCTCGACGCCTTCGTGGTCATTGAGCGTCGCGGTCAGGGAGTGCAGATAGACCCCGGGGATACCCTGCAGCGCGAGCATCAGGTTCTGGCTGCACAGGAAGCGTTCGACCTGCCACGCGTCGGCGCCACGGCGGGTGCCCTTCATGGCATCGAAGTAGGTGATGTTGATCTCGTAGGGGGAGTCGCTGCCATCGGGGTTGGTCTTCATGCTGACGTAGCCGCCGAAGCGGTGCATCAATTCGAGCAGGCGCGAGACCTCATGGGGCGGCAGCAGCCCCTCCAGCGCGCGCACGCCGATGCCGTCATGGCTGGCGGTGAAATTGAAGTAGGTGCAGCCGGGGGGGAGGGGCGGCAGCGAGCGCGCCCATTCGGCCAGCGCGCTGGCGTCGCCGCTGGTCAGCGTGTGCAGCAGCAGCGGCGGCAGCGTGAACTGGTAGATCATGTGGGCTTCGTCGGGCGTCGCCGGATGGTTTTCGACGGCGTCGCCAGGCGCGGCGGGCTCGTCGCCCCCAGCAGTCGGTACCGGCGTGCTTTCCAGACCGAAGTAGCTCATGTTCTCGGCGTGGGGCACGTTGGTTTCGGTGATCAGCAGCGTGCCCGGTGCCACGTAATCGAGGATCGCGCGCAGCAGGCGCACCACGGCGTGGGTCTGCGGCAGATGGATACAGCGGGTGCCGACCTCCTTCCACAGATAGGCGATCGCATCGAGACGGATGATCCGCGCGCCCTGCTGGACATAGAACAGCAGGATGCCGACGAACTCGAGCAGCACGTCCGGATTGGCGAAATTGAGATCGATCTGGTCTTCGGAGAAGGTCGCCCACAGGTGGCGCGTGCCGCGTCGGGTCGACACCGGCACCAGCAGCGGCGAGCTGCGCGGGCGCGTGACTTGGGAAAGATCGGTCTGCGGGTCCATCTCGATGAAGTAATCGCGCCCGGGCTGGGTGCCCGCCAGATAGTCGGTGAACCACAGCGAGTCGCGCGAGACGTGGTTGATCACCAGATCCACCATCAGGTCGCTGCGCGCGGCCAGACGTCGGATGTCCTGCCAGTCGCCCAGCTTGGGGTCGACCTCGCGATAGTGGATCACCGAGAAGCCGTCATCGCTGCTCCAGGGAAAGAAGGGCAGGATGTGCAGGCCGCTGAAGACGCCGTTGAGCCGCGTGGCGAGAAAATCGTCGAGCACGTCCAGCGGCGGGCGTTCGCCGTCGATCAGGCTGTCGCCATAGGTGATCAGTATCTGGTCGCGTTCGCTCCAGGTTGGACGGGGCTGGCGGTCGAGCGCACCTTCATGGTGCGCAAGCAGCGTGGTCAGACGCCGTAGCACCTCGTCCCGGCGCTGCCCATAGATCTCTTCGAGCCTGGCGCCGGCGCGGGCGAGAAAGGCGTCTTCGGACAGGGCGGGGTAGTTGGCGGCGCGGCTGGGCATGAGAGGGTTCCTGCATGGCGGCGGAGCGAGTCTCTGCCCTTATCCTTGCAGAACTCGGGCCAACAGGGAAAGAAACATGAAAATCACCGTGTTTCCGGTATCTTGTGCAAACCGTTACACTGCGCGGATAAGCCGATGACGGATGCCAGCCGCTTCCTGCGCGTCTGCCATTACCGATGGATAGTCAAAGTCGCGGACAGGCCCCGGCGCTGTCCGCGCCGACGAGTGAACCACCGATGCATTGTCCTTTTTGCGGTACCCACGATACCAAGGTGACCGACTCGCGCCTGGTCGCCGAGGGGGATCAGGTGCGTCGGCGTCGCCAGTGTGCCGCCTGCGGCGAGCGTTTCACCACCTACGAGACCGCCGAGCTGGTGATGCCTCGGGTGATCAAGGCGGATGGCTCGCGCGAGAGTTTCGACGAGCAGAAGATGCGCGCCGGCATGTCGCTGGCCCTGGAGAAGCGTCCGGTCAGCGTCGAGTCGTTCGAGGCGGCGGTGGAACGCATCCGCCAGCGTCTGCGCGCGCGCGGTGACCGCGAAGTGGAGGCGCGGGAGGTCGGCGAGGAGGTGATGGAGATGCTCAAGCGGCTCGATCACGTGGCCTATATCCGCTTCGCCTCGGTCTATCGCCGCTTTCAGGATCTCGATGAGTTCCGTGCCGAGATCGACCGCCTGGCTCAGGAGCCGAAATCCCCGAGCGACGCCAAGCGCTGATCGACCTTCCCTGACCCCGCTGGCCGGCAGCGGCTGCCGGCCTCGCCACCCCGTGAGAGATGCCGATGTCCGATGCCCCCCCTGTCACCGTCTCCGACCTCGAGCTACCCGACGCCGCCGCAGCCGAGGATACCGCCTGGATGAGCCGTGCCCTGCGCCTGGCGCAGCGCGGCCACTACACTTGTGACCCCAATCCGCGGGTCGGTTGCGTGATCGTCAGCGCCGGCAAGGTGGTGGGCGAGGGCTTCCATCGTCGCGCTGGCGAGGCCCACGCCGAGATCAATGCCCTTGCCGTGGCCGGCGAGGCCGCCCGCGGCGCCACCGCTTACGTCACGCTGGAGCCCTGCTCGCACACCGGGCGCACCGGACCTTGCAGCCAGGCGCTGATCGCCGCCGGCGTGGCGCGGGTGGTGGCGGCAATGGAGGACCCCAACCCGGCGGTCTCCGGACGCGGCTTCGCCCAGCTGCGTGAGGCCGGCATCACGGTGGAGGTAGGCCTGCTCGAATCGGCGGCGCAGGCACTCAATCCGGGCTTCGTGCGGCGCATGCAGCAGGGGCTGCCGCGGGTGACCCTGAAGATGGCGATGAGCCTGGACGGGCGTACCGCCATGGCCAGCGGCGAGTCGCAGTGGATCACCGGGCCGGCGGCACGGCGTCAGGTCCAGCGTCTGCGTGCCGGCGCCAGTGCGATTCTCACCGGCGTCGAGTCGATCATCTTCGACGATGCCCGGCTCACCCTGCGTGCCGATCAGCTCGAGCTCGATGAGGCCGCCGAGATCGTGCGCCGCCAGCCGCTGCGGGTGGTGCTCGATAGCCAACTGCGCCTGCCGCTCGCAGCAGCTTGCCTGAGCCAGCCGGGCCGCACCCTGGTATTCGGCGTCGCCGGCGCCGAAGAGGCCCGGCGTGAACGCCTCGAAGCCGCTGGTGCGGAGGTGGTGACGCTGCCCGCCGACCGCGACGGACGGGTCGACATCGAGGCGGCGCTGCGCTATCTGGCGAGCCGGGAAGCGTGCAACGAAGTGCTGGTAGAGACCGGCGCCACCCTGGCCGGCGCGCTGCTCGATGCCGGCTGGGTCGATCGTCTCGAACTGTTCGTCGCGCCAACGCTGCTGGGCAGCGGCGCGCGCCCGCTGTTCGCGCTGCCCGGGATCGACAGCATGCGTCAGCAGCGTCGGCTCGAGATCGACGAGATCCGCGCCGTGGGCGACGACTGGTGGATTCGCGCCCGCCCGCGGGTGGACGCCTGAGCCCTGGCGTCGCCGGTCGGTGACGGCGTTGCGATGCGACGACAGTAGCGTCGGCGCCGCCCGACAGGTAGTCTGTGCCGTCATCGAACCCAAGCGCGCGGCGCGCATGACCAAGGCGATGGCGATAGAGCTATGACGACAGGGGAATCGGGCCGGTTGGCCAGCATCGAGGCGCTCGTCGAAGACATTCGGCAGGGCAAGATGGTCATCCTGATGGATGACGAGGACCGCGAGAACGAAGGCGATATCATCATGGCCGCCGAGTGCGTCGAGGCGAGCCACATCAACTTCATGGCGCGTCACGCGCGCGGTCTGATCTGCCAGCCGATGACCCGGGAGCGCTGTCAGCAGCTCAAGCTGCCGCTGATGGTCGACGACAACGGCTCCGGCTATGGCACCAAGTTCACGCTCTCGATCGAGGCCGCCAGGGGCGTCTCCACCGGTATCTCCGCCGCTGACCGCGCGCTCACGGTGCGAGCCGCCGCGGCGCGTGACGCGCGTCCCGAGGACCTGGTCCAGCCGGGCCATATCTTTCCGCTGATGGCGGAGCCGGGCGGGGTGCTGCGGCGCGCCGGTCATACCGAGGCGGCCTGCGATCTGGCGGCGATGGCCGGTTTCGAGGCCACCGGCGTGATCTGCGAGATCATGAACGATGACGGCAGCATGTCGCGGCGGCCCGAACTCGAGCGCTTCGCCGCCGAGCACGATCTCAAGATCGGCACCATCGCCGATCTGATCCACTACCGCATGCTCAACGAGCGCACGGTGGATGCTGTCGAGCGCCAGAGCGTCACCACGGCCTTTGGCGAGATGGCACTGCACGTCTTCCACGACCGTATTCAGAACACTCACCATCTGGCCCTGGTCAAGGGCGAGCCCGAGGCGATGCGGCCGACCACGGTGCGGGTACATGCCGGCGACACCCTGGGTGACCTGCTGGCGCTGTGCAAGGGCGAAGGGCACTGGACCGCCTACACCGCGCTGGAGGCGGTCAGTCAGGCCGAGGCCGGGGTCTTCGTGCTGCTCGACGATGCCAGTCCGCGCGGCGATCTCAAGACCCAGCTCGACGTGCTGCTGGGCCACCGTCCGGCGCCGCGCTCCAGCGCTGCCGATGGCAGTGGCAACTTTCTGTCGATCGGCACCGGCGCCCAGATTCTGCGTCAACTCGGCGTCGGCAAGATGCGCCTGTTGAGCTCGCCGTGGCGCTTCTCGGCGCTCTCCGGGTTCGACCTCGAGGTGGTCGAACTGGTCAGCGGTGACGTCTGATCCCGTGGTGGCCATGCCGATACCGTCCAGGCGCCGGTGGCCATGTCGCCCGCTGGCGTCGAGCCATGCCCGCGCCGGCCGGGACATGGTAAGATGGCCGGCTTCGCGCGCCGAGCGCCTCGTTCTGGCGCCGGCCAATCACTCTTTTTTAGCGTACGCCTGAGGGGATCCCCCGATCCGCTTCAGGCGCAGTGACTCCGGAACCCGACAATGCAACCGATCGCGCAACTGGAAGGTCAGTTCACCGATGTCGATGGGCGCTACGCCATCGTCGTCGGCCGTTTCAATCATCATGTCGTCGACAGTCTCGTCGAAGGGGCGGTCGACAGCCTGATGCGTCACGGTGTGAGTGAAGAGAACATCGAGCTGATCCATGTGCCTGGCGCGTGGGAGCTGCCGCTGGCGGTCAAGCGTGTGCTCACGGTGTCGCGCCCGGATGCGGTGATTGCGCTGGGGGCGGTGATCCGCGGCGGCACGCCGCACTTCGAGTATGTCGCCGGCAACTGCAACTCGTCGCTCTCTGCGCTGCAGCTGGCCCACGACACGCCCATCGCCAACGGTGTGCTGACGGTCAACTCGATCGATCAGGCGATCGAGCGCGCCGGTACCAAGGCCGGCAACAAGGGCACCGAGGCGGCGATGGCGGCGATGGAGATGGTCTCGCTGCTCAAGCGTCTGGGAGGTGAGGCATGAGCGCGCCATCGCGTCAGCCGAGCAAGGCCCAGGAGTCGCGCCGTGCGGCTCGCGAGCTGGCCGTGCAAGGGCTCTACCAGTGGCAGATGACCGGTAAGTCGATCACCGCGGTTGAGGCCGAGTTTCGCGCCCAGATCGCCGATGAGGATCTCGAGGATCACGAGAACTGGCACAAGGTGATGGAGATTGCCGATGCTGCCCTGTTCCACGACCTGCTGCACAACGCCGCTCAGCATCAGCGCGAACTCGATGCCGCCATCGCGCCGCTGCTCGACCGCCGGCTGGAGGATCTCGACCGCATCGAGCTGGCGATCCTGCGGCTGGGCGCCTATGAGCTGTCACGGCGTCCGGAAGTTCCCTACCGCGTGGTGATCAACGAAGGGGTGGAGCTGGCCAAGATCTTCGGCGCCACCGATGGCCACAAATACGTCAACGGCATCCTCGACAAGTTGGCCTCGCGCCTGCGGGGTGCCGAGGTCGCTGCTCGCCGTCGTTGACATGAGCAGCGCTGCGTTGAGCGAATTCGCGTTGATCGCCCGCTATCTGGCGCGCCCCGCCAGTGGCCGGGCGGATATCGTCGTCGACAACGGCGACGACTGCGCGGTGATCGCCCCCACCCCTGGCCACCAGCTGGCGATCAGCGTCGACACCTCTGTGGTGGACGTGCATTTTCCCGCTGATGCGCCGCCGGCGGCGATCGGCCACCGGGCGCTGGCGGTGGCGCTGAGCGACCTGGCGGCAATGGGCGCGCGGGCACGCTGGTGCACCCTGGCGCTGACCCTGCCGGAGGCCGATCCCGACTGGCTTGCAGCGCTCGGCGAGGGCTTTCACGCCCTCGCCGAGCGCTGTGGATGTGCGCTGATCGGCGGTGACGTGACCCGCGGCACCCTGAGTCTTGGCGTGACCGTACATGGCGAGCTGCCCGCCGGCAGCGCGCTGACCCGCGCGGGCGCCCAGGTCGGCGACTGGATCGCGGTGACCGGCTATCCGGGCCGCGCTGCCGAAGGACTGGCCCGCTGGCAGCAGGGCGAGCGCGATCTGGCACATCCGCTGCTCGATGCCTATCTGCGCCCGCAACCGCGGCTGGCGGCCGGTGAGGCGCTGCGCGGACTGGCCAGCGCGGCCATCGACGTCTCCGACGGGTTGCTGGCGGATCTCGGTCATCTGCTGCGCGCCTCCGGCGTGGGCGCACAGCTCGATCTGGCGGCACTGCCGCTGGCGACGCCACTGCGCGCCACCCTCGACGGCGATCAGGTCCAGCGCCGCGTACTCGCCGGCGGCGACGACTACGAGCTGCTGGTGACGCTACCATCGGCCCAGCTTTCGAGTGCACAGCAGCAGCTGGCGGCGTTGCATCTGCCGCTCACGCCGATCGGCCGCATCGTCGCCGGCGAGGGTATCGGTGGGCTGCCTGAAGCGTTCGCCGGGCTCGGCGGCTGGGATCATTTCGCGGAGAGACGCGCATGAACCGGGCCCCCAAGAGCGTCTGGCGTCGCCCCACTCACTTTCTGGCCTTCGGGCTTGGCAGTGGCGCCGTGCCCTTTGCACCGGGTACCTTCGGGACTCTGGCAGCGATCCCGTTCTACTGGCTGCTCTCGGGGTTGCCGCTGGGTCTCTATCTGGGCGTGATGGGTATCGCCACGCTGCTCGGCATCTGGCTGTGTGGCAAGACTTCGCGGGATCTCGGCGTGCACGACCACTCGGGTATCGTGTGGGACGAGTTCGTCGGCTACTGGCTGACCATGGCCGCGGTGCCGTTCTCGTGGGAGTCGGCGCTTTGGGGTTTCGTGGTGTTTCGGGTGTTCGACATCATCAAGCCGTGGCCGATCCGCTGGGTCGACCGGCGCGTGGCCGGGGGGATCGGCATCATGTTCGACGACATCCTGGCCGCGGTCTATGCCTGGAGCGTGATGCATCTCTGGTTCTGGCTGCACTGAACGAGCGGCGTCCCGGGTTGCGTACATCACCTGAGAAGACGTCGCCGAATCAATATCTACAGCGACCCCCTCAATCAACTCTGACAAGGAGCGCGGAATGCGCAAGTGGATCGGCGCGGGTGCCGCTATCGTGATCGTCGTGGGCGGGGGCTATCTCGGCGCCCAGGCCTACTCCAGCCATCGCTTCGAGCAGGAGATGTCGCAGCTCGTGGCACGCCTGGATGCCAGCCCGCAGTGGCAGGTCGAACGCACCGACGTCGACAGCGGCTGGTTCCACTCCAGCGGCCGCTTGGAAGCGCGCTACCTCGATGACGAGATCGAGCCGGTGGTGATCGAGGCGCCCTACCAGGCCGACCATGGACTGTTCGAGACCAGCTTCTCCGGCGAGGGGCAGGTGCATATCGGCGACGACCGCACGCTGTTCGGCGATCTGCTCGAGAGTGACGGCCCGCTGACCTGGAACGGACGCTTTCTGACCCGCGAGCAGCGTATGGAAGCCACGATCGCGCTGCCCGGTTTCTCTCAGCAGTGGACCGTGCCCGCCGGTGAAGTCGGCGGCGAGTTTCGCCCTGCGCGGCCGATGCAGGTCGACTTCTCGGGTCTGACGCTGAATCTCACGCAGCACGCGGATCGGGTCACCCTCGATGGCCAGGCGCCGCGCCTGCAGCTGCAGGACGCCGAAGCCAACATGCTGCTGGAGAACGTGGCCATCGAGGGCGCTTTCCAGGGCGACCGTCAGGCCTTCGACCAGTCGCTCGCGCTCACCTTGCCCACCATCACCGTGGTCTCGCCGGATGGCGCCAAGCTGGTATCGCACGACTCGCGTTACGCCCTCGACGCCAAGCTCGATGCCAAGGAGATGGCGATGCATCTCGAGACCCGACTCGGCGACACCACCATGGACGATCAGCAGCTCGGCAGTGGCGAGCTGGCAATGACCCTGGATCATGTCGATGGCGATGCCTATCGCGCCCTGGCGGCGGCGCTCGAAGCGCGCACCAGCGAGATCCAGGCGGCCGCGGCTTCCGACGATCAGGATGCGATGGCGCAAGCGCTGGCACCGCTCAAGCCGCAGCTGGCGGCGATCTTTGCCGGCTCGCCGCGCTGGGCCGTGGACAAGCTGGCGCTGAAGAGCCCGCTGATGGGCGTCGACATGCAGGGTAGTGGTGAGCTCCAGTTCGACGGCGACGGAATGGCTGACTGGAACCTCGACACGATGGACGCCGAGACGCTCGATCGCGAGGTGCTAAAGCGTCTCGACGGTCATTTCGAGCTCAAGGGGGCGCCGCCGATCCTGCTGATGTCGCTGGGTCTGCCGATGAGCGGTGGCCCGCTGCGCATCGCGCTCGACGATGGCGTGATGACCCTCAATGACCAGCAGGTACCGCTGGTGCCGGGGGCAGCACCCGCTCAGCCCTGAGCGTCAGGCGCCCCGGTCCGGGGCGCGGTGTCGATACTCCTGCGAAGGCCGAGCATCCCGCTCGGCCTTCCTGTTTCTGCCGCCTATGGCACCGCGCTGGCGGCGCTCTCCTATCCTGTATTGTCATTAGCCGGTCGCGGGTTCACTTGAACTTACGTACCCCTGCCCACATCCCACAGATATCGGGCCGCTTTGGCCATGGACGGATACAGGATGAACGATGAGCGAACACGATTGGAACGCCGATAGCCATATCGACGTGGGCGGCGACGCGGCCCAGGGCGACGAGACGCCGAAGCAGGGGCAGTCGGCCAGCGGTGCCGTGGTGCCGTCCGGCGACTATCTGCCGGAGCGCATCTATCTGCTGCCGATTCACAACCGTCCGTTCTTCCCGGCCCAGGTGCAACCGCTGATCATCCAGCGTCAGCGCTGGGAAGAGACCATGCAGCGGGTCGCCAATACCCCGCATCACATGGTCGGCGTTGCCTTCATCGGCGATGTCAGCATGGAGGAGCTGAGCCCCGGCAGCTTCCCCGAGATCGGTACCGCGGTGAAGGTGCACCGCACCCAGAGCGAAGAGCACCAGATCCAGTTCATCGCCCAGGGCATGCGGCGTTTCCGCATCCATCGCTGGCTCTCCAAGACCCCGCCCTATCTGGTCGAGGTCTCCTACCCGCGTGAGCCGGTGGATGCCGAGGCCGAGGAAGCGCGCGCTTACGCGATGTCGCTGATCAACGGCATCAAGGAGCTGCTGCCGATCAACCCGCTCTACGGCGAGGAGCTGAAGAGCTATCTCAACCGTTTCAGCCCCCACGAGCCGGGCCCGCTGACCGATTTCGCCGCGGCGATCACCTCGGCCAAGGGGCGCGAGCTGCAGCAGGTGCTGGAGACGCTGCCGATCATGGATCGCATGCAGCGGGTGCTGCCGCTGCTGCGCAAGGAGATCGAGGTCGCCCAGCTGCAGAATCAGATCAGCGAGCAGGTCAACTCGCAGATGCAGGAGCGCCAGCGCGAGTTCTTCCTGCGCGAGCAGCTCAAGGTGATCCAGAAAGAGCTGGGCATCTCCAAGGATGATCGCGAGAGCGACGTCGATACCTTCCGCGGGCGCCTGGAAAACCTGCAGGTGCCGGAACGGGTGCAGACGCGTATCGACGACGAGCTCGACAAGCTCTCGATGCTCGAGACCGGCTCGCCGGAGTACGGCACCACGCGCAACTATCTCGACTGGCTCACCTCGCTGCCGTGGGGCATTACCTCCGAGGATCAGCTCGACCTCAAGCGCGCCCGTGAAGTGCTGGACCGCGACCACGACGGCCTGGCCGACGTCAAGGAGCGCATCATCGAGTTCCTTGCCGAGGGCTCGTTCAAGGGTGACGTAGGCGGCTCGATCGTGCTGCTGGTGGGCCCGCCGGGGGTCGGCAAGACCTCGGTCGGGCGCTCCATCGCCGACGCCCTGGGGCGCGAGTTCTACCGCTTCTCGGTCGGCGGCATGCGCGACGAGGCGGAGATCAAGGGTCACCGACGCACCTACATCGGCGCCATGCCGGGCAAGCTGGCGCAGGCGCTCAAGGAGGTCGAGGTCGAGAACCCGGTGATCATGCTCGACGAGATCGACAAGATGGGGCAGTCGTTCCAGGGCGACCCGGCGTCGGCGCTGCTGGAAGTGCTCGATCCCGAGCAGAACGTCGACTTTCTCGATCACTATCTCGACGTGCGCCTGGATCTCTCCAAGGTGCTGTTCGTGTGCACCGCCAACCAGCTCGATACCATTCCCGGGCCGCTGCTCGACCGCATGGAGCAGATCCGCCTCTCCGGCTATATCGCCGAGGAGAAGGTGGCGATCGCCAAGCACCATCTGTGGCCGAAACTGCTCAAGCGGGATCGCATTCCCAAGAAGCGCATCAACCTGACCGACGCCGCGCTCAAGCAGGTGATCGAAGGCTACGCCCGCGAGGCCGGGGTGCGCCAGCTCGAGAAGCAGCTCCACCGCATCGTGCGCAAGGCCGCGGTCAAGCTGCTGGAGCAGGATCAGGAGACGGTCAAGGTCTCGGTCAACAACCTCGAGGAGTTCCTCGGCGCGCCGCTGTTCCGCAAGGAGAAGGTGCTCAAGGGCGTGGGCGTGGTCACCGGCCTGGCGTGGACCGCCATGGGCGGCGCCACGCTGCCGATCGAGGCGACCAAGGTGCATGCGCTGACGCGCGGATTCAAGCTCACCGGCAAGCTCGGTGAGGTGATGCAGGAGTCGGCCAATATCGCCTACAGCTACACACTCGGGCATCTGGGCGAGTACGGTGCCGATGCCGATTTCTTCAACGAGGCCTTCATTCATGTTCACGTGCCCGAGGGCGCCACGCCCAAGGATGGCCCCTCGGCCGGCGTGACCATGACCACGGCACTGATGTCGCTGGCGAAGAATCAGAGCATCGACCGGCCGCTGGCGATGACCGGCGAGCTGACTCTGACCGGCCAGGTGCTGCCGGTGGGCGGTATCCGCGAGAAGGTGATCGCCGCCCGGCGTAGTGAGATCTTCGAGCTGATCCTGCCGGACGCCAACCAGCGCGATTACGACGAGCTACCTGACTATCTCAAGGCAGGCATGACGGTGCATTTCGCAAAGGTCTATCAGGATGTCGCGAAGGTGGTGTTCGGGCGCTGACAAGCGCCCGGGCTGCTAGACTTTGAATGACCGTGAAACTCGAGGAACAACCATGACCAATCCCTCTCGCCGTTATCGCTACGCCACCCAGGTCGTCTGGGCCATGCTGGCCATGGCGCTGCTGAGTGCGTGCAGCTATCACCCGGCGCGAATCGAGCCGGAGCCGGCAGTGATCATCGGCGATGGCGATCATGGCCACGGCAACGGCAATTTCTGCCCGCCGGGTCAGGCCAAGAAGGGCAACTGCTGACCCGAACGCCGGTCTCTTGGCAGGTGTGCGGCGGCGCCTTGGCGCCGCCGCTTTTCGTGGATCGATGAGCCGCGTCCCGCGTTTCTGACTCATCATCCCCCGTTTTTAATCATCCCCCCG
This sequence comes from Salinicola endophyticus, assembly GCF_040536835.1. Classification (NCBI taxonomy): domain Bacteria; kingdom Pseudomonadati; phylum Pseudomonadota; class Gammaproteobacteria; order Oceanospirillales; family Halomonadaceae; genus Salinicola; species Salinicola endophyticus. The sequence continues at coordinate 1,206,366 of NZ_CP159578.1, forward strand.
TTTTTACTCATCATCTCCATAGTACTGCACGCCGAGCTGGATCAACTCGCGGCCTTGGGCCTTGCGATGCAGGTTGGTGTCGCGCAGCGAATAGACGCAGCCGCAGTACTCCTGCTGATAGAAGCGCTCGCGCTTGCTGATCTCGATCATGCGCTGCGAGCCACCTTTCTTGCGCCAGTTGTAGTCCCAGTAGGCCATGCCCGCGTAGGGGGCGACGGCGCGATGGCCGCAGTCGTTGATCTGCGCCATGTTCTTCCAGCGCGAGATGCCCAGGGAGCTGGAGATGAGCGAATAGCCATGCTCATGGGCGTAGAGCGCTGTGCGCTCGAAGCGCATGTCGAAGCACATGGTGCAGCGAATGCCGCGCTCCGGTTCGTACTCCATGCCCTTGGCGCGGGCGAACCAGTTGTCGGTGTCGTAGTCGGCATCGATGAAGGCGATGCCGTTCTCCTCGGCAAAGCGGATGTTCTCCTCCTTGCGCAGCAGATACTCCTTCTTGGGGTGAATGTTGGGGTTGTAGAAGAAGATCGCATAGTCGATGCCGGAGACCTGCAGCGCCTCCATCACCTCGCCGGAGCAGGGCGCGCAGCAGGAGTGGAGCAGCAGCTTGTCGTGGCCTGAAGGCAGCGTCAGCGTGTCGCGTTGGTCGAGCGTGGACATGGTGTAACCGGGTCGCAGAGAGAGAAATGTCGTCAGAGTCAGATGGTGAGTCGCCGCCGGGGTGGCGTCAATGACGGTCTGCCTCGGTGTCTCTCGGCCGAGGCCGAGTCACGACGAGGCTGCGCCGCCCTGCGGTGTTGCCAGCGGGCGGCGCGAGGATGATGAAGCGAGGATGTTGAAGCGAAAGGGCCAAGCGAAGGGACGGCGTGAGGGGCTAACCCCGCGCGTCAGTCGCGGTCGATGGTCAGGCCGCCCCAGGACTGGCACACCGGCATCAGTTCGAGGCGATTGATGTTGAGATGTGCCGGCAGGGTCGCGGCGTGGAAGACCTGCTCGGCCACGTCCTCCGGCTGGATCGGTTCGACCCCGCCATAGAGCTTGTCATGGGCGTTCTGGTCGCCCTTCATGCGGACCAGGGTGAATTCGGTCTCGGCCATGCCCGGAGCGACGTCGGTGACGCGCACGCCGGTGCCCTTGAGATCGCAGCGCAGATTGTAGGAGAACTGATTGACGAAGGCCTTGGAAGCGCCATAGACGTGGCTGCCCGGATAGGGCCACAGGGCGGCGGTGGAGCTGATATTGATGATCGCGGCGCCGCGGCCGACCTCGATCAGCGTCGGCAGCAGCGTACGCGTGACATTGACCAGGCCGGTGATGTTGGTGTCGATGACCGTCTGCCAGTCATCCAGGTCGGCTTGTTGGGCGGGGCCGGCACCCAGCGCCAGGCCGGCATTGTTGACCAGGACCTTGACCGCCTTGAACGGCTCGGGCAGGGCGTCGACGACCTGGGCGACCGTGTCGCGCTCGCGTACGTCGAGGGTCGCGATATGTACCGGCACCTTGGCGGCCAGTTGCTGCTCCACCTCCTCAAGCCGCTCGCGGCGACGGCCGGTGAGCACCAGTGCCCAGCCGGCCTCGGCGAAGCGCTCCGCGCAGGCGCGGCCGAAGCCGGAGGTGGCACCGGTGATGAAAGCGACAGGGGGTTGGCTCATTGGGACTCCTTGAACGATCGACTTATCGACAATGAGGCGGCGGCGCGGCGGCCGACGCTGTATAGCACCTCAAAATAGCACCTCAAGATAGCGGGGCACGCCGGCCGGGGAAAGGGGAGAGGTCCTGTCGGCAATCACCGACAGGGCGTTGGGCTTTGTGTAAAACCCGGTGATTCCCGGTCGCTATATACGCGTTCATTTGCAGTTTGATTACACTTTGAGCATGCGCTGAGGCACAATCCGTGCCGCCGTGCACGCACGCCGACCGACGCCTCCGGCAAGAGTCCTTGAGAGACTCGCCCGTTCATCGCTGACTCCGACCTCAATCCGATCATCTCCGGCGCTCGCTTGGATCATCGTGTCGCATTTCACTCCCTTTCCGACGAAGGGGACATTCATCGGCCTGCTACCCGGTTACTGGGGGGGAGGAATTCATGCATGCACCCAAGAAGCGCCGCTACCACGGTCTCGAATGGTTGCGCTTTCTCATGGCGCTGTGGATGGTCGCCTACCATTTCGGCGGCATCTACAGCGACATGCCGGACCTGCTGCGCAGTGTCATCGGCATGGGCTTTTTCGCCACCAGTACCTTTTTCATGCTCTCGGGCTTTCTGCTTGCCCATGTCGCGCTGGATGACAGCGGGGGGATGAAGATGGGCGGTCCCGCGTTCGTGGCGCGGCGGCTGTGCAACCTCTATCCGATCCACGTCATCACCATGCTGCTGGCGCTGGGGCTGCTGCTGTTCCAGTATCCGATCCGGCCCGAGGGCGTGCATGTCTACTTCAATTCGCACCCCTATCTGCCACTCAGCGACGAGGCGCGGGCGGCCTTCGCCGGGCGCATTTCCTGGCCCAGCGCGCTCGGCCACATCGCGCTCCAGTTGACGCTGCTGCAGGCCTGGGAACCGCGTTTTCTGTGGCTCAACGGCGCCTCGTGGTCGATCTCCGCGCTGCTCTTCTTCTACGCCTGCTTTCCACTTCTGGCACCGCGGTTGATGCGCCTGCAGCGCTGGGGCCTGGCGCTGCTGGTGGTGTGGGGGCTGTATGCGGCGGGTCCGCTGGTGGCGACCCTGAGCGGTGCCTTCGACTATGTCACTGTCGGCATGCTGCACCGCAATCCGCTGTTCCGACTGCCGGAGTTCCTGACCGGCATCCTGCTCTACCGCGCCCTGCAGACGGCCGGGCTGGCCGAGCTGCTGCGCCGCTTCCGCTATCCGCTGCTGGCGCTGGGGCTGTGCGGGGTGCCGGTGGGCGTGTGGCTGCTCAAGCTCGATGGCCTGCATCTCTACTATCTGACCCACAACGGCCTGCTGCTGCCGTTCCAGGCGCTGGTGCTGCTGAGTGCTACCGCCTTCGCCTCGCCTGCCAGCGCGGCGAATCGTGCCCGGCTACAGCACCTGGGCGAGGCGGCGCTGTGCATCTTCGCGTTGCACACGCCGCTGATCGGCCCGTTTGCCCGCGCCACGCGCTGGCTGCTGCTGCGCTGGCACGAGGGTTGGGTCGCGGCGAGCGGCAACGCGGCGCTGAAGTTCGCCATCCCACTGTGGACGATGGCCATTCATCTGGCGCTGATCGTGGTGCTGGCGCTGATCATGCAGCGTTATGTGGTCAAGCCGCTGCGCGAATGGCTGGAGCGGCGGCTGCCGGCGGCGTGGCAGCCCACGCCACGGGCGAGTGGCGGCGATCAGCCGACCGCACTGCGCCAAGTTGCGCTATCCTAGCCGTTTTCGGGTCCATGGATGTCTGCCCAGTGTGGGCGCTTCCGGACCCGCGAATCCATCGTCAAGGAACGCTGCATGAAGGGAACCATACGTGTAGGGCTGGTCGGCTACGGGATGGCCAGCAAGCGGTTCCATGCGCCGCTGATCGCCGCTCAGGAAGGGCTATCGCTGGTGGCCATCGCCAGCCGCGACAGCGCCAAGGTCCGGGCCGACTGGCCCGATGTACCGGTCGAAGCGTCGCCCGAGGCGCTGTATGCCCGTGACGACATCGACCTGGTGGTGATCCCCACGCCCAATGCCACGCACTACCCGCTGGTCAGCCAGGCGCTCGCCGCCGGCAAGCACGTGGTGGTCGACAAGCCGTTTACGGTCAACGTGGCGGAGGCGGAGAAGCTCTGCCTGCAGGCGATCGAGGCCAAGCGTCTGCTCTCGGTGTTTCACAATCGCCGCTGGGATGGCGACTTTCTCACCGTGCGCAACCTGATCGACAGCCAGGCGCTAGGTCGCGTGGTGCACTTCGAGTCGCACTTCGACCGCTACCGTCCGGAGATTCCCACGCGCTGGCGCGAGGCGCCGGGGCCCGGGGCCGGGCTGTGGTTCGATCTCGGCTCGCATCTGCTGGATCAGGCGCTGGTGCTGTTCGGTCGGCCGCAGTCGATCTGGCTGGATCTCGCCGAGCAGCGTGACGGCGCCCAGGTCGACGACTATTTCCATGCCGTGCTGCGCTACGACCAGCGCCGGGTGGTGCTGCACGCGGGGACGCTGGTGGCCGCCGCCGGGGCACGTTTCACCGTGCACGGCAGCCGTGCCAGCTATATCAAGCATGGTCTCGATCCGCAGGAGGATATGCTCAAGCGCGGCGACCGTCTGCCCACGCCCCACTGGGGCGAGGATTGGCGCCACGGCATGCTCACCATCGGCCAGGTGCGCGAGGGCGGGCAGCCGGAGCTGCACGAAGTGCCGACGCTGCCGGGAGATTATCTCGCCTACTACACCGGGGTGCGCGACGCCATTCTCGGCCGCGCGCCGCTGCCGGTGACGGCGGAAGCGGCGCTCGAGGTGATGCGCCTGCTCGAAGCCGGGGTGGAGAGCGCTCGCAGCGGTCAGGCGGTCGCCATCGGCGGCGCCTGAGTCACGCGTAGGCAGTGATCGAAGTTTAGGTAATGACGCCGATCTGCCACGGCACGAACTCCTGCTGCCCGTAGCCGTGGCGCTCGCTCTGGCTGGACTCGCCGGAGGCGAGGGTGAGCAGCCGCTGGAAGATCTCTGCGCCGAGGGTGTCGAGATCCGTCTCGCCATCCACCAGGGTGCCGCAGTTGATGTCCATGTCGTCACGCTGGCGCTGCCACAGGGTGCTGTTGGTGGCCAGCTTCAACGACGGCACCGGGGCGCAGCCGAAGGCGCTGCCGCGGCCCGTGGTGAAGGCGATCAGGTTGCAGCCGGAGGCGACCTGGCCGGTCACCGAGACCGGATCGAAGCCGGGAGAGTCCATGAACGCCAGCCCGCGTTCGCGCATCGGTTCGGCGTACTCCAGCACCTCGACCAGCGGTACCGTACCGGCCTTGGCCACCGCCCCCAGCGACTTCTCGAGAATCGTGGTCAGCCCGCCTGCCTTGTTGCCGGCGGAGGGGTTGTTGTCCAGCGAAGCGCCGCGCACGCGGCAGTAGGCTTCCCACCAGTGAATCCGCGCGATCAGCTTGTCGGCCACCGCCGGGCTGACCGCGCGCCGCGTGAGCAGGTGCTCGGCGCCGTAGATCTCGGGGGTCTCCGCGAGCACCGCGCTGCCGCCGTGGGCGACCAGACGATCTACCGCGGCGCCCAGGGCCGGATTGGCGGTGATGCCGGAGTAGCCGTCGGAGCCGCCGCACTGCAGCGCTACCCGCAGATGCTCAGCGCCGCAGGGCACCCGCTCGACCCGGTTGGCCTCGGCGAGCAGGCCTTCGATGTGCTGGATACCCTCGGCGATGGCGCGGGTGGTGCCGCCGATCTGCTGGATGGTATAGGGGTAGAGGCGCGGGCCCGGCTGCAGCCCCTGGGATTCGATCAGCGCCTCGATCTGGTTGGTCTCGCAGCCGAGCCCGATCACCAGTACGGCGGCGAAATTGACGTGGCGGGCATAGCCGGCGAGGGTGCGCTGCAGCATGGCCAGCGCTTCGCCGTCGGCGGCCACCGCGCAGCCGACCCCGTGGGTCAGCGCGACCACGCCATCGACATTGGGGTAGGGCGCCATCGCTTGCGGGTGCACGTCTCGGCGGAAGTGGTCGGCGATCGCGTGGGCCACGGTGGCCGAGCAGTTGACCGAGGTCAGAATACCGATGTAATTGCGCGTCGCCACCCGACCGTCAGGGCGCGGGATGCCCATGAAGGTCGCCGGTTCGGCAACCGGTACCACCGGCACCACTTCGCTGCCGATGGCGTAGTCCTTGGCCGCGCCTTCGGCCCCGTCCTCGAGATGGCCGATGCTCAGATTGTGCACATGAACGTGGTCGCCGGTGGCGATATCAGCAGTGGCGATGCCGATGATCTGGCCGTAGCGGCGTATCGTTTCGCCGACGCGGATAGGGCGCAGGGCGATCTTGTGCGCGGCGGGTACGGCCGTGCTCAGCACCACACCCGGGCTGACCTCGGTGCCGGCCGGTAGTGGGTGGCGGGCGATGACGACGTCGTCACGCTCGTGTAGGCGGACGACCGGTGCCGGCGCGTCGCTGGCTTGTGCAATCAGGGCCATGGTCTTCTCCTCGTCATCGTGCCACTTTCGTCTATGCGACTCATGGCTAAAAGGCTTTTATGATCAGTTGCTTGGTATGTCTCGGTCTTGGACGAACCCTATCTCTGGGCGGCATCGAGCGCTACTGAGAGTTGCTGATCGTGGGATAACCTGGCCGCATTGGACCAATGTCTTATGGGACGCTCCGCAAGTACCCATCCACCCCTCGAGGGCGACCCATGACCCCAACCCTGGACGAAATGATGTCGCGCCTGCGCCTGCGCCAACTCAGGCTGCTGATGGCGCTGGACGAGTGCGGTTCGATACACAAGGCGGCGGAGCGGGTGGCGATCTCCCAGCCGGGCGCCACCCGCGCACTCAGCGAGATCGAAGCGACCCTCGGCACCACACTCTTCGTACGCAGTGCGCGCGGGCTGGAGGCGACCGACATGGGGCGCTGCCTGGTGCGCTACGCGCGGCTGATCCAGACCGACGTGGCGCATCTGCGCGAGGAGATGATCGGCATTCAGCAGGGCTACGGCGGGCACCTGGCGGTGGGTGGGACCATGGGCGCGATCGCCACCCTGGTCGATGCCATCGCCCGGTTGCGTGCCGAGCAGCCCTCGCTGTCGCTGGAGATCGTCGAGGACACCAGCGAGGGACTGCTGCGTCTGCTCGACCAGGGGCGGCTGGACGTGGCGCTTTGTCGTTCGCACTTCGGTCGCCGGCCGGCGGACTACCATCGCCAGGGTAGCTTCCCCGAACCGCTGTGGGTGGTGGCCAACCCGCACCATGCGCTGGCCAGTGAGAGGCAGCCCGACTTCACCCGGCTGGCTGAGCAGCCCTGGATCGTCTATCCGGTGAGCATGCCGCGCCTGCTCGAGCAGGAGTTCGTGGCGGCGGGCCTGGCGCAGCCGGTCAAGTCGCTCGAGATCTCCTCGACCTACGCCATCCTGGCGATGCTGGGGCGCGATGACGGCGTGCTGGCGCTGCTGCCGGAGGGGATTGCCCGCGACCCGGTGGGACGGGGAGAGATCGCGCGCATCGACTATCGCGTTCTGACCCAGAACCCGCCGTTCGAGCTGCTGTGGCGACGCGACCGTGCCCTGTCGCCAGCCGCCAGCCGCTTTATCGACTGCTATCGGGCCTGCGCGGGGGAGGGGGCCGGTACTCAGGAGGGACCGGTGGCGTCAGTCTAGGGGGCTGCGACGAGGTGGGTGGCTGGATACTTGCGCAATTTTTCTTTGTTGTCTAGGTTTTGTACAGGTTTGTGGGGCGCTTCTCTCTGCCGATCGCCGGGCCCGGGTGATCCGGGGTCGAGCAAGATCGCCAATGAGATGTCGCCCCGGCAAGGACCAAGCCCCCTGTTCCATCCCGGGGCCCATCGCATGACGGAGGATTCCGATGAAAAAGCGCAACGCTGCTCTCTTCGCCGCCCTGCTGAGCCTGCCCGCCGCGGGCGCCTTTGCCGAGAGCGCGCCCAGTGTCAGCCCGGAGACCGGCTCGGCCAATACCCGCACCGGTGGCGCCACCACCAAGGTCGAGGGCGCCACTGCCAGTGGTAAGGTTCACGGCTCGCTCGAATCCGGGAACAGCCTGCCGGACACTGACAACGCCCAGACCGGGTCGGCCAATACGCAGCCCGGCAGCTTGAAAGCCGAAGGGCCGACGGCACAGGATCCGCAGGCCGCCGAGAGGCCGATCACCGATACCATGGACAATAACCATGGCGTCGACTCCGCTCAGGATGTCACGCCGAGTCAGTGATGACGCACTAGCGGTGCCGTGTGCCGGCGTCAGGCTGTGGCACGAGCATTTACCCGGCGACGGCGCCATGTCGTAGAGAAAGCCATCCGGTCACATCGACGGATGGCTTTTTGCGTGTCAGGGCGGGGTCCAGGAAGGGTAAGTGGGTGATCGATCCGGAGAGGGGTCACCACCAGCTCTCGCCATCACGCTCGCTGCGCAGCTTGTCACGCGCGATGAACAGCGCGGCGATGGCGCGGGCCTCGTGAAAATCCTCGCGTGCCAGCAGGCTCGCGATATCTTCGATGGGAAACGCCTCCACCGTCAGCGGCTCCGGCTCGTCACCGGGCAAGCGCTTGGGGTAGAGATCGCTGGCCAGCATGACCTGCATGCGGTGATCCATGTAGTTGGGCGCCAGCGACAGCTCGATCAGCGGCTCGATGCGCCGGGCGCCCATGCCGCACTCCTCCATCAGTTCGCGGTTGGCGGCGGTCACGATGTCCTCGCCGGGGTCGACCAGACCCTTGGGCAGGGTGAGCGCATAGTCGTCGAAACCGGCGGCATACTCGTGAATCAGCAGGACGTGATCCGGGTCCGGCATGGCGATGATCATCACCGCGCCACGCCCCTTGCCCTTGAGCCGTTCGAAGGTGCGCTCGGCGCCGTTGGAAAAGCGCAGATCGAGCGATTCGATCGCGAACAGCTGGCTGCTGGCCACCTCGCGGCGCGCCAGTACGCTGGGCTTGGCGGGGGGAGTCGGCGGAAAGTCGGTGGGCGCCATGCGGCCTCCAGGTCAAAGGGCAATTACTCAGCGTACAATAATCAGCGCGGCACGCCTTGGAAACCCGCCATTGGCCGGCGGCCGGGTCGAGGGTTGAAGCGGCGCCAGTGAGCCCCCACTTAAGACGGCCGAGGTGAGAGAGCAATGACGTCAACGGTTCGAATCGACAAGTGGCTGTGGGCGGCGCGCTTCTTCAAGACGCGCCAGCTGGCGAAAAAGGCGATCGAGGGCGGCAAGATTCGCTACGATGGCCAGCGGGTCAAGACCAGCAAGCAGGTGGAGCTCGGCGCTCGGCTCGAGGTCCCGCAGGGCTGGGATACCCTCGAGGTGACGGTGGAGGCACTGTCGGATCAACGCCGCGGTGCCCCCGAAGCGCAAAAGCTCTACCGCGAGACCGAGGCCAGCGTGGCGCGTCGCGAGCGCGAGGCCCAGCAGCGCAAGCTGGCCAATCAGGCCATGCAGCCCCCCATCAAGCGCCCCGACAAGCGCGAGCGGCGCAACATCCAGCGCTTCCAGCGCCAGCGTACCGAGGAGTGAGGCGGGCGGCGAATGCCTTCTCGATGGCCGCCGCCTCCCTGTGCCCTGGCTTCTGCGTTGCCGGACGTCGACCCGCGTGGCTGTGCCTGTGAAGGGCGTCGCGCCGTGTCGGCGGTTCTGTTCCGATTTCCGTTCTGGCGGGACCCGTCGCGGTCCCCGGCAAGAGATTTCAGCGATGAGTGATCAGATTCAGCGGTTCTTATTCGACGACACCAATGTGCGTGGCGAGATCGTCCAGCTGCAGGCGGCCTACGCCGAGGTGTTGGCACGCCATGACTACCCGCCGGCGATCGCACGCCAGCTGGGCGAGCTGCTCAGTGCGGTGGCGCTGCTGACCGAGACGGTCAAGCTCGATGGCACCGTGAGTCTCGAGGTGCGCGGGCGCCAGGGCATCGAAGTGCTGATGGTGGAGTCCAACCCGGGCGGCGAGCTGCGCGGCATCGCGCGTTTCGACGAGACACGCGAGTTCGACGCTGGCGCCAGCCTGCGCGAGCTGGTCGGCGAGGGGCAGATCGTGATCACCCTCGATCCCAAGGAGGGCCAGCGCTATCAGGGGATCGTGGCGCTCGAGCACGCTGATCTGGCAGGCTGTCTCGAGGCCTATTTCAGCCAGTCCGAGCAGCTCGCCACACGGCTGTGGTTGAGCGCCGACGGGGAGCGCAGTGCGGGGCTGCTGCTGCAGCAGCTGCCCGATGACCATTCGAACAAGGATCCGGACGCCTGGGATCGCGTGGTGCATCTGGCCTCGACCATCACCGCCGACGAGCTGCTGGGCCTCGAGCGCCAGGCGGTGCTCTACCGCCTGTTCCACGAGGAGACCACCCGGGTCTTCACGCCCAAGGCGCTGGCGTTCGGCTGCACCTGTTCGCGCGAGCGGGTGGCCAACGCTCTGCACACCCTGGGCGCCGATGAGCTGCGTGACATTCTCGAGCAGGAGCGCGCGGTAGAGACCCAGTGCCATTTTTGTCATACCCGCTACCACTTCAGCGCCGCCGAAGTCGAAGCGATCATCGAGTCGCCCCAGGCGCCGCCGCCCACCGTGCACTGAACCGTCACTTAAACCCTACGATCAAAGACCAATTGACCAGCGCCCGGGGCGATTTGCGCCCCGGGCGCTTTTTGCCATAATGGCGCTCCTTTTTTGCGCCCGCCGAGCGTTGAAGTCGCCGATCTCCGTGACCAGCGTCGTTAACGTAGTGCGGTGATGCGTGACTGGCCGGGTACGCCTGGGCAGCGCCACGCTCCACCGCGATCGCGGGCTTCTTGCCGTGAAACGTGACGACGAAGGCCTCAGAGCCCAGGACTGGACAATGACCACCTCTCAAGCCCCCCGCCAGGCAGCCCAGGACATCACCTCCCCCCAGGTATACAGCGACCTCAGCGCAGCCGAGCTGGTCGAGTTTGCCCTGGCCCGCGGCGAGGGCGTGCTGGCGGACAACGGCGCGCTGGTCGTGGAGACCGGTGCGCGCACGGGGCGCTCGACCCTCGATCGCTTCATCGTCGACGAGCCCTCGACCTCGGCGATGATCGAGTGGGGAGCGGTCAACCGTCCGATCGGCGCAGAGGTGTTCGATGCCCTGTGGGCGCGTGTCGAGGCGTACCTGGCCGCGCGCGAGCGCTTCGTCTCGTCGCTGCATGTCGGTGCCGACCCGCAGCACTACCTGCCGGTGCGCGTGGTGACCGAGCTGGCCTGGCAAGCGCTCTACTGCCGCAACCTGTTCGTGCGCCCCGCGGCCGATGTGGCCGAGACCCACGCCGCGGACAAGCCCGAGTGGACGCTGATGAGTGCGCCCGGTTTCGTCTGCGAGCCGGATCGTGACGGCACCCGCTCCGAGTCCACGGTGATGATCAATTTCGCCCAGCGCAAGGTACTGGTGGTGGGCATGCGCTACGCCGGCGAAATGAAGAAGGCGATGTTTTCGGTGCAGAACTTCCTGCTGCCGGCCAAGGACGTGCTGCCGATGCACTGCAGCGCCAACGTCGGTGAAGATGGCGAGACCACGCTGTTCTTCGGGCTCTCCGGCACCGGCAAAACGACTCTCTCCGCCGACCCCGAGCGCTATCTGATCGGTGACGACGAGCACGGCTGGGGCGAGGGCACGGTGTTCAACTTCGAAGGCGGCTGCTACGCCAAGACCATCGATCTGTCGCGTCAGAATGAGCCGATCATCTGGGATGCGATCCGCTTCGGCAGCGTGCTCGAGAACGTCAAGCTGGATGCGGTGCGGGTTCCCGATTACGCCGATGTCAGCCTGACCCAGAACGGGCGCGCCGCCTATCCGCTGGAGTTCGTCGACAAGCGGGTGATGGCCAACCGTGCCGGTGAGCCCAGCGCCATCGTCTTTCTGACCTGCGACATGAGTGGCGTGCTGCCGCCGGTGTCGCTGCTCTCCAAGGAAGCCGCTGCCTACCATTTTCTCTCCGGCTACACGGCCAAGGTCGGTTCCACCGAGATGGGCTCTACCAGCCAGCTCGAGGCGACTTTCTCGACCTGCTTCGGCGCGCCGTTCTTCCCGCGCCCGGCGCATGAGTACGCCGAGCTGTTGATCAAACGCATCGAGGCCTTCGGCTCGCGTGTCTATCTGGTCAATACCGGCTGGAGCGGCGGCGCCTACGGTCAGGGTGGCAGCCGCTTCAGCATTCCCACCACTCGGGCGGTGATCGGCGCTATCCAGAGCGGTGCGCTGCGCGATGTCGACACGCGTCACATCGAGGGGCTCAACCTCGAGGTGCCGGTGGCGGTGGAAGGTGTCGACGCCAAGCTGCTCGACCCCCGCGAGGCGTGGTCCGATGCAGCGGCCTACGAGGCCCAGATGAATGCGCTGATCGACAAGTTCACCCACAACTTCGCCAAGTTCGACTGTGTCGATCCGGCGATCGTCGCCGCCGGCCCGCGCGCTATCTGAACTCACGCCGGCGGCGCTCGGCAGTGAACGCTCGTAAAGGGATGGCTGCGGCCATCCCTTTCCTGTGTCAGGGTATCCGCCCAGCGGCGCGCAGTAGGAGCCGCTGGCGGCTGTGTGCTACCTTGGCGCGATCTTTTCAGCCGTGATGTGATTCATGTCCAAGATGCAAACTGCAATCGTCTCCGCCATCGCCGAAGAACTCGGTGTCCGCCCGCAGCAGGTCGCCGCGGCCGTCGAACTGCTCGATGGCGGCGCCACGGTGCCGTTCGTGGCGCGCTATCGCAAGGAGGCCACCGGCGGGCTCGACGATGGTCAGCTGCGCACCCTTGAGGAGCGACTGCGCTATCTGCGCGAGATGGAAGAGCGCCGCAGCGCCATCGTCCAGGCGATCGAGGAGCAGGGCCAGATGAGCCCCGAGCTGCTCGGCGAGCTGATGGCGGCGACCACCAAGCAGCGTCTGGAAGATCTCTACCTACCGTATCGCAAGAAGCGCCGTACCAAGGCGCAGATCGCCCGCGAAGCGGGTCTCGAGCCGCTGGCCGAGCGCCTGCTGGCCGAGCCCGGACTGACCCCGGAAACCGAGGCAGCGGCCTATCTCGATAGCGCCACCGGCGAGTCGCGCGGTATCGAGGACGCCAAGGCGGCACTCGACGGCGCCAAGCAGATTCTGATGGAACGCTTCAGCGAAGAGGCCGAGCTGGTCGGCCGCCTGCGCGAGCGGCTGTGGGAGGAGGGGCAACTGCGCGCGCGGGTGGTCAAGGGCAAGGAGCAGGAGGGGGCCAAGTTCTCCGACTACTTCGAGCATGACGAGGGGCTGGCCAAGACGCCCTCGCACCGGGCGCTGGCCATGTTCCGCGGGCGCAACGAGGGCGTACTGGCGCTGACCCTGGTCATGCCCGGGGAGGACGAGGCGCCGATCCACCCGGCGGAGGTGGCGATCGCTCGCCATGTCGGTATCGATCTGGGGGCCGAGCTGCCGGCCTCGCGCTGGCTGCGCGAGGTGGTGCGCTGGACCTGGCGGGTCAAGCTCTACACTCACCTCGAGACCGAGCTGATGGGGCGTCTGCGTGAGGGTGCCGAGCAGGAGGCGATCGAGGTATTCGCCGCCAACCTCAAGGATCTGCTGCTGGCCTCGCCGGCGGGACCCAAGGCGACGCTGGCTCTCGACCCCGGTCTGCGCACCGGCTGCAAGGTGGCGGTGGTGGATGCCACCGGGCGGTTCCTCGAGCACGCGGTGGTCTATCCACACGCGCCGCAGAAGCAGTGGGATGCGGCGCTGGCGACCCTCGCCCAGCTGGTCGAGCGCCACGACGTGGCGCTGGTGGCGATCGGTAACGGCACCGCCAGCCGCGAGACCGACAAGCTGGCGGCCGAGCTGGTCAAGCGCGTGGCGCCGCGGCCGCTGGCCAAGGTGATGGTCAGCGAGGCCGGGGCCTCGGTCTACTCCGCCTCGGAGCTGGCGGCCAAGGAGTTTCCGGCGCTGGATGTCTCGATCCGCGGTGCGGTGTCGATCGCACGCCGGCTGCAGGACCCGCTGGCGGAGCTGGTCAAGATCGATCCCAAGTCGATCGGGGTCGGCCAGTACCAGCACGATGTCTCTCAGCTGCGTCTGTCGCGCAGCCTGGAGGCGGTGGTCGAGGATTGCGTCAACGCCGTGGGTGTGGATCTCAACATGGCCTCCAGCGCGCTGCTGTCGCGGGTCTCGGGCTTGAGCCCGATGCTCGCCGAGAATATCGTCGCACGGCGTGACCGCGAGGGCGCGTTCCGCAGCCGGCGCGAGCTGCTCGAGGTCGAGCGCCTGGGGCCCAAGACCTTCGAGCAGTGCGCCGGGTTCCTGCGCATCATGGGCGGTGACAACCCGCTGGATGCCAGCGCCGTGCACCCGGAGGCTTACCCGCTGGTGGCGCGCATCGCCGAGCGCAACGGGCGCCAGCTCGCCGGGCTGGTCGGCGACAGCCAGTATCTCAAGTCGCTCAAGCCCGCCGACTACGTCGACGATCACTTCGGTGTGCCGACCGTCATCGACATCCTCAAGGAGCTCGACAAGCCGGGGCGCGATCCGCGTCCCGAGTTCAAGGCGGCAAGCTTCCGTGAGGGGGTGGAGAAGCTCTCCGATCTCAAGCCGGGCATGCTGCTCGAGGGCGTAGTCACCAACGTCACCCACTTCGGTGCCTTCGTCGATGTCGGCGTGCACCAGGATGGGCTGGTGCATATCTCGGCGCTGGCCGAGAAGTTCGTCGAGGACCCGCGCCAGGTGGTCAAGGCCGGGGATATCGTCAAGGTCAAGGTGATGGAAGTGGACCTGCCGCGTCAGCGGATCGGGCTATCGATGCGTCTTGGCGATGAGCCCGGTGCCCAGCGCGAGCGCCAGCCCGGGGGCGGGCGCGGCGAGCAGCGCCAGCGTGGCAAGCCGCAGCGCAGCGGCCGCGGCGGCGGTCAGGGCCAGGCTCAGAACCCGGGCATGGGCGCGCTGGGCGAGGCGCTGCTGAAAGCGCAGAAGCGTCGCTGACGAAGTCGTTAGCCTTGAAAGCGCTATCGCCGACTCCATAATGGGGTTTTGCTCGCGACGTATCGCTGCCGGCGGCCTGTGAGGGCCACCGACAGCGATGCACGGACAACGGGAGAGGCATCTCTCCCCATCGGATGAAGGTGTTGCGCGTGTCTGATCAACTCGCCACGAACGTCGACCGGCTGATGACGCCGGCACGCAAAGGATTGCTTGGTCGTCTGCGGCGAGGCATCGAGAAAGAGGGGCTGCGGGTCGATGGCGAGGGTCGCATCGTGCCCACCCCGCACCCCTACGCGTTGGGCTCCAAGCTGACTCATCCGCATATCACCACCGACTATTCGGAAGCGCTGCTCGAGTACATCACCCCGGTTTACTGCCGGCCGGCGGACGCGTTGGCATTTCTCGGCGACCTGCTGCGCTTCAGCTATCGCCACCTGGGGGAAGAGTGGATCTGGCCGGCGAGCATGCCCTCGAGGCTGGCGGGCAACGAGAGCGTGCCGATCGCCGACTACGGCACCTCCAACGTCGGCACCATGAAGCACGTCTACCGCAAGGGGCTGGATCTGCGCTACGGCCGTATCATGCAGTCGATCGCCGGGATCCACTACAACGTCTCGCTGCCGGAGGACATCTGGCCGCTGCTGCAATCGCTGGAGGGTCGCGAGGCGGAGTCGCCCAAGGGTTACCGCTCGGCGCGCTACTTCGATCTGATCCGCAACTTCCGCCGCAACAGCTGGCTGCTGCTCTACCTGTTCGGCGCCTCGCCGGCGCTGGATCGCAGCTTCCTCGGTGCTGCCGGCCTGGACGGGCGCTGCGACAAGCTGAAGCCGTGGCAGGGAGACGGCGAGACGCTCTACGCGCCCTATGCCACCAGCCTGCGCATGTCCGATCTGGGCTACCAGAACAAGGTGCAGTCGCAGCTCAAGATCTGTTTCAACTCGCTCTCCAATTATGTCGGCACGCTGCGCCACGCGATCTCCACCGAGTGGCCGGACTACCAGCGCCTGGGGGTAGAGGAGGGCGGCGAATGGCACCAGCTGAGCGCCAGCATCCTGCAGATCGAGAACGAGTACTACAGCGATATCCGGCCCAAGCGGGTGGCGCGCCACGACGAGACGCCGACCCAGGCGCTGGAGGCGCGTGGCGTGGAGTACATCGAGGTGCGCTGTCTCGATCTCAACCCCTTCCTGCCGCTGGGCATCGACGAGCCGCAGATGCGTTTCATCGATACCTTCCTGCTCTGGTGTCTGCTCTCCGAGAGCCCGTGGATCCCCGATGAGGAGTGCGACCGTCTCGACGACAATCGCCGCCTGGTGGTCGAGCGCGGCCGCGATCCGGCACTGCGCCTGCAGGTGGGCGAACGCCAGGTGCCGCTGGCCGAGCGGGGGCATGAGATCATCGCTGGGATGCGTCAGGTCGCGTCGCTGCTCGATACCATCGAAGGCTCGGAGCTGCACCTGGCCGCGGTGGAGTCGCTGGCGACCCGGCTCGACGATCCCGAGACGACCCCGTCGGCGCGCATGCTGCGCGAACTCGAGGCACATGGCGGCGAGTGGGCCGATTTCATGACCGATCTGGCCCGGCGTCAGGCCGAAGCGTGGCGCACCACGCCGATGGACGCGGCACGGGCGTCGCTGTTCGACGAGCTGGTGGCGACCTCGCATCAGCAGCAGCACGATATCGAGGCGGAGGATCGGGTCTCGTTTGCCCAGTTCATCGCCGACTATTTTGCCCGCGCACGGGAACCGCGCCCGGCGGCGTGAGTCCATAAGGCCTGGCGTGCCCGTCGGGTAGCGGCGGGTGCGAGCAGGATCAATATCGAGGACATCGAGACTATGCAGATCAAGCGGTGGGCGGCGCAGGCGAGCGCGCGCCAGTGGTGTGGGCTGGGACTGGCGATGTGCTGCCTGATGATGGCAGTGGCGCTCTATCTGCAGTATGGCGTTGGCCTGGAGCCGTGCCCGCTGTGCATCTTCCAGCGCGTGGCGGTGATCATTGCCGGCTGCGTCTTCCTGGTCGGCCTTTTGCACAATCCGCGCCGTCGCGGTGCCATCGTCTACGGCGTGCTGGCGCTGCTGGCGGTGGCCGGCGGCATCATCGTCGCCGGGCGCCACGTCTGGCTGCAGACGCTACCTCCGGATAGTGTGCCGAGCTGTGGACCTGGCTTAGACTACATGCTCGGCGCGCTGCCGCTGTGGGACGTGATGTCCCGCGTGCTCTCCGGATCGGGCGAGTGCGCCGCGGTGGAAGGCGCGCTGTGGGGCGTGACGCTGCCCCAGTGGACACTGCTGGGCTTCGCGATCATGGCGCTGATACCGCTGGCGATGATCGTCGCCCGCCTGCGCGGCGAGACGGCGACGCAACCGGCGACCGCGGCCTGAGCGCCGGCCTGCCAAGCAAGGAGATGATACATGCTGGAGCACTGCAAGACGGCGCAGGAGCGCTGGGGCGGGGTCCATTCGCTGATCGATCGCTGGCTCGAGCAGCGCTACGACATGCTGGTGACCCTGGTCGACCTGCGCGAGGTGTGCGAAAGCGATCTCGATGCGGTCACCAAGGCGCGTATCGATGCCTTCAGCGAAGCGCTGATGGACTACATCAGCGCCGGTCACTTCGAGATCTACCCGCAGCTGCGCGAGGAGGCGAAGGCCTTCGATGACCACGAGGCGCTGGCGCTGGCCGACGAGCTGCTGGCGCGGGTCGAGGACTCGACCCAGCTAGTGCTCGATTTCGACAACGACTACGCCACGCCGACGCGCTGTCAGCACCACACCGCGCGCCTGCCGGCATGGCTCGAGCGCCTGGGTGCGGGGCTGGTGGAGCGTTTCGGCCTCGAAGATCAATTGATCGCCCGGGTCCATGCGGTGCACGCACCGAATGGCGAGTCGACGGGCCAGCGTCAGGCCAACCCCGTCTCCTCCTGAATCGCGCTGTTGCGCCCGTCCTCGACTGCTGGCCGGGCGCTCCGATTCTCACTAGTCATCTCCGCTAGGGGCGCTGGCTGCCGTCGGCGCCTGCCAGATCGGTTTTCCGGGGTCTCTCAATGCCGCGGCCTGGCTCTTGGACATGAGCCGTGGGTGCGGCGCCCGAGGCGGTCGGTCGAATCGCGTTCGATGATCGGTTGTCTCGCCTGCTCGGTTCTCTTCCCTCGATTTGACCCCTGGGTCCACCTTCCCGGTCTCGCTTCTCGGCTACCCCTCGGTTCTTACTCCTCGGCTTTTGCCCTTCAGTCGCGCAGGGTGATCACGCGCCAGCCTTGCTCCTCGGCCAGGCTACGCAGAGCGTCGTCGGGGTCGACCGCCACCGGGTTGGGGACTTTCTCGAGCAGAAAGCGATCGTTGATCGAATCGCTGTAGAACCAGGCATCATCCAGGGTCAGCGCGGGCTGCTCCTCGAGCCACTGCTCGAGCCTTGTCACCTTGCCTTCACGATAGCTGGGGATGCCGGCCACGCGTCCGGTGTAGCGCTTGCCGTCGCGTTCGGGCTCGATCGCGATCAGATCGTCGACGCCCAGGCGCCGGGCGATGGGCCCGGTAATGAAGCGGTTGGTGGCGGTGATGATCAGCAGATGGTCGCCGCGCTGGCGGTGCCAGGCGAGCAGCTCCTCGGCCTGGGGCAGCACGTGGGGCTCGATCTTGCACGCCATGAACTGCTGGTGCCAGGCGTTGAGCTGCTCTTCGCTGTGCCGGGTCAGCGGCTCGAGCGCCATTGCCAGGTAGGCCATGATATCGAGCTGCCCCGCCTGATAGTCCCGCAGGTACTTATCGTTGGCCTGGCGGTAGGCATCGCCGTCGACCGCGCCCTGCTCGATGAGAAACTCGCCCCAGGCGTGGTCGCTGTCGCAGCTGATCAAAGTGTTATCGAGATCGAAAATGGCCAGACTCAAGGTTGGCTCCCGGTAAGTGGCGATGATGTGAGGATGACATGACGGTCGGGTCGCGCTGGCGACGCCGGGCAGTATCGCAAACTCCCCGACACTTGCCCATGCCGGGGCCGGGCGCGTGCGCATCTCTGGCGGTCGGCGTCAGGACGCTGGCCAGGGCTTTTGCCCAGTACGCTTAGCGGGTGTCTACAAAATGCCTGCGCTCGACAATACGGCGTTGAAATCGACCTCGTACGCGAGCCCGGTCAAAATACTCATTTACCCTTGTAAACTGGAACGCCAGCCCGGTCCTTTCTTCGGCCGATTTCGCCTTAGCTACGCGCCCCGGTCTTGCCTTCGCTCGTCGAATTTGTAAACACCCTCTTATTGATGCGCTTTCTCGCTTTGTGGAAGAATGGTTTCAACGACAATTGAGTTAAGGTGAACTCCGTGATAGACGCCGATGGCTTTCGGCCGAACGTTGGCATCATCATCGCCAACTGTGACGGCCAACTGCTCTGGGCGCGTCGGGCGGGTCAGGAAGCATGGCAATTTCCGCAAGGCGGTATCAAGGCCCATGAGTCACCGCAGCAGGCACTCTTCCGCGAGCTGGAGGAGGAGATTGGGTTGAAGTCCCATGATGTCGATGTGGTGGCCTGTACGCGAGGATGGCTACGTTACCGACTCCCACGGCGCATGGTGAGAACGCACTCGAAGCCGCTGTGCATTGGCCAGAAGCAGAAGTGGTTTCTGCTGAAGATCCGCTGCCATGACAGCCGAGTCTGCGTCGACAGCACGCCCAAACCGGAATTCGACGGCTGGCGCTGGGTCAGTTACTGGTATCCTCTGGGGCAGGTGGTCTCGTTCAAGCGCGAGGTCTACCGCCGCGCCCTGCGCGAACTGGCACCGGACTTTCATCGTCTGGCGCTGGACGAGGTGACCTGACAGCGAGTTGATCCGAGCGCAGGTAGTTGTCGTATCAGGTAGCTTTCGTATAAGAGCCTAGCCCGCGCGAACACCATGGCGGCCCAGCATTAGCGGGCCGTCTCGATGCCACCACGAGGATCGCCTCGCAGACAAGAAAAAGGCCCATGCTCGATACCCTTCGCCGCATCGTTCAGGAAGTCAACGGCGCCCGCAGCCTGGATGCCGCGCTCGCCACCATGGTGCGGCGCATCCGCAAGGCGATGCGCACCGACGTCTGCTCTGTCTACCTGTTCGATCGCGAGCGCGAACGGCTGGTGCTGATGGATACCATCGGCCTGCGCACCCAGGCGGTGGGGGTGGTAGCGCTTGGGCTGGGCGAGGGGCTGGTGGGCCTGGTGGGGCAGCGCGAGGAGCCGCTCAACCTCGAGGACGCCCCGGCGCATCCACACTTTCGCTACTTCGCCGAGACCGGGGAAGAGCGCTTCTCCAGCTTTCTCGGGGTGCCGATCATCCACCAGCGCCGCATGCTCGGCGTGCTGGTGGTGCAACAGCAGGAGAAACGCCGCTTCGACGAGGGTGACGAGGCCTTCCTGGTGACCATGGCGGCCCAGCTCGCCGGGGTGCTGGCGCATGCGCTGGTCTCCGGCGCGCTCAATCGCCGCGCCGAGCCCGATGGCCAGGCCATGTTCTCCGGGGCGCCGGGCTCACCGGGCATGGCGATCGGCGAGATCGTGGTGATCGCGCCGCCGGCCGATCTCGACAGCGTGCCCGACCTGATTCCCACCGATCCGGAGGCCGAAGTCGCCCATCTGCAGGCGGCGATCGCCCATGTGCGCGAGGAGATTCGCGAAGCCGGGGCGCGGCTGGCCAGCCGCATCTCGGCCCAGGAGCTGGCGCTGTTCGATGTCTATCAGCAGATGCTGGGCGACGCCGCGCTGGGCAACGAGGTCGAGAAGCGCATCCGTGAGGGGCAGTGGGCCCCGGGCGCGCTGGCCGACGTGGTCCGACGCCATACCCAGTACCTCGAACGGGTCGACGATGGCTACCTGCGCGAGCGCGCCGCCGATATCCGCGATCTCGGCCGGCGGGTGCTCGCGCACCTGCAGGAGGGCAGCGAGCGGACCGCTTCCACCTATCCCGAGAACACCATTCTGGTCGGCGACGAGATCAGCGCCGCGACCCTGGGCGAGGTACCCAAGGATCGCCTGGCGGCGCTGGTCTCGGTGCGCGGGTCGAGCAATTCCCACGTGGCGATACTGGCGCGGGCCATGGGCATTCCTACGGTGCTGGGAATGGTCGATCTGCCGCTGCCGCGGATCAACGGGGCCAAGGCGATTCTCGATGGCCATCGTGGACGGCTCTTCGTGCGGCCCGACCCTCAGCTGGCGCAGCGCTACGCGCGGCTGATCAAGGAGGAGCGGGCGCTAGCCGAAGTGCTCGAGCACGAGCAGCACCTGCCCAGCCAGACGCCGGACGGCCACGCCATGCCTCTGCTGGTCAATACCGGGCTCGCCGTGGATGCGGTGGCACAGCTCAAGTCACGGGTCAGCGGCGTGGGGCTCTATCGTACCGAAGTGCCGTTCATGATGAACGAGCGCTTTCCCAGCGAGCAGGAGCAGACGCGTCTCTACCATGAGCAGCTGTCGAGCTTCGCACCGCTGCCGGTGGTGATGCGCACCCTCGATATCGGCGGCGACAAGGATCTTCCCTACTTTCCGATCAACGAGGCCAACCCCTTCCTCGGCTGGCGTGGCATTCGGGTGACACTGGATCATCCCGAAGTACTGATGGTGCAGCTGCGCGCCATGCTGATGGCGTCGCGCGGGCTCGACAATCTGCGCATTCTGTTGCCGATGATCACCAGTGTCGACGAAGTCGATACGGCGCTGCGGTTACTGTCGCGGGCGCGTCAGGAGCTGGCCGAGGATGGCATCGAGGTGGCCTCGCCCAAGGTCGGGGTGATGATCGAAGTGCCGGCGACGCTCTATCAGCTCGCGGCGCTGGCCGAGCGGGTCGACTTCTTCTCCGTCGGCAGCAATGACCTGACCCAGTATCTGCTGGCGGTGGATCGCAACAATGCCCGCGTCGCCAGTCTCTACGATGCCTGCCACCCGGCGGTGCTCAACGCGCTGTCGCGGCTCGCCGCCGAGAGCCAGACCTTGGGCGTGCCGGCTTCGGTGTGCGGCGAGCTGGCGGGAGACCCCTCCGGGGCGCTGCTGTTGATGGGCATGGGCTTCGACGCGCTGTCGATGAACGCGCCGAGCCTGCCTCGGGTGCGGGCCGCCATCCGCCGGGTCGGGCTCGATGACGCCAAGGCGCTGGTGCAGGAGACGCTGGGCCTGCCGACCACCGCGGCGGTGCGCGCCCACCTGCGCCAGCGGCTCTCCGACTGGCAGATTGCGCATCTGCTACCGCCGCAGGATTGACGAGTCTTCGCGCCGGAGTCTGTGGCTAGGCTGACACTGATTCGCTCACGCGCTCTCCCTCCGGCACGCCCATGCCAGCGTAGCGGCGTTCCGCGATTTCGATGACACCGTTCGCCGTTGCGTTCACTAGCGTGGTGGCGCGGGTGCCGTAGGTCTCCCCGACGATGAAGATGGGTGATAGTCGGCGCTCGGTCGCCAGGCCGACGCCGGTATCGGGCAGCTCGGCGTCGGCGGCGGGGCGGGTGTCATGCATGGCCTGCCACATCGAGGTCTGCCAATCGCCATCGGCAAGAGCCTGTCGTAGCGCCTTTCGCGCGCGCACCAGCTTGGGCCAGGGAGTATTCAGCGCGGCGTTGGAGAGCCCGTGCAGGCCGGGCGTGACCTCGCTGAGGGTGGTCTCGTCGCGGCCGTGGTGGAGTACCCAGAGTCGATCATGAACGCGTAGCAGGAGATTGAAACCGGCATAGCGCTGGGCGCCAGCGGTGGCCAGGTTCTGGAGCCAGCGCTGCGGCTCGGCCGCTTGCAGGGCGGCGGTCACCAGCTCGCCGCGGCTGGGGGCTCTCGCAGGTGTCGCCAGATGAGCATCGCGCACGTTGGTCAGGGCGGCGAAGCGCCCGCCGGGGGTGGCGGCCAGCCAGGTGCCACCGCCTTCGAGATCGCGGCCGCCGAGCAGCGGGGCATCCTGCCAGTGGTGCAGGGCGGCGCTGGGGCGGGCGTGGAACTCGTCGCGGTTGGCGGCAAGACGCAGCGGCCGATCGCTATCCGGCTGCCAGTCGAAGACGATCAGACACATGGTGCGACTCCAGCAGCGTGGATGGTGCCAGGGGCTGCCCTGGCAGCGGCAGCCATGACAGCGGCAAACTGGCAGCGTAACATGAGCAGGCTATTTACTTCCCGCCCCCGGATGTCACACCCAAGGATCGACCGCATGTCTCGAGACCCCGCGCTGGTAGCGCCTCCCGGCGAGATCGCTCATTCAGTGCCTGAACGCGGGGTAGAACGATGCTGACCGCTGTCCTCATCTATCTGCTGGTGGGCGCCATCGCCGGGCTGCTGGCGGGTGTCTTCGGTATCGGTGGCGGTATCGTGATGGTGCCGGCGCTGGTCTTCACCTTTCTCGCCCAGCAGGTCGACCCGGCTGTGACTGCGCATCTGGCTGTGGGGACGTCGCTGGCGACCATCGTCGTCACCGGCGCCTCCTCAGCCTGGGGGCACTGGCGCCGGGGCAGCGTGCGCCGCGACTGGCTGCGGCTGATGATTCCGGGCCTGCTGGTCGGCGGTATTCTCGGCGTGCTGCTGGCCTCGGCATTGCCCGGGGCGGCGCTGACGCGGCTGTTCGGTGTCTTTGCCCTGGTCATGGCGCTGAAGATGCTGCTGTCGCGTCCGCCGGCCACCCAGGGTCGTCAGCCCCAGCGCTGGCCGATGGCCGCGGCGGGCGCGGTGATCGGCGGTGTCTCGACGCTGTTCGGGGTCGGCGGCGGGGTGATGTCGGTGCCGTGGCTGTCGCGCTTCACCCAGCACATGACCGAGGCGGTGGGTACCTCCGCTGCCATCGGCCTGCCGATCGCGCTGATCGGTACCGTGACCAATGTCGTGGTGGGCTGGGGCGAAGCCGGGCTGCCGAGCGGGGCGACCGGTTTCGTGATGTGGCCGGCGTTTCTCGGTTTGATGGTGACCAGCGTGCCGATGGCCCGGGTGGGAGTGAAAGTCGCCCACGCATTGCCTGCCAAGGTGCTGCGACGTATCTTTGCCCTCCTGTTGATCGTGGTCGGGTTCAAGCTGATGCTGGGCTGACCGGCGATCTCGACCCCTGCTGCCGAAGGAGCGCGCATGCTGGCCTATCCCGATATCGATCCCGTCGCCGTCTCGTTGGGACCTCTCAAGGTTCACTGGTACGGGCTGATGTATGTCGTCGGCTTCGTCGGTGCTTGGTGGCTGGGGCGTCTGCGCGCCGCCAGGCTAGGGCTCAAGCCCGATGATATCGGCGACATGCTGTTCTACGGCGCGCTGGGCGTAGTGCTGGGTGGGCGCCTGGGCTATGCACTGTTTTACGGATTCGACCGCCTGATCGAAAACCCGCTGTGGGTGTTCCAGGTCTGGGATGGCGGTATGAGCTTTCATGGCGGCCTGATCGGGGTCCTGATCGCCTCGCTGCTGTTCGCCCGCAAGCACGGGCTGGCCTTCTTCCAGCTCACCGATTTCGTCGCACCGCTGGTGCCGATCGGGCTGGGCGCCGGGCGTATCGGCAACTTCATCAATCACGAGCTGCCCGGCCGCGTCACCGACGTGCCCTGGGCCCTGGTGTTCCCCGGGATGGGGGGGCAGGGGCGGCATCCGTCATCGCTATATCAGTTCTTCTTTGAGGGTGTGGTACTGTTCACCATTCTCTGGCTGGTATCGCTGACCCCGCGCCGGCGCGGTTTCGTCTCCGGGCTCTTCCTGATCTGTTACGGCTGCTTCCGCTTTTTGTCGGAGTTCTTCCGTCAGCCGGATCCGCAGCTCGGTTTCATCGCCTTTGGCTGGTTGACCATGGGGCAGCTGTTGTCGCTGCCGATGATCCTGGCCGGCGCGGCGCTGGTGGGATGGTCGCGCCGTAATGCGGTCGACGACGCCCGCGGCGAGCGCACCGCCGACTGAACGTGTCTGGCGTCGCCCGCGCGGGCAGCGATGCCTGGGCGCGCGGCGCCCGACGCGCGAGACATTCGATTTCAAGCGCCGCGCGGCTGTCGTCATCGGCCCGCGGTGCCGCTAGTCAAGGAGTGCGAGCCCCATGCGGCCTTATCTCGATCTGATGCAACGGGTGCTGGATAGCGGCATCGAGAAAGCCGACCGCACCGGTGTCGGCACGCTGAGTGTCTTTGGCCATCAGATGCGCTTCGATCTGAGCCAGGGTTTTCCGCTGGTGACGACCAAGAAGCTGCATCTACGCTCGATCATCCATGAGCTTCTGTGGTTCCTGCGTGGCGACACCAACATCGCCTATCTGCATGAGCACAACGTCACCATCTGGGACGAGTGGGCGGATGCCAACGGCGACCTGGGGCCGGTCTACGGCTATCAGTGGCGCAGCTGGCCGGCGCCGGACGGCGAGTCGATCGACCAGATCGCCAGGGTGGTCGAGCAGATCCGCCGCCACCCGGACTCCCGCCGGCATATCGTCTCGGCCTGGAATCCGGCCTTGGTCGACGAGATGGCGCTGCCGCCGTGTCATGCGCTGTTCCAGTTCTACGTCGCCGAGGGTCGGCTGTCGTGCCAGCTCTATCAGCGCAGTGCCGATATCTTCCTCGGGGTGCCCTTCAATATCGCCAGCTACGCGCTGCTCACCCACATGGTGGCGCAGGTCTGTGGTCTCGAGCCGGGGGAGTTCGTGCACACCCTGGGTGATGCGCATCTCTATCTCAATCATCTCGACCAGGCCCGGCTGCAGCTCAGCCGCGAGCCGCTGCCGTTGCCGAGGCTGCGACTCAACCCCGAGATCGATGACCTGTTCGCGTTCCGTTTCGACGACATCGCGATCGAAGACTACCGCTCCCACCCGGCGATCAAGGCGCCCATTGCCGTATGAGTGATTTACCCCCCGACAGCGCCTCGCGCGCCGAGCTCGATACCCCGGTGGCGATGATCGCCGCACTATCGCAGAATCGGGTCATCGGCGTGGACAACCAGTTGCCCTGGTATCTGCCCGAGGACCTCAAGCACTTCAAGGCGTTGACACTAGGTAAGCCGCTGGTCATGGGGCGCAAGACCTTCGAATCGATCGGGCGGCCTTTGCCCGGACGACTGAATATCGTGATCACGCGCTCGTCGAGCTATCGCCACGCGGGTGTTCGGGTCTGCCACGATCTGGCCGCGGCGCTGGCGCTCGCCGACCATCAGGCATTGATCGACGGTGCCGACGAGATCATGGTGATGGGCGGGGGCGAGATCTATGCCCAGGCGCTGCCTGTGGCATCGCGTCTCTACCTCACAGAGGTCGCGGTGACGCTCGACGGCGACGCACACTTTCCCGCGTTCGACGCCGCCGAGTGGCAAGAGGTCGAGCGCGAGCCCGGGGCTGCCAAGCCGGGCCAACCGGATTATGCTTTTGTCCACTACCGCCGGGCGGGAAGCGCTGGCTGAGTCTGAACGATCCGCGCGCCCGACGCGTGGGTCGCCGCACAAGCGAGGGAGGAGTCAGGCCGTGTTGACGGAACGAACACAGGCGCTGCTGGCGGAGATCGAGCGCAAGATCGATGCCAGCCAGGCGGCGCTGGAGGCCGAGCGGGAACGCAGCAGGACGCTCGCATCGGAAAATCGCGCGCTCAAGGAGCGTCTGCTGGCGCTGGCCGAACTCGACCCCTTGATCGCCGGCGGCCACACCCATCCCGAAGATCCCGACGGCGGCACCCGGGTGCGCGGCCTGGGCAATCTGGCTTTCCGCCGCTCGCGGCCGCGGGAGGAGGGTACCGACGAAGCCTCGCGGCGGGGGCCTTCGCCGCTGCAGCGCCTCACCTCGACACCGCCCGCGCCAACCGAGGTTTCCGCTGAGCCGGAGGCCCCAACCGAGCCGGTGGCATCTGCGCCACGTGCGACGCTGGCGTCCGGCGCCAGTGACGCTCCGGAATCCGCCTCGGCGAGCGCTGCATCAGCGTCTTCGCTACCGCGGGCAAGTACCGATCCAGCCGGGGACTCGAATGGCGCAGGCGGTGCCGAGCCTACTGACTCGGGCTCTGCCCAGAGCACGCTGGCATTCGGCGCCGAGCACGAGGCGCCTTCGCCGCATGCGCTGCTGGCCCAATGGTACAAGCGCTACCCCAAGGCGTTCTTCAAGGGACATACCCGCCCGCTCAAGACCGGTATCCATCTCGATCTCTGCGCCTGCGAGCCCTGGCCCGAGAAGCTGGTGCGGCGGGCGCTGGCCTGCTATGTCCACCTTCCGCGCTATCTGAAGTCGGTGCGTGAGGGCGCGCGCCGGGTCGATCTGCAGGGCGCGGACAGCGACGTGGTCAGTGCCGAAGAGGCCAAGCACGCCAAGCGCCAGCTGGAAGCGTTGCAGAAGAAACAGCAGGTGAAGGAGACGCGCCAGCGCGCCGACAAGCTCGACCGCAAGATCGGCGAGCTGCTGGCCAAGCATGGCCGTCATGATAGCTGAAACCGGGTAGCGATCCGCTGAAGGCGCTGTGACAAGCGCGGCCATGAGTGTCGGCCGCGTCATGCCAAACGAGATAACACTTTCGTCGTATTTTGCCAGGCCGACTCGGGCGCTATGGTGCGCCCGGCGTGGCGCATCCGCCGCTGGGTGTTGCGCCCATGTCATTGAAATGACATCGCTCGGCGCTAGCGTGATGATGTCTCTCAGCCGTCGATGATGACGCAAAGTATGAGCGCCAAGGCCGTCATGGTCCGTGCGGCGAGCAACGAAAACAGTGTTTTTTTCTTGTTGCGTTCGCCACACGTCCAGTATATGGTTTCTCGGCGAGCATTGGACAATAACAAGGCTTCAGAGTTCCGCAGCCGTCATTCGTTCGCGTGACGAGGCTGGTTGAAGGCACCGAAGCCGACTGCATCTGCAGACACGATCGAACAGTAAGCTAGTTAAGGAACCTATCGCGATGAAAAAGACGCTCTTAGCGACTGCTATTGCCGGTGCCCTGGGCGCCTCCGCTGCGGCTCAGGCGGCGACTGTCTACAACCAGGACGGCACGCAGCTCGACATCTACGGCAACATCCAGATCGCCTACAAGTCCATCGAGACTGGTAGCTATGACGCTGCTGGCCGTATCACTGGCTCCGATTCCGAAGACGAGCTGTTCGACAACGGCTCCACCGTCGGCTTCTCCGGCCAGCACGTCATCAACCCGGGCCTGACCGGCTACTTCAAGGCCGAGTTCGAGCACGACGCCGACGAAGAGAAGATCAACGGTGGCCTGAAAAGTGGCGACCAGGCTTACCTGGGTCTGAAGGGCAACTTCGGTGACGTTCGTCTGGGCTCCTGGGATCCGCTGATCGACGACTGGGTCCAGGATCCGATCTCCAACAACGAATACTTCGATAACACCGATTCGACCAGCGACCTGGGCGGCATCTACGGTAACAATGGCGTTCTTGGTGGTGCTAAAGCTGACCGTGAAGGCGACAAGTTCCAGTACATGTCTCCGGTCTGGGCTGGCCTGCAGTTCGCCGTTGGTACCCAGTACAAGGGCGACGCGGAAGACGAGTTCGAGACTAATGATTACAGCAACCAGGGCTCCAACGCTTCGTTCTTCGGTGGTCTGAAGTACGCCGTGGGTGCGTTCTCTGTCGCTGCTGTCTACGATGATCTGGACAACTATCAGCTGACCAACGACACGACTGGCGACAAGGTCGAGGCCAAAGCCTACGGTGTGACCGCGCAGTACACCATCGACACGCTGCGTCTGTCGGCCAAAGTCGAAGACAGCGACCTCAAGATCAACGGTGAAAGCGGCGACATCATGCGCTACGCCGTCGGCGCACGCTACGGCTACGCCCTGTCCGACAACTTCGCTGGTGACCTCTACGGTTCCTACCAGTACGTCGACGCTGACGAGAACGTTGCTATCGCCACCAACCGTGGTGCTGTCGACAGCGATGGCAACTACGCTGGCGACGACAACTTCAACGAATTCATCCTCGGCGCGACCTACAACATCTCGCCGGCGATGTACACCTTCGTTGAAGGCGCCCTGTACGACCGTACCCACGATGTGGGCAACGGCGTCGCTGTGGGTGCTGTCTACAGCTTCTAAGCGATACCCGACGCGAGCGGCTATGGCCGCTCGTTCGAACGAAGCCGACCCTTGGGTCGGCTTTTTCGTGTCTGTCTGTCAGCGAACTCGACTACTCTCTCTCTCCGGCCTGCGTAGCCGGTGCCATCGATCTCGATGCCGCTGCTTGCCTGATGTCGCTGCTATTGTCGTCCGTCTAACCGGTGCTGCCTGATAGCCATTTGGGGCTTTTCCTGCGCTGTTCCGAGTTTTTCCTGGGTCGCCGTAGGTTAGATCCGACGACTTTCATGACGTCTTTTCTTGCCGTTTTCTCGCGTCTTTTTCACCGCAGGGTGGATGTCATCGCCAGGCTGACGGCAGCTCGGCAAAGATCATTCAACCCCATAAATTTTGCGCCTTTATTATGAGTGCGCTTATCGACTTTCGATAAAGTGCCAGGGAAGCCGGCTTCCAACATCACGCGGTGCAGTCCCGAACAGGGAGGCATCAGTGTGCACATAAGGAGACTGAATAGAGCTTCAATACCTGCTGGAACGAGCGTATGAGCGGCACGCGTGCTGACCCGGTTCACTGCCGGGTGAGTCGCACCAGCCGGTGGCGCAGTTCCGGGTCGAACAGCGTGCGGCTGCGCTTCTGCGCGCGCATCAGCGCCTCGTCGTATTGCAGCCGATCCGCTTCCACGCGCAGCCAACCTTGTACTTCCAGCGTTTCCAGCAGCGCCGAGAAGAGCCGCTTGTCGAAGAATTCCGGCGCGTTGAGGCCGGCCAATAGCGTCAGCCGTTCAGCCAGCTGGCGGCTGTGCTCCTCCAGCGTCTCACGGGTCAGTTCGCCACTCGGGTAACGCAGCAGCGAGGCCAGCAGCAGGTAGGTGCGTTCGAGCGTCGGCTGTATCGGCTGGCCGAGTAGACGCAATTGCTCGCTGGCTTCCAGGTGTCCGGGCTGGCGGCGCCACTCGCTGTCACTCTGCTTGAGCAGCCCCTCGGCGCTCAGGGCGTCGAGGGTCGCTGCCAGATGCTGGCGATGCTCTGCCACCTCACGGGCGTTGAGCTCGCGGGCGATCAGCGGCCACGCCGGCGCCAGCAATGTGTCCAGCTCATCGAGGCAGAACGCCGAATTGTTGCGGAAGGCGAATGCCACCAGCCCGAAGTGCGTGAACAGGTGCAGTACGTTGTTGCGATACCAAGTAAGCAACGTG
Source organism: Salinicola endophyticus (assembly GCF_040536835.1). NCBI lineage: Bacteria > Pseudomonadati > Pseudomonadota > Gammaproteobacteria > Oceanospirillales > Halomonadaceae > Salinicola > Salinicola endophyticus. Next base: position 1,236,060 of record NZ_CP159578.1, read on the forward strand.
GCCTGTTCGGGCGTGGCGCTGATCAACTCGCCCAGCGCCTGAGGGCGGCGCTGGATGAAGCCGAGCGCGACCACCTGGTCGATCCAGGCGGCGGCGTCGCCCGCGGGTAGGCGGCAGTGTGCGCTGCCCGGCACGCGCTGCTGCAACCGCACCAGCAGCGCCACCTGATGCGCCAGCAAATCGGATTCGATGGTGTGATGCGGTGTCGCCAGCAGGGCCATGGCCACCAGCGAGACGGCGTTGACGGTGGCGCCATCGTTGATGCGCTCGGCCAGTGTGCGCCCCAGCTGCGGGACCGCACGCTTGAGCCACTCGGGACGGGGCTGGCTGCGCTCCTCACGCCAGGCGGGGGCGAGGCCATCGAGAAAATCGGTCAGCGACAGTGGCTCGCCGACGTTGACTGCAACCCGGCCGTGGGGCTGGCGCAGATGGCGCAGCACGTGTAGCAGGTCCAGCGGCGACTCCTTCTTCTTGCTGCCGCCGCGCAGCTCGCGTAGATAGGCGTTGCTCTCGAGCACCTTCTCATAGCCGATGTAGACCGGGACGAATGCGACGTCGCGGGTAGCGTCGCGCACGAACGAGCGCAGCGTCATCGCCAGCATGCCGGGGCGCGGGTCGAGCATGCGACCGGTGCGCGAACGCCCCCCCTCGATGAAGTACTCGACCGGCTGGCCGCGGGCGATCAGGCGGTGCAGATACTCGTTGAATACCGCGGCATAGAGCCGGTTGTCCTTGAAGCTGCGGCGCATGAAAAAGGCCCCGCCGCGGCGCAGCAGCGGTCCGATCAGCGGCATGTCGAGGTTGCGCCCGGCGGCGATGTGCGGGGGCATCAAGCCTTCGCGGTAGAGCACGTAAGAGAGCAGCAGATAGTCGATATGACTGCGGTGGCAGGGCACGTAGACCAGGGTGCGCTCGCCGGCGATCGCCTTGACCGCTTCGAGGCCGTGAACGTCGACGCCATCATAGAGGCGGTTCCACAGCCGCTTGAGCAGTTCATACAGAAAGCGCAGCACCGGGTAGGACATGTTGGAGGCGATCTCGCGCGCATAGCGCTCGGCGCGCTTGCGCTCCTTGAGGGCGTTGCTGCGGTTGGCGGAGGCGGCTTCGTCGATCGCCTGGCGCACCGCCGGGCTGCCCACCACGCCGCGGACCAGGGTACGGCGGTGGGAGATATCGGGGCCCAGCACCCGGGCGCGGACGCGGCGAAAGTGGACCCGGAGCACGCGGGCGAGGGTGCGCTGGGTCAGTCGGGTCTGCGGGTCGTCGAGCAGCGCTCGCAGGTGGATCGGTTCGCCCAGGTGGGCTTCCAGGTGGCGGCCGTTGACGATCAACGACAGCAGGCGTCGCAGACGCCCGCTCCAGGCCCAGTCATCGGCGGCGAGCATCTTCCAGAAGCCGAAATCCTTGCCCGGGGCGCGGCTCCAGAACACGCTCACCGGCACTAGCTGTACATCCAGGTCGGGGTCCTGTTCGAGAGCGGCGAGCAATGGGCCCAGCGGTTCGGCGCCCTGACGCTTGACGCCGCGCCAGGTGCGGCGCAGACGCGGCAACGGCAGGCAGGCCGGCAGCGTGAGCCCATTCAGCTCGACCCGGCGGCCGGCGTCGGGTAGCCCCAGTTTGCGGGTCAACTGAGCCACCGCGAGCTCGTCGCTGAGCGCCGGGTGCGGGATGACGTAGAGCGTGACCGGCTCGGGATCGAGGGATACCGGGTCGGGTTCGATCAGGCGGAAGCCGAGCCAGCGGCGTACGATGCCGCCACTCAGGCGATGCCACAGTCGACCCGCGCCGCTGAATGACCGCATGCGTGAAGCCCTCGCAAATTCATGAGTATAGCGATATCCGCCGGCGCCGACGATGGCGCGCGGTATCTCGGACTCGTGCGGGCGGCGGCAGCGGGGACGGCTCTTTTCTGGCGCGGCGAAACGTGCGTCAATCGGGGCCGATACCAGCGGCGGGAAATGGCATGCGCGCAACATGGAAGAGCGGCAATCGCTTCGAGCTACTCCCGGAGGGCAAGCGCTTCTGGCCAGCCATGCGGGCGGCAATCGAAGGCGCGCGCGAGCAGCTGTGGATCGAGCTCTATCTGATGGAGTCCGGTGCCCTGGCCGAACGTTTCCTGCACACGCTGGAGGCGGCGGTGGCCCGCGGCGTGGCGGTGCGAATGATGCTCGACGGCGTCGGCAGCATGGGGCTTGCTCGGCGTGACCGCCAGCGCCTGCGCGCCGCCGGGGTCGAGCTGCGGTTCTTCAACCCGCTCTCGGTGACGCGCCTGGGGGGCAATCTGATGCGCGACCACCGCAAGTTGGTGGTGGTCGATGGCGAGGTGGCGTTCACCGGCGGCTTCGGCATCGTCGACGAGTTCGTGGATGCCTGGTACGAGGTGGCGGTGCGCGTCGAGGGGCCGGTGGTCCATGACTGGATGCGGCTGTTCGCACAGGTGTGGGATTCGCCGCTGACCCGGGGCGGACGTTCGCGGGCAAGGCTCTCGCCGCGCCTGCCGCCGGCGCCGGAGGCGGTGACGAATGCCGGGGAGGGCGCACGCGGGCGGGTGATCTCCGGGCGTGGCCACCGCTATCAGGCGATCCGGCTGTCGCTCCACGGGCGCATCTCCACCGCGCGCCGGCGGCTGTGGCTGTGCACGCCCTATTTCGTGCCCACCCTGAGCCTGCGTCGCCAGCTGGCCCAGGCCGCGCGGCGCGGCATCGACGTGCGCCTGCTGCTCGCCGGCGGGCATCACGATCATCCGGGTATCCGCTACGCCGGGCAGCGTTTCTATGGGCGCCTGCTCAAGGCCGGCGTGCAGATCTACGAGTTCCAGCCCACCTTCATCCACGCCAAGTTCTGTGTCGTCGATGACTGGGTCTCACTGGGGTCGTGCAACTTCGACCACTGGAGCCTGCAGTGGAATCTCGAGGCCAACCAGGAGATCGAGGACAGCGCCTTCGCCACCGAGGTCGCCGAGCTGTTCCAGCGTAACTTCGCCGCCAGTCAGCGAATCGACGCCGCCTCCTGGCGTCGCCGTCCCTGGTGGCAGCGGGTGCGCGAGTGGGCGTTCGGCACCCTCAACGCCTGGATGACGCGGCTCAAGTAGAGATGTCTCAGCGCTTGCTGCCGCGCTGCCGAGCATTACCCTGGCGTGCGCCGCCTGCCTTTTTCCCGCCTGCCTTTTTCCCGCCCGATTTGCCCGGACCGCGCTTGGGGGCTTCCGGCGGTACGCGGAAGTGCAGGTAGAGGTCGAGGGTCAGCTCCGGCAACTGGTTGGCCAGGGCGCTGAACTGCGCCTCGTCGGCGACCATCTCGGCTATTTCCGGCTCCTCCTCGAACAGTCCCGACAGCGCCATGAAGGGTAGCAGCAGGGCGGCGACGTGGGACTCGTCCTGGGCGAACCAGGCCGCCTCGTCGAGGAATACGGCCTGCATGAAACCCGCGCACCAGTCCTCGATGGCGGCGGCCATCTCGCCGTCGTCGTCGAGCTCGGTGTCGAATGGCAGCTCCAGCCATTCGCCGCGTTCAAGGATATCGCCAGCCTGGCGTGTCAGGGTCTCCATCAGGGCGACCGCTTCGTCGCGTGCTTCCAGCTCGGCGAACGCTGGTGCCGTCTCGAACAGCTCCGCCAGCCACTGCGCCTGGGGCGGTGACTGGGGAGCCACGGCCAGGGCGACCAGGAAGCCGTGGGCGCTGACCACATCGGGGGCTTCCTCGCCAAGATGCTCGGGGGCGAGGAGCTCGTCGAGCCTCGCCAAGCCGGTATCGTCCAGCGGCGGATGGCTGGCGATGGCGTCGTCGTGGTCGTCGGACATGAGGGCTCCTGGACTGGGATAAAGAATCACGTTGCGGGGGCGCTGGACGCCTCCTGCCGTTGACTGCATTCTACCATCGGCGTCCCGCTCATCGCCTGCCCGCAGCGATCGACCCGAGCGACCGCCGTCATCGATACTCAGCCATGCCACGCGACCACCTCATGACTTCGCTCTCAACGTCAACGCGCAAGCCCGCACTCGATCCCGCCGATCCGCACGCCCTGGCGCGGCTGGATCGCACTGCCCTGCAGCAGGCCCTGGTCGCGCGCGCCGAACGCGCCTGGCAACTGGCGCGGGAGGTCCACCCCGGGTTGCCGCGCCCGCAGATCTGGTTCGACCTGCGCGGCCGCAGCGCCGGGCAGGCGCACTATCAGCGCGGCGGGCTGCGCTTCAACGCCACCCTACTCGACGAGAATCGGGTCGCCTTCATGGATGAGATCGTGCCCCACGAGATGGCCCACTGGCTGGTGTTCCATCTCGACGAGGGGCTTCGCGCTCGGCCCCATGGGCCCGAGTGGCAGCGCGTGATGCGCGGTCTCTACGGGCTGGCGCCGACCGTCACCCACCGTTTCGACGTGGCCCGGGCCAGCCCCATGCCCTATCTCTATCGCTGCCGCTGCACGCAGCCCCACCGCTTCAGCGCGCGGCGCCACGCCGGCGCCCAGCGCGGCACCCGCTACCGCTGCCGCCGCTGCCGCGGTGAACTGGACTATCTCGGGTACGACACAGGCCACGAAGCCGACTAGCCGTGGCACCAGGGATTGGCTGACCGCCACTGGCTGCGACTCGTCGAGTGATCTAGGTTGAGATCAGACGAAGGTCTAATAGGGGGTGACCGTCACCAGCGTTATATGCTGGCGGTCTTCGTAGCCGATCCGCTATCACATTGAGCTGATTGAGCTTTCACCGTTACAGCGAGGGTTGTGCGGGTCGTCGGAAGTCGGCGCGTCGACCGTTGAATCCGAGTAAAAGTCTCGAATCCGAATAAAAGGGGAGATCGCCATGAGCGAGCAGCAGCGGGTCTATCCTGTCGACCAGACGCTGGCAGACAAGGCCTGGATCGATCGCGAGCGCTACGAAACACTCTATCGCCAGTCGGTCGAGGACCCCGAGGGCTTCTGGCGTGAGCAGGCCCAGGCGCTCGACTGGAGCCGCCCGCCGACACGTATCAAGAACACCTCCTTCGCCTCGGACAACGTCGATATTCGCTGGTTCGAAGATGGCGAGCTCAACGTCGCCTACAACTGCCTCGACCGCCACCTGGAGACCCGCGGTGATCAGACCGCGATCATCTGGGAGGGCGATGATCCTTCCGACCACAAGGTGATCACCTATCGCCAGCTGCATGCCCGGGTATCGCAGCTGGCCAATGCGCTGAAGGCGATGGGCGTGAGCAAGGGCGACACCGTCACCCTCTACATGCCGATGGTGCCGGAGGCGGCGATGGCAATGCTCGCCTGCGCGCGTATCGGCGCGGTGCACTCGGTGGTGTTCGGCGGCTTCTCGCCGGATGCCCTGGCCGGGCGTATCGTCGACTCCCAGTCACGCATCGTGATTACCGCCGACGAGTCGGTACGCGGTGGCAAGCAGGTGCCGTTGAAGGACAACGTCGACGCGGCGCTGACCCGCGACGGTACCGATGTGGTCGAACATGTGCTGGTGGTCAAGCGCACCGGCGGCGAGATCGCCTGGCACGAAGGCCGCGACCAGTGGTTCCACGAGCAGGTCGACGCGCAGTCCGAGGAGTGCCCGGCGGAGACCATGAACGCCGAGGACCCGCTGTTAATCCTCTACACCTCCGGCTCCACCGGCACACCGAAAGGGCTCAAGCATACCTCCGGTGGCTATCTACTCTACGCCTCACTGACCCACCGCGCCGTCTTCGACTACCACGATGGCGAGGTCTACTGGTGCGCCGCGGACGTGGGCTGGATCACCGGCCACAGCTATATCGTCTACGGGCCGCTGGCCAATGGTGCCACCACGCTGATGTTCGAGGGCGTGCCGACCTACCCGAGCCATGGCCGGATCGGCCAGATCGTCGACAAGCACGAGGTCTCGATCCTCTATACCTCGCCCACCGCGATCCGCTCGCTGATGGCCCACGGCGAGCGCATCATGGACGACAGCCGGCGCGAGACGCTGCGCGTGCTGGGTACCGTCGGCGAGCCGATCAATCCCGAGGCGTGGGACTGGTTCTACCGCGTGGTGGGCAACTCGCGCTGCCCGATCGTCGACACCTGGTGGCAGACCGAGACCGGCGGGCACATGATCACGCCGCTGCCGGGCGCCACCGATCTCAAGCCGGGCTGCGCGACCAAGCCGTTCTTCGGCGTGCAGCCGGCACTGCTCGACAACGACGGCAATCGCCTCGAAGGGGCGACCGACGGCAATCTGGTGATTCTGGACTCCTGGCCGGGCCAGGCGCGCTCGATCTGGAACAATCACGAGCGCTTCGTGCAGACCTACTTCTCGACCTATGAGGGCGTCTACTTTACCGGTGACGGCTGCCGCCGCGATGCAGACGGCGATTACTGGATCACCGGGCGTATCGACGACGTGCTCAACGTCTCCGGCCACCGCATGGGCACGGCCGAGATCGAATCCTCGTTGGTCGCCCATCCGGACGTGGCCGAGGCTGCGGTGGTGGGCTATCCCCACGACATCAAGGGGCAGGGCATCTACGTCTACGTGACGCTCAACGACGATGTCGATTCCAGCGATGAGCTCAAGCAGACCCTCAAGCAGTGGGTGCGCAAGGACATCGGACCGATCGCCACGCCGGATGTGATCCAGTGGGCGCCGGGGCTGCCCAAGACGCGTTCGGGCAAGATCATGCGCCGTATCCTGCGCAAGATCGCGGCCAACGAGTGCGACGGTCTCGGCGATACTTCGACGCTGGCCGATCCCAGCGTGGTCGAGGATCTGATCGAGAACCGCCATATCAAGTCGTGAATAGGTGTAGACACCGGACTTCTCGGGAAGTCCGGTTTTCATCTGTATGATTAAATGAGTGATTCAGGGTGATGCCGATATCCGCGCTTTTAATCCGAGCGTTGCGGATAAAGTAGGGGTATCGGCGTTATCCTGGGTTAAGCCGGTAGTGCGAGTGATTCCCCTTCTTTGTGGCTGGGAGAGCGGCTTTTTACGCCGGGTTTCCAGCGTCCAGGCGTGCCCCACAGCGGCGTCAGACGGCAGTTTTTTCACGCCTCGATTTGAGGCTTGGGAATCGACGATTGCATGGGGTAACATGCCATTAATCCAAAGTTGAACCACTTTGTCCGTTGACGAGCCACATGCCCCGAACTCGCTCGACGTTTCGACAGTCCCGGAGGAGATTCAATGGCTTTTGCCCAGAAATTCATCGTTGCCGATGACCACCCACTCTTCCGGGCGGCGCTCAATCAGGCGCTGCGCCAGGTATCGCCTCAGGCGGAAATCGTCGAAGCGGATACCATGGAAGCGACCACCGAGGTGGTGACGCGTCACCCGGATGCCGATCTCATCCTGCTCGATCTGCACATGCCGGGGGCGCACGGCTTTTCCGGGCTCATTCAGCTGCGCGGACAGATGCCGGATATCCCGGTCACCGTGGTCTCGGGCAGTGAAGAGCTCGACGTGGTACGTCGCGCCATCGACTACGGCGCCTCCGGCTTCATTCCCAAGTCGGCTTCGCTCGACGCCATCGCCGAGGCGATCGGTGAAGTGCTGAAAGGGGAAGTGTGGCTGCCCGCCGAGATGGCCGATGCCATGGGCGAGGGCAATGAGGAGGACGCCCGCTTCGCCGAGGCGATCGCCTCGCTCACGCCGCAGCAGTTTCGCGTGCTCAACATGCTCACCGAGGGGCTGCTCAACAAGCAGATCGCCTACGAGTTGAACGTCTCCGAAGCCACCATCAAGGCCCACGTCACCGCCATTCTGCGCAAGCTCGGCGTGCACTCCCGCACCCAGGCGGTGATCGCGGCGCAGAAACTCGAGATCGACCCGCCCAAGGTGGTCGACAACTAAGCCAGCGCACAGCCAAGCCAGGGCACAACGTAGGTCACGGCACAACCCAGGCCACGGCACTGGCCGCGCTCCAGCCGAATACCCGCGACGCCCGCACGTCTCGCCCACACATTGCGCCCGCTGATGGCGCACACAATGGGCGTGTCGTGCGGGCGTCTTGCGTGGAGTGGCTTTCTTCTCCACGACTCTTTCTCGCCTACTGCCCCTCAGCTGCGTCGCTGAGTGATTGCTCCGTGCTCCGGCCGCGCTCTGCCTCCTCCACCAGCCAGTCGTGGATCGCGCGAACGCGGCGGTCGTCGAGGGCGCCCTGCTGATAGACCAGGCCGTAGCGCTTGCCGGTGGCGACCGAGCCGGCAAAGGGCGCGATCAGGCGGCCGCTTTCCAGCTCGTCGCCGATCAGGGTGCGCCGGGCGATTGCCACGCCCATCCCGGAGATCGCCGCCTCCACCGTGAGCTGATTGCGGTTGAAGGTGTAGCCCCGGCGGACATTGACGTGTTCGCCGCCGATCGCCGCCAGATAGTGTTCCCATTCGGCATAGTCGTGACTGCCGCGCCAGGCGGTGACATCATGCAGCAGCGGGTAGTAGCCCAGCGCATCGGGGTGGGTCAGCGGCGGGCGCCGGCGCAGCAGCTGCGGCGAGCAGACCGCGAAGATGCGTTCGTCGATCAGCGGCGAGGTCTGCAGCCCGGGGTAGTGGCCGTCGTTGAGATCGATCGCCAGATCGAACCCGCCGTCGAGCAGCGACAGGTTGCTGTCCTCGGCGCTCAGGTGCAGCTCGATGTCGGGAAACCGCGCCTGCAGCCGCGGCAGCCGCGGCATCAGCCACTTGGCCAAGAACGAGGGCAGGCAGCGCAGACGCAGCACGCCGCTCATCACCCCGCCGCGCAGGCGGTCGATCTCCAGCCCCACCGCATCGTAGGCCTGGGACACCACCCCGGCCAGGCGCTCGCCCTCCTCGGTGAGCGCCAGCTGCCGCGGCAAGCGCCGAAACAGCCGGAACCCCAAGCGCTCCTCCAACTGCTTGATCTGCTGGCTGACCGCACCGGTGGTCACGTGCAGCTCCTCCGCCGCACGGGTGAAGGAGAGATGCCTGGCGCTGACGGCGAAGACCTTCAGCCAGGCGTGAGTCTGAGCATTGAGTGACTGGGCCATGATTTAGCCTGACTAAAACCCTGGGCAGATATATTCGATTGAGACCGGTGTAACTGGCGAGCACACTGAAGTCAAACTACATCAAGCATCGGTTCTCGCAACGACGCTTTCTGATTCCAGTGCGACGCTCCCAGGGGAGACGACCATGACCTTCAGCGTGTTTGACCTGTTCAAGATCGGCATTGGGCCCTCCAGCTCACACACCGTGGGCCCGATGCAGGCCGCACACACCTTCGTCACTACGCTGCGCGAGCATGCGCTGCTGCAGCCGGTCAAACGTGTGCAGGTCACCCTCTATGGCTCCCTCAGCGCCACCGGCAAGGGCCACAACACCGACAGCGCCGTGCTAGGTGGGCTGATGGGCGAACAGCCGGTGAGCGTCGATCCCGACGAGCTGGCGCTCAAGCTCGCTGCCGTCGAGCGTGACCACCGCCTGTCGCTGGCCGGCGTGCACGCTATCGACTTCGATCCCGCCCGCGACGTCGAGTGGTGCGACGAGATCCTCGACTACCACACCAACGCGCTGCGTCTGGTGGCCAGCGATCGCCGCGGCGCGACGATCTACGCCAACACCTACTACTCGGTCGGCGGCGGCTTCGTGGTCGACGAGGAGCAGGCCGAACACGGCGAGAGTGCCACCCGCGGCGTGCGCCTGCCGTTCCCGTTCCGCAATGCCGTGGAGCTGCTCGAGATCTGCCGCCGCGAAGAGCTCTCGATCAGCGACGTGATGCTCGCCAACGAGAGCGCCTGGCGTAGCGAGGCCGAGACCCGCGCCGGACTGTGGCGCATCTGGGAGGCGATGAAGGCGTGCGTCGACAGCGGCCTGGATCAGCAGGGCGTACTGCCGGGCGGTCTCAACGTGCGTCGGCGCGCGCCCAATCTGCATCGACGCCTGATGGCGCTCGACGACGACAAGGGGCTGATCGCCAGCACCTTCTCGGCGATGGATTGGGTCAACCTCTTCGCCCTGGCGGTCAATGAGGAGAATGCCGCCGGGCGGCGCATGGTCACCGCGCCCACCAACGGCGCTGCAGGGATCGTCCCGGCGGTGCTGCACTACTACATGAAGTTCCAGCCCGGGGCGTGCGAGAAGGATGTGGTGCGCTTTCTGCTGGCGGCCGCGGCGATCGGTATTCTGTGCAAGACCAACGCTTCGATCTCCGGTGCCGAGGTCGGCTGTCAGGGGGAAGTGGGGTCGGCCTGCGCGATGGCTGCGGCGGGGCTGGCCGAGCTGCTCGGCGGGACGCCGGCACAGGTCGAGAACGCCGCCGAGATCGGCCTCGAGCACAACCTCGGGCTGACCTGCGACCCGATCGCCGGACTGGTTCAGGTGCCGTGCATCGAGCGTAATGCGATCGCCTCGGTCAAGGCGATCAACGCCGCCCAGATGGCGCTACGCGGTGACGGCGAGCACTTCGTCTCGCTGGACAAGGTAATCCGTACCATGCGCGACACCGGTCGCGACATGCAGGACAAGTACAAGGAGACCTCGCGCGGGGGGCTGGCGGTCAACACCATCGAGTGCTGAGCGCCCGGACCATGGCCGTGGCCACACTGGCAGCGGTGTCGGTGAGCGCGATAACAACAGTGATAAGGAAATTGAGCTAGAGCTGTGCCACTATCAAATCCCTGAATCCAGGAGTCCCTGCAGCGAGAGCGTCGGCGCGGCCACAGGCCGTGCGTGGGGCTTCTCGGGGCAGTCTGGTGTGCGTCGCGCGATCCGTGATGATGGTGCTCTGTCATCACGGAAGCGGGGCGCGCGCCACGTTGCGGGTTAGACCACAAGGCCAAGGGAAATGAGCAAAGACAGCTGCATCATTCGTCACTTCAAACACTACGGTGAGATTTCCGAGAACGACGAGGCGCTGCTGGCGGATCTGGAGAAGAGCCCGAGCGAGGTCAAGGCCGATCAGATCCTGTGGCAGGAGGGCGACAGCGCGCGCGAGTTCTGCACTCTCAGCCGCGGCTGGGCCTACTCCTTCCGGCATATGGAGGACGGCTCGCGTCAGATTCTCGAGATCTACCTACCCGGCGACATCATCGGCCTGCGCGAGTTCGCCTTCAAGGATCGTCTCACTGGCGTCGCCATGCTCGAGGATGGCGTCATCTGCCACTTCCCGCATCGTCGCCTGATCAACGTCTTTCGCGAATCGCTGACCCTCTCGGCGATCTTCTTCGCCATCTCGTCGCACCAGCAGGCACTGCTCACCGAGCGGCTGGTCAACTTGGCCCGGCGCAGCGCGCGTCAGCGCCTGGCCCACCTGATCTACGAGATGTACGTGCGCCTGGAGCGCACCAACGCGCGCGACGGCAACAGCATCCGTCTGCCGCTGTCGCAGCAGCATCTCGGCGACGCGCTGGGGCTATCGTCGGTGCATGTCAGTCGGACCCTGACCACCTTCCGCGAGGAGGGGCTGGTCCTGCGCTCGCGCCAGCGCATCGAGCTGCCCGACCCGGCCGCGCTGGCCCGCGAGGCTGAGTTCGGCGACGCCTATCTCAACGACGGCATCGACCACTTCTTCAACCATTGAGGCGCTAGGGGCCCCTCGACTGAGGCGGTGGTCACCATCGCTGCCGTCAGGTCTCTGTCCCAGGTTCCTCGATGTCGCGGAGGACCCCGCCTGCCGACCAGCCGGCGATGGTGGAGGGTAGCCGCGCGACCAGGAAATCGACCAGCAGGCGGATCTTCGACGACAGCTGACGATGGCGCGGATAGACCGCCCACACCGCGGTGTCGGTGAACTGGTAGCGGTCCAGCACCGAGACAAGCTCGCCGCGGCCCATGGCCTGCTCGACGTAGTAGTCCGGCAGCTGGGCCAGGCCGATACCGCGGCGTGCCGCGTCCAGCAGCGCCGGCCCCGAGTTGCCGCGCCAGTTACCGGAGACACGAATCTCGCGTTGTTGGCCGTCGACCTGGAACAGCCAGCTGTCGCGCGAGCCGCTCAGGCAGTTGTGATGGGAAAGTTCCGACAGGCTGTGCGGGGGCGACACGTGCTGGAAGTAGGCCGGTGAGCCGACCACGTATTCGCGACGTTCGCACAGGCGTCGGGCCAGCAGGCTGGAGTCCTTGAGCACCCCCATGCGAATGGCGATGTCGAAGCCCTCGTCGATCAGCGCCACGGCGCGATTGGTGAAGTGGAGCTGGACGTCGAGCTGGGGATGACGGCAGTGGAACTCGTTGACCAGTGGCGCGATGTAGCGCTCGCCGAAGGTGGTGGCGCAGCTGATCGCCAGGCGCCCCTGGGGCAGCGGCTGCAGCGCGTTGAGCGCATCCTCGGCCTCGCGGAAGCCGTCGAGCAGCGAACGGCAGTGCTCGTAGTAGACCGCGCCGCCGTCGGTCAGACGGATCTGCCGCGTGGTGCGGTAGAGCAGTGGCGCGCCGAGACTCTGCTCCAACTGACTGACCAGCCGGCTGACATGCGAGCTTGAGACCTTCAGCGATTCGGCAGCGCGGGTGAAGGTGCCCAGTCTGACCACCGCGACGAACGCCTCGATCCCCTCCCAGCGTGACATGGTGTCTCCCCGATTATTGCTGTGCAGCAATGATTATGTGCCTTTGATCGGGTTTATTGCTAACTGATGAGCGCCTAGACTGGTTTCAGATCAAGATCATCGCCATGCCCCGCACCGGTGGGGTGAGCGAACCGACATCCTCAAAAGGAGACCAGAAGATGAAATCGCGTGCTGCCGTAGCCTGGGAAGCGGGCAAGCCCCTCTCCCTCGAAGAGATCGACGTCCAGGACCCCAAGCAGGGCGAAGTGCTGGTGCGCATGGTCGCCACCAGCGTCTGTCACACCGACGCCTACACGCTCTCGGGCAAGGATCCGGAAGGGCTGTTTCCCTCGGTGCTGGGCCACGAGGGCGCCGGTATCGTCGAAGCGGTGGGTGAGGGCGTGACCGGGCTGGTACCGGGCGACCACGTCATCCCGCTCTATACCGCCGAGTGCGGCAAGTGCAAGTTCTGCCTCTCGGGCAAGACCAACCTGTGCAGCTCGGTACGTGCCACTCAGGGCAAGGGCCTGATGCCCGATGGCACCTCGCGCTTCTCCCTCGACGGCAAGCCGATCCACCACTACATGGGCTGCTCGACCTTTTCCGAGTACACCGTGCTGCCCGAGGTCTCGCTGGCCAAGGTCTCCAAGGAAGCGCCGCTGGACAAGATCTGTCTGCTCGGTTGTGGTGTCACCACCGGCATCGGCGCGGTGCTCAACACCGCCAAGGTCGAGCCCGGCGCTACGGTCGCGGTATTCGGCCTGGGCGCGATCGGCCTGGCGGTAATCCAGGGCGCGCAGATGGCCAAGGCGTCGCGCATCATCGCCATCGACGTCAACCCGGACAAGTTCGAGCTGGCACGCCAGTTCGGTGCCACCGAGTTCGTCAATCCGAAGGATTACAGCGATCCGATCCAGCAGGTGATCGTCGATCTGACCGACGGCGGTGTCGACTACTCCTTCGAGTGCATCGGCAACGTCAACGTGATGCGCTCGGCGCTGGAGTGCTGCCACAAGGGCTGGGGCGAGTCGATCATCATCGGTGTCGCCGGTGCCGGCGAGGAGATCTCGACGCGGCCGTTCCAACTGGTGACCGGCCGGGTCTGGAAGGGCTCCGCCTTCGGTGGCGTCAAGGGACGCAGCGAGCTGCCGGGCTATGTTCAGCGCTATATGGATGGCGAGATCAAGATCGACGAGTTCGTCACCCATGACATGGCCTTCGACCAGATCAACGAGGCGTTCGAGCTGCTGCATGCGGGCAAGAGTATCCGCACCGTGCTGCACTATTGATACGGGCCCGGAACTGCCCGATTGACACGGGCCCGGAACTGCCCGATTGATACGCGCCCGGAACCGCGCGAAAGGCTTGTGATACGCGCCCGAAGCCGAACTCGCGTGAAACACATTTGAGACGCGCTCAATCCACCGGCGGTGATACCGCCGGTGCTGCCAGGAGAAAACCATGTCGATGAGCGAGCAGTTGGAGCTGGTCTCCGCCACCAAGAGCTTCGGTGGCTGGGTCAAGCGCTACAAGCACTACTCGCGGGCGCTGGATTGCGACATGATCTTCGCGATCTATCTCCCGCCGCAGGCCGAGGAGGGCCGGGTGCCGCTGATGTGGTGGCTCTCCGGGCTCACCTGCAATGACGAGAACTTCATGCAGAAGGCGGGGGCGCAGAAGACCGCCGCCGAGCTGGGCATCGCCATCGTCTGCCCGGACACCAGCCCGCGTGGGCTCGACCTGCCCGGCGAGCACGACAGCTACGACTTCGGCTCCGGCGCCGGGTTCTATCTCAACGCCAAGCGCGAGCCGTGGTCGCGCCACTACCGCATGTACGACTACGTCACCGAGGAGTTGCCCTCGGTGGTGCGGCTGCATTTCCCGGTCAATGGCCGCGAGTCGATCAGCGGCCACTCCATGGGCGGTCACGGCGCGCTGGTCCTGGCACTCCGCCAGCCGGGGCGTTACGCCGCGGTGTCGGCGTTCGCACCGATCGTCAACCCGACGCAGGTGCCCTGGGGCCAGAAGGCGTTCGAGCACTACCTCGGCGAAGATGTCGGTCTGCGCACCCAGTACGATGCCTGCGAACTGGTGGCCAAGGGGTCGTCGCGCCAGCCGCTGTTCATCGATCAGGGTGAGGCCGACAACTTCCTCGACGAGCAGCTCAAGCCGGAGCGCCTGGAAGCCGTATGTGAAGAGCACGACCACCCGCTGACGCTGCGTCGTCATCCGGGATACGATCATAGCTACTTCTTCATCGCCAGCTTCATCGATGACCACCTGCGCTACCACGCCGAGCGGCTCCACGCCAAGCGCTGAATCTCGCGAGCGTGCCTCCACGACCCTGACGAGCGGCCCCTACTGGGGCCGCTTCTCTGTCTGGTGGTCTTACGGCGATCTCTTGTCGTTTCGCAGGCGCTCTGGCGCTTGCCAACCGGGCGGGTTAACTGCGGTTACCGGGTCGCGGCGACGCTCTCTGCGGAGCGCGCCCATTTGGCCGTGCTGACATCTACCTCCCTGGGGATCAGGCCGATGTCGTGGAAAGTGTCGGCCAGGGTTTGCTGCTCGGCGAGGACGTCGTCGTCGACCGGTGCCAGACCGTAGTGGGTGCGCGCGATGGCGCGCTGCCAGATCGATACCGGTAGATCCGTGGCGCGGGACAGGATCCGAGCGGCATCGTCGGGATGCGCCTCGGCCCAGCGGCTGACCGCCGCGATCTGCTGGTTGAACAGATCGACGATCTCCGGGTGAGCCTCGGCGAAGTCACGGCTCGAGAGATAGAAGCTGTAGTGTGGCACCAGCTCTGTGGCGTCGGTCAGTAGCCTCGCGCCGGCATTCACTTGTGCTTCGGCATAATAGGGGTCCCAGATCGCCCAGGCATCGACCGCCCCCTGCTGGAAGGCGGCGCGGGCGTCGGCCGGTTTCAGATAGCGCGGGGTGATCCGTGAATAGTCGAGACCGGCGGCGGCGAGCGCCTTCACCAGCAGATAGTTGACGTCGGAACCCTTGTTGAGCGCAACCGCTCTGCCCTCGAGATCGGCAACGCTGTGAAGCGGTGAATCCTTCGGGACCAGAATGGCTTCGGTCTTCGGGTTGGCCGGTGTCCGCGACACATAGACCAGATCGGCGCCGGCGGCCTGGGCGAAGATCGGCGGCGCATCCCCCACCGTGGCGAAGTCGATGCTACCTAGGTTCAGCGCCTCGAGCATCTGCGGGCCGGCGGGGAATTCGATCCAGCGGGCGTCTATACCGCGCGCCTTCAGCGCCTCGTCGAGCGTACCGCGCGCTTTCAGCAGGGTGAAGATGCTGCTTTTCTGAAAGCCGATCTGCACGCTCGCCGGTGGCTCGTCGGCCGCTGCCAGACTGGCGAAAGCTGCAGTCAGAGCGGCGAGCAGCAGCACGCTCAGGCAGGCCAAGACTCGACGATAGCCGCGGGCCATGGCAGACATCCCAAGGGTGGAGGTCGGTAGGGCGGAGGTCGCGAGGGGCATGATCGTCTCGTGGGGTCGGCGATCGGAGATGTCGGTTCGGGGCATGGTGAGTCCTGTCGTCTGGAAGGGGGCGGTCGTGTCGAGGTGGCGAGCTGGGTCGCTCAGGACCGGCTGGTTACCGCAGCGGACGGTCGTTCGCTGTTGGCGATGGTCTCGCCGAAAGGGCCCATGTCGGCTCCCGCCGCGGACCTGTCGGTGGCGTCTTCCAGCGGCAGCAGCGGGAGGACGGATTCACCGAATCGCCAGGCCTCCTCCAGATGCGGGTAGCCGGAAAGAATGAAGGTGTCGATTCCCAGTGTCTGGTATTCGCGCATGCGTGCCGCCACCGTCTCCGGGCTCCCGACCAGTGCGGTGCCGGCGCCACCGCGTACCAATCCGACGCCGGCCCACAGGTTGGGGCTGATCTCGAGCTGGCTGCGATCGCCGCCGTGCAATTGCGACATGCGCGCCTGGCCCACCGAATCCATGCGCGAGAACACTTTCTGGGCGGCGGCGATGGTGTCGTCGTCGAGATGGCAGATCAGCTTGTCGGCGGCGTGCCACGCCTCCTCGTCGGTCTCCCTGACGATGACGTGCAGACGAATACCGAAAGTCACTTCGCGGCCGGCCTTGGCTGCCGCCTGGCGCACGCTGGCGATCTTCTCGGCGACCTGCGCCGGAGGCTCGCCCCAGGTCAGATACTTGTCGATCGTGCTGGCGGCGACGTCGATCGCCGGCTGGGAGGAGCCGCCGAAGTAGAGGGGGGGACCGTTGGGCGTCACCGGCCGGAAGATCAGCTTGCCTTCTTCGATATGCAGATGCTCGCCAGCGTGGTTGACGGTCTCGCCGGCCAGCAGGCGCTGGTAGACGTCGAGAAACTCGCGGGTCACGGCGTAGCGCTCGCTGTGATCGAGGAAGATGCCATCGCCGCGGTTCTCGACCGGATCGCCGCCGGTCACCACATTGATCAGCAGGCGGCCGCCGGAAATCCGGTCCAGCGTCGCGGTCATCCGCGCGGCAACCGCAGGCGACTGCAGCCCAGGGCGGACAGCGACCAGAAAGCGCAGCCGCTGCGTCAGGGGGGCCAGTGCCGAGGCCACCACCCAGGCGTCTTCGCAGCTTCTTCCCGTTGGCAGCAGCACCCCGTAGTAGCCGAGCTGGTCGGCGGACTGGGCGATCTGGCGCAGGTAGTGGATATCCACGTTGCGTCCACCCGCCGAGGTGCCGAGATAGTGGCCGTCGCCGTGGGTGGGCAGAAACCACAGCACCTTGAGGCGTGTCGTATCGTTGGGGGGCAGTGTCGTCATGCAGGTCTCTCCATGAGCCTAGAGGGTTGGGGGCCGAGAAGCGTGAGGTGACGCCGCATCGCCGTCGGGCTCGCTGCGTCCGAGTACGCGATGCAGAATTCGTGTCTCCAGAGCCGAGACCCCGGGCGAGGCCGGCTCCCGCGGGCGTGGCAGCGGTATTGTCAGATCCAGGCCGATGTGGCCGTCTTCCAGCACGATGATTCGGTCGGCGAGCTGCACGGCCTCGGCGACATCGTGGGTGACCAGCAGCAGGGTGAAAGCGTGACGCTGCCACAGCTTCTCGATCAGCGCGTGCATCTCCAGCCGGGTCAGCGCGTCCAGTGCCCCGAGCGGCTCGTCGAGCAGCAGCAGACGCGGCTGATGAATCAGTGCCCGAGCTAGGGCGACGCGCTGACGCTGTCCCCCCGAAAGCTGCGCCGGCCACATGGCCGCCTTGTCCTCGAGCCCTACCTCGCGTAGCGCCTCCAGCGCACGTGGGCGCCAGTCCCCCGCGAGGCCGAGTCCGATGTTGTCGAGCACGCGCTTCCACGGCAGCAGACGTGCCTCCTGGAACATCAGCCGCGTGTCATCACGGTGGGCCGAAAGTGGCTGGTCATCGGTGCTCAGCTGGCCGCTGCCGAGCGTTTCCAGCCCCGCGATCAGCTTCAGCAGGGTGCTCTTGCCGCAGCCGCTGCGGCCGACGATGGCGACGAACTGACCGCTGGGGATCTCCAGGTCGAAACGGTCGAGCACGGCCAGCTCGCCGAAGCGTTTACCGATGCCCTCGAGCTTCAGATGGCTACCCGCCCGGGGGCGGCCCGCTGCCGAGATCTCACGGTAGTTCGCGCTGTCGTGGGGCTCGGCATGGGACTCGGGGAAACTGTCGCGAGGATGAAAGAGTATGGATGGACTCATTGGATCTGACCTCCGCGGTAGGCGGGATGCCAGCGCAGCCAGCGGCGCTCGAGAAAGCGGGCGGATTCATCGGCGAGCTTGCCGAGAATGGCATAGAGCACGATGGTGAGAGCCACGACATCGGTCTGCAGAAATTCACGTGCGTTCATCGCCAGATAACCGATCCCCGAACTGGCAGAGATGGTCTCGGCGACGATCAAGGTCAGCCACATCAGTCCCAGCGAGTAGCGCACACCTACCAGAATGGACGGCATCGCGCCGGGCAGAACGACATGGGTGAAAAGTGCCCGGCCCGAGAGCCCGTAACTTCTGGCCATCTCCATGAGATCGGCATCGACCCCGCGAATGCCGTGAAAGGTATTCAGATAGATGGGAAAAGCGGTGCCCAGTACGACGAGAAAGATCTTCGCGGTCTCGTCGATGCCGAACCACAGAATCACCATTGGAATCAGTGCCAGATGGGGCACGTTTCGGACCATCTGTACGCTGCTGTCGAGCAGCTTCTCGCCCCACCAGGAGAGTCCGCTGAGTGTACCGAGCAGCAGGCCAATGCTGGCGCCGATCAGAAAACCCAGCGCGGCGCGTTGGAAGCTGATCAGCAAATGATGCGGCAGTTCGCCGCTGGCGCTAAGTCGCCAACCTGCCCCGAGCACTGACAGTGGGGTGGGCAGCAGTCGGCTGGAAATCCAGCCGTCGCTTACCAGCCACTGCCAGAACAGGACGATGAGCAGTGGCACCAGCCAGGGAAGCCAGCGGCCCAGAGTGCGTCTTCGAGCAGGTGTCATCGATCTCTTCTCCCTCGCCATGGTCGATGAAATAGCTGTCTGTAAATAACGCTAGCAGCGACAGGGTAGGCGTGAGAAATGAGAAATAATGCATTGGTTATGGGCTGAAAGGGAAAGCACGTTAAGCTGAATTTTCTGTTTATTGATATGCCGTTTTATGGCTTCTAGGTTCCTATCGCTAGCCGGATATAAAGAAGTTTTTTAAAGATTTAAAGAGGGCTTGGATGGTGAAGATGGAAGGAGGATCGGGGCGTAGAAAGAGAGTGAAGTCAAAGGGGTAAAGAGGCTGTTAACGAAAGCCTAAGGAAGAGGGTATAGAAAATTCTATGGGCATAGAGTGTGAAAATGGCGTGCGTGAAGAGCGCACGAAAAGACATCTTCGGAGAGTGCTCTCAAGATATCGATCACCGGCGGTGACTCGACACATGAGCGCGAACAGGCAGCGGTATCGACTGAGAAACGTCGCCTCCAATGGGCGCTATGCCGGCGCGTTGAACGTCGTCCATCGGATCGATGATCGACACCGGATGGCCGAGTGCGGCCACTATCGACCAGCGTCTAGGCCATCACTGCCGGGCGTGCCGGGTGGCGTGGACGGTGCTGCGCCATCACACTCTCGCGGAGCTCGTCGAAGGCTTCGTTCAGACGTGTTTGCAGATCGACGCCGAGATGGTATTCGCCGTCGTCTTCGCGGCTGAGCTGGGCCGCGTTGGCGTAGACGCCGGCGAGCTGACGGCGGGCACCGAGACTTGCCAGGACCGGTTTGAGGGCATAATCGAGAATCAGCAGGTGACGGTCGCTGCCGCCGCTGGCCAGCGTCAGCGACGTGGTATGCGCCAGGGCGTTCTGCGGCAGCAGGTCGAGCAGCAGCTTGAGGCCGCCGCTGAAGCAGGCCTGATAGACCGGCGTGGCCACGACCAGGGCGTCGGCGTCTGCCACTGCTGCGCGTAGTGCGGCGACGGCAGGATTGTCCCAGCGCCCCTCGACCAGCACGGCAGGATCGAAATCCGCCAGACCGAAAGCGCGGCAGTGCGCCCCCACGGCGCGCGCCCGCTGGGTAACGTGGGTCAGCATGCGTGTCGAGCGTGAGTGACTGCCGGGGCTACCGGCGAGGGTGACGAGATGCATGGCGATCCTCTCTGGTCTGGGGCGCATGGGGGTTACCGAAAGCGCTTCGACGCTAGCAGGGGTTCGGTGGCGCGGAGAAATAAGAAATCCTGCCGTGCTTATGGGGCTGGCTGTCCGCGGGTCGCCGGCACTCAGTCGCGACGGCCGCCGAGCGCACGCTGTACCGTATCCTCGTCGAGATCATCGCTGCACAGTTGTAGAAATGCGTAGGCGAAGGCGTGCAGGAAGTGGCCACGGCGCAGCGCGAGGTAAGTGGTGTTGCGGGGAAACAGCGCCCGGCCAGAGAGCAGGGTCAGACCGCGATCGCGCTCGGCGGCGTAGGCCAGCGAGGCGATCACGCCGATGCCCAGGCCGAGCTCGACGTAGGTCTTGATCACGTCCGCATCCAGCGCCGTGAGCACCACGTTAGGCACCAACCCCGCCGCCTGGAACGCCTGATCGATACGCGTGCGTCCGGTGAAACCCTCGTGATAG
This sequence comes from Salinicola endophyticus, assembly GCF_040536835.1. Classification (NCBI taxonomy): domain Bacteria; kingdom Pseudomonadati; phylum Pseudomonadota; class Gammaproteobacteria; order Oceanospirillales; family Halomonadaceae; genus Salinicola; species Salinicola endophyticus. Next base: position 1,256,571 of record NZ_CP159578.1, read on the forward strand.
GTGACGATGGGATAGTCGGCGATATCCTCGAGTCGCAGGTCCTGCCTCTGTGCCAGCGGGTGGCCGGTGGGGACGACGATGCCGTGATGCCAGTGGTGGAAGGGAAAACGCACGAACGACGACCCTTCGTCGTTGACGGCCTCGGTGGCGATGCCGATATCCACGCGCCCGCTCTTGAGCAGCGAGACGATCTCCGACGGGCTGCACTGGTGGAGTTCCAGGTTCACCTTGGGGAAGCGCTCTTTGAACTGGGCCACGATCGGCGGCAGCGAGTAGCGCGCCTGGGTGTGCGTGGTGGCGATGGCGAGCCGGCCCTGATCCTGATTGGCCAGCTGCTGCGCCGAGCGCTTCAGGTTCTCGGCGTCGAGCAGGATGCGTTCGATCGTCTCCAGCAGAGTGCCCCCGGCGGTGGTCAGGCCGAGAATGCGCTTGCCACGTCGCTCGAACAGTTCGACGCCGAGCTCCTCCTCGAGATCGCGAATATGCTTGCTCGCCCCGGACTGCGAAGTGAATAGGGCGTTAGAGGCGTCGGTCAGGTTGAAGCGCTGGCGCACGGTCTCGCGCACGATGCGTAGCTGCTGGAAATTCATGGCGGGCTCGATGGCGGTCTATTTCCGCGAGGATAGAGCGAGTCTTCCAGGCGCATAAATAGATTATCTTCATAACCATATCGGCTTTCGGTTTTGTTTTTTATTCGAACGGGGTCTATATGGGGCGATAAAGCGTGGTGAGAGCGGACTCGGCTGGCCCATCGTCGCCAGCGCGCTCGACCGCGCGTCCCGTGTTCTGTGTCCGTTAGCGCCCACTCCCTGTCGCTTGGCGTCAAGTCGTAACGCCCGATTGCGTCACAGTAAGCGGGTATCCGACAACAACACCGAGGAACGCCCGCATGCGAAGACTCACGCTGCCGCACTACTGCCTGACGCTCACCACGCTCGGCCTGCTCGCCGCCGGCCCGGCGCACGCCGATCTCGACCAGGTGCGTTTCGGCGTTTCGCCCTGGCCCGGGGTCACGGTCAAGACCGAGATCGCCGCTCAACTGCTCGACGCCATGGGCTACCGCACCGAGCAGAAGGAGCTGGCGGTGGGGGTCATCCTCAACGGACTAGCCAACGGTCAGCTGGATGCCTACCTGGGCAACTGGTACCCGGTGCAGCAGGAGATGACCGAGCCGCTGCTCGAGTCGGGACGTCTGGCCCACGCCGCGGCCAATATCAGCAACGCCACCTCGGGGCTGGTGGTGCCGTCCTACGTGCACGAGGCGGGGGTCGACAGCGTGGCCGATCTCGACCGCTACCGCGATCGCTTCGGTGGCAAGATCCAGGGCATCGAAGCGGGCACCGGCATCAACGACGCCATCTTGAAGGCGATCGCCGAGGACAAGGCCGGGCTCGGCGACTGGCAGCTGCAGGAGAGCTCCACCGCGGCGATGCTGGCCTATGCCGGGCAGAAGATCGCCGACCACGAGTGGGTGACGTTCGTCGGCTGGGAGCCGCACTGGATGAACGTCAACTACGACCTCTACTACCTGAAGGATGCCGACGACAGCGGGGTCGCCGATATCGTCAGCACGGTGTGGACCCTGGTCCCGGGGGACCTCGAGCAGCAGGACGCCAATCTCTATCGCTTCTTCTCCCAGTACCGGGTCGACATCGCCGACCAGAACGACTGGGTCTACCAGTACAGCCACGAAGAGCGCCCCGCGGACGAGGTTGCCAGCGAATGGATCCAGAGCCATGAGGCGACCGTGGCCCAGTGGCTCGAGGGCGTCACCGCCAAGAATGGCAAGCCGGCGATCGAGGAGGTCAGGGCTGAGTTCGCGAACTGAGAGGGTGTTTACAAAATGCCTGCGCTCGACAATACGGCGTTAAAATCGGCCTAAAAATGCTCATTTACCCCGTGTAAACTCCGCTTTTTCGACCGATTTTGCCTTGTCTCGTCTTCGCTCGCCGACTTTGTAAACACCCTCTGAGTGGCGTTCTTACACGGATCGGCACGCGCGTTCAGATGAGGTGCGCAGCCAGGGCACCGCAGAACGCCTGCCAGGCTTCGCGCATCGCCGGCAGCTCGGCGTGGCCGTGCAGCGCCGAGTGGACCATGCCGGGTGCGCAGCGATAGCCCACCTCGGCGCCGGCATGGCGCCACGCTGCAACCGCCGCTTCCAGCGGGCGGGTGAGCGGATCGCGTGCCACCGCCAGCACCTCGATGGCGGGCGTCGGCGCTCGCTCTGCGGGGATCGCCGGCACCTCGGCGGATACGCTTTGCCATAGCGCCAGGATCTCCGCGCGCGACAGCAGCGGGGCGTCGTCGCCCAGCGTCTCTGCGGTGGGCGCGCCCACCACCGGATAGATCAGCCCCAGCACCCCTTGCCAGCCGTCATGGGCAACATCGATCGCCAGGCGCCCGCCGGCGCTGTCGCCGACCACTGCCAGCGGCGCGCAGGCGTTGACCACCGCCACACAGTCGGCCAACGCCGCGGTATAACTCGCCTCGGGCACGCGGCGATAAACCACGCTCACCACCTCGCGGCCGAGACGCGCGGCCAGATCGGCAGTGATGCCGTGATGGCTCGTCGCCGACCCCAGGTTCCAGCCGCCGCCATGCAGATAGACCACGCAGCCGCTCTGCGCGCCGCGTGGCGTGAAGCGGCGCACGGGCACCCCCGCAATTCGCGTATCCTCGAACCGCAGGCCCGCCGGGTCGGGCGGCCGCCGCTCGCGGTGCAGACGCTCGTAGGCCGCGCGGCGTTCGGCGAGCGGGGCGTCGGGCTCGGCATCCAGGCGCTCGAGGCGGCGGATGAAGGCGTCGATCGACATGCGGCTACTCCTCTTGGCGGGGGCGGTCCCACGATAAGGCGCCGCCACCCCCGGCGCTAGCCACACGTTGCTATACTGTGCGCCTTTGACCGACGTGAGCTACACGCATGCAGACAGGCTGGCCCCGCAAACTGTTGCGCTACTTCTTGATCGCCATTGCCGCTTTCGTCGGCCTGTCGGTGTTCTTCGTCCTGGTGTTCCGCTTCGTGCCGGTATTCGGCTCGATGGTGATGGTCGAGCGCAAGGTGGGGGCCTGGCTCCATGGTGACAATCTCGAGATCCGGCAGCAGTGGACACCCTGGTCGCGACTCTCCGACAACGCCAAGCTGGCAGTGATGGCGGGCGAGGATCAGCGCTTCCCCGATCACTGGGGCTTCGATACCGACCAGATTCGCCGCGCGCTCACCTCGTGGTCGGATGGCGGCGATCTGCGCGGCGCCAGCACCATCAGCCAGCAGACCGCACGCAACCTGTTCCTGTGGACCGGACGCAGCTGGGTGCGCAAGGGGCTGGAGGCGTGGTTCACGCTGTTGCTCGAGGCGCTGTGGCCCAAGCAGCGCATTCTCGAGGTCTATCTCAATATCGCCGAATGGGACACCGGAGTGTTCGGCCTGCAAGCCGCCGCCGAGCACTACTTCGGCACCTCCGCGGCCAATCTGAGCGTCTCCCAGGCCAGTCGGCTGGCGGCGATCCTGCCCAACCCGCGCGACTGGAGCGCCTCGCGGCCCTCGCCCTACGTGCTCCAGCGTGCGGCCTGGATCCAGCGTCAGATGCGCCAGCTAGGGGGCACTGCCTTCCTTAAGCGGATCGAGTGAGCTGCCGGCAGCGTGGTGGTTCATCTTTCTTTTGTCCCGCCAAGGTCTCAAGCGAAAGGTCTCAAGCGAAAGGCCTCAACCGGAAGATCTCAACCAAGAGGTGATTGGAGCGTGTGGCCGAGGATGTCATGATCGGCAACGCCGGCCCGTCGCGAAGGTGACGCGTGGCCACTGGCATGTCAGATAGCGTCCGGGCCAGGTCGGGTCCGGAAGAATCGCGCGCCGGCGTCGGGCGCGCGCTGGGTATCGTCCACGCATCACGTCAGCGGGAGAGTTTTACCCCATGGATACCATTCGTCTCGCCATCGTCGGGTACGGCAAGATCGCCCGCGATCAGCATCACCCCGCCATCGACGCCAACCCCGCCTATCGGCTGAGTGCGGTCGCCAGCCGCAACGCCGCCGTGCCCGGGGTCGCGCATTTCGAGACGCTGGAGGCGCTGCTCAAGGAGGGGCCGACGGTCGACGCCGTCGCTCTCTGTACCCCGGCCGGCGTGCGCACCGCCCAGGCGCGGCTGGCGATGTCCCACGGCAAGCATGTGATGCTCGAGAAGCCGCCGGGAGCGACCCTGGCCGAGATCGAGACGCTGCGCGAAGACGCCGCACGCAGCGGCGTCACCCTGTTCGCCAGCTGGCACTCGCGCCACGCTCACTGTGTCGCCCCGGCGCGGCGCTGGCTGTCGACGCGCAAGATCCAGCGGGTCGATATCGAGTGGAAGGAGGACGTGCGCGAGTGGCATCCCGGGCAGGCGTGGATCTGGCAACCGGGCGGCATGGGCGTGTTCGACCCCGGCATCAATGCGCTGTCGATCGCCACCGCCATTCTGCCGCGGCCGTTCCATCTGATCGATGCCCAACTGCAGGTGCCGGGCAACTGCCAGACCCCCATCGCCGCCTCGCTCGATTTCGTCGACGGGCTCAAGGTGCCGATTCACGCCGAGTTCGATTTCCGCCAGGTCGGCACGCCGCCGATCTGGGAAATCCACGTCGAGACCGATGACGGCCGCCTCACCCTCGAGGCCGGCGGCAGTCGCATGCGGGTCGACGGCGAGCTGCTCGAAGAGGGCCCGGATGCCGAATACGCCGGGCTCTACGAGCGTTTTGCCGGGCTGATCGGTCGCGGCCAGTCGGATGTCGATGTCAGTCCCTTCCGCCACGTCGCCGATGCCCTGATGCTGGGGTATCGCCATTCGGTCGAGGATTTCATCGAGTAGCTCGCCCGGCGGGGCGGCGACAGCCTGTCGCCGGACGCAAGACGATAACGCCCCCTGCGGCCAGGCCGCAGGGGGTGTTTTGCTTTTTGCGGGTGAGCCGCTTTCTGAGCCCGTGGAGGCGCTCAGCGATTCATTGCCTGGGGCAGATAGAGCACGATCTCCGGGAACAGCCGCAGCAGCAGAATCGCCAGCAGCATCAGCAGGAAGAACGGCAGCGTCGCCTTGGCGATAGTGAAGATGTTCTTGCCGGTCAGCCCCTGGATCACGAACAGATTGAAGCCCACCGGCGGCGTGATCTGCGAGATCTCCACCACGATCACCAGATAGATGCCGAACCAGATCGGGTCGATGCCGGCGGCATTGATCAGCGGCATGATGATCGCGGTCACCAGCAGGATCAGCGAGATACCGTCGAGAAAGCAGCCCAGCACCAGCAGGAACAGCGTCAGCACCACCAGCAGCAGGTTGGGCGAGAGCCCCATGTCGGCGATAGCGGTGGCCAGCTGGGTCGGCAGCTGGGTGAAGCTCATCGCCGAAGAGAGGAACGAGGCCCCGGCGATAATGAAGGCGATCATGCACGAGGTGCGCAGCCCGGCGAACATCGAGTCGAGGAAAATTCGCCGGTCGAAGTGGCCGTTGAGCCGCGCGATCAGCATCGACAGCACCACGCCCACCGCCGCGGCCTCGGTGGGCGAGGCGACGCCGCCGTAGATGCTGCCGAGAATACCGCCGATCAGCGCCAGCAATGGCAGCAGGCGCCAGCTGTTGCGCAGCTTCTCGCCCAGCGGCATCGATGGCTCGGCGTGACCGGCACCGCCGCGGCGGCCGGCACTGAGCGACCACACCACCAGGTAGAGCATGAACAGTGCCAGCAGCAGTAACCCCGGGCCGATACCGGCCATGAACAGCCGCGAGATCGACTGCTCGGTGACCACGCCGTAGACGATCATCATGATCGAGGGCGGGATCAGCAGGCCCAGCGTCGAGGCGCTGGCGAGCGTGCCCACCGCCAGCGTGTCGCTGTAGCCGCGGCGCTCGAGCTCCGGCAGGGTCATCTTGCCGACGGTGGCGCAGGTCGCGGCGGAGGAGCCGCACACCGCGGCGAACAGGCCGCTGCCGATGATATTGGCGTGCAAGAGCCGGCCCGGTAGCCGGTTGAGCCAGGGCGACAGCGCGCGGAACATATTGTCGGCGAGCCCCGAGCGGAACAGGATCTCGCCCATCCATACGAACATCGGCAGCGCGGTCAGGTCCCAGCCGTAGCTGGCGCCCCAGAAATCCGAAGCGAGAATCGGCCCGACCTCGAAGCTGGAGAAGCCGGTCAGTGCCAGCCAGCCGGTACCGAGCAGGGCGAAGGCGATCCAGACGCCGCCGCCGAGCAGCAGCGCCAGGGTGAACAGCGTAGCGAGGCTGAGCGTCAGCATGCGAGGCCCTCGGAGTCAGCGAACGAAGCGGTGTCGGGAGTCAGCAATGGCATCGTGTGTCACTCCCCGCCGTGGGCGTCGTCGCCCGGCGCCACATAGGCCCTCGGGGCGGTGATGGCCTGACCCAGGGTCGCCAGCAGCGCTTCGGCCAGCGCCAGGCACAGCAGCACGATGCCGCTCACCAGCACGCTCTGCGGAATCCACAGCGGGATCGCCATCAGCCCCGAGGAGACATCGCCATAGTCGAGGCTCTCCTGGACCAGGCCGATCAGTTGCCACACCAGCAGGCCGCTCAGCGCCAGCGAGATAGCCAGGCAGGCCGCCTCGAACCACACCCGCAGCGCTGGCGGCAGGCGTCCGATCAGCAGGGTGACGCGAATGTGCGCGTGGTGGGTGAAGGTGTAGGCCAGGCTCAGAAAGGTCGCGCCGACCAGCAGATAGGCGGCGATCTCGGAGACGCCGCTGATCTCCAGGCCCAGGCGGCTGGCACCGACGGCGTTGAGCAGGGCATCCAGGCAGCGCAGCAGCACCTGAATGGTGACCAGGGCACAGATCGAGATCATGCAGGCGGCGGCGCCCCAGGCGCCGAGGCGGTAGAGCGGATCGAGTCGGAACGTCATCGCGCTAGCTCACGGATTGGCGGTAGGGAACGAGGGCCCAACGGCGGAGGGGCCCGGCAAGGACCGCCGCGCGGGCGGCCCTGTGGGAGGCTTACTGGGACTGCTGGGCCTGGCGCTCGCGGTAGCGTGCCACCAGCTCCTTGGCCTGATCGCCGGCGCGGGCCTGCCAATCGTCGAACAGCTGCTGACCGGCGGCCTTGAGCTCCTGCTGGAGCTTGTCACTGGGCTGGCTGATGGTGATGCCGTGGGACTCCAGCGCCTTGGCGCTCTTGGCGGCATCGGCCTTGCTCATCATCCAGCCGCGCTGCTCGGCCTTGGCGGCGGCGTCGAGCACGGCCTGGCGGGTGTCCGCGTCGAGACGGTCGAAGGCGCGCTTGTTGACGAACACGATGTTCTTGGGCAGCCACAGCTTGGCGTCGTTGTAGTTCGAGACGTAGTCCCACGCCGACATCGAGTTGCCGGTGGAGACAGAGGTGATCATGGCGTCGACCCGGCCGGTGCTGAAGGCGGTGGGGATGTCCGCCTCTTCGGTCTGGGTGGGGATGCCGCCCAGGTTCTCGACGAAGCGCTGGGTGTTGATGTTGGGCGCGCGCACGCGCAGGCCCTGGAACTGCGAGGCGTCGGTCAGGGTGAAGTCGGTATAGATCCCCTGAGCCGGCCACGGCACCGCGTAGAGCGGCATCAGCCCCTCCTTGGCGAACAGCTCGGTGATGATCGGCTTGGACGCCTGCCACAGATCGAAGGCGTCCTGATAGCTGGTGGCGAGACCGGGCAGGGTATCGACCTCGTAGATCGGTGACTCGTTGGAGAGAATCGAAAGGAACACCTCACCTGCCTGTACCGTGCCGCGGCGCACCGACGGCTTGATCTCGGCATGGCTGATCAGCGAGCCGCCACTGTGGACATTGATGGTCAGCTTGCCGTCGGTGGCCGCGGCGACATCCTCGGCGAACGCCTTGGTGTTCTGGGTATGGAAGCTGGCATCGCCGTAAGGCGTGGCGAGGTTCCACTGCTCGGCGAAGGCCGGCGTCGACAGGCTCAGGGCGCCGGCGGTGGCCAGCATGCAGAGGGAAAAGACGCGATTGGGCATGGTGCAGTCCTGATTATTATTGAATGAACGACATCAGAATCATTCTTCAAGCAGGCTGCCGATGGCGTCAAATCGTTAATTCTTATCCGCAGTATCGGTCCAGACTTTCACTCCAGGCAGCGGCGCCTCGGGTTGCTCGGTGTCCGCCCGGAAGTAGTCGGCGGCGCAGGCCTGGGCCAGCTGCGATACCCGGCGGCAGAAGCTGGGGTAGTTGCTGGTGCGCCAGATGGCGTCGTAGTACATCGCCGGCAGCGGGCTCGGCAGGGCCAGCCGCAGCAGTTCGCCACGCGCGCAGGCATCGGCCACGGTGGCGACCGGCAGCGAGCCGATGCCGACACCGTCGACGCTCATGCGCACGATGGTCATCAGCGTGGTCGAGCAGTGGATCTTGGGGTCCTCGAGGCCCTGCTCGGCGAGATAGGTCACCAGCTCGCCGTAGGGGCGGGCGAGCTTGCTGAACGAGACGAAAGGAAAGCGCGACAGCGCCGCGTTGCCACCGCCCTCCAGCGCGGCGCGGTGCTGCGGCGCCACGAACAGGCCCATCTCGTAGGTCGCCAGCGGCAGCTGCTCCACCGCCAGATTGGGCGCCACGCCGTCCATGGCGAAGATCATGTCGAGATCGTTGTCGGCCAGGCGCTGCTGCAGGAACGGCGAGATGTCCACGGTCAGCTCGATGGTCAACTGCGGGTGGCGCTCCGCCAGGCGGTTGAGGAAGGTGTTGAACCAGCTGTGAGCGATGGTCTCGATCACCCCCAGGCGCAGCGTGCCGGAGAAGTCTTCCTGGTTCTGGAACAGGCGCAGCGCCTCCTCGCGGCTCTCAAGCAGACGCTCGGCATGGGCGTAGAACTCGCGCCCGCGCAGGGTCGGCTGCACCGGCCGCGCCGAGCGGTCGAGCAGCGACTCGCCCACCGAGGCCTCCAGCCGCGTGATGCGGTCGGAGATGGAGGGTTGGGTCAGATGCAGGCGCGTGGCGACCTTGCGAAAGGAGCCCAGTCTGACCACCCAGACGAAGGCTTCCAGCTCCTTGAAATCGAACATGCAGGGCCCTCGAACAGATGCAAAAGGTGATCGATTCTTGGGCGGCGGGGCGTGGGCGTCAACCGCGAAGGGTATCGCCGCGTCAACCACCCGCTAGGCCCGGGGCATGAAAGGTTGCGCCGATACTGCGCATCGCGAAAAACGATTGGACCCTGACGTCAGCGCTTTCTTACAGTGCCATCAGGCAGCACCACCAAGCGTGATAACGCAAAGTCATCACAGCAAGCCATAACGACTAGCCATAACAACAAGTCACGACAGCGAGTCATGACGACAGCCAAGAGGTGATTCGATGCGCGTCCCCCTGCTCAATTGCGACATGGGCGAGAGCTTCGGCAACTGGTCCCTGGGGCTCGACGAACAGGCGATGCCCTACGTCGACTGTGCCAATATCGCCTGCGGCTTCCACGCCTCCGACCCGGATGTCATGCGCCGCACGGTGGCGCTGGCGATCGCCCATGACGTGCGCATCGGCGCGCATCCCGGCTATCCCGATCTGGTCGGTTTCGGCCGCCGCTCGCTGGCCTGCTCGGCGGCTGAGGTTGAGAACCTGATGCTCTATCAGATCGGCGCCTTGGAGGGGCTGTGCCGGGCCGAGGGCGGGCGGGTCAGCTACGTCAAGCCGCACGGCGCGCTCTACAACGACATGGCCCGCGACCCCGAGCTGCTGCGCGCGGCGATGCGCGCCATCGTGCGCTACGACCGCGAGCTGCCACTGCTGGTGATGTCCACCGCCGACCCCGCCCCGGCACGGGCGCTGGCGCAAGAGATGGGCGTGACGCTGTGGTTCGAGACCTTCGCCGACCGCGCCTATGACGCCGATGGCCATCTGGTCTCGCGGCGCCAGCCCGGTGCGGTCCACCATGCGCGTGAGACGATCGTCGCCCAGGCGGTGACCCTGGCCAAGGGCGAGGCGCTCACCGCCAGCGATGGCAGCGCCCTGACCTTGGCCGCGGATACCCTCTGCGTGCATGGCGACAACGCCGAGTCGGTGGCCGCGGTCAAGGCGATCCGTGAAGCGTTTCAGGCGCTGGAGGCAGCATGAGCCAGGCACCCACGCCGCGGCTCGAGACCGTCGCCATGGATGCGCTGATGGTGCGTCTGTTCTCGCGCATCGACGAAGCCAACATGCCCTGGACCCTGGCCGCCGACAGCGCCCTGCGCGAGCGTTTCGGGACGGCGCTGATCGATCTGGTGCCCTCCTATACCACACTGCTGATCCACTACGACGTCGCTCGGCTCACCCATGCCGAGGCACGCGAGCTGGCGCTGACGGCCCTCGACGGTCTCGCCCCGGCGGCGGCGAGCACGGCACGCGAGCATGTGATTCCGGTGTGGTACGACCCGAGCGTCGGCCCGGAACTCGAGACCATCGCCGCGCGGCTCGACATCTCCCCGCAGGAGGTGGTGCGCCGCCACTGCGCGCGGGACTACTGCGCCTTCGCCCTGGGCTTCGCGCCGGGCTACGCCTTCATGGGCCTGGTCGAGGAGTCGTTGGCCACGCCGCGGCTCGAGACGCCGCGCCAGCGCGTGCCGGCGGGCAGCGTCGGCATCGCCGAGCGCCAGACCGCGATCTATCCGATGCGCTCGCCGGGGGGCTGGAACATCCTGGGGCGTACCGCGGTCAAGCTGTTCGACCGTGAGCGCGAGGAGATCAGCCTGTTCCAACCCGGCGATCGGGTGCGTTTCGAAGCGATCGATCGCGCCACCTTCATCGATCAGGGCGGCGACGTCACGCCGATGGAGGAGCGCTGATGGCCGGGTCGGACAACACCGCCGATCGGCAGACGAGTGCACAGCCGACGGCCAGGCAGCAGACAGGAGCGCATATGGCGCGGGAAGCGACGGGCGGTGCGCTGGTGGTGGCCGAAGCCGGCCCCCAGGCGCTGGTGCAGGACCACGGGCGTTTCGGGGTGCGTCATCTGGGCGTGACCCAGGGCGGCGCGCTCGACTGGGTGTCGCTGGGCTGGGCCAACTGGCTGCTCGGCAATGCACCCGACGCCGCGGGGCTGGAGATCGCGGTCGGCGGGCTGACGCTGGAGGCAGAGTCGCGGCTGACGCTGGCCCTGGCGGGGGCGGACCTGGGCGTGCGGCTCGACGATACCCCGATCGCGCCCTACACCGTTTTCGTCATCGAGCCCGGCCAGCGGCTGGTGTTCGAACGGCCCGTCCACGGCTTGCGGGCATATCTGGCACTGCCCGGCGGCATCGCCGCCGCACCGGTGATGGGCAGCCTCGCTAGCGTGATGCGCGAACAGTTGGGCGGTCTCGACGGCCAGGGCCGGGCGCTGTCCAAGGGGGATCGCCTTGTCGCCCGCCACGCCGAGTGCCAGTCGCGCCGGCTCGACACGCCGCCGGACCCGGCCGCCGCCGACGTGCCGCTGGCGCTGGTCACCGGTGCGCAGATCGCACATTTCGACGGCGCCAGCCTGTTCGAGGCGTTCAATCGGGCTTGGCAAGTCGACAGTCGCGCCGATCGCATGGGGGTGAGACTCACCGGGCCGGTGCTGCGCTGCCGGCTGGGCGGCATGATCTCGGAGGGCATTCCTCTCGGTGCGGTCCAGGTACCGCCCGACGGGCAGCCGATCGTGCTGCTCAACGACCGCCAGACAGTGGGCGGCTACCCCCGGCTGGGCGCGCTGTCGCCGCTCGCCTGCGCGCGTCTGGCCCAGTGCCAGCCGGGGGAGAGCGTACACTTTGCGGCGGTCACGCCGCAGCGGGCGCGACGCGACTATCTGGCCCAGCTCGCCCGCTGGCAGTGATCCTTCGCGGGCAGTGATTTGTCGCGAGCAGTGATCCTCAGCAAGCGACAGTGCGCCGGCCATGGCCGGCGCACCGCTGTCAGGCATCAGCCGTTCGCGCGGCGCATCGGCATGCGATCGATGGTGTCGTAGATCTGCTGTAGATCGACCTCGCCCCGCAGCTCCACTTTCTTGCCGCCATCCTTGCCCACCAGAATGGTGGTCACGCCCCGGTTCGGGTCGACCCCGAGCGCCTCGATCAGCGCCCGGGTCTCATAGGGCGTCATCGCCACGCCGTGGCGCGTGCCCTGATTACCCTCCACCGTGTAGAGCAGCATCTCGCGCTCGTCGAACTGTGCCTGACTCGCCGCCAGCTGGCGGCGCAGGTCGCGGTAGGCGGGCGCCTGGGCATCGGGGGTGACCACGATCAGCGGCCGAAACTGCCAGCGGTCGGTGATCAGCGGGTTGGCCGGGTCGGCGCCTTGTGCGTTCTGCGCCTGTGCGTTGCCGATGAGCGTGGCCGCGGCCAGCGCGAGGGTAGCGATCTTCCAGACTTTCATGGCGATATCTCTCCTGGGTGAGCCGTCGCGTTCACCCGCGGGCTCGAGACTCGATCAAGGTCGGGTGGCGCGAATCACCGACCTGGACCATGAGTGTGTAGAGCCCGGGCGCGTAACTGCGATCCAACGATGGCGTGCTGTGATACAGCCTAGCTTGTCTACATCACGGCGGGGAGCGCTCAGCGTCGAGGATGTTCTGCAAATAAATTTGCAAAAATGGAAATTAACGGTTAGCGTCACTTCATCACAGGGAGGACGGTCATGGCCGCCACCACCGCTTTCGAGATGCCCCCCAGCTCCATCGCTGCCCTGCAGGCGCTGGCGATCGCCGCACGCCGCGGCGAGGCCCAGGCCCCCAAGCTCACCCCCGGCGCGCTCAAACTGTTGGAACAACTGCTGGGCGACCCCGAGTCGGCCGCCAGCTTGAGTATCTCGGCGCTGGCCGAGCGCAACGGAGTCAACGCCTCCAGCCTGACCCGTCTGGCCCACGCCCTGGAGCTCGCCGGCTTCAAGGCGCTGCAGGCGCTGTTTCGCGCCGATGCCGCCAGCGGTGCCTTCTACTCCACCCGTGCCGAGCGCCTGCTCGACCTCAGCCACAGCGCCGTGAGCGAGGCCGGTGGCCCGCAGCAGCAGCTGCTGTGGGACGAGGAGTCGAGCAATCTGGCGCGGACGCTGGAGCACCTGCACGAGAAGCAGCTGGCGCGGGCCGTGCAGGCACTGATCGAGGCGCGGCGCATCCATGTGGTCGGGCAGCGTGCCTGCTTCGCCGGGGCCCACTATCTCGCCTACTACCTCGGCTATGTGCGCGGCGACGTGCGCCTGATCGACTCCCTCGGCGGCACCAATCTGGAGCTTTCGCGGGAGCTCGGCGAAGACGATCTGGTGGTCGGCATCGCCTACCGCCCCGAGACACGGGTCAGCGTGGATTACTGCCAGCAGGCGCAGGAGCAGGGGGCGCGGCTGCTGGCGCTGACCAACCATCCCGCATCACGCCTGGCCGAGATGGCCTGGCTGACCCTGGTAGCCCAGGCCCAGGGGCCGTTCTTCTTCAACCCCATGGGCAGCCTGTTCGTCATCATCGAAACGCTGCTGGCGCGCATGGCGCACGACATGGGCGCTGATGCGGTGGCCTCGATCCGACGTCGCGAGGCCATGATCGCGCGCTGGCAGGTCGAGTAAGCCGTGGCCGCCGATGCGCGTCCGGCCACCACCACTCACCGCCGCACGCAGCAGGCCAATGGCATCCGCTGAGGCTGCATTCGACCCCGTTGCCCCCGACCCCGTTACACTTACCTATCTAGGAGCCACCCGCGCATGACCGCTTCTCCCGGGCTCGCCGCCGAGCACCTGGCCGCCGCCTACCGGCAAGACGCCAACGCCACGCCGGCATCGGATACGCTGCTGATCAACGAACAGTCCCGTCTGCGCGAGTCGCAGGGGCAGCGGATCGTCAAGTTCGGTTTCGGTCAGTCACCGTTCCCGGTCTTCGGGGCGGCGGTGGAGGCGCTCTCCACCCATGCCGCCAGCAAGGCCTATCTGCCGGTACAGGGGCTGGCGGCGCTGCGTGAGCAGGTGGCGGCGTTCCATCGCGAGCTCGACGCCACCGAGTGGCTGGCGGAGCGGGTGCTGATCGGCCCCGGCAGCAAGTTATTGCTGTTCGCGCTGATCAAGGCGCTGCCGGCGGCCGAGATCCTGATCCCGGCCCCGGCCTGGGTCTCCTATGCGCCGCAGGCGCGCCTGGCGGGGCAGCCCGCGGTCAAGCTGGAGGCGAGCTTCGACTCGCGCTGGCAGATCTCGCCGCAGCAGCTCGACGCCCACTGCCGCGCCGGCGGCCCGCGTACCCGTCTGCTGATCCTCAATGCCCCGGGCAATCCCACCGGGCTGTCGCCGGACGCCGACCACCAGGCCGCGCTGGCCGAGGTGGCGCGACGCCATGGCATCATCGTGCTGGCCGACGAGATCTACGCGCCGCTGCACCATCAGGGCGCCCACCGCGCCTTTGCGCGCGACTATCCCGAAGCCACGGTGACCACCAGCGGCCTCTCCAAGTGGTGTGGCGCCGGCGGCTGGCGGCTCGGCGTGATGCAGGTGCCGCCGGCGCTGGGCGAAGAGATGATGGCGCGGCTGCTGGGCATTGCCTCCGAGACCTGGTCGAGCGTGGCCAGCCCGGTGCAGGAAGCGGCCTGCGTCGCCTATCGTCACACGCCGCAGCTGGACGCCTATCTTCAGCGCCAGCGCGCCTGGCTGGCGCTGATCGGCCAGTGGTGCAGTGCCGAACTCAATGCCGCGGGCATTCGCGTCCACGCCCCGGACGGCGGCTTCTATCTGTTCCCCGATTTCGAGGCGCAGCGTGACCGGCTCGCGGCGCGCGGCATCCACACCAGCGTCGAGCTCACCGCCCGCCTGCTCGAGGAGACCGGCGTGGCGCTGCTGCCCGGGTCGGCCTTCGGCTGTGCACCCACGCAGCTGACTGCCAGGCTGGCCTATGTCGACTTCGACGGCGAGCAGCTCCTGGGTCAGGACCCGGCGCGGCTCGAAGCGCCGCTGCAGGTGGCGGCTCTGGCCCGGGTCCGCGACGGTATCCACGCCCTCGTCGAGTGGCTATCCTGAGAAGGGGTGTGCCGCCGCCGGCATGAGCGAGGCTGCTGGCCGATGGCCGCAGCGTTTTCTCGGCCTGCCAGAAAGCGCGGGACACATTTCATTGCCGAGAGAAACACTTTCTATGGGAACTCTCGGCCATGTGCGGCATCCCAACTAGGCACATGCAGCAAATCGACTTCTGGAGGATTGAATGCAACGGATCACTGCGTTTCTCGCGGCAGCCATGATGACCACCGGTCTGGCCAGCGCCCCGGTCATGGCCCAGGACACCGCCGACAGCGCCGCCAAGACTCAGGCGCCGGCGAAAAACTTCTCCGACGAGCAGCTGCAGCACTTCGCTGACGCCTCGCAGCAGATCGCCTCGATCTCGCAGGACTACACCGAGCAGCTGCAAAATGCCTCCGACGAAGGCCAGCAGCAGAAAATTCGTCAGCAGGCCAACGACGAGATGGTCGAGGCCGTGAAGGACAACGAGATGAGCGTCGAGCAGTTCAACGCCATCGGGCAAGCCATCCAGCAGGACCCGCAGTTGATGCAGCGGGTACAGGGCATGGTGCAGAAGAAGCAGTAAGCGACGCTCACCAGCGCCTGAAGCGCCCCGCCCCGGATCGTCCGGGGCGGGGCGCTCTGCTTTTGGCGTTCAATTCTGGGGCGCTGGAGTTCTGAGATGCCAGAATCTGATCACGGGGGCGGCAGTATCGGGTCCACCAGCGTGGCCAAAAAAAACCGCCGATCACAGGATCGGCGGTCTGGTTTCGGCAACCCATGAGGTCATCTCATGTCATCGCACCTCATGGCTGCGACGACGGCTCAGTTGTTGCCGTCGATGGCATTGCTGGCATCACGCAGCAGGTTGGAGGTAGCCTCCTTGGTGCTCTGCCAGGCGCTGGAGGCGCCCTGTTTGGTCTGCTCCCAGGCCTGCGCGGCATTGGTCTTGGCCTGCTTCCACCAGTCGTTGGTGTACTCGGGCTGCTGCTTCAGGGCACCCTGGTCGAGATCCAGTACCACGCGGTACTCGATGTCATCGAGATTGTCGGCGTGAACCGTCTCGACGGTGAAGTCGCCTTTCTGGACCACGAACTCGCGATCGCCCATGTCGAGCACGCCACCGGCTTCGATCACCAGCGCCTGCACGCTCATGTCTTCGCCCAGCAGAATGTCTTCGACATCGCCGATGTCGTCCTTGGGCGCACTCTTCAGATAGACGTCGGCGTCCATCAGCTCCCCGGCGGAGTAGAGCCCCTGCAGGTCATGCTTGGCGGTGTCCTGGGCCAGGGCGGCCTGGGACATGGCGGCGGAGCCGGCGACCAGCGCGGCGGCACCCAGAGTCTGCTTCCATGACAGTTTTTGCATCTTCGTCTCCTTGCCTGAAGGCTCCATTGACGAACCAATATCCTTGGCAACCTGCGGTAATACTTTGAAAAACCGTCAGATTACGTACTGTAATATAGTCGTTGAGTGGGCCTTTGCAAGGTGCCTGCGAGCTTAGCTCGGCAATAGGAACGCCAGCTCCAGCGGCAAATAAACGAACGCCAGCAGCGTCGAGCAGAACACCAGGCTGGCGACGTACTCCGGCTCGCGCCGGGCGCGCTGGGCGAACAGATAGTTGTAGACTGCCACCGGCATGCTCATCTGCAGCGCCACGGCGCTGGCGGCGAGTGGCGGCAGGCCGAGCAGGGCGGCAATGCCGAAGGAGAGCCCCAGGGCGATGGGCACCCGGCACAGGGTGAAGATCAGCCCGGAGGAGAGGTTGCGCGCCTGGATGCTGGCCAGCGAGACCCCCAGGGTGATCAGCATCAGCGGAATGGTCAGCCCGGAGAGCAGATGCACGGTGTTGCCGAGCCAGGCCGGCAGCGGGGTGCCGCTGAGCAGAAACAGCAGGGAGAGGGCGATGCTGTAGAGCGTGGGATTTTTCAGCAGCGCCTTCCACGGGTTGCCCCGCGACGCCATCATCATGCCGACGGTGAACTGGATCAGGGCGTTGGCGACCCAGGCGGTCATGGCGTAGGTGAAGCCGGCATGGCCAAAGGCGTAGAGCGATACCGGCAGCCCCATATTGCCGGTGTTGGGGTACATCATGGGGGAGAGGATCACCCGCCACGACTTGTTCAGCAGGCGCGCCACGCCCAGGCTCGCCAGCGCCAGCCCGGCGAGCACCAGCAAGGTCGCCAGCAGGGTCATGCCGAAATCGCCCGGGTCGACATCGGCATTGGCCAGCGAGGCGAGCACCAGCGCCGGGGTGCCGACGTTGAACACCAGCTTGGTCACGAACTCGGTGGGGTAACTGTAGCCGAGTCGAATCCAGCCGAAGCCGATGCTCGCGCCGGCCAGCACCGGCGCCATCACGGCGAAGAGTTGAGCGAGCATGCGGGCGTTTCCCCATCAGCGGTGACAATGCGACCCGGGCAAACGCCGGCAGGGTCCAGGCGCGCCATTGTCGTCAATCCCGCGGCGGCGTCAATTCGCAGCCCCCGGCCGCCGCCACCGCGATGGCGATCAGCTCCGTGTCACCTCGAGCACGATGCGCCCGTGATGATTGGCGCAGGTCTCCAGATAGCGATGCGCCTCGATCACCTCGCCGAAATCGAAGCAGTGGTCGATCTGCGGGCGCAGCTCGCCGGCCAGGGTCATGCGCTCGACGTCGGCAATCGCCCGCGTCAGCGCCGGGCGATTCTGGGGAATCCCCAGCTCCGGCTTGCCGCTGAAGTTGGAGAGGCTGTGGACGTGGAACTGGATGTTCTTGCGGAACGCCGCCTGCGCCGGGAACGAGGTCTCGTTGCCGCCGAGCAGGCCATACAGGATCAGCCGCCCGCGCGGCGCCATCACCTCGCCCAGCAGGTTGAACTGCGGGCCACCGAGAGCATCCAGGGCGACGTCGACGCCCTGGCCGTCGGTGAGCTTGGTCACTTTCTTGACCAGGTCCTGGGTCTCGGTATGCACCACCGCGTCGGCACCCAGCGACTTCAGATAGTCGATGGCGCCTTCGTGGGGCGTCGCCGCGATCACCCGGGCGCCCAAGGCGTGGGCCACCTGCACCGCGTAGGGGCCGCCGATATGGCAGGCGCCGGTGATCAGGACGGTCTCGCCGGGTTCCAGCGCGGCGACCTCGCGGAAGCCGAGCCAACTGACCAGAGAGGGCAGATAGTGCACGCTCGCCTCGATCGCCGAGAGCTGGCTCGGGTAGGCGATCAGCGCCTCCACCGGGAGCAGCGTATGTTCGGCGTAGGTGGCGTAGCGGTTAGGGTCGAAGGCGGGGATCGACGCGACCCGGTCGCCGGGGCGGAAGGCCTCGACGTCGGGCCCGACGGCGACCACGCGCCCGGCCATCTCGGTGCCCAGACCCGCGGGCAGGGTGGCGCGGGTCGGCCCCATGTTGCGCCGCCAGAGCACATCGTGCCAGTTGACCCCGATCGCCTCAGTGGCGACCGCGACTTCCCCCGCAGCGGGTTCCCGCTCAGGAGTCTCGATGAGGTCGAGGACCTCGGCACCGCCGAATCGTTGAAATTGTATCGTGCGTGACATGGCACACCTTGGGCGTTCCGAATCTATTGCCCGACTCTATCGATGATGACCGCGACACACTATGCTCGATCATCGATACTGGCTATAACGCGTATCGATAACCGCGATGAGACGCCGGTATTCGCCGCCGCTACCCTCGGACCCAGGTGCCGGGGGAGCAGGCCTGTGCGAGTGATCCGCTGCCGTGTGGTGGGAGATGCGAAGGGCTAGGCAAGGGAGTGGGTGATGAATCGAAGCGACCTGCGTGGTGTCGACTTCAAACTGCTGGTGGTCTTCGAAACCCTGATGCAGGAGCGCAGCGTCTCCCGGGCGGCGGAGCGGCTGTTCCTGGGCCAGCCGGCGACCAGCGCCGCGCTGGGGCGGCTGCGCGACGTATTCGGCGATCCGCTGCTGGTGCGTACCGGGCGCCAGATGGTGCCTACGGCGCGGGCGCTGGAGATCTATGATCAGCTGCAGCCGGCGCTGGATGCGATCTCCAGCGTGCTCAGCCGCACCAGCAGCTTCGACCCTGCCAGCAGCGAAGCGGTGTTCCGTGTCGGCTTCAGTGACGATATCGAGTTCGCCCTGCTGCCGGCGCTGCTCAAGCGCCTGCGTACCGAAGCGCCGGGTATCGTGCTGGTGGTGCGCCGGGCCGACTTCCACCTCATGCCGCAACTGCTCAATACCGGCGAGATCACCGTCGCCGCCGGCTATGCCCGCGATCTGCCGGCCAACGCCAAGCAGAAGATCCTGCGCCGCTCCCGTGCCAAGGTGCTGCGCGCCGATGGCCGCCCCGGTGCGCTGACCCTGGACGACTACTGCGAGCGCCCCCATGTGCTGGTCTCCTTCGACGGCGATCTGCACGGCTATGTCGACGATCTCCTGGCCGCCCACGGGCGCCAGCGCCGGATCGTGCTTGCCGTGCCGCAGTTCAACAGCCTCGCCTCGCTGCTGCAGGAGACCGACATGCTCGCCACGGTACCGGACTACGCCGCCGACGTGCTCGCCGCCCAGGGCGGGCTGCGCGTCGACGAGCTGCCGCTGGCGCGTGACCCTTCGCCGCTGAGCATGGTGTGGCAGAGCGTCTACGACAACGATCCCGCCGAGCGCTGGCTGCGCTCGCGGATTCAGATGATGTTCGCAGACGATTAAGCGTGCATGTCCATACTCATCTGACGATGGGCGTCGGGGGCAGGGCAAAGCGTGGGTCCTTTGCCAGGGATGGCAAAGGTAGCGCCCAGGGGGGGGGGGCGCGGCTTGACTTTGTGGGTGTAGATCAGAATCATTCGCGCTTGCCGGCCGTCCCACGGGCGGAGCCATTTTCGCCACCCACAGGATCGGCATGGAACTACTGCGCGTCGTCTTCCGTCACTACCGCTGGCCGTTCGTCGGCGTCATGCTGCTCAGCCTGCTCAGCGCGGTGCTGGGGATCGGCGTGATCGCCTTCATCAACCATGCGCTGATCGCCACCGAGGCCGGTGCCGGCGACAGCCGCGTGCTGACCACCCTGGTACCGTTCATCGGCCTGGTGGCGCTGCTGCTGGCGGTGACCCTGGGCTCGCAGCTGGCGCTCACCACGCTGGGCCATCACTTCGTCTATCGCCTGCGCGGGCGTCTGATCAAGCGCATCCTCGACACCGACATCGAACGCCTGGAGCAGCTCGGCAGCGCGCATCTGCTGGCGAGCCTGTCCAGCGATATCCGCAATATCACCATCGCCTTCGTGCGGTTACCGGAGCTGGTCCAGGGGGTGATCATCACCCTGGCCTCGGTGGCCTATCTGTTTTGGCTGTCGCCGCCGCTGCTGATGGTCACCGCGGTGTGGATCGCCATCACCATGCTGGTGGGGTGGTGGCTGGTGTCGCAGGTCTATCACCATATCCATATCACCCGCACCACCGACGACCGCCTCTATCGCGACTACGAGACGGTGATCCACGGCCGCAAGGAGCTGTCGCTCAACCGCGACCGCGCGCGGCATCTGCTGGAGGAGGTGTATGACACCCACGCCCGCATCTACCGCGACCACATCATCCGCGCCGACACCTGCCATCTGAGTGCCGGCAACTGGACCAACATCATGATGCTCGGTGCCATCGGCGTGGTGTTCTTCCTCGCCAACGGACTGGGTTGGTCCAATACCGCGGTCGCCGCCACCTTCTCGCTGACGCTGTTGTTCCTGCGTTCGCCGCTGATCCAGGCGGTGGGGGCGACGCCGACCCTGATCACCGCCCAGGTCTCGTTCGACAAGCTGCGCGAGCTGGAACTGGCGCCTTACCGGCCCTCCTTCGACCTGGTCGAAGAGCACGGCGAGTGGCAGACGCTGGCACTGCGCGGGGTCACCTATCGCTACCCCGAGCGTGGCGGGCGTGAGGGCTTCGCGGTGGGCCCGCTCGACCTCGAGCTCGTCCGCGGCGAGCAGGTCTATCTGATCGGCGGTAACGGCAGCGGCAAGTCGACCCTGGCCAAGCTGCTGACCGGGCTCTACCGGCCGCATGCGGGGGAGATCCAGATCGACGGTGTGGCGGTCACCGAGGCCGAATGGCCGCGCTATCGTCAGCGCTTCGCCGCGGTCTATACCGACTTTCATCAGTTCGACCGGCTGATGGGGCCGCGCGGCGGGGCCGCCGATCCGGCGCTGCTCGACAACTGGCTGGAGACGCTGCAACTGGCGCGCAAGCTCGAGCTGGAGGCCGGCCAGGTGCTGGATACCGAACTCTCCCAAGGGCAGCGCAAGCGCCTGGCACTGCTGATGGCACTGGTCGAGCAGCGTCAGATCCTGCTGCTCGACGAGTGGGCTGCGGATCAGGACCCGCAGTTCCGTCGGGTCTTCTACCGCGAGCTGATGCCGCGCTTCCGCGAACTCGGCATCACCGTGTTCGCCATCAGTCACGACGACCACTACTTCGCCGAAGCCGATCGCCTGCTGGAAATGCGCGACGGCCGGCTTTACGAACTCACCGGCGAGGCGCGCGATCTCGCCAGCCGTGATGCGGTGGCGCGGATCGATACCGCCTCTTCTTGAGCGACTAGCGGCGCGTGGGTGGTAGCGTCTTCCCCTTGCGCTCACCGACGCTCGCCTCCTGAGCCAGGCGGCGCCCGCCGTGGCGAGCGCGGGCTTCGAGCGCGGGGATCAGGTCGCCTTCGCTAAGATGACGCCAGAAGCGCTGCGGCATGTGCTGGGTCATGGCCCGATGATTGAGCCGCGCTGGATTGAAGGTGCTGACGAAGTAGGTGCGCCATAGCGCATGCTGGTCATCCGCGCCGGCGGCCTGGGCAGTCCGGGCGCGGGTGGCCCAGGCCTCGGGGCAGGGCGTGCGGTAATCCAGCTGCTTGCCGTCCCAGAACACGCCGCCACGCGGGGTGGCAATCAGGAAGGGGGTGCCGCCCAAGCGGTCGGCGAAGTGTTCGGCGCCCAGGTCGAGCACGTCGTGGGCCGGCTCGAACCAGGCGATAAAGCTGGCCTGGGACTCTTCCACCCCGAGGTCATTCTCTCTGTCGCGGTCATCCCTCCTGCCGAGGCAATCCGCTCTGCCATGCAAACCCTCTCCGCCAGGGGCTACCTTGGCACACCGGGTATCCGCCGTGTCGGCGTCCGTGGCGTCGCGATAAAAGCGCAGGAAGGCGTGCATATGGTGCGCCTCGCGCTTGACCGCATGGCGGCGCTGATGCAGCACGCGGCCATCGCTGTCGGCGGCGTGGGTGGCGTCGCGCTCGCCGTGGTGCAGGCGCCATATCACCCGATAGAGCAGCGCCCAGCGGTTCTGTTCGCCGCCGCCGCTGCGATAGCGGGAGGCGCTTTCGAGCAGGGCCAGGTCCTCGCGGCCGATGCGTACCGGCGGTGGCGGCACGTTCGGCTCGGGCAGCCTGACAGCGCCGGCCCCTGTGTTGGAGACAGCGCCGGAGGCGGTATCGGCTTCGGCGCTGGCGAAGAGATCCTCCTGGCTTTCGCGCGCATCCTGCCACACCACCGCCGCCGGCGGCACACCGGCCTGCAGCAGACGCCGGGCAGCGTCGCGCCACTGGCCGAAGTCCTCGGCGGGAACCACCCAGGGCATGGCACCGGCTGACGGCGCAGGCATCATCGCGGGCTCACCATAGTGCCATCTGCGCCGGCTGCGGCGCGGTCAGCTGCTGGCGCAGGCGGGCACTGTCGCGCTGGCCATCGGCGGGGCGATAGTCCTGGGTCACCACGAAGGGGCGCAGTGTCTCCACCCGGCAGCGCAGCGCGATCAGATCCTGAAAGCGGATCCTGCGCTGGCGGCGCAGCTCGACCAGCCGCTGTACGCTCCTCAGGCCGATCCCCGGCACGCGCGCGATCAGCGCAGGCTCGGCGCGGTTGAGATCGACCGGGAAGGTATCGCGATGGGTCAGCGCCCAGGCCAGCTTGGGGTCGATCTCCAGCTCCAGATTGCCCGGTTTGCCGAGCAGCTCCGCGGCGGCGAAGCCGTAACCGCGGATCAGGAAGTCGGCCTGGTAGAGCCGATGTTCGCGCAGCAGCGGTGGCGCCGCCTGGGGCAGGCCAGCGGGGCGTTCGGGGATCGGGCTGAAGGCCGAGTAGTAGACACGCTTGAGGCGGAAGTCGCGGTAGAGCTGCTCGGCGGACTGCAGGATGGTGCGGTCGTCGGTGGCATCGGCGCCGACGATCATCTGCGTGCTCTGCCCGCCCGGAGCGTAGCGCGGCGCCAGACGTTTGGGGTTGGCGCTGCGCGGTGGCTGTCTGGCGTCCTGGGTGGCCGCGTCGTTGGCGGCATCGATGCCCTGGCGGATCTGCCCCATCGCCGAGTGGATGGTACCCAGCTCCTTCTCCGGGGCCAGGGTCTTGAGACTCGTGAGCGTCGGCAGCTCGATATTGGCGCTCAAGCGGTCGGCATAGCGCCCGGCTTCTTCCAGCAGTTTGGGGTCGGCCTCGGGGATCGCCTTGAGGTGGATATAGCCACGGAATTGATGCGTCTCACGCAGCAGCTTCGCCACCTGGATCAACTGCTCCATGGTGTAGTCGCTGGAGCGGATGATGCCCGAACTCAGGAACAGCCCGCTGATGGTGTTGCGGCGATAGAAGGAGAGCGTGAGCCGCACCACCTCTTCCGGCGTGAAGCGGGCGCGCGGAATATTGCTCGAGCGGCGGTTGATACAGTACTGGCAGTCGTAGAGGCAGAAGTTGGTCAGCAGCACCTTGAGCAGCGAGACGCAGCGGCCGTCCGGGGTGAAGCTGTGACAGATCCCCATGCCGCTGGAGGCGCCCAGCCCGGCCTTGCCGCGGGAGCTGCGGTTGGGCGCGCCGCTGCTGGCGCAGGAGGCGTCGTACTTGGCGGCATCGGCCAGGATGGAGAGTTTGTCGATCAGCTCCATGGCGCACCTCGAGCAGGGGAGACGGCAGCCCCGGTGGCGGGCCGCCCCTGTCAGGGTGGCCGCCGCGATCGGGGAGCGTAATGCCAAATACTGTACTCAAAAACAGTGGTTTTGCATACAGTATTCGTGTCTCCGTATATGCCCGGTGCGTATCAGGCCGATGTCTCGCCTGCCGCCGCCAGCGCCTCGCAGCGCGTGCGGATCTCGGCATAGGGGTAGGCCTCGAAGCGCGCGTACCCGGGCAGCTTGCGCGCCTTGAGCGGGGTGAACAGCGGCATCGCCAGCCCGCACAGAAAGTGCGCCATGCGCTGGGGGCCGGGGGCCTCGCCCAGGGTGTCGCGGTGGTGGGCGATGAACGGCGCCAGCGCCTGCTGCAGCGTCTGCGCATCGGGCTCGGGCAGCGGCGGTGCCGGCGGCAGGCGGGCGATACGGCCGTGGCATACCGAACAATGGCCGCAGCCCTGGGCGGCCTGGACCGAGTGGCCGCAGCCAGTAGTACCCGCCGGCGGCGCTTCGCCGAAATAGGCCGCCAGGCGCCAGGTCAGGCAGGTGGTGGATTCGAACAGGTCGAGCATGGCGTGCAGCCGGGCGATCTCACTCGCCTCCCGCGCCTGGTACTCGGCTAGCAGCGTCTCGCTCAGGCCGTCGATGTCGAACTCGGGCGTCAGCACCTCGTAGACATCGGTCATGCGCTTGGCCTCCAGCACCACCCAGCCCTTCTCCTGGAAATACTCCAGCGCCGTGATCACCCGCCCCCGCGAGGCGTCGATGCCGGCCGCCGCCCCCGCCTGATAGAGACGCTCGAAATCCACCGTGCCCCAGGTGCGCGCCATCGGCACGTTGTCGACGATCAGCCGCACGAAGTCGGCGCGCTCGCCTTCGAAGCGCGCCACCAGCGCCTCTGCCGGCTCGACGTAGCGCAGTCGGTACTCGGCCAGATAGGCATAGCGCGGGGCGATGACGCCGTGCATCTCCAGGCGCACCAGCAGCGTCTTCAGCGGCAGCAGGCGCACGTTGCTGTCGCGCGAGAGGGTGTTGAGCAGTACCGGCCACTGGCGCTCCGGCCCGGCGCCGGCGGCGGCGATTTCGCCGAGCACGTGGCGAATGCCGGCGCGCTCCGGGGTGTCGCCGTAGACGAAGTTCTCCAGTACCCGCAGGCCGTCGCGGCCGGCCAGGGTGAGACAGCGCGAGGGCTGGCCGTCGCGTCCGGCGCGGCCGATCTCCTGGCTGTAATTCTCGATCGACTTGGGCAGGTCGTAGTGGAGCACGTTGCGGATATCGCCCTTGTCGATGCCCATGCCGAAGGCGATGGTGGCGACGATGCAGGCGAGCTCGCCGTGCATGAAGCCCTGCTGAATGGTATCGCGGGTCTCGCTGTCGAGCCCGGCATGGTAGGCGCGCGCGGCGATACCGCGGGCGCTCAAGGCCGCCGCCACCTGCTCGGCGCTGTGCTGCAGGGTGACGTAGACGATGGTGGGCGCGGCCGCGCCCGGCTGCTGCTGCGGTGCCAACCACGCCGCCAGGGTCTCCAGACGCTTGGCGGCCGGCACCGGCTCGACCAGCAGTTCGAGGTTGGGGCGATGGAAGCCGGTGGTGATCACGTCCTCGGCGGCGATGGCGAACTTGTCGCGCATATCGGCGATCACCGCCGGGGTCGCGGTGGCGGTGAGCAGCAGCGCCTGGGGGATGTCGAACTCGCGCTGGTAGTCGGGCAGCTTGAGATAGTCCGGGCGGAAGTTGTGGCCCCACTCGGAGATACAGTGGGCCTCGTCCACCACCAGCAGCGAGATCGCGATCTGGCGCAGGAAGTGGCGGAAGCGCTCGTTCTTGAGCCGCTCCACCGAGACCATCAGAATCTTGAGCTCGTTGCGCCGCGCCCGCTCCATGATCTCGCGCACGGTGTCGCGGTCCTGGGTGGAGTCGATGCTGGCGGCGGACACGCCGTGGCGCTGGAGAAAGGCGAGTTGGTCCTGCATCAGCGCCAGCAGCGGCGAGACCACCAGGGTGAGGTGGGGCAGGTGCAGCGCCGGGAGCTGATAGCACAGCGACTTGCCGGCGCCGGTGGCGAAGATCGCCGCGGTCGAACGGCCGCCGATGACGCGCTCGATCACCGCGCCCTGGCCGCCACGGAAATCGTCGAAGCCGAAGACGCGCTTGAGGGTCTGGCGAGCGGTCTCTTGGGTCATGTCGGGCTCCCTGGGTTGGCCGATGCAGCGCGTCCGGCCCGGCGCTGCGGGGCCGCAGTATCGCACGCCCGGGTGACGCTTGCAGGTCGCTGCCGTGTCAGCGGCGCGCACGGCAGACTCGCTGGCAAGTGCCGGCGTGCCCGCTCGGCTATCGCGAAGGGCTATGGCGTCGGTCTATCACTAAGAGCCATCACGAAGAGCTATGGCGCCGGAGTATCGCGCTGCGGCCAAGGGGCCGCGCTGGGATTGGCGGCCATCGCCGGCTCATCGGGCGGTTGGGTCTGAGTCGGCGTCAGCGTCGCCTGGGCGTGGCGTGAGGAGCGGTAGCTGACCCCGTGGCGCGCCCGCGGCGGCTCGGTGCCGGCGTGCAGGGCGGTGACGCGTTCGATGATCGCGCGGTCACCCAGGGTCATGCGGTCGAGCATGCGCAGATGCTGCAGCCAGTTGGGTACCAGGAAGACTTCCTGCCACAGGTCGCGGTCGACGATATCGCGATAGAGCGACCAGCGCTTGGCGCCGTTGCGCAGGCGCAGCCTGCGCAGCGGGCGCACCGCGCGAGCGAAGTCGCGTAGATGCTCGGCGTCGATGCGGTACTCGATGGTCACCATGACCGAACCGCGGGCCGGGTCGAACTCGAAGTCCGGGCGCTCGGTGTGCGCTTCCGGCGCTTCGATCAGGCCGCTGGCATCGAGATCGGGCAGCCGCGAGGGCAACAGCAGCAGCGCCGAGATCAGCAGCAGCGCGCCGGCCAGCAGCAGCGCCAGGTGCACCCCCAGGCCCTCGGTGAGCTGGCCCCACAGCAGCGAGCCCAGAGTCAGCCCGGCGTAGAGCGCGGTCTGGTAGAGCGCCAGCGCGCGGGCCTTGACCCAGTCCGGCACCAGCACCTGCACCGCCGAGTTGTAGGAGGCGACCGCGGCGATCCAGCAGCCCCCGCCGATCACCAGTGCCGGGAATAGCAGCCACAGCCGGTCGGCCCCGCCGAGGATCAGCATCACCCCGCCCAGCAGTATGGCGGCGATGCTGATCAGGCGGCTGCTGCCGAGCCGTTGGCGTGCCCGGTTGACCAGGGTGCTGCCGGCGATCGCGCCGATCCCCAGCCCACCCAGCATGTAGCCATAGAGCGAGGCGCTGCCGCTGGGGTGCTGATGCGCCAGCAGCGGCAACAGCGCCCAGATCGCGCTGGCCGAGATGCCGAAGATGAAGGCGCGCAGCATCACCAGGCGGGTGACGCTGGAGTACTGCACGAAGTGCAGCGCCGCCTTGACCCCCTCCCATAGCCGCTCCGGTGGCAGCGACTTGGGCATCACCGCGCGCTTCCAGCGCCACAGCGCGGCAAACAGGCCGCAGAAACAGAGCACGTTGAGCAGGAAGATCCACGCCGGCCCCACCGCCGCCAGCAGCAGCCCGCCGATGGCCGGGCCGATGGCACGCGCGGCGTTGTAGTTGACGCTGTTGAGCAGCACGGCGCTGGAGACCAGATTGCGCGGCACCTGCTCGTTGACCGCCGCCTGCCAGGCCGGGGTGGTGATCGCGGCACCGATCGAGACGCACAGGATCGAGGTGAGCAGCAGGGTAGGCGAGAGCAGGCCGAGAAAGGCGATCAGGGTGATGAAGGCGCCGCCCAGCAGCTCGATGGTCAACCCGAACAGCATCACCTTGCGGCGGTCGTAGTTGTCAGCGACCACCCCGGTGACGATCGACATCAGTACCAGCGGCAGCGCCGCGGCCACCTGGATCAGCGCCACCAGCAGCGCACCGCCGGCGCTGGAGGTGACCACCCAGGCCGCTGCCACCGACTGCGCCCACACGCCCAGGTTGGCGAACAGGTTGGCGATCCAGATCATACGGAAGGCGGGCACGCCGAGCGGCGCGAAGGTGCTCACGTCTGCCGGGCGCGGTGGGGTCTGGTCGGGCTCGAGGGTCAGATCGCTCTGGCGGGAAACGGGTTGCAGCATGGCGGGCTCGCTGTCGGCGGGCGAATCGGAAGTCCAGGGTTCAGTGGCTAAATATTAGCATCCTGTGCAGTTCCTTCTGCGTTCAACGCGCTCTTGCTCCTCACTCTTTCGTCAACACCCGTTTGCCAAAGCCTGTTCGATAACGGCAGCAGACGCTATTGCACCTGGTGTCGATGATAAGGTGGGCGCTGCGACCGCAGACCTCGATGTCCGCCAGGGAGTCCTTTCGAACATGATCAGCACCTTCGCGGTGTCTCACTATCGCAGCCTGAGGCAGATCGTCTCGCCGCTCTCCGAACTCAATGTGGTCACTGGTCCCAACGGCAGCGGCAAGTCCAATCTCTACAAGTCGCTGCGGCTGCTGGCCGAAACCGCGCGGGGCAATCTGATCGCCTCCCTCGCCCAGGAGGGCGGACTCGACCACACCTTCTGGGCCGGACCGGAAACGCTGACCCGGGGCATGCGCGAGGGCACTGCTCCCATCCAGGGTGGCTCGCGCAGACGCAGTCCGCGGCTGCGGCTGGGCTTCGTAGGCGAAACCTTCGGCTACGCTATTTCGCTGGGCATGCCGTCGCCACAGGGGTTCGCCGGCTACCAGGAGCCCTCGCTGTTCCAGCTCGATCCCGAGATCAAGCGTGAGTGCATCTGGGCGGGCGAGGTCTATCGGCCCAGCAACTGTCTGGTCGATCGCCAGGGGGCGACGGTCAAGATACGTCAGGGGCGTCAGTGGCGGGTGCACGATGCCCATCTCGATCCGCGTGACAGCATTCTGAGCGAAATCAGCGATCCGGTGGCAGTGCCCGAGGTGCACGCTGTGCGCCAGGCTGTTCGTGGCTGGCGCTTCTATGACCAGTTCCGCAGCGATTCTCACGCCCCCGTTCGTACCCCACAGATCGGCACTCGCACCCCGGTACTGGATCATGACGGTCATGGACTCGTGGCCGCACTGCGCACCATCCACGAGATCGGCGACAGGCCAGCCCTGCATGCGGCGATCGAGGATGCATTCCCCGGGGCCACGCTCGGTTTCGAGGCCGATGCGGGTAATCGCTTTCTGCTGCGGTTTCAGCAGGAGGGCCTGCTGCGGCCGCTGAACCAGGCGGAGCTGTCGGATGGAACGCTTCGCTATCTACTGCTGGTGGCGGCGCTGCTGACCCCCCGGCCGCCGTCGCTGATGGTGCTGAACGAGCCGGAAACCAGCCTGCATCCGGATCTGCTGCCCGCTCTGGGGCGGCTGATCGTGCGTGCGTCCCGCGAGACGCAGGTGTGGGTGGTTTCCCACGCTCCACGACTGGTCGCGACGCTGGAGCGCGATGCTCACTGCAATGCCATCGCGCTGGAGAAAAGCCTGGGAGAGAGCGTGATCGTCGATCAGGGCATGCTGGATGCACCGCCATGGCAGTGGGCGGATTGAGGCCCAGGGCCTGGCGGTGCGGGTCGTCAGGGAAGCGGCGGGTCAGATTGCCTGGGCCCAGCGCTGCTCCACCATTTCGCTATGGGCTGCCAGCGGATGCCAGGCCACGGGGCCGTCGCTGTCGGCGAGATCGAACACCTCGCGCCCGGCGACGTGGTTGAGAATGGTCGCCGAGCGCCACGCCATCAGCGATAGCTGCGGCTCGGCGATGCCGTGGCTATGGCGCCCGGCGTTGACCGCATAGAGCCGGTGGGCGGCGGGGCCATCCCAGGCCACTTCGAAGTGCGGGCCGAGCACCAGCTCGCCCTGGGCGTCGCGCGTCAGACGCTCGGCCAGCGGCGCCAGGCACGCCGGCAGCTGCGAGCAGAAGCCGGTGGCGAATATCACCACGTCGGCGTCGAAGCGCTCGCGCTCGCCGCCCAGGCCGTGCTCGGTGGTCAGGCGCATCCCCGCGCCCTGGCGCTGCAGCGCCACTGCGCTGCGATGCGGCAGCAGGCGCGCCCAGCGCGGCTCGCCGAGCACGTCGAAGCGGTGGTAGAGCTCGCGGTAGAGGGTCTGCAGTGCGACCGGGGTGATGCCGTCGCTGGCCAGCTTCTGCGCCGCCACCTCGCGCTCCCGCACCGCCCGCGGCAGACCGTGGAAGGCGCTGGTGTAGCCGGGAGTGAAGTACTCGTTGGTGAACGCGGTCTCGTCGAGCGGCTCGAAGTTGCGCCGCCGCGAGATCCAGTCGAGCGAGCGCGGCTGACCCCAGTGGCCGCGCAGGGCGTTGAGGAACACATCGGCACCGCTCTGGCCGCCGCCCACCACCACCACGCGCAGGCCGGAGAAGTCGCGCCGGGTGTGTGCGATCTCGGAAGCGTGCAGGCAGTGCGGGCCGCGCAGCGCGGTGGCGAACTCTGGCATCCACGGCGCCTTGCCGGTGCCCAGGCAGAGATGCCGGGCGCGGTAGTCGCCGCTGTCGGTGCGCAGGCGGAAACCGTGGGCGTCGAGATCGATCTCGCGCACGCCCTGGCCCAGCGTCACGCTCTCCAGGCGCTCGCCGACCCAGCGCAGGTAGTCGGAGAACTCGGCGCGGCTGACGCTGCCCAGCTCGGCGTTGAGGAAGCGGTAGAAGCGCCGGTGGCTGACCAGATAGTTGAGGAAGGAGTGGCGGCTGTCCGGTGCCACCGCGGTGACCAGATCCTTGAGAAAGCCGGTCTGCAGGTGGGTGTCGGGCAGCATCAGGCCGGGGTGCCAGGAGAGCGCCTGGCGCCGTTCGAAGAAGCGCGTGGCGAGTTGCGGCAGGCGCGAGTCCGCCAGCGCGGCGATGCTCAGGTTGAAGGGGCCGGCGCCCACGCCGGCCAGATCGAGAGTAGAGCGTTCAGACATCGGACACCTCCGGGGCTGTGATGACGTCGGCGCGTGGCGCGGATTGGCGCACGCCGTGCAAGGGGTTGGCCACGTGCAGATCCATCTCCGCCAGCATGCGTTCGCGGGCGTTGTCGGTGGCGTGCAGGAACTTGGCGCGGTTGAGCGTCAGACGCAGGATGCGCGGCGCGAACAGATCGAAACGGGCGAAGCGCTCGGCCAGCGCCGGGTGGCGCTCACGGTAGGCGGTGAGCACGTCGCCGCAGAGCTGGTAGAAGCGTGTCTCACTGACCCCGCAGGCGGCAGCCAGCGGCGCGATGAAGCGCAGCGTGGTGACGAAATGGCCGGTCTGCAGATCGTGGATCAGTTTCTCCGGCGGCAGGCGCACGGTTACCGCCGTCAGGTTCTCCGGGAGGTCGCTGGCCTCGGGGAAGTCCTCGTCGACCAGGCGCAGATCGCCCTGGAAATCCTTGAGCGCCAGGCGCGCTGGCCAGCCGTCGCGCAGGATCAGGGTGAGATTCTGGCCGTGGGCGATCAGCGATACGCCGTAGCGGCACATCAGATGCCACATCGGCACCACGGTGACCTCGAACAGCCGTGTGAGCCAGCGCTCCGCGGCGGCCGGGGACTCCGCCCCGGCCGCGCGCAGATAGGCGGCGAGCCAGGGCCGGCCGTGGTCGTCGCGCTGCATCAGCTCGGCCATCAGCAGCGCCTGCTCGGTGGCTGCCAGACGCGGCGCCAGCGCTTCGCGCCAGATCACCCCGAACAGCTCGGCGTAGCGGTATGGCGCCTGATCCAGGCGCGCGTACTGGGCGTGGGGCAGCACCGCACCGGCGGGTTCGGCGAGGATCTCCAGCCCCGCGCGGGCAAACTCAGCGTCCTCCTGGGCGCGGCGTTTGAGCCACGCCGAGGCCGCCGGGCCGGCGAGCAGATAGCGCCCAGGGATGCCGCGATAGCAGGAGGTGTTCATGATCGTCAGCGGCAGCTTGATATCGTGGCTGGCGGGGCGGCTGACGTTGGTCAGGGTGCGCAGCGACTGCTGCGGCGCGTAGTGGTCGCCGAACTCGCCCAGATAGTGCAGCCGGCCATGGGCGATATCGCCGGCGTGCAGCGGCGCCAGCCAGCGCTGCCACTGCCACGGGTGTACCGGCATCAGGCGGTAGTCGGCGGGGTCGTCGACGCGCTCGGCCAGCACCTGGCGCAGCCGCCCAAGCTCGATCTCGCAGAGCGCCGAGCGCAGGAGTTCCGGGGTGTCGATGGCCGTGCCGCCGCTCTCGAGCGCCGACGCGGCCACCGCCACCCAGCCCAGTTGGAAGCTGTGGCCATGTTCCGGGGCGTAGCGCGCCAGCGCCTCCAGCCCCCAGCCGCGGCGCCCCTTGTTGAACAGGAACTTGGGATGGCCGTCGAGCAGCCGCTGGCGCTGCGGTTCGGGCAGGCGGATGGCGGCATCGGCGCTGAGCCCGCGGCGCGCCTGGCGCAGCTGGCAGTCGGCGCGCAGGGTGGCGAACAGGTCCTCCAGATGCTCGGCGACCTGGCTATCTTGCATGCCCAGCGGCGCGGCCAGCGCGAGCAGGAAATCGGCCGCCTCCAGACTCGCCCCGGGGGGCGGGCTCAGGCTCTCGGGGTCGACCTGCGGCTGGCCCCAGAGATTGGTGCGGGCGCTGAAGTGCCAACTGCCGTGCTCGCCCAGATCGAGGCGGTAGCCGCTGTCATCGTCGCCCAGCGGCTCGAGAATCCGCTCGTAGCTCAGCTCGCCGATCATCTTGGCGATCAGCGCGCGGTTGGCTGCACCCCAGTGCGGCGCCAGGCAGGCATCCAGCGCGGCCATCTCCGGGGCTCCGTGCATTATCGAAGGTCGGGGCATCACAGAATCTCGCTGAAGAAGTGATCGCGCTGGCCCATCACCAGGCTCGAACGCTTGTGCGGGAAGTCGAAGTCGCGCAGGCGCTCGAGCCCGAGGCGCCCCAGATGGCGGAACAGCCGCTGGTTGTCGTGGCGCGGCTCCAGCACCAGGCGAGTGGTGCGCGGCTCGCAGAGATAGGCGTAGTGGCTGAGCCCGCCCAGCCAGGCATCGACGAACTGCGGCCCGCGCACGTCCTCTTCGCCCACCAGCAGATGAATGCCGCGGTCGAAGGGTGCCCAGGGGTAGTAGGGGGCGAGACGATCCTCGGCGGCCCAGTAAAGTTCGAAGTAGCCGAACGCGCGGCCGTCGAACTCCCCGATCAGCGGCAGGGTGTGCGGGTCGGCCAGGCGCTGGTCGATGAATTCGGCCAGCTCCGTTTCGGGCCACGCCTGCTCCCAGAACTCGGCCACCCGCGGCAGATGCATCCAGCGCACGAAGCGTTCGAGGTCGCGCTCGCGCTCGATCACGCGCAGGCTGAAGGTCTGGCCCAGCTTGGGCATCTGCCGCCGGTAGACCTCGCCGCTCGGCTTGGCCGGGCGCCGGGGGTGGCCCAGCTCGGGGGCGAAGGGCGTCTGCGCCGGGGTGGGCGGGGCATGGCGCAGCCAGTGCCACGGCTGCTGATAGAAGACCGAGCGCAGCACCCGCGGGCCGCCCAGGGTGGCGATGAGCGTCGGCCAGTCCGGGTGCGCCTGCCACTCCGCGTCTTCGAGCACCAGCAGCTCCAGCGTCGGGTGGCGGGCGAAGGCGGCATCGAGGACTGCGATCAGCGAGTGCGGAGCGCGCTCGCCGGTGGCGTTCAGGCGCGCGGCGCGGTCGGCGAGGAAGGCAAGCGAGTTCTCGGCACCGCGTGTCTTGGCAGCGTCGGTCTGGCCGAGCGAGTGATCGGGCGTGGCTGTCAGTGCGTCTGTCGGCGTGTCTTGCAGCGTGTCTGGCGACGTAGCAGTCATGCGATGGCTCCGGTGGGGCGGTTGGCGTTCGGCGTCGCGGTCGGCGCTGCCTGCGAGCCGTCGAGGGGGTGGATCAGCGGGGCCGTCAACGGATTGCGCAGCGGCAGGTAGAGGCGGGCGGGGTTGCCCAGGGTCGCCTCGTTGACGCCGCTCAGGTAGCAGAAGAAGTTGCCCTTCACCTCCAGTTCGGCGGCGTTCAGGGCGTGATCCAGGCAGTCGAGATCGCCGTCGAGCCGTTCGCGCAGGCCTTCGAGATGGGCGCGCAGATCGGCCAGCAGCAGCGCTTCCTCGGCCAGGCCGTCGGCGGCCAGGGCGCTGGTGACGGCGAAGGTGGAGTTGATCAGCAGGTAGTAGAGGAAGTAGCGGCGCAGGGTGTCGCGGGACCAGTGGTTTTCCGGTGTCTCGGCCAGCTGCGGATGGCGCGCGAGGAAGTGGTCGCTCACACCGCTGCCCTGGCAGTCGCGGTAGTCCATGCCCACCGGCCAGCCCTGGTCGAGGCGCAGCACGATGTTCTGCTGATGCGCCAGCAGCACGATGCCCTCTTCCACCACCAGCCCGAACAGCGGTGTGAGCACCCGCTCGCAGAAGGCGGCGAACCAGCCGCGGGTGGCCTCGGCCAGCGGCTCGTTGCGCTGGTTGGCGGCGGCGCGGACCCGGGCGGCGAGCAGCGATTCGCCCTCAGCCGCCAGCGGCTGCTGGGTCAGGGTGGCGAGCACCACCGCCTCGGCTTGCGGCGCGTGCTGCAGCGGGTTCTCGCGCAGCAGCACCAGGCTGGCGGCATCCACCTCGCCCTCGGCGTCACGCCAGCCGAGCCAGGCCGGCTCCTGCATCACGTTGAAGCCGGGGAAGCGCCGGGCGATATCGAGATCGCGCATCCAGGCATCCAGACGCAGCCCGCGGGTGACCTCCTTGACGCTGAGCAGGCGCAGTGAATTGGTCAGGCGGGCGGAGAGCGAGCCCTTGACCATCCACGGCGCACCGCTGGCGTAGAGCGAACGATGCGATGAAGTGGGGTACCACTCGGCCTGGCTCTCGCCCAGCCATACGAGCTCACCCGCGGCCTCGAGCGCCTGCACGCCGGGCTGCGCGCGCAGGTGCCGGGCCTGCCATGGGTGCATGGGCAGGGCGACGAACGCCTGCCCGGTCGCGCTCATCGGCAGCCGCGCGGCCAGCTCGGCGGGCAGCAGGTCGGCGGCCAGCTCGGCGGCGCTCTGGTCGCGGCTGGAAGCCTCGACCACCCGCTCGGGGGCGACACCCCACCAGGCGAGACCGACCCGGGCGCGGTGCTCGGGGCAGTAGCGCTGCGCCTCCTGCGCGGTGAAGGGTGCCCGCGACTTGGGCGCGGGGTGGAAGGCGTGGCCGGCGAGCAGGCCCTGCTCGGCGGCGACGAAATCGAGCGGGCCCTGCTGCAGCCGGGTCAGATCGTCCCGCGCCTCTAAGCTCTCCTGGGTATTGGCGCGGCTCTCCAGCACCCGCTCGCGGAAGCGGGCGCGGGAGTCGGCGTCGAGTTCGCCGACCAGTGCCGGCGTCGCCAGCACCCGATCCAGCGCCGTGGCGAAGTCGAGCGGCTGCGATGTGCCGTGACGCACCTGGTGCGGCGGCCACACGAAGCGGCACTCGCCGCTGGCGCTGCGGTGGTGCAGGCGAAGATGCAGCTCGCCGTCGCTCAGCGGCAGCACCGCACGCTCACCGCTCGCGTCGCTGACCAGCCGCCAGTGTGAGCACTCGCGCAGTAGCGCATTGAAGAAACAGCTCGCGGCGAGATCGACGCGCGAGGGGGCCGCAGAGGGCGTGGTATTCGGCATGGGACGACTCCTTTTCCGAGAATCCTTTTGAGAATGCTAAGGCAAATAAAAATCATTCATTTTAATTGAGTGTGTTGATTCAGGGTCATCGCGTGGGATTTCCGGCGTGTGGTGTTCTCGGGTCGTGGCGTTTCTAGTTCGTGCTGTTTCTGGCTCGTAACGTGTCAGGGATGGGCGGTCATGCATGCGGCCCCAACGTGAAGGTGGGTGGGCATCAGGGGTGACCGCCATGCCGGGCCATGGCGGTGCGTTCGCCGCTTCGCCCGCGGCGCGCCAGCGGGATCAGCAGCAGCAGCGCCACGGCGGCCATCAGTGCCAGGGGCAGCAGGCGGCCAGGGTCGATCAGACTGACGCAGAGCGCCGCCAGGCCGTAGCCCAGGGTGTGCGCCATGCTCAGCAGGCCGGCGCTGGTACCCTGGGCCTGGTGGCGGGTAGCCGCCTCGGTATAGCCGGGGACGGCCAGGGCGGCGCCGGTGCTCGCCAGCACCACGCCGAGCGCGAACAGCAGGCCGAGGCCGATATACAGACCCGGCGTGAGTGTGAACGTGGCGGTGGCGGCGAGCAGGGCATAGCCCAGCGCCAGCCCTGCGGCACCCAGTGCCAGCAGCGCGCGGCTCTCCAGGCGGCGGGCTCGGACCACCCCGATCTGGGTGGCGAGTGCCCCCACCGCCCCCAGCGAGAGCAGCACGCCCATCCAGTGGCCGGCACGCGTGGCATCGATCGCCAGCGCCTGCTGCAGCGAGGCCGGCAGACCCAGCTGCATCAGCGAGACCGACATCGCCAGCAGCAGTGCCATGGCCAGATAGGCCAGGTTGCTGCGCGGGGGCAAACGGCGGGCGATGCCCTGGGGTGACTGCGCGGTGGTGTCGCGTGCGGCGGAATGCGCGGTATCGATAGTGCCCGTGTCGCGGGTCGGCTGCGGGACGCCGGGCAGCAGCAGCAGCGCCAGCAGCCCGGCCACCAGCATCAGCGCGAACGGCGCATACACCGACAGGCTCAGGCTGGCGGCGGCGAGCAGCGGGCCGAGCAGGCGGCCGCTGCTGAGGCCGGCGCTGACCGCGGCCAGCGCCGGCAGACGCTCGCCACCCGGGTGCAATGCCAGCGCCCACTGCTGGCAGGCCGGCACCATGCCCGACACCGTCAGGCCGTAGAGCACCCGGGCCACGGCCAGCACCACCAGCATGGCCAGCGGCGAGAGCAGGCCCGCCACCGAGGCCCACAGCGCGGCCGCGATCAGCGCGAAGCTGAGCAGATAGCCCAGTAGCGCCTGCACCACCACCAGCCGCGCGCCGCGCCGGTCGGCGACGCCACCCCAGAAGGGACTGCCGACGAGAAACAGCATCGACCCGAGCAGAATCAACCCCGCCCACTGCGACAGCGGCAGCCCGAAGTGCGCCACCAGCAGCGGCAGCATCACCAGCAGGCCGTTCTGACCCAGGCCCAGCAGGGCAGCGCAGGCGCCGAGGCGCCACAGGGGAGGTAAGGACATGCCACGCTCGCTGAAAATTTGAGAATAAGAATTATTATCATATTAGAGGTGGGTGTCAACGCGCGATACGCAGCGTTGCGTGAAGGTTCGTATCAGGGGTTCTTGCTAAAGGCATCGTCGCGACGGGTCTCGTCGCGCGTGGAGGGTTCGTCGCGCGCGGAGGGGTCGCCTGCAGAGAGAGAAGGGCTCAGGGCGCCGGGGCGTCGCACGCGGGAATGATGACGATGGATGGACGAACGACAGGCCAACGCCCACCACTCGGGTGGGCGTCGGCTCGGCGGGAGGCGATCCCTGCGTCGTCAGTACTGGTGTGACCAGGTCAGGCTGTAGGTGCGGCCGCGGCCCTGGTAGTCGTAGAGATACTCGGGGCCGTAGTAGGGCGAGTAGAACATGGTCGCGCGCTGCCCCCACACGGTGGAGTACTGCTTGTCGGTGAGGTTCTCCACCCCCAGGCTGAACTTGCCGAAGCCGGTCTGCTGGCTCAGCAGCAGATCGAAGGTGGTGTAGCCGTCGATTTCGCGGTCGTTGTCGTCCTCGAGGTCGAAGGCGTGGTTGGCCTGCAGGCGCACCGAGCGCTCGAAGTCGGACCAGCCGACGAACGCGGTCGCCGAGGAGAGCGAGGCGTAGCGGGCGTCGCGCTTCTTCCAGTCGCCGTCGGCGTCTTTCTGCTCGGAGCGCACCAGATTCAGCGTGCTGCCGGCCTCGAAGCCGTTGTCGAAGTAGCGGGTCACGGCGCCCTCGAGGCCGTAGTCGCGTTTCTTCTCGTCGATCACTTCGACGCTCAGATCCTCGGCGTTCTCCACCGCCTTGTCGGACCAGGCGTAGTAGACCGCCGCCTGGGTGCTCCAGCCACCGCCCTGATAGCGCCAGCCGAGTTCGACCTGATCGGTCTTGATCGCGCTCAGCGGGTTGGCCGAGACGCTGATGTCGGGGCTCTTGCCGTAGTACTTGGCCGGGTCGGGCAGCTCGAAGCCCTGGCTGTAGCGCAGCCAGTTCTGGTGGCCGTTACCGTAGTCGTAGAGGGCGCTGGCGTTGACCAGGGTGGCATCGTAGTGGTTGCTGCCGCCAGGGACGCCCTTGAAGTCGTCGACGTCGACGTTCATGCGCTGCTGGCGCGCACCCGCCGAGAGCTTGAGCCCGCGGGTCGCCTGCCAGTCGGCCTGGGCGAAGGCGGCGACGGTGTCGACCTGGTAGCCGGGATAGCGATCCTCGGAGCGCGCCTCGCGCTGGGTCAGCGCGCCGCTGGCATTGGTGACGTCACGATCGAAGAAGATCTGGTCGGCATCGAACTTCTCGCGGCTCAGATCGACCCCGTAGGTGAGGCCGACGCTGTCGCTCAGCTGGGCATCGAACAGCCCCTTGATGCCGCTCAGCTTGGTGTTCTGCTGCGAGGCGCGGAACTCGTAGTAGTCCGGGTTGCGCCAGTTCGGCGAGGGGTAGGGGAAGGCGTTGAACTTGGCCTCCTCCTCGCGGTGGAACGCCTGCAGATAGAAGTCCTGACCCAGCAGATCGCCATGGTGATACTGCACATTGATCATCTTGCGATCGGTGGCCGGGTCGCGGTCCGAGCTGTAGCCGTCGCGGATCTCGGCGTCGTCGAGGTTGGGCGTGGCGTCGCCGAGATGGGGGAAGTAGACCCCGCGGTGCCCCTCGTAGCCGGAGCGGTAGAGCTGGGCGCCGATGCTCAGCGACTGCTCCTGGGTGAGCACGATATTGAGGTTGCCCATCAGATCGATGCTGCGGTTGTCCTGCAGATCGGTCTGGGTGATGTCGGGGAATATCTCGTTGCCGCTGCCGTCGAACTGGCGGCCGTTGTCGCGGTAGGCGACCCCCAGATAGCCCTGGACGTGCTCGTTGCCGCCGCTGACCGACTGATCGAGATGGTAGTCGAGGTCGTCGCCGTCGTTGAGCCCGCTGGTCACGCCCGCCTGGGTACGCAGGGTAGGAGCGCCCGCCTTGCCCTTGCGGGTGATGATATTGATGATGCCGCCGGTGGCGCCGCCGCCGTAGAGGCTGTTGGCCCCGGAGATCACCTCGACGTGGTCGATGTTGAACGGATCGATGGCATCGAACTGGCGCGACAGCCCGCGCGAGCTGTTCATCGAGACGCCGTCGATCAGCACCTGCACGCTGCGCCCGCGCATGTTCTGGCCGTAGTTGGTGCGCCCCTGCGGCGCCAGATCGAGCCCTGGCACCAGCTTGCCCAGGGCGCTCTTGAGGTCGGCGCCGGTATCCAGCTGCTGCTGTAGCTCTTCGTGCTCGATCACCCAGACCGTTCCGGGGATCTGGCTGATCTGGGTCGGGGTGCGCGAGCCCACCACCACCACGGTGTCGTTGGATTCCTGGGCCTGCAGCGGCAGTGCGGACGCGCCGGCGACGACCGCGAGGCCAAGCGTCATTGTCTTCTTCATGGATGTTCCCTTGCCGGTAACGAAACGTTATCGCTTGTGTCGAATCGAGTCCCGGATGCTAGCACTAATCAAAAGCAAAATGATAGTGATTCGTATTTGAGAATTGGTGACATGGCGCATCCACTGAAACCGCCGTACGACGGGAGGGTGAGATCGTGTGACGAAACCGGCCGCGCACGGCGACGAACGCCGCCGGGGTACGGCGCTGTCGGCGCGCTGTGTCAGGATAGGCGAGTGGGAAAGACGCTGTTTGTAACAGCGAACGCTGCCGCCGGCAGGCGTTGTCTCGCTATCGTTGCGTCATCGATTGCCGATTGTCTCGCGCAGGCGGAGGCCGCCGCCCGGACAGCATTCAGAGAGGGGGCAGGCTGTGCCTAGAGAGTGGGCAGACTGTGCCTAGGGCAGCACCGCGATGGGGCACTCATCCCCCGGATGCGGCATGACCCGCATGGGGATACCGTAGATCGCTTCCAGGGTGGCATCGCACATCAGCGTGCCCGGCTCGCCCTCGGCGAGCAGGCGGCCGCTGTGCAGGGCGACTAGATGGTCGCAGTAGCGCGCCGCCATATTGACGTCATGCAGTACGATCACCACGCCCAGGCCCAGCTCGCGGCAGAGCTTGCGCACCAGCGCCAATACCTCGACCTGATGGGCGATATCCAGCGCGGCCAGCGGTTCGTCGAGCAGCAGATAGCGACTGCCCTGGGCCAGCAGCATGGCCAGCCACACGCGCTGGCGCTCGCCGCCGGAGAGGGTGTCGACCAGGCGGTCGGCGAAGGCCTCGGTGTGGGTCAGCGCGATGGCGCGCTCGATCTGCTGCTGGTCGTGGGCGTTGAGCCGCCCCAGCAGACCGTGCCACGGGTAGCGCCCGAAGCCGATCAGCTCGCGGCAGGTGAGGTTCTCCGCGCTGGGCAGATGCTGGGGCAGATAGGCGACATGGCGGGCGAACTCGCGCGGTTTCCAGTTGGCCAGCGGGCGGCCGTCGAGGCTGATGGTGCCGCGGCTCACCGGCTGCTGCTGGGCGAGCAGCTTGAGCAGGGTCGACTTGCCGGAGCCGTTGTGGCCGATCAGGCCGTAGATGCGCCCTTCACCAAAGGTAAAATCGATCGGGGA
Organism: Salinicola endophyticus; assembly: GCF_040536835.1. Classification (NCBI taxonomy): domain Bacteria; kingdom Pseudomonadati; phylum Pseudomonadota; class Gammaproteobacteria; order Oceanospirillales; family Halomonadaceae; genus Salinicola; species Salinicola endophyticus. The sequence continues at coordinate 1,296,912 of NZ_CP159578.1, forward strand.
GAGCAGCTCGCGGCCCGCAATTTCGAAGCTCGCAGCCTGGAGTTCGAACATGCCGGAACGACCTCGCAACGCAGGGGATGGGCGTGACAAGATGCAATCCTAATTCAAATACGAACGCTTATCAAAAAGATCGCGCCGCCGTCAGCCCGCCATCCCAAGCCCGACCGGCAGCCAGGAGAGAGAAAACGATGCGCTGGATACTCAAGAGCGCGCTGATCGCGCTGCTGTTCGCCGCGGGGATCGTGCTGGTGGCCTCGCCGCAGGCGTTCGATCAGCGCCTGGTGTCGCTGGAAGCGCAGCGGGCGCTGCCATCTCAGGCGCCGATGCTGGCGCGGGAGTCGCCGGCGCTCAACGCGGTGTTCCTGGCCATTGCCGACGACCCCTCGCTGTGGATGAGCGCGCGGCTGGCGATCCTCCACTACGGCGACGCGGCGCGGGATGTCCTGGTCGACTACGGCCTCGACCCGGCATTCCAGCAGGTGCTCGCCCGCTATGGCGCCGACAGCGTGCTGCCGGTGATCTACTACCGCGAGCACGACATCGCCACGCTGCGGCTGCAGCACTGGCTGGGCGAGCGCTACCGCGAGGCCAGCAGCCGTTTCGACCAGTGGTGGGGCGAAGAGCGCGCGGCTGCCGAGGCGGATAGCGGCCGCCAGGACAGCGCTGGTGACGGCGCCCAGGACGAGACCGGGCACGCGCCTCAGGCGCGGGCCCAGGATGACCAGCCTGCCGAGCTGACGCCGCTGATGCGCGGCCGCCTGGCCATCGCGGCCCTGGCGGTGGAGGGGCACGATCTGCTGCGCGAGTTCGTGATCGGGCCGGATGGCGAGGTGACGCGGGTGCAGAGCGAGCGCCTGGTCAGCGATATCGGCGATCTCTTCACCAGCGGCGTGCGCGATCTCGAGCGCCAGTGGCGTCGCGGCGAGTCGATCGATGCCGTGGATGTCGGCTGGGCCGGGGTCGATCTGCTGGTGATGGCCAGCGCGGTCAAGGTGCTGCGGGCGGGGCGTGCACTGCGCGCCGGCGCGGCGGTGGAGGGGCAGGGCGTACGCGCCGCCTCCCGCGGCGTGCTGGTCGGTGGGCGTTTCGCCACGCTCTCTCGCGGGGCCAAGGTCGCCGCGGTGGCGGGTAGCGCCTATCTGGTGGTGCGCCACCCCAGCCTGATCAGTGCGGCCGGCGCCAGTGCCGCCCGCTGGCTGGGCTGGCCGGTGTGGCTGGGCCAGTTCGGCGTGTGGCTAGTGGTGCTGTGGCCGCTGCTGATCGTGACGCGCTTCGTCTACCGCTGGGTGCTGGCGCCGATGCTGTGGCTGCTGGTGCCGCTATTGAAGATGACCTCGCGCACCCCGCGCTGGCTGGCGCGTTCGGTGCGCCCGGCATCTGCGGGCGCACCGGTGGCAGAGGGGGCGGGGTCGCCTGCGGAGTCGACGCGCTGAGCGCCTAGAACCGGTAAGAGAGCGTGGCGGTCACATTGCGCTCGGCGCCGAAGTAGCAGTAGGTCAGCGAGTTGCACGAGGCAACGTAGGACTTGTCGAGCAGGTTGCCGACGTTGAGCCGGGCGTCCACGCCGCTGAGGCCGATCTCGCTCAGGTCGTAGCCCAGGGTGGCATCGACCAGGGTGTAGTCGGGCAGGGTCTCGCTGTTCTGGCGGTCGGCATAGATCCCGCCGTAGTAGCGTGCGCCGACGCCGGCATCCAGCCCCGCCAGGGCGCCGTGCGCGACATCGTAATGGGCCCACAGGCTGGCCTGGTGGCGCGGCGCGTAGATGGCGTAATTGCCGCTCTCGCCGGGGACGTCGCTCTCCTTGTAGGTAATGTCGGTGTAGGCGTAGCCGGCCTGGAGGTAGAAGGCCTCCGAGAGCCAGGTACGCGCCTCGAGCTCGACCCCCTGGGACTGGATCTCGCCCACCGAGCGGTAGTCATCGTCGGGCTGCTCCTTGGTGGCGACGTTCTCCTGGTTGATGCGGAATAGCGCCACGCTGTACTGGTTGCGGCTGCCCGGCGGCTGATACTTGAGCCCGGTCTCCCACTGGCGGCCCTCCATCGGTTCGAGCAGGTCGCCGTCGGCGCCAGTAAAACTCGTCGGCGTGAAGGCGGTGTTGTAGCTCAGATAGGGGGCGAGGCCGTTGTCGAACCGGTAGAGCAGCCCGGCGCGCCCGCTGAACTGGGTGGCGTCCAGGCTGCTGTCGCTGCCGCCGGCCAGGTGGTTGTCGTTCTCGATATCGACCCAGTCGTAGCGCCCGCCGAGGGTGAGACGCCAGCCCCCGAGCGCCATCTGGTCCTGCAGATAGATGCCGGTCTGGTCGAGATGGTGGGTTTCGTCGGCGTAGACGCTGCGCGCGCTGGTCAAGCCGCCGTCGCGACGCGGGGCGAACGGGTCGATGGGGGAAAAACCGGCGCTCGAATAGGTGACGTCGTTCTTGCGCTTCTGGTAGTCGATCCCCACCAGCACGGTGTGATCGATGAAGCCATCGTTCAGTTTGGCCTCGACCTGGTTGTCCAGCGTCCACGCCTGCAGCGATTCGCGCGCGCCGTAGTAGCCGCGGGCGAGCTGGTTGGTGTCATCGATCCAGCCGAGCTGGGCCACCTGATCCATGCGCACATCGGCGTTGAGATAGCTGAGCTTCTGCCGCGCGACCACGGCATCACTGAAGCGGTGCTCCAGGCGATAGCCGAACAGGCGCTGGTAGCGCTCGAACTTGTCGAAGTCGTCCTGCCCGTCGAAGAAGTCGTTGTCGATATGCCGGCCATTGCGCCGGCTGACCGCCCCCTCATAGGGCACCCCTGAGTGGTAGCCGCCCTCCGGGTCCTTCTGCAGATAGGCCATCACGGTGAGCGTGGTGTCGTCGGTGGCATCCCAGGTGAGCGAGGGCATGATGGCGTAGCGTTCGTCCTCTACCGGGCCGAACTGGGTGTCGGCCTTGCTGCCGAGGCCGACCAGGCGATAAGCGACGCGCCTGCTCTCGCCCAGCGGGCCGGAGAGATCGAAGGCGGCACTGCGGCGGTCGTGATCGCCGCTGCTGAACTGGAGTTCGTGACGCGGGCTGAACAGCGGCTGCTTGCTGGTCAGGGCGACCAGACCGCCGGGGGAAGAGCGCCCGTAGAGCACCGAGGCCGGCCCCTTGACGATCTCCACGTTCTCCAGGAACCAGGGGTCGATCACCATCGAGCTGTAGCCGTTGGTGTCACCCATCAGCTTGAGCCCATCCAGATAGACGTTGCTCAGGCTGCCATCCGAGAAGCCGCGCATGACCAGATAGTCATAGCGGTTGGAGGCCCCCACCTGATTGGTATAGACGCCCGGGGTGTACTCGGCCGCTTCCCGCACGCTGCGCACATGACGGATATCCATCTGTTCGCGGTCGATGCTGGAGACACTCTGTGGGGTCTCGATGAAGGGCGTCTGTGTCTTGGTCGCCGCCGACGGGGCGGTGACGGTGAAGGTATCGAGATCGGCGTTCGCCGGGTCAGCCGCGCTCTGGGCGGCGGCGCTGAGTGGCAGCAGCGAGGCGCCCAGCAGGCAGAGGGTGAACGGAGAGCGGTAGCGCATGGCCGGCATGGTGTTCCCTGTTATCGAATGTGCGTGGATGTAATCGAGAATTATTCACGATTAGGCCGGGCCGCCGCCTATGCCGAATGCCACAAAAGCTATGCGTGCTGCCAAGGCGCTCGCATCGACGGGCACGTTTTGCCCCGCTTGCTGTTCGAGCTTGTCTATTCGACCCTCAGCGTTCGCGTCTCACCGTTCACCTCTTACCGTTCGCTTCTCACTTCACTGGGCGACACGCCGTGGAACTGACGGAAGGCGGTGGCGAAGTTGGTCGCATGGCGATAGCCGGCGTGGCGCGCCGCCTCCTGCACCGGCAGGCCCTCGCGCAGCAGGCGGTGGGCCAGGCGCAGGCGGAACTCGCGCAGCTGATCGAACAGCGAGCGGCCGTAGCGGCAGCGATACTTGCGGCGCAGGGCGCTGGGGCTCATGCAGGCGAGCCGGGCGAGGGCGTCGAGGGAGTGCGCCCGGCCCGGATAACGTTCGAGCTCTGCATGCACCCGGGCCAGCAGCGCGCGGTCCCGAGGGTTCAGCGCGCCGGCGGCCTCCGCGGCGCGGTGCTCGCCGCTATCCATACCCGCGCCGTGCTGTAGCGCCTGCCCCAGCATCTGTAGTGCTAGACCCTCGGTCATCAGCTCGGTACCGGGGGCGCCCGCCGGCCAATGCAGCGACTCTTCGAGGCTACGCAGCAGCGCATCGGAGAGGGAGAGCCTGCGGCAGCCGTTACCCAGCGCCAGGCGTGCTAGCCAGGGAGAGAGATGGGGTGCCTGTGGCGTTTTCAGCAGGGTGAGGTTGATCGCCCGCACCCGCGGCTGGGCCACATGGCGGGCGCTCAGCGGCGGTGGCGGGGTGGCGTCGGGCACGGTGTCCTCGCGCATGGGGTCGTCGGGCACGTCATAGTCGAGCAGGGCGCTCTGGCCGGCGAGCAGCCGGCAGCGCTCGCCACCCAGTGCCAGCTCGGCCTCACCTTCGAGCACCACAATGATCGACAGATGCGGCGGCGCGCCGGGCAGCGCGTGGCTCTCGTAGGTCTGGGCGATGCCGATATCCGAGCTGACCCACTGGCACCCGGGCCATGGCTGACACTCGGCGATCCGCCCCTCGACCACGCAGCGCGAGCCGCCGGGGCGGCCAGCCTCGAAGTCGGGGAAACGGTGGGCGAGATGGTAGCGCCGCTCGAAGTGGGCGAAATCGTCGACGCTCAGGGCGCGGTGGGGGGCCACGCCAGCGGCGGGCACGGTATCCGGGGTGGGGGAGGTGGGCATCGGCGAGACCTGGCAGCGAAAAGCAGTGCGGTAGCGTCGATGGCATGACGGCGATGCCATCGACGCTCTGGCGAGTAAACGATAATACGTTTCATTCGCTACTTGCTGCCAGTCTCTTCTTTACCAGGCGATGATCGCGATCACCACCAGCGCGAACAGTGCCCACTTGATGGCGTAGTAGAGCGTCTTGTTGCGCTTCTTCAGCGCCTTGCCCTGGCGGCGCACCGCGTAGAGATACTTGAAGGCGCGGTTGAGGCCGCCGGTGCGGTCGTTGTCATCGTTGGGCGAGCTGGCGGCGGCCATCAGGGTGCGCCCGACGAAGCGGTTGAGACGCCGCGCCCAGCCGTACTTCATCGGCCGCTCGATATCGCAGAACAGAATCAGGCGGTCCTGATCCGAGCCGTTCTCCGCGCGGTGCAGGTAGGTCTCGTCGAACATCACCGCTTCACCGTCGCGCCAGCTGTACTTCTCGCCGTCGACATCGATATAGCAGCGGTCGTCGTTGGGTGTCACCAGCCCCAGGTGGTAGCGCAGCGAACCGGCGTAGGGGTCGCGGTGCAGGGTCAGATGGCTGCCGGCGGGCAGCTCGGCGAACATCGCCGCCTTGACGTTGGGAATGCCGGCGAGCAGCTCGGTGGTACGCGGGCAGAGCTGGCGCGCGGAGGGGTGGCTCTCGCCGTACCACTTGAGATAGAAGCGCTTCCAGCCGCGGCGGAAGAAGGAGTTGAAGCCGGCATCGTCATAGCGCGAGGAGGCCTTGATATGGTCCTGCAGCGCCATCGCCTCGTCGCGAATCTCCTGCCAGTTGCCGGTCAGACGCTCCAGCTCCGGGTAGTTGCCGAGGTCGTGATAGGGCTGGTCCTTGTCGCGGCCGAAGAGGGTCATCAGCGCATTGATCGGCGCCATGAAGGTCGAGTGGTCGGAGATCTGACGCAGCGGCCGATGGCGCACTCGACCCCGATAGTGGGTATAGAGCACGCTGGCAATGAACAGCAGGATGAGAATCCACTTGATCATGGAGAGTCCGTTTCCATAGCAGAAGGTGTAAGGGTCAGGTGTCGGATATGAGAGTCAGGTCTCGGGCGAGCGTCTCAGGGGATAGTGTGAGAGATAACTTTTTGCCTGCTCACGATTGTCGCGGAATCGTGACCAGCGTCAAGTGATAGCCATCCACCCGTGCCACCTGGCCAGTGAGCCTACGCCCCGCCGGCCACTGCGGTGACAGCGTCTTGCCCAGCTCCAGCGTGACCGCACCGGCGGCGGGCTGCCACGCGACCAGCCGAGCGTGGGGAAAGTAGAAGCGCTGGCGCACCAGCGGATAGAGCGCCTTGAACAGGCTCTCCTTGAGCGAGAACACCTGGGTCACGAAGGCCGCCTGCTGCGCCGGCGGCAGGCTTGCCAGCCACTCGCGCTCGCTCTCCACCAGAATCTGCGGCGCCAGGCGCTGCGCGCGGGCCGGGTCGAGCTCGCCCTCGGCATCCAGGCCGATACCGGCAAGGCACGAGCGCTTTGCCACCACGCTCGCTGCCAACCCCTGGCTATGGGTGATCGAGCCCACGCAGCCCGCGGGCCACAGCGGCAGGCGTTCGCTATCCGCCTGCGGCGTGGCGGGCGTGCCGGTGAGCGCGCCCAGCGCCTGCCGCGCGCACAAACGCCCGGCCAGATACTCGGCGCGGCGCTTGGCGGCGGCACTGGCCAGACGCTCCGGCAGGGCGACCTGCCACGCCGAGAGATCCGCCTCGCTCAGTGCATCGACAGCAAAGTGGAGCCGGGCACAGTGCGCCCCCGCGAGCGGCTGCGGCCAGGGCCAGGCGGTGCTTTCACCCTGGCAACCCGGCGGCAGCGTCTCAGATGAAGCGCTCGTGCTCACGGGCGCATCGGCGCCCATCCTCGGGCTCATACCGGCAGGCCCACTCATGAATCAGCGGTCGACCAGCAGGGCATCGAGCGTGACCGGCACTTCATCGCCGATCTGCTGATAGCCCAGCAGCGAGAGGATCGTGCGCACGGTGCCGTTCTTCATCAGCTGCTTGCCATCCAGCGACACCGGCTCGGCGTTGCGCACTCGGACCCGATCCTCGGCCTCGCGGGTGAAGCGCACCGGCAGGCGCTCCTGGCGCTGCTCGCCGTTGGCATCGGTGCGCAGCTTCAGCACCTCGACGGTGGACTGCCCCACGCGCAGCGAGTTGATGCGCTCCGGCGGCAGCTGGGTCACCACCGTGACCAGGGTGGAGTTGGTCAGCGACGACATCCACGGCGGCAGTTGGCCCAGCCGATCCAGCAGATCGGTCTGGTTGAGCCGCACCGGCAGCCGCAGCGTGCCATCCGCGCTGATCTCGCCCTCCATGCGCTGGAGCGCGTGCTGATGGGGGATCCGCTGGCCGCTGCTGGTGATCTCGGTCACCTCCGCGGTGACCTTTGAGTGGCTGGGGTCCATCTGCCACGCCGCCTGCGCCACACCGCCGAACGCCGACGCGGCGCTCAGCAGGACGACGCCGGCAACGCGGCGTAAAAGCGTATTCGATGACATGGTGTCCTCCCTGGACAGAGACGAGCGGGGCAACGTCTGGTCTGCGCCCCCGGCTTTGGGTATCATACGGCTCCCGCGTTTCAGGGCCTATAGCTCAGTTGGTTAGAGCAGGGGACTCATAATCCCTTGGTCGTAGGTTCAAGTCCTACTGGGCCCACCACAGTTTCCCGTCTTTCAGGTCTACCCCGGACCATTTCAGGGCTCGAGTGCCTACTCTCGAACTGCCTATATCCAAGCACCAGCTTCTCCAACTGATGCGCTTCGCGCGCTCGACCCCGCGATTGGCGCTATGCCGTGCTGCCCGCGCAGACGAACGGCGTGCCGGGCCGATCTCTTGGGCAACGCCCAGGCGGTTCGGTTCAGCGCGTTGTGCTGTTCAGAGGGGGCATGGAATGCCTGGCTGGTAGATCAGCGAAGAGCGCGAGGGATGTTAAGTCCCTCGTCAGGTTGTATTGGCTGACGCGACTTCGCTTGCTGGGGAAGGCTACGCGCGGCAGCGGTGGCATCGTTGGTTAGGGGAAAACAGGACTTCGCCCCTCAGTTGATGCCCCAGGCCTGCTTCAAACGGGTAACGGTGTGTTCCCACTTCGGGGTTGTCGGCTTGCACACGGTGTTCTGGTTGCCGAATAGACCCACCTCGCTGAATGCCTGCGATGTAGGGAATGAGGTTACCCAGCGAACAGGCACGAGGTACTCCGCTGTCTCCTCCTCTCCCTCTGCCACCGATCGGTGGATGTGCGGATATTCGTTCAGGGTGACGATCTCTTGTAGCCGAGAGGGCCCCTGTTCCGTCTCGACCATGAATTGATCGGCGCGGCAGCGCTCTCCCATCACCTCGGCGACTCCGACATAGCCGGTTTTGGGGATGTTGACCCAGACACGGTCTCCCTCCGAGAGCATCGCCAACGTTTTCGAGTACCAGGCCGCACCGCCGCCCGCGATGAAGCCATAGCGGCGTGCCAGCTCCCAAGGCCGGTCATCGCCGAAGGAGGCGTAGAACTCGCCGTTCCAGGGCGATTTACGTGTCTTGCGCACGGCTGGTTGAGTGGGTTCGTCCGGGTCGATCATCCAGGCGCGACTGAGATAGTGGTTACCCTGATCCTCGAAGGCTGAGAAGAACATGGCATTGATCGAGAGCTGGGCATGCGCGTTGAGGTAGTTGATGATCCGTTCGCTACTGGCGTCGAGCTGGGTGGCGACGACGACCAGTTGGTGATTCTCGTTGAGGGTGACGCTATCCAGCGGGATGCCGAACTTGGCCTCGAACGCCTCCTCGAGAGACGCGTGAGGGCGCTGATGGCGTTCGGCGAAGGCCTGGTATATCTCGATCAGCTGGTAGTCGGCCAGGGTGACGATCCAGGAGGCATAGTCGATGGCCTGAGCCACCACGTCGCGGGGCGTCTTGTCGCGCTTGAGCTCGATGACGATGACCGTGCCGTTGGCGTCGATGGCCAGCAGGTCGATCAGCTTGTCGAAGCCGGTGCGTACCTGCCGGCCGATTAGCAGCCAGTCTCGATTGAGGATCGAGACATCCTGCATGATCTGCTCTTCCAGCAGCCCCTCGTCAGCCAAGCCCGTAGGCCGCAGTTTTTGCGGCAACTCGCCCGTCGTACCTGCCAGCTTCCAGATGCCTTGCTCAATGGCCATTTAGGCGCCTTCTTGCGGTTTGGTTGTGAATAGCGTTGCTTAGCCCATGGGGGATGCTATTTCATGGTTGTCTACACGGCCCCCGCTTCTTGGCTCTCACGAGCTTACGCGGGGGCTTGGTTGTATTCTCGCCGCCTTACTTGGTTCACCAGCGCGCCCAGCCCGATGGAGCTCCCATATCCTCCAGCGATAGCCTCCGCCTGGAATGCGGCACAACGAGCCTGCAACCGTCGATGCCACCCGGTATTGAGCAGACTGCCTTGATGACATTACGCCCAATGCTTCTTAGGGTGAGCAGCGCCAACGGCTCTTGAAACGACTTCCACGGGCGATCGTAAGCCATCAGCCCACCGCCTGTTCCACTACCGTTTCGATAAGGTGTTTGCGGGTCTCGCCGGCCTTGGCCAGGCGAACCTTGAGCTGGTCGCAGAGGGCCATCAGCTTGTCGACTTTATCGACGATGCGCTTTTGCTCTTCAAATGGGGGCAGCGGAGTAGATGCACTCCTTATGAGACCGACATTCAATGTTGGCTGTGCCAAAGTTCGCGTATCCTTGCCGAACCTAACTTGCATGAACTCTGTTTGCAATAGCATCAGGATATAGCTTTCTGAAACCAGCTTGGTGGGCATGATTCGGCAAATCGCTCGTGCAATATTCGCTCCCTTCCAGCTGTTTGGAGCTACACCAAGTTTTCCGATGCTTCCCACGACACAGAGAAGGATCTCTCCTCCATTAAGTCGAGTCTTAGCGAATTTTTTGTCAACCTCATGGGAGATGCTTTTCTCTGGCTGATCAGAAGGGTTGCTCAAAGACAGGTCAGCAACCCTAACTAAAGGGACGCCATTTTTTGGCTCAGGACCAGGAACAAGTACGCCGTAAGAAATAGAAAATTTCGGATCTACAATATTTTCAAACCGAGTCCAGGCCCAATCTTTTGGAAGTTCAAAGAGAAAGTCATCTTCAGTTACGTCAGGAATTTTCTTTGTCTTCTTGATCTTCCCCTCCTTGACCAGTTGCGCCTTCTCCTCGGCAATTCTTTCCAGCAGCACACTGGCGGGCTCGTCGCCGGGGTCCTGCTCCACCAGTCGTCCCATCACCGCCAATTGGAGGATGGTCTTCTTGAGCTTGTCGATGCTGGCTTCTGTGGTGAACAGGGTATCGAAGTGCTCGGCTACGCGGGCCCAATTCTCGGTTGATTCGGCGGCATCCGTGGAGCGGGTGAGGGCATCGAGCAGGGTATCGACCAACACCTCATGGGCTTCAAGCTGATCGCCGACCTGCTGCTCTAGGCGGTCGCAGAGGGCCATTAGCTCGTCGACTTTTTCTACGATGCGGTGTTGTTCACTCAAGGGAGGTAATGGAACTGCAAGCAGCTTTACTGAACCTGAGTTTAATTCAACTTGTTTAGTGCTTCCTGATACCAAGGAGTCTTTATGGTCAGGCTCTATTCTTTTCTGAATGCTGGGAGATGAAATGTAATTCAGGATATGACATGGCTCGGTAATCAGTGGGCGAACTATTGTCACATGTGAATCGACAACAGTTGAGTGCTGCGGCTCTTTAACTACAATGGCTCGGCCAACAGTACCTGTGCCTGTAGAGTTCCAGAGGATGTCGTTTTTTCGGATATATCGCTCATCCTGATAGCCATTCAGGCTGTTGTCATCGACAAAGCGCGTGGTGCTTAGATTCAATCCTGACCATTGGACGCATTTCTGAGAAATAACCCGTACCTTGCCTGATTCTGCGTATTTCGGGCCCTTTCCACGCTGGATATATTCACTGACGGCCTCCATGCGAGCCCAAGCCCACCCTTCTGGCAGCCCAAACGGTTTCTCTTCGTCCGCCACTTCCTTCAGGTTCTTCGGCTTCTTGATCTTCCCTTCCTTGACCAGCCGGGTCTTTTCTTCGGCGATACGATCCAATAGCACGCTGGCGGGCTCTTCGCTCGGGTCTTGCTCCACCAGTTTGCCGCGCACGGCGAGCTCCAGGATCAGCTCGCGCAGCTTCTTGATACCGGTGAGTTCGATTTTCCCGTTGTTGCCACGCCCCGTGCCGCTTTTGTGCGTCACGGCGCCGGTCCAGAGGTCGAGATGGTCGGTTATCAGCTCCTTAGTGCTCATACCGACTCCTCAGTTTGTTGCTGTTCGGCCTGGTCTTGAGGCGTTCGGCTGAGCGCGTCGCCGAGCACGGTCTTCAACTGATCGCGCAGCTCCTGGATCTCGGCCTGCTGGCGAGCGTATTGTGCGAGTAGCTCGTCGGGGTCGTGGCTGACCTGCTCTTCCTGCCAGGGGTTCTTGATGTCCAGGTTGTAGTTGCGCGCCTTGATCTCCTCGATGCCGACCTTCCAGGCCTGCTCGGTTTCCTGGCGGCTGGCGAAGCCATCGGCCTCGTCGCCCCACCAGTCGATCTCGGTGGCGAACTCCTCGACGCGCATAGGCTTGGTCTTGTTGTAGTTCTTATAGCCCTCTGGATAGGGGTGCTCGTAGTACCACACCTGTTCGGTCGGCTGGCCCTTGGTGAAAAACAGCAGGTTGGTCTTGATGCCGGTGTAGGGGTTGAACACGCCGTTGGGCAGGCGAACGATGGTGTGCAGGTTGCACTCGCTGAGCAGCTTTTCCTTGAGGCGCGTCTTCATGCCCTCGCCGAACAGGAAACCGTCCGGCAGCACCACGGCGGCGCGGCCTTCATATTTCAGCAGGCGGATGAACAGCGCCAGGAACAGATCGGCGGTTTCACGAGTGCGGAATTCCGCCGGGAAGTTGTTCTCGATGCCATCTTCTTCGGTGCCACCAAACGGTGGGTTAGCGACGATGACATCGACACGTTCCTTCGGACCCCAGTCACGGTAAGGGCGATTCAGGGTGTTGTCGTGACGAATCTGGCTGGGCACCTCGATGCCGTGCAGGATCATGTTGGTGGTGGCCAACAGGTGCGGCAGCGGTTTCTTCTCCCAGCCGTAGATGCTGCGTTGCAGTGTTTGCTCGTCGTCCGGGGTCTGCACATAGTGCTTGCGCTTGTGTTCGATGGCGCAGGTCAGGAAGCCACCAGTGCCGCAGGCCGGATCCAGCACGGTCTCGGCGAGCTTGGGATCGATGCGGTTGACCATGAACTCGGTCACGGCGCGCGGTGTGTAGAACTCACCGGCATTACCGGCGCTTTGCAGGTCCTTGAGGATCTGCTCGTACATGTCGCCGAAGGCGTGACGCTGCTGAGAGGCGTTGAAGTCGATACCGTCTTCGATGCGGTTGATCACCTGGCGCAGCAGTTGGCCGGACTTCATGTAGTTGTAGGCGTCTTCGAACACGCTGCGGATGACGGCGGCGCGGGCGTCGCCGCCGGCATCCAGCTGTTGCAACCTTGGAAAGAGGGTGTTGTCGATGAAGCCCTTCAGGCCATCGCCAGTCAGCCCCTCCGAGTTAGCGGCCCAGCTTCTCCAGCGCAATTGCTCGGGGATGGGGCTCACGTAGTCGTCATAGACCAGCTCCCATTCCCGTTCACGGTCATCGTAGATTTTCAGGAACAGCATCCAGACCAGCTGGCCGATGCGCTGGGCGTCGCCGTCGACGCCGACGTCTTTGCGCATGATGTCCTGGATGCTCTTGATGGTGGTGCTGATGCTCATGAAATAGGGGTCATCCAAGGTGGGAAATAAGCCATGGCCACAATTCTACAGCATGGGTGGCGACCCATGAATAGAAACGTGTTAGCAAAGAAAACCACTCCTGAAGTGATCTGTAAATGTCGGAAGGCGTTGTGCTGAGCGTTGCGATGGCTGTAAAGATTACCGTTATGATCACAAGGACGATGTTTAGTTTTTTGTACTGTTTTTCGACTCTTTGCTGGCTGGCCGCTTGTGCCTCTTTCTGTTCCCGGTACGCGTTGGTGAGCCTCTTGTGATTCAATATTTCCTGCTCGAATCTTTCTCGTTCTTCAGCGTGCAATTGCTTCAGGCGCTGGTTCTCTTGATGCCAAAGTTGTTGCTCTTTCTGCCAGGCTTTATTTTGATTTGCGTAAAATTGGTGCCTTTGTTGGATGTCTTCTTTCTTGCGTTCCTCTTCAATGAGTTCGGCAATGCCTGATAGTTGCTGGACTAGTTCGTTGTGCAGTTCATCGATGTGCCAGTGTGTTTTTAGTTTTTTCCAAACGGCCAAAAGCTCGTGCCGGTCGAGCTCGACAGGTTGGCCAAAGTAGTCAGTGGCATTGTAGGAGAGCACCTCCTTGTAAAGCTTGGAAAGCTCTGAAGAGTTGCCGCTGTTGATGGAGTCGACCAGCTTTTCTATGCAGCGTTGAATCACTCTGCCATAGGCTACCGTTAGCGCAAGGCATAATAGGACGCGATGAAATTGGTGTTCGTCATTGGATACGTAGACAAGCCCTTTTCTGTCTGTGACAAAATCGCGATCTCGAGTTGTCTCTACAAAGCTGGATAGCCCCAGGGCATTAGAATGCCTCAAGAATTCGGAAGACTGGCGGCGCATGTCTTCTCTGGAAACAGCCTGTTCTCGAGGCAGCCACATGGCCTTGGCTAAATAATTGCTTTCTTCGTCCGCAGCTTTGGGGGAGTCCGAGAACTCGACTTTCAGCTCTATCTTGAAAAGGCTTCGGCTAAATTTTTTTTGGAAGAAGCCCAGGTGCCAGATTTTTCCATCATGGCTCTCTGTAAAACTAGCGCTTCTGAGAATTGGCGCTAGCAAGAAGCCAATGCCTTTGTCATCGATCCTGAGCCATTTTTCATGGCTTTCGTTTGCAGATGATTTCGAAATATAGGCGTATCTCAAGGTGTCATGCTCTTATTGATCTTTAGCTGGCGTAAATTTGCATCTCAAGTTCCCGCACGGCTTCGTGATAGCCGGCCTTGCCACCGAAGGCACCGGCCAGTTCCACGACGGTGCCGAGCCGGTCCAGCGGTGCCATCTGTAGGACTTTAGTGTCCTCGATCGTGGCCACGCCGTTGTCGGCGTACTTGTCGAGCAGCGCGTCCAGCACGGCGCGGGCCTGACCCTCGTAACGCTCGAAGTAATCCGACTGGCGGGCCTTGGCCGCGCGCTGGCGGCGGGTGAGTGCGGGTTGGCCGTAGACAATGTGCAAAATGGCGTCGAAGGGATCTGGCGCATCGCCGAGGGTCTTCTCGACCTCGCTGGTAAGGTCTTCCCAGAACACGCCTTGCTCTGCCAATTCATCCAGCACGGCTTGTTTGCGGTCGCTGGCTTCCCAGTGACGTAGGAAGTCACTCAGAGTGGCGTAATGAGCGCGTACCGTCTTGCGGGTGTAATCGGTCAGCTCTTCGGTGATCAGCTTGCCATCTGGGCCCATATACTGCACGCGTCGGCCAATGACCGCCACGGTGACGTTATCCACTATGTACCTTCTGCGCGGCTCGCCGATGACAAGCCCCTCGTCATCTTCTCCGGTGGGGTAGGGATACGTCGGTGACTCATCATCAGGAGAGACGACATCTTCGTCCGTAGGATCACTCCCGTCATCCGTGTCTTCGGTATCGTCGTCTTCTATGGGCAGTAGTGGGTCGTTGGCGCCTGGCACGTAGACCTTTTCTGGTTCGCCATCGAAGGCGGGATCGGCAAACAGCTCCGTGGCCTTACGGAAGTCCAGAATCGTGAACCAAAACTTATCGTGCTCTGCATCAATCCGCGTACCGCGCCCGATGATTTGCTTGAACTCGGTCATCGACTGAATGCGCTGGTCGAGCACGATCAGCTTGCAGGTCTTGGCGTCGACGCCGGTGGTCATCAGCTTGCTGGTGACGGCGATCACCGGATAAGGCTCTTCGGGGTCGATGAAGTGATCCAGTTCGGCCTTACCCTCGAGCTCATCCCCGGTGATACGCATCACGTATTTACGATTCCTGGCCACGTGCTCAGGGTTGAGATTGACCAACGCTTGGCGCATCCGCTCGGCATGATCGATGTTCTCGCAGAAGACGATGGTCTTTTGCATCGGGTCGGTCTGGGTCAGGTAATCGGTGACGGTGCGCGCGACCAGCTCGGTGCGTTGCGTCAGAATTAGATTGCGGTCGAAGTCGCGCTGGTTATAGATACGATCCTCGATCAACTCTCCATAAATATCAGTCTGGCCCTCACTGGGGCGCCATCCTTGCAGGTCGCGGTCCAGATCGATCCGAATCACCTTATAGGGTGCCAGGTAGCCGTCGT
The DNA here is from genome assembly GCF_040536835.1 of Salinicola endophyticus. Classification (NCBI taxonomy): domain Bacteria; kingdom Pseudomonadati; phylum Pseudomonadota; class Gammaproteobacteria; order Oceanospirillales; family Halomonadaceae; genus Salinicola; species Salinicola endophyticus. The sequence continues at coordinate 1,312,071 of NZ_CP159578.1, forward strand.
CGATGCCTTGCTTGAGTGAGTAGGTATAGATGGGCTCGCCAAAGTAGTGAATATTGGAAACCTCGTTGGTCTCCTTGGGCGTCGCGGTCAGCCCGATATGTGTCGCCCCGCTGAAGTAGTCCAGAATGGCGCGCCAGGCGGAGTCTTCGGCGGCGCTGCCCCGGTGGCATTCGTCGATGACGATCAGGTCGAAGAAGTCCGGGCTGAACTGCTTGTAGATGTTCTGCTCTTCTTCGCTGCCGGTGACGGCCTGATACAGCGAGAGGTAGATCTCGTGAGATTTCTCTACCTGGCGCTTGGTGATCTTGGTCATGGCCGCGCCGAAGGGCTTGAAGTCGCCACTCTTGGTCTGGTCGACGAGTACGTTACGGTCGGCCAGAAACAGGATGCGCTGCTTGCGCCCGGCCTTCCACAGTCGCCAGATCAGCTGGAAAGCGGTGTAGGTCTTGCCAGTGCCGGTGGCCATCACCAGCAGCAGGCGATCCTGCCCTTTGGCGATGGCTTCGACCGTGCGATTGACCGCGACCATCTGGTAGTAGCGGGGCGTGCGGCCGCTGCCGTCGTCGTAGAAGGGCTGCTCGACGACCGGGCGTGCCTCTTCACTTAGGCCTTTCCAGCGGCGGTAGCCGTGCCAGAGCGCATCGGGCCCGGGGAGCTGATCGAGCGCCAGTGTGGTCTCGGCCTGATCGAAGACCAGGCGGTGGGGGTCGCTGAACAGGAAGCCGCTGCCGTTGGAGCTAATGGCGAAGGGGACATCGAGTTTCTCTGCGTAGGCCTGGGCCTGCTGCATGCCATGGCCCAGGCTGTGGCTGGAGTCCTTGGCCTCGATAACGGCGATGGGTTGGTTTTTCTGGAAAGACAGCACGTAATCCGCCCGACGTGGGTGCGCCCGGTGGTGCATGCGACCGCGTACCGTGATGCGGCCATCACTGACGGGATACTCCTCGCGCACCTGGGTATGAATATCCCACCCAGCCTGCTGGATAGCGGGGGTGATGTACTTGGTGCAGATATCCCGTTCGCTTAGCGCTGTCTTTCCCATGTCACCGTTTCCCTACGCTGGGGCTATTATCATATCTTGAAGATACGTAAATTTTACCATTCTCTCCGCTAGTCCGGGACAAGATAGATGCAGTCTGTCAGCCGGGGAGCGTATGGCCCTCTCCAAGAGCGCTGTGATCGGTGGAGTGGAGTACATGTCAGATGCTTGTGTTGTTTGGGAAAAACCCAAGCAACTGATTTTGTTGTTTTTTTAGGGGTGGTGGGTTTTTGTTCTGGATTTCAGAGGCTTGTTGTTTGATAAGCGAGTAAATGACTTCTCGGTCTTCGGGGCCGGTGCTACTTGGTCCGATATCGAGTCGGTGATATAGCACTTTTCCGTCCGCCTCTCTGCTACCTCTCCAGGCATCACCGACGTCCGTTCTTCGCGTGAGACCACCTACCCACAAGCCGCAAGCAGCGGCGCTGCTAATCAGCGCCAAGCCAAGCCGCTAATCTCGTCGGCAGCACATCGCGGCCCCACTCATGTGTCATTGGGGTACCGATACCGACTGGGCTCCAGCCCCAGCTTCTGCAGCCGATAGGCCAGCTTGGCCCGGGTGATGCCCAGGTCGCGGGCGGCCTGGGAGACGTTGCCTTCGGCGTTGCCGAGTACACGTTCGAGCATCTGCCTTTCCCGTTCTGTCACGGTGTCTTCGGCGTGGCTCGCGGTAGGGGGTTCCTTGGGGCGAGATAGCGAGACCTCTTCGGGCTCGGCGGTCTCGAGATCGCCCGCGGCGTTGATTCTGAGCTTGGCGCCGGGGCTGGAGGAGAAGCCGGCATCCTCGAACAGATGAAAGGCGTCGATCGGCCCGCCGTCCAGGGCGTTGATCACGCCGCGCTCCACCAGGTTCTGCAGTTCGCGCACATTGCCGGGGTAGTCGTAGGCCAGCAGGGCATCGGAGGCCTGGCGTGTCAGCCCGGTGATCGATTTCCGATAGCGCTCGGCGTAGTGGCGTGAGAAGTGCTCGACCAACAGCGGGATGTCATCGCGTCGCTCCCGTAGTGGCGGCAGCCGGATCGGAAAGACGTTGAGGCGGTAGTAGAGGTCCTCACGGAAGCGCCCGGCCTGCACCTCCTGGAACAGATCCTTGTTGGCGGCGGCGACGATGCGCACGTCGACCCGGATCGGCTGGTTGCCACCGACCCGCTCGATCTCGCCATCCTGCAGCGTGCGCAGCAGCTTGCCCTGGGCTTCCAGGCTCAGCGAGGGAATTTCGTCGAGAAACAGGGTGCCGCCGTCGGCGCGTTCGAAGCGCCCGGGGCGGCTGCGCTCGGCGCCGGTGAAGGCACCTTTCTCCACCCCGAACAGCTCGGCTTCGATCAAGGTATCGGGGATCGCCGCGCAGTTGAGCGCGACGAAGGGGCCCTTGGCCAGCAGGCTACTGCGGTGCAGGGCATTGGCGAAAAGATCCTTGCCCACCCCCGACTCGCCGTTGAGCAGTACCGTGGCCGGCGTGGGGGCGACACGCTCGATCTTCTGCAGGGCGATGCTGACCGCCGCGGAGACCCCCACGATCCGCTGAGCGCTGCTTCCATGAGGTTCGATGCCGGTGGCACCGGTTTCCGCAGCGTCATGGCGTGGCGAGGGGGAAGTCGCGACGGCTTGCCGGCGTGCGGTGCGTGGCTGTGCTGTGGCGGGTGAAAGCCGCTGGCGGTCGAGCTGCAGCCAGTCGAGATCGTCGTCCGCTTCCATGCGCTCGCTGGTCGTTTCGCCCACGATGCGGCAGTGCGCGGCGCCGCAGCCGGCGCACTCGAGTTCGCGATAGATCACGCGCTTGCCGTAGAAGGCGCTGGCATAGCCGCTGGCGTAGCCGAGCTGCATCCAGCACACCGGTTCGGGGGAGAGCCCGTGGGCCTTGAGATGCTCGGCGGCCTCGATGGAGTCGTGCCACAGGAATTCGGCATCGAAGGTGCCGTTGGGGATGTCATGATCGCGGCGGATGGTCTCGACCTTCACCATGCCCATCACCGCATGCAAGCGCTCACCCGCGCTCAAGACGCCGGCGTCGTCGCTGTCCGGCCAGTGCTTGCGCACGAAGGCGGCATCCGAGGCGCCGGCCGAGAAGCCGACGCGCATCAGCAGGTCGCGTGCCCCTGCGGGCCCCAGGGTTTCGATCAGCTCGCGCCGCAGGGCGCCGAACGAGTGGGCACCGAACAGCAGCATGCGGCGGGTGTCGAACCAGATCCGCCCGTCGTTGGGCGTGAACCGCAGGCTTTCGGTCAGGTCGTGCAGCGTCGGCGGGTCTCCAGCATGCAGCGCATCTTTTATAGATCTTGCTTGATCAGCCTTCGCCGTTATTTCCGATAGACGCAGTTTTCCAGGCATGGATTTACCCTACCAAAGTCGCAGAAAAAAGGGCGCCATTTCCGCTTTTTATCTGTCGTTTTTTATAAAAATGATGAATTTTATCAATCTTAATAAAACACGATCCCTCTTGCCGTTATCCCTTGGTCTTCCGGGTGAATGACTTTTTGCTGGTTTGGCGGTGGCTTAGCCGCCTTGCTTAGACATAGGTCTACGCCTGCACGCCGATGGCATGTGGCTTGCTCCGTATTGATGGGAAGCAGACCGATTCCATCCAAGAGGAGAAAGACCATGTCCAATGCACCTGCCAGTACGGCTTATCGCATCGTCGAAGTGCCGGAGCCGATGAAGGCAATGCAGGATCGATTCGGGCGCGAGGGGAGCTATGTCGGGCTCTCGGAAACGGAAAGCCCATGGGTCCCATTCGGTGAAAACGCCGCCATACGCCATCTCGCTTTCGATGTTCGCAACAACGTCTACTGCAATATCCTGTGGATCAAGGGCCCTGGCGTGATCGGCACGCACCGTCACCGTGGCATGGTCTGGGCGGTGGGGATGGAGGGGACTTTCCGCTATCTGGAGTACGACTGGACCTGCGGCCCCGGCGAATTCATCACCGAAATGCCCGGCCAGGCGCATACCCTGGTGACCGATGAGCCGAACGGTATGAAGGCGCTGTTCTGGATGCAGGGCGCCAATGAGTTCTTCGACGAAAATGGCGAATGGGCGGAGACGCTGGACGTTTTCTGGTTCATCAATCACTACGTGACTCACTGCGAAGCCCACGGCATTCCCATCAACGAACAGCTGTTTCTGTGAGGGAATGCCCATGCATGTTTTCGAACAGTTCAGCGTCGAGGGACGTTCGGCACTGGTCACGGGGGGCGCCTCGGGTCTGGGGCTGGCCTATGTCGAGGTGCTGGCGGAGAACGGCGCCAGCGTCACCCTCGCGGATATCGATATCGATACCGCCGAGCGTGAAGCGGCACGGCTGAGAGAGCAGGGGTTCGCGGTGCAGGCGCAGGCCCTCGATGTGGCTGACCGGGCGCAAATGGCCCAGGCCTTCGAGGCCCATGTCGGCCGCCATGCGGGGCTGGATATCGTCTTCGCCAATGCGGGGATCGACCCCGGCGCCGGATTCTGGAACCCGGGCGGCTGGCGCAACGAAGAGGGGCAGGTCGATACCCTCGATCCCGAGCGCTGGGACCGCACGATCGCGATCAATCTGACCGGGACCTTCAATACCCTGCGCCTGGCGGCGTCCTACATGAAGCCCCAGCGCCGCGGTGCCATCGTGGTCACCTCGTCGAATGCCGCCATCATCACCGAGCCGGTGGTCGGGCTGCCGTACATGCCGGCCAAGGCCGGTGTGTCCCACATGGTGCGTCAGTTGGCGCTGGAACTCGCCGAGTTCGGCATTCGCGTCAATACCATCGCGCCGGGTGGCTTCGTCACCAATATCGGCGGCGGCTGGCTGAAAGATCCGGACGTGCGCCGGAGCTGGGATGCCAAGGTGCCGCTGGGGCAGCTGGCGGAGCCCGAGCAGATCAAGGCGCTCGCGCTCTATCTGGCCTCGGATGCGTCCGCCTATATGACCGGCGCGCAGCTGGTCATCGATGGCGGGACCTCACTGGGGAGGGTTGGCTGATGCGGGCAGCCGTTTTCCATGCGCTGCACCGGCCTCTGGAGGTCCGCGAGCTTACCGACCCCACGCCGGGGGCTGATGAGGTCGTCGTCCAGGTAGAGCGCTGCGGCATCTGTGGCTCCGACCTGCACATGACCGAAGACGCCGTGTTCGGCCTGTGCCCCGGCGATGTGCTGGGTCATGAGTACGCCGGTGAGATCGTGGGCTGCGGCCAGGAGGTGACGAGTCTGCGTCCGGGGCAGCGGGTCTCGGTGATGCCGTTTCGTAGCTGCGGGCGCTGTCTCTCCTGTCTCTCCGGGGAGCCGGCCTGGTGTCGGCAGATGGTGCTCGAGGGTGGCGGTTACGGCGAGTACGCGGCCACCGCCGCGCGCCAGTGCATCCCGCTGCCCGAGGGCGTGAGCACGCGTGACGGGGCGATCGTCGAGCCGCTGGCCGTGGCGCTCCACGGGGTCCAGCTCTCCGGCCTGCGACCCGGCGACCGCGTGCTGATTCTCGGCGCCGGCCCCATCGGCCTGGCGGTGGCGTTCTGGGCGCGCCGCTTCGGCGCCAGGCAGGTGGTGGTCCAGGACATCGCCCGCTATCAGGAGGCGCGGGCCGGTGACATGGGCGCTACCGGCTTCGTCTGTGCGCCGGATGAGCCGGTGGCCGCGGCGACACGCCAGCTCGGTGGCGAGGCGGATATCGTCTTCGAGTGTGCCGGCGTCCCCGGGCTGATTGCCCAGGCCATCGAGCAGGTCAGGCCCCACGGCACCATTCTGCTCCTCGGCCTGTGCACTCGGCCGGATGCGTTCGTTCCCTTCGCCGCACTATCGAAGGAGATACGCCTGCAGACCGCCGCCTTCTTCTCCCGACGCGAATACGAAAGTGCCCTGGATGTGCTCGATGCCGGCGCTGTAGAACCGCGCCATTTGATTACCGAAATGGTGCCGCTAGCCAACGTGCCAGCGGTATTCGAGGCCCTGAAAAGCCGCACTCGTCAATGCAAGGTACTCATCAGCCATGAACAACAACAACTCTGATGTAACAGCCAACGCCACAGCCAACGTCACAACTGATTCCACAGCCGACGTGACACCCAAGGCGCGCCGCAGCTCACGCTATCAAATTCTGCTGGTGGCACTGCTGAGTTTGAACTTCGGTATCGTCTTTTTCGACAGGAACGCGCTCAATTTCCTGATGCCTTTCGTTCAGCCCGATCTCGGGCTGTCGAATACGGAAATCGGCCTGACCGCCTCCGCGCTCTCGATCACCTGGGCCATTTCCGGGCTGATCTTCGGCGCGATGTCGGATCGCAGCGGGCGGCGCAAGATCTTTCTCGTGATCGCCACGCTCATCTTCTCGCTCTGCTCCTTTCTGACCGGGCTCGCCACCTCCTTTCTGCTGCTGCTCGGTGCGCGGCTGCTCATGGGGATCGCCGAAGGGCCCATCCTGCCGATCTCGCAGACGGTGACAGCGATAGAAGTCTCGCCCAAGCGTCGCGGTGTGGCCATGGGGGTGATGCAGAACTTCGGCTCCAACCTGCTCGGCTCCTTCGCCGCGCCGGTGGTGCTGGTCGCCGTCGCCACGGCCTTCGGCTGGCGTGAGGCGTTCTTTCTCGCCGGTGTGCCCGGGCTGCTCGCCGCCGGGCTGATCTGGTGGCTGATGCGCGAACCCGGCACGGCATCGGTGCCGGCCACCGTGGCCGAACGGCCGGCGCCACGCCGACCGAGTATCCGCGAGATGCTCGCCCATCGGAACATGCTCATCTGCTCGCTGATGGCGATCCTGCTGATCGGTTACCTGGTGGTCTGCTGGTCCTTCATGCCGATCTATCTCACCAGCGTGCGCGGTTACTCACCGCAGGAGATGGGCTGGCTGATGGGGGTGCTGGGGCTCTCGGCGGCCGTGGGGAGCTTCGTGGTCAGCGGGATTTCCGACCGGATCGGGCGCAAGCCGGTGATGATCATCACGCCGTTCATGGGGCTGGTCCTGACCCTGGGCGCGATGTACTTCCAGGGCAGTGCGGTGATTCTGGCCATTCTGTTCTTCTTCGGCTGGTCGCTGAACGGCATCTTCCCGCTGTTCATGGCCATCGTCCCCTCAGAGACGGTCGACCCGCGCTATATCGCCACCGCCCTCGGTTTCGTCTGTGGTGTCGGTGAAGTGCTGGGGGGCGGCATCCTGCCCACGGTGGCCGGGGCTGCGGCCGATCTCGCCGGGCATGCGGCGCCGCTGTGGCTGATGAGCGTCATCTGTGTCGTGGCCGGCTTTCTTGCCATGGGGCTCGAGGAGACGGCGCCGGTGGTGGTTGCCAGGCGGTCACAGGCTGCGCTCGCGTAGGCTTTGCACGAAAACTGTCTGCGCTCGGCAATACGGCGTTAAAAATCGACTCAAAATGCTCATTTACAGCCCGTAAACTCCGCTTTTTCGTCGATTTTTGCCTTAGCTACGCGCTCCGGTCTGGCCTTCGCTCGCCGAGTTTTCGTAAAAGCCTGAGTCATTTTTTTGAAAACTGCTGCCCCCGTCATTCCTGCGTTAAGCGCATCTCAATCGATGATAAGGATAATAATAATGTCCTCACGTTATGCACGTCTTCACGCCAAATACCCGCGCGGCCTCGGCAGTCGGCCCGCGCCTCGATCCCGCATGATGAAGCTGGCCAAGCCGATGCTCTCGGCAGCCGTGATCATGGCTTTCTCGGTCAACGCCTGGGCTCAGACGTCAGAAGTCTCGGCGCGGCTCGACGATAATCAGGAAATGCCACGTTATACCCAGGGTAAGCCCCTGTTCGCGGATATGGGCAGCGGGCTGGAAGCGGCCGGCATCACACCACATCTCTCACTCTGGTCGCTGTGGGTCGGTAACCCGTCGACCGGCCCCAGGCAGGGGAGCCACGCCATCACCAACGATATCTTCGCGGGCGCCGACTTCGACCTGCAGAAGATGCTGAACATTCCCGATGCGACCTTCCATCTGGAATATACCTTCTTCCCCGGCAACCATAACGTCGGGCAGCCGACGCCGCCTGCCTATGCGGGGGCGGCGGGGAGCTACTTTGGTGGGTCGCCGGCGCGCAACGATATTTCCAGCGGCTATCTCTCCGAATTCTCTTATGAGCAGAACTATTTCGGCGGGCGCTTGAAAGCCGTGCTGGGGCGCACCAATGCCCGGCGCTACTTCTTCGAGAACAACTGCTCCAGTGTCGTGGCCTGCAACGACCCCATCTGGGACTTCGCCACCGGCTCACTGCCGCCACCCTACGCCTCGTGGGGCGCGTTCGGGCAGCTTCAGCTCGGCAACCACAAGAGCCTGAAGCTGGGTGTGTTCGAATCCGACCCGCAGCAGTATCTGGACAAGGGGCATGGCTTCGACTGGAACCCCTCGGATTCAGCCGGGGAGAGCATTCTGGCCGCGATAGGGCACGAGACGACCTTCTCGGATGAGGCGTATCCCGGCCGCTACGAGCTCATCGGCTTCTACAACACCAGTGATCAGTACGACCCGCGCAGCGGTGAGCGCGATGGCAGCGGCACCGCCGGCGCCATGTTCAAGTTCCGCCAGGCGGTCTGGCGCCCGGACGGCGGCAGGGGCGGCATAGCAGATCCCCAGGCGCTGCTGGTGTTCGGGTCGGTGGAGGCGGCGCCCGGTGACAACCAACCCTACCAGGCGTTCATCGAGACCGGTCTCACCTACTTGAAGCCCTTCGACAGGTCGGCCGACATGGCCAACATCAAGGCGAGCTACGCCCGCCTGGGCAGCCGCCAGATCGAGGCGCAGCGCGATGCCCGCGTGGCCAATGGCGGCACTGACGAGCGGGGTTCCCGAGACGTGTTCCGCATCGAGACGAATTACCATCTCGGCCTGCCGGCTTACATGTTCCTCGAGCCGTCGGTGCAGTACGTCATCAACCCCAGCAACTTCTTCAATCCGGCAGCCCCGCGTCTCAACGATGATGGAGTCGTCGTGGCACTGCAGTTCGGCATCGATCTGGGCAAGGCCATGGGGCTGAGCGCGGCCGATTGAGTCGCGACAGGCGCCGGGCCGGCACGCCGCAGCGGCCGGCCCGGTGCTTTATTCGAGCCAACGGAGGCGGCGGTGACGTTATAGCTCGCCTCTCACTGCCCATAGTTCCGGGAAGAACTTGAGCGCCAGCGCTTTCTCGAGATAGGCCACACCCGAGGTGCCGCCGGTGCCGCTGCGCTGGCCGATGATGCGCTCGACCGTCTTCATGTGGCTGAAGCGCCATTTGTGGAAGTTGTACTCGGTATCGATCAGCTTCTCGGCGAGTTCGTAGAGATCCCAGTAGCGGTCGGGGTGGCGATAGATGCTCGACCAGGCGGCTTCGACCTCGGGCGAGGCGACGTAGGGTGTCGACCAGTCGCGCTGAAGGTGCGTCTGCGGCAGCTCGAAGCCGCGTCGCGCCAGTAGCTGCAGGCAGACATCGTAGAGGCTGGGGCTGGCGAGCACCTCGTGCAGCCGCTGGTAGTGCGCGGGATGGCGGCGATGTGCTTCGGCCAGGCGCGGGTGCTTGTTGCCGAGCAGAAACTCCAGCTCGCGGTACTGATACGACTGAAAGCCCGAGCTCTGGCCGAGACTGTCGCGGAAGGCGAGATAGTCGGAAGGCGTCATGGTGGCGAGCACTTCCCAGGCATTGATCATCTGCGCCTGGATGCGTGCCACCCGGGTGAGCATCTTGAACGCCGGGCGCAGCGCGTCGGTGCTGATCGCCCGCGCTGCCGCGTGCGCCTCGTGCAGGCACTGCTTCAGCCACAGCTCCGAGACCTGATGGATGATCACGAACAGCATCTCGTCGTGCTGGTCGCTGATCGGGTTCTGGCAGGCGAGCAGCGGCGCCAGGTCCAGATACTCGCCGTAGCTCATGTGCTGGTCCCAGTGCACCTGCGGCTCGTCGGCCAGATCGACGGCGCCGGGGGCGCGTGGGGTCGGAGTATCGTCGTGCATAGGGTTTACCCCCTTGTCTCTGTCGGACGCAGTTCCAGCGCCTCACCGGCGTACTCGAGAATGTCGAAATGATCGCGTCCCGGCATCAGGGTGACCGTCGCCGTGACGCCGTCGCGTTCGGCCTGGGCCGCGAGCGCCTCGCCCTGGCGCTGAAATACCGGTGGGTCCTGCTCACCGTGGACCAGATCCAGGTGAGGCAGGCCGGCCAGTGACTGGCACAGCGGGCTCAGGCGGTGGGCGCGGGCTTGGTCCAGGTCGAGCGGCTGGGCGATCGAGGTGCCGAGCAGCGGGCGCAGGTCATAGACGCCGCTGATCAGCCACAGCGCTTCGATCGTTTTCGGACACTCGGGGGCGAGGCAGCTCATCAGCGCCAGATGGGCGCCGGCGCTGTGACCGCCGAGGCGCACGCGGCCACTCAGGCCGAGCGGCTCGCACTGGTCGAGCAGGTAGCGCACGCCCTGGGTGCTCTCGGCGATCAGTGTCTCCAGCGTGGCCGCGGGGGCCAGCGGGTAGTTCAGCGAAGCGAAGGCCCAGCCGCGCGCCAGCCAGCTGGTGGCCATGAAGTCGGTGGCGGTGGCGTCCAGCGCCTTCCAGTAGCCGCCGTGGAGAAAGATCATCAGCGGCCAGGGGCCATCGCCCGCCGGCCGGTGCAGATGCAGCCAGGCGTGGTCGGCGTCGCCATAGGCGAGACGTTGCGGCGGGTTAGCCTCGCGCAGCGTGCGCCCCAGCTCGGCCTGGTGAGCCAGGCTCGCCTCGGCATCGTGTGCCCAGCGGCGTGGCGAATGGTCATGCTCGCGGGCTTCGAGACTTTGGGTATCGGACATCAGGTCACCTCCGTGCGGGTCTGGAAACGCGGGTCGCGGTACTCGGCGCTCTCCACCACCTCGCGCAACTGCGCGGCGGCGTGCCAGACATCGACATGGCTGAGATAGAGCGGGGTGAAGCCGAAGCGCATCAGCCCCGGTTCGCGATAGTCGCCGATCACGCCTCGCGCGATCAGGGCCTGGACGATGGCGTAGCCGTGCTCGCGCTGGACCAGCCCCACCTGGCTGCCGCGCTCTCCCGGGGGCGGGGTGATGTCCTCGATGCCATGGGGCGCGAACAGATCTTCGATGCAGGCGCGGAAGAGGTCGGCCAGCGCCAGGCTCTTGGCGCGCAGCGCGCTCATGTCCACCCGCTGCCATAGTCTCAGCGAGGCTTCGAGTGGGGCGTAGGCCAGCGCCGAATGGGTGCCGGTGCGAAAACGCGTCATCCCCGCGGCGGGGGCATAGTCTGTCTCGAAGATGAAGGGCTGGTGATGGCCATGCCAGCCCGAGAGCGGCTGCCGTCCTGCTTGCTGGCAATCGCCGCGGACATAGAGGAAGCCGGGTGAACCCGGGCCGCCGTTGAGATATTTGTAGGTGCAGCCGACCGCATAGCGCACGTCGCTGCCGGCGAGATCGACCGCCAACGCGCCCGCTGAGTGGGCCAGATCCCAGATCACCTCGGCGCCCTGAGCGTGGATGCGGCGAGTGGTATCGGCCATGTCGCGTAGCCGGCCGGTGCGATAATTGACCTGGCTCAGCACCACCACTGCCACCTGCTCGTCCAGATGCGCCTCCAGCGGGGCGCCCTCGGGCAGTAAGCGATGGGTGAAACCGGCGCTACGGCAGAAACCCTCGGCGATGTAGCCATCGGCGGGGAAATTGCCGCCTTCGCTGAGGATGACCGGCCGGGCGCGCCCCTGGCCCTCGGTGATGTGGCCGAGCAGCTTGTAGAGATTGAGGGTGATGCTGTCGCTGACCAGCACCTCGCCTGCGCGGGCGCCGATCAGCGGTGCCAGCAGCTCACCGAGACGTTCGGGGGCATCGAACCAGCCCTGGTTCCAGCCACCGACCAGTGCATCGCGCCACTGATCCCGGGTCGCCTCGAGCGCGTCGCGGGCGGCCCGCGGCTGTGCTCCCAGCGAGTTGCCATCCAGATAGAGCACACCCTCGGGCAGGGCGAAGTGAGCCTTGAAGTCGGCGAGCGGGTCCTGGCTGTCCAGGTCGCTGGCCTCGGTAAGCGTCGGGCGCATCGGCATCTCCTGTCGTGCCAAGAGCATTCATGCCATAGCGTAAGCCGAACGCGAAGCTACCGGGGTATGTTCTTTTGCGTATTGTCGCAAGACAGGGCAACGGAGACGCTGCTTTTTTCATGCGCGTGGCAGCCGCATCTAGCTCGGCATGCAGGGGGATGCTGCGTGCAAGAGACAAAAAATCCCGGCCGACGCAGACCCGAAGGTGAGCATCCAAGCCGGGCAAAAGAGGGGCCTATTGCTACCCATCACGAATGAGGGGAGATAGGAGACACGTGACTTCTTGGCCAAGTCACAGGCTCAGAATGGCGCAATCCTTTAGCATTAGTAAGAGCTAAATTGAAGACTTTTGTAAGCGATACGTATCGGATGGAATCGGCTACAAAAAAGACCCGATAAGGGCGACGGGGTTGTCCGTGCGACCAGTCGGGTCGAGGCGGTCGCAGGGAGCAACCCAAAGCGTGTGGCCGAATCTTTTTCTCGGCCACGCGGGGCAGCCTCGGACGGGGCTTCATGGGAGGAGCACCGCTGAGGTCGCCGTGTATCTCTGCGGCTTCCTGAACTTATCGGCCGTGGCTCCCAGGAGTTGAGGCGTGGGTAACTTTTTTTTGCTGGCTGCACCGTCAGGGTGGGAGAGGCTGACGAGCATACAAAATAGCCGGGAGCGGTTTTGAACGTCGCGCAGCGACGGCCCGAAGGGGGCTCGCCAGGGACGGCGAGCATACAAAATAGCCGGGAGTGATTTTGAACGTCGCGCAGCGACGGCCCGAAGGGGGCTCGCCAGGGACGGCGAGCATAAAAAAAGCCCGGTAGCAGGAGTTGCCTGCAGCCGGGCATAAAGATCGCGAGATCGCGACCATGAACCTGGTAGGACGACGGTCACGGCTTTATCGAGATACGACAAAAGTGTAAGCCGTGAATGCCGCGTCGCTTCTATCGTACTTTACTCAATAATGAAGACTGCGGAATGGATGAAAAAGGCACTCAAACACTCGTTTATTGACGCAAGGCTAACAGTGTTTTCACGGAAAGAAAAAAAGAATATCGATGCTTGTTTAGCCGGGCATAGTAAAAAATCGCGGCCGCCGTTTTGGGGCGGCCGTATCGATAATCCGAGCAGATAGGGGTCAGCGCAGCTGGCTATCCTTGCTGCCGCGGCGGTTGTACCCCGACTGGTGGGTATGGTGCTTGTCGGCTTCGGCCTGACATGCCACGCAGAGCCTGACGCCAGGTACGGCTTCACGCCGCGCCTGGGGTATCGGTTCTTCGCATTCTTCGCAGTGTGTCAGGCTCGGACCGCGCCGTTCGAGCCGCCTGCGCACTTCGTCGATACCGTCGTTCACGGTCGTGTCGATCTGATCCTGTACCGCGCCGTCGTGTGCCCAGCCTCCGGCCATGGTGATGCTCCTCTCTCGAGACCCGTGCTCTCTTGCCGATCCGCTGCCAGTCCATCTCATCACAAGATGGTGTCGAATCGCTCCGACGACAAGCCCTGGGCAAGCCACGGGGGCGAGATCAGACCGACTGGGTGCCGGTCGGACGCGCGTGTTCCCGCGGCGGCTCGTGCACGCAGAGCACGCGGCAGGGGGCGAGATGGGTCACCTTGTGCGACACGCTGCCCATCATGAGACCTTGCAGCTGGCCGAGGCCGCGGCTGCCCATGACGATGGCGTCGACGCCCAGGCGCTCGGCCACGGCGACGATCACCCGGGTCGGGTAGCCCTGCTCGATCAGCAGATCGAACTCGCCGTTGTAGCCGGGGAAAGAGGGCAGAGTGTCGAGGGCGGCGTCCAGTACCGCACGCCCCTCGCGCTGCGCCGTCTCCACCGAGGCGGCCTTGAGTGCTGCCTCGACGCTGATCAGCTCTCCTTGATGCAGGGGCGGGAAAGGCTCGCGCACGTTGAGCAGGTGCAACTTGCCCTGGACCGGCGCGGCCAACTGGCAGGCGACGTTCAACGCGATATGGGAGTCCGGCGATCCATCGATGGGAATCAGCAGTGACTTGAACATGACGACCTCCTTGCAGGCCCGATCGGCTCGGGCGGGGTCAGGTCCGGCACCGTGGTTCGGCTGCCGTGGTCGCGGGCGCGACCGCACCCGCTAAAACCACGATAGGCCAGGTGGGCGCACCCGCCCAGTGCGCGATTGTCGCACCCGCGAGCGCCGACCGGCGACTCGATGGTGCGTGGCGCGTCAGCCGGCGCTCAGGTCAATAAGAGGCTGTGTCAATCCCAGGGCCGGAGATCAGCCCCCCTGATGACGGGCAGCGTCGACCTCATCGAGCCAGCTCCGGGGGCCGACGCTGTCGATCACCCGCAGATGCTCTCCGCTGCCTTGCGCACTGAGCGGCGCATCGGTGGCCACCAGCACGCTGCCGGGGACCAGCAACGGCAGCAGGCGCGCCTTGAAGGCGTCCGGCAGGCTGACCTGATTGACCACGCTGGCGGGGACGCGCTGGCCGGCGTACTGCTCGGCGCCGGGCACCCCGATCGCGATCCAGCTCGGCATCGCCGTGTTGCGGTCCGGCGCGGCCGCAGCCGCAGGCTCTGTGGTGGTCGACGCGTCGGTCGTGGTGCCTTCGACGATATAGGCGCGGGTGCCGCCGTGCTCGTCGGGGCGTGCCAGCTCGACCCGTGAGCGCCCGATCTCGATGCCGTTGCGGTAGACCACCAGCAGCCGGTCGCTGCGGCTCAAGATCATCGAGATCGGCCCCTCGCTGGGCGGCGAGAGCGCCCACGCCCAGGGCTGGCCGTTGGCCAGCGGCGGGCTGTCGATATCGGCGCCGGTATGGGGGTCGATGGGGCTGGCAGGGCCGGGGTGTACCAGCGATACCGGCGCCTCGCCGGCCTTGGACACGACCACCGTCATGCCCAGGTTGGAGGCGTCGAACAGGTGGCGGGCGAAGGCGCTCGGCAGATGCACGCAGCCATGGGACTCCGGGTAGCCCGGCAGACCGCCGGCGTGCAGCGCGATACCGTCCCAGGTCAGCCGCTGCTGGAAGGGCATCGGCGCATCGTTGTAGAGGTTGGAGTGGTGGTCACGGTCCTTCTGCAGCACCGTGAACACCCCGGTGGGGGTCTCGTAGCCGGGGCGGCCGCTGCTGATCGTGCTCACGCCGATCAGCACTCCGTTGCGATAGACGTAGGCGCGCTGCTCGGTGAGGCTTACCACCACCGCCATGGGGCCGCCACGCTCGTCATCGCCACCCCAGATCCAGGCGCCCGGCGCCAGGTCGTCCAGCGGGGTATCCACCGGGCTCGACTGGCGCTCGCCCCAGAACGGCGCTGCCAGGCTCGGCAGTGGCGCCGCGAGCAGGGTGACCAGTAGCCAGGTAGCGATTCGCCGCGGTCGCGCGGTCGCGCTCCGGTACCTTTCCATGTCGTCTCCATAACCGAGGCGGTTGACTTCCGATAGGACCTTTCAGAGGGTGACTCTGACCCTCTACTTTACTCTGGTACGTCAGCGCGCGCCTCGCAACTCGGGCGGGGCAGTGTCGACTCAGCGTGCACCGAGCATACGCTCGCGACTCTGGGTACGGGCCATCCGGGCCTGGCCGCAGCGGGTCAGGGCGGCATGCAGCAGCCAGTCGCGCTGGGGATAGTAGGCGAACACGAACTGACCCTCCTTGAGCACGTCGATCACCCCACCGGCGATCTCCGGCCGCAGCGCCGGGCAGCCCCAGCTGCGGCCCAGGCGGCCCTGGGCGGCGTCGCGGGTCGGGTCCACGTAGCTGGCACCATGCATCACGATCGCCCGACTCATGGCGGCGTCGTTGAAGCCGGGTTCGAGCCCGTCCAGGCGCAGCGAATAGCCGTTCTTGCCCTGATAGGTCTGGCGAGTGACGAAAAGCCCGAGGCTGGAGGCGTGGGAGCCATCGCGGTTGGAGAAGTGCGCGGGAATATCGCCGCCGGAGCCCTGGCCGTGCGCCACCACCTCGCGATAGAGCAGGCGCCGGTGGGCCAGATCGAACACCCACAGCCGCGGCGCCAGCGACGAGCGGCTGTAGTCGATCACCGCCAGCCGCGCGGCGTCTTCGGCGACCCCGTGGTGCTGCGCGCACTGCATGGTGGCGAGCCCCAGCGCCAGCACCTCGGGGTCGGCATCCGGGGCCAGGCGCGCGAGCGTCTCGGCCGAGAGCTGGGGCACGGTGGCGGCGCGGGCGAGCAGGTCGGGCGCTGGTGCCGCAAGGGCAACGGGGGCACAGGGCAGCAGCGCCAGCAGCAGGGCAGTCAGCGAGATCTTCATCGGCGGGGAGCGTGGGCGGTCGCGTAAAGCGCCAGCATGCGCGAGAAGCGCCGGGGAGACAAGCCGGCTGCGGCGCTCTTCGTGGCCTGGCTGCCACTAAAGTCTAGCTGCTTTCATTCTGTTACCTAAGTACATTGAGGCCGGACCGGGCGGCGGCCCGCACGGGGCTGCGCGTAATTCCCGCCTGACGCTCACGAGGCGTTCTCTCCATACCAGGGGCCATTCATGATCACATTCATCGCATCGATCCTGCTATTGATAGCGGGCTACTTCACCTATGGAAAATTCGTGGAGCGTGTCTTTGTCGCCGATCGCAAGCGGCGTACGCCAGCCTTCACCATGCGCGACAACATCGACTACGTGCCGATGAATTCCACGCGCAACTCGCTGATCCAACTACTCAACATCGCCGGGGTGGGGCCGATCTTCGGGCCTATCCTGGGGGCGCTATATGGGCCGGTCGCCTTCGTCTGGATCGTCATCGGCTGCATCTTCGCCGGTGCTGTGCACGACTATCTCACCGGGATGATCTCGATCCGCAACCATGGCGCGCACCTGCCGCAGCTGGCGGGCAAGTTCCTGGGCAAGGCGATGAAGCACGTGGTCAACGGCTTCGCCATCCTGCTGCTGCTGCTGGTGGGGACGGTCTTCGTCACCTCGCCGGCGGCGCTGCTGGCCAACATGACGCCGCTCTCGATCACGCTGATCACCATGGTGATCTTCGCCTACTACCTGCTGGCGACCCTGCTGCCGATCGATAAGATCATCGGCCGTATCTACCCCTACTTCGGCGCACTGCTGCTGTTCAGCGCGCTGGGGATCGGTCTGGGCATGATCTTTACCGGGGCGCCGATTCCGGAGCTGTCGTTCGAGAACATGCATCCGCAGCATGCGCCGATCTTCCCGCTGCTGTTCCTGACCATCTCCTGCGGTGCGCTCTCCGGTTTCCACGCCACCCAGACCCCGATCATCTCGCGCACCACCGAGAACGAGGGCAGCGGGCGCAAGATCTTCTACGGCATGATGATCACCGAAGGGGTCATCGCCATGATCTGGGCCGCCGCCGCGATGAGCCTGTTCCACGGTGACCAGACTCTTTCCGACGTGCTCGCCGCCGGTGGCCCCGCTGCTGTGGTCAGCCAGGTCTCCACCACCATGCTCGGCGCTGTCGGTGGCACCCTGGCGGTGCTCGGCGTCATCGTGCTGCCGATCACCTCCGGCGATACGGCCTTCCGTAGCGCGCGCATGATCATCGCCGACTACCTCAAGGTCGACCAGCGTCCGCTGGTGCGCCGTCTGCTGATCGCCGCGCCGCTGTTCGTGATCTCCTACGCGCTGACCCATATCGACTTCACCCTGCTGTGGCGCTACTTCTCCTGGGCCAACCAGACCACCGCGGTGATCGCGCTGTGGGTCGCCACCATGTACCTGGTGCTGTCGCGCAAGCCGTACCTGATCACCCTGATCCCGGCGCTGTTCATGACCATGGCCACCTTCACCTACCTGGCCTACGCGCCGATCGGTTTCGGCCTGACGCTGCAGGTGAGCTACGTGGTCGCGGCGATCGGTACGCTG
The DNA here is from genome assembly GCF_040536835.1 of Salinicola endophyticus. Lineage (NCBI taxonomy): Bacteria > Pseudomonadati > Pseudomonadota > Gammaproteobacteria > Oceanospirillales > Halomonadaceae > Salinicola > Salinicola endophyticus. The sequence goes on from NZ_CP159578.1 coordinate 1,329,879, forward strand.
ATCTGCGTGGCGCTGTTCATGAAGCGCGTGCGCCGGCTGAGCGGCGGCATCTTCGCCGTCGACGAGCCGGAGGCGCCGCGCCGCAAGGCCAACGGCCAGCTCGGCGAGCTGGCGACCGACTGAGTCGAGGTGCGGCCCAGCCGGGCCGCGCCTGGCGCCTTCGAGCCAGAGCTGGCGAGACAGGCGCTCGAACGCGGGAGACGCAGACGAGCGTGACACAGAAAAACGGGCCCGTGCCATTGGCACGGGCCCGTTTCTATGGGAAAGGCTGAATCCAGAAGGGCCGGCTTGAATGAGCGTGGCCGGCTCTGCCTGGCGTTGAGAGCGCGCCGGTAGCAGGGCTGCCGGCGCGCCGCCTCAGGAGGCCTTGTAGAGCTTGTCCAGCGCGGCGTTGAGGGTCTGGCTCGGGCGCATGGCCTGGCTCGCCAGTCCACGGCTGGGGTTGTAGTAGCCCTTGATGTCGACCGGACGCCCCTGGACGGCATTGAGCTCGTCGACGATGGTCTTCTCGCTCTCTTCCAGAGTCTTGGCGATCTCGCTGAACAGCGACTTCAGTTCGGCGTCTTCACTCTGCTCAGCGAGCTGCTTGGCCCAGTAGAGCGCCAGGTAGAAGTGGCTGCCACGGTTGTCGAGCTCACCGACCTTGCGCTTGGGCGACTTGTCGGCATCCAGGAACTCGCCATTGGCCTTGTCCAGGGTTGCGGAGAGTACCTTGGCGCGAGCGTTGTCGAAGGTGTTGCCGAGATGCTCGAGCGACGCCGCCAGAGCCAGGAACTCGCCCAGCGAATCCCAGCGCAGGTGGTTCTCTTCGAGGAACTGCTGCACGTGCTTGGGTGCGGAGCCACCGGCGCCGGTCTCGAACAGGCCGCCGCCGTTCATCAGCGGGACCACCGAGAGCATCTTGGCGCTGGTGCCCAGCTCCATGATCGGGAACAGGTCGGTGAGGTAGTCGCGCAGCACGTTACCGGTGACGGAGATGGTGTCTTCGCCCTTGCGGATACGCTCGAGGGAGACTTTCATCGCTTCGACCGGGCTGAGGATACGGATATCCAGACCGCTGGTGTCGTGCTCCTCGAGGTAGGTCTCGACCTTCTCGATCAGGCGTGCGTCGTGCGCACGGTTGGCGTCGAGCCAGAAGATCGCCGGGGTGTCGCTGGCGCGCGCGCGGGTGACCGCGAGCTTGACCCAGTCCTTGATCGGCGCGTCCTTGGCCTGGCACATGCGCCAGATGTCGCCGGTTTCGACGTCGTGACTGAACAGGGTGTGGCCGTGCTCGTCGGTGACCACCACGGTGCCATCGGCCGGGATGTGGAAGGTCTTGTCGTGGGAGCCGTACTCCTCGGCCTTCTGTGCCATCAGGCCCACGTTGGGCACGCTGCCCATGGTGGTCGGATCGAAGGCGCCGTGCTGCTTGCAGTCCTCGATCACGGTCTGGTAGATGGTGGCGTAGCAGCGGTCCGGGATCACCGCCTTGGTGTCGTGCAGGGCGTCATCGGTGCCCCACATCTTGCCCGAGTCGCGGATCATCGCCGGCATCGAAGCGTCGATGATCACATCGGAGGGCACGTGCAGGTTGGTGATGCCCTTGTGCGAGTTGACCATCGCCAGCGACGGACGCTCCTGGTAGAGCGCGTCGATGTCGGCCTTGATCGCGTCCTGCTGCTCGCTCGGCAGCTTCTCGATCGCGCTGTAGAGATCGCCGATGCCGCTGCTGGGGTTGAAGCCGGCCAGCTTGAGGGCGTCGGCGTGCTTCTCCAGCGCTTCCTTGTAGAACTCCTCGACCACGATGCCGAACATGATCGGGTCGGAGACCTTCATCATGGTCGCCTTGAGGTGCAGCGAGAAGAGCACGCCGCGCTTCTTGGCGTCCTTGATCTCGCTGTCGATGAAGTTGCGCAACTGGCGGCTGCTCATGACCGCGGCGTCGACCACTTCGTCGGCCTGGACCGCAAGGCCCTCCTTGAGCACCTGGCTGCTGCCATCTTTCTGCTTGAGCTCGATCTTGAGCTTGCCGGCCTGTTCGATGATCGCCGACCGCTCGCTGCCGTAGAAGTCGCCGTCGCTCATGTGGGCGACGTGGGACTGCGAGTCACTGCTCCACTCGCCCATGCGGTGCGGGTACTTGCGGGCGTAGTTCTTGACCGACTTGGGCGCACGACGGTCCGAGTTGCCTTCGCGCAGCACCGGGTTGACCGCGCTGCCCTTGGCCTTGTCGTAGGCCGCTTTGATCGCTTTCTCTTCGTCGTTCTTGGGCTCGTCCGGGTAGTCCGGCAGCGGGTAGCCTTGGCTCTTCAGCTCCTTGATGGTGGCCTTGAGCTGCGGACCGGAGGCGCTGATGTTGGGCAGCTTGATGATATTGGCTTCCGGCGTCTTGGCCAGCTGGCCCAGCTCGGCGAGGTCGTCGCTGACGCGCTGGCTGTCGTCGAGCAGGTCGGGGAACTGTGCCAGCACGCGGCCGGCCAGCGAGATGTCGCGGGTCTCGACGGTGATGCCGGCGGTGCCGGTGAAGGCCTCGATGATCGGCAGCAGAGAGTAGGTGGCCAGTGCCGGGGCTTCGTCGGTCAGGGTGTAGATGATCTTCGGCGTATTGGACATGTCTGTTCGTTAACCTCTCTTTGGCGATTGCACGTGGGCGATGGCACGTTGGCGATGGCACGGGGTGTCGAGCGCGGGCGGATGCGCCGGCTACGCTGCGATCCAGAGCCCGTCGAGGCACCCGGCATCGCGATACGGACGATGCCACGCGCGCAAAATCGGCGGCCCTGGTTGTCGATGGGCGCCCCTGGATGACGAGTGAGGGCGCGCGCAGGAGTTGTCGACAACCTGGCGGATCGGGGCAGAGTATAACAGCGCCCGATGAAGGACGCATTCACACGGACGCGGGTCCACGCCCGGCGTCGGCGCGGACTTAGCCCCCGGGTTTGCCTCAGCGTGCCAGGGTGACGATCTCGATCCAGTTGGCCTTGTTACCGGCCGGCGCGTCGCTGGCATGGGTCAGTTCGCCGCTGGCGGCATCGACCCGGTAGAGCGCGAGATGATCGCTGCGCTCGCCGGCGGCGACCAGGAACTCGCCCTGCGGGTCGATCTCGAAACCGCGCGGCTGGGCCACCGTGGGCTGATTGGTGACGAAGGTCAGGCTGCCGCTCTCGGGGTCGACGCGCAGGGTGCTCAGGGTGCTGGTGGTGCGCTCCGACAGATAGAGGTGGCGGCCATCCGGGCTGACATGCAGATCCGCGGCCCAGATCCGCGGGGTGTCGTCGCCCTGCGGGATCTCTTCGCGCGGCATGCCGCGGGCCAGCTCGCTCTCCGGCGGCAGGCCGGCACACACGCCGAGCCGGCTGAGGGTGCCGCTGTCGGCATCCAGGGCGAAGGTGGTGACGCTGGCATCGAACTCGCCGAGCACGTAGACGAAGCGCCCGCAGGGAGAGAACACGAAGTGGCGTGGGCCGACGTTGGCGTCGGTGGCGGCGGCGTCCGGCGTGTTCGGGGTCAACTGGCCATCGAAGCGGAACTGCGCCAGGCGGTCGTCGCCGAGATTGGTAGCGAGCACATGGCGGTCGTCCGGGGTCGCAAGAATGGCGTGGGCGCGGCTGCCGGTAGGGCAGGTCTGACTGGCGTCGCCGACCACACCGTCGGCACCGATCGGGCTGACGCTGACCACGCTGTCGCCGTAGGAGGCGGCGAGCAGATGGCGCCCGCTGCGGTCGGTGGCGATATACGCCATGCTGCCGTCGAGGCGGCCGCTGCCCAGCGGCGTGAGCGCACCGTCGTCCTCGATGCGGTAGCTCAGCACGCGCAGCGGCTGGCTGCGAATGGCGGCATACAGGAAGCGGCGGTCCGGGCTGATCGCCAGTGGCATCACGTTCTCCGCAGCCGGCGTGGTGGCGAGCGGCTCGAGCCGGCCGTGTTCGCGGTGCAGGCGATAGCTGCCGATGGTTCCGTCGCCGGCATTGGCCACGTAGACGACGGTATCGAAATCGGATGACGACATGCGCGCTCCTCGGGTGGGCGAAAAGGGTTCTTGTTTTAGCATCGCACGTGCCTCGGCGTCGATTGGCGACTCGGCGGGGGCGAGGCGTTCACGCCCCCTCGCGCTTCAGGCGGCTGCGCAGCAGCTCGAGGATGGCACGCTCGTCGGGGCTGGTCAGCGTCTCGCCATGGTCGATCTCGGCCTCCACCAGCTGGCGGAAGTGCGACAGCGTACGTCCGTCGAGATAGCTCTCCACCACCCGCGGGTCGATATAGCTCGCCTTGGCGATGCTGGGAGTGTTGCCGAGCCGTTCGGCTACCCGCGCCACCGCCTCGCGCACGTTCTTCTCGCTGCTCTGATCGTCTTCGCCCAGGCCCAGCTCGTCGAGCGCCAGGGCGGCGATCGAGGTGCCCGCCCAGGTGCGAAAATCCTTGGCGCTGAAGCGCTCGCCCATCACCTCGTGGATATAGTCGTTGAGGTCGTGGCTGTCGACGCGGGTCTTGTTCCCGGCATCGTCGAAGTACTTGAAGATCTCGTAGCCGGGAATGTCGTCGAGTTCGGCGACGATCGCCGCCAGGCGCGCGTCCTCGACCACCCGGTGCTGCTGCTGGCCGCTCTTGCCCTGGTAGTCGAAGATGAGTTCGTCCCCGTCGATGGTGAGGTGCTTCGAGCGCATGGTGGTGAGCCCGTAGGAGTCGTTCTCCTGGCGGTAGCGCTCGCTGCCGGGGCGAAAGTAGGCGCTGTCGATCAGGCGTACCATGCACGCCAGCACCTTCTCCCGGGGCATGCCGTCGAGGGTCAGGTGCTGTCCGGTGACCCGGCGCATGCGGGTCAGACGGCCGGCGAACTCGACCATGCGGTCGAACTTCTCGAGTTCGCGCTGCTCGCGCCAGTCGTCGTTGTAGACATACTGCTTGCGCCCGGCACTGTCGCGGCCGGTGGCGTGGATCCGATGGCGCCTGTCGAGGAACACCTCCACGTCGCGCCAGGCCGGCGGGATGGCGAGCTCGGCGATCCACTCGCGCCAGCGCTTGTCCTTGAGGGTGTTGCCGTCGGGGGTGCGATAGGTGAAGCCTTTGCCGCAGCGGTGGCGCGTGACGCGCCGCGGGGTCGAAGAGGGCATGGCAAGCTCCTTTTGCCGATGAAGAGAGCGCAGGGCAGGGCGGTAGCGCCGACTTCCTGTCGGCTACACCGCCTCAATGCATTCAGGATAGTCGGCGTCGGCGCGGCCGGTGTGTGAACCGGCCGTATCGGCAGAGGCGGCGCCGGTATCATCGGATGCCCCCGGCCGTGCGCCAGCGGGGCTGGGTAAACGCTGCCGTGTGGGGTAGTCTCGGACACTTCGCGGTCTGAGCGCCGTGTCCGGTCAGGAGGTGGGTGGCGGTGCCAGAGGCTGTGTCCCAGATGCCCTGCGAGGGGGGCGAGTTTCGTCTCGGGGTGATGATGCTCGCAACGCGTTTTCCGCGCCCGCTCGGCGACATCGGCAACCCTGCCAGCTTCACCTATCCGGTGCGCCATATGACCGTGGCCGCGGCCAGTGTGCCCGCCGTGGTCAGCGCGCAGATCGCCGAGCCGGTGGTTTCCGCCTTCGTCGGCGTGGGGCAGCGGTTGATCGCTGCCGGTGTGGACTGCCTGGCGACCTCCTGCGGCTTCGTCTGCGCCATTCACGATCGCCTGCAGGCGCAGCTGCCGGTGCCGCTGGTCTCCTCGGCACTCAATCTGGTTCCATGGCTGCATGCGCGGCATGCCGCCCAGGGGCCGATCGGTATTCTCACCTTCGATGCCGATACCTTGAGCCGTGCCCACTTCGGCCGTTTCTGGCGCGAGGGCTGCGTCATCCACGGGCTGCAGCACAGCGCCCACTTCTACCCCACCATCCGCTTCGATCGCCCGCAATGGAACACCGATCAGGTGGCATGCGAGGTGCTCGAGGCGGCGTTGTCATTGCAACGTCGCCAGCCCGACATGGCGGCGCTGCTGCTAGAGTGCACCAATCTGTCGCCCTACCGGCAGCGATTGGCGGCCGCGCTCGGCCTGCCGGTCTACGACATTCACGACGCCATCGCCATGACTCGTCGGGGTGGCGCAGCATGAGCCGTGTGTGCGCGTCCGGGCCAGACAAGGTCACCTCATGCGGCGAGAGTCTGCTGGCGCTGTCTGCTGGGCAAAAACCGCTTTTTACCCCCGTGTTTTCCAACAATAACCGGGCTTTCCAACAATAAAAGGACGCTTTCGCCATGTGGCTGGTACTCGTTCCGATGGCGCTGCTGTTCGCCATCATTCTGCTACCGCTCCCGCGTATCGGTGGCAATGTCATGCTGGGGCTGCTGGCCGCGGCGCTGGCTGCCGCGCTGCTCGGCGGCCTGGGGCCGATGGCCTTGATGACGGCCGCCATCAGCGGCATCGACAAGCTCTCCTGGGTGATCATGCTGTCGATCTTCGGCAGCCTCTACGCCGAGGCGCAGGTGCGCATCGGTGCCATGCAGACCGCCCTGGACGGCTTTCGCGCGCTGTTCGGACGCTCGACCACGGGGCTGGTGTGTGCGGTGATCCTGACCCTGGTGCTGAGCGGCTCGCTGCTTGGCGATGCCATCGCCGCGGCGACCGTGATCGGGCTGCTGGTGGTGCCGACACTGGCGTCGCTCAAGCTGAGCGGCGAGCGTATCGCGGTGATCATCGTGATGGGGGCGGTGATCGGCTCCGGCATGCCGCCGATCTCGCAGTCGTTCTTCCTGGCGGCATCGCTGACCGGCATCGAGCCTGGTCAGATTCTGGGCTGGGCCTATGCCACCATGAGCGTCAGCGTGGTGCTGGCGATGGTCGTCGGCGCGTGGCTGGCGCGCGGACACACCTCGACTGCGCTGCTGACCGCCCCCGAGCCGCTGCTGCAGGTGCTCGTCCAGCGCTGGCGGACGCTGATTCCGATGGCGGTGCTGCTGGTGATCGTGATCTCCGCCTCGCTCGGCTTCAACGTGTTCGAGCGCACCCCGGGGCTTGCCGAACTGGTCGCTTGGCTCGAGCGTATTCCCATCGTCAAGGGGCTGGCGTTCCGGGTGGTGCTGGCGGTGATCGTGGCTCTGGCAGTGAGTTTCGCCTTCCGGGCGGTGCGCCGACAGGCGGGGGCGGTGTTCTCCTCGGGGCTGAAGAATGTCGCCAAGACGGTGCAGATCCAGCTCTGCGCCGGAGTCATGGTGGGGGTCTTCTACCAGGCCGGCTTGATCGACCTGGTGCAGCAGGCCACTGCCCACCTGGCTGCCCACTGGATGGCCGCCGCCGGTGGCCTGGCGACCCTCGCCGTGGGCATGCTCACCGGCTCGCAGACCACCTCCCAGACCATGATCGTGAGCATGATGGCGCCGGCGCTGACCCATCTTGGCAGTGATCCGACGCATGTGGCGGTGGGCGCGGCGCATCTGGCCATGGCCGGGCAGTCGATGCCGCCGGTGGGGTTGACCACCTTCGTGGTGACGGGGCTGGTAGGCGGTATCGTGGGGGTCAAGGTCGATCCGGTGAAGACCATGCTGCTGGCGCTGCCGGTGACGGTCTACTTCACCCTGGTCGGGTTCGTGTTCTGGTTCATGGGGTAGAGAGGAGGCACTGGATGGGGCGGGTGAGTCGACGGACAGGCGGGATGAGGCGACGGAACGAACGATGAATACACGCGCCATTGCAGTGGTCGGCGGCGGTATCGTCGGCCTGTGTACCGCACTCTCGCTGCAGCAGCGCGGTTTTGCGGTGACCCTGGTGGCCCCCGAGGCGCCGCGGGAGATGACCTCCTATGGCAACGCCGGGGTGATCACCCAGGCGTCGGTCATTCCGCTCAATATTCCCGGGCTGCTCGGCAAGGTGCCGCGCTACCTGCTCAATCGCGACCCGGCGCTGCGCATCGCGCCGGGTTTTCTGCCGCGGGCCATGCCCTGGCTGCTGCGCTTCATGCGTGGCTGTCAGGCGGAGTCGGTGGCCAGTCGTGCCGCCGCGCTGGCGCGCCTGATCCGGCCCGCGCTCGCGGCGCACCGCCACTGGGCGCGGGAGGCGGGCGCCGAGTCGCTGTTCCACGTAACCGGCTGGACCAAGCTCTACCGTCATCCACAGGCGCGTGAACGCGTACGCCGGGAGTGCCAGCTGTGGGAGGCCAACGATGTCGCCTATGAGCCCCTCACCGGGGCGGCACTGGAGCAGGTCTTCCACGGCGCCTCGCGCCATTACAGCCTTGGGCTGCGTATTCCCGATACCGCCTATGTGGATACCCCCGGGGCACTGGTGGCGCGCTATCGTGACCTTTTCGTGGCCCGCGGCGGGCGCTGGCAGTGCGCCAGCGTGGCGGGCATCGAAGCGGTCTCCGGCGGTTTTCGGCTGCAGGGCGGCGATACCCGCTATGCCCAGGTGGCCATCTGTGCCGGGCCCTGGTCGCGGGAGCTGGTGGCGCCGCTGGGCTATCGCCCCCCGCTGGCGTTCGAGCGTGGCTATCACCAGGCGTTCGCGCTGGGTACCGAGCAGGGCCTGGCGATGCCGTTCCACGACGTCGAGGGGGCCTTCGTGTGCACGCCGATGAACGGCGGGGTGCGCGTGCTCACCGGGATCGAGTTCGACGCTCGCGACCGCAAGCCGACGCCGCGCCAGCTCGAGCGCGTGCTGCCACGGGTTCGCCAGGTACTGGCGCTGGGTGAACCCCAGGGGGAGCCCTGGCTGGGTCGCCGCCCCTCGCTGCCGGACGGTCTGCCGATGATCGGCGCTGCGCCGCGCCACCCCGGTCTCTGGTTCGCCTTCGGCCACGGCCATATCGGGCTGTCGACGGGGGCGGTCACCGGCGAGTGGCTGGCCGAGGACATTCTGCGTGGCGGTGAGGATCCCCAGCGCGGTGCCTTCAGTCCGGCGCGCTACGTCTAGCGCGCTTCGTCTGGATGTCTCGGCTACCCTAAGAGCCAACGGTCGTCCATGGCGCGGCTGGCCGCAGACCGGCTGGCAGCCCGACCCGGAGAATGGCGATAGCGAGGAGTAGCCGCGCATGATGGGACGTTTTCAATGGATCTGGCGACGGCTCCACCGCTCGCTGTGGTATCGGGCCTCGCTCTACTCGCTGGCGGGGGTGGTGACCGCCCTGGTCGCCTGGGTGCTGACGCCGTGGCTGACGCTGCCCGAGTTCTTCACCATCGGCGCCAAGGCGGTGGACAGCATCCTCGACATCATCGCCTCGAGCATGCTCGCGGTGACCACCTTCTCGCTCAGCGCCATGGTCACCGCCTACGGCTCGGCGACCAGTAACGTCAGCCCGCGGGCGACCCTGCTGCTGATCGAGGACCGGATCACCCAGAACACCCTGGCCACCTTCATCGGCGCCTTCCTGTTCAGTCTGGTGGGGATCGTGGCACTGGCGGCGGGGGTCTACGACGCCGACGGGCGCACGCTGCTGTTTGCCGCCACCCTGGTGGTGATCGTGCTGGTGGTCTATCAGCTGATCAAGTGGGCGGGATATCTCACCCGGCTGGGTCGCGTGCGCGACACCATCGGCAAGGTAGAGCGGGCCGCCAGCGCCGCCCTCCAGGCGCGTATAGACAACCCCTATCTGGGCGGCGAGGCGATGCCCGCCAACTTGCCCTCTGGGTTGCGCCAGGTGCGGGCGCAGCAGGTGGGCTACGTGCAGCATATCGACACCGCGCGACTCGGCACGCTGGCCGAGGACGCGGAAACCGCGATCTACGTGCAGGCGCTGCCGGGCAGCTTCGTCGATCGTGATGCCGGGTTGGCCGCCAGCCCTGGCCTCGACGAGACGCGTGCGGCGTCGATCCGGGCAGCCTTCACCATCGGGCCGTCGCGGCATTTCGACCAGGACCCGCGCTTCGGCCTGATCGTGATGGCCGAGGTCGCCTCGCGCGCGCTCTCACCCGGCATCAATGATTCCGGTACGGCGATCGACGCGATCGGCTGCATGGTGCGCGTGCTGACCCCCTGGGTCGAGCACGCCAAGGATGGGATCGACGAACCCGAGGCGCCGATTCGTCATGTCTATGTCGCGGCGCTGTCGAGTCAGGATCTGTTCGATGACTTCTTTACCCCGGTGGGGCGGGATGGCGCCGGCAGCGTCGAGGTCGGCATTCGCCTGCAGAAGGCGCTGCGCGCGCTGGCGGCGGCGGGGGATGCGCCCATTCAGGCGCTGGCCCGGGAGCATATGCAGCTGCTGGTGGCGCGCTGCGAGCAGGCCATGTCGCTGGAGGCGGATCGCGCGCGGGTGCGCGCGCTGCTGGAGCCGGAGCCCGTCCGTCACGCCTGATGCGGGATATCCAGGGCCGGGGCCGCAGACTGGCGCCCGGCCGTCCTGGGGACGGGAGGCGCCAGCCGAGGCCTCGGTGGTTTAGGCCTTGTCTGAAAAGTTGTCGAGCGCAGCCCAGACAAGGCAAAAATCGGCGAAAGAGCGGAGTTTACGGGGTGTAAATGAGCATCTTGAGCCGATTTTTAACGCCGTATGGGCAAGCGCAGTACTTTTCAGTCATGGCCTAGTTCAGGCCGAGCAGCCCACGCAAGGTCGACAGATCTTCCGCCAGCACATTGACCGGGCCGGTCATGGCACGGCGGTCGGCGTCGCTGACCTTGTCGTAGGAGACGAAGCCTTTCTTGGGGTCCTGGGGATCGACGCGGTAGTCGGCCAGGATCGCCTCGACGTCATCGAAGTTGCCCTGCACGCGCTTGACGAAGTCGGCGTTCTCCTTGGCCGCCAGCGGCTTGAACAGCTCGAAGATCTCCTGGGCGCCATCCACGTTGCCCTGGAAATCCCACAGGTCGGTGCGGCTGTAGCGGTCCTCTTCACCGGAGACCTTGGTCGCCGCGACCTCCTCCATCAGTGCTGCGGCACCACCCACCACGGTCGAGGGCGGGAAGGTGAGCCCTTGCACGCGCTGGTCGAGATCGTCGACGTCATCCATCAGCCGCTTGGCGTAGGGGGCGAGACCCTGAGTGCTGTCGTCGTGGAAGAGACCGTACTCGAGGCGGTGGAAGCCGGTGAAGTCGGGATCCTTGACGCCGTGTTCGTAGTCGTCCTCGCGCGCGTCGATGCTGGCATCGAGATCGGCGAACAGCTCGGCGATCGGTTCGATGCGCTCGTAGTAGACGCGGGTGGGGGCGTACAGCGCCTGGGCCTTGTCCAGATCGCCCTGATCGATCGCCTGGGTGAACTCGCGGGTATGCGCGACCAGCTGTTCCAGGTTGTCGAGCACGTAAAGCTTGTACTCGGCGACCGGACCGACCAGCGCATCGGCGGTGACGGCGGCCTGGGCAGGGGCGTTGAGCGCCATCAGCGCCAGGGCGCTGACGCTGATCCAGCGGGAGAGCGGTTGCATGGTGAAGCTCCTTTCGATGATCCGTGGTGATGATTTTTCAGACGCTGCCGGGGCAGCGTCGGGTCGATGCCATGTTGCTAGCCGTGTGGTCTTGGCCGGGGCCCGTCTTCGCGGGCCTTGTCTTTACGGGCCTTTTCTTTACGGGCCTTTTCTTTACGGGCCTGGTCTGTGAGCGCGCGAGCCCCGTCAGGCGGTGGCTGCCATCAGCCCCCGCCCCAGGTAGTCCTGCTCGTCCCGGGCGCCGGGCAGCACGAAGAAGTAGCCGCCGCCCACCGGTTTGATGTACTCCTCCAGCGGTTCGCCATCCAGGCGCTTCTGTACCGTGATGAAGCCCGCTGCCAAGTCCGCCTGGAAGCAGATGAACAGCAGGCCCATGTCGAGCTGGCCGTTGGGCTCGACCCCGTTGGAGTAGTTGAACGGGCGGCGCAGGATACGGTTCTTCTCGGTCGCCGGGGTACGCGGGTTGGCCAGGCGGATATGCGCATCGAGCGGGGTGATCTTGCCTTCGGGGTCGCTGGCGTAGTCCGGCACGTCCTGTTCGACCCCGCCGGATAGCGGCGCACCGCTCATCTTCTCGCGGCCGAAGATCGCCTCCTGTTCGCCCAGCGGGGTGCGATCCCAGCGCTCGACGTAGTTGCGGATGATGCGCACCGCCATGTAGCTGCCGCCCACCGCCCACTCGGGTTCGCCGCGCTGTGAATCGATCCAGATCAACTCGTTCATCAGCGCCTGGTCCTGGGCGCTGGGGTTGGCGGTCCCGTCGCGGAAGCCGAGAAAGTTGCGCGCGCTGCCGTCGATGTCGCCCGGCGAGGGCGGCAGCAGTGGCACGCTGCCCTCCTGCTTCCAGCGCACCAGCAGGCTACCCGGGGTGTGCTTGATGATGTCGCGCAGCGCGTGATAGGCGGTATCCAGAGTGTTGGCGCAGATCTGCAGCGCCAGGTCGCCGTGGCAGCGCGCGGCGTCGAGGGCATCATTGGGGAACCCTTGCATGCGCTCGAGGTGCTTGGGGCGGGCGGTGTCGAGGCCGAAGCGCGCGTCGAACAAGGATGCACCCAGTGCCACTGTCACGCTCAGGCCGTCCGGTGCGATACGCGGGCCGAGGATGCCGGAGTCCGGCGGCGGGAAGCGCGGATCGCGCTGGGGATAGGCGCCGCCCTGGGTCAGAAAGGCGATACGCGCGGTCAGCGTGCGCAGCAGTGCATCCAGCCCCTCGCGGTCGCGCGCCAGCACGTCGAAGGAGACCAGCATGCCGCTGGCCTGGCGTGGCGTGGTCACGCCCTGCTGATGCGCGCCATGGAAGGGGTAGGCGAGTTCGGCGTCCTGGGTCAGCGGGGCGCTGGTGACTTCTGCGCTGCGCGCGGTGTGGCCGGCGGTGTCCGCGCTGGACGGAGTGGCCAGCGCCTGGCCGGGGCAGAGTCCGGCGAGCCCCAGGCCGAGCCCGGTGGCGCCGGCGCCGCGCAGAAAGCCGCGGCGGTCCAGGCGGGTGTCACTATCGCTAGAGAATCCAAACGGGCAGCGGGAAGAAGACGTGTCACTCATGGCTGTTTGACTCTATACGGTAACGATTGACGATGAACTCATCCGCTCAGGGCGAGCGCGTGATTGACCGCCGCCAGCGCCTTGGCCAGCGCCTCGCTGTCCGCGAGCAGACGCTGCGCGGTGGCTTGCGGCAGGGCACCGGCGGCGAGCAGCGCTTGGGGCGCATCGGAGGCCGCTGACTCCGCCGTGGATGGGCTGCCATCGGCGCCTGGCGGGGAGGCCTCGGCCAGCGCTTGCTGCAGCGCGGCCAGGGCCTGGTCGAGCTGGTTTTGGATCGACGGTGCCTGACGTGCCAGCAGCGGGTCGACCAGCGACACGATCTTGGCGCTGCCTTCGCTGAGGCCGATCAGGTCATTGAGCGCCAGTGGCGTCATCTCACCGTCAGCGGTGCGGTCATGCCAGGTCTGTAGCGCGCGGGCACTGCCATTGGCCAGCTGCGCCGGTGGCACCGACGCCTGGGCGAGGCGCTGGGAGAGGGTATCGAGATCCGCCACCAGTTGCTTGGCCACCGGCGCCAGCCCGGCTGTGGTGTCCCCGGCTGTGGTATCGGCGCCGAACAGACCCAGCGCCAGCCGCGGAAAGCCGCCGAAATCCGGATCCTTCTCGCGCCCGGCGTAATAGTCGGCGGGGGCGTTGAGGCGCTGGTCGAGATCGCCGAACAGGCCGATCGGCATCGCCAGACGCTGGTCGATGCGCCGGGCCTGGAGATAGGCCGTGCGCGCGGCGGTCAGGTCGCCGGCGGCGATGGCCTGCTCGAGCGTCGCGCTGGCACGTTCGAGCTTGCGCATCTGCAGTGTGGTGTAGACGCGCAGCTCGGCCAGCGCGCCGACGAAGTCGTGCGCCGCCAGCGCCCGGGCGGGCCCGGCATCGCCGCTCGGTGTCACGTGCAGCTCGCCGTGGGGGTTGCTCAACAGCCCGCAGGTCATGGCGTAGTCGCCCGCGGTCAGGTCGACGCGCAGCGGCTGGCGCATCCCGGGGGCGATGTTCTCGCGCTCGGCCAGCACCATGACGCCGTCGATCACCTCCCACTCGATGGCGCGATCCGAGCGGTTGACGATGGTGAAGGTGCGCTCGCCCGCCGGCACCTCGACCCGGGCCGGCTGGCAGCCCTTGGCGCTGATCGTGATCAGCGTGCCGTCGTCGCTGCCGCTCTCGACGGCGCGCAGCGACAGCGCGAACACCCCGAGGGCGATCAGCATGAGCAGAAAGGAAATCACCAGACCCAGACGCAGCAGGCGCGGTGAGGGCGCGTGGTGGGCGGTGCTCGACGTGGTGTGGGTGGTGCTCATCCCTGGCTCTCCGCGGTGGCCAGGGTGTGCGTCTGGCGTCGCGGGCGCAGCAGCCACAGGGCGATCAGCAGATAGCCCAGATAGACGACGACCTCACTCAGGGTGGGCGCCGGCTGATAACCGAAGATCCCGGCGAACAGCGAACCCAGCGGGGTATCCAGCGGCAATACGCTGCTGAGATCGAACACCACCTGCTGGGCGTGGTTCCACAGCCCCGCTTCGTGCAGTGCGCGCACCGAACCGGCGAGCAGCCCGGCGGCGACCAGCAGGATGAACACGCCGGTGACGCGGAAGAAGTGGCCCAGCGGCAGGCGCAGGCTGCCGCGGTAGATCGCCAGCCCGGCGATCACCGCCACGGCGATACCCAGCAGAGCCCCCAGTGGGGCGGCGCTGCTCGTACTCTGCTGAAACACCGCCAGCAGGAAGAAGATCGATTCCAGCCCCTCCCGCGCCACCGCCAGGAAGACCATGCCGATCAGCGCCCAGGTGTGGCTGCCGCCGCGAAAGGCCTGATCGAGCGCCGACGTCAGCTCGCGCTTCATGCCGGCGGCGGCGCGACGCATCCACAGCACCATCCAGGTCAGCATGCCCACCGCGAGCAGCCCGACCACGGCCTCGAACAGCTCCTGCTGGCGCTGGGGGAATTCGGCACTGGCGAACTGCAGGCCGGCACCCACCAGCAGGGCCAGTGCCACCGCCAGGAAGATGCCGGTCCAGACGGCGGGCATCCAGGCCTGGCGCTGGGTCTGATGCAGATAGGTGGCAATGATGCCGACGATCAGCGCGGCCTCGAGGCCTTCACGCAGCATGATGAGAAAGGGGATGAGCATGTGTCGAACCTGACGCGGGTGAAGAGGATGAATGATAAGAGAGAAACACTTCGTTGCGCGAATGATACTTGTTTCCAACTCAATGGAGTAACAGTTTGTTGCCGATTGCGCAAGCGCAGGCGGGTCGGCGGCGGGTCCTGTGGGGGCGCAGAGGGGGGCGGCGTGGCGCTATCGGGAGCCCGAGAGCGACCTTGGCATCGCTCATGGCGCAGAAAATGTTCCAGAAGCGACACTTTTCGTCCTGTGGGCGGTTATGCTGTCGCAGACAGGTAAAAAAGCATGCGTCGCGTTGTCACACGATTTAGAGTCGATTCAAGGCCGAAAAACGATCCAGGAAGTGCAAAGATACGGCCAGTTTCAGCCTCTCCTGAGGGCGCCTGCCGTGACGGGCTGACGGTGCAATGCGCCCGCAGGAGCGACCGACGCCAGGGACGCGCGATAAGAATAACCACCTGACACTGTGATGGAGTGACCTGACATGGCGATTTCCTCTCCCGTTTCCCGCGAACGGGATCTGGGGGTATCCGAACCCCAGACCCTCGGCTTCCTGTTGCTGGACAACTTCACCCTGATCTCCCTGGCGTCGGCGATCGAACCCCTGCGCATGGCCAATCAGCTGGCCGGCCGCGAGCTCTACCGCTGGTACATCATTACCCTGGACGGCGCCCCTGTGCGTGCCAGCGACGGCATGCAGGTGACCCCCGACGCCAGCACCCAGGCACCCCTGAATCTCGACTGGCTGGTGGTGTGCGGCGGCGTGGCGCCGCAGCGCGCGGTATCGCCGGCGCTGCTGAACTGGCTGCAGAGTCGCGGGCGCACGCTGCGGCGCGTCGGCTCGGTGTGTACCGGCAGCTGGGCGCTGGCCCAGGCCGGCCTGCTGGATGGCTACGAAGCGAGCATTCACTGGGAGTGCCTGGCTGCAATGCAGGAGGCGTACCCGCGCACCGCCTGGAGCACGCGCCTGTTCTCGATCGACCGCGACCGCTTCACCGCCTCCGGCGGCACTGCGCCGCTGGACATGATGCTCAACCTGATCGGGCGCGATCACGGCCGCGAGCTGTCGGCGGCGATCTCGGAGATGTTCATCTGCGAGCGCGTGCGCGGCGAAGAGGATCAGCAGCGGGTACCGCTCAAGCATGTACTCGGCACCACCCAGCCCAAGCTGCTGGAGATCGTGGCGCTGATGGAAGCCAATATCGAGGAGCCGATCGAGCTCGATGAGCTGGCCAGCTATGTCGATGTCTCGCGTCGCCAGCTCGAGCGCCTGTTCCAGCGCCATCTGCACTGCTCGCCGTCGCGCTACTATCTCAAGCTGCGCCTGACGCGGGCACGCCAGCTGCTCAAGCAGACCCCGCTGCCGATCATCGAGATCGCCTCCGCCTGTGGCTTCGTCTCCACGCCGCACTTCTCCAAGTGCTACCGCGAGTACTTCGGTACGCCGCCGCGGGAGGATCGTGGCGAGTCGGTGAAGATCCGGCGTCTGGAGCCGATTCTGCGCCAGCCCACGCCGGAAGAGGGTGCGTTGATGCAGTTCAGCAGCGCCAGCGTCGCGCTCAACCACGCGCGCGGTGAGCCCACCTACGCCAGCGTCACGCTGAACTAGGCACTTTCTGAAAAGTACTGCGCTCGCCCATACGGCGTTAAAAATCGGCTCACTGAACAACGTTCAGAACGTCCGTAGGACGGCCCGGAGGGCGAGCGGAGCGAGTCACATGCTCATTTACACCCCGTAAACTCCGCGTTTTCGCCGATTTTTGCCTTAGCTGCGCGCCCCGGCCTTGCCTTCGCTCGTCGACTTTTCAGGCAGCACCTAGCGCCGAGGCTCTTGGTATGGGGTAAAGATCGCGGCGGCAGTGTTCTCACTGCCGCCGCGTTGCTTTCGCCACCCCAACGATTGCCTGCCCTAGCGCCTGTCCGTGCTGCTCAACGCAGCAGCAGGACCACTGCGGCAAAGCTCGCTACCCCGACAACCACCGGCAGCCCCAGCGAACGGGTGCGCCGCCATACCAGCAGGGTCGCCAGCAGGCCTAACCCGGTGGCGTACCAGCCGCTGCTGTCCAGTGTCCTGGGCACCAGCGATACCCCGAGCACCGCGGCGATCATCATCGGCCCGAGCACACCCAGCCACGCCGGCGTTGATTCCGTCCCCGCGCGCTCGCGGGAGTGGCGCAGGCGGCGCTGCATCCAGAGTAGTGGCAGCAGCCGAATGAGGTAGGTGCCGAGGGCGCCGGCGAGCAGGGCGAGCCAGAGTTCGATGCTCATCGCTGGCCTCCCGGCAGGCGCGGGGCCCGCAGCGTGAAGAAGCAGAGGCCGCCGAGGGCCGCCGCCAGGGGGATGCCGACGTTGGCCAGGCCGCCCAGGGTGAAGGCCAGCGCCGCGACGATGCACACGCACAGTGCCAGTGCCCAGCGCGGCGAAGTGAAGCGCGGTGCCACCAGTACCAGGAATAGCGCCGGCAAGGCGAAGGGCATCACCTCGCCGAGCAGCGGCCACTGTGTCATCAGCCACTCCCCGGCGAGGGCGCCGAGCAGCGAGCCGGCGATCCAGCTCAGCCAGGCGAGCAGCGCCGCGCCGCAGAACCAGCCGACCCGCTGGCGTTCGGCGAGCTGGGGCAGGCGGGCGAGGGCCAGGGCGAAGACCTGGTCGGTCAAGCCATGCATCAGCCACGGCCACCACCGGCTCGGCGGTAGCCAGGGGGCGAGGTTGGGCGCATAGACGACGTGGCGCAGATTGATCAGCAGGGTCATGGCGACCGCCAGCCACAGTGGTGCGCCGCCGGCCACCATGCCCACGAACACGAACTGCGAGGCGCCGGCGTAGATCAACCCCGAGATCGCCAGCGTCTCCAGGCTGCTGAAGCCGGCCTGGGTGGCGACCAGCCCGAACGAGACGGCGACCGGGATATAGCCACTCAGCAGCGGCAGCGAGTCGCGCACGCCCCCCACCCAGGCCGATGCGGCGGAGGTGGCGCTGTCGTGATCAGACATGGGCGGCGGGCTCCGGCAGATAGACGATGGTGACCAGCAGCGCGGCACCGCTGTCGCCGCTGAGATAAGCGTGTGGCACGTCGCTTGCGAAGGTGTAGCACTCGCCGACATCGAGCTGGCGGCTATCCGCCGGCGGCCCCACCGTCAGGCTACCCTCGATCAGCTGCACCGTCTCACGGGTGCCGGCGGTGTGCGCCTCGGCCTCGCGCCGGTGATGCGGGGCCAGGCGCATCAGATAGGCGTCCACCGGGACGTCGCTGCGGCTCTGCATGATCAGCTGCACGCTGGCCCCGGCGTCATCGACCGCGGCGGCGAGCGGGGCGACCAGGGTACCGAAGGGGACGCCGAGCTGGCGCGCCAGCCGCCACAGGGTATCGAGAGTGGGGTTGCCGTCGCCCTGTTCCAGCCGCGACAGGTTCGACTTGGCGACCTTGGCCTCGGCGGCCAGCTGCGACAGCGACAGCCCGCGGGCCTGGCGCAGTGTCTGCAGATGCTGGCCGAGGGTGTGGCGTGAGATCGAATCCATGGCAGCAGGCTCCTGAGCGGCGTTATGGCGTTACGAAGTTTCGGTGCTGTGGCGCCAGGAGGCGGTGGCGCCGAGAACAGTCGCGGCATGTCGCGATTGGAATCGCGTTACGGGCGGTTGTTCTATTAAGAGAACGTTCTACAAAAGGAACAACTGCGCGTCAAGCGCGCTGGCGCCGCGGCTGGCGAGCAGCGGGCCGGCAAGTGCGACGCCGAGTCGCGAAATCGGGGCATCGGTGGCCCCCGGGAAGCGTGCGCCGGGGCGTCGTGGAGAGAACGTCCGCCGTGACGCAATCGGAACACTCGGATTCGCTTTCGGTCGGCGAGCGGGCAGGGCGCAGGGATATGCTGCGCGGAACAGTCGCTCTCGCCGCTTCATCATCGTGATGCCAAACCGGGAGCGCGCAACCGAGGAGGATTTCCGCATGTCGACGTCATCCGTGCACGACGATGCCATCATCATCGACGGCCTGATCATTGCCAAATGGGACCGCGCCCTGTTCGAGGACATGCGCAAGGGCGGCCTGACCGCGGCCAACTGCACGGTGTCGGTGTGGGAGGATTTCGAAGCCACCGTCGACAACATCGTCGCCGTCAACCAGCTGATGCGCGACAACGCCGAGCTGGTGCGCCCGGTGCACACCACCCGCGACATCACCCGGGCCAAGGAAGAGGGCAAGACCGGCATCATCCTCGGGTTCCAGAACGCCTACGCCTTCGAAGACAAGCTGGGCTACATCGAGATCTTCAAGAAGCTCGGCGTGGGCATCACCCAGCTCTGCTACAACACCCAGAACCTGGTCGGTACCGGCTGCTACGAGCGCGACGGCGGGCTCTCCGGCTACGGCCGTGAAGTGATCGCCGAGATGAACCGGGTCGGCATGATGTGCGATCTTTCCCACGTCGGCTCGAAGACCTCCGAGGAGATCATTCTCGAATCGAGCAAGCCGGTCTGCTACTCCCACTGCCTGCCCAGCGGGCTCAAGGAGCACCCGCGCAACAAGTCCGACGCGGAGCTCAAGTTCATCGCCGACCACGGTGGCTTCGTCGGCGTGACCATGTTCACGCCCTTCCTCAAGGCGGGTGTCAACGCCACCGTCGAGGATTACGTCGAGGCGATCGTCTACATCATGAACATCGTCGGTGAGGATGCCATCGGTATCGGTACCGACTTCACCCAGGGCCAGGACGAAGCCTTCTTCGAGTGGCTGACCCACGACAAGGGCTACGCCCGCCGCCTGACCCGCTTCGGCGAGATCATCAATCCCAAGGGCATCCGCACCATCGGTGAGTTCCCCAACCTGACCCAGGCGCTGCTGGACCACGGCCTGTCCGAGCCGGTGGTGCGCAAGATCATGGGGGAGAACTGGGTGCGGACGTTGAAAGATGTCTGGGGCGAGTAAACCACCGAGCCTATTGCGCTCGCGGGCGCGTTGTTGCGCATCGGGTCGCCATGCTCATGAACAAACACGTTCACTCCGCTGGCTCCCCAATCCGCGCCTAGCGCCCGCTTCGCTCATGACGGCTCCGCAAGACTAGCGGAGTCGGCTGGAGCCCCCAAGCCATCATTCTGCTCTTAGCCCGCGGCTGGAAGCGCCGCCCAAGAACAACTTCAGAGGTGACCGATATGACCCAGATGGCTCCCGAACTGCCGATCAATGTCGATAGCGACACCGGTATCTGGACCACCGATGCGCTGCCGATGCTCTACGTGCCGCGTCACTTCTTCATCAACAACCACGTCGCCATCGAAGAGGCGCTGGGGGCCGAGGCCTACGCCAAGATTCTCTACGACGCCGGCTACAAGTCCGCCTGGCACTGGTGCGAGAAGGAAGCCGAGCTGCACGGTCTCGAGGGTGTGGCGGTCTTCGAACACTACATGAAGCGCCTGTCGCAGCGCGGCTGGGGGCTGTTCATCACCGAGGCGATCGATCTCGACGCCGGCACCGCCAAGGTGCGCCTGGAGCACTCCTGTTTCGTCTATCAGCTGGGCAAGACCGGCAAGAAGGAAGAGTACATGTTCACCGGCTGGTTCGCCGGCGCCATGGACCAGATTCTTAAGGCCCGCGGCAGCAGCCTGCGCACCCGTGCCGAGCAGACCCAGAGCGGGGCCGAGGCGGGCTGCGAGGTTGGTTACTTCGAAGTGACGCCACGCTGACGGCGGCGCCGACACGCCCCGCGACAGCGACCCATAATTCAAGCAATTCCGTGTACTGAAGAACTCTTGGCGGCCGCGCCTCTCCCGGCGCGGTGCGAGTTCGAGGAGATGACCGGCCATGGCCCATGAAGCGCTATTCAAGCCGATTCAAATCGGCAAGCTGACGATCCGCAACCGTGTGGTCAGTACCGCCCACGCCGAGGTGCATGCCACCGACGGCGGCATGACCACCGATCGCTACGTCAAGTATTACGAAGAGAAGTCGAAAGGTGGCTGTGGGCTCTGTATCTGCGGCGGTTCCTCGCCGGTCTCCATCGACAGCCCGCAGCAGTGGTGGAGCTCGGTCAACGTCTCCACCGATCGCATCATTCCGTATTTCCAGAATCTCGCCGATGCCGTGCACAAGCATGGCGGCAAGATCATGATCCAGATCACCCACATGGGGCGGCGTTCGCGCTGGGACGGCCACAACTGGTCGACCCTGGTCTCGCCCTCCGGGATCCGGGAGCCGGTTCACCGCGCCACCTGCAAGACCATCGAAGAAGAAGAGATCTGGCGCATCATCAGTGATTTCGCCCAGGGTGCACGGCGGGTCAAGGAGGGCGGGCTCGACGGCTGCGAACTCTCCGCGGTCCACCAGCACCTGATCGACCAGTTCTGGAGCCCGCGCGTCAACAAGCGTACCGACCAGTGGGGCGGCAGCTTCGAGAACCGCATGCGCTTCGGCATGGAAGTGCTCAAGGCGGTGCGTGCAGAAGTCGGCGACGACTTCTGCGTCGGCATGCGCATCTGCGGCGACGAGTTCCATCCCGATGGCCTGTCGCACGACGACATGAAGCAGATCGCCGCCTACTACGATGCCACCGGCATGGTCGACTTCTTCGGCGTGATCGGCTCCGGCTGTGATACCCACGACACCCTGGCCAACGTCATCCCCAATATGTCCTACCCGCCGGAGCCGTTTCTGCACTTGGCGGCGGGCATCAAGGAGGTGGTCTCGGTCCCGGTCATCCACGCCCAGAACATCAAGGATCCGACCCAGGCCGAGCGTATCCTCGAAGGCGGCTACGTCGACCTGGTGGGGATGACCCGGGCGCACATCGCCGACCCGCACATCATCGCCAAGATCAAGGATGGCCAGACCGACCAGATTCGTCAGTGTGTGGGTGCCAACTACTGCATCGACCGCCAGTACCAGGGCCTCGACGTGCTCTGCATCCAGAACGCGGCGACCTCGCGCGAGTACATGGGCCTGCCGCACATCATCGAGAAGACCAGCGGACCCAAGCGCAAGGTGGTGGTGGTCGGCGGCGGCCCCGCCGGCATGGAGGCGGCCCGCGTCAGCGCCGAGCGTGGTCACGACGTGACCCTGATCGAAGCCCAGTCCCAGCTCGGCGGCCAGATCACCCTGGCTGCGCGGGCACCGCAGCGCGATCAGATCGCCGGTATCACCCGCTGGTACGAGATGGAGCTTTCGCGCCTCGGCGTCGATGTCCAGCTCGACACCCGCGCCGACGACTCGATGGTGCGCGACCTGCAGCCCGACGTGGTGGTGCTGGCCAACGGCGGCCATCCGTTCCTCGAACAGGTGCCGGAGTGGGGCTACTCGGAAAATCCTGAGGAGAGCCTGGCTGTCAGCAGCTGGGACATCCTCAGCGGCAAGGTCGAGCCGGGCAAGAACGTGCTGGTCTACGACACCATGTGCGAGTTCAGCGGCATGTCCACCGCCGACTATCTCGCCAGCAAGGGCGCCACGGTGGAGATCGTCACCGACGACACCAAGCCCGGTGTGGCGATTGGTGGCACCACCTTCCCGACCTACTACCGCAGCCTCTATCAGCAGTCGGTGGTGATGACCGGCGACCTGGGGCTGCACAAGGTCTACCGCGAAGGTGACAAGCTGGTTGCGCTGTTCGAGAACGAGTACACCGGCGAGCACGAGGAGCGGGTGGTCGATCAGGTGGTGATCGAGAACGGCGTGCGTCCGGACGAGTCGCTCTACTACGCACTCAAGTCGCGTTCGCGCAACCACGGCCAGATCGATATCGAGGCGCTGTATGCGATCGCGCCCCAGCCGACCCTGGCCGAGAGCGGCGAGTTCGCGCTGTTCCGGATCGGTGACTGTGTGGCGCAGCGCAATACGCATGCGGCGATCTACGACGCCCTGCGGCTGTGCATGCACTTTTAGTGCAAAGCGATTGCGCTCGCTCAGGCATTGTTGAAGTCCGGCTCGCCATGCTCATGGACAAACACGTCCACTCCGCTGGCTCGCCGTCCTTCGCCGCGCCTGAGCGTCGCTCATGACGCTTTCTCTAGCCTGGTGACAGGGCGGTACGCGCTTTTTCGACCGCCTCTCGCCAACCCGATCCGATACGCTTTCATGGTCGGTGCGATTTCCGGAGAAGTCCGATGCTGCAGACGCTACTCCCCATTCTGATCTTTGCCGCGCTGGCGGTGGGTGCGGCGGGCGCGGTGCGCCGCATCCGGCTGTGGCGCCAGGGGCGGCGCACGCCGATGCGTTGGCATCGGCTCGTGCTGATGCCCAAGCGCTATCTCAACGACCTGCACCATGTGGTCGCCCGCGACAAGGCGATCGCGCACACCCACGTGGCCACCGCCGGCGGCTTCGTCGCTGCCATGGCGCTGGCGCTGGTGGTTCACGGCTTCGGCTGGCGCAACCCGATTCTGGGCGGGCTGCTGCTGGCGGCGAGCCTGTGCATGTTCATCGGCGCGCTGGCGGTCAACCGCCGGCGTATCGATCCGCCGGCCAAGCTCTCCAAGGGGCCGTGGCAGCGGCTGTCGAAGAGTCTGCTGGCCTACTCGGTGGGCATGTTCCTGGTCAGCCTGCCGCTGGTGGGCGTGGCGCCGACCGTACTGGGTGGCGGCGTGCTGGCGCTGATCCTGCTGGCACTGGTCGCCTGGGGCCTGGCCGAGATGCTGATCGGCATGGGCTGGGGCGGGCCGATGAAGCACGCCTTCGCCGGTACCTTCCATCTGGCCTTTCATCGCCGCCCCGAGCGGTTCGACGATCAGCACCGCGACGTGGCGCACGATGTGCATCGTGGCAGCCGCTCCACCGCGCTCTTTCCGCTCGATCTCACGGCGAAGACGCTGGGCGTGGAGAAGCCCGCCGATTTCCAGTGGGAGCAACTGCTCGGTTTCGACGCCTGCGTCCAGTGCGGCCGCTGCCAGAACGTCTGCCCGGCCTACGCCGCCGGCCAGCCGCTCAACCCCAAGAAGCTGATCCAGGATATGGTCGTGGGCATGGCCGGCGGCAGTGACGCCCGCTATGCCGGCTCCGGTTATCCCGGCATCGAGGTCGGCAAGCACCATGGCGGGCCGACTGATGCCATCGTGCCGCAGCTGGTCGAGGCGCAGACGCTGTGGGCGTGCACCACGTGCCGCGCCTGTGTCGAGGAGTGCCCGATGATGATCGAGCACGTCGATGCCATCGTCGACATGCGCCGCTTCATCACCCTGGAGCGGGGCGAGACCCCGGAGAAGGGTGCCGCGGCGATCGACAATCTGATCGCCACCGACAACCCCGGCGGGCTCGACAACGCCTCGCGCCTGGACTGGGCGGCGGACCTCGATATCCCGCGTATCCAGCAGCGCCCGGAAGGAGTCGACGTGCTGCTGTGGCTGGGCGACGGCGCCTTCGACATGCGCAACCAGCGCACCCTGCGCGCCCTGGTCAAGATCCTGCGCGCCGCCGAGGTCGACTTCGCCGTGCTGGGTGACGAAGAGCGCGACAGCGGCGACGTCGCCCGCCGCCTGGGTGACGAGGCCACCTTCCAGCGCCTCGCCGAGCGCAATATCGCCACGCTGTCGCGCTACCGCTTCCAGCGCATCGTCACCGCTGACCCGCACAGCTTCCATGTGCTGGGCCGCGAATACGGTGCCTTCGGCGGGGACTACGTGGTCAAGCACCACTCGACCTTCATCGCCGAGCTGTTCGACGCCGGTCGGCTCAGCGTCAAGGCCGCCGAGCCGGGCGAGACGGTGACCTATCACGACCCCTGCTATCTGGGCCGCTACAACGGTGAGTTCGCCGCGCCGCGCCAGGTGCTCGCCGCGCTCGGCGTCGAAGTCGCCGAGATGGAGCGCTCCGGCTACCGCTCGCGCTGCTGTGGCGGCGGTGGCGGTGCCGCGCTCTCCGACGTGCCGGGCAAGGCGCGTATCCCCGACATGCGTATGGAGGACGTGCGCGAGACCGGGGCGACCACCGTGGCCGTGGCCTGCCCCCAGTGCACCGCGATGCTCGAGGGCGTGGTCGAGCCGCGGCCGCAGGTCAAGGATCTCGCCGAGCTGGTCGCCGCCGCACTGGCCGAGCCGGCTGCGGCGCCGACCGCGCGTAACAGCACCGAAGCCCCTGAGGAGGTTCCGGCATGAGTGTCAGACGACTCGACCCGCACGCCGAACGCGCCCGGCGCAATCGGCTGCATCCGCGTCATCTCGAATTCGCACGGCCGG
Source organism: Salinicola endophyticus (assembly GCF_040536835.1). Classification (NCBI taxonomy): domain Bacteria; kingdom Pseudomonadati; phylum Pseudomonadota; class Gammaproteobacteria; order Oceanospirillales; family Halomonadaceae; genus Salinicola; species Salinicola endophyticus. The sequence continues at coordinate 1,354,981 of NZ_CP159578.1, forward strand.
CGTGGCGCTGGACCAGTGCCGACGGCGTGACCCGGATCAATCCTCACGCCCTGGGCGCGATCGGCCCCAACGGCATCAAGCGCATCGACCGCAGCGGCGCCAGCGTCGAGGCGGCTGCGGCTGGGGGCCCCCAGGCCAGCGCCGAGCCGAGCCGGCGCCAGGTCACTATCGACACGCCCACGGCGTATGTCGCGGTGGTGCCGGAGTTGCCGGAAGGGCGCCTGAGCGATCACGACCGCGACCTGCTCGGGCTGGCGCGCCAGCTGGCCGAGGCCCGCGGCGGTGCCGAGGCGGGGGTGGCCGTGGTTGCGGTCGCCTTCCAGGCCGAGGTCGCCGGGCTCGAGGAGGCCGGCGCCGACCGCCGGATCGATCTGTCGTCGCGAGTCGACGCCGACAGCTACGCGCCTGAAGCGCGTCTGGCAGCGCTCGCGGCGGTGGAAACCGCGCTCGCCCCGGCGCACTGGATCTTTGCCGACGACTTCCCCGGTGGTGGCGATCTTGGCCGGCGCCTGGCCGCGCGGCTGGCGCTTGCCGGCGACGCCGCGGCGCGTGCGGCGACCCGGGTGTGGCAGCTCAGTGAGGGCCAGACGCTCTCCCGCGCCGGTGACCGCCAGGACATCCAGCGCGACGTGGCGCGGGTGCTGCTGGCACTGCCGGAGTGCGCCGAACCGGTCAGCGACACCCGCCATGCGGCGACGCTGCTGGATCTCGACGCCTCGGCGGGTGATGCGTCAGCGGCGCCGGGTGTCATCGACCGCGGCCGGGTCGCGGTGGACCCGCAGCAGATCCCGCTGGCCCAGGCGCCATTCATTCTCTCCGCCGGCCGCGGTGTGAGCGACTGGGACGGCTACCATCACGCCGCCAAGGTGCTGGGTGCCAGCGAGGGTGCCTCGCGGGTGGCCGTCGATGACGGCTACATGCCGCGCGCGCGCCAGGTCGGCGCCACCGGTACCTTCGTCAGCGCGAGCTGCTATGTCGCGGTGGGGATCTCCGGCGCGGTACAGCACCTGCAGGGCATCACCAAGTGTCAGCGGGTGGTCGCGATCAACAGCGACCCGAGCTGCGACATGGTCAAGCGTGCCGACTTCGCCATCATCGGCGATGGCGACGCGGTGCTGGCGGCGGTCTGCGCCCAGCTGGGCCAACCCCAACCCGAGAGCGGCGACAGCCGGCACGAGGAGGTGCGCCATGACGCAGCCTGAGCGCAGCGCCAGCGCGGCCGGTGAGGCCAGGGTCGTCGCGCTGGTCTCCAGCGGCCGGCATCCGGTCTCCGGGCGCGCCGGACGAGCGCGGGAGGATGCCCGCGCGGTGGAGATGGGGCTGGCACTGGCGGGGGCCTCGCTGCATCTGGCCCACGCCGGCGATGCCGAGGATGCGGCGCTGCCGGAGTACCTGGGCATGTTCCACGGTCTCGAGGGTGCCGGCGGGCCCGGTGAGCTCTCGCTGCTGCCGATGGCCGCCGGCGACGATGCCGTGCCGCTGCTGGCGAACTGGCTCGAGGCCTATGGCGCCAACCTGGTGCTGACCGGGCAGCGCGCCGAGTGCGGCGAGGGCTCGGGCCTGCTGCCCTATCTGCTTGCCGAGCGGCTGGGCTGGGCGGTGGCCACCGGTGTCGCCGCGATCGAGCACTACGCGGGCGACCGGGTCACCGTGCTGCAGGCGCTACCCCAGGGCCAGCGACGGCGGCTCGAGGTGCGCCTGCCGTGCCTGCTGTGCGTCGACGGCGTGGCACCCATGCCGCGCCAGAGCGCCTTCGGTCCCTCCCGACGCGGGCGGGTGGAGGCGGTGGCGAATGTCACCGCCGAGCCCGATACGCTGCAGGCAGCGTGGCAGTGGCAGCCGGCGCGGGCCCGCCCCAAGCGTCTCAAGGTGGTCAAGTCGACCAACGCCCGCGACCGCTTCAAGGCGGCGGCGGCCAAGTCGGCGGCTTCCGGAGGGCAGGTGCTCACCGATCTCACGCCGGACGAGGCCGCACAGAAGCTGATCGACTATCTGCGCGCCGAGAAGGTGTTGCCGGCGGTACAGCCCGGAGAAGACGGGCAGCCTTCCGCCTGAGTGCGGCCAGCCGCTGGCGTTGCCAGCGGCGCTTGCCTCACCAGCGCAGCGGCGTTTGCCTCAGTAGTCGAGCAGTTTCGGCATTCTTTCCGAGAGCGGCTGGCCGCCGAGCACGATACGGCTCGGCGCCACCGGCTGGAAGGCGCCGTCTTGGAAGTAGGCGGCGTGGGTGCGGTCGAAGGTCACCAGCGGTTTCAGGTCGGTACGCTTCGACTCCGGCAGCATCATCAGCGTCAGATTGTCGAGGATCAGATGGCTGCCGTCGTCCTGGCGGTAGCGCAGTACCGCATGATAGGTCGGCGTGAGGGTGTCGTCGGCGGCGAGGAAATCCAGCCGTGCGGACGGTGTCCCCGCCTGGATCAGGATCTGGTACTTGGCGATGGCGAAGTCCTCGCAATCGCCGTAGCCGTCTCTCACCAGACGGTCGAAGCCCTTCCAGGTATCCACCTTCTCGAACTGCTGGCGAGCGGCGTTGTTGACCACGCGGTTGACGTAGACCAGCCGTTTTTCACCGTGCAGCTGCCGGGCCTTGGCCACGAACTCGGCGCGCGTGAGGGTCACCGCCGAAGCGCTGGGGTCGTCCCAGTAGGTGAAGCTGCCGGCACTGGCCGCCGGGGCGATGGCGGCACCCAGCAGCAGAGAGAGGGCGATGACTCGCCGGTAGGGTGGGGGCTTGGCAGCGCGAGAGGGCATGCAGAGGTTTCCGTGGCGGACGTCGACTGTCCCGGGAGCGACAGTCAGACAATACGCGTATCGACCCGTCGCGGTCGAGTGCAGTAAATAGAGATCAGTGGCGTAAACAGCGACTCATGCGGTGGTAACGAGCCGCGGGCCCGGCGCCGAAACCTGGCCGAGCCCGGGCCAAGATCGGCAGGGCATGAGTCCGATCAGACCCGAGGAGGTGTTGCATGATGATCGTCAATCTCGTCGACGGCGAGGATTTCCGCCAGCGGCTGGTCGCGCTGGGCATCCATGTGCCCGAAGCCGCCTGCCCGGACACCTGCGCCCGGCTGGCCGCCGGCTGCTACCGTGCCGGACGCGTGCCCGAACTGCCGGCGGCGATCCGCGAGCTGACCGAGCAGAGCGATATGCTCCTGCCATCGGTGAAAACCGCCATCGATCAGCACCTGCTGCCCGCCTTCGATGGGCACTGACGAGAAGCCCGCCTCCCTCTCCGCGGTGCCCATGTCCCGAGGTATCCGTGCCGGGCACCGCAGCTGCTCAAATCTTGCGCAAGCCCCACATAAAGTACATCCCCCCGATCAGCGCCGCGATCAGCCCCGCCGGTAGCTGGTAGGGGAAGAACAGATTGCGCCCCAGCCAGTCCGCTAGCACCATCACCACGATGCCCAGCAGTCCCGCCCCGAGCAGTTGGTGGCGGGCCCGATGCAGGCCCATCAGTCGCGCCATGTGCGGTGCCAGCAGGCCGATGAACGAGAGCGGCCCCACCACCAGGGTGGCGGCGACGGTGAGCAGCGCCACCAGCGCCAGCAGCAAAAGCCGGCTGCGATCGACATCCACACCCAGCGCCCTGGCGGTGGGGGCGCCGAGCGGGAGTAGCGTCAGCCAGCGGCCCAGCGGCAGGGTGAGCGCGAACAGCACCAGTGCCACGACGGCGATCACCCCCGCCGAGGTGAGGCTGGCGTAGTAGGTCGAACCGCCCAGCCACGCCAGCAGCTGCTGGGCCCGCGGGTCGTTGCTCGACAGCACGATGGCGCGCAGGGCGTCCAGCAGGGCGGTGATCGCGATCCCGGTCAGCAGCAGCCGCTCCGGCACGAAGCCGCTGCGGCGGTTGCACGCCACCAGCACCAGCAGCGCGGCCACGGCGCCGGCAAAGCCGGTGATCCCGCCGCTCAGCGGCGCGATCCCCAGCGGCAGCAGCATCAGTGCGATGACCCCGATGGCCACCCCGGCGCTGATCCCCAGCACCTCCGGGCTCGCCATGGGGTTGCCGGTCATGCGCTGCAGCAGGGTGCCGGCGGCGGCCAGCAGCAGCCCAGCGGCGGCGGCGGTGACGACCCGTGGCAGGCGCCAGTCGATCACCAGATCGAGCTGGCCCCAGCTCGCCCAGGCCGGATGGGCGCCGTGGGCATCGAGGCGGAAGCCGAAGCCCAGTGCCACCACCACGGCGAGGAGCGCCAGCGCGCCCAGTAGCCACAGCCGGCGGTGCGGGTCGGCGCGTCGCGGCAGGACCAGCCCGGCGCTCGGCTGGGGACGGGTGCCGGCGAGCTTGAGGCGGGGCAGCAGCCACAGCAGCAGCGGCGCGCCGAGGGCCGCGGTCATCGCTCCGGTGGGCAGCATCGAGGCGGTCAACGGCGAGAGTTGCTGCACCACCAGGTCGGTCAGCAGCAGCAGCAGGGCGCCGATCGCCATCGACCAGCCCAACCGCTGGCCCAGGGTCCGCGCGCCGGCCAGGCGCGCGATGGCCGGCGCGGCGAGCCCGACGAAGCCGATCAAGCCGACCGCACTGACCACGCAGGCGGTGATGAAGATACCCAGCCCGAGCCCGGCGATACGCAGGTTGCGCATTGAGATACCCAGGCTCTTGGCGCCTTCTTCTTCGAGATCGAGCAGCGCCAGCGGGCGCAGCAGAATACACGCCAGCCCCAGCGTGACGAGCAGGCGCGCGAGCAGGAAGCGGGTGTCCTCCCAGTTGTTCTGGGACAGCGATCCCGAGCCCCAGATGAACAGCCCGGCGAGACTCTCCTGATGGAACAGCAGCAGTGCGCTGTTGAGAGCACTGATATAGAGACTCACCACCATGCCGGAGAGCACCACCACCATCGGCGCCAGCCGCCGGCGCCAGGAGAGCGCCAGTACCACCAGGGTGGCCAGCACCCCGCCGCCCAGCGCGATCCACTCACGTCCCGCCAGCAGCCAGCTCGGCCCCCACAGGGTGGCGATCACCAGCGCCAGCTGGGCGCCGCTGGTCACCCCCAGGGTGGCCGGCGAGGCGAGCGGATTGCGCAGCACCTGCTGCATCAGGCAGCCGGCCAGCGCCAGCCCGGCTCCGCCCAGCAGCGCCACGCACAGCCGCGGCAGAAAGGTGTAGTGGAGCACCACCTCGCGAATACTCCCGTCGTCGGGGGCGACCGCCGCCTGCCACCAGTGGCCGGCGAGATCCCCGAACTGTGACGCCAGAGTGAGATAGCCGAGCACGGCGGCGAGCACGCCCATGGCTGCCACCAGTCCCAGCGGGGAGTGACGCAGCGGCGAGGGGCGCAGGGCCGAGCCTGGCAAGGGATGTGTGCTCATGGCTGTGCCGCCGCTGCGGGCTGCAGCGCTGCCACCAGCTCACTCGCCAGGCGCGACAGCGAGGGCAGACCGCCGAAGGTCCACACCGGCTCGATCTCGCTGACGCGGCCGGCGCGCACCGCGGGCAACAGCTGCCAGACCCGGTTGTCGGCGAGTTCGGCGGCGACGTTGCGTGGGTAGGGTTTGATCACCACGATGCGCGCCTCGGGATGCTCGGCCAGGCGGGTGATCGGCACGCTGGCGAAGCCCCAGCCGTTGGTCGGCCCCTGCCAGGCGTTGGTGAGCGGGGTGCGCTCGAACAGCGTGCCGACCATGTTGCCGGCGCCGAAGACGCGCACGTGCTGGGCATCGGCGAACTGCACCACGTAGACCGGCCGGATGCTGTCGGCGAGCGCCTTCGCGGCCGACGCGAGCTCGAGCTCGGTGCGTGCGATCAACGCCTCGGCTGCCGCCTCCCGGCCCACCAGCTCGCCGATACGGCGGGTCATGGCGCAGGTGCCGGCGAAGTAGTCCTTGCCGGTATAGAAATTGTCCACGATCTCCACCGGCATCAGCCGTGTGAGGCGCTGATCGTCGCGTACGAACAGGGCGCTGGTCAGCAGCAGGTCCGGCGGGCGCTGGGCCAGCAGTTCGAGGTTGGGCTGGTTGCGCAGGCCCATATCGATGGTCTCCGCCGGTATCGCCGGCGCGCTGACCCACTTGCGGTAGTTGGCGATGTCCGCCACCGCGTAGGGGGCGACGCCGAGGGCGATCAGCGTCTCGGCGGAGGACCAGTTGGCGGCGGCGATGCGCGGCGTGGCGGCGGCCTGAGCGGCTGCCGTCAGCAGCCACACGCCCACCAGCAGCGCGATTCGGGTGACGACGGCTGGGCGTGAAGGGCGAACTCGCGGCAACGTGACGGTTCCTGACAGCGGGATTCGAGCGCGGATGCCCGGCCTGGCGTGTCGGCATGGGCGGTTGAGGGGCCGTCTGCCGAGGCCGGCGACCGCGAATGATGGTAGATCGAATGACAATCGTTATCAATCGTCACACAAGAGATTGATGTGAGTACATCTAAGAAGCATTCGCATTTTCATCCAGCGTAAAGCGGTCTAGAATAGCCCGACGTGACGTATACGTTCGATTCAGGCGCTCGACGAGCCAGGCGCCAAACCATTACGAACCATTCGTCACAACAATTCGTCACAACGATTCATCAAAACTATTCATTAGAACAATGGGTCTAGACCATGTCATCAGGGAACTCTCCTTCGGCGAGCCGGCTTCAGGCTCGTCACGTGCTGACGATCGTTGCCATGGGGAGTGCACCCCTGGTGACACCGGCCTGGGCGCAGAGCGCAACGGATGGGCCCTCGCTGGACACCGTGACCGTCACCGGCACGGTGCCGACCTATGGCGATACCCCGCCGCCGGCCTTTGCCGGTGGCCAGATCGCCGCGGGTGGTCGTGTCGGCCTGCTGGGTGAAAAGGATGCGATGGACATCCCCTTCAGCGTCACCAGCTACACCAGCGAATTGATCGAGAATCAGCAGTCGCAAACCCTGGGCGATACGCTGCAGAACGATGCTTCCGTCAGCGTAGGTCAGGGGTACGGCATCTACGGCGAAGCCTTCAAGATTCGCGGCTTCAACCTGACCGGCGACGACGTGGCGTACGGCGGGCTCTACGGCGTGCTCCCGCGCCAGCTCATCAACACCGATATTGCCGAGCGTATCGAAGTCTTCAAGGGGGCCAGCGCCTTCACCTCGGGTATTCCCATCGGGGGGAATGGTGGCATCGGCGGCACCGTCAACATCGAGCCCAAGCACGCCGGTGATGAGCCGATGCTCAAGCTCTCCAGCGGCTATCGCTCCGACAGCTATGGTGAAGTGGGGGTCGATGCGAGCCGGCGCTTCGGTGATCAGAAGCAGTGGGGCGCGCGGGTCAGCGCTGTGCGTGGCCGCGGCGATACCGCCATCGATGACGAGAGTCAGCGTGACACCTCGGTGGTGGTCGGCCTCGACTATCGCGGCGAACGCGGACGTGTGCTGTTCGATGTCGGTCATCAGAAATCGACGCTGGAGGGCGCGCGCTCCAGCCTCTACACCGGGGCAGCGACGACAGTCCCCACCGTGCCGGATGCCAGCTCGAACTACACGCCCGCCTTCGGTGGCTCCGCACTCGAGACCCATTTCGGCATGGTGCGTGGAGAGTACGACCTGAACGACGACTGGACCGCCTTTGCCGCGGTCGGCGGGAACCGCACCATCGAGAATATCGTCTCGGCCAATCCGAGACTGACCGATGACAACGGCAATGCCAGCGTCAACGATTTCGAGACCGGTAACCACATCGATAACTTCGCCAGTCAGGCGGGTGTGCGCGGTTATGTCCTGACTGGCCCGGTGAGCCACGATGTGACTCTTGGCTACTCCAGTGCCTACCGCAAGTTCGATACCGACTGGAGCTTTCTGGCGGCGGGCACCACCAATATCTACGATCCGCAGGATCTGTCGCGGCCGCAAGGCGATCCCTCTGTCGGTGGCAGCGTGACGCGGACGCGGTCTCAGGGTGTCACCCTGAGCGATACGCTGGGGTTCGTGAATGATCGCGTCTTACTGACCTTGGGGGCACGCTACCAGGAGCTGGAGGTCGACGAGCGCCCCAACGCCGGTGGTAACAACCGTTATGCCGACCGCCGAGTCACGCCCGCGGTGGGCGTCGTGTTCAAGGCGACTTCCAACGTGTCGCTCTACGCCAACTACGTCGAGGCCCTGCAGGATGGTGGCACCGTCAGCGATACCGCGGCCTCGAACTATGGCGAGTACCTGGGCATCGCCCACGCCAAGCAGTATGAAGTGGGCAGCAAGTTCGATTATGGCAACATCGGCGGCGGTATCAGCCTGTTTCAGATCGAGCTACCGACGGCAGCGGTCGTCGACGGTGTCGGCAGTCTGGACAACGAGCAGCGCAATCGTGGCCTCGAGCTCAGCCTTTACGGCGAACCCCTCGAGGGCCTGCGTCTGTTCAGCAGCGCGACCTGGATCGATGCCGAGCTGACCAAGACCCAGGATGGCACCGAGGGCAACCATGCGACCGGCGTGCCCGAGTACCGCGTCGTGCTGGGCACAGAGTGGGATATCCCGCATGTCGATCGCCTCACCGCGACAGGTCGTGTCATTCACACCGGGACGCAGTACGCCGATGCCAGCAACGATCTCGAACTGGACCCGTGGACGCGGCTGGACCTGGGCGTGCGCTACACCACGCCGATCGGTGGTGCCGATTGGGTGTGGCGTGCCGGTATCGACAACGTCACCGACGAGGACTACTGGGCGGGTGCATCCACGGCCTTTGCCGGCTACCTGATTCAGGGCGAGCCGCGGACTTTGAAGCTGTCGGCAACGGTGGAGTTCTAGCCCGCGGATAGCATGACCATCAATGAAAAGGCGCCTCTCTTGGGAGGCGCCTTTTTCATGGGCGACCCTGGCGTCAGTGAGTCGCACTGAGCGCCATGGCGTTACTGCGAAGCCACCTGCAGCGGGGCAGAGGTTTGGACGCCGAGATTCTCGCGCATGGTTTCGCTGTACCAGTTGACGAAGTCGATGACACCGAACTCGTAGGTCTGCGAGTAGGGGCCGGGCTGATAGGCCAGCGAGTTGATGCCGAGCTGGTTCTCTTCCGCCAGGCGGCGATCCTGCTCGTTGGTGGCATCCCACACCTGGCGCAGGCGCGCCGGGTCGTAGTCGACACCTTCCACGGCATCCTTGTGCACCAGCCACTTGGTGGTGACCAGGGTTTCCTGCGGGCCCAGCGGCAGAACGCGGAAGACCACTGCGTGGTCACCCATGAAGTGGTTCCACGAATTGGGTAGGTGCAGGATGCGCAGCGAGCCCATGTCGGCGTTGGGGATGTTGCCCATCAGCTTGTTGCAGCCGGGCTTGCCATCCAGGGTCATCGAAACGATGCCGTCGAGCAGCGGGGTGCGCGTCAGGCGGTTGCGCTTGCCGAAGCGCGCCAGCTGCCAGGGCACCTCGCAGGCGGTCCAGTCGGCCTGCTTGCGCGCGACCAGATCACGGTACTCGCCGGTGGAGCGCGGGTCGTCGGTGTCGTCGAACTCGATCAGCGAGTTGAGCAGCTCCGGGTGCGAACCGCTGCAGTGGTAGCACTCGCGATTGTTCTCGATCACCAGCTTCCAGTTGCAGCGCTCGACGATGTTGGACTCCACCGCGACCTTGACGTTGTCCATGTCATAGGGTGAGAGGTAGTGCTCGAGCGAGACCAGGAAGTCGTCGATCGGCTCGGGGTTCTCGCTCAGGTTGATGAACACGAAACCGCCGGCGCTCTTCACCGCCACCGGCTTGAGGCCGAAAGCGCTCATGTCGAAGTCGTCGCCCATGTCGCTGCCGGCGAACAGCAGGCGGCCGTCGAGTTCGTAGGTCCACTGATGGTAGGGGCAGACCAGCTTGGCCACCTTGCCCTTGTCCTTGAGACACAGGCGCGAGCCGCGGTGACGGCAGACGTTGTGGAAGGCGTGAATCTTGTTCTCGGCGCCGCGCAGAATGATGATCGAGTTGCTGCCCACTTCGAGCTTGAAGTAGTTGCCCTTGGCGGGAATCTCGCAGCTCATGCCCGCGAACAGCCACTGCTTCTCGAAGATCTCCTCCATATCGACCTGGAACAGGCGCGGGTCGTTGTAGAAGGGTTGGGGCAGTGAATAGGTCGGGTTACGCTGTTCCAGCATATCCGCCACGGCCTTGCGGGTCGCGCTGAGAGTGTCATCCAGGCTGTCGCGTGGAAGTGGTGACATGGTCGCATCCTCATCAAACAATATATTGTGGGTCTTTCCCGAGCCCATCGGCGGGATCGACCTGGGTGTGGCGGCGCGTGGCTAGGCTGTAGCGATTCGATCCGTTCGGCGGAGTGTCGCTCAGGCGATAGCTTGGAAGTTGTCCAGCCGCGACATTCGTCGATACCAGGGCGACCGGTGGCGTTTTCCCCGGGGCGCGACGCGGCGGCCAAATCGACGAAAGAGTGCCCGGGTTGGGGGTGGCTGGCATGCCCGTGTCGTTGACGGGAAAGTCGTACCCGGCCTGCGTGCTCAGAATCCGGCCATAAGGTAACCCACCGGAAGTGGGCGCTGTGGCCGCTTCCCCTGATCGAGTGCCATGACGATGCAATTTTTCAATCCGGTCACAACTCAGACCTGGACCAACGGCCGCCACCAGGTGCGCTGCGTCAAAGTCATCCAAGAGACTTGGAACGTCAAGACTTTCTGTTTCATGGCCGATCAGCCGGTGATGTTCTTCTTCAAGCCGGGTCAGTTCGTCACCCTGGAGCTTGAAATCGCGGGCAAGCCGGTGATGCGCTCCTACACCATCTCGAGCTCGCCCTCGATCCCCTACAGCTTCTCGATCACGGTCAAGCGCTTGCCGGGCGGCCAGGTCTCCAACTGGCTGCATGACAACCTCGGCGCCGGCGACGAGATGGTCGTGCACGGTCCGGTGGGCGACTTCAACGTCATCGACCACCCGGCGGAGAAAGTGCTGATGCTCTCCGGCGGGGTCGGCATCACCCCGCTGATGTCGATGACCCGCTGGTTCTTCGATACCAATGCCGCGGTAGATCTGGAGTTCGTGCACTGCTCGCAGGCACCCAACGACATCATCTATCACCGCGAGCTGGTGCACATGTTCTCGCGGCTGCCGGAGTTCCGCCTGCATATCGTGTGCGAGCGCAGCGACGAGCTGAGCCAGGCCTGGGCCGGTTTCCGCGGCTACCTGTCGCGCCAGATGCTGAGCCTGATGGCGCCGGACTATCTCGAACGCGAAATCTTCTGCTGTGGCCCGGCGCCGTTCATGCAGGCGGTGCGTCAGGTGCTGCTGGAAGATGGCTTCGACATGGCCCATTACCACCAGGAGTCGTTCGGGGCCACACCGCTGGGGGTCCAGGAGGATGTCATCGAGCTGGCCGAGCAGGCCGAGGCGGCGGCCGAAGAGGTCGATGTCGCCGATCTGACCCCGGTGGAGTTCGCCAGCAGCGGCAAGAGCATCCGCATCGGCGAGAGCGAGACCATCCACGCCGCCGCCGCCAAGCTGGGGCTGCACATTCCCAAGGCGTGCGGTATGGGGATCTGCGGCACCTGCCGGGTGATGAAGCTCGAAGGCGAGGTGGAAATGGAGCACAACGGCGGGATCACCGAGGAGGACGAGGCCGAAGGTTACATCCTCTCCTGCTGCTCCAAGCCCAAGGGCAAGGTGGTGATCGACTACTGAGCGTCGCTCTCTTCTAGGGCGGATGTCCGGGGCGATACGCCAGGCAATGGCGGCTCGGGCTTTCTCGCCTTGGGTTGCGTGGCGCTGAGTCCGTTGATCTAGTTAAGACGTTTGGACATGGCCATTGTCGTCGTTGCGTCACCCGGTGGCGCAACGAGACATCTCCTCCGGGGCGGGGACTTCTACGCTGAACTTGGCCTGTTGTTCCGGATCCGCCCCGCCAGACGGTCGGACGCGACGGCAGCCAGAGACCAGCCACAGGAGTTCACCTCATGTCTTCACCCGCCAATCGCGGCGTCGTCTATCGCGGCCCCGGTAAAGTCGCCGTCGAGAACATCGCGTTCCCGGAACTCGCACTGGGCAGCCGTCAGTGCCAGCACGGTGTCATTCTCAAGGTTCTGACCACCAATATCTGCGGCAGCGACCAGCACATGGTCCGCGGCCGTACCACCGCGCCGGAAGGCCTGGTCCTGGGCCACGAGATCACCGGTGAGGTGGTCGAGTGCGGGCGTGACGTCGAGTTCATCAAGGTCGGCGACATCGTTTCGGTGCCCTTCAACGTCGCCTGCGGGCGCTGCCGCAACTGCAAGCGCGGCGACACCCATATCTGTCTCAACGTCAACGGCGACCGCGCCGGCGGCGCCTACGGCTATGTCGACATGGGCGGCTGGGTCGGCGGGCAGGCCGAGTACGTGATGGTGCCCTACGCCGACTTCCAGCTGCTGGTGTTCCCGGACAAGGAGCAGGCGCTGGAGAAGATCCTCGATCTGACCATGCTCTCCGACATCTTCCCCACCGGCTTCCACGGCTGTGTCACCGCTGGCGTCAAGCCCGGCTCGACCGTCTATATCGCCGGCGCGGGCCCGGTGGGCCTGGCGGCGGCGGTCTCGGCGCAACTGCTGGGCGCGGCCTGCGTGATCGTCGGTGACATGAACGATCAGCGTCTCGAGCAGGCGCGCAGCTTCGGCTGTGAAGGGCTCGATCTCAAGCAGGACGCCAGCATGTCCGACCTGATCGAGTCGGTGCTCGGCGTGCCGGAGGTGGACTGCGCGGTCGACGCGGTGGGCTTCGAAGCCAACTGCCACGGCCACAACCATGCCCACGAGCAGCCGGCGACGGTGCTCAACGCGACCATGGAGATCACCCAGGCCGGTGGTGCCGTGGGTATTCCGGGGCTCTACGTGACCGAAGACCCGGGCGCCGAGAGCGAAGACGCCAAGCACGGCAACATCTCGATGAAGTTCGGGCTGGGCTGGGCCAAGGCGATGTCGTTCCACACCGGCCAGACCCCGGCGATGCGCTATCAGCGTCAGCTGATGCAGGCGATCCTTCACGAGCGCGTGCATATCGGCAAGGCGGTCAACGTCCAGACCATCTCGCTCGACGACGCGCCCAAGGGCTACGCCGCCTTCGATGGCGGGGCGGCCAAGAAGTTCGTGATCGACCCCCACGGGACCCTCGGCTGATCGCGAGGCCTGACCAACCCCGCCCGATGTCAGGGCGAGTGTGACGTGCCGGAAGCGCCTGCGGGCGCTTCCGGCCGTTTTGCGTTTGGTTTTGGCCGCCCTGGGCGGCAGAATCGAGAGCGACCGCCGTCCGCTGAAGAGAGCCGAGCATGACCGTACCCGACCCTGACCTTTCACGCTGCGCCTGGGCGCAGACACACCCGCTGAATGCCGCCTACCACGATGCCGAGTGGGGCGTCCCCGAGTACGACAGCCGGGCGCTGTGGGAGAAGCTGATCCTCGACGGCTTCCAGGCCGGGCTCTCCTGGCTCACCATTCTCAAGAAGCGCGACGCCTTCCGCGAGGCGTTCGAGGGCTTCGACCCCGAGCGTATTGCCGGCTACGACGAGACCGACGTCGAGCGGCTGCTCGGCAACGCCGGCATCGTGCGCTCGCGATCCAAGATCGAGGCGACCATCGGCAACGCCCGCGCCTATCTCGCCATGCGTGACAGCGGCGAGGATTTCGCCGACTTTCTGTGGAGCATGGTCGGCGGCCGCCCGATCCAGGACTCCATCGGCAGCGACGGTTCGGTTCCCACCCAGACGCCGCTCTCTGTCGATATCTCCAAGGCGCTAAAGAAGCGCGGCTTCAAGTTCGTCGGGCCGGTGATCGTCTATGCCTGGATGCAGGCCGTCGGCATGGTCAACGACCACGCCGAGGATTGCCATCGTCGCAAGCCCGTGGCTGCGATGGGCTGAATCGCTGCCCAGACCGGTCTTGCCGGTCGGATCGCCGCCTTGCCAGGCATGGCGGCGGCATTTCTGCTGTCTGCACGCTCGGATAGCGTTGTCCCCTCACGCCTCTCTTCGCCCCCTGTTGTCGCTAATCGTCAGGGTATGTCGCAAACGCACTCTAGCGTGACGTGGCAGAGCATCATGCTCCCCCGGGCGGGCGATACCATCGCGGAAAATCACCGCACGCCGACCGCGTGTCGCCACGGCGACGAGCGACGTAGAGAGGGTCCCCATGCAACGTTATTCCGGTTTCAGCCTGGTCAAACACGCGCTCAGCCACCACGAGAACTGGCAGCGCCATTGGCGCAACCCGGCGCCCAAGAAGCGCTACGACGTGATCATCGTCGGCGGTGGCGGCCACGGTCTGGCGACGGCCTACTACCTCGCCAAGGAGTTCGGCGTCACCAATGTGGCGGTGATCGAGAAGGGCTGGCTGGGTGGCGGCAATACCGCGCGTAACACCACCATCGTGCGCTCCAACTATCTGTGGGACGAGGCGGCACAGCTCTACAACCACTCCCTCGATCTGTGGAAGGGGCTGTCCCAGGATCTCAACTACAACGTGATGTTCTCGCAGCGCGGCGTGCTCAACCTGGCGCACACCCTGCAGGACATGCGTGACGTGCAGCGGCGGGTCAATGCCAACCGTCTCAACGGCATCGACAGCGAGGTGGTGACCCCCGAGCAGATCAAGGAGATCGAACCGGCGCTGGATATCTCCAAGAGCGCGCGTTACCCGATCATGGGCGCCTCGTGGCAGAAGAGTGCCGGGGTCGCGCGTCACGACGCGGTGGCCTGGGGCTTCGCCCGTGGCGCCGACGCGCTGGGCGTCGATCTGTTGCAGAACACCGAGGTGACCGGCTTCAAGATCCGTGATGGTCAGGTCTACGGCGTGCACACCAACCGCGGCGACATCGAAGCGCATACGGTGGGCTGCGTGGCCGCGGGCAACTCCGGCGTGCTGGCGAAGATGGCCGGGCTCAAGCTGCCGCTGGAGTCGCACCCGCTGCAGGCGCTGGTCTCCGAGCCGCTCAAGCCGATTCTCAACACCGTCACCATGTCCAACCACGTGCACGGCTACGTCAGCCAGTCAGACAAGGGCGACCTGGTGATCGGCGCGGGGATCGACGGCTATCTCGGTTACGGCCAGCGCGGCAGCTTCCCCACCATCGAGCACACCCTGCAGGCGATCGTCGAGATGTTCCCGATGTTCTCGCGGGTACGCATGAACCGGCAGTGGGGCGGCATCGTCGATACCTGCCCCGACGCCTGCCCGATCCTGTCCAAGACCAAGGTCAAGGGACTCTATTTCAACTGCGGCTGGGGCACTGGTGGCTTCAAGGCCACCCCCGGCTCCGGACACGTTTTTGCAGCCAGTCTGGCTAAAGGGGAAATGCACCCCATCGCGGCGCCGTTCTCCATCGATCGGTTCAATACCGGCGCCTTGATCGATGAACACGGCGCCGCCGGCGTGGCGCACTGAGGAGAGCACACCATGTTTCATATCTTCTGTCCCTACTGCCAGGAGTACCGCGAGGAAGAGGAGTTTCATCCCAGCGGTCAGGCACACCTCGTCCGGCCGGCCGATCCCGCCAGCGTGAGCGACGAGGAGTGGGGCGATTACCTGTTCTTCCGTGACAACCCGCGCGGTATCCACCATGAGATGTGGGTGCACCGCCTGGGCTGTCGCAAGTTCTTCAATATCACCCGCGACACCGCGACCTACGAGATTCTCGAGACCTATCGCATGGGCGAGCAGCCGAGCATCACCGCCGCCAACGCCGAGGTGCGCCGCGAGCAGGGCGTGCAGACCGCCGACGGCGGCTGGCAGACCGTGGGCGCACAGCCCGAGAACAGCCGGCTCAACGAGGAGACGCCGTCATGACCCAGTCCAACCGTCTCAATCAGGGCGGGCGCATCGATCGCTCTCGGCGGCTGTCGTTCACCTTCAACGGTCAGCAATACACCGGCTTCGCCGGGGACACCCTGGCCTCCGCGCTGCTGGCCAACGGCGTGGATATCGTCAACCGCAGCTTCAAGTATTCGCGTCCGCGCGGAATCACCGCCGCCGGGCCCGAAGAGCCCAACGCCATCGTCCAGCTCGGCGCCACCGAAGCCGCCCAGGTCCCCAACGTGCGCGCCACCCAGCAGGCGCTGTATGACGGTCTGGTGGCACGCGGTACCAACGGCTGGCCGAACGTGCAGCGTGACGTCATGAGCTGGGTCGGCAAGCTGGGTGGCAGCTTCATGCCGCCGGGTTTCTACTACAAGACGTTCATGGCCCCGGCCTCGATGTGGATGACCTACGAGAAGTTCATCCGCAAGGGCGCTGGCCTCGGTCGCGCGCCCACCGAAGCCGACCCGGACATCTACGACCATTTCAATCAGCACTGTGACGTGCTGGTGATCGGTGCCGGCCCCGCAGGGCTTGCCGCCGCGCTCTCCGCCGCCCGCGCCGGCGCGCGGGTGATCCTGTGCGACGAGCAGGAAGAGATGGGCGGTTCGCTGCTCGACAGCCGTGAATCGATCGACGGCGAGCCGGCCAGCGCCTGGGTCGAGCAGGCGGTCGCCGAACTCGGTGGCCTGGCCAACGTCACGCTGCTGCCGCGCACCACCGCCAACGGCTATCACGACCACAACTTCGTCACCCTGCACGAGCGGCGCACCGAGCACCTCGCCGATACCGCCGCGGGCGCCGGTCGCGAAGGTGAAGTGCGTGCACGGCTGCATCGGGTGCGTGCCGGCCGCGTGGTGCTGGCCAGTGGCAGCCACGAGCGCCCGCTGGTCTACGCCAACAACGATGTGCCCGGCAACCTGGTGGCGGGGGCGGTCTCCGTCTATATCCGCCGCTATGGCGTGGTACCGGGGCAGCGTCTGGTGCTCTCTACCAACAACGACCACGCCTACCGCGCGGCGCTGGACTGGCAAGAGGCCGGCCGCGAGGTGGTCGCGGTGGTCGACTCGCGGGCCAAGCCGGACGGCGATCTGGTCAAGCAGGCCCGCGACGCCGGTATCCGCGTCATCACCGGCAGTGCCGTGATGGAGGCCACCGGCAGCCAGCGCGTCAGCGGTGCCAAGGTGGTGGCGATCGATACCGAACGCTTCGTGGTGACCGGCAAGGTCGAGACGCTCGAGTGCGATACCATCGCCAGCTCCGGCGGCTACAGCCCGGTGGTCCACCTGGCCTCGCACACCGGCAAGCGCCCGCAGTGGCGCGATGACCTGCTCGGCTTCGTGCCCGGCGAGGTCAAGGGTATGCACTTTGCCGGCGGCGTTCATGGGGTCTACGCCCTCGGCGAGACGCTCACCGACGGCGCCGATGTGGGAGCCGAGGCGGCGCGTGCGGCGGGCTTCGAGGAGGCCGCGGCGATCGCGGTGCCCGAGGTCGCAGTGCGCCAGGAGTCGCCGACCAGCGCGCTCTACCAGATCCCCCATGAAAAGCCGCCGCTGCGCGCGCCCAAGCAGTTCGTCGATCTGCAGAACGACGTCACCGCGGCCGCCGTCGAGCTGGCGACCCGCGAGGGCTTCGAGTCGATCGAGCACGTCAAGCGCTACACCGCGCTGGGCTTCGGCACCGACCAGGGCAAGCTGGGCAACATCAACGGCATGGCGATCGCCGCGCGCTGCCTCAATCGCTCGATTCCCGAGGTGGGGACCACGGTCTTCCGTCCCAATTACACCCCGGTCAGCTTCGGCGCCATCGTCGGCCGCCACTGCCGCGATCTGTTCGATCCCGAGCGCTATACCGCGCTGCACCAGTGGCACGTGGAGAACGGCGCCGAGTTCGAGGATGTCGGCCAGTGGAAGCGCCCCTGGTACTTCCCGCGCCGGGTCAACGGCAAGCTGGAGACGATGCACGAGGCGGTGGCACGCGAGTGCCTCGCGGTGCGCCGCGGTGTGGGTATTCTCGATGCCTCGACCCTGGGCAAGATCGACATCCAGGGGCCGGATGCGCGCGAGTTCCTGGGTCGGGTCTACACCAACAAGTGGGCCAAGCTGGCACCGGGGCGCGTGCGCTACGGCCTGATGTGCAAAGACGATGGCATGCTGATGGACGACGGTACCACCAGTTGCCTGGCTGAAAACCACTTCCTGATGACCACCACCACCGGCGGCGCCGCCGGCGTGCTGGAGTGGCTGGAGCTGTGGCACCAGACCGAGTGGCCGGAGCTGCAGGTCTACTTCAACTCGGTCACCGATCACTGGGCGACCATGACCGTGACCGGTCCGGACGCGCGCAAGCTGATGTCGGAAGTGACCGATATCGACCTCGACCGTGAGCAGTTCAAGTTCATGGACTGGAAGGAGGGCAAGGTCGCCGGCGTCCCGGCGCGGGTGTTCCGTATCTCCTTCACCGGCGAGCTGGCGTTCGAGATCAACGTCCAGGCCAACTACGCCATGCACGTGTGGAAGGCGCTCTTTGCCCACGGCGAGAAGTACGACCTCACGCCCTACGGCACCGAGACTATGCACGTGCTGCGTGCCGAGAAGGGGCTGATCATCGCCGGTCAGGACACCGACGGCTCGGTGACCCCGGAGGATCTCGGCATGCACTGGGCGGTGGGTTACGACAAGCCGTTCTCGTGGATCGGCCAGCGCGCGCTGACGCGTCCGGACACCGCCCGCGAGGATCGCAAGCAGCTGGTGGGGCTCAAGCCCAAGGACCCCAAGGTGGTCCTCGAGGAGGGGGCGCAGATCGTGCTCGACCCCGAGCAGAAGATTCCCATGACCATGATGGGTCACGTCACCTCGAGCTATTACAGCCCGGTACTGGAGAGCGGCTTTGCGCTGGCGGTGCTCAAGGGCGGACGCAACCGGATGGGCGAGACCGTCTATCTGCCGATGTCCGACGGCAGTGTCCACCAGGCCGAAGTCGTGAGTACCGTCTTCATCGATCCCAAGGGAGAGCGCCAGAATGTCTGAAGCCCGTTCCGAAGCGAGTGTCGGCAACGCCGCCACTTTCGATACGCATCCGGGCGCCGACGCCGGCGTCACCCCCGAGTCGCCGCTGCAGTGGAGCCGGGTACAGGGGCGCGTCACCGAGGAAGGTGGCGCGGCCGAGCAGATCAGGGTGGTCGAACGGCCATTCCTCGGCCATCTGGTGCTGCGCGGCGGCGCCATCACCCTCGACGAGGCGGTGCGCGCCGAACTCGGCGTGAGCCTGCCAGGCAAGCCGCTGGGGTTGGTGCTCGACGCCGAGGGCAGTCGTTCGGTGCAGTGGGTCTCGCCGGACGAGTGGCTGGTGATCGTCCCCGCCGGCGAGGAGTTCGAGCTGGAGAATCGGCTGCGGGCGCGGCTGGGGGATGCCCACTTCGCCATCGTCAACGTCGGCGGCGGCCAGACTCTGCTGGAACTCTCCGGCGAGAAGGCACGTGAGCTGCTGATGAAGTCGGTCACCTACGACGTGCACGAGCATGGGCTGCCGGTGGGCAAGGCGGTAGGCACCGTCTTCGCCAAGACCAGCGTGGTGCTGCGGCGTCCCAGCGAAGAGCGCTTCGAGCTGGTGGTGCGGCGCAGCTTTGCCGACTACTGCGTGCGCTGGCTGCGGGATGCCGGGCGCGAGTACGGGCTGCGCGTGGAATCCGCGTCGCCCTGATCATCGAGCGCCCCCGTCATAGCGGGGGCCAGGCCCTGTCGAGACGCCCCGTTTGATCAACGTCTGGCATCTCGACAGCGCTCAGCGGGAGCCAACATGCACTCTGAGAACAACAGCTGGATTCTGTCCGCCCAGTGCCCCAGTCGGCTGGGCACGGTGGACGTGGTGACCCGCTTCCTCAAGGAGCAGGGCTGCTATATCACCGAGCTGCACTCCTTCGACGACTACCGCGGCGGGCAGTTCTTCATCCGCGCGGCCTTTCTGCCGGAGCAGCCCGATTTCAATGGCGACGACTTCCGCGAGCAGTTCACGGCGCGGGCGTCGGCGTTCGACATGCATTTCGAGCTGACTCCGCCGGACTATCGTCTGCCGGTGGTGATCATGGTCTCCAAGACCGACCACTGCCTCAACGATCTGCTCTACCGCTATCGGACCGGGCAGCTGGCGATCGACGTGCGTGCCATTGTCTCCAACCATCCGGATCTGGAGCCGCTGGCGGCGTGGCACGGGTTGCCCTATCACCATCTGCCGATCACCCCGGAGACCAAGGCGGAGCAGGAGGCCGAGGTGCGCCGGGTGGTCGAGGAGAGCGGGGCCGAACTGGTGATCCTGGCGCGCTACATGCAGGTGCTGTCGCCCGAGCTGTGCCACCACTTCGCCGGCCGTGCGATCAATATCCACCACTCGCTGCTGCCCGGTTTCAAGGGTGCCAAGCCCTACCACCAGGCCTACGAGAAGGGCGTGAAGCTGGTTGGCGCCACCGCCCACTACATCAACGACGATCTCGACGAGGGGCCGATCATCGCCCAGGGCGTCGAGGCGGTCGACCACGCCCACTACCCCGAAGATCTGGTGGCGCGCGGGCGCGACATCGAGTGTTTGACCCTGGCGCGGGCGGTGCGCTACCACCTGCAGAAGCGCGTTTTCCTGCACGCCGGGCGCACGGTGGTGCTCTCCGGCTGAGCGCGGCTCGGCTTACCCCGCCGGCCCCTGTCGAAAAGCTGAAAAAGCCCGTGTTTCCACGGGCTTTTTTACTTGCTACGCGATGCGCGGCGGGCGCACAATGCGCGGGCACGGAAGGGGAGTATTCCGCCGCCGGCGCCGCGTGCGCCGCCGGTCGATGATGTCGTCAGCACGGGCCACATTGCCCCGGGATCATCGGTTGTTCGGGCACCCAGCGGGTGCCGCGGCCAGCGGGAGAGACTTTCGGTGACGTTCACCGTCAACCGGAGGTTTCCTCATGCATGTCCCCCTGTGGGTCTGGCTGGCTACGATTGCCGGCATCGCTGCGCTGTTCGTCTTCGATTTCTACGCCCACGTGCGCAAGCCGCACGAACCCACCTTCCGCGAAGCGGCCTGGTGGTCGGTGTTCTTCGTCGCCCTCGCCGTGCTCTTCGGCGGCGGGCTATGGTGGGTCTGGGGGCCGCAACACGGCGCCGAGTACTTCGCCGGCTTCATCACCGAGAAAAGCCTCTCGGTCGATAATCTGTTCGTCTTCCTGATCATCATGTCCAAGTTCGCGGTGCCACCGGCCTACCAGCAGAAGGCGCTGCTGATCGGGATCGTGATCGCACTGCTGATGCGCGGCGCCTTCATTGCGGTGGGGGCGGCGGCGATCGCCCAGTTCAGCTGGATGTTCTACCTGTTCGGACTGTTCCTGCTGTATACCGCGGTTCAGCTGATGCGCGAGGGCGCCGGAGGCCACGACGCCAACGAGGAGTACGAGCCCAACGCCATCGTGCGCTTCGTGCAGCAGCGTCTTCCCGCCACCGATACCTATGATCGCGACCGCCTGATCACGGTGCAGAACGGCAAGCGCCTGGTGACGCCGCTATTCATGGTGGTGGTGGCCCTGGGCATGACCGACGTGCTGTTCGCGCTGGACTCGATCCCGGCGATCTACGGGCTGACCAAGGAGCCCTATATCGTCTTCACCACCAATGCCTTCGCGCTGCTCGGGCTGCTCCAGCTCTACTTCCTGATCGGCGGGCTGCTGTCGCGGCTGGTCTATCTGGGGATCGGGCTGTCGCTGATCCTGGCGTTCATCGGCGTCAAGCTGATCATCGAGGCGATGCACACCAACAATCTGGCGTTCATCAATGACGGCCAGCCGCTGCATCTGGTGCCGGAGATCCCGATCTGGCTGTCGATGACGATCATCGTCGGCACCCTGGTGGTGACCACCGTGGCCAGCCTGATCAAGAGCCGCGGGCAGCGCCAGACCGGCTGAGGGTCGGCGGCGCGGCATAGATCCGGTGCAGCAGCGCGCGGATCTGCGACATGGGAATGGCCGCTTCCGGCCCGGGCGGCAACGCACCGGGCCGGAAGCCGTTGTGCAAGAAGCCTGCGAGCAGCGCCGGGTCACCGCTGATCACGTGCAGTGGTACGTCCCTGCCCGGACGCGGGCCAATGATGCTCGGCGCAGCCTGGTGGTCGCCGAGGATCAGCATCAGCGTATGCTCGCCGACCTGGCGCTCGGCAAAGCCCGCCGCCGCCTGCAGGGCGTAGTCGATGGCTGGCGCATAGTGGGCGCGCATCTCCTCGGTGTTCTGCCACAGCGAGGCGTAGTCGTCGCCGGCGCCGGCCCAGCGCGAGAACACCTGGCCGTCGCCGACGCTGTCCCAGTCGACCAGCGTGATCACCGGTGACCAGGGGGCGTGGCTGGAGAGGGTGGCCAGTTCGGCGAAGGTGGCGCGCGACGACGGCCCGGTGGCGCTTGCCGATGCCGCATCCAGATAGTCGCCGACACGTTTCCAGGTGAACTGATCGGGCATGCTGGCCCAGCCCATCGGCGGGCCGCGGTAGCCGAGGCTGTCGGCGGTGTGGATGTCGTCGTAGCCGAGCTGGCGGCCTTCGGGCCAGTCGCGGACGATTCCCGGCATCACCGCCAGGGTGCGGTGGGCGCTGGCGGCGAAGTCGTCGACCAGGGTCGAGCGGTGGCGGTTGAGCATCAGCTCGAAGCGCAGCTGCGAGGTGATCGGCAGCCCGCTGAGCAGGGTGGCGTGGTTGAGCCAGGACTGGCCGCCCAGGGTCGAGGCGGTGACCCGGCCGGTGACCATCGACAGCCCGGACGCGGCCAGCTCTGACTCTATCCGCGCCAGGCGCGGGCGGATCTCGTCGGCGAACGGTTCGCGCTCGATCGCGGCGACCCCGTAGGACTCGATGAAGCCCAGCACCACGTCGACCCCTGCCAGCCCCGGCAGCGCCCGCGCGCCGGGATCGTTCTCGAGCTGGCCACCGAACGCCGCCAGCGCGTGGCGTGTCTCCATGGCGCGCTGCCACTCGAAGGTCACGAAGCCCAGCGCCGGGCTGCCGATACGCGTGGCCTCGAGGCGCCCGGCGTGCTGCAGCGCCAGGCCGCCGGCACCGAAGGCCAGCAGCGCTACCCCCAGCCCGCGCGGGAGTCGAGAGCGATGGCGCGCCGCCAGCAGCGTGCTCAGCGCCCAGCCCACCGCTAACAGCGTCAGGCCCAGCCCGCAGGTCACTGCCAGCGTCAGCGCCAGGCCAAGATTGGCGACCAGCAGCTCGATCAGGATCGGCAGCAGCGCAAGATCGGTATAGAGGTTGATCGAGCGCCCCTGCATCGCCTGCATCAGGCCGTCGCCGAGGGCGCCCAGGGCGATGCTCACGCCGAACAGGGCAACCCCGGCACAGGCCCATTGGCGCAGGCGTGACGGTGGCATCAGCAGGAGCAGGCCGAGCAGCAGCGGCGCCTCCAGCGCCAGCCAGTGGCGCGGCGGGAAGCCCGCCCAGGGGAGTTCGGGCGTGAGCAGCAGGGCGTTGAGCAGCAGCCACGCCAGCAGCAGGCGCCAGCCGGCCCTGGCGCTGGCCGACTTGGGGAAAAGCGTCATGATGCGTCCTGAATCCAGTAAGCGGGAAGTCTTGGCCCGAGCATAGCACCGGGGTCGCCTGGCCACGGTGGACGTGCAAGGTAATCGTCGCGGACAGGGTGGCCGCAGCCACGTTAGACTAGGCACCGTCTGAAAAGTACTGCGCTCGCCCATGCGGCGTTAAAAGTCGGCTCAAAGTGCTCATTTACACCTCGTAAACTCCGCGTTTTCGCCGATTTTTGCCTTGCCTGGCCTTCGCTCGTCGACTTTTCAGACAGCACCTAGCGCCCATCGAATTCACGCGACAGGAGACCCGCCATGTCATCCGCTCAGGAACTCATCGTCGAGCCGAGTCACGGCCGCGCCGCCGACGCCTGCGTCATTCTGCTCCACGGCCTCGGTGCCGACGGCCACGACTTCGAGCCGCTGGTGCCGGCGCTGGGCCTGGATGCGACGCTTTCGGTGCGCTTCGTGCTGCCCCATGCGCCGCAGTTGCCGGTCACCGTCAACGGCGGCATGAGCATGCCGGCCTGGTACGACATTCTCGAGATGAATCTGGGGCGGCGGGTCGATGTCGCTCAGCTGCGCGCCTCCGCCGAGCGGGTGCACGGCCTGATCGAGGCGCAGATCGCTGCCGGCATCGACAGCCGGCGCATCATCGTCGCCGGTTTCTCCCAGGGCGGTGCGGTGGCCTACGAGGCGGCGCTGTCGTGCCCGCATCCGCTGGGCGGGCTGCTCGCGCTCTCGACCTACTTCGCCACTGCCGACAGCATCGCCCTGGCCGAGGAGAATCGCCAGCTGCCGATCGAGGTGCACCACGGCAGCGCCGATCCGGTGGTGCCCGAGGCGCT
Source organism: Salinicola endophyticus (assembly GCF_040536835.1). Lineage (NCBI taxonomy): Bacteria > Pseudomonadati > Pseudomonadota > Gammaproteobacteria > Oceanospirillales > Halomonadaceae > Salinicola > Salinicola endophyticus. The sequence continues at coordinate 1,379,064 of NZ_CP159578.1, forward strand.
GGGCCGCGAGGGCGCCGAGCGGGTCGAGGCGCTGGGCTACCCGGTGAACTATCGCACCTACGACATGGGCCATAGCCTGTGCCCCGAGCAGGCCAGCGATATCGCGGCCTGGCTCCAGGCGCGGCTGGGCTGAGCGGGTATCGCGATGCACAGCATGGACGATATCGGCGGCGCAGCCGACGACCCGCGGCTATCGAGTCCGGCGGCGCAGCGCAATCGCGGGCCCATCGCCGAGATCCTGCGTCAGCTGCTGCCGGCCCGCGGCAGTGTGCTGGAGATCGCCAGCGGCAGCGGCGAGCACGCCGTCTATCTGGCCGAGGCGCTGCCCGGCCTGCGCTGGCAGCCTTCGGACACCAGCTCCGAGGCGCTGCGCTCGATCGCCGCCTGGCGCGCGCACGCCGCGCCGCCCAACCTGCTGGCGCCGCTGGCGCTCGATGTCACCGCCGAGTGGCCGGAGATCGCGGAGCTGGCCGCGGTGTGTGCCTTCAATCTGGTGCATATCGCGCCCTGGGCGGTGGCCGAAGCGCTGTTCGCCGGCGCCGGCCGCCAGCTGCCGCCGGGTGGGCTTCTGGTGCTCTATGGGCCGTTCAAGCGCGCCGAGACGCCGCTGGCCGCGAGCAATGCCCGCTTCGACGAGGCTTTGCGCGCGCGCGACCCGCGCTGGGGTATTCGCGATCTGACGGCGCTGGAAGCGCTGGCCGCCACGGCCGGGCTGGGGGCGCTGCAGGTGCACGAGATGCCGGCCAACAACCTCTGCCTGGTGTGGCGCCGCGCCGCGCAGGCCTGAGCGCCGCGAGTCGACTACACTGAAGTTCATTCCCGACGGCCGACAAGGAGTAACGCCGTGTCAGACTTTTCCGTGGAGTTCCGGATGCCCAAGGGTTGCCCCAACTGCGGCAACCACATGATGAAGGTCTCCCAGGCCAAGCAGCCCGATGATCGGGTCTTCTGCACCTCGTGCAATACTGACGTGTGCGCCTGGGACCAGGCCGAGCGAATCCTCGACGAGACCCCGCGCAGCGAGTCCGAGCAGTTGATCGAAGATGTGATCAATAATAAGAAGCCCGATACCGACGACGAGTGAGAGGGTGTTTACAAAATGTCTGCGCTCGACGATACGGCGTTGAAATCGACCTCAAAATGCTCATTTACCCCGTGTAAACTCCGCTTTTTCGTCCGATTTCGCCTTGTCTCGTCTTCGCTCGCCGAATTTGTAAATACCCTCTGAGGGCGTGATGCTCTCTGCATGAACGAAGAGCCCCGGCCTCAGCGCCGGGGTTCTTCGTTTATCGGGATTCGTCTTTGGCGGGAGCGGCGGGGGCGAACCCCCGCCGTCTGGTCACATCCGGGTTACAGCAGCTCTTCGGCCGCCAGCGCCAGGCGCGAACGCTCCACGCTCTTGAGCGTGATGTGTCCGGCATGGGGCCAGTTGCGGAAGCGCTCGACCACTGCGGCCATGCCGCAGGTGTTGGCGGTGAGGTAGGGCGTGTCGATCTGGCCGACGTTGCCCAGGCAGACGATCTTGGTGTTGCGCCCGGCCCGGGTGACCAGGGACTTGAGCTGTTTGGGGGTGAAGTTCTGGGCCTCGTCGATGATCAGGAAAGTATCGTTGAGGGTGCGCCCGCGCATGAAGGTGGGTGAGCGGATCTGCACCCGCGAGCCGATCAGCTGACGCGTGGCGCCATCGCTCCAGCTGGTCGAGCCCTCGCGCTCGTCGCGCAACAGGTTGTCCATGTTGTCGTGGAAGGCACCCATCCACGGTGACATCTTCTCCTCCTCGGTGCCGGGCAGAAAGCCGATATCCTCACCCATGGGGATGGGGGCGCGGGTGAAGACGATGCGTTCGAACTGCTTGGCGTCCAGCGTCTGCTGGAAAGCCGCGGCCAGGGTCATGAAGGTCTTGCCGGTACCTGCGCTGCCGGCGAGGGTGATGAAGTCGATCTCCGGGTCCATCAGCAGGTTGAGGGCGAAGTTCTGGCGGCTGTCGTGGGCGTGGACGCCCCAGACGCCGTCGTGATGGCGGTAGTTGGTGAGCAACTGCAGGGTGGCACGGCGGGGCGAGTGGCTGCGCACGATCGCCTCGAAGTCGGCGCCGTTGTCGCTGTCGGAGACCAGCATGCCGACATGCCAGTCCTCGGGGATGGTGCCTTCCAGATGGTAGAGGGTGTGCCCCTCGGCACGCTCGACCATCACTTCGACATCCAGCGACTCCCACAGGCCATGGCCGTCACGTCCGGCGTCGGCATAGACCTTGGCGCCCTCGATCATGGCGTCGAGATCGTCGAAGGCCTTGTCGCTGAGGTAGTCCTCCACCGGCACCTTGAGCGCGGCGGCCTTGACCCGCAGGTTGATGTCCTTGGTCACCAGGATGACCGAGGCGTCCGGGCGGTCGCGGCGCAGGCGACAGGTCTCGGCGAGAATGCGGTTGTCCGGAGAGTTCTCCAGGGTCTCCAGCGGTTCCAGATCCTGATAGCAGAGGAAGCGCAGGCGGCCGGCGGGGTCGCCGCTGGCGCGCGGGATGGGAATGCCTTGCTGAATCTCCTCGGGGGTGACGTGGGCGGTGAGGTCGGAGAGTGTGCGACTGATCTGACGGGCGGTGCGAGCGATCTCGCGCATGCCGTTCTTGTGCTTGTCGAGCTCCTCGAGCACGGTCATGGGGATGACCACATCATGCTCTTCGAAATGGTAGAGGGCTGCGGGGTCGTGGATCAGGACATTGGTGTCCAGTACGTAGAGCCTGTTCGCTTTCTTGTCGATACGCACCATCGGCAAAAGCACTCCTGTGAGTTCAAGGCTTCTCGACCCTGACAGAGTGCCGTGACAAGTCGATGTCGGGCAGGGAACTCCGTCAGTGCCACTATCGTGTCGGACGCAAGAACGGTGTCGGCGATACCTCCCTGACGTAACGGAGTCAGTCTCAGAATGAGCCCAAGCGGCGCAAACTTCTACCCCCCGGGATACGGAAATTATCGGTGCCCCCGGGATAGGTCCGCTGGCGTGACGCGGGCCGGTGCATTTTTTACCCCAGGCAGACAGCAAAAAGCCCCGCACTGGGCGGGGCTTTTTCGAGGCAGGGCTTTTCTGGTATTGGCCATCAGTCTTGTGTTGGCCACCGACTGATCAGATGTTGTCGTCGCCGCGCTGGGTCTTCTGCGGGTTGACCTGGGCGATGGCCGGTTCGTCGCCGTTGCCCTGATCGAGCTTGGCCAGCAGGTTTTCCGACTGACGCTTGAAGGCGGCCAGCGCCTTGCCGGTCAGCTTCTGCGAATCCGGCAGCTTCACGCGCATGGCGTCGACCTGGCGGTTGTTGACCAGGATCTCGTAGTGCAGGTGCGGCCCGGTGGTGCGTCCGGTATTGCCGGAGAGCGCGATTTCCTGACCCATCTTGACCCGGTCGCCGGGCTTCACCAGCGCCTTGCTCAGGTGCAGGTAGCGGGTGACGTAGCCGTTGTCGTGACGGATCACGATGTACCTGCCGGCGAGCGGATGGTTGACCACCTTTTCGACCCGGCCGTCGGCGGGGGCATCGATCGGGGTGCCGCTACGCATGGCAAAGTCTGTGCCCTTGTGCGGGCTGATTCGACCGGTGACCGGATGATGTCGGCGCAGGTTGAACGGCGAGCTGATCCGGTAGTGACCCTGGAAGGGGTAGCGATCGAAAGCGGGATCGAGGCCGTTGCCGTCCGGGGTATAGAAGTGGTCGTCGGCGCTGTTGCGCACCACGGTCAGATCCATGCGCTGGCCTTCGTACTTGGCGGCGAGGATCTTGGAGTCCAGCGACTGGCCGTCGATCATGTCGGATTCGACCAGCACCTGGAAGTGATCGCCGGCGCGGGCGTCGCGGCGGAAATCGAGCTTCTTCGAGAGCACGTGAGTCAGTTCGGAGACCTCGGCACTGGAGAGCCCGGTGGACTGCGCCGAGAGCGCGAAGGAGCCGCTGACAGTACCGCTGAACATGCGCTGGGTGGCCTCGCCGGCTTTCTCGATCGGCGAGTAGGCGAACTCGGCGGTCTCGCTGTCACGCTCGATCAGATAGCCGTCGCGGGGGTTCTTCATCACCCGCAGGGCCAGTAGCTGGCCGTTCTCGTCGAGCTTGTAATCGAAGGTACGACCGACGCGCCAGCGGGTCAGCACCTTCTTGTCCGGTACCGCGCCGAGGATCTGGGTCACGTCGCTGTATGCCAGCCCCAGGGTGCGCTCGGCGGTCAGGGCAAAGGAGTCGCCCGGCTGGATGGTGTAGCTCTGCCACTCCGGTACGTACTGCTCATGCGAAGCGATCTCGCTGCCGAGCTCGGGATTGCCGCTGGGATCGAGCGCCCCATCGGAAGTCCAGTCCTCGTAGGAGGTGCCGCCGATATCGTCGTCGCTGTCGCTGTCGGCGGCGAAATCATGGCCGCTGGCGCCCAGCGCCAGAGCCGACTTGAGGGCCGTGGCGGCGAGCAGCGGGGTGGCGGGAGCGGTGGTCGAGCCGGTGCCGGTCGCGGCCGGGGTGCTGGCTGCGGGGATATCCTCGCTGGCCTGCGCCTGGGGAATCAGATCGACGTCCATCACTTCCAGCGGCTTCAACTGCGCCAGTGGAATATCATCGGAAAGACGCTGGAGCGTCGAAGGACCGTCCGCAGGATCATGATCGCCAGCCGAGGCGATGATCGACTGCGAAATCGTGGCGGTCGAGGCGACGGGAATCGGTGTCTGCGCGGTGTCGGCGTGGTCGAAGACGCCGATGATCTTTTGCGTACCCAGCACGGTGACCATGGTGGCGACCGGAAGCAGCAACACTTTATGAGTGCGGGGTAGCGAATGGAAAATTCGCAGCATGAAGGTGAAGGCCCGAGTAAAAAAGGTGACAAACTAATATAAAGGCTCGGGAACCATACCCCATGGGGGTATTAATTGCCTAGTCTGTATTAATGTACAGCATCGGATCCCAGACGCCATGGGACGCGGAGAAGAGTGCCCCGGTGTCAAGCAGATGTTTTGCAGCCTAACTTTCCAGGCCCGGAATAGCCCCGCTTTGCGCAGCGATTTGCACTAATATGGTGCAATAAAAACGTCGCTATTTCGCGCCAATGGTGCCGCGTAAAACCCTTGTATCAGTTTTCGATGACACCGAAAAATCTCTGCCGGGAAGTGCTGGAAGGGCTCGTCCGATACGGATGCCCGCGGCCACAGTGTACGGGCCGAATGGCCGCGCGCAATGGGTTTCTCGATGCCTGTGACGAGGTAAACTGGTGGGGGCGCGGCTTCCCTGCCCGGGCCCATGAGCGTTTTTCAGCCGGAGATGAGCGCATGCCGAGAGTGACCTTGCTGCAGTGGCAGATGCTGGCGGCAGTGGCCGACCATGGCGGGTTCGCCAAGGCGGCGGAGGCGATCCACAAGAGCCCTTCGACGCTCAACCATGCGATTCACAAGATCGAGGAGCAGCTGGGTGTGCGGCTGTTCGAGCCCAAGGGGCGCCAGGTGGTGCTGACCGAGGCCGGGGAGATGCTGCTGCGCCGCGCGCGCCAGCTGATCGAGAACGCGGCGCTGCTCGAAGATGTCGCCGAGCGCCTCGCCGGCGGCCTCGAGGCGGAGATCACGCTGGCGGTGGATCAGATCTTTCCCGGCTGCGCGCTGGCCGAGGCGCTGACCCGCTTCTCGGCAGCCTATCCCCACGTGCGCGTGCAGCTGCACGAGACCGTGCTCAACGGCGCTGTCGAAATGCTGTACGAGTCGCGCGCCGACCTGATCATTTCGGGCTTCAGCCCGCAGGGCTTTCTGGGGCAGCCGCTGGTGGACATTCCGTTCATCGCCGTGGCTCACCCCGAGCATCCGTTGCACAGCCTGGGGCGGGCGCTCGATCTGCGTGATCTGGAAGGCCATCGCCAGTTGGTGGTGCGTGACTCCGCCGTACGCCACCGGCTGGACGCCGGCTGGCTGAAGGCCGAGCAGCGCTGGACTCTCTCGCATCTCTCTACCTCCATCGACATGCTCGAGCGTGGGCTGGGCTTTGCCTGGGTGCCGCAGACGCGTATCCAGGCGGCGCTCGACGGCGGCCGGCTGAAGGCGCTGCCGCTGCGGGTCGGTGGTATCCGCTATGCCTCGCTGCAGATCGTCCACCGCGATATCGATGGCGCCGGCCCGGCGACTCAGGCCCTGGCCCAGGCGCTGATCGAGGCGACCGTCACCAGCTGCCGCGACGCCGAGCAGTTACTACTGCAGGAGGACGCGGGGGCGCACCAGGTGCCGCTGGCCGACCAGACTGCGCATTAAGGTTCGTCTGCGCCGAACGGTGGCAGCGAATTTATCCGCTCGATATTCGATTCCGGCCCTCTATGCTGAAGGCGAATCATGCTTAAAGCGAATCGCGTGCGCGGCGCGCCGGGAATATCGAAACAGGGAGAGACGCATGGGCCTGTTGGTCAACGGTGAATGGCAGGACAAGTGGTACGACACCCAGAGCCACGGCGGAGAGTTCGTGCGCGAATCCGCCAAACTGCGCGACTGGGTCACGGCCGACGGTGAAGCGGGGCCGGATGGGCAGCCGGGGGTGCCCGCCGAGGCCGGGCGCTTCCATCTCTATGTCTCGCTGGCCTGCCCCTGGGCCCACCGGGCGCTGATCATGCGTAAGCTCAAGGGTCTCGATGATCTGATCGGGGTGTCCCACACCAGTCCGCTGATGCTCGACCAGGGCTGGTCCTATCACCGCGACGAAGGGTCCAGCGGCGATGCCGTCAATGGGGTCGAGTACCATCATCAGCTCTATACCCTGACCGAGCCGCGCTATACCGGACGGGTCACCGTACCTGCGCTGTGGGACAAGCAGCAGGGTCGGATTCTCAACAACGAGTCGGCGGAGCTGGTGCGCATGTTCGACTCGGCCTTCGACGGGCTCACCGGCAATCGGCTCGAGTTCTATCCGGAGGATCTGCGCGAGGTGATCGATGCGGTCAATGCCGACGTCTACGACAACGTCAACAATGGCGTCTACAAGACCGGCTTCGCCACCGAGCAGGCGGTCTACGAGAAGCATTACGAGGCGCTGTTCGCTTGCCTCGACCGGCTCGAGGCGCGTCTCGCCGAGCAGCGCTATCTGGCCGGCGCCTGGCTGACCGAGGCCGACATTCGCCTGTTCACCACGCTGATCCGCTTCGATGCGGTCTACTTCGGCCACTTCAAGTGCAACCGGCGGCGGATCGAGGACTACCCGCAGCTCGCCAACTATCTGCGCGAACTCTATCAGTGGCCGGGTATCGCCGAGACGGTCGACTTCGACCACATCAAGCGCCACTACTATTACAGTCACGATACCATCAATCCGACGCGCATCGTGCCGCGGGGGCCGCAGCTGGATCTCGAGCGCCCCCATGACCGCGAGCGGCTGGAGGGGCACGGTATCCGCGAACGCGCCTGATACCGCGCTAGCGAGTCAGGTGTGGCGTATTACCTATGGCGCCGCAACCAGCGGTCCAGCGCATTGGCGAACTCACGCCGCTCGGCGTCGCCGTAGGCGTCGGGGCCGCGGGTCTGCTCGCCGCTGGCGCGCAGCGTCTCCAGGAAGTCGCGCATCTGTACCTTGGCTCGCACGTTGTCGGCACTCAGTGGCTCTCCACGGGTGGTCATGACATCGGCGCCGCGCTCGATCACCTCCTGGGCCAGCGGCAGATCGCTGGTGATCACCAGATCGCCGGGGCGTACCGAGGCCGCGATCAGGTCGTCGGCGGCATCGAATCCGTGGGCCACGCTACGCGCCTTGACCCAGACCGAGGGCGGCAGCGGCAGGGCGTGGTTGGCGACCATCCAGGTTTGGGTGCGGGTGCGCTCGGCGGCGCGCAGTATGATCTCGCGGGCTGCCCGCGGGCAGGCGTCGGCATCGACCCACAGGGTCACGGCGGATGTCTCGTCCGCGCGCTCTTCGGGTATCTCTTGGATCATCGGCGCTTCTCCTGGAGCCGGGTGACGGGCAGCTGCGATTCTAGCGGTGATAGGCCGCGCACTCACCTCTCGATGACACCTCTCGATGGCACCTCTCGATGACAAGGCGCCGCAGAAGAAGCCGTAGAAGAAAGAGGGGGGGTAGAAGAAAGAGAGGTGATGTAGGAAATTTACGATCATGGTGGAGGTGGCGCTTCACCCATGGTATAGTTGCGCTTCCTCGCATGTGTTGACCCCACCATCCTGCCGATATGTCTGCAATCCACGCCATCGACCCGTGAGTCGATGCCACTACCGGACGTATCTCGTGTACGACGCACGGCGCAAGCCGACTTCTGCGTCCGGATGCAACGATGGCGCGCTTTTATCGATCGATGACTCTCACGATCGGGCGCAGCAAGGTCGCCACAGACGTCTCCGACTCCGGCACTCGCGCCGGCTCGGTGACAATGCCAGGTGCGACCGGTGTTGGTCGGGCCACAAGCCCGCGGCACCATGACATTTTCGCCGGTACCTCCACCGGCCACTCCAAGGTGTGAAATGACCTCGACTGTAGTTGCGACGCCAAGCTTTGGCGATCTGGCGCTATTGCCGGAAGTACTCTCTGCCCTCGATACCCTGGGCTACGAAACACCATCCCCGATCCAGTCGCAGACCATCCCTGCGCTGCTGGACGGCCGCGACGTGCTGGGCCAGGCCCAGACCGGCACCGGCAAGACCGCTGCTTTCGCGCTGCCGCTCTTGAGCCGTATCGAGCTCGAGCGGCGTGAACCTCAGGTGCTGGTACTGGCACCGACCCGCGAGCTGGCCCAGCAGGTGGCCGTCTCGTTCTCCAAGTACGGTCAGAATCTGAAAGGTCTCGAGATCGCCACCCTGTGTGGCGGTCAGGAGTACCGTGAGCAGCTGAGCGCACTCAAGCGCGGCGCTCAAGTGGTGGTCGGCACGCCGGGCCGGATCATCGATCACCTGGATCGTGGCAGCCTCAAGCTGGAAGGGCTTTCCGCCCTGGTGCTCGACGAAGCCGACGAAATGCTGCGCATGGGCTTCATCGACGACGTCAAGCGCGTGGTCGCCGATGCCCCCAGCGACTCCCAGCGGGTGTTCTTCTCGGCCACCCTGCCGAGCGAGATCGAGCGTATCGTCAACCGCTATCTGGTCGATCCGGTCAAGGTGGCGATCGAATCCAAGGTCAGCACCGGCGAGAACATCGAGCAGCGTGTGGTCCGGGTCGAAGGCCCGAGCAAGCTCGAAGCGCTGGCGCGTATCCTCGAAGTCGAGCCGGTCGATGCCGCGATCGTCTTCGTGCGCACCCGTGCCGCCTGCACCACGCTGGTCGAGCAGCTGACCGCGCGCGGCGTCAACGCCGCCGGCCTCTCCGGCGACCTCGACCAGAGCCTGCGCGAGCGCACCATCACCCGTCTCAAGCGCGCCAAGGTCGACGTGCTGGTGGCCACCGACGTGGCGGCGCGTGGCCTCGACGTGCCGCGTATCACCCACGTGGTCAACTACGATCTGCCGCAGGATTCGGAAGCCTACATCCACCGTATCGGGCGTACCGGCCGTGCCGGCCGTGACGGCGTGGCGATCACCTTCGCCGGCGGCCGCGAAACGCGCAAGGTGCGCTGGGTCGAGCAGGCCACCGGCCAGCCGATGACCGAGATGCCGCTGCCCGACGAGAACGCCATCCGCGCCCATCGCGACGACCGCTTCAGTGCGCGTCTGCTCGAGATGCTCGAAGCCGGTGCCGGCCAGCAGCGTGAGCTGATCGAGAAGCTGGTCGCAGAGGGTCACGACCCCATCGATCTGGCCGCCGCCATGGCGACCCTGGCACGCGCCGGTGAAGCCCCGATCGGGCGTATCACCGCCGGCCCTGCGCGCCGCGACAACCCGCGTGACGGTGGCCGCGATGCCGGCCGCGAGCGGGGCCCGCGCCGCCGCGACAGTGCCCCGCGTGAAGGCATGACCCGCTATCGTGTGTCGGTCGGCCATAAAGATGGCGTCAAGCCCGGCCAGCTGGTCGGTGCGCTGGCCAACGAAGGCGGTATCGAAGGCGCCCGGATCGGTCGTATCGACATCCGCAACGCCTTCTCGGTGGTCGAGCTGCCCAGCGGCCTGCCCAGCACCATTCTGGCCAAGATGGCACGTGCTCGGGTCGCCGGTCGCTCGCTGGAGATCGCCGAAGATCAGGGCGCGCCGGAGCGTGCACCGCGCCGCCGTAACGACGGCGATGCGCCGATGCGCCGCTCGCGCGCCTGATCGTAGGCACTGCCGGTCCCACGCCGCCCCTGATCTCAGGGGCGGCGTTTTTGTGTGCGCGCCCCGCACATTTGCGGGGTAGTCGTCGCCGAGCCTCGCGCCCGCCGCCACCGGCTTTGGCCATGGTCGGACAGCGACCAATGATCATGGTGTGCAATAATCGTTTCTGTTCGCTGAATCGAGACAGGTGTCGCGCCAGCGCGGTGTGCCCCGATGGCTGAGGAACGATATGGTCAAGACGCTCAAGGACCAGCTCTACCAGGCGCTGCTGCGCAGCATGGCCAGCGGTCATCTCGAGCCCGGTCTGGTGCTGCTGGAGAGCAATATCGCCGAGATCTTCGGCATGAGCCGCTCGCCGGTACGCCAGACTCTGGCGCGGCTGCACGACGAAGGGGCGATCAGCCGCTTCGAAGGGCGCGGCTACGTGGTCGGCGGCGAGCCGAGCGAGGTGGTGCGACGCTCGCTCACTGCGGCCGACTTCCGTGCCGCCGGCGGGCTTGCCTCGGTCAAGCGTACCGAGTCGTGGCGTGCACTGGCCGAACGGGTCGAGCACGACGTGGTGCTCGGGTCGATGAAGGGCCGGCTGGAGCTCAACGAGCTGGAGCTCTCGCGTACGCTCGACGTCAGTCGCAGCGTGACCCACCGCATTCTGCTGCAGTTGCAGTCCCTCGGCGTGGTGGCCAAGGTCAAGTATTCGAGCTGGAACGTGGTGCCGCTGGATAGTGACCGGCTGCACCAGCTCTACGAGGCACGCCGCCTGCTCGAGCCGTTCATGATCGGCAAGGCGTGCACGCGTATCGGGGCACAGGATGTCGAGCGCTATCTGCAGCGGCTGGCCCAGGCCGAGCGGCGCTATCCGCATATCGACCCGGGGCGGCTGGATGCGTTGGAGCAGGATCTGCACCATGACGCCCTGATCCACGGTGCCAACGACGAGCTGCTGTCGATGCTGCAGCGTACGCGGCCGATCCTGCTGATCAGCAAGCACCTGCTGGGGGGCGAGATCGCACTACCGCCGGGGGACCCCTTCTTCGCGGCCCACCGCCAGGTGTTCGAGGCGCTGGCGGCGGGGCAGGCGGCACGTGCCAGTCAGGCGTTGAGCGACCATCTGGCCTGCTCCGAGTCACTGGTGCAGGCGCGGCTGGTCAACTTTCAGCGTGATGGCGATATTCGCATTCCTGCCTATCTGCGCTGGCTCAGCCGCTGCTGAGCCGCGGCAATCACGTTATCCGGTGGCACGCCCAGGCCATCGAACCGTCAGCCATCGCCCAGTCAGCCATCGACTGGTAGACCATTGTGGCGGCGCAGCTCACGAATGATGCCGCTGTGGTCGAGATCGCCGTCGCCATGTTCGAGCATGGCGCCGAACAGGGCATCGGCGCGCTGGCTCAGTGGCAGCTCCAGGCTCAGGCTGGCGGCTTCGGCCAGAGCGGTCTGGGTGTCCTTGTGCTGCCACTTGGCAGGCCCCCCGGGAGCGAAGTCAGCTGCCAGCATGCGCTGGCCGTGCTGGGCGAGGATGGTCGAGTCGGCGAAGCCACCGAGCAGCGCCTCGCGCACCCGGGCCGGGTCGGCCCCGCCGCGTTCGACCAGCAGCAGCGCCTCGGCCACCGTGGCCAGGGTGTTGGCGACGATCATCTGATTGGCCAGCTTGGCCAGTTCACCACAGCCGGCGGGGCCGACATGGGTGGGGCGGCCCAGGTGGCTCAGCAGCTCGCGGCTGGCGTCGAAGGCGGCAGCCTCGCCGCCGACCATGATTGCCAGGGTGCCTTCGATGGCGCCGCGTTCGCCGCCGGAGACCGGCGCATCGAGATAGTCGATGCCCCGCGCGGCGGCGGCTTCGGCCTGGGCGCGGGCGGTGGCCACCGGGATCGAGCTCATCACGATCAGCCGGCTGCCGACAGGCATTGCGGCGATCGCGCCGTTGTCGCCCCGCAGCACCTCGTCGCAAATCGGCCCGGAGCTGAGCATCACGATCAGGGTATCGACCGCGGCCGCCTCCGCCGGGGTGGCGGCGAGATGGATGGCGTGATCGGCCAGCGGTGCCAGCTTGTCGCGGCTGCGGTTCCAGGCGCTGACGGCATAGCCGGCAGCGGCCAGGCGGCGGGCGATCGGGGCGCCCATGATGCCGGTGCCCAGAACACCGACGCGTCTTTGTGTGGTCATCTCGCCTTGTCCTTACCTGACTGTGTCTTGCCGGATGCGCCGCGCGCGGTCCGGCGTGGAGCGGCGCGCACCGCCCGTGTCGGTTTCAATCGCCGCTGCGCGGCAGGATACGCCCCGGCGAGAGCAGCTCGCGCGGGTCGAGCAGATGCTTGATACCGCGCATCAGGTCGTACTCCGGCCCCGGCAGGGTATCGAGAAAAGCGGCCTGCTTGAGCCGCCCGATACCGTGCTCGGCGCTGATGCTGCCGTCGAACGCTTCGACGATCTCGAACAGGCGCAGCTCCAGATCGTGTAGCAGCGGCAGGCGCTCGGCCTCCGTCAGCGCCGCCGGCGGCAGGATATTGAAGTGCAGGTTGCCGTCGCCGATGTGGCCGTAGGCGATCACCGTCGCCTCCGGGCAGGCCTCGGCGATGGCGTGACAGGCCTGGGCGTGGAACAGCGGCAGCGACGAGATCGGCAGCGAGATATCGGTGCGCAGATGCTCGCCGGTCTGCCGCTGGCCCTCCAGCATCGCCTCGCGGATCAGCCACAGCTGCTGGGCCTGGGCCTCGCTGGAGGCGAGCACGCCGTCGACCAGCAGCTCCGCCTCGGCCCCCTGTTCGAACAGCGCCTCGATCATCGCATCCAGATCGGCGGGGCCGCTCGCCGCTACCTCCATCAGCACGTAAGTGGGGTGGGGCGCGTCGAGCGGGTCACGCAGGTCCGGCGCTGCCCGCATGGCCAGCTCCAGGCAGTGCCGCGGAATCAGCTCGAAGGCGGTGAGCAGATCGCAGCAGCAGCGCCGGGCCAGGGCGTAGAGCGCCAGCACCGCTTCGATGTCGGCGCAGGCGAGCAGGGCGGTCCGGGTGACCTGGGGCTTGGGGAAGAGCTTGAGCACCGCACCGGTGACGATCCCCAGCGTGCCCTCGGCGCCGATGAACAGCTGCTTCAGATCATAGCCGGTGTTGTTCTTGTGCAGCGCACGCATGTGACTGAGGATTCGCCCGTCGGGCAGTACCACTTCCAGGCCCAGCACCAGCTGGCGGGTCATGCCGTAGCGCAGCACGTTGAGCCCGCCGGCGTTGGTGGAGATATTGCCGCCGATCTGACAGCTGCCCTGGGCACCCAGGGCCAGCGGGAAGTAGCAGTCCGCTTCCTCCGCCACCTCCTTGATGGTCTGCAGCACGCAGCCGGCATCCACGCTCAGACTGAAGTTGAGCGGGTCGAGTTCGCGTACCTGGTTCATGCGCTCCAGGCTGAGCACCAGCTCGGCGCACTCCTCGTCCGGCATCGCCCCGCACACCAGCCCGCTGTGCCCGCCCTGGGGCACCAGCGGCACGTCGTGGCGGTGGCAGTAGGCGACGATATCCGCCACCTGGGCGGTGTTCTCCGGGCGCACCACGGCCAGGGGCATGCCGCCGCGGCGCCCGGTCCAGTCGGTGCGGTAGCGGGCCAGGTCATCCTCCTGGGTGAGCACGCCGCGCGCGCCCAGCAATTTTTCGAGTTCGCCGATCAGGGCGTTGTCGCGGTTCATCGTCGTCTCCCTTTGCTCAGCGATACCACAGCACGATGCCGGGGAAGACCAGGAACAGCACCAGCAGGCCCAGCAGGGTGAAATAGAACGGCAGCAGGCTCTTGACCAGACTCTCCATGCCCACCTTGCCCACGCCGCAGCCGACGTAGAGCACCGTACCCACCGGCGGCGTGATCAGCCCGATGCCGAGGATGAAGGACATCAGCACGCCGAAGTAGACCGGGTCGATGCCCAGCTTGACCACGACCGGGGTCATCAGCGGTGCCAGGATCACCATCGCCGGGGTCAGATCCATGAAGAAGCCCACCACCAGCAGGAAGGCGGCGAGGATCAGCAGCAGCAGGAAGCGGTTGTCGGTCAGCGCCGAGAGGGTCACCACCAGCTGTTGCGGGATCATGTTGGCGGTCAGCAGCCACGCCAGCACGCTGGCGAAGGCGAGCAGCAGCATCACCACGCCGGTCAGCTTGCCGGTGTTGATGCAGAGCTGGAAGAAGCGCTTGAGGCTGAGGCTGCGATAGATCACGAACGACACCACGAAGGCGTAGACCAGCGCGATCGCCGCGCTCTCGGTGGGGGTGAAGACCCCCGAGAGGATGCCGCCTACGATGATCACCGGCAGCAGCAGGGCAAGGGCGGCGTCCTTCAGCGCGCGGCCCAGCTCCGGCAGCGAGAACGGCTGGCCGCGGCCGTTCTTGCGCGACTGCACGTAGGTGGTCACCGCCAGCCCCAGGGTGATCAGGATGCCGGGCACGATACCCGCCATGAACAGCGCCGAGATCGAGGTGTTGGTGACCACGCCGAACAGGATCATCGGAATCGACGGCGGGATGATGATCCCCACCACCGAGGCCGCGACGACGATCGCCGTGGCCAGCGGCCCGCTGTAGCGGTGGCGCTTCATCGGCTCGATCATCATGCTGCCGACGGCGGAGGCGTCGGCCACCGCCGAGCCGCTGATGCCGCCGAAGAACATCGAGGTCAGCACCGCGACCTGCCCCAGGCCGCCGGCGACGAAGCCGACCAGGGCGCTGGCCAGGCGGACCAGGCGTGTGGCGATGCCGCCCTCGCTCATCACCTCGCCGACCAGGATGAACAGCGGGATCGCCAGCAGCGGGAAGGAGTCGAGCCCGTTGACCGCCTGCGCCACGATCGGCGACAGCGCATAGTCCGACTCGAAGAAGATGAACAGCGTAATGGCGGCGAGGCCGAACGAGATCGGCATGCCGATGACGATACAGATCGCCAGACCGACGAGAATGCTCCAGAGAATCATGCTGTTTTTCCTCGCAGCAGGGCGACGAGCGCGACGCTGTTGGCGATCAGCGTGAGGATCGCCATCACCGGCATGGCGCTGTAGAGGAAGGTCTGCGGAATGCCCAGCATCGGCGTGGCGCTGGTGTAGCCCGAGATCAGATCGCGGAAGCCGAACAGGATGCAGATGCAGACGATATAGATCACTGCGATGGCGAGCAGCGAGGCGGCGCGCTTGAGCGCGCTCGGCGCCTTGTCGCGGAAGAAGGTCACCGCGACGTGCTCGTTGCCGAGACTGCCGACACCGGCGCCCAGCAGCACCAGCCAGATGAACAGCACCCGGGACATCTCCTCGGCCCAGGTGTAGGAGTAGTTGAGCACGTAGCGGCCGAAGACGTTGGCGGTGACGCAGAAGACGACACCCAGCACGAGCAGGCCGACGGCGATCTCCAGGGTCAGCTTGAGCCACCCCAGCACGCCGCGTGCAGTGGACGAGGAAGCGGTCATCGCGCTCTCCGAGCAAGCGGGGCGTGACGGCCAGGCCGGCACGCCCCAGACAATGAGGCGCGGCCAGTCTCTCGACCGGCCGCGGGGGTGGGATTACTGGGCCGAGGCGGCGGCCTGGCGGATGCTGTCGATCAGGTCACCACCGATCTTGTCGCGCCAGTTGGCGTAGACGGGCTCCAGCTTGTCCTGGAACACCTTGACCTGGGCCGGCGTCAGCTCGGTGATCTGCATGCCTTCGTCTTTCAGCTCCTGCTTGATCTGGTCGTTCATGCTGCGGCTGACGTGGCGCTCGTAGTCGCCCATCTGCTTGGCGGCGTCACGCAGCAGCTGCTGGTAGTCGGCCGGCAGGCGGTTCCAGAAGCGTTCGGAGACCAGCGTGATGAAGGGCGTGTAGACGTGGTTGGTCTCGGTGGCGTACTGCTGCACCTCGTTGAACTTGGAGGACTTGATGGTGATCCATGGGTTCTCCTGGCCGTCGACCACGTGCTGCTCGAGAGCGGTGAACAGCTCGGCGAACGACATCGGTGTCGGGTTGGCCCCCAGGGTGCGCCAGATATCCAGGTGAATCGGGTTCTGCATGGTGCGGATCTTGAGACCGTCGAGATCCGACGGCTTGGAGACCGGGCGCTTGCTGTTGGTCAGCTGACGGTAGCCGTTCTCCGACCAGCCGATCGCCACCAGCCCCTTGGTCGAGGCTTCCTTCAGCATGCGCTGGCCGATCTCGCCATCGAGCACCTTGTCGGCGACTTCCGGCTTGGGGAACAGGAACGGCAGATCGAACACCGCGAACTGCGGGAACATGTTGACCATCGGCGAGGTCGAGGGCGAGGTCATCTCCAGGGTGCCGGCCTGTAGTGCGCTCACCGACTGCAGATCGTCACCCAGCTGGGCGCTGTGGAACATCTGCACCTGGATATGGCCGTCGCTGCGCTGCTCGACGATCTTCTTGAAGTACTCCAGGCCGCGATACTGGGCGCTGGACTGGGTCAGACCGATGTTGAACTTGAGGCTGTAGTCCTTGCCGTCGCCCTGTACGACATTGCCCTTGACCTCGGGCAGCGGCGGCATCTCGGTGGCGGCCACCGCCGACAGGCTGCCCAGGCCGAGCACGCCGGCGGTCAGCAGCGACATCAGCGAGCGGCGCAGCGGCAGGGTACGTAGGGGACGTGTGGTTGTTTTCATCTTCGACTCCAGAGCATGTGGGCTGGTGGTCTGGGGCAGGGCGGTGCCACCTTGTTGTGGCTTGTCGAGGGCGGCCGCGCCTGCCGGGGGACGGCGCTAGGCGGAGTGCCAGGCGCTGCCGTCGGGGTAGCGGTGGGCCGCGAGCGACGCCGCCTTCATGGTCACCCCGTAACCCGGGGCATCCGGTACCTGATAGCGGCCGCGGTGGATCTGCACCGGGGCCTCGAAGTGTTCGTGCAGATGGTCGACGTACTCGAGCAGGCGCCCCTCCAGCGAACCGGAGACCGCGATGTAGTCGAACATCGAGATGTGCTGGGTGTACTCGCACAGGCCCACGCCACCACCGTGGGGGCACACCGGGATGCCGTACTTGGCCGCCAGCAGCAGTACCACCAGCACCTCGTTGAGCCCGCCCAGGCGGGCGGCGTCGAGCTGGCAGAAGTCGAGCGCCTCGGCCTGGAACAGCTGCTTGAACATGACGCGGTTGTGGCAGTGCTCACCGGTGGCGACGCCGATCGGCGCCAGACGGTGACGGATCTCGGCGTGGCCGAGAATATCGTCGGGGCTGGTCGGCTCCTCGATCCAGTGCGGGTCGAACTCGGCCAGCCGGCGCATGTTGGCGACCGCCTCGTCGACATCCCACATCTGGTTGGCATCCATCATCAGGGTGCACTCGGGGCCGATCTCCTCGCGCAGAATGCGGGCACGGGCGCGATCCTCCTCGATGTCGCCGCCCACCTTCTGCTTGAAGTGGCGCCAACCCTCGTCCAGCGCCTCGCGGCAGAGCTTGCGCATCTTCTCTTCCGAGTAGCCCAGCCAGCCCGCCGAGGTGGTGTAGCCGGGGTAGCCGTGCTCGCGCAGATGCGCCACACGCTCGGCCTTGGTCGGTGCCTGGCGGCGCAGCAGAGCGATCGCCTCTTCCGGAGTGAGTGCATCGCTGACGAAGCGGAAGTCCAGACACTGGACCAGTGCTTCCGGGGTCATGTCGGCGAGCAGCTGCCAGACCGGCTTGCCCTCGCGCTTGGCCCACAGGTCCCACACTGCGTTGACCATCGCCGCGCAGGCCAGATGGATGACGCCCTTTTCCGGGCCGAGCCAGCGCAGCTGGCTGTCGCCGCTGGTCAGGTCGCGCCAGAAGGCGCCCATGTCGGCGGTGATCTCCTCGAGCGTACGGCCCTCCAGGCGCGAGGCCAGGGAGTTGACCGTGGCGACGCAGATCTCGTTGCCGCGGCCGATGGTGAAGGTGAGCCCGTGACCGCTGATGCCATCGTCCGCATCGGTGTGCAGGATGACGTAGGTGGCCGAATAGTCCGGCGCCGCGTTCATCGCGTCCGAGCCGTCGAGCTCACGCGAGGTGGGGAAGCGAATGTCCTGGGCTTCGACGCGCTGAATGGTGGTCATGGGGCGCGGTTTTCCTTATGGCTTACGGCACGAAATAGGTCGCGCTATTGTCGGGGAATGCGCCAATTCTCGAGACCTCAATCGATGGTCTCTTCGGCGATTCCGAACAGCCTAAAGGAGCGCTGAAGCCCCGAATAATCGTTTTTTTTGCAACTGGAATAACCCGGGGTTATTGTCTTTGACCAAAGAATAAAGGCAGGGATGCACATGTCCCACGATAGTCGAATTCACATCAAGAGCTGGTTGCGTATCAAGCACCTCGTGCTGCTGGTGACCCTCGACGAAAGTCGCAGTCTTCACGCCACCGCGCGGCACATGAACATGAGCCAACCGGCCGCCAGCAAGATGCTCAAGGACATCGAGAACTTCTTCGGCATGGCGCTGTTTCTGCGCCAGCCACGGCAGATGACATTGACCAGTGGTGGCCGTCTGCTGGTGCGCTACGCGCGCAGCATTCTCAACGACACTGACCGCCTGATCGACGATCTGATCTCGCTGCGTGAGGGGGGCCACGGCAAGCTGGTGATCGGCAGCGTCCCCGGCGCGGCACCGGTACTGCTGCCGCAGGCGATCATCCAGCTCAAGCATGAGCGCCCGCAGCTGGCGGTGAACGTTCAGGAGAATTCCAGCGATCGTCTGCTGGCCGATCTCGAGTACAAGCGTCTCGACGTGGTGCTTGGGCGTTATACCGAACCGGCCCAGCACCACCTGTTCGATTTCCTGCCGCTCCAGGCCGAGCCGGTCTCGATCGTGGTGCGTGCCGGCCACCCGCTGTGCCAGCACACCCCGACCCTGGCCGAGGTAGTGCGCTGGCCGTGGGTGATGCACCCCACCTCCAGCCCCATGCGCGGCCTCTTCGAGGTGGCCCTGGCCGAGGCCCAGGTGCGCTCGCCGCGCAATGTGATCGAGACCACCTCGACCCAGACCACGCTGCAGCTGGTCAGCGCTTCGGATGCCATCGCGCTGCTGCCCACCTCGATACTGCGCACGGCGATCTCCTCCGGGCGCTTCGCCGCGCTGCCGCTGACCATCGGCGAGCCGCTGGGCTACTACGGGGTGATGACGCGCAAGGGCGAGGAGCGCGCCGAGGTGGTGGAAGCCTTCAT
Source organism: Salinicola endophyticus (assembly GCF_040536835.1). Taxonomy (NCBI): domain Bacteria; kingdom Pseudomonadati; phylum Pseudomonadota; class Gammaproteobacteria; order Oceanospirillales; family Halomonadaceae; genus Salinicola; species Salinicola endophyticus. The sequence goes on from NZ_CP159578.1 coordinate 1,398,357, forward strand.
CTCACTGCTGATGACGCGCTCCGAAGGCTGAGCGTCGCATTGCGAGACCGGCGCGGCCGCTGTCCACTCAGCTCGGGACAGCGGCTTGCGCCTTCACGCGGCGACAGGGCGGTGTCATTCGATGATATGGAACTGATCGAAGTAGCGCTCGTTGAGCGACAGCCCCAGCCCCGGGGTGTCATCGTCGAGGTCGAGGCAGCCGTCGACCGGCTCGGGGTCCCCTTCGAACAGGTAGTAGAAGAGTTCGTTGCCAATCTCGACATCGTGGACCGGGAAGAATTCGGACATGGGGGAGGCGAGGGAGGCCATGGTCAGATGGTAGTTGTGCATCTGACCGGCGTGGGGGATCACCGGCACGCAGAAGGCCTCCGCCATGGCATTGATCTTGCGCGCCGCGGTGATGCCGCCGACCCGGTTGGTATCGTACTGGATGACGGAGACCGCGCGTTTCTCGAGCAACTGGCGGAAGCCGTAATGGGTGAATTCATGTTCACCACCGGAGATCGGAATGCTGGTCAGCCGATTGAGTTCGGCATAGCCGTCGATGTCATCGGCGATCACCGGCTCTTCCACCCAGCGCGGCTGGAAAGGCTCCAGCCTGGGCAGCATGCGCCTGGCGTAGTCGAGGTTCCAGCCCATGTAGCAGTCGATCATCAGGTCGATGTCGTCGCCGATCACCTCGCGCACCGCGGCGACACTGTCGAGGTTGGCGCGCATGCCCGCAGGACCATCCTTGGGGCCATAGCCGACACGCATCTTCATCGCCTTGAAGCCCTGGTCGAGATAGGACTGCGCCTCTTCCTGCATCGACGGCAGGTCCATGCAGTAGAGCTTGGAGGCGTAACAGGGGATCTTTTCCTTGGTGCGCCCGCCGAGCAGCTTGAACACCGGCTGGCCGGCCGCCTTGCCCATCAGATCCCAGATCGCGATTTCGACCCCGGAGATCGCCGCCATGCCGATCCCCTTGCGGCCCCAGGCCAGGGTGGCGCGATACATACGTTGCCACAGATATTCGTAGTCGAACGGATCCTGGCCGAGGACCAGTGGCGCCAGATACTGATCGATGATCGTCTTGGCGACCCGCGGCGCGAGCGCCACATTGCCCAGCCCCACCAGACCGGTGTCGGTCTCGACCTCGACCACGGTCCAGCCGTGGAAGCGAAAGGTACCCATGGAGTCGCTCTTGTCCCACAGCTCGTCCATGGCGTTGGCGCAGAAATGCGGCGTCGGAGGCACGGTATGGCCTTTCCATTCGAAGACACGGGCACGGACGCGGGTGATTTTCATGGCGTGTTCCTCGTCGTGTAGAGACTCAGGTCGCTGATCGCACAGCGGCTTGGCTCACCCCGTGACGGCCGGGCCGGCCGCCACGGGGTGATATCGCCTCACGCGCCTTGACGATGCGCGAGGTGAGCGATCAGGCGGCGAATGCCGAAGGTCCACGGCGGCAGCTGGTCGCTGCGTGCGACCACGTTGCTCAGCCGCCCCAGCTTGGGCGTGCTGATGTCGACCCGGTCGCCCAGATGGTGGGTAAAGCCCTGGCCCTCGCCGTCGCGATCCTGGATCGGCGAGAACATGGTGCCGAGGAAGAGCATGAAGCCATCCGGGTACTGGTGGTGCGCCCCCTGGGTCTGACCCACCAGGTCGAGCGGGTCGCGGCTGATCTCGCGCATGTCGCTGTCGCCCTCGAGCACGAAACCGTCGTCGCTGCCCTCGATACGCAGCGAGACCCGCGCCTGGCGCACGTCGTCGATGCCGAAGTGGGCGTCGAACAGGCGGATGAACGGGCCGATGGCGCAGGAGGCGTTGTTGTCCTTGGCCTTGCCCAGCAGCAGCGCGCTGCGCCCCTCGACGTCGCGCAGGTTGACGTCGTTGCCCAGGCTGGCGCCACGCACCTGCCCCTGGGTGTCCACCGCGAGCACGATCTCCGGCTCCGGATTGTTCCATTGCGAGGCCGGATGCAGGCCGACCCGGGCGCCGTGGCCCACCGCGGAGAGCGGCTGCGCCTTGGAGAAGACCTCGGCATCCGGGCCGATCCCCACCTCCATGTACTGCGACCAGGCGCCGCGCGCCTGCAGCTCGCGCTTGAGCGTCATCGCCTCTTCCGAGCCGGGCTGGATGCGCGACAGGTCGCTGCCGATCAGCGTCTGGATCTCGCGGCGCAGCTCGGCGGCGCGGTTGAGATCGCCGCCGGCCTGCTCCTCGATCACCCGCTCCAGCAGGCTGACCGCGAAGGTCACACCGCAGGCCTTGATGGCCTGCACGTCGCAGGGTGCGAGCAGATAGGGCGCGATCGGTTCGGCCGCGGCGCTGTTGGCCAGCACCGTCGCCAGCGGGGCGATCAGCGGTGCCTCGGCGTCGCGCACCAGGCCCGCGGCGTCGGGGTGCTCGAGCAGATCGGCCATGGTGGCGACATGCGCTGAGAGATCGACCAGGGCATCGCCGCGTACGGCGACGATGGCCGGGCCGCCGCGCTGCGGGTCGTCGCCCAGCCAGGCGCGGCCCACCAGCAGGGCGCGATCGGCGTCCTCGGGCAGACAGTCGAGTGACTCGGGCAGGCGGTCGGGTGCTTGGGCTTGGGTCATGGGAAAACCAGCTCTCGATGATCAGGGGTGACTGGGCGCCGCTGCGCTTGCGCGGCGCGGATAAAGGGGTGTCCGGCGTTCAGCCGAAGGGCGTCGTGCCGGCCAGCGATGAGCGTGCCACTGCCTGACGCATCGCCGCCACCACGTCTTCGGGTAGCGGGATGCCGTCGGCGAGATAGTCGCGCCGCCGCGCCAGGCCGGACTGGCCGGGCAGGCGCACTGGGCGCTCGGCATCGCGCGGGCGCGCCTCAAAGCAGCGTCGGGCGAGATGATCGGTCTCGTCGAGGAACGCCTGAGTACCGCCGAAGCGCGCCGGGTCGATCACCATCACCATTACCGAGGCGCCCCAGGTGGTAGGGCCATCCTTGCGCCCGAACCCGGCCAGGGCCGAGGTCAGCGCTTCCACCATCAGCCCCAGGGCAAAGCCCTTGTGGCCGAAGGCGAGTTCGCCCAGCGGCAGGATGCTGCCGCCCGGCTCGGCGAAGTAGTCGGCGGGGTCATCGCTCACCGCGCCGTGCCCGGAGAGGATCGCCGGATGCGCCAGACGCTCGCCGGCGGCGTGGGTCTTGCCCACGGTGCCGTTGGTGATGGTCGACATGCTGACGTCGATCAGCAGCGGCTGCTCGCGACCGGGGATGCCTGCTGCCAGCGGGTTGGGGGTGTAGACCCGATCGAGACCGCCGAACGGTGCCACCGAGGCTACCGCAGGGTCCGAACTCAGGATCAGCGGCACCAGGTTGGCCTCCACCAGTGGCTGTAGATAGGCCGCCAGGCAGGCGATATGGTGCGAGCGCTTGAGACTGACCATGCCCAGGCCGAAGGTGGCAGCGGCCGCGCGGCAGTGGTCGAGGGCGCGCTGCACCAGATAGGGCCCGAGCAGGTAGTGGCCGTCGAACAGCGCCGCCACCGGGGTGTTTTCCTGAATCTCGAGCACCCCGGGGTCGCCGCTGGCGTTGCCGGCGGCGAGATCCTTGAGGTAGCCGTCGGCCAGCTTCACGCCGTGGGTGTGGTGGCCGAGCAGATCGCCCTCGACCAGAATCCTGGCGGTGGTCTCGGCGACCTCCTCCTGCGTCCCCGCCTCGCGGAACAGGGCGCGCAGGGTAGTACGCAGAGTGGCGGCGTCGTAGCGCGTCATTTCTCGTCTCCGGCGGTGGCGGCTGCGGGGCGGCGCAGTCGGCGGATGTGCTTGATCAGCGTCGGCAGCAGCCAGATCAGGATCACCAGCGCGCCGAGAGCGGCGCTGATGGGGCGCTCGAAGAAGGCGAGCAGATCGCCGCCGGACTTGAGCATCGAGCTCATGAAGCTGTTCTCCAGCGTGCCGCCGAGCACCAGCCCCAGGATCGCCGGCGCCATGGGGAAGTCGTTGCGTGCCAGCACGAAGGCGACCAGGCCGATGACCAGCATGATCCAGATATCGGTGACCGAGTTGTTGATAGCGAAAGCGCCGACGATGCAGAAGGTTAAGATCACCGGCATCAGCATCTTGCGCGGGGTCAGGATGAAGATCTTGGAGGCGCGGATCGCCAGATAGCCCAGCGGCAGCATCATCAGGTTGGCGACGAAGAACACCGTGAACAGGGCGTAGACCTGGCTGCCGCCGTTCATGAAGATAGTCGGCCCCGGGTTCATGCCCTTCATGTAGAGCACACCGATGACGATGGCGGTGATGGTGTCGCCGGGGATGCCGAACACCAGCGCCGGTACCCAGGCACCGCTGATGCCGGAGTTGTTGGCCGAGCTGGCATCGACGATCCCTTCGATATGGCCGCTGCCGTACTTCTCTTTCTCCTTCGAGCGGCTCTTGCCCAGCGCATAGGCGATCCAGGCGGCGATATCCGCCCCTGCGCCCGGCAGCGCGCCGATCAGCGTACCCAGGGCGCTACCGCGCAGCATGTTGCGCCAGTAGCGGCGCAGGGTGGCGGGGGCATGACGGAACACGCTGTCCTTGGCCATTGCCGGCACGCTGCGGGCCTCGTTGCGCGAGCCGTAGAACAGCATGATCTCGTTGAGCGCGAACATGCCGATCATCACCGGAATGAAGTTGACCCCGGCCATCAGGTCGGGCACGCCGAAGGTGAATCGTGGCGCGCCGCTCATCATATCGAGCCCCACGGTGGAGAGCAGCAGGCCCACGGTGAGCGACAGAAACGCCTTCAGCCGCGAGCCGATGGCGATGAAGATCGAGCAGCTCAAGCCCAGCAGCGCCAGCCAGAAGTACTCGAAGGAGCTGAAGTTGAGCGCCACCTCGGCCAGCGAGGGTGAGACGAACACCAGCACCAGGGTGCCGAACAGACCGCCGAACACCGAGCACAGCAGGTTGGTACCCAGCGTCTCCCGGGCCCGACCCTGGCGCGCCAGCCGGTACGACTCGCCGACATAGGCGGCGGAGGCGGGGGTGCCGGGGATATTGAGATAGGTACCGGGAATGTCACCGGCGAAGATCGCCATCGCCGAGGTCGCGACGATCGCCGCGATCGCCGGCGTGGCGTCCATGTAGAAGGTGATCGGCACCAGCAGGGCTACCGCCATGGTGGCGGTGAGGCCGGGGATGGCGCCGACGAAGAGCCCGAACACGGCCGCCGCGACGATCACCAGCAGCGTCTGGGCGTTGAACACCATGGCCAGGCCTTGCAAGAAGGTTTCCATGAGCGATTACCCGATCCAGGCCAGACTTTGCGGGAGCAGTACGCCCTCCGGCAGCGGAATCAGCAGATAGCGCGAGAACAGCAGGGTGACGATGAGCGACACCACCAGGGCGACGCCCAGCGCCAGCCACCATTTCGCACCGCGCATCAGCATCAGCAGCCACATCGAGAGCAGCATGCACAGCCCGGCGCCGAGGGTCTCGGCGGCCAGGATGTAGAACACGATCAGGGCGCAGGGCACCAGAGACAGCGCCAGCCCGAGGTAGTCGTAGCGCGAGAGCCCCGGATCCTCGGGCGCGTGCCGCCGGGCGGCGAGCACGCGGACCTGACTCAGTGCCAGCAGCGCACCGCCGATCAGCATCCCCGCGCCGATCAGCGAGGGGAACAGCGATGGCCCGTACTGCAGCGAGGGCATGGTGGGGTAGGTCTGCGCCACGGCGATCACCACGCCACCGCCGATGGCGAAGGCCAGACCCAGGAGAAAGTCTCTCATCGTGCGACTCCCGCGGGCTGCGCTATCACTTGGCCAGGCCGACCTGCTTGACGATCTCGCCGAAGCGCTGATCCTGCTCGGCCATGAACTTGCCGAAGTCATCGGCGCCGCGCCACTCGGTGCCGAAGCCCTGCTTGGCCATGAAGTTCTGGTAGGTGTCGCTCTGATAGGCCGCCTCGACCGCCTTCTCCAGTGTCTCGACCACGGCCGGGTCCATGCCCTTGGGGCCGGCGATACCGCGCCACTCGCCGATGGTGTAGTCGCTGCCGATCGCCTCTTTAAGCGTGGGTACGTCGGGGAAGCTGGCGAGCCGCTCCGGAGCCATGATCGCCAGGCTCTTGACCTTGCCCGCCTCGATCATCGCGCGTCCTTCGGGCACCGAGCTGGGCACGATATCGATGCTGCCCGCCGCCATCTCGGTCATCGCCGGCGCCGCGCCCTGGCTGGGGATCCAGGTCACACGGTCGGCCTCCATGCCCTGGTCGAGCAGCAGCCCGGCGAAGGCCAGATGCCATACGCCACCCTGGCCGGTGCCGGAGGCGTTGTAGGTGCCCTTGGGCTCGTCCTTGACCTTGTCGAGCAGGGTCTTGACCGAATCGAAGGGGCCGTCGGCGGCGACCTGGATGCCGGCGTAGTCGTAGTTGATCTGGGCGATCGGGGTGTAGTCGGCGTAGGTGAGCTGGGTCAGGCCCTGCCAGTGCATCATGTTGATCTCGCCGGTGACCAGGCCGAGGGTGTAGCCGTCGGGCCTGGCCATGGCGATGGCGGTGTGTCCTACAACGCCGCTGCCGCCGGTGCGGTTGACCACGTTGACGGTCTGGCCGAGCTCCTTCTCCAGCGCCGTGGCGATGGTGCGCGCAGTGGCATCGGTGCCGCCCCCCGCCGCCCACGGCACGATCAGGGTAATCGGCTTTTCGGGATAGTCGGCCAGCGCCGGCAGGGGCAGGACCAGGGCGGCACCGAGCAGGCCGAGGCAGAAGCGTTTCGCGGTCGTCGAGATCATGGCGGTGTCTCCAGAGTGACTCTGTAGTGATTGTTGGTTGTCGTGGGTCTTGCTCAGAGCAGCGGTGGTCATGGTGTCCGCTTTCCGGACAGTGGATCGCGAACACATGAAAAGCATGTCGCTGAATACGCCACTTACGCCGCTATCGATCGACGCCGCTGCCGGGCAGCTGAGGTCGTGCGAATGGCGCTGAATTCGGGCGCATCAGATGGCGCGCTTTTCGCCTTCGAAGCTAGGGTGAATGAACATTGAGTGCAATATCCGTGTTAGCTAGACATTGGTCGAGTGCACCTGCCGCTGGGGCCGGAAGCTGTCACCATGGCGGTCAATGAATCGGGCCAGCAGCGCTCGCCGAGTGAGCTGTCCAGCCTAGCGTGATTCGCGGGTGGGGTATTTGCGCCGAAAGTCTATGTTGTACTTATTGCTAGTATGTTCAACATATCCTGCATCGGTGTCTATCCGCCGCGCCCGAACCCGCTCGATTGTCCAGCGAGCCCGAAACCGCTCGTGAGTGTGAGCCCAATCAATGCCGAGGAGAGCAAAGACAATGCGCCTGATTCAATGTCGCCACGAGGGGCGATTGACGGTGGGCCTGGTGGTCGACGCCCAGAGCGTGCAGGTGGTGGCCGCGGAGGCGGGGGTCTACGGTCTGGCGCGCCAGGCGATCGCCGCGGGGCGCCCGCTGAGCGAGATGGTCGAGGCGGCGCTGACCGACACCCGGCTCGATTACGCCGCGCTGGTCGACAACGGCCAGCTGCTGCCGCCGCTGACCCACCCGGACCCTGCCCACTGGCTGGTCACCGGCACCGGGCTGACTCACCTCGGCAGTGCCGACACGCGTTCGGCCATGCACGCCGCGACTCAGGTCGACGAGAGCACCTTGACCGACTCCATGCGCATGTTCCGCATGGGCGTGGAGGCGGGCAAACCGGGCGCCGGCGAGGTAGGGCCGCAGCCGGAGTGGTTCTACAAGGGCGACGGCGACTGTGTGGTGGCGCCCGAGGCGGCGTTACGCTCGCCGAGCTTCGCCCAGGATGCCGGCGAGGAGCCGGAACTGGCCGGGCTCTACGTGATCGGCGACGACGGCACCCCGTGGCGGGTCGGCTACGCCGTCGGCAACGAGTTCTCCGATCATGTCACCGAGCGCTTCAACTACCTGTGGCTGGCCCACTCCAAGCTGCGCGCCTGCAGCTACGGCCCGGAGCTGCTGGTGGGCGAGCTGCCCGCGCACCTCGAGGGCACCAGCCGCATCGTGCGCGATGGCAAGACCCTGTGGGAAAAGCCGTTTTTGACCGGCGAGGCCAACATGGCGCATAGCCTGGCCAATCTGGAGCACCACCATTTCAAGTACCGTAACTTCCGCCGCCCGGGCGATGTCCACGTGCACTTCTTCGGCACCGCGACGCTGAGCTTCGCCGACCAGGTGACGGTCGAACCGGGCGACCGCTACGAGATCGAGCTGCCGGCCCTGGGCCGCCCGCTACGCAACACCCTGGAGTCCGATACGGACCTGGGCTATGCGGCGGCCAAGCCGCTATGAACCGCCTGATGTCACGTCGTCTCTCCCGGCGCCGTCCGGGGTCCCTGGCACGTCGGTGCCGCGCGGCGCGTGGCGCCTCTCTGGAGCCTTTCGATGTCTGATTCCCCCGCGCGCCGTCGCGAGTCACTGCGCTCGCGCTGGTGGTTCGACAACCCTGACCACGCCGGTACCACGGCGCTGTGTCTCGAGCGCTACATGAACTACGGCATCACCCTGGAGGAGCTGGCCGCGGGCAAGCCGATCATCGGTATCGCCCAGTCCGGCTCCGACCTGACGCCGTGCAACCGTCATCATCTCGAGCTGGTCGAGCGCACCAAGGCGGGGATTCGCGCCGCCGGCGGGGTGCCGTTCGAGTTCCCGCTGCACCCGATCCACGAGAACGTGCGCCGGCCCACCGCGGCGCTGGACCGTAATCTCGCCTATCTCGGTCTGGTCGAGGTGCTGCACGGCTATCCGCTGGATGGTGTGGTACTCACCACCGGCTGCGACAAGACCACGCCGGCCTGCCTGATGGCCGCGGCCACCGCCGATCTACCGGCGATCGTGCTCTCCGGCGGGCCGATGCTCAACGGCTGGCGCGGCGCCGAGCGGGTCGGCTCCGGCACCATCGTGTGGGAGCTGCGCAAGCGCCTCACCACCGGCGAGATCGACTATCCCACCTTCCTCGCCCGGATCGCCGACTCGGCGCCCTCGGTGGGGCACTGCAACACCATGGGCACCGCCTCGACCATGAACTCCATGGCCGAGGCGCTGGGGATGAGCCTGCCAGGCTCGGCAATGATCCCGGCGCCCTACAAGGAGCGCCCCATGGTGGCCTACGCCACCGGTGCGCGCATCGTCGAGATGGTGTGGGAGGACCTGCGCCCCAGCCGTATCCTGACCCGCGAGGCGTTCGAGAACGCCATCGTGGTGTGCTCGGCGCTGGGCGGGTCGAGCAACGCGCCGATCCATATCAACGCCATCGCCCGCCACGCCGGTATCGAGCTGGCCAACGACGACTGGCAGCGGCTCGGCCATGACGTGCCGCTGCTGGCCAACGTGATGCCGGCGGGCGCCTATCTGGGCGAGGAGTTCTTCCGCGCTGGCGGCGTGCCGGCGGTGATCCACGAGCTGCTGGGGGCGGGGCGCGTTCACGGCGAGGTGCTGACGGTGAATGGCCACACCCTCGCCGACAACTGCCAGGGGCGCGAGACCCAGGATAGCGACGTGATCCGCCGCTACGCCGACCCGCTGGTGGCGGCGGCCGGTTTCATCAACCTCAAGGGCAATCTGTTCGACTCGGCGCTGATGAAGACCAGCGTGATCTCCGACGACTTCCGGCGGCGCTTCCTCTCCGATCCCGACGATCCCGACGCTTTCGAAGGGCGGGTGGCGGTATTCGATGGTTCCGAGGACTACCACGCGCGGATCGACGACCCGACGCTGGGGATCGACGAGAAGACCATTCTGGTGATGCGCGGTGCCGGCCCGGTGGGGCACCCCGGGGGCGCCGAGGTGGTCAACATGCAGCCGCCGGAAGCGCTGCTGGCGCGCGGGATCGAGTCGCTGCCGTGCCTGGGCGACGGACGCCAGTCGGGCACCTCGGGCTCACCCTCGATTCTCAACGCCTCGCCGGAAGCGGCGGTGGGCGGCGGGCTGGCGCTGCTCGAGAGCGGCGACCGGGTGCGTATCGATCTGCGTCGCGGCGAGGCCAATCTGCTGGTCGACGACGCCGAGCTGGCGCGGCGGCGAGCAAGCCTGGAGGCGCGCGGCGGCTACCCCTACCGCGATCACCAGACGCCGTGGCAGGAGATCCAGCGCGGCATGGTCGAGCCGCTGGACCGCGGCATGACGCTGGCACCGGCCACCAAGTACCGCGCCATTGCCTGGGACTTGCCGCGCGACAACCACTGAGAGGGGGCTGAGCGGGTGTTTACAAAATGCCTGCGCTCGGCGAATTTTTAACCACCCTCTGAGCGCGACGCCGGACGCTTGTCTCTTTCAGCGCCGCGCCTCTCCAGAGCGACTTCTCTACAGGCCGCGTCTCGCCTGTCGACTGCGCCCGAGCTCACCGCTCGGGCGCTTTTTTTGCCGATACTCTCTCAGTCGCCGGGCGGCGGCCTCTCCCCCAGCAGCGTCTCCGGCAGCGCCAGCCCCAGCGCGCTGGCGGTGCCCTGGAGCACCGCCAGCGAGGCCTGAAAAGCCTCGGCAGGGCGCCGGGTACGGATGCTCTCCATCAGCACCCGGTGACGCTCCAGGCTCTCCTCGGGGTCGCTGGCACTGACGTTGGAGGTCTCCACCAAGAGATGGATCGACGGGCGCAGGATGTGCGAGAGCTGGGTCCAGACGATGTTGTGAGTGGCCTTGAAGATGGCGACGTGGAAGGCCACGTCACAGTCGCTGTGCAGCCGCGCGCGCTGGCCCTCATCGCTGGGCTGGCGCAGATGCTGGCCCATGCCGTCGAAGGCCTCCTCGATCGCCACCAGGTCGCGGGCGGTGGCACGCTTGGCCGCGGTCATTGCCACGTAGGGCTCGACGTCGAAGCGGAAGGCGAGGATCTCGCGCTGGATGCCGGGGTTGGGGGTGGCGAAGCGGGTCATCCAGGCGGTGACCTGAGGGTCGAGAATATTCCATTCGGAGTAAGGGCGAACGCGGGAGCCGTAGCCGGAGATGCGCTCGATGATGCCGGCATCCACCAGCTGGCGCAGATCGCTGCGCACCGCCGAGCGGTTGAGCGCGAAGCGCTCGCAGAGATCGATCTCCTTGGGCACGAACTCGCCGGGCTGGTAGCGGCCGGTGAATATCTCCTCGGCCAGCGCTTCGGCGACGCTGGGGCGCGGTGCGGGCGGGGAGCGGCGGGCGGCTTTCACCTCGGGCATGGTTCGGCATCCAGGTTGGGGGGCTCGCGCGGCGAGGACCGATAGCGCTCATCTTAACCGCCGCGGGCCGCGGGTGGCGATGCCCGGTGTGCCGGGCCGGCCGCTATCAGCTTGTTCCAAATCGATCTTTCGGCCCCGGATCACGGTTACCCGCAAGCGGGATGGATTGGGTAACATGGCGCGCCTGTCGTCTTCACCCCGATTTTCAACCGGACATTCGCTATGCAAGAGAGCCAAGAGACCCCGTTCAAGCGCAGCATGCAGAGCCGCCACCTGGTGATGCTGTCGCTGGGCGGGGTCATCGGCACCGGACTCTTTCTGAGTTCGGGCTACACCGTCAATCAGGCCGGCCCGCTGGGCGCCATTGTGGCCTATCTCATCGGCGGTCTGGTCGCCTGGCTGGTGATGATGTGTCTCGGCGAACTCGCCGTGCACATGCCCGAGGCGGGGGCTTTCAGCGCCCACGCCACGCGCTATATCGGCCCCGGCACGGGCTACACCGTGGCCTGGCTCTACTGGCTCACCTGGACCGTGGCGCTGGGTTCCGAGTTCACCGCGGCGGCGGTGTTCATGGGGCGCTGGTTCCCCGAGGTGCCGGGCTGGTACTGGAGCGCGATCTTCGCCGCCATCGTCTTCGCCACCAACGCCTTCACCACGCGGCTGTTCGCCGAGACCGAGTTCTGGCTGTCGCTGATCAAGGTCGCCACCGTGGTGATCTTCGTGGTGCTGGGCGCCGCGGCGGTGCTCGGCTTCGTGCCGCTGGCCGACGCGCCGGCCGGGGCACCGGCGCCGGGGCTCTCCAACTTGTGGGCCGAGGGGGCCTTTCCCACCGGCTATCTGGCCATCGGAACCACGCTGCTGGCGGTGATGTTCGCCTTCTCCGGCACCGAGTTGATCGGTATCGCCGCCGGTGAGACCGTCGATCCGGCGACCAACGTGCCGCGCGCCATTCGCGCCACCCTGTGGCGGCTGATCCTGTTCTTCGTCGGCACCATCGTGGTGATCGCGGCGCTGCTGCCGCGGGAGCAGGCCGGGCTGGTGGAGAGTCCGTTCGTGGCGGTCTTCGACCGTATCGGGGTGCCCGGGGCGGCGGACGTGATCAATCTGGTGATCATCACCGCGCTGATCTCGGCAGCCAACTCGGGGCTCTACGCGTCGTCGCGCATGCTCTGGACGCTGTCGCGCCAGGGCACGCTGCCGCGCGCGCTGGGTCGGCTCAACCGCCGGGGCATTCCGCTCAACGCGGTGATTTTGAGCATGCTCGGCGGCTTCGGCGCGCTCTTCTCCAGCGTCTATGCGCCGGATTTGGTCTACCTGGCATTGGTCTCGATCTCGGGGCTGGCGGTGGTGCTGGTGTGGATGGCGATCGCCGCCAGCCAGTGGCGCTTCCGCCGGGTCTACGTGCGCGCCGGCAATGACCCGCGCGATCTGGTCTACCGCACGCCGGGCTATCCGTGGGTGCCGCTGGCCGCCTTCGGTTTCTGCCTGTTCGCCTGCGTGGGCATCGCCTTCGACCCCCAGCAGCGTATCGCGCTCTACTTCGGGGTGCCTTTCGTGGCGCTCTGCTACGCCTGCTACTACCTGACCCGCCCGCGCCAGCCCGCCACCCAGGCCGATCCGGCGGGCGATTCGCACCGCCGCTACGCTGATGTCACCGAGGAGCCCACCTCATGAGTGCTGCCAATCCGAGCGCTACCCAGACCGACGCCAATCCGATCGCGGCGATCGCCGCCCAGGCCGGTTTCATGATCGTCGACGGCGCGCTGGCCACCGAGCTCGAGCGGCTGGGCTGCGATCTCAACGATGCGCTGTGGTCGGCTCGGGTGCTGCGCGAGGCGCCCGAACGTATCCGTGACGTGCACCGGACCTACTTCGAGGCGGGGGCCGATGTCGCCATCACTGCCAGCTATCAGGCCACGCGGGAGGGGTTCATGCGTGCCGGGATCGAGGCCGCCGAGGCCGACGCCCTGATCCAGCGCGCGGTGACGCTGGCAAAGGAGGCGCGCGACGCCTGCTGGGCGGCGCACGCCGACGCCTCGCGCCCCTACCCGCTGGTGGCGGCTTCGGTCGGGCCCTACGGCGCCTTTCTCGCCGATGGCAGCGAGTATCGCGGCGACTATACCATCGGGCGCGAGGCGCTGGCCGAGTTCCATCGTCCACGGCTGCGCACGCTGCTCGAGGCAGGCCCCGATCTGCTGGCGGTGGAAACCCTGCCCTCGCTGGAAGAGGCCCTGGCGGTGGCCGGGCTGCTGCCCGACCTTTCCACGGTGCCGGCCTGGTTCACCTTCTCCGCCCGCGATGAGGGGCATATCAGTGACGGCACGCCGATCGAGCGCTGCGGTGAGGCCCTGGACGCGTTACCCGGGGTGGCCGCCATCGGCATCAACTGCACGGCGCTGGCTCATATCGAGAGCCTGGTCACGCGTCTGCGCGGCGTCACCGAGTTGCCGATCATCGTCTATCCCAACTCCGGCGAGCACTACGACCCGGTGACCAAGACCTGGCACGCCGGCTGCGCCCACGCGCCGGCGCCGCGGGATCTCGCCGAGGGCCTGCCGCGTTGGCTGGCCGCCGGTGCCAGCGCCATCGGCGGCTGCTGTCGCACCGGGCCGGAGGATATCGGGGCATTGGCCCGGGCCCGCCGGGCACAAACCTAGCTAGAACACCCAGTTGGGTAGCGTCAGCGAGATCGCGGGGACGAAGGTGACCACCAGCAGCAGCGCCACCAGCAGCAGCCAGTAGGGCAGGATCGCGCGGATGAAGGCGCCGATCGAGACGCCGGTGATCGAGCAGGTGGTGAACATCACCGTCCCCAGCGGTGGCGTGATCGTGCCGATCGAGGCGTTGAGGATGAAGACGATGCCGAAGTGCACCGGGTCGATGCCGAACTGGGCGGCGACCGGCGCCAGCAGCGGCGACAGTACGATCAGGATGGCGTTGCCCTCAAGGAACATGCCCAGGATCAGCAGCAGCAGGTTGGCGATCAGCAGGAAGGCGATCGCGCTGCCGACCCCCGAAGAGAGCATCAGCGCGATCTGCTGCGGAATCTGCTCCCAGGTGAGCACGCGGGCGAAGCCCGACGCCACGGCGATGATGAAGAGCACGTTGACCGCGGCCATCAGCGATTCGCGGGTGGCCACGGCGACGCTACCCAGACCCATCTGACGGTAGACGAACAGCCCCACGATCAGCGCGTAGAGCACCGCCATGGCGCCCGCCTCGGTGGGCGTGAACACGCCGATCCGGATACCGCCGATCACCACCACCGGCAGCAGCAGGGCGATGATCCCGGCGCGGGTCACGCTGATCCACTCGTGACGCGATACGCGTTCGCGGCGCGGCTTCTGGTAGCCGAGACGCCGGCACTGGATCGAGACCAGCACCATCATGGCGACCGCCATCAGCACCCCGGGGACGACGCCGGCGAGGAACAGCCGCCCGATCGAGACGTTGTTGACGTAGCCATAGACGATCAGCGCGATACCCGGCGGAATGGTCGAGGTGATCAGCGAAGACGACGCGGTGACCGCGCTCGAGAACGCCTTGGGGTAGCCGGCCTGGGTCATGCTGGGGACCAGCAGCTTGGCGTTCATCGCCGCATCGGCGATGTTGGAACCGGAGAGCCCGCCCATGAAGGTGCTCAGCAGCACGTTGGCCTGGGCCAGCCCGCCGTGCAGGCGGCGGGTCATCAGCTCGGCCAGCTTGAGCAGTCGCTCGGTGATGCCGGAGTGGTTCATGAACACCCCGGCCATGATGAAGAACGGAATCGCCAGCAGCGAGATCGACTCCAGCCCGCCGGCCAGGCGCTGGATCAGTGTCACCATCGGCTGGTCGGCGCCGATCAGGAAGTAGGTCAGGCTCGACGCGAACAGCGCGAAGGCTACCGGCGTGCCCAGGCAGAACAGGACGAAGAGCGCGACGAGCGCGATGCCAACGGCCATCGATATCACTCCTTGATGTGCAAGACGTCGGTGTTCAAGACGTCGGCGGTCGCGTCCGCTGACGCCACGCCACGGTCATCGGTGATCAGCCGCACCAGCCCGTGGTAGAGCATCATGGCGGCGCTGATGGGGATGGCGACATGGATCCAGGTGTAGGGGATCTGCAGCATCGGCGTGCTGCGGAAACGCGAGAAGGGCAGCAGTTCCAGCCCCCAGTAGAGCATCGCCAGGGCACACAGCATGACGATGCCGACATTGAAGAGTCGGGTATTCCAGCGGCGCAGGCGGGGTGGCAGCTTGTCCCCCAGCAGGCCGATCAGCACGTGCTCGTTGCGTCTCACCAGCGCGCTGGCGCCGAGAAAGGTCGCCCACACCATCAAGAGCTGCAGGATCTCCTCGCTCCACGCCAGCGGAGACGAGAACAGATAGCGCATGAAGACGTTGGCGATGGCGACCACGAACAGCCCGAACAGCGCCAGGCTGGCGATGACCTCATCGAGCCGCATCAGGCGGTCGAGCGCCTTGAAAAGCGTTTGCATGTTCAACTCCATGGCGCTCCCGCGCGATGTCGAGCGGGAGCGCTGTCATGCCAGGGTGTCGACGCGATCGGGGTGTTAGGCGAGAGCTTCGAGCCCCGCGCAACGCCGCGATTCGCTCGCGCAGGCATCGATACTAGTCGTTGATGATGTTGCTGACCTTCTGATAAAGCCCCTCACTCCACTGCGGGAACGCCTTGGGAATCTCCTCCTGGGCGCGCTCGCGGAAGGGGGCGATATCCACCTCGTTGACCTGGACGCCGGCATCCTTGAGCTGCTGAAGCGACTTGTCGGTCTCTTTCTCGACCAGGGTGCGCAGGTTGGCGGCCATCGCCTGACCGGTCTCGGTGAGGATCTTCTGGTCCTCCGGGCTCAGCTGCTGCCAGAACGCCTCGCCGGTGACGAAGGGGGCGACGGTGTGCATGTGCGAGGTGAGGTTGAGGTTCTTGACCACTTCATAGAACTTGCCGCCATAGAGCACCGGCAGCGGGTTCTCGACGCCATCCACCAGGCCCTGGGCCAGCGCCGGATAGACATCGCCCAGCGACATCGGCGTGGGCACAGCGCCCATCGCCTTGATCGCGGCGACGTACATCGGCGAGTTCTGGACTCGGATCTTGACCCCCGAGAGATCCGCCGGGGTCGCCACCGGGTCGCGGGAGAGCAGCTGGCGCACGCCGTAGACGGTGTTGGGGATCACGATGTGATAGCCGGCGCCCTCGACCTTCTTCTCCTGCTCGGCGAACCAGGCTGAGTCGAACACCTTGAGCTTGCTGTCGAAGTCCTTGGCCAGATAGGGCGCGTCCAGCACCGAAAGATCGGGCACCGAGCTCATGAAGTTGGAGTAGGCGGTGATCGTGATCAGCGGCGAGCCGAAGCGTGCCTGCTCCATCACTTCGGTTTCGCCGCCGAGCTGGCTGGCGGGAAACGCCTTCAGCGTCAACTCGCCATGGCTTGCCTTCTCGACCTCCTTGGCCCATGCCTTGACCGCCACGTCGACCGGCTCGCCCGGCTGGTTGCCGTAGGCGACACGGATCTCGGTGGCGGCCTGGGCCGGCCCGGTGAGCGCCAGGGCGCTCAGACCGGCGAGGGAGAGGGAGGCGGTGAAACGGAGCCAGCGCTGCATTGTCATGGGTGTTTCCTTGTGTCGTTGAGCTGTTCGTTGTGGATCTTGTCGTGATCGTTCGTGATCGTTCGTGCGAGATCGTTCGGGCGTGCTCTTTCGTGCACGGACGGCGTCAGAGCCGCCAGGCGCCAGGTGCTAGGTGATAGGCGCTAGCTCGCCCCGCCGAGTGCGTCGATGAGCCCCGGCACCTGACGCCCTTGGCGCTCAGCGCGTTCCACCACCGGACGCACGCGGCGCTCCAGCTTGGTCGCATGGTGCTGGGCGATGTCCGCCAGGCGGTGGTCGAGGAAGGGGTTGGCGAAGCGCTCCAGGGTGACGTCGCGGTAGCGTTCGAGCTCGTCGAGCGGCAGCTCGGCGGCCAGCGTCGGCAGCACCTCGTCGTCGAGCAGCGCGCGCAGCGGCTCGCTCAGTTCGTCGCGCTGCATCGCCTCGCGCACCGTCGCCACCGGCTGACCCAGCCGCTGCCAGTGGTGGACCAGCACGCTGTGGGCGAGGTTGAGAATGTGCAGCTTGCGCAGCATCGCCGGGCGCAGGTCGTCGACGACCTCGACGTCGGCATGCACGCAGGGCAGCGTCAGCCCCGGGCGGCGGGCGATGGCCCACAGCGCATAGGGTTCGGCGATCGCCCCCAGCGGCTCCAGTGGCGCCGAGACAATGCGGTCGACCAGGGTGTCGGCCCATACGCAGCGGGTCTGGAGCCAGTCGATGAAGGCCTCGGGGTGACCGTCGTGTCGCGCCAGCCGGATCACCCGGGCCAGCAGCTCCTGGGCGTTGTGCTCGATCAGCTCGCAGGGCAAGAGCGTCAGCCCGTCGCGGCCAGCATCGAAGCGGGCCCGCAGCAGTTGGGTCAGCTTGCCGGGATAGCTCGTCGGCAGCGGATTCAGGCTCGAATCGGCGCCGACCTCGAAACCGTCGTCGGCGGTGTTGGAGACGATGATCTCGGCGTGCTCGACGACATGCCGGGTCAGTGCCTGCCACCGCTCGGCGGCGATGACGCAGGCGTCGATGCTGTCGACGGTCTGCTCGCGGTCGATCTCCACGCCGTCGCGGCGGCCGCGGATGCGCAGCGGATAGCGCTGCTGGGCGGCGAGCAGGCGCGCCTTGCGCTTGCCCTCTTCGCGCGGCGAGGACTGCACCACCAGCAGGCGGCGCGAGCTGGCTCCGCTGGCCAGCGACTCCGAGACCAGGGCGTCGACGTGGGCGAGCAGAAAGCGTCCGGTGCCGAACTGAACGATGCTGGCATCGCTGTCGAGAGCCTCCGTGGGGGAACGCATGGCGCTATGGCTCATAGTGACACCCCGCGCTTCCAGGGAATGAAGTCGTGCTGGGAGAGGCGCTGGGCCCGGGTGACATGGCGCCCGGAGGCGACCTCCAGACACAGCGTCAACAGCGCCTCGGCGAGTTCGTCGATGGTGCGCTCGCCGCTCACGATAGGGCCGGCGTCGAAATCGATGATGTCCTGCATGCGCTGCGCCAGCGCGCTGTTGCTGGCGATCTTGAGCACCGGTGCCACCGGGTTGCCAGTGGGCGTGCCGAGCCCGGTGGTGAAGAGGATCAGATTGGCCCCGGAGGCGGCCAGGGCGGTGGTCGACTCGACGTCGTTGCCCGGCGTGCACAGCAGGCTCAGACCCGGGCGGCGGTGGAGCTCGGTGTAGTCGAGTACATCGACCACCGGCGCGTCGCCGCCTTTCTTGGCCGCGCCGGCGGACTTCATCGCGTCGGTGATCAGGCCGTCGCGGATATTGCCCGGCGAGGGATTCATCGAGAAGTCGGCGCCCACCGCCGCGGCGTGACGCTGGTAGGCGCTCATCAGCTCGGCGAAGCGTGCCGCCACGGCTTCGCTCGTGCAGCGCGCGGTGAGCTCGTGCTCGACCCCGCACAGTTCGGGGAACTCGCTGAGCATGCCGCTGCCGCCCAGTGCCACCAGGCGGTCGACCACCGCACCCACCAGCGGATTGGCGGAGAGCCCGGAGAAGCCGTCGGAGCCGCCGCACTCCAGCCCCAGCACCAGCTTGTCGAGGGGGGCGGGCTGGCGCTTCACGCGGTCGGCGCTGGCGAGGCCGTCGAAGATCGAGGTCAGGGTGTCGCGGATCAGACGCTCCTCGCTGGGCGAGGCCTGCTGGTCGAAGTAGTCGACGCGCTTCGTCCCCTGCGGGTCGCGGGCGGCGACCGCCGCCTTGAGCATGCGAATCTGCGCCTTCTGGCAGCCCAGACTGAGCACCGTCGCTCCGGCCACGTTGGGATGGCAGACGTAGCCGGCGAGCAGCTGGCACAGCGCTTCGGCGTCGTCGTCGGTGCCGCCGCAGCCGAGGCTGTGGGTGAGAAAGCGCACGCCGTCGACATTGGGGAAGCGCCGCGGTGTGGCGCTCTGTTCGCTGCCCACCGGCGGTATCTCGGTGCCCTCGAGCAGGCTCCGGGCCAGGCGCTTGTAGTCACGGTAGGGGTCGTCGCCCAGGGCCTCGGCGACGCACTGACGCAGCACCTCGACGTTGCGGTTCTCGCAGAACACCAGCGGGATCACCAGCCAGACGTTAGCGGTACCCACACTGCCGTCGGCACGGTGGAAGCCGTCGAAGGTGGCCTGGGCGAAGCGCGAGACATCCGGCGGCGTCCAGTCCCGCGAGCCGGGGCGGGCGTCGCCGCTGGCGGTGGCGTGGGCCAGGTTATCGGTGGTGATCGCGCCACCGCGGGGGATCGGCCGGGTGGCGCGCCCCACGGTGACGCCGTACATGGTGACGAGATCACCAGAGGCGAGGTCGGTGAGCGCGAACTTGTGCTTGGCTCGCACGGTATCGGCCAGGGTGAGGCGCGTCTCTCCCACCCTCACCTCGCGCCCGGCGGGCAGGTCGGTCAGCGCCACCGCGACGTTGTCGCCGGGGTGGATGCGCAGGCTCTGACGCGCCGGGGCGTCGCTGGCGATGGTCGTCTTGCTCATGCTTCGGCCTCTGCGTCGTCCAGCGTCACCATTGCCTTGAGCACCCCGCTGCCGGGGGCGCACCAGACCGGCATCCGCTCGGGCAGCGCGGTCAGCGTCGCACGGTGGGTGATCAGCGGGGCGGTCTGTAGCCGGCCTTCGGCCATCAGCTGGGTCACGTGCTCGAAATCCTCCCGCGTGGCGTTGCGGCTGCCGAGCAGGGTCAGCTCCTTCTTGTGGAAGTCCGGGTCGCTGAAGCGGATCTCGGCCTTGACCACGCTGACCAGCACATAGCGTCCGCCGTGGCCGGCGAAGTCGAAGCCACGATTCATCGCCGCCGGGTTGCCGGTGGCGTCGAACACCACATCGGCCAGGGCGCCATCGTTGAGCGCCTCGATCCTGGCCACCACGTCGTCGTCGGCGTGCCAGGTCGCATCGGCGCCCAGCGCGTCGCGGCACAGCGCCAGGCGGTCGCGGTTGGTATCGATCATCGCCACCCGCGCGCCGCAGCTCTTGGCCACCTGCAGCACACCGATACCGATCGGCCCGGCGCCGACCACCACCACCAGCTCGTCGGCGGCGACCTGGGCGCGGCGCACCGCGTGGGCGCCAATGGCCTGGCACTCGACCAGTGCCAGCGCCTCGGCCGAGAGTGTGGGCACCGCCACCAGATGGCTGGCGGGTACGTTGAGCGTCTGCGCCATGCCGCCGTCGCGATGCACGCCGATCACCTGAAGCGCCTGGCAGCAGTTGGTACGGCCCTGGCGGCAGGCGCGGCACTCGCCGCAGTGCAGATAGGGAATGACGTAGACCGCGTGGCCGACCAACGCCGGGTCGACATCTTCGGCCACCGCGACCACCTCGCCGGCCAGCTCGTGGCCGAGTACGCGGGGGTACTCGAAGTAGGGCTGATTGCCGCCGAAGGCGTGGATATCGGTGCCGCAGATACCGATACGGCGAATGGCGACCCGCGCCTCGCCTGGCGCCAGCGGGGGCGTCGGGCGCTCGACCAGCGCCATCTCGCCGGGGCGTGAACAGACCACGACTTGCATGTAGATTCTCCTGGCGAATGAGATATATCGGCCTAAAGGTCAGGCCAATTGGTGCACAGGCCGCCTTCCAGACTCAGGAAGGCGGCGCGGCGTCGCTGGGCGCTCAGCTCTCGATACAGCGCTGGCGCTGTTCGCCCAGCCCCTCGATGCCCAGACGCATGGTCTGGCCCGGCTTGAGGAATACCTTCGGGTTCTGACCCATGCCCACGCCCGGGGGCGTGCCGGTGGAGATCACGTCGCCCGGTTGCAGGCTCATGAAGCGGCTCAGATAGGCGACCAGATGCGGGATCTGGAACACCATGGTGCGGGTCGAGCCGTCCTGGTAGCGCTGGCCGTCGACCTCCAGCCACAGATTCAGATCGTGGGGGTCGGCGATCTCTTCGCGGGTCACCAGCCAGGGGCCGAGCGGGCCGAAGGTGTCGCAGCCCTTGCCCTTGTCCCAGGTGCCGCTGCGCTCGAGCTGGAACTCGCGCTCGGAGACGTCGTTGATCACGCAGAAGCCGGCGACATGATCCATGGCGTCGGCTTCTTCGATGTAGCGCCCGCCGGTGCCGATCACCACGCCGAGCTCGACCTCCCAGTCGGTCTTGGTCGAGTCGCGGGGGATCTCGACGTCGTCGTTGGGGCCGCAGATGGCGCTGGTCCACTTGTTGAACACCACCGGCTCGGCGGGCACCTCGGCACCGGTCTCGGCGGCGTGGTCGGAGTAGTTGAGGCCGATGCAGATGAACTTGCCCACGCGGCCGACGCAGGGGCCCAGGCGGGTGTCGGCGGCGACCTCGGGCAGGCGGCTCAGGTCGAGTGCCGCGAGCTTGGCCAGGCCGGCGGCGCTGAGCACCTCGCCGGCGATGTCATCGATCTCGCCGGAGAGATCGCGCACGCGACCGTCGGCGTCGACGATTCCCGGTTTTTCCTGACCCTTGGGGCCGTGGCGTAGCAGTTTCATGAAGACTCCTTTGAGGAAAGCGTTGGTTGAATTTGGGTACGAAGTGATCGAGTGACGTTGAGACGGAAGCTTTTTCAGGACCCAGGAGGCGCTGGATAAACAGGCGAGCAGAGTGAAGCGCAAGGCGCCCGGAGCACAGGAACCGGAGCCTATGGGGTATAGGTGAGGATTCCGCGCACCGCGTAACGCCGCGATTCACCTGCGCAGCCATTTATCCTGTGTCTCCCTAGTTGGACCAGCCGCCATCGATCATTTGCACCGTCCCGGTAATGAAACCGGCTTCGTCACTGGCCAGCCAGGTCGCCAGCGCGGCGATCTCCTCCACCCGGCCCAACCGGCCCATGGGCTGGCGCGCGACGAACTCGGCGAACACCTCCTCGGCGCTGCGCCCCTGCTGGCGCGCCTGCTCGGCGACCCGTTCGCGTAGCGAGGGGGAGTCCACGGTACCGGGGCAGATGGCGTTGCAGCGGATGCCGCGGGTCATGAAGTCGGCGGCGATCGACTTGGTCAGCCCGATCACCGCGGCTTTGGTGGTGCCGTAGGCGAAGCGGTTGACCACGCCCTTGGTGCTGGAAGCGAGCGATGCCATGTTGATGATGCTGCCGCCGCCGTTGTCCAGCATCGCCGGCAGGGCGGCGCGCAAGGTGTAGAACATCGAGTCGACGTTGAGCCGCTGGGCCTGTGCCCACTGGGCGTCGTCGCACTCGAGAATCGAGCCTGCAGGCACCGTACCCGCGCAGTTGAAGACGATGTCCAGCGCGCCCAGAGAGCCGATCAGGCGGCTCACCGCGTCGGCATCGGTGACGTCCAGCGCATGGCACTCGGCGGCCTCGAGCCCGTCGAGCTTGGCCGCATCGATATCGGTGGCGATCACCCGCGCGCCCTCGGCCAGAAAGCGCTCGACGGTGGCGCGGCCGATGCCCTGGCCGGCGGCGGTGATCAGAGCGGTCTTGTGGGCAAGGCGCATGGCGTGGCTCCTGGGGGCGTTGTCGAGAGGTGGGTTTTCGCTTCTAATGTCTAAAGGCCTGACCATTGGGCCGAGTATTATCCTAAGCGCGAGGCGACCGCAAACCGCCAAACGTCTAATAGGCAGCGCCAGCGCCCGGTATTGCGTGGCAGTCTGCGACTTATGTCTAAGCTGTACTGCCGGCGACCCGGAAGCCGTCATGCAAAGGAGATCCAGGGATGCCGATTCAGACCATTCGCGCCCAGCGGCTCTATCGCCAGATCGCCGATCAGCTGCTGGCGCTGATCCGCCAGGGCGAGTTCCCGCCGGGCTCGCTGCTGCCGCCGGAGCGCGATCTGGCCCAGCAGCTCGGGGTCAGCCGCGCCTCGGTGCGCGAGGCGTTGATCGCGCTGGAAGTGGTGGGGCAGGTCGAGGTCCGCGTCGGCCACGGCGTGCTGGTGCTGGAGCGCGCGGCGCCGGTCGAAGCACCGGTAATGCATATCGCCAGCCGCCAGGAGCCGTGGGCGATCGACCCCGAATTCGAAAGCGAGATCGAGCTCGATCTGGATCAGGAGATTCCGCCCTTCGCGCTGCTCGAGGCGCGCCGCTTCATCGAGCCGGAGACCGCGGCACTGGCGGCGCTCAACGCCAGCGACGACGATCTCGAGGCGATCCGCGCGGCCTATCAGCGCAACGTCGAGGACAACCGCCACGGTGGTAATAACATGGTCGGCGATCGGCTGATGCATATCCGCATCGCCGAGGCCTCGGGCAACGCCGCCTACGCCATGCTGCTCAAGCATCTGCTCGGCCATCAGTACGGGGTGATGTTCCGGCGGCTGCAGGCGCTGTTCATGTCCACCGACATGCCGCGCCGCTCGCAGCAGGATCACAGCCGTATCCTCGCTGCGATCGAAGCGCGCGACGCCGAGGCCGCACGCGCGGCGATGGCGGCGCACCTCGACCACGTGCTCGGGGTATTCTTCGATAGCTGAGCTAGGTGCCGTTGCCGCCGACGATTCGATCGCATCGACGCGCGCGCACGAAAAAAGCCAGTGTCGCCACCGCCGCAGGCGGACTAGCCTTGCATCAGTGTTCACCGGGATTGGTCCCGACTTGCCGGCCGCGGCCGGCGCTACCCCCGCTGCAAGGAGTGTGCAATGAGCAAGGTACTGGTGCTTTATTACTCGAGCTACGGCCATGTCGAGACGCTGGCCAAGGCGATCGCCGAAGGTGCCGGCGGCGTCGGCGGCACCCAGGTGGACGTGCGCCGGGTGTCCGAGCTGGTCCCGGAGGAAGTGGCCGAACAGTCGGGCTACAAGACCGACCAGGATGCGCCGCTGATCGAAAGCCCTGATGCCCTGGCCGACTACGATGCGGTCATCGTCGGCACGCCGACCCGGTTCGGCAACATGGCCTCGCAGATGCGCAACTTCTGGGACATGACCGGCGGCCTGTGGGCACAGGGCAAGTTGGTGGGCAAGATCGGCAGCGCCTTCGTCTCCACCGCGACCCAGCACGGCGGTCAGGAGACCACGCTGACCTCGATCCACACCACGCTGCTGCACCACGGCATGGTGGTGGTCGGCGTGCCTTACGCCTGCCAGGAGCTCACCAACATGAGCGAGATCACCGGCGGCACGCCCTATGGCGCTTCGACCCTGGCGGGGGCCGACGGCAGTCGCACCCCGAGCGAGAACGAGCTGGCGATCGCCCGGTTCCAGGGCAAGCACGTCGCCGAGCTGGCGGCCAAGCTGGGCGGCTGACACCTTCCGAGCAACTCGCAAGCCCGCGCCGTCTTGAGCGACGGCGCGGGCTTGTCGAGTGTTACTCGTAGACCATCTCTTCGAGCTCCAGGCCCTTGGTCTCGCGCACGAAGCGCACCACGAAGAAGATCGAGATCAGCGCACACAGGGCGTAGAAGCCGTAGGCGCCGGTCAGCCCGATCGAGGCGAGCATGATCGGGAAGGTCATGGTGATGGCGAAGTTGGCCACCCACTGGAACAGCCCGGCGATCGCCAGCCCCGAACCGCGCACTTGGTTGGGGAACATCTCGCCCAGCATGACCCACATCACCGGGCCCCAGGAGACGTTGAAGCAGAACACGTAGACGTTGGCGGCGATCAGCGCGAGCACCCCGTTGCCGCTGGAGAGCGCCAGGCTGCCGTTGACCATGTCGGCGGTGGAGAAGGCGTAGACCAGCAGTGCCAGCGTCAGCGTCATCCCCAGTGAGCCGGCCCACAGCAGCGGCTTGCGTCCGATGCGGTCGATCAGGCCGATGGTGACCAGACAGGCGGCGATACTCACGGCGCCGCTGATCACGTTGATCATCAGGGCGTCATTCTCGGAGAACCCTACCGCCTGCCACAGCACGGCGCCGTAGTAGAACACCACGTTGATCCCCACCAACTGCTGGAACACCGCCAGCCCGATGCCCACCCACACCAGCTTGAGCAGCTTGCCAGTGGCGGGGTTGATCAGGTCCGACAGGCGCGGCTGGTGGCGGGTGGAGAGCGACTGGCGGATCTCGCCCAGGCGGCGCTCGGTGGTGGCGGCATCGTAGACCAGCCGCAGCACCCGCTCGGCCTTGGCCTCACGCCCCGCGCTGACCAGAAAGCGCGGGCTCTCGGGGATGAACAGCAGGGCCACGAAGAAGATGCCGGCGGGTACCAGCTCCATCCAGAACATGCAGCGCCACGCCTCGAAGCCGAACCACAGCGGGGCGGTCGAACCGCCGGCGATATTGGCCAGGGCGTAGTTGTTGAGAAACGAGAAGAACAGCCCGCCGATGATCGCCACCTGCTGAATGGTCGCCAGCCGGCCGCGCAGATGCGAGGGCGCGATCTCGCTGATATAGGCCGGCGACATCACGCTGGCGGCACCCACCGCCAGACCGCCCAGCACGCGATAGATGACGAACTCCAGCGACCCCCCGGCGATGCCGGAGCCCCAGGCGCTGATCAGGAACAGCACCGCGGCGACGATCAGCAGCGTACGCCGGCCGAAACGGTCGGCCAGGCGCCCGGCGAAGAACGCCCCCACGGCGCAGCCGAGCAGCATCGAGGCGACGTTGAAGCCGGTGCCCACACTCTCCGAGTGGAACGCCTGCTGCAGGCCGTCGACGGTGCCGTTGATGACCCCGCTGTCGAATCCGAACAAAAAGCCGCCGATGGCGGCGACGCAGCAGATCAGCATGACCACGAAAGGATGTTGCGAAGCGCTGGATGTTGGCATTGTCTAGCTCCGTTGGCGTGTGTCCAGGCGTATCACTCGGTATGGATACGGGCGTGAATCATGGGGCGAGCCCGGGCCGCTCACAGCCAGCCGGCGTCGACCCAATAATTGTGGGCGGTGCAGGCGGCGGCATCGTCGGAGGCCAGGAACAGCACCATCGCCGCCACGTGTTCCGGGTGGATGCGCAGCTTGAGCTTCTGCTCGGCGACGATCTGCGCTTCGTCCTCGGGGGTGTACCAGCGCGACTGGCGCGGGGTCTTGACGTTGCCGGGGATGACGCAGTTGACACGAATACCGTCGCTGCCCAGATCGCTCGCCAGCGCTCGGGTCAGCCCTTCGATGCCAGCCTTGGCGGTCTCGTAGAGCAGCATGCCCGGCTGACCCAGGTGCCAGCTGATCGAGCCGAGATTGACGATCGCCCCCCGGCCCTGGCGGCGCATGGCGGGCGCCACCGCGCGTGCCGCCAGCACCAGATGGCGTAGATTGACGTTCATGCGCTCGTCCCAGTACTCGGGGGTGACGTCCTCCAGCCGGTGACGGTCGTCGTTGGCGGCGTTGTTGACCAGCACGTCCACCGCGCCGATCGCCTCCAGGGTGGCGGCCAGTGCCGTCGGCTCGGTGAGGTCGCAGCGGTGGTAGTGCACCGTGTCGCCCAGCTCGGCGGCCAGCGCCTCGGCGTCGTCCAGGATGTCGAGGAAGTGCACCTCGGCGCGCTGGGCGGCGAAGGCACGCACCAGCCCTTCACCGATGCCGGACCCGCCGCCGGTAATGACGACACGCTTGCCCTGGAGACTGGGATAGATCGCTGTGGACATCGCACGCTCGCTGTTCAGAAAGGATCGAGTTCGAGAAGGGTTAGTAAATAGCATTAACTAATTATGGATCTCAGCATGCGCCGGGGGCCGAAGGCTGGCCATTGGCCATTGGTGGTAAGAGGGGATCAGGGGTGGCAGGCCGCAGGCTTGGCGGTGGGTGCGGCTGTCGGTGGCTCTGATATAGTCCCAGCACTGCCTTCCGTGCCGAGCTGCCCATGCCCAATCATTTCACGCCCCATGCCGCCGGCGACCTCAACTACCTGAAGAGCCTCAATCGCAGCACGATCCTGAGCACGGTACGCCGCTATCCGGGGCTGTCGCGTGCCGATATCGCCGTGCGTACCGGGCTGACCAAGGCCACCGTGGGCAGTGTGGTCAACGTGCTCGGCGAGCGCGGCTGGCTGCGCGAGGGCGAGCTGCACGCGCGCGGCGGCGGGCGCCCGGGGCGTTCGCTCTATCTGGACGGCGAGCAGCATGTGATGCTCGGCGCCGAGGTGGGGGTGAAGGGGCTGCGCGTGGTGGCCTGTAATCTCCTCGGCGAACGGCTCGCCAGCCAGCGCCTGGACGTCTCGCCCACCACGCCGGAAGAGACCGCGGCGGTGCTGGCGCGGCTGATCGAGTCGCTGCTCGGCGATCCGGCGATTGCGGCGCGGCCCTGTCTGGGGCTCGGGGTGGCGCTGCCGGGGCCGGTGGCGCCGCAGGCGCCGATCCTGCGGCTTGCCCCCAACCTGGGCTGGGTCGATGTCGACTTCCTGGCGCTGCTACGCGCCGAGCTCGACTTGCCGGCGGGGGTGTGGCTGCTCGACAACGAGGCCAACGCCGCCGCCTTCGGCGAGTTCTACTTCATCGAGGGCTCGCCGCCGGAGTCGATCGCCTATCTCAGCGCGGGTAGCGGTATCGGCTGCGGGGTGGTCAGCGGCGAGCACTTCCCGGTGATTCCGCGGGGGCACCAGGGGCTGGTGGGGGAGATCGGCCACACCGTGCTGGTGGCGGAAGGGGCGCCCTGCCACTGTGGCAATCACGGCTGTGCCGAAACCCTGGTCAGTGGCTGGATGCTGCGCGAATCCCTCGGCGTGGCGGCCGATGCCAGCCTGAGCGCGTCGCTGCTGGCACGGCTCGACGAGCCCGAGGTCCGCGCGGCGCTGGCGCGGGCCGGGCGCGCGCTGGGGCTTTTGATGCTCAATCTGCACCACACCCTCAACCCCTCGATGCTGATTCTCGGCGGCTCGCTGATGCGCCTCGGCGCGCCGCTGGTGGCACCGGCGCTGGCTTACTTCGATGCCCACCAGAACGATCTGCTGCGCCAGTCGCAGCGTGTGCCGGTGAAGGTGATCGAGGACAGCACCTTCACCGCCGCCCGCGGTGCCGCCGCCCAGGTCATGGCACGCGCCGCGATCGAGGTGTGAGCCGCGCCCGACGGCCGCGAGCGCCGAACGCGGTCAGCGTCGCGCTCAGTTGCGCTGCACGCGCACCTCGCTGGCCCCGTTGCCCTTGGGTTCGACCCGGATCTGCAGCGGTATGCGCTCGTGCATCTCCTGCACGTGGGAGATCACGCCGACCCGGCGGCCCTGGGCCTGCAGGCCATCGAGGGCATCCATCGCCAGGGCCAGCGACGCCGGGTCGAGGCTGCCGAAGCCCTCGTCGATGAACAGCGACTCGATCGCCAGCTGGTGCGAGGCCATCGAGGCCAGCCCCAGCGCCAGCGCCAGCGAGACCAGGAAGGTCTCGCCGCCGGAGAGCGAGTGCACCGAGCGCCGCTCGTCGGCCATGTCGCCGTCGATCACCAGAATGCCCAGTTCGCTGCCGCCGCGCGCCACACGGTAGCGCGGCGTCAGGGCGCGCAGATGCTGGTTGGCGTGGGTCAACAGATGATCGAGGTTATAGGCCTGGGCGATACGCCGGAAGCGCTTGCCATCGGCACTGCCGATCAGGCCGTTGATCCGCTCCCAGCGCTGCACCTCCTGCGCCGCCGCCTCGCGCTGGCGCGCCCCCTCCTGCTGTACCCGGCGGCGGCGATCATCCTCGGCGAGCTGCTGCTGGGCGTCGTCGCGGCGTTGCTGCTGGTCCTGGCACTCACGTTCCAGCGTCTGCAAGTCCTCACGCTGGGTGGCGAGGCGCGCGCTCAACGTTTGCGCGTGTTCGGCGTCGAGCAACTGGGCGTCAGCCACTTCGGGCAATAGCAGACGGCGCTGCTCGAGCAGGGCGCGGCGGCGCTCCGCGACCGCGACCCGGGCCGCGTCGCGCTCGCGCTCGCGCCGTTCGCAGGCCTCGCGCAGCTGGCGATGCGCGGCCTCGGTGTAGCCCAGCAGGTTTTCCAGCCGCGCCTCGTCGAGCTCGGGCTGGGTGCGTCGCCACGCCTGCCAGGCGCGGTCGAGCTCGGCGTGGGTCGTCTGCTCCTCCTGCTGGCGCTGGGCCAGATCGGCGATCTGCTGGGTCAGCCGCGTGTGAGTGTTCTCCAGGGTCTGCCACTGCGTCTGTTGCGCCTCCCACTGCTGCTGCGCCTGCTGGCGCTGCTCCTCCAGCGCGGTCTGCCAGGCCTGGGCCGAGGCGTGCTCGCCCAGCACCACGGCGAGTGTTTGATGCGTACGCGTCAGCGCCTGCTCCAGCTCGGGCAGCGAGGCGGCGAGTGTCTCCAGACGCGCCCGGTCGAGGGCCTGGCGTGTCTCGCGCTTGCCCAACTCCAGGGCCAGGCTCTGGCGCTGGCGTTCGAGCGGGTCGAGGGTGCGCTCGATGGTGTCGAGCCGCTGCAGCCGCTCACTGGCCTGCTGGCGCTCACTCAGCGCCTGCTCGCGCTGGTTCTCGAGCCACTCGCCAGGTTGCTCGGCGGCGCTCAACTCGGCGCTCAGCGGGTGGTCGGCCAGGTTACTGGCTGCGGCCTCACGGGCCGGCGCCAGCGCTTGCTGAAGCTGCTCGGCAGCCAGCAGCGTCTGGCGGCAGCTGCGCCACTCGACGCTCAGCTCCTGATGCTGCTCGCGGGCGGCTGCCACGCGCTGGGTCTCCTGATCGAGCTGCTGGCGCTCCTGGGCCTCGATGCTGGCCACCAGTGCCTCTCCCGGATGCGCCGGCGGCGTTTCGCGGTAGGGGTGGTCGGTGGCGCCACATACCGGGCACGGCGTCTCTTCACGTAGCTGCTGGCGCAGCCGCGCGACCGCGTCGCTGCGCGCGGCGCGGGCGTTCTCGATCTGTTCGCCGATCTGGGCGTGGCGCTGCTCGGCGGCGGCGAGATCGCGCTTGGCCTGCTGGCCCGCCTGTTCGAGCTGGGTCAGCCGCTCGCGGCTCTGCGCGAGCTGCTGCTGCAGCGTCGCCTGTTCGTGATCCAGGCGTTGGCGCTCGCGCCACGCCTGGGTCAGGCCGTCCAGGGCATCGAGACGGGCCTGGGCCTTGTCCCGCGTCTGGTTGAGGGCGGCGCGCAGGTCGGCGGCGGTGGTCTGTGCGGTGGCGGTCTCCAGCAGCGCGGCCAGATGCTGGCGCTGTGCTTCGATCTGCTGCGCCTGCTCGGCCATCTGCTGCTGCAGCTGCGCCTGGCGCTGGGCTTCCTCGGCGGCGGTGGCAGTGAGCTGCGTCTGCTCCGCGCGCTGCTGATCGCGCTGCTGCTGGAGCCTTGCGCGCTCGCTCTCGAGCTCGCGCGCCTGGGTCAGCTCGGGCTGGGCGTCGCGCAGCGCGGCGGCGGTGCGCTCGCGGGCGGCGCTGGCCGCCTCCAGCTCGGGGGCGAGGGTTCGGCGTTCGCCGTCGCAGCGTTCGAGCGCGGCGCGTGCTTCGGTCAGTTGCTGTTCGCGCCGGGCCAAGGTCTCGGCCAGGCTGCGGCGCTGGCGGACCGATTCGCGCCAGGGGGCGAGGGCGTCGAGCTGGGCGAGGGTATGGCGCTCCTCCTGGGCGGCGGCGATCGCCGCCTCGGCCGCCTGCAGCGTCGTCTCGGCTTGCTGCCAGTCGGCGCTCAGCCGGGCCTGGCGCTCGAGTTCGGTACCCTCGGCCTGCAGCCGCTCGCGCCGGGTCTGCAGGGCGTCCAGGGCCTGCTGCTGTGTCGTGGCCTCCTGCTCCAGCTCGGCGCGGGCCTCGGCGGCCGCCGGCAGGGCGTCGGCGAGCCGCGCTTCGATCGCCTCCAGCGCGCCCCGGGCCCTGCGTGCGCGCTGGAAGGCGGCGCGCGAGATGGCAGAGTAGTGCTGGGTATCGGTGAGCCGCTCCAGCAGCTCGCTGCGAGCATTGTCGTCTGCCTTGAGAAAGGCGGCGAACTCGCTCTGGGCGAGCAGCACGGCGCGGGTGAACTGGTCGAAGTTGAGCCCCAGGCGCTCTGGCAGCAGGCGGTCGAATTCGCGCTTCTGCGCCGTCAGCAGCTGATTGGCGTCGAGATCGGTGAGCGACTGCTCGATCTTCTGCAGGCTGCCGTCGGGCTTGTCGCGGGCCCGGCGTACGCCCCAGCGGGCGCGGTAGCGGCGGCCGTCGCGGCCGACGAAATCGACCTCGGCGAAGCCGCTGGCGCAGCCGCGCCGCAGCAGGGTGCGGGCATCGGCGGTGGTCAGGGTGTCGCGGCCCACGTCGGCGACCTGAGAGTCGCGTACCGGTGCCTGGCGCAGTCGCGGCGTGCTGCCGTAGAGCGCCAGACACAGGGCATCGAGCAGGGTGCTCTTGCCGGCGCCGGTGGGGCCGGTGATGGCGTAAAGCCCCTGGTCGGCGAGGGGGGACGCGGTGAAATCGAGCTCGTGGCGACCGGCCAGCGAAGCCAGGTTTTCCAGGCGGATGGCGAGTATCTTCATGCCTCACCCTCCGCGTCCTGGACTTCCTGCACCAGGGTGGCGAAATCCTTTGCCACCGCTTCCGGCGGCGTCTCGCCATACTCCGCCTGCCAGCGGCGGGCGAAGATCTCCTGCGGGGTGAGGCTGTCGAGATCGATCGCGACGTGCTCTGCGGGGTCTTTCCCGGCATTGGGATAGTGGCTGTGAATGCGCAGCAGCCGCAGCGGCTTGTCGGCGATCGCCGCCTCGATCCGGGCGCGCAGATCGGGCTGCGGCGTGTCGAGCGCCACGCGTACCTCCAGCCACGGCCAGCGCTCGCGCGGCAGCGTGTCTTGCGAGCTGGGCTCGGGCTGCCACGCCAAAAGCTCGGCCTCGACCGCCTCCACACTACCCGGGCCGACCCTCTCGAGGGCCACGTGGCGGGGTATCGGCAGGCTTTCGACGGCGTCGAGCTCGGCCCCGTTCAACGTCACTTCGAGTACCTGGTGGGGGTAGTGGCTCTCGCTGAAGTCCAGCGGCAGCGGCGAACCGCTGTAGCGGATGCGCGGCTCGCCCACCTGCTGTGGCCGGTGCAGATGGCCCAGCGCCACATAGGCGATCGAGGGCGGAAAGAGCGCGGCGGAGATCGCTTCCTCGCCGCCGATCACGATCGGCCGTTCGCTGGCTTCGGAGACGGCGGCGCCCTGCAGGTGGGCGTGACTCATCGCCACCAGCGCCTGGCCGGGTTCGCGGCGGGCTTCGGCGGCTTCTACCAGCTCGCGGTGGACGCGGGCGATGCCCTCGCGGTAGTCGTCGACGTCGCCGCCGGTGACCTCGGCCGGGCGCAGGAAGGGCAGCGCCAGGCACCAGGCGCGAATCTCCCCGGTGGCGTCGGGCAGCGGCACCAGCAGGTGGTCGCTGTCGAGGCTGCCATCCTCGAGCCAGTGCACCCGCCCCAGGGCATGGGTCTTGAGGCGCTTCATCAGCGGCGCCGGCAGTTCGATGCGCGAACCGCTGTCGTGATTGCCGGCGATCATCACCACGGTCAGCGCGGGCAGCGCGGCGTGGGCGGCGACGATGAAGTCGTAGAGCAGCTCCTGGGCCCGCAGCGAGGGATTGACCACATCGAAGATGTCACCGGCGATCAGCAGCGCGTCGGGCTGGCGCTCGGCGAGTGCCGCCAGCAGCCAGTCGAGGAAGGCGCGCTGTTCGACATGGCGCTCCTGGCCATGGAAGGACTGGCCCAGATGCCAGTCGGCGGTGTGGAAAAATTTCACGATGTGGCGCCTTGTGACGTCGGAGAGGGTGTTTACAAATTCGGCGAGCGAAGGCAAGACAAGGCGAAATCGGCCGAAAAAGCGGAGTTTACACGGGGTAAATGAGCATTTTTAGGTCGATTTCAACGCCGTATTGTCGAGCGCAGACATTTTGAAAACACCCTCTGAGAGGGTGAAGCGGAAAAAGCGATGCCAAGTGTAACGCGACGACCGCCTCGGAGAAGATCGGCGGAGGAAAAGAGCGGCCATGGGAAAGATCTAACTTGCGCTGCATTGGAGAGACGTGGACGCCGTGACTAGGCTTCTGGACGTCGACAGCACGGGAGGGCAAGACGGCGATGGCACTACATGACTGGAATCTGACTCCGGAGGCGGCGATCGCCCTGCAGAAGCGGCTGGCACCCGGCGTCAGGCGCGAGGATGCGCTGGGCGAGGTGGGCCTGATCGCCGGCATGGACATCGGCTTCGAAGATGGCGGGGAGACCACCCGCGCCGCGCTGGTGCTGCTCGAGTGGCCCTCGCTCACCCTGGTGGAGCAGGTGGTGCACCGCGAGCCGACGCGCATGCCCTACGTGCCGGGGCTGCTGTCGTTTCGCGAGATACCCGCGGCGCTGGGGGCCTTCGAGCGGCTGTCCCAGCGCCCGGATCTGATCATGGTCGACGGCCAGGGCATCGCGCATCCGCGGCGTCTGGGCATCGCCTCGCATCTGGGGCTGTGGCTCGATCTGCCGACCATCGGCGTGGGCAAGAGCCGGCTGTGCGGCCAGTTCGGCGAGGTGCCGCCGGGCAAGGGCGAGTGGACGCCGCTGACCGACCGGCGGCGTGACGAGGACCCCGCCGATGTCGCCGTGGATGCGCGCGGCCGGGTCACCATCGGCGCGGTGCTGCGCTCGCGGGAGGGGGTGAAACCGCTGTTCGTGTCACCGGGGCACCGTCTCGGCCTCTCCACCGCGGTCGACTGGGTGGTGCGCTGCCTGGGGCGCACCAAGCTGCCGGAGCCGACCCGGCTGGCGGATCGGCTGGCATCGAGAAAGGGCGAAGTGGCGGTCAGCGGGCAGCTGTCGCTGTAGCCGCGCTGTGGCGTATTGCCTGTGCGCTGGGCATTGCCTGGCTGCCTAGACGATATCCAAAGATACCGGCTCCCGAGGCGCCGGAAAGGCGTTGTCGAGCCGGGTGAGGTCATCGGCGTCGAGGT
Organism: Salinicola endophyticus; assembly: GCF_040536835.1. Classification (NCBI taxonomy): domain Bacteria; kingdom Pseudomonadati; phylum Pseudomonadota; class Gammaproteobacteria; order Oceanospirillales; family Halomonadaceae; genus Salinicola; species Salinicola endophyticus. Next base: position 1,432,172 of record NZ_CP159578.1, read on the forward strand.
CGATGTCGAGGGCGGCGGCGTTGGCGTCGACGTGCGCCAGAGTCGACGCCTTGGGAATGGCGACCACCGGCCTCGGCCGCTCGTGCTGAGAGCAGGCGGGGCGGATGGCCCAAGCCAGCAGAATCTGGGCGGCGCTGGCGCCATGCTTGTCGGCGATCTCGTTGACCACCGTCGAGGAGAGCAGCTTGGCCCGCAGCCGGCCGCCTTGGGCCAGCGGGCAGTAGGCCATCACCGGCAGATGGTGGTCCTGCATCCACGGCAGGACATCGACCTCGATGCCGCGGGAGCCGAGGTGATAGAGCACCTGGTCGGTCGCGCAATCGGCGGCGGCCGGCAGGGCTTCCATGGCTCTGAGGTTACCCGCATCGAAGTTGGAGACGCCGAAGCGGCGGATCTTGCCTTGATCGCGCAGTCGCTCGAACGCCTCGAAGGTCTCGTCCAGCGGGATGCCGCCGGGCCAGTGCAGCAGATAGAGATCGAGCGTCTCGATCCCCAGCCGCGCAAGGCTGCCTTCGCAGGCGGCGATGGCGCTGTCGCGACCGGCGTTCCAGGGGTAGACCTTGGAGACTACGAAGGCGTCGTCGCGGCGACCGCGCAGCGCCTCGCCGACGACCTCTTCGGCGCCGCCGTCAGCATACATCTCTGCCGTATCGATCAGTTCGAGCCCCAGGTCCAGGCCGTGCTGCAACGCCGCCACCTCCTGCCGGCGAGGTACCCGATTCTCGCCCATGTACCAGGTTCCCTGGCCGATGGCCGGCAAGGCCAGCGCCGGGGCGTCGCCGCTGGCGGGAAATTCGATCCGTGGTCTCTGCCGGGGCATGCAAGACTCCCTTTTGGTTTAGGCGTTGCTGTTATGCTGGTCGCCACTCGCGGGTTTCGCAAACCCGGCATCGGCCATCGTCTACTGCTTTCAGGAGAACTTCCATCGAACCCTCTTCGCTCCGTCAGACCCGGGCCTGGGTCGAATCCTTCGTCGTGGCCCACGATATCTGTCCCTTTGCCGGGCGCGAGATGCGCCGGGACAGCATTCGCTACGTCCTCGCCGAGGCCAGCGACCTGGAAGGGCTGCTTCACGAGCTGGTGGCCGAGTGCCGGCATCTCGATGCCCACGCCGATATCGCCACCACTCTGCTGATCGCGCCGGCGGGCATGGACGATTTCGACGCCTATCTGGACTGGCTCGAGCTGGCCGAGCGGCTGATGGAGGAGCTGGGCTATGTCGGCATCTATCAGTTGGCCAGCTTCCACCCGGACTATGTGTTCGATGGCGTGGCGGCGGACGATCCCGCCAATGCGACCAACCGCTCTCCCTGGCCGATGCTGCATATTCTGCGTGAGGCCGAGCTCGAACGGGCGATCGCCAACCACGCCGACCCCGAGGGTATCCCCGAGCGCAACATGGCGCGGCTGCGCGAGCCCGGCTCGGCGGCGCTGGCGGCCGGGTTGGCCGCGCGTAGCGTCGAGTGACGCGAGCCCATCGTCTGCGTCCGGTATCCGGGCCGATGGCTGCCAGGCCGTGTCGGGGCTATTCTGGGGCTGATCCGAGCGGAGATGCCGCGCAGCCTGGCATTCCGCCGTCAGATGTTGTCACTGGGCCCCTTCGGGGCTCTCCAAGGAGCGATACCATGCAGACCGTTACCCGTGGCGGTGAACCCGTCGAGGTGAGTGGCCGTTTTCTCGAGAAGGGCGACAAGGCACCGCCGTTCACGCTGACCGATGCCGAGCTCAAGGACGTCCAGCTCGACGACTACGCCGGCAAGCGCAAGGTGCTCAACATCATCCCCAGCATCGACACCAAGACCTGTGCGATGTCGGCGCGCAAGTTCAACGAGCGCGCCAGCCAGCTCGACAATACCGTGGTGCTGGTGGTGTCGGCGGACCTGCCGTTCGCCCAGGTGCGCTTCTGCGGGGCGGAAGGGCTCGACGATGTCAGTACGCTCTCCTGCTTCCGCCATCCCGAATTCCGCCAGCTCTACGGCGTGTCTCTGGACAGCGGCCCCATGGCCGGGCTGTGCGCGCGGGCGGTGGTGGTACTCGACGAAGAGGATCGGGTGATCCACGCTGAGCTGGTCGGCGAGATCAAGCACGAGCCGGACTATGACGCGGCGATCGCTGCGCTCGAGAGTTGAGAATCAAAAAGACCCTAAGTTTGATTAGCCTTCGAGCCGATGGTCTACACTGACTGGCGAGCCATCCCCACGGATGGATGCGGGCGACCGCTGTACGCTTCACACGACCCATGGAGACGATGATGACGATCAAGAAATCCGGTTCCGCCGAGTGGAAGGGCAGCCTCAAGAAAGGCAAGGGTGTGGTATCCACCCAGAGCGGTGCTCTCAACGAGAATCCTTACGGTTTCAACACTCGCTTCGAGGGTCAGCCCGGTACCAATCCGGAAGAGCTGGTGGCTTCCGCCCACGCCAGCTGCTTCTCGATGGCGCTGTCGATGATGCTGGGCGAAGAGGGTATCGAGCCTGAAAGCATCAAGACCGAAGCCACCGTGATCATGGAGCAGAACGACAGCGGCTTCACCATCACAGCGGTCGAGTTGAAGACCGTGGCCAAGATCCCCGGTGCCGATCAGGCGACCTTCGACAGCGCTGCGCAGAAGGCCAAGGAGGGCTGCCCGATCTCCAAGCTGCTCAACGCCAAGATCTCGCTGGACGCCAAGCTCGAGAGCTGAAGCGCCTCGCGCTGAACACAGCGAGCCGGCCTTCGGGGCCGGCTCGCTGCTTTCCGCACCCGGTCAGGTGCCGTGCGCTGGGCCATGACGGCGTGTGTCGACTCTGTTAACGTGCTTACCTCCGCGTCTGCCGCCCGGCATGCTGCGCCGGCCTCCGGGGCGCGGGAGGGAACAGGACACACGTGATTCAGGAAACGCTGAATAAATCGCCGAACGAGATGAAGAGCAAGGCGCCCGGAACACAGAAAGCGAGACATAACATGGGGTTAGGAGAGCTTTCGAGTACCGCGCAACGCAGCCATTCGCTCGTGCAGGCATTTATGCAGTGGTTCCTTCAGATGCCCCACGACACAAGACAATAGCCATGGCCACTCTTCCTCAGTACGACGCGGCGCCGTCGCGCCCCCTGTCTCGCGGAGACATCAAGGTTCTGTCGCTGTCCGCCCTCGGCGGCGCGCTGGAGTTCTACGACTTCATCATCTTCGTCTACTTCGCCACGGTCATCGGGGCGCTGTTCTTCCCGCCGGAGATGCCGGAGTGGCTGCGCATGGTGCAGACCTACGGCATCTTCGCTGCCGGCTATCTGGCGCGGCCGCTGGGCGGCATCATCATGGCGCACTTCGGCGACCTGCTGGGGCGCAAGCGGATGTTCACGCTGTCGATCTTTCTGATGTCGGTGCCCACGCTGCTGATCGGCTGCCTGCCCACCTATGCGACGATCGGCTACGCCGCGCCGCTGCTGCTGGTATTGATGCGCATCCTGCAGGGCGCGGCGGTGGGCGGCGAGGTGCCGGGGGCGTGGGTCTTCGTCACCGAGCACGTCTCGCGCAAGGACGTCGGTCTGGCCTGCGGTACCCTGGCCTCGGGGCTGGTCGCCGGCATCCTGATCGGCTCGATCATCTCGGCCTTCTTCAAGTCCTACTACAGCGCCGAGGAGATGAGCGCCTACGGCTGGCGAGTGCCGTTTCTGATCGGTGGGGTGTTCGGTTTCCTCGCGGTCTATCTGCGCCGCTACCTAGAAGAGACCCCGGTGTTCGCCGAGATGCGCGCCAAGAAAGCGCTCTCTGATGGGCTGCCGGTGAAGCGCGTGCTCGCCAGCCACCTCGACAGCGTGGTGCTGTCGATGGGCGTGACCTGGATCCTCACCGGTGCAGTGGTGGTGGTCCTGCTGCTCACCCCGAGCATGCTCAAGAGCCTCTACGCCATCGATGCGTCCTATGCCAACGTCTGGGCCATCGTCTGCACCGTGTTCGGCAGCATCGCCGCCGGCTGGTGCGCCGACCGTCTGGGCAGCGGGGTGACCCTGATCCTGTGGAGCCTGCTGCTGGGCGTCGCCTACTGGGTGATGATGCACAGCGTACCGCAGGACCCGAGCCAGCTGCTGTGGAGCTACTGCCTGGCTGGCTTCGGCGTGGGGATCGTCGGTGTGGTCCCGACCATCGCGGTGAAGTCGTTCCCGGCGGCGGTGCGCTTCTCGGGGCTGTCGTTCTCCTACAACGTCGCCTACGCCATCTTCGGCGGCTTCACCCCGGTGGTGGTCTCGACCCTGATGATCTCGCACCCGGCGGCGCCGGCCTACTATATCGCCGCGCTGGCGCTGCTCGGCGTGCTGATCGGGCTGTTCCTGCTGTGGGCACCAGGTGGCCGCCGGTTGTCGGTGATGCCCTCCTGAGATCTTCGCGCCCCGCTTCCTGGGGCGCGTCAGCCGGAGCAGGGCGATGCCCGCGACCCTGGAACAGCGCATTCTGACCCTCTCCATCGCCGCCACCCTGGTGGTCTCGGCCCTGGGCGTGACGCTGGGCCTGATCTCGGGGTCGGAGGCGATCCTGTTCGACGGCGTCTTCTCGTCGATCGATGCGGCGATGTCGATGCTGGCGCTGACGGTGACGCGGCTGGTGATGCGCGAGTCGACCCAGCGCTTCCAGCTCGGCTACTGGCATCTGGAGCCGATGGCCGCGGCGTTCAACGGCGCGGTGCTGGTGCTGCTGTGCTTCTACGCCTTTCTCAACGCTCTCGGCACCTGGCTCCAGGGCGGCAGCGAGCCGCAGCTGGGGCTGGCGCTGGGCTACGCCGTGGCGGTGAGCCTGATCTGCTTCACGCTGTTCTTCTATGAGCGCCGGCTCAACCGCCGCGCGCGCTCGGAGTTCGTGCGGATCGATCTGCAGAACTGGCTGATGGCGGGTCTCATCACCAGTGCGCTGCTGCTCGCCTTTCTGCTCGCCTGGGCAATGGAGGGCACGCGCTATGCCGGCTGGATCCCCTACGTCGACGCCACCCTGGTGATGCTGTTGACCCTGGTGTTCGTGCCGATCCCGCTGCGGATCGTCTATCGCGCCATGCGCGAGGTACTGATGGTGGCGCCGTCGCAGCTCGACAGCGAGGTGCGCGCGGCGATGGCGCCGGTGATGCGTCGTGAGGGGCTGCTGGCGTTCGACAGCTACGTGGCCAAGAGCGGGCGCGTGCACACCATCGAGGTGCATATCCTGACCACCCCCGAGTTCGCCCGCGATGGCGGCATCGCCTTGTGCGACGAGATTCGTGCCGAGATCGCCGCCGGGCTCAGCGTGCCCGCCGAGCAGCGCTGGTTCACCGTCGCCTTCACCGCCGAGCAGCGCTGGCTGTAGCGTTTTCCCGCGTGCTCCCCGCCGCCTGCACCAGGGCGCGGATCAGGCGCTGCTGAGAGCGACTGAAGAGCATCAGCTCCGGGTGCCACTGGACCCCGATCAGGAAGGCGTGATGCTCGCTCTCGATCGCCTGGACCAGCTCGTTGCGATCCCGCGCCACCACCTTGAGCCCTTCGCCGGGGCGATCCACCGCCTGGTGGTGGAGGCTGTTCACCTGGCAGTAGCGGCGGTTGAGGATCTCGGCCAGACGGCTGTAGGGGGCGATCTCCACGCGCTTGCGCGGCAGTACCGTGCGTCGATTGCGGATATGCCGGTAGGTGGACTGGATATCGCCGATCAGGCTGCCGCCGAGATGGATATTGATCATCTGTGCACCGCGGCAGATGCCCAGAATCGGCAGCCCGCGTGGCAGGCAGCTGGCGAGCAGGTCGAGTTCCAGCTCGTCGCGGGCGGGGTCGATGCGCACGTCGAGCTGCATCTCGCCGCCGTAGCGATGGGCGCCGATATCGTCACCGCCGCCGATGATCAGGCCATCCAGCTCGCGCCGCAGCGGGCGCGCCGGCGACACCCGCAGCGGCAGCCCGCCGGCGCGCCATACCGAAACCCAGTCGCACCACCACGCCATGCGGCTCTTGTGGTCCGAGGTGGTGATGCCGATCAGCGGCCGCCGGGTGGGTTTCTCGCTCGCCATCAGGAGCGCATCCAGCGCTGCAGCGAATCGAGCCAGCGGCTCAGGGTGGGCTGCGCCAGGTGCTCGCGGTAGGCCGTGCAGCGCTCGGCCAGGAGCACCGGGTCGGCGGCCAGGCGCTCGACCTCGACCCAGCGGTTCCACTCCAGGCTGGCGCCCCAGTCAGGATCGGAGAGCGAGGCGTTGGGCAGCCGGTAGTGATAGGTCGGGCGCGGCTTGACCAGACCCTCCTGCAGCAGCGGGCTGGGGTGGTCCGGGGCCAACCAGGCGAACAGCGGCAGCATGTCGAGCTCACGGTTGCGGGTGGGGTTGGCCGCCAGGTAGTCGTCGATCAGCTGCGCCAGCGTCGGCTGGTAGTCGGGGTCGAGCACCTGGCTTGCGTAGGTCTCGGAGAAGGGCCGGGTGTGCGGCAGCATGTCTCGGGTGAGGTCGACCTCGATCTGATCGCGCAGCCACTCGGCCAGGATCAGATAGGCGCGCAGATGGGCGAGCACGCTCTCTACCTCGGGCGCCGGAATCTCCGGATTGAGATGCAGGCCGAAGGCGTAGATCAGACTGGCATCGGTGCCCTCGGCGCCGTGGCTGCGCAGGGCGTCGAACAGCGCGTCGAGCTCGGCCAGGGCGTGCCATGGCAGCGGCGGGCAGACGATCTCGGTGGGCACCAGCCCGGCGACCATGTCGCCCAGCCATTCGCGGGTGCGCGAGTGCAGGCTGACCCGCAGGTGCTCGCCGATCCCCGGCGGCTGGCCATTGTGCGAGCGGGCGCGTGCCAGCAGGGTGGCATCCGGATGCACGTACTGGCTGTCGAGCTCGATATTGAAGGTGCCCCAGGGCGTGTCGGCGACCCGCAGGCGATGGGCGCTGTCATGCTTGAGCGTGCCGCCGAAGGTCGCCTCGACCAGGCGCGCGGCGGCCAGCGGGGCGATGCCGGCGAACTCGATCTCCACCCCGACACGGCGGGCATGGCCATCGCGGTTATCGGGTTGCGGGGGCGTTGTCAGGGGCACATCGGACTCCTTGCCGGTACGCGGTGGCGCGGCCACGGGTGGGTCGTCGTGGCGATGATTCGACGGCATCAGAGCAGCTCGGTCACCCAGAGCCTAGCAGGCCTGCGGCGGGATGACAGGTACCCGAGTGCGATCCGCCGACAGGCGGGATGGCGCATCGCGTCTTCAGCCCCAGTGGCTGAGCACCACGCCACCCAGGATCAGCCCGCCGGCCACCAGCCGTTCGCGCCGCAGTGGCTCCTTGAGCCAGACCACGCCGATGGCGATGGCAAACAGCACGCTGGTCTCGCGCAGCGCCGCGACCAGGGCGATGGGCGCCTGGGTCATGGCCCAGATGGTGATGCCGTAGGCGCTCAGCGAGAGCGCACCGCCGATCAGCCCGACCCGCCAGTGCCCGATCAGGGTCGGCAGCACGCCCGGCCCGCGCATCAGCACCAGCGCCAGCAGCATGCCCAGGCCATCGAGCAGGAACAGCCACACTACGTAGCTGGCGGCGCTGCCGTTGACCCGCGCGCCACTGCCGTCGGTGAGCGTGTAGCCGGCGATGAACACCGAGGTGATCAGGGCATTGGCCAGGGCCGTGTGGGACAGGCGGTGCTGGGCATCACCACGCAGCGCCATGCTGAAGATGCCGAGGACCAGCAGGGCGATGCCGGCGTAGCCGAAGGCGGTGGGCGAGTCGCTGAGGGCGAAGACCCCGACCACGGTGACCAGCAGCGGCGCGCAGCCGCGGGCGATCGGGTAGACCTGGCCCAGGTCGCCGCTGCGATAGGCGCGGGCGAGGAACACGTTGTAGCCGATGTGCAGGAACGTGGACGCGATCAGCCACGGCCAGGCGGCGGCGCTGGGCAGTGGCACGAAGGCGACGCAGGCCAGCGAGATCAGCGCGCAGGCGACCTGGATCAGTGACAGGCTGAGCAGGCGGTCGAGACCCACCTTGACCAGGGCGTTCCAACTGGCGTGCATCAGGGCGCCGGCGAGCACGGCGAGGAGGATGGGTGTGGTCACGACGTGTCCTGGTGTCGGCTGCTCGGCTAACGCGTGCGGATGCCGACGCTGTCATAGGGTTGTCATAGTCTGCCCCAGCGCGGTCGCGGCGTCGATCCCGTGTGCTGGGCGCGCCGTGCCGGGGTAGGATAGGCAGCCTATCGGTTCGGCCGAGTCTCTGTTCTTTGGAGCGTGAATGTTCAGTGTCCTGCACGCCAACCACCTCGAGGATCTGCGCGACCTGTCGCTGGCGCTGATGCAGCGTCAGCGGCTGCCTCCCCTCACCCCCGAGACCTTTCTGGTGCAGTCCAATGGCATGGCGCAGTGGTTGCGGCTATCGCTGGCGGAGGCCGATGGCGTGGCGGCCTCGGTGGACTTCCCGCTGCCGTCGAGCTTCGTCTGGCGCGCCTACCGCGCGGTGCTGGAGCGCGAAGGCGCGCCGATTCCGCAGCACTCGCCGTTCGACAAGCGGCCGCTGGCGTGGCGCATTCTGCGTCTGCTGGAATCCCGGATCGAGGCGGAGCCGGAGGTGTTCGCGCCGCTGGCGCACTATCTTTCCGCTGACGCGGGGTCCGCCGCAGGCGCGCTATCCGCTGATTCGGGGTCCGCCGCAGGCGCGCTATCCTCCGGCGCGGAGGTGGGTGAGGGCGCTGGGTCGGTGGACACCGGGGAGGAGCCGGTATCGGACGTGGCCGCCGGCCCGGATGCCGCCGCCGAGCAGGCCGAGCGCAAGCGCTGGCAGCTCGCGGTGCGCCTGGCCGATCTGTTCGACCAGTATCTCAACTATCGGCCCGACTGGCTGGCGGCGTGGGAGCGGGGCGAGACGGCGCCCGCGGATCTGCCCGCCGACCAGCGCTGGCAGCCGGCGCTGTGGCGGGCGCTGCTTGAGGATGCCGACCCGGCCGAGCGCGAGTTCCATCGCGCGCGGCTGCACGGGCGTTTCGTGCGCGCCGCGCGGGCCCTCGACACCTGCCCACCGGGGCTACCGCCCAGGCTGTTCGTGTTCGGTATCTCGGCGCTGCCGGCGCAACTGCTGGAGGCGCTGCACGCGCTCTCCGGGGTGATCGATGTCTTTCTGATGATCACCAACCCGTGCCGCCACTACTGGGGCGATATCGTCTCCGATCGCGAGGCGATCAAACGCGCCGGGCGGCTCTCCGCTGACGCCCAGGTGCGCCAGCAGGGGCGACATCCGGAGGCGCCGTGGCTCGCCGAGCTCGACGAGGAGGCGCTGCATCTGCAGGCCAACCCGCTGCTCGCGGCCTGGGGCGCCCAGGGCCGGGACTTCATCGTCGGGCTCTACGAATTCGAGAGCCAGGATGGCGGCTTCGACGTCGAGACCGATCTGTTCCAGGACCCGGCCACGGATGACGACCCCTCGCTGCTCGCGCAGATCCAGCAGGACGTGCTCGATCTGCGCCACCCCGGAGAGCTGGCGCGGGAGCGGGGCCACAAGCGCACGCTCGCCGCCGCCGACGCCTCGCTGTCGCTCTACCGCGTGCACTCGCCGCTGCGCGAGGTCGAGGTGCTCCACGACCGCCTGCTCGCCGCGTTCGACGAGGCGAGTGCTGCCGGCGCACCGCTGCGCCCGCGTGACATTCTGGTGATGGTGCCGGAGATCGACAGCTACGCGCCCTACATCGAGGCGGTGTTCGGCCAGTACGCGGCGGACGATCCACGCCATGTGCCGTTCACCATCGCCGATCAGGTGGCCAGCGAGACCCATCCGCTGATGGTGCTGGTGTTGGCGCTGCTGGAGCTGCCGGAGCGGCGGCTCGGGGTGAGCGAGCTGCTCGATGCCCTCGACGTGCCGGCGCTGCGGGCGCGCTTCGGCATCGACGAGGGCGAGCTGCCGCGGCTGCGCCAGTGGCTGGCGGAGAGCGGCGTGCGCTGGGGGCTTTCCGCCAGTCATCGCCGCGCGCTGGGCTTTCCGGCGCTGCACGAGAACAGCTGGGCGTTCGGCCTCGAGCGCATGCTGCTGGGCTATTCAACCGGCCCGCTACCGCCAGAGTCGACCGGCCCGCTGCCCCCGGAGTCGACCGGCCCGCTGCCGCCGGAGTCGACCGGCCCGCTGCCGCCGCAAGCCAGCGGGACTAGCGCGAGGGAATCCGCGGCGTGGCAGTTCGACGCCATCGTGCCTTTCGATGAGGTCGGCGGGCTGGAGGCGGATCTCGCCGGGCGTCTGGCGGAGCTGGTGGCGGCGCTGGAGGAGCAGCGCGCCGCACTCTGCGCGCCGGGCACGCCGGCCGAGTGGCGGGTGCGCCTGGGGGCGCTGCTGGCGCGGATGTTCCAGCCCGCCGGGCTCGACGAGCACGACGTGCTGGCGCGGGTCGATCAGGCCCTGGGCCGCTGGCAGGCGAGCTGCGAGCTGGCGGCCTTCACCCAGCCGATCGGGCTCGGCGTGGTACGCGACGCGCTCAAGGCGGAGCTCGACGAGGGTGGCCTGGCCCAGCGCTTTCTCGCCGGCAAGGTCAACTTCGCCACCCTGATGCCGATGCGCGCCATCCCGTTCCGGCATATCTATCTGCTGGGGATGAGCGACGGCGCCTATCCGCGCACCCGCCAGCCGCAGGATTTCGACCTGATGGCGGGCAGGGCACGCCCCGGCGACCGTTCGCGGCGCGACGACGACCGCTATCTGCTGCTCGAGGCGCTGCTCTCCGCCCGCGACCGGCTGACCCTCTCCTGGGTCGGCTTCGACCAGCGCGACAACACCCCGCGGCCGCCCTCGGTGCTGATCGGCGAGCTGCTCGACATGCTCGGGCAGGGCTGGCAGCCGGCCGCGGTGGGGACCACTGACGCAGCTGAGGGCGACGACCCCGAGCGGCGCCTGGCCGAGCGCCTGATCGAGACCCATCCGCTGCAGCCGTTCTCACGGCGCTACTTCCTGGCCGACGACCCGCGCTTCACCTATGACGCCAGCTGGGCGCCGCTGCATGGGGCCGAGCCAGCGGCGGGGAAAGCCGAGGCCGGGGCACACCCGCGCACCGCCGATGACGCCACCGCGCCTGCACCGGAAATCCCCCAGCCGCCAGCAGAGGCGCTCGGGCTGAACGATCTGCAGCGCCTGCTGCGACGCCCGTGGAGCGTCTATCTCGGCCGGCTCGGCGTGCGCTTCCAGCGTGCCGAGGTGCCCGACGAGGATAGCGAGCCGTTCACCCTGGACGCGCTCGAGGACCACACCCTGAAGCGCGAGCTGCTCGATGCCGGCCGCCGCGGCGAACCCCTGGTGCAGGTGGCCGAGCGCCTACGTCTCGCCGGGCGGCTGCCGGCGGCGGGGTTCGGCCAGGCGCTGATCGAACCGCCGCTCAAGCGCTTGAGCGCGCAGCTGGCGAGCTGGCGCGGGCTGACCGCGACGCTCACCGCCGCTGAGCCGACGCTTGTGCACTTCGCCGCACCAGCGGCGGGCACGACACCTGCACTGGCGCTGGAGGCGCGCCTGGATGAGCTCTACCTGGGCGACGAGGGGGCCGAGTTGGTTACCCTGGAGACCAGCCACTTCGGCCACTTCCGCCCCGAGGGCGAGGGGCCGTGGAAGAAACTGGGCAAGCCGCACCGGCTCCACGCCGGCTATCTGCGCTGGCTGCTGGCCAATGCCGCGGGCGAGCACGCCACCGCCTGGAGCGCGCTGTTCGAGGATCGGGTGCTGCGCTTTCCGCCGCTGGAGCGGGCGCTGGCGCGCGAGACACTGGCCGCCTGGCTGGCGTGCTGGTGGCGCGCCTGGTGCGCGCCGCTGCCCGCCGCCGGCGAACTGGCCAGGACCCTATGGGGCCAGTGCGGTAGTGACACCCTGGCGGCGCTGGCCGCCGGCGAGCCGTTGGCACCGGCGCTGCGCGATACCCTGGCGGGCGAGTTCGAGGCCGGCAACTTCCAGGTCGAGGCGCTGATCCGGCGCGAACAAGCGCTGGGGCAGCTGTGGTCCGACTTCGACAGCTTTGCCGCCGCCGGCGGGGTGGGCGAGAGCGTGCGCCACTATCAGCCGCTGCTCGACGCCATGCGGCGCGCGACGCAGCGCATTCACGTCACCGGAGAGCGTTCATGAGCGAGCGCGTCGTCGCCCTCGAACTCGACACCCTGCCGCTGACCGGGCGCCACCTGATCGAGGCCAGCGCCGGCACCGGCAAGACCTTCACCCTGGCCGCGCTCTATGTACGCCTGGTGCTCGGGCCGCTACCGGGGCGCGAGACGCTGGACTTTCCGCGTCCGCTGACCCCGCCGGAGATTCTGGTGGTGACCTTCACCGAAGCGGCCACGGCGGAGCTGCGCGAGCGGATCCGGGCGCGGCTCAAGCAGGCCCGCGAGTGGCTGCTGGCGAGCCCGGATGCGCGCCGTGACCGGGTGCTGGCGACCCTGTTGTCGCCCCTGGTGGCGGCGGGTGAGACGGCCTGTCGCAGCGGCGCGCGGCGCCTCGATCAGGCCGCGCGGCTGATGGACGAGGCGGCGATCTTCACCATCCACGGCTTCTGCCAGCGCATGCTCACCCGCCACGCCTTCGATGCCGGCGCACGCTTCTCCGCTGAGCTTTTGCAGGAGGGGCGCACGCTGCTGACGCAGGTGGTCGAGGACTACTGGCGGCGCGAATTCTACCCGCTCGATGCACGCTGGCAGCGTCAGATCCGCGCCCACTGGAGCGGCCCGGAGGCACTGGCCGCGGCGCTGGCGCCACTGCTCAAGGATGGCCAGCCGCAGCCGCTTTGGGTCGGCGGCGAGGCAGTCACCGCGCCGCCCTCGCTCGAGACCCTGTTCGCCGGCGCCGAACGCACGCTCGGCGCGCGCGAGACGATCGAAGCGGAGGTGGCCGCCAGCTGGGACGAGACGGCAATCCGCGAGACGCTCGCACAGGCGTTCGAGACGGGGGCGCTCAACAAGCGCAGCTACAAGGCCGAGGAGCTGGAGACACGCCTGGCGGCCTACGCCGCCTGGCTCACCCGCGGCGAGTTCGAGGCGGCGGAGGAGATCAGCGACAGCAGCGGGCGCTTCTGGCTGGGCCAGGCCAAGCTCGATGGCGCTACCCGCAAGGGCGCCACGCCGCCGGCGCACCCCTTCTTCGCCGCGCTCGACCGCCTGGCCGAGCAGGGCCGGCCGTTCGATGCGATCGCCGCCCGGGTACTGGTGCATGCCCGCGACCGCGTGGCCCAGGCCTTTGCCCAGGAGAAACGCCGCCAGGGCGTGTGGGAGTTCGCCGATCTGCTCAACGATCTGGATGGGGCACTGACCCCGGCGGCGGGAGCCGGCGACGAGGCCGCCGCCTGGCGCCTGGCGGCGCGCATCCGGCACGAGCTGCCGGTGGCGCTGATCGACGAGTTCCAGGACACCGACCCGGTACAGTACCGCATCTTTTCGCGGCTCTACCGCGCGCCGCAGAGCGACCCGGCGACCACGGCGCTGCTGATGATCGGTGACCCCAAGCAGGCGATCTACGCCTTCCGCGGCGCCGATATCCATACCTACCTGCGCGCCCGGCGGGCCACCCCGAGCCGCTTCACTCTGCTGCGCAACTTCCGCTCCACCGAGGCCATGGTGGCGGCGACCAATGCGCTCTTCGCCGGCCATCCCGAGCCCTTCGGCAGCGCCGAGATCCCTTTCGTGGCGGTGGACGCCAGCGCCAAGTCGACGCGTCTGGTGACCCGCGACGGCGCACCGGTGGCGGCACTCGGCGCCTGGTGGCCGGATAGCGAACGCTACGCCCAGGGCGACTACCAGGCGCGCATGGCGACGGCGACTCGGGCCGAGGTGCAGCGGCTGCTGGAGGGGGCCTGGCGCTTTACCGGCGAGCACGGCGAGCGCAGGCTCCAGCCCGCCGATATCGCGATTCTGGTGCGCAATGGCCCCGAGGCGCTCAAGGTGCGCCGGGCGCTGGCCGAGGGCGGCATTCGCAGCGTCTATCTCAGCGAGCGCTCCAGCGTGTTCGATACCCCGCAGGCGTTCGAGTTGTTGCAGCTGTTCGAAGCGGTGGCGCAGCCGCGTCAGGACACCCGGCTCAAGGCGGCGCTCGCCTCGCGGCTGCTCAACGACAGCCCCACGGCGCTGGAGGCACTGCTCGCCGACGAGCTGGCCTGGGAGCGCGAGGTCGAGCGTTTCGGTGACTATCACCGGCTGTGGCAGCGGCGCGGGGTGCTGCCGATGCTGCGCGCGGTGATGCGCGATTTTCGCATCGCCGAGCGCCTGGCCGCCCGCGCCGACGGCGAGCGCGCGCTGACCGACCTGTTGCATCTGGGCGAGCTGGCCCAGGCCGCACAGCAGCTACTCGATGGCGAGCAGGCGCTGCTGCGCTGGTGGCACCGGGCGCTGCAGGCGGGGGAGACGAGTCTCGACAGCCAGGCCCTGAGCCAGCGCCTGGAGAGCGACGAGGAGCTGGTGCAGGTGATTACCGTGCACAAGTCCAAGGGGTTGGAGTATCCCATCGTGCTGCTGCCGTTCGTCTGCTCCCACCGCCCGGCGGAGCCCGACCGCCAGACCCAGCTGCTGGCGCTGCGCCCGCCCGAGGGTGAGGGCAGCGTGATGGTCGCCGGCGCAGACGAGACGCAGCGGCGCGATGCCGATCTGGCGCGGCTCGACGAGGAGGTGCGGCTGCTCTACGTGGCGCTGACCCGGGCGATCTACGCCTGCCGCCTGGGCGTCGCCCATGTGGGGCGCGGGCGTAGCCGCGGCGGCTGTCTCCACGAGACCGCGCTGGGGCGGCTGCTCGGCAGCCAGGCCGAGGATGACGGCGAGGCACTGCTGGCGCGCCTGCAGGCCGGCCAGCGCGCCGGCTGGCTCGAGCTTTCGGCGCCTCCCGAACCGCCGGCCTGGCGCCTGCGCCAGGCCCAGGCGGCGGGCGCGACCAAGCCGGCGCGGCGTTTCCGGGGGACGATCGACGACGACTGGTGGATCGCCTCCTATACGGCGCTGATCGCCGATGCTCGGCTGGGCGCCGGCGAGGATCTGCCGGCGACGCTGGATGTCGAGGTGAGCCAGGAGCGCGACCCGGTACCGCGGCCGCGGATTCGCACGCTGATCGATTTCCCGCGCGGGCCACGGCCGGGCACCTTTCTGCACGGCCTGCTCGAACGCCTCGACTTCGACCGCCTGGCAACGCCGGGCTACGCCCAGGAGGTGCGCCGCGAGGTAGCGCGCAGCCTGGCCCTGGGCGGCTACGAGGCGGACTGGGCCGAGCTGCTCGGCGACTGGCTCACCCAGCGCCTGTGCCAGCCGCTGCTGCGCGGTGCCGCCGGCGAGGTGCGCCTGACCGCGCTCTCGGCGTGGCGCACCGAACTCGAATTCTGGCTGCCGGCGACGGCGGCCTGGAGCGCGCCCCTCGATCGCCTGGTGAGCCGGCTGGAGCCGCTGCCCGGGCAGCGCCCGCGGCTGGCGCCGCGCAAGCTCAACGGCATGCTCAAGGGCTATATCGATCTGGTGTTCGAGGCCCACGGGCGCTGGTACGTGCTCGACTGGAAATCCAACCATCTCGGCGATGACCCCGCCGACTATATGGGCGAGCGGCTGGCGGCGGCGATGGTCGCCCACCGTTACGATCTGCAGTACGTGCTCTACGTGCTGGCGCTGCATCGGCTGCTCGCGGCGCGCCTGGAGGATTATGACTATGCCCGCCACATGGGCGGGGCCTGCTATGTGTTCCTGCGCGGACTAGCGCCGGCGGCTGTCGATACGGCGCCCGACCCCGCGCCGGGGGCTGTCCGTGAGGTGCCTGCCGATACGGCGCCCGACCCCGCGCCGGGGGCTGTCCATGAGGTGCCTGCCGATACGCCGCCCGACGCCGCGCCAGAAGCTGTCCGTGAGGTGCTTGCCGACCCCGCGCCGGGGGCTTTCAATACGGCGCCCGACGCCGCGCCGGGTGTGTTCTTCCGGCGCCCGTCACAGGCACTGATCGAGGCGCTGGATGCCTGGCTCGATGGCGACGAGGGCCCGGCCAATGCGCTGCTGGCAATGGCCGAGGAGATCGAGACATGACCCAGGATCGCGGCACGACATCGCAGCCGCGCGAGAGTGGCCAGTTCGCGCTCGACCTGGCGGCGCCGGCGCCGATGGTGCTGCAGCGTGAGGGGCTGTTCGCGGCCCTGGCACTGTGGGTCGAGCTGGGCTGGCTGCGTCAGCTCGACCGCCACTTCGCGCGCTTTCTCGCCGCCCACGATGGCGATCACGATAACGATCACACCACCGGCGGCGGCCCGCTGGTGTGGCTGGCGGGAGCGCTGGTGAGCCATCAGGCGGGGCGCGGCCATGTCTGCCTGTCACTAACGCGCACACTGGCGGCGCCGCACTCGGCGCTGTCGCTGCCGCCACTGGATGGCGGCGAGCCACCGGCCACGCCGGTGACGCTGCCGGAGCAGCTACTGGCCGGACTCGATCTCGCCGACTGGTGTGAGCGGCTGGCAGCCTCGCCACTGGTGGCCAGCGCCGAGACCGCCGTCACCAGCGCCACGCCGCTGGTGCTGGAGGGGGAGCGGCTCTATCTGCGCCGCTACTGGCAGGCGGAGCGCGGGGTCGCGGCGCGGCTGCGCCAGCGGTTGGGCGGTACGCTCCCGGTGAGCGACGCCATGGCCGCGCCGCTGGCAGAGCTCTTCGCCGGCAACGCGCGCTCGGCGGCTGATCCAGCGACGCACGGCCCCGACTGGCAGCGGGTCGCCTGCGCGCTGGCGCTGCGCCAGCGGCTGACGATCATCTCCGGCGGCCCGGGCACCGGCAAGACCACCACGGTGACGCGGCTGCTGGCGCTGTTGCAGCAGCAGGCGCTGGACGCCGGGGCGGCGCTGCGGATCCGCCTGGCTGCACCCACCGGCAAGGCCGCCGCGCGGCTGTCGGAGTCGATCGCCGGCGCGGTGGCCAAGCTACCGGTGGCGGAACACGTGCGCGCGGCGATTCCGCAGGAGGCACAGACCCTGCACCGGCTGCTCGGGGCGCGGCCGGACACGCGCCATTTCCGCCACGACGCCGAGACGCCACTGAGTCTCGACCTGCTGGTGGTCGATGAGGCCTCGATGGTCGATCTGGAGATGATGGCCGCGCTGCTGGCGGCGCTGCCGCCCCAGGCGCGGCTGATCCTGCTCGGCGACAAGGATCAGCTCGCCTCGGTGGAGGCGGGCTCGGTGCTCGGCGATCTCTGCGTGGGTGCCGGGGTAGAGCGTGAGGTCGGCTACACCGAGGCGACCCGCGCCTATCTGGCACGGGTCGGTGGCGAGTCGCTGCCGCCGGCGATGGGCGCCAACCCGCTGGCCGATCATGTGGCGATGCTGCGCCGCAGCTTTCGCTTCCACGCCGACAGCGGTATTGGCGCGCTGGCGCGGGCCGCCAATGCCGGCGAGGGTGACGCCTTCCTCGACTGTCTGGGGGCGGGCTATGCCGATATCGAACGTATCGCCAGCGAGGGTGCGGCCTTCGAGCGCCGCGTGGTGGACGGCTACCGGGCGCTGTTCGCGGCCCTCGCCCGCGGTGCGCCCGCCGGCGAGCTGCTGGCGCTGCAGGGCCGTTTCCAGGTGCTGTGCGCCCTGCGCCGGGGGGAGTGGGGCGTCGAGGGGCTCAACGCGCGCATTGCCCAGATTCTGCTTCGCCAGGGGTTCATCGCGCGCACCGACGGCTGGTATGCCGGGCGCCCGGTGATGGTGACCCACAACGACCCTCAGCTGGGGCTCTACAACGGCGACCTGGGGCTGACCCTGGCCGACGCCGAGGGGCGTCTGCGGGTCTGCTTCGTGCAGGGGGATGGCGTGCGCCAGGTGCTGCCCTCGCGCCTGGATGCCGCCGCCACTGCCTTCGCCATGACCGTGCACAAGTCCCAGGGCTCGGAGTTCGAGCATGTGCTGTTCGTGCTGCCGGCGCGGGCCAACCCGATCGTCACCCGCGAGCTGATCTACACTGGCGTCACCCGGGCACGTTCACGTCTGAGCCTGGCGCTGGCGGCGGGGGCCGGGCAGAGCCGCACGCTGCGCGAGGCGATCGCCCGACGCGTGGTGCGCGAGAGCGCGATCGCCGAGCGCCTGTTGTGCGATGCGCCCGCACACGAGAGAGACGAGCGCGCGCTCGAAACGCCGCGGCCCTGAGTCACTGGCCGTGAATCAGCAGCGACTCCCAATCACCCCACAAGGAACCGGGTATGACCGACGTGCAACGCGTTCTCCACTGGCAGGATCTGACCGGCCCGGAGCTGGCCGCGCAGGTCGACGCACGCACGGTGGCGGTACTGCCGCTGGCGGCGATCGAGCAGCATGGCGCGCATCTGCCGCTCTCCACCGATCTGGATATCGGACTGGGCCTGCTGGCAGCCGCCACGTCCGAGCTGGACAACCACGAGCTGCGCAACTCGGGCACGGTGGTGGTGCTGCCGCCGCTGGCGCTGGGGGCGAGTCTCGAACACACCGCCTTCTGCGGCACCCTGAGCCTGATGCCGGAGGCGGCGATCGGCGTGATCGAGGCGCTGGGGGAGGCGGTGAGCCGGGCCGGTATCCGCCGCCTGGTGCTGTTCAACAGCCACGGCGGCAACAAGGCGGTGATCGATCTGGCCGCGCTCAAGCTGCGCGCGGCCCATGCCATGCTGGTGGTCAAGGCCAACTACTTCCGCTTCGCCCCGCCGCCCGAGGCGCTCCCCGCCGCCGAGCTGCGCCACGGCCTCCACGGCGGTGCGCTGGAGACCGCCATGATGCTGCATCTGGCGCCGGAGAAGGTGCGCCGCGAGGCGCTGACCAACGCGATTTCCGAGGCCCAGCGTCAGGCCGATGCTGGCGCACGGCTGGGTCCCGAGGGCGACGCCGGCTACGCCTGGATGGCTCAGGATCTGCACCCGAGCGGGGTTACCGGGGATGCCACGCTGGCCGATGCCGCTACCGGGCGTCGACTGGTGGTGCACTTCGCGACGCGACTGGCAGAGGTGATCGAGGCCGCTGCCGAGTTCGATCTCTCGACGTTGCGCTAGGCTGGCGGGCGAGCGGCGCCGGTGGTCGGCGCCGCTCGCTGCGTGGGGGGAGCGTGAGAAGCGGGGGTTACTTGGTCACCGGGCGCTTGAACGGCGCCACTCGGCTATCGCTCTCCTGGCCCAGCACCTCTTCCAGCCAGTGGCCGGCGCGCTTGGCCTTGGCATCCAGATAGCGCCGGTTCTGCCGCGTCAGTTTGCCGTAGACGCCGCGCCGATTGACCACTTCAATGCCGCCCTGGGCCATGGCGTTGAGCTTCTCCGGGTTGTTGGTGAGCAGCTCGATGCGCTGGATCTTCAGCTGTTCGAGCATCTCCAGGGCGACACCATAGGTGCGCTCGTCCTCACCGAAGCCGAGTACCTGATCGGCATCCACGGTGTCGAGCCCGCCATCCTGCAGGGTGTAGGCGCGCAGCTTGTTGGCCAGGCCGATACCGCGCCCCTCCTGGGCCAGATAGAGCAGCACGCCGCCGCCGCGCTCGTCGATCGCGCGCACGCTCTCGCGCAGCTGCTCGCCGCAGTCGCAGCGCAGGCTGCCGAACAGGTCGCCGGTGAGACAGGCCGAGTGCAGACGCACTGGCACGGCATCGTTCCAGGCCTGCGGGTCACCGATCAGGATGGCGATGTGCTCGCGCATGCCGTCGGCCTCGCGGAACATCACGAAGCGGCTCTCCTCGGCGTGGGAGAGCGGGATCTGCGCTTCGCTGGTGCGCTTGAGAAAGTGCGAGCGGTGCTCGGCGTAGGCCGCGACCTGCTCGGCGGGCAGCGCCAGCACCGAGCCTTCGGCGACCAGCGCTTCGACCTGGGCGCGGCGCTCGGCGGTAACGTCGGCCACCACCGCCGCCGGGATCAGCAGGCCGATACGCATCATCTCCAGCGCCGCCTGAGCGCCGGATGAAGCCGCTCTCGGGCGGCTGTCGGCGGGCAGGCGCTGGTCCTCGGCGCTGGCCCAGGCGATCACCTCCTCGGCGGTGTCGGCGGCGTCGATCGGCAGCAGCGCTGCGGCGTGTTCGGTCTCGACCCCCAGCCGGGCCAGGCGGTGGCGGGTCAGGGCCAGGGTCGGCTGGCTGCCGCTCAGCGCCTGCAGGGCCGCCAGTGCCTCGTCGTCGCAGCCTTCCAGCGGATGGACCATGACATCGCTACCCTCGGCCCGTACCAGTACCGGCAGGCCGCGTCTCAGGTCGAAAATCGCTCGCTCTACCTGTCGCATCTCATATCTCCTTACGCATCTTCCATGATTCAAGCCGGTGTTTGGGAACCGCTGCCTAAATGCCTGCACGAGCGAATGACTACGTTGCGCGGTACTCGAAGGCTCGCCTAACCCCAAGTTATGTCTCGCGTGACGCGTTGCCTTTGGCAACTTGCCCTGACGGGCCGCCCTACGGGCGTTCTCTACGCGCTGCTTCGAGTCTGCGCTCCGTGCGCCTTGTCCTTCATCTCGTTCGACGATTTATTCAACGCTTCCTTTGCTGCTTCACCGCTGGGCGTCGGCTCGCGCGCTTCCGCCAGCGGTAGGGTTTGCTAACCTTGCACGCGTGATCTCCGTGTCGCGCAACGACGCTCGCTGCGTCCTTTCCCTCAGTCTGGCCGAGGAGTACCCATGACCACCAGTTTCGAGAGCGCCACGATGATCGATACGCCGCTCGCCTGGCGTTGGATTCGTGATATCGCCGCGGCGACGCGACGCCAGCGTTTCGACGGCAGGGTCGAGCGAGACGGTCTGCGCCTCGAGGTCGATGCCGAAGGTAGCTGGCACAGCGATGCCGAGGCGAGCAGCGACGCGGCGCAGCTGCTGTCGATCTGGCTGCCCTGGTGCGTCGCCGATCTCAGCCGGGGTCCGCGGCTCATCGCCCAGCTCGGCCAGAGTCTGGATGGGCGCATCGCCACGGTCAGCGGCGCCTCCCACTACGTCACCGGCCCCCTCAGTCTGGTTCATCTTCACCGCACCCGCGCGCTGGTGGATGCGGTGGTGGTCGGTGCCGGCACGGTGGACGCCGATGACCCCCAACTGACGGTGCGCCACGTGGAGGGCGACAATCCGCTGCGGGTGGTCCTCGATCCGCGCGCCCGGGTCTGCGCCACGCGGGGGGTATTCACCCGCGACCCGGCCCCGACCTGGCATCTGGTGGCCGCGGCGCGCGCCGCGCAGGCCACTGCCGAGATGGCCGCCCAGGGCGCTGATCACGTCACGGTCAAGCCGCTGCGTGTCGATGCCGCCGGGGCCGATCCGGCCGAGGTGGTGGCGCTGCTGGCCGAGGGCGGCTGCCGGCGCATTCTGGTCGAGGGCGGCGGTCTGACCATCTCGCGCTTCCTCGACGCTGGCCGGCTCGATCGTCTGCACAGCGTAGTGGCACCGATGATCATCGGCTCCGGCCGCCCGGCGCTGACGCTGCCCGAGATCGAGACGCTGGACCGGGCGCTGCGTCCCGCCTGCCGCCACTTCAGCCTGGGCGAAGACATGCTGTTCGACTTCGACCTGCGCCGTGGTGTGGCGACCTGAGGCAAGCGTCACGGACGCCGACAGACGATGTTCTGCGCCCATCAGCCGATCTCCCTGTCGCTGGCCACGGCGGCCCGCGGCGCGACACTGTCGTGGCGCCGCTCGGCCCAGTGGTCGCGGGCCAGTACCAGGGCGCCGGGCAGACTGCCCAGCAGGATCAGCAGGCCGTAGGTGATCGACAGGGTCACCCCCTCCTGGGCCGGCAGCCCGGCCAGTGGCCAGATCAGCGCCGCGGCACCTTCGCGCAATCCCCAGCCGGCCACGCTCAGCGGGATTGCCATCGCCAGCAGCAGCGGCGGAATCAGCGGCAGCAGCACGTCCAGCGAGCGCGGCAGCTCCAGCGCCCGGGCGGCGCACACGAACACGGACACGTAAGTGGCCACCACCAGCAGGGAACTGAGCAACTGGCGCGGCCAGACATGGGACCCCAGCAGCGCCTGACGCAGATCCTGCCCCAGCCGCGCCAGCGCTCGGCCCAGTCGCCGACGCCAGAGGCTGGCCACCGCGATCAGTGCCAATAGCGCCGTGGCGGCGATGGCCCATCCCCAGCTCAGGCGCGCGCTACCCAGGTTGGCGACGATGGCCTCGCGCAGCGGCGCTGCCGCCGCCAGGGTGACCAGGGCGACCAGCACCAGCGCGATCTGCCCCGAGGCGCGTTCGATCACCACCGCGCGGATCGCCGCGCCGCGCTGGCCGGCATCGGTGTGGCTGCCGTGGCGCCAGGCGCGGGTGGCATCACCCATCACGCCACCGGGCAGGACCTGATTGAGGAAGGTCGCCAGGTAGTACTCGCGCAGAGCGCGGGGCCAGGGCAGGGCGATGCCCACATGGTGCGCGGTGAGACGCCAGCGCCAGGCGGAAATCATGACCTGGGGCAGGCTCAGCGCGATGCCCGCAACGACCCACAGGGGCGACAGCGCGCCGAGCCGTGCCACGATCTCGCCGGTGTTCAACTGCCAGGCGAGCGTGGCCAGCAGCGCCAGGGTGACCCCCAGGCGCAGCAGCGCGGCATGCCGGGATCTCACGCTGGCCGATCCTGAGACGTTTCGAAGGACGTGTCGAACGACATCCCCGGGGGAGAGTCCGGCGGTAGGGCGAGCAGGTCGCGGTGACCCAGGGTCAGCATCAGCCGGCCGGCGTCGAGCGCCGACAGACGCGTCCGGTACCAGTTTTCGATGCGTGTCGCCTGCGCCGGTGCCTGCTCCAGCAGCGCCGTCCGCCAGCCCGCGATCAGTGCGTCGATCAGCGGCCAGGTCTCGCGGCCCAGGCGCCAGGGTGAGGGCGCTTCGCGCAGATGGTAGCCGTGGCGCAGGAACGCCTGCTTGAGATAGGTGGGGGCGAGGGTGCCGAGCGCCTCACCGGCGCCCTTGTCGCGCTGCTGATGGGCGGCGAGAGTGTCGAACACGAAGCGGTCGTCGCCATCTTCCAGGGTCTTGCCGGCGCTGTCCTGGAAGTGAATCTCGCCATCCACGCTGAGCGTGAACAGCACGGCGCAGCCCAGCTCGCGGCAGCGCGCGGCGAGGGCGTCGATCCACTCGGCCGAGACCAGATCGAACAGCGCCGAGGCCGTGACCAGGTCGGCGCCTGTCAGTGCCTCATCCAGCGCCTGTGCCAGCGTGGCCTCGTGCACTGTTAGTTGAATTGGCTCACCCGCGGCGCTGGCGAGCGTGTCGCAGCGGCTTCGTGCGTGCTCCAGCAGACTGGGGTCATGGTCGACCAGCCGCCAGCGTTGGGGCGTATGCAGGCGCGGCGCCAGATAGCGCAGGTTAGAGCCACTGCCGCAGCCGAGATCGACCAGTGTCGCCGCGGTGGAGGCGCTGGCGCGCTGCGCCAGCCAGTGGTCGGCGGCGTGGGTCAGCTGGGCGTCGCGGGCGCGGTGGTCGACCGGTTCGCGCAGCGTCAGCCAGGTATCGCTGAAGTGGGCATCGGCGGCGAGTGGTGATGATGTGTTCATTCGGTCTCCCGTGTCAGTGCGGCGGCGAAGGCGCGCGCGGCATTGTCCCAGTCTCCCAGGGTGTCACGCAGCGCCCGCGCCCCGTCGCGGCAGCGCCGATAGTGCTCGGGCTCGCCCAGCAGCGTGGCCAGGGCGTCACCCAGTGCGGCGCTGTCTCCCGGCGGTACCTTGATGCCGGCTTGCTCGGGCAGGGTTTGGGCCAGCGCCCCGCCGGTGGTGGTGACCACCGGCAGGCCGTGGGCCAGCGCCTCGGTGATGACCATGCCGTAGCCTTCGTAGTGCGAGGGCAGCACGAACAGGGTCGCGTTGCGGTAGTGCTCGCTCAGCGCCGCACTGGGCTGGGCGCCAAGCAGGCGGATACGCCCCTGCAGGCCATGGCGGGCGATCGCCGCCTGCACCTGGGCGGCGTAGTCCGGAGCGCGGTCGAGGTCGCCGATCAGATCGCACTGCCAGGGTAGGTGAGTGAGTCCGGCGAGGGCCTCGACCAGCACGCCCTGGCCCTTGCGGGGGGTCAGCGTGGCGACGCACAGCAGTCGCGGCGGATCGAGATCGCCGTGGGCCAGCTCGCCGCGGATCACCCCGGGCTCGATCACGGCGATCTTGCTGGCGGGGACATCGAAATCGGCGAGCCGCCGCGCGGTGTAGACGCTGGTCACGATCACCCGCTCCACCGCGGCCAGACCGCGGGTCTCGCTGATGCGAAAGCGCGCGCGCTCGGGCTCGCCGAGGCCGGTCTCGTCACACAGCGGATGATGGAGCAGGGCGGTGATCGACAGGCGCGCGGCGTGACGCTCGACGATGGCCGGCAGCCCGCCCATGGCGAGACCGTCGATCACCACCCTACTACCGTCGACCAGCGCGGTCAGGGCGCTATCCAGGGCATGCGAAGCGACCGCATCGGGCTCCGGGAAGCGCCCTTCCAGGCCGACCACGCTGACCGCCCAGCCCTGGTGGCGCAGCGCTTCGACGATACGCGCGTCATACAAGTAGCCGCCGGTGAGCTGCTGCGGGTCACCGGCGACGATCAGCGTGAGATCACTCATAGGCCGCCTTCGTAGCTGGCCCAGGCGATGTGCGATTCGTGCAGGGTGACCGCGAGTGCGGTGAGATGCCGGCCGCCTTCACCCAGCTCGCCTTCGCGGATGGCGGTGGCCAGGCGGTCGAAGACCACCTTGGCCATGAATTCGGTGGTGGTGTTGCGGCCCTTGAACTCGTCGACGTCATCGAGGTTGGTGAGGGTGAACTCGGCCAGAATCCGCTTCAAGGTGTCACTGGCGAGCCCGATGTCGACCACCAGATCGTCGTGATCCAGCTCCGGGCGCTTGAAGGTGACGTCGACCACATAGGTGGCGCCGTGCAGCTTCTGCGCCGGGCCGAAGGTCTCGCTGTTGAAGCTGTGGGCGATCATCATGTGATCGCGGACGGTCAGGCTGAACATTCCTTGTCTCCTCGTGCCGGCTCGGCGGCGTGGTAGCGGTGTGGCAAGAATCGTGCCGGGTTCAGGCGTAGCGGATGCGCTCGCACAGGGTATCGTCGTCGCTGCGGCTGAGCCTAGCCAGGGTCTGCGGCAGATCGCGGAAGTGGCTCTCGCCGCTGATCAGCACGTCCAGACACTCATCCTTGAGCAGCGATAGCGCCAGCGACAGCCGGCGCTTGTGATCCCAGCGCGCGCGGTGGCTGGGCGAGACGCTGCCGACCTGGCTCGAGCGCAGCGTCAAACGCCGCGCGTGGAAGGCCTCGCCCAGCGGTAGATTGACCCCGCGGCTGCCGTACCAGCTGAGTTCGACCACGCTCGCCTCGAAGCCGGCGATCGCCAGTGCGGTCTGCAGCCCGGCGTCCGAGGCGCTGGCGTGAATCACCAGATCGCGCTCGTCGGCGGCGTCTTCCGGGGTGACGAACTCGACCCCCAGCGCGCTGCCCAGAAAGCGCTTGCGCTCGTCGATGTCGATCAACTGCACCTGGGCCCCGGGGAGCTTGGCGCAGAGCCAGGCGACCAGGGCGCCGACCACGCCGGCGCCGACCACGCTGATACGGTCGCCTGCGGCGGGCGCGGCATCCCACATGGCGTTGAGCGCGGTCTCCATGTTGGCACCGAGCACGGCGCGCTGCGGCGGCACGTCTTCGGGTAGACGTACCACGTCACTGGCGGCGATCCGATAGTGGGTCTGATGCGGATAGAGGCAGTAGACGTGACGCCCATGCCAGTCGTGGGCGCCCTGTTCGACCACGCCGACATTGGAGTAGCCGTACTTCACCGGGCCGGGAAAGTCGCCGCTCTGGAAAGGCGCACGCATGCGCGCGTACTCGCTGGGCGGCACCTGACCGTTGAAGACGAGGGTTTCGCTACCGCGGCTGATCGCGCTGTAGCAGGTTCGCACCATCAACTCGCCAGCGTCGCTGAGGTCAGCCTGGCTGATCTCGCCGCTGCCGTCGCCAAGCGACCAGAAGGCGTGTGCGTAGGGGATTGTCATAAAACGTCTCTCTCTAGCCGACCTATGGCCTTGAGCCGATCTGTAGCGGCTGTCGCTGCGGCCAGGGTGCACGCTACTCGCCTGGGCCAACTTTCTGTTCAATAATTTCTAATGCTTGCCGGGTGCCGAGGCTCACCTCCGTGCGCCGGGCCGTGAATCGGGTGGCAAGTCCGATTAGCGCTGTGCCTCAACGAAACGCCGGGCTGATGAGGGGAGTATGGCAGAGCATGGCAGTTTGTCATTTATACAATAGCTATACACTTTTTTATTTCTGCATCGTTTTTGCCGTATGACGCTACCCGCTGCATACGCTTATCATCGCTGCCATAGCAATACTCGGAGAGCGTTTTCGCGGTCTGGTGGCGGGCCGGCATGGGTGCATCCAGACCTGTACGGCTGACGTATGGATCGAGAGCGACAGGGACGCCGGGAAAGAAGAAGGAGAAACGTCATGGCGGATGGACCGGTAAGGGTGGGCGCGCTGACGCCCAAAAGGCGGCGGGGCTGGTGGGGATGGGTGGACCTGGGCGCCGGACTGGCACTGGTGGCGCTGCTGGTGGAGTGGGTGCACTGGGCCTTTTCCGCGCCGGGCGGGTTGCGCCTCACCGCCGGCGGGGTCTATGTCGCCATTGCCACGGCGGTACTGTGGGCCTGGCCAGCGGCGCGCCAGGGCATCGGTTGGGCCAATCGCATCACGCTGCTGCGCGCGGTCTTTATCGCGCTGGTCGCCGGACTGATCGCCTATCCCGCTTTCATTCAGCGCCACGCCGAGGGCATCGCCGCACTGGCGCTGCTGGCGCTGCTGCTCGACGGTATCGACGGCTGGGTGGCACGTCATACGCACTCGGCGACCCGCTTCGGCGCGCGTTTCGACATGGAGCTCGACGCTTTTTTCATCGTCGTACTGTGTGCGGCGCTGGTGGCGCTGGACAAGGTGGGAAGCTGGGTGCTGGTGATCGGTCTGGCCCGCTACGCCTTCGTCGGTGCCGGGCTCTACTGGCCCTGGCTGCATCGCGAGCTGCCGGTCAGCTATCTGCGCAAGACGGTCTGCGTGTGGCAGGTGGCGACGCTGCTGGCATGCCTGCTGCCGCTGGTGACATCCGCTTGGGCAGTGGCGTTGACCTCACTGGCGGCGGCGCTGCTGGCGCTCTCCTTCGGGCGTGATCTGGTGTGGCTGTGGCGGCGGAGGGGGGCGCCATTGAGCGACAGCGTCTTCTAGACTTTGTACGAAAACTACCTACGCTCGGCAATACGGCGTTAAAAATCGGCTCAAACTGCTCATTTACTCTCCGTAAACTCCACGTTCTTGCCGATTTTTGCCTTGTCTTGCCTTCGCTCGCTGACTTTTCGCGCAAACTCTAGCTCACGACCCAGTCTCCGCCGGCCTCGGGCTCGCCTTGCCCCGCGACTCGCTATAGGATCGGCCCTGCAAGCGATACCGACCCCGCAAGGCTCAACTAGCTAAGGTTTCACATGGTGCAGGAAGCTTTCTCGCTCGGTGGCGAGCGCATCGAACCCGGCACCCGGCGACAGGTGGATCTGCCGGTGGCCAAACTCTATACCCACGCGCCTCTGCACATTCCGGTAGAGATCGTCCACGGCCGGCAGCCCGGGCCGATCCTACTGGTGTGCGGGGCGATCCACGGTGACGAACTCAACGGCGTCGAGATCGTACGCCGGCTGCTCAAGCTGCCGGCGCTGTCGCGTCTGCGCGGTACGCTGATCGCGGTCCCCGTGGTCAATGTCTTCGGCTTCGTGCAGCAGTCGCGCTATCTGCCAGACCGCCGCGATCTCAACCGCTGCTTTCCGGGCAGTGAGAGTGGCTCACTGGGCTCACGGATCGCCGCGCTGCTGCGTGAGGAGGTGGTCGATCGCGCCACCCATATCATCGATCTGCACACCGGGGCGATCCACCGCACCAACCTGCCGCAGATCCGCTCACAGCTGCGCCGTAATGCCGAGACCCAGGCCATGGCCGAGGCTTTCGGCGTGCCGGTGATTCTCAACGCCGAGCTACGTGAGGGGAGCCTGCGTGAGTACGCCCAGAGTCGTGGCGTGCCGGTGCTCACCTACGAAGCGGGGGAGGCGCTGCGTTTCGAAGAGTGGGCGATCGCCCCCGGAGTGCGCGGCATACGGCGGGTGATGCGGCTGATCGGCATGCTGCCGGCCGAAGGGCGGCGGCGCACGCCGCCGGCGGCCGAGGTCGCCAACGGTTCGAGCTGGGCACGCGCGCCGATCGACGGCATTCTGCGTCCGCGGGCACGGCTGGGGGCGCGGGTCGCCAAGGGGGAAGTGCTCGGCGTGGTCGCCGATCCCTTCGGCAACGATGAAGCGCAGGTGGTGGCGAGCGCCGACGGTATCGTCATCGGCATGAGCAATCTGCCGCTGGCCAATGAGGGCGAGGCGCTCTTCCATGTGGCGCGCTATGAGGAGATCGACGAAGTCGAGAGTGCGGTGGAGAGTTTCCAGTCACGCTTCGACACCCCCGGCGCCTGAGCGAGGCTCAGGCGCTTGCGGCCAGGCGTTCTTCGTCGACCAGGCCCAGGGCGTCGTCATAGACCGCAATGCCGGCACCGTCGCGATGGGCGTGCTCGGAGAGATGACGGCGGAAGCGCCGCCCGCCGGGGCAGCCCTGGAACAGCCCCAGCAGATGGCGGGTGACATGGTTGAGCCGTGCCCCCTCGGCCAGGCGTTCGACGATATAGGGGCGGAAGGCGCGCGCGGCCGCATGGCGGCTGGGGGCCGGCCCAGGACGCTGATAGAGCGCCTGATCGACCGCCGCCAGCAGCCACGGATTCTGGTACGCCTCGCGGCCGATCATCACGCTGTCGGCCCCCGCGTCGAGGTGGGCCTGGCAGCTCTCCAGGCTCTTGATGCCGCCATTGATGCCGATGTGCAGCTCGGGATGCTGCGCCTTGAGACGGTAGATCCGGGGATAGTTGAGCGGCGGGACGTCGCGGTTCTCCTTGGGTGAGAGACCCTGCAGCCAGGCCTTGCGGGCATGGATCACGAAGGTCTCGCAGCCCGCCGCCGCGACCTGCTCGACGAAGCGCTCGAGATCGGCGTCCTCATCCTGATCGTCGATACCGATACGGCACTTCACCGTCACCGGGATCGAGACCACCGCGCGCATGGCGGCAACGGCGCGCGCCACCTTCTCGGGGTGGCCCATCAGGCAGGCGCCGATCAGATTGTTCTGCACCCGGTCACTGGGGCAGCCGACATTCAGATTGACCTCGTCATAGCCCCACGCCTGGGCGATCTCGGCGCACGCCGCCAGCTCGCCCGGGTCGCTGCCGCCGAGCTGCAGCGCCAGCGGGTGCTCGCACTCGCTGTAGCCCAGGAAGCGCTCGCGCGGCGAGCCGTGGAGCAGCGCTCCGGTGGTGACCATCTCGGTATAGAGCAGCGTGCGCCGGGTCAGGCAGCGCGCGAAGGCGCGGTAGTCGCGCGTGGTCCAATCCATCATGGGCGCCACTGAAAAGCGGCGGGCGCGGTCTGCGGGGCTTTGAGTCGGCATATCAGGCACTTGCGTTACGCACTACTGTTTAAATATCCACTATTTGATACCATCTAATCCCGCCGATAACCGGGCTCACTGTACCGTGATTGTACCAGTTGGCCCTTGATACCCATTCGAGCGAGCGAGGTGGTACACCATGGCGACTTTTCAGCGGCGAGGCACGCGGTGGCGCGCCATTGTACGGAAGACGGGCCACCCTTCACAGAGTAAGACGTTCTCGACGAAAGCGCGCGCCCAGGCGTGGGCAAAGGAGACCGAGGGGGAAATCGAGAATCGGCAGGCCGGGGCACTGCCGGCGCTGACGATAGGGGATGCGCTGCAGCGCCACCTCGCCCACCTTGAGCGCACGTCGTCGCGGGGCCGCAAGAATCAGACGGCCGTCAATAATCTCTGCCGGGGCCTGGATGCTGAGGCGCTGATCGGTCGACTCGAATATACCGACCTTGCCGAGTATTGTGCGACGCGGATTAACGTCGATGGCGTGAGGCCGGCGACCGTCAAAAGCGACATCATGTTTCTCTCGGGTGCGGTGACGACGTGTGTTGTCGAGGAAGTCCTGCCGGCAACGCTGCAAGTCAAAATGTCGAACTGGCGCAAGGGCCTGCAAAGGTCTGAGCTGATCGGCGACCCTGATTCGCGCGACCGGCGGCCATCGGCCGATGAGCTGGACGAGCTGCTATCGCACACTCGGCACAACAAGGCATTGCGGAGAATTGGTTACCACGCGCTTATCCGCTTCGCCATTGACTCATGCATGCGGCTCGACGAGATATGCTCGCTACGATGGGCCGATCTGGACGAGGCGGCCGGAACGGTGATAGTCCGGCTCAGGAAACACCCGACGAAGCGCACCGACGAGGTGGTGCCGCTGATGGGTGAGAGCCTGGCGATCATTGGCGCGCAGCCGCGAGATGGCGAGCGGATTTTTCCGTTCAATTCTGACTCGGTGTCTAACGGCTTCCGTCGTATCTGCCGATTTCTCGGCATCGAGGATCTGCACTTTCATGACCTGCGGCATGAGGGTATCAGCCGCCTTTTCGAGCGCGGCTATCAGATACAAGAGGTAGCGATGGTATCGGGGCATCGCGACTGGAAGAGCCTCAAGCGCTACGTCAATCTGCGCCCTGGCGAGCTGGTGCGGAAAGAGAGGGCGAGGGGCGCCTAAGCGGCGCTCCCTCGCTGGCTGTCGATGTACTTGGCGGCGTCTGCGACGTGCACCATCGGCTGGCGCGCTGTGCGGGTCAACGCCACCGGAAAGGTGCCTGCGGCGATGCGGTTTCTTGCAGTCTGCAGGCTTACGCCCATGATGTCCTGGCAAAAAACGTCGAGCGGGATGAGCGGCTTTTCGTAGCAAGCCAGCAGCATGAATTCTGTTTTCATTGGTGGTTCTCCCTGGCTCTCCAACGCTGGAATCTGTTCTGGATCATGCGCAGCGTCGCGGCTGCGCTGGGGTTGCCGTCGATCTGCGACCGACTGGCGACGCCGCAAGCGCGGCGCAGCCAGTCGCCGGCGTCTTCCTCGGTGTGTGTTCCGTCCGGCACGTCCGCGCCGAAGCGGGCGCGGGCGCGGGCGCGCTGGTCGAGGTAGCGGCGGAATGCGGGATCTCGGCAGAGCATGCCCGCGGCGCGGGCGTGGTGCTGGCTCATGCCACCCCCTGCGCCAAGCGCTCGGCGGGTCTGTTCAGCTCGCGATAGATGGCCGCCATCGGTAGCGGCGACACCGAGTTGCCGCAGAATTTGACCTGCTTCGACTTCGAGAAGCGGCGGCCGTCGTGGCCGTGCTCGATGATGTAGCTGTCGGGGAGCCCCTGGGCGCGGTAGAGCTCGCGCGGCACCAGCATGCGCAGGCAGATATCGACGATTACGTAGGGCGTGCCCTTGATCCACACAGTGACCAGGGCGAGGCGGTCGCGGGTAGTCACTGTATCTAGCGGCTGTTCTAGATCTCTCGCCGTGCCCTTCCCGTAGTAGTTCACAAGGAACGCCGCGACGCGCAGCGCGCCGGCTTCGTGCTCAGGCGAGAGCGTGCACTCGACCAAACTGTGATGGCCTCCCCCCGCGGTAATCGTAGCGAGAGGTTCGCCCGCTTCCGTGCCAACGCTGTGATGCCGATGCGT
The DNA here is from genome assembly GCF_040536835.1 of Salinicola endophyticus. Classification (NCBI taxonomy): domain Bacteria; kingdom Pseudomonadati; phylum Pseudomonadota; class Gammaproteobacteria; order Oceanospirillales; family Halomonadaceae; genus Salinicola; species Salinicola endophyticus. The sequence goes on from NZ_CP159578.1 coordinate 1,463,625, forward strand.
CATCAGGTGAGCGGTGACTAGCTGCTGCTGGCTGCCCTTGTTGGTCACCGTGCTGGTCGGTCGGCGCAAGTCGTGCCCGGGCGTTTCGTTGAACCCGCCGTTCATCTGGGCCATGAACGCGGTGGCCAAGGCATGCTTCACGCCGCCGGCGACGACGGTCCCCAGGGGCTGGTCGAGATCGAGCGAGCGCGGTGCTTGGCCGGCACGTTCGCCGTACCCGGTCTGAACCAGAGTCGGCGCAGCCACCGCGAAGCTGCCACCCTTCGGCCAGGCGGTGACCGTGCGCAACGGTTCGCGGATGCTCTGCACCTGGTCGCCGCTGCCGCCATAGTTGGCGATCGGCACGATGAATGGGTCGGCGGCGTCGAGCACGAAGCGGTCGACGCCCTTGGCGATCCGGCGCATGGTAGCGGCGGCCAGCGGCTTTTCGCGGTCGAAGATCGAGCGCGAGGGTATCGACCAGTCGATGCACTCATGAGCGGCGCGGTGACGCTGCTGGCCGCGCTTCGGCTTGGCCGCATGGCTCGGTGCCGGCCAGGTGATCGGCACGCCGTCGCACCGGGCAATCATATAGAGCCGGGCGCGGGTGGTAGGTGCGCCGAAGTCGCAGGCTTTCATCGTGCGCCACTGCACGGCGTAGCCCATGGCGCGCAGGCCATCGACGAAGTGCCGCCAGTTGCGGCCCTTACGGCGTTTGTCGGGCACCAGGAACTGGTTTCCGACCAGGACGCGCTCTCCGGGCTCGGCCACGCGGTTGATTTTCCGTCCGGTTTCGGGGCAGGTGATCGTCTCCAGCGTGACGACGCGGCCGGTGGACTTGTCGCGCTTGGCGACCAGCGGCGACCACTGCAGGATTTGCTCGACGTTCTCAAGCGTGATTTTCGCCGGGCGCACGGTGCCCGCCCACTTGTGCACCACCCACGACAGCGAGCGGATGGCGCGCTTGCGTGACTGGCCGCCGCGGGCCTGGCTGTGGTGAGTGCAGTCAGGCGAAGCGTGCAGATGATTGACCCGGCGACCACGAACGGCGGCCCTGGGATCGACCTCGTAGACGTCGCTCAGGTAGTGCTCTGCATGCCTGTGGTTCGCTTCGTGCATGCTGATCGCATCCGGGTCGTGATTGATCGCGATATGCACCGGGCGCTTGAGCCCCATCTCGATGCCGGTCGATGCACCTCCACCGCCGGAGAACAGGTCGACATTGATACCGTCGTCGAAGTCGAGGCCGTACTGGGTGTGCCAGTCTTTTAGTTGAGTGATGGCATTCATCGCGCGCCCTCGGCTTGACCCAGCAGCCACTCGGCGGCGGGCTTCAGTCGCTCGAACTCTTCCGCCTTGCCCGGCCGCATCGGCCGTTCGCGCAGACGGATTAGGCGTTCGGTCACCAGGGCGACCAGCGTTAGCCGGATGTCCTCTGGGATCGCTGACGGGTCGCGCGGGGCGGCTTGCTCGCTCCGCCCGAAGTGGTGGCGCGCCTTCTCCTGGGTGCGCCGGATCAGGCTTTCTCTATCGTTATCGCACATGGCGGCGCTTCTCTTCTCGGATCGACTGGCAGTCGATACAGGTAGCGGCCCAGGGCGCGGCCGCTCGCCGCGCTGCTGGGATCTCTTCGCCGCATTCCTCGCAGTCCGCCGGCGTGTGCGCGGCGACATGCGTGGCCACCGGCAGCCGGTGGCGCGCTAGAGAGGTGGCGAGGTGGTGCTCGATCGCGGCACCGGCGTTGTCTACTGCGTCAGCCATGTCATTCCTCCCAGTTGTTGAGTTCTTCGTCGGCGGCGGTCTCGGGCTCGACCTGGCCGCCGGCCGGGTACGCCTGGCGCTCGTTCTCGGCCTCGCGCCAGGCGGTGTCCGCTACCTGGCTGGCTGCGTCGTTGCCGACGCCGGTCATGCGGTGGATGCGCAGCGCAAAGCGGCGGCACCATTCGTCGCGGGCCAGCAGGCGCTGGCGTTCCGCATCGCGGGCGGTGGTGTCGATCATTCGTTGGGTCTGCATCGGTCGGTCTCCTGATCAGATGCCGTCGGGGAAATACTCGCCCTGCCACAGCGGCGGGGCGGTGGGTTTGGCGTGCTGCTGGGCTGCTTCGCGCATGTGGCGATGCTCGAGGTCGGCGTTTTCCAGCTCGGCGCGCATCTCTTCGCTCGCTCGCCACTGCTGGTAGCGCTCTACCTGGGCTTCGATCTCCGCGGGCGATAGTTCTCGCGGGGTCAAAATGCCCTTGGGAACGAGGCTTTGGCCGGCCCCCGGGGCGGGGGCCGTACAGTTATTGACACAAGTCCAAGGGTCGGCGGCTGCGCCGCCTCCCGAAAAACCACCCGCCGCCGCACGCTTGGGGCGCACGTCCCAGCGATAGAGGCGGGTGAGGTATTCGGCCGTGCGGCCCTTGCGGTCGGTGACGACCAGCCCCTTGGGCACCTTGATTTCGTCGCCGTAGCGGCCGCGCTCGATGAGCCCACGGTTCACCTCGCCGGTGGCGTGGCTGATGTCGTCGGCGTGGCTGTCCAGGCGGTAGGCGGGGATCGACCACGGCTTGATCGGCTGCAACTTGCGCGGCGCGTTCGGGCCGCCCATCAGCCGCACGAACTGATCCCACTGGCCGGCCAGGGCGGCGGCGCGCACCTGGTGCAGCACCCGGGCGATAGACGCCCGTGGCTGGGTCGCTTCTTCCCACCGGCGCAGTGCGTCCGCTTGCTGATCGGTGAGCCGGCGCACCTCGCGCCACACGGTGACGCTGGGCAGGCCCATGAACTGAAACTGGCGAATCCCCCAGGTAGCCGCCCACGCCTCGATGCGCGGGGCGGAGTCGGCGAGGTCGTGGCCGTAGCGGTCGAGGTTGTCGCCATCGACACCGGCGCGGGTGAACTGCTCGCCGTTGATGTTCTTGCTGATGTACTTGGCCACGTAGCCGGCGGCGGTGCCGCGGGCGCGGTCGATGACCTCGACCTTGAAACGCGCGGTGGTTTTCTGGCCGAAGCGGTCGAACAGCTCTTCCGGCGATTCCGCCTCGGCGTAGCCGCGTAGGGTCTCGGTCACTGCCTCGACATGATCCGGCTGCGCCCACACCAGCAGATGCCAGTGCGGCGTGCCGTCGTGGTGTGGCTCCACCACGCGGATGCCATAGATGCCCAGGCCATCGCGCGCCAGTGAGGCGCGCGCCTTGGCCCACAGCGCCTGCAGATGCTGCTGGGCATCGCGCGGGGTGCTGCCGTCGTACTTTGGATTGCGCTGCGAGCTGGCAGCCAGCACCGGGTGAAAGCGGCTCGGCGTGGTCAGGGTGAAGAACAGCCCGACGTGCCCCAGGCGGTTGGCCTCGACCTCGGTATCGCGAATGCGCAGCATCAGCTCGGCGCGGCGGTGGTCCGGGTTGGCCAGCCCCAGCTCAGCCAGCTCGGCCAGGGTGTAGGTCTGGTCGTCCTGATTGATCGCTTCGAGGGTTTCCAGCAGCGCCCGGTTGCGCACCTTCTGGGCGCGGCGACGCTCGACCGTCAGGTCGCTGCAGTAGATACCGGCGCGCTTGTGCACTCGGCGCGCCTCGCGCATGACCTGCTCGAGACGACGCCCGGCGGCGCGGCGCAGCTTGCGCCGCCACCACTTATCGCAGCCCAGCCGGGCAAGCTGTGCCGCCGGCTTGAGCCGCGGGCTAGGCGGGGCGATACCGTGCAGCCGGGCGCGCTCCCGCGCGCGCCCCAGCGCCAGCTCATCGGCTACCGCGATGGTCATGACCGGCGCGCGCTGCCAACTGAACACCGCGAGCAGCGGGATGGTGGGTAGCGGCGAGGTCAACGGGTTGGGCGCCTGGGCGATCAGCCACGCGAGGTGGCGCGCTTGGGCGGAGATGGACTCGCCGCGCACCGGCGGCAAGCGGCGCGGCGGCGGCAGCAGGCCCAGGCGCAAGCGGCGGTTGTGGCTGGCGATGTTGCCAATGACCGCGTTACGCACATCCTCGACACCCAGGGCCTGCGCCTTGGCGTAGTCGACAAGGGCGTCATCGTCGTGTGTGGCGTTGAGTGAGCCGACCGTGAGGCGTTTCTCGACAGTCGCCAGCCAGTCGCACCCGGCCACCAGCCCCGGCAGGGTGGCGTCGGATTGGCGGCGAATCTCGGCAAACGCCCGGCGCAGATCGTCGGCGATGCTCTCGAAGCGGCGGAACACATGGCCGGGCTCGATCAGCCCGCCGGTATGCCGCGCCAGCCAGCGGTTGCCCGCGGCATTACCGTGGCGCTGGGCGACCTCGACGAAGCCGGCGGCCAGATCCTCGGCCAGCGACGGCAGGCGATCAAAGAACGCCTGACGCCACCGGTGGCACTCGGCGGTGCCGAAGCTGAGGGACTGTTCGATCGCGCTCGCGCTCACTTCGCCCCCTGCTCGATCAGATCCAGCCAGTGGCGCGCGGCGCGGGTGTCGCCGTCATCCAGTGCACGGCGCGCGTTGGCAGCCAGCGCCCGGCTGGGGTGGCTGACCTGGCGCGGCATGAGCTGCCCGCGCAAGCCCTGGGCGTAATGGCTCATCCGGCCGATCGCGGCGCGGATCGCGTCGCGGTCGGTCTGGCTCATGCTCTCGATGCTGCGCAGGGCATCGCGCGCTTCCAGCCCGGCGCTGGCTGCCAGCGCCTTGCGCTCGGCCAGCTTCAAGCCGGCCCACAGCGCGGCGAGGTCTTCATCCGCACAGCGCGCATGTAGCTCGGCGCGCAGCGCGCCGAAACCGGCGCGGCCATCCGGCTGGACGACGGACAGATGCGGCGGGGTGGTGGTGGTGATGTGCTGGGTCGCGGTCATGATCGGCTCCCGTGGGGCTGGGTTACTGGACGGCCGGCAGCGGACGGTGATTGACCACACGCAACGCGCCGCGGTCCCGCGCCAGCTCGCGCGCGGCGAGCAGGTCGCCGACGGTGAACGGGATCGGCGCGCCGCCGGCGGTGCGCAGCACCACCACGTGCTCGGTGCTCGCGCTCAGATCGAGCCACGCCACCTGATTGAGCGATTCCAGCTCGGCGCTGGCGTGCAGCGCGGCCAACTCGGCCCGCGCCTCGGTCATCGCGTGCTCGCTCATCAGATGCCGGGTGCAATCCTCGAGCGCCGCGGCGCGGTCCAGCCCGCGGCAGTGGCGCAGCAGATACGCGGTGGCGGCGTTCTGCGGGTCGAGCTGGGGAGCCCGCTGGGCAGCACGGCCAACGGTGAGGGTGTCGATCGTCATGGGGTCACCTCAGATTTTTTGGGGTTTCAACAGCTCGGAGAAAAAATCGACGGGCGGCTTCATCATCGGCTTGAACTCGTAGGGCAGATGCCCGGCAAGACGCCGCTGATACTCCGGGTTCGGAATGCCGCTGGGGCTGATCGTCTTGTCGACGACGTACTCGCCGATGCCGTGCCAGCCGCAGCCCTCTCGGGTGCACTTCAGGTAGGTCACGCGGTAGTCGCTCAGTAGCTGCTTTGAGGTCCGCACGACACAGCGCGAATGGCACTCGAAGCACTCCCACTGGGGCCGGCTCGAATCGCGGTTTGCCGCGGCCTCGCGGCGGGCGGCGGTCTTGTCGTCTTCGCTCAGCGCCGAGGGCGTGAGCGTTTTCTTGGCCACGTGGGTGGCATTGCCGCACCAACCGCATGCCGGCTCGGTGCACTGCTGGTAGGAGGAGCCGGGCGCGCCCGGCATCAGCCGGGAGTGGCGCAGGCGGCTCGGCGATCCGCACTCGGGGCATGTCCAGAGGTTGCGCATTACCGGTTACCTCGCACCGGTGCCAGATGCCGTGGGCCGGCCGCTCGCCGCGCTGCCTTGCGCATGCGCAGCCGGGTCAGGAACTCGGCAGCCTGGTCCAGCGTGTCTAGCCCTTGCTGCTGGCGTACCGCCTCTAGCAGCCGCTGGGTGTCCGGGTCGATGTCCACGCTCACGCTTTTGTGATGGGGCATGTTCACCTCGATGAGTCATCGGTGGGTCGCGGGTGACGCATCAATGAAGGTTCGCGGCAACGCCGAAATCGCCGACACTGATCGCATCGAATTCATGGATGTCGCGCACGCCCAGGCATTCCAGGGCCTCATTCATGACGAGGTAGCGGAGCTGGGTCGCCAACTGCAGGCCGTTGAGATTGGCCAGGGCTTCCAGCAGCGCGAATTCCGCTTCGCTGAGGTTGACCTGAACCCGTTTGCTCTTGTTGCCGCGGTGAATGGGGTACATGGCTGCGATTCCTTGCGTTACTGGACGGTCTGGTTTGTCGGTTCGGGGCGGGCGCTGGGGTAGTTCTCCAGGCCGCGAAGCATCAGCATTCGCAACGTGCCGGAGAGAGAGCGCATCTCCTGCTCGGCGAGCTGCTCGACACGGGCGCGCTCTTCGGGCGTCACGATGGCCATGATCGGGCAGCTACAGCCGTGGGGAGATTGGCGGCGACGGGTTTGGGTCATGTGTTAAGCTCCTAAAGACGTTTAAAGGGGGTCAGCAATGCAAAGCCGATACATCGATGGTGTTGACGTTCCGAGCTATGACGAGACGCTGACCGAGGCATTGATGGAGGACCTGGCCTGTGATGAAGGCGGCGCCCAAAAGCGGCTGGGCATCGAGAACGACAAGAAAGTCGTCTACCGCGTCTTCACCATGCATGGTCAGTCCGAACTCGACGCGGCGCTTGAGGAACTGGCGCTGATGGACTTCACAGCTGTTCTTCACGCGAGCCATAACTCATCGTCCACGGCTGATTACGACATCCGTCTGCGCCCGCCAGGCGATAGGTGACATGAACGAAACCGCCGATCACGTGCTCCGCTTCTCGCATCGCCCAGGAGAGGGATTCCAGGGTGTCGCAGCGGGCCAAGTGCTTGGCCACGTAGACGTGACCGTGATCGCCCAACAGGTTTGACTCCGGGGGCTGAATCACCTGCACGCTGGTCACATTGATGCCGGTTGGCCTCTCGCGCTGCGGCATGTATGCCGTGCCCTGGAAGAGAGCTAGCTCTTCCTTGCGAAGTCGGCGTCGTTCGCCCAGGGGGCAGGTAGTAGCTGGGGCAGTCATGGCAGTGACTTCCTTTGCGGTTAGATGTTAAAGACTGTAAGACGGAGGATAGGGCTCGCTTTGAATCCCTGTCAACAGGATTGAGGAATTAAATGGATTCTATTGGGAGCCGGTTGCGCGAAGAAAGGCTTCGTCTTGAGCTGACTCAGACCGAAATCGGGGAACGGGCGGGCGTGACCAAAAACACGCAGCGCCTCTACGAGGCAGACCAGAGAAGCCCCAAGGGTGACTATCTGTCCTCTTTGGCGTCGATTGGCGTTGACGTTCAGTTCGTATTGACCGGGATTCGATCGAATCCCGGTGGCGGGGGCATTTCGGATTCTTTCGGTGCCGCAGATGAAGCCCTCTCTGTTCCGCTCTACGACGTTGAAGGGGCGGCTGGTGCTGGGCGCTCGCTGGAGCATGAGACGGTGATCGGGCACTTCCCGCTGACGGCGGAGCTGGTCGCCCAGTTCGGCCTGGCCGACGCGCGGCTCGCCGGCGTGCGCGTGCGCGGCGATTCGATGGAGCCGACCCTGTTCGACGGTGATTGGACGTTCGTCAATCTCGCCGACACCCACTGGATGCCGGGCGGGGTGTTCCTGATCTGGGTGAGCGGCGAGCTACGCATCAAGCGGGTCCAGCGTCTCGCCGGCGGCGCCATGCTGCTGATCAGCGACAACTCCCACTATCAGCCCGAGATGATCCCGCCGGATCGGATGGAGGACGTCGCGGTACTGGGTCGGGTCAGAACGCGCCTGGGCGATATCGCCTAGGGCTCGACGATAAAAAATCTAGCCTTGGAGTCTCTATGTGGTTTGCCGGTGTACTCGTATGCATCGCGATCGCATTCGTGGTCGCAATCAATGCGATGAAAGATCAGAAGCGGAAGGGCAAAGGCGGCTTTTCAAGCTTTGTGATTGGGTGCTTTGCGGGTGGCTTTTTCGGGGCATTCCTACTGGTATTGCTGGGCGTCGCGTACTTGGTGGTTAATTGACGCATGCGGGTGACCTACCTCGGGCCGGCGCTGGTCGTGCGTGACCATCCGGCCATCCAGCACATGCCCGTCAGCGACCTACCGCCGACCTGCTATCTCGCCGAGGTCGTGGCGGGGGCAGGCGTCGATGGGGAGCTGATCGAAGGCGACGTTCTGGTCGCCGACGAGGGGCGCGTCGCTGGCCATGGCGACCTGGTGGTCGCGCGGGACGATGGCGCGCGGCTGTGCGCCTACCGCGCCCACCGGGTGGGTGCCGACCTGCGCCTGGTACCGGTCGGCGGCGGGGCGCCGGTGATGGCCTCGCGCGTGTCCGCCACGGCCGTGGTGGTGCGGCGGGCTCGCCACCCCAGCGGCGATGGCGAGCCCGTGGAAGGCATCGACCAGACGCTTGTCGATGCCTTCGCGCCCTGGTTCTCGCTGCCGACGTGGAGCACGCCGAGCCCGGCGGACGCCCGGCGGTTTCATGACTGCTGCCGCGACTACCTGCAGGACCACGGCGCTCAGGTTCAGGCCGAGGGCTTCGCCGAGTCGCTGCGCGGGGCGATCCGCCGGCGCCACGGCGGGCGGTGGGATGACTACTGTGAGCGCGCGCTACAGCACCGCGCGCAGTGCGCCGAGGCGATCAGCGAATATCTACACGACACGCAGCAAGCGCTGCGCTAGTCACACCACCCCTGGCGGGTGCCGCCCTGATAGGGCCGACCCAGCCCGGCGGCGATCAGCGCGGTGGCCAGGTCCTGGCCATCCGCGACCACCTTGGCCACAAGCCGGAAATACTTTCCGCGGTCGATCTCCTTCAGCTCGATGTGCTGGGCGCCGCGTAGCGTGGCTACGGTGAACTGCTTGGCTTGGCGCGCCAGCCGCTTCTCGCGCTCGCAGTGCCCCCGCATCTCTGGGGTATCCACCCCACGCACGCGGATCGGCACACGCTCGCCGATGATGGGCGGGCATCCGTCGATGTCGGCACGGAAGGTGTCGCCGTCGTAGATGCTGGTCACCCGCGCCACGCTGGCGCTGCCGTAGTCGGCCAGGGCGGGCGTAGCGATCATGACGGCGAGTAGCGTGACGATGATCCGGCGCTTCATAGATTCCTCACTCTGAGCCTTTGGCCATTCTCCACACGCGCGGGCCGACGCCCACCGGCAGCGCGGCCCCGATCAGAAAGCAGTGGTGCCCGGGGGTGCTCGCATCGCTCCACGGGTAGTCGCCCAGCGTGCAGCGGCCCGAGTAGATCCGGCCATTCCAGACCGAGTGATACTCAATGCGGTCGTAATGGGGCGGTGAGTGCTTGAATCGGTCGATCCAGCCGCGCTCGATCATCTGCTCGAGCCAGCGGGTATGGGCGGGGTCTTGCATGGCGGCGTCACTTTTTACTGTTTGTACATACAGTATCCTGTGACCCCGCGGCGGGTGGCAAGGGCTGTGCTAGGTGGGCGCCTTAGAACCCCAGCGACTCGACCATCGCGACGCGCTCGGCATAGCTCATGTCGCGCACCCGGGCAGCCAGATCGCGCAGCGCCGAGGGGTCGCCGGCATCGCTATCCTCGAGTTCGGCGTCGAGGTGCTTGATCAGCAGCGGCTCGACGAATGAGCCGGATAGGGTATTGCCCAGCATGTCCCGCTCGGCCTCAGTCAGCGCCGGCACCTGTCTGCATATCAGCTCGTACCGCTCGGCGATCGTGGCCAAGCGCTGGCTCAGGCTTTGCCCCTCTTTGATAGCGTCCGCGACGCTCTGTAATGGCGGGCTTAGGTAGATGCTCGGTCGCTTGGCTTTGCGTGATTCAGTCATGGATTGGCTTCTCAGGCTTGCCCCGCTGCCGCGGCCGCTGGGGCGTGTATGGTTAGTGTTCGACGCAGGCGGGGGTGGTGGCCGCATCGGCGCCGTCTTCCCACCATTCCTCGACTTCTTTGTGCTCTTGAGCGGTGATTTCAAAAGCCTCTAGCCCCTCCGTCACCCCATCTGTTCCGACTTCGCCCGCCGCATCTCTCAGTGCCTGCTCTGCATTCTCAGCGTCCCAGGTTCCCCAGTAGGCGCCGTTAGCGAAAATGGCGTATAGCGTGTGTTGGACTGCGTTGCCGTTATACATTTCCATCCCCTGTCTTTCAGATAGTTCGTAAGGCCCCGGCGGTGCCGGGGCATCAGTATCAGTGGTCACCCTTTCAAGGCGTGCGACACGCCATAGTAATCGGCTTCCCCGATTCGACTGGCCTCGATGATGTTTACCTGTTCTGCTTCCACGCCAAGGAGTTCTGCTGCCTGCTCAACGCCATCTGGCATATCTGCTGCGCTGATCACTACCGCCTCGCTATTGCCACCGTCTTTCCAGATGATGAAGTCCATTGTTCTTGCTCCCGTAGGATGGTTGCGCCGCATGGCGCGCTGCCTACTCGGCAGCAATGGCCCCCGCGGCTCCGGGGCGAGACTCAAATCAGTTGTAGGTGCGCTCGTGCCACTCGACGAACTCGGCCATCTGCCCGATCGTCAGCCAGTGGCCAGCATGAATATCGCCCTCGTCGTCGATTTCAACGCTCTCGACATCGACGTTGATCTGCTCGGCGATAGGCTCGCGGGGATCGACACCGTTGGACTCGCAGCCCTCGACATACTCCAACACCCAGTCATGCAGGCGGTCATTGAGAGCCGCGGCCAATGCTTCGCGGTGTTGATCGATAGAGATGCCCCACTGATTGCAGTCAACGCCATCGCTATAGTCGTTGGGCTCGCTCATCAGCTCCTTGATGGAGTTGTCGTTGTAGCAGGCTTCGGCGAAAGCCCGGGTCGTGTCGTCGGCGATGTTGCGAATAGCGTTGTTCATGGTAGGTCTCCTTGGTTCTGCGCCCGGGGTGGGCCAGTTCGCTCAGGGTGTGGGCTCCGTTCGCCCTACGCTTCTAAAGGTACTACCCAAGGTAGGACCATGCAAGCGGTTTCTCTATCTATTTCACTCTTCGCTCTCGCCTTGCTCTTTTCCCAGCACCTCGCACCGCACCCGGGTGCCATAGCCGCTTTCGCTCAGCGAGTCCTCCACCTCGGTAATCAGCCAGTCGGCGCCGTCGATTCCGGCCTTCCAGCCGGTGAGCGTGAGCGGGGTTTCGGGGGTGAGGTCGGCGCGGCCGTGGGATAGCGTCAGCTCGAACTCGGCCTTGCCGCGATTGAGTCGCCGAAGCTCGGCCTTGGCGGCGTGTAGGGCGTCGTGCTCGCTGGCGTAGGTATTGCGCAGATCCTTGAATTTCTCGCCCTCGCCAGCGATGGCCATCTTACGTTTGCTGCCGCTGGTGTCGTTCCAGAACGCGCGCACGCCGGTATAGCTGTCGCGGTCGGTCTGGCTGTAGCGGTGCTGGTCGCCGTCTCGGCGGGTGAGTGTGACCCGGGGCAGGGCGAGACCGCTTGCCGTCAGCGCTTCGCCGGCGAGGGTGAACAGCATCCGCTCGCTCTTGACCGCGGCAATGGCGTCATAGCGCTTGCCCAACCGGGTGAGGAAATTGAGGTCGCTTTCGTCGGTCTGGTCGATGTGCCCCACGCGGATGCCGGCCAGCGTCTCGCCGACTACCGGTGTGAGGCTGTGGCGCTTGGCGATGGTGTTGATGATGTCGGCGAGGGTGATGTCGTGCCAGCTCTGCGAGCGCTTGCCGGGCAGGAGCTGGCGCATGTCCGCGGCGCGGGCGCGGATGGTGATCTGATCGGGGGAACCGCTGTGCTCGACCTCGTCGACGGTGAACACGCCGCGATCGATCAGGCCCTCATCGCGCCAGCCGATCGCGACGTGCAGCGTGGCGCCGTGGGGCGGTAGCGCCAGGCGGCCGTCGTAGTCAGTGAGGGCGATGTCGAGCTGATCGGCTTCCTCGCCGCGCTGGCTGGTGATGCGCAGGTTGATCAGCCGGCCGTTGATGCGCGGGGTGATGTCTTGCCCGGCGAGAGTGATGCGGTAGCCGGGGCGGCGGTACTCGGGCGCGCGGGTCATGCGTAGGCCCCGGCGAGGCGCGCAAGCGATGAGGTGCCGAGGTCGCCGATCAGATCGGTGCGCTCGTCGTCGACGTGCTCGAGCGATAGCGTGAAGTCGATCTTGCCGGCGGCGCCGTCGCGAAACAGCGTGCTCGAGGTCTCGTCGACCTGGGTGATGACCCACAGCCCGTACTGTCGCCCGGTGCCTTCGACCAGCGGCCAGGCTTTGCCCTGGTCCGCCATGTCGCGGATGTCGTCGAGGTCCAGCCGGCCGCCGGTGAATTCCGGCAGCAGGGTGCCGGAGAGGGTGATCTTGTCCGAGCCCGGGCCAACGAACTGATACGCCGGTCGGTCACCGACGCGGGATTGCGATGCGTGGCGCCACTCGGTGGCGCGCTGCAGTTGCTGGTAGGGCACGGTTCGCGTCTCGAACACGAACATGCCGAGGGCCATGAGCATGGCGTTCTCCTATTCCTGATCCCACATCGACGAGCGGCGGCGGGCGGCCTGCTGGCGCTGGGCGTCGGCCAGGGCGCGCTGCACTTCCTGGGCGACGTAGCGCGCGAGCGTCTGCTCGTCCATGCCTGGGCCTGGGGTCACATTGATGGCGCCGATGTGGATGCTGTAGTCGGCGGGCTGCTGGCCACCGGCGGCGCTGATCGGCGGGCGGGTGTCGAATCGGATCGGCTCGCCGGCGTCGAAGCTGGGCATCGCCGCGGCGGGCAGGGTCGCGGCGCCCAGGGCGATGCCGGCACCGGCCTGGCTGACGCGCTTGGCGATGTCGGCGACGCGCTTAGCGGGCTCGTCGCGCTGCCGATCGAGGCCGACGTTCAAGCCGTCGACGGTATAGCCGCCCAGCCTGGCGAACACGCGGGACGGGCTGTGGATGTCGAGCTTTTCCTTGAACCAGCCCGTTACGGCGCTGGCCAGGCCGGTGACGCTATCCTTGAGCGCGTTCCATTTGTCCTTGAGGCCATTCATCAGCCCTTCGCCGATCCAGCCGCCGAACTCGGCAAACACGCGCGACGGGCTGTTGATGCCGAGCACGTCGGCAAACCAGCTCTTCACGTTGCCCGCGATCCCGGTAATCGAGTCCTTGAGTGCGGTGACCTTGGTTTTTACGCCGCCGATCAGGCCATCCATGATGTCGCCGCCGATGCCAGCGAGCCGCGCGGGTATCTGCTTGAACCCTTCCCACTGGTTCGCGATGTGGTTCTTGATGCCGTCCCAGGCGGTGGTGATGGTGCCGCTCACGGCGCCCCAGGCGGTGCTGGCGCTGCTCTTGATGCCGTCCCACAGCCCGCCGAAGAAGCCGCTTAGGCCGCTCCACGCTGCCTTGATGGCGCTGCCGAGCGAGCGCATCTCTTCGGGGATCTCGACGCCCATGGCGGAAAGCACCGTGGTAATCCCTTTCCACACCAGCCCCAGCGGCGACCAGTTTGCCAAGAGCTGCATAACGCTGCCGATGCCGCCGCTAAAGGCATCCTTGACCTGCTGCCAACGGTCGCTAAACCAGCCGGCGATGGCGTCCCAATTTTTGTAGATGAGGTAGGCGGCACCGGCGAGCAGGGCGACCACGGCGACGATGCCAAGCACGATCCACGTAATCGGGTTGGTCAGCAGCGCGAGGCCCGCTTTGCCGATCGCGCCAGCCAGGCCGATGAAGCCCCGGCCGAGGCCGACCAGCCCCTTGCCCAAGGCGGGCAAAATCTTGCTGGTGAACCGGTAGATAATCCCGCCGGCGCCTTCGGTGCGCAGGCCCAGCATGGCCATTCCATAGCGGACTGTGACGATGGGGCCAAGGATCGAGGCCAGCATGACCGTAAAGGCACCGCCTACGGCGACCAGCGCCGCGAGGCCGGCCGCGGCCTTTGCGATGCCGCCGGCTAGCTCGGGGTTTTCCTTGATCCAGTTACCGACCGCCCGGGTGACCCCGGTCACGCTCTGCACCAGCTCGCGTAGCGGCCCCTCGTTGGTGTCGGTGATCGAAATCCCGACCTCCTCCCAGGCCGAGCGCAGCCCTTTGAGGTCGCCGCCGATGTTGTCGGTCATCGTCTGGGCAACGCGGGCATTTTCGCCGGCGGCGTTCTTGTACATCTCGACGAACTTCTCGATGCCGGCGGCGCCCTGCTGGGCGATCAGCTCGGCCATGCCGGCGCCGGGCTCTTCGCCGAAAATCTGCTTGAGGTACTTGGCGCGGTCGGCGTTGCCCATGTTCTCGGTGGCTTTGGCCACGTCGGCGAGGATCGCCGGCACGTCACGCATGTCGCCCTGGGCGTCCTTGGCGCTGACGCCGAGGGTCTTGAGCGCGCCGGCGGCGGCGCCCGTGGGGGCGGCGAGGCGGGTCATCATGGCGCGCAGGGTGGTGCCGGCCTGGCTGCCCTGAATCCCGACGTTACCCAGCAGGGCGGTCATGGCGGCGGCCTGTTCCAGCGATAGCCCCATCTGGCGCGCCTGGGGCGCCACGTATTTCATCGACTCGCCGAGCATTTCTAGGTCGACGTTGGCGCGGGTGGTGGTCGCCGTCAGCACGTCGGCAACGTGCCCCATCTGATCCGGGTCGAGCCCGAAGCCCGAGAGGATGTTAGAGCTAATATCGGCCGTGCGGGCGAGGTCGGTGCCGTTGGCTAGCGCCATGTTGAGCATGTCCGGCATCGCGGTGCGGATCGCTTCTGGGGTGAAGCCGGCCATGGCCAGGAACGACTGACCTTGGCCGACTTCGCTGGCACTGAATGACGTGCTCGAGCCCAGGTCGCGCGCCTGCTGCTTCAGCGCCTTGAATTGCTCGCTGTTCTTGTCGAGCCGGGTGAGCGCTTGCACGCGGCTCATGGTCTCGCCGTACTCGATCCCGGGCGCCAGCATCTGCGCGCCCCCGTATAGCGCTGCACCACCGGTGGCCATGCCGGTCATTCCGGCGCCACGGATGGCGTTGGCACGCCCGACGCCACGGTGAAACTGGTCGGATGCCTGTTGGGCGCGGCGCTGCGCTTCGGCGAGGCTACGTAGGCGCTCTTTCTGCTCGGTGATCTGCGCGTTGGCGTTGCGCATTTTCCGCGTCAGGGAGTCTTCGGTACCGGCGAGTTTTCCGGTAATTCCGTGGGTCTCACGTAGAGAGGTTTTCAGGCGCTGCGCTTTGTCGGTTTGTTCGGCGTACTTCCGCGACAGCTCTTGCGCTTTTTTGATGGCAGCATCGCGCTCGCGATTGAGCGCGGCGGTATCGCCTTCCGTCGTGCGCAGTTGGCGCGATAGCTCCTTGACGCGCTCGCGCTGCGCCTTGAGCGCGTCGGCGCTCTCCGATACCTGGCGCTTCATCGTCTTGAACGATTGGAGGTCTTTCTGGGCGCGCTCGAGGTTGCGCAGCTGGTCGCGGCTGGCCTTCAACGCCTTGGCGGTTTCGCCACTGCCCTGGGTGATCTTCTTGAGCTTGCCGGTCGTTTTATCGACGGCGTCTAGGATGACCTGCAGCTTGAGATCGCGCGCCATGGGTGTCCTCGGGGGATGAGCGTTTGCGGGCGCGCTCGCGCCACTCCATCAGTTCGCGCAGGCTGAATGCCGCGCAGTCGGCGGGGGTCCAGTGAAACACGATGGCCAAGTCGGCCATCGCGTCTTCTACGTCGCTCGGGAGACTTACTCGGTCTCGCCCCGTGCCCGCTTCGAGAGCAAAAAACCGGCGATCTCGCTGCCGCACTGCACCAGATCGGCCGGGTCCATCTGGCGCGCTTCGTGGTCGGTCAGGCTGGGCTGGGAGAGGCGCGGGATCAGCTTGATCAGGGCGTCGGTCTGCATCTGCAGCACGTCGGCCAGGTTGACCCCGCGCAGCTCGCCGGCGCTGGGCTTGCGCAAGGCGATCTCGGCGATGGTCTGCTCGCCGCGTACTACGGGCGTATCGAGCGCGACGGTGGCGGTGGTCGGCTGGGTGGTCGCCTTGGCGGTTTTCTCGGTCATGGTCTGCTCTCTGCTGGTGAGGTCATACCACCCCGGCGGGGGTGGCGGGATTCTGTCGGGGGTGACGTAGTGCACGGGCTAGAGGCGCGCGGCTTAGATGCCGAGGGCCTGGCGCCGTTTGGCGAGGCGGTCGTCGCCGTTGACCTTGAAGACGGCATTGGGGATGTCGACCTCGATCTTGGTCGCGCCGTCGATGACGAGCTTGTAATAGCTCAGGGTGGTGGTGATGCTGTGCTCGGTGTTCTCGCCGTCCTGGGCGTCGCCCATGTCGATCTCGGTGTGACGCCCGCGCATGACCACTTCCACCGCGACCACCTCGTCTACGTCATCGCGCTCATAGCTGCCGGTCATGCGCAGCAGGTCGGCGTCGATGCGCGAGGTGCCGAAGTTGTCGAAGATCGATTCGATCAGCCCGCCCACCGTCCATTGGCAAGTCATCAGGCCATCCATGCCCATATCGATGCCGACCGTGCCGTCCATACCGCCGCCGCGCCATTCCTCGATTTTGCGCGTGAGCGTGGGCAGCGTGACCGACTGCACCTGGCCCTGGTAGCTGTCGCCGTTGCCGAACAGGTTCAGGCCCTTGAGTTTCTTGGGGAGTGCCATCGTTCAATGCTCCTTTGGGTTCCCGATACCGGCCGCCGTTAGGCAGTGGCGGCGACGCGCTCGGCGAAGTCGGCGAGATAGGTGTCGGTGATGCGCTGCTGAAACCCGAGGTCTTCCAGCGGCGGAACCGGGGTGTAGTCGTAGTCGATGCGCAGCTTGCCGGCCTTGAGGCTGCCCGCGGTGTTGAGGTCTTCGTTCAGCCACGCGGTGCCGTCGACGATCAGGCCCAGGGCCTTGAGTTCGGCAAACTTGGCGTTGATGCCTTCGATGATGTCGCGGGCCAGCGAGGCGTGCAGCGGCTTATCCACCGCCCAGAGGTGGGCCTCGGCGATGGTGTCGGCGAGGATCTGCGCGGTGCGGGTGTAGTTCTCGAACGGGAACAGCGATTGCGGCCCGGCGCAGGTACGCGAGCCCCAGAAGCGAAAGCCGCCCTGGTTGACCAGCGTGGTGACATCGGCGGCGTTGAGGATGCCGGCGTCGGTGTTGGGCGATTGCAGATCCCAGAACACGTCACGATCGATGCCGGTGACGCCGTTGATGACCACGTTGGATAGCGTCTTGTGCCAGCCAATCTCCTGGTCGAGCTTGGCGCGCAGGCCGAGCGCGACGGCGACCGGGGAGAGGCTGACGGTCTCGGCGGTGTCGGTGTCGAAGGCTTCGAACTGGGGCCAGATCAGCATCAGCTCGCGCGCGCCGAATTGGTCGCGGTAGGTGGTGACGTCGGTCAGCGTCTCGCAGCCGTGGGCGTAGGCGTAGCCGAAGGCGCGCAGCGCCTGCAGCACCGGCACCATGGCGGTGACCACCTCCTGCGTGTCGAGCTCCGGGCAGCCGATCAGGCGCGGGGTCACGCCGAGCTTTTGCTTGGCGGTCATCAGCGCTTGCAGGCCGGTACGCTGGCCGGTGTCGAGGGTGGTGCCGATGACGTTGGCGCGGGTGTCGGTCTCGTCCTCGCCCTCGGCGACGCGCACCACGACGATGATCGGGCGCGCCTGGTTGCCGATGGCGGTGAGGGCGTCTTTCAGCGTGCCGGTGGTGCCGGCCTGGCCGATGGCGGTGGCCACGTTGGTGACCAGGGCGGGCTGATTGAGCGGAAACGCCGATGCATCGGCATCGGACGCGGTGGCCACGATGCCGATGACGGCGGTGGAGATGGTGCGAATGGTGCGGGTGCCGTCGTTGACTTCCGAGACGCGCACGCCGTGGTGGTATTGGTCGAGAGCCATGTCGAGTCCTGATCAGGGGAGCGAGGGGCAAAGGGTCAGGGCTCAATGGTGTGGCGGCTGGTAGAGTGGGGCGAGCGGTTGGGGTTGTAGAACTTGGGGTGACAAAAGGAGAGGAAGGTGAATGATTTCACTGCAGAGCAGATCGATGCATCTCTAAGAGTTCAATTGAGCCTCGAAGCACTCAGATGTCGTGTTGCCTATGAGTCGTTTACTAATCTTTTAGAAGGAGAGTTTGTTGCTGAAGAAACGCGAGGAGATCTTTACTGGTTTGTACTTCAACAACACTGTGTTTCATGGGTGGCTCATTTATATGAATCGATGAAGCTGTGCGTTGAGCGTGATCAAGGGTTGGAGCCGGGTGGGCTAAAAAATTGGATCAGGAGGGAGTTCAAACTTAAAGATCATCGATTGATCTCGGAGAAAGTCAACGAAATGGTGGGGGAGGGAGCCAAAAGAGCCTTTGAAAATGACGAGCCGTCGCGAGATGCCAAAGTTGATTGGTCTGATAGCTTCGTAGAGTCCCTAGTCAAAATTCGGAACAAGCACTTCGCCCACCCCGATGCTGAACGGGTAGATCTATCAGCCATGTCTAAGTTTGGGAGAAGCCATTATTACATTGCCTTTTCGTGCTATAGACAGTGTGTATTGCCTTGGGCAAGGCCGGGTTCCATTCCGAGAGATTTAAAGCTCTCTGTGGGTAAGTTCAAGAAAATCATATTAGAAATCCCAAAAGGCAAATTCCGATCAATGTAAGTTTGAGCCCGCCACCCGGCGGGCTGTCTCGTTTTGGCGATCCCTACCGCTCGATTTGCAACCGCGGCCCGCAGCGCTTCGCAATCGAGGCGCCGGGCACCGCGAGCAGAGCCAGCGGCAGGAAGACGGCGAGCATCAGGCCGGCGGCGATGCCGGCGTGCTCCCAGTTCGTGCGGTTCATTCGCTGCCCTCGGTGGTGCTCGTGTCGGCGTCTGCGCTATCGGTGGCGTCCCATGCCACCGCCTGGATCGCCTCACGGTCGCCGGCGGCCTCAGCGGCGGTGATGGCGTCCTTGAGCTGCCAGGATGTGGCCAGCAACGCCTGCTTGAACCCCTTCGCGGCATCGGTCAGCGCGATCATCTGCTCGGGCGTGAGCGTATAGACCGTGTTCGAGCGAGCGCGCAGCGCCATGGTGGCGTCGCTGTCGCCGGCGGCGCGGCGGTCGCGGGCCTCGATGGCCAGCCCGAGCAGGTTGGCCTCGTCCTCGTCCGGCCGGGTCTGAATCACGTCCTCGCTACCGTCCGGTAGGGTGTAGGGCATGCCGGCGCGCAGCTCGGTGGCCAGGGCGGTCTCTATGGCCGCGCGCTGGCGTGCGGCCAGCGTGGCGATGGGCTCGCTCTTTTCGGGGAGGTCTTCACCGCTAGCGAGGATCGCGGCGTGAATCTCGTGGCCCAGCGGCTCGGGGTCATCCGGCGAGGCGGTGAAGGGTATCCAGCCCAGCGTGGGGTGCTCGATCTCGCAGTCGAGGGTGCCGTCGGCATGGCGAGTGGGGTTGCGCCAGTTGATCTCGTCGGCTGGCATTAGGAAATCCTCCGAAATAGCGTCAGAACACGCTGAACGCTGACTACATCGCCGCCGCCGCACGCGCGCCAGGTGCCGGGCAGCCGTGTGCCGGTGTCCGTGGTTGTGAGGGTGCCGTTGGCGTCCTGTGAAATCGACGACGCCGTTAGCGATCCGCCCGATATGATGTCCGAGGTTTTGACCTGGGCTCCGTAGTAGGCGAACGCGTAGGTTCCGACGACATAGCCGCCGGCATTGCCGATATGGCCCAGCACCCAGTCCCGATCGCTGGCACCGTTGCCCAGCCGGGCAGTCGGCAGCGTACCCGCGTTGAGATTGCCCGCGTTGCGATACTCCCAGCCCTGCATGCCGTCGAGCTTGTCGGCATCGAGACCAGACCCGGGGCCGTCGTTGCCGGCATGCCAAACGTCTGACCCCTGGACGACCAGCCGAATCGGGTGCTGCTCGTTCCCCGCTGGGTTGAGATTGATCGCCCCATCTCGGACATAGGCCCTCACGCCCTGCTCGGTATCGCCCGGCTCGTCGTAGTCCAGCAATGAGAAGTAGCGCGATAGCGAAATGTTGTTCGCGACGCCACTGGACGATGCAACGAAGTTGCCGGGATAGTTGCCGCCGAGCGTCCGGGCATCGCCGGTGATGTCGATGTCGTAGCTACCGGATAGCCGCGCTTTGGGCAGGGTGCCGGCGTTGAGGTTGCCCGCGTTGCGGTACTCGCTGCCGTGCAGGCCGTCGAGCTTGTCAGCATCCAGACCCGAGCCCGAACCCTGGTTGCCGGCGTGCCACATCTTGTTGCCCGCGGCAGTCACGTTGCCGGTATCGAACTGCACGGCATCAGTGATGAATCGCACCAGCGGAGATGCAGTGCCGTACCAGCCGGTGAACAACAACGGGGAACTGGTGCCGTTTGCGTCCTCGCCATACCCAGACTGAATGTAAGCTTTGTCGCCCGATGTCGTGAGCCTCAGACCCGCATCGCCACGGCGCCATACCGTCGTTTCATCGCTGCGCAGAAATGCGCTCGACTCGAGCCCGTCGAGCTTGTCGGCATCGAGACCAGACCCCGCGCCGTCGTTACCCGAGTGCCACACGTCAGCCCCTTGGATGCGTACCCGAATCGCGTGCGTCTCGTTCGGCGCCGCGGTGAGGTTGAGCACGCCGTCTCGGACATAGCTTCGAATCCCTTGTGAGGTGTCACCCGGCTCGTCGTAATCCAGCCACGAGGTGTACTGATCGTGGCGCATATTGGTAGCCATGCCATAAGACGCTGTCACGAAGTCAGCCGGCTTTAGGCCGCGTAGCGTCCGGGCATCGCCGGTGATGTCGATGTCGTAGCTACCGGATAGCCGCGCTGTGGGCAGGGTGCCGGCGTTGAGGCTGCCCGCGTTGCGGTATTCGCTGCCCTGCATGCCATCGAGCGTATCGGCGTCGAGACCGGACCCCGCGCCGTCGTTGCCGTCATGCCAGAGCTTTGCCGGGGTTCTGAGATGTCCAAAGTTTTTGGCGAAAACCACGACATTCAGCGGTTTATTGGCTTCCTGGCCACCGCCATCGATCAGAATTTTTCCCCAGTTGCTGTCGTCCCAGGCTGCCGCAATCAGCGACGCGCCGCTGTTATTCCCGTACCCGGACACGGATGACGAAACGCGATAGATACCGTTTGCGACGTGGTCATTGATTGACGACGACGGATAAGGGAGCCCGGCCTTGAGCCCGAGGCCGTACTGCTCGAAAGCCAGGCGCACCCCGGCCGCGTCGGGGTAGACACCGGACGCCCCTGTCTTGGCCTCGTCTTCGGTGGCTTTCTCAATCAGTCCGGTCGAGGTTGTGGTCGCGGTGCGGGCGTTGAGCCCTGCCGGGGTGACGGCGCGGGCGTGATCGACACCATCGCGGACTTCAGCATAGGTCGCCAGCTCGATCATGCCCTGCTGGTAAGTGCTGGCCGCCGGATGGTCGCGGCTCGCAGCGTGGTCGGTGAGTTGCTTTACCGTGGCATAGGCGGCGAGCACCTTGTCGATGAAGGCTTTCAGCGTGCGCGGGACGACGCCGCGGCGGGCGTCGCTGCCGGCGTCGACCTCGGCCTGGGTGGCGATCTCGAGCACCCCGGCGACCTCGGTGGTGGCCGGCGGGTTGAGAAAGGCAGCGTCGCCGAAGGTGATCGAGGAGACGTCGAGGGATTCGACCACCAGATCGGTGGCCAGCAGCAGGGTGGCCGGGGCGGCCTTCTCGATGATCCAGTCGCTCTGCGAGTAGACCGCGAAGAGCACGCCGGCATCGGTGAAGAGACCGATCTCGCCGACGGCGTAGGCATCGCTGCTCTCGTCCTGCACGGTGACGTGCAGCGTATCGGCGGCGACGGCGCGCCCGGCGATGGTGTCGAGGCGCTTGATCGGCGCGCGCAGGTCGGTCTGATCCTTGGCCGGCGCGTAGCGCTCGCCGCCCAGCCCGATCTCGCTGATGGTCAGGGCGTTGGTGCCGTCGTGGTCTGCGTCGATCAGCGCGGCGCGGCCGGCATCGGTGATGGTAAAGACGATGGCCATCGGGGTTCCTCTAGTCGGCGGTGGCCGAGAGTCGGCGGTAAACGAACGTGCGACCGGCGCCGGCGACGCCCAGGCCGCCGGACCCGCTGAGCCCGGCGGTTAAGGTGAAGTGAGAGCGCACCGGCTTGGTACGGCTGATCTCGTCGACGATGTCCTGCTGAAACTCGGCGCTGTTTGGCACCTCTGCGCCGAGGGTCAGCACCACGTCGAAGGTGTGCGGCTCGCCCGGCTCGTCTTTCTGCCACCACTCGCGTAGGGCCAGGCTCGAGCCGAACGAGCGGACCACGTCCCGCACGCTCTTGGCGGTGCCCTTGCGGCGCTGGATCTCGACGGCATCGCGGATGCGCTGGCGCTTGATGCGCTCGGGCCAGTAGGGCTGCCAGGCGTCCAGCGAGAGCGCCCAGGCGAGCCACGGCAGCAGCTCGGCGGGGCAGGTGTCTGGGTTCCACAGCGAGCGCAGCTGCACCGGCAAATCGCTGGCCAACGCCGTGGTCGCTTCGAGGGTGCGCTCTGCCTCGGTGGCGTTGGGCGGCAGCAGGCTGTCGCTACTCATCCAGGCCCCCATCGGTCAGCGCGATCTCGGTGCAGTAGGTCGCCTGGGTGCGGTCGACTACCAGGCTTGCCGTGGGCGCGGCGAGTTCGACCCGCTGCACGCCGGGCTGGTGCAGCGAGGCGTAGAGCCCTGACAGGGTGACGTCGAGGCCGATGCGGTGCTGACTCTCGGCGTAGTCCGCCGCCGCCTGGCGCGCGGCGCGCATGACCACTTCGCGATCTGGGCCGGCGTAGAAGTAGAGCGTCGCGTCGATGCGATAGTCGACGATCTCGGCGCTCCGCACGCTGACGTGATCGGTGAGCGGGCGCACGTCCTCGGCAGACAACGTGGACTCGACGCGCGCGAGCAGGTCGGCCGGTGCGGTGCCGTCGGCCTCGCGCGATAGCACCGTCACCACCACCTCGCCCGGCGCCGGGCTGGTGGCGCTGGCATCCAGCACCTGGCCATCGGCAGAGAGCGCATGGAAGACATAGGCACCCTCGGGGCCGGCGGTGGAGAAGCCTTCCAGCGAGAGCTGGATGCGCCGGCGAAAGTCGGCGTCCGTCTCGTAGGTGGCCGGCACCGGCGGCACGGCGTCGGCGTCGCCGGCGTCCAGCATTTGGCGGGCGACCCCGTAGAGCGCGCCGAGCTGATCGAGGTCCGCGCCGCGGGCATAGGCGAGCATGACGCCCTTGGCGGCCTCGTTGATCCGCTGGCGCAGCAGCAGCTCACGGTAGGCCGCCACCTGCAGAATCTTGTAGGCCGGGTCTGACTCGACGCTGACGTCGAAGTCGGGATCGCGCGTGCGCAGATCGTCGAGCATGGCGGCGAATATCGCTTCGAAGTCGAGCGCTTCGATCACGTCCGGCGCCGGCAGGCGCGAGAGGTCTACCGCCGTGAATCCGCCGGCCATCAGCGCCCCCCGGTCAGCGCGACGCCTAGCTCGACGTCGTCGCCGGTGTCGACGCGGCGGGCGCTGATCGTCAGATCGAGCCGCCCGGGGCGCGTGGTGGAGACGTTGCGGGTGATCTGCTTCACGCGAATGCGCGGTTCCCAGCGCATCAGCGCCACCACGGTGGCCGAGTAGGCGCGCAGGGCGGTAGCGCCATCGAGCGGCTGGTCGATCAGCTCGGGCAGCAGCGAGCCGTAGTCTCGGCGCATGACGCGCGAGCCGATCGGCGTGGTGAGAATGTCGGCGACGGATTGGCGGATGTGCTCGACGCCATCCAGCGCCGCGCCGCTGGTGCGGTTCATGCCGGCCATCAGCTCACCCCGTCCGTCTTGTCGCCGCCGCGTTGCACGCCGCCGTGGGTGTGGCTGGCGCTGATGTCGCGGCCGTTGCTGGTCACCGCGCCGGTGAAATGCGTATCGCCGGCCATGGTCGCGGTTTGGCCGCTGGGCTGGGTGAAGTTGCCGTTCAAGGTGAGATTGCCGTTGATGACGGTATTGGCGTTGAGCGTGGCGCCGCCCGCGGCGGTGGCGGTAAGGGCGGCGGCGGTGGTGACGCTCACCGCGCCCTGGGCGTCGAGGCTGGCCGAGCCGGGCAGGGTGGCGCTGAGATGGCTGGCCGCGTGGTCGTAGCTGAGCACGGCGCCGTCGGGCAGCTCGACCATGGTGATGTTGGGGGCGTGGCTCGGCGCCGGCACGGTGTCCGAGTTGATCGCAGAGAGCACCACGGCGCCGCGCAGCTCACCGCCGGGGGCCAGCAGCAGCACTTGCTCGCCCAGGGTGGGCGGGTTCCAGGTTCGGGTTTGCCCGGCGCGGGCCGTCAACCACGGTAGCCAGTCGGTCAGCAGCTCGCCGCACTGCACGCGGACGCGCACAGCGGCGTGGTCGATCTGGGCGACCGTGCCGATGCGGATCAGGTTTTCGAGCAGGCGGGCGAGTTCGGCGGACATGGGGCACCGGTGGCGGTTGGGTGTCGTCTGGCCATCGTCCACAACGCGCGGCGCGGCGTCTGCCGGCGCGCGTTGTAGAACGCGGGCTCACATCCCTGCGAGGTAGTCGAGCACGCCGTCGCGCACGCGCTCGCGGTCGGCGTCGGTGAATCCGATCAGCTCGCGCTCGGCGTATTTCACGCGCGGGCCGTTCTCGGCGACGCGGTCGCGCAGGCCGTACTGGTGGGTGCGTGCGATGCTGGCCACGCGGCCGAAAAATCCGACCTCGGCGCCGCCCGCGCTGGTGCGGACGCGCAGGTATTTGGCCGTGCGCAGCTTCGCAAACATGGCCTTGCGCCGGATGGCGCCCTGGCGATCGCGCGAGCGGCGGGGCGCGTAGTTGCTGCCGTCGGGGTTGCGCTGGGCTTTGATGCGTTCGCGCTGGGAGCGGCGCAGGTCGGTCGCGACCAGCCGGGCGAGCCGGCGGCGTTCGTGCGCCTCGAGACGCGCGAGCAGGGGGGCGAGCCAGTCATCGAGCTGGCTGAGGTCGTCAGAGGCCATCGCGTGGCCCGTCCCATTCTGCAATCAGGGTGTAGTCGCCGCCGGCGTCGGCGTCTCGCAGCAGTAGCTGCCAGCGCTCGGCGGGGCATTCCTCGGTGTCTAATCGGGGCATGCGGTGTTCGGCGAGAATCTGGCCGGTGGCACAGTCGCGGCGGGCGACGACGCGCTCGCTGAGCTGGACGCGCAGCGCGACATCGACGGCGCTGTTGCTGAGGATTTCCGCCTCGAACGAGACGGCCTGTTCATGGGGCAGGTCGGGTTGATACGCCGCGAGCCAGTCGAGTAGCGGGATCATGATGGCGTCGATGGCGTCGGCGTAGTCGGTCAGCACAAGCTGGGCGGTGTAGCTGTAGCCGTGGCTGAGATTGCCGCCGCGCGCGAATTCGATAGAGCCGTCCTCGACGAATGTCAGTAGGCGGCCGGGGTCGTGCTGTAGGGCGGGTACGGCGTCAATCAGGTGTTGACGCAGGGCGTTGAGCTTGCGCATTCAGGGTCTCCACCAGTCCGTTATGCCGGGTTGCGCAGTCGTGGTACTGCGCGGCCCAGTCGCGCAGGGTCAGCACCACGGTGGCGCCGGTGCCGTCAGCCAGCGCCGGCAGCGTCTCCGGGCAGCGGGTCAGCAGCGTCTGCTGGATCGGGGGCGCGGCCGGCGGCGGCGTCGTTGAGCAGGCGCACAGCGTCAGGCTCAAGGCAGACGCGGCGGTAAATCGGTTTCTGGATCTCACGAATCACTCCGCGGTCGATGACCCGTTGATTGGCGTCGAGGGTGGCAAGCCGCGCCTCGACCACGCCGGCGATGACGGACTCCCGCGCCAGCGCCTGGCTGGCCGCCGCCTGGGCGGCTTCGAGGGCGGTGAGGCGCTGAGCATCCTCGAACCAGCCGCGGCTGAGCCAGCCACCGCCGGCGGCGATGACCAGCACGATGACCAGGGCGAGCGTGCGCGCCGTCATTCCAGCCCCGCCAGACACAGCTCGCGTTCTGCCGCCCGGCGCTTGACCAGGCCGGCGAGCTTCCGGCCACCGGCGTAGACCCAGCGCGAGAGCTGATCGCAGGCGGCGCGCGTGTCGCCGGCGTTCAGCCTGGCCAGCAGGGTCGAGTCGCGGAACGCCCCGGCGCCGACGTTGAAGATGAACGAGGCCAGCGCCGCCCGGCGGGTCGGCGGCATCGTGGCGTTGATCTCCGGGGCGACGTTGCGGTCGATGGCCTCGAACGCCTCGCCCAGGTCGCCGGCGAGCAGTGCCTCGCACTCTTGGGTGGTCCGGGTCTGGTTCAGCTCGACCGTCGGGCCGGTGTGGCCGGTGCAGATCGTCGGGATGCCGACGGGGTCGGGATACGCTTGCAGCTCGGTGCCTTCGTAGTGCTTCACCACGTTGATCGAGAGCGACAGCGCCAGGCCGCAGGCGCCGCCGATGCCGGCGCCGCCCATCCACCGCTTCCAGTTTTTCATCAGTCGCGCCCCCGGATGCGGTCCCACCAGTCGCGCAGGTTGCCGAGATACTTGGGCAGGATCAGCCCGATCTGCAGCGCGAGATACGCCAGCGTCAGGACGGTTACCCAGTCGGACGGCGTCATGCCGCCGGCGTGTAGCAGCGAGACGAGCGCGGGCGGCGTGGTCTTGATCGCTTCGGTGGTGATGCTGAGTTGCTGGGCCATGTTCGTCCCTGCGTAGACGATGAGTAGCGTGATCAGCACGATCATCGGATCGGGCGTGCGGTTGTTGTGCCTGCTGTGTCGTTGAGTCGTTCGCATGGCATCAGTCCCAGAGCTGGACGGTTGCGGTGCTGGGCGACTGGGTGGCGATGTCGGGCAGCGCGACGACCGTCGCGCTTGGGAGCACCGGGCCGAGGTCGGCAATGCCGGGGTTGGCTTCTAGCACCTGCTCGGTGATGCCAGCGGTCTGGCCATAGACCCGGTGACAGATGCGGTCGAGCGTGTCGCCCTGGACGCTGCGAATCGTGCGCGGCATCAGACCAATCCTCCCGGAGAGGATTGGAACAGCGCGCAGCGCTGGCCCGTAGGGTGGACGACAGGGATGTCGTTCATATCAGCTCGACCGTCACATTGGGCCGGCCGCAAATCTGGCTCACCGCCCAACGGGCGTCGCGCCTGTAGGTGCCGGCGGTGTCTTCGTGCAGGTCTCCGCGGTCCCGGGTCGCGGCGGTGGCGTCATAGTCCCGGTAGCGCTCGAGCAACTGCGCGTGCGCTTCGGCGAATACCGCGCGCTGATATAGCGCCGGGTAGATGCCCGCCGGCTGCCAGTCCGGGGCTGGCACGGCATCGATGACCGGATAGCCGGCCTCGACCTGCCGGGCCTGCCACTCGCGCAGCACGCGGTTGGTCGCGGCGATCGCGGTCAGCAGCACGTCGGCGATGCGCTGGGGCGTGACCGTGCCGTCGATGCGGTGGGCATCGCGGAAGGCGGCCGGGTCGATGTCAGGGTAAAACGTCGCGTTGGGTATCGGTTCCGCCGGGGTGGCGCTGGCGTTGCCGGCGGCGACGAAGCTGGACATAGCGCACCTCATAAATCAGGGGGTGGACGACGGATGCGGGAGAGCCTGGGCTTTCCGTCTCCGTCGTGCCCCCTGGCGTCGGCGGTCGACTCGGTGTCAGCCGGTGGCGTCAGGCGCCTGGCTGGTATTGGTTTGCGTCTCGGCGGTCGCGCCGCTGTTGGGCTCGGTCGACGGCGTGTTGCTGTCGGGCTCGGTCGCGGGCGTGGCGTTCTTGAGTTCGCGTTCCAGGCGTTCGATGTCTTTCTTCACGCCCACTCGCTCATTCAGCTCCCGGGCGCGCTGGTATTCGGCGATGGCCTCGGGCAGCTCGCCGCGGGCGCGGTGCCCGTTGCCCAGTGCCTTGTGCAGCTTGGCGCGGATCTGGTCGTGCATGTCCGCACCCTGGGTGAGGGTGTCGATCTCACGCAGCGTATCCAGCAGCGAATCATCATCGTCGGCCAGGGCGAGCGCCTGGTCGGCGGACTCTTCGACGAGAATCGCCGCCGTCGGCCGCTTGAACTCCTCGCCGGGGTCGAGCTTGTGCTTGATCGCATAGCGGGCGATGTCCAGCGCGCCAGCGATGTCGCCGACGTCGATACGCCACAGCATCACGCGCATGATGACTTCATCCTGCGCACCCTGGCCGGTCTCGAGCACGCCGGCGACGTACTCGGCGTAATTCGGCAGGATCTCGCGCTTGACCTCGATCTTGCGCTCGACCGACTGAATCGATTTCAGCCGGCGATAGTCCTCGAAATACTGCGCCATCTTCAGCTCATACTCGGCGCCCTGCATCGGCGCCTCGCCCGCATCGGCCGCCGCTTGGGCGGCCGATACGCGCTCGAAGTGCTTACGGATCGAGCTGACCATGATCATCAGGCTCCGGCGGTGGCGTCGTCGGCGGCTGCGTCGGCGTCTTCGAAAGTGATGCCTTCGATCAGGCAGCCGAACCCGTAATCCTCGATGACGTAGGCGTCATTGCTGGATTCGTAGTTGACGATGCGCTTGCGTTCCGGCTTGTCGATCAGGTGGCGACGACGTGACCCCTCTTGCCAGTAGATCGACAGGTTGTCGGTCGACGTGATGAAGATCGCGTTCTCCGGCATGAACGGCACCTGCATCGCGGTCTGTCCACCCATGCGCTTGGCCGCCATGATCAGGTCCAGGGCGCGGGCCTCGGTGGGCTGCTCCCATTCGTTGATCTTGGGCAGGTACTTCTCGGTCATCATCGAGCGGCCGACCAGCGCGACCAGGTCGGTGTTCTCGCGGTACCAGGGGTCGATCAGCGAGTTGACGGCCTCGTAGATCAGGGCATCGAGGTTCTGGAATTCCTGGCCCTTGCCGATCGTCATGCCGTCGATCACCCGCGCGCTGGCGTTGTCGCGGTACTGTTGCAGCCAGCCGATGTTGACGTCCTCGAGCATCGGGTTGGCGACGCGGTCGGTTTGCTTGGCGGCAGTCTTGCCATGGAATCCGATCATGATGCGGTCCAGCGCCTGCTGGCGAACGATGGCGTCGCGCACGCGGGCCTGGAAATCCGGGAATTTCGACCAGGCGTCGAGCTTGGCCCAGGTGATGAAGGTGTCGAACTCGGTGGAGTGACACTCGTAGTCCTGCGGCTCGAGGTTGGTGGGGTCGACCGGGACACGATCGCGCTGGCTGACGTCGGTGCGGCCGGCGATGGGGCCACTGATGCCAAGGCCGAGTTTCTGCCCCTTGAGGTCACGCACGCCGGTCATGTTGATGCGGTTCAGGAACTCGCTCGATTCCTGAATCTTGGTCTCGAGTGTCTGTTGAACCGTCGGATCAACCTCGAACTGAGCGAACGCGTCGGCGGTGCCGTTGATCTGAGCGAGCCGCGCGGCGTAGGCGTTTAGCTGCTTTCGGGTGTCGTTGCGCATGGTCTCTCTCAGCAATCCGTTTCGATGGAATCGTTACCGCCGGTGGACTCTTGGCGGCGCTGGTGTCGGGGTGTGGTGTCGAGCTTGGTGTAAAGCGCGTCGAACTTGGCCTGCAGATCGTCGTGCGCCGTCTTCAGCTCGGTGAAGGCAGCGGCGGTGGGGCGCGCGGCGAGGTCGGCGGCCATCTCCTGATGGCGCTGCATGAACATGCCGAGGGTTTCCTCGAGGTCGGTGCGGAATGCCGCGAAACCGGCCTCGGTCTTGGCGTCGTTCTTGGCGAACATTGAGCGGAATTTCTCGGCCAGCGAGGGGCCTTTCGGCGTCTCTTCGGAGAAATCGAACTCGGTCTCGACCGCTTCGGAGAACAGGTTCTCCGGGCGCTGCTTGCGATCGCGCAGCGGTGAAGCGTCACCCGCGCCTGCCGCGAATTGGAGCATCGACGTCCCGAGAGAGGCGGGGGAGTCGGTCACGGCCAGGCCGACGAGATACGCCTCACCGGTGTCCGCGAACTCGGGATCGACTTCCATCGAGGTGTAGACCTTCTGGCGCTGCTTGTTGAGCGCCTTCAGCTCGTCGGTCGGGTCGATCTCGGCGAGCAACTGCACTTTGCCGTCGGCGTTCTTCTCGGTCTTGAGCGCCGTCACATCGCCGTAACTCTTGAACGGGCTATCCGGCAGTACGCCGCGGATGTGCTCGAGATTGACCCGGCAGCCGTATTTCTCGGGGTCGAAATTGGCGGCCATCTGTTCGAGCCAGGCGGCGCTGATTTTGCGGCCATCGGTGGTGGCGCCTTCGGTGGCGATGCGGTGCCAGGGCATTGAGCGTTCTCCGGGGAGCGGGCGGGCTGACTACTGTATGGGCGTCAGGTTCCGCGTCCCGGCGGGGACTCTCAACGAATCCGCGTTGTAGAACGGGTGATAACAAGTCGTGCCCAGATAATGGCGCTCGGCGCGCCGGTACGCTGGCCGCATGAAAACACCGCCGACACCCGCCCCCGACTCGCCCGCCGCCATCGACGCTACGCTCGATATTGTCGATGGTAACCGCGCTAGCGCCCGCCACCTCTACTGGATGGGGTGGCGCATCTCGCGTATCGCCGAATTTCTCGATCAGCCCCGCGCCACGATTCAGAGCTGGAAACAGCGCGAGAAATGGGACGAGGCCAGCCCGACGCAACGGGTCGAGGGCGCGCTCGAGGCGCGCATGGTTCAACTGATCACGAAAGACGCCAAGGAAGGGCGGGATTTCAAGGAAATCGACCTGCTCGGCCGACAGATCGAGCGCTTGGCCCGGGTTCACAAGTACCAGGGCAGCGGCAGCGAATCGGACCTCAACCCGAATATCGAGCGGCGCAACGCTGGCGAGAAGCGCAAGCCCAAACGGAACGACGTCGGCGAAGAGGGCGTGATTCAGATCGTCGAGGCTTTCGAGGCGTCGCTGTTCCTCTACCAGCGGCACTGGTATCGCGCCGGGCAGCATGAGCGCATCCGAAACATCCTCAAGTCTCGCCAGATCGGGGCGACCTGGTTTTTCGCGCGCGAGGCCATCGCCGACGCGCTCGAGACCGGCAAGAACAAGATTTTTATGTCCGCTTCGAAGGCCCAGGCGCACATTTTCCGCAACTACATCGTTCAGTTCGTGAAAGAGACCACCGGGGTAGAGCTGAAGGGCGACCCGATCGTCCTGGCCAATGGCGCTGAGCTGCATTTTCTCGGCACCAACGCCAAGACCGCCCAGGGCTACCACGGCGACACCTACCTCGACGAATATTTCTGGATCGTTGGTTTCGAGCAGTTCCGCAAGGTCACGTCGGGCATGGCGATGCACAAGAAGTGGCGCCAAACCTATTTCAGCACCCCGTCATCCGTGGCTCATGAGGCGTATCCGTTCTGGACCGGCGAGCGATTCAACAAGCGCCGCGCGAAAGCCAAGCGAGTCGAGATCGACGTGAGCCATTCCGCGCTTTCCGGTGGGGCTCGCTGCGCCGATGGGCAGTGGCGACAGATCGTGACGATCGAGGATGCCATCGCCGGCGGCTGCGATCTTTTCGACCTCGATCAGCTCCAGCTCGAATATTCGGACGACGAGTTCGCGAACCTGCTGATGTGCGAGTTCGTCGACGACAGTCAGTCGGCGTTCCCGATGATGACCATGCAGCGTTGCATGGTGGATAGCTGGGATCTGTGGCGCGACTGGAAACCGTTTGCGGCGCGGCCCTTCGGTCAGGCGCCGGTATGGATCGGCTATGACCCGTCGGGCGACGGCGTGAATAGCGACGGCGCTGGCCTTGTGGTGCTGGCCCCCGCGAAGAACCGCAACGACCGTCACCGAATCCTCGAGCAGACCCGTATCAAGGGCAGCGACTACGAGGAACAGGCCGATTTCATCAAGACCGTCGCCAGCCGCTACAACGTCCAGCACATCGACATCGACACCACCGGCATGGGCGAGGCGGTCGCGCAGCTCGTCGCACGCTGGTTCCCGCGCGTCACACGTCATCGCTACACCCTTGACAGCAAAGCCGCGCTGGTTCGCCAGGCGC
Organism: Salinicola endophyticus; assembly: GCF_040536835.1. NCBI lineage: Bacteria > Pseudomonadati > Pseudomonadota > Gammaproteobacteria > Oceanospirillales > Halomonadaceae > Salinicola > Salinicola endophyticus. The sequence continues at coordinate 1,495,307 of NZ_CP159578.1, forward strand.
AGCACATCATCAGCCACGGCCGGCTTGAGTTCGACGCCCGTGACGTGATCGTCGCGCAGTCGTTTTCGGCGATCCGGCGCGAGCTGACGGCCAGCGGCGGCCAGCTCACCTACTCCGGTGGCCGCAACGCCACCACCGGCCACGCGGATCTCGCGTGGGCGACGATGCATGCCCTCAGCAATGAGCCGATCGACGTTCTCGCCGCCGGCGAGCGCGGCGGCTCGACTATGGAGATCAACCGATGACAGCAACGGCGGATAAACCGCGCGTTAGGGTTCCAGCAACGCTATCCGCACAGGCACCAGCACCGGCACCAGCGCCGGCACGCGCCCAGGCATTTACATTCGGAGACCCGGTGCCGGTCATCGACATGCAGGATTTCCTATATACCGGCTGCTGGATGCTGGGTTCGCGCTGGTATGAGCCACCGATTGACCTGCCGGCGCTGGCACGGACTTACCGCGCGACCGCACATCACGGCAGTAGCCTGCAGGTGAAGCGCAACATCTTGACTCGTTCATTTATCCCGCACCCGCTGCTGAGTCGGAAGGCGTTCCGGGCGTTAGTCAACGACTATCTAATTTTCGGCAACGCCTACCCCGAGCAGGTCTATGGCCGGCTTGGGCGGCTGCTCGAGATCCGCCCCGCTCAGGCGCGGTACGTTCGACGTGGGGTCGAGCCGGGGCAGTATTGGTGGGCTTGCGACTGGCGTCAGCCGGTGGAGTTCGAGCGCGACTCGATCATTCATCTCATGGAGCCCGACATCAATCAGGAACTCTACGGCGTGCCGGATTATCTCGGTGCGTTGCAGTCGATCCTGCTCAATGAAAACGCCACGCTGTTTCGCCGGCGCTACTACCTCAATGGCTCACATGCGGGTTTCATCATGTACGTGAGCGACCCGAACGTGAATCAGGATGACGTCGACGCCATGCGCTCGGCACTGAAGGACAGCCGCGGCATGGGCAACTTCCGCAACCTGTTCATGCACTCGCCGGATGGCAAGAAAGACGGTATTCAGGTAATCCCGCTGAGCGAGGTCGCTGCCAAGGACGAGTTCGCCGGCATCAAGAAAACGACCCGCGACGACGCGCTCGCCGGCCATCGCGTACCGCCCCAGCTCATGGGCGTGATGCCTGACAACGTCGGCGGCTTCGGGGACGTGGAGAAAGCGGCGCGGGTGTTTGTCGTCAACGAACTCGAACCGCTTCAAGCGGTGTTCTTCGAGATTAACGACCTCGTGGGTGAAGAGGTGGTGAAGTTCCGGCCGTATGAGCTGGGCTCTACCGCGCAGGAATCACCGCCGCTGGTCTGACCTGACACCGTGTCGATCGAGCCGCCCACCTGGGCGGCTTTTTTACGCCCATGGCATGTATCGCTGTTGATACGCATTAGCTTTAGCATCCGCATTTGTAGACGCTACGCGGCCAACGCGCTCGCTTACGCCTCGCTGCCGCTCGACGGTCACCGGGTCGCATTCATGCCGCGCGCCCTTCACGCGGTCCCGCTGACCCCCTGCCGGCCCCTTTCTCCCCCTCGGCGCGCCGTCGACTCCCCGCCCCGCCTGCGCGCTAAATGGGTCGGTTTTATTGCAGCGTTGCAGGCGGTCCCATGCCGCGCTACTGCTGGTCTGCGCGGTGGTTATAAGGCGACGTTTTTTGATGCGGAATGTTGCATTTTGAACGAGGATACGCGGCGGCGGGGGCGGGGACGTGTGCTTTTACTGATTTTTGGTCGTGCTGTACCGCTAGTGTACCAAGCAGGCTACAAAGCCCGCGGCTGTGGGGCTTGTTGTCCCATCCATCATGGGCGCCACTGAAAAGCGGCGGGCGCAGTCTGCGGGGCTTTGAGTCGGCATATCGGCTGGGTGAATCAGGTTGGCTGAGCCTGGCGGCTCGGTCTCGGCGGGGCATGTCGGCCCCGCCCGATGGCAGTGGCGCGCATTGTACGGAAGAACGTGCAGGGTTCCCAGCTCGTGGCTTCGACTGCGGTAAGCTGTGCATGCCCAGCCCCGCTCGCGAATCGACGTGGGATGACGGGTCGAGACACCGACGGCGGGCGTTGCTGGCCCGCCGGGGTGACACCGGCACTTCAGCAGAAGATCAGCAGAAGAAGAGTGGCATCGAAGTGCTGCCCGCGGACTGGCGATGGTTGCTCCAGGAGGCGGCGGCCATCATCGAGTGGTCCAGCTCGAGACGGTGCTTGAGCGTGCGGTTCTCCGCTGCCAGCGCCGCCAGCCGCGCCTCGGCAGTGTCTTGCCTGTCGAGCGCTTCACCAAGCAGGGCGTTGGAGGCCGACAGGCGTGTCTCCAGTATCCGCTTGGTACGCTGATGCGCCAGGCGCTCTTCGGCGATTGCGGCCTGGAGTGCCTCGAGTTCGGTCAGGTAGTTTTCTTTGTTCATGTAGTACTCCCCCGCGTCCTTGGGTGGTCCGCTAAGTATACCTCGGATTATATCGCGAGTTTTGCCGTTTGTGGGGGGAGTTCACAAAGGTTCACGTTCGCGGTGTGTCAGCGCCTGAGCGATAGGCGTCTGGGCTCAATCATCCAGAAGGAGAAGGGGGCTGCGTCCTGCCACTATGACTGGACTCTGTAGGCAACGTGCCTTGGTTCTGGGAAGGGGGGGCAAGCTGAGATATGGTGCCCGGAGCCGGGCTCGAACCGGCACGGTGTTGCCACCGAGGGATTTTAAGTCCCTTGCGTCTACCAATTTCGCCATCCGGGCCGACGACGTAGGGAGATACAGGAGGTCAACAAACCGAGGGGGTCTGAAGCTCGGGAAGTGGAGGCTGGAGTCGGAATCGAACCGGCGTACACGGAGTTGCAGTCCGCTGCATAACCACTCTGCCATCCAGCCTTACAGATTCGGAAGCGATGCGAATGTTCCGAAAAATCGAGTCATTGAGTGGGAAGGAGATCGATCGAACCGGCGTTCCGGCTACTACTCTCGATCCTACCGACAACTCTGCGAGTTATGGAGCGGGAAAGGAGATTCGAACTCCCGACCCTCGCCTTGGCAAGGCGATGCTCTACCACTGAGCTATTCCCGCTCAACTCGCCGACGCATTATAAGGATAAGTCCGTAACTGTCAAACGCTTATAGCATTTTTTTGCTCACATGGAGCGCGTCAGCTCGGGCCAGGCCGCGCGCAGATACTGCATCATCGACCACAACGTGAGCACGGCGGCGGCGTAGAGCAGCACCACGCCGAGAGCCGCAATGTGGGTGCCGGGGTGGAAGCCGAGCAGCAGCACCAATGCGATCATCTGCAGCGTGGTCTTGGACTTGCCGATCCAGGAGACCGCCACGCGCTTGCGCTGGCCGATCTCGGCCATCCACTCGCGCAGCGCCGAGATGACGATCTCGCGACCGATGATGACCAGTGCCGGCAGGGTCAGCCAGAAGACTTCGTAGCGCTCGATCAACAGGGCCAGGGCAACGCCGACCATCACCTTGTCGGCGACCGGGTCGAGGAAGGCGCCGAACGGCGTGCTCTGGTTCCAGCGCCGGGCCAGGTAGCCGTCCAGCCAGTCGGTGATCGCCGCCAGGCCGAACAGGCCGGCAGTCACCGGTAAACTCCAGCTGTAGGGCAGGTAGAACAGCACCACCAGCAGCGGTATGAACACGATTCTTGCCAGAGTGAGCATGTTGGGGATGTTCATCGAGCCGCTAGCATCCTTGCTTGAGGTGAAGGTGGGGGCATTTTACGCCGCTCGGCAACGCTCATCCATGTAGAGCCTGGTGAATGGTCGTCGCCATCTGTTCATTGATTCCCGGCACACGTGCCAGATCGTCGCGGGTGGCCTTGCGCACCCCCTGCAGACCGCCGAAGAAGCGTAGCAGCTCGCGGCGGCGTTTGGGGCCGACACCGGGAATGTCCTGCAGCGACGAAGTGCGGCGCTGCTTGTCTCGGCGTTGGCGGTGCCCGGTGATGGCGAAACGGTGGGCTTCGTCACGAATATGCTGGATCAGGTGCAGCGCCGGCGAGCTGGTGTCGAGATCGAGGGTGCGGTCGACGGTCTCGATGAACAGCGTCTCGAGCCCCGCCTTGCGGGTGGTGCCCTTGGCCACCCCGATCAGGGTTACGCCGATGACTTCGAGCTCGGCGATCACTTCCCGCGCCATGTTGAGCTGGCCCTTACCGCCGTCGACGATCAGGATGTCCGGCAGCTTGCCTTCGCCTTTCTGCAGCCGCTTGAAACGTCGTGTGAGCGCCTGGCGCATGGCGGCGTAGTCGTCGCCCGCGGCGACACCCTCGATATTGAAGCGGCGATAGTCCGACTTGACCGGGCCATCGCCGTCGAACACCACGCAGGAAGCGACCGTCGCCTCGCCGTGGCTGTGACTGATGTCGAAGCACTCCAGCCGGGCTGGGGGGCTCTCCAGCGAGAGCGCCTCACGCAGGGACTCGAAGCGCCGGCTGAGCTGGCTGCGGTTGGCCAGCTGCGTTGCCAGGTGCTGTTCGGCGTTGGTCAGCGCCAGGCGCTGCCACTGGGCGCGATGGCCGCGGACCTGGGCGGTGACACGCACGCGGCGTCCGGCGCGTTCGCTCAGCGCGCTCTGCACCAGCTCGCTGTCGGCCAGCGGGTGGGAGGTGATGACCTCCTGCGGAATCTCTTTCGACTGCCCCAGGTAGAACTGGCTGACGAACTCGCTGATGAGCTCTTCGGTGCCCAGATCGAGGCCGTTCTGGGGTTGGTGATGACGCGCGCCGAGCATGCGGCCCTGGCGGATCGCCAGCACGCTGATGCAGAGCCCCCCCGGCTGCTGAGCGAGGGCGAAGACATCGGCGTCGCCCTCGGCATTGTCGACGAACTGCTTTTCCTGCAGCCGTCGCAACTGCTGGATCTGATCGCGGAGTCGTGCGGCCTCTTCGAAATCGAGTGTCTGGCTCGCCTGTTCCATGGCCTCGGTCAACTGCTGGGTGACCTGTTCGCTGCGCCCCTCGAGACACATCACGGCGTGTTCGATGTCACGCTGGTAATCCGCCTGACTGATGTAGTCGACGCAGGGTGCGCTGCAGCGCTTGATCTGGTACTGCAGACAGGGCCGCTGGCGATGGGCGAAGACGCTGTCCTCGCAGTTGCGGATACGGAAGATCTTCTGCATCAGCGAGAGGCTCTCGCGCACCGCGGTGGCGCTGGGGTAGGGGCCCAGGTAGCGCCCGTCGGCACGCTTCTGGCGCGCGCGCTTGAACTCCAGCGCCGGATAGGGGTGGCGGTCGGTGACGAAGACGTAAGGGTAGGATTTGTCGTCGCGCAGCAGAATGTTGTAGGGCGGACGCAGCTCCTTGATCAGCGTCTGCTCGAGCAGCAGCGCTTCCGTCTCGCTGCGGGTGATGGTCACCTGGACGTCCTGGATGCGTGCCACCAGCGCCTGGGTCTTGGTATTCAGCGCGCCACGGAAGTAGCTGGCCAGGCGCGCCTTGAGACGCTTCGCCTTGCCGACGTAGAGCACGTTGGCCTGGGCGTCGAGCATGCGGTACACGCCGGGCGACTCGGAGACGGATTTGAGAAAGTGCTTGGCATCGAAGGGTGCCGGGGAATCGCTGGGGCTATCACTCATGCCGAGAGTATATCAAAAACCCGCCGGCGCACCGTGATTCGGGTGCCGGCCGGCGATGCTTCAATGCGTGTCGAAACCGTCGACCAGGCCGTGCTTGAGACCCAGGTGGGTGAGTTCGACGTCGGACTGAACCTTGAGCTTGTCGAAGATGCGATAGCGGTAGGTGTTGACCGTCTTGGAGCTGAGCCCGAGCTGCTGGGAGATCAGGCTGACGCGTTGGCAGTTGATGATCATCAGTGCGATCTGCAGCTCGCGGTGGGAGAGCTGGTCGAACGGATTGCCTTCGCCCTCGCGACGAGCCAGTACCACGCGCTGGGCGATATCGGGGCTGATGAAGCGCTCGCCGGCGGCGACCCGCCTGACCGCTTCGATCATCTGGTCGAGTGGCGTGCCCTTGCTGATGAATCCTGCCACGCCGGCATCGATCAGACGCTGTGCCGTGGTTTCCTCGACCTGGCCGGTCAGTACCACGATGCTGACCTGGGGCTGTTCACGGAGGAGCTTGAGGATCGCCTCGAGCCCGCCCATGCCGGGCATGCGAATATCCATCAGTGCGATGTCGGGGAGCCGGTTACGGCAGGCACTCAGCGCCGCTTCGCCGCTATCGACCTCAGCGACGATCTCGATGTCGGACTCCTCGTCCAGTACGCGGGCGATACTGGTGCGAACCAGATGATGATCATCGGCTAGCAATACCTTGATCAAGACGACTCCTGCCCTCTGCCCTCACGTATCGGCCGGATCAGCGACCGCCTGGGTGCTGCCGGTATATCCGTAGCGGGAGCGTCGACCAACCCTGGTCGATCACGCCCCACGCCTGTTGCGTCCGCATGTTAACAGACACGATGCGCCGAGTTGACAAGAATCTTGCCACCGGCAAACCCGCGCGGTGCGTGTTGGCGAGGGAGTGCGGTGAGAGCGCTGCTTGGCACTAAATCGACGAAAAACGTTGACAGTCTTCGCATTCGTCCGTAAATTACGCCGCGTTCCTTGGCGAACACGGTACGGGGCCTTAGCTCAGCTGGGAGAGCGCAACACTGGCAGTGTTGAGGTCAGCGGTTCGATCCCGCTAGGCTCCACCAATCTTTATCCTGGAAGAAGCCGCCTGGCGCACTTTGTGCCGGCGGCTTTTTTCATGCCTGCAAACTGTTCTGTTCATGGCCCTCGTTCACAAACTGCTAGCGTGGAGCAGCTCCGGTGTCGGCATGCGCATGTCGGTGGCTGTGCTGTCGTGATGCCCGTTTCGCCCGGGCCGAGACGCCCGATCAGCGACCAAGGTCGCATGGTGGTGGCAAATTTTTTGTACAAGTATTTATGACGTGTACAGCTTTTATGCAGGGTTGGTTCTGCATTTTAGTGACCATCTGGCCAGGGAGGCGGTATGCGATACACAGAACTTGTACAGCTTCTCGGTGAAGGTCGCGTGACCGAGCTCCAGGTGGAGTCGCTCGATTCGCAGACGTTCTCCTATCGGGTGGTCATGGGGGAGTGTGCCGAGGTGCTCGAGGGGGAAGATGGGCAGCCCGTGCGCCTGCGCTCGCTGGGGCACGCGAGGCAGTACTTGCCGCCGCGAGGAGGTGTCGAGGTGCCACTCTTTCTGGTGACGCAGCCGCCTGGCAGCACGATCGTCGGCTCGCAGGTCTATGCCACGTCGCACAAGACGCGCCTGGGTCAGAGCTGAAGCGGTGCCGGTTCGGGTGTCAATGCTGGCGCTGGTTCAGCTTCTCCGCCAGTTTACGTGCCGCTTCCTGACCCGCGTGGTGACTGATGATGCCGGGGGCGCCATCGCCTTCCCGGGTGGGTGCGGTATCTACCACGATCCACTCCGCACCGGCGCCATCGTTGGAGGGGGTGAGGGGTCTGGCCACAAAACGTGTCATCGCGCGCTACTCCGTGCAGTTCGGCGAGGTTGTGCACCCGGTCACTGGTGCCGCCTCACTTGCAGCCTAGCCGATAATCGGGGAGCGGAGATACCCCGACCATCGGTAGTGGATTCGGGTTACGCAGGTGTGACACAGAGCCGCTAAACTTGACATGATGTCACCGAAAAGAAGGAGTGGATCATGTGTGCAGAGACTACCCAGTGCCCGCGCTGCGGCCACGATCAGACTGACGCACCGGCCAATGCCGGGGGCGTCGAGCGGTGTCCGCAGTGCGACGCCAAGCGTGACGCGCATTCGCCCACGGCGCAGGAATTACTGGAGCGTGAAGAGGCTTACGTCAGCCACGCCATCGACGAGACGATCGAGCGTGAGCTCTCCCGCCACCACGACGAGCACGGGAAGCCCAGGCGGTGAGTCCTGCTCTTAGTGGCCGATGCGGCCGCGTATCAGTGGTCGTCGGCGCGGGGTCTGCCCTGGGGCCCGACGGGGCGACTCAGGGCGATTTCGATGGCCCGCTCGCGGGTGATTCCTCGCGCCATCAAGGTCCTGATGCGCGTCTTGAGGGTGCTCAGGGGAATACCCGACTGGCGCGACAGGGAGTTGAGGCTATCGGCGCGCAGCACTCTCTGCTCGCGTCGCTTCATCAGGGGAGTTTCCTTTCCCCGTTTGGTCAATTTCATGCAGCTCTCCACGATCGTTGGCATTATCCACGCGATCGCTCGTGACAAGCAGTATGACGTTCGATGCCGAGATACCTTCCATGAATCCGCCGACCCTACACTAAGTTTCATGAAGCTGTCGCCTACGCCGCGCGGCAATCATGGCCATAAATGGCCCTGGCTGGTCGTACTATTCGGTCCTTTGGTGGCCTGGCTCGCGGTCACAATGCCGCTGTGGCGGTGGCGCGCGTGGTTTGCTCTCCAGGCGCAACGGGTTAAGCGGGGCGCAATGGGCAAGAGGGCGAACGATGGCGAGGGCTAGACGAGAAAACAGATGCCGATGAACGAGCGTATCTTCGATGTCGCGATTCGTCCCCGGGCCGGTGATGCGCGGTGGGAGGCCTTCGCGCCGGCGCTGCCGGCACTTCTTGCGGTGGGGGAGAGCGACCTCGACGCTGCTGCTCGGCTGGCCGAGACGATCGTGCCGCATCTGGCCGCGCGCCTGCAGCAGGGGCTGGCCATTCCGGAGCAGCCCCGCGCCGGCGTCTACTTGCAGGATCATGGTCTGGTGCTGTGGCAGTTCCTGTGCGTGCGCCTGGGTCCGCTCAAGGCAGGGCAGTGTGCCGTCGAGGTGATCTTTCCCGATATCGAGACGCTGTTCGACGTCGAGGTCGCGGGGGGCGATGAGTCGCTGCTCGACGTTTGAGCGCGGCCGCTTGACAGCTATCGTCACCAAACGCAGACTGGCGACATGAAGATTCCGACGTACAGACCGATCCAGTGGTGGTGGCGCCTTTGATTCAAGGGCGGCCTGCTGACGTCTGTAGAAGATGCCGCCCCACGGGGCGGCATTTTTTCGTTTGAGCGATGGCTCCGTGAGGCTGGCACAGACCCGGACCTAGCCCGGCTGGGGCAGGGAACCACAGTCATGACGCGATCACGTATGAACATCAGGAGCTTATTGCCATGCCAGTCCTCATGATCGATAACTACGACAGTTTTACCTTCAATATCGTCCAGTATCTGGGCGAATTGGGGGCCGATGTCGTCACCCTGCGCAATGACGAGATAGACTTGGCCGGGCTCGAACGCCATGCGCCCTCGCACCTTGTCGTCTCGCCCGGCCCCTGCACGCCCAACGAGGCGGGGATTTCGATGGCCGCCATTCGTCATTTCGCCGGGCGTATCCCGATTCTCGGCGTCTGTCTGGGGCATCAGGCGATTGGTCAGGTCTATGGCGGCCAGGTGATTCGTGCGCCGCAGGTGATGCATGGCAAGACCTCACGTATCCGTCACGCCGGCCAGGGCGTTTTCGCCGGTCTCGAGGATCCGCTGGAGGTGACGCGCTACCACTCTCTGGTGGTGGACGCTGCGACCCTGCCGGAGTGCCTGGAAGTGACCGCCTATACCGACGAGAGCGACGTCACGCCGGGGCTGATCATGGGGCTCCGACACCGTACCCTGGACATCGAGGGCGTGCAGTTCCACCCCGAGTCGATCCTGTCGCGCCAGGGCCACGAGCTGCTGGACAATTTCCTCAAGCGCCAAACCGCGTCGCAACCGCAGGGAGAGACACATGCAAATGCGTGAGGCGATCGGAGCGCTGCTGCGCCACGAGAATCTGAGCTACGACCATACCCACGCGATCATGCAGACGATCATGACCGGCGAGGCCACCGATGCCCAGATCGCCGGCTTTCTGATCGCATTGGCGATGAAGGGCGAGACCGCCGAGGAGATCACCGCTGCGGCGCAGGTCATGCGTGAGCTGATGCAGCCGGTGGTGCTCGAGTGTGACAACGTGGTCGATATCGTCGGCACCGGGGGCGATGGTGCCAACCTGTTCAATGTCTCCACGGCATCGAGCTTCGTCGTCGCTGCCGCCGGTGGGCACGTGGCCAAGCATGGCAATCGCGGTGTTTCGTCGTCGGCGGGCAGCGCTGATCTGTTCGATGTCGCTGGCATCTATCTCGACCTGGATGCCGCCACGATCGCGCGCTGTATCGAACAGGTCGGTGTCGGCTTCATGTTCGCGCCGCGCCACCATCAGGCGATGCGCCACGCCATCGGCCCGCGTCGTGAGATGGGCGTGCGCACGGTGTTCAATATCCTGGGGCCGCTGACCAACCCCGCCGGCGCGCCCAACCAGCTGCTCGGCGTCTATGCGCCGCATCTGGTGCCGCTGGTGGCGGAGTCGCTGCGCAAGCTCGGCAGTCGCCATGTGCTGGTGGTGCACGCCGAGGATGGTCTCGACGAGATCTCGCTGGCGGCGCCGACCCGGGTGGCTGAGCTGCGTGACGGTGAAATTCGCGAGTACACGCTGACCCCCGAGTCGCTGGGCATCGAACGCCAGGCGCTGGCGCCACTCAAGGTAGTGACCGCCGAAGATAGCCTCAAGCTGGTCAAGGAGGCGCTGGTCGGCAAGGGCGCGGCGGGTGATATCGTGGCGTTGAATGCCGGCGCTGCGCTCTATGCGTCGGGTGTCTCCGATTCGCTGCAGGAGGGGGTGCTGATGGCGCAGGATGCCCAGGCCTCCAAGCTGCCGCTGGAGAAGCTCAAGGAGCTGGCCGACTTCACGCGGGTCTTCGCTGACTGATCCTGGCTGGGTGGCACGTTTCACCTCGACATCCATTCACCCCGATATCCCTTCATCCCGACACCGAGAGCTCCGCGCATGAGTGAATCACAGGACAAGGCGTTGCCGACCATTCTGGCCAAGATTCTGGCGCGCAAGCGCGAGGAAATCAGCGAGCGCCGCCCGCGCACCAGCGAGCAGGCGTGGCTGCAGCGCGCTCAGGCGCAGAGCGCGCCGCGGGGCTTCGTCGCCGCGCTCAGGCGCTGCATCGAGGGAGGCGACCCGGCGGTGATCGCCGAGATCAAGAAGGCATCGCCCTCGAAGGGCGTGATCCGCGAGGATTTCCGCCCGGCCGAGATCGCCGCCGACTATGCCGCCGCCGGCGCCAGCTGCCTGTCGGTGCTGACCGATGCCGACTACTTCCAGGGCGATGAGTCCTACTTGATCGCTGCGCGCGAGGCCTGCGCGCTGCCGGTGATCCGCAAGGACTTCATCATCGATGGCTATCAGATTGCCGAAGCGCGCGGCATCGGTGCCGACTGCATTCTGCTGATCGTGGCAGCGCTGGATGACGTCCAGCTCAAGGACCTCTACCGCCAGGCGCGGGAGCTGGGGATGGACGTGCTGGTCGAGGTCCACGATGTGTTCGAGCTGGAGCGCGCGCTGACGCTCGATCTGCCGCTGGTGGGTATCAACAACCGCGACCTGCACACCTTCGCCACGTCGCTGGATACCACCTTCGAGCTGCTCAAGCGGGTGCCGGCTGGGGTGACCGTGGTCACCGAGTCGGGCATCCATACCCGCGACGACGTCGAACGCATGCGCGAGTACGACGTCAACGCCTTCCTGGTCGGCGAGGCGTTCATGCGTGAAGCCGAGCCGGGCAGCGCGCTGCGCCGTCTGTTCTTCTGAGCCCGCCGCTCGAGCGCCCCGGCAGGCAACGCCTGCCCTGAACGACGAACACCGCCCTCGAGGCGGTGTTCGTCGTTCAGGGTCTATTTCCGTCATTCAAAGGCGCTGTTCGCGGCGTCTCAGAGCGCTGGTCAGAGCTCTGGTCAGAACTCCGGCGAGTCGGGGAAGATCAGGCTGATCAGGGTGTCTCCCGCCTTGGGCATCAGTGGCTTCTCCGCGGTCGCGGTGCGGATACGGCCGTTGGCGGAGAGGGTGAACAGGGTCAGCAGGCGATCCTGATGGATGCGCCGATAGTCCTCGATGTCGAAGTTCTCGCTGATCTTGGCCTGGCGCAACACCGCGCCCTGGCCGATCAGGCTCGACAGCCGGGTGAAGCTGGTGTTGCCGTCGAACAGCAGCGGCAGATGAGCGAGGGCCTGCTGGTGGTGGCGCTTGGCGCTGCGGCTGGACTCCACGGCCAGGCGGAATACCTTGCCGTGCCCGAGGATGTGCTCGAAGTGCAGTGCGGCGAGATTGTTCAGCTCGCGGTAGGGCGACAGCGGTAGCAGATGGCCGATACCGGTGAGCTCCAGATGCTGGGCGGCGTGCTCCGACAGTGGGTTGCCGTAGTAGGTGGGCAGGTTGGCCATGCGGGCTTCCTGCACCGCATCCCAGTTGTGGTCGCACAGGCGGACCACGAAGCCGGCCTCCTGCAGTACCTGGCCGAAGGCGCGGGCAACCGGGTTGGCGCCGATGATCAGAAAGCCCGACGGTGTCGGTTCGCTGACCCGCAGCAGGCGTGCCAGGGGGCGCGAGAAGAGGCTTTGCACCACCACCGTGCTGATGATCACCAGGAAGGTCACCGGCACCAGCAGCTCGGCCCCCGGCACCTCCAGCGTCTCCAGGCGGATGGCGAACAGCGAGGCCACCGCCGCGGCGACGATGCCGCGCGGCGAAAGCCAGGCCAGCAGCGCCTTCTCGCGCCAGTTGAGCGAACTACCCAGGGTGCACAGCCACACCGTCAGCGGCCGCGCGACCCACACCAGAATGGCGAGGAAGGCCCACGCCTCCCACGACAGCAGACCCAGCTGTTCCAGACTCAGGCGTGCCGCGAGCAGGATGAACAGGCCCGAGATCAAGAGGATCGACAGCGTCTCCTTGAACTCCAGAATCGGCTGGGTCGGTACCCCGCGCATGTTGGCCATCCACACGCCCATCACCGTCACCGTGAGCAGCCCCGACTCATGGAAAAGCAGGTTGGAGAGCGTGAACAGGGTGAGCATGACCATCAGCGTGCCGAAGCTGTGCAGCCGCTGCGGCAGCCAGTGGTGGCGCAGCACGCTGCCCCAGAGATAGCCTCCGGCGATACCTAGACCGAAGCCGATCACCGCGGTCTGGGCAAAGCTGATCAGGGTATGGGTGGCGGCGCCGTTGGAGGCGCCCAGCGCCACGAACTCATAGACCAGAACCGCGCCGATGGCGCCGATCGGGTCGATCAGGATCCCCTCCCAGCGCAGGATCTGGCTGACGTGCTCGCGGGCGCGCAGGGTCTGCAGCAGCGGCAGTACCACGGTGGGGCCGGTGACCACCAGCAGCGCGCCGAGCACGCTGGACATCTCCCACGATAGCCCCAGCACCAGGTGTGCCGCAGCGATCCCGATCAGCGCGGTGATCAGTGCGCCCCAGGTGACCAGTCGGCTGACCGTGCGTCCGTGGCCGCGCAGTTCGCGGAAGTCGAGCGTCAGGCTGCCCTCGAACAGGATCACCGCCACCGCCAGTGAGACCAGCGGGAACAGCAGATCGCCCAACACGGCGTCCGGCTGCAGCCAACCGGTGATGGGGCCGACGAGCACGCCGCCGAGCAGCAACGGCAGGATGGCGGGCAGGCGCAACTGCCATGCCAGCCACTGACAGATCAGTGCCAGCAGACCGATGCCGGTCAGGGCAAGGGCAGCGTTTTCCATGGCCAGGCTCTCCGAGGCGATTCCAGTGGCGGTTCGAAAGGCGCGCAGACTAGCGGCGCCGAGGCGGCGATGCAATGCCTGCGACACCGCTGCGTGCGGGTCGCAGAGCATAGGCCATGTGGCGTCGTCTTGCGCGGTGGGCCTTGGTGCGTCTCAGCTCGTCTGGTCGCGGCGGCGGGCGATCTGCAGCAGTGCCTGGAGCGGATGCAGCAGCTGGCGTTGCGACAGACGCTTGGCCTGGCTGCGGCAGGAGTAGCCGGTAGCCAGCAGCGGGCCGGCGGTGTCGTCTTCTACCGGTTCGCGCCAGGAGAGGTCGTAGATCGCCTCCGAGGTGGCGCGATTGCGCGCTTCGTGACCGTAGGTGCCGGACATGCCGCAGCAGCCGCTGGCGACGTTTTCCAGGGCGAGCCCGAAGTGGGCGAAGAGCTGCTGCCACGCCTTGGGGCTGCCCGGGGCGTTGGTCTTCTCGGTGCAGTGCGACAGCAGCCGATAGCCGGGGTCGGCGTCATCGACCGTCCGGCCCTGCCAGCGCGCCGGCAGCAGCGACGGGCCGCGGGCGAGCAGCCACTCCTGCAGCAGCAGCACCTCGGGCACCGCCGCCGGCCCCAGCAGCTTCACGTACTCCTGGCGATAGGTCAGGGTCATCGCCGGGTCGATCCCCACCAGCGGTACACCGAACTCGGCCAGGGTCTTGAGCCGCGCGGCCTGCCGGGCCGCCACCCGCTGGAAGCGGCCGATGAAGCCCTGCACGTGCAGCGGCTTGCCGTTGGGCTGGAAGGGGGCGACGAAGACGCGCAGACCCAGCCGCGTGAGCAGTTCGATGATGTCGAGCACCAGCTGCGACTCGAAGTGACTGGTGAAGGCGTCCTGCACCAGCACGACGCTGCGGGCACGCTCCTCGGGCATCAGCTGGGCCAGGCTGGTGGGCGTGGCCTCGACCACGCCCCAGGCGCGTAGCACCTTCTTGAGATGGGTGCGCGAGAGACGCGGGCTGTCGACCATGCCCAGGGTGCGGGTCAGCAGGCGGTCGATCAGGCGGTTGTCGAGCAGCGCATTGTAGAGCGGTGCCACCCGCGGCAGATGGGGCACCACGAACTCGAGACCGCCGATCACGTAGTCGCGCAGCGGCCGCGCATAGCGGCTGTGGTAGCTCTCCAGAAAGCGCGAGCGGAAGTCGGGTACGTCGACCTTGATCGGACACTGGCCGGCGCACGATTTACACGCCAGGCAGCCGGCCATGGCGTCATACACCTGATGCGAGAAGTCCGCCTCGCCGCGGCGTCGGGCCAACCCGCGGCGGAGCTTGCCGGGCTGGTCGCGCAGCCACGCCAGAGTGCCTTCCTGGCGGGTGCGTCGGGAGAGTTCGACCACGTCGACCCCGGCGTTGCCCTGGCGCCTGAGCCACTCGCGCATCAGACTGGCGCGCCCTTTGGGCGAGTGCACGCGGTCGCGGGTCGCCTTCCACGATGGGCACATGGCGTCCGCGGGATCGTAGTTGTAGCAGGCGCCGTTACCGTTGCAGTAGACCGCACTGGCATTCTCCTGCCACACGCGCTCGTCGATCTGGCGGTCCAGCTCGCCGCGGGTGGGTACGCCATCCACCGTCAGCAGGCCGGGGTCGACCTCGATTGCCGCCCGCTCGCCGGTTTTGCCGCGTGTGCCGGCGTCTTCCTCCTCGGCGCGGACCGAAATCGCGTTTCCGGCGTCGTCGGGCCGGCTGGCAGACGACGGATTCGCGTCGCCGGCGTCTTCGGGCCGGATGGCAGACGGGGTTGCGTTTCCGGCGTCTTCGGGGCGGATGGCAGACGGGGTTGCGTTTCCGGCGTCTTCGGGGCGGATGGCAGACGGGGTTGCGTTTTCGGCGTTGTCGGGCCGGATGGCAGACGGGGTTGCGTTTCCGGCGTTGTCGGGCCGGATGGCAGACGGGGTTGCGTTTCCGGCGTCTTCGGGCCGGATAGACAGCGGCGTGGCGATCTTGCCCGGGTTGAACTGGTTGTACGGATCGAAGGCGGCCTTGATTCGTTGCAGCGCCGGATAGAGCTCACCGAAGAAGCGCGGCGAGTACTCCGAGCGGACCCCCTTGCCATGCTCACCCCACAGCAGGCCGCCGTAACGCTGGGTCAGTGCGGCCACGGCGTCGGAGAGTTCGCGGATCAGGCGCGCCTGGGCCGGGTCCTTCATATCGATCGCCGGGCGCACGTGGAGCACGCCGGCGTCGACGTGACCGAACATGCCGTAGTCGAGGTCATGGGCGTCGAGCAGGGCGCGGAACTCGGCGATATAGTCGGCGAGCCGCTCCGGCGGCACCGCGGTGTCCTCGACGAAGGGGATCGGGCGGCGCTCGCCCTTGACGTTGCCGAGCAGGCCCACCGCACGCTTGCGCATGGCATAGACGCGCGCGATCTGGGCGCGACCCTCGGCCAGGGTATAACCGAGACGCTCGACGCTGGTATCCGCGCCGAGGTGGTCGACGAACGCCCGCACGCGCTCGGCCAGACGGTCGGGGTCGTCGTCGTTGAACTCGACCAGATTGATGCCACGGATCGGCGTGCCCTCGGCGTCAGCGGGGAAGAACTCGGCCACGCTGTCCCAGACGAAGTCGTCCATCGCCAGCATCAGCACCTTGTCGTCGACCGTCTCGATCGAGGTCGGCCGCAGCGGCTGCGGCTGATCCGGCAACGCGACGTTCATCAGCGCCTTGGCGTCGCGCAGGGCGTCCATGAAGCCGGCGTAGCGCACGTTGACCAGGGTCGAATGCGCGGGCAGCGGCAGCACGTTGAGGGTCGCCTCGTTGAGCAGGGCAAGCGTGCCCTCGGCGCCGCACAGCAGGCTGTTGAGGTCGCAGCGCCCCTCGGCATCGATCAGATGGGCGAGGTCGTAGCCGGTGAGGCAGCGGTTCAGCGGCGGAAACTTGGCTGCGATCAGCTCGGCCTGCTCGGTGGCCACCGCCTGGGCTTCACGGTGGACACGACCGACCGCGTCGTCGCGGGCGCAGGCGGTGGCGAGTGCCTCTTCCGCCAGCGGCTGGCTGTGCAGGCGCGTGCCGCCATGCAGGACGACGTCGAGCTCGAGCACGTGATCGCGGGTCTTGCCGTACTCGCAGCTGCCCTGGCCGCTGGCGTCGGTGGAGATCATGCCGCCGATGGTGGCGCGGTTGGAGGTCGAGAGCTCCGGGGCGAAGAACAGCCCGTGAGGCTTGAGCGCGGCGTTGAGCTGATCCTTGACCACCCCGGCCTGAACGCGCACGCGGCGACGCTCGACGTCGATCTCCAGAATCCGATTCATGTGGCGGGAGAGATCCACCACCAGACCGTCGGTCAGCGACTGGCCGTTGGTACCGGTGCCGCCGCCGCGGGGGGCGAGCACGATGCTACGGTGCTCGTCGCGGGCGATCAGCCGCGCGATGCGCTCGAGGTCTTCGGCGTCGCGGGGGTAGAGCACCGCCTGCGGCAGGCGCTGGTAGATCGAGTTGTCGGTGGCCAGCACGCTGCGGTCGGCCAGCTCCGGTGCGATCTCGCCGCTGAAGCCAGCTTGCTCTAGGTCGTCGAGGAAGCGGCGGTAGTGCGCGTTCAGGGCCGAGGCGTCGCCGGCCGGGTCAAGGCGTTCGATCATCATGGTCATCAAGCTGTCACGGCGGCCGGCGGGCGGCACACGCTATCTATTCGGAGATTCGCGCCTTGGCGAGCGCGAGTCGCATCATGGCTCGGGCGCCACGGCCTCGCGGCGGCGAGGGGTCATGGTGCCGGTCGGGGCTTTTCCTTACAATAAACGATCGCTCAGGCGAGGCGGGTGCCCATGGGGCCACACGTGTCGTGCTGACCCTCGAAGACGTCAATCAACGGAACGCCACCATGCTCGATCCCAAGCTGTTGCGGAGTGATCCGCAGTTCGTCGCTCAACGTCTGGCCCTGCGCGGCTTCACGCTCGATACCGCGTCGCTCGAGTCGCTCGAGTCCCGGCGCCGCGAACTGCAGACCGCAACCGAGCAGCTGCAGAACGAGCGTAACGTGCGCTCCAAGGCGATCGGCAAGGCCAAGGCGGCGGGCGAGGATATCCAGCCGCTGCTCGACGAGGTCGGCCAGCTCGGCGACGAGCTCGACCGCGCCAAGACCCAGCTGGCCGAGGTGCAGAGCGAGTGGGATGCGCTGATCGCGGGGCTGCCCAACCTGCCGCACGCTAGCGTACCCGAAGGCGCCGACGAAGACGACAACGTCGAGCTGCACCGCTGGGGCACGCCGCGGGCCTTCGATTTCGAGGTGCGCGATCACGTCGACCTGGGCGCACGTTTCGGCTATCTCGACTTCGAGCTGGCGACCAAGCTCACGGGCTCGCGGTTCGCCGTGATGCGCGGGCCGATCGCGCGTCTGCACCGGGCGCTTTCACAGTTCATGCTCGACAAGCAGACCCTCGAGCACGGCTACGAAGAGTGCTACGTGCCCTACATGGTCAACGCCGATTCGCTGATGGGCACCGGCCAGTTGCCCAAGTTCGGCGAGGATCTGTTCCGCCTCGAGGATAGCGGTTACCACCTGATCCCGACCGCCGAGGTGCCGCTGACCAACTTCGTGCGTGACGAGATTCTCGACCACACCCAGCTGCCGCTCAAGCTCACCGCCCATACCCCCTGTTTCCGCAGCGAAGCCGGTGCCTATGGCCGGGATACCCGCGGCATGATCCGCCAGCACCAGTTCGACAAGGTCGAGATGGTCCAGGTGGTCGATCCCGAGACCAGCTACGACGCGCTGGAGACCATGCGCGGCCACGCCGAAGCGATCCTGCAGGCGCTGGCGCTGCCCTACCGGGTGGTCACCCTGTGTGCCGGCGACATGGGCTTTGGCGCGACCAAGACCTACGACCTCGAGGTGTGGCTGCCGAGCCAGGAGACCTACCGCGAGATCTCCTCGGTCTCCAACTGCGAGGACTTCCAGGCCCGGCGCATGCAGGCGCGCTTCCGTCATCCGCAGCAGAAGAAGCCACAGCTGGTGCACACCCTCAACGGCTCGGGGCTGGCGGTGGGGCGCTGCCTGTTGGCGGTGATGGAGAACTACCAGAACGCCGACGGCAGCATCGATGTGCCCGAGGTGCTCCGCCCGTACCTTGGCGGCATCGCACAGATCAACGCCGAGTGACGACTCGATACCGCCCGTGATCGCCTGCCCCGGCAGGCGCCGCGGGGCAGGCGGCTGGGCGGGTTGCAGGGCCATGGTTCCTGGGTTCCGGCCCGGGGACGCTGGCGGTCGGTGACTGGCCGCCGCTTGCCACGTGGATCGTCGGCGATGATATGGCAAGTTGGTTATAACGCTACAAGAAAGCGTTCCTTCGGGATCCTTCGAGGCACCCCTAGAATTTGGCTATAAGCATTGGGGTCAAATGGTGTGTCCGGTTCTAAGGCGCTGCGGCGCCGGCTGAACGGAGCCGCGCCGACCCCGGCCATCCTGGCCCGGCTCCACTCGACCCGACGGTGATTCGTGACGCCCTCTCTGACGCTCCAGTTAGATCCCTCCCAGTTGACGCTACGCCTGATCGGTGGCGGCAGCGAGGCGCTCGCACTCGCCCGCCAGGTGGCCGGCAGCGGCGTGGGCCTGACGCTGCACGCCGCCGCGCCGATGCCGGCGTTGGCCGCGCTGTGCGCGCAGCAGGATTGGTCTCACGCGGCGGCGGTGCCGGCACCGGCGGCGGGAGAGCTGTGGCTGATCGCCTCCGGCGAGCATGCCCTGGATCGTCAGCTCGCCGAGGCGGCACGGGCGGCCGGGGCGCTGGTCCACGTGCGTGGCTGGCCGGCGCTCTCCAGTGCGCGGCTGCCGCCGCGCATCGATGTCGACGCCGTCGCCGAGCATCGGGCGGACGTGCCCTGGGGGCGCGGTCGGGTGGCGCTGGTGGGGGCGGGTCCGGGTGACCCGGAGCTTCTGACCCTGCGCGCGCTCAAGCGTCTGCAGCGCGCCAGCGTGATCGTCCACGATCGGCTGGTGAGCCAGGAGATTCTGGCGCTGGCCAACCCCGAGGCGCGGCGCTTCTACGTGGGCAAGGCGCGTTCGCGGCACAGCGTGCCCCAGGAGGGGATCAATCAAGCGCTGGTCGAGTGGGCGCAGGCGGGGCACGAGGTGGTGCGTCTCAAGGGGGGCGATCCGTTCATCTTCGGTCGCGGCGGCGAGGAACTCGAGACGCTGGCCGAGGCCGGGATCGACTTCGAGGTGGTGCCCGGCATCACCGCGGCTTCGGGCTGTGCCGCCTACGCCGGCATTCCGCTGACCCACCGCGACCATGCCCAGTCGGTGCGCTTCGTCACCGGCCATCTCAAGAACGGCAGCTGCGATCTCGACTGGCCGGCGCTGGCCCGCGGTGATCAGACACTGGTGTTCTACATGGGCCTGGGCGCCCTCGATCTGATCCGCCATCAGCTCATCGCCCACGGTCTCGACGCCCAGACCCCGTTGGCGCTGGTCGAGCAGGGCACCACTGCCAGCCAGCGCGTGCACCTGGGCACTCTGCATAGCCTGCCGGTGAGCCTCGCCGACGACCCGCCGCGCCCGCCGACGCTGATCGTGATCGGCAGCGTGGTCACGCTGGCGTCGCGCCTCGCCTGGTTCCAGCCCACCGCCAGCGGTGCCCTGGGTTGGGTCGAGGGCAAGCATCCGACACCGCTCTCCCGCGCGGACAGCGCCTGAGAGCGTATTCACAAAATGACTGCGCTCGACGATACGGCGTTGAAATCGACCTCGTACGCGAGCCCGGTCAAAATACTCATTTACCCCGTGTAAACTCCGCGTTTTCGGTCGATTTCGCCTTGTCTCGGCTTCGCTCGTCGAATTTGTAAATACCCTCTGAGCCACCGGGCCATCGGCCACTGCGCGTTGACGCCACTGCCCGGCGCTTCGAAAATGCAGACAGTCGACGTTGTTGGGCCGGGAGGCCGCCATGAATATCGAGCAGTTGGACATCCGCGGCCATCTGGCACAGTTCGCGCCCTTCGATCATCTCTCGGACGATCTGCTCGACCGTATCGCCGGATCGATCGAGATTCGCTATTTCCAGGCCGGCAGCGAGCTGCTCTCCAAGGATCAGCCGATCGATTCGCTGTGGTATATCCGCAGCGGCGCGGTGGAGATGTACCAGCGCAGCGGGCGGCTGTTCAACCGGCTGGGCGAGGGTGACATCTTCGGTTACTCGGATCTGCTGCATCAGCGCCGGGTGCGCTATCCGGTGCGGGCGATCGAGGATACCCTGATCTACTTCGTGCCGGCGGATATCTTCGACGAGATCTGCGAGGTGGATGACGACTTCTCCGAGTTCGTCGACACCGGTGGGCGGCTCAAGGTAACGGTGCAGCAGCAGCGCGACGACAGTGGCCTCATGACCACCCGCGTGCGCAAGCTGATCACGCGCCAGCCGCAGATGGTGGAGGCCGACACCACGCTGCAGGCAGCGGCTCAGCGCATGCGTGACGAGAACACCACCTGCGTGCTGGTGGTGGACCTCACCGAATCGCAATCGCCGTATACCTTCGTCGGCCGCGACGGTCGTCACTGGAAGCTCAACGGTATCCTCACCGACCGCGATTTCTGCACCCGCGTGCTGGCCGAGGGCAAGTCGCCACAGACGCCGGTGGGCGAGGTGATGTCGTCGCGGCCGATCGTGATCCAGTCCGACGAGTCGGTCTACGAGGCGATGCTGTGCATGTTGCGCAACCAGGTGCACCACCTGCCGGTGCTGCACCGCCGCCAGCCCATGGGCATCCTGCACCTCTCGGACATCGTGCGCCACGAAACCCACAGCAGCCTGTTCCTGGTCAACAATATCTTCGTCCAGAACACCCCGACCCAGCTCTCCCGACTCTCCACCGAGGTGCGCAACGGCTTCGTGCGCATGGTCGCCGATGGCGCCAACTCCGAGATGATCAGCCGCGCCCTGGCGACCATCGGGCGCGGTTTCACCCAGCGTCTGCTGGAGCTCGCCGAGGCCGAGCTGGGGCCGCCGCCGGTGCCTTACTGCTTCATGGTGCTGGGGTCGATGGCGCGGGAAGAGCCGACCATCAACGCCGACCAGGACAACGCCCTGGTGCTCGACGACGCCTACGATCCCGAGCAGCACGGCGACTATTTCGAAGCGCTGGCCAAGTTCGTCTGCGACGGTCTCGCCGGCTGTGGCTACGCCTACTGCAAGGGCGACGTCATGGCCACAAACCCGCGCTGGCGCCAGCCGCTGGCGGTGTGGAAGCGCTATTTCGAGAAGTGGATGCGCGAGCCCAACCCGGAGCGTCTGCTGCACAGTTCGATCTTCTTCGACCTGGCGCCGGTCCACGGTGAGTCACCGATGGTCGAGGCGCTGCAGGATCTGATCGCCGAGCAGGCGCCGCGCAGCGAGCTGTTCCTCGCCGCGCTGGCGCGCAACGCCAAGAACCGCACGCCGCCGCTGGGCTTCTTCCGCAAGTTCGTGATGGAGCAGGATGGCGAGCATCGCAAATCGATCAACTTGAAGCGTCGTGGCACCGCGCCGCTGACCGATCTGGTGCGCGTGCACGCGCTGGCCTGCGGTTCCAAGGCCCAGAACACCTTTGCCCGTCTCGACGATATCGCTGCTACCAAGCTGGTGGGACAGGGGGTCGCCGAACGGCTGCGCTACGCCTTCGAGTTCCTGTCGATGGTGCGTATCCGGCATCAGGCCGAGGCGATCGAGCACGGGCAGGAGCCGGACAACAGCGTCGATCCCGAGCACGTGGGCAGCCGCGAGCGTCACCACCTCAAGGACGCCTTCGAAGCGATCAGCCACGCCCAGAAGTTTCTCTCCTTCCGCTATACCCTGCCCGGCAAGGGGGCGTCGCGGAGTCAGGGTAACGAGCGCGGCGAGAGCGCATCGTGAGGCGGGTGCCGAAGGTGCGCCGCCGCCAGCTCGAAGCCTGGCCACGCTACCTCGCCGCGCGCGCTGCCGAGGCCAAGGATGCGCGCCTGGCAGGCTTTTTCGCCGGCGGTGGACTCGACCCCGAGATGCCGATCGGCGAGGCGCCGCTGGTGGCCATGGACTTCGAGACCACCGGGCTCGACGCAGGGCGCCACGATATCGTCAGTGTCGGCGTGGTGCCGTTCACGCTGGCGCGGATCCGACCCGCCCAGGGGCGCTACTGGGTGCTGTCGCCACGGCGGCGGCTGAGTGACGAGTCGGTGACCTTCCACCATATCACCCACGCTGAAGTGGAGAACGCGCCCGACTTCTCCGCCATCATCGACGAGCTGCTGGCGGCGCTTCACGGGCGGCTGGTGGTAGTGCACTACCGCCAGCTCGAACGCAGCTTCCTCGATGCCGCGATCCGAGAACGCCTCGGCGAAGGGCTGCTGTTTCCGATGCTCGATACCATGTCGCTGGAGGCGCGCATCCATCGCCAGTCATGGTGGGCGCGTCTGCGCCGCTGGGCGGGACGCCCGGTGGCCTCGATCCGCCTGCACGAGAGCCGTCAGCGCTACAATCTGCCGGCGTATACCGGTCACCATGCGCTGATCGATTCGCTGGCCACGGCGGAGCTGCTGCAGGCACAGATTCTCTATCACTACAGCTGGGAGACGCCGGTCGGTGCGCTCTGGCGATGAATGACGTGTGGTGAGATGACGTGTGGGGCGGTGAAGCCTGTGTCGGGGAAACCTAGGCGGGTGCAGTGCAGGACGGTGACGGCGGGTAGAGCGGGACAGGTGCGGTGAGGCGAAGCGTTCTTTCGTCGGCCGGAAACGGCAAAGGAGTAGCAGAACGACAACGAGCGGCCCTTGGGCCGCTCGTTGCGTTTACAGCACTGGCTTCAGGTGCGCGGTTCGGAGCGCAGACCCTGGATGATGGCGTAGCACGCCGCCAGCAAGACGATGGTGAAGGGTAGGCCGGTAGTGATCACCGCCGCCTGCAGTGCGGTCAGACCGCCGCCCAGCAGCAGGGCGATGGCGATCGCGCCTTCGATCAGTGCCCAGAACACGCGCTGCGGCTTGGGCGCGTCGACCTTGCCGCCGGCAGTGATCGAGTCGATCACCAGCGACCCGGAGTCGGAGGAGGTGATGAAGAACACCATCACCAGCACGATGCCGAGGAACGAGGTGATCGCGGTCAGCGGCAGTTGGCCCAGCATGGTGAAGAGCTGCAGCTCCAGTGCCGCATCCTTGACCCCCTGGAAGCCATCGCCGACCAGCTGATGGATGGCGGTATCGCCGAAGGCGGTCATCCAGATCACCGAGACCAGCGTGGGCACCAGCAGTACCGCGATCAGGAATTCGCGCACGGTGCGGCCGCGGCTGACGCGGGCGATGAACATGCCGACGAACGGCGACCAGGAGATCCACCAGGCCCAGTAGAAGGCGGTCCAGCCGTGGACGAAGTTGGTGTCTTCGCGGCCGAACGGATTGGACAGTGCCGGCAGATACTTCAGGTAGGAGACGATGTTCTCGACGAAGCCGGTGGCGAGCAGCAGGGTCGGGCCGACGAAGATCACGAACACCAGCAGAATGAAGGCCAGCGCCATGTTGATCTGCGACAGCCGCTGCACGCCCTTGTCCACGCCCAGCATGACCGAACCCAGTGCCACCAGGGTGATACCGATGATCAGCAGGACCATGGTCACGTTGGTGTTGGGCACGTCGAACAGATAGTGCAGACCGGCGGCCGCCTGGGAGGCGCCCAGACCCAGCGAGGTGGCCAGGCCGAACAGCGTGGCGAAGACCGCCAGGATGTCGATGATATGGCCGGGCCAGCCCCAGATGCGCTCACCCAGGATCGGGTAGAAGATCGAACGCATGGTCAGCGGCAGCCCCTTGTTGAAGGAGAACAGCGCCAGCGACAGCGCGACCACCGCGTAGATGCCCCAGGGGTGCAGGCCCCAGTGGAAGATCGTCGCGGCCATGGCCAGCGACTGGGAGGCAGCGTCGTTACCCGCGGCGCCGCCCAGCGGCGCCCAGGAGTCGCCGGCCAGCGAGGTGCCGAAGTGGGTGATCGGTTCGGAGACGCCATAGAACATCAGGCCGATGCCCATGCCCGCGGCGAACAGCATCGCGAACCAGCCGGCATAGCTGAAGTCGGGCTTGGCGTGCATACCGCCGATGCGCACCTTGCCCAGGGGGGTGAAGATCAGCCCCACCGAGACCAGTACGAAGACGTTGGCGGCTAACAGGAACAGCCAGCTCAGGTTGTCGGTGAGAAAGCTCCTTGCCCCGTTGAAGATCGGCCCCATCTGCTCTGGCAGGGCCAGAGTGATGATGACGAAGAACAGGATCATCAGCGACGAGATCGAGAAGACCTTGCCGTGCAGGTCGACGTCGAAGCCGAATTTGTTGGTCCTGATGTTGTCCTGACCGATCACGTAGTCGGTATCGATCAGATTGGAGGGTCCCTCGGGGGCCGGTACGCCTTCCTGCGGCGCGGCCGGCTGGTTGTTAGGATCTTCTTGAGCCACTAGCCGTCTCCCTAATGATTACCACATGACGGACCAGGCCGCGCCTTCAGGGCGTGGCGAGATCGCGTCCCGTTATTGACTTGCTGGCGGTGGTGGCGATGCGCCATTGCGCCTCTAGTCTGGCGTATCGTCACGAACGTGCAAGTTTTGTAATTATCCTGAATCAAGTCGGTGCTTCCAACCGTCCCCGGCGCGCGCGCGACGTATCTGCCCGCGACGCCGGGCCGCACAGCGTCTATACCAAGGTCGCAGGGCGTGTGGAACGAGCCCGCGATTGTCTGGATAGCGGCGCTCGCGCAGCCTGCTAGACCAAGGTCAGAGTGCACGTCGGGCGGCATTCGACGTATATTGAAACGAACGTTTGAAAATGGCTGCATTCGACATTCGCCGCAGGAGAGGTCATGGCACACTATCGAGCCCCGCTGAACGATCTGCGTTTCGTGCGTGAAGAGGTCTTCGCCGCCGAGCGTGAATGGGCGGCGATGCCGGCCACCGCCGAGCTCAACGCCGAACTCGCCGACGCGGTGATGGAAGAAGCCGGGAGGCTGGTCAGCGCCGAGCTGCTGCCGCTCAATGCCAGCGGCGATGCCGAGGGTTGTCAGTTCGACGGCGCCCGGGTGACCACGCCGGCGGGCTTCCGCGAGGCATTCGCCGAGTTCGCCGAGGGCGGCTGGTGCGGGCTCGCCGGTGACCCGGCGCTGGGCGGTCAGGGCCTGCCCAAGCTGCTCACGCTGGCCTTCGACGAGATGCTCTACGCCAGCAACTCGAGTTTTGCGCTCTATCTGGCGCTCAATAACGGCGCCGCGCTGCTGCTCGACCAGTACGCCGACGAAGCGACTCGAGCGCGCTACCTGCCGCGACTCTACGCCGGCGAATGGCTGGGCACGATGTGCTTGACGGAGCCCCACTGCGGCACCGACCTGGGGCTGATCAAGACCCGCGCGACCCCCAACGACGACGGCAGCTACGCCATCACCGGCAGCAAGATCTGGATCACCGGCGGCGAGCACGATCTCACCGACAACATCGTTCACCTGGTGCTGGCCAAGCTGCCCGACGCGCCACCGGGCGCCAAGGGCATCTCGCTGTTTCTGGTGCCCAAGCGCGTGGTCGATGACGAGGGGCAGGCCGGCGAGGCCAACGGTGTGGTGTGCGGCGGTCTCGAACACAAGATGGGGATCAAGGCCAGCGCCACCTGCGTGATGCACTTCGAGGCGGCACGGGGCGAGCTGATCGGCGAGCCGCACCAGGGTCTGGCGACGATGTTCACGATGATGAACTACGAGCGGCTGTCGATCGGTATGCAGGGTCTGGGCCTTGGCGAGATCGCCTACCAGAGCGCGATCGACTTCGCTCGCGAGCGCCTGCAGAGCCGTGCCCCCGGCGGCGCGGCGGCGCCGGAGAAGCCCGCCGACCCGATTCTGGTACACCCGGACGTGCGCCGCATGGCGCTGGACGTGCGCGCCTGGAACGAGGGCGGACGGCTATTCGCGGCCTTCGTCGCCCGCGAGCTCGACCGCGCGCGCTACCATCCGGAGGCCGAGACCCGCGCCGGTGCCGAGGAGATGGTCGCGCTGCTGACCCCGGTAGCCAAGGCCTTTCTGACCGACCGCGGCTTCGAGGCCACGGTGGAGGCCCAGCAGCTCTACGGCGGCAGCGGCTACTGCGTCGAGTGGGGCGCCGAGCAGTTCGTGCGCGATGCGCGTATCGCCATGATCTATGAAGGCACCAACGGCATCCAGGCGATGGACCTGGTCGGGCGCAAGCTGGTGCGTAACGGCGGCGCCTATGTCGAGCGTCTGCTGGCACGTCTGCGCGCGGACCTGGAGGATGGCGCCGCCGATGACACGCGCCTGCGGCCCTTCCATGCCGCTGCCGAGGCTGCCGCAACGCGGCTGGAACAGGCGACCCGTCAACTGCTCGAGCGCGCGGCGCAGGATCCGGCCGAGGCCGGCGCGGCGGCCCACGACTACCTGCAATTGACCGGGCTCAGCGTCTACGCCTGGATGTGGTGGAAGGCGGCACGCGCGGCGGTGCGTGGGCTCGATCAAGACGGGGCTCTGGGGGAGGCCGACTATCGCGACAAGCTGATCGTGGGGCAGCACTTCCTCGAGCGTCTTCTGCCGCGCAGCGAGGCCCACGCGCGCCAGCTCGAGGCGGCGGCGACTGGGTTGATGGCCATGGATGAACTGCGTTTTTGATGAACTGGCGAGGTGACGTCAGCGAGTTTCGATCGGTGGTTTGCACGCTTTTGGGGCGCCCGTGACACGGGCGCCTTTTTTTGTATCCATTCTGGTGCATGTCCATCTACGTCGGGTGGCGACCCCAACGTCTTGACCTGGCTCATGAATCTAATACCGAAGCGGACGTTACGTGCTCAACTGAGCCTCTCGGAGCGCGTCCTGCGTGGCCGCGGCGCGCGCTGGCGGTGCGATAAGGGTGGTTTTTTGTATACAAAGACCCGGGCTCGATTAAAAAGGGCACGAAAAATGCATGAGGGCTAGGGAGGGGTGCGCCGGCGGCGCCGGACACCCACCCAGGGATTCTTCAGGAGCGTCTCATGACAACAACAGCCCTACGCAAACTGATCGCAGCATCCGTGCTCACCACCACGCTGGCGGGGGTCTCGGCGCCGCTGCTGGCCGCCGACGATGGCCCGATCCGCGTCGGTATCCTTCACTCCCTCTCCGGCACCATGGCGATCAGCGAATCGACGCTGAAAGACGAGATGCTGATGCTGATCGATCAGCAGAACAAGGCCGGCGGTCTGCTCGGGCGCCAGCTGGAGCCGGTGGTGATGGATCCGGCCTCTGACTGGTCGCGCTACGCCGAGCAGGCGCGCACCCTGCTCACCGGTGACCAGCGGGTCGACGTCATCTTCGGCAACTGGACCTCGGCCTCGCGCAAGGCGGTGCTGCCGGTGGTCGAGGAGCTCGATGGACTGCTGTTCTATCCGGTGCAGTATGAGGGTCAGGAATCCTCCGAGAACATCTTCTACACCGGCGCCGCGCCCAACCAGCAGGCGATCCCCGCGGTCGACTATCTAATGGGGCAGGGGGTCGAGCGCTGGGCGCTGCTGGGTACCGACTACGTCTATCCGCGCACCACCAACGAGATCCTCGAGGCCTATCTCAAGGCTCACGGCGTGGCGGACGACGACATCATGGTCAACTACACCCCGTTCGGCTTCAGCGACTGGCAGTCGATCGTCTCCCGGGTCAAGGATTTCGGTAGTCAGGGCAAGAAGACCGCGGTGGTCTCGACCATCAATGGCGATGCCAACGTGCCGTTCTACAACGAGCTCGCCAACCAGGGGGTCAAGGCTGCCGACATTCCGGTGGTGGCGTTCTCGGTCGGCGAGCAGGAGCTGACCGGGATCGACACCGCGCCGCTGGTCGGTCATCTGGCGGCCTGGAACTACTTCATGAGTGTCGACAGCGACGCCAACTACGACTTCATCGATGCCTGGGTCGCCTACACCGGCAATCAGGATGCAGTGGTCAACGACCCCATGGAAGCCCACTACATCGGCTTCAACATGTGGCTCAAGGCGGTCGAGGAGGCCGGTACCACCGACGTCGATGCGGTCAAGGACGCGATCATCGGCGTGACCGTGCCCAATCTCTCCGGCGGTGCGGCGACGATGATGCCCAACCACCACATCACCAAGCCGGTGATGATCGGCGAGATCCAGGATGACGGTCAGTTCAGCGTGGTGTGGCAGACCCCGACCACGGTAGCCGGTGACGCCTGGTCCGACTATCTGCCGGCGTCGCAGCACCTGATCAGCGATTGGCGCGCGCCGCTGCGCTGCGGAAAGCTCGATGTCGAGCGCATGGTCTGCGAAGACGGCGCAGGAACGAACTGATCGGTGGGCGGTGCCTGGCCGCGGCCATGCCGCGGCGCTCACCGCCCGAGCACGTGCCCGCGCCGCCGAGCGGATGGCGCGGGGCCAACGGCAACGCAGCATGAGCGTTCCATCATGATGATGCATTCCCACGCCGGAGGCTGCCAGTGCGCCCGCCGGCTCAGGCACGGGTTGTTGTTCGGCCTGCTGCTGATCTGCGCCGCGCTGGCCACCCCGGCCTCGGCGGCGGTCAGCGAGCCCCAGGCCAGAGCGCTGTTGCAGGCGCTGGATACGCGCAGTTTCGCGGCCAAGGGCGAGGCCGCCCAGGCGATCGCCGACAGCCAGGCAAGTCAGAAGACGCGCTGGCTTCAGGCGCTGCTCGATGGCCGTCTGGGCAAGGCGCGCCGCGGCGAGCAGTTCTATATCGTCACCGACGACAGCGGTCGTGAGTGGCCGCTGATCGATGCGATCACCTTCGCCGAGGCTGGCAGCGGTTCCCGGCGCACGGTGGATATCTTCAAGATCAACAACGATCTGCGCACCCAGCTCCAGGGCATGATCGCCTCGCTCTCGCTGGCCGAGGGTGACGCGGGTGCACGTCTAGCGGCTGCGGATCGGCTGATCGGAGAGGTGAACGCCGACAATGTCGCGAGCGTACGCGCCAGCCGCGAGCAGGAAGAGAGCTCTGAGGTGCGTGACCACCTCGACGTGGCGCTGGCGCTGTATGCCGCGCAGCAGGGCGACGCCGAGGCCCTCGACACCCTCGCCGGCAATCTCGACACGCGAGTGCGCAATGGCCTGACCACGCTGGCGGCGGGTGACGGCGAACTCGCTGCCCAGGCACAGCGTGTGCTCGACGGCATCGAGCGCAAGCGCGCCTGGTACGACCGCGCGCAGACCCTGTTCTTCGGCTTGAGCGCGGGCTCGATCCTGGTGCTGGCGGCGATCGGTCTGGCGATCACCTTCGGCGTCATGGGGGTAATCAACATGGCCCACGGTGAGCTGATCATGCTCGGTGCCTACACCACCTGGCTGATCCAGCAGGCGCTGCCGGGGCAGCCGGGGCTGGCGCTGCTGCTGGCGATCCCCGGCGGCTTCCTGGTGGCCGCGGCCTTCGGCATCGTCATCGAGCGCTGCGTGATCCGCTTCCTCAAGGGGCGGCCGCTGGAGACGCTGCTGGCGACCTTCGGCCTGAGCCTGATCCTGCAGCAGCTGGTGCGCACGCTGTTCTCGCCGCTCAACCGACGGGTGGAGTCGCCGGCGTGGCTGCAGGGTGCCTGGCAGATCAACGATGCGCTGTCGCTGACCCTGAATCGTCTCGGCGTGCTCGGCTTCTGTCTGCTGGTGTTCGCCGCGCTGTGGGCGCTGATGCGCTACACCCGGCTCGGCCTGGAGGTGCGCGCAGTGACCCAGAACCGCGCCATGGCGCGGGCCATGGGCGTGCGCGCGGCGCGGGTCGACATGCTCACCTTCGGGCTCGGTGCCGGGGTCGCGGGGCTCGCCGGGGTGGCGCTGTCGCAGCTCACCAACGTGGGGCCGAACCTGGGCCAGGGCTATATCGTCGACTCCTTCCTGGTGGTGGTGTTCGGCGGCGTCGGCAATCTGTGGGGTACCCTGGTCGCCGGCATGTCGCTGGGGGTGATCAATCAGGTGCTGCAGCCGTGGGTCGGGGCGGTGCTGGCCAAGATCATCGTGCTGGTCGGGGTGATCCTGTTCATCCAGAAGCGCCCGCAGGGGATCTTCGCGCCCAAGGGGAGGGTGTCATGAGCCACGCAACCCTCGACCCCAACCGGGATCGCTCGGGCCAGGCGTTTCTCTCCCGCGCCACGCTGATCACCTCGGCGCTGCTGATCGTCGGCATGGCGCTGGTGCTGGTCCTGCATGCGCTGCCCATGGCCCATCCGCTGCATGTGAGCGGTGCCACGGTGGCACTGCTGGGCAAGTACTTCACCTACATGCTGCTGGCGCTGGCGGTGGATCTGATCTGGGGCTACCTGGGCATCTTGAGTCTCGGCCACGGTGCCTTCTTCGCCCTCGGCGGCTACGCCATGGGGCTCTATCTCAATGCCCAGGGCACGGCGCTGCCCGGCTGGCAAGGGCTGCTGGCGAGCTTCCCGCTGGCGGCGCTGGCGGTGGTGCTGGCGCCGGGGTTATTGGCACTGGCGTTCGGCTGGCTCGCCTTCCGCTCCCGGGTGACCGGGGTCTACTTCTCGATCATCACCCAGGCGCTGACCTTTGCCCTGATGCTGGCATTCAACCGCAACGAGATGGGGATGGGCGGCAGCACCGGACTGACGCGCTTCAGCGAGCTGCTCGGTTTTCGGCTGGCCAGTGACGGCATGACCGTGGCGCTGTTCCTGGCCTCCGGTATTGCCGTACTGCTGGCGTTCTGGCTGTGTCGGGCGATCGTGGTCTCACGGCTGGGGCGGGTCGCCGTGGCGACCCGTGACGCCGAGGCGCGGGTGCGCTTTCTCGGTTATCGGGTCGAGCACGTCAAGCTGTCGCTGTTCGTGGTCTCGGCGATGCTCGCCGGGGTCGCCGGGGCGCTCTACGTGCCGCAGGTCGGGATCATCAACCCCAGCACCTTCGCGCCGCTGTTCTCGATCGAGGTGGTGGTGTGGGTGGCGCTGGGCGGACGCGCCACGCTGTTCGGTGCGCTGCTCGGGGCGCTGGTGGTCAACTATCTCAAGACCGTGCTCACCGGCGCGATGCCGGACGCCTGGCTGTTCCTGCTCGGCGGCCTGTTCGTGGTGTTGACCATGGCGCTGCCGCGGGGGATCGCCGGCGTGCTGGCATGGCGGCGTCGGCAGGAGGGCGCGACATGAACCAGGGCGCACGCACCCGGGTGCAGCAGCTGCGCGAGCTGTCGCGCCCCGACCGGGTGTTCGACTTCATGCTGCCGGCGCAGTCGCCGGTGGACGTCCGCCACGGGCCGATTCTTTACATGGAGGATGTCAGCGTCAGCTTCGACGGCTTCCGCGCCATTGATCGGCTCAACCTCACGATCGACGACGGCGAGCTGCGCTGCATCATCGGTCCCAACGGCGCCGGCAAGACCACCATGATGGATATCATCACCGGCAAGACGCGTCCGGACAGCGGCCAGGTGTGGTTCGGCAGCCGGCACAACCTGCTGACCCTGGACGAGCCGCGGATCGCCAATCTCGGCATCGGGCGCAAGTTCCAGAAGCCGACGGTGTTCGAGGCGCTCGACGTGAGCGAGAACCTGGAGCTGGCGATGGCGGGTGACCGCCGCGTGTGGCGGACTCTGCTGGCGCGGCTCGACCGCGCTGGTCGGGCGCGCATCGACGAGGTGCTGGAGACCATCGGCCTGACCGGCGAGCGGCACCGGCTCGCCGGCGTGCTCTCCCACGGCCAGAAGCAGTGGCTGGAGATCGGCATGCTGCTGATGCAGCGCCCGCGCCTGCTGCTGGTGGACGAGCCGGTGGCCGGGATGACCGAGCCGGAGATGCAGCGCACCGCCGAGCTGCTGACGCGGCTGGCGGGGCAGCAGTCGGTGGTGGTGGTCGAGCACGATATGGGCTTCGTGCGCGAGATCGCGCGCAAGGTCACGGTGCTGCACCAGGGCAGCGTGTTGGCCGAGGGCAGCCTGGACCAGGTGTCCAGTGATCCGCGGGTGGTGGAGGTCTATCTGGGCGGCGACGAGGAGACGAACGCATGCTGAGCGTGGACAACCTCGATCAGTACTACGGCGAGAGCCATATCCTGCGCGGCCTGTCGCTGACGGTGCCGGCCGGGCGCTGCACCTGCGTGATGGGGCGCAACGGGGTCGGCAAGACCACGCTGTTGAAGACCATCATGGGGGAGGTGAGCGCCCGCGCCGGCACCATCCACTTCGACGGTGAGCCGCTGCTGCCCAAGCGCGCCGAGGCGCGTGCCGGTCTGGGGATCGGCTATGTGCCCCAGGGGCGGCAAATCTTCGCCACGCTCACAGTGGAGGAGAATCTGCGCATCGGCTTGCCGGCACGGCGCGATCGCCAGCGGCGCATTCCCGAGCGCATCTATGAACTGTTCCCGGTGCTGCGCGAGATGCGCTATCGTCGCGGAGGCGACCTCTCCGGCGGCCAGCAGCAGCAGCTGGCGATCGGGCGCGCGCTGGTGCTCGACCCGCGGCTGCTGATTCTCGACGAGCCGGGGGAGGGCATCCAGCCCAATATCGTGGCCCAGATCGGCGAGGTGATCCGGCGGCTCAACCGCGAGGCCGGGCTGACCGTACTGCTGGTCGAGCAGAAACTGCCGTTCGCGCGCCGCTACGCCGACGGCTTCATGATCATGGATCGGGGCCAGGCCGTGGCCAACGGCGACATCTCCGATCTCGACGACGACCTGATTCGGCGACATCTCACGGTATGAGCGCAGACCCCGCACCGCCAAGCCATCCGCCCCCCGCGGACTCCGGTCACCGTTTCGACGCCGGGCGCCGCTGGGAGGCGCGGCTGGCGCTCGCCTTCGACCGCCGCGAGACCGCCCATGCCGGGCGTACCCGTTTGACCCGGGCGCACCACAGCGGGCCGCTGCGGGTGCAGCGGCCGTTCTACCCCGAGCCGCTGCAGCCGGCGCTGGTCGAGCCCTGCCACGTCTATCTGCTGCACCCGCCGGGCGGGCTGGTCAGCGGTGACGCCCTGGCGCTGGAGATCGCGGTGGAGGCCGACGCCCACGCGCTGTTGACCACGCCGGCGGCGACCAAGCTCTACCGCGCCGACAGCCAGGGCGTGACCTGGCAGCAGCGCAATCACCTGCAGGTGGACGCTGGCGGTCTGCTCGAGTGGCTGCCCCAGGAGACCATCGCCTTCGACGGCTCGCGCGGGGCGCAGAGCACCACGGTCGAGCTCACTGGCGATGCCCGCTGCCTGGGGTGGGAGGTGATGGCGCTGGGGCGTCCGGTGGGCGCGCTGCCGTTCGTCAGCGGTGCCATCGAGCAGCGCTTTCGGCTGACCCGCGACGGCCGCCCGCTGTGGCTCGAGCGCCAGCCGCTCGACCCACATCACGCGCGCTTCCAGGGTCGCTGGGGGCAGGGCGGGGCGAGCGTCCAGGCGACCCTGTGGGCGGCCGGGCTAGCGGCCCCCGAGGTGGCGGTGGCGGCGCTGCGCGAGGCGCTGCCGGCGGCCCCGCAGTGGGCCGTCACCCAGCGTCTCGGCGTATTGCTGCTGCGCTATCTGGGCGATTCGCGCAATCAGGCCTGGGACTACTGCCAGGCCGCCTGGCACACGCTGCGCCCGCTGCTGGCCGAGCGCGAGGCGTGCGAGCCGCGCATCTGGCGCACCTGAGACAACGATCAAGGGCGCCCGGCGCCCGCAAGCCCAGGAGACGAGGCGATGGAACTGACACCCCGAGACAAAGACAAGCTGCTGCTGTTCTCCGCCGCCCAGTTGGCCGAGCGCCGCCGCGCGCGCGGGCTCAAGCTCAACTACCCGGAAGCGGTGGCGCTGATCAGCTTCGAGATCCTCGAAGGCGCCCGCGACGGGCGCAGCGTGGCCGAGCTGATGGGCTACGGTCGCGAGATCCTGACCCGCGACGACGTGATGGAGGGGGTCGCCGAGATGATCCCCGAGGTGCAGGTTGAGGCGACCTTTCCCGACGGCACCAAGCTGGTGACCGTGCATTCACCCATCGTATGAGGGGCGGCCATGATTCCCGGTGAATACCAGTTGCAGGACGGCGAGATCGAGCTCAACGCAGGGGGCGACACGATCACCCTGACGGTGGGCAACCGCGGCGACCGCCCGATCCAGGTCGGCTCGCACTACCACTTCGCCGAGACCAACCCGGCGCTCGAGTTCGATCGTGGCGCCGCGCGAGGTTACCGGCTCGACGTTCCGGCGGGCTCGGCGATCCGTTTCGAGCCGGGTCAGCGCCGGGCGGTGACGCTGGTGCCGTTTGCCGGCCGGCGGCACGTCTACGGCTTCCGCGGCGAAGTCATGGGTGGGCTGGATGATGCCGTGGAGGATGAAGCATGAAAATTTCACGTCAGGCCTATGCCGACATGTATGGCCCCACCGTGGGCGATCGGGTGCGCCTCGCCGATACCGAGCTGTGGATCGAGGTGGAGCAGGATCATACCCACTACGGCGACGAGGTGAAGTTCGGCGGCGGCAAGGTGATCCGTGACGGCATGGGCCAGAGCCAGCGCTGCGACGAGGCGGTGATGGACACGGTGATCACCAATGCGCTGATCCTCGACTGGTGGGGGATCGTCAAGGCCGATGTCGGCCTCAAGGCGGGGCGAATCGCCGCCATCGGCAAGGCCGGCAACCCCGACGTGCAGCCGGCGGTGACCATCGTGATCGGCCCGGGCACCGAGGTGATCGCCGGTGAGGGCAAGATTCTCACCGCCGGCGCGATCGACGCACACATCCACTTCATCTGCCCGCAGCAGGTGGAGGAGGCGCTGATGAGCGGGGTCACCACCATGCTCGGCGGGGGGACCGGGCCGGCCACCGGCTCCAACGCCACCACCTGTACCCCCGGGGAGTGGCACCTGGGCAAGATGCTCCAGGCGATCGACACCCTGCCGATGAACATCGGCCTGCTCGGCAAGGGCAACGCCAGCCAGCCCGAGGCGCTCGAAGCGCAGATCGTGGCCGGGGCGATCGGGCTCAAGCTGCACGAGGACTGGGGTACCACGCCGGCTTCCATCGACACCTGCCTGAGCGTGGCCGAGCGCTACGACGTCCAGGTGGCGATCCATACCGATACCCTCAACGAGTCCGGCTTCGTCGAGGACACCCTGGCCGCGTTCAAGGAGCGCGGTATCCACACCTATCACACCGAGGGTGCCGGGGGCGGCCATGCGCCGGACATCATCACCGCCTGTTCCAAGGATTACGTGCTGCCGTCGTCGACCAACCCGACGCGGCCCTACACCGTGAACACCGTCGACGAGCATCTCGACATGCTGATGGTGTGCCACCACCTCGACCCCAATATCCCCGAGGACGTGGCCTTCGCCGATTCGCGCATCCGCCGCGAGACCATCGCCGCCGAGGATATCCTCCACGATCTCGGCGTGATCTCGATGATCGCCTCCGACTCCCAGGCCATGGGTCGGGTCGGCGAGGTGGTCTGCCGCACCTGGCAGACCGCGCACAAGATGAAGGTGCAGCGCGGTCTGCTGGCGGAGGATGCCGAGCGTGGCTGTGACAATTTCCGTGCCCGGCGCTATATCGCCAAGTACACCATCAACCCGGCGCTCACCCACGGCCTGGGCCATGAGGTGGGATCGGTGGAGGTCGGCAAGCTGGCCGATCTGGTGCTGTGGGACCCGGCCTTCTTCGGCGTCAAGCCGGCGCTGATACTCAAGGGCGGGATGATTGCGGCGGCGCCCATGGGCGATCCCAACGCCTCGATTCCGACCCCGCAGCCGGTGCACTATCGGCCGATGTTCGGCGCCTTCGGCCGCGCCGCCAGCGCCACCCGAGTGAGTTTCGTCAGCCAGGCGGCGCTGGCGGCCGGGGTGGGCGAGCGCCTGGGCCTGGCCAGTCGGCTGGTCGCGGTGCAGGACGTGCGCGGTGTGCGCAAGCGTGACATGAAACTCAACGATGCCTGTCCGCAGCTCGAGGTCGACCCGCAGACCTACGAGGTGCGCGCCGATGGTCAACTGCTCACCTGCGAGCCCGCGGTCACGCTGCCGCTGGCCCAGCGCTACCATCTGTTCTGACAGGCGGTTTGTTCTGATGAGAATGAGAAGGACGACACGATGTTGAAGTTGATCGAGCGCCTCGACGCGGCCTGCGACATGACCGCCGACGATAGCGTCACGCTCCCCTTCGAGCTGCGCTGCCGCGGGCGCCTCAAGGCCACCAGCGATGGCGGGCGCGAGCTGGGGCTGTTTCTCGACCGCGGCCCGGTGCTGCGCCACGGTGCGCTGCTGCGCGCGGAGAGCGGTGAGGTGATCGCGGTGCGCGCCGCCGACGAGCCGGTGGTCACCGCTCGGGTCGAGGGCAGCCTGGCGCTGGCTCGGCTCTGCTACCACCTGGGCAACCGCCATGTGCAGCTGGCGCTGGGTGCCGAGGGCGAGCGCGGCTGGGTGCGCTTTCCCCCCGATCACGTGCTGGAGGCACTGGCGACCCGATTGGGGGCGACACTGGAGCGTCACCGTGCGCCCTTCGACCCCGAGTCCGGCGCCTATGCCGAGGGGCACGTCCATGGCCACGGTCACAGCCATGGACATGGGCATGGACATGAACACGGCCACACGCACGCTCACGCGTCCGAGCGCGGGGGCGCCCTGGTCTACGACTTCGTGCCGCGCGGTCGCGGTCACGAGGATTGAGCATGGAGGGGGAGTCGACACGCTCGCCGCTGGCGTTGCTGGGTCTGATGCAGTTGGTGAGCCCGGCGCTGCCGATCGGCGCCTTCGCCTGGTCGCAGGGGCTGGAGAGTGCCTTCGAGCTCGGCTGGGTGACGGACGAAGCAACCCTCGGCGCCTGGCTCGACGGTGTCCTCGATGACGGCCTGACCCGCTGTGAGCTGCCGCTGCTCGAACGCCTGTGGCAGGCCTGGGAGCGCGGGGATCGCGCGGCGCTGGCGGCCTGGAACGACTGGCTGCTGGCCAACCGCGAGACCCATGAGCTGGCCGAGGAGGATCTGCGTCTGGGGCAGTCGCTGGCGCGCCTGCTCGGCGACCTGGGGCTGCTGCCGGAAGATGGCTGGCTGCCGCCGACGCCCACCTACGTCACGCTGTTCGCCTGGGCGGCGCAGCGGCGCGGTATCGCGCTGACGGATGCCCAACTGGGATTCGCCTGGGCCTGGCTCGAGAACCAGCTGGCGGCGGCGTGCAAGGCGCTACCGCTGGGGCAGACCGCGGCCCAGCGGCTGGTGGAGCGGCTGCGTCCGGCGCTGGCGGTCGCGGTGACGCGCGCCGCCGAGCTCGACGACGAGGATTTGGGCCCGGCGCTGCCGGGGCTGGCCCTGGCCAGTGCGCTGCACGAGACGCAGTACTCGCGGCTGTTTCGCAGCTGACCGGTGGACGTGACGGCATCATCGCCGAGCGAGACCGATGACAGCGCCACACTGAGCTTTCATACGCAATAGGCATCCGCGCCGGGGCGGGATCGGTCGGCGCGAAGACGAAAGGAGAGAGGGATATGCAACACTGTCTGCGAGTGGGCGTCGGCGGCCCGGTCGGGTCCGGCAAGACCGCTCTGCTCAAGCAGCTCTGCCTGGCGCTGCGCGAGCACTACGATATCGCGGTGGTCACCAACGACATCTATACCCGCGAGGACGCGGACTTCCTGCTGCGCCACGACGCGCTGGATGCCGACCGCATCATCGGCGTCGAGACCGGTGGCTGCCCGCACACCGCGATCCGCGAGGACGCCTCGATGAATCTGGCGGCGATCGACGACCTCCATGCGCGGCACCCGACGCTGGAGCTGGTGCTGGTGGAGTCGGGGGGCGACAACCTCGCCGCGACCTTCAGCCCCGAGCTCTCCGACCTGACCCTCTACGTGATCGATGTCTCCGCCGGTGACAAGATTCCGCGCAAGGGCGGGCCGGGGATCACCAAGTCGGATCTGCTGATCATCAACAAGATCGATATCGCCGAGCGCGTCCACGCCTCGCTCGAGGTCATGGAACGCGACGCCAAGATGATGCGCGGCCCGCGCCCCTTCGTCTTCGCCAACCTCTATGACGGGGTCGGCGTCGAGACCATCGTGCGCTTCATCCTCGACCGCGGGATGCTGCCGGAGCGCCGCGGCGAGGCGCAGCGAGCGCGGGCCGATCAGGCGCTGCTGTGTGCCGAGTGAATCGGTCCTGTTCACACTGATATCGACGCTTTCACATCCAAGCCGCTACCCATCACCCACCATCCACCACCCAAGGAGTACACCATGCAAGCTCGACCCTCTCGTCGCACCGCACGCCGTCTGGCCTGGCTCGGCGCCCCGCTGGCGCTGCTGCTGGCCTCGGCGGCCTACGCTCACCCGGGGCAGCTGCCGCATACCCATGGCGGCAGTTTTCTGGCCGGCCTGATGCACCCGCTGACCGGGCTCGACCATCTGCTGGCGATGCTGGCGATCGGGCTGTGGAGCTGCCGCCAGGCGCCCACGCTGCGCCGGGCGATGCCTGCGCTGATCGCGCTGGGCATGGTCTGCGGTGCTGGCCTGGCCTGGGCCGGGGTGCCGCTGCTGGGGGTGGAGTTCGGCATCGCCTCCAGCGTGCTGCTGGCGGGGGTGCTGCTGGCGACGCTGGTCAAGCTGCCCAGCGCGGTGGGTGGCACACTGGTGTTCGCCTTCATCCTGCTGCACGGTCACGCTCACGGCAGCGAACTGGCGCCGGGCGCCTCGGCGCTGCTCTATGCGCTGGGCTTCGTGGTCACCAGCGTGGCGATCACCCTTGTCGGGCGCCACGCCGGTGCCTGGCTGGCCCAGCGTGACAGCCGCTGGCTGCGCGGCATCGGTGCCGCCATCGCTGCGGCCGGCGGGGCGCTGATGCTGGGCTGAGTTCTCCGCCCCGTCAGCTCTCTTGCGCATCCGGCTCGGTATCGGCTGCGTACCTTGGTTACCTGCCGGCGCTGCATGGCCGGGCAGGTGACTCGGCGCTGCGGCCCTGATCGCGGCGCCGGCTGGTTCTGCCGGTGCGCTGTTACGATCCTTCCAGGCCGCTTCCACGGCCTTTTTTGGGTTTCGTCGAAGGTCAGCTTTCGGGGGCTTGGGGCTCGCACAAGGCCAGTATCGGGGCCTCATATACGCTCAGCGCGGATGGCGCACGCGGCGATAGCCCGCATTGATGAAGCAGTAGCCGCCGTAGGCGATCAGGCCGCAGGCGACCCCGCCCAGCAGGAAGTCGCCGTAGGGCTGGTGGGCCAGCAGATCGAGGGCGCCGCCCAGACCCTGGGTCTGGCTGGGCGAGAGCTGCCAGGCGGCCAGGCCGAGCAGGCCGCCGATCAGGATGAAGGTCACGCCGCGGGCGGCCAGCCCGACTCTGGCGATGCCCTCGAGCAGCGGCAGCGGTGGGTTGGGGCGCTGGTCGAGATGCCAGTTCTTGCGGTAGGCGCGCCGCCAGGCGCGCACGAGCTGATGCACGCCCACCGCGACGAAGCCCAATCCCACCGCCAGCAGCAGCCAGCGCCCGCCCGGGATACCCAGCAGCCACTCGGTGCGACGGCTGTTATCCTCCTGGGATGAGCTCGATACGCTGTGCAGCAGCAGGGTCGCGCACTGCCACGCCAGGGTGGCGTAGAGGCCAGCGCTGAGGGCGAACCCCAGCCGCTGCAGCCAACCCTTCCAGTCGTTACCCTTGTGCTCGGTGTCCCAGATCGCCTGGCCCAGGCGCCAGGCGACATAGGCGACCAGGCCCAGGCCGAGCAGCACCAGCAGCACGCTGCCGAAGGGCCACAGCGCGATCTTGCGGATCACCTCGCTGGTGCCACTCTCGCTGCCGCCCAGACCAATGGTGGTGAGCAGGGCGAGCCAGCCCACCGCGACATAGATCAGGCCCTTGGCGGTATAGCCGACGGATGCGCTGAAGCGCAGCCCGTCGCGGAGTCGAGAGTGTCGTGGCGGCATGGAGGTCCTTGAACGCGAGTGATCCCTGCAGCCTAGCAGCTCGCCGGGTTCGGCGCCGATGCCCAATGCGATACGCTATCCTGTCGCTGGTCGCCGGGTGGGGCGGTGAAAACTCGTGAAGCACGCGTGACATACTGTGGGAATATCGATGAAGCATTTCGTGGTACGCCCGCGTTCGGCGGCGGGCTGGGGGCTGTTGCTGCTGTTCCTGGGCCTGATCGGTATGGGCCTGTGGCCGGTGGTGGCCGGCGTCAATCGGGCGCGGCTGGCGTTCGGGCTGCCGTGGCTGGCGCTGTGGGCCTATGCGATCGTGGCCGGCTGCTGGGTCGCCATGCTGCTGGGCAACCGCTGGCTGGCGCGGCGGGGGCGCGGCGATGAGTGAACTCGCGACGCGCAGCCTGATGCCTTTGTGGATCACCCTGGGCTATGTCGCGGTGGCGCTGGTGATCGGCCTGCGCGCGCGCCGTGGCCGCATCATGGACAGCTTGGAGGAGTGGGGCGTGGCCGGGCGCAGCATGGGCGGCGTGACGCTCTATCTGCTGATCGCCGCCGGCAGCATCAGCGCCTATACCTTCATGGGGGCGCCCGGCTGGGCCTACAGCAAGGGGGTCGCGGTCTTCTACGTGGTGATCTATCTCTCCTACCTGGCGCTGGTGGCGTGGTATTGCGGGCCGCGGGTGTGGGAGTTCGGCCGGCGCTTTGGTCACGTCACCCAGGGGGCGGCCATTGCCGACCGTTACCAGAGTCCGCTGCTGGGTGGCCTGGCGGCGCTGGTGATGTCGATCGGCTCACTGGCCTACGCGGTGCTGCAGACCATGGGGTCGGCCTACATTCTGGCGGTGATGAGCGGCGGGCGTATTCCGGTCTGGGCGGGCGTGATCCTGATCCTGGCGGCGATGGCGCTCTATCTCTACGTCAGCGGGCAGCACGCCATCGGCCTGACCAACGCCTTCCAGGGCGTACTGATGCTGGTGGTGGCGTGGAGTGTCGGGCTGTGGTCGGCCCACACCGCCAGCGGCGAACTGGGTTTCGGCGCCATCTTCGCGCGCCTGCAGGCCGAGCGCCCCGACTTCCTGACCCTGCCGGGGGCGGGCGGCGACATGAGCTTCGCCTTCTGGACCACCTCGATCATCGTCTCGATGCTCTCTTTCATGCCGCCGGTGTGGAGCCAGTGGATGAGCGCTCGCTCCGCCGACACCATCCGCCGCAGCGCGACCTGGCTGCCGACCTACTACATCGTGGTGCTGCCGATGGTGGTGGTAGGCTTCATCGGCATCCTGGCGCTGCCACAGCTCGAACGCGCCGACACCGTGGCCCTGAGCTACGCCCTCGGCCATCTGCCGGTGTGGCTGGTGGGACTGCTGGGGGCGGGCACCCTGGCGGCGGCGATGTCCTCGTGCGAGCCGTTTCTGCACTCGGTGGCGATGGCCTATGCGCGGGATATCGCCCAGCCGCTATGGCGCCTGGGCGACCGCGCCACGGCGCGTCTGGCGCGGTGCCTGCTGATCCCGATCATGGCGCTGATCGTGGCCCCGGTGGCGATCAGCGAACCCAGCAACCTGGTGATGATCCTGCTGGTGGGGCTCGGCTTCGCCACTCAGGTGCTGCCGGCCTTCATCGGCATGTTCGTGTGGACCCGCGCCTCCACCGCCGGGGTGATCGCCGGCATTGTCGCCGGCTTCTGCGTGACCCTTGCCTTCACCCTGATCTGGCGCAACCCCCTCGGCGTGCATGCCGGCTTCTGGGGGCTGCTGGTCAACCTGCCGCTGTTCGTGGGCGTGTCGCTGCTGACGCGGCCGGTGCGCGACGACGTGGTCGAGCGCTTCTTCGCCGTCAGCGCGCCGGGCCGCGATCGCGGCTGATGTGCGGGCGGGCTCAGCCGGGGTTGGCGGCGAGGATCTTCTTCAGGAAGCGCTGGGTGCGCTCGTCGCGGGGCTGGCTGAACAGCGTCGCCGGCGGCCCCTGCTCGATGATCCGCCCCTCGTCCATGAATACCACGCGGTCGGCGACTTCGCGGGCGAACTGCATCTCGTGAGTCACTACGATCATGGTCTGGTGCTCCGCCGCGAGCTGCTTCATC
This sequence comes from Salinicola endophyticus, assembly GCF_040536835.1. Taxonomy (NCBI): domain Bacteria; kingdom Pseudomonadati; phylum Pseudomonadota; class Gammaproteobacteria; order Oceanospirillales; family Halomonadaceae; genus Salinicola; species Salinicola endophyticus. Next base: position 1,537,717 of record NZ_CP159578.1, read on the forward strand.
AGTCCCAGCACCTCCTCGACCCATTGCGGGTCGAGGGCCGAGGTCGGCTCATCGAACAGGATCACTTCGGCGTTGGCCGCCATGGCTCGGCCGATACCGACGCGCTGCTGCTGCCCCCCCGAGAGCGAGGCGGGATAGGCATCGGCTTTGTCGGCCAGGCCGATGCGCTCGAGGATCTTGCGCGCCCGGGCATGCGCCTCGCGCTTGGAGAGACCGTCGACGACGATCATGCCCTCGGCGATGTTCTGAAGCGCGGTCTTGTTGGCGAACAGGGCGTAGTTCTGGAAGACGAAGGCGGTGCGTCGGCGCAGGGCGAGAATCTGCGCCTGGGTAGCGCGAGTGGCATCGACCTGGAGATCGCCCACCGTGAGCTGGCCGGCATCCGGGTGCTCGAGGAAGTTGATGCAGCGCAGCAGGGTCGACTTGCCGGTGCCGGAGGGGCCGACCACGACGATGATCTCGCCGCGCTCGAGTTTCAAGTCGATGGCGTCGAAGACCACCTGGTCGCCGAACTGCTTGCGGATACCCTTGAGTTCGATCATCGCTGATAGGCCCGGTTGAGTCGTTGCTCCAGCCATTTCTGTACCCACGACAGGGCTTCCACCACGACCCAGTAGATCACGGCGACGACCAGAAAGGCTTCGAAGTAGAGAAAGCTGCTGGCGGCTTCCTTCTGAGTCGCTCCCATCAGCTCGGTGACACCCAGGGTGAAGGCGAGCGAGGTCGACTTGATCATGTCGATGAAGTAGTTCATCAGCGTCGGCGTGGCGACGCGGGTCGCCTGGGGCAGCACGATGCGCCGCATCAGCTGGCCCTGGGTCATGCCCACCGAGAGCGCGGCTTCGGTCTGGCTGCGGTCGATCCCGACGATGGCGGCGCGGATCGACTCCGCCATGTAGGCCGAGAAGTGCAGCGTCAGACCGAGAATGGTGGCGGTGATGCCGTTGATCGAGACCAGGAAGGTGAGTACCTGCGGCAGCCCGTAGTAGAACAGAAACAGCTGCACCAGCAGCGGCGTGCCGCGGAAGAACGAGATGAACAGCAGGGCGAAAGCGTTGAGCCCGGGTAGCTGGGTCACCCGGATCACCGCCAGCAGCGAAGCCAGGAGCAGGGCGCACAGCATGCCTGCGGCGGCCATGCCCAGGGTCAACGGCAGGTAGCCCAGAAGAATGGGCACCAGGCCCAGCATGTAGTCGACATTGAGTGCGTGCATAGAGGTCACTACGCCGCGCAGCGCGGCCGTGGATAACAGAAAGGCCCATGAAGCCGGCGAGCGTCATGGGCCGTGTCGCCCCGGCGCAGCCCTGCGTGCAGGACGCAGGGCAAGACCCGAGGGCGGCGTGGGATCAGAGTATCAGGGTTGGGTGATATCGGTACCGAACCACTTCTCGGAGATCGCCTTCAGCTTGCCGCTATCACGCAGCTTGGCCAGCGCCGCGTTGACACGATCACGCAGGGCTGCGCCGGCTTCGTCGTCGCGGAAGGGGTAGGCGTTCTGGATCTGCGAGAAGGGCTGGCCGGCAAGCTCGAGCGGCAGCGGCTTGTCCTTGATCACCTGGGTCGCGCTGACACGGTCCATGACGAAGGCATCGGCACGGCCGAGGGCCACGTCCTGCTCGATATTGGAGTCGTAGGTCTTGATATTGATCTGATCGGCGTAGGGCAGCTCCTCGAGCAGCGCCTCGTAGTTGGAGCCGAGGTTGACCGCGACGGTCTTGCCTTTTAGATCTTCGACGCCGTGAATGGTGTCGTTGCCCTTGCGCACCACGACCTGGGCGCCGTCATAGACGTAGGGCGTGCTGAACAGATATTTCTTCTCACGCTCAGGGGTGATGGTGATCTGGTTGGCGATGGTGTCGATGCGCCCGGAGTCGAGCATCCCGGCAAGCCCGGAGAAACTGGCGGTGACGAAATCGATGTCATCGCCGGTCTCTTCGCCGATGGCGTTCATCAGATCGACCTCGAAGCCCTTGAGCACGTCATGGTCGACGAAGGTGAACGGATAGTAGCCGCCGGACATGCCCACGCGCAGCGTATCGGCGTGCGCCATACCGCCCAGCGAAACCAGTCCAAGACCCAGGGCCAGGGCGCCACTGCGCAGCATACGGCCAGCCAGAGAGTGTGCGTATCGAGCCATGCGGTTGATCTCCTCGTCGATAGGGTCAGCGCGGGGTCCGGCCGCGCTATCGTGAATGGGTGTAGCATAGCGCAAAATTTTTTGCCGGAATAAGAGAAAAATTTTATATGCCATTTTGTTTGGGGCTATGGCGTCGTCGCTAGCGACGAGCTCGCCGATACCTGGCAGACGGCGGAATATTTTGTACGAGCCTTTGTCGTTTGTAATGTATTGATCTAACATCGGCTCGATTCTCTTCGTGAAGGCTGCCGCAGGGACGTGACCAAGGGACTTGCGTGATGCGCTGGTTAGCGGCATGGCCAGGGAACGGGCCGATAGGCTCAGGTACCGTTGAGAGTCGAGAGCGAGTCGCGTTCTGGGCGCTATCGGCGTTGCTCTCGCAGCCCCGGCAGACGGGCTGGAGCGCATCCTGCTTTCGGGGAGTCGATGTCCTTCCATCGTCTCCCTTTCCTCATTTCATGGCGCACCTGCCGGTTATGGCGTCGCTGGCGGTGGCATCAGGTATCGCTCATGCACGGCAGACGCTTGACCTAGAGAAAGGTTTTGTATAACTTTGCACTCGTTGGTCGATTCACCGGCTTCAAGGATGGAGTCTAGGGACAACAGGTGAATCTTGGCTGCGATCATGGAAGATCGTATGGCTGCATGGCACCAGGAAAGTGACCTTGTGGCTTGATTGCACAGCACCGCACGCCGGCAGGGGTCAGGATGACTCTTTTCAGGACAGGAAGTCCCCGGCGCAGGCGGACCTGACAAAGGCGGGCCCTCGGGCTCGCCTTTCGTGTTTCTGGCCTCTCCTCATGGCTATCTACGTCTGACCCGGCTTGACGTGTCGATGGTGATACCGGCCGTGAATGTCGAAGCGGCGACATCCCCGCCCCCGTAGGCAGGCAGAAAGCGCCATTTGCGCTATGCTGAAGAAACGCCATGCGCCCGAGGCGCAGCGTGTCTGTCAACCAAAGAGACAAGGGACTTGCCATGAAAAAAGGTATTGCAGTCGTCACCGCTACCGCTCTTATGCTGCTCGGCGGGGCGGGCATGGTCTATGCCGACAGCGCCGCGATGAAGGAAGCCGAGCAGGCCAACCAGGAGCCGCTCAAGAAAGGTGACGGCGTGACCGAGTCGCAGCAGGACATGATGAGCGGCGAAAGCGAGCATCAGGGCATGGATGAAAGCGGTCACAGCGCGGCGACCGATGATGCCATCGATGCCATGCAAGAGGAGACCGATGGCAAGACCGATATCAAGAATGCCGAGGATCTCGACTCGATCAACGCTCAGGGCCAGAGCGACGCTGCTGCGGACGCACAGAAGTCCCAGTGATAGGCGAACAGTCTCTCTCGAAAAGCGCCCTGCGGGGCGCTTTTTTGTGGCATGACACCGTCTCTTCGGCAGCGTCTGGATACATAACGATACAATTACTTTGGTACTTCTTCACCTGTATCAAATTATCTGATCCGTCAGGGGTCCACAGTGTGCATGTCGTCAGGGAGACGACATCAGGAAGCGAGGCCGCAGGAAGCGGCCGGCACAGGGAGGTTTGGCAGGACGCCATGGCATTCGGCAGGAAGCCGTCACCGATTAGGGGGTTCGTACGCGGACCCTCTATTTTTGTGTCGCCCATGACGCCATCTTTGTGTCATCCACTCCCGCATTTTGTGCAGCCCATGAATAGCGACGCTCGGCCCTGGGCGTCGGGGCGAGATGCCTCCGGAGGCGATCCCGCGTCGTTCCGGTATGGCAGGGGCCGGATAGCGAATTGACTTTGGGGCGCTCGTCCGTAAAATGAGCGCGCTCTTCATCCGGCGGATGTGGTGGAATTGGTAGACACGCTAGATTTAGGTTCTAGTGCCGCAAGGCGTGGGAGTTCGAGTCTCCCCATCCGCACCAGCTTGATTCACGACGCCTTCGGCTATTGGTGAATCGCTTCGGTCGATCCTCCTGATTGTCCAGTGTGGCCATAGCGTGGCCTCTGAATACCTCGATCGTCTCTCGTGGCCCCGGGAAGAGGCCAGTGCGCGATCAGCCCAAACCTCCTCCTCTGTGTCGTCAGCTAAGGTTCGTAGGCGACACGATGCAGTCTGATCACCACGTTCTCGATGAACGACTTGCAGCGGGTCGCATAGTGCGGATGGATCTGTCTTATATGCCCTTCGGGATCGCGGTCGCCTTCGTAGGTGATCTGGTTGCGTCTCTGGATCAGTACGTCGAGTTTCTGCTTGATGTCGGTGGGAGTGCAGGCGGGCCCCGGCCAGATGGCGGCAATCGATTCGATGATATCGGCATGCCCCAGTAGACGATAAGCGGCAATCAGTTCCTCCGGTGACTTGAAGGAAAGCGACGTGCGGCCGCTGGGCTTGGAGGGGTCTATCCAGGTTCGCGTGCCGCGGTGCGTGTCGCTGGTCGGTTGGCGATGCATGCACAAGCCTGATTCCATGGTGCTGACCGGCTGCTCGAGCACGTTCTTCATCGGCACGTAGAGCGAAATGCAGGCGCGATAATCTCCCAACTTGTCGGTGACGACTTCGTCGACGTAGGCATCCATGGCCGCCAGCGAGAAGGCAACCGCCGAGCGCGGTAGCCAGAGCAGGTCGCTGTGTGCCTCGTCCAGCCGTCCGCGAGGCAGAATGCCGCGTGCGCTGCACAGCTCCCTGTACATGTTCACAAGCTTGTCGACAGCCGACATTCGGCTCTGAAAACGCTCGTAGAGTGACATGTTGTTCGTATGGCTCCCGGAAATGATGGACGGTGAAATGGCATCGATGAGCTGCATCGATCCCGCCGTAGATGTGCTCTGATAGACGTGCAATCGGCGCGATCTTCCCTTGCGGTGCGATGATTATCGGTGAATTTTTCTTTTCTTATCAAAGCTGATATTTATTTTAGATGTATCTAATGTAATTGGGTTTATTTTGCCCCATGAATTGATGATGGGCTCTATGTTTGCGGCCTCTGGAGCCAGGTCTTCACAGGGATGATGATCTAAAAAGCCTTTTTGTTAGCGTTCTTTGGGTTTTTATTTCTCTGGTGTAAGTGGTTTCTAGGGGGCGTATGAGTCGAGTAAGAGGAGGAGGATTTTTCTGAGTTTTTTATGTTAGATTTTTTTGATATTAGGCCTGTGTGAGCTTTATGCCATGAGGCTAATATCGTGTTCGAAAGCATGCGCTGTACGTTTCCGGCAGGATGAGAAGTGATTCAACGTGTCGTGGACGTTCATGTTTCGAAGAGGAGACTGATGGCCCCAGAGAATCAATCAAGATGGACGACTGCGAGGTAGCGCGAGAAGGTATGAAGGCGTCATGGGCTGGGGAAGCCGATGCGGCCAGGTGATAGGCATCTGGTCGAGCGTCGGATGGCGGATGTCTGTACCCGGGTTCGGGCCTGTACGAAGGCGAGACCGCATGGGCAGCCGGTTTTGCTGGTGAAGCTGCCGCTATAGATAGATGCGCTTTTCTGCTTTGATCTCATCCCCCTGTGGCCATCTCTCACAGGGGACACCGAAGCGATTCTCTGCTTCGGAGCGTAGCAGGTCGATGCGTCTAATCAGCGTGCGACGATTGCTGCAGATACTCATGGGAATGGTACGCACGAAGGCGCCGCGATCATGGCTCACTCTGACGCTGACGTGGGGTGATGCCTCCTTGAAAGAGGCGCGCACGCGATACGGTTTCAATCCTGCTTCCAGTAGCTGTGCAGCTTCCTGTTCGGCCAGTGGCATCGCAAACGCCTCCTCGATCAGATACGGGGACAGGCCGGAGTGAGGGCACCCAGCGGCCGTGGCAGGCCCTCTTTCCGGTATGTCGGCGGATCGATCTCAGTGTAGCCAAGGTTGACGAGGGCGGCGTGACGGCGTTCAAGCCAGCGGCGCTGGCCGCCGATCTCCCTGTGGGGGCGTGCCGGCGTGGCGCATGCCGGGAGAGAGCTGAGCGGAAGCGCGGAGGAGTAGGAGCATGTTCATGCGTTGCGCCTTGGGCCGAGTGATCGCAGGTGGTGGGCTACGCTGGCAGCTCGAGCGCTGGCTGCGCCGGGCGTTGCCCGGCTACTGCGCGTTCTGCTATGCCCGTCTCGCCGGCGATCTCCCCTGGTGCCCCGACTGCGATGGCGAGCTGCCGTGGAACGTCGCGGCCTGTGAGCGCTGCGCCGAACCCATGCCCGACGCGGGCGGTAACCATCTCTGCGGGCGTTGCCTGCGGCGCCCTCCGGCATTCGATGCGGCCTGGGTACCGCTGCGTTACGAAGGATCGCTGATACGGCTGATGCAGCGCTTCAAGTTCTCCGCAGACCCGCGCGCCGGGACGCTGCTGGTGGAGCTGTTGATCCATGCTATGGGCACCACCGCGCCGTGCGGCGAGTTGCTGATCGGTGTTCCCGGGTCATGGACACGCACCCGCGAGCGGGGGTTCGATCCCGTCGCCTGGCTGGGCAGCTCGCTCGCCGCGCGCTGGCAGTTGCCGCAGCGGGCAGCGCTACGCCAGCGCGACTCGTCGAGCCAGCGCGGGCTCGATCGCGCCGCGCGCCAGCGTAACGTCAAGAACGCCTTCGGGATCGAGGGGCCGCTGCCCGGGTCGGTGCTGCTGCTGGATGACGTCATGACCACCGGCGCCACCCTGGAGTCGCTGGCCCTGGCCTGCCGTCGTGCCGGTGCACGCCATATCGGGGTGGTGGCGCTGGCCCGCACGCCAGCGGGCCGAATCTGATAGCATGCGCCGCCATAGCCTTCGTCTGTCGAGGTAAGCCATGAGTGCCGCAACGCCGCATCCGTTCGAGACCCTGACGCCCCAACGCGTGGTCGAAGCGGTCGAATCCCAGGGCTTCTGGCTGCCGGGCGAGCCGTTCGCGCTCAACAGTTACGAGAACCGGGTCTATGCCTTGAGCGACGATGAGCGCCAGCGCTGGGTCGCCAAGTTCTACCGCCCCGAGCGCTTGAGCACGGCGCAGATTCTCGAGGAGCACGCCTTTCTGGGTGAACTCGCCGCCGCCGAGGTCGCGGTCGGCGCGCCGTGGCAGAACGCCCAGGGTGAGACGCTGTTCGAGGCGGGGGGCTTTCGCTTTGCGCTGTTCGCCCACGTGCCGGGGCAGGCGCCGGAGCTCGACAATCCCGCGCATCTCTTTGCCCTTGGCCAGCTGATCGGGCAGGTGCATGCCGTCGGCCGGCGGCATGCCTTCCAGCACCGGCCGGTGTTCGAGCCGCTGCGGCTGGTCGAGGAGAGCCGCGAGCGCGTGCTCGCCGCCCCCTGGATGAGCGCGCGGCAGCAGAGCGCCTATACCCGCGTGACCGACGCCCTGCTGGGGCTGCTCGCCGAGCACGCCTGGCCGCATCAGGCGCTGCAGCGCGTTCACGGCGACTGCCACCTGGGCAACATGCTCGGCCGCGACGACCACTTCGCCCTGGTCGACTTCGACGACTGTGCCATGGCACCGGCGGTGCAGGATCTGTGGATGCTGCTCACCGCGCAGTCGCCGGGGGAGTGGCAGATGCAGCTCTCCGAGGTGATCGATGGCTACGAGGAGTCGCTCGACTTCGATCGGCGCCAGCTCGAGTGGATCGAAGTGCTACGCACGCTGCGCCTGGTCCGCCATAGCGCCTGGCTGGCCAACCGCTGGCAGGATCCGGCGTTCCCGCGCGCGTTCCCCTACGTGGCCGACAGCGGCTACTGGGACCAGCACATCCGCACCCTGGAGCAGCAGCGGTTGGCACTGGACTCGCCGCGCTGGCTGGCCTGAGGGCGGCGGGCGCGGGCACGCCCGGTGCGCGGCGGCGATAGAGCGCGGGGGCGAGTTTCGCTAGAATCCCCATTCAGCGTGCGTCGGCTTTCGCGGCCTGCGTCTTCCTCTTCCCATCAGCGCGGTGCCGGTGACCGGTATTCGGCGTCAGCGCCCGCAAGCGACAGGATCAAGGCAGCATCATGACAGAGCAATTGGCAGGCCATTTTCGCGGCATTCTCGAACACCTGGGAGAGGACCCCCAGCGCGAGGGGCTGCGCAATACGCCGCAGCGGGCCGCCAAAGCGATGCAGTTTCTGACCCAGGGTTACCATCAGTCTCTGGAAGAACTGGTCAACGGCGCCGTGTTCGCCTCCGACACCGACGAAATGGTGCTGGTCAAGGACATCGAGATGTACTCGATGTGCGAGCACCATGTGCTGCCGTTCATCGGCAAGTGCCATATCGCCTACCTGCCCCAGGGCCGGGTGCTGGGACTGTCCAAGTTCGCCCGCATCGTCGACATGTACGCCCGGCGGCTGCAGATTCAGGAGAACCTCACCCGGGAGATCGCCGAAGCGGTAATGCAAGTGACCGGCGCCCGCGGCGTCGGTGTGGTGGTCGAGGCCCAGCACATGTGCATGATGATGCGCGGGGTCGAGAAGCAGAACTCGTGCATGAAGACGTCGGTGATGCTCGGCAGCTTCCGCAAGAACCAGACCACGCGGCAGGAGTTCCTGATGCTGGTCAACGGCCGCTGAGGCAGGAGCGCGATACATGGATGGCCGACTCGACAGCTTCGATGACGACACCCAGCGCGGCGAGATCGTGGGACAGGATGGCCAGCGCTACGCCTTCGAATTCGGTCAGTGGCGCGGGCGCGGTCTGCCGGCGGCGGGCCAGGCGGTGCGCTTCGACGTGGTCGAGGGGCGCGCGGTGCGCGTGTTCAATCGTCCCGAGGCGCAAAAGCCCGCGCGCAGCACCCGCGATGCCAGTGGCAAGGTGCAGCGCAAGCAGCTGTCGCACTGGGCGCTGGCGGCCTTCGTGGTGGCCTGTGCCGGTGTCGGCGCCGGGCGCTATGCACCGGTGGTCGAGGTGGTCGCGCTGGTGCTCGCCTGGCTGGGCCTGCGCCATGTGCATCGCGCGCCGCAGCGCTTCAACGGCCAGGTGGTGGCGGCACTGGCTCTGGTGATCGCGGTCGGCGTGACGCTCTGGTCCCAGGGCGTGGTGTAACCGGCTGCGGCGGTTTGGCGCCCCGGCTGCTGTCATACCGATTGTCACTGGCGCCAACGCATCGAAAGCGCCATCCTTTCTTCCGACACCTTGCCCGTTTCAGACGCGTCGCCCGAGTCCTGGCGGCGCGCCGGCAATCACCGTCGGCCGCGCGGTTTCGGCGCGGTCGACGGCAGGCACATCAAGGAAGGAGTGACTCATGCAATCCGTCAAAGAGAGCGCGCTGTTCAGGCCCTATGCCTATATCGATGGCAACTGGGTGGCCGCCGACAGCGGTGAACAGATCGACGTCGACAACCCCGCCAGCGGCGAGATCCTGGGGCGCATGCCGCGCCTCGGTCGCGCCGAGACCGAGCGCGCGATCGAGGCCGCCGAGGCGGCACTGCCGGGCTGGCGCAACCATACCGCGCTGGAACGTGCCGACATACTGATGAAGTGGTACGAGCTGATGCTCGAGCACAAGGATGAGCTGGCCGCGATCATGACCGCCGAGCAGGGCAAGCCGGTCAAGGAAGCAGCGGGGGAGATCGTCTACGCCGCGAGCTTCATGCGCTGGTTCGCCGAGGAAGCGCGGCGTATCTACGGTGATACCATCCCGGCGGCCAGCAGTCAGCAGCGTATCGTGGTGACCAAGCAGCCGGTGGGCGTGGTCGGGGCGATCACGCCATGGAACTTCCCCTCCTCGATGATCACGCGCAAGGCCGCGGCGGCGCTCGCCGCCGGCTGCACCATCGTGATCAAGCCGGCCAGCCAGACACCGTTCTCGGCCACTGCACTGGCGGCGCTGGCCGAGCAGGCCGGGGTGCCGCGTGGCGTGTTCAACGTGGTGCCGGGCAAGGCCAGCGAGATCGCCAAGGCGATGACCGAATCGCCGGTAGTGCGCAAGGTCACCTTCACCGGGTCCACCGAAGTCGGTAGTTCGCTGATGGCCGGCGCCGCCCAGCACATTCAGAAGATTTCGCTGGAGCTCGGCGGCAACGCGCCCTTCCTGGTGTTCGAGGACGCCGACCTGGACGCCGCGGTCGAGGGTGCCATCGCTTCCAAGTTCCGCAATGCCGGCCAGACCTGTGTCTGCACCAACCGTTTTCTGGTCCAGTCGAGCGTGATCAACGCCTTCAGCGAGAAGCTCGCGGCGGCGATGAACAGCGAGCTGAAGGTCGGCGACGGCTTCCAGGACGGCGTCAATATCGGGCCGCTGATCGATGAGGATGCGGTGGCCAAGGTGAGCGAGCACGTCAAGGACGCCACCGACAAGGGGGCCCAGCTGCTGCTCGGCGGTCACGAGCACTCCCTGGGCGGGCGCTTCTTCTCGCCGACGCTGATCAGCCATGCGACGCCGGAGATGAAGGTGGCGAGCGAGGAAACCTTCGGTCCGCTGGCGGCGGTGTTCCCGTTCGAGACCGAAGAGGAAGCGGTGCGCCTGGCCAATGACACCCAGTTCGGGCTGGCCTCGTACTTCTACTCGCGGGATCTGGGGCGTGTCTGGCGGGTGGCGGAAGCGCTCGAGTACGGCATGGTCGGCATCAACACCGGGCTGATCTCCAATGCCAGTGCGCCCTTCGGCGGCGTCAAGGCGTCCGGGCTGGGGCGTGAAGGCTCCAAGTACGGTCTCGACGAGTATCTCGAGGTCAAGTATCTGTGCATCGACCTGGGTCAGGCGCAGGCATGATTCACCCGGGCAGCTGAGTTCCACCGCCGCCCGGCATCGAAAAAGCCCACGACAGACGCTGTCGTGGGCTTTTTTTGCGTGGCCGGGGGAGCCGTATTCAGTGGCGGAAGTGGCGCATCCCGGTGAACACCATGGCGATGTCGGCTTCGTTGGCGGCGGCGATCACTTCGTCGTCACGCATCGAGCCGCCGGGCTGGATGACCGCGGTGATACCAGCGGCGGCGGCGTTGTCGAGGCCGTCACGGAAGGGGAAGAAGGCGTCGGAGGCCATCACCGAGCCGGCCACCTGGAGACCGGCGTGCTCGGCCTTGATACCGGCGATGCGCGCGGAGTTGACGCGGCTCATCTGGCCGGCGCCGACACCCACGGTCTGGCGGTCGCGGGCATAGACGATGGCGTTGGACTTGACGAACTTGGCCACCTTCCAGGCGAACACCAGGTCATGCAGCTCGCGTTCGCTGGGGGCGCGGCGGGTCACCACCTTGAGCTCGTCGGCGGTGATCATGCCGGTATCCCGGCTCTGCACCAGCAGGCCGCCGTTGACGCGCTTGTAATCCCAGCCATCGCCGCTGCGTGGCGGCAGCTCGCCGCACTCGAGCAGGCGCACGTTGGCCTTGCTGGCGACCGCGTCACGCGCTGCGGCGGAGATCGCCGGGGCGATGATCACCTCGACGAACTGGCGTGCGACGATCGCCGCAGCGGTCTCGCCATCCAGCTCGCGGTTGAAGGCGATGATGCCGCCGAAGGCCGATTCGCTGTCGGTGGCGAAGGCCAGTTCGTAGGCCTTGCGGATGCCGCCCTCATCCTCTGGCACCACCGCCACGCCGCACGGATTGGCATGCTTGACGATTACGCAGGCGGGCTTGGTGAATGACTTGACGCACTCCAGCGCGGCGTCGGTGTCGGCGACGTTGTTGAACGACAGCGCCTTGCCCTGGAGCTGGTTGGCGGTGGCGATGCTGGCTTCGCGAGTGCCCGTCTCGACCGCGTTACGCTCGACATAGAAGGCCGCTTTCTGGTGCGGGTTCTCGCCGTAGCGCATGCCCTGCTTCTTGGTGAACTGCAGCGACAGCGTGCGCGGGAAGTCGGGCTCGCCGCTGCCCACCCGCTGGCCGAAGTAGTTGGCGATCGCAGCGTCGTAAGCGGCGGTGTGCTCGAACGCCTTGATCGCCAGGTCGAAGCGGGTCGCCTGACTCACGGCGCCGTCATGGCTGGCCATGTCCTTGAGCACGCGGGAGTAGTCGTCGGCATCCACCACGATGGTGGTATGGGCATGGTTCTTGGCGCAGGCGCGGACCATGGTCGGGCCGCCGATGTCGATGTTCTCGACCGCGTCGGCGAGGCTGCAGTCGGGGTTGGCGACGGTGCGCTCGAACGGATAGAGATTGACCACCACCAGGTCGATCGGCGCGATGTCGTGCTCGGCCATCACCGCATCGTCCTCGCCGCGGCGGCCGAGGATGCCGCCGTGGATCTTGGGATGCAGCGTCTTGACGCGGCCATCCATGATCTCGGGGAAACCGGTATGCGCGGAGACTTCGGTCACCGCGATGGCGTTCTCCTGCAGCAGACGGTAGGTGCCGCCGGTGGAGAGCAGCTCGACGCCGCGGCCGACGAGCTCGCGGGCGAAGTCGACGATACCGGTCTTGTCGGACACGCTGAGCAGGGCGCGGCTGACGGGGCGGGAGGAGGATGCGGAGTTTTGAGACATGCCAATCCACTCTTGTCGGTCGATCGAACGCGCGCTGGAGGGCTTGAGAGTCCGAGCGGCGGGCGTTCGGTGGTGCCCCGCATGGGCGAGGCGAGGGGGAGAATCAGATCAGATCGTACTGCTTGAGCTTCTTGCGCAGGGTGCCTCGGTTGAGGCCCAGCAGCTCGGCGGCGCGGGTCTGGTTACCTTCGACATGGCGCATCACGACGTCGAGCAGCGGCGCCTCTACCTCGGCCAGTACCATGGTGTAGAGATGCGACACCGATTCACCCTCGAGGTGGGTGAAGTAGCGCTCCATCACTTGCTCGACGCACTCGCGCAGCGTGACTTGGGAGCTCTGCTCGGCCATGTGAAGGGATTCGACCTCCAGCGGCGCATTGCCGTCGAGGTCCAGAGGCTGCCGACTGTTCATGCTGCGTGAATTCCGTTGTCGATCGCGGTGTCGCCACGAAAGAGTTCATGAAGAAAAGCGAACTGCTCCGCGCTCTGCTCGAGCCGGTTGAATCGCGCGCGATGCTCGCGCCGCGGATCGCGGGCGGCGAGGTACCAGCCGATATGCTTGCGCGCCACGCGGACCCCGAGATAGTCGCCGTAGTGGGCGTGCAGCGCGGTCAGATGCCGGCGCATGGTGCTCTCGACTTCCGCGAGGCTGGGTGGCGCATGCTCGCGACCGGTGCGCAGGTAGTGCTCGATCTCGCGAAACAGCCACGGGTTGCCCTGGGCGCCGCGGCCGATCATCACCGCGTCGGCGCCGGTATAGGCGAGCACCTCGGCGGCGCGCTGCGGCGTGGTAATATCGCCGTTGGCGAACACCGGGATCGATACCTGCTGCTTGATCGCGGCGATGGTGTCGTACTCGGCACTGCCGCTGTAGCGCTGCTCGCGGGTCCGCCCGTGGACTGCCAGGGCGGCGATGCCGGCGTTCTCGGCCAGGCGCGCGACATGCAGCGCATTGCGGCTCTGCTCACACCAGCCGGTGCGGATCTTGAGCGTCACCGGAATCTCCACCGCGGCGACCACCGCAGCGAGAATCTCGCCGACCAGGCGCTCGTCGCGCAGCAGGGCCGAGCCGGCCGCCTTGTTGCACACCTTCTTCGCCGGGCAGCCCATGTTGATATCGATGATCTCGGCCCCGGCCTCGGCGTTCATGCGCGCGGCCTCGGCTAGCATCTGCGGATCGCCGCCGGCGATCTGGACCGAACGCGGGCCGGGCTCGCCACGGTGGATCAGGCGCTGACGCGACTTGCGGGTGTGCCAGAGCCGGCTGTCCGAGGTCACCATTTCCGACACCACCAGACCTGCGCCGAGCTCGCGACAGAGCTGGCGGAAGGGGCGATCGGTCACGCCGGCCATGGGCGCCAGAATGACCCGGTTGGGCAGTGTGTGGCAGCCGATGCGGGGCAACGCACGCTCGGGCTGCGCGGACACGGCTTCACGCATGGTTACAGAGGCTCGGGGAAAACGGGAAGCTATGATACCGGGCGCTCCGGCTTTGTTGAAGCGCTGTTTGGTCGCACAAACGCGGCAGAAGGGCGTCGGCGGCGGGGCCCGGGCCTCGCCGCCGTTGCTCAGACGGTGGGGCTCAGGCGGCGGGGCGCTCGCCGCTCAGCAGCACCCAGCCCTCTTTCTCCTGTGGCGGAGCCATGCGCAGGCCCTGGTCGCGATAGGCGTCGAGCACGCTCTCGGCCTGGGCGGCGAGAATGCCGGAGAGCGCCAGGCGCCCACCGGGCGCGACGCGGCCGGCGATCTCGGCGGCGAGCTCGATCAGCGGGCCGGCGAGGATATTGGCCACGACCACTTCGAAGCGGCCCTGGCCGAGGCGCTCCGGGTACTCCAGCAGCAGACGGCTGTCATCGAGCTGGTTACGCTCGGCGTTGTCGCGGCTGGCCTGCAGCGCCTGGGGGTCGATATCCACGCCGACCGCGGTATCCGCCCCCAGCTTGAGAGCAGCGATGGCGAGAATGCCCGAGCCGCAGCCGTAGTCGAGCACCTGCACGGCGTCTAGCGGCTGGGCGTCGAGCCAGCCGAGACACAGCGCGGTGGTGGGGTGGGTGCCGGTGCCGAAGGCAAGGCCCGGATCGAGCAGCAGATTGACCGCCTGAGGATCGGGGGCGGCGTGCCAGCTGGGCACGATCCACAGCCGCTCGCCCATGCGCAGCGGCTCGAAGCCGTCCATCCACTCGCGCTCCCAGTCACGGTCGGCGAGGAGTTCATACTCGATCTGCGGCGCGGGGTCTTCCGGCGCCTGTTCGGCCCAGGCGCGCTGGACCCGCTCGATCATCGCCTCGACCCCCTCGAGATCGTCGTAGAGGCCGGTCAGGACCGTCTCCTGCCACAGCGGCGTGGTGCCGCGGTCGGGCTCGAAGACCGGGTCGTCGTGGGCATCCTGCAGGGTGATCGCGCTGGCGCCCTCGGCCAGCAGCAGCTCCTCGAGCCACTCGGCCTGTTCGGGGGCGATATGCGCCTTGAGTTGTAGCCACGCCATGGCGGCTCTCCTTGATCTCGTCGGTGGGGGCGAACGCAGACGGGGCGGTCATCCCGAGGGGCTTGAGACAGATCCCCAGAGCATGACCGCCCCGTCGTGACGCGCCGCGAATCAGCTCAGGCCGAGCTTCTTCTCGAGGTAGTGGATGTTGACCCCACCTTTCTGGAAGGCGCTGTCACGCACCAGATCCTTCTGCAGGTCGGTATTGGTCTTGATGCCTTCCACCAGCAGCTCGTCGAGGGCGTTGCGCATGCGCACCAGGGCGATCTCGCGATCCGCGCCCCAGGTGATCAGCTTGCCGATCAGCGAGTCGTAGTGGGGCGGTACGGTGTAGCCGGTATAGATGTGCGAATCCATGCGTACGCCCAGGCCACCCGGCGGGTGGTAGAGGTCGATCTTGCCGGGCGAGGGCATGAAGGTGCGCGAGTCCTCGGCGTTGATGCGGCACTCGAAGGCGTGGCCGTTGAGCTGGACCTCCTCCTGGCGGATCGACAGCGGCAGACCGCTGGCGATGCGCAGCTGCTCCTTCACGATATCCACCCCGGTGACCATCTCGGTGACCGGATGCTCGACCTGGACGCGCGTGTTCATCTCGATGAAGAAGAACTGGCCGTTCTCGTAGAGGAACTCGAAGGTGCCGGCGCCGCGGTAGTTGATCTCGATACAGGCGTCGGTACACGCCTTGAGCACCTGGGCGCGCGCTTCGGGATCGAGGTGCGGCGCGGGGGCCTCCTCCAGCACCTTCTGGTGGCGCCGCTGCAGCGAGCAGTCGCGGTCATAGAGGTGGATGGCGTTGCCCTGACCGTCGGCGATCACCTGGACTTCCACGTGGCGCGGGTTCTCCAGGAACTTCTCCATGTAGACGGTGCCGTCGCCGAACGCCGCAGCCGCCTCGGCACGGGTCACGCTGACCGCCTTGGCCACTTCGTCGTCGTTGCGTACCACGCGCATGCCGCGGCCACCGCCGCCGGCCGCGGCCTTGATGATCACCGGATAGCCGATACGCGCGGCGATCCGGCGAATCTCTTCGCCATCTTCCGGCAGCGGGCCATCGGAGCCCGGCACCGTGGGGACGCCGGCTTCCTTCATGGCGTTGATCGCGCTGACCTTGTCGCCCATCAGGCGGATGGTCTCGGCGCGCGGGCCGACGAACACGAAGCCCGAGCGCTCGACCTGTTCGGCAAAATTGGCGTTCTCCGAGAGAAAGCCGTAGCCGGGGTGGATCGCGGTCGAGTCGGTGACTTCGGCGGCGCTGATCAGTGCCGGGATATTGAGATAGGACTGCGCGGATGACGCCGGGCCGATACAGACCGCTTCGTCCGCCAGTCGCACGTGCATCAGGTCGCGGTCGGCCTTGGAGTGGACCGCCACGGTCTTGATCCCCAGCTCCTTGCACGCGCGCAGGACGCGCAGTGCAATCTCGCCTCGGTTGGCGATGAGTACCTTGTCCAACATGATGGTTTCGCCCGTGTCGCCTTAGTTGATGATGATCATCGGCTGGTCGAACTCGACCGGCTCGCCATCCTCGACCAGGATTGCCTCGACCACGCCGTCTTTGTCGGCTTCGATCTGGTTCATCATTTTCATCGCTTCGACGATGCACACGGTATCGCCTTTCTTGATGCTCTGACCGACTTCGACGAACGCCTTGGCACCCGGCGCCGGCGAGCGGTAGAAGGTGCCGACCATCGGCGAGGTGACCGCGTGGCCCAGCGGCTGGACCGGCGCCGGCTCGGCCGGATCGGCGGCGGGTGCGCTCGGCTCGGCGGTGTGCTGCGGTGCGTAGTGCATCGACTGGGGCATCATCATCGGCTGCTGGGCAGCGCCGAAACCGTGGGGATGACGGCTGATGCGCACCGACTCTTCGCCTTCCTGGATCTCGATTTCGCTGATGTTGGACTCTTCGAGCAGTTCGATGAGTTTCTTGACTTTGCGGATATCCATGGTGATGTCTCGGCTCCGTGAGGGTGGAAGAAGTCTTGATGAATGTCTGTGGTGGCCAGCACGAGGCCACCGTGGAAAGGCTGTTTCCGCGCCGACGGGGTGTTCAGTCGCGCGCCAGCTGGGCCAGGGCCGCGTCCAGCGCCAGACTGTAGCTGTCGGCACCGAAACCGGCGATGACGCCGCGCGCGACGTCGGTGAAGTAGGAGTGAGCGCGGAACGGCTCGCGCGCGTGCACGTTCGACAGGTGCAGCTCGATGAACGGAATGGCGACACCGGTGAGGGCATCGCGCAGCGCCACGCTGGTATGCGTGAAGGCGGCCGGATTGAGCAGGATGAAATCGATCCGCTCCTCGCGGGCACGATGAACGCGCTCGACCAGCTCGTGCTCGGCGTTGGATTGCAGCCACTCGAGCTGGTGTCCGGCGGACAGCGCGCGCTGGGTCAGCGTCACGCGGATATCGTCGAGGGTCGTGGTCCCGTAGACCTCGGGCTCGCGGGTACCCAGCAGGTTGAGATTGGGGCCGTTGAGAACCAGTAGTCTAGCCATGCCTGTCCTTGCGCTGTTAACCCTGTCGTACTTCGCTGAGATGACGTCACTTTCATGCAAGATGGCAGCACGGGCGACTCATTTGCGCTGCTGCAGGAGTTTGCCGAAAAAAGCCCAGAGTGTCTAGCCTGGGACGCGAACGATGTTCGCTAACCGCCCGCTCTGGCCCGGGCGCGCTAGGCTCACCTCGGCGGGGTGTGATTGGCCCGAGCCGGCAATGCGGGTCACCCCCGCGAGCGCGAGGACATGAGCGCGTCGAGGTGAGTGGCCAGTGCCGCAGCGCCGATCTCGCCCTGGATACGCGCGGCGCGTCTTTCGCCATCGCCATCGAAAAACAGCAGTGCCGGCGGGCCGAAGAGCCCGTAGCGCGAGAGCAGGGCGCGGCTTGCCGGGCTATCGGCGCTGACATCGGCCCGAATCAGCGTGAACCCGGCCAGGCGCTCGGCCACCGCGGGGGCGGGGAATACCTGGTGCTCCATCACCTGACAGGCGATACACCAGTCGGCGCTGACATCGATCATCACCGGACGGTCGGCGCGCCTGGCCTCGTCCAGCGCCGCCTGCAACTGAGCGTTGCTGGTGACGGTGGCGAACTGTGGCGCCGTAGGGCTGCTCTGGGTGGGGCTTCCGACGCCGGGCGCGAGCGGGCGCAGCGGGTCACCGCCGCCCTGGGCCGCGCCCCACGCCAGCGCTACGCCCCACACCAGCAGCAGCCAGCCCAACGCTTGACGCAGCCGCGGCCAGCCGGGCGGCGTGCGCAGATCGAGCGCGCCCAGCGCCAGCGCGCAGGCGAGCGCCAGCAGCGCCCACAGCAGCAGCGTCAGCGACCCGGGCAGCAGCCGCGCCAGCAGCCAGATGGCCAGGCCCAGCAGCAGCACGCCGAACAGCGCCTTGACCCCGTTCATCCAGGCACCGGCCTGCGGCAGCAGCCGGGCGCCGAAGGTGCCGGCCACGACCAGCGGCAGACCCATGCCCAGCCCCAGGGCGAGCAGGGCGAGGGCGCCGCCAAGGACGTCGCCGGTGGTTGAGATGAACACCAGGGCGCCGGCCAGGGGCGCCGAGACGCAGGGTGAGACCACCAGCACCGACAGCGCACCGGCGGCGGCCAGGCCCAGCGGGCCGCTGCGCTGCAGGCGCTGCTGCCAGGTATCCGCACGCTGACGCAGGCGGTTCGGCAGACGCAGCTCGAAGGCGCCGAACAGCGCGGCGGCAAAGGCCGCGAAGAGCAGTGCCAGCGGGACCAGCACCCAGGCCGACTGCAGCCGCGCCTGCAGGTTGAGCGAGGCGCCGAACAGCCCCATCAGGGTACCGAGCAGGGTGAAGGTGGCGGCCATGCCCGCGACATAGCTGAGCGAGAGCCCCAGGGCGCGCCGTCGCGAGGCGTTCTGGCCGACGATGATAGCGGTCAGGATGGGCAGCATCGGCAGCACGCAGGGGGTGAAGGTCAGGCCCACCCCGGCTAGAAAGAACAGCGCCAGGGTGCCCAGCCCCAGCCCCTGACCGAGCAGCGTCTGGAAACGGGCGTCGGCGCTGAGTGGCAGCGCGCCGTCGCCGATGTCTTTGGCTGAGCCGCCCGGCTCGGCGGTGGGCGGGTTGGAGGCGGTGTCATTGGCAGGCTGGCCGGACGGCGCGATATCGCTGCCGGGTGTCTGATCGGGGAACGGATCGGCCTGGGGCCCTGAATTGGCCTGAGGTAGCGGATCGGCCTGGGGCCGTTGATCGGTTCGAGATAGCGAATCGGGCTGAGATGGCGCGGCGAATAGCGCGCGCGGATCGCCAGCGCGAGCGTCGCTGGCGGCCAGCGGTGACGCCTGGGCGTCGTCGCTGGCATCGGTGAACGCCGCCGGGGCGCCCCCGGCGCGGGCTGCGAGGCGCCAGTGCTCCGGCGGATAGCAGAGGCCGGCATCGGCGCAGCCCTGGAAACTCAGTGTCAGTGCCAGGGGCGTGCCGCTCGCCCGGGCGCTGGTCTCGGGCAAGGGCGCGCTCAGCACCACGCTGTCGCGAAAGATGTGCACCGGACCCAGATAGGGGTCCTGCTTGAAGGTTCCCGGCGGTATCGTCAGCGGCGTCAGCGCCTCGCCGTTGGCATCGGCCAGGGCGAAGCGCTGGCGATAGAGATAGTGTCCGGGGCGGGCGCGCAGGCCGACGTAGACGCGCTCGGCGTCATGCCAGGCGTAGGCGTGGAAAGCCTCGGTCACCGGCAGGAACTCGGCCGGTTCGGCGCTGGCGAAGGGTGACGTGTCACGGGAGACGGAGAACGAGCTCTGGGCCTGCGCCAGCGATGTCAGCAGGCAGAGAGCGAGGATGAGCAAGCAGCGCGAAGAGAACGACATGCGTGACACGGAATCCTGATCGGGTTGGCGTAGCGGAGCGCCGCTGTGGGGTTGCAGGCCAGAAGGCAGGCCGCAGCCGTTGGAGTGTGCAGCGCGGCAAAAGTGCCATGATCGGAGCCGGGACAGGGGCCCGACGGATCATCCCGGTATGCAGCGAAAGGCGGGCTGCGCGCCGCCGGGAGCATGATAGGATAAGTGACGCACGTCTCCCAATGAACGTCTCTCGACGCCCTCAACTATGTCAAGACAAGGATCGTCCATGGCTCTGTTTCGCAAGAAGGCGCCGCTGTCGCGCACCGAGGTCCTCGAAACACCGCAGTACGGCTGGATCTGGAAGCCCTTGGTGGCGCTGGTGGCGATCTACCTGCTGATCTGCATCGTGCTGGGCATCTGGTGGAGCTGGACGCCGTCACCGGTCGACCCGCGCCAGGCGGTGGCGCTGCAGCGTGGCGTACCGGAGAGCGCTGGTCACAACCAACAAGCGGCGATCAAGCCCGGCGAGGCGTTGCTGGCGACCAATATCGAACTGCTCGACGCCCTGCTCGACAAGCCCGGTGGTTATCTGCGCAATGACGTCATGCCGCCGGGTCTGTGGCTCGACAACATGCCCAACTGGGAAGCCGGCGTGACCCAGCAGGTGCAGAGCTCGGTGGCCTCGCTCGGCAGCGCGCTCGAGGTCGGCCAGGCGCCGCTCAAGGCCGCCGACGAAGCGCTCGCCGGCGATCTCGACAGCTGGCGCTGGCCCGAGTCCGAGACGCTGCTGCGCGCGGCGCGTAACAATCTCGGCGAAGCCTTTTCGGCGCTCGACAACAGCGGTGCCGGTACTCCGACCCAGGACGCGGCAGCCTCGACGCCGACCCAGGCCCCCAGAGCGCTCGACGCCGAGACCCTGAAGGCCTGGCTGGCCCAGGTGCAGCGCCAGCTCGAGACCCAGACGCAGGCACTGGCGGCCAGTGTCGGGCGCTCGCCGGGCGGCGGCCAGGCGGTCGAGAGCACCCCGTGGTTCCGTATCGACAACGTCTTCTTCAAGACCCGTGGCACCACCTGGGCGCTGCTGCAACTGGTGCAGGCGGCGCGCATCGACTACGCCGAAGCGATCGAGCAGGCCGGGCAGGGCAAGGCCTTCGATCAGCTGATCGCCGAACTCAAGGCGTCCCAGGCGCAGGTGTGGAGCCCGGTGATCCTCAACGGCTCGGGTTTCGGCTTCTTCGCCAACCACTCGCTGATGATGGCCAACTACACCGTGCGGGCGACGCAGTTGATTGGGCAGATCCGCAGCGCTCTATAAATCGTCAGGCCGCAGCGCACAAGCGCTGACGAATACTTCCGCTTAAAACACAAGCGCCGCCCCTGGGGGCGGCGCTTGTGGTTGGGCAGGCCGCGATCGCGGCGCCCGGGGAGGCGTGGCTTATTCGCTGGCGTAGGCGGCGACAGCCTTCTCGATCGCCTTGCGCGCGGCATCGGCGCCGTCCCATGAGTCGATCTTGACCCATTTGCCCTTCTCGAGATCCTTGTAGTTCTCGAAGAAGTGGGCGATCTGCTGGCGCAGCAGCTCGGGCAGGTCGGTCACTTCGTGGACGTCGTCGTAGAGCGCGGTGAGTTTCTGGTGCGGCACGCAGACCAGCTTGGCATCTTCACCGGCTTCATCCGACATGTTGAGAACGCCGACCGGGCGCGCGCGGATCACGCTGCCGGGCTGTACCGGGTAGGGCGTGACCACCAGGGCGTCGAGCGGGTCGCCGTCATCGGCCAGGGTGTGGGGGATGAAACCGTAGTTGGCCGGATAGAACATCGGCGTGGCCATGAAGCGATCCACCACCAGGGCATCCATGTCCTTGTCGATTTCGTACTTGATCGGCGCGTGGTTGGCGGGAATCTCGATCGCCACGTACACGTCGTTGGGGAGATCCTTTCCGGCGGGAATCTTGTCGAAACTCATCATCGAGTCCTTGCGGTTTGCAGGTTGAACACCAGCGGGCGAAAATCCCACGGATTATACGAATAGGCTAGGCCGATTACCAATCCGTCCCCGGCGCCCGCATGTCGGGAAGCGGCCGTCGCCGGCACAGACCACCCGTGGGGAGAAGATCGTTGTCGAATAGCTCGCTGTCGCTGACCTACGGTCAGGCCTTCGTGGCGCCGGATCTGCACCGCCACCGCAGCTCGATGTCGGTGCAGATCCCGCAGGGCGAAGCACTGCAGGCCAAGGGCGGGTGCGCGTTGATCAGCGACTCCACCTGGCGCAACTCGATCGCCAAGCAGGCCGGCGATCTCAGCGTGCGCGGCTTTCTTGCCGACTACTACTCCACCCCCGAGCACTGGGACGTCAAGACCTCGGCGACCCGGGTACTGCGGGCCCTCAACAGCTGGTGCTACAGCCAGAGCGGCTATATCGAGGGCGGCAGCTATATCTGCTCGCTGTCGGCGATGATCTTCCACCAGCGCCAGGCGCACCTGTTCCACATGGGCGATACCCTGGTGTATCGCATCCGCGGTGCCGAGTTCGAGCAGTTGACCCGCGACCACGTCACCGACCTCGGCGGCTATCGCTACCCTTCGCGGGCGCTGGGCATGGATGGTCATGTCGATATCGACTACTCGACCTTTACCCTCAAGCAGGGCGATCTGTTCCTGTTCATGACCCAGGCGGTGCGTGGCACTCTGGTGCCCTCCGAGTACGTGCAGCTGATCCGCGCCGATGTCAGCGATCTCGATGCGGCCTGCGAGCGACTGACCGCGGCGGCCAACCAGCGCGCCAGCGAGCGCGGCTACAATGCCAACCAGTTCTGCTTCCAGCTGGTACGGGTCGACCGCCTGCCGGAAGCCGGGACGGATGAGCCGACGCGGCTATTTCACCATCTGCCGGTGCCGCCGGAGGTGAGCCCGGGGGATCGCCTCGACGGCCTGGAGATCGTCGCGGTGCTCTCACGCACCCCGCGCGCCCGGGTCTACCACGTACGCGACGCGCGCAGCGGGCGCGAGATGGTGATGAAGGCGCCGAGCCCGGAGCTGTCGCCGCGCAACGTCTATCTCGAGCACTTCGGGCTGCAGCAGCGGGTGGTGGAGCGCATCAACTCGCCGTTCGTGGTCAAGGTGGTCGAGGCCGAGCGGCCGCGGCGCTATCTCTACTATCTGATGGCCTACGTCGAGGGGCAGTCGCTCAGTGAGTGGCTGCGGCGGCATCCGCAGACCAGCCTGGCTCAGCGTCTGGAGATCGCGCGCCAACTGGTCAAGGCGGTGCAGGCGCTGCATCGTCATGAGGTGCTGCATCAGCACCTGCACCCCGACAATATCCTGATCGATCGCCATGGCAATCTGGTGCTGACCGACTTCGGCGCCTGCCATCGGCGCGACAGCGATAGCCAGGGCGTAGCGCGGGAGCTGGCGCGCCAGGTGGGGCTGACCGAGCACAGCGCGCCCGAGTATGCCCTCGATACCGAGGTGGGGCGGCGCAGCGACCAGTACTCGCTGGCCTCCACCATCTACTGGATGCTCACCGGGCACCTGCCTTACACCCAGCTACCCAATCATCTGCGCAGCCATACCGATCTGGAGCAGATGACCTATCGCCGCGCGCGCTTGAGCAACCCCGCCATCAGCGAGGATCTCGACGATGCCCTGCGGCGCTCGCTCGATCCGCTGCGCGCCCTGCGCTTCCGGCGCATTTCCGAATTCGCCTATCGCCTGCGGCCCAAGCCGCGCGCCCAGACCGATGACCGGCGCCCGCCGTGGCGCGAGCCGGCCAACGTATGGCAGGCGATCGCTACGGTGCTGCTGCTGCTGCTGATCCTCTCCTGGTGGTTAAAATAGCGGCTGAAGTCGCGGCTGAAAGGCGGTCTACGTAGCGACTGAAAACGCTTTTCACAACCGCTGGACGCTCCGGTGACAGGGCGTCGCGAGGGCGCCTTGAACCCCTCCCTGGGCGCTACCTTTGCCATCCCTGGCAAAGGACCCTCGCTGAGCCCTGCCTCCGGCGCCCATCGTCAGGGGGGGGGGCGGGCTCTAAGCAGCGGTCGGTGAAGCGAGGGCTGAGGCGATGGCCTCGATGACGACGGGCCTCGACGACAGAGAGCCCCGGCGCGCCATGCGCCGGGGCCCTCGGGTGTGACAGCCGGCGATCCGATCTCCGGCTTGGGTCCATCGGTGCCTTATCAGCCCGGCATGCCCAGCAGGTTGGGCAGGCCCAGTGAGATGAACGGCACGTAGGTGATCAGCAACAGGAACGACACCAGCAGGATCAGCCACGGCGCCGACGCGCGGATCACCGTGGTCAGCGGCTGTCCGGTCACCGCCGAGGCGACGAACAGGTTGAGCCCGGTAGGCGGCGTCAGCATGCCGATCTCCATGTTGACCACCATGATCACGCCCAGATGGATCGGGTCGATCCCCAGTTGCATGGCGATCGGGAACAGGATGGGCGCCAGGATCAGAATGATCGCCGAGGGCTCCATGAAGCTGCCGGCGATCAGCAGCACCACGTTGAGCACCAGCAGGAAGGTGATCGGCGAGAAGCCCTGTTCGACCACCCACTGGGTGATGGTCTGGGGGATCTGCTCGGTGGTCAGCACGTGGGCGAACAGCATCGCGTTGGCGATGATGAACATCAGCACGATACTCAGGCGCGCGGCGTCGAGGATCACCCGCGGACACTCGCGGATGCCGATGTCGCGATAGATCACCAGCGAGACGAAGGCGGCATAGACGGCGGCCACCGCGGCAGCCTCGGTCGGGGTGAAGATGCCCGAGTAGATCCCGCCGAGAATCACCACGATCAGCAGCAGGCCCCACAGCGACTTGCGCGCGGCACGCAGCCATTCGCTCACGCTGACCCGGGGCTGGGCCGGCATCTTCTTGATCCGCGCGATGACATAGATTGCCAGCATCAGCAGAAAGCCCAGCAGCAGCCCGGGCACCACGCCAGCCATGAACAGCTTGCCCACCGAGGTCGAGGTCGCGGCGGCGTAGACCACCATGACGATCGACGGCGGGATCAGGATACCCAGGGTACCGGCGTTACAGACGATGCCGGTAGCGAAGCTGCGGGTATAGCCGGAGCGCACCATGCCCGCGATCACGATCGAGCCCACCGCCGCCACGGTGGCGGGGGAGGAGCCGGAGAGGGCGGCGAACAGCACGCACGCCAGCACCGAGGCGATCGGCAGGCCGCCGCGCAAGTGGCCGACGCTGGCGTTGGCGAAGTCGATCAGCCGCCGGGCTACACCGCCGCTGGTCATGAAGGCCCCGGAGAGCAGGAAGAACGGGATCGCCAGCAGGGTGTAGTGATCCGCGGTGGCGAACAGCTTGATCGCCAGCGACTGCAGCGAGTCCTGGCTGAACAGCAGAATCGTCAGCGCGCTCGACAGCCCCAGGGAGACCGCGATCGGCACGCCGATGAACATGAAGACGAACAGGGAGATGAACAGAAAGGCGATAGTCACGGCTTGGTTCTCCGGGTGTCGCTGTCCGCGTCGGATTCCTGAGCCAGCGCCAGCGCGTCGCTGACTTCGCTGCTCTGCTCGAGCCCCAGCTGCTGGCCACGCAGGATGCGCACCAGTACTTCGATCAGCCGCGCGATGATCAGACCGAAACCGAGCGGCTCGATCAGCGCCACGTGCCACTCCTTGAGTCCGAACATGCCCAGATCCTCGGCGCCGATGCCGGTGACTTGCAGCGAGTCGACCCACTGTGCGCTCGACACCATCAGCAGGCCGGCGTAGGCCATGAAGATCAGGCAGCTGAGCACGCCGCAGACGCGCTGCCAGGGCCGGGGCAGCAGGCGCACCAGCAGATCGACGCCGATGTGGGCGCCGACGCGCACGCCGTAGGCGATGCCCAGGAAGATCAGCCAGGCGAAGATGGTGGTGGTCATCGCCAGGCTCCAGGTCATCTCCTGGCCGATGCCCAGCAGCCAGTCGCCCACGGCGAAGGCCGGCGTCTCCAGCGCCGGGTAGGCATCGCCGAGGTCGTAGAAGACGTTATAGAGGTTGGTGACGACCACGTAGAAGAAGGTGAGCAGGGTCATCACCGCCAGCAGGAGGGCCACCAGGCCCTCCTCGAGTGAATTCCAGATGCGTAGGAGCATGGGGAATCGGCGCTCAGTTGGCGTTGTTGGACTGCTGTGCCGCGTCGATCAGGTCGCTGCCGATCTCGTCGCGGAACTCGTCGATCACCGGTGCCATGGCGTCGCGCCAGGCCTTGACCTGCTCCGGGCTGAGCTCGTGGATCTTGGTGGTGCCGCTCTTGGCGATGCTCTGCTTGGCCTCTTCGTTGAGCTGGTCGGCCTTCTCGTTCACCGAGGTGGTCACTTCGGCGATGATCTCGTTCAGCGTGGTGCGCACGTCGTCGGGCAGGCCGTTCCAAAACTTGGCGTTGGTGATCAGCATGTAGTCGAGCACGCCGTTGTTGGACTCGGTCATGTCGCTCTGCACTTCGTTCCACTTCTGGGTGTAGATGTTGGACCAGGTGTTGCCGCCCTGACCGTCGATGACGCCGGTCTGCATGCCCTGGTAGACCTCACCGAAGGCCATCTTGCGCGGAATCGCGTGGAGCTCCTTGATCTGTGCGGCGAGCACGTCGGAGGGCTCGACGCGCAGCTTCAGGCCGCGGGCGTCGCGCGGTTCGATCAGCGGCTTGTCGGCGGTCAGCTGGCGCATGCCGTTGTGCCAGTAGGCCAGACCCAGGATGTCGTGGTCCTGCATCGATTCGAGAATCTGCTTGCCGCCCGGGCCCTGTTCGAAACGGGTGACCGCATTCATGTCATCGAACAGAAACGGCAGGTCCATCAGCTGGACGCTGGGGCTGTATTCGCCGAGCTTGGCCATGGAGGGGGCGAGCAGCTGGACGTCGCCGGTGAGCAGCGCGTTGAGGCCCTTGGTGTCGTCGTAGAGCGAAGAGTTGGGGTAAACCTCGATCTTGACCTTGTCGCCCAGGCGCTCCTGGACCAGTTTCTGCAGCAGCTGGGCGCCTTCACCCTTGGGCGTGTCGTTGGCGACCACGTGGGAGAACTTGATCACGATGGGGTCCTGGGCCTGGGCGCCGGTGGCACCGCCCAGCAGAATGGCGAAGCCGATGGCGCCTGCCAGTGTTTTTCGATTGATCAGAGACATGGCACTTGTCACTCCTGGATTGTTGTGTGTCGCGCTGCGCCGAAGCCGGGCCGGCATCTCGACGGCGATGCCCGTGAATTATGCGCAGTGATTTGTATCTGCGTATATCAATCTTTGGTGGAAAAGAAAGTAAACAAGCGCGTGATTTAGAAAGTTTATTTTTGGTTTAATAAGTTTAAAAAGTAGAAAATGATGGAGCCGGTCGCGCGCTCATTTCTCGCCTCGTCTGGTGAAAATCAAATAAATACAATCATTTGCATGAATGACGGAGATCGTGTCGGGTGATCGGCGCGGTGACAGGGCGGGCAAAAAAGGCCGCGATCGTCACACAGCAGAGATTGGGGTGACGTTCGAGGTCGCTCAGGGAAAAGATGGGCGGTTGACACAAGTTAACGCGCTGTCACCGGTGGAGAGAGCGCGTCTGAGGGTGAGTCAGCCGCCTCTCTCCGTTCACTTCCGTGGCCCGCTTGCGCTGCACTATCTTCCGTGGTTCTGCGCCGTCAGCCGTGCTCGGCGGCGCGGGCCAGCAGCCGCCGGGCGCGCTCCACCACCGGGGCGTCGATCATGGCGCCGTCGACCTGGGCGGCGTCGTCGCCCTGGGCCGCTGCCGTCATCACCCGCCGTGCCCAGTCGAGGGTGTCCGGAGACGGCGCCAGCCCGCGATGGACTGGAGCGATCTGCGCCGGATGAATGCACAGCATGCCGCCGAAGCCCATGCCCGCGGCACGGCGGGCGACCCGCTCGACGCGTGCCGGATCGCCGAACGCCGGCAGCACCGTCTCCAGCGGTGGCGCCAGCCCGGCCAGGCGCGAGTGGAGCACGAGCTGGTAGCGGGTCTGGTCGAGCAACATCTCGCCGCCCTCGGTGTCCGGCTCGCTGCCCAGGTCGACGCTCAGGTCCAGGGCGCCGAAGCTGAGCCGTTCGACACCTGCCACCCGGCTCAGCGCGGCGAGTGCCGCCAGCCCCGCCGCGCTCTCGATCAGCGGGAGCAGAGGCTGCCCGAGGCTGGCCGCCTGGATGAGCGATTCGGGGGTCTCGGCCTTGGGGATCACCAGTCCGACGATGCCCGGGAGGTCGCCACACAGCGCCAGGTCGGCGGCGAAGTCGGCGCTCTCCGGGGCGTTGACGCGCACCCATACGCGCGCTTGCGGCAGCGCCGCCAGCGCCTCGCGCAGAGCGCGGCGCGCGTCCGCCTTGGCGGCACCGGCGACAGCATCCTCGAGATCGACGATCACAGCGTCAGCGCCGCTCGCCAGTGCCTTGGGAATGCGCTCCGGGCGATTGGCGGGCACGAACAGCGCCGAGCGCAGGCCGGGTCGGGAGCGCGGGTCGGCATCAGGGCGAGAGGGCATCGGTGTCTCCGGCAAGGGGAATGAATCAAAATCGCGTAGGCTCGAGGTGCACTCAGATCGTACCGCGTTCGCGCAGCATCGCCAGCGTCTCGGCATCGTAGCCGAGCCCGGCGAGGATGGTGTCGGTGTGCTCGCCCAGCGCCGGAACTGCCGCCATGCGTGCAGTGTAGGCGCTGTTGCGCCCCGGTGGCAGCAGCGCCGGCAGCGGGCCGCTGGGGCTTGGCACCTCGCGCCAGGCGTTGCGGGCGGCGAGCTGGGGATGCTGCCACACGCCGGCCATGTCGTTGACGTGGGCGTTGGCGATCTGCGCCGCATCCAGACGTGCGATCACTTCGGCCGCGCTCAGCTCGGCGAACACCGCCTCGATGATCGTGCGCAGGGCCTCGCGGTGCTGCGAGCGCCTGGCATTGGCGTCGAAGCGCGCATCCGTGGCCAGCTCGGGGCGGCATAGCACCTGGTCGCAGAACAGTTGCCACTCGCGCTCGTTCTGCAGCCCCAGCATCACCGTGCCGCCGTCGCCGGCGGGAAAGGGACCGTAGGGATAGATGGTCGAATGGGAAGCGCCGGCCCGGGGCGGCGGTGGGGCACCGTCGTAGGCGTAGTAGAGCGGATAGCCCATCCACTCGACCAGGCTCTCGAGCATCGAGACCTCGATCCGCGAGCCCTCGCCGCTGCGCCCGCGCAGCAGCAGGGCGTTGAGAATGCTGGTGTAGGCGTACATGCCGGCGGCGATGTCGGCCACCGAGCAGCCCGCCTTGGCCAGCGCGTCCGGCGCCGGCCCCCCGGTCACCGAGAGAAAGCCCGCCTCGCTCTGAATCAGCAGATCGTAGGCTTTCTTGCTGGCGTAGGGCCCGCCTTCGCCGTAGCCGGAGATATCGCACACGATCAGCCCCGGGTAGCGCGTATGCAGGGTGTCGAAGTCGAGCCCCATGCGCGCCGCCGCCCCCGGCGCCAGGTTCTGCACCAGCACGTCGGTCTCGGCCAGCAGGGCATCGAGAATCGGCTGCGCCGCGGCTTGCTTGAGGTCGAGCGCCAGGCTCTCCTTGCCGCGGTTGGTCCACACAAAGTGTGACGAGAGCCCGGCGACACGGGTGTCGTAGCCGCGGGCGAAGTCACCCACGGCGGGGCGCTCGATCTTGATCACCCGGGCGCCCTGGTCGGCGAGCTGGCGGGTGCAGAAGGGCGCGGCGATGGCGTGTTCCAGACTCAGCACGGTGATGCCGTCGAGCGGGCGCGGGGCTTGGGTCATGGCGGTCTCCGATAGCGGATGGCTGATGCGGGATAGCGGGATCGATGCGAGCCGCGGCATCAGAACGAGCGCGGCAGCCCCAGCTGGTGCTCGGCGACGTAGGAAAGAATCAGATTGGTGGAGATCGGCGCGACCTGATAGAGCCGTGTCTCGCGGAACTTGCGCTCGATGTCGTACTCGGTGGCGAAGCCGAAACCACCGTGGGTCTGCAGGCAGACGTTGGCCGCCTCCCACGACGCTTTGGCCGCCAGGTACTTGGCCATATTGGCGCTGGCGCCGGCGGGCAGGCCGGTATCGAACGCCTGGCACGCCTGCCAGCGCATCAGATCGGCGGCCTCGACCTCGATGTGGGCCTCGGCGATGGGGAACTGCACCCCCTGGTTCTGGCCGATGGGGCGATCGAACACGACCCGCTCGCCGGCGTAGCGGCTGGCCTTGTCGATGAACCAGCGGCCATCGCCAATGCACTCCGCGGCGATCAGGGTACGTTCGGCATTGAGCCCGTCGAGGATATAGCGAAAGCCCTTGCCCTCTTCACCGATCAGGGTGTCGACGGGCAGTTCGAGGTCGTCGAAGAACAGCTCGTTGGTCTCGTGGCCCACCATATTGTCGATCGGCTGCACGCGCATACCCTGACCGATCGCCTGATGCAGGTCGACCAGGAAGATCGACATCCCATCGGCCTTGCGCTGGACCTCGGCGAGCGGCGTGGTACGCGCCAGCAGAATCATCAGATCGGAGTGCTGGACCCGCGAGATCCACACCTTCTGGCCGTTGACCACGTAGCGGTCGCCGCGTTTGACCGCGGTGGTCTTGATCTTGGTGGTGTCAGTGCCGGTGCTCGGCTCGGTGACGCCCATCGACTGCAGGCGCAGCTCGCCGCTGGCCAGGCGTGGCAGAATCGCCGCTTTCTGCGCCTCGCTGCCGTGCTTGAGCAGGGTCGCCATGTTGTACATCTGGCCGTGCACGAAGCCGGCATTTCCGCCGCAGCGATTGACCTCTTCCAGAATCACGCTGGCTTCCGCCAGGCCCAGGCCGGAGCCGCCATAGGCTTCGGGGATCATGGCGGCCAGCCAGCCGGCGCGGGTCAGCTCGTCGACGAACTGCTCGGGAAACCCTTGGCTTGCATCGATGGCACGCCAGTAGTCGCCGCCATAGGGCTTGCACAGGCTGCGCACGCCATCGCGAATGGCTTCCAGGGCGTCGTGGTCGATGGGTGACATCATGGGCGTACGGCCTCCGGGTCGGCAGGGGTGTCGAATTCGAGCGTGGCGCGCTGGGCCGGGCCGTCGGTATTGCCGGCGCTCAGCTCGGCCTGGCCGGCACCGACGAGTCGGCCGCCGACCTCGAAGGGGCGGTCGGCGAACAGCGGGCGCAGGCCGCGATAGCGCAGGCGGCGCGGTGTCGCCTCGGGGTGGACCTGGCTGAAGGCGTGCAGCAGCAGGGTGGCGATCAGCGGGCCGTGGACCACCAGACCGGGGTAACCCTCGGTGGCGGTGGCGTAGGGCCAGTCGTAGTGGATGCGGTGGCCGTTGAAGGTGGCCGCGGAGTAGCGGAACAGCAGTACCGGATCGGGCTGAACGGTCCGTGACCAGTCCGCTGGCGGCATCGGCTCCTCCAGCGCCAGCTTGGGGGCGCTGGGCTGGCGATAGACGATCCGCTGGGTCTCGCGGATCGCCACGCTGCCCGCCTGGTGGTATTCGTGCTCGACCGCGACGAACAGCAGCGAGCCGCTGCGCCCGGACTTCTCCTCGATCGATGCCACCCGTGAGTGGCGCTCGGCATCACAGGCCACCCGCAGGGGGCTGAGAAACTCGAGTTCGCCGCCGGCCCACATGCGCTGGCGGCCCTCGGCCGGCGGCAGGAAGCCGCCGCGGGTCGGGTGGCCGTCTGCGCCGATGCCCTCCGGCGGTGTCGGTAGTTGAAAGAAGGCCCAGTGCCACAGCGGCGGCAGCGCAGCTTGATCGGCGGGGCAGGGAGCGCCGAGGGTGGCCGCGAGGCGCGCGACCAGGGCGCTATCGAGGCGATCCCGGCACTGTTCGCGGCGCTCGAGCCAGGGAGCCAGTGGGTCTGTCGACATGAGAGGGTCCACGCACCAGAGGAGTGAGTGGGCTCAGCATGTCGTCTCCCGCCGGCGACGAGAATCTGGCATTGCGGACGGGGGCGTTCGGTTTTGCCGAATACGACTTTGGTCGGGCTCGTGACTCGGGGCTAGAACTGGCTCGCAGGGGTACAGCAACTCACCAGCCTGCACGGCTCGTCGCTGGCGTTGCGAAAGCGATGGGGCACGTGGGTATCGAAGTAGTAGGCGTCACCGGGGCAGAGCTCGCGTACCTGGGCGCCGATGGTGATCTCGATCCGCCCCTCCAGCACCACGCCGGCCTCCTCGCCGCGGTGGGCAATCATCTCGCGTCCGGTATCGGCGCCGGGCGGATAGGTCTCGATCATGAAGGAGAGAGCGCGATGCTCGCGATTGGCGCCGACCAGGCGGTAGATCACCGCGTTGGTGGCGACGTTGGGCAGCTCGTCGACGCTGTAGAAGACCTGATCGCGACTCTCCAGCTCGAAGGTGAAGAAGTCGCCGACGCTGATCGGGATGGCGTCGAGGATCTTCTTCAACGAGCTCACCGAGGGGCTGACCTTGCCCTGCTCGATCAGCGACAGGCTGGAGTGGGTGACGCCGCAGCGCTTGGCCAGCTCGCGTTGGGAAATGCCGCGCAGGTTGCGCAGGCTGCGCAGTCGGGGGCCGACATCGTCGGACATCGCGTTCTCCTTGGGGAGCCCGGCATTCGCTCGGGCGAGACACTCGGTGGCGACTGCAGCCTAGCGCCTGGCGCGGCGGCAGCAAACCCTTACAGGTGGGATTACCCATCGGCTGCGTTTGACATGCTGGGTGAGGAGGCGGCAGCGATGAGAGCCGCCGCCCGGAAATATAGGGCCTTCCGGGCGGCGGTGGCGAGTCAGCTCAGGTCGTAGGCGAACTCGCCCTGGTCGTCGAGGCTGATCGCCAGCCGCTCGATCGGCTCGCCCGCGGCCATGCGGTCGAGCACCTGGGCGGCGATGGTCGGCATCAGGCTGCCGGAGAGGATGTTGTCGATGTTGCGCGCGCCGCTGTCGCTGTCGGTGCAGCGGGCGGCGACGGCGTCGACGATCGCCGGGTCGTAGTCGAAGCGGGCCCGGTGGTTGTACTCGAAGCGCTGTTTGATGCGCTCGAGCTTGAGCCGCACGATGTTGTTGAGGATCTCTTTCTGCACCGGGTAGTAGGGGATGATGTTGAGACGCCCGAGGAAGGCCGGCTTGAAAACCGCGTTGAGCTGATCGCGCAGGCTCTCGACGATCGCCTCCGGTGCCGGCAGCTCGTCCGCGCCGAGGCACTGGCGCATGATGTCGTCGGTGCCGACGTTGGAGGTGAGCAGGATCACGGTGTTGCGGAAGTTGATCTCGCGTCCTTCGCCGTCGTCGAGCACGCCCTTGTCGAACACCTGGAAGAACAGCTCCAGCACGTCCGGGTGGGCCTTCTCCACTTCGTCCAGGAGGACCACGCTGTAGGGCTTGCGCCGCACCGCCTCGGTCAGCACGCCGCCCTCGCCATAGCCGACATAGCCCGGCGGCGAGCCCTTGAGGCTGGAGACGGTGTGCGCCTCCTGGTACTCCGACATGTTGATGGTGATGACGTTGCGCTCGCCGCCGTAGAGCACATCGGCCAGCGACAGCGCGGTCTCGGTCTTGCCCACCCCGCTGGGGCCGAGCAGCAGGAAGACCCCGATCGGCTTGTTGGGGTCCTCCATCCGCGCCCGCGAAATGGCGATGCGCTTGCCGATCTCGGCCAGGGCGTGATCCTGACCCAGCACGCGCTCGCCG
Source organism: Salinicola endophyticus (assembly GCF_040536835.1). NCBI lineage: Bacteria > Pseudomonadati > Pseudomonadota > Gammaproteobacteria > Oceanospirillales > Halomonadaceae > Salinicola > Salinicola endophyticus. The sequence goes on from NZ_CP159578.1 coordinate 1,571,047, forward strand.
AGCAGCTGGGGCAGCTCGCGTACGGTGGTGATCTCGTCGCGTAGCATCTTGCCCAGCGGAATGCCGGTCCAGTTGGAGATCACTTCGCCGATCACGTTGCCGTCGACATGGCCATGCACCAGCGCGTGCTCGCCCTGGACCTCGGCCAGCTCGCGGCGGGTGTCGCCGACCTGGCGGCTCAGGGCATCGACGTCGCCGGCCTGTTCACCCGCCTCGACCGCGCTGCGCTCGGTTTCCAGCGCCTTGAGCCGGGTCACGATCTCCTGCTCCCGCGACCAGCGCGCATCGAGATCGGCGATCTCGGCGCGGGTCGCTTCCAGGCGCTCGCCCAGGGCGGCGAGCGTCTCGGCATGGTCGCTGCCTTCACGCTGCTCGCGCTCGAGGATCGCGATCTCGCTCTCCAGGTTGTCGACCCGGCGGTGGGCGTCCTCCAGCGCCGCCGGCTGCGAGGATTGGGCCAGCGCGACCCGGGCGCAGGCGGTATCGAGCACGCTGACCGCCTTGTCCGGCAGCTGGCGCCCGGTGATGTAGCGGTGGGAGAGGCGCACCGCCTGGACGATGGCATCATCGAGGATGCTGACCTTGTGGTGGTCCTGCATGCGCTGATTGAGGCCGCGCAGCATGGCAATCGCCACCGGCTCGGCGGGCTCCTCGATCTTGACCACCTGGAAGCGCCGCGCCAGAGCGGCATCCTTTTCGAAGTACTTCTTGTACTCGGCCCAGGTGGTGGCGGCGATGGTACGCAGCTCACCGCGGGCCAGGGCCGGCTTGAGCAGGTTGGCGGCATCGCCCTGGCCGGCCTGACCGCCGCTGCCGATCAGGGTGTGGGCCTCGTCGATGAACAGGATGATCGGGTGCAGGCTGCGCTTGGTCTCCTCGATCACGTTCTTGAGCCGGTTCTCGAACTCCCCCTTGACCCCGGCGCCGGCCTGCAGCAGGCCCAGGTCGAGGGTACGCAGCTCGACCTGGGCGAGCGGCGGCGGCACGTCGCCGTTGACGATGCGCAGGGCCAGGCCCTCGACCACGGCGGTCTTGCCTACCCCGGCCTCGCCGGTGAGGATCGGGTTGTTCTGGCGCCGCCGGGTGAGGATGTCGACCATCTGGCGCACCTCCTCCTCGCGCCCCAGTACCGGATCGATACGCCCGGCGCGGGCATTGCCGGTCAGATCGATGGTGTACTGGTCGAGGGCCGGGGTCTTCGACTTGCCGCGCTTCTCGCCTTCGCCGCCGGCGGCATTGGCCGCAGGGCCGGCGGCGGCGTTCGCCTCGCCGAGCTCGCGCACGTGCTGATCTTCACTGCTGCCGCCGATCAGGTCGCTGAGGTGCGCCTGCAGGTCGTCGACCTGGATGCGTTCCAGCTCGCGCGCACCGTCGACGATCACCCGGCGCAGCTCGTCATCCTTGAGCAGCGCCAGCAGCAGGTAGCCGCTGCGGATCTGGGCTTCGCCGTGGTCGATCGAGGCGATCACCCAGGCGCGCTCGATCAGACGGGTGATCCGCGGCGAGAGTGCCGGCGTGCGCGTGTTGCCGGTCTTGAAGGTGGCGACCGTCTCCTCGAGCTGGCTCGCCAGGCGGTCGAGGGCGACATCGTAGTGGCGTGCGATACGCAGCACGTCGTTGTCGTCACTGTCGAGCAGCTTGAGCAGCAGGTGTTCGATGTCCACGTCGTACTGGCGCTCGGCCAGGCACAGCGCCGCGGCGCCCTCGGTGGCCTCGCGGCAGGGATCGTTGAGCTTGTCGAAGAGGGATTTGAGACTCACGCCGTGGCTCCATCGTAGGTGATTGCGAAGAGTGCATGTCCATGGGCGCTGGCTGGCCGCTCCGGCGGCTTGAGCCAGCCCAGCCGACCCAGCGCCAGGGCGCTGCCCTGGCCTATCTGGGGCGACGGTATCTGGTGCTTGTCGAGGATCAGCTCGATCTCGAAGTCGAGTTCGATGCCGGCATAGAAGCGCAGCAGCTTGACCAGCTGGCGGTGACGCTCGGTGCCCGGCAGCAGCTCACGGTAGGCGTCCAGGTCGAGGGGGCCGAAGCGCACGCGAAACGTGGACTGGTAGTCGCGCACCCGGGTGCCTGCCACGGCACTCTGGCCGAGGCGCGCGTTGGCCTGGCCCAGACGGGTGTACTGATCGGGGGCGAGACGAATCCAGCGCCCGCTGAAGGGCACTACCTGGCACGGCTGGCCGAAGGTGTAGGTCAGGATCGACTGCAGGTTGCCGACGTTGCGCGGGCGCTGGCTCCACAGGCCCGAGAACCAGCTGAACAGCTCGCGGCGCAGGGTGCCCGTCTGCTCCGGGCGGTCGAGCACCTGCGTCTGGGTGGTCGGGGTGAAGCCGACCAGATGCAAAAGCCAGTTCTCGAAATCGGCGCTGCCCTTGCGCTCGTACTCGATATGGAAGCGGTACTTCTGCCACGCCTCGTAGAACAGCGCCGTCATGCGGTGGGAGAAGAAGTCCATGAAGGCGTGGGCGGCGTCGTCGCGCTTCTCCATGTGGCGATTGATCAGCAGCTCGGTGTACGGCCTTGGCAGCACGCCGGAGGGGCCGACCAGCCCCATGAAGGTGATCTGGATCTCACTCAGCGGCTCGCCGCTTGCCGAGCGCAGCTTGGCGTTCTCGAACGACAGATCGCTGATCTCGCTGGGGGGGAAATTGAGCGAGAGCAGCGAGCGAAAGCGCAGCGGGTCCTGATGCGGCCGGTTCTCGGGGTCGATGCGTCCGGTGCGGCTGTAGTGCAGGCGCAGCAGACGCACGAGCTGGAAGAACCCGAAACGCCAGGGCTCCGCGCGCGCCTGGTCGATCAGACCAGGGGCTGAGTACCGGTTCTCGGCGGCCATTGGACGACTCGCTGTTCGCGCTGGCGTGAGCGCAGCGTGAGTTGGGTGAAGCTGTTGAGGCTGCAGTACTGACCGAAAAAGTGATCCAGCACCTTGCCGAACAGATAGATACCGCTACCGGTGAACTGGCTCTCGTCCAGCTCCAGGGTGATGCCGGTACCGCGCACGAACGCCGGGCGCGGGTGGCCGATGCGCGTCATCACCGGTTCGCTCGCGATCGCGGTGATCCCGTTGATCTGCTTGCGGATCGCCGAGGCCTGGCGGTAATTGTAGAGCGACAGCAGCTCCATCAGCGCCTCGCGGCCATCGCTGACCAGCGACAGATGATTGAGCGAGAGATGCGAAACCAGCCGCCAGATCACCCCTTTGCCCATGGGCGGGCGTACCGGCGAGGTCGGCTTGCGCAGGCAGCGGATCTGCTGCACCACCTGCTCGCGCTCCAGGGTGAAGTCGCCCTGCGGGTGGCCGAAGGTCATCAGCTGGGGCAGATCGCGGTTGCTGCAGGTGAGCCTGAGGCTCAGGGTGTCGCTGCTGCCGTCGAGCAGCTCCAGCTCGCGGTCGACCACCCGCAGGCGCATCTCGGTGCCCGGATCGCGGGCGTTCTCCGCGCCGACCCGGCGCGCGATCCAGTAGCTCTGACGCGCCTGCTTCTCGCTGTCACGAGGTTCGAAGAAGGGCAGGCAGGGGGCGACTTCATCGCGTGTCGCGGTACGGATCACCCGGGTCACCTCGTCGATCGAGACGATCTCGGTGGAGCGCGAGTGGCGCACGTCGGGCACTACCGGGTACTCGTGGCGGGTGTGGGTCAGCTTGATCGGCTCGGCCTGCTGCGAGAACAGGTTGACCACCGGCGTGCAGCCGAGGCGGAAGTTGTGCCGGCCCAGGGTCTGGGCCAGACGCGCCAGGCGCTCGTGCTGGTCGTAGTCGCGGAACAGGAAATGAATCTGGACCCGGGTCACCGGCTTGTCGGCCAGCGGCCGCGCCAGCCCCGAGAGATCGAAGAACAGGAACTTCTCGGGGAAGGTGAAGTATTCGTGCAGCAGGCGGTAGCCGATGAAGGAGCGCTCGGAGTAGTCGATCAGCCCCTCGTCCGGGCCGAAGCCGACCGGGGTGATGGCGTCCGGGGGCAGTCCGATCTCGCGGGTCTGGCCGCCCTCGACGAAGCTCACCGAGACCCGCGCGACGTTGTTGAACAGCATCTCGTAGAGCGGATGCATCAGGCTGCCTTCGCCATCCAGGAACAGCCGCAGGCGGTCGAGGCCGAGCTTGCCGAAATCGGTGTTGCCCAGTGTCTCCAGGCTCAGGCTCAGCTTGGCCACGTGGTCGTTGCCGTGGGCGTTGAACGAGGAGCGCTCCAGCCGGGTCAGCTCGGCGCCAGTCAGCGCCACCGGCCAGACATCGACCGGGTAACAGGTGCGGAAGCGGCACACGGCGTCCTCTACCGGGCGCGAGTGCAGCGCGGTATGCCGCGGCAAGTGGTAGCGCCCGGTGAGCGAGGTCTGGGGGCCGGGGTCGAATTCGACGATCGACAGCGACGGCGTCGGCCGCAGATAGTGCGGATAGAGCACGTCGAGAAACGCCTCGACGATCTCGGGGAAGTCGTCATCGAGCTTCTTGTGCACGCGCGCGCTCAGGAACGCGAACGACTCGATCATGCGCTCGGCGTGGGGATCTTCGCAGTAATCCCCCTCCAGCAGCAGGCGGGAGGCGATCTTGGGATAGCGCGTGGCGAACTCTTGCCCCAGAAAACGCAGGTGCGAGAGTTCCTTCTCGTAGTAGGGCAGCAGGTCGTCGAGCATTAGATCAGGTTCTGCACCTTGTATTGGCGGGTATTGACTTGCAATACGGCATCGAAGGCGACGCGCTGGCTGGCTTCGCTCAACGACAGCACGGCTTCGATGCGGAACTGCAGGATGCGGTCATGGGTGTCCTGGTTGAGCAGCTCCACGCGGACGCTGCTGAAACGCTTGTCGCCGTGCTCGATGGTGCGTTCGAGCTGGCGCTGGATCAGGCGTCGGTCTTCGGTGCTGCGCACGCCACGGCTGATGAAGTCAGGCAGGCCGTAGTCGAGCAGCGTGCCCTGCAGCCCCGGCCAGGCATCCAGCTCGCCGGCGATCAGCTCGCGGCGGGTATTCACCAGAAGCTCCAGGTCGCGTACCACCGAGGCCTTGTAAGCGCTCACCGAGCAGCGGTGCCCGGGCTGCGCTTCGGTGGTGTGCTGCGGCTCGTCGTCGAGTAGACGGTCGAGCAGCGTCGGGACCATCTGCATCGTGTCGCTCATGCCGGAACGCTCCCTGAGGGGGGTGAATGACCTTGGCGGGTGGATGACGTCGATCGCGCCGCCGCCGGAGCGGCGACGCGACTGACGCGCAGGTCGGGGCGGCGAGCCGCCCCGCTCGGACTCAAGAGCCGCGAGTCGACTGCGGCAGCTCGGAGACCAGGCGCAGCGACGCGGTCAGCTCGTCGAGCTGGTAGTGCGGACGCAGGAAGGTGACCGCCTTGTAGGCGCCCGGCTTGCCCGGCACCTCGGCGACCTCGACCCGCGCTTCACGCAGCGGGTACTTGGCCTTGGCTTCCTGGCCGGCGTTGTCGTCCAGCAGCACGTACTGCGACAGCCACTCGTTGAGGTAGTCCTCGACGTTCTGGCGCGAGGCGAAGCTGCCCACCTTGTCGCGCATGATCGCCTTCATGAAGTGGGCGATGCGCGAGGTGGCGAAGATGTACTGCAGCTGCGACGACAGGCGCGCGTTGGCGTTGGCGACGTCGGTGTTGTACTGCTTGGGCAGCTGGGCCGACTGGGTGCCGAAGAAAGCGGCGTAGTCGGTGCCCTTGCAGTGCACCAGCGGAATGAAGCCGAGGTCGGAGAGCTCCTTCTCGCGGCGGTCGGTGATCGAGATCTCGGTGGGGCACTTCAGCGCCACCTCGCCGTCGTCGGTCTGGAAGGTGTGGGTCGGCAGGTCCTCGACCAGACCGCCGCCTTCGACCCCGCGGATCGCCACGCACCAGCCGTACTGGGAGAAGGCGTCGGTGACGCGGGCGCCCATGGTGTAGGCGGCGTTCATCCACAAGTACTTGTTGTGGTCGCGGCCGTCGACGTTCTCGGTGAAGTTGAACTCCTCCACCGGGGTGGTCTCTTCCCCGTAGGGCAGGCGACCCAGCACGTGGGGCAGGGTGAGGCCGACGTAGCGGGCATCTTCCGAATTGCGGAACGACTTCCACTTGGCGTACTCGACGGTGTCGAAGATCTTCGACAGGTCGCGCGGGCCGGTCATGTCGGTGAACGAGTCCCAGCCGAACAGCTCCGGCGAGGCCGAGGAGATGAACGGGGCGTGGGCCGCGGCGGCGACGTGCGAGACCTGCTCCAGCAGGTACATGTCCTGCGGGTGACGGCCGAACTCGTAGTCACCGATCAGCATGCCGTAGGGGGCGCCACCGAAGGTGCCGTACTCCTCCTCGTAGATCTTCTTGAACAGCGCGCTCTGGTCGAACTCGGACGCCGACTTGAGATCCTTGACCAGATCCTTCTTCGACGCATTCAACATGTGGATCTTCATGTTGGTGCTGGTCTCGGACTGGTCGGTCAGGTACTTCAGCCCGCGCCAGGAGGCTTCCAGCTGCTGGAACTCGCTGGCGTGCATGATCTCGTTGAGCTGGTCGGAGAGCAGCGAGTCGATCTCGGCGATGCGCGAATCCAGCACCGCGATCAGATCCTTGCTCGGGGTCACCTCGCCCTCGAGCACCTGATGCACCAGCTCGTCGATCAGGTCACGGGTGCGGGTACGCTCGGTCTCCGAACGTGCCACGCGGCTCTCGGAGATGATGCTGTCGAGCAGCGAAGTCTCTGGAGCGAAGACCTCCTGGGTTTCGCTCTGGGGCTGGTTGTCGGTCTGATTCTCGGCCATGAGTGACTCCTGTTATTCCTTCTCGTCCTGCGGTTTGGCAGCGGCTTCGCGGCCGAGCTCTTCGCCCAGCGCCTTGAGCTTCTCGGTGTTCTGCAGCACATCCATCAACAGCTCTTCGAGCTTGTCGTTGCCGCCCATCTTGTTGCGCAGATCGGCGAGCTTGTTGCGCACGTCGAGCAGCTTGCGCAGCGGCTCCACCTGACGCACCACTTCCTGGGGCTCGAAATCTTCCATGCGCTTGAAGTTGAGCTCGACCGGCAGCTGCGAGCCGTCATTGGCCAGGGTGTTGTCGACGCGGTAGCTCAGGCGCGGCTTGACCCCTTTCATCACGCTGTCGAAGTTGTCGCGGTCGATATTGACGAACTTGCGATCCTTCAGTCGCGGCAGCGGCTCGAGCGGGTTGCCGGAGTAGTCGCCCATCACCCCGACCACGAACGGCAGCTCTTTCTTCTCGATGCTGTCGCCGATCTCGACGTCGTAGGTGAGGTGTACGCGGGGCGCTCTGACACGCGAGAGTTTGTGCTGGGTACTTTCGTTCTTGGCCATGAGGTCGTCCTCTTGTTGAGATGTCGAGTGTCCGGGTGACGAATGTCTTGGTGGCGATGTCGTTCAGTCGATGTCGTTCAGGCGATGTCGTGTTTTGGCAGTGCCGTCTCGGCGAGATCGACGGCGGCGCCGATCACTCTGCGCTGGCGGCCGCCAGCGCCTCGGTGAGCTGCTCGCGCAGACCGTCGCGCATCGCCTCGATCTCGGCGTCGGAGATCAGCTCCTCGAAGCTGCGGCTGCCCGAGATCTCGGTGCTGTGACGAATCACCGGGTCGCTCGGCAGCGTCGACGACACCGGCGAGCTGATGACGCAGAAGGGCAGGTCACCGAAATCGTCCAGGCACTGGAACCCCACCGGAAAGCGCAGCCCCTTGAACAGCCGCCCCAGGCCACCGGCACGGCTGAAACAGTGGAACAGCATCAGGTAGTGCACCACGAAACGGTGCAGCTCGGAGCCGCTGCGGTTGGGGTCGCCGACCACCTGGCGAAAGCGGCTGAGCTCGAACGAGCTGTAGCCCACCACCCAGCGGGTCGGGCTGGTGACGCGCACCCGCGTACCGTTGTCCAGGGTGTGGTCATACTCGAGCGGATAGAGCTCCGGGGTCGAGTTGATGATGTTGAGCGGCACTTCGAGCTCGTTCATCAGATTGAAGGGTCGCGCGCCGGCATGCTTGTCGAACAGCGTGCGGAACTCCTTGAAGTGATGCTGGGTCTCGCGACCGCTGCCGCGCGGTGCGCCCTGCAGATACTCGCCGAACAGCGGCTGCGGACGAACCAGCGGAGAGAGCGTGGCCAGATAGTCCGATGCCTGCGCCTTGAGCAGATCGGAAACCGCGCGCGTCTGTTTGCGCGAGCGGATGAAACTATCGACATCGAAAGACTGCGTCATGATCGATTCCTGGAACGGCTCGAGCGTTGCTCGGGAGTACCCCGGCGTCATCCATTATCACGTCGGTTAGGCACATTCGTTAATGCACTCGGCGCCCGGCATACGTCAACTTGCGAGGATGCCAGAAAACGCTATATGCGTGTATCGGAATGTACTGACGGTCTTTTACAGCGATCCGCCATGCATCTTGTAAGAGATCTCTTACAACGTGATGTAATCAAACTTATCGTTGCACTGTAGCACGTTCTGAGACCTAATCGTCAGCGGCGCTATTGGCCGGCGTCAGGTCTGGCGTGACGCGTTCGAGACGTGCCGGCTCGCCTTCGCTGTCGTGCACCGGGGTGCCCTGAGCGTCCAACGGTTCGAGTGCCGTGTCGTCCACCGGCTGGAAGATCCGCGTCTGACCGACCTCGGGCTGGAGCGCGTAGAGCTGGCGGTGGAAGTCGTTAACGTCGCGATGTAGTGACCATTTCCCCCAAGCGGTGTTGACTCGCTCACCCCCGGGCGCATCGATCCGGATCTCGTGCAGGTAGAATCCCGCCGGGGCGCCGGTGATCGGGTCGCGCTTGAGGATCAGGTCGGTGTCGACGCCACTGCAGTCCTGGCAGGGCAGGGTGCCGGTGAAGCGCTCGGTCACTTTGACATAATCGACCGCTGTTTGCGGACCGCTGGCGCAGGCACTCAGCGCCAGGCATCCGACAACCGAGAGACGTTTCAGCTTCGATACTCGCATGTGTCTTGGTCGGCCTTTGTGTAAATTAATGTTAATGGGTAAGCGTTTGTTAAACTTGTGCCCTATTATAGCGACTAAATCTGTTAAGGTGGTCACTGTCTGAGAGAAGTCTAAGTTTTCTTAGTTCTGCGCCGGTAATCGGCGCAGTGCTATATAGGGTCGTTTCCGCTGAACGTTTGAAGCACGCTCTCGCTGAACGTTGCTGCGCGGCCATTGCACGGGTTGAGTTCGGCCTCGGGCAGCGCATTCAATGCCCCGGGGATTGCCTAAAAGAAGAATGGAGCGAGAAGTCGATGAGGGTAACGCTGCGCCGCGTGAGCGCGTTTCTCCTGGTGGGATGGCTGGCGGTGCTGCTGGCGGGGTGCGGCGTGGCCGATCGGGTCGGCAAGCGCTTCGACGATACCTGGGCCGGCGATCTGTTCGGCAACAGCGAGCGGGTGCGCGTCACTATCGACAGCGACAGCGCGCTCAACCCCGACGTCGACGGCGAGCCGCTCTCCGTGGTCGTGCGGATCTATCAGTTGACCGAGCGTGCGCCGTTCGCCACCGCTTCACCACGCCAGCTGTGGGCCAACGCCCGCGGCGTGCTGGGCAACAGCCTGGTGTCGCAGCGCGAGCTGACGCTGCTCCCCGGTACACAGAAGGTCGATACCGCCGCGTTGGACCCCAGCACTCAATTCGTCGGCGTGGCGGCATTCTTCCGCAACACCGTCAGCGACGACTGGCACGTGATCTTCGACGCCAACGAGCTGCGCAACGATGGCCTCTTGAGCGCCTCCGAAGGGGTCCGCCTGCATCTGGTCGATGACCGGATCGAGGTCGATCGCGGTCATGATCTGCTTGGCGACTGAGACCCGCGGCGCCAGCGCTACCTCTCGGCGCCGCGATGACGACAGCAATCAGGGTTCGGGACAGGGACGTGAGTAAACACAATCGCATCATGTGGTCGGAGGGCATGTTCCTCCTGCCCCAGCATTTTCAGTATCAGGATGAGTTCCACCAGCGTCAGCTGGCCGAGTCACGCCACAGCCAGCATCCGTTCCAGTGGGGCGTGCAGGCGCTTGAGGTCGACATTGGCGCGCTCGATCAAGGCATGCTGCGCCTGACCCGGCTCAAGCTGGTGTTTCCGGACGGCACCCTGTTCGACGCACCGCAGCATGACCCACTGCCGCCGGGGCGCAGTCTCGACGAGCTGGCCCGCAATGGCGAGGTGAAGATCTACGCTGCCCTGCGCACGCTGGAGCCGTGGTCGCCGAGCTACCTCGACCAGGACGCGGCGCGTCACGGCGGGCGCCGTTTCGTGCAGCGCTTCGAGACCCTGCCCGATCTGAACGAAGGGTCGCTGGAGAACGAGCTGGGCACGCTCGAACTCAATGCCACTCTGCTGATGGAGGGTGACAGCCTGGATGGCTTCACCCACTGCCCGATCGCGCTGCTCAAGCGCAATGCCGCTGGCGGCTTCAGTCTCGACAGCGAGCAGTTCATGCCCCCGGCGCTGCATCTCGATGCGGTGTCGCTGCCGCTGGAGATCGCCAACCGCTTGATCGGCATGCTGCAGGCGCGCAGCGAGGCGCTCTCCGGACGCCGGCGCGAGCGCGCGGATCAGGTCGCCGAGTTCGGCTCCAGCGATGTCACCCTGTTCTGGCTGCTCTACACCATCAATCGCGCCTATCCGCAGCTGGCGCATATGCTGAACCATCCGCGGCTGCACCCGGAGACGCTCTATCGCTTCCTCGCCGAGCTGGCGGCCGGCCTGATGACCTTCTCGATGTCGCACCGGCTGGCCGACATCCCCGAGTACGACCACCGCGACCCGGCGCCGGCGCTGCTGGGTCTGGAAAAGGTGGTGCGCGAGCTGCTCGAGATCGTGGTGCCCAACCAGTACATCCCGATTCCGCTCGAACAGACGCGCCCCTCCTACTACGTGGGGCGGCTCAACGATGCGCGCCTCAAGGAAGCGGACTTCTATATCTGCGTTCACGCCGACATGCCCGGCTCCCAGATCCTCGAACTGGTGCCGCGGGCGTTCAAGGTGGGCTCGCCGGAGGATATCGAGGTGGTGGTCAACACCGCCATGCCCGGCGGCACCCTGACTCATGCCGCGCGCCTGCCCAGCGCCATTCCGGTGCGCCTGGACAACCACTACTTCGCCCTCGAGCCCCACGGCGCGGTGTATGAGCGGATGATGGAAGCCCAGGCGATCGCCTTCTACGTACCCAGCGGATTCAAGAACCTCAGTATCGAATTGATGGCGGTGATGAAATGACCGAAGCCCTTGCTCACCCTTCCGATATCGCCGAGCCGCGCACGCTCAAGACGCTGTCGCGCGACTTCATCTCCATGGTGCTGATGGTGCGTCGTGGCCAGCAGGCCGAGAGCGTCGAGCGCTTCCTCGAGCGGGTGGACCAGTGGCTGCGCGAGTTCGAGGAGAAGGCGCGGGCCGAGAACTACAGCGCCGAAGCGGTGAAGGATGCCCAGTACGCGCTGTGTGCCTTCCTCGACGAGAGCGTGCTCAAGGGTGGTGTGGGCAATATCCGCGAGCACGTCGAGCTGCATCCGTTTCAGTACCGCTACTTCGGTGTGCATCTGGCGGGGGAGGGCTTCTACGACCGTCTCGACAGCCTGCGCAGCGACGTGCGTGGCAACCTGGACGTGCTCGAGGTCTATCACCTCTGTCTGGCGCTGGGGTTCGAGGGCAAGTACAGCCTCGAGAACCGCGATCAGCTGCGCTATATCGCCAATACCCTGGGCCAGGACATCGCGCGCTACCGCAAGCGTGAGATCGACGGTCGCGAGAGCTGGAAGCTGCCGGATCAGGTCGGCCAGCTGCTGCGCTACGAGATCCCGCTGTGGGTCTACCTGCTGATCATCGTGGTGGTCTGCCTGCTGGTCTATGGTGGCCTGCGCTGGTGGCTGGGCAGTGAGACCGACGCGCTGATCGAGCAGATTCGTCAGCTGTTCGATAGCCAGGGTTGAGGGGCGAGGTGACCATGCGTTTTCTGCGATTCCTGCGCTCGCTCAAAGGCTTCTGGCCGCTCTCGATCGTACTCTGGCTGCTGGGGCTGGCACTTTGCGTGCTGCTACTGCCGCTGGTGACCCAGGAGCGCGAGCTCATCTTCATCGCCATGGCGCTGGTCACCGCGCTTTGGCTGCTGGTCGTGGTGATGCGGCAGTACCACCGCATCCGCGCCGAGCGCAACATCGAGAATCTGGTCGAGCTCGAGGTGCACCGCGAGGCCGCCGAGAGCGAGCCCGGCGACTATCAGGTGCTGAGCGAGCGGCTCAAACACGCCATGGCGATGCAGCGAGCGGCGCGCTCGGTGGATGGTGGCAAGGCCTCGCTCTACGAGCTGCCGTGGTATCTGGTGGTGGGCATGGCGGCCTCGGGCAAGACCTCGCTGCTGACCCGCTCTTCGCTCTCGGCGACCATGGCCGGGGGCAGCAATCTCTCCGCGGTGAGCGGCACCCAGCACTGCGACTGGTACTTCAGCCGCGAGGCGGTGATGATCGACACCGCCGGCCGCTACCTGGTCGAGGATCGGCCGGCGAGCGAGTTCGCCGACTTCCTCAAGACCCTGCGCAAGCAGCGGCGCAAGCCGGCGATCAACGGCCTGGTGCTGGTGGTCAGCCTGCCCGAGCTGCTCCAACAGTCGCGTCAGGATGCCCACGCGCTGGCCGAGCAGCTGGTCAGCCGGGTGAGCGAGTACCGCGCCTGCCTGGGGATCAATCCGCCGGTCTATCTGTTCTTCAGCAAGGCGGACCTGCTGCCCGGCTTCACCCGTACCTTCGAAGCGCTCGATGCCACTGAGCGCCAGCAGCCCTGGGGCCTGACCTTTTCGCTCGACGAGCTGCGTCGCCAGGGCGTGACCCGGGCCTTCCAGCAGCGCTTTCCGGGGCTGGTGGCCACGCTGCGCGCGCGGGTCGACGCCCGCGTGGTGGAAGAGGGCAGCGATGCCGACAGCGAGCTGCTGCGCTTCCCCGACTACTTCGCCGAGCTCTATGGCGTGCTCAGCGACTTCCTCGAACAGTTCGATGCCCAGCAGAACGCCGAGCGCGCACCGATCCTGCGCGGTCTCTACTTCACCAGCGCGCTGCAGAGCGGCCCCGCGCTGCCGGCGCTGATCGACGAGCAGACCCGCGACGCCTTCGCCCTGGCGCCGACGTCGGCGACCGCAGCGGCGCCGCGCAACGGTGAGCGTAGCTACTTCATCACCGATACCTTCCGCCGTGTGGTCTTCCCCGACCGCAACCTGAGCCTCTACTACTCCCAGCGCGGTGACCGCCGCTCGCTGCCGCCGTTCATGATCGGCGCGGTCGGTGCACTCGGGGTGGCGGCCATTGCCGCCCAGGGCTGGTCGGCCTACAACAACAAGCAGTGGCTCGAGCATATCCGCGAGCGCATCGCGCCTCTCGGCACGGATGCCAGCCTCCAGCCGGACCAGCGCCGGGCGCTGCGCGACGATTTAGAGCAGCAGTTGACAGCGATCGAGCGTCACCGCGAGACCGGCGTGCCGCTGCGTCTCGACCTGGGCCTGTATCAGGGCGATGCGCTGCGCGCGCCGCTGAAGGAGGCCTGGGCCACGCTGTTCACGCGTGACGTGCTGACGCCGCTCTCCTGGCGTCTGGCACGACAGCTGCGTTCGCTGGCCGCCTTCGGTGATCCGGCCGACGGTATCGATACCGGTAACGGGGAAGGCGGAACGGCCGCCGACGCGACGGCGCAGGCAGGTACGCAGGCGAATGCCGCCGGCGCGGCGCGGGACCAGGGCCGCCAGATCGGCGAAGACGCCATGGCGCGCATGCGCGAGCGTTCGACCTCGCGGCCGACCCTGGGCAGCGTGCCCACCAGCGCCTCCGAGATCGGCAGCCGTGCGCGCAGTGAGCTGCGTTCGCGTACCACCGACAGCGCCCGTGATGCCTGGTATTCGGCCCGCAGCAGCGCCGAAACCTCGCTGGAAGAGGGGCTGCGTGATCGTACCAGCCAACTGGGCAGCGCCGTGGGCAATGCCGATGGCGACGAGTCCACGCTCACGCTGTCCGGTGAGCAGGGCCCCTCGCTCTCCGAGGAGATGCTGACCAAGCTCTCTCAGGCGGATGTCGAGCAGCTGATCGAGAGCTACTCCTCGCTCAAGCTCTATCTGATTCTGACCGACCCGGACGCCCATGCGGATCAGGGCGACTTCGTCGCCTCCGCGCTGCCGCGACTGTGGGCCGACTACGTGGCGCGCCGCGGGCTGGAGACGTCCCGCGACAGCATCATGGACAACGCCGCGCTCTACGTGCACTACCTGCAGGAGGGCAAGGCGCCGGCGCTCAAGCGCGATGACAAGCTGGTCGCCGACAGCCGCGACCGGCTCAACGCCTTCCTGATCGATTCGAGCCTGGTCGACCGCGAATACCTGCGCTACCAGCTGGAGGTGGAGCAGCGCTTCGAACCGCTGACGCTGTCGCGCATGGCCCCCGACATGGAAGGCCGGCTGTTCTACTCCAGCCGCGCGGTACCGGCCTTCTATACCCGCGAGGTGTGGAACCAGTACCTGCGTCCGGCGATCATCGAGACCGTCTCTGGCGATCTCCAGCGGGAATCGGACTGGGTGCTCGACGACGAGAACGTCGACGATGCGGTGCAGTCGAAGGCGCGCTTCGTCAGCCAGCTGATGGCGCGCTACAAGCGTGACTACGCGATCGCCTGGGAGCGCTTCCTCGACAACACCCACGTCGCCGACTTCGAGACCCTGGATCAGGCCAGCGTGCGTCTGTCCCAGCTCAGCGACCTGCAGGGCTCGCCGCTGCGCCAGGTGCTGGAAGCGGTCAAGGACAACACCACCTGGGACGACCCCAAGGCGCAGACCGAGGACGAGGCCAGCGGCAAGGCCAAGGACCAGAGCTTCTGGGGCCGAGTGATGAGCGTGTTCAACGGCGCGGGTGGCGCCGCGGCGGTGGATATCAATACGCTGCCGCGACTCAACGACGGCCTGCTGACTCAGCACTTCCGCCCGGTGACGCGACTGCTGGCGGCGGACGATGCCACCGGCAGCGACAACTCGGTGCTCAACCAGTACCTGCTCGATCTGCGCCAGCTCAAGGTGCGGGTGGACAACGTGCGCAGCGCCCAGGACGTGGGCCGCAGCAGCAAGTCGCTGATCATGGCGACGCTCTCCGGCCAGCCGACTGAGATCAACACCCTGCGCAACTTCGTCGCCTCACGCGTGGATACCTCGCGCACGCCGTTGATCCGCGCGCTCGAACCGCTGTTCCGTGAGCCGGTCGAGGACACCTGGAAGGCGCTCAACGCCCCGGCACGCCAGCAGCTCAACGCCGCCTGGGACGACAAGATCGTCACGCCGTGGGACCAGATGGTCGCCGGCCGCTATCCGGTCAGCGACTCGGTCAACGAAGCCTCGGTGCGCGACATGGAGTACTTCATCGATCCCGACAAGGGGGTGATGTCGCAGTTCCGCAAGGAAGAGATCGGCGACCTGGCCGGCTCCGGCAGCGGCCAGCGCTCGACGATGGTCGACCCGCGCATGCTCTCGAGCATCGACGATGCCACCGCCCTCGGCCGGGTCATCGACAGCCTGTCGGACCTGCAGAACGGCTTCGAGCTGCAGATCAACCCCACTGCGGGGCTGACCGACATCATTCTGACCATCGACGGCCAGCGGCTGCACTACCGCAACAATACCCAGTCGTGGGAGCGGCTGACCTGGCCGGGCAACGGCGAGGCCTTTGGCGCGCGCCTGGATATCGTCAACCGCAATGGCCAGCGCCATACGGTGTTCGACTATCCCAACCGCTGGGGCTTCCTGCGCATGATCGAGAGTGCCCGGATCACCCCGATCGACAAGGCGCGCCAGCGCTTCAGCTGGAACACCTACATGGGCACGGTCAGCTTCGACGTACGCAACTTCGGTGGGGTGAAGATCTCCGACCTACAGCGGATCAAGTCGCTGCGCATTCCGCAGCTCGGCGGGGCTGGACAGTGAGCCTGCAGCCGCCGAGGCCGGCAGGCCGGGGCTCGGCGGTACGGGCCGGCGGGGCGCGGCAGCGGCCGGGCAAGACATGGAACAGGGCATGAGCGGGTAATGAAGAGGGTGTCGGCATGATCGGCTGCTTTGGCAAGATTCCCACGCAGGCCGACTTCGTAGGCGTGAACGCCACCGGAGCAGTGATCCAGGAGCTCGACCAGTGGTTACAGAGTGCGCTGTTGCAGTTTCTCGACCACGACGACTGGCAGCGTCGCTTCGATGCGCTGCCGGTGTGCTTCTTCAACTATCACGCGCGCAACGGCAGCGATGTCACCGGGGCCATGATCAGCTCGGCAGACGCCTCCGGGCGGCGCTATCCGTTCTTCGTCTTCCAGACGCTGAAGGCGGAAGGGCGCCCCGCGGTGCTGCCCTGCATCAACACCCTGGGCGAAATCTTCGCCGCCCAGGCACGGACGATCCTCACCGACTCCGTGCATGGCGCGTCGCCGATCGACCCGGTGGCGGCGATCGGCGAGCTGCGCCAGCTCAACGATCAGGACATCGCGCTGTATCAGCGCATCCATCAGCGCTTTTTGCTCGACTACAGCTTCGCCGACGTGGCCAAGGCGCTGGAGTGGGGCTGGCCGGAGTTCGTCAGCGGCGGCTGCCTGCATCGCCTGCACTATGCGCTGATGCGCTGGCGCGCCGGCAGTACCCAGGCCGTGATGCTGCCGCTACCAGCGGAGCGCGGGCTCAAGCGCCCGGTCGCCGATCTCTGGCAGCAGTGGCTGGGGGCTGCCTGCCCCGGCGGCACGCCGGTGATGAGCCTGCTGGTCGACGACTTCATGCGCCCGCGGCTGTTGCTGATGCCGGTCTGGCAGAGCGCGGAACAGTTCTTCGAGGTGCTCTCGAACCCGGACGACAGGCGTCTGTGCATCGACGTGCTGTCGCCCTTTGCGGACGACGAGCCGCATCCCGGTACCTTGCCGCTCCCGGATACCCGGTTGAGTCTGGCCGATTTCATGGCGCAATTTCCGTGCGACGCACGGTAGACACCCGAGCATGAGCAGATCGCATCGATGAAACGTTTCAAAATCGCTTATCTGAAGTACGCCTTCTTCAAGTATCAGCCCTACATCCTGGGGCTCTTGTTCTTCGCCGCCATCTTTCTGGTCTGGCGGCTGGGCGTCGCACTGGGCTTTTCGTCGCTGGCCAGCCTGCTCAGCGGGATCGTGCTGTTCCTGCTGGCGTCAGCGCTCTACGTGCTGCTGCTCTACCGCGGGGTGGGGCAGAAGCGCAATCTCGAGCATTTGCTGATGGAGGACGCCGACGCTGCTGTGCTCGAGGCGAGCCCCCAGGACCGCGAAGAGATCAGCCTGCTGCGCGAGCGCCTGCTCAAGACCATCGAACGCCTCAAGCAGAGTGGCAAGCGTAAGGGCCAGCGCGGCAACGATGCGCTCTATGCGCTGCCCTGGTACATGATCGTGGGGCAGCCGGCGGCCGGCAAAAGCACCATGGTCTACGAGTCCGGGCTCAATTTCCCGTTCGCCGAGCGCGAGAACGCTCGGGTCGCCGGCATGGGCGGTACCCGCCACTGCGACTGGTTCTTCAGCTCCGACGCCATCCTGCTGGATACCGCCGGGCGCTACATGAACAGCGAAGAGGAGGTCGGCAAGTGGAAGGGCTTTCTCGCCCTGCTCAAGTCGCATCGCCGCCACTGCCCGCTCAACGGTCTAATCGTCGCGGTCAATATCAGCGACGTGGTGCAGGCCAGCGATACCCAGCGCAACAACCTGGCGCGGCGTCTGCGCGAGCGCATTCAGGAGGCGCGTGAGCAGCTGGAGGCGCGGCTGCCGATCTATCTGGTGTTCACCAAGTGCGACCTGATCGAAGGCTTCACCACCTTCTTCGAGCGCCTCGACCCGCAGCACCGCAGCGACGTGCTCGGGCATACCTTCCCGCATCAGCAGCCCAGCGATGTCAACTGGGGGCAGCAGTTCGACAGCGCGCTGCAGGCGCTGTGCCATCACTGGCTACAGGTGGGTGACGACGAAATCGTCCAGCGTGACGTGGTCGACACCCGCCGCGACGTGGCGGCCTTCCGCTTCCCGCTGGAGCTGGCGGCGCTGCGCGACTCGCTGACGCGCTTCGTCGATGCGCTGACCAATGCCAACCCCTACCAGAGTGCACCGCTGCTGCGCGGCTTCTACTTCGTCAGCGCCCTGCAGGAGGGTGATGCCATCGAAGGTGAGCACGCCAGCCGCGTGGGCCGTCACTTTGCCCTGGCCAAGCCCGGGCAGCTCTCGGAAGAGCGCGTCAATCACGCCTTCTTCATCGGCAACCTGTTCCGTCAGGTGATCATCGCCGACCGCCATCTGGCCGGGCTCTATTCGACGGACGTGCGCGGCAAACGGCGCAAGCTGCGCTGGGGGCTCGCGGCTGCCGCGCTGGGGATCGTCGCCTGTACCCTGTGGATCACCTCGGCGGTGCGCAACCACGGCGAGATCGAAGCGATGTCGCACACCTTCGCCGAGGCCACGGCCGAGGACGATCAGCAGCCGACCCAGTACGCCCGCTGGCACAGCCTGGACGCGCTGCGCGACTGGGGAAGCCACTACTATCAGCGCGAGCACGGCGACGGCGTGCCCTGGTCGATGGGCTGGGGGCTCTACCAGGGCGATGCGATAGAACCAGCGATCCGCGAGCACTACTTCGAGCGCCTGCGCACGGTGATGCTGGAGCCGGTGGAGCAGAACCTGACCCGCTCGCTGTTCTCGCTCACCACCATCGGTGTCTACAAACGCACCACCGACGAGCTGCACGCGGTGGACGGGCCCGACACCGTGGCGCCCTATGCCCGCCCGCGGGACAACACCGCGGAGTCGCTGGCCAAGTTCGGGCGCAATACGCTGGATACCTATCTGATGCTGTCGGACATGGACCGTGACGATATCGACAGCGAGGCCCTGCGCAACCGCCTGCCGGCGTTCTGGTATCCGGCGATCCAGCAGCGTACCGGGGCGAAGATCGACGAGGACCGCGCCGATTACCGCTACGCCGGGCGCCAGATCGACTTCTACAGCGAGCAGATCCACGAGCCGGACGTGCCGCGGATCACCTCCAACGCTTTCCTGGTGTCGAGCAGCCGCAACTACATCGACAGCCTGCTGGAGCAGACCCTGACCAGCACCGAGACCATCGTGCTCGAATCCGACACCCTGTTCGCCTTTGGCCGCGGCGACTACGCCGGCCTGCAGCAGGCAGGGCAGAAGGAGCTGGACGAGCTGGCACAGCGCCTGCTCAACACCCAGGACCTGGGGCAGATCCTGATCACCGGTCACGCCGACCCGATCGGCAACGAGACGGTGAACCAGCAGCTCTCGCTGCAGCGGGCGATGACCGTGCGCCAGTACCTGGTGGGCAAGGGCGTGCCGGCGGGCTTGATCGAGGCCAAGGGGGCGGGCAGCGAGCGTCCGCTGGTGACCTGTGACCCCAATCAGCCGCGGGCGCAGCTGATCGAGTGCCTGGCGCCGAACCGCCGGGTAGAGATCGAAGTCAAGAAGCAGCAGTGATAGCGTGCACTGCTGTTTTCCTGAAATGTAACGAAATATGTAAAGTGTGTTTAAATGTAGAGATTGTCTTTAAAGTTTAAGATGGGTGGATATAATTGAGGTTCACCCGAATCGTGTGAGGTTTTGCAGCGTGTCGGAGGCATTTTGAAACCGGCTGCGATCATGTAAGAGATTGACCATGCCTTTGTCGGCAATCTCTTACAAAAAAAGGCGTATGCACGGGTTTTGATATTGTCTAATTAAACTTCGTTATTTGTTGGCGTTGCTGCTTTACCTAACAAGATCAGTCAGTTGAGATTTGTATGCTTTTCGGCCGTCGCGTTTTTCGATGGTCGTCAAGTGGGCCAGGGGTCGCCCGGCATGCGCGAGGTCGATTGCCATCGCGCATCAGGAGCGGCTATTCGCGAGTGAGTAAATAGGAGAACAGAGCACATGGCATTCGATGCGTATCTCAAGATCGACGGCATCCCCGGTGAAAGCCTGGACGACAAGCACGTTGACTGGATCGAACTGAAGAGCTTCGACTTCGGCGCTAGCCAGGCCACTTCGGCCACCGCCAGTTCAGCCGGCGGTGCCTCGGCCGAGCGCGTCAACCTGAGCGAATTCCGCATTCAGAAGTTCGTCGACAAGGCGTCCGCCAAGCTGTTCGAGTCCTGCTGTAAAGGTCAGCACATCAAGGAAGTCGTGCTGCACGTGAACCGCGCCGGTGGTGACAAGGTGCGTTACATGGAGGTCAAGCTGGAAGAGGTGATCGTCTCCTCGACCGAAATGGAAGGCACCTCCGTGTCGACCGGCTTCGAGCAGAACGAGAGCGAAGATCGTCACGACCTGCCGTACGAGACCGTCAAGTTCAACTACGCGCGGATCAAGATCACCTACACCCAGCAGAAGCGTTCCGACGGCCAGGGTGGCGGCAACGTCGCCGGCGGCTGGGACCGCACCCGCAACAAGGTCTACGCCTGATATCGGGCTCGCGCCCGAGTTGCGACGGCCGCTCTGCGCGAGCGGCCGAGCGGCACAGCGCTCACCCGTGGCGGCGGGTGAGCGTGTGGCGCCGACGCCCGGCGGCTCTCCTGTGGGAGCCGCGCGGGCGTTTGCGTTGCTGGCATTCACTGCCGGTGACCGGTTGCCAAGCATGACGCGTCGACTGACCGGGAGCGGTGGGGCAGCGTTCCCGCGCCGCTCCCGGTCAGTCATCGCGGTCGTCAGTCATCTCGTTCTGGAAACTGCTTAGTCGAGAGGCTACTGGGCCGAAAGACTACTGGATCAAGAGACTGCGTTACTGCCATTTCATTGCCGGGGCGAGCGTTGCGCCGATAGCCGCCGCGGCCCGAGCCGTTGACGAGGGACGACATGGATCAACTCGGCGAACTTTCCATCGAGGCGTTGCTCGCCCCCATCGAGGGCGCCAGCCACGCCGGCGGCGAGGATCTGACCTTCTCGCTGCTGTTCGACCAGATCAAGGAGGCGCGCCGCGCCGACCCCACCTACCTGCCCCAGGGTGAGTGGCAGACCGAACTCAAGCAGTCCGACTGGGGCCAGGTGATCAACCTCACCAGCGAGGCGCTGATCGCGCAGAGCAAGGATCTCCAGCTCGCCGGCTGGCTGTGCGAGGGGCTGGCGCATCGCGAGGGCTTCGACGGTATCGCCTTCGGCCTGACTCTCGAAGCCCGCTTGCTCGACGAATACTGGGAGACCCTTTATCCCGAACTCGACGAGGATGACCTCGAAGAGCGCTCGGCACGGCTGAGTTGGCTGGGCGATACGCTGATCGGCGTGGTGCGCACGCTGCCGTTGCTCGACGGTGACGGCTACGGGCTGGCCGACTACGACGAGTCGCGCCAGGTCGAGAACCAGGCGCGCAACGACCCCGATGCCATGGATCGCGCCCTCAGCGATGGCAAGATCAACGACGAGATCTTCCAGCGCTCGGTGGTGCTCACCAGTACCGACTTCCTGCAGCAGCGCCACGCCGTGATTGCCGCCACTCTGGTGGCGCTGGAGCAGCTGGAAGATATCGGCGATCAGCGCTTCGGCCGTGACGCGCCGAGCTTCGCCGGGTTGCAGAAAGTGCTGGTGCAGTGCCGCGACCTGACCGAAAAACTGTTGCGCGAGCGCGGGGCCGACGTCTCTGCCAGCGCCGATGCCGAGGCTGCCGCCGAGGTGAAGGCGGAAGAGCCCGCCGCGACCCGGGTCGAGCCGAGCCTGTCGGCGCCCGCGGCGGCCGAGCCGGCGGGGGCGTTGCGCACCAAGCCCCAGAGCCGCGACGAAGCGTTCGAGATGCTCAACGGTGTGGCGCGCTACTTCAAGGAGCGCGAGCCCCACAGCCCGGTGCCTTACCTGATCGAGCGAGCGGTGAAGTGGGGCCGTATGCCGCTGGAAGAGTGGCTCAAGGATGTGATCAAGGATCACGGCGTGATCGACAACATCCGCGACACCCTGGGTACGCAGCCGAAGGATGATGACTACTGACCATGTCCCGCGCCTCGATATTCGATCTCCTGCATCAGCGCCAGGTCGTCAGTGAGCCGGTCGAGGAACCGGTCGCGATCCGCAGCGACTATCTCCCTGACCGGCTTCGGATCATCGATGGCCTGGCGCTGACGGCCGCCGGGTTCATCCGCAGCGGCGAGATCCCCGAACCGGCCACGCCGGAGCTGTCGTCGACGCTCTACGGCGCCGACGGCTATCGCCTACTGGTGCACCGGGTGGGCGATGCCATGAGCGTGAACGAGCCGCGCCTGGGCCGGCTCGACGCCAAGGCGCTGCGGCTGCATCAGTTGATCCAGACGGTGGTGATCGAAGCGCTGATGATGCTCGAAGTGCTGCCCGAGGAGAGCCACTTCGATGTGCTGCTCAGCGCGCCGTTTCGCTCGCGGGAAGCCGCCGACATCGTGCAGTCACGCCTGCGTGACGCCATCGCCGAGACTCAGTACGGCGCCTGCCTGGGCGAGGTGCGGCTGGCCCCGGAAGGGGCGGACCCGCACGCCACGCTCGCGGTCGGCGAGCAGGGCGGTATGCCCTATGTGCTGTGGATCGGTGCGGATTCGCTGGTCAACGACAGCGACGTGGGCTCGCTGCGCTATCGCGATCTGCTGACGCGCACGTCGCGCGGCGGAGGGCTCTATCCCGGTGAGGCGGTGGCGGCGCTGCTGCTGCAGCGGTTGACGGCGGAGAACGCTACGTTCGACAGCGGCTGGTATCTGGAGGCTGGCATCCGGCGGGAGCATGCGCCGCGGGCGACGCGGCGTGACCACGACAAGCGCCAGGCGCTGATCACGCTGCTCGACGAGCTTTGGCCATCGTCTGGGGCAGATGAGTCGGCGGATGGCGAAGAGGCGTTGCCCGTGGCGCCTTCGCGCCTGGTGGTCGATGCGCTGGGCCTGCCCGGGCGGGCAGTGGAGCTGGGTGGTGCGGTAGTCGAGCGCTGGCCCGATCTGGATACGGTCGAGGATGGACTGGGTGTCGATACGCTGTGCGGCTGGAGCGGCGAAGCCACCCGCGTATTGCCGTTCGTGCTGGCGGTGGCGGCCTGCACCCCCGAGCAGCATGCGCTGGTACTCACGCTGCAGGCGGAGCAGAGCACCCAGGCCTGGGCGCTGAAAAGCTGCGCGGCGATGGCCGTAACCTCGGCCGCGCAGCCGGTGGAGGCTCAGTCGTGACCGCTGTCGCCGTTGTGCGAAGAGATCAGGGTCGCCCCGCAGGCGGTCTTGTGGCCGTGCAGCGCCACCGGCTTGCCGTTGACCTTCATGGTCGGATGACCTTCGACGATCACCGTGGTGCTGCCATGGCCATCCTTGGGGCAGGTGACCTTGTCGCCAACGCAGGCCACCGGCTTGCCATCGATCAGGTAGCTGCTCTGTGCGGTAATGACTTTGCCGCCATGGCTCGTGGCGTCACCGAGTACAACGATGCCTTTCATCGGTCAGGGCTTCCTGGCAAGGGTGAAAAGGAGCGGGCTCGTTTCGGCGAGCCGGCGAGCGTTAATTTAGCCACCGACCCGACGCGGGAACAAGCACCCGCCGGCGAGAGGCTGCGGAGGTAACATGGCAGACATCACCCTCGACGCGCTGCGCGAGACGTTCGATATCGACCTGTCGCAGTCGCAGCGGCTGCTGACTCTCGACGTTGCCGGCACCGCGCTCGTGCCCCACCGGCTGGTGGGCGAAGAGCGCGTCAGCGCGCCTTTCACCTACACGCTGGACTGCATCTCCCAGCAGGGCGATATCGAGCTCAAGACGCTGATGGCGCAGCCGGCGCGGCTCTCGATCCTGCAGGCCGATGGCAGCTATCGCCCGCTGCACGGGCTGGTCTCCGAGGCCGCGCTGCTGGGCGAGGATGGCGGTGTTACCTACTACCAGCTCACCCTGGTGCCGTGGCTCGCCATGCTCGGCCTGGGCCGCGACAGCCGCATCTTCCAGGACCGTAGCGTTGTCGATGTACTCACCGCCGTGTTCGACGGTTATGAGTTGGCCCAGGGCCGCTACCGCTTCGACCTGCGCCGCGACTACCCGGCGCGCAGCTACTGCGTGCAGTACCGCGAGAGCGATCTGAACTTCGTCAGCCGGCTGATGCAGGAAGAGGGCCTGTTCTACTACGCCGAATTTGCCGGCGAAGACGATGATTATGCGGGCCACCGTATTGTCATCACCGACGATGTCGATACCACCCAACCGGTCAGCCCCCAGGCGATCCGCTTCCACCGCCAGGCGGCCACCGAGCGTGAGGACGCCCTCACCCAGTGGGGCGGCGTGCGTACCCAGCAGCCCACCCGTGTCAGCGTCGGCACCTTCGACTACAAGCAGCCCTCGCTGACCAAGCGCACTGGGCTCGACACCCTCAGCGACCAGGGCAACCTGCCGCGGACCGAGCTCTACGACTACGCCGGCGAGTACTACTACCACGGCCATGAGCGCGGCGAACGGCTGACCGAGAACCGCCTGGAAGCCCATGAGTCCCGCGCCAAGCGCTTCCGCGGCAGCGGCGGTGCGCGTCAGCTCCAGGCCGGGCGCTGGTTCGAACTCACCCAGCACCCGCTGCACGACACCGGCGGTGAGCCCGAGCGCCAGTTCCTGCTGCTGGGTGTTACCGTCCACGCCGAGAACGCGCTGCCGGTCTCGGCCCAGCTCCAGGCGCTGCCGGGCAGCCTGCAGCCCCAGCTCGACGCCGCCAAGCAGGCGCACGGGCTGGAAGCTGATACCGCAGATCCTACTGGTGAGCGTCTCTCCGACTATGCCAGCGGCGGCACCGGTCACTTTCTGGTCGACCTCGAAGCCCAGCGCCTCAGCCAACCCTACCGCCACCCGCTGACCCACCGCCGCCCGGTGATTGGCGGGCCGCAGACCGCCACCGTGGTCGGCCCGGCTAATGAAGAGATCCACACCGACCACCTCAACCGCGTGCGGGTGCAGTTCCACTGGGACCGCCAGGGGCAAAACGATGAGAACTCAAGCGTCTGGTTGCGGGTCTCCCAGCCCAACGCCGGCGCCGGCTGGGGCAGCGTGTTCGTGCCGCGTATCGGCCAGGAAGTGCTGGTCGACTTCCTCGAAGGCGATGCCGACCGCCCGCTGATCACCGGCCGGGTCTACAACGGCGAACAGACCCCGGACTGGCACAGCCACGGCCTGCTCTCCGGGTTCAAGAGCAAGACCTACCGCGGCAGCAAGTACAACGAGCTGGTGTTCGACGACGCCACCGACCAGGAACGCGTCCGTCTCAACTCCGAAGCGGAGAAGAGCCAGCTCAACCTCGGCTACCTGATCCACCAGACCGGCAACACCCGTGGCGCCTTCCGCGGCACCGGGTTCGAGCTGCGCACCGATGCCTATGGCGCCATCCGCGCCAATCAGGGGCTCTACCTCACCAGCTGGGGCCAGCTCGGCGCCAGCGGTGACCAGCTCGATTTGACGCCGGCCAAGCAGCAGCTCGACAGCGCCTACCAGCTCAGCGACAGCCTCAGCCAGAGCGCGGCGGACCACAACGCCGACGCCCTCGACGCCCGCGAGCACCTCAAGCAGGCGGGCGAAGACGCCGACGACACCTACGGCAACAGCGAACAGCTCGCGGATGCCAAGCAGGACAACGCCCGTGGCGCCACCGACAGCGGCGGCCGCGGCGAAGCGGCACGCATGAAAGCGCCGTGGCTGCATATGGCCTCGCCCGCCGGCATCACCCTGAGCACGCCGGAATCGACCCACCTGGCCCAGGGCCGCTCGCTGAGCGTCTCCAGCGGCGAGGACGTCAACGTGGCCACCGGCAAGAGTCTGGTCGCCTCGATCTCCGAGAAGCTCTCGCTGTTCGTGCAGAAAGCCGGCATCAAACTGTTCGCGGCCCGCGGCAAGGTAGAGATGCAGGCGCAGTCGGACAACCTGGAAGCCACCGCGCGGCGGGATCTCGGCGTGACCTCCACGGAAGACAAGATCGACTTCGCTGCCGCCAAGGAGATTCTGCTGGTCAGCGGCGGTGCCTACGTGCGCATCAAGGGCGGAGATATCGAGCTGCACGCCCCCGGCAAGGTCACCGTCAAGGGCGCGACGAAGAACTTCGGCGGGCCGGCGAGCCTGAACGCCACCCCGCCCGAGCTGCCTGAGGGGGAAGACGTGCTCTGTGCCAGCAAGAGCCAGGCTGCGGCAGGCAGCGGTGATGGTAGCGTGGAAAGCTAGCAATGCGCAGCGTGAGCGATGCGGCGTGGATGGCCGAAGCCAATGAGGCCGCCAGGGAAGGGCGGCTTTACCGTCTGGTGGACCCTTCGGAGTCACCGGACTGGGCGCTGAGCGGCGAGGCTCGCCAGCGGGCGACGCTGATTCGCCACCCGCTACTGGCCCAGACCCCGGCCCAGCGTCTCTATCTCGAACGGATGGACCAACGCCGCGCCGCGGCGCTGGCGTCGCAACTCGATCACCAGCGCGCCGAGCGTGGTGCTGGGCTGCTCGGCCCTGTGCCGCTCTGCGGCTGGCTGATCTCTCACCATGCCAGCACCAGCATTGCCACCTATCTCGGCCGCCAGCTCAAGCAGATGACGCCGGAAGGGAAGCCAGCCCTGCTGCGCTTCTACGACCCCCGGGTGCTGGAGCACCTGCCGCGCATTCTCGAGCGCTGGCAGCTTTCGGCGCTGCTGGGGCCCATCGATCGCTGGGTCTATCTCGATACCGAGATGCAGCTGCGCGCGCTCGACCCACACGGAGAGGTGCGCCGGCTCGGCGGCCTGAAACCCAGCGCCGAGCAGTGGCGTGCCATACAGCGCATCGGACAGATCAATCGCTGCCGGGAGCTCTATCGCACGCTCCCTGGCTCGGCGGGACTCTCGGCAGCGCCCGCGAACAGCGTCGACGCCTTGTTGGTCGCCGCGCACGACCTCGGTCTGCGAGACCGAGCAGACGTGGCCACCTTCGTACTTCACGGGCTGATCACGCGGATCGATTTTCATCGCCACCCGATCATGCAGGCGCTGCTGGGCCGCCTGGGCGGACGGTTGAATTACATTGGATTGTCGAATCAGCTTTCCGACGCTGACTGGGAAGCGATATCGGACATGGGGGAGATGACATAGTATGACGGCACCATCTCAAGCGGGCGCTCACGCAGCGGAAAATGAGGCGACGGGCCAGGAGAGCGGGCGCTGCCAGTTCTGTGAACGCAAGGGATTACCGATCCTTCCCGTGCGCTACGCCGTCTGCCAGCGTAACGACCGCAATGGCGATATACCGGAACTCGAGACCTCGAGAATCCAGGAGTTCACCGACATCCTGCTGGACAAGAGTCTGGTAGGCGGCGAAGAGCAGGCGAGAAGTGTGCCCGACGAGGTCAGGGCGGAGCTGACGCAGAGCACCGGCAGCCAGGTCAACAAGTACATTCTGCGCCAGTTACGCCAGGGGTATCTCTACTTCTACGATCAGGACAACCCCGACCAGAATCATTGGTACGCCTACGCGATCACCAGCGACGGCAAATACTATCAGTTCCCTGTGTTACAGCCGCGGGCGCTGGACGAAATCAAGTTTCCCGAAAGCTGTCAGGCCAAGCCCGGCGATGTCCTGGATGCTTCTATTGTCACCCTGCCGTTTCCCGAGAAGTCGGGCACGCTTTACTACGCCTTCAGCGAACACCCCTGGTCCAACGCCCACATCCAGATGATCGGCAGTGATGAGGCGTGGCGCAAGGCCCACATGCAGCAGGTGAACATCCCGGCATGGGTGAGTGGGCAGCGGCAATCTTGCGCCTTTGGCATCGATGAGCTGGAGAAAGTCGCCGAGTACAGCGCGGCAGCAGGAAATCTGGATGAACAGTTCTGGTCCAGCGGCCCGGCGCGATCGCTATTCAAACCCGGTGAACTCAGGGAAGCCATGCAACGCCGGCTCGACCACGCCGGCAGTGAATACCAGGGCAAGGGACTCATTCTCGCGGTCAAGGACGAGATCGGCATCATCGACGAGTTGAACGCCTATCGGCATCAGGCGTTGGCCAGCGTCGAAGAATTCTTCTACAACAAGGAGGAAGAGGACGACGAGGCGCAGATACACGATGTGCGTCGTCGCAAGCTGCTCTGCATGCAGGCCATCGATGCCTTTCAAAAACGCTTCGAACAAGGCTACAGGGCCCAGCAGCAAGCGGATGCCGATAAAGCCGTCGAGGATGCCAAAAATGCCAGGGATGAGTTTGTCGAGAAAAATCGCGAGATTTTAGATCAGAATTTTTCACCCGCGCACGCTTTTGAGTTTGCTGAGGAGGGCCGTTTGAACCGTGCCGTCGAGCAGGCGCAACGCGAACGCGACGAGTTGTTCCAAGTATCCGAGGAAGATAAAGCCGAAAGGGACCGGTTGGAAAAAGAGTTGAATGAATTGAATTCTTCTCAAGGCCCTGCCAGCGATGCGAAAAAGATAGATCTGAGTAACCGCATCAATCGTCTGAAATCTGATGCGGAGTTGGCTAGCGAGCAGCACTTGGAGCAGTTGCATCGCATGTACGATGTCGATGCGCTCAATGCTTTCAAGCAAGCCTACGAGGACAATACGGCACATTGCCAGAGTCTGGCCGCCGTATTCGACGATGACTATGCCATCTGGGCGAGGCATGGTCTGCCCGCCGTGATTGGCCGTTACAGCCAGTCCGACTACTGGACCGGGCTGGGGCTCAGTGGCCTGATAGGTAATGCACTGCGTGGCGGTATCATGTCGCCTTCCAGTGGTGGCCTATGGAAGCTGTTGGCCGACGACCTCGAGTCGAGTGAGTCGCCGCTACTCGCGGCGCTCTTTGCCAATGACGCCGAACTTATCGCGCAGGCCCGGGAGCGTCTAGGTAGCTTGGCCGCTGGGTCACAGCTATCGGCGCAGACGCTAAAGTCATGGGGTGAGCGCTTTCAGCAGGTACGTGCACGCACGCAAAAGCCTGACGGGCGCGCGCCGACAAGCGACCAGATCATCAGCCGCTGGCGCCCGATCCAGGACCTACTGGCAACCACGATCGGCAACTCGATTGCCTCGCTGGTACTGTACCGAGCCGCTGGTGTTCCCGCGCCGGACTATAAGCCGGCGCTATCTCAGTTCGTGCGCTACCACCAACTAGCCTTCATGGCCGACCCGCAAGCGCTGGACGGCGAGCAGCCGGCGCCCACCATGGTCGAGCGGGAGATCAAGCTCTCCGAACTCTATCAGTGGCTACGCGTCGTCTCGCAAGCGAGTGCCAAAAAGCCGAATCAAGGTGCCGATACCAGCGAGGCAATGAAGTCTCTGGACGGGATGGTCGGCAACTTTTCCGCCCCTATGGCCGATAGCGACAGAACGGTACGCATTGCCTTGCCGGTCTACGTGGATATCAAAGCGGTGACGGGGGAGAGTGGCGAACCTCCCGCCCTGCCAGGCAGCTATACGCCGGAGGATGAACAGCAGCGCCTGGGTGATCTGGCGCAGAACGCCCGCGATATCGGCAACACCCTCTTCAGCGCCCACAAGGGCAGTGGCCAAGTCGCCGGTGCGTGCCTGGTGCTATGGAGCCTGATCGTCTCCTGGCAAGAAGGCGCCTTCGTGGACGATGAAGAGGGCGCTGACTGGAGCAAGATCATCGGCTCGGGTGTCAGCGTGGCGAGTGGCGCGATGGCGGGGATCGAAGGCTACCACAAGATCCGCATGGCGAGCCTGGGCCTCTCGACAGAAGGCGCGGTGATCGGTGGGATTAAATGGGCCTTTGTCAGTGACGTGCTCGGCGCGGCGGGTGGCATGATCTCGGTCTGGGATGGCCTGAAGAAGTTGACGGAAGCCAACGAGGCCAACAAGACAGGCCAGAGTCTTACCGGCCACTATGGCATGATCGTCGGCGGTGTTGGGGTTCTCGCCGGCATTGCTTCGATCGTCGTGATCAGCGCGAGCACGGGTGTCGGGCTCGTGGTGGGCGTGTTTTTCGGGATTCTGACGCTACTGCTGGGTTATGCATTCGTGGCCATGGTATCCCCGGCGGTGCAGATGTGGGTGAACCGCAGCATTCTCGGTAAGCCATCGGAACGAGAAGATATGCAGGTCCTGCCGTTCGACGACATGGCGTCCGAGCAAAGCTCGCTGGAGATGGTGTTTGAGGGGGTCTTGGTGGAGTTCTCGTGGAGCCGTGTTGTTTCTGGCGCTAATGATGCTGGTGTCAGTGATGGCCTGCTGGGATTTAGTACTAGCGATCTTACCGATATGTCTGCGCCAGCAAGAAATCTGTTGAGGATTGCTGTAAAAATAAGTTTGCCAGTCCTTCGTGCTGTTGATTTGGAGGCTCGTTTAAGGGTTTCTGAAACGAGAGATTATGTTTTTGATTGGCGTTACAAAAAGGTTGAAGGTGGCAATCAAATGTTGCCCATTTCTGGAGGTTCGCACTCACAAGGCGTACACCTTTCTGATCAACCTGCTTTTGAATGTATTGACGAATCATACGTTCTGGAGTGGCAGGGCGATTATTCCATAGATGAAGTTGGAGATAAGGCCGAGTTGAGTGTCCTCGTGGGGGACGCGAGCTTGGGTTTTATGAGGCGTGACATACTGGAAATGAGGCTGGGTTAATGAAAAATATTTTTGTTTTTGTTTTTGTTGCGTTGTCTATATTTGCGCGATCTGCACATGCGGAAGTTTTTTTTCAGGATCCCACTGGAAGGTCGCTTAATGAAGCGTATGACGACCTGACTATAGAGGGGCTGAAGTCTGCGGATGGTGTCAATGAGTACAAATACAAGTATATGTTGGGATTGCTTTATGTAAAAGGAGATGATGGATTTGGTGTTGCAAAAAACTGTGATAAAGCAGTTGGCTTGTTAAAGGAAGCATGGCAGGCTGATGTGGTTGATGCTGGCTATACCCTTGCAACTATGTATTACTATGGCGTCTGCGTAAGTAAGAATCTAGATGAGGTGAGACAGCTTGCCACCGAGACAGCAGAAGAAGGCTACATTCTCTCCCAAAGAATGCTTGGTAGAGCCTATTGGGGGCGTGATTGGCAGGGTCTGTATTCTAAAAACATGAATAAGGCCGTTTTTTGGTTAAGCAAGGCTGGTGAGGCAGGTGATACTCAGTCTGCTGGTAATCTTTCCTATCTTTACCGCAAGGGTGTTGGTGTGGGAGTGGATGAGGCAAAATCTTTTTATTGGGCCAAAAAGTCGGCGTGTTCTAAGTTTGAGCCAGGTCAGATAATAAACTTCCCTTACTTGGCTGAGTATTACGAGAAGGGTATAGGGGTGGAGAGGGATCTTGTGGAAGCCTATAAGTACTATGATCTGAGTGGAAGTGCTGGTGCTGATGATAAAAAACGCATTGCCAAGGAAATGACTCAAGAGCAGATCGACGAAGCTCTTCGTCAGTCCAACGAGTGGCAGAAAGAGCACAATGTTCAGGTGGGTGGTGGTTTTATTCGTCGCGCCAATTGAGACTGTTGTTTTGCCAAGATTGTGGCGTGTGACTTTAGAATTAAGACCCATGGCATTGGTCATGGGTTTTTTATTGGGATCTCTCCGCCCCGGTTGCGGAGAGCAACAGAACGGTACGGACTGCCTTGCCGGTCTACGTGGATATCAACGCGGTGACGGGGGAGAGTGGCGCCCCCCCCCTGCCAGGCAGCTATACGCCGGAGGATGAACAGCAGCGCCTGGGTGATCTGGCGCAGAACGCCCGCGATATCGGCAACACCCTCTTCATCTGGGATGGCCTGAAGAAGTTGACGGAAGCCAACGAGGCCAACAAGACAGGCCAGAGTCTTAACGGCCACTATGGCATGATCGTCGGCGGTGTTGGGGTTCTCGCCGGTATTGCTTCGATCGTCGTGATCAGTGCGAGCACGGGTGTCGGGCTCGTGGTGGGCGTGTTTTTCGGGATTCTGACGCTACTGCTGGGTTATGCATTCGTGGCCATGGTATCCCCGGCGGTACAGATGTGGGTGAACCGCAGCATTCTCGGTAAGCCATCGGAACGAGAAGATATGCAGGTCCTGCCGTTCGACGATATGGCGTCGGAGCAGAGTTCCCTGGAGATGGTGTTTCAGGGGGTGTTGGTGCAGCTATCTTGGAGAGAGGTGGGTCATCCTGGGCCAGGGCCTAGTGTAGAAAGAGAAGTAGAGTTGACGTTAAGTTTTCCTCGGTTGAGTAGGTTCGAGGTTGCGTTTTCTCTTTTTTGCGCTGATGGTAATAGAGAGTTGTATAGTCATAAGGTCGTTAAGCTTGCTGATTCTAGAGCCCCGGTGGTAGATAGAGAGACCGCTGATATTGATTTCGAAGAGGGGGGTGATGGGCGTCCTGTTATTACATCTAGTGAAAAGGGGTACTCCGTGGAGGTGAATAGAGTTTTTGCTAGAGAGCTTCTTGCTGATGAGGTTGTTCTGGACGTGAGTTTTAATTCCTCTCGTACTGTTGGGGCGAATGTTCACGATGTTTTTAAAATGGAGTTTGATAGTGTTTAAAAAACATTTCTTCTTTCTTGTGTTTTTGTTGTTTGTTCCGCTAACTGCTGTCGGTGAGGTTCTGTTTCCCGATCCAACTGGCGATGGCTTGAATGCTGCTTATTCAAAAACCAGTAGGGTCGAGCTTGAAAGTCAAGTTGAGGAGGGGTTGCCATCGGCTGAATATATGATGGGGATGATATACCTGAGTGGAGATGCGGCTTGGGGAGTTCAGCCTGATTATAAAAAAGCTTTTTCTCTGTTACATCGTGCCTGGTGCGATGATGTTTTTGATGCTGGCTACGCACTTTCAACGATGTATTATAAAGGGTTGGGTGTAGATAAAGATCTTGCCAAGGTTCGAAGTTTTGTCTTGAAGTCCGGGGAAAATGGCTACATAAAGTCGCAAAGAACCCTTGGACTTGCTTACAAAGGTGATGTGTTGCAGAGTGTGTTCGATAAAGATATCGAGAAATCTATTTTTTGGTTTGAAAAGGCTGCGATAAATGGTGATCAACTTTCAGCTGCCAATCTCTCTGTGATTTATGGTGGCGATGGTGTGCTGCACGATGAAAAAAAATCTTTTGAATGGAAGAAGAGGGCTGCTTCAGCTAAATATGGTAACTCTCGGTTTGTGCAGTTTTTAAAGTTGGCGGAGTTCTATGAAAAAGGTGTTGGTACTGATAAAGACCTAGTGCAAGCATATAAGTATTACGATCTTAGCGGGTCTGCCGGTGTGGAAGGGAAGCAACGCGTTGCCGAGGAAATGACTCAAGAGCAGATCGACGAAGCCATTCGTAAATCTCAAGAGTGGCAGAAAGAACATAACGTTCAGGTCGGTGGCGGTTTTATTCGACGCGCCAACTGAAGCTTTCATGTAGGTGCTGGTGTGTGGTGATAAGTCATAAGTTGACGCCAGGCTGTCTGACGCTAAGGGATGATTTTTATGCCAGACCAAGGAAGTCCGGATCAAGCTTTTTACGCCAAGATCTCCTCGCTTATCGCGCTTTGCGGCGGGGGTGGATTATTGCTAGCGTCGCTGGTGGCGATCTCCAGCTCGCCGGTTTTTCCAGGGGCTCCGATCCTCGTCGCTTGTGCCCTGATCGTGGCTGGGCTCTGGTTCCAGTTCAATCCTATCGTCCGGCTCACGGATGAGCATGTCTCGGTCAAACTGGCGATCATCCGTCCGCGTACGACCCTTGCGCTCGACCAGTTAGCGCGCGTCGAAGCGACCCCGCGCGAGTGTGTGCTTTACTACCGCAAAGACAGTTCCGGCGAAGGCAAGCTCAAGATCCCGCTCAAGAGCCTAGCCAGAGAGGATCGCGAGCGGTGCACGTTGGCCTTGCGGCAGCGGGTGCGCACCGAGGCGGCCTAGGCCGATGGCATCACCAACACACAAACGCCCATGGCCTTGGCCATGGGCGTTTGCATTGGGGCAGGGCTGGTCTGTCAGACGTTGCCGACTCAGGCCTCGTCCAGCTTCTGCTTGAGCAGACCGTTGACCTGTTGCGGGTTGGCGGTGCCGCGGGAAGCTTTCATCACCTGGCCGACGAAGTAGCCGATCATCTTGCCGCGCTTCTCCGGGTCGGCGTCGCGGTACTGGGCGACCTGCACAGGGCTGTCCGCGATGACCTGGTCGATCATCGCTTCGATGGCGCCGGTGTCGGTGACCTGCTTGAGCCCGCGTGCCTCGATGATCTCGTCGGCGCTCTGGCCTTCGTTGTTCCAGAGTGCCGCGAAGACCTGCTTGGCCGCCTTGCCGTTGATGGTGTCGTCGAGCACGCGGCTGACCAGGCCGCCGAGCTGCTCCGGGGTGACCGGGCTGTTGCTGATGTCGATGTTCTCACGGTTGAGATGGCCGGAGAGTTCGCCTTGCACCCAGTTGGCCGCCTGCTTGGCGTTGCCGCACACCGCGAGCACCGCTTCGAAGTATTCGGCGGTGGGGCGGGTGGCGGAGAGCACGCCAGCGTCGTAGGCCGAGAGCCCCAGGCTGTTCTCGAAACGGTGGCGCTTTTCGGTGGGTAGTTCCGGCAGGGTGGCGCGCTGGTGCTCGATATAGGCGCTGTCGAGCATCACCGGCAGCAGGTCGGGGCAGGGGAAGTAACGGTAGTCGTTGGCTTCCTCCTTGGTGCGCATGCTGCGGGTCTCGTCCTGGTCCGGATCGTAGAGCCGGGTCTCCTGCACGACCTTGCCGCCATCCTCGATCAGCTCGATCTGGCGTTCGACCTCGAACTCGATCGCGCGCTCGACGAAGCGGAAGGAGTTGACGTTCTTGATCTCGGCGCGGGTGCCGAAGGCTTCCTGGCCCTTGGGGCGTACCGAGACGTTGACGTCGCAGCGCATCGAGCCCTCGGCCATGTTGCCGTCGGAGATGCCCAGATAGGTGACGATGGCGTGGATCGCGCGCAGATAGGCGACCGCTTCCTTGGCCGAACGCATGTCGGGTTCGGAGACGATCTCCAGCAGCGGCGTGCCGGCCCGGTTGAGATCGATGCCGCTCATGCCGTGGAAGTCTTCATGCAGCGACTTGCCGGCGTCCTCTTCCAGGTGGGCGTGGTGGATGCGGATCCGCTTGCGCACGTCGTCATCCAGCACGATCTCGACTTCACCCTTGCCGACGATGGGCTGGGCCATCTGGCTGGTCTGATAGCCCTTGGGCAGGTCGGGGTAGAAGTAGTTCTTGCGCTCGAACAGCGAAGTGTCGGGAATGTGCGCGTCGATGGCGAGCCCGAACTGGACCGCCATCGCCACCGCGCCTTCGTTGAGCACCGGCAGCACCCCGGGCAGCCCCAGGTCGATGGCGCAGGCCTGGGTGTTGGGCTCGGCACCGAAGGCGGTGGAGGCGCCGGAAAAGATCTTGGATTGGGTCGCCAGCTGCACGTGCACTTCCAACCCGATGACGGTTTCCCACTGCATTAGATCGTCTCCTGGTCGAGGCTCGGGTGGCGGCGATGCCAATCGGTCGCCTGCTGGAATTGATGCGCCACGTTGAGCAACTGCGCTTCGGCGAAGTGCTGGCCCAGAATCTGCAGGCCGATCGGCCGCTGGCCCTGGCCGGAGAATCCGGCGGGTACGCTGATGCCCGGGATGCCGGCCAGGTTGATGGCGATGGTGTAGATGTCCTGCAGATACATCGACACCGGGTCTTTCTTGGCGCCGAGATCGAACGCCGGGGTCGGCGCGGCCGGGCCCATCAGCACGTCGACCTCGTCGAAGGCGTCGAGGAAGTCCTGGCGGATCAGCCGGCGGACCTGCTGGGCCTTGCGGTAATAGGCGTCGAAGAAGCCCTCGGAGAGGGTGTGGGTGCCGATCAGGATGCGCCGCTTGACCTCGTCACCGAAACCTTCGGCGCGGGAGCGCTTGTAGAGATCCTCGAGATCCGCCGGGGCGTTGCAGCGGTGGCCGAAGCGCACACCGTCGTAGCGCGAGAGGTTCGAGGAGGCTTCCGCCGGGGCGATGACGTAGTAGGCCGGGATCGCCAGGTGGGTGTGCGGCAGGCTCACCTCGCACACCTTGGCCCCGAGCGACTCGTAGACGCCGATCGCTTCGCGCACCGCGCGCTCCACTTCCGGATCGAGGCCGTCGCCGAAATACTCCTTGGGCAGACCGATCTTGAGCCCGGCCAGCGGCGTGTCGAGCTCGGCCAGGTAGTCGGGCACCACCCGGGCCACGCTGGTGGAGTCGCGCAGGTCGTGACCGGCGATGGCGCCGAGCAGATGCGCGCAGTCTTCCGCGCTGCGCGCCATCGGCCCGCCCTGATCGAGACTCGAGGCGTAGGCGATCATGCCGTAGCGCGAGACGCGGCCGTAGGTCGGCTTGAGTCCGGTCACGCCGCAGAAGGCGGCGGGCTGGCGGATCGAACCGCCGGTATCGGTGCCCAGCGCCGCCGGGGTGAAGCCGGCGGCGACCGCGGCGGCGCTGCCGCCGGAGGAGCCACCGGGCACGGCGCTCTTGTCCCACGGGTTCTTGACCGCCCCATAGAAACTGTTTTCGTTGGAGGAGCCCATCGCGAACTCGTCCATATTGGTCTTGCCCAGGCTGACCATACCGGCCGCCTCGAGTTTTTCGACCACCGTGGCGTCATAGGGCGAGACGAAGTTGTCGAGCATCTTAGAGCCGCAGCTGGTGCGCACGCCGCGGGTACAGAAGATGTCCTTGAGGGCCAGCGGCAGCCCGGCCAGCGGGCGCTCGTCACCGCGCGCCCGGGCCTGGTCGGCGGCATCGGCCGCGGCCAGTGCCTGATCGCGGGTCACGGTGATGAAGGTGTTGAGTTCGCCATCCAGGCGCTCGATGCGGTCGAGCAGGCTGGTCGTGAGCTCGCGGCTGGAAAAATCGCCGGCCTTGAGGCCCTTGGCGAGTTCCGTGAGCGTCATCTCGTGCATGGAGAGAGTCCCTGTCTAGATACGGGTCTGGCTATGGAACCGTGGGCGGCGCGCGGCGCCGGCCTGGAAAGAAGTGTGCTGCGCGGGCGTTTTACTCGACCACACGGGGGACCAGATAGAGGCCCTCGGCGGTGGCCGGCGCGCAGGCCTGGAAGCGCTCGCGCTGATTCTCCTCGGTCACCTCGTCGGCGCGCAGGCGCTGGGTGGTGTCGAGCGGGTGCGACAGCGGTTCGATGCCCTGGGTATCGACGGCCTGGAGGCGGTCGACCATCTCCAGAATGCGCGACAGATCGTCGACGTAGCCGGCCGCCTCGGCATCGCTGTTGATGCCCAGACGTGCCAGATGCGCGGCTCTCAATACGTCCGCATGTTCGATTGCCATGAGTGTCGTTCCTCGTCTCGAAATGGGGTGGAAAACGGGGCCCAAAAAACGTGCCGTTGAGATAGGCCGAGAAATGGAGCGAACCTTAGCATATTCGGCCCCGAACTGGCAGGCGCGCGCTTGCTGCTTCCCCCCCACGATGATACCGTTTGCGTCCGCACAGGGTTCCGGTCTGGACTAGGTAAAAGTTTCCATGTTTAAACGTTTACGGGGGCTGTTCTCGAGCGATCTGTCGATCGACCTGGGAACTGCCAACACGCTGATTTATGTCCGCGGTCGCGGTATCGTCCTGGACGAACCCTCCGTCGTGGCGATTCGCCAATCCGGTAACATGCGTAGCGTCGCCGCCGTCGGTCTCGACGCCAAGCGGATGCTGGGGCGCACGCCCGGTAACATCACCGCCATCCGGCCGATGAAGGATGGTGTCATCGCCGATTTCACCGTTACCGAGCAGATGCTGCAGCACTTCATTCGCAAAGTGCATCAGAGCACCTTCCTCACGCCCAGCCCTCGCGTGCTGGTGTGCGTTCCCTGCATGTCGACGCAGGTCGAGCGCCGCGCGATCAAGGAGTCGGCAGAGGGCGCCGGCGCCCGCGATGTCTATCTGATCGAAGAGCCGATGGCTGCGGCCATCGGCGCCGGCCTGCCGGTCGAGGAGGCGCAGGGTTCGATGGTCGTGGACATCGGTGGTGGTACCACCGAGATCGCGATCATCTCGCTCAACGGGGTGGTCTACTCCGAGTCCGTGCGTATCGGCGGCGACCGCTTCGACGAGGCGATCACCTCCTACGTACGCCGCCACTACGGCAGCCTGATCGGCGAAGCCACCGCGGAGCGGATCAAGGAGGAGGTGGGCTGTGCCTACCCCGGCGGCGAGCTGCGCGAGATCGACGTGCGCGGGCGCAATCTGGCCGAAGGCATTCCGCGCAGCTTCACGCTCAACTCCCACGAGATTCTGGACGCGCTGCAGGAGCCGCTGGCGGCGATCGTCGCTGCGGTCAAGAGCGCGCTGGAGCAGTCTCCGCCGGAGCTGGCCTCGGATATCGCCGAGCGCGGTCTGGTGCTCACCGGCGGTGGGGCCTTGCTGCGCGACATCGACAAGCTGATCGCCGAGGAGACCGGCCTGCCGGTGATCATCGCCGAGGACCCGCTCACCTGCGTGGCGCGTGGTGGCGGCAAGGCGCTGGAGATGATCGACCAGCACACCTTCGAACTGCTCTCCAGCGATTGAGGCCATCCGCGACCGGCGCCGCGCCTGCGGCCCGGTCACCGGTAGGCGGGAGTGAGGCCTATCAAACCGCTGTTCTCTTACGGCCCGGTGCCGACGTACCGCATGCTGCTGTGTGCGGTGCTCGCATTCGGGCTGATGTTTGCCGAACACCGCTTCAGTGCGGTGGAGTCGGCACGTTCCCACATGACCTCCATTGTCGCGCCCATTCAGTGGCTGGTGAGCCTGCCCAGTGAGGGCGTGCGCTGGGGCGCCATGGCGTTCTCCGACAAGCAGAGCCTGATCGACGAGAACCGGCGCCTGCGCGAGCAGTTGCTGACGCTCTCCAACCGGGTCCAGCGTATGGCCAGCCTGACCGCTGAGAACGTGCATCTGCGCGAACTCCTCAACGCGCCCAATCCCGATGACGTGCCCTACATCACTGCGGAGCTGCTGTCGCTGGATTCCGATCCGTTCACCCAGCAGATGGTGATCAACCGCGGGCGGCGTGATGGTGTCTATATCGGCCAGCCGGTGATGGACGCCTCGGGGCTGATCGGTCAGGTGGTCTCGGTTTCCGCCTACACCAGCCGCGTGCTGATGGTGGCCGATGCCAACCATGCGGTGCCGGTGGAGATCAATCGCAACGGTCTGCGCTTCATCGCTCAGGGCACCGGCCAGCTGGATACGCTGGATATCCCCAGCGTGCCGGCCACCGCCGACATCCGCGAGGGCGATCTGCTGGTCACCTCCGGGCTGGGCGGGCGCTTTCCGCAGGGCTATCCGGTGGCACGGGTCACCGGGGTCAAGCGCGAGTCGAGCCAGGCGTTCATGGAAGTGACCGCCGAGCCGATCGCGCAGCCCGAGCGGTCGCGCTACTTCCTGCTGCTGTTTCCGCCTTCGGCGCCGGATGCGAGTGGGCTGGGCGACCCCGAGAGCATGGCGCGACAGGTCATGTGGCCGGGGGATCCGGCGCATCCCGACGCGCATCGGATCAGTGAAGAGGCGCTGAAAGCGGCGCTGCGTCTGCAAGCGGAGGGGGCGCCGTGAGTATGGGGCTCTTCGGTTATCTGTTCGTCTGGTTCACCCTGCTGCTGGCGCTCTGCCTGCAGGTGATGCCGCTGCCCGATGCCTGGCTGGTGTGGCGCCCGGACTGGCTCGGCGTGCTGCTTGCCTACTGGTGCGTGGCCACGCCGCAGCGCGTGGGGGTGATTCACGGGTTCGTGCTCGGCCTGCTGCTGGATCTGATCGAGGGCGCCCCTCTGGGGCAGAATGCGCTGACGCTGTCGCTGCTGGCCTACCTCTTCCTGCTGCTCTATCAGCGCTTCCGGGTCTATTCGATCTGGCAGCAGGCGGTACTGGTGTTCGTGCTGCTGGGCATCGGGCAGCTGGTGGAGCAGTGGCTGCGCACCATCTTCGGCCCGATCTCGGTGAGTCTGGAGTTTCTG
This sequence comes from Salinicola endophyticus, assembly GCF_040536835.1. Taxonomy (NCBI): domain Bacteria; kingdom Pseudomonadati; phylum Pseudomonadota; class Gammaproteobacteria; order Oceanospirillales; family Halomonadaceae; genus Salinicola; species Salinicola endophyticus. The sequence goes on from NZ_CP159578.1 coordinate 1,610,800, forward strand.
ATTCCGGCGCTGATCGGCGCGCTGCTGTGGCCGTGGCTGTTCACCATGATGCAGGCCGTGAGGCGGCGCCTGGGTATCGGCTGAGCCAAAGGTGTCAGGAGTCCATGTCAATGTCGTCCCCATCTTGTTCACCCCACGTCACCACGCCGGTACTGCGGCTGGCATCGGCCTCGCCGCGCCGGCGCGAGCTCCTCGCCAGCATCGGCATCGCGGTCGAGGTCGCGCCGGCGGATATCGACGAGTCGCGCGATCACGACGAGACCCCGGAGACCTTCGTCAGCCGGCTGGCGCGGGAAAAGGCGCTGGCGGGGCACGCAGGTAGTGCATTACCGACCCTGGGCGCGGATACCGTGGTGGTGTGTGACGACGAGGTGTTCGGCAAGCCGCGCGATCTGGCGCACGCCTGCACGATGTGGCGTGCGCTCTCCGGGCGCGAGCACCGGGTGCTCTCGGCGGTGGCGCTGATCGGACCCCGCGGGCTGCTCGAGTGCCGGGTGGTGACCCGGGTGTGGCTGCGCACGCTCAGCGAAGCGGAGATGGCCGCCTACTGGGCTACCGGTGAGCCGGCCGACAAGGCCGGCGGCTACGCGGTGCAGGGGCGGGCGGCGATTTTCGTCGAGCGCCTCGAGGGCAGTTACTCCGCGGTGGTCGGGCTACCGCTCCACGAGACCGCGGAACTCCTGGAGGCGCAGGGCATTCGGGTGCTGTAGCGCAGCTGGGCATCGTAGCGCGCTGCTCGCCTCGGGCGCCCGAGTGGGCCTGCCTTGTGGGAGGATGCCGGGCCTGTGTCATAATCCTGGCAGCGAGATAGACATCGCCAGCAGCAGGACCGGCAACTGACGAGGGATTCCACCCGCGCCCGACAACCCGTGACAAGGATGCCCGCATGAGCGGTGAGGTTTTGATCAATCTGACGCCGATGGAGACCCGCGTGGCGGTGGTCGAGAACGGCGTGCTGCAGGAAGCCTTCATCGAGCGCAGTCGGCGCCGGGGTATCGTCGGTAATATCTACAAGGGCAAGGTGGTGCGGGTGCTGCCGGGGATGCAGGCGGCGTTCGTCGACATCGGGCTGGAGCGCGCCGCCTTCATCCATGTCAACGAGGTGGTGGCGCCCGATTCGCCGCAGGCCGAGCCCGCCTCGATCAGCCATCTGCTGCATGCCGGGCAGTCGCTGGTGGTGCAGGTCACCAAGGACCCGATCGGTTCCAAGGGGGCCCGCCTGACCACCCATCTCTCGATTCCGTCGCGCTATCTGGTCTATATGCCGGACTCGCCGCATATCGGCGTCTCCCAGCGGATCGAGGACGACGCCGAGCGCGAGCGCCTCAAGGCGCTGGTCGCAGGCGGCCAGTCCGAGCTGGAGGACGCGCAGCAGGGCGGCTTCATCATCCGCACCGCCGCGGAGGGGGTGGGCCGCGATGAGCTGCTCGCTGACATCGTGTTTTTGCAGCGGCTGTGGCTGAAGGTCGCCGAACGGCGGATCAGCGCGCCCACGCCGAGCCCGATCTACGATGACCTGCCGCTGTTCGTGCGTACGCTACGCGACGTGATGCGCGACCAGATCGAGAAGATCCGCATCGACTCGCGCGAGAACTACTTCAAGCTCAAGGAGTTCGCCCGCGAGTTCATGCCCACGGTGGAGTCTTGCATCGAGTACTACCCCGGCGAGCGTCCGATCTTCGACCTCTACAGCGTCGAGGACGAGATCCAGAAGGCGCTGGGGCGCAAGGTGCAGCTCAAGTCCGGCGGCTATCTGGTGATCGACCAGACCGAGGCGATGACCACCATCGATGTCAACACCGGTGGCTATGTCGGCCATCGCAATCTCGAAGAGACGATCTTCAAGACCAATCTCGAGGCCGCCACGGCGATTGCCCGGCAGCTGCGGCTGCGCAATCTCGGCGGCATCATCATCATCGACTTCATCGACATGGAAGAGCTCGAGCATCAGCGCCAGGTACTGCGCGTGCTGGAGAAGGCGCTCGAGCGTGACCACGCCAAGAACAAGCTGACCGGTGTCACCGAGCTCGGCCTGGTGCAGCTGACCCGCAAGCGCACCCGCGAAAGTCTGGAACAGACGCTGTGCGAACCCTGTCCTACCTGTCATGGGCGCGGCACGCTGAAGACACCGGAAACCATATGCTACGAAATCTTTCGCGAGATCCTGCGCGAGGAGCGGGCCTACTCGCCCGAGACCTACATGGTGCTGGCCTCGCAGTCCGTGGTCGACCGCCTGCTCGACGAGGAGTCGGCGGCGGTGGCGGATCTCGAATCCTTCATCGGCAAGACGATCCGGTTCCAGGTCGAGGCGCACTACTCCCAGGAACAGTACGACATCGTGTTGATGTAACCCGATGAGCCCGCTGCGCGTCACCCTCCGCTGGCTGCTCACGCTGGTCGCCGTGCTGGTCCTGATGCTGGCGCTGGTGGTCAGCGGGGTGCGGCTGCTGGCCTGGCAGAGCGAGCGTCTGGCGCCGCCGCTGATGGATTGGCTCGATTCGAGCCTGGAGACCCAGAGCAGCCTCGGGGGGCTGTCGCTCTCGCTGGCCCGCCTCGACCCGACCCTGGGCATCGACGATCTCGATCTCGAGAGCCAGGGCGGCCAGCCGCTGCTGCAGGTGGCGCATGCCCAGGCGCGCCTCGACAGCGTTGCCAGCTGGCATCAGCGCGCCCCGGTCTTGGCGCCGGCGACGCTCAATGGCCTCACGCTGCATCTCTACCGTCGTGCCGATGGTGGCTGGGGGTGGCCCGACGGTGCCGGCAGTCGCTGGTTCGGCGGCGGCGAGAATGCTGGGGCGACGACGCCCGACCTCGACCGCTGGCTCACCTGGTTGGCCCAGCAACAGGCGACGCTCGACGATCTGACCCTGATACTGCACGCCGAGGATGAGACCCGCGCGCTGACGCTGGCGCAGCTCGATCTGAGCAGCCGCGACGGCAAGGCATCGCTGGTCGCTCGCCTGGCCGGGGCGGAGGGAGATCACCGGGACGGGGCTTCGGGAGCGGAGTCGAACGAGGCGACGCCAACGGATGCCCCGGACGCGGGGCGGCTGCATCTCTCCATCGAGACCGGTGGGGCGGGCGCCAGTGATGGGAGCCCGGGGCCCGTGGCGCGCTTCGAGAGCCGGCTCGACCTGGGGGCGCTGACGCCGCTGCTGAACCTGCTGACACAGACCTATCCGCGCACGCTGACGACACTCGACGGCGAGCTCTCGGCCGGCGGCGAGTGGCGCGACGGTGGCCTGCGCCAGGCACACCTGGCTCTCGATGTGCCCACGCTGCAGGTCGTCGACAGCAGCGATGGCAAGACCCATGGCTTGCACGATATCGGCGTCAAGGGCGGGCTGACCCGGGATGCCGATGGCCAGTGGCAGGCCTGGGCCGATGACCTGCGTCTGGCCCAGGCAGATGGCGCGCCGGCGGCGAGCACTGGCGGCAACGCCAGCGGCGCGGACCTTGCCACGGATGCCACGCCGCTGCCGAGCTGGCCGCAGCGTCTGCAGGCGCGCTCGACGCCCCAGGGCTGGTGGTTGCGCACCACGCCCTTCGCCCTCGGCGGCATGGCGGCGTCGCTGCGCCAGTTGCCAATGCCCGAAGCGCTGCTCAAGGCGCTGCGCAAGCTCGAACCGCAGGGTCGGGTGAATGGCCTGGAGGTTGGGCGCGATGCCGGCGAGTGGTATGCCCAGGCGGCGCTTACCCGGGTCGCGGTCTCGGCCTGGGACGACGCCCCGGGTGGCGGGCCCTTCGACGCCTGGGCGACCTTCCGCGGGCGCGGTGGCCGGGTGACGTTCGCCGGCGGTGCGGATACCCGCTTCGTGATTCCCTCGGTGTATGCCGAGCCGCTCGATCTGTCCGCCGCCAGCGGGGTGATCGACTGGCACCTGACCCACGATGGCGTCGTGCTCAGCGGCGAGCACCTGCGTGCCGGGTGGCGCGGGGCCAGTGCCCGCGGGCGCTTCGGGTTGACCCTCTACCATGCCGAGCACAAGCCCGGCGCCTTCATGCTCGATCTCAGCTTCGCCGATGCCGATGCGCGGCGTACGCGGCTGTTGCCGTGGCTGCCGACACGCGCGCTCGATGACCCTGAACTGATGCAGTGGCTGGGGGGCGACCTCGGCGGCGTGGTCACCCAGGGCCGCTTGGGACTGTCGCTCACCCTGAGCGACAAGGAGGCGCCCGAGGGGCAGATGTTCTCCAACCCCGACGATCGCTTCACGCTGGCGCTGGATATCGCCGATGGGCGGCTGCAGTATGCCCCCGACTGGCCTGCGCTGGAGCAGGTCTATGGCCATCTGCAGATGCACAACATGAACCTGCAGGCGCAGATCGACCATGCCACCAGCCACGGCCTGACCACCCGCGATGCCGAGGTCACGCTGGCCGACCGGCAGTTGGCGATAAACGGTGACGTCAGTGGCAACAGTGCGGGCCTGCTCGACTTTCTGTCCCAGGCGCCACTCGACGACCTCAGCCGCACCTTTGGTCTGTGGCGCAGCCAGGGCAAGGTCGACGCCGCGCTTAGCATCGCCCTGCCGATGACGCCGGACAGCGATGCCGAGAAAGACCTGAGTGTCGACGTTCAGGGGCACGCCGACGTCGAGTCGCTGACCTTCCCGGAGCTGCAGTTGACCCTCGGCGGGATCAACGGCCCGCTGCACTACCGGCATCAGCAGGGCGAGGATTATCTCCAGGGCCAGCTCGGCGCCCGCGCCTTCGATGGCCCGCTGCTGGCGACCTTCGATATCGGCGGCGCCAAGGGCTCGGGTATCACTTTCGAGGGCCGCGCCCTGGCCCGCGGGCTGCTCGGCTGGGCGGGGCTTGCGCGGGTCGGTGGGCTGGCCAGCGGCTTCTTTCCGTATCGGGCACAGATCTCCTTCGATGCCCAGAATAATGCCAGCCTCGCCGTGCGCAGCGATCTCGAGGGGCTGGCCATTCAGCTGCCCGCGCCGTTCGGCAAGGCGGCCGGGCACCGCGAGCCGCTGGCCATCGATGCCGATATCGCGGCTGGCTCGGGTACGGTCACCCTGGCCGATTGGGGGCGTGCGCGCTGGCGGACGCTGGGCGAGCAGGTGCAGGGGCAGGTATGGCTCGAGGGCTGGCCCGGGGCCGACGCGGCTTGGCCCAGTGAGCCCGGCTGGTACGTGCTGTGGCGGCCCAACCGGCTCGATACCCGGCGCTGGGCCAGCGCGCTGACGTCACTGCAGGCGGCCCCCGACGATGCCGCGCAGAAGCGCGAGGTGCCCACCGCGATCACCGACGACCTGGACAAGCCCGCGGCGGTGCCGGTCAACGATGGCGGTGGATTGAAACGGGTGGCGCTGGCGACGCCGTGCATCCTGGTCGAGGGCCGCTGCCTTGGCGGCATGCAGGCCGATGCCTCGCCTCTCTCCGGCGGCGGCTGGCAGCTATCGCTGGATGGCGAGATCGCCGCGGGCCGAGCGCGCTGGCAGCCGCGCGCCGAGGTGCCCATCGACGTGTCGCTGGCGCGTCTGAATCTCGATGCACTGACGCCCAAGCCGGCGAAGGGCGATAAAGAGGGGGAGATGGGGCAGACGCTGTTGAACCAGATCGAGACCGCGCCGCGGCCGATCGCCCTGCCTGACGGGCTGGCCCGGGTGCCAGCGGGGCAGGTGAAGATCGCGCGTTTTGAGCGTCAGGGTCAGCAGTTCGGGCCGCTGGAGACGCGCTGGCGTGCCGATGATCGCGGCCTGACGCTTGACCCGCTGAAGCTGACGCTGGGGGATATGGGCATCTCCGGCAACCTGCGCTGGGAAGCCTCGGGGAGTGCCAGCCTCACCCGCGCCAACCTGCAGGCCGAGGGGAAAAATCTGGGCAGTGCCTTCGCCGCGCTGGACCAGCAGGTGCCGATCACCAGCGAACGCGCCCAGGGGCGGTTGCAGCTGGCCTGGCCCGGGGCGCCGTGGCAGTTCGCGCTGCCGCTGACGAGTGGCCGGCTGGCGCTGGATCTGGGCAATGGCCGTCTGCGCCAGGTCCATTCCCCCTCGGCCAAGCTGGTGGGACTTTTCAACCTCGACAATATCCTGCGCCGGCTCAAGCTCGACTTCTCCGACGTCACCAGCAGTGGCACCGCCTTCAACACGCTCAAGGGTAGCGCCACGCTCTACAACGGCGTGATCCAGAGCGACGGGCCGCTGGTGGTCGACGGGACCTCGACGCGCTTCACGCTATCGGGTAGCGTCGATCTCAACCGTCAGACGCTGGATCAGCGCCTGGGCATCACGGTGCCGGTGAGCCAGAACCTGCCGCTGGTCGCGATCATGGCCGGGGCGCCGCAGGTGGGTCTGGGGCTGTTCGTGTTCCATCAGCTGTTCGGCCAGTGGATCGACAACGTGACCCAGGTCCACTACCGCATACAGGGGCCCTGGTCCGCGCCGGACATCAGCGTGGAAAGCGCCCAATAATCCGGCAACCGGTGCGTGCTCGGCGCGCGGCGCGGCTGCCACAATCGGGAAAACGCCCAATGACAGACATGAGCGAAAGCGCCTTGAAGCAGGCTTCGAGCCTGCTGCTGGCCCCGGGTGGCCTCGACCAGACGTCGCTGGACGCTGGGCTGGGGCACGCCATGGGGGCCGGTATCGACTACGCGGACCTCTTCTTCCAGCGCACCTGGCACGAGATGTGGGTGCTCGAGGATGGCGAGGTCAAGGACGCCAGCTATAGCATCGACGGCGGGGTCGGCGTGCGCGCGCTCTCCGGCGAGAAGACCGGGTTTGCCTACTCGAGCCAGATCAGTGCCGATGCGCTCGCCGAGACTGGCCGCACCGCCTCGGGTATCGCGCGTAGCGGCAGTCGTCAGGCGCCGCAATCGGTGCAGGCGGTGGCCGCCAGCGCGCGCTACGCCGGGATCGACCCGCTCAGCGGGCTCTCCGCCGAAGACAAGATTGCCATGCTCAAAGAGGCGGACCGTGTGGCACGCGCCGCCGACCCTGCGGTCTCCCAGGTCAGCGCCTCGCTGACCGGGGTGCATGAAGTGGTCCTGGTGTGCGCCAGCGACGGTACCCTGGCGGCGGATATCCGCCCGCTGGTACGTCTCAACGTCAATGTGATCGTGGCCCGCGATGGGCGCCGCGAGCGGGGCAGTGCCGGCGGCGGCGGGCGCTATGCGATGAGCCGGCTGCGCGACGCCGGCGTCGCCACCAGCTACGCCCGCGAGGCGGTGCGCCAGGCGCTGGTGAATCTCGATGCGGTGGCGGCGCCGGCGGGCCAGATGCCGGTGGTGCTGGGCAGCGGCTGGCCCGGCATTCTGCTGCACGAGGCGGTAGGCCACGGTCTCGAGGGGGACTTCAATCGCAAGGGCAGTTCGGCCTTCGCCGGCCGCCTGGGCGAGCAGGTCGCGTCGCGCGGTGTCACCGTGGTCGACGATGCCACCCTGGCCGACTGCCGCGGCTCGCTGACGATCGACGACGAGGGCACGCCGGGTCAGTACACCCCGCTGATCGAGGATGGCATCCTCACCGGCTACATGCAGGACAAGCTCAACGCGCGGCTGATGGGCATGCAGCCGACCGGCAACGCGCGGCGCGAATCCTATGCCCACGTGACCATGCCGCGAATGACCAACACCTGCATGCTGGCGGGCAACGATGACCCCGAGGAGATCGTCAAGAGCGTCAAGCGCGGGCTCTATGCGGTCAGCTTCGGCGGCGGCCAGGTCGATATCACCTCGGGCCGTTTCGTGTTCTCGGCGTCCGAGGCCTATCTGATCGAGGATGGCCGTATCACCGCGCCGGTTAAGGGCGCGACCCTGATCGGCAATGGCCCCGAGGCGATGTCGCGGGTCTCCATGATCGGCAACGACATGGCCCTGGACACGGGGATCGGGGTGTGCGGCAAGGAGGGGCAGGGCGTACCCGTGGGGGTGGGCCAGCCGACGCTGAAACTCGACGAGCTGACCGTCGGTGGCACGGCGTCGTGAGTCACGGGCCGCGGTCGCCGGGCGGCCGCGGCGGGCGACTCACAGCCCGACGGTGTCGCGGATCAGCTGGAACAGCTTGCGCGCGCTGGCCGGTGGCTTGCCGCGCTGGCGCTCGGCGCGGGCGTTGCGGATCAGCTGGCGCAGGGTCTGGCGGTCGACACTGGGATGCGCTTCGATGAACGGCTCCAGCGCGCTGTCGTCGTCGATCAGGCGGTCACGCCACTGCTCCAGACGGTGGAAGGCGGCATTGCGCTGGACCTGTTCCTGGTCGATCGCCTCGAAGGCGGCGCGGATCGCCTCGCGATCCTCCTTGCGCATCACCTTGCCGACGTACTGCATGTGGCGCCGGCGCCCTTCGTGGGAGCGGATGCGCCCGGTCTCTTCCACCGCGGCAATCATCTCGTCGGAGAGCGGCAGGCGCGCGCGCACTGCGGGGTCGAGGGCGATGATGCGTTCGCCCAGCGCCTGCAGTTCCTGCATCTCTTTCTTGAGCTGTGTCTTGCTCGGGGGCGCAGCGTCCTCGAAAGTCATGTCATTACCATTTGCAGCGGGTCGGTGGCGCAGTATACCAGCCACCGCCCGCTCGCCCAGGCCCGTTGATGCGGTCAGGGCACCATCGATCAGGAGTTTGCCATGAGTCAGGCCTTCGATGCCGCCGAACAGCAGTCACGTCTCGAGGAGCGGGCGTCCCAGGCGCTGGCGCTCGCCGCCGAGCTGGGCGCCGACGCCTGCGAGGTGGGCGCCAGTGTCGATCAGGGGATCGGCGTGGGGGTGCGCCTGGGCGAGACCGAGAGCGTCGAGCTCTCGCGCGATCAGGGCATCGCGGTCACCGTCTACGTCGGCCAGCGCAAGGGCAACGCGTCGTCCTCGGATGCCAGCGATGCCTCGCTGCGGGCGGTGGTCGAGAAGGCGATCGCGATCGCCCGGCATACCGGCGAGGACCCCGCCGCGGGTCTCGCCGATGCCGCACTGATGGCCACCGAGCTGCCCGATCTCGATCTGCATCACCCCTGGGCCCTGGATACTGATGCGGCGATCGAGCTGGCGCTGCGCTGCGAGCAGGCCGGGCGCGAGCGCGCGGGTATCACCAACTCGGAGGGCGCCAGCCTGTCATCGACCGAGGCGGTGACGGTCTACGCCAACAGCCACGGTTTTCTGGGCAGCCGCCGCGGTACGCGCCACTCGCTGTCGTGCCTGCTGATCGCCGGCAGCGGCGAGCGCATGCAGCGTGACCACGACTTCACCACGGCGCGCCGGGCGAGCGATCTGGCCAGCCCCGAGCAGGTCGGGATCAGCGCTGCCGAGCGTACCCTGCGCCGGCTCGATGCCCGGCGCCCGCGTACCGGCCGCTTTCCTGTGCTGTTCGCCCCGGAGATGGCGCGCGGGCTGGTGGGCAACCTGCTCAACAGCATCGCCGGCGGGGCGCTCTATCGTGAGTCCTCGTTCCTCTGCGATCAGCTCGGGGCGACGCTGTTCCCCGAGTGGTTCTCCCTCGGCGAGCACCCGCGCGAGCGCGGCGGCCTGGCGAGTGCCGCCTTCGATGGCGACGGTGTCGCCACCCGCGACAATGTCTTCATCGATCAGGGGCGTCTGGCCAGCTACATGCTGTCGGCCTACAGCGCTCGCCGCCTCGGCCTGCACACCACCGGCAACGCCGGCGGCGCGCGCAACGTGCGCATCCAGGCGCCGACCACCGAGCTTGCAGCGCTGATGCGTCAGATGGGCACCGGGGTGATGGTCACCGAAATGATGGGCCAGGGGCTCAACCCGGTCACCGGCGACTATTCGCGCGGGGCGGCCGGGTTCTGGGTGGAAAACGGCGAGATTTCGCATCCGGTGGAGGAGTTCACGGTCGCCGGTAACCTGCGTGAGATGTTCGCCGCCCTGCAGGGCGTGGGTGACGACATCGATCGCCGCGGCAGCGTGCATACCGGCAGCTGGCTGGTGGATGGGATGATGCTCGCCGGCCAGTAGGCGGGCGTGCGGTCAGGGCAACACGGCATCAAGGACGAAGTGGGTGAGGCTATGAATCAGTCCCGGCAAGCGGGCGAGTCGCGTCAGTTCCTGGGCCATCCCTGGCCGCTGTCGACGCTCTTCGGCATGGAGGTGTGGGAGCGCTTCTCGTTCTACGGCATGCAGGCGATCCTGCTGATCTATCTCTACTACGAGAGCGCACGGGGTGGGCTGGGCATCGCCGAGAGCGCGGCGTTCGGTATCGTCGGCGCCTACGGCAGCAGCGTCTATCTGGCGACGATCCTCGGCGGCTGGTTCGCCGACCGCGTACTCGGCCCCGAGCGCACGCTGTTCTACTCGGGGGCGATCGTGATGGCGGGGCATATCGCCCTGGCGCTGGTGCCCGGGGTTCCCGGGGTGACGCTGGGTCTGTGCCTGGTGGCGCTGGGCAGCGGCGGGGTCAAGGCGACCTGCGCCGCCCTGGTCGGATCGCTCTACGCCCCGGGCAGCCCCAAGCGCGACGCCGGCTTCTCGATCTTCTATCTGGGGATCAATCTCGGCGGCTTCGCCGGGCCGCTGCTGACCGGCTATCTGCAGAGCAGCGCCGGCTTTCACTACGGTTTCGGCATCGCTGCCATCGGCATGGCGCTGGGGCTGATCCAGTACGCCTTCGGCCGGCGCCATCTCGCCGAGGCGCAGCGCCATCCGCCGATGCCGCTGGCGGCGGGGGAGGCCAAGCGCTATCTGTTCGGCGCACTTGGTGCGCTGGTACTGCTGGCGGCGGCGCTGGTGTTCGGCTGGCTGCGGGCGGACACGCTGACCGATGTGATCCTCGGGGTGATCGTGGTCACCACGCTGGCCTATTTCGTGGTCATTCTGCGCTCGTCCCAGGTGTCGGCGCTGGAGCGCCGCCGGGTCCTCGCCTTCGTGCCGCTGTTCATCGCCAGCGCGGTCTACTGGGCGCTCTATGTGCAGTCCTATACTGTGATCGTGGCGTTCTTCGATCAGCGCGTGGATCGCCAGCTGGGTAGCTGGACGATCCCGGTGGGCTGGCTGACCTCGGTGCAGGCGCTCACCATCATCCTGCTCTCCGGGGTCTTTGCCTGGCTGTGGTCACGCCTGGGCCAGCGCCAGCCTTCGTCGGCAGCCAAGTTCGTGATCGCCATGCTGGTAATCGGCGCGTCGTTCTTCGGCTATCTACCCTGGCTGGGCGCGGAGGCGGCAGGCATGCCGCTGTGGGTACTGGTGCTGCTGCTACTCGGCTTCACGGTGTCCGAGCTGTGCCTGTCACCGATCGGGCTGTCGGTCACCACGCGGCTGGCACCGCGCGCGATGCAGACCCAGATGATCGCACTCTTCTACCTGTCGCTGTCTCTGGGCTTCGCCGCCGGCGGGCGTGCCGGCGAGTGGTATACCCAGCGTACCGAGGTGGCCTATTTCATGGCGCTGGGCACGGTGAGTCTGATTGCTGGCGTGCTGCTCGCGCTCTGCCTGCCGGCGATCCGCCGGGCCAGTGCCGGCACCGAGTGAGCGCTGTTATCGAGTGAGTGCTGTTATCTAGTGAGTGCTGGGATCTTGCGGCACGCCGCTGAGAGGAGGTTGGCGATCAGCTGTCGAGGCGGTCCTTGACGTAGGTGATCTCGGTCTTGCCGTGGGGCGTGGGTTGGCCGTCGGCGTCGAGATTGACGAACACCATGCGATCTATGGTCAGAATGCTCTTGCGGGTGATCTTGTTGCGGACCTGGCAGGAGAGCGTGATCGAGCTGGTGCCGAAGTGGGTGGCAGTGAGGCCCAGCTCGATGATGTCACCCTGGCGCGCACTGGAAACGAAGTTGATCTCCGAGATGAACTTGGTGACCACGTTGGCATTGTCGAGCTGAATGATGGCGTAGATCGCGGCTTCCTCGTCGATCCAGCGCAGCAGACTGCCGCCGAACAGCGAGCCGTTGGGATTGAGATCCTCGGGCTTGATCCATTTGCGAGTATGGAAGTTCATGCGGGGCTCCTGGGCGCGGCCACGGTAGGTGTCGGGTAAATTGACGCGAAGACGCTGCCGCTATCGATGCGCCCCGGTCGCGAGGCCTACTCGTCCTCGTGGAAGCGGGCCTCGAACAGCGCGGTGATCGCTTCCATCGCCGATTCCGCCTCGTCACCTTCGGTGACGATCACCAGCGGCGTGCCGCAGGGGGCGGCCAGCATCAGCAGCGACATGATATTGGCGGCGTCGGCGATACGTTCGCCGTGGTGCACCGCGACCCGGGCGGCGAACGGCTGACAGCACTGCACCAGTTTGGTCGCGGCGCGGGCGTGCAGACCACGGCGATTGGTCAGCCGCAGTTCACGCGTCGGCATCGCTACCCCGCTCCGCCGGAACGTCATCGGAGAGGGCGGTGTGCACACCGAGCTCGCGATGGCGCAGGCGGATGTCGACGTCGTCATGGCGGAAGTGGTGCGCCAGACGCTCGATCAGATAGACCGAGCGGTGATGGCCCCCGGTGCAGCCCACCGCGACGGTGAGATAGCTACGGTGACTGGCCAGATAGGCCGGCAGCCAGCGGATCAGCCAAGCGTGGATATCGCCGGCCATGGCGTGCACGTCGGGGTACTGCTCGAGAAAGGTGACGATCTCGTCGTCACGGCCGTCGAAAGCGCGCAGCGTCGGGTCCCAGAAAGGGTTGGGGAGGCAGCGCACGTCGAACACCATGTCGGCATCCAGCGGCACACCGCGCTTGAAGCCGAACGATTCGAAGGTCAGCGTGAGGCGGCCGCCGCTGTGCCGTGCCACCTGTTCGCTGATACGTGCACGCAGGTCGTGGACCGACAGGCCGCGGGTATCGATCACCAAATCGGCGACCCGCCGGATCGGTGCCAGGTAGGTCTGCTCGTTGTCGATCGCCTCGGCCAGCGTCATGTCGTTGCCGCGGGTCAGCGGGTGACGACGGCGCGTGGCCGAGTAGCGTTCGAGCAGCACCTTGGCGTCGGCGGTGAGATAGACCACCTGGGTATCGATGCCGCGTTCGCGCACGCCTTCGAGCAGAACCGGAAAGCGCTCCAGCGCCTCCGGCAGGTTGCGTGCATCGATGCTCACCGCCACGTTGGGTCGTGAGGGCGGAGCGGCTCTGAGCTCGTCGATCAGCGGCGCCAGCAGATTGGCCGGCAGGTTGTCGATGGCGTAGTAGCCGAGATCCTCGAGCGCTTGCAGCGCAATGGACTTTCCCGACCCCGAGCGGCCGCTGATGATGACGAGTCGCATGCAGTCTCTATCCGTCTTCGCTGTCCTGATGATGGCGGATGGCGTCGATCAGCGTGTCGTGGAGCGCGCGCTGCGAGCCGGCCTGACGCAGCTTCTGGCGCACGCTGCTCTGATTCATGATGCCGGCGACCTCGGCCAGCAGCGAAAGATGGGCATCGTCTGCCTCCTCCGGCACCAGCAGCACGAACACCAGGTCCACCGGCTCGCCGTCGATGGCATCGAAGTCGATGGCATCCTCGAGGCGCATGAAGCCGGCCAGCGGGGTCTTGCAGTGCGGGCTGCGCGCGTGCGGAATGGCGACCCCGTTGCCGATGCCTGTGCTGCCCAGACGCTCGCGGCCGATCAGGCGGCTGAAGACCTCCTGACTGTCCAGGCTGGGCGTATTCTGGGCGATGAAGGTGCTGAAGAATTCCAGCAGACGCTTTTTGCTGCCCCCCGTCACACCGTAGAGGGTGCGCTCGGGGGGCAGGATGGTTTCCAGAGTGATCATCGGGGAATTAGCGGGCGCCTGCGCCTTGCGCGCGGGCCTGTGCCTTCTCTTTGTGTTTGACCAGTTGGCGGTCCAGCTTGTCGGTCAGGGCATCGATCGCGGCATACATGTCGATATCGCTGGCTTCGGCATGAATATCGCCGCCCGCTGCGTGTAGCGTGCAAGCCGCTTGCTGACGCTCTTTCTCGATGCTCAACGTCACCTGAACGTTGGTGATGTTGTCGTAGTGGCGCTCCAGACGTGCGAGTTTCTCGTCGACGTAGTCCCGCAGGGCGTCGGTCAGTTCGACATGATGGCCGGTGACGTTCACTTGCATGGCGCGCTCCTGTTGCGGCTTATGTGGCACCTCTGATTGTAACCCTTTTCTCCGCGCTGCAAAGGGATCGCGGACGATTGATCGCCCTGCGCTGGCGAGAATTCTAAAAACCCATTCAAGACAATCGCTTGCGTTCACTGGAGGCGGGGATGCCCATGGCCTCGCGGTACTTGGCTACGGTGCGCCGGGCGACGCTGATATCGGCCTGCGCCAATAGCTCCACCAGCTTGCTGTCGGAGAGCGGCTTGCGCGGCGACTCCTCGCCGATCAGCTTCTTGAGGCGTGCCCGAATCGCGGTGCTGGAGACGCTGTCGCTCTCGCCGCGCTGGCCCACCTGGCTGGAGAAGAAGTACTTGAGCTCGAACACCCCGCGCGGGGTGTGGATGAACTTCTGCGTGGTCACCCGCGAGATGGTGGATTCGTGCATGTCGACGCTGGTGGCGATGTCGGCCAGGATCAGCGGTTTCATCGCCTCTTCGCCGCGCTCGAGGAAGTCGACCTGGCGCGCCATGATTTCGCGCCCCACCCGCAGCAGGGTGTCGTTACGGCTGGAGAGGCTCTTCATCAGCCAGCGTGCCTCCTGCAGGTGCTGGCGCAGGAAGGTGTTGTCGTCGCTCTTGTCGGCGCGCCGGATCAGGGCGGCGTAGTCGGGCTGGATGCGCAGCCGCGGCAGTGCCTCGGCGTTGAGCTCGATGCGCCAGCCGTCGCGGGTCAGGCGCGCCACCAGGTCGGGGATCACGTAGTCCTGCTGGCCGTGGTCGAAGACCTGGCCGGGGCGCGGGTCGAGGGTGCGGATGGTGGCGATGACGCGGTCGAGCTCGGCATCCTCGAGGCGCAGGCGGCGCTTGAGCTGGCGCCGGTCGTCGCCGGCCAGCGCCTCCAGGAACTGGCGTACCAGACGCTTGGCCTGGGGCAGCAGCGGGGTGTCTTCGGGCAGGGCGCCGAGCTGTAGCAGCAGGCATTCGCGCAGGTCGCGGGCGCCCACGCCGGTGGGATCGAACTGCTGCAGTCGCAGCAGCACACGCTCGACATCGGCGCTGGTGACGGCTTCGGATTGCTGTGCGCGCAGCCCCGCGGCGAGCTCGTCGAGGGAGCCCTCGAGATAGCCATCGGCGTTGATGGCGTCGATCAGACACTCGCCGATGAGCCGTTCGCGGGAGGAGAACTCGCCCATGGCAAGCTGCCAGGCGAGATGGTCGTGGAGCGTGGTGCCGGCGGCGTTGCGCTCCAGATCCGGCCACTCGTCGGCGCCGGCCGGAGCGGCGCTGGCGGCGATGTCCTGATAGGTGTCGCTCCACTCGCTGTCGAGGGCGAGCTCCTCGGGAATGTCGCTGGCCCAGTCCTCCTCGGGCGTCTCGCTGACCGCCTGCTCGGCATACTCTTCATCCAGCTCGAGCATGGGATTGGTCTCGAGCGCCTGCTGGATCTCCTGGCGCAGATCGAGCGTCGACAGCTGCAGCAGCTGGATCGCCTGCTGTAGCTGTGGCGTCATCGTCAGCTGGGCGCCGACGCGCAGTTGCAGTGAAGGTTTCATGGACATGGCATGGACACACATGGGGCAGCGGTGGCCGCCGGTCGATAGGATAACCCTACGTTACTGACTGCCCCGGCGGGATGCAACGCTTTGAGCGCTAACTTTATGCAAGAATTATGCCACGGTGCGTTCGGATGGGGCCTGCGGCGGCTTCGAGAGGGGCCCGGCCCGCCGCGGTGGCGCAGCGGGCTGGGAAGGGGGCAGTGCGACCTTAGAGGCGGAACTCGTGCCCCAGATAGACATCCCGCACGCGTTGGTTGTCGAGAATCGCCTCGGGGCGCCCCTCGGCGATGATCTGGCCATCGCCGACGATATAGGCGTTGTCGCAGATATCGAGCGTCTCGCGCACGTTGTGATCGGTGATCAGTACGCCGATCTCGCGATCGCGCAGCTGGCGGATGATGTTCTTGATATCGCCCACCGAGATCGGATCGACCCCGGCGAAGGGCTCGTCGAGCAGCACGAAGGCGGGCTCGGTGGCCAGTGCCCGGGCGATCTCCACCCGGCGCCGCTCGCCGCCGGAGAGCGACATGCCCAGATTGTCGCGGATATGGTCGACGTGGAAATCGCCGAGCAGCTGCTCCAGGCGGTCGCGGCGCCCGGCGCGGTCGAGATCCTTGCGCGTTTCCAGAATGGCCATGATGTTGTCGGCGACACTGAGCTTGCGGAAGATCGAGGCCTCCTGCGGCAGATAGCCGATGCCGGCGCGGGCGCGTTCGTGCATCGGCGCGCGGCTCAGATCACGATCGTCGATGTGCACGCTGCCGGCGTCGGATTTGACCAGGCCCACGATCATGTAGAAGGACGTGGTCTTGCCGGCACCATTGGGACCGAGCAGGCCGACGATGCTGCCCTGGCGCAGGGTCAGGCTGAAGTCGTGGACGACTCGACGCCCCTTGTAGCTCTTGGCCAGGTGGGCGGCCGTTAGCGTTTTCATCGCTTTCTTCCTTGCCTCGCGAAAGGGGGCGTCACTGGGTCTGCTGACGTGGCGTGAGCGTCATGCGCACGCGGCCATCACCGCTGCCGTCGCCACTGGTGCTGGAGCGGGCGTTGACTCGGCGCGAGTTGAGATAGTACTCGACGTAGGCGCCGTCGAAGGTGTCGCGTGCCTGGTGCAGCTCGGCGTTGCCGATCAGCTCGACCCGGCGCTCGGCGGCGTGATAGATGATCTTGTCGCCCCAGCCCTTGACCAGGGCTTCGTCGGGGGCAGGCTTCTGCTCCAGATAGGCGCGCTGATCACCGCCGCCGGTGGCGGTCACCAGGCTTACTTCGCCGTTCTTGCCGCGCTTGATCTCCACTCGCGCGGCCTTGAGCTGCATGCTGCCCTGCTGCATGTCGACCTTGCCGGTGTAGACCGCGGTGCCTTGGCGATCGTCGAGTTCGAGCTGGTCGGCGGCGATCTCGATCGGCGCCGAGGCGTCGCTCTCCAGCGCCAGGGCGGGCAGGCTGGAGAGTCCCAGTGCGGTCAAGACCAGCAGTTGGCCGAGTTCTCGCCTCATGATCCTTGATCCTCAGGTTGCTGTGGCAGGCGGCCCTGCACATTGTCGGTCAGACGCATGCGATTCTCGTTGATCCAGGCGTCGAAACGATCGCCACGCATGGTCTGGTTATGCTGACGCAAGACGGAAGAGGTGTCACTCCAGGCGTGCGCAGTGCGATTGTCGTAGTGGAGCGTCTGGGTCTCCAGGCTCCAGGCATTGGTCGGCTGCACCAGGCGCGCGTTGCCTTCGAGCGTGAGCAGGTTGCCATCTTCGGCCAGCTGGCCGCGGTCGCCGGTGATCTGCCACTCGCGCTGATCGTCGTCGATCAGGTAGCCGTGGGGCTTCTCGGCGCGGATCACGTCGTCGGCCGGGGTGTGCACCATGCGCGGCGTGTCGAGCCGCTGATAGGCGCGGCCCTGCTCGTCGAAGCGCGTCATCCGCGCATCTTCGAGGAAGTAGTCGGGTTCGCCGGCGGGATCGCTGGGCGCCGGCGCCGGGGTGCGCTCGTTGCGCTGGTCGAGATAGGCGAGCCCGCCGCCGAGGGCCAGCAGCAGGGCCAGCAGGCCGAGGCGGCGCCACCAGGGGGAGCGAGTTCGTGGCGTGGCTGTCACGCGGTCTCCTTTCGAATCGGGTTCGACCCGGGCATCGGGTTCGACGCGAGCGCCGGCATTGGCGCGAGCAGCGGCCATCTCAGATCACGCCGCTGCGCAGTAGGTCGTGCATGTGCAGGGCGCCGATCGGGCGTCCCGCCTCGACCACCGCGAGGGCGGTGATCATGTTGTCTTCCATGATGCGCACCGCCTCGGCGGCGAGCATGTCCGGCGCCGTCGTCTTGCCGCCGCGGGTCATCACGTCATCGACCTTGAGCAGGTCGAAATCGCCGCGCTGGTCCAGCGTGCGGCGCAGGTCGCCGTCGGTGTAGACACCGACCAGATGCTGATGTTCATCCACCACGCAGGTGAAGCCCATGCCCTTGCGTGTCATCTCCAGCAGCGCTACACGCAGGGGGCTGCCGGCGGGCACGCAGGGCAGCCGCTCGCCACCGTGCATCAGATCGCTGACGCGCAGCAGCAGCCGCTTGCCCAGGGTTCCGCCGGGGTGCGACAGGGCGAAGTCCTCGGGGCTGAAGCCACGCGCCTCGAGCAGCGCCAGGGCCAGGGCGTCGCCCATCGCCAGGGCCGCGGTGGTCGACGAGGTGGGCGCGAGGTCGTGCGGGCACGCCTCGCGCGACACGCCGGTGTCGATGTGCACGTCGCTGTAGCGGGCCAGGGTCGAGTGGGGGCGGCCGGTGAGGCTGATCAGTGGCGCGCCCAGGCGCTTGAACAGGGTGATCAGTCCAGTGATCTCCTGGGTCTCGCCGGAGTTGGAGAGCGCGATCACCACGTCACCCGCGGTGACCATGCCCAGGTCGCCGTGACTGGCCTCGCCGGGGTGCAGATAGAAGGCCGGTGAGCCGGTGCTGGCGAAGGTGGCCGCCATCTTGCGCGCGATGTGTCCGGACTTGCCCATGCCGGTGACGATGATCCGGCCACTGCACTCGAGCAGCGTGCGGCAGGCGTGGTCGAAGCTGGCATCGAGCTTGTCGATCAGTTCAGTCAGGGCCTGCTGCTCGAGGGTGAGCGTGCGCCGGGCGCTGGCGCGAAAATCGAAGGTGGCGTCTGGGGTCATGGTCCTGCTCTGTCGTTCTGCTGTGTCGCATGCGTGGCCGGTGGTCGATGAAGAATCGGCTGTCGCGCGGGTGTCGGCTGGCATCCGGGCGCGGACACGCTAGGGTTTGAGCAGTATACCGTTGATCGACTGCACTTTGGGCATTCGCTGGCGGCAGCGGGGCAAGAGCGCGCCTGACGGCGAGCACGCGCACGGCTGGCTGCACTCCGTCAGGTTAGGATACAATGTTCGATAATCTATCGAACCTGAGTGGTGGAGGGTGCATGAATGACCCGATTATGATCGAGGTCAAGAATCTGCATTTCGCCCGCGGCAGCACCGAGGTGTTTCGCGGCGTGGATCTGCAGATTCCGCTCGGCAAGATAACCGCCATCATGGGGCCGAGCGGTACTGGCAAGACGACCCTGCTCAAGCTGATCGGCGGGCAGCTGACACCTGACCGCGGCCAGGTGCTGATCGGCGGGCAGGATGTGCACAAACTGCCGCGACGCTCGCTGTTCAAGCTGCGTCGGCGTATGGGCATGCTGTTCCAGAGCGGCGCGCTGTTCTCCGACCTGGATGTGTTCGAGAACGTGGCTTTTCCGCTGCGCGTACACACCGAGCTGCCCAACGCCATGATTCGCGACATCGTGCTGATGAAGCTGCAGGCGGTTGGGCTGCGCGGCGCGCGCCACCTGATGCCGTCGGAGCTCTCCGGAGGCATGGCACGGCGCGTGGCGCTGGCGCGAGCAGTGGCGCTGGACCCGGACCTGGTGCTCTACGACGAGCCCTTCGTGGGCCAGGACCCGATTTCGATGGGCGTGCTGGTGCAGCTGATCAAGAAGGTCAATCAGGCGCTGGGGCTGACTGCTATCGTGGTCTCTCACGATATCAAGGAGACGCTCTCCATCGCCGACTACGTCTATATCATCGCCGACGGCAAGGTGATGTCCCACGGCACGCCGCAGACACTGGACGTCGACGAAGACGCCCACACGCGTCAGTTCGTCCACGGCGAGCCCGATGGACCGGTGCCGTTCCACTATCCGGCGCCGGATTTCTACGACGATATCCTGGCACCCGCGGGGCAGTTTTCATGATCGATCGTATCGCCGCACTGGGCCGGGGCACGCTCGACGTGCTCATGGCGATCGGGCGCGCCGGACTCTTTCTGGTGCAGTCCGTGTTCTGCCTGCCCTCGCGCGAGGGTTTCCACCTGTGGCTGCGCCAGATGCACTTCGTCGGCGTGATGTCGGTGGCCATCGTGCTGGTATCGGGGCTGTTCATCGGCATGGTGCTGGCGCTGCAGGGTTACACCATCCTGGTGGGCTTCGGCGCCGATGAGGCGCTGGGGCAGATGGTGGCGTTGTCACTGGTGCGCGAGCTGGCGCCGGTGGTCGCGGCGCTGCTGTTCGCCGGCCGCGCCGGCTCGGCGTTGACCGCCGAGATCGGCCTGATGAAGGCCACCGAGCAGCTCACCAGCATGGAGATGATCGGGGTCGACCCGCTGCGCCGCATCGTCGCGCCGCGGCTGTGGGCCGGTTTCGTGTCGCTGCCGATCCTCACCGTGATCTTCGCGGTGGTCGGTATCTGGGGCGGTTACCTGGTCGGCGTCGACTGGCTCGGCGTGTATGACGGCTCCTACTGGAGCAACATGCAGGACAGTGTCGACTTCGTCGGTGACGTGCTCAACGGCATGATCAAGAGTCTGGTGTTCGGCCTGGTGGTGACCTGGATCGCGGTGTTCCAGGGCTATGACCTGGTGCCCACCTCGGAAGGTATTTCACGCGCGACCACTCGTACGGTGGTCTACGCTTCGCTCGCGGTACTGGGCCTCGATTTCGTGCTCACCGCCTTGATGTTTGGAGATCTCGGATGAAGCGCAATAGCGTCCTCGAACTGGGTGTCGGTCTGTTCATGCTGGCCGGCATCCTGGGGTTGGTGTTCCTCGGGCTGCGAGTCAGCGGCCTGGGGGTCGGTGTGCCCCAGGACACCTTCACGCTGACGGCCAACTTCGCCAATATCGGTGGGCTGCGCCCGCAGGCGAAAGTGAGCATGTCGGGCGTGCGTATCGGCAAGGTGACCGATATCGAACTCGATCCCAAATGGTTCGACGCCAAGGTCACCATGCAGATCGATTCGCAGTACGACGGCAAGTTCTCCGACGACACCACGGCGTCGATTCTCACCGCCGGTCTGCTCGGTGAGCAGTATGTCGGCCTGACCGTCGGGGGCTCGCCCAAGATGTTGCACGATGGGGACGTCATTCACGACACCCAGCAGGCGCTGGTGCTGGAGCAGTTGATCCAGCAGTTCGTGTCGAACATGGCCAAGTGATCGCAGACAAGGAGTCGATGATGAACGCAATCCGCTTTTACCGCCGCTACGCCGGCGTCGTGGCCGCCCTGATGCTGGGGCTGTGTGCCATGGTGTCGACCGCCCAGGCGCAGACCCAGACACCCACCGAGGTGATCCGTCAGAGCGTCGATTCGCTGATGTCGGAGCTCGAGGGCAAGAAGGATTACTACGCCCAGCACGAGGATGCGCTGGCCCAATTGGTCGATAGCAACATGGCGGATGTCGCCGACTTCCGCTACATCGGTGCCAGCGTGATGGGGCGTTACTTCCGGGCGGCGACACCGGAGCAGCGTTCGCGCTTCGTCAAGGTGTTCCGCAAGACGCTGATCGATACCTACGCCAAGGGCCTGGTCACCTTCGACTACAAGACCCTGCGCGTGAAGGACGCCGAGGACGCCGGTCGCTACGAGGACCAGGCCTCGGTGCCGGTCGAGGTGGTGTCGACCACCGGCAAGACCTATCCGGTCAGCTTCACCCTGCGCCAGAGCGACGGCCAGTGGAAGGTGATCAACGTGATCGTCAACGGCATCAACCTGGGCCTGACCTTCCGCAACCAGTTCGATCAGTCGATGCGTGACAATGATCGCGACTTCGACAAGGTGATCGACAACTGGGCGCCCAAGGTCGACACCGATCAGCTCGAGAAGGGTGGCGATTCGTGAGTCTGCTGCTCGAGCGTGAGGACGCCACGCTGGAGGTGGTCGAGGGTAACGTGCTGACCATCCGCGGCGAGGCGGACTTCGACAGTGCCGGCCCGCTGGCTCAGGCGGGTCGGCACTGGCTGGCGGATCAGCCGGCCGAGACTCAGGTCTCGTTCGATCTGACCGCGGTGGAGGTGGCCAGCAGCGCCGTGCTCAGCGTGCTGCTGGTGTGGGTGCGCAGTGTACAGAAGCACTCGCTGCATCTGGAACGGGTGGCGCTCTCGCGTCCGCTGCGCCGGCTGATGGACATCACCGAGTTGGGGCCGCTGCTGCCGGCCCGCGAAACCACCTGCCGCGAAGACGAGACGCCCGCCTCGTCCTGAGCAAGCCTCAGGTGATGGCTCGAGCGATAGATAGAGACGCGGGCGCCGAGGCGCCCGCGTCTCTATCTTCTCCTTTCGATAGCCCCGCTTTGGTGACGGATCTGGCTTGCATCGTTTTTGCCTGTCTATGACGTCGCCAGGGCGGGGCGTTTTCCGCTACCATATGCCGCTTTCCCTGCGCATCCGGCGCAGCAGTCATACGGGAGCCGAGTCTATGCAACCCAGCGACGTCAAACGTCTGCTCGAAGATCGAATCGACGGCTGTGAATTCCATATCCAGGGTGAAGGCTGCAATTTTCAGGTCGTCGCCGTGGGCGAGGTCTTTGCCGATCTCAACAAGGTCAAGAGCCAGCAGCTGATCTACGCCGCACTCTCCGACGAGATCGCCTCGGGCGCGCTGCATGCCATCACCATCAAGACCTTTACCCCGGCGCAATGGGCCGAGGCGCCGGAAAACGCGGGGTTCTGATCGTATCCGCCGCCGCGGCGGCGGATACGGTTTCGTCACGGTCGGTCACCTGGCCACTTCTTTTCGATCTATAGCGAACCTCCATGGACAAGCTGATCATTACCGGTAACGGCCCGCTCGACGGCGAGGTCTGGGCCAGCGGGGCCAAGAATTCGGCGCTGCCGATCCTGGCGGCGACGCTGCTCGCCGACGAGCCCGTCACCATCGGCAATCTGCCGCACCTGCAGGACATCACCACCACCCTCGAACTGCTCGGTCGCATGGGCATCGAGCCGGTGATGGGCGAGAAGATGAGCATTCAGATCGATGGCTCCCAGGTGCGCGACAGCCACGCACCCTACGAGTTGGTCAAGAAGATGCGCGCCTCGATCCTGGTGCTGGGTCCGCTGCTGGCGCACTTCGGCACCGCCGACGTGTCGCTGCCGGGCGGCTGCGCGATCGGCTCGCGTCCGGTCGACCTGCATATTCGCGGGCTCGAGGCGATGGGCGCCGACATCCGCGTCGAGGGCGGCTACATCCGGGCCCGCGTCGATGGTCGGCTCAAGGGCGCCACCATCTTCTTCGACACCGTGACCGTGACCGGCACCGAGAACCTGCTGATGGCAGCCACCCTGGCCGACGGCATCACCACGCTGGAGAATGCCGCGCGGGAACCGGAAGTGGTCGACCTGGCGGAGTGTCTGATCGCCATGGGTGCCAAGATCCGTGGTCACGGCAGTGACACCATCGTGATCGAGGGCGTCGAGCGACTGCACGGCTGTCACTATGATGTCATGCCCGACCGCATCGAGACCGGCACCTTCCTGGTGGCGGCGGCGGCGACCGGCGGGCGCGTGCGCGTGCGCAACACCCGCGCCGACATCATGGAGGCAGTGCTCAGCAAGCTCGAAGAGGCGGGCGGCAAGGTCACTTCCGGCGAGGGCTGGATCGAACTCGACATGCAGGGGCGGCGGCCGCAGGCGGTGAACATCCGTACCGCGCCTTATCCGGCTTTCCCGACCGACATGCAGGCGCAGTTCGTGGCGCTCAATGCGGTCGCCGAGGGCACCGGCACCGTGGTCGAGACGATCTTCGAAAACCGCTTCATGCACGTGCAGGAGCTCAACCGCATGGGCGCGCATATTGCCCTGGAGGGCAATACCGCCGTGGTCACCGGGGTCGAGCGCCTCTCCGGGGCGCCGGTGATGGCGACCGACCTGCGCGCGTCGGCAAGCCTGGTGGTGGCGGCGATGGTGGCCCAGGGCGAGACCCTGGTCGACCGGATCTACCACATCGACCGCGGCTACGAGTGCATCGAGGAAAAACTGCAGCTGCTGGGTGCGCGGATTCGCCGCGTGCCGGGCTAGCCGGGTGTAGAGATACCATGAGCGATCAACTGATTCTCGCGCTCTCCAAGGGGCGTATTCTCGAAGAGACGCTGCCGCTGCTGGCGGATGCGGGGGTGGTGCCGGCGGATGATTTCGGCAAGAGCCGCAAGCTGCTGTTCGACACCAACCTGCCCGACGTCAAGCTGGTGGTGATCCGCGCGGTGGACGTGCCCACCTACGTGCAGCTGGGCGCGGCCGATCTCGGCGTGGCGGGTAAGGACGTGCTGCTCGAGCATGGCGCCGAGGGGCTCTACGAGCCGCTCGATCTGGAGATCTCGCGCTGCCGGCTGATGACCGCCGGGATCGTCGGCGCCGAGCCGGCGCGCGCGCGGCGCCGAGTGGCGACGAAGTTCGTCGAGGTGGCGCGGCGCTACTATGCCGAGCAGGGCATCCAGGCCGAGGTGATCAAGCTCTATGGCGCGATGGAGCTGGCCCCGCTGATGAATCTGGCCGACGAGATCGTGGATATCGTCGATACCGGCAATACCCTGCGCGCCAACGGCATGGAGCCGCGCGAACTGATCGAGGAGATCAGTACCCGGCTGGTGGTCAACAAGGCCTCGATGACCATGAAGCACGCGCGCCTGAAACCGCTGATCGAACGCTTGCGTGGCGCCGTGAGCGCCCGCCGCGAGGGCGCCTGATCCTGAGTGATGTGCCGCGTCCCCGCGCCGACAGCGGCCGGGTGCCGGCAATGACCGAGAGAGTGAATCGATGAGCCAAACTCCGACCATCGCCCGCCTGAACACGCGGGATGCCGACTTCGATACGCGCCTCGACGCGCTGCTGGCCTGGGAGGGCGTGTCCGATCAGGCGGTGGCGGCACGGGTCGACGAGATCCTCAAGGCGGTGCGTCAGCAGGGCGACGCCGCGCTGATCGAATACACCCAGCGCTTCGACCGGCTGACCCTCGCCAGTGCTGCCGATCTCGAACTCGCTGGCGAGCGCCTGGCGGCGGCTTACGCCGGACTGCCGGACGCACAGCGCGACGCGCTCAGCCACGCCGCCGAGCGTATCCGTAGCTACCACGAGCAGCAGAAGCCCGGCTCCTGGCACTATGAGGAGGCCGACGGCACGCTGCTGGGGCAGAAGGTCACCCCGCTCGATCGGGTGGGTATCTATGTGCCCGGTGGCAAGGCGGCCTATCCCTCCTCGGTACTGATGAACGCGATTCCGGCCCAGGTCGCCGGGGTGGCGGAGATCATCATGGTAGTGCCGACCCCCGATGGCGTGGTCAACGAGCTGGTGCTGGCGGCGGCGCACCTGGCCGGCGTGCACCGGGTCTTCTGCGTCGGTGGCGCCCAGGCGGTCGCGGCGCTCGCCTACGGCACCGAGAGCGTGCCGCGGGTGGACAAGATCGTCGGTCCCGGCAACATCTATGTGGCCACGGCCAAGCGCGCGGTGTTCGGTCAGGTGGGTATCGACATGATCGCCGGGCCGTCGGAGATTCTGATCGTCTCCGACGGCGGCACCGATCCCGAGTGGCTGGCGCTGGATCTGTTCTCCCAGGCTGAGCACGACGAAGATGCCCAGGCCATCCTGGTGACCTGGGATGCCGACCACCTGGAAGCGGTGCACGCCGCTATCGAGCGGCTGCTGCCGACCCTGGAACGCGCCGAGATCATTCGCCAGTCGCTGTCGCGGCGCGGCGCCCTGGTGCTGTGCGACGGGCCCGAGCAGGCGGTGGCGCTGGTCGACCGTATCGCCCCCGAGCACCTGGAGCTGTCGGTGGCCGCACCGCGTGAGATGGCCGAGCAGGTGCGCCACGCCGGTGCCATCTTCATGGGCCGCTACACCGCCGAGGCGCTGGGTGACTACTGCGCCGGTCCCAACCATGTGCTGCCGACCTCGGGCACGGCGCGTTTCTCTTCGCCGCTGGGGGTCTACGACTTCCAGAAACGTTCGTCGTTGATCGAGTGCTCGGCCGCGGGTGCCGACCGTCTCGGGCGTACCGCCTCGGTGCTGGCCCGGGGTGAGTCACTCACCGCCCACGCGCGCTCGGCGGAGAGCCGCTGGCAGCGCTGAGTCGTTTTATTGCGCTGTAGGCATTTGCGTAAAAGCCAATGATCGCCGCCCTCAGGGCGGCGATTTGGTTTGTGGGGAGGGCGTCGGGAGCGAAAGCCTAAGGCGTGTCAGCTGGCGTCGGACGTCGACGCGCTGTCATTGGGGGCGTCTGAGCGCTCTGATGGCGACTTTTGCGTGCCGCTGTCTGGCGCAGGAGTGCCGTCGGTATCGCCTTTGGGGTCTTCGGCGCTGGGTTCGGGGCGCTCGCCCACGGTGAGCGTCACCTCGCGCTTCTCGCCGTTGCGCAGAATGGTGATCGGCAGCTGAGTGCCAGGGGTGATCTCGGCGATATCGACCATGGTCTCGCGCGGGTCGAGAATCGGCTTGCCGCGAACCGCCAGCAGGATATCTCCCGGCTCGAGTCCGGCCTTGGCTCCCGGGCCGCCGGCCACCACGTTGGCGATGATCACGCCGCTCAGGGTCTTGAGCCCGAAGGAGGCGGCCAGGTCGGGGGTCATCTGCTGGGCGTCGATGCCCAGCCAGCCGCGGATCACTCGGCCCTGGGTGACGATGTCGTCGAGGATGCTGCGGGCCAGGTTGGTGGGGATGGCGAAGCCGATGCCCTGCGAGCCGCCGGAGCGCGAGAAGATCGCGGTATTGATGCCGACCAGCGAGCCGTTGGCATTGACCAGGGCGCCACCGGAGTTGCCGGGGTTGATCGCGGCGTCGGTCTGGATGAAGTCCTCGTAGGCGTTGAGCCCGATATGGTCGCGCCCGGTGGCACTGATGATCCCCATGGTCACGGTCTGGCCGACCCCGAACGGGTTGCCGATCGCCAGCGCCACGTCGCCGATAGCGACGTTTTCGGAGTTGCTGAGCTTGATCACCGGCAGGTCTTTAAGATCGATCCTGAGCACTGCGAGATCGCTTTCCGGGTCGGTACCGATCACCTTGGCGATCGCCTCGCGACCGTCGCGCAGCGCGACCTGGATCTCGTCGGCGTCGTTGACCACATGATTGTTGGTAAGGATATAGCCATCCTTGCTGACGATGACGCCGGAACCGAGACTCGACAGCATGCGCTGGCGCTGGGGCAGGTTCTTGCCGTAGAACTGGCGGAAGAAGGGGTCGGACATCAGCGGGTGCTGGCTGGTGTCGATGATCTTCGAGGAGTAGACGTTGACCACGGCCGGAGCAGCCTGGTTGACAGCCTCGGCGTAGCTTACCGTGGCATTGCCGCGTACCAGCGGCGGTGCCTCCTCGACGCTGGGCGCTGCGCGTTCACCCCCGCTGGGGAGGTGTGCGGTGGTGGTGCGGGCCTGGCTGGGGGTGGCGCGTTCAGCGCCGCCGCCGAGCAGCGACGGAAAGGCGTAGAGCAGCACGATGGCGAGCAGGATGCCGCAGACGGTGGGCCAGAATAGCGCGGCAAAGTGACGGCGCATGCGCGGGGGTCCTTGGGCTGACAGCGGTCACGAGAGGCCGCTGCCGGGGTGTCTGTCCGGGGTGTATGGCGGTCGCGAGCTGCGCGCTGCGGCCTGGCGCCGGATGCCCTGACGGCGCCTGGGAGGCCGTGGGCAAGCGCTGGGGCTCGACGGCGTCGCCCTCGGGTGCGAGTGTAACATTCATCGATGACTTTGCGCGGGAGAGAGCATGATTTCACGAGTAGCCCTTCAGGCGGCGATCGACGCCGAATTGCGTCCTGGGGCATTCAAGGACTATACCGTCAACGGCCTGCAGGTCGAGGGGCGCGAGCGCATCAACCGGGTGATGACCGGGGTGACGGCGTGCCAGGCGCTGCTCGACGCGGCGGTGGCCTGGGAGGCCGATGCGGTGCTGGTGCACCACGGCTATTTCTGGAAGAACGAGCCGGTGGCGGTGACCGGCATGAAGCGCCGCCGCTTCGCCACGCTGCTGGGCCACGACATCAATCTGCTGGCCTACCATCTACCCTTGGATGCTCACCCTGAACTCGGCAACAACGCCTGTCTCGGCCGTCGGCTGGGGCTGGTGGCCGAGCGCTGCCTGGATGGCGACATGGGGCAGGGGCTTTTGTGGTACGGCGCGCCCGACCCTGAAGTCGACGATACTGAGTTGGACAGTCACGCGCTCGCCACCCGTGTCGAGACGGCATTGGGGCGACGACCGCTGCTGATCGAGGGGCATACGGGGCCGCTCGAGCGCATCGCCTGGTGCACCGGTGGTGCTCAGGACATGTTGCCGCTGGCCGCCGAGGCCGGGGCGCAGGCGTTCATCTCCGGGGAGATCTCAGAGCGCACCACCCATCTGGCGCGGGAGCTGGGGATCACCTATCTGGCGGCAGGGCATCATGCTACCGAGCGTGACGGCATCGAGGCGCTGGGCGAGTGGCTGGCGGCGCGGTTCGGGATCGAGCACCGTTTCGTGGACATCGACAATCCCGCTTGAGGACGGTCATCTCCCTATCAGGAGCGAGTGCGGGTGTAGCGGAAGGGGCAGTTGGCGCGGTATGCCGCCGGGCGCAGTGCCGGCGGCAGAAGTCTCCGCGCAATCAGTAGCGCGGCGGCTGGTTGACGTTTTCCTCTTCGTCACGCTTCTTGCGCACGCCGTAGTCCTCGGAGAGGGTGCCGCGGTTGCCGTCGGCGTAGTCCCGCGGAACCTGAGGCACGTCGATATTGGCGTCCTCTTCCTCGTTCTGGCCATGCAACCGGCGCTTGAGCTGGAGATCGTCGACCAGGCGATCGGCGCCGTGTACCAGGTGGCTTTCGAGCTCCTGGCTCTGACGCTGGATGCTGGAGGCGAGATCGGCGACCTTGGCGAAGTGGTCGTTGAGTGAGTCGCGGACCTGGTTGAGCTCGAGCTCGGTTTCGGCCAGACGTTGGCGCACCTTCTGATTGCGCGCCACGTTGGCGTTGAGCAGATGGTAGCAAAGGGCGCCGATACCGATGCCCGCAAGGAAGCAGGCGATGGCCAGGATCCAATCGATATTGCTTTCGTTCACTATGCGCTCCTTTGACGTCGTGCCCGGTCTCGGCGTGACCGGCACGACCATGCTTGAGATCGTTGCAAGTCCATTATATCGATCGGTTCGGTGATCGGGTCAAACCTCGCGTGTGGGGATGACGCTGTCAAGACTTTCGTCGAGCGCTATAATCCCCCGCCACCCGTTCCTGCATGAGGCCATCGATCCGCCATGACTGCTCCCCGCTCCGCGACGTCCGCTGCCAATGCCCAGACGCCGATCGCGCGTTACCGCGCCGATCTCGAGCGCGACGACTTCAGCTACGACGCGGCGCAGGAAAATGCCGTCAAGCATCTGCAGCGCCTCTACGACGATCTGCTGCGGGTACCGGCCCCCAAACCCTCCGCGACGGTTATCGGCGGCGAGTCCGCGCTGTCCAAGGTCGCCGGGCTGTTCGGCAAGCGCAAGGCGGCCGCTCCCGAGGCGCCGGCCAAGCCGGCGGTCATGGGGCTCTACTTCTGGGGTGGCGTGGGGCGCGGCAAGACCTATCTGGTCGACGTGTTCTTCGAGTCGTTGCCGTTCGAGCGCAAGATGCGCACCCATTTCAACCGCTTCATGCAGCGTGTCCACCGCGAGCTCGATGCGCACAAGGGGGAGAAGAACCCGCTGACCCAGATCGCCGCGCAGTTCGCACGCGAGGCGCGGGTGATCTGCTTCGACGAGTTCTACGTCAAGGACATCACCGACGCCATGATTCTGGGCAACCTGATGGAGGCGCTGTTCGCCCAGGGCGTGGTACTGGTGGCGACCTCCAATATCGTGCCCGACGACCTCTACAAGGATGGCCTGCAGCGTTCCCGCTTCCTGCCGGCGATCGATCTGCTCAAGCGCAATTGCGAGGTGGTCAACGTCGATTCCGGGGTCGACTACCGTCTGCGCGCGCTGGAGCAGGTAGAGATCTTTCACTCGCCGCTGGACGCCGAAGCCGAGCGCTCGCTGGCCAAGAGCTTCCGTTCGGTCGCCGGCAGCGAAGGACGCGAGAACGCCAAGCTCACCGTCAACCATCGCGAGCTGATCGCGCGCCGGCTGTGCGAAGGGGTGGTGTGGTTCGACTTCAAGATGATCTGCGACGGGCCGCGCAGCCAGAATGACTACATCGAGCTGTCGCGGGAGTATCACACGGTGCTGGTTTCCAACGTGCCGCGCATGGGCGCGGGTAGCGACGATCAGGCGCGGCGCTTCATCAGCATGGTCGACGAGTTCTACGATCGCGCGGTGAAACTGCTGCTC
The DNA here is from genome assembly GCF_040536835.1 of Salinicola endophyticus. Classification (NCBI taxonomy): domain Bacteria; kingdom Pseudomonadati; phylum Pseudomonadota; class Gammaproteobacteria; order Oceanospirillales; family Halomonadaceae; genus Salinicola; species Salinicola endophyticus. Next base: position 1,640,860 of record NZ_CP159578.1, read on the forward strand.
TCGGCCGAGACCGAGGTCGAGTCGCTCTATACCGGCGGCAACCTCAGCTTCGAGTTCGAGCGCACGCTGTCGCGGCTGCAGGAGATGCAGTCGCGGGACTATCTGGCGCTGGCGCACAAGCCCTGAGAGGGATGTTTACAAAATGCCTGCGCTCGACGATACGGCGTTGAAATCGGTCTCAAAATACTCATTTAGCCCTTGTAAACTGGAGCGCCAGCCCGGTCCCTTTTTCGACCGATTTCGCCTTGTCTCTTCTTCGCTCGTCGAATTTGTAAACACCCTCTGACGAGTAGGGAATGACGGGGTGGCGGGAGACAGGCTCGTCTACCTCTTTCGCCGCCCGGAGGGCTCGTGTACAATGCGCGCTCTTCGATCCGTTGCCGCTTCCCCGGAAGCGGCAACCCAAGAAAAATAGGGATGGTCGAGAAGCCTGGCTTCGAGACCCAAATACGCTTATTTGGTGAAACACTCATGAAGACGTTCAGTGCCAAGCCGCAAACCGTGCAGCGCGACTGGTATGTCGTCGATGCATCGGGCAAGACGCTCGGTCGTCTGGCGACGGAGATCGCCCGCCGCCTGCGTGGCAAACACAAGCCGGAATACACCCCGCACGTCGACACCGGCGATTACATCGTCGTGGTCAACGCCGAGAAGGTGCACGTCACCGGCAACAAGGCGCAAGCCAAGAATTACTACCGTCATACCGGTTACCCGGGCGGCCTGCGCTCCATGTCGTTCGAGAAGCTGATCGACCACGCCCCCGAGCGTGTGATCGAGAGCGCCGTCAAGGGCATGCTGCCCAAGGGCCCGCTGGGTCGTGCCATGTACGCCAAGCTCAAGGTGTACGCCGGTACCGAACATCCGCACGCCGCGCAGCAGCCGCAAGAACTGAACATCTGAGGGTAGACCGCAATGGCACAACAGTACTACGGCACCGGGCGTCGCAAGACTTCCACCGCTCGTGTGTTCCTCAAGCCGGGCACCGGCAAGATCACCGTCAACAGCCGTGAGCTGGGCGAATATTTCGGCCGCGTCACCGCGCAGATGGTCGTGCGTCAGCCGCTCGAGCTGACCGAGACCACCGGCCAGTTCGACGTCTACATCACCGTCCAGGGTGGCGGCGGTTCGGCCCAGGCCGGCGCCATTCGCCACGGCATCACCCGTGCGCTGATGGACTACAACGAAGAGCTGCGCAAGCCGCTGCGTGCTGCCGGCTACGTGACCCGCGATGCGCGTGAAGTCGAGCGTAAGAAAGTCGGTCTGCGTAAAGCCCGTCGTCGTCCGCAGTTCTCCAAGCGCTGATCCGTTTCGGATCCCACGCGCGCTCGACGCCCGACTCACCATGGTCGGGCGTTTTGCTGTTGGTACCTTTGCTGGCGATGCGGGTGCGCTGGCTGTGCGGTCAGCGAGCCCCCTGGCGGCCTGCCCGCCGTGTTATCATTGACAGCTGAATCAATGCGAGGAATGTTTCATGGGTGTAGTGGCCAAGCGATCGTCGATGACTTTCTACTCCGGCAGCGATGATCACTTCAGTCATCGCGTGAGAATCGTGCTGGCCGAAAAGGGGGTTGCCGTCGATATCCTGGATGTCTCGGCCGACGAGCACAACGCCGAGCTCGCCGATCTCAACCCCTACAACAGCGTGCCCACGCTGCTCGATCGTGACCTGGTGCTCTACGAGTCCAAGGTGATGATGGAGTATCTCGACGAGCGCTTCCCGCATCCGCCGCTGCTGCCGGTCTATCCGGTGGCGCGCGCGCAGAGCCGCCTGTGGATGCACCGCATCGAACGCGAGTGGTGCCCGCTGGTCGAACAGATCCAGCAGGGGCCCAAGAAGGATGCCGAGAAGGCGCGCAAGGAGCTGCGTGAGAGCCTGGCTGGCATTTCGCCGATCTTCGAGGACATGCCCTACTTCATGAGCGAAGAGTTCACCCTGGTCGACTGCTGCATCGCGCCGATTCTGTGGCGTCTGCCGGCGCTGGGCGTGGAGCTGCCGGAGAAGCAGGTCAAGCCGCTGATGAGCTACATGGAGCGCGTGTTCGCGCGCGATGCCTTCAAGGCGTCGCTGTCCGAGTCCGAACGTGAAATGCGCAGCTGAGACCGCCCGCCGGTCAAGCCGCTCGAGAAGGAGGTGACATGCTGACCAGTCGTCCCTATCTGGCGCGAGCCCTGTATGAATGGCTGCTCGACAACGATCAGACGCCCTATATCGTGGTCGACGCCGGCAAGCCTGGCGTGCGCGTGCCGCAGCAGTTCGTGCAGAACGGCCAGATCGTGCTCAATATCGCCCCGGCTGCGGTGCGCGACCTGCAGATCGACAACGCTGCGCTGACCTTCGGTGCCCGCTTCAGCGGCCAACCGATGCAGGTGGTGGTGCCGACCGATGCCTTGATCGCTATCTACGCGCGTGAGAACGGTGTCGGCATGGTGTTCGGGCAGGAGCCGGTGATGCCCGAGTTCTCCGCCGACGAAGAAGCGGAACTGGAAGACGACGGCCGTCCGGCGCTCGAGAGCGTCGAAGAGGCCTCGACCAGTGCCGAAGCGTCTGACGTCGACGAGGGGCCTCGCCCCGAGAAGGGCAAGCCGTCGCTGCGTATCGTCAAGTAGTCGGCTGACGCCATTCCTGCCATCGCGCAGGGACAAAAAACCGCCGCCGAGTCGATCTCGGCGGCGGTTTTTTCATGCTTGCGTGGGTGCAGTCGGCTTCGCGCCGGTCTGACTCGACGCTAGCGGCTTCAGTTGAGGTATTCGAAGACCTTGACGATGCGCTGTACGCCGCCGACGCCCGAGGCGGCGTTGACCACTTCGCCGGCCTGCTTCTGGGTCACCAGGCCCATGAGGTAGACCGTGCCGTTTTCGGTGATCACGCGGATCAGGTTGGCGTCGATATCTTCGTTGGCGACCAGGTTGGCCTTGATGCGCCCGGTGATCCAGGTGTCGGTCATACGCTGGCTGACCGGGGTGTTGGCCGAGACCATCAGCTCGTTGTGGACCTGGCGCACGCTGCGCACCTGCTGGGCGATCTCGCTGGCCTTCTGCTTGAGCTCCTGGCTGGGCACCTGGCCGGTCAGCAGTACGTTGCTGTTGTAGCTGTCGACGTTGATGTGAGCGTCGCCGAAGCGCGCATCGGCCGCCTGCAGGTCATCGAAGATCTTGCTCTGGATGGTGCTGTCCTCGACCTTCGCCCCTGGCGTGCGCTCGGCGTAGTTCTCCTGGGTGTTCTGACTGGCACAGCCGCCCAGGGTGAGCAGGGCGATCACGCATGCGGAGAGAATCAGTGTCTTCTTCATGGGGTTCACTCGTTGCTGCCGAAAAGTTGTTGATCGATCAAGTCGCATAGACAGTGGATGACCAGTAGATGGACTTCCTGGATGCGCGCGGTGGAAGTCGCCGGCACGCGGATCTCGCAATCCTCCTGGCCCAGCAGTGAGGCCATGTCGCCGCCGTCGCGGCCGGTCAGGGCGACCACGCTCATCTCGCGGTCGTGGGCGGCCTGGATCGCCTGCACTACGTTGGCCGAGTTGCCGCTGGTGGAGATGGCGAGCAGGATGTCGCCCGGCTGACCCAGGGCCCGGATCTGCTTGGAGAAGACGTCGTTGTAGCTGTAGTCGTTGGCGATCGAGGTCAGCGTCGAGGTGTCTGTGGTCAGAGCCAGGGCCGGCAGGCTGGGGCGTTCGCGCTCGAAGCGGTTGAGCAGCTCCGAGGAGAAGTGCTGGCTGTCGCCGGCGCTGCCGCCGTTGCCGCAGGCCAGAATCTTGCCCTCGCTGACCAGGCACTGGACCATCATCTGGCTGGCGACCTCGATGAAGGGCGGAAGCACCTCGCTGGCGTAGGTCTTGGTGTCGATGCTGGCGTTGAAGTGATCGAGTATGCGTGCTTGAAAGTCCATGGATCGCCTATTGGACGGTTAATATGCGTCGAATGCGGCACGAATCCAGTCGAATTCGAGATCGGGCTGGCTGCCGGTGACGCCGACGACGTCGAAGCGGCACGGACATGATAGCCGCTGTGCCTGGAGATAAAAACGCGCCGCGCGGACGAGGCGGCGCTGCTTGGCGGCGGTGATCGTCTCCAGCGGGTGGCCGTAGTCGGACCGCCGGCGGTGGCGCACTTCGACGAACACCAGGGTGTCGCCGTCGCGCATCACCAGGTCGATCTCGCCGCCCTTGGCGTGCTGGTTGCTGGCCACCAGCGTGAGGCCGCGAGTGGTCAACCAGCGGGCGGCGGCTTGTTCCATCGCCTGCCCGCGGGCGCGGGCGTCAGTCTGCCGCGGCATCGCTTGTGTTGCCCGCGGCCGGGCCGAGCGGGTCGCCGGGAATATCGCCGCCGGCGGCGGTCGCGCTGCTGGCGTTCGGTGTGCTGCCGCTGGTGCCGGCGTCGCTCGGCGTCTGCTGGCCGCCATCGCCCAGGGTCGCACCGGGGGAGGCGAGCAGCGGCTGAGGGACGCCGGCCTGGAACACGGCCCAGGGCAGGGTGCGCTGGATGCGCCCGTCGTCACGCGCCTGCAGGTTGCCTGTGGCGCCGTACACCTGGGTGCTGGGCAGGGCTTGCAGCAGCGGCAGCCGACGCGCCAGTTCCAGCGCGTCCACGCCCATGGCGTTGAGCTTGAGCAGGCCGGGGTCGTCCTGGGTCGCCAGCTGGCGGTAGGTGGTGGCGTAGGGCAGGGCGTCGACCCCGCCGGCGGCGGCGTCGGGGATCATCCAAGGCAGATCGACGAACTGAACGTCGTTGAGATCGTGGTCGGCGCGCGGCTGCGGCGTGCCTTCGTAGATCTGCGAGGTGGCATACACCGGCAGCTTGCTGGCGTAGTAGAAGTCGAGCGTCGGCGGCACCTGGCGGGCGTAGCTGGGCAGGGCGAGCAGGAACAGCATGTCCGGTTTCGACGGGCCTTTCTTGAGCATCTGGCTGACGGCCTGGGTAACCGAGCCCGAGGGGGGGTAGCTGACCACCGAGGCGATCTCGCCGCCGTCGCGCTGCCAGCGGTCGCGGAACGCCGCCAGTACCCGTGAGCCCCACTCGTTGTCGGGGACCATGATGCCGGCACGGCGGTGGCCGTCGAGATAGGCGCGCTGGGCCACCTGGCGTGCTTCGTCCTCGGCGGAGAGGCCATACTGGAACAGCCCGGAAGCCTGGTTGCGCGCGTGCTCGCCGTAGTTCAGGGCCAGGGTCGGCAGCGGCACGCTGGCGTGTGTCTCCAGCTGATTGACCGTGTCCTTGCTCAGTGGCCCGATCACCGCCTGGGCGCCGTCGAGGGTGGCCTGGGCATAGAGCGCATCGATGTCCTGCTGGCTCGAATCGATGAAGGTGAGCGCGGGCACCTTCTCGCCCTGGGCGCGGGCGTCGTCGAGGCGCGCCTGCATGCCCTGGCGGATCGCCTTGGCGACATTGGCCAGGGGGCCGCTCTCGGGCAGCAACACGGCGACGCGGTCGATATCGCGACCCTCGACCTGGTGCAGGGCGCTGAGCTCCTGCGGCAGGCGGCGATTGGCCGGGTGGTCGGGATAGCGGCTGCGCCACTGGTCGAGACGGTCGAACAGGCCTGCGACATCGCCGCTGGCGCTGCGGTAGAGGCGCGCCAGGTCCACCCAGCCCTGGGTGATAGTGTCGTTGCTGCTGGCGGCGAGTTTGTCGAGACCGGCCGGGCTCAGGCGTGACAACGGTTTCCAGATCTCGTCGTTGAGCTCATACGGGGCGTTGTCGCGCTGCAGGCCGATGAGCAGGTCGGCGGCGGCCTCGGGTTCGCCGATCATGTCCAGCGCGATGCCGCGGCGATAGCGCAGCGTCTGGGCGTCGGCGCTGGGGATAGCGATGCCGCTGTCGAGGATGTCGGTGGCGCGGACCACGCTCCAGCCATCCTTCTCGGCAAGGCCGGCGTCCGACATCACCAGCGCCCAGCGCACGCGCAGGGCGGGGTCGAGCTGGGCGCCGTCGACCTGGCTCACGATCTGCAGCGCCTGCCGGGTATCCCCCTGGCGTGCTAGAATCTCCGCCGCCTGGAGGCGCGTGGTCGCGGCCTGCTGGCCGCTCTGGCTGCGGGCCTGGTCGAGCAGTGTCTGGGCGTCGGGCCCGCTGCTGCCCGGCATCATGCCGGGTCCGGCGCAGCCGGCCAGGATCAAGGCTGCCATCGCCGGCAGGAGAAGTCGCCGCAGGGCGTAACGCATAGTGTCTGTCCCTTTTCCGTATCTGAGAGGCCGTGCGCTGTCGCGCCCCATTGGCGGTGACGGCGGCCGGTCTCGGTTCCCTCGTTCCGCTGGTGACTGCCGGCCAGCGGTGGCGGCCGTCGGAACGACTCCCTGAACTCTCGCTGCCGGGCGCTCGCGATGAAGGCGGGGCACCCGCGGCGACAACGTGAGGCGGTGTCGACCCGAGCGACGAGCAGCTCGGGCGCGCGACACCTGGCACAGGATCTTCCCCATGCACCCAACCCGGATGTTACCGAATGAGCGAGACAAATGAAGGCGTATTGTACGTGGTCGCCACGCCGATTGGGAATCTCGAGGACTTGAGCGCCCGCGCCGCGCGGGTGCTGGGCGAGGTCGACCGGATCGCCGCCGAGGATACCCGGCACACTCAGCGCCTGCTGCGCCATCTGGGGATCGAGCGCCCACTGGTCTCGCTGCACGAGCACAACGAGGCCGCCCGTGCCGAGTGGCTGCGCGAGCGGCTGGCGGCGGGCGAACGGCTGGCGCTGGTCAGCGATGCTGGTACGCCGCTGATCTCCGATCCGGGGTTCGTGCTGGTGCGCGAGCTGCGCCGCAGTGGGTTCCGGGTGGTGCCGGTGCCCGGTGCCTGCGCGCTGGTGGCGGCCCTCAGCGTGGCCGGGCTGCCCACTGACCGCTTCCTGTTCGAGGGCTTTCTGCCGGCCAAGTCGGCGGCGCGCCGGCGCCAGCTGGAAGCGGATGCCGAGCGCACCGAGACGCGCGTCTTCTATGAGTCACCGCACCGGATTCGCGATCTGCTCGCCGATCTGGAAGCGACGCTGGGCGCGCGTCGGGTGGTGCTGGCGCGGGAGCTGACCAAGACCTTCGAGACACTGCTCGAGGGCACACCCGACGAGCTGCTGGCGCGCATGGCGGCGGACCCGGACCAGACCCGCGGCGAATTCGTGGTCATGGTGGCCGGAGCCGAGCCCGCCGAGCGCGCTGCGGACACCGCCGAGGGCGAGGCGCTGATCGCCGCGATGCTGGCCGAAGGCGTCGGCGTCAAGAGTGCGGCGGCGGTGGCGACGAAAGTGCTCGGTGGGCGTCGCAAGCAGTGGTATCAGCTGGCCCTGGCGCAGCAGTCCGACGCATATTGAGAGACGCTCGGTGCGTCGGCATTCGGCGACAGTCGGGGCGCCTTGAGTCGATGGCTCAAGCCCAGTGTTGAGAGGGGCAGGGGGTGCTGCTATTCTTGCGCGCTTGGGAGTTGGCCAGACAGTCGCCGCCGGTTGATCCGGGGGAGGAAAGTCCGGGCTCCATAGGGCAAGGTGCCAGGTAATGCCTGGGCGGCGCAAGCCGACGGCCAGTGCAGCAGAGAGTAGACCGCCTAAGCCGCTTCGGCGGCCGGTAAGGGTGAAAGGGTGCGGTAAGAGCGCACCGCGCGCCTGGTAACAGTGCGTGGCACGGTAAACCCCACCTGGAGCAAGACCAAATAGGGATCCTTCGGCGCGGCCCGCGCTGGATCCGGGTAGGTTGCTCGAGAGGCATGGCGACGTGCCTCCTAGATGAATGACTGTCCTCGACAGAACCCGGCTTATCGGCCGACTCCCACCTCTTTTCTTCGCCGTTCGAATACCGAGATCCGCATGCTGCACCGCGACAAGGCTCCACAGGCACCCGACGATGGCGCGGCCGGCTCGCCGGACTACCGCCACACCAGTGTGCTGCTCGATGGCGCCGTCGATGCCCTGGTGCGCTCGCCGCACGGCTGCTACCTGGATGGTACCTTCGGGCGCGGCGGCCACTCGCGCGCGATTCTCGAGCGCCTGGCCCCCGAAGGGCGGCTGCTGGCGATCGACCGTGATCCCGCCGCGCTGGCCGCGGCCGCGGCGATCACCGATCCGCGCTTCCAGATCTGCCCCGGGGTCTTCGCCGAGCTGGATCGGCACGCCGCAGACGCAGGGCTGGCCGGCCGGCTCGATGGCGTGCTGCTCGACGTCGGCGTCTCCTCGCCGCAGCTCGACGACCCCGAGCGCGGTTTCAGCTTCCTGCGTGATGGCCCCCTCGACATGCGCATGGACCCCGACTCCGGGGTCGGTGCCGCCGCCTGGATCGCGCACAGCGACGAGCAGGAGATGGCGCGGGTGTTCAAGACCTACGGCGAGGAGCGCTTCGCCAAGCGTATCGCGCGGGCCATCGTCGCGGCGCGTCGCGAGGCCCCGATCGCGCGCACCCAGCAGCTGGCCGAGATCGTCAAGGCCGCGCACCCTGCCTGGGAGAAGGGCAAGCATCCGGCGACCCGGGTGTTCCAGGCGATCCGCATTCATCTCAACGACGAGCTGGGCCAGCTCGAGCGCGCGCTGAGCGCGGCGCTGGAGACCCTCGCCCCGGGCGGACGCCTGGTGGTGATCAGTTTTCACTCGCTCGAGGATCGGCTGGTCAAGCGCTTCATTCGCGATCAATCCCGCGGCGACACCCACTTGCCCCGCGGCATGCCGATACGCGAGGATCAGCTCAACAAGCGGCTCAAGCCGGTGAGCAAGGCACTGCGCCCCGGTGAGCGCGAAGTCGATGGCAATCCCCGTGCGCGCAGCGCGGTGATGCGCATCGCCGAGAAGTTGGCGTAAAGGAGCTCCATGGCCGTTCAAGGAAGACGCAGGCCCCCTCTCTTTGGGGACTGGCCATTCGCCCGCCGTACGGGTACCCGTTCGATCATCCTGATCCTGCTCATCGTCGCTCTCCTCGCCAGCGCGCTGGCGATCATCAGCACGTCCCACCTTACCCGGCTGCAGTACGCCCGGCTGCAGAAGCTCGAAAACCAGCGCGATGCGCTGCAGACCGAGTGGGGCCGCCTGCTGCTGGAGGAGAGCACCTGGTCATCGCCGGCGCGTATCGAGGCGCTCGCCAGCAAGCGCCTGGACATGCGCGTGCCGAGCGTGGGTGACGTCAAGGTCATTACCCCATGAGCGCCACGCGCCGACGCACCGCCACACCCAAGTCGCGTGCCCCCGGCGCGCCGCTGGGGGGCGGGCGCTACTGGTTCATGCTGGGCGTCATTCTGGTTGCGCTCGCCGCGCTGGTGGGGCGGGTGGTCTATCTGCAGGTGATCGACCGCAGCTTCCTGCAGGACCAGGGTGATGCACGGACCCTGCGGGTAGAGTCGATTGGTGCCCACCGCGGCATGATCAGCGATCGCAACGGCGATCCGCTGGCGATCTCGACGCCGGTGGTCACGCTGTGGGCCAACCCGCAGGAGTTGCCCACGGATCCGATCCAGCTCACCCTGCTGGCCCAGGCGCTCAAGCTCGATCCGCAGGAGCTGCGCGATCGCGTCGGCCGCTATGCCCAGAAGGAGTTCATGTATCTGCGGCGTCAGCTCACCCCGGCGCAGGCGCAGCCGGCGATCGACCTGCAGATGTCCGGGGTCTACGCCCGTGACGAGTACAAGCGCTACTACCCGTCGGGCGAGGTGGCGGCGCAGCTGGTCGGGGTGACCAATGTCGACGACCGCGGCCAGGAGGGGCTCGAACTCGCCTACAACCGCTATCTGACCGGCGAGCCGGGCAAGCGTCGCGTGCTGCAGGACCGCAAGGGCCGGCTGGTGCGTGACCTGCACCTGATCAAGGACGCCCGACCCGGCGGTGACCTCAAGCTGTCGATCGACCTGCGTCTGCAGTACATGGCCTACCGCGAGCTGGCGGCCGGGGTGCGTGAGAACGACGCCGACGGCGGCTCGCTGGTGATGCTCGACGCCCACACCGGCGAGGTGCTGGCGATGGCCAACTTGCCCTCCTACAACCCCAACAACCGCTCCGACGTCGACGTGCGCGGGCTGCGCAACCAGGCGATCACCGATGCCATCGAGCCGGGCTCGGTGATGAAGCCGCTGGCGATGTCGGCGGCGCTGGCCTCCGGCGAGTACACCCCGCAGAGTGTCATCGATACCTCGCCGGGCTGGATGGTGGTGGACGGTTACACCATTCGCGACTTCCGCAATTACGGCAAGCTCACGCCGGCGGGCATTTTGCTGCACTCCTCCAACATCGGCATGGCGCATATCGCGCTGTCGCTGCCCAAGGACACCATCTGGAATCGCTATCGCCAGCTCGGTCTGGGGCAGTCGCCGGGCACCGGCTTCCCGGGCGAGAACAGCGGCAGCCTGCCGTCGCTGACCAATCTGCCGCGCAGCGCCCAGGCAGCGATGGCCTACGGCTACGGGATCGCGGTCACGCCGCTGCAGCTGGCCAGCGCCTACACCGCGATCGCCAATGACGGCAAGCGTCTGCATCCCTCGCTGCTCAAGCTCAGCGGCGAGCCGGAGAGCGACCAGGTGATGACTCCCAAGGTGGCGCATGAGCTGCTCGAGATGATGGAGCAGATCGTCAAGCCCAATGCCGGCGGCCATCTGGCAATGGTTCCCGGCTATCAGATCGCGGGCAAGACCGGTACGGTGCGCAAGGTCACGAGCACCGGCTATCAGAAGACCGCCTACCGTGGGCTGTTCGCCGGTATCGCTCCGGCCACCAATCCGCGCATCGTCACCGTGGTGATGATCGACAATCCCAAGAAAGGCGACTATTACGGCGGGCTGGTTGCCGCGCCGGTGTTCAGCCGTGTGGTCGGCAGCGCCCTGCGCCTGCTCGACGTACCGCCGGACCAGCCCGAGGAGGAGACGGCCCCATGACACTCCAAGCCGATGTCCCGCGTCTGATCCAGGCGCTCGCGTCGCTGTGGCCGGAGGCCGACCTGGCGCCGCTGCGCCGACGTCTGGCCGAGGCCGACAGCGTGGCGCTGGCGCTCGACAGCCGCGGGGTGAGCGGCGGTGGCGAGCTGTTCGTCGCGCTGCCCGGGGTGGCATGCGACGGGCGCGAGTTCATTGCCGCGGCGCTTGAGCAGGGCGCGGCGCTGGTGCTGGCCGAGGCCGACGGGCTGGATGCTGCGTGGCGGGACGACGCCCGCGTGCTGGCGCTGCCGGGGCTCACCGAGCGGCAGTCCGAATTCGGCCGCCAGCTGTTCGCGGTGCCCGATAGCCTGACGCTGATCGGTGTCACCGGCACCAACGGCAAGAGTTCGGTCACCCACTATATCGCCACCCTGCTGGAGGCCGTGGGGCGCCCGGCAGCGGTGATCGGCACGCTCGGCTATGGCCGCCCGCAGCGGCTCAAGGCGGCGCGCCAGACCACGCCGGGGCCGCTCGAACTGCAGCAGATGCTGGGCGAGCTCGCCAGCGAGGGGGTCGAGAGCGTGGCCATGGAGGTCTCCTCCCACGCCCTGGCCCAGGAGCGTCTCGGCGATACCCCGATTGCGGTCGCGGTCTTCACCAATCTGAGTCGTGACCATCTCGACTATCACGGCAGCATGGCCGCCTACGCCGCGGCGAAGGCCAAGCTGTTCCGCCGCGAGGGGCTGCGGCTGGCGGTGGTCAACGCCGACGATCCGCTGACGCGGCTGATGCTGGCGGGGCTGGCCCCCGGCGTGCGCGTGCTGGCGACCGGCACGGCCGAGGCGACCACGCTGCGCGTGGCCGGCTGCGAGATGCTGCCGCAGGGGCTCCACGCGGTGGTCGCCTCGCCGGAAGACGAGCACCTGCTCGAACTGCCGCTGATGGGGCGCTTCAATCTCGACAATGCGCTGCTGGCAATGGCCACGCTCTATGGTCTGGGCGTGCCGCTGGCGACGCTGTGGCCGGTGGCACAGTCGCTGTCGCCGGTCCCCGGGCGCATGCAACGGTTGCCACGCGAGCCGGATAGCGAGCTGCCCAGCGTGGTGATCGACTACGCGCATACGCCGGATGCACTGGACAATGCCCTGACCGCCCTGCGTGACCACCTGCCGGCCCAGGCGGACAGCCAGCTGTGGTGCGTGTTCGGCTGCGGCGGCGACCGTGACAGCGGCAAGCGTCCACTGATGGCGGCAGTTGCCGAGCGCCATGCCGACCGCCTGGTGGTGACCGACGACAACCCGCGCAGCGAGAATCCGGCGACCATCCGCGTCGAGATCGTCGCCGGCCTGTCGCCCACGGCGGCAGCCGACGTCTGGGCGATCGATGGTCGTGGCGAGGCGATCCGGCGGGTGATCGCCGAGGCCGGACCCCACGACATCGTGCTGATCGCCGGCAAGGGGCACGAGGATTATCAGGAGATCGCCGGGGTGCGCCATCCGTTCGACGATCTCGAGCAGGCGCGGGCGGCGTGTGCGCTACGGGAGGCCCAGGCGTGAACCTGAGTCTGAACGCCATCGCCGCGCTCCTGGGGGCGCCCGGGGTTGCCCCGGATGGCGCCGCCGATCGCGCGGTCGAACGGATCGTCACCGACACCCGCGAGCTGGCCCCGGGGGACCTGCTGGTGGCGCTCAAGGGCGAGCGCTTCGATGCGCACGACTTCCTTGCCACGGCGCGCGAGCGCGGCGCGGTGGGGGCGGTGGTCGCCCACCCGGTGGCCGACCCACTGGCGCAGATCGTGGTGCCGGATACCCGCCTGGCGCTGGGGTTGCTGGCGCGCGCGCACCGTCTGTCTTGGGCGGGCGAGCTGGTGGCGGTCACCGGCAACAGCGGCAAGACCACGGTCAAGGAGCTGCTCGCGGCGATTCTCTCCCGACGCGCCCCGACCCTGGCCACCCGCGGCAATCTCAACAATGACATCGGCGCGCCGCTGACCCTGCTCGGGCTGCGCGCGAATCATCGCTACGCCGCGGTGGAACTGGGTGCCAACCATCTCGGTGAGATCGCCTGGACCACGGCGCTGGCCCGGCCGCAGGTGGCGATCATCACCAACGTCACCGGCGCGCATGTGGGCGAGTTCGGCGGCATGGGTCAGATCGCCCAGGCCAAGGGCGAGATCCTCGCTGGCCTGGGCAGCGAAGGCGTCGCCGTGCTCGACCGCCAGCAGCACTATTTTCCGGTATGGCGGGCGCTGGCGGGCAGCGCTCGCGTGCTCGACATCGCCATCGACGCCCCGGCCGCCGTCACCGCCCACGATCTGGTCTGTGATGACGCCGGGCGGTATGCTTTCACGCTCTCGCTGCCGGACGCCCCGGCGCTGACGGTAAAGCTGGTGCTGATCGGGCGCCACAACGTACGCAATGCGCTGGTGGCCGCAGCGGCGGCCCACGCGCTGGGTTTTGCGCCGGACGAGATCGTCGCCGGGCTCGTCGCCACCACCGCGCTGAGCGGGCGCATGCAGGTGGTGGCGGGCGTGCGCGGCAGCCGTCTGATCGACGACAGCTACAATGCCAACCCCGGCGCCATGCGCGCCGCGCTGGAGACCCTGGCGACCCTGCCGGCACCGCGCTGGTGCTTCCTCGGCGCGATGGGGGAGATGGGGGCGGCGTCGGCCGCGCTGCACGCCGAGGTGGGACGCACCGCGCGCGATCTCGGTATCGATTGTCTGGGCACGTTCGGGGAACCGGCACGTGCTGCAGCCGAGGCCTTCGGTGACGAAGGCCACCATTTCGACGACTGGGCGGCGCTCGAACGCTTCGCCCGTGATCAGTTGCCTTCCCACGCCAGCGTACTGGTCAAGGGATCGCGCAGTGCCGGCATGGAACGACTCGTGACCGCGCTGCGTGACGACGCCTCAAGGTGAATTGGACTCATGCTGCTTTTTCTGGCTGAACTGCTGACGCATTTTCAAAGTGCCTTCAACGTCTTCGGATATCTTACCCTGCGCATCATCCTGGGGACGCTGACGGCGCTCTTCCTGAGCCTGTGGATGGGGCCGCAGATGATCAAGCGTCTGGTCGAGCGCCAGATCGGTCAGGCGGTACGCGACGACGGCCCGCAGTCGCACCTCTCCAAGGCCGGCACGCCGACCATGGGCGGCGCGCTGATACTGATCTCGATTGCCGTGAGCACCCTGCTGTGGGGCGATCTGACCAACCATTACGTGTGGCTGGTACTGGCGGTCACGCTGGGCTTCGGCGCGATCGGCTGGGTCGATGACTTCCGTAAGGTGGTGGAGAAGAATCCGCGCGGCCTGCCGGCACGCTGGAAGTACTTCTGGCAGTCGGTGATCGGCCTCGGCGCGGCGCTGGTGCTCTACTTCACCGCCGCCAGCCCGGTCGAGATCAGCCTGATCGTGCCGCTGTTCAAGGATGTGGTGATTCCCCTCGGCGGCTTCTTCGTGGTGCTCAGCTATCTGGTCATCGTCGGCAGCTCCAACGCGGTCAACCTGACCGATGGGCTCGATGGCCTGGCGATCATGCCCACCGTGCTGGTGTCGATGGGGCTGGCGGTGTTCGCCTACGCCAGCGGCAATGCGGTGTTCGCCCACTACTTACACATCCCCGAGGTACCCGGCGCCGGCGAACTGGCGGTCTTCTGCGGCACCATCGCCGGGGCCGGGCTCGGCTTTCTGTGGTTCAACACCTATCCGGCACAGGTGTTCATGGGGGACGTCGGCGCGCTGGCGCTGGGAGCCGCGCTGGGCGTGGTCGCGGTGATCGTGCGTCAGGAGATCGTGCTGTTCATCATGGGCGGGGTATTCGTGATGGAGACGGTCTCGGTGATCCTGCAGGTGGGCTCCTACAAGCTGACCGGACGGCGCATCTTCCGTATGGCGCCGCTGCATCACCATTTCGAACTCAAGGGATGGCCCGAACCGCGCGTCATCGTGCGCTTCTGGATCGTCACCGTGATGCTGGTCCTGCTGGGGCTGGCGACACTCAAGCTGCGCTGATCCCATGAGCTCGATATCGCAGCGTGGCAACGACCTGCCGGCCGGCCCGCGTCTGGTGGTGGGCCTGGGTATCTCCGGGCGTGCTATCGCGCGCTTTCTGCGCGCGCGGGGCGAAGCCTTCGTCATGGCGGATACGCGTAGCGCACCGCCGGGCCTGGAAGCCTTCCGCGCCGACTTCCCCGAGGTGTCGCTGCATCTGGGCGCCCTCGAGGCGCTGGATCTGGACGCCTTCAGCGAGATCGCGGTGAGTCCGGGGGTGGATACCGTCGGCGCCGGGCTTGCGCCCTACGGGCACAAGCTGGTGGGTGAGATCGGGCTGTTCCGGCGTTACTGCCAGGCGCCGCTGGTGGCGATCACCGGCTCCAATGCCAAGTCCACGGTGACCACGCTGGTGGGAGAGATGGCACAGCAGGCGGGGCTCGATGTCGCCGTGGGTGGCAATCTCGGCGAAGCGGCGCTGGATCTGCTGCTCGACCGGCCCGAGGCGGCCTGGTTCGTGCTCGAGCTGTCGAGTTTTCAGCTTGAAAGCCTGGAGACGCTGGATGCGGCCTGTGCGGCTTTTCTCAATCTCTCCGAGGATCATCTCGACCGCCATGGTGACATGGCCGGCTATCGCGCCGCCAAGGCGCGTATCTTCCGCGGCGCCGAGCGGGCGGTGGTCAATGCCGAAGATAGCGCCACCTGGCCCGACGACCCGCAGCTGCCCTGCGTGCGCTTCACCCGCTCCGCGCCCGCCGGCGCCGACGAGTGGGGGGTGGCGGTGCCCGCCGGTGCCGACGCGCCCTGGCTGTGTCGCGGCGCCGAGGGGCTGATGCCGGTCTCCGAGCTGGCCATGGCGGGGCGCCACAATCAGGCCAACGCGCTGGCGGCAGCGGCCATCGGTGAGGCGATGGGGCTGCCGTGGGCGGCGATGCGTCAGGTACTGACGCGTTTCGCCGGGCTGCCACATCGCGGAGAGGTGGTGGTCGAGCGCCACGGCGTGCGTTGGATCAATGACTCCAAGGGCACCAACGTGGGCGCGACCCTGGCCGCCATCGCCGGCGTCGGCGAAGGGCTCACCGGGCGCTTGGTATGGCTTGGCGGGGGCGTGGGCAAGGGCGCCGATTTCACCCCGCTGGCACCGCCGCTGGCGCGCCACGCGCGCGAGGCGGTGGTCTTCGGCCAGGATGCCGAGCGCCTGGCCGCGGCGCTGGCCGGGCACCTGCCGGTGACTCGGGTCGAGACCCTGGCCGAGGCGATGCGTCGCGCTGCCGCCATCGCCGAGCCCGGCGACTGCGTGCTGTTGTCACCGGCCTGCGCCAGTCTCGATCAGTTCCCCAACTATCTGGCGCGCGGCGCGGCGTTCCGCGAGATTCTGGCGCAAGGGCAGGAAGCCACATGTTGAAAGGGCTGGAACAACGCTTTACCACCCGCCATCAATCCTTCGATGGCTGGCTGCTGCTATCGGCATTGGCGCTGATGCTGATCGGCTGGGTCATGGTCACCTCGGCGTCCACCGAGATCGCCGCCAGTCTCACCGGCAATCCCTACTATTTCAGTATTCGCCACGGCATCTTCGTGCTCGCGGCGATCGGGGTCGGGCTGCTGGCGGTGCGTCTGCCGCTGTGGTGGTGGCGTGAGAAGGGGCCGATGCTGCTGATTATGGGGTTGGTGCTGCTGGTGCTGGTACTGCTGGTGGGGCGCGAGATCAACGGCAGCCGGCGCTGGATTCCGCTGGGCATCGTCAACGTCCAGGCCTCCGAGGTCGCCAAGCTGTTCATGATCGTCTATGTCGCCGGCTACCTCGAGCGCTTCCTGCCCGAGGTACGACGCACCTGGGGCGCCTTTATGCGGCCGCTAGCGGTGATGGCGCTGATCGGCTTTCTGCTGATTCTGGAACCGGATTACGGCGCCGTGGTGGTGATGACCGGCTGCGTGATGGGCATGTTGCTGCTCTCGGGCGCGCCGCTGTGGCGCTTTCTGCTGATCCTGATCGTGGTCGGCTCGGGCGCGGTGATGCTGGCCGTGGCCGAGCCCTATCGCCTGCAGCGTATCACCAGCTTCGCCAATCCCTGGGCGGACCAGTACAACACCGGCTATCAGCTGACCCAGGCGCTGATCGCCTTCGGGCGTGGACACTGGTTGGGTCTGGGACTGGGCAATAGCGTGCAGAAGCTCTTCTATCTGCCCGAGGCGCACACCGACTTCGTGTTCGCGGTGTTGGCCGAGGAGCTGGGGCTGTTCGGGGCGGTGGGGGTGATCCTGCTGTTCGCCCTGCTGGTGTTCCGCGCCTTTCGCATCGGGCGCAAGGCGGAGCTGGCGCGGATGCCGTTCGCCGCTTACCTGTGCTACGGCATCGCGCTGGTGATCGGCGCCCAGGCCTTCATCAATATCTCGGTAAGTTCGGGCATGCTGCCGACCAAGGGGCTGACGCTGCCGCTACTGAGCTACGGCGGCTCGAGCCTGATCGTCAGCGGCATCATGGTGGCGATGCTGTTCCGGGTCGACGCCGAAGTGCGGCGCAGCCAGCGGCGTGCTGCGGCGGCGGCGCAGGAGCCGCCGCCGGGATCCGTGTCGCGGCAGTCGCAGGGGAGCGAGACATGAGCCAACTCGAGCGCGTCCTGATCATGGCCGGCGGTACCGGCGGCCACGTGGTGCCGGCGCTGTCGCTGTCGCGGGCGCTGGTCCAGCGCGGCGTCACGGTGGAGTGGCTGGGCAGCCCGCGTGGCATCGAGAATCGGTTGGTGCCGGCGGCCGGACTGGTGCTGCACCAGATCGACGTGGCTGGCCTGCGCGGCAACGGTCTGGCTGGCTGGCTGGCGATCCCGTGGCGCCTGAGCCGCGCCGTGGCGCAGGCGCGGCGCGTGATCCAGCGCTTCGACCCGCAGCTGGTGATCGGGCTGGGTGGCTTCGCCAGCGGCCCCGGCGGGCTTGCCGCGCGGCTCTGCGGTAAGCCGCTGCTGGTGCATGAGCAGAACGCGGTGGCCGGGCTGACCAATCGCGCCCTGTCGCGCCTGGCGACGCGCACCTACGCCGCCTTCCCGGGTGCCTTTCCGGCTGCGCGTGCCGAGGTGGTGGGCAATCCGGTGCGCGAAGAGATCGCGCGCCTGGGCGAGTCGCCGCGGGCAGCGGGGGGGATGGCCGAGCGTCCGCTGCGGCTGCTGGTGCTGGGCGGCTCGCTGGGGGCGCAGGCGCTCAACGAGCGCCTGCCCGAGGCGCTGGCGGCGCTACCTGCCGAGACCCGCCCGGCGGTACGCCATCAGGCCGGTCGCGACAAGGAGTCCGCCACCCAGCTGGGTTACCGCGAGGCCGGGGTGGCCGCCGAGGTGAGTGACTTCATCGATGACATGGCCGAGGCCTATGCCTGGGCCGACCTGATCGTCTGTCGTGCCGGCGCGCTGACGATCGCCGAACTGAGCGCGGCGGCCAAGCCGTCGCTGCTGGTGCCGTTCCCCCATGCGGTGGACGATCACCAGACACAAAATGCGCGCCATCTGGTCGCGGCCGGTGGCGCCGAACTGATACAGCAGAGCGAGTTGACGCCGCAGCGGCTGACGCAGGCGCTCGACGCGCTGCTGCGCCCCGACGTGCTCGCCCAGATGGCGATCCAGGCGCGCCGGGTGGCTCATCTGGACGCCGTCGAGCGCATGCTCGAGGGCTGCATGGAGGTGGCAAGTGAGCGATAGCATCGAGAATCGCCCCGTACGCTCGCATCTGGGGATGCGGCGGATCCGCGGGATTCATTTCGTCGGTATCGGCGGTGCCGGCATGTGCGGCATCGCCGAGGTGCTGGCCAACGAGGGTTATACCGTCAGCGGCAGCGATCTGCGCGAGTCGACGGTCACCCAGCATCTGCGCGAATGCGGCATCCGCGTGGCGATCGGGCATGCCGAGGTCAATGCCGAGGGCGCCGACGTGGTGGTGGTCTCCACCGCGGTGGACGCCAGCAATCCGGAGATCGCCTGGGCCCGGGAGCATCGCGTGCCGGTGGTACGGCGCGCCGAGATGCTGGCCGAACTGATGCGCTTTCGCCACGGCATCGCGGTCGCTGGCACTCACGGCAAGACGACCACCACCAGTCTGCTGTCGACACTGCTGGGCGAGGCGGGGCTCGATCCGACCTTCGTCATCGGTGGCAAGCTGACCAGTGCCGGCACCAATGCGCGCCTCGGCGCCGGCGAGTTCCTGGTCGCCGAGGCCGACGAGTCGGATGCTTCCTTTCTGCATCTGCAGCCGATGACCGCCATCGTCACCAATATCGATGCCGACCACATGGCGACCTACGATGGTGACTTCTCGCGCTTGAAGAACACCTTCATCGAGTTCCTGCACAACCTGCCGTTCTACGGCCGTGCGGTGCTGTGCATCGATGACGACAACGTGCGTGAGCTGCTGCCGCGGGTGCAGCGCCACTTCGTCACCTATGGCTTCAGCGAGGACGCCGACTTTCGCGTCAGCGAGTTCTGGCAGGAGGCGGGGGAAATCGGCTTCGTCGCGGTGCGCCCCGAGGGGCATGCCGATCTGCGCATCCGGTTGGCGATGCCGGGAGCGCACAATGCGCTCAACGCGCTGGCGGCGATCGCCGTGGCCACCGATGCCGGCGTCGCCGACGCCGATATCGTCGCCGGCATGGCCTCCTTCGGCGGCGTCGGCCGGCGCTTCCAGGTGCATGGTCACTATCCGCTCAAGCGCGGTGGCGAGGTGATGCTGGTGGATGACTACGGCCACCATCCGCGCGAGGTCGAGATGGTGATCCGCGCGGTGCGTGCCGGCTGGCCGGAGCGCCGTCTGGTGATGGTCTACCAGCCGCACCGCTATAGCCGTACCCGGGATCTCTACGAAGACTTCGTGCGCGTGCTCTCGGGGGTCGATACGCTGCTGTTGCTGGATGTCTACAGCGCTGGCGAGGCGCCCATTCCCGGTGCCGAAGGCAAGATGCTGGCCGGCTCGATCCGCCAGCGCGGTCTGGTCGACCCGATGTTCGTCGAGGACAAGGCCGCGTTGCCCGATATGCTCTCCCATGTGTTGCGTCCTGACGACATCCTGATCACCCAGGGCGCCGGCGACGTCGGTGGCATCGCGCTCAAGCTGGCTGGTAGCGGTCTCGATCTCGACGAGGTGACGCTTTGAGCCCCAGCTCGACCCACCTGGCGAGCCTCGTGCGGAGGCGTCAGCGATGAACGCCAATGCGCGGGGTGCGCTGATCGGCGTGCTGATGATCTTCGTGCTGCTCGGCGCCGGGGGGCGCGCGCTGTGGCTGTGGCTGGACAAGCCGATCGCCCGGGTCTCGATCAGCGGCGATCTCGAGTACGTCAGTGCCAGTTACCTGCAGCAGCAGCTGGCACCGCTGATACGCGGCCATACCTGGCTCTCCATCGATCTGCCTGCGCTGCGTGACCAGGCACGTCGGATCCAGTGGCTGCGCGAGGTCAAGGTCACCCGCGAGTGGCCCAATGCGCTGCGTTTCGAGCTCTATGAGCAGGATCCGGTGGCACGCTGGAATGACGATGCGCTGCTCAACAGTCGTGGCCAGCCGTTCCTGCCCGGCCCGATCGACGATTTCGGCCGGCGGCTGCCCGATCTCGGTGGTCCCGAGGGGAGCGGGCGCGAAGTGCTGGCTTATTACGACTCGCTGCGGCGCACGCTCTCCGATCTCGGGCTCGATGTCACCCAGCTGCGACTGGAAGCGCGTGGGGCCTGGCGCTTCCAGGTCAATGACAATGTCTGGGTCATTCTCGGGCGCAGTGATCTCGACGCCCGGCTGGCGCGTTTCATCGCAGCCTGGCAGCGCCAGTTGGGGGCGCAGGCGTCGCAGATTCGCTACATCGATCTGCGCTATCCCAATGGCGTGGCGGTGGCCTGGCATGGGGAGACCGACACCAGTGCCGGAGCCAACTAGCGTGGCGGGGTGATGCCGGTGTGGTCATTGGCGACCTGGCTTCCCCCATTGATTACGGTTCTGCGACTCGTGTCGAGAGACGCTGCAAGATGTCCACCGGCGTTGCCATCTCGCTACACTTGCGGCAAAAAAAGCGGCCCTTGGCGTGACGATTTCCCTTTTGTAGAAAAAGGGCTTACTGTGGCTTTTGTTTCAGCGATGGGCTGGTGAAAAAGGCTCGCTTGTTTCTATAATAAGCCAGGATCTTTATTGGCCCATTTTTGACGGGTTTTATCGGTGTTTGAGGAGCGATCCCGACCTATGGCAGGACAATCCAACGCTTCCAATATGGTGGTCGGGCTGGATATCGGAACATCCAAGGTGGTCGCCATCGTGGGGCAACCGACCGACGATGGTGGGTTGGAAATCGCCGGGATTGGTTCGCATCCTTCGCGTGGCATGAAGAAGGGTGTGGTGATCAACATCGAGTCGACCGTGCAGTCGATTCAGCGTGCCGTCGAGGAAGCCGAGCTGATGGCCGGCTGTGACATCCATTCCGTCTATGTCGGTATCGCCGGCAGCCACATCAGTTCGATGAACTCCGATGGCGTGGTCGCCATCAAGGAGCGTGAGGTCGGCCCGAGTGACATCGAGCGGGTGATCGACTCCGCCCGTGCGCGTGCCATCTCCGAAGGCCAGCGCGTGTTGCACGTCATCCCGCAGGAGTTCGCGATCGATACCCAGGAAGGGATCCGCGAGCCGCTGGGGATGTCCGGTGTGCGTCTGGAAGCGCGTGTGCACCTGGTGACTGCTGCGCTCAATGCGGTCCAGAACATCGAGAAGTGCGTGCGCCGCTGCGGTCTCGAGGTCGACGACATCATTCTCGAGCAGATCGCTTCCAGTCACGCCGTGCTCACCGAAGACGAGCGCGAGCTGGGCGTGTGCATGGTCGACATCGGTGGTGGTACCACCGATATCGCGGTGTTCACCGAAGGGGCGATTCGCCACACGGCGGTGATCCCGATCGCCGGCGACCAGGTTACCAACGATATCGCCATGGCCCTGCGCACGCCGACCCAGTATGCCGAAGACATCAAGGTCAAGTACGCCTGCGCGCTGACCCAACTGGCCAGCAGCGACGAGATGATCAAGGTGCCGAGCGTCGGCGATCGCCCCTCGCGCGACCTGTCGCGCCAGGCCCTGGCCGAGGTGGTCGAGCCGCGCTACGAGGAGCTCTTCACGCTGGTGCGCGAGGAGCTCAGGCGCAGTGGCTACGAGGATCTGGTCGCCGCCGGCGTGGTGCTCACCGGTGGCACCTCGCGCATGGAGGGGGTGGTCGAGCTGGCCGAGGAGATCTTCCACATGCCGGTGCGTATCGCCTCCCCGCACAATGTGCGCGGTCTGGCCGACGTGGTGCGCAACCCGATTTATTCGACTGGGGTAGGTTTGCTACTCTACGGCATGCAAGACGCCAAGCACGCTCGCGCAGTATCAGCCCAGCCTCAACGGGAAGAGCTTCTTCCCCGACGCGGAACCAGGGACGAGGTTTCGGCGTTGGCGCGACTCAAAGGCTGGTTTAAAGGAAATTTCTGACAGGCCGCGACGCGGTCTTGGAGACGGGGCAATGTTCGAACTAGTAGATAACGCACCTTCCAGTAGTGCAGTCATCAAAGTCATCGGTGTCGGCGGCGGTGGCGGCAATGCCGTCAACCACATGGTCGAGAGCAACATCGAGGGCGTCGAGTTCATCTGCGCCAACACCGATGCCCAGGCGCTCAAGCGCGTGGCGGCCAAGACCGTACTTCAGCTGGGTGGCGAGATCACCAAGGGCCTGGGCGCCGGCGCCAATCCGGAAGTCGGGCGTCAGGCGGCGATGGAAGATCGCGAGCGCATCGCCGAAATGCTGCAGGGTGCCGACATGGTCTTCATCACTGCCGGCATGGGCGGTGGCACGGGTACCGGCGGCGCCCCGGTCGTTGCCCAGGTGGCCAAGGAGCTTGGCATCCTGACCGTGGCGGTGGTCACGCGTCCGTTCCCGTTTGAGGGGCCCAAGCGCATGCGCGCGGCGGAAGAGGGCATGAAGGCGCTCTCCGAATACGTCGACTCGCTGATCACCATCCCCAACGAGAAGCTGCTCTCGGTGCTGGGCAAGAACGCCAGCCTGCTGACCGCGTTCAGCGCCGCCAATGACGTGCTGCTCGGGGCGGTGCAGGGGATCGCCGAGCTGATCACCAGCCCGGGTATCATCAACGTCGACTTCGCCGACGTGCGCACCGTGATGTCCGAGATGGGCATGGCGATGATGGGTACCGGCGCCGCGACCGGTGAGAACCGCGCCCGCGAGGCCGCCGAGAAGGCGATCCGCAGCCCGCTGCTCGAGGACATCGATCTGCACGGCGCCCGCGGTATCCTGGTCAACATCACCGCCGGCCCGGATCTCTCCATCGGTGAGTTCAACGACGTCGGTGCGACCGTGCAGGAGTTCGCCTCCCAGGACGCCACCATTGTCGTGGGTACCTCCATCGATATGGAGATGTCCGACGAGCTGCGCGTGACCGTGGTTGCCGCCGGTCTGGATGCGCAGAAAGAAAAGGCGCTGCCGCGCGAGAGTGCGGCCTCGCGTCCCGAACCGACCGATTACCGCAAGCTGCAGCAGCCCGCCGTGATGCGCCAGCAGGCCGCCCGCGCCGAGCAGGAAGCGGCCGCAGCCAAGAAACAGCAGAGCCAGGAGAAGCGCAAGTCTGCCGAGATGGATGACTATCTCGACATTCCGGCCTTCCTGCGCCGCCAGGCGGACTGAAAACTGAGCGTCACACGACGCTCATCATTCTGTCACGTCGATATGTTTGGTGAAACGGTCGTTCGGTGTTATAGTGAACACCGTTTTCAAACTATTTGACTGTCAGGTCGATGCCGATGATCAAACAACGAACGTTGCAGAACACGATCCGCGCCACTGGCGTGGGCCTCCACTCCGGAGAAAAAGTGTATCTGACGCTGCGTCCCGCGGCGCCCAATACGGGCATCGTGTTCGTGCGCACCGATCTCGACCCTGTCGTGCAGATCCCCGCTGACGCCCAGCGCGTCACCGACACCAAACTGTGCACCGCGCTGTCACGGGATGGGGTCAAGGTGGCCACGGTCGAGCATCTGATGTCGGCGTTCGCTGGCCTGGGTATCGACAACGCCTATGTCGAACTGAGCGCCGCCGAAGTGCCGATCATGGATGGCAGCGCCGGCCCGTTCGTGTTCCTGATCCAGTCCGCCGGTATTGCCGAGCAGGCCGCACCCAAGAAGTTCATCCGCATCAAGCGTGAGGTGACGGTCAGCGACGATGGCAAGCAGGCCACCTTTCTGCCGCACAACGGCTTCAAGGTGAGCTTCGCGATCGATTTCGATCATCCGGTGTTCGACCAGCAGAAGCAGACCGCCAGCGTCGACTTTTCCACGACCTCCTTCGTCAAGGAAGTGTCGCGGGCACGTACTTTCGGTTTCATGCGCGATCTCGAGTTCCTGCGCTCGCAGAATCTGGCGCTCGGCGGCAGTCTCGACAACGCTATCGTGGTCGACGACTACCGCATCGTGAATCAGGATGGTCTGCGCTACGAGGACGAATTCGTCAAGCACAAGATGCTCGACGCTATCGGCGACCTCTATCAGCTGGGCTATAGCCTGATCGGCGAGTTCCGTGGCTACAAGTCCGGCCATGGTCTCAACAATCAGCTGTGCCGCGAGCTGCTGGCGCATCCGGAAGCTTTCGAGATCGTGACCTTCGAGGAGGCCGCCGAACCGGCGCCGATCTCCTACGCCGCGCCGGCGATGGCCTGACCAAGCGCCTTGCCGCCGGTAGTTGCAGGCAACAGCTGATACGATTCACGCCGACGCCGACCCCCAGGGGTCGGCGTCGGCGTTTTCGGCTTCATCGTTTTCGAAGCTATTGCGCGTATTCATCCGGTTGGCCGGGGGGGCAGGCAGCGCTGGTCGTCGACGGGAGAGAGCCAGCCTCGTCTGGCCTAGTGTCCGCTGTCACTGCCGTCTTCTGGCTCGGCGTGGGAGGCGAGGCGGGTGAGCGCGCGTCGCAGCGGCGACTCCTCCATGCCCTCAGCACACTGGGTCAGCGCGTTGGCGCCGGCCGGGGTCAGGTGTCGGACCTGGCGCGGGGCGACCTTGACCGGGCGCACCGGACGCACCTTGAGCGACAGCTTCATCACCGCTTCGAAGCCTGGCAGCTGATGCAGCAGCTTGAGCAGGCGCGGCTGCTCGTAGCGCAGCCAGGTGAGCCAGGCAGCGCGATCGGTGATCAGGGTCAGCACGCCGTCGCGATAGCCGCCGACGAATACGTGCTCGGCCACGTCCGGCGGCAGCTGGCGGCGTAGATGGCGCTGGGCACGGTCGATCAGCGTGGCCATGCGCACCACGTCGCCGAGGCCGCTGGGCTGGCCGAGCAGATGGGAAACGGACTGGGCTCGAAAACGCTTAGCCTTTATACTCATCGGCTTGCACGCAGTGGGGAAAGTTCCCCCAAACCTATCACGACGCGGAGTTCGTCGACAGCATGACATCGGCCCATTCGCATTCCGGCCACACGGGCGCCCGCTGGCGACCGCGCCAGCGGGCGCACTGGTGGCTGGCCAGCGTGCTGGTGGGTTGCCTGCTGCCAGCCGGACTGGTGCAGGCCGAGGCGCTGCGCCTGGCCGAGCGACTGGCCCAGGTCTACCTGATGGCGCCGGAGGAGATCCGCGCCGAGTCTCGCCGTGTCGCCCGTGCGCCGACCACGCACCCGCAGCCGCCGCGGCTGGCGTTGCCGACCCTGGTCGGTGTGCTGCCGGCCCTGGTCGCAGTGCGGCGCCTGGCGCACGATGCCTTTTCCCGCCGCGGCCCGCCGCTTCCTGCCTGACTTTCATCGTTTGTCGCAGCGCCGCTATCGCCGGCCCGAAGGCCGCGGGGGCGCCCATGAATGACGCAGGAACTCCATCATGTTGAACGTATTGGTCAAGAAACTGGTCGGCTCGAAGAACGAGCGCGACGTCAAGCGGATGCGCAAGCAGGTCACGGCGATCAATGCGCTGGAAGAGACCATCGCCGCACTCGACGATGCCGCGCTCGCCGCCAAGACCGCCGAATTCCGCAGCCGCCTAGAGGCCGGTGAAAAGCACGACGCCCTGCTGCCCGAAGCCTTCGCCGTGGTGCGCGAGGCGAGCAAACGGGTGCTCGGCATGCGCCACTTCGACGTCCAGATGGTCGGCGGCATGGCGCTGCACGACGGGCGTATCGCCGAGATGAAGACCGGTGAGGGCAAGACCCTGGTGGGTACTCTGGCGGTCTACTTCAACGCACTGCCGGGCAAGGGCGTACATGTGGTCACGGTCAACGACTACCTGGCCAGCCGCGACGCCAACTGGATGCGCCCGCTGTATGAATTCCTCGGCCTCAGTGTCGGTGTGATCGCCTCCGGGCAGCCCAACGAGGAGAAGCGCAAGGCCTACGCCTGCGACATCACCTACGGCACCAACAACGAGTACGGCTTCGACTATCTGCGCGACAACATGGCCTTTTCGCTCGAGGACAAGGTCCAGCGCCCGCTCAACTACGCCATCATCGACGAGGTCGACTCGATCCTGATCGACGAGGCGCGCACCCCGCTGATCATCTCCGGTCCGGTGGAAGAGGATGTCGAGCTCTACCGCACCATCGGCACGCTGTCGCAGCGGCTCGAGCAGTGCAGTGACGAGGAGGACCCGAGCAGCGGCGACTTCCTGATCGACGAGAAGCAGAAGCAGGTGGAGCTGACCGAAGAGGGTCACCAGAAGGTCGAGGGGCTGATGCGCGAGGCGGGCCTGCTCAAGGAAGAGGACTCGCTCTACGCGGTACAGAACCTGGGGCTTCTGCAGCATATCCACTCGGCCCTGCGTGCACGCTGCCTCTACCACCGCGACGTCGACTACATCATCGCCGACAACCAGATCGTCATCGTCGACGAGCACACCGGGCGTACCATGCCGGGTCGGCGCTGGTCGGAAGGCCTGCACCAGGCGGTCGAGGCCAAGGAGGGGGTGCCCATCCAGCGCGAGAGCCAGACGCTCGCCTCGACCACCTTCCAGAACTATTTCCGCCTTTACGACAAGCTGGCCGGCATGACCGGTACTGCCGACACCGAGGCGTTCGAGTTCAACCATATCTATGGCCTCGATGTGCTGGTGATCCCCACCAACCGCCCGCTGGCACGCCAGGATCTCAACGACCTGGTGTTCATGAGCGCCGAGGAGAAGTTCGAGGCGATCATCGAGGACGTCAAGACCCAGCGCGAGGCCGAACGCCCGGTGCTGGTGGGTACCGCTTCGATCGAGACCTCGGAGTATCTGTCGCGGCTGATGCAGGCGCAGAAGATTCCGCACAACGTGCTCAACGCCAAGCAGCACGACAGCGAGGCAGAGATCATCGCCCAGGCCGGCCGCCCCGGGGCGGTGACCATCGCCACCAACATGGCTGGCCGCGGTACCGACATCATGCTCGGCGGCAGCTGGGAGGCCGACGTGGCCAAGCTGGAGTCGCCCAGCGAGGCCCAGATCGAAGCGATCAAGGCCGAGTGGCAGCAGCGTCACGACGCCGTGCTCGCCGCCGGCGGCCTGCACGTGGTCGGCTCGGAGCGTCACGAGTCGCGGCGTATCGACAACCAGCTGCGCGGGCGTGCCGGGCGCCAGGGTGACCCGGGGTCGACCCGCTTCTTCCTCTCGCTGGAGGACAACCTGATGCGCCTGTTCGGCTCCGAGCGGGTGCAGCGTCTGATGGGTGCCCTGGGGCTGGAGCGTGGCGAAGCGATCGAGCACAAGATGGTCTCGAACGCGGTCGAGCGCGCGCAGAAGAAGGTCGAGGGGCGCAACTTCGATATCCGCAAGCAGCTACTCGAGTACGACGACGTCTCCAACGATCAGCGCCGGGTGATCTACGATCAGCGCGACGAGATCCTGGCCGCCGACGAGATCTCCGACAACATCGCCAGCATTCGCGATGAGGTGCTCGACCAGACCATCTCCACCTATGTGCCGCCGCAGAGCCTGCCGGAACAGTGGGAGCTGGCCAATCTGCAGGACCAGCTCAAGCAGGAGTTCAATCTCGACCTGCCGATCGTCGAGTGGGCCGAGCAGGACCAGAACTTCAATGAAGAGATGCTGCGCCAGCGGCTGCTGGATCAGCACCGCGGCCAGTACACCGCCAAGGTCGAGGCGATCGGGCGCGAGATGATGCAGCGCTTCGAGAAGCAGGTAATGCTGCAGGTACTGGATACCCGCTGGAAGGAGCACCTGCAGTCGATGGACCACCTGCGTCGGGGTATCCATCTGCGCGGCTACGCCCAGAAGAACCCCAAGCAGGAGTACAAGCGCGAAGCCTTCGAGCTGTTCCAGTCGCTGCTCTACAACATCAAGCACGACGTGACGCGCATCCTGAGCCACGTTCAGGTACGCCGTCAGGAAGAGGTCGAGGATCTCGAGCGCCAGCGCCGTGAAGCGCTGGAGCGCGAGCAGGCCGGCAGCCAGTCGCTCCACGAGGAGGCGGTGGCCGCCGCGCGTGAGACCGCCGAAGGCGCCGAGGAGTCCGCCGATCAGTCTGCCGACGACAACACGCCGGTGCGCCGTGAAGGGCCCAAGGTGGGGCGCAATGACCCCTGCCCGTGCGGATCGGGCAAGAAGTTCAAGCAGTGCCACGGCAAACTGAACTGAGCATGACACGGCGCCGCGCTGCGCGGCGCCAGCGAGGAGAGACGAGATGGCAGTAGGCGAGGCGAGCTTTCCGCAGATGCCGGCGATCGACGGCGTGCGGTTGAGTGCCGCAATGGCGGGAATCAAGAAGCCCAACCGCCGTGATCTGGTGGTGATCGAGATTCCCGAAGGGGCCAGCGTCGCGGCCACCTTCACCCGCAACGCGTTCTGCGCCGCACCGGTGCATGTCGCCAAGGCGCACCTGGCGCAGACGTCGCCACGCTATCTGCTGATCAACACCGGCAATGCCAACGCCGGTACCGGCAGCCGCGGGATCGCCGATGCCGAGCGCTGCTGCGGCGCGCTGGCCGAACTCGCCGGTGTCGACGCGCAGCAGGTGCTGCCGTTCTCCACCGGCGTCATCGGCGAGCCGCTACCGGTGGAGAAGATCGCCGCCGGTCTGCCGCAGGCGTTGGCGCGGCTCGACGGCGAGCAGTGGGCCGAAGCCGCCGAAGGCATCCTGACCACGGATACCCGGGTCAAGGGCGCCACGGCGCAGGTCGAGCTGAGCGGCGGCACGGTGACGCTCAACGGTATCAGCAAGGGCTCGGGCATGATCAAGCCCAACATGGCTACCATGCTGGGCTTCGTTGCCTGCGATGCCGAGATTCCCGCGGCCACCCTGAATCAGTGGCTGCGCGAGGCGGTTACGGTGTCGTTCAACGCCATTACCGTCGACTCCGACACCTCCACCAACGACGCCTGCACGCTGATCGCTACCGGGCGCGGACCGCAGGTGACCTCGGTGGAAGACGAACGGCGCTTCCGCGCTGCGCTGACCCAGGTGCTCACCGAGCTGGCCCAGGCGATCATCCGCGATGCCGAAGGCGCGACCAAGTTCGTGACCCTGGAGGTCGAGGAGGCCGCCAGCGTCGAGGAGGCGCGTGAAGTCGCCTTCACCGTGGCCCACTCTCCGCTGGTCAAGACCGCACTCTACGCCTCCGACGCCAACTGGGGGCGGATCCTGGCGGCGGTCGGGCGTGCGCCGGTGGAAGCCCTCGATGTCGAGCGCATCGTCATCGATCTGGGCGACGTGCGTCTGGTCGAGCACGGCGGGCGCGCCGAGAGCTATACCGAAGCGGCGGGTAGCCGGGTGATGGCACAAGCGGAGATCACCATCCGTATCCGTCTCGGCCGGGGCGAGGCCCGGGCCACCGTCTGGACTTCGGATCTGTCCCACGACTACGTCTCGATCAACGCGGACTACCGCAGTTGAGGGCGGGCCGCAGCGCGGCCTACCGTCACGAGACGTGACACTCAGTGAAGCAACACCCCAAGGTGCGAGAGATTTAGCAAGATGATGAAGAGACGGGTTCACGTAGCGGCGGCAGCCGTCATCCGCGACGACGGGCGCGTGCTGATCGCGCGGCGCCCAGCGACCGCGGACCAGGGCGGCCTGTGGGAGTTTCCCGGCGGCAAGCTGGCGCCCTACGAAACCGGCTTCGAGGCGCTCAAGCGCGAGCTGAGCGAAGAGCTGGGTATTCAGATCCGGCGCGCTCAGCCGCTGATTCGGGTGCATCACGAGTATCCCGACAAGCACATCCTGCTCGACGTCTGGCAGGTCCGCGACTACGACGGCGAGCCCTATGGCCGCGAGGGGCAGCCGGTGCGCTGGGTGGGGGTCGACGACCTGCCCAACTATCCGTTCCCCGCGGCCAATCTGCCGATCCTGCGTGCGGTGGCGTTGCCCCAGGAGTACCTGATCACCGCCGAAGAGCCCGACGAGGCGGTGTTCCAGGAGCGTCTGGAGCGGGCGCTGCGCGAGGACCACATTCGTCTGGTCCAACTGCGGGCCAAGACTCTCGACGACGCCGCCTATCAGGCGCGGGCCGAGAGCACGCTGGCGCTGTGCCGGCGTTACGGGGCCAAGCTGCTGCTCAACGCCGACCCGGCGTGGCTGGAACGGGTGGACGCCGATGGCATCCATCTGACCAGCGCGCGCCTGATGACGCTCAAGCAGCGCCCGATCCCCGCCAACAAGTGGCTGGGTGCGTCGACCCACGGCGACGAACAACTGACCCAGGCCGGCCAGATCGACTGCGACTTCGTCACCCTCTCGCCGCTGGCGCCGACACCCTCGCATCCCGATGCGATCACCATCGGCTGGCACGATTTCCAGCAGATGGTCGAGACGGCGGCGATGCCGGTCTTCGCCCTCGGTGGGATGACCCGGCATCACGCCAACCAGGCGCGCGGCGTCGGGGCTCAGGGTATCGCCTCGATCCGGGATTTCTGGCGCGACGATCGCTGACGTCTCGGGCCGCGCGATCCTGGCTGCCCACGCAAACGCCGCTCCCTGAGGAGCGGCGTTTGCGTTGGTGATGCCTTGGATCTGCTCGGCAGGTGCCGGGTTTCGGCTATTCGCCGCGCTCCAGGCGGTCGATCAGCTCGTCGAGCTGGGTCTCGTCCATATGCGGCTCGCCTGGAATGCGGTGGCTGCCGTCGGCCCAGGCGCCCAGATCGAGCAGCTTGCAGCGCTTGGAGCAGAAGGGCCGATAGGGGTTGTCTGTGGTCCAGGCGATCGGCGTCTGGCACTGCGGGCAGCGCACCTTGAGCGCGCCGCCGGTGGTGCCATCATCGGCTTGGCGGGAGTCGTTACCGGAGGTCATGAGTGGCCATGTCGTTGCGGTGATGCCGCCCACTGGCGATAGCGTTCGTCCAAGCGGGCGACCTGATCGAGAAGCATCTCTCTGTCGCCGCTATTGTCGATGACGTCATCGGCGGCTGCAAGGCGCGCCTGCCGCGAACTCTGGGCGGCGAGAATCGCTTCCACCTGTTCCCGGGGCACGCCATCGCGGGCCAGAGTGCGTTCGATCTGCAGCGACTCGGGGACATCGATCACCAGCACCCGCGAGACCATCTCGCGCTGGCCGCTCTCGATCAGCAGCGGCGAGATCAGCAGGCAGTAGGGTGCGTCACCGCCGCGCAGGCGGGTCAGATGCGCCTGCAGGCGCTGGCGAATGCGCGGATGGGTCTGGTGTTCGAGCCAGCGCCGCTCGGCGGGGTCGGCGAAGACCCGCGCGCGCAGGGCGCGGCGGTCGAGGCTGCCATCCGCCGCGAGCACGCCGGTGCCGAAGCGCTCGACGATCGCGGCCAGCGCCGGTTCGCCCGGCATCACCACCTCGCGGGCCACGGCATCGGCATCGATGCCCGGGACCCCCAGGGCGTCAAAGGCCTCGGCGACCGCGCTCTTGCCCGAGCCGATACCGCCGGTGACACCGATCACCGGGATGGGCTGGCCTGACTCCTTCATCCTGCACCTCCCAGCAGCAGTGCCTGGTAGCCGGCCTGCAGCGGCGCCCCCACCAGCAGCGCGACCCAACCGGCCAGGGCGATGAACGGGCCGAACGGTAGCGGCTGGCCGCGCTCATGGCGGCGGCCGATGATCAGCGCGATACCGATCAGCGTGCCGGCGCCGGCGGAGAGCAGCAGCAGCAGCGGCAGATTCTGCCAGCCCAGCCAGGCGCCCAGCGCCGCCATCAGCTTGAAGTCACCATGGCCCATGCCCTCCTTGCCGGTGGTCAGCTTGAACAGCCAATACACCGCCCACAGCACCAGATAGCCGGCGGCCGCGCCGATCACGGCGCTGCCGAGCCACAGCGGGTGGTAAGTCCACTGGTAGAGCAAGCCGGCCCATAGCAGTGGCAGGGTGAGCGCATCCGGCAGCAGTTGGGTGCGCCAGTCGATCACCGCCAGCGCCAGCAGCACCAGGCAGGCGCCGACCAGCCACAGCGTCTCGATGCTGGCGCCGTGGATCGCCAGCGCGGCCAGGCTCACGCCGCCCGCCAGCAGCTCGACCAGCGGGTACTGCGGGCTGATCGGTGCCGCGCAGGTGGCACAGCGGCCGCGGCGCTTGAGCCAGCCGATCAGCGGCAGGTTGTCGTGCCAGGCAATGAACTGGCGACAGGCGGGGCAGTGCGAGCGCGGCAGCAGCAGGTCATAGCGTGGCAGCGGCTCGGCTTCCAGCTCGAGCGCGGCGCGCGCCTCGGCGCGCCAGCGCCGCATCAGCATTACCGGCAGGCGTACGATCACCACGTTGATGAAGCTGCCCAGGCAGGCGCCGAGCACGAATGCCAGGGGCCACAGCAGCCAGGGGGAAAGTTGGGACAACGCAGACTCCCGCTTGATCCAGTCGATAAGGTGGCACAGGGTAACGCATCGCCGCCATCAGGGCCGCCCCTTCGCGCGCCTTCGCTCAAATGGCCGAGCCCATCTGAAAAATCGGCAGATACATCGACGCCACCAGACCACCCACCAGCACCCCCAGCACCACGATGATCAGCGGCTCCAGCAGCGAGGTCAGCGCGTCGACCTGGTTGTCCACCTCCTCTTCGTAGAAGTCGGCGACCTTGTCGAGCATGGTGTCGAGGTCACCCGCTTCTTCACCGATGCTCACCATCTGCACCGCCATGATCGGGAAGATCCCCGCCCGGCGCATGGCGAAGGCGAGCTGCTGACCGTCACCGACATCGTCGCGCAGGCCGATGATCGCGCGCTGGTGCACGCGGTTGCCGGTCGCACCGGCGGCGGTCTCGAGCGCTTCCACCAGGGGAACGCCAGCATTGAAGGTCGTCGCCAGGGTGCGTGAGAAGCGCGCGATCGAGCCCTTGTCGAGGATGCTGCCGAGCACTGGCAGGCGCAGCAGGAGCCGATCGACCCGGTAGGCGAAACGCGGCGAGCGCTTGATCGCCCGGCGCAGTCCGATACCCGTGAGCACCAGCGCTAGCAGTGCCTGCCACCAGTACGCCTGGGCCAGCTCGGAGAGATCGATGGTGAAGCGCGTGAAAGCCGGCAGCTCGGCGCCGAAGCCGGCGAACAGGCTCTCGAACTGCGGCACCACCTCGATCAACAGCAGCGCGGTGACGCCGATCCCCACCGCAATCACCGCGACCGGATAGTACAGCGCTTTCTTGATGCGCCCTTTCAGGGTATCGATCTTTTCGCGATAGCTGGCCAGACGTTCGAGCATGCGATCCAGCGCACCCGACTGTTCGCCGGCGGCGACCATGTTGACGAACATGCGATCGAAGCGCTGCGGATGACGTGACAGCGCCTGCGAGAAGCTGGCTCCGGCGCTGATATCGTTGCCCAGGTTTTCGACCAGATTGCGCATCGCCGGGTTGCGCAGCGTCTCGGCGACCACCTTGCACGCCTGCAGCAGCGGCACGCCGGCCCGGATCATGGTAGCCAGTTGGCGCGCGAACAGGGTGATGTCGCGTTGGCGGACCCGGCCGATGCCGAATGGGCTGGTCTTGCGCGTAATGCGCTTGACGATGATCTTCTGGCGCGCCAGCTCCTGGCGCACCTCGCTGACCTCACTGGCGATCAGTTCGCCGCTGACCGTCTCGCCGCGCAGATTCTTGCCGCGCCAGTGCCAGCGGTGGATCACCAGTCGCTTGGGAGGCTTCGCCGTTGCTGCCATGTCGGACTCCTGAAAGCGGTAGGTCGAGAAGCGTGTCGGTTGGTATGCGGTGTCGGTGCGTGGGTCGCCGTGGGGCGTGGCTCAGTCGAGGGTCACGCGGTTGACCTCCTCCAGGCTGGTCACGCCGCTGAGCGCCAGCTCGATGGCGCTCTGGCGCAGGCCGGGATAGCCGCGTTCGCGCGCCAGCTGTGCCAGTTCCAGGGCGTGGCCATCACGCATGATCAATTGGCTCATGGCGTCATCGATCGGGACCACTTCATAGATCCCCTGGCGGCCCTTGTAGCCCAGCGTGCAGCGGTCACAGCCGCCGGGACGATAGAGCGTGGCGCTGGCCAGGCGCGCTTGGGTGATACCTTCGCCGAGCAGCACCTCGTCAGGCACCTGAGTCGGCACCCGGCAGTGTGGGCAGAGCCGACGCGCCAGGCGCTGGGCAATGATCAGTGACACCGAACTGGCGATGTTGAAGCTTGCCAGCCCCATGTTGCGCAGCCGCGTCAGCGTCTCGGCGGCAGAGTTGGTGTGCAGTGTGGAGAGCACCAGGTGGCCGGTCTGGGCCGCCTTGACCGCGATCTCGGCGGTTTCGAGATCACGAATCTCGCCGACCATCACCACGTCAGGGTCCTGGCGCAGAAAGGCGCGCAGGGCGCTGGCGAAATCGAGCCCGATGCGTGTCTGCACGTTGACCTGGTTGATCCCCGGTATCTTGAGTTCCACCGGGTCCTCGGCGGTGGAGATGTTGCGCTCCTCGGTATTGAGTCGATTGAGCCCGGTATAGAGGGTCACCGTCTTGCCGCTACCGGTGGGGCCGGTCACCAGAATCATCCCCTGGGGGCGCGCCAACGCACTCTCGAACAGCTCGCGCTGGGGCGGTGAGAAGCCGAGCGCGTCGATGCCCCAGCTGGTGGCGCGGGCGTCGAGCAGGCGCAGTACGATCTTCTCACCGAACACCGTGGGCAGGCTGTTGACGCGGAAGTCGATGGCGCGCTGGTCCTCCAGGCGCAGTTTCATCGCGCCGTCCTGGGGCAGGCGGCGCTCGGAGATGTCCAGGCGTGCCATCACCTTGAGCCGTGCGGCGATGCGGGTGCGCAGGTTGAGCGGCGGGCGGGTCACTTCCAGCAGCATGCCGTCGATGCGAAAGCGCACCCGAAAGCTCGACTCGTAGGGCTCGAAGTGCACGTCCGAAGCGCCGCGCTGGATGGCGTCGCGCAGCACGCGGTTGACGAAGCGCACGATAGGCGCATCGTTGTCGCCGCCAGCATCCAGGGCCGCGGCTTCCTCTTCCAGATCGATCTCGCTGGTATCCAGCGTCACCGCATCGCTGGCCTCGTCGAGCGCCTCGAGCATGCCCGAGGTGTCCTGGTGCTGAAGGCGGCGGGCGAGGGCACGCTCGAGTTGATCGAACGGCACCAGCACGCCATCGATCGCCAGCCCGGTGGTGAACTGGAGCTCGTCGAGCTTGGCCAGCGTGGCGGGGAAGGCGACAGCCACCGTGAGGCGGCGGTCGTCGCGCGCCAGCGGCAGTACCTGGAAGCGGTTGATCAGCTTCTCTGCGATCGGCTCGACGATCGGTAGGCGTTCCCATGCCACGGGCTGTAGATCGAGAAATGGCAGGCCATACTCACGTGCCGCCGCCTCACCGGCCTGGCGCGGATCGACCCGGCCCTGGCGCACCAGGAACTCGAGCAGTGTCTGGCCGGCCTCCTTCGCCGAGTGCAGCGCGTGCTCGCAGGTCGCCGCCTCGATCAGGCCACGATCGATCAGCCGGCGGGCGATACCGCGATGGATGCCGGAGGAGGTGGTGGTCGGCACGTCGAGGCGCCTCTCGCGAATAGAAATGGCCGCAGCGTAGGCGGAGGTCGTACCCGCGTTATCGGCAGTGCCAACTTTTTCTTTAAGAATCCTGAGACATGGCCGATAAGCGTCTTGAGTGTCACCGAATGTAACGTTGCGTGTCGTTTTGGCACGCTGCGCGTGGAGGCGCGGCGTGATTCGGTTTGCACGGCAGGGCGGCGACGCCGACCGGCACAACATCGACAAACTAGGGGATTTCCATGCAAGGGCAACACAAGCGTCGAGCGCTATACCGCCAGGGCGGTTTTACCCTGATCGAGCTGATGATCGTGGTCGCGATCATCGGCATCCTCGCCGCCATCGCTATTCCGCAGTATCAGAACTATGTGGCGAGGTCGGAAGTCAGTTCCGCCATCGCGACCTTGAAGTCGCTGCAAACTCCTGCCGAGTTGGCGTTTCAGCAAGGCGATACAGTGACAACTCCGTCGGATCTCGGGATTTCCAGCGACGCGGTTCAAAACGGTAAGATTACCGTCGCGAATTTTAGCCGCAAGGACGCGGACGGTAATGCCGCGGATCCCGAGATCAGCTTTACCTTCGACCAAGGAGGGAACTTCTCTGGCAAGGCAATTACGCTGGAGCGGCAGAAAGATGGTGGTTGGCAGTGCAGCACGAATTTCACGGATAACGAGCTTGATTCTGTGCCCGACAGCTGTAAGAAGAACACATCTGACACCTGATGCCATCTTAGTCGGAGCGAAAGGCCGGCCGTCGCCGGCCTTTTTCTTTTCCAGCGCGCCGGCCGGCCCGCCTCTCAGTAGAGCGCCTTCTCCTCGCCCACGACCTCACGCAGCACTTCCAGGAACAGCCGGTCGGCATCGGAGTGCTCCTTGGGGTCTTCCGGGATATGTACGCTGGTGGTATCGGAGATCTCGTTGGCGATACGCGCCCACGCCTGCGGGTCGTTGCTGCCATCCGAGTGGCGTTTGGCGATCGCCAGCGAGTTTTCCAGGATGCCCGGCTCCTGCAGCAGTTTCTTGATGAAGGCGCGCAGCTCGTGAATGACGCGAACCTTCTGCATTTCCGAAGCGGAACTCATGGCACTCTCCTTGCTCGAGTCGGGAAGATGGCGCCACGATAGCACAGCCGCCGGCGCCGCCGTACTCGTCTGAGCCGGGTGTCGTGGCTGCCTGTCTGGCCCTCCCGCGGCGCCTGGTGCGTACTTCCGGCGGCAGGTGGCAGTGTCGCGGCGTGCCCGATTGGCCTATCATCGCCAGTCGTTTGGCGCGCCGGCGATCACGCATGGCGGCGTGGCGGTGAGTGAAGGGCGCATCGAAGGGGAGAGAGACGTTGCGAGACGCCAAGCCGATTGTCAAAGTTCTGGCGCTGTTATTGATCGTGCTGGCCGTGTTCATGCTCCCGCCGATCGTGCTGTTGAAGCTGGAGGGCGATCCCGACCTGTGGGCCTTTCTCAAGTCGATGGCACTGGTCGCGGCCATCTCGGCAGGCTTGCTGGCCTGGACCTGGCATACGCCGGTCGAGCTCAAGACCCAGCACATGTTCATTCTGACCACCTCGAGTTGGGTGGTGATCAGCGCCTTTGCCAGCCTGCCGCTGGTGCTGGGCGCGCCGCAATTGTCGTTCACCGATGCGGTGTTCGAGTCGATCTCGGCAATCACCACCACCGGGTCGACCGTGCTCTCGGGCATCGAGCATCTCTCCGATGGCCTCAAGCTGTGGCGTGGTCTGATGCAGTGGCTGGGGGGGATCGGGATCATCGTGATGGCGATTGCGATCCTGCCGTTTCTCAAGGTGGGGGGCATGCGGCTGTTCCAGACCGAGTCCTCCGACTGGTCGGACAAGGTGTTGCCGCGGGCTGGGGGGATCGCCAAGGCATCCGCAGTGATCTACCTGGGACTGACGCTGGTGGCGATACTCAGCTATCGGCTGGCGGGCATGCAGACTCTGGATGCGATCGTGCACGCCATGAGTTCGGTCTCCACCGGCGGCTTCGCCAACTACGATGCCTCCTTCGGCATCTACGAGAGTCGCCCGCTGATCCTTTGGCTGGGCTGCGCCTTCATGCTCGCCGGGGCATTGCCGTTCGTACTCTATATTCGCCTGATTCGTGATTCGCGTGGCGCGCTGTGGCAGGACCAGCAGGTGCGCGGCCTGCTCACGCTGCTGGTGGTGGTGATCGGCACCCTGACCCTCTACCGGGTGCTGGCCTTCCATGATGCGCCGTTCAGCGCGCTGACCGAGGTCGCCTTCAACGTGATCTCGGTGGTGACCACCACCGGCTATGCCAGCCAGGACTACAGTCTGTGGGGGCCGCTGGCGGTGACCACCTTCTTCTTCATCACCTTCGTCGGCGGCTGCAGCGGTTCGACCAGCGGCGGGATGAAGATATTCCGCTTCCAGATCGGTGGGCTGATGCTGCTCAACCAACTGCGCTATCTGGTGCACCCCAGCGGGGTATTCGCCCAGCGCTACAACGGCCGTCCGCTCAACGACGAGGTGGTGCGCGCGGTCATCGCCTTCTCGTTCTTCTTCTTTTTGATCTTCGCGATGCTCTCGCTGGCGCTGGCCGCCCTCGGGCTGGACATGGTCACCGCGACCACCGGCGCGGCCACCGCGCTGGCCAACGTCGGCCCCGGCCTGGGGCCGATCATCGGCCCGGCCGGTAACTTCGCCAGCCTGCCGGATGCGGCAAAGTGGATTCTCTGCATCGGCATGCTGATGGGTCGCCTGGAGATTCTCACCGTGCTGGTGCTACTGATGCCGTTCTTCTGGCGCAAGTGATGGCGCTTTGCCGGGGCAAGTCGCCCGGAGGGGGGGGCGCCGGGGCGCGAAAACAGACACGGCCACGCCGAATGAGGCGTGGCCGTGTGAGGCAGTCTGCTTTTTTGCGTTTGCCGCCGGCCTGGCGTTTATCGGTCTAGCGTTCGCCGATTTTGAGACCGGTCGTTGGCGAAATCGTCTGACGCGACGCGATCAGGAAGCGTCGCTATCCAGGCGTCCAGCGCGGTTGAGGATCGGGTTGGCGTACTGCTTCAGCCACCATGGGCGCAGCTCGGCCGGCACCTCTGCCAGGCGCGTCTGGAAGCGTTCGCGATCTTCTGCGGTGACCGCAGAGAGGTCGACCAGATCGGGGGCGAGGCCGGTCTCGGCCAGGGCCAGCTGATGACTCGGGAACAGCGGGTAGTTCGACAGCACCTGGCGGTCGATCTCGGCGGCCACCGCATCGGCGGAGTCGAAGTCCGCCGACAGCGGCGTGCCGAAGGCCAGCTTGACCCGGCCCTTGTTGCCGATGATGCCGGAGACGATCGAGCGGATGTCCTCGAACTCGACCTTCTGGTAGCGGCCAGCGGTCTCCTTGGCGTGCAGCTCGCGCGCCTTGAGCAGATCGCAGGGGTCGTACTCGTAGCTGATCGACACCGGCACGATCTGCAGCTCCTGCACCGCACGGCCGATGTCGGGGTCGTTCTCCTCCTGGCGCCTGGCCATGCACAGCATCTTGACGATGGCGCTATCGGTGCGATCGACGCCGTCCTTGGCGCGGCCCTCGCGCTGGGCCAGCCAGACCGAGTGGTTGTCGTCGCTGATCGAGTGGCGGATATAGCCCGAGAGTGACTGGTAGGCCGCCAGCATGGCGCGCTTGCCCTTGACCGAGCGCGGCACGATGAAACTCTTGTTGAGCCGCATCAGGTCGGTGACGAAGGGCTTCTGCAGCAGATTATCGCCGATCGCGATGCGCACGGTGTCGTGTCCCTCGACGTAGAGCGCATAGTTGACGAAGGCGGGGTCGAGGGCGATGTCACGATGGTTGCCGATGAACAGATACGCCTGATCCGACGACAGTCGATCGAGCCCTTCGACGCTGAAGCCTTGCGTGGTGCGCGCGATCATGTGTGCCATGTAGTCGGCGATGCGCAGCTGGAAGTCGCGGATGGTGGCGACCCCGCGCACTTCACGGCGCAGACGCAGGCTGGCGAGAAAGCGGGCCAGCGGCGGCGCGACACGTGCCAGGCGCGGCAGGCGGTAGCGGGTGATGGCGTCGAGCAGCTCGCTATCCTGTGCCAGGCGTGCCAGCACGCCGGCGACCTCGTCGTCGTGGTAAGGACGGATGTCGGCGAAGCGATCGAGATCGATCGCGGCCTCGGCGCTATTGGGCGGCGTGGTGGAGCTCTGCGTCATGGTGTCGGGGCCGACGTCTCGGCTTCACCGCCGAGCCAGTCGATCAGCTGTTCGATGAAGGTGGCGAGTGCCTGGGACATCAGCGCGAAATCGGTCTCCAGCGCCACCGCGGGGTCGTCGCCATCTTCGGTCTGACTGGCTTCGTCGAGCAGGGCGTCGTCGAACTGCAATGACTTCAGTGCCAGGTCGTCGTGCAGCACGGTGCGCAGCTGTCCCTCGCTGCCGACGCTCAGCTTGCTGGCCTGGCGGCCGCCCTCGAGCAGCGACTGGATCTCCTCGCTGTCGAGATCGACCTGACGCGCACGCAGCACGCCGTCGTCCTCGGCAGCGCGCAGCTCGACCTGATCGCCCAGCAGCAGACTGGGCGGGCGGCTGCCGGCGTCGCTCAGCCACTGGGTCATGCCGCGCGATGGCGGCGTGCGGGTCGCCAGTGGCGTGACCTTGAGTGAGCCCAGGGTCTGGCGCAGCAGATCCAGCACCTCTTCCGCGCGCTTGCGGCTGGAGGCGTTGATACCGATCAGCCGGCGACGGGTATCCCACCACAGCTCGACGCGCTGGGTGCGGGTGAAGGCCTGCGGCAGCAGCTCCTCCATTACCTGCTCCTTGAGCAGCTGGCGCTCGCGCCGGGGCAGCGGCTGGCCTTCGGCCTGCTCGCGTGCCTCGCTGCGCTCGGCGACCTCTTCATTGACCACCGAGGCGGGCAGCAGGCGCTCCTGGCGCAGCATCGACAGCAGCCGGTGGCCCTGGATCTCGTGTACGCGCTGGTCGCTGCCGCGGCCGGCCGGGGCGCTCCAGCCGACCCGGCGTGCCTCGCGAGGCGAGACGGGGCGAAACGCAAATTCTGCCAAGGCGCTCTCCAGGTCCTCCAGCGCGAGAACCTCGACGTCATGGCAGCGGTAAAGATGACAGTGCTTGAACCACATACGCCCGTGTTTCCGTTTGAAAGGAGGCACATTATGTCGAAAGGACCCAGGTGTTGCCACCGAGGTAGACCATTGGCGTTTGCAGCCGTGTTTCAAACGAGCGTATGTTTCGATGTCAGGAGCGGCGCGCGATCGGCGTCGCCAATGACCCGGAGATTCGCATGGATTCACGCATCACTCATACCCAGGTTCGCGTCCGCGGCTTTCATCTGGATGGCTATGGCCACGTCAATCACGCCCGTTATCTCGAATTTCTGGAGGAGGGTCGCTGGGCCTTCGCCGATGAGCACCCCGCGTTCGCCGCCGGCATGGCCGAGGGCGTGGCGCTGGTCGCGGTCAATCTCAACATCGATTACCGCCGCGCCGCGGTGATCAACGACGATCTCGACATCGAGACCTGTCTGTCGCATATCGGCGGGCGCAGCGCCCGGGTGGCGCACCGTATCGTGCACCGCGACAGTGGCGAGCTGGTGGTGAGCGCGCTGCTGACCTTCGTGCTGCTCGATCAGCGCAGCGGTGAGGTGGTGCCGCTCGAAGGGGTGTGGCGCGAGCGCCTCGAACCGCTGCTGGTCGCCGAGGCGGAAGCACGCTAGCGGCTGGCTACACCACCCGGGTAAAAGACGTCAATGCCTGCCTTTGGAAGCCCTGAAATGGTATGATCGACAGATTGTGCGGCCGAGGGTCTCGGTCGCCTTGTCGGGGCTTCATTAACGCTGCTACGGTCGCCTTCGGCCGTGGCAGCGGCGCAAAGGATTTGACGACCCATGGGTGATATCGCCAGAGAAATTCTGCCAGTCAACATCGAGGATGAACTCAAGCAGTCCTACCTGGACTACGCGATGAGCGTCATCATCGGGCGTGCTCTGCCCGACGTCCGCGATGGCTTGAAGCCGGTGCACCGGCGCGTGCTCTACGCCATGCACGAGCTTGGCAACGACTGGAACAAGCCGTACAAGAAATCGGCGCGCGTGGTCGGCGATGTGATCGGTAAATATCACCCCCACGGCGACAGTGCGGTCTATGACACCATCGTACGCATGGCGCAGCACTTCTCCATGCGCCACGTGCTGATCGATGGTCAGGGCAACTTCGGTTCCATCGACGGCGACAACGCTGCCGCCATGCGTTACACCGAGGTGCGCATGGCACGGCTCTCCCATGAGCTGCTGGCGGATCTCGAGAAGGATACGGTCGACTGGGTCGACAACTACGACGGCACCGAGCGGATTCCCGAGGTGCTGCCGACCAAGGTGCCCAACCTGCTGATCAATGGTGCCTCGGGCATCGCGGTAGGGATGGCGACCAATATTCCGCCGCATAACATGGTCGAGGTGATCAGCGGCTGTCTGGCACTGATCCAGGACTACACCCTGACGGTCGACGACCTGATGGAGTACATCCCCGGGCCCGATTTTCCCACCGCCGGCATCATCAACGGCCGCGCCGGCATCCTCGAGGCGTATCGTACCGGGCGCGGCCGCATCTACGTGCGGGCCCGCCACACGGTCGAGTTCGACAAGAAGAGCGGACGCGACCAGATCGTCATCACCGAGCTGCCTTACCAGGTCAACAAGGCGCGGCTGATCGAGAAGATCGCCGAGCTGGTCAAGGAGAAGCGGGTCGAGGGTATCGCCGAGCTGCGCGACGAGTCCGACAAGGATGGCCTGCGCGTGGTGATCGAGATCAAGCGCGGCGAGTCCGGCGACGTGGTGGTCAACAACCTGTTCGCCCACACCCAGCTCGAGACCGTGTTCGGCATCAATATCGTCGCCCTTCACGACGGTCAGCCCAAGACGCTCAATCTCAAGGAGCTGCTGGAGGCGTTCATTCGCCACCGTCGTGAGGTGGTCACTCGGCGCACTCTGTTCGAGCTCAAGAAGGCGCGTGAGCGCGGTCATATCCTCGAGGGGCTGGCGGTCGCCATCTCCAACATCGACGAGGTTATCGAGCTGATCAAGGCCTCGCCCAACGCGGCCGAGGCGAAGGAGAAACTGATCGCCCGCGACTGGCAGCCGGGGCAGGTGACCGGCATGCTCGAACGTGCCGGCGCCACCTCGTGCAAGCCCGAGGATCTCGATGAGGGCTACGGGCTCACCGACGACCGCGCGCTCTACCGGCTCTCGCCGGCCCAGGCGCAGGCGATCCTGGAGCTGCGCCTGCATCGTCTGACCGGGCTCGAGACCGAGAAACTGCTCGACGAGTACCTGAGCATTCTCGAGCGTATCGCCGAGCTCAACCATATCCTGGCCTCGCCGGACCGGCTGCTGGAGGTGATTCGCGAAGAGCTCGAAGGCATCCGTGATCAGTACGGCAACGCCCGCCTGACCGAGATCCAGACCAGCCGTCTCGATCTCACCATGGAAGACCTGATCGCCGAGGAGGACATGGTGGTCACGCTGTCGCGTGGCGGCTATGCCAAGACCCAGCCGATCTCCGACTACCAGGCGCAGAAGCGCGGCGGGCGTGGCAAGTCGGCCACCAGCATGAAGGACGAGGATGTCATCGAGCATCTGGTGGTGGCCTCGACCCATGACACCATGCTGCTGTTCTCCAACCGCGGCAAGGTCTACTGGCTCAAGACCTACGAGATGCCCAACGCCAGCCGCGGGTCGCGCGGCAAACCGCTGGTCAACCTGCTGCCGCTGGACGATGGCGAGTCGATCAATGCCATTCTGCCGGTGCGTGACTACAACCCGGAGAGCTACATCTTCTTCGCCACCGCCAGCGGCACGGTCAAGCGGACCTCGCTCGACCAGTTCTCGCGTCCGCGTAGCGTCGGTCTGATCGCGCTGGACCTGGAAGAGGGTGATCGCCTGATCGGCGCCGCCATTACCTCCGGCAGTGATCACGTCATGCTGCTGTCGTCCAACGGCAAGGCGATCCGCTTCGAGGAGGGCCATGTGCGCCCGATGGGGCGGACTGCCCGCGGCGTGCGTGGCATGCGTCTGGCCGCAGGTGCCGAGGTGATCAGTCTGATCATCCCGCAGAGCCAGACCATCGATGCCGATGCCGACAACGAGCTCGATGGCGACACCGCCACCAGCGCGGATGGCAGCGAGGAGCAGATCTACATTCTGACCGCCTCCGAGCAC
This sequence comes from Salinicola endophyticus, assembly GCF_040536835.1. Lineage (NCBI taxonomy): Bacteria > Pseudomonadati > Pseudomonadota > Gammaproteobacteria > Oceanospirillales > Halomonadaceae > Salinicola > Salinicola endophyticus. Next base: position 1,684,714 of record NZ_CP159578.1, read on the forward strand.
GGCTATGGCAAGCGCACCCGGCTCGAGGAGTTTCCGATCCGTGGTCGCGGCGGCCAGGGCGTGATCGCGATGCAGACCACCGAGCGCAACGGCGCCCTGGTGGCGGCGATGCAGGTTCGCGACAGCGACGAGATGATGCTTATCACTGACCGCGGTACCCTGGTGCGTACCCGCGTCGGCGAAGTGTCGATCACCTCGCGCAATACCCAGGGGGTGACCCTGATCCGCACCAGCGAGGGGGAGCACCTGGTCAAGACGGTGCGGGTCGACGAGCCCCAGGACGAAGCGCTCGACGAGCTCGAGACGCCGGAGGAGACCGAGGTGGCCGAAGGTGAAGTGCCGCCGGAGGCCGGCGAGACGCCGCCGCCTGCGGACGACGACGCCTGAGGCCGCTGCGCCCCCGCCCGCCTTGGGTCGGGGGCGCATTGCCGACCTGGCTCGATGCGTGAGCCGGGCAGGGGCGGTGCCATGGGATTGGATGCAGGGGGTGGTGACCCCCTGAAGATACGTCTGGATGAACAAGCCCGGTCGAACGCAAACGCCCGGGTCGAGTGAAAGAGCCCACGGGGAATTCCGAGAATGACACGTCTGCACAATTTCTGTGCCGGTCCGGCGGCCATGCCGACGGCGGTGCTGGAGCGCGCCCGCGCCGAGATGCTCGACTACCAGGGGCAGGGTCTGTCGGTGATGGAGATGAGTCACCGCAGCCCGACCTTCGAGGCAATCGCGGCCAAGGCCGAGCGCGATCTGCGTGATCTGCTCGCGATCCCCGACAACTACCGGGTGCTGTTCATGCAGGGCGGCGCCACGATGCAGTTCGCCTGCGTGCCGCTCAACCTGCTCGGGCAGGGTGGGACACCCAACTATCTCGATACCGGCATCTGGTCGAGCAAGGCGATCAAGGAGGCGGATCATCTGGCCGCCTCGCACATTGCCGCTTCGAGCTGCGAGAGCGGCTACGTGCAGGTGCCGCGCCAGGGCGACATCGCGCTCTCCGCGGATGCGGCCTACCTGCACTACTGTCACAACGAGACCATCGGCGGGCTAGCCTTCGATTACATCCCCGAACTCGAGGCCGACGTGCCGCTGGTGTGCGACATGTCGTCGTCGATCCTCTCCACGCCGCTGGACGTGAGCCGCTTCGGGGTGATCTACGCCGGCGCGCAGAAGAACATCGGCCCCGCCGGCATTACCGTGGTCATCGTGCGCGAGGATCTGCTCGAACGGGCGCAGCCCTCGGCGCCCTCGCTGCTCGGCTGGAAGGTCTACGCCGACAACGATTCGATGATCAACACGCCGCCGACCTACGCCTGGTATCTCGCCGGCCTGGTGTTCGAGTGGCTCAAGAACGACATCGGCGGCGTCGCCGAGATGGAAGCGATCAACCGGCGCAAGAGCGAGGCGCTCTACGCGGCGATCGACGCCAGCGACTTCTACGCCAACCCGATCGCGCCGGCCAACCGCTCGCTGATGAACGTGCCGTTCACGCTGGCGGACGCGTCGCTCAACGGCGACTTCCTCGCGGATGCCGAAGCCGAGGGGTTGCTCAATCTCAAGGGGCATCGCAGCGTCGGCGGCATGCGCGCGAGCCTTTACAATGCCGTCAGCGAGGCCGACGTGCAGGCGCTGATCACCTTCATGGCCGATTTCGAACGTCGCCGCGGCTGAGTGGCGGCCGCATGCAGCCAGGACATGCCCATGACTGACAACACCGACAAGCCGCTGGACCTCGCTTCCCTGCGCCAGCGTATCGACAGCATCGACAGCGAGCTGTTGCGCCTGATCAGCGAGCGCGCCGAATGCGCCGCCCAGGTCGCCCAGGTCAAGACCGCCGACGACCCCGATGCCGTGTTCTACCGCCCCGAGCGCGAGGCCCAGGTGCTGCGCCGGGTGATGGAGCGCAACCCCGGGCCGCTCAACGGCGAAGAGATGGCACGGCTGTTCCGCGAGATCATGTCTGCCTGTCTGGCGCTGGAAAAGCCGATCAAGGTCGCCTATCTGGGGCCGGAGGGTACCTTCACCCAGCAGGCGGCGCTCAAGCACTTCGGCCACAGTGCGATCAGCCTGCCGATGGCGGCGATCGACGAGGTATTTCGCGAGGTCGAGGCGGGTGCGGTCAACTATGGGGTAGTGCCGGTGGAGAACTCCACCGAGGGCGTGGTCAACAACACGCTCGACTCGTTCATGGACTCCGGCCTGCACATCAGCGGCGAGGTGGTGCTGCGTATTCACCACCATCTGCTGGTCTCCAATATCACGCGCCAGGACAAGATTTCGCGGATCTACTCGCATCCGCAGTCGTTCGCCCAGTGTCGCAAGTGGCTCGATGCGCACTATCCCCACGCCGAGCGGGTGGCGGTCTCGTCCAACGCCGAGGCTGCAAGGCTGGTCAAGACCGAGTGGCACAGCGCGGCGATCGCCGGTGACATGGCCGCCCAGCTCTACGGTCTCGACCATGTCGCCGAGAAGATCGAGGATCGCCCGGACAACTCCACGCGCTTTCTGATCATCGGCAACGAGTCGGTGCCGCCCTCGGGCCAGGACAAGACCTCGATCGTGGTCGCCATGCGCAACCAGCCCGGGGTGCTGCACGGTCTGCTAGAACCCTTCCATCGCCACGCCATCGATCTCACCCGGCTGGAGACGCGGCCGTCGCGTAATGGCGTCTGGACTTATGTCTTCTTCATCGACTTCAAGGGGCATGTCGACGACCCGGCTGTCGCCGGCGTGCTGGAGTCGGTGAAGCAGCACGCCTCCGATATGAAAGTGCTCGGCTCCTACCCGGTGGGTGTGCTCTAGGATGTCGGGAGAGACCGCGCCCACGCTGCTCATCGTCGGGCTGGGCATGATCGGCGGCTCGCTGGCCGCCGCGCTCAAGGCGGCAGATTACCGTGGCACGCTGCTGGGCTGCGACCGTAATGGTGACGAGATCGCCACCGGGCTGGCCATGGGCGTGATCGACGATGGTGGCAGCATGCTGGCACCGCTGGTGGCGCGCGCCGACATCGTGGTGCTGGCGGTGCCGGTACTGGCGATGCCGGCGGTGTTCGAAGCGCTGGCCCCAGCGCTGGGGTCGCGCATCGTCACCGATGTCGGCAGCACCAAGCGCGCGGTGTGCGACGCCGCGCGGCGGGTCTTCGGCACGCTGCCCGCGCGCTTCGTTCCCGGTCACCCGATCGCCGGCTCGGAGAAGAGCGGGGTCGCTGCGGCCAATCCGACGCTCTATCGTCATCACAAGGTGATCCTGACCCCGGAAGCGGAGACCGATCCGGCGGCGGTGCAGGCGGTGCGCGGCCTATGGGAGCTGTGCGGGGCCCAGGTGCTGGAGATGCCGGTGGCGCGCCACGACCAGGTGCTGGCGCGCACCAGTCACTTGCCGCATCTGCTCGCCTTTTCGCTGGTCGATACCCTGGCGCGCCAGGACGAGCGGCTGGAGATCTTCCGCTACGCCGCCGGCGGCTTTCGCGACTTTACCCGCATCGCCGGCAGCGATCCGGTGATGTGGCGCGACATCTTCACCGCCAACCGCGACGCGCTGCTCGGCGCGCTGGACGACTTCGAGAGCGGGTTGGCGCGACTGCGTCGCGCGGTCGAGCAGGGCGACAGCGATGCCATGCTGGGCACCTTCGACCGTGCCAGTCACGCCCGACACTATTTCGAAACGCTGTTGAATCAGACGAGTTATCAAGCCATGGAATCACGACAGGTGCAGTATCGGGTCTCGCCCGGCGGGTCGGTCAGCGGCCGTATCCGCGTACCCGGGGACAAGTCCATCTCCCACCGCTCGATCATGCTCGGCGCTCTGGCCGACGGGGTGACCGAGGTCAAGGGTTTCCTCGAGGGCGAGGATAGCCTGGCCACGTTGCAGGCGTTCCGCGACATGGGCGTGGCGATCGAAGGGCCGCACCAGGGCCGTGTGACCATCCATGGTGTCGGTCTGCACGGTCTCAAGCCGCCCGCCGGCCCGCTCTACGTGGGCAACTCCGGTACCGCCATGCGGCTGTTCGCCGGGCTGCTCGCCGGGCAGGCCTTCGACACCGAACTCACCGGCGACGCTTCGCTGACCAAGCGTCCCATGGCGCGGGTTGCCGATCCGCTGCGTCTGATGGGCGCGTGCATCGATACCGCCGAGGGCGGGCGTCCGCCGCTCAGGATCCATGGCGGGCAGCCGCTCAAGGGCATCGACTACGACATGCCGATGGCCAGCGCCCAGGTCAAGTCCTGCCTGCTGTTGGCGGGGCTCTACGCCGAGGGCGAGACCCGCGTGCGCGAGCCGGCGCCGACCCGGGACCATACCGAGCGCATGCTCAACGGCTTCGGCTACGCGGTGACTCGCGAGGGAGACGTGGCACGCCTGAGTGGCGGCGGCAAGCTCACCAGCGCGCCGATCGACGTGCCGTCGGACATCTCTTCGGCGACCTTCTTTCTGGTCGCGGCGGCGATCACGCCGGGTGCCGATCTGGTGCTCGAGCATGTCGGCGTCAACCCGACGCGCATCGGTGTGATCAACATTCTCAAGCTGATGGGCGCCGACCTGCGGCTGGAGAATCCGCGCGAGGTGGGCGGCGAGCCGGTGGCCGACCTGCATATTCGTTACGCGCCGCTCAAGGGGGTCGACATTCCGGTCGACCAGGTGCCGCTGGCGATCGACGAATTCCCGGCGCTGTTCGTCGCCGCGGCCAACGCCGAGGGCACCACCCGGCTGCGCGGTGCCGAAGAGCTGCGGGTCAAGGAGTCCGACCGCATTCAGGCGATGGCGGATGGCCTGGCGATCCTGGGGGTCGACGCCACGGTGTTCGAGGATGGCATCGATATCGTCGGCAAGGGCGGCGAGAGCGCCAACTATGGTGGCGGCCGGGTCGACAGCCTCGGTGATCACCGTATCGCCATGGCCTTTACCGTGGCCGCGCTGCGTGCCAGTGCGCCGATCGAGATCGACGACTGTGCCAACGTGGCGACCTCTTTCCCCGGCTTCGTGACCCTGGCCGAGCGGGTGGGGCTCACCCTTGCGGAGGTGGAGGCATGAGTCTGGACGCTCCCGTACTCACCATCGATGGCCCCGGCGGCGCCGGCAAGGGCACCATCAGCCGCATGATCGCCGAACGCCTGGGCTGGCACCTGCTCGATTCCGGTGCGCTCTACCGGCTCACCGCGCTGGCGGCGCTGCGCAAGGAGGTCGCGCTGGATGACCTCGAGCGGCTGACCCGCCAGGCCCAGCGGCTGGACGTGGTGTTCGCGGTGGAGGATGGCGCGGCGCGTATCCTGCTCGAGGGCGACGACGTGACCCGCGCGATCCGCCGCGAAGAAGTGGGCAACGCCGCTTCCCAGGTAGCCGCACTGCCGCCGGTGCGCGAAGCGCTGCTGCAGCGTCAGCGCGACTTTCGCCAGGCGCCCGGGCTGGTCGCGGATGGTCGCGACATGGGCACCGTGGTGTTCATCGACGCGCCGCTGAAGATCTATCTCACCGCCTCGGCCGAGGAGCGTGCCCAGCGTCGCCTGCGCCAATTGCGCGAGGCTGGTGAAGATGCTAGACTCGCGACCCTTTTGGAAGAAATCCAAGCGCGCGATGCGCGCGATATGCAGCGTGCGGTAGCCCCGCTCAAGCCGGCAGAAGATGCCGTCGAGCTGGACACCACGCAGCTGGATATACCGGAAGTCGTGGAGCGTATCGAAACGCTGCTGGCCGAGCGCGGCCTGACCTGAGAGCTTCTCGGGTCGTGCGCCAGCCGGTGGAATGACGACACACTTCCGCTCCCGGGGCCCCTGGCAAGATGTGAAGACGTGCAGCGACATCGACAGTCAAGTCGCGGCAGGTCGAACCAGCGCCAACATCCCCAGGGATATGTCGATAAGGCCCGTACTCGCTGGTGGTACGGAGGAAGGCGGCCCGCCCGCCATCAACGTTGATCACGTAGGAATCACATGAGCGAAAGCTTTGCTGAACTGTTCGAACAATCTCTCCAGGACATCAACATGGAGCCCGGTGCCATTGTCATGGCAACCGTGGTCGACATCGAAGGCGACTGGATCACCGTCAACGCCGGTCTGAAGTCCGAGGGTCAGATCCCCGCGGCTCAGTTCCGCGACGACAACGGTGAGATGACCATCGCGGTCGGTGACGAAGTCAAGGTCGCACTGGAAGCCGTTGAAGACGGTTTCGGTGAAACCCGTCTGTCGCGCGAGAAGGCCAAGCGCGCCGAAGCGTGGAAAGAACTGGAAGCGGCCTTCGAGAAAGACGAAATCGTCAAGGGCGTGATCAACGGCAAGGTCAAGGGCGGCTTTACCGTCGACGTCTCCTCGATCCGTGCGTTCCTGCCGGGTTCGCTGGTCGACGTGCGTCCGGTTCGCGACACCGCGCACCTGGAGCACAAAGAGCTGGACTTCAAGGTCATCAAGCTCGATCCGAAGCGCAACAACGTCGTCGTCTCCCGCCGTGCCGTGCTCGAAGCCGAGAACAGCGCCGAGCGTGAAGCACTGCTCGCCACCCTGCAGGAAGGCCAGCAGATCAACGGTATCGTCAAGAACCTCACCGACTACGGCGCCTTCGTCGACCTCGGTGGCGTCGACGGTCTGCTTCACATCACCGACATGGCGTGGAAGCGTATCAAGCACCCGAGCGAGATCGTGGCCGTCGGCGACGAGATCAATGTCAAGGTGCTCAAGTTCGACCGCGAGCGCAACCGCGTGTCGCTGGGCCTGAAGCAGCTGGGCGAAGACCCCTGGGTCAACATCGTCGACCGCTACCCGGAAGGCACCAAGGTCAACGCTCGCGTCACCAACCTGACCGACTACGGCTGCTTCGCCGAGCTGGAAGAGGGTGTCGAAGGTCTGGTTCACGTCTCTGAAATGGACTGGACCAACAAGAACATCCATCCGTCCAAGGTGGTTCAGGTCGGCGACGAAGTCGAAGTCATGGTTCTCGACATCGACGAAGAGCGTCGTCGTATCTCCCTGGGTATCAAGCAGTGCACTACCAACCCGTGGGAAGACTTCAACGCACGCTACAACAAGGGCGACCGCGTTGCCGGTACCATCAAGTCGATCACCGACTTCGGTATCTTCATCGGTCTGGAAGGCGGCATCGATGGTCTGGTGCATCTCTCCGACATCTCCTGGAGCGAAGCTGGCGAAGAAGCAGTACGTCAGTTCAAGAAGGGCGACGAAGCGGAAGCCGTCATCCTCTCGATCGATCCGGAGCGTGAGCGCATCTCGCTGGGCATCAAGCAGCTCGAAACCGATCCGGTCTCCGAGTTCCTGGCTGTCAACGACAAGGGCTCCGTGGTCACCGGCCGCATCATCGAAGTCGATGCCAAGGAAGCTCACGTCGAACTGGCCACCGATGTCATCGGTATCCTCAAGGCCTCCGAGATCAGCGCCGACCGCGTCGAAGATGCGCGCAACGTGCTGAACGAAGGTGATAGCGTCGAAGCCAAGATCGTCAACGTCGATCGCAAGAGCCGCGCCATCAACCTGTCGATCAAGGCCAAGGATCAGGTCGACACGCGTCGCAACATGACCAAGCTGCGCGATCAGGATGTCGAGACCAACGGTCCGACCACCATCGGTGATCTGATCAAGCAACAGATGGGTCAGGACTGATCCTTCGGATTCGGTCTCCCCATGAAAAACAGCGCCTTCGGGCGCTGTTTTTTTATGTCTGTCATTCGGCAATCGACGGGGCGGTGACAGCGCCTCTCCGTGTTCGGCGAGGGGCGTCTCGCTCAACCGGTAGACCTCCGGCGGCAGGGTGTCACGAGGGCGCTGTGACCCCCTCCCTGGGCGCTGCCTTTGCCATCCATGGCAAAGGACCCTCGCTTTGCTCTCCCCCGGCGCCCATGTTCACAGGGTGGGGCCATGAGCGCTCAACGCTTGAGCCAGCCGCGCCAGCCTCGTCCACTCTGCGTCGCGTGCCCGCTCGTGGCCTGGTGGCCGGAGAGCTCGGCGATGGCCTGCCTGAGCGGCTGGATGATGGCATCCAGGTGATAGCTGCAGAGTGAGGGATCCAGCGCGGCCGGACACTGCGCCATCAGCAGGCCGCAGTGGTAGGTGGCGACGTCCAGCGAGGCATGCACCGGCGGGAACGGCGAGGCCTCTTCGCGACAGCGCTTGAGCTCGCGCAGCAGCATCTTCAGCATCTCGGCGTCGAGCCAGCAGGGCGGTGCCGAGGGGGTGGCGGTGGGCAGCGAGTGACGCACGGCTTGAAAGGAGACCAGCAGAAAGACGCAGGTATAGTGGAGTCGGGAGCGCTCTGAAGACATCGGTCGCCATCACTCTATTGATGAGAGTGATTACCATTCTCTATGGCTTCGGTCTTCCTGTCAAAAGATGTCGTCATTCGTGGCGTTCGAGCGCATTGAGCACCCCACGCAGGATCGAGAGCTCCTTGCGGCTGGGCTCGGCGCGGGCGAACAGGGCGCGCAGGTGTGCTTCGGTCTTGGCGTGGGGCTGATTGAGGAAGCCGGCGCTGTCGAGCGCCCGATGCAGGTGCGCGTGGAAGTGCTCGAGCTGCGCCAGCGTCGGGTAGATCGTTTCTCGCGATGATGGCGTCTCGGCGACGGCAGTACGGTTGGCCTGGCGGAACGCCTCGTAGGCGACGATCTGGACCGCCTGGGAGAGATTGAGTACGCCGTAGTCGGGGTTGGCGGGGATGTTGAGCTGATGCGTGCAGTGGCCGATCTCATCGTTGGTTAGTCCGGAGCGCTCGCGTCCGAAGACCACGGCCACCGGGCCGTCGGGAAGGCGCTGCCAGGCCGCCTCGAGCATGACATCCGGGGCGTGGTAGCAGGGCAGCGGCAGACTGCGCAGGCGCGCGCTGGCGCCGATCACCTGCACGCAGTCGGCCACCGCTTCGTCCAGCGAGCCGACCACTCGGCAGCCCTCGACCAGGTCGAGCGCGCCGGCCGCCAGGCGGGTCGCCTCGGGGTCGGGAAACTGGCGCGGCGCGACCAGCACCAGATCGCTCAGACCCATGGTCTTCATCGCCCGCGCGCTGGCGCCGATATTGCCGGGGTGATAGGTCTGGACGAGGACGATACGAATACGCTCGAGCATGCGAGAAGGCTCCTGAAACGAGACGGCGGGAGCGGCAGCATCGCGGAACGCGCGCTGAAACCAAGACCCTGAACCAAAAAAAGCCCCGCCAGTGGCGGGGCTTTCCATGATACCTGAAAGTCTCAGGCGATGGCGGGGAAGGCTTACATCATGCCACCCATGCCACCCATGCCGCCCATGTCCGGCGCGCCGCCACCGGCGGCTTTCTCTTCCGGATCCTCGGCGATCATCGCTTCGGTGGTGATCATCAGACCACCCACGGAAGCGGCGGACTGCAGCGCGGTGCGGGTCACCTTGGCCGGGTCGAGCACGCCCATCTCGAACAGGTCGCCGTACTCGCCGGTCTGCGCGTTGTAGCCGAAGTTGCCTTCGCCGTCCTTGACGCGGTTGATGATGACCGACGCCTCTTCACCGGCGTTGGTGACGATCTGGCGCAGCGGAGACTCCATGGCACGCAGCGCGATGGCGATGCCGTGGGTCTGGTCTTCGTTGTCGCCGGTCAGGCCGTTGACCATGGTCAGCACGCGCACCAGGGCGGTACCGCCACCAGGCACGACGCCTTCCTCGACCGCTGCACGAGTGGAGTGCAGGGCGTCTTCGACGCGGGCCTTCTTCTCTTTCATCTCGAACTCGGTGGCGGCACCGACGCGGATGACGGCAACACCGCCAGCCAGCTTGGCGACACGCTCCTGCAGCTTCTCGCGGTCGTAGTCAGAGGAAGTTTCCTCGATCTGTGCGCGGATCTGGCTGACACGAGCTTCGATGTCGGACTCGACACCGGCGCCGTCGATGATGGTGGTGTTCTCCTTGGACATGGTGACGCGCTTGGCGCTGCCCAGGTGGTCCAGGTTGGCCTGCTCGAGGTTCAGACCGACCTCTTCGGAGATCACGGTGCCACCGGTCAGGATAGCGATGTCCTGCAGCATGGCCTTGCGACGGTCGCCGAAGCCCGGTGCCTTGGCTGCAGCAACCTTGACGATGCCGCGCATGTTGTTGACCACCAGCGTGGCCAGCGCTTCGCCTTCGATGTCTTCGGCGATGATCACCAGCGGCTTGCCGGCCTTGGCGACGGACTCCAGCACCGGCAGCAGTTCGCGGATGTTGGAGATCTTCTTGTCGACCAGCAGCAGGTAGGGGTCTTCGAGCTCGACCGCCATGGTTTCCTGGTTGGTGACGAAGTAGGGCGAGAGGTAGCCGCGATCGAACTGCATGCCTTCGACCACTTCCAGCTCGTCTTCGAAGCCGCGACCTTCGTCGACGGTGATGACGCCTTCCTTGCCGACTTTCTCCATCGCTTCGGCGATGATCTCACCGATACGCGCATCGCCGTTGGCGGAGATGGTGCCGACCTGGGCGATCGCCTTGGCGTCGGTGCACGGCACAGAGAGCGCCTGGATGTGCTTGACGGCTTCGGCGACGGCCTTGTCGATGCCGCGCTTCAGGTCCATCGGGTTCATGCCGGCGGCGACGCCCTTGAGGCCTTCGTTGACGATCGACTGGGCCAGGACGGTAGCGGTGGTGGTGCCGTCACCGGCGGCGTCGGAGGTCTTGGAAGCGACTTCCTTGACCATCTGCGCGCCCATGTTCTCGAAGCGATCCTTCAGCTCGATCTCTTTGGCGACGGAGACACCGTCCTTGGTGACGGTCGGCGCACCGAAGGATTTCTCGAGCACGACGTTGCGACCTTTCGGGCCCAGCGTGGCCTTGACGGCGTCGGCGAGAACGTTGACGCCGCGAACCATGCGCTTGCGGGCATCATCAGAGAACTTGACTTGTTTAGCTGCCATTGTCCGATCTTCCTAAATGCGATACGTGGAAACGTGATAAATCAGCGAGTCGAGCGATCGATCAGCCTTCGACGACGGCCAGGATGTCGCTCTCGCTCATGATCAGAACTTCTTCGCCGTCGACCTTCTGCTTCTCGACGCCGAAGCCTTCCTTGAAGATGACGGTGTCGCCGACCTTGACGTCCAGGGCGCGAACTTCGCCGTTGTCGAGGATGCGGCCGTTGCCGACGGCGAGGATTTCACCGCGGGTCGGCTTCTCCTGGGCGTTGCCCGGAAGCACGATGCCGCCAGCAGTTTTCTGCTCTTCTTCTGTGCGACGTACGATGACGCGATCGTGCAAGGGACGGATTTTCATTGCTCACGTTCTCCTGATGGTTGCATGTTGCAAATGCACGTTCCCGGTGAGCGCTGCTCAGCGGGAGAAGGCTTGCGCCTTCCGGTTAATGGGCCTGATGGCCTAAAGCTATCGCTGCTGCCTTGATTGGGTCGGGCAAGACGCTTTCAAGGGGAGAGCGTAAATTTTTTGTCCAGATCAGTCCGTGGAAAGACCATGCCGCGGTGGCGCTTAGCGCGAATCGCCACCGCGCCCGCTGCCGTCGCGTCCGATATAGTCGCCTTCCAGCGGGCGCACCTCGGGCTCGTCGTGCGCTGATGAGTCCCCGTGGGAGGCGCGTGCCGCGGGTTCCCACTCGCTGCCACGGGGGCCTTGCGCACGGCTGCCGCTGTGCGTGCCTGGGGCCGCGACGCGCGGGAACCAGCGTCGCGCCAACTGGCCGCTACCTGGCAGCAGGCACACCAGGCCCAGCAGGTCGGAGAGAAAGCCCGGCGCCATCAGCAGCACGCCGGCCAGCACGAAAGTGGCACCGGCCAGCAGGTCGTCCGAGGGGAGTTCGCCTTGGGCCAGGCGTTCGCGGGCGCGTTGCAGGGTGAGCAGACTTTCGCGCCGGATCAGGTGCAGGCCGAAGGCTGCGCTGAGGGCGATCCAGAGCAGGGTCAGCAGCAGCCCGAGCTTGGCACCCAGCGTGAACAGGACGATGACATCCGCCAGCAGAAACAGCGCGAGTAGAAAGAGCAGAGGCATGGTGTCTCCCGGAAAAACCGATTTTCCTCAGATGGAGACGACCGCGGAGAAATACAAGCACCGCCGCTCCCTGGCGGTGATCGACCGGACTTGCCGATGGGGTCAGAGAGTGGCGTCGTCCTTGAGCTTGGCGACGGTGGTCTCGCCGATGCCGCTGACGCGGGTGAGGTCGTCGAGCGACTCGTACTTGCCGTTGGCCTTGCGATCCTCGACGATCGCCTGGGCCTTGACCTCACCGATCCCCGGTAGCGTGGCCAGCGTCTCGGCGTCGGCCTGATTGAGATTCACCGGGTCGGCGAGCGCCGGCAGGCTGGCGGCCATGAACAGCGACAGCAGGGCGATACCGAACAGCTTTTTCATGTCGATCTCCTCTTGGTGTCGATCTCGTCGATAAGACGAGGCTTGCCGGTCAGCGTGGCCCACTGACCGGCGTGAGAGGGGGAGGCAAGTCTGCCTCCCCGCCTATGAAGCTATCGACGCGACGCCCGCTCGCTTGACGTTGAATTCGCCCTCGATTGATGTACGTGATGGCTTACGACTCGCGACCAATCCCCACCGCCGGGCCACGGCAGCGCGGTGACAACTTCGGTATACTCCGGCGCGAATTCACAATGCCGGAGATGCCTCCCATGGCCGCCACGCAGTCGCCGCTCATCATCGCCCTGGACTACCCGGACCTGAACTCGGCGATGGCGCTCGCCGATACGCTCGATCCGGCACGCTGCCGGGTCAAGATCGGCAAGGAGCTATTCACTCGGGTCGGGCCGCAGGCGATCGAGGCCATGCACCGGCGCGGCTTCGAGGTATTTCTGGATCTCAAGTTCCATGATATCCCCAACACCGTTGCCGGTGCGGTCGAGGCGGCGGCGGATCAGGGGGTGTGGATGGTCAACGTCCACGCCGCCGGCGGGCGCCGGATGATGGAGGCGAGTGCCGAGCGGCTGCGCCAGCGCGGACTGTCGACGCGGCTGATTGCGGTTACCGTGCTCACCAGCATGGCGGACGACGAACTCCAGGAGATCGGTGTGGCGGGGGACGCCATGAGCCAGGTCGAACGCCTGGCGCGGCTGACGCAGCAGAGCGGGCTCGATGGGGTGGTGTGCTCGGCACGTGAGAGCGAGCGGCTGCGCGCGATCTGTGGCGAGACATTTCTGAAGGTCACGCCGGGTATCCGGCCGGCCACCGCGGCGACGGGGGATCAGCGCCGGGTCATGACGCCTGAGGCGGCCATGGCAGCAGGCAGCACCCATCTGGTGATCGGTCGTGCAGTGACCCAGTCCGCCGAGCCGATGACGGCGCTGGCCGAGATCGAACGCGCGCTGGGAGCGGGCTGATCACTCGCCTTCGAGGCCGGTGATCGGTTTGCTGGTGCCCCAGCTATGGCAGCTGGGGCACTGCCAGTTGAGCTGTTCGGCAGCGAAGCCGCAGCGATGGCAGCGGTAGCGTGGGCGGATGCTGAGCAACTGGTGAGTGTGCTGCTTGAGCAGCTCCAGGCGGTCGCGCTCGCCAGGGTCACTGTCGGCCAGATAGAGATCCATCAGGTAGTCGACGCCGCGCAGACTGGGGTGATCGCGTAGCTGATCGCTGACGAAGGCACAGGCGATCTCTGCACCCTGGCGACGATGCAGTGCGTCGGCGGCCATGATCACGACGCTGGTGGGTGGCGAGCGCTGTAGCTGCTGCTCGAGGAACTGCCACCAGCCGTCATCGTCGTCGAGCAGGCGATAGGCGTCGCGCAGCGGTTCCAGGACCAGGGTGGTAAAGCTCGGATCCTGCTCTGGCACGCGCTGCCAGTAGCGAATCGCGTTGCGGTACTGGCCGATATCCCACTCCAGCTGACCCAGTATCCAGTTGGCACGTACGCAGGATTCGTCGATGTGCAGCGCTTGGCGCAACGCCTTGCGCGCCAGCGACGGGCTGGCGTTGCGGCGGTGCTGCAGTGCCAGCTCGCACAGCCAGTGGGCGGCGGCGCGGCGCATGTCGGGGTCCTGGCGCACCAGCTGCGGCTGGGCGATCTCGAGTGCCTGGCTCCACTCCTTCTCGCGCTGGAACAGATCCACCAGCAGGCGCTTGGCGGCGAGTTTCTGTTCGTCGTCGACATTGGCCTTGTTGAGCGACAGCAGCAGCCGCTCGGCACGGTCGAGCAGGCCCAGATTGAGGAAGTCGCGTGACAGCTCCAGCTGAACCTGGCCGCTCTGGGCGGCGGTCAGTGCCGGGCGGGCGAGTAGATTCTGATGGATGCGCACGGCACGGTCGGCTTCGCCGCGGGAGCGGTAGAGGTTGCCCAGTGCGATATGCGTCTCGACCGTGTCGCTGTTGACCTCAAGGGCCTGGGTGAAGGTCTCGATAGCGCGGTCGGGCTGCTCGTTGAGCAGATAGTTGAGCCCCACGAAGTAGTCGCGGGGCAGGGGGTGAGCGGGCGGCGCACGCTGCGTGCGTTGACGGCTGCCCTCCCAGCGCCCCAGCCACCAGCCAATGGCGATGGCTGCCACCAGCAATGCCAGTAGCAGAACGTTCGCCATGTCAGGTGCTTTCCTTGAACTCCTGCGTGCGCAGGCGATCGAGTTCCTTGCGCTGTTGCTGGTTGTGCCGCTGGGCCCGGGTCAGCAGCGTGCGCAGGCGCAGGTACATGCCGGTCATCGCCAGCATCCCGAGGATAACGCCGCTGGCCAGGGCCACCAGCAGCCATAGCGAGAGCGAAGCCGGGGGCAGCTCGACCCAGATCAGGTCCAGCGGTAACGGCTGCTGGTTGTTGACGGCGAAGAGGATGCCGAGCAGCAGCACGATGATCAGAACGATGGCGAGAAAGACGCCTTTGAACCAGCGCATAGTGATTTCCAATGACGAGCCGCAATGACACCCCCGCCGTCGAGGCGGTAGGCGGCGTCACGACGCGGTGACTGATCGATCAATAGCCCAGCGCCCGGCTGGCATTGACCTGCTCGCGCAACTCCTTGCCCGGCTTGAAATGCGGGACGTACTTGCCGTCGAGATCGACAGGATCGCCGGTCTTGGGGTTGCGGCCGGTACGCGGCTCCCGGAAGTGAAGCGAAAAACTGCCGAAGCCGCGAATCTCCACGCGTCCGCCCTCGGCCAGCGCATGGGTGATATCGTCGAGTATGACGCGCACCGCCGCCTCGACTTCCTTGGCCGATAGTTCGGGTCGGCGAGAAGCAATCTGTTCGATCAATTCAGACTTGGTCATCGACACTCTCCGTGAGCCGTCTGCCCGGCGGTGACGGACGCTGCCCCGAGGGGCATCCGACCTCTATTATTGTCGCTTCAGCATACTGCGCAAGTTTCGAGAAAACAACGCATTACGCGCGGCAAAAAGCAGGCGCCGGGGGCGTTGGACCAAATGCCCCAAAGTGCGCTGCGGTCAGGGCCTGGCCGCTACCCGCGCGAGCCCCGGTGCGGCGACGCGGCCAGCCGGTGTGGCTGTCCTGCTGGCAGTGGCCCGGTGACGGTATCGGTGGCGATCATAGTGGGTGCGCAGCGCCTCGGCTATAATGGCGCCCGACCCCGCTGCCCGGGGCGCCAGACCGCGTCACCGTCGGGCGGCCCCGGCGTGGCGGGCCATTTTCAGCAGTGAGGAGCGTTCGTGGCCGATAACGATGAAGACATTGCGCGCAAGCGGCTCTACTGGCACTCGCGTCGTGGCATGTGGGAGCTCGATCTTCTGCTGGTGCCGTTCCTCGAAGCGCGCTACGACGCGCTGAGTGCCGAGGATCAGGCCCGCTATCGCGAGCTGATCGCCGAGGAAGACCAGGATCTGTTCGTCTGGCTGATGCGTCGCGAGTGGCCCAGCGACCCGGAATTGCGGCGTATCGTGCAGATGATCGTCGAGCATGCCGAGAACACTGACCGCGATCGGCGTCAGGCGCTCTAGGCTGGCGCTGGCACTCGGCGCCGGGTGGGTCGTGGCGCTGCTGCTGTTTGCCGTGCGCTTTCTTGCCCCGGACGTGGCGTTGGGCGTGGGGCTCGCCGGGTTGGCGGGGCTGGTCTGGGAGTGGAACCGTCAGCCACGATGGCGCTGTCTGCGCTGCCGCGATGAGCACGGGCGGCAGCAGTGGGAGATATCGGGTGATGGGCGGACCTGGCGCGAGGTGCACTGTCGCCCGCTGCGCGTGGCACCCTGGGTGTGTGGGCTGGCGCTCGACGGTCGGCACTGGTGGTTATGGCCGGACGCCTGCAAGAGCGCCGATAGGCGAGCACTGCGTCTGCGCTTGGTCGCGGAGCTCGACGCCAGCCGCGACAAGGCAGCCACGAAGAGGTGACCGCTGTCCGCGGCTGACGTTGGATCCTACGGCGCACGCTTGGGGCTCGCGGGGTGACGGCAGCCCGGCGACATTCGTCGTCGGGCCGCGGTTATCAGCGACGACCGACGAAGAAGCCGATCGCGAAGCCGGCCAGGGCCGCGACGCCGATACCGCTCCAGGCGTTGCGGTGGACGTAGTCGTCGGTATCCCGCCACGCCTCCTCGGCGTGCTCCATCAGATCTTGGCCCATGTCATCGGCGCGCTGACGCGCACGCTGCACGCCGGCACGTCCGCGCTGCTTGGCCTCACGATAGTAGTGACGGGCGTCGTCTCGATAGTGTCTGCTCATGGATCTTCCTTAATCGAAGTGGATGACTCGCGGGCGAGAGCGTCGCGTTCTCAGTGTAGTTGCAGTTTCATGACGCGCTAGGGTCGACACGAAGAAGGGCGCGACGAAAAGGCAGCGGTGCGACGCCTGCCGATTCGTCTTCGCCGCCGAGAGAGTCGGCGTTTCCCTGTTAGAATGCGCGCCCACTCAATGCTGCCGGGAGTCGCCAAGTCATGCCATCCTACGACGTCATCGTGATCGGTGCCGGCGCCGCCGGGCTGATGTGCGCACTCACCGCGGGCTACCGCGGGCAGCGGGTCCGGGTCATCGACCACGCCAACAAGGCTGGCAAGAAGATCCTGATGTCCGGCGGCGGGCGCTGCAATTTCACCAACCTCGCCACCGCGCCACGCCACTTCTTCTCGCGCAACCCACACTTCGCGATCTCGGCGCTCAAGCGCTATACCCCACAGCACTTCGTCGAGCTGGTCGAACGTCACGGCATCGAGTATGTCGAGAAGGCGCCGGGGCAGCTGTTCTGCGCCGACTCGGCCAAGTCGATTGTCGAGATGCTGCTCACCGAGTGCGCCTGGGCGGGGGTCGAAGTCTCGCTCTCGACCACGGTCGAGCGGGTCGAGCGTCTGGGCGAGGGGATGCGCCTGGAGAGCTCTGCCGGCAAGTTCGACGCCGGCGCCGTGGTGGTCGCCAGCGGCGGGCTGTCGATTCCGACCCTGGGCGCCAGCGGCTTTGGTTACGAGCTGGCGCGCCAGTTCGGGTTGGAGGTGACCGCGACCCGGGCGGCGCTGGTGCCGTTCACCGTGACCTCACAGTGGAAGACGGCGCTCGCGGCGCTATCCGGGCTCTCCTGCCCGGTGGCGGTGAGCTGTGGCGATGGCCACTATCGCGAGCCGCTGCTGTTCACGCACCGCGGGCTTTCCGGGCCGGCCATGCTGCAGGCCTCCAGTCACTGGGAGCCAGGCATGGCGCTGACGATCGACTGGCTGCCGCAGCTCGAGGTGGCGGAGGCCTTGCGCCAGGGTCGGCGCCAATCGCCGCGCAAGCGTCTCGCTGGCTGGCTCGGTGAGCAGTTGCCGCGTCGCCTGGCCCAGGCGCTGGGTGAGTGGCAGGGGTGGCCGGATACGCCGCTGGCGGATCTCTCCAATGCCCAGATCGAGGCTCTAGCCGAGGCGCTGACACGGTGGCAGTTCAAGCCCGCTGGCACCGAGGGCTGGCGCACGGCAGAGGTCACGCTGGGCGGTATCGATACCCGCGCCATCTCTTCCAAGACCTTTGCCGTCGAGGGGCTGCCGCAGTTGCGTTTCATCGGTGAGGTGCTGGATGTCACCGGCCAGCTGGGTGGCTTCAACTTCCAGTGGGCGTGGGCGTCGGGGGTGGCCTGCGGTCAGGCGCTGTGAATCCGGGGTAAGGCGAGAGACGACAGCCGCCGATTAGGGCGGCCGTGCGTGTGGCACATGACTGAGTGCGGGTCGTGGCTCAGCGCCGACGTCCGCGAGTAGCGCGGTAGAGGGCCTTGCCGCGGTTGTACATCATCAGCCCGGTCAGCGCGCGCCGGAGTAGACGGCCGGTCGCGCGGGGCTTGCGCGCGCCGCGCAGGGCGAACAGGCTGCCGGCCGCCATCAGCGGCACCCGCCAGCTCACCAGTTTTTCCCAGGCGTTGTCGATCGGGGCGGTGGCATCGCGCCATTCGCGCATGGCGGCAGTCATCTCCAGGCGCTGTTGCAGAATCTCGTGCTCCAGCGCCTCGATCCGTTGACGGTGGCTGCGTTCACTCATGCTCCGGCCTCAGTGCCTGGCGATCGTGGTCGAGGTGGCGCAGGGTCGCCGCCATCAGCTTGCGCCGGCGGGCCACACGGCGGGCCGCAAGGATCAGCCCGGCGGCGATCACGAACAGGGCGCCGGCACAGATCGCGATCACCTGCAGGCGATTCTCTTCCCAGTACATCACCACGATCAGCAGCAGCAGCATGCCGACGGCGAAGGAGAGCATGATCAACCCCGCGCCGGCCAGCAGCAGCAGCGTGAGCAGACGCTCGCGCTCGGCTTCCCACTCGACCACGGCAAGACGCAGGCGCGTCTCACCGGTGTCGATCAGGTTGGCGATCAGCCGCCGCGCCGCGCCGATCACATTCTCGGCGGGCCCCGCCATCAGCGCCGCCCCAGCAGCAGCCCCAGTACCACGCCGGCAGCCGCACCGATCCCGATGCTGGTCCACGGGTTGTCGCGCACGTAGCGGTCGGTGGCGTCGATCTGCTCCCGGGCGCTGTCGTAAAGGGCTTCACCGCGCGCCTCGAGCCGCTCGCGCGTATCCTGCAGGCGCTGCTGGGCGCGCTCGCGCAGTTCGGCAATATTGCTGCGCGAGTCATCGGCGGTGGCGTGGATCAGCTCCTCGACCGTCTGCGACAGATGACGCAGGTCTTCCTTGAGCTGTGCGGTGGAGGCTTCGCGCTCGCGTTCCGGGTGCTGGCCGCCGGTGGGTTGCATGGTCATGGGTGTCTTCCTTTGACAGTCGATTGGCAGGGTGATGACGAACAGCAGTCAGCATAGTCAGCCCGGCGGCAGGCATCAACGCGTGCCGGGAATCCCGGCGAGGAAGGTGTTGATGCTGAAGCCCAGCCCGAAACGCTGCACGTCATGGTTATAGTCGATCAGACTCTCGCCGTAGCCACGATAGTACTGCACATAGCCGCGGACCTTGCCGAACAGCGGGAAGGAGTAGTCGAGCTGGCCGCCGTAGTGGGCCTGGCCCGGGTTGCCGCGCAGCATCAGCGACACTTCCTGATCGCCGATCGCGCGCACCAGGGTGAGATCGCCATAGCCGATGTAGTCCTCGAGATCCGGGTTGTCATCGTCGCGATCCTTCTCGGGAATGCGCCAGTGGGGCGCCACGCTGAACGCCCAGTCGCCGCGCTGGAAGATCGTCTCCGCGTAGAGGCGGTTCCAGCTGCGTGACAGCGGGTCGGAGCGGCCGTTGGATTGGTGGGCGAAACCGACCCGATTGATGGTGTTGGTCCAGCCGAGCACGGTCCAGCTGTTGTCGAAGCTCATGAAGGCTTCCGGCTCGTAATTGGTCTCGCGGAACGGCGAAGAGGCCTCGGAGTTGTAGGCCTGCCACCAGCTGCGCTGGGTATAGGCGAAGTAGAGGTCGCCATTGCGGCCGAGTATGTCGTCGAGCAGCTTGACCTTGAAGCTGAGCTGGAACTTCACCTCGGAGTGATCGACGTCGCCGTCGGTGGAGATCTCGCGGAAGTCAGCCTCGTCCGGGTTGGTGTTGTAGGTCCACGGCATGACGTAGTTACGCCGATAGGCGGTAATGGCCAGCGGGTTTTCGGCCGTCTCCGCTTCCAGATCCCGGCGAACCTCGGCCTTCTCGCTCGCCTGCTGGACCGGGTCGGGCGTGGCCTCCACGGTCTGGGCCAGCGCCAGCGGTGCCATCAGCGTGCCCATGACCACGAGGCTTGAGGAGGAGAGTGAGCGGATTGGCGTCATGAGACTGTCCTGTCGATAGAGTCCTGGTCGCGAAGGTCGGCCATGGCGAGTGCCGAGGCGCTTCGTGGGGGCGTCGCGATATCCGGCGGCCCCGGGGGTGCCATCGGTGGCGAGCCGGTGCGATGAGCGCACGCGTCGGAGGCGCCCCGCCGGCGCTGATGATAGAGCCAAGCGGGGCGGCGTGGCGAGCGGCGCTGGCGATCGGCCCTGAAACCCTGGAAAATCGCCCCGACGACTCCAGGGACGTTTCCCCGGGGGACGGTGTTTACAAGGAGTTGGCATGTCGGATCATCCGCTCGGGTCACTCGCCGGGCGTGCGGCCCCCGGTGCCGCGCAGCTTATCATGCGCACGCTGTTGGTAGTGTGCTTATTGCTGGTCAGCGTGGTCGCGCTGGCGCAGCAGTCAGCGGATCTACCGTCGCGGAAGCAACTCGAGACCGAGCTCGACAAGCTCAAGCAGATCGAGGCGCCGAGTGAACAGCAGAAGGCCGATCTGGAACAGCTGCGTGCGGCGTTGCAGGCACTCGACGGTCTCGAAGCGACGCGCAAGGATCTCGAAACGCTGGAGCGCAACGTGCGTCAGGCGCCGCAGCAGCGGCGAGAGCTCCAGCGGCAACTCTCGGCGTTGAGCGAGGACCGGCCGCCGGATGCCGATGCGCTCGACAAGCTCTCGGTGGAGTCGCTGGCCGAGCGCACCACCGATGCGCTCGACCAGCTCGAGACGCTGCAGAACCAGCTGGCCACGGTGAATGCTCGCCTGATCAGTGCCGAGACGCTGCCGGAGCGGGCGCAGTCGGCGATGGCCGAGGCGATGGATCGGGCCGAGCAGGCGCGGGGTAAGGTGCAGACCCGCAATGACGACCAGGACGCCGCCTTCGATCCCACCCAGGCGCGCTACCGGCTGGCACTGGCGCTGGCCGAACTGCAGACCGAGTACCACCGTCGCGAACTGGCCAACAACACCCAGCTGCGTGAGCTCGACGTGCTGCGCCGCGACCTGCTGGCACGCCAGGTGGCAGTGCAGGAGGCACGTCTCGACGCGCTGCAGGCGGCGCTCGATCGCGCCCGCCGGGCGCAGTCGGAGCAGGCGGTGGCGGATGTCAGCGAGGAGGATGCAAGCACCATCGCCGAACACCCGGTGCTGAGCGAGATCCAGGCGGCCAACCGCGATCTCAGCGATCGTCTGCTGACGGTGACCGACCGCACCAACCAGTTGATTCGGCGGGCGATCGACGTGCGCTCGCAGCTCGACCGCGTGCGTCAGGTACGGCGCACCCTCAACGAGCAGATCGAGGCGATTCGCGGTAGCCCCTTGCTCTCGCGCATCCTCAACGAGCAGCGCCACGCACTGCCCGAGCTGGATACCCTGGGCGGGCTGCAGGAAGAGATCGCGCAGACACGGCTCAGCCAGTTCGACCTCGTCGACCAGCGCGACGCCCTGCGTCAGCCGGAAGTGCTGGCCAAGAAGAGCCTCGAGGATGCCGGTATCACGGTGACGCCGTCGCTGGTCGAGGCGCTGGTCAAGCTGTTCCGTTCGCGCAGCGAGATCCTCGAGCAGCTCGATGCCGAGTACGGCAACCTGCTCACCGTGGCGATCGACCTGCAGCTCAACCAGGAGCAGCTGGCGAGCATCACTACCTCGCTGCGCGGGATCATCGAGGAGCAGCTGTTCTGGGTCGCCAGCGCGCGTCCGCTGACGCTCTCCTGGTGGCGCGAGATGCCCGTCGACATGGCGCGCCAGGTGAGCCGGGGCGAGTGGCAGCAGGCCTTGATGAGTCTGTGGCAGGTGCCCGATCTGCGCGCCCTGGGGGTGATCCCGGTGGTACTGATCACTGGCGTGCTGCTGCTGCTGCGCCGGCGCATCAAGGTACGCCTGCTCAACCTCCATGAGCAGATCGGGCGGCTCAAGCGCGACACCCAGATGCACACCCCGCGGGCGATCTTCTACAACGCTCTGCTGGCGGCCCACGGTCCGCTGTTGCTGGCGGCGGTGGGCGGTCTGCTGCGTCTCGGCGGGGACGATTTCGCCGAACGCCTGGGGAGCACGCTGCTGCAGCTGGCGCTGGCCTGGGGCGTGCTCGGCTGGGCGCGCCGGCTGCTGGTCGCCGATGGTGTCGCCACGCGCCATTTCCACTGGTCTTCCGGCTATGTGGCGCGGCTGCGCGGGCTGCTGCTGTGGCTGGGGTTCTCGCTGATCCCGGTGATCCTGATCAGCGGCATTTCGCCGGGGAGCCAGGCCGAGCTATCGAGCCGGCCGCTGTCGCTGTTGTTGCTGCTCGCCGGGCTGCTGGCGATGAGCGCCATTCTGGTGCGCCTGATCCTGGCCCACGTGCCCTATTTCGGGCTCAAGCTGTTCCGCCTGCTGCTGGGGCTGGGCCTGGCGCTGGTGCCGCTGATCCTGGCCGGGATGATCGCGCTCGGCTACGAGTATGCAGCGCTGCGCCTGATCGGGCGCTTCATCAACTCGCTCTACCTCTTCGGGCTGTGGATTCTGGTCGAGGCGACGGTGGTGCGTGGGCTGGCGGTGGCGCAGCGGCGGTTGGCCTATCGGCGTGCGGTGGCGCGGCGGCGGGCGCAGATTCAGGAGGGCGCCGAGGGCGGGCTCGAGGTGGTCGAGGAGCCGCCGCTGGACATGGAGCAGGTCAATCAGCAGTCGCTGCGACTCTCCAAGTTGATCCTGTTCATCGGCTTCACCTTCGCCTTCTACCTGATCTGGTCGGATCTGCTCGAGGTGTTCTCCTATCTCGACCACGTGCGGGTGTGGGAGATCCAGCACGGCCAGGGCGAGGCGATGACGGTCGATCCGATCACCTTCGCCGATGTCGTCATCGCCCTGATCACCCTGGCGCTGACGATGATGATGGCGCGCAACCTGCCGGGCCTGCTCGAGGTGATGGTGCTGTCGCGCCTGAGCCTCAAGCAGGGCAGCGCCTATGCCATCTCGTCGTTGCTCTCCTACACCATCGTCGGCTCCGGGGTGGTCGCGGCGCTGGGGACCCTCGGGGTGTCCTGGGACAAGCTGCAGTGGCTGGTGGCGGCACTCGGTGTGGGTCTCGGCTTCGGTCTGCAGGAGATCTTCGCCAACTTCATCTCCGGCCTGATCATCCTGTTCGAACGCCCGATGCGGATCGGCGACACCATCACTCTGGGTCAGCTGCACGGCTCGGTCAGCCGGATCCGTATCCGCGCCACCACGGTGACCGACTTCGACCGCAAGGAGATCATCATCCCCAACAAGACCTTCGTCACCGATCAGCTGATCAACTGGTCGCTGTCGGACAACGTCACCCGGGTGGTGCTGACCTACGGGGTCGCTCACGGTTCGGACCTGGATGCGGTGCATCGGCTGCTGCGTCAGGCCGCCGAAGGCAACCGCCGGGTGCTCAAGGACCCCGAGCCGCAGGTGTTCTGCATCAGCTACGGGCCGACCGCGTTCAACTTCGAGCTGCGTATCTTCGTCAATGATCTGCTCGACCGGCTCTACGCCAGCGACGAGATCAACCGCGAGCTCGACCGGCTGTTCCGCGAGCACGGCATTCGTGTCGCCTTCAACCAGATGGACGTATGGCTGCACGGCGACAACGGCCAGACGGCCAAGGTCCAGAGCCGCCGCCCGGACGAGACGGTGGCGCTGGGCGAGCCTAAGCGACGCCAGGCGCGTAGTGGCGACGATGGTCATCTGGGCGACAGTGACGTGGGCGGTGCCGGCCCGGATGGCGGTGACGGCGGCGCGGACGGCGGGCGCTGAGGCGAGCGTCCGAGGCGCTCAGGTGCGGCGGGCGTGGAGCAGGAACTCGCGGTTGCCGTCGCCGCCCTGGATCGGGCTTTCACGCCAGTGGGTCAGCGCCAGCCCGACGCTGCGGCAGTGGGTCTGCAGCGTCTCGGCGACCTGCTCGAAAAGTGCTGTATCGCGCACGATGCCGCGGTCGTCGACACGCCCCGGGCCGACCTCGAACTGCGGCTTGACCAGCGAGAAGAGCTCGCCGCCCGGCGCCAGGACTTGAGCGATCTGCGGCAGGATCAGCTTCTGCGAGATGAACGAGACATCCATGACCACCGCATCGATGCCGCCCGGCGCCAGCTCGGCAAGCGCGGCGTGGGGCAGGGCGCGGGCGTTGACCCCCTCCAGGCAGGTGACCCGTGGATCCTCGCGCAGGCTGGCGTCGAGCTGGCCGTGACCCACCTCGATACCGATCACCCGGGCGGCGCCGAAGCGCAGCGCACAGTCGCTGAAACCGCCGGTGGACTGGCCGATGTCGAGCACACACAGACCATCGAGGCGGCGTTCGAGGGCTTTCAGCAGCGCTTCCAGCTTGAGCCCGGCGCGCGAGACATAGCGCTCCTCGGGAGCGGTCTCGATCTTGAGTGCGGTCTCTTCGGGGAGCTTCTCGCCGGGCTTGTCGGCGACGCGCCAGCCGCGGCCATCGTCGATGCTAACATAGCCCTGACGAATCAGCCGCTGGGCGCGGGTGCGCGACCGCAGCTGGGCGGCCACCAGTTGGTCGAGACGTTTCATGGCGAGGATGATTCCTTGATGGTGGCGGGCAGTGGTGCGGGGTCGGCCAGCGGCCCGTCGGAAAAGGTCGTGCGGTTGGCGAACGCCTGCTGCCACTGTTCGAGCAGGGTCTGGCGTTTGAGCGTGTCCAGGGTGGCGAGCAGGCCGGGGCCGATCTGGACCGGGCGAATGGCGTCACCCAGGCGCTCGCGCAGGGCCCCGGCGGTGCCGGGGCCGCTGACCCCGGGGTCCACCGCACCGAGCGTGGTGCGCGTGGCCAGTAGCGTCTGTGCGGAGCGCCCGAGCAGAAAATCGATGAAGCGCGCGGCAGCGTCCGGATGCGGCGCACCGCGCTGGCGCATGACCAGGCGCTGCAGCACCAGGGCGTAGTCTCGCGGGATCACCATCTCGAGCTCCGGGTGATTGGCCACGTACGCCTGGGCGTAGGAGCCGATCAGGTTGTAGCCGATCCAGTAGCGGCCGGCGCTGAGCCCCTCGAGCATGGCCGAGGTGGTCGTTTCGAGCGCTGTGTGGCTGCGGCCGAGGGCCGCCACCAGGTCCCAGTAGCGCGCCGAGATGCGCGCATCCTCGATGGCGTAGGTGTAGCCGGCGCCGCTCAGCCGCGGGTCATAGGTGACCACGCGGCCCGCGAGCAGTTCGGTATGGGCATCGAGGCGTGCCAGCAGTTCGGCGTGGCTCTCGGGCGCTGGCATGTGTTTGGCGAGATCGCGCCGATAGACCATCACGATCGGCTCGAAGGTGAAGCCGAACAGCTCGTGACGCCAGCGCGCCCAGCGTGGCCAGGCGGCTGTGACAGGCGAGTCGATGGGGCTGGAGAGCCCGGCGTTGGCCAGCTGGTACTGCCACGGCATGGCCGGCGACATGATTACGTCGGCCTGGGGCGCGTGCTGCTCGGCGAGCACCCGCTGGTGCAGCGCCAGGGTATCCATATGGTGATAGACGAGCTCGATCTCCGGGTGTTGCCGTGTGAACGCCGCGAGCAGCGGACGCGCCTGGGGCGGGTCGAGCACGCCATAGATCGTCAGCGGCGCTGCCGGCGTGGTGCTGGCGGCGAACTCCAGGGTGCCGGCAAATGCCGGCGCGCCCAGCGCGGCGGCACCCGCCAGACCCAGCAGTGCGCCGGTCAGGCGGCGTCGGAAAAGATCAGGGTGATGCATAGGCCGGGGCGTTCCGAACGAGCGGGGTTACTGTCCGCGAGGGTGAGGCGGCAGCCGTGGGCGCGGGCGATGCTGTCGACGATGGCCAGCCCCAGGCCGGTGCCGCTGCCTCCCTCGCGGCCACGATGGAAAGGGCGCAGCACCAGCAGGCGCTGTGACTCAGGCACCCCGGGGCCATCGTCCTCGACGCACAGCCGCGGTGGGTCGGCGAGGACGCTGACGGTGACGCGCTCAGCGCCATAGAGGGCGGCGTTCTCGAGCAGGTTGGTGAGTGCCTCTTCGAGCTGCCAGGCAGTAGCGGCGACCACCACGGCCTGCGCCGGTGTCTCCACGCCGAGATCGACACCGCGGCGGTCGAAGCTGGCAAAGCCGCTGCGCACCGCGCGTTGGGCCAGCGCGCAGAGGTCGACCGGGGTATGTGCTGGGGCGGCCTCGGGGTTGTTGAGTCGGGTCAGTGATAGTAGCTGACCGGCTAGGCGGGCGGTCTGGGCGGCGGTGCCGTGCATGCTGTCGAGCGCGGCGCGCCACTGTGCCGGATCGGTCTGGCGCAGCGCCAGTTCGGCGCGGGCCGACAGGCCTGCCAGCGGCGTGCGCAGCTGATGCGAGGCGTCGCCGATGAAGCGCTCCTGGTTGGCCCGCACCCGGCGCATGCGGGCCAGCAGCTCGTTCAGCGTCTGACGCAGTTCGTCGAGCTCACGCGGTAACTCCAGTGCCAGCGGTGCCAGGGTGCGGGGGTCGCGCTGGCGGATCGCCCGGCGCAGTCGCGTCAGCGGTTCCAGGGCAAAGCGCGCCGAGAGCAGGACCACCACCATCGCCAGCAGGGCGATCAGCGCCACGTTGAGCAGGCTCGCCAGGAACAGGCGGTTGGCCAGCGCCGTGCGTCCCTCCTGGGAGTGTGCCACGCGCACCTCGAAGCGGTCGCTGCGATCCCAGCCCTCCAGGCGCGAGCGGCGTACGCCCAGACGCAGAGCCAGGCCGTCGACGCGGGTGTCGGCGTAGCTCATCTGGCCGCCGGGCGAGGCGGGCAGTGCCGGCAGGGCACGATTGCCGGTAACGAAGCGCCCCTGGGCGTCATAAAGGGCGTAGAAGACCCGCTCTTCGGCATCTGTCGCCAGCATCTCCAGTGCCGACGGGGGCAGGTCCATCCATAGCCGGCTCTGCTGCCAGCGTACCTGCTCGGCGATCGACAGCGAGGCGGCATCGAGCAGCCGATCGAAGGCGCGGTCGGCGGCGGCGCGGGAGGCGAACCAGCTCTGCCCCAGAATCAGCGCAGTGACCAGGGCCAGCGGGCAGAGCAGCCATACCGTCAGGCGGTGGTAAAGGCTCAGATGCGTCAGGCGAAAGGGGGCGCCGGCCGTCACTGTGCCTCCAGCAGATAGCCGATGCCGCGCACCGTGCGCAGGCCGATGCCCGAGTCGCCCAGACGCCGACGCAAGCGGTGCACGTAGACCTCGATGGCATTGTCGCCCACCGCCTCGCCGGCGAATGCCTCGTCGATCAGGCGCGCCTTGTCGACCGGCTCACCGGCGTGGCGCAGCAGGCAGGCGAGCAGGCGGTGCTCGCGTGGCGGAAGGGGCAGTGGCGTGTCGCCCAGGCTGAAGCGCTGACGCTGCGAATCGAGGCGCAGCGCGCCCAGGCTCGGTGCGTCGTCCGCAGCGGCGCTGCGCCGGCGCAGCAGTGCACGCACGCGCGCCTCCAGCTCGTCGAGGGCGAACGGCTTGGCCAGGTAGTCGTCGGCACCCAGGTCGAGCCCCTTGACCCGGTCCTCGATCGCCGCACGTGCGGTGAGGATCAGAACCGGGGTGTGCCGATCCACGGTACGCAGCGTGGCCAGTACCTCCAGGCCACTGCGCGTGGGCAGGTTGAGGTCGAGCAGCACCAGCGCATAGGCGTGGGGTTCGCAAAGGCGTGCCGCAGCGACCCCGCCATCGGCGATGTGTTCGACCTGCTGTGCAGGCGTGGCCAAGGTCGCGACGAGAGTATCGGCCAGCAGCGGGTCGTCCTCGACCAGTAGCAGTGTCGGCGGCATGGCAGCGGCTCCTGCGGGCGGCGGCGGTGAGTCTCCGGGCGGTGGCGCGATTGTAAACGATCGTGGAGGAGGCGCATTCAACTTTAGTTGGCATTTGCCGCTGGGCCGTTGACCGCGTAAAAGCGCGGCGCCTAAATTCCGCCTACGGGAACAGGGTTCTGCCTTACAGAATTGTAAGGTTGGCTCGCTCCGCTTCGCTCGCGTCACGCTGGGCGTGCTGCTCCACGGCAGCGCGACCCGTTGCATGACGATGTCTGCTTCATGACAACACAGGTTTCATGACAACACAGGTTTCATGACAACAAAGGAGAAGCCATGATTTCCTCCAAATCCTTGAAATGGGTCGCGGCCGCTGCCCTGACGCTTGTCGCCTCCAGCGCCATGGCGTTTCAGCCCTCGGGCAAGGTCGAATGTATCGCGCCCTCCGATCCGGGTGGCGGCTGGGACTTCACTTGCCGCAGCGTGGGCAACGTCCTCGAGGAGCTCAAGCTGGTGCCGGCCAGCGTCCAGACCATCAACATGGCCGGTGCCGGCGGCGGCGTGGCGTTTGCCCACACCGTGAGCAAGCGCAAGGGTGACGACCAGCTGCTGGTGGCCGCCTCCACCGCCACCACCACGCGTCTCGCCCAGGGTCAGTTCCCGGGCATGAACGCCGACATGGTCAACTGGATCGGGGCCGTGGGCGCCGACTACGGGGTGATCGCGGTCTCCAAGGACTCGCCTTACCACAACCTCAACGAGCTGATGGACGCGATGAAGAAGGACCCGCGGGCGGTCAAGTTCGCCGGCGGTAGCGCCAACGGCGGCTGGGACCATCTCAAGGTACTGATCGCGGCCAAGGCGGCTGGGGTCGAGAACCTGCCGCGCATCCCCTATCTCTCCTACAACAACGGCGGCGAAGCGATGACCCAGGTCATCGGCGGCCACGTCGACGCCTTCACCGGTGATGTCACCGAGACCCAGGGTTTCCTGAAGTCCGGCGACCTGCGCGTGCTGGCGGTGCTCTCCGATGAACGCCTGCCGGGTGATCTCTCCAGCATTCCCACCGCCAAGGAGCAGGGCATCGACGCGGTCGGCCCCAACTGGCGCGGTTTCTACATGCCGGCGGGCATCGACGACGACGCCAAGCAGTACTGGGTCGACGCCATGGACAAGCTCTACGCCAGCGACCAGTGGAAGAAAGTCATGGCCAGCAACGGTCTGATGCCGTTCCACCCCAAGTCGGATGAGTTCCAGGCCTTCGTCAAGCAGCAGATCCAGGACATCCAGGCGCTGTCCAAGGAAATCGGGCTGATTCAATGAGCAAGCTCAATGACCGCGTCTTCGGCCTGGTCATGCTGGTCATCGCCGTGGCCTATTTCTACGGCGCTACCCAGTTTCCGGTCCCCTTCGGGGGATCGGAAGCCGTCGGGCCCGAGACGTTTCCCAAGATCCTGGGGGTGGTGCTGGCGATCTGCAGTCTCTATATGATCGTCAAGCCCGACTCCGATAACCACTGGCCGGCGCTGCGTACCTTCGCCGAGCTGGGCATCGCGGTGGTGGTGCTCGTCCTCTACGCGCTGCTGCTGGAGCCGCTCGGCTTCATCCTCGCCACCATGCTGGCGGTCGGCACGCTGTGCTGGCGCATGGGCGCCAAGCCGCTCAAGGCCTATCTCACCGGGTTGATCAGCGGCGCCGTGGTCTTCGTGCTGTTCACCTACGGCCTCGAACTGCCGCTGCCGCTGGGCCTGCTGGAGCTGAACTGATGGATACGCTGCACTACCTGTCGCTCGGCTTCGGCGTCGCGCTGCAGCCAGAGAATTTGATGTTCGCGCTGATGGGCTGCTTCATCGGCACCCTGATCGGCGCGCTGCCCGGGCTCGGCCCGGCCAACGGCGTGGCGATTCTGATCCCGCTCGCCTTCACACTGGGGCTCAAGCCCGAGACCGCGCTGATCATGCTCACCGCGGTCTATGCTGGGGCGATGTACGGCGGGCGCATCTCGTCGATCCTGCTCAACATTCCCGGCGACGAGCCGGCGATGATGACCTGTCTCGACGGTTATCCGATGGCGCGCAAGGGCAAGGCTGCCGAGGCCCTGGCGATCTCCGCCATTGCCTCTTTCATGGGCAGTCTGATCGCCACCGTTGGCCTGATCTTGCTGGCGCCGCTGCTGGCACGCTTTGCGCTGACCTTCGGCCCGGCGGAGTACTTCGCTCTGTTCGTGCTGGCCTTCGCCACCCTGGGCGGTATCACCGGCAAGAACCCGATGAAGACGCTGATGGCTGCGGCCATCGGGTTGATCATCGCCACCGTGGGGATCGATCTCTCCACCGGCACTCAGCGCTACACCTTCAACGTGCTGGAGCTCTACGAAGGGGTCGACTTCATCATCGCCATCGTGGGTCTGTTCGCGGTCTCCGAGTTGCTGTTCTTCATCGAGGAGAAGGCCGGCAAGGGGCGCGAGATGATCAAGATCAATCCGCTCAAGCTCAACTGGCGCGATATCACTTCGATCTTCCCGACCACCGTGCGCGGCGGGGTGCTGGGCTTCATCGCCGGGGTGCTGCCGGGCGCCGGGGCATCGCTGGGCAGCTTCATCACCTACACCCTGGAGAAGAAGATCCTGGGCAAGAAGGGCTACTTCGGCGAGGGCGATCCGCGCGGCGTGGCGGCGCCCGAGGCGGGCAACAATGGCGCTTCCAGCGGTGCGCTGGTGCCCATGCTGACTCTGGGCGTGCCGGGTAGTGGCACCACCGCGGTGCTGCTGGCGATGCTGGTGTCGCTCAACATCACCCCCGGGCCACTGATGTTCACCCAGAATGCTGACCTGGTGTGGGGTGTCATCGCTGCGCTGCTGGTGGGCAACTTCATGCTGCTGCTGCTCAACATTCCGCTGGTCGGGGTGTTCGTGAAGATCCTCTCGGTGCCGCCGATGTATTTGCTGCCGATCGTGACCATGGTCGCGTTCGTCGGCATCTACTCGATCAGCCACTCGACCTTCGATCTCTACTTCATGATTGCCTTCGGCGTCGCCGGCTATATCCTGCGCAAGCTGGAGATTCCGCTGGTACCGGTGATCCTGGGGCTGCTGCTGGGGCCGGAGATGGAGAAGAACCTGCGTCATGCGATGCAGATCTCCGACGGCGACTGGTCGATCCTGTGGAGTAGCGGGCTGTCGATCGGGCTGTGGCTGGTGGCGATCATCGGGCTGCTGATGCCGGTGATCGTCGGGCCGATCCTGCGCAAGCGCATGCAGGCGGCCAAGGCCAAGATCGGCGACTGACGCCGTTGGTGGTGCCTCTATCACGCCCCGGTGCCGGTCACCGGGGCGTTGTCGTTCAAGCGCGTGCAGAAAAAGGGATTCACGCGCATTGGTTGCCGCCGGCTCGAGACGCTGGTATAGTTTGCGCCGCTCGACAACATCTTGATGTACTTAAGGTTGTTGGTCAGCGGCAAGACGAGAGCCAAGCACTGCAAGCCGTAAGAGTCGATTGGCAATCGTCTGCAACGATGATTGGTGATGAGACAATTCGATCGCGATATGATCGATGTCGAAACAGCGCCGAGCATCGCGTTTATGGTGGCCCTTGCCGGTCCTCCCGCAACGCTAAACCGCAAACCCCGCCAGGCCCGGAAGGGAGCAACGGTAGTGGTGGCCGCGTGTGCCGGGATGTGGCTGGTCGGGGCCGCCTCCATTTCTAGGCTTTGTGCTATCCGGCCTGTCTAGGCTTTGTGCTATCCGGCCTGCGTCCTGCTGGCCCGCGTCTTCTCGCTCCTACCGTTTTAGCCTCTGTTCTCTCCGCATCGTTTCTGCCAAGCCGCTCGCTAACCGTATGTGTGTTCTGCGCGCCTGTCGTTCGACCATTGGTGTCTATGGGGCGGTCGCGCCGGTGCGGCGTCTGGCCGGTGAGCCGATGCTCGTTGGGGCAGCGGTTGCCTCGTCACCCTTCGTTCGATCCTGCTAGAATGGCGCGATCATCGCCGCTCCCCGAAGCTGGCCGCGCCACTGTCCGGCGTGGCCGGGCCACCCGGGAGAGGGTGTCGCCCAGCCCCAAGGAATTCCGCGTCGCATGAGTTATCAGGTATTGGCCCGTAAATGGCGTCCTCGCACCTTCCACGAGCTGGTCGGGCAGGAACATGTCAGTCGGGCTCTGGTCAACGCACTCGACCAGGGGCGGCTGCACCACGCCTATCTATTCACCGGGACACGCGGGGTCGGCAAGACGACCCTGGCGCGGATTCTCGCCAAGTGTCTCAACTGCGAGCAGGGCGTGGGGTCGAAGCCCTGCGGCGTCTGCCAGACCTGTCGCGATATCGACGATGGCCGCTTCGTCGATCTGATCGAGGTCGATGCCGCTTCGCGGACCAAGGTCGAGGATACCCGCGAGCTGCTCGACAACGTCCAGTACGCGCCGACCCAGGGGCGCTTCAAGGTCTACCTGATCGACGAAGTGCACATGCTCTCTACCCACAGTTTCAACGCCCTGTTGAAAACGCTGGAAGAGCCACCGCCGCATGTGAAGTTTCTGCTCGCCACCACCGATCCGCAGAAGCTGCCGGTCACGGTGCTGTCGCGCTGTCTGCAGTTCACGCTCAAGAACATGCCGCCGGAGCGAGTGGTCGAGCATCTGACCCGGGTGCTCGAGGCGGAGCGGGTAGCGTTCGAGCCGCCGGCGCTGTGGCTGCTGGGTAAAGCCGCCGACGGTTCGATGCGCGATGCCATGAGTCTTACCGATCAGGCGATCGCCTTCGGCCAGGGCGAGATCCGGCGCGACGACGTCGCGGCGATGCTGGGGACGCTCGATCACGCGCATCTGCTGGCGCTGGCCGAAGCGCTGGCCGAGGTGGACGCCGAGCGGCTCTTGGCCGAAGTCGCCGCGCTGGCCGAGCAGGGGCCCGACTTCGCCGGGATTCTCGACGAGATCGCCGGGTTGATGCACCGCCTCGCCATCGCCCAGATGGTGCCCAGCGCCCTCGACAACGGCCACGGTGATCGTGATCAGCTGCTGGCACTGGCCTCGCGCTTCACCGCCGAAGACGTCCAGCTCTATTACCAGATCGCACTGCAGGGGCGCGGCGATATCGATAGCGCACCGGATACTCGCACCGCCCTGGAGATGACCCTGCTGCGCATGCTGGCCTTCCGCCCCCAGGGGGTGCCGACGCCGCCGCAGACTGATCTGCCGCTGCGCGGCGAGCAGCCGACACGGGCATCGAGCGCGCCCGCTGATGCGCAGCCGGCTGCGGTACCCTCGGCGTCGAGCGCCGATTCAGCCGGTCCAGCTCAGAGCGTCGTGTCAGCGGCTCCCGCCCCCCAGGCGCAGACGCCGGCAGCCGCCGAGACCGCCGCCGCGGCGCCCCAGCAGGCTCCGGTAGCGGACGCGCCGCCCTGGGGGGAAGCATCAGCACCGACCGCTGCGCACCCGGCGCAGGCGCCGGCTTCTGCCGAGCCCGCCGCGGCGCCCCAGCAGGCTCCGGTGACGGACACGCCGCCTTGGGCGGTCGAATCCACGCCGGCTGCTGCGCCGTCGGGCGTAGACTCCTCGCCCCCGACGCCGGGCGTGGAGTCAGCGCCCGAGACATCCGTGTCGCCGCCCTCGGGCGCTGCGTCTGGCATGCAGGCAGCGCCGACTGCCGAGCCCGCCGCGGCGGCGCCTCAGCAAGCGCCGGCGGCGGATACACCGCCCTGGGCGGTCGACTCAGCGCCATCCGCTGCGCCATCCGCCGTCGATTCAGCGGCCCCGGTAGCGGCCGACGCTTCGGCGGCCCCGACCCCGACCGCTGGGGGGCAGCAGCCGATGCCGCCGGCCGCGCACGAGCCCGAAGCGCCAGTTGCCGCAGCGGCCGAATCCCTAGATGGCGCCTGGGACGCCGATCCCGGCTTCGACGATGCCGATCTGGCCCAGGACCAGGCCGCCGCCGAAGCGGCCTATGCCGACTGGCAGTCCGCGGCGGCACCCGCTGCACCGGCGGCGCAAGAGGTCGACGACGAGAGCCTGTCGGCCAGCGCCGCGGCGCCCATGGCACCTGCGGCGGCGGGTGAGCATCTGACCCACGCGGCCTGGCTCGAGCGATTCGATGCGCTGGAGATCGGCGGTCTGACGCGTAATCTCGCCGCCCACTGCGTGGTGACCCAGGACGATGGCCAGACCCTGGCGCTGACGCTCGATCCCGGGCAGTCGGCGATCCTTTCCGAGATGCACGTCGAGCGCATCACCAAGGCGCTCGCGGCGCAGGGTTTCTCGCGGCGCGTGGCGATCGAGGTGGGCCCGCTCGACGGTCGCCTGGAGACCGCCCGTGACAAGCGCGACCGTGAAGCGCGTGAGCGTCACGCGCAGGCCGTTGAAGCGCTGCGCGGTGACCCGCACGTTCAGGAGCTGGAGTCGCGCTTCGGTGCCCGTCTGCTGGAAGAGAGCGTGACCAGCGACCGCGCCTGACCTCTTGACCGACCACGGTCGCGGGCGTAGTTGCCGGTGAAGCCCGACATTTTCCGTTTCAATCGATTCAATCGTCGTTCCAAGGAGTGCGAGATGTTCAAAGGTGGCATGGGCAACCTGATGAAGCAGGCCCAGGAAATGCAGGAAAAGATGCAGAAGGTGCAGGAAGAGATCGCTCAGATGGAAGTCTCGGGCGAAGCTGGCGCCGGCATGATCAAGGTCACCATGAATGGTCGGCATGACGTCAGCCGGGTCGAGATCGACCCCTCGCTGATGCAGGAGGACAAGGAGCTGCTCGAGGACCTGCTCGCCGCCGCGGTCAATGACGCCTCGCGCAAGGTGGAGAGCCAATCCAAGTCGCGCATGGAAGAGGTCTCTTCCGGCCTCAATCTGCCGCCGGGCATGAAGCTGCCGTTCTGATGAGCTTTTCGCCGCTGGTCGAACAGCTGCTGGAGAGCCTGCGCGTGCTGCCTGGCGTCGGGCCCAAGACTGCCCAGCGCATGGCGCTGCATCTGCTCGAACGCGACCGTGAGGGCGGCCGTCGGCTGGCCGAAGCCCTGGTGGAAGCCGTGGAGTCGGTCGGCTACTGCGAGCGCTGCCGTACCCTGACCGAGGAGACGCTGTGCGGCGTGTGCCAGGACGCACGACGCGACGCGCGGCTGCTGTGCGTGGTCGAATCGCCGGCCGATATGCTGGCGATCGAACAGGCCGGCGGCTATCGCGGCCAGTACTTCGTGCTGCATGGCCATCTCTCGCCGCTCGACGGCATCGGTCCCGACGATATCGGACTCGATCAGCTGGAAGCGCGGCTGGCGGCAGAGACGGTCGACGAGGTGATCCTCGCCACCAACCCTACGGTCGAGGGTGAGGCAACCGCGCACTATATCGCCGAACATCTGGTCGGTCAGGCGGCCAAGCTCTCGCGCCTGGCTTACGGTGTACCCATGGGGGGAGAGCTCGAGTATGTCGATGGCGGCACGCTGAGTCGCGCCTTCCTCGGGCGCCAGCCCTTCGCCCGCGAGTGACTCGCATCCTGCGCGACCCGTCTGCCGTTGCTGCCATGATGGTGGCGGGGTTTCGCCTCACGCCGCACCTTGCACCATCAAGCGTTTTCCAACGTGACGCGGCCATGGCCGTGACGCGCTCAACCATGAAAGAGTTCGAATGACTGTCGACACGCCCATTGAATGGATCGATACGCCGGCGGGCCTCGCTGCCGCCTGTGCCGCCCTGGCCGACGCCGAGGTGCTGGCGCTGGACACGGAGTTCTTCCGTGAGACCAGCTTCTACCCGGTGCCGGCGCTGGTGCAGCTCAGCGCCGGCGAGCGTATCTATCTCATCGACCCCCAGGCGGTGGCGGCGGACGCTGCGTTGCGCGCGCTGCTCGCCGGCGGTGCGCCCAAACTGATCCACGCTTGCAGCGAGGATCTCGAGGTGCTCGCGCTGTGGGCCGGAGTCGAGATCGCACCGCTCATCGACACCCAGGTCGCCGAGTCGCTGCTGGGCGAGTCGGCGGCGATCGGTTATCGCGGGCTGGTACAGGCGCGCTGTGGGGTCGATCTGCCCAAGGAGGAGACCCGCTCCAACTGGCTCGAGCGTCCGCTGAGTGCGGCGCAGCTCGATTACGCGGCGCTCGACGTCTACTTCCTGCCCGAGATCTGGGCCCAGCAGCGCCAGGCACTGGAAGCGCAGGGGCGGCTTGCGTGGCTGTACGAGGAGTGTGCCGCGCTCGGCGCCGGACGCGACGTCAATGCCGGCGAGCGCTGGTATCTGCGCCAGCGTCAGCTGTGGCGGTTGACGCCGCGTCAGGTCGAGGCCTACCGCCTGCTGACCCGCTGGCGCGAGGCCGAGGTGCGGCGTCGCGACTCCCCGCGCGGCTGGCTGGCCAAGGATGGGTTGCTGCTGGCGATCGCCGAGTCGATGCCCGCCAACCGATTTGAGCTGGCGGCGGTCGACGGCGTGACGCCGGCGCTGGTCAAGCGCGAAGGAGATACGCTGCTGGACCTGATCAAGCAGGCGCAGCACGCCGACGAGGCCGCGCTGCCGACACCGCCGCCGGTGCCCACTGCACCGGCCTTCAAGCGGCGCATGAAAGCGCTCAAGCAGGTGGTCGGCGAGCGTGCCGCGGCGCTGGGGCTGGCGCCGGAGCGGCTCTCCAGCCGCGCCGAGATGGAGACGATCGCGGCGGCGCACCTCGGCGGGCAGGCGCTGCCGCTGCCCGGTGGCTGGCGCGGCGAGTGCCTGGCGGCGTCCTGGCGCGCCGCCCTCGACGCGCTGGAGGGGACGGCATGAGCGGCAGCGAGCAGCGCCTGCTGTGCGAAGTGGTCAAGAGCCCGCGTCTCGATGAGATGTATCTCTATCTCGACAAGGCGCGGGGCATGGCGGCGGTGCCGGAGGCGCTGCGCGAGCGCTTCGGCCGTCCGATTCCGGTGATGACGCTATTACTACGTGCCGAGCGGCCGCTGGCCAGGGTCGATGTGCATCAGGTGATGGCGGCGATCCGCGCCCAGGGTTTCTATCTGCAGATGCCGCCGGCCAAGGAGGGCTATCTGCTCGATCTGTTCACCCCGCGCGACACCGACGAGACGCCCCATGCGTGAGCGATTCTGGGAGCGGTTCACGCTCGAGGAGCTGACCCCGCAGGAGTGGGAGGCACTGTGCGACGGCTGCGGCAAGTGCTGTCTGGTCAAGATGGAGCACCCGGAGAGTGGCGACGTGGCCACGCTCAATGTCGCCTGTCGCCTGCTCGATATCGACAGCTGCCGCTGCGGCGACTACGCCCACCGCTTCGAGCGGGTGCCGGAGTGCACTCAGCTCAGTCTGGCCAATCTCGACGAGTTTCACTGGCTGCCGCACAGCTGCGCTTATCGCCGCCTGTCCGAAGGACGCAAGCTGGCCAGCTGGCATCCGCTGCGCAGCGGCAGCGATCGGCGCATGCACGATCGCGGCATGAGCGTACGCCACTTCGCGGTCAGTGAGCGCGAGGTCGACGAGGTGGACTACGAAGCGCATATCATCGATATCCTGCCGCTGCGCGACTGACCCCCATCTTTTTTGCCCGCCTGCTCGTCAGCGGACCGGTCATCGTGGCCACCGACTGACGCTCGCTGCGGCCGGCCCAGGTCGCCGGCCGCACACGTCTCACTCGCTTTTCTGCTGTGCCTCGCGCATTGTCGCCTGCGGCTCGGCGACGCCCAGTGCCCACAGCAGGAAGGCGTCCTGGCGCGCGTTGTCGCGCCACGCCTTGAAACGCCCGGAGGCACCGCCGTGGCCGGCCGCCATATCGGTTCGCAACAGTACCGGGCCGCGGGCGCTGTCGAGTTCGGTCATGCGCGCATAGAGCTTGGCCGGTTCCCAGTAGGGCACTCGCGAGTCATGCCAGCTGCCTTGCAGCAGAACGCTGGGGTAGGGCTGCGGGGTCAGGTTGTCCAGCGGCGAGTAGTCGCGAATGCGCCGGCGCGCCGCGGGCTCGTCGGGGTTGCCCCACTCGGTGTACTCCGCCGTGGTCAGCGGCAGGTCAGGGTTCTCCATGGTGCGCAGCACATCGACGAAGGGCACGTCGAGCACCGCGGCGCAGAACGCGGTCGGCTCCAGGTTGAGACTGGCGCCGACCAGCAGACCGCCGGCGCTGGCACCGTAGGCGGCGATGCGGTCGGGGGCGGCAAGGCCTGAATCGACCAGGGCGTGGCGTGCGGCGAGGAAGTCGCGGAAGCTGTTCTCCTTGTGCTCCAGCTTGCCGGCCAGGTACCACGGCTCGCCGCGGTCGCCGCCGCCGCGCACGTGAGCCACGGCGAAGGCGACGCCGCGTGCCAGCAGCTCGAGCCGAGCCACCGAGAACCAGGGGTCGAGCACTTCGCCGTAGGCGCCGTAGCCGTAGAGCAGGGTCGGCATCGGGGCCTGCCCCAGCAGGTCGGCGCGGGCGACCAACGAGACCGGGATGCGCTCGCCGTCGTGACCCTTTGCCCACAGGCGACGGCAGGTCAGCTGCGCCGGCTGCAGGTCGCCATGCAGCGTCTGGCTCTTGAGCAGGTGCTGCTCGCCGCTGTCGAGATCGTGCTCGACCCAGCGCACGGGGAGGGTGAACGACTCCTCGCGCAGGCGCAGGCGGCGGGCGTGAAAGTCCGGCGTGTCGCCCAGCGCCAGGCTGCACGGCGCCTCCGGCAGTGGCAGACGATAGCCGGGTACGCCCGCGGCATCGCCGCTATCAGCGTCCGGCGCCAGCTCGATCGCGCGCAGATAGACCTGCGCCTCGTGGTGATCGCGCTCGGTGAGTATCAGCCCCCAGGCGAAGGCGTCGACGCCCTCGAGGGTGACATCCTCGCGGTGCTCGACCAGCGGCTGCCACTGGTCGGGCGCGGTCACCGGGGCGGTATCGAGGCGGAAGTGGGCGGCATCGCGGTTGTGCAGCACATAGAAGGTGTCGCCGCGGTGGTCGATACCGTACTCGATGCCGCTCGCGCGCGGGCGCACGCAGCGCGGCGCGCGCTCGGGCTCGGCGGCAGGGATCAGATGGCACTCGGCGGTATCCTTGGAGGCGGTCTCGATCACTAGCCACTGGCGTGAGCGGGTCTTGCCCACGCCGACCCAGAACTCGACGTCCGGCTCCTCGAACAGCTTGGCGCAGCGGTCGCTCTCCACGCACAGCCGCCACACGCTGGCGGGGCGCTGGGTAGCGTCGTAGCGGGTGAAGAGCAGGGTGCGATTGTCCTCCGCCCACAGCAGTTCCGGGCCCAGACGCCGACGCAGTCGGCGCGGCTCGCCATCCGGCAGCTGCTTGAGATAGAGATCGAAGAATTCATTGCCGCTGACGTCCTCGGTCCAGGCCAGCCAACCCTCGTCGGGAGAGAGCGCCATGTCGCCGAGCTCGAGGAAGTCGTGGTCGGCAGCCCGCGCCTGCAGATCGAGGATCAGTTCGGGGGCGGTGTCACCCTGGCATGCCTGGCGCCACCAGCGCGGGTAGTCGGCGTCGGCGGCCGTCTCGCTCCAGTAGCGGTAGTGGTCCAGCGTGGTCGGCAGCCCTGTGACGGCGAGTTCGCGGCGTGCCAGATGGCCGTCGTAGAGCGCATCTTCGAGTGGCTTCAATGGCGTGAAGAAGCGATCGCTCTGGCGATTGGCAGCGCGCAGGAAGGCCTTCACCTGAGGGTCGTCACGCGACTCCAGCCAGTGCCAGGCGGGATCGTCGTCACGGCGGAAGTGGCTGACAGGGGACGGCTCGGGGGTCTGGGCACGGGGCATAGGCTACGGGCTGCTCGGATGGGTAAGTCGCATGGCGAGAACGCCGCCGCGACCCGACCCTCTGGCACGGACCCCGGGCGGCTGTGCTTTCCAGGCGGGAAGTGTACCATGTCCCAAACCGTTCGAATCGAGAGTCGTCATCATGCTGTTTTCCGATTCCCTGCCGCAGCTGTGGCTGAGCTACGCCGCCCTCTCCTGTGTGGTCCTGGTCACCGGCTATCTGGGGGTGCGGCTGTTGCCTTTGTTGCCGCGTCTGGTACTGGTCGGCGTGGTCGCCGGTGCGCTGTGGATGGTCGCCCCCTTCACGCTGCCGCTGCTGCAGCCGGGTGAGACATACTCCGGTCTGGCTCCGGCCATCGTGGTGATGGCGGTGGGCGTGCTGCAACACGACGGCAGCCAGGTCTTCGGCGCGCTGCCGTTGTTGCTGCTGGGATCGGCACTCGGTGCCGGTGTCGGCGTGCTGGCGTGGCGCAAGCTGCGCCGTCGCGGCGGTGACGACGACCGCTCCGGCGGCCGCGGTGGCAGATCGCGTGAGGGTGCCAGCGCCAGGACCCGTGGTGACGCCGCTACAGGAGCGGGTGAGCGCGGCAAGGGGAATGGCCGCCGCGAACCGGTGGTCGGCTGAGCTGGCCCGCGCCCGCGGGGCTTCT
Organism: Salinicola endophyticus; assembly: GCF_040536835.1. NCBI lineage: Bacteria > Pseudomonadati > Pseudomonadota > Gammaproteobacteria > Oceanospirillales > Halomonadaceae > Salinicola > Salinicola endophyticus. Next base: position 1,724,733 of record NZ_CP159578.1, read on the forward strand.
TGAGTGAGCGGCCGGGGCAGCGTGGCGCCGGAAGTTTTTTTGGACAGGGCTTCGCGCGCACTCGAGCGCCGGAGCCGGGCGGCAAGAAGGAAGCGCGGCATGCGTGCGTTGAGAGTATGGCTGGTGTGTCTGCTCGGTCTGCTGCCGGGCTGGGTGCTGGCGCAGACGGCGCCGGACGTCAGGATCGTGGTCGATGTCTCCGGCAGCATGAAGCAGAACGATCCCAGCAACCTGCGCGCCAACGCGCTGGATCTTGCCGCGATCCTGCTGCCGCAGGAGGCACGCGGCTCCATCTGGACCTTCGGTACCACCGTGGCCAACCCGGTTCCCGATGCCGGGGTCGATGACGCCTGGCGTCAGCGGGTGAGCCGGTTGATGCCGCAGCTCACCGACTATCAGCAGTTCACCGATATCGAGCGTGCCCTGACTCGCGCCGCCGCGGCACCGCCGCAGGGGCCCAACCGCCATCTGATCCTGCTCACCGATGGCATGATCGATCTGCCCGCCACTGGCGGCGACAAGCGTGCGCAGGACGCGGCCTCGCGACAGCGGGTCATTACCCAGCTTGCTCCCGAGCTGGCCGCCGAGGGCGTGACCGTCCATCTGATCGCGCTCTCGCGCAACGTCGACCTGCCGCTGCTCGAGCAGGTGGCGCAGACCACCGGCGGGCTGGCGGCGGTGGCCGACACTCCGGATCAGCTGCTGCGCGCTTTCCTCGACGTGCTCGACCGCATCCTGCCGGGTGACCAGGTACCCATCGACGCGCAACAGCGCTTCACCATCGATGACGATATCCAGGCCTTCAACGCGCTGCTGTTCCACGCCCCGGATGCCGGCTCGCCGGTACTGATCGGCCCCGACGGCCAGCGCTACTCACGCGACGATCACCCCGGGCGGGTCGAGTGGCAGAGCAGCGATCGCTACGATCTGATCAAGGTACCCGATCCGATGCCCGGCGAGTGGCGCATCGAGGGCGCCATCGGCGACGACAGCCGGGTCGGTATCCAGGCCGATATCGCGCTGCGCAGCACCGCGCTGCCGGCAACACTCTACCGCGGCTTTGCCACGCCGCTGGACGTGTGGCTGGAAGCCCAGGGCCAGCGTCTGGAGGGGGATGCGCTGCCTGCCGGGCTCGCGGTACGCGCCGAACTGCGCGACCTCGACGGCAATCTGCTGGCGCAGACCACGCTCTCGCCCCAGGCGGGGCATTTCCGCGGTGAGCTGCCCGGTGCGGAGCAGTTGGGCAATGCGCGCCTGGTGATCACCGCGCGCAGCGAGCGCCTGATTCGCCAGCGGGTGCAGACGGTCAACGTGGTCGCAGCCCTGAGCGCCGAGCTCAGCCAGGACGGCTCGCGGATCGTGATCCGCGCCAATCATCCCGACCTCAACGCCGATAACACCCGGCTCAGCGCCGAACTCACCGGTAGCCCGCTGGCGGTCCAGCGCCTCGATGCGCGCACCTGGGCGATCGAGGTGCCGCGCACCGACCCCAACGCCTCGCTGCCGGTGACCATCTCCGCCGAGGCCGATCTCGACGGTCGCACCTGGCACTTCGATCTGCCCATCGTGCGCCTGAACCCCGAGGCCGGGGTGGGGCTGACCGGCGCGGATCTGTCGCGTGCGGTCAAGAGCCAGCAGCGTGAGCAGGACGATAGCCTCGGCAGTGGCAGCGACGACAGCTTCACCGACGGGCTGTCGGCGTCGCAGATGGCCGATGCCGCCGTGGCCAAGGCGCGCGAGGGCTGGCAGGTCGCGCGTCCTTATGTCGAGCGCTATGCCCAGCGGCCGGTCACCTGGATCGTGATCGCGCTGCTGGTGTTGTTGCTGCTGCTCGAACGCTGGCGCCGCGCCGCCAGCCGGAGGCGCCGGGCGCGGCGCTCGGAGCCTTCTCTGTAAAGGTGAAGTTGCGATTACCACCTTGGTGGCAGCGCCGGGGCGCAGGGAACCTGATATAAGGGGAGTTATTCAAGCCTAATCAAGGAGATCCCATGGGTGACAGCGCGAACGCTTACGTCGAGTCCGGAGTGCCCCTGACGGGTCTCGAGGCTTTTCATTCGATCAACGACATCATCGCCGATGCGTGTCGTCGCTACGCCGACAAACCGGCGTTCACCTGTATGGGCAAGACGCTGAGCTATGCCGATGTCGATCGCCTTGCCGATCGCTTCGCCGCCTGGCTGCAAGCCCATACCGATCTCGAACCCGGCGATCGTATCGCCATCCAGTTGCCCAACGTGCTGCAGTTCCCGGTGGCGGTGTTCGGCGCGCTGCGCGCCGGGCTGGTGATCGTCAACACCAACCCGCTCTACACCGAGCGCGAGATGCGCCACCAGTTCCGTGATGCCGGGGCCAAGGCGATCGTAGTGCTGGCCAACATGGCCCAGAAGCTCGAGAACGTGCTCGCTCAGACCGAGATTCGCCACGTGGTGGTGACCGAGATGGGCGACCTCCACGACTGGCCCAAACGTCCGCTGATCAACTTCGTGGTGCGCCGGGTCAAGAAGATGGTGCCAGCCTATGCGTTGCCTCAGGCGGTCGATTTTCGCCGCACCCTGGCCGCTGGCGAGCGTACGGCCACGGTTGCGTCGGGGAAGGACGACGAGATCGCCGTGCTGCAGTACACCGGCGGCACCACCGGGGTGGCCAAGGGCGCGATGCTGACGCACCGCAATCTGATTGCCAACATGCTGCAGACCCAGCAACTGCTCGGCGATACCCTGGAGAACGGCTGCGAGACGATCATCGCGCCGCTGCCTTGCTACCACATCTACACCTTCACGGTGAACTGCCTGTATGCGATGACCACCGGCCAGCACAATGTGCTGATTCCCAACCCGAGGGACATCGCCGGCTTCGTCAAGACGCTCTCCCAGACACCGTTCAGCGTCTTCGTCGGTCTCAACACGCTGTTCAACGCCCTGTGCCAGCGCGACGACTTCAAGGCGATCGACTTCTCGCGACTCAAGTTCACCATCTCCGGCGGCATGGCGTTGACCCAGGCCGCCGCCAAGCGCTGGCAGGAGGTGACCGGCAACGGCATCGTCGAAGGCTACGGCTTGACCGAGACCTCGCCGATCGCTCTGGTCAATCCGCCCGATGCGGCGCAGATCGGCACTATCGGCCGCCCCGTAGCGGGCACCGAAGTGCGGGTGGTCGATGACGAAGGGCGCGCGCTGCCACCAGGGGAGAGTGGCGAGCTGTGCATCAAGGGGCCGCAGGTGATGAAGGGCTACTGGAATCGCCCGGAGGATACCGCCAAGACGCTCAGTGACGATGGCTGGCTGCGCACCGGTGACATGGCGGTGGTGCAGGAGGATGGCTACGTCAAGATCGTCGACCGCAAGAAGGACATGATTCTGGTCTCGGGGTTCAACGTCTATCCCAATGAGATCGAGGAGGTGGTCGTGGGGCACCCGGACGTGCTCGAAGCCGCTGCGGTGGGCGTGCCCGATGAAGATAGCGGCGAGGCGATCAAGCTGTTCGTGGTGGCGCGAAACGAGGGGCTCGACCCCCAGGCGCTGCGCCAGTGGTGCAAGAAGGAGCTGACCGGCTACAAGGTGCCCAAGTTCGTCGAGCTGCGCGACGAGCTGCCCAAGAGCAATGTCGGCAAGGTGCTGCGGCGCGAGCTGCGTGACGGAGACAAGGCCGCGGATGGCGCCGTCTCGGGTAGCAAGTCCTCGACGTGAGTTAGTGCGGTTTCGGCGCTACAATGGTGGGTTCGCCGTGGTCTCTCGGCGAACTCCACCGGACTGTCGATGTCGAGGATCTCTTGAGCGCCACCGCTGCCAACGCTTCCCAAGCTCTCACCCAACTGCAGGCGCGGCTAGACGCCTGCTTGCTGCGCGATGCCCACGCCCTGCGCGGGCGCCTGGCGCGGCTCGAGCGGCGCGCCCGCGAAGGCAAGCCGATCGACCGCTCGCTGGGCGAGATCGAGGCCCGCATCGACGCCTCCCAGGCGCAGGCCGAGCGCCGCCGTCGAGAGCGCGTCACCCTTGATTATCCCGAGTCGCTGCCGGTGGCGGCGCGGCGCGAGACGATCCTCGAGGCGCTGCGTGAGCATCAGGTAGTGGTGGTGGCCGGCGAGACCGGTTCGGGCAAGACCACCCAGTTACCCAAGCTGTGTCTCGAGCTGGGCCTGGGTCGGCGCGGCATGATCGGGCATACCCAGCCGCGACGTCTGGCGGCGCGCTCGGTGGCGACCCGGCTGGCGGAGGAGCTCGAGGTACCGTTGGGGGAGCAGGTCGGCTATCAGGTGCGCTTCACCGACCAGAGCGGTGACGCCACCCTGGTCAAGCTGATGACCGACGGCATTCTGCTGGCCGAGACCCAGCACGACCCGGACCTGCTGCGCTACGACGCGATCATCATCGACGAGGCCCACGAGCGCAGCCTCAACATCGACTTCCTGCTCGGCTATCTCAAGCGGCTCAGTGCGCGCCGGCCCGATCTCAAGATCATCATTACTTCCGCCACTATCGACGTCGACCGACTGTCGCGCCACTTCGCCCGCGAGATCGATGGCGAGACGCGCCCGGCGCCGGTGGTCGAGGTCTCCGGGCGTGCCTACCCGGTCGAGGTGCACTACCGTCCGCTGGTGCGCGAGGCCCGCGACGAGGAGGATCTGACGCTGCAGGAGGGGATCGTGGCGGCGGTCGAGGAGATCGAGCAGATCGAGCGCGACAAGCGCTGGTACTCGGGGCCACGCGATATCCTGATCTTTCTGCCCGGGGAGCGCGAGATTCGCGAGACCGCCGACCTGCTGCGCCGGCTCGAACTCAAGAGCACCGAGATCCTGCCGCTCTACGCGCGGCTCTCCAACGCCGAGCAGAACCGCGTGTTCCAGAGCCACGCCGGGCGTCGCATCGTGCTCTCCACCAACGTTGCCGAGACCTCGTTGACGGTGCCGGGCATCCGCTATGTGATCGATCCGGGGCTGGTGCGCATGAGCCGTTACAGTTTCCGGGCCAAGGTGCAGCGGCTGCCGATCGAGCCGGTGAGCCAGGCCAGCGCCAATCAGCGCAAGGGACGCTGCGGGCGCGTCGCCGAGGGCGTATGCATCCGTCTCTACAGCGAGGAGGATTTTCTCTCCCGGCCCGAGTTCACCGAGCCCGAGATCCAGCGCACCAATCTGGCGGCGGTGATCCTGTCGATGCTCTCGCTCAAGCTCGGCGAGGTGCTCGATTTCCCCTTCGTCGACGCCCCCGATCCGCGGGTGGTCAAGGATGGCTACCGCCTGCTGTTCGAACTCGGCGCGGTGGACGCGGGCGAGCGCCTGAGCGACATCGGGCGACGCCTGTCGCGGCTGCCGATCGACCCGCGGCTGGGGCGTATGGTGCTGGCCGGCGAGCAGTTCGGCTGTCTGCGCGAGGCGCTGATCGTGGTCAGCGCGCTGGCCACCCAGGACCCGCGCGAGCGCCCGGCCGAGAAGCGCCAGGCCGCCGACCAGAAGCATCGTCAGTGGGATGATCCCGATTCCGATTTCGTGGCCTGGCTCAATCTGTGGCAGGGCTTCGAGGCGGCCCGCGACGAGCTTTCCGGCAGCCAGCTGCGACGCTGGTGCCGGGACCAGTACCTGAGCTATCTGCGCCTGCGCGAGTGGCACGATACCTACCGCCAGCTGCGCCAGCTGGTGCGCGAGATGAAGCTCGAACCGAGCAGTGCCATGCAGCCGGGTGAGGGCGAGGAGGCCGCACCTAGGGTGGATGCAACGCGCCTGCATCAGGCGCTGCTCGCCGGGCTGCTGTCGCATCTCGGCCAGCTGCAGCCGGAGAGCCGTGAATTCCTCGGCGCGCGCAATCGCAAGTTCATGCTCCATCCCGCCTCGGGGTTGGCCAAGAAGCCGCCCAAGTGGGTGATGGCCGGCGAGCTGGTCGAGACCAGTCGGCTGTTCGCCCGTGACTGCGCGCGCATCAAGCCGGAGTGGATCGAGCCCCAGGCGGGGCATCTGGTCAAGCGCGCCTACAGTGACCCGCACTGGGAGCGCAAGCGCGCCCAGGTGGTGGCGCTGGAGCAGGTCACCCTGTTCGGGCTGCCGATCGTCAGCGGCCGGCGCGTCGACTATGCCAAGGTGGCGCCGGCGGAGGCGCGCGAGCTGTTCATCCGGCGCGCGCTGGTCGAGGGCGACTACGAAACCCGCGCGGCATTCTTTGCCCACAACCGCGCGATGGTGGCGGAGGTCGAGGAGCTGGAGGATCGCGCGCGCAAGCGTGACATTCTGGTCGACGAGGAGACGCTGTTCGCATTCTACGACGAGCGGATCCCCGCCGAAGTCGCCAGCGGGCGCGACTTCGAAGCCTGGCGCAAGCGCGCCGAGCGCGAGACACCCGAGCTGCTGAAGCTCGACAAGGCCGCGCTGATGGCGCGCGAGGCCGACGATGTCAGCGTCGAGCAGTACCCCGACGAGCTGGTCTTCAACGGCGTACGCTATCCGCTCAGCTATCACTTTGCGCCGGGGGCGAGCGACGACGGTGTGACCCTTACCGTGCCGGCGGTCATGCTGGCCCAGCTGCCGGAGGGGCGGCTGTCGTGGCTGGTGCCGGGGCTCTTGCGCGACAAGTGCATCGCGCTGCTCAAGGCGCTGCCCAAGACGCTGCGGCGTCAGGTGGTGCCGATCCCCGACTGGGTCGATGCGGCGCTGCAGACGCTGACGCCCGATGCGCGTCCGGTGGAGGCCGCCCTGGGCGAGTTCCTGCGGGTCAAGACCGGGGTCCGTCTGGAGCCCTCGGCGTGGCGGCTCGATCAGCTCGAACCGCATCTGGTGATGAATCTGCGGGTGGTCGATCACGAGGGCCAGGTGCTGGGCGAGGGGCGCGACCTGGCCGCTCTGCGCGAGCGCTTCGGCGACGCCGCGGCAGCCGGTGCCCGTGCCATGGCGCAGCAGCAGGCGGCCCCCAGCGAGACCCTGGAGGCGCTGCCGCAGACCCCGCTGCCCGACTCCAGCACCAGCCGCCAGGCGGGTATCCAGGTCGAGGTCTACCCGGCCCTGGTGCCGGTCGGCGATGCGCTCCAGATCGCCTGGTTCGACCACGCCGAGCGCGCTGCCGTAGCGCACCGGGATGGCGTGGTGGCGCTGGCGCGCCGCCGCCTGCCGGAGCTTTTGCGCTACCTGCAGCGGGAACTGCCGCAGCTCAAGGCGTGCGCGCTGCTGTTCACCAAGGTGGGAACCCGTGAGCAGCTGACCCAGGACGTGATCGATGCGGTGCTGGCGCAAACCGTCGCTGCCGACCCGCTGCCGCGCTCGAGTGAGGCTTTCGATGCGCGTATCGAGCAGTGGCGGGGCGACCTGGTGGGTTACGCCGAGCGGCTGCTCGACGACCTGCACAAGGCGCTGGAGGGGCATCTGGCAGTGACCAAGCAGCTCAAGGGTAACGTCAGTTTTGCCCTGGCCCTGAGCTACAGTGACCTCAAGGCGCAGATGCAGCGCCTGGTTTATCCGGGCTTCGTGCGCGATGCCGGTCCCTGGCTCGAACACTATCCGCGCTACATGCAGGCCGCCGAGATTCGGCTCGAGAAGGCGCCACGCGATCGCCGTCGTGATCAGCTCGCGATGCAGCAGGTGCAGGAGTGGGAGAGCCGACTCGATGCCCGCCGTCAGGCCGCCGAGCGCGAGGGCGTCGTACCCGCCGAGCTGATCGAGTTCGGCTGGTGGCTGCAGGAGTTTCGGGTGTCGCTGTTCGCCCAGCAGCTGGGGACACTCGAGAGTGTCTCGGAGAAGCGCCTGGCGCGGCGCTGGCGCGAGATCACCGGGCAGGCGCCATGACGCCGTTGCATCCCGGTGCCCGCCCCCGGCGTATCATGCGTGGCAGAGATTGGCGCTGCGCGCAGGGGCCAGACGGCGCTCGTCGTCACAGCGACATGGATAGCGGCGCTGGCCGCACGACATCGGCAGGGAGCGTGGTTCTTGCCGCGTCATCCCGAGCGAGCGCGGCATTCGCCGCGCCATCGAGAAGGGACCGCGGCGCTCGCCGCACTATCGAGAGGGACTGCGGCCTTCGCCGCATAAGGAGTGAGTCATGACGCAAGCCGTCATCACGGCGACGGGCCTGTTCACGCCGCCGGAGGCGATCGACAACGCGGCGCTGGTCGCCAGTTTCAATACCTGGGTGGACACCGAGAACGCCCGCCACGCCGAGGCCATCGCCCGCGGTGAGCGCGATCCGCTGGCCCACTCCAGCGAGGCGTTCATCCTCAAGGCGTCGGGCATCGAGAGCCGCTACGTCATGGAGGCGAGCGGTATCCTCGACCCCGCGCGGATGCGTCCGCGGATCGAAGAGCGTGACAACGCGGCGCTCTCGCTGCAGGCCGAGATGGGTCTGGCGGCGGCACGCCAGGCGCTCGAGCAGGCCGCCATTCGCGCCGACCAGCTCGATCTGATCATCGTCGCCTGCTCCAACCTGCAGCGCCCGTATCCGGCGGTGGCGGTCGAGCTGCAGGCGGCACTGGGGGCCGGCGGCTACGCCTTCGACATGAACGTGGCCTGCTCCAGTGCCACCTTCGCCATCGACATGGCGACCAACGCCATTCGTGCCGGCAGTCTCGAGCGGGTGCTGGTGGTCAACCCCGAGATCTGCTCGGCGCATCTCGATTTCCGCGATCGCGATAGCCACTTCATCTTCGGTGACGCCTGCACCGCAGTGCTGCTGGAGGCGGATCATCTGGCCCGCGAGCGCGAGCACTTCACCGTGCTCGGCACGCGGCTGACCACGCGCTTCTCCAACGCCATCCGCAATAACTTCGGCTTCCTCAACCGCCTAGCCGACAGCAGCGCCGATGACAAGCTGTTCGTGCAGGAGGGGCGCAAGGTGTTCAAGGAGGTGTGCCCGCTGGTGGCGGAGCTTATCCTGGAGCATCTGGAGAGTCAGTCGCTGACCGGCGAGTCGGTCACTCGGCTGTGGCTGCACCAGGCCAATCGCCACATGAACGATCTGATCGCGCGGCGCGTGCTGGGGCGCGAGGCGAGCGAGCGCGAGGCCCCGATCATCCTCGACCGCTACGCCAATACCAGCTCGGCCGGGTCGATCATCGCCCTGCATCTGCATCGCGACGACCTCGAGGAGGGCGATGTGGGGGTGGTGTGTTCGTTCGGCGCGGGCTACAGTGCGGGCAGTGTCATACTGCGTAAAGGGAATGCGTGTTGATGAAATCGATTCATTGGCTGAGCGGCGCCGCCGTCGCTTTGGCGCTGGGGGGCTGTGCCTCCAGCGGTGAGAACAGCAACCCACAGGATCCGTGGGAAGGGTTCAACCGTGGCGTCTATCAGTTCAACGACACGCTCGATCGCTATGCGCTCAAGCCGGTCGCCCAGGGTTACAAGGCGGTCACCCCCGAACCCGTGCGTGACAGTGTCGGCAACTTCTTCTCCAACCTCGGCGAGATCCGCACCGCTTTCAACAGCGTGCTGCAGTGGGAGTGGGGCAATGCCGGGACGGCCTCCGGCCGCTTCGTCATCAACACCATCCTGGGGGTCGGTGGCCTGCTCGACCCGGCCACGCGCATGGGGCTCGACGAGAACGAGGAGGACTTCGGTCAGACGCTGGCGGTGTGGGGTGTCGATTCCGGCCCCTACCTGGTGCTGCCCGTACTCGGCCCGAGCACGGTGCGTGATACCAGCGGTCTGCCGCTCGATATCTACACCTATCCGGTGACCTATGTCGAAGATGACAAGACACGCTACGGTCTGACCTTCCTGCGCTACGTCGATCTGCGCGCGAGTCTGCTCGATCAGGAGTCGCTGATCCAGGGTGATCGCTACAGCTTCATCCGCGATGCCTATCTGCAGCGTCGTCAATTCCTGATCAGTAACGGCAAGGCGGGCAAGGACCCCTTCGCCAGCGGCGACTTCGGCAACGATTTCCACTACAGCGAAGACGACTTCGCCGAGTGACCCCGTGTCCAAAACGCTGAGCGATGAGCCCGTGATCGGCGTGATCGACCTGCCGGGGCGGGAGCGCGAGATGCTGGTGGGCGAGATCGCCCGCCTGGATGCGCGCGTGGTGGCGGCGCACTCCCTGGCGGCGCTGCCGGTTGCCTGCGATCTGATCGTGGCGCACGTGCGCGCGGTCTCGCACGACGGCTGGCAGACCCTGAGCCGGGGGCAGCCGACCATCGTGGTCAGCGAAAGCCGCCGCGACGGCGATCTGCACAAGGCGATGGATGCCGGGTTGATCGACTATCTGGTCGAGCCGCTGGCGCATGCCGACATCCTGCGTCGGCTGGTGTGTCGCGCGCTCGATCTCGACCGCCTGGCCCGCGCCCACGACGAGAGCCGCGCGGAGCTTCAGTCGCTCAACGACCGTCTCGAGCGACACCTGGAGATCCTGCGCGAGGATCAGCGCGCCGGCGGGCACGTGCAGCGCAAGCTGCTGCCGCCGCCGGGGATGACCCATCGCGGCGTGCGCTGTGATTACTGGTTTGCGCCCTCGCTCTATCTCTCCGGAGATTTTCTCGATTTCCAGCGCTGCGACGAGCGCTACAGCTTCTTCTACTTCGCCGACGTCGCCGGCCACGGTGCCTCCTCGGCGTTCGTCACCGTACTGCTGAAGTATCTCTGCAACCGCTGGCTGTCGCAGTGGCGCACGCTGCTGCCGGAAGCGTTTCCCTCGCGCTGGCTGGGCGAGCTCAATCGCGAGCTGCTGGAGACCGGTATCGGCAAGCACGCTACGATCTTTGCCGGGGTACTGGACCATGAGCGCCATTTTCTGCACTATGCGCTCGGCGCTCAGCTGCCCATGCCGATCCTCGCCAGCGAGGAGGGGGCGAGCTACCTGGGCGGAGAAGGGCCACCGGTGGGGTTGTTTCCGGATGTCGAGTACCCCATCTATGGCTGTCCATTACCCGAGCGATTCCAGCTCTGGTTCTGTTCCGACGGCGTGCTCGAATGCCTGCCGGCGGCTTCACTGGATGCGCGGCTCAAGGAACTCGAGCGTCGCGTGACACGTTGTACCCGCGTCGACGATCTGAAGGATGGATTGGCGCTGGGAGATCAACTGCCGGATGATCTCAGCATGATGACACTGAGTGGTTTCGAGCATGATTGAAGGGCGAATCAAGGCGGCCTTCGACTCGGGCGTATTCGTGCTCAAGCTCTGCGGCGATGTCCGCCTGACGCTGTGCGCGACGCTCGATGCCGAGGCGCAGCGGCTGGCGGATCTGCCGGGCCTGCGTGCGGTCATGGTCGATCTGCGCGAGGCGACCAACGTCGACTCCACGGCGCTGGGCTTTTTGGCCAAGGTGGCGCTGGCGGTACGTGGGCGGCTGGAGCAGCCGCCGACGATCGTGGCCGAGCATCCCGACGTGCGGCGCATGCTGGACGTGATGGGGTTCGCGCGCTACTTCACCCTGGTGGAGGCGCCACTCACCGAGCCAGCCGAGCTCGCTGAGCTGCCCCACGTCGAGGCCGACGAGAAAGCGATTCAGCAGCGCATCCTCGAGGCTCATCGTATTCTCATGCATATGAGCGAGCACAACCGGCACGAGTTCCAGCCGCTGATCGAGCTGCTCGAGTCCCAGCACGCCAAGGTGTCCCCGCACTGACCCGATGAGCCCGCGATCGGGGCCGTGTCCGTCGCGTGCGCCAGGGCCGGTGTCACTGGTCCGACAGGGGACGCCACCCATGTCTGTCTCTCTGCGCGTCCGCGACGCTGTCGTCGCGCGTGCGATCATCGGCCCTGTCGTCCCGGCCGGGGCCTGGCGCTGACCGCGCCGCCTTCTTGTATCGTCATCATCCGTGTCAACGGCACCGCTGGCTGCTGGCCGTGTGTGTCTCATCCGCTCGCAGCGAGGAGGAAATCGTGTTGTCGAGGAGTCTAGCGTGACGCCGCTGAGCGCGCGTCGTCTGGCGCTGCTGGTGGCCGCCAATACCGCATTGGCGCCGCTGGCGATCGATGCCTATCTACCCGCCATGCCGGCGCTGGCGGCCTCCATCGGTGCCAGCGTGCATCATACCGAGCTGTCGCTGAGCGTGTTCCTGCTCGGTTTTGCCCTGGGACAACTGGTGTGCGGGCCGCTATCCGATCGGTTCGGGCGCAAGCCGGTGCTGATGGCGGGGCTGACCGTCTTCCTGCTCGCGAGTCTGGCGCTGACCCAGGTCGGCTCACTGGTCACGCTGTGGGGCTGGCGCTTCGTCCAGGCGCTCGGCGGGGGTGCCTGTGTGGTCAACTCCGCGGCGATCGTGCGCGACCGCTTCAGCGGGCGCGAGGCGGCCAAGGTGATGTCGACCATGGTGATGATCCTGATGATGGCGCCGCTGGTGGCGCCCGCCCTGGGCAGTGCGCTGTTGCACCTGGCCGACTGGTGGCTGATCTTTCTGTTTCTGGCGCTCTACGCGGCCTTCGTGCTGTGGCTGCTGGGACGCTTTCTGCCCGAAACCCATGGGCGTGATCCCGACGCGCCCTCGATGGGGCAGATCCTGGGCAATTACCGCAGCGTGCTGCGTCATCGCGAGGCGATGGGCTACATCGGGGCGGTGTCGATGTCGTTCGCCGGCATGTTCGCCTTCATCACCGGTTCGCCCTATCTCTACATGGAGCACTATGGCCTCTCGACCACGCTCTATCCTTTCGTGTTCGGTGCCAACATCCTGATCATGGCCTCCTCCAGCCGGCTCAATATTCGCTTGCTCAAGCGCCGCACGCCGCAGCAGAACCTGCTGCTGGGGCTCGGCGTGCAGCTGAGTGCGGGTATCGGCCTGGTCGCGCTGGTCGCCTCGGGGCTGGACTCGATCTACAGCGTGGCGCCGCTGATGGTGGTCTTCGTCGGCATGCAGGGGTTGATCAGCCCCAACGCGATGTCATCGATGCTCGATCACTTTCCGCGCATGAGTGCCACCGCGACGGCGCTGCAGGGCTGTCTGCAGTTCACCTGCGGGGCGGTCGCGGGGGCGCTGGTCGGTGCCTTCGAACTGGCCAGCGCCTGGCCCACGGTGTTGACCATGCTGGGGGCGACCCTGCTGGGTAATATCGGTGTCCGCGTGCTGTCGGGCCCGGCACTCAAGCGCACCTCGTCGCCCGCCGCCTGACAGTCAGGCAGCGCAGCACCTGCCACCATATGCACTCGCGCCGAAGCCTTCATCATCCTTCTCCACGCCTGCCTCCGGTGCGTTCGGCTGCGCTCTCGCAGCCGATCTTACCCACCTTGGATGCTGTTTACTCAATACGTGCAAGCGGTTACGCGCCTTGACCCTTGTCATCCTGTTGTCATCTTGGCTTGGCAGTGTGGGTGCCGCGACGGTTGCGGCCGGTAGCCGAGACCGCTCTCGAGACCATCGGCGATCGCCAGCGGGCTGCGGTCGCGCGGTGGCTCTTTCGCACTCCTGACGCATCAGTTTCGTCGAATGTCACATTTCATGACGATGACAAGGCTGTCATAAAAGTGTCACGCGTCTGACGTAACGTGGCGTCCTGAGAGTGCTGGCAACCTTCGCAACGTCGTTATCGCACACGCATCCATCCAAGGTGGAAACAGGATATCGCTATGCTCAAACATGTCTTCGCTACGCTCGTTTCCGGGTCCCTGATCCTGGGCGCCGCTGCTGCCCAGGCCCAGGAAGCCATCACCGGCGCCGGTGCGACCTTCCCGTATCCGGTCTACTCCCAGTGGGCGGATGCCTATCAGGACAAGTCCGGCGTTGGCCTCAACTATCAGGCCATCGGTTCCGGCGGCGGTATCCAGCAGATCACCGCCAAGACCGTGACCTTCGGTGCCAGCGATGCGCCGATGACCAAGGAAGAGCTGGACAAGAACGGTCTGCTGCAGTGGCCGATGGTCATGGGCGGTGTAGTCGCGGCATTCCACGTCGACGGCATCGACGGCGCGATCAATCTGGACGGCAAGACGCTGGCCGATATCTACCAGGGCAAGATCACCAGCTGGAACGATGAAGCCATCGCCAAGCTGAATCCGGACATGAAGCTGCCCGACACCAAGATCACCCCGGTCTATCGCGCCGAGGGGTCGGGTACCAACTTCCTGTTCACCCACTACCTGTCGCAGGTCAGCAAGGACTTCGCCAACACCGTGGGTGAGGGCAAGTCGGTGGCATGGCCGGCGGGTGTCGGTGCCAAGGCCAACGCAGGCGTCGCCAGCCAGATCGCCAACACCAATGGCGCCATCGGCTACGTCGAGTTCGCCTACGCCGCCCAGAACGACCTGCACCTGGTGCACCTGAAGAACAAGGCCGGCAAGACCGTGGCACCGGACATGGATTCGTTCATGGCCGCTGCCGCCAATGCCGACTGGAAGAACGCCCCGGGCATGTACCTGGTGCTGACCAACCAGCCGGGTGACAACAGCTGGCCGATCACCGGTGCCTCTTTCATCCTGATGCACAAGAAAGTGCAGGATGTGGATGCCGCACGCCAGGCGCTCGAGTTCTTCGACTGGGCCTACAGCAACGGCGACGCGATGGCCAAGGAGCTCGACTACGTGCCGATGCCGAAGAACGTGGCCGACATGGTTCGTGAGAGCTGGAGCGAGATCAAGGGTCCGAACGGCGAAGCCGTCTGGAAGCAGTAATCCCTTGAGTCCCGATCGCGACGGCGAGTGCTTCACCGCTCCCGTCGCGATCGTGTATCGAACGATCGAATCTGCCATAAGCGCGTGAGTAACGAGCGCGTATGCAACGACACAGTACTGCCGCTACCTCCGGCGGCAGCGTGGCAAGCCGACGAGGAACTGACATGGCCACCCCCCAAGCGATTCAAACCGGCGGCGGTCTGGGCGGACTGAGCGAGGCCACCCGCAGGCGGCTTCAGCGCAAGGCACGCATCGACGTGTGGTTCGAGCGCACGCTGTTTGCCTTCGCCTTCGCGGTGCTGCTGCTACTCGGGGCGATCATCGCCTCGCTGATCGCTTCCAGCTGGCCGGCGCTCGAGCGCTACGGCCTGGAGTTCTTCACCGAGAATCGCTGGGCGGCCAACGTCGAAGTGTTCGGCGCCTTGCCCGCCATCTACGGAACCCTGCTGACCTCCTTGATTGCGATCGTCATTGCGGTTCCCATCTCCTTCGGCATCGCCATCTTCCTGACCGAGCGCTGTCCGAACGTTCTGCGCCAGCCTCTCAGCACACTGATCGAGCTGCTGGCCGGTATTCCTTCGATCATCTACGGCATGTGGGGCATGGAAGTGCTGGCCCCGCTGCTGCGTACCTGGTTTCCTTCGGTATTTCCCGCCGGCACCGGCCTGGCCACGGCCGGCATCATTCTGGCGGTGATGATCATTCCGTTCATCACCGCGGTGAGCCGCGACGTCATCAATACGGTACCGGCGGTGATGCGTGAATCCGCCTATGGCCTTGGTTGCACCACCTGGGAAGTCGCACGCCGGGTCATCCTGCCTTCGGTCAAGGGCGGCCTGGTGGGTGGCGTGGTACTCGGACTGGGGCGGGCCCTGGGCGAGACCATGGCGGTGACCTTCGTGATCGGCAACAACCTGTTCCTGAACACCACGCTCACCGGGCAGGGCACCTCGATCGCGGCCCTGATCGCCAACCAGTTCTCCGAGTCGGACGGCACTCAGCGCTCGGCGCTGCTGGCACTCGGCCTGATTCTGTTCTTGATCACCTTCGCCGTGCTGGCGTTTGCGCGCTACCTGCTGCGCAACAGCACCGGTCGCCACGCCTGAGCCGAGAGGAGAGAGACCATGCAGACTCACACGACGCCGCTCTATCGCCGGCGCAAGCTGCTCAATCGACTGGTCATGGCCGCCTGTATCGGTGCCACCCTGATCGGATTCGTATTCCTGTTCGCGATTCTTCTGACGCTCGTGACCAAGGGCCTCAGCGCGATCTCGCCCTCGATCTTCATCGAGCGTACGCGCATGAACGGTGGTGGCCTGGGCAATGCGATCTGGGGGACCTTCGTGATGACCTCGCTGGCCACCATCCTGGGCACCGTGATCGGCGTGGCCGCGGGTACTTGGCTGGCGGAGTACGGCAACAAGGGCCTGCTGCCCAAGGTGATCCGCTTCATCAACGATATCCTGCTGTCGGCACCCTCGATCATCATCGGTCTGTTCATCTACGCGGTGGTGGTGGTGCCCATGGGCAGCTTCTCCGCCTGGGCCGGGGTGCTGTCGCTCACGGTGATCATCGTGCCGGTGGTGATCCGTTCCACCGAAGACATGCTGCGTCTGATTCCCAACTCGCTGCGCGAGGCGGCGGCGGCGCTGGGTGCCCACCGCTGGTGGATCATCGTGCGTGTCTGCTACAGCGGTGCGCGTGCCGGCATTCTGACCGGTATCCTGCTCGGGTTCGCCCGTATCAGTGGCGAGACGGCACCACTGCTGTTCACCTCGCTGAACTCCAATCAGTGGAACTTCTTCAATCTCGACAGCGAGATGGCCAACCTGCCGATGACCATCTACCAGAACATGACGATCAACGCTTTCATCCCCGACCTGGTGTCGCTGGCGTGGGGTGGGGCGCTGATCCTGACGGCCGCCATTCTGATCCTCAACATCGCGGCGCGTTACTTCTCGCGTCAACGCACCTGACTTTCGCCAAGAGACTGCCATGACCGTCGATTTCAATCTCAACGCCAACCCGAACGCTGCCGAGGCGTCGAGCGCGCCCCAGGCACGGGCCGCGTCCAAGCTTCGCGTCAAGGACCTGAACCTCTACTACGGCCAGTTTCAGGCGCTCAAGGACATCACCATGGAGATCCCCGAGCGCCAGGTGACGGCGTTCATCGGGCCCTCCGGCTGTGGCAAGTCGACCCTGATCCGCTGCTTTAACCGCATCCATGATCTCTACGAGGGGATTCGTACCGAAGGGCAGATTCTGCTCGACAGCCACGATATCTACGGCTCCGGGGTCGACCTGAACCTGCTGCGTGCGCGCATCGGCATGGTATTCCAGAAGCCGACGCCGTTCCCGATGACGGTGTTCGACAACGTCGCCTTCGGGATTCGACTCTACGAGAAGCTCTCCCAGCGCGAGCTGGAGGAGAGGGTCGAGTGGGCGCTGCGCAAGGCCGCCCTGTGGGAGGAGGTCAAGGACAAGCTCAAGCAGAGCGGCCAGGCGCTCTCCGGCGGTCAGCAGCAGCGTCTGTGCATTGCTCGCACCATTGCGGTGAAGCCGGAAGTGATCCTGCTCGATGAGCCCACCTCGGCCCTCGACCCGATCTCCACCGGCTACATCGAGGATCTGATCAACGAGCTCAAGAAGGACTACACGATCGTCATCGTGACCCACAACATGCAGCAGGCGGCGCGGATTTCCGACATTACCGCTTTCATGTATCTGGGCAGCCTGATCGAATGCGACGATACCACCAAGATCTTCACCCAGCCCAAGGAGAGCCGCACCGAGGACTACATCACCGGCCGCTACGGCTGAACCTCGCGGTCATGGCCTGGCGCCCCGGTCACCTGTGACCGGGGCGCTGCCGTTTCTGGATCGGCAGTTCGCCGTGCCCACCGATGCGTGGCAGCGATATTCGGGACCGACCGCGAGGTCTAACGCGAGAGTTGACCTGGGTCAGCGAACGCCCTACCGGTTCGTGGTAGTGTCTGGCGACACAGGACGTGCCACAAGGATGGGCTGACCATGTCGCCAGGGCAGGAACCGGCGTTTCGCAACATACCCTTTCATCTGATGCTGACACTGGCATCGCTGACGATCATCGTGTCGGGCCTGCGGGCGGCCGAGGCGCTGATCATTCCGATCCTGCTGTCGATCTTCATTGCCGTGATCTGCGCCTCGCCGGTGCACTGGCTCTATCGCCGTGGCATGAACTCCTATGCAGCGGTGCTGATCACGCTGCTGATTCTGGGCGGGTTGCTGGCGCTGTTCGGCACCCTGCTGGGCAATAGTGTCGCCATGTTCATGGAGCGCTGGCCCCAGATGCAGCAGGAGCTGCAGGGGCACTATCTGAGTCTGCTCGAGTGGCTGGCGCACCAGGGGATGTCGGTCTCGCCGCGAGAGCTCTCCAGCATGATCGACGACTCCCAGGATCAGGGCTGGATCTCGGCCTTCCTGAGCGGGCTGGGGGTGGTGCTGTCGCAGAGTCTGGTGATCCTGTTGATGGTCAACTTCATGCTGTTCGAGACCCTCGATTTCCGCCAGAAGGTAGCGCGTGCCCTGGCCAATCCGGGGCCCAGCCTGGAGCGCTTCACCGAGTTCAGTTACAACCTCAAGCGCTATATGGCGGTCAAGACGGTGGTCAGCCTGATCACTGGTGCCCTGGTGACACTGGCAGCTTGGCTGGTGGGGGTCGAGTTTGCCCTGCTGTGGGGCGCGCTGGCCTTCATTCTCAACTACATCCCCAACATCGGCTCGGTGATCGCGGCGGTGCCGCCGGTACTGCTGACCCTGTCGATGCCGGACGGTGGCATGGTCAAGGCGCTCACGCTCTCGGGTGCCTATCTGGCGATCAACTTCGTGATCGGCAACCTGGTCGAACCGCGGGTCATGGGGCGAACCATGGGGCTATCGACGCTGGTGGCCTTTCTCTCGCTGGTGGTGTGGGGTTGGATTCTAGGGCCGGTGGGCATGCTGCTCTCGGTGCCGCTGACGATGACGCTGAAGATCGCCCTGGACAGTCATCCCGAGACACGCTGGATCGCCAAGATGCTGGGACCCTCGGAGCGTCGCCAGCGGCGGCTGCGCAAGACCCAGCGGGCGCTGGATGAGCTCGAGGACGAGCTCGACTCGTGAGGCCAGACTCAAGATGCGGGCAACAAAAAAGCCGCCCCGAAAGGGCGGCTTTTTATCGAGCGCTGCTGCTCTTGTCGAGCGCCACTGACTGGGGATCAGCCGTTCTGCTCGATGAACTGGGTCAGCTGTGACTTGGACTGCGCACCGACCAGCGAAGCGACCTTGGCGCCGGACTTGAACAGCATGACGGTGGGCACGCCGCGCACGCCGTGTTCGGAGGCGATCTCCGGGGCGTCGTCGACATTGACGCTGACGACCTTGATGTCGTCGGCCTTCTCATCGGCCACCTCATCGACGACCGGAGCCATCATCTTGCACGGACCGCACCACGGCGCCCAGAACTTCAGCAGCACCGGCTTGTCGGACTTGAGTACTTCCTGCTCGAAATTCGCGGTGGTGACATCGACGTTGTTGGACATGCGGTAACTCCTGTAGACATTTGCGCTCGCGAAGAGAGCGTATGGGTGCGATGTTAGCCCTTGGCCAGGGTGCTGGCAAATCGCCGTGGTTATGACAACGATAGCGCCAGGTTATTAAAACAGCAGTTTCTCATGCCCGAAAAACCGGTGAGATCGACGCTTCACCGCTCGTCACTTATAGCGTAAAGTAATCGCAAGTCATTTTCTTATGCCATTGTGCGTTACGCATCGTCACGAGGTCGCTCATGAAGCTCCAGCAACTGCGCTACATCTGGGAAGTGACGCGCCACCAGCTCAATGTGTCGGCTACGGCGCAGAGCCTGTTCACCTCGCAACCCGGGATCTCCAAACAGATCCGGCTGCTGGAGGATGAGCTCGGTGTCGAGATCTTTGCGCGCAGCGGTAAGCACCTGACCCGGGTGACGCCAGCGGGGGAGGCGATCGTCGAGCTCGCCGGCAAGGTGCTGCGCACGGTCGACGATATCAAGCACGTGGCCCAGGAGCACAGCGACGAACGCCGCGGCAGTCTGGCCATCGCCACGACCCACACCCAGGCGCGCTACGTGCTGCCCGGGGTGATCGGTGAATTTCGCCAGCAGTATCCTGACGTGGCGCTGCACATGCAGCAGGGCACGCCCAAGCAGATCGCGCAGATGGTCAGCGAGGGGACGGCGGACTTCGCGATCTGCACCGAGTCCCTCGAGCTGTTCAACGATCTGGTACTGCTGCCCTGCTATCGCTGGAACCGCTGCGTGCTGATGCCCAAGGGGCATCCGCTGGCGAGTGGCGAGCTGACCCTGGAGCGTGTAGCAGAGCACCCGCTGGTCACCTATGTGTTCGGCTTTACCGGGCGCTCCCAGCTCGACGATGCCTTCAAGTCGCGGGGGCTGACGCCCAACGTGGTGCTCACGGCCGCCGACTCGGATGTGATCAAGACCTATGTGCGGCTGGGGCTGGGGGTCGGTATCGTCGCCCATATGGCGGTCGATCCGGTGGCCGATGCCGATCTGGTCGCGGTGGATGCTTCGCATCTGTTCGAGAGTTCGACCACCAAGATCGGCATTCGCCGCGGCACCTTCATGCGCAGTTATATGTACGACTTCGTCAAGCGTTTGGCACCGCATCTCGACCGGGACACCGTCGAGGCGGCGCTGGCGGCGGGGCCGCGACATGAGGGGGAACTGTTCAGGGATGTGGAGCTGCCAGTGCTCTAGGCGCCCAAAGGGCCAAGACTGACAGCGTACCCACGACTGAGAGCGTATATAGCACAAGCCCGCCATTCGGCGGGCTTTGTCGTTCGGGGTAGGGGGGGCGACGGACGGCGCCGGCACTCAATGCTGCAGGTGCAGCCCGCACTCACGCTTGTCTTCCACCTTGGTCGGGTCGAAGTAATCGAAGTTGTTGGGCAGGTCGTGTGCCTGCAGATATTGGTACATCTGCTTGGCGTTCCAGTGCAGCACCGGGGCTACCTTGAGCAGGCCATCGGCGTTACGCGACAGCGGCTGCATGCGCGAACGCTCCGGGGTGTCTTCGGCGCGCAGGGCGGTGAACCAGACGTCGGGCGCGGCTTCTGCCAGCGCGCGGCGGAAGGGTTCGAGCTTGACCTCTTCGGTGAAGGCGGCATGGCCGGGATCGTCGATGGTCGGCATCGGCCCTTCGAGCGACTCGCGGTGGGCGCGGGAGCGGCGCGGATGATAGATGCTCAGGTTGAGATCGAGCAGGCGGGTCAGCTCTTCGGCGAAGCGATAAGTCGCTGGAGTGTTGTAGCCGCTGTCCATCCATACCACCGGGATATCGGGACGCACCCGGGTGACCAGATGCAGGATGACCGCCTCGAAGGGGCGAAAGTTGGTGGTGCAGATCGCGGTCTGATCCAGCCCCAGCGCGAATTCGGTGATCGCCAGCGGGTCGTGGCCGATATCGCGGTTGAGGGCGTCGAGATCCAATGCCATGGCAAGCTCCTGGGCCGGCGGGCCGGTCGCTTGACCGGTCGCACACGGGATAATGAAAGAGGTGAAACGGATGCTGGCACTCTAGCAACGTGGGTTTTGCGTTGACCAATACCGTTTGGTTAGAACGATATATAACGTTTTTGCCACATGTGCATGTTCATCTAGATGTTTTGGTTATTGAACGCTGAACCCTCGGCCGCAGTCGACGAGGTCGCTGCGTCCCCGTCGTTTGCAGAGCCCAGGGCTGTCATCAGGCGTCCGATCTTGGCCAGTGTCTCGCGGTACTCCTCCTCTTCGTCTGAGTCGGCCACCACGCCGCCGCCGCCCCACAAGTGCAGGGTGTCGCCATCCGCCACCAGGGTGCGGATGGCGATCGAGGTATCCAGATGTCCGCGGCGGTCGACATAGCCGAGGCTGCCGCAGTAGACGCTGCGCTGGCTGGATTCCAGCTCGTCGATGATCTGCATGGCCCGCCGCTTGGGGGCGCCGGTGATCGAGCCGCCGGGGAAGGCGGCTGCGAGCAGATCCAGCGCGCTGGCTTCCGGGCTCAGCTCGCCGCGGACCACGCTGACCAGATGATGGACGTTGGCGTAGCTTTCCAGGGCGCACAGTCGTGGCACGTGCACGCTGCCGAAGCGGCATACTCGTCCCAGATCGTTGCGTAGCAGGTCGACGATCATCACATTCTCGGCGCGATCCTTGGGGCTCTCCTGCAGTGCCTGGGCCAGCGCCGCATCGGCCTGAGTCGTCTCCCCGCGTGCCCGCGTCCCCTTGATCGGGCGCGTCTCCACCTGTCCGTCAGCGACCCTGACGAAGCGCTCCGGGGAGAGCGAGGCGATCGCCTTGTCATCCCAGCGTAGATAGCCGCCGTAGGGCGTGGGCGTTGCCTGGCGCAGGCGGCGGTAGGCGTGCCAGGTATCGCCGCGGAAGCGGGCGGTAAAGCGCTGGGCGAGATTGACCTGATAGCAGTCGCCAGCATGGAGATAGTCGATCACGCGGCGGAAGCGCTCGCCGTAACCGGCGCGATCGATATCACTGACGAAGGGCTGCGTCAGTACGATGTCCTCCTCCTGTGGCGGTGGCATGGCCAGCCAGCGCTCGACCTGGCGGCGACGCTCCGGGCTGGCCACCAGCCAGGTCTGCTGGACCTGATGGTCCTGGATCAAGGCCCAGTCGTAGAGGCCCAGGCGGGCGTAAGGCAGATCGGGGCCAGGGCGCGACTCGGGTGGATTGCCCTCTGGTCGATGGTCGCGCGCCAAGGTGTAGCTCCAGTAGCCGAGCAGCCCGCCGATGAATGGTAGCTCGTCGAGGGTGCCGGCGAGGGCTGCCGGTATCTGGGGCAGGTCATGCTTCAGGGCATGGGCAAGCAGCTCGCGCTGTGCTGCGAACGGCGCCGAGGGAAGAGGTGGCACGCCGTTATCGCAGTGCACGCCGGCTTCGTCCACGCTCAGGGTATAGAGCGGGTCGCTGGTGAGTATGTCGAAACGTCCCCCCGGCGCGGCCGGGCGGCCACTATCGAGCAGCACGGCGCCCGGCCGCTGGCGCAGCGCGGTGAAGTGGTGGGCAGGATCGCTGGCGTAGGGGAGCTCGGTGATAGCGAGTTGAAGTCGCGCCTCTGGCATGCCTGGGGTACTCGGTGCACGGGGACTCGCGTGCTTCGCGAGAGCGACGCGGGCCCGGATAAAAGGATGGTTTGGCGCGAGTGTATCGGGCGCGGCGCGGATGAGCGAGACCCGAAGCGCCCGCTGCGTTGTCCCCTGGCGACCCTGGACATGGTCGTGAGAGCGCTGCCGACAGTGTCGTAGGAGGACGTGCTATGGCGGCAGCGTTGGCAGTGGCGGGGAAGCCGCGAGGAGAGGGCGATTGTGCAAATGATTGTAGACAATGGTTCTTGAGCGACACATCGCCTTGCGACTAAAGTGGTGTTTCTATGGGGCGTTTTTGATTGCCCTTGCCAGAAATTCTTCCTACCATGACCCTTATTCCAGGTAATTGTTAACAATCAAGATGACTGACGATCTTCCATCAACACCTCAGGGCGATACCGACCTGCCTGAAGTCAGGACGCTGGCCGAGAGGGTGTTTCATCAGCTGCAGCGGGCGATCGTGCGCGGGGAGCTTCCCCCGGGAACACGTATCACCGAGCCCGAGCTGTCGTCGCGCTATGGCATTTCACGCGGCCCCCTGCGTGAGGCGATGCGTCGCCTCGAAACCTATCGCCTGATCGAGCGCGTGCCGCATGTCGGGGCGCGGGTGGTCAAGCTGTCGATGGATGAGCTGCTGGAGCTGTTCGACGTGCGCGAAGCGCTCGAGAGCATGGCGGCGAGGCTTGCTGCCCAGCATATGACAGCCGAAGAGATCGCGGGGTTGCGCGAGGTGCTGGCGGTCCACGAGCGGCAGGGCGACCTGGCCAGCGGTGAGGCCTACTATCAGCGTGAAGGGGACCTCGATTTTCATTACCGGATCGTGCAAGGCAGCCATAACCGTATGCTGATGACGATTCTGTGTGACGACCTCTACTACCTGGTGCGGCTCTATCGCACCCAGTTCAGCGCCAGTGGCAAGCGTCCACAGCGCGCCTTCGTCGAGCATCACCGTATCGTCGATGCGATCGAGGCGGGGGATGCCGAACTCTCCGAGCTGCTGATGCGGCGCCATGTCAGCGCCTCCCGCGAGAACGTGGCGGCGAGCTATGCGCTGACGCTGGGCGAGGAGAAGGTGACTCCCGCTGAGGCCGGGGCAACGTCCGATGAGCAGTCCGACCGTTGATAGCAACCTTGGGTAGCGGTTCGGGTGTGGTGATTCGCAGTCCGGGTGCGACGAGCAGCGGGTAAACGGATCGGTAGAGAAGCCAATGACGAAGGAGAGCGAGATGTCACAGTCGACGCCCGGCGCCCGTTTTCGCGCCGCCCTCGATGCCCACCGCCCGCTCGCGGTGGTGGGAACGATCAACGCTTACAGTGCCATGATGGCCCAGGCCGTGGGACATCAGGCCATCTATCTGTCCGGTGGTGGCGTCGCCAATGCCTCGTTCGGACTGCCCGATCTGGGCATGACGACGCTCAATGACGTCGCCGAGGACGCCCGGCGCATCACCGGCGCCAGCGACCTGCCGCTGCTGGTGGATATCGATACCGGCTGGGGTGGGGCTTTCAACATTGCCCGGACCATCAAGGAGATGGAGCGGGCCGGCGTAGCCGCGGTGCATCTCGAGGATCAGGTGGCGCAGAAGCGCTGCGGGCATCGCCCCAACAAGGAGATCGTCTCCCAGAGTGAGATGGTCGATCGTATCAAGTCGGCGGTAGATGCGCGTCAGGATGCGGCTTTCTATCTCATCGCGCGCACCGACGCCTTTCAGAAGGAGGGGCTGGCGGCTGCGATCGAGCGTGCCAATGCCTGCGTCGAGGCAGGGGCGGATGCGATCTTCGCCGAAGCGGTGCATACGCTGGATGACTACCGTGCTTTCTGTGAGGGCGTCGATGCGCCGATCCTGGCCAATATCACCGAATTCGGTGCCACCCCACTGTTCACCCAGCAGGAGCTGGGCGAGGTGGGGTGTCGCCTGGTGCTCTATCCGCTGTCGGCGTTCCGCGCCATGAATGCCGCGGCGCTCAAGGTCTATCAGGATATCCACGCCAAGGGGCATCAGCGTGACGTGGTCGACATGATGCAGACCCGCGAGGAACTTTACGGCTTCCTCGATTACCACACTTATGAGCGCAAGCTCGATGCCCTGTTCGACAAAGGGAATGCCGAATAGCTCGATGGGCGCGCCGTGTCCGCGCGGCTATGGAGACAGCGTTCCCCAACGCACGCAAGACGAAGGCCGCGGCCGAGCGGCGGGAGACTTTCATGGCGGAAACGATCAAGAGTACTGGACTGCGCGGGCAGAGCGCCGGCAATACGGAAATCTGCACGGTGGGCAAGAGTGGTTCGGGCCTGACCTATCGCGGCTATGACATCCAGGAGCTGGCGGAGAAGGCGCGCTTCGAGGAGGTCGCCTATCTGCTGCTCAAGGGCGAACTGCCGACACGCCAGGAACTGGACGACTACATCTCGCGCCTGCAGCGGTCGCGTGGGCTTCCCGAGGCGCTGAAGAAGGTGCTGGAGCAGATACCTTCCGATGCCCATCCGATGGACGTGCTGCGTACCGGCACCTCGATGCTGGGCAACCTCGAGACCGAGCAGCGACTGGAAGAGCAGCAAGCGCACGCCGACCGTTTACTGGCGGTGATGCCCTCGATGCTCAACTACTGGTATCGCTATTCGCACTTCGGTGAGCGGATCGAGACTGAGACCGACGATACCTCCGTGGGCGGGCACTTCCTCCACCTGCTGCATGGCAAGCCTGCCTCCGAGCTGCACGCGCGGGTGATGAACGTCTCGCTGATTCTCTATGCCGAGCACGAGTTCAACGCTTCGACCTTCACCGCGCGGGTCTGTGCCTCTACGCTCTCCGATCTGCACAGCTGCGTCACCGGCGCGATCGGTTCGTTGCGTGGTCCGCTCCATGGGGGCGCCAACGAGGCCGCGATGGAGATGATCAGCCGCTGGTCGTCGCCCGACGAAGCCGAACGGCAGATCCTCGGCATGCTCGAGCGTAAGGACAAGATCATGGGCTTCGGCCATGCCATCTACCGTGAATCCGATCCGCGCAGCCCGATCATTCAGGCCTGGGCGCGCCAGCTCGCCGAGGATGTCGGCGATACCCACCTCTACGCGGTGTCCGAGCGGGTCGACGCGGTGATGTGGCGGGAGAAGAAGCTCTTCCCCAACGCCGATTTCTACCACGCCAGCGCTTACCACTTCATGGGTATCCCGACCAAGCTGTTCACCCCGATCTTCGTCTGCTCGCGGCTGACCGGGTGGTGCGCGCACGTCTTCGAGCAGCGTGCCAATAACCGCATCATCCGCCCGAGTGCCGATTATGTCGGCCCCGAGAAGCGCGCCTGGGTCCCCCTCGAGCAGCGCTGAGACGCTGCCTGCCAACTGATCTTCGAGGCGGCGCGTCGACGTCGCCCCCTCTCTCCTAGACGAGGACGCCACTGCATGAGTGCCAATGTCGATCTCAACCAGCGCCCGGATTACGATCCCGAACTGCAGGCCATCGCGGACTATGTGCTCGACTATCGGGTAGAGAGCCGTGAAGCGCTGGATACCGCGCGCAATTGCCTGATGGATACCCTGGGTTGTGGCCTGCTGGCGTTGCGCTTCCCCGAATGCACCAAACATCTGGGGCCGCTGGTCGAAGGCACGATAGTGCCCAACGGTGCGCGGGTGCCCGGGACTCGGCTGACGCTCGACCCGGTCAAGGCGGCCTGGGATATTGGCTGCATCATCCGCTGGCTCGATTACAACGACACCTGGCTGGCAGCGGAGTGGGGCCATCCCTCGGACAATCTGGGGGGCATTCTGGCGGTGACGGACTCGCTCTCGCAGGTGCGCCTGGCACGAGGGGAGACGCCGCTGACCATGCGTGACGTGCTGGAAGCCATGATCATGGCGCACGAGATTCAGGGCGTGCTGGCGCTGGAGAACTCGTTCAATCGTGTCGGGCTCGACCATGTGGTCCTGGTGAAAGTGGCCTCTACCGCAGTGGTGGCCAAGCTGATGGGTGCCGATCGCGAGCAGCTGCTGGCGGCCCTGTCGCACGCCTTCGTCGATGGCCAGAGCTTGCGTACCTATCGCCATGCGCCCAATGCCGGTTCACGCAAGAGCTGGGCGGCGGGGGATGCCACCTCGCGAGCCGTACGTCTGGCCGACATCGCGATGCGTGGTGAAATGGGCATCCCCGGTGTGCTCTCGGCGCCGCAGTGGGGCTTCTATGATGTCCTCTTCAGCAAGACCAACAAGGATCAGGCGCTCAAGCCCGAAGCGGAGCGCCGCTTCCGGGTCAGCCAGGCGTACGGCAGCTACGTCATGGAGAACGTGCTATTCAAGATCAGCTTCCCCGCGGAGTTCCACGCCCAGACCGCCGCCGAGGCCGCGGTGACGCTGCACCCGCAAGTGCGTGATCGTCTCGACGAGATCGAGCGTATTGTCGTCACCACCCACGAGTCGGCGATCCGTATCATCTCCAAGGAGGGTGAGCTGGCCAACCCGGCCGACCGCGATCACTGCCTGCAGTACATGATTGCGGTGCCGCTGGCGTTCGGTGACCTGATCGCCGAGCACTACGAGGACGATTTTCACCGGGCGCATCCGATCATCGACGAGCTGCGCGAGAAGATGACGATCCAGGAAGAGCCGCGCTACACCCGTGAGTACCTGGAGGCTGACAAGCGCTCCATCGCCAACGCGATCCAGGTCTTCTTCAAGGATGGTTCGCACACCGAGCAAGTGGCGGTCGAATATCCGATCGGTCATCGTCGCCGCCGCGAGGCTGGGATCCCGCTGCTCGAGAAGAAGTTCCAGCGCAACCTAGCCACGCGCTTCCCGGCCGCACGCTGCGATGCCATCTTCAGCCTGTGCAAGGATCAGACGGCGCTCGAATCGACCTCGGTTGCCGCCTTCATGGATCTCTGGGTCATCTGAAGCCGCGATCTGCCGGGGCGTAACGGCGCCTCGGTTTCCTCAGAGTCGATGACAGCTTGATGAAGCCGGCGACATTTTTTGGCGTCAGGGGTTGTCACGCGACGCCACGCGCCGTAAAGTACACACCGCTGACGCCGAGACAGGTTCTCGGGGTTGGTGGAAAAGCTAGCTAAGCTGTTGAAAAGATTGAAAAAAATCGATTGACACTTAGCCGCGGAGGTAGCAGAATACGCGCCTCGCTTTTCCAGGATCGGTTCTCAGGCGGCAACGTGAACCGGGCAAGGGTCGACAAGAAAGACGTTGACATCTTCGCCAAGATCCTTAAAATACGCCTCTCCTTACGGCGACCCAGAAAGCAAGCGCTGACAAGCACTTGAGTCACTTTCGGGTCACGGCAGAAGGCTCGACACTCTGCGTGAGACGAGACTTCAAGTAAGGACGCTCTTTAACAATCGATCAGGTAATTGATGTGGGCGCTTGTCTTGCGTGACGCCAGTCACAGCATATCAAGGCAAGCGACTCGTCTAAGATTCGTTTGACCTTGAACCAAGTTTGGTCCGCTTCGCTTCTTCTGTCTTCGGGCAGAGAAGAGGTAAGGACTATCAGACTTTTAACTGAAGAGTTTGATCATGGCTCAGATTGAACGCTGGCGGCAGGCCTAACACATGCAAGTCGAGCGGCAGCACGGGGAGCTTGCTCCCTGGTGGCGAGCGGCGGACGGGTGAGTAATGCATAGGAATCTGCCCGGTAGTGGGGGATAACCTGGGGAAACCCAGGCTAATACCGCATACGTCCTACGGGAGAAAGCAGGGGCTCTTCGGACCTTGCGCTATCGGATGAGCCTATGTCGGATTAGCTGGTTGGTGAGGTAATGGCTCACCAAGGCGACGATCCGTAGCTGGTCTGAGAGGATGATCAGCCACACTGGGACTGAGACACGGCCCAGACTCCTACGGGAGGCAGCAGTGGGGAATATTGGACAATGGGCGCAAGCCTGATCCAGCCATGCCGCGTGTGTGAAGAAGGCCCTCGGGTTGTAAAGCACTTTCAGCGAGGAAGAAGGCTTGACGGCTAATACCCGTCAAGAAGGACATCACTCGCAGAAGAAGCACCGGCTAACTCCGTGCCAGCAGCCGCGGTAATACGGAGGGTGCGAGCGTTAATCGGAATTACTGGGCGTAAAGCGCGCGTAGGTGGTTTGGCACGCCGGTTGTGAAAGCCCCGGGCTCAACCTGGGAACGGCATCCGGAACGGCCAGACTAGAGTGCAGGAGAGGAAGGTAGAATTCCCGGTGTAGCGGTGAAATGCGTAGAGATCGGGAGGAATACCAGTGGCGAAGGCGGCCTTCTGGCCTGACACTGACACTGAGGTGCGAAAGCGTGGGTAGCAAACAGGATTAGATACCCTGGTAGTCCACGCCGTAAACGATGTCGACTAGCCGTTGGGACCTTTAAGGACTTAGTGGCGCAGTTAACGCGATAAGTCGACCGCCTGGGGAGTACGGCCGCAAGGTTAAAACTCAAATGAATTGACGGGGGCCCGCACAAGCGGTGGAGCATGTGGTTTAATTCGATGCAACGCGAAGAACCTTACCTACCCTTGACATCCAGAGAACTTGGCAGAGATGCCTTGGTGCCTTCGGGAACTCTGAGACAGGTGCTGCATGGCTGTCGTCAGCTCGTGTTGTGAAATGTTGGGTTAAGTCCCGTAACGAGCGCAACCCTTGTCCCTATTTGCCAGCGATTCGGTCGGGAACTCTAGGGAGACTGCCGGTGACAAACCGGAGGAAGGTGGGGACGACGTCAAGTCATCATGGCCCTTACGGGTAGGGCTACACACGTGCTACAATGGCCGGTACAAAGGGTTGCGAGACCGCGAGGTGGAGCGAATCCCAGAAAGCCGGCCTCAGTCCGGATCGGAGTCTGCAACTCGACTCCGTGAAGTCGGAATCGCTAGTAATCGTGAATCAGAATGTCACGGTGAATACGTTCCCGGGCCTTGTACACACCGCCCGTCACACCATGGGAGTGGACTGCACCAGAAGTGGTTAGCTTAACCTTCGGGGGAGCGATCACCACGGTGTGGTTCATGACTGGGGTGAAGTCGTAACAAGGTAGCCGTAGGGGAACCTGCGGCTGGATCACCTCCTTAAACGATTAGCGGATCGCGAGATAAGCGCTCACAATCAATTACCTGATCGACCAAGAGCAAAGACTGTGGAAAGGCTCTCGAAAGCCGCCCAGTGACCAACGGGTCTGTAGCTCAGTTGGTTAGAGCGCACCCCTGATAAGGGTGAGGTCGGCCGTTCAAATCGGCCCAGACCCACCATCTCGAGCTCAGTTGGTTAGAGCGCACCCCCGGGGTGTCGAAAGAGAGGGTGAGGTCGCGGGGTTTTTCGAATCGGCCCAGACCCACCAAATTCGATTGATGCATCGTTGAAGAAACACTCGTGTAGCAGGCTACACGTCGCGCTTCTTCGCCTCGCCTGAATCGAATTTAAACAGGTTCAAGGGTCATCCCTAAATCTGTACTTGTTATGGGGCCATAGCTCAGCTGGGAGAGCGCCTGCCTTGCACGCAGGAGGTCAGCGGTTCGATCCCGCTTGGCTCCACCAAATCTTTCCCCGTTGGCACACGCCACACAGTCACCAAGTTCTAAGCCATCCGCTTCGTCGCTAACACTGCGACCGAGTCGATCGCTTAGAGCTTCTGCTCTAAACGCTCTTTAACAATGTGGATCATGCTGACAGTTCTTCTCGCAAGAGAGGAACGAAAAGTGATACGTCTCAAGCGTATCCGGCAATTGTCGTTGTGATCGCGCGACCAGACTCCTTCGGGTTATATGGTCAAGCGATTAAGCGCACACGGTGGATGCCTTGGCAGCCAGAGGCGATGAAGGACGTTGTAGCCTGCGAAAAGGCTCGGTGAGGTGGCAAACAACCTGTGACCCGGGCATGTCCGAATGGGGAAACCCACCCAGCATAAGCTGGGTATCCCACACTGAATCCATAGGT
This sequence comes from Salinicola endophyticus, assembly GCF_040536835.1. NCBI lineage: Bacteria > Pseudomonadati > Pseudomonadota > Gammaproteobacteria > Oceanospirillales > Halomonadaceae > Salinicola > Salinicola endophyticus. The sequence continues at coordinate 1,755,302 of NZ_CP159578.1, forward strand.
GTTGGGAAGCGAACCGGGGGAACTGAAACATCTAAGTACCCCGAGGAAAAGAAATCAACCGAGATTCCCCCAGTAGCGGCGAGCGAACGGGGAGTAGCCCTTAAGCAGGTGACTGGTTAGACGAACGGTCTGGAAAGTCCGGCCATAGCGGGTGATAGCCCCGTAGTCGAAAACCTGATCCTGTGAAATCGAGTAGGTCGGGGCACGTGAAACCTTGACTGAACATGGGGGGACCATCCTCCAAGGCTAAATACTCCTGGCTGACCGATAGTGAACCAGTACCGTGAGGGAAAGGCGAAAAGAACCCCGGAGAGGGGAGTGAAATAGATCCTGAAACCGTGTGCGTACAAGCAGTGGGAGCAGACACGTTCTGTGACCGCGTACCTTTTGTATAATGGGTCAGCGACTTATATTCAGTGGCGAGCTTAACCGTATAGGGGAGGCGTAGAGAAATCGAGTCTTAACTGGGCGACCAGTCGCTGGATATAGACCCGAAACCGGGCGATCTATCCATGGCCAGGGTGAAGGTCAGGTAACACTGACTGGAGGCCCGAACCGGGATCTGTTGAAAAAGATTCGGATGAGCTGTGGATCGGAGTGAAAGGCTAATCAAGCTCGGAGATAGCTGGTTCTCCTCGAAAGCTATTTAGGTAGCGCCTCACGTATTACCGCCGGGGGTAGAGCACTGTTTCGGCTAGGGGCCCATCCCGGGTTACCAACCCGAGGCAAACTCCGAATACCGGTGAGTAGAGCGTGGGAGACACACGGCGGGTGCTAACGTCCGTCGTGAAAAGGGAAACAACCCAGACCGTCAGCTAAGGCCCCCAAATTCTGGTTAAGTGGGAAACGATGTGGGAAGGCATAGACAGCTAGGAGGTTGGCTTAGAAGCAGCCATCCTTTAAAGAAAGCGTAATAGCTCACTAGTCGAGTCGGCCTGCGCGGAAGATGTAACGGGGCTCAAACCAGATGCCGAAGCTACGGGTTCATCCTCAGGATGAGCGGTAGAGGAGCGTCGTGTAAGCCTGCGAAGGTGTGTTGAGAAGCATGCTGGAGGTATCACGAGTGCGAATGCTGACATGAGTAACGACAAGGGGAGTGAAAACCTCCCCCGCCGGAAGACCAAGGGTTTCTGTTCTACGTCAATCGGAGCAGAGTGAGTCGGCCCCTAAGGCGAGGCTGAAAAGCGTAGTCGATGGGAAACGGGTCAATATTCCCGTACCGGATGTGATTGCGATGGGGGGACGAAGAAGGCTAGGTGAGCCAGGCGTTGGTTGTCCTGGTGAAAGTCAGTAGGCTGAGAGCTTAGGCAAATCCGGGCTCTCAAGGCCGAGAGACGAGACGAACGGACTACGGTCCGGAAGTCATCGATGCCACGCTTCCAGGAAAAGCCTCTAAGCTTCAGATCACATGCGACCGTACCCCAAACCGACACAGGTGGTCAGGGTGAGAATCCCAAGGCGCTTGAGAGAACTCGGGTGAAGGAACTAGGCAAAATGGCACCGTAACTTCGGGAGAAGGTGCGCCGGCGTAGCGTGAAGAGACTCGCTCTCCTAGCGCGAACCGGTCGAAGATACCAGGTGGCTGCAACTGTTTATTAAAAACACAGCACTCTGCTAACGCGTAAGCGGACGTATAGGGTGTGACGCCTGCCCGGTGCCGGAAGGTTAATTGATGGTGTTAGCGCAAGCGAAGCTCCTGATCGAAGCCCCGGTAAACGGCGGCCGTAACTATAACGGTCCTAAGGTAGCGAAATTCCTTGTCGGGTAAGTTCCGACCTGCACGAATGGCGTAATGATGGCCACGCTGTCTCCACCCGAGACTCAGTGAAATTGAAATCGCAGTGAAGATGCTGTGTACCCGCGGCTAGACGGAAAGACCCCGTGAACCTTTACTATAGCTTCACACTGGACGCTGATGTTGCTTGTGTAGGATAGCTGGGAGGCTTGGAAACCGTGACGCCAGTTGCGGTGGAGCCAACCTTGAAATACCAGCCTGGCATCATTGGCGTTCTAACTTCGCACCGTGATCCGGTGTAAGGACAGTGTGTGGTGGGTAGTTTGACTGGGGCGGTCTCCTCCGAAAGAGTAACGGAGGAGCACGAAGGTACCCTCAGCACGGTTGGAAATCGTGCATTGAGTGCAAGAGCATAAGGGTGCTTAACTGCGAGACAGACACGTCGAGCAGGTACGAAAGTAGGTTCTAGTGATCCGGTGGTTCTGTATGGAAGGGCCATCGCTCAACGGATAAAAGGTACTCCGGGGATAACAGGCTGATACCGCCCAAGAGTTCACATCGACGGCGGTGTTTGGCACCTCGATGTCGGCTCATCACATCCTGGGGCTGAAGTCGGTCCCAAGGGTATGGCTGTTCGCCATTTAAAGTGGTACGCGAGCTGGGTTTAGAACGTCGTGAGACAGTTCGGTCCCTATCTGCCGTGGGCGTTGGAGATTTGAGAAGCGCTGCTCCTAGTACGAGAGGACCGGAGTGGACGCACCTCTGGTGTTCCGGTTGTCACGCCAGTGGCACTGCCGGGTAGCTATGTGCGGACGGGATAACCGCTGAAGGCATCTAAGCGGGAAGCCCCCTTCAAGATGAGATCTCCCTGAGACTTCGAGTCTCCTAAAGGGTCCAGCAAGACGAGCTGGTTGATAGGCACGGTGTGGAAGCGCTGCAAGGCGTTGAGCTAACGTGTACTAATGCCCCGTGAGGCTTGACCATATAACCCCAAGGGGTCTGGGTCGGGCGATCACATCGCGACAATGGCCGGATAGGCAAGAGACGTATCATCAGCATGATCCAGATTGGTCGATGTGAAGCCGGTGCGTGAAAGCGTGTCACAGGTTCATGTCGACGTCAGTTTTGCCTGACGACCATAGCGAGTGGGAACCACCTGATTCCATGCCGAACTCAGAAGTGAAACCGCTTAGCGCCGATGGTAGTGTGGGGTCTCCCCATGTGAGAGTAGGTCATCGTCAGGCACCTATACCGAACCCCCGGCTCATGCCGGGGGTTCATTCGTTTTGGGGTCTCTCCCTGGACCCGTTCGTCGGGAACGAACGGGAACCGCTTCAGCGGGCCCGAAGGGCGAGTCTCAGGATGAGACGAGTCAAGTCGCGGAGCGCCCCCCTGAGCGTGTACGAGAGCCTGTCAGGCATCGATACCGAACCCCAGTCTCGAGAGAGGCTGGGGTTCACTCGTTTTGGGGCTTTCCCTGACTCATTGATCGGTAACCCCAGCAACGCACACGGAAAACCGGCAGGCATCGAACGAACCCTCGGCTCAGGCTGGGGTTCGTGCGTTTTGGGCCTCGATACGGCGGTATCGAGGCCGGACTTTCCTGGACAGCACCTGCTCCCTGACGACACGTGGTATCGTGTCGCCCACGATTGATGAGTATCCGAAAGAAGAGGCGAGTGTGAGCCAAGTCCCCAACGCATGGCTGCTTTACTGTCGGGCCGGTTTCGAATCCGACCTGGCTGCGGAGATTACCGAGCGCACCGCGGCGGCCGGTGAGCTGGGGCATATCGCCCTGGCTGAACCCGATAGCGGCTTCGTCTGCTGGCAGACCGAGTCTGGCCCGGCCAACGCCGTGCATCGCCAGCTGCCGCTGGCATCCCTGGTCTTCGCGCGTCAGTCGCTGGTGGCCTTCATGCCGCTGACCCTGGATCGGGAAGATCGGATCTCGCCCATTGCCCGCCTGGTCGAGGAGAGCGGCTGGAGCTTCGAGGCGGTCTGGCACGAGACCCCGGATACCAATGATGGCAAGGCGCTGGGGCGCTTGGCGAAGTCACTCAGCCGCCCGTTGGAGAGCGCGCTGAAGCGCGGCGGCGGGCTGCGCCGCAAGGCCGGTGGTAGGAGGCTGCATCTGTTCTGGCTGGCCGGTGATCGCGTCCAGGTGGGAATCAGCTTTCCCGGCAATCGCAGTGAACACCCCGGCGGTGTGCTGCGTCTGCGCCACCCCGCCGATGCCCCTAGTCGCTCCACGCTCAAGCTGGAGGAGGCCTGGCATACCTTCATCCCGAGGGAGAGTTGGGAGACCCGGCTCTCTTCCGCGATGCAGGCGGTCGATCTCGGCGCGGCGCCCGGAGGCTGGACCTACCAGCTGGTGCGCAAGGGGCTGTTCGTCTATGCCATCGATAACGGCCCCATGGACAAGGCCCTGATGGCCACCGGCCAGGTCGAGCATCTGCGCGAGGATGGCTTCGTCTGGGAGCCGCCTTATCGTCTGGACTGGCTGGTCTGCGATATCGTCGACAAGCCGATGCGGGTGATCGACATGGTCGAGCGCTGGCTGATGCGGCGCTGGTGTCGGGAAGCGATCTTCAATCTCAAGCTGCCGATGAAGAAGCGCTGGGACGAAGTGCGGCGCTGCCTGGCACGGCTCGAAGAGACGCTGCATACCCACGGTGTCAGCGCGACCATCGCCTGTCGCCACCTGTATCATGATCGTGAAGAAGTCACCGTGCACGTGCGGATCGACGGATGACGACGCCGGAGGAGGGCGACATGCAGAGTCAGGACACAGTGCAGGAAGAGACGCTCGACACCCAAGGGCTCTACTGCCCGGAACCGATCATGCTGATGCACAACAAGGTGCGCGATATGCAGCCGGGGCAGATTCTGCGGGTGATCGCCACCGACCCCGCGACGACACGCGACATTCCCAAGTTCTGCAGCTTTCTGGGCCACGAACTGATCGAGCAGAGCGAAGAGGATGGGCGCTACCGCTATCGGCTGCGGCTCGGCGGCTGAGCGTGGACTGCCGGGCTCAACTGCCCGGCATCACCATCAGTGCCAGTGCTTCCAGCGTGTCCGGATCTTCGTTGCGGATACGATTGGCGATATAGCGCTGAAAAAAGTAGAGCGTCTCGTGCCGGCTACGTCCGGGATAGAGGCAGTCATCCCCCGGCAGCACCGGTAACGACTCGACGCGGGCGTCGTCGACCAGCATGGCATCGACGGTGCCGTCGCTGTAGAGATGCCAGGCGACGATCTGCTTCAACTGCCAGGGGCGTCCATCGCTGTCCATGCACAGGGCGTGGGTGCCCTGGGTCTCCGGCAGTTGCTGGGTCAAGGAGATGTCCGGCGTCTCTTCATAGTCGAAATAGGCCGCGGCATGCTCGAGTTCGGCGATCTTGTGCTCCGGGGCGATGTGGAAGATCTCCTGCGTCTCGGGGTCGCGGTAGCCGACGAAATGACCATACTCCGGGTCATCGAGTTCGTGGCAGGCGCTGAGACTCTCCATCCACGGCACCAGTCCCACTACCTCGCCATCTTCACGCAGCCCCCAGGCCAGCAGGGGCATGGCGTAGAGAGTATCGGGCTCGGAAGCGAGGTAGTAGAGCATTTCCAGCCCGTCGAGCTCGGGCGACAGTCTGACCAGCCGCTTTCTTGCCCTTAGCCGGTGCCTCATGGTCTCGAGATCGATGATCTGCGCGGAGCGGGGGGAAAGTTGGCTTCCCATGGCTACCCTCCTGGTCGGCAATCGGTCGGCTTGGGCCTCGGAACCACCTGCAGCCGCTGTGGTTATATCACTCGCTGTTGCCTCGTGTGGCTGGTTACCGCGTCACGCCACTGTCTAAGATCTGCTCGCTACCCCTTGTCTGTCTATCACCTATCTATCATCTATAGCTACTGTCACGGCATACGACCACTGTCATGACCAGAGTCACCTGCATGGCCTGGAGCCACTGTCATGACGACTTGAAGTCACTATTAGCACAGCCTCTGCCGGGGTGTTAAGCCCCGGCGGTCGATTTTCCAACGCCGTGTGCGGCCTGGCGCGATGTGCGGCCCTTGATCAGCAGGCGCCAGCCCAGCATCAGGGCGGCTGCGGTCAGGCCCGCGTTGAGCCCGATCCAGTAGCCATAGATGCCCAGCTCGGGGATCCCTGCCAGGCCACGCCCCAGGGTATGCCCCACGCCCAGCCCGATGACCCAGTAGGCGATCAGGGTGATGCCCATCACCACCCGGGTGTCCTTGTAGCCGCGCAGCGCGCCCGCCAGGTTGACCTGCAGCGAGTCCGAGACCTGGAACAGCATCGCCAGCAGGATCAGCGAGAGCGCCAGCGACTGCACGGCGCTATCGGCGCTGTAGAGGGTCACGATGGGACGGGCCAGCAGCCACAGCACGGCGCAGTTGAACAGCGCCAGCAGCAGACCCACGGCCACCCCGTTCCAGGCCACGAAGCGTGCTTCGCCCAGGTCGCCGGCTCCCATCCGGTTGCTGACCCGTACCGTCAGCGCCATGCTCAACGACAGCGGCAGCATGAACAGGATCGAGGTGACGTTGAGCGCGATCTGGTGGGCGGCGACGGTGACTTCACCGAGATAGGCGACCAGCAGCGTGATCACGGTGAATAGAGTGACCTCGAAAAAGATCGCCAGCCCGATGGGCAGACCGATGTAGAGCAGCTCGCCGATCTCTCTCAGACGCGGCGCGGTCGGCGCGGTCCAGATCACCACCGGGGCATAGGCGCGGCTGCGGCGGGTGTACCAGGCCATGCCCAGACACATCGACCACATCGACAGCGCCGTGGCGATGCCACAGCCCAGCGCACCCAGCGCCGGCAATTGCTGCAGCGGCGCGGGCACGCCGCTGCCGAGCAGTTCGACCAGCCCCGGGCCGCCGTAGATCAGCAGGTAGTTGCTGGGCACGTTGACCGCCAGCCCAATCAGGCTGATCCACAGCGCCGGGCGCGTGTGATGCATGCCGTCGGAGAAGGCACGCAGCGCCTGGTAGAGCGCGACCGCTGGAATCCCCAGGGCCACGGCGCCGAGATAGTCGGTGGCCAGGGCAGCGACCTCTGCGGGCACCTGCATCCAGCGGAACACCAGACCCGAGCCCAGCCCGAGGATGAGTGCCGCGAGGCAGCCGAATACCAGCGCGACCCATAGCGCCTGGTGCACCTTGGCGCGCACGTGCTGGGGCCGGCCGGCACCCATTTGATGGGCCACCAGCGGTGTCAGGCCCATCAGCGTCCCGGTCATCAGCAGCATCATCGGCACCCACAGGCTGGCCCCGACCGAGACCGCCGCGAGGTCTGTGGCGCTGGCGCGCCCGGACATGATTACATCGGCGGCGCTCATGCCGGACTGAGCCAGCTGGGCGCCGCAGATCGGCAGACTCAGACGCAGCAGCGCCGCCGTTTCGCGACGCCAGCGCGGCAAGCGGGGTAGGGTCGACACGGCTCGCTCCTTGACCGGACGGACAGGGCGGGAATATTAGCAGGAGTCGCTGGGGGATGCTCGGCGCCGGGCATGGACTTCCGTATACTGCCGGCCGGTCCAGGAGGAGTCATGGTGCACGCAATCGATGATGTCATGGCGCTATTCGATGGGGTCTTCGCCGACACCTTCAATACGCGTCTGGTCAAGGGCGGCGGCGAGCCGATCTATCTGCCCGCCGGTGGCGATGTCGGCTATCACCGTATCGTCTTCGCCCACGGGTTTTTCGCCAGTGCCCTGCACGAGGTGAGCCACTGGTGCATCGCCGGCACGGCGCGGCGTCAGTTGGAGGATTACGGCTACTGGTACGAACCGGATGGCCGCGATGCCGACCAGCAGGCGATATTCGAACAGGTCGAGGTCGCCCCGCAGGCGCTGGAGCGGCTGCTGTGCGAGGCCTGCGTCAAGCCCTTCGAGGTCAGCGTGGACAACCTCGATGGCGTCGCCGTCGACCGCCAGGCCTTCGCCGCCAAGGTCGCGGCACGCGCCGAGCGCTATCGTGATCAGGGCTTGCCGTCGCGTGCCGAGGCTTTCGCCGCCACGCTGCGGGCGTTCTACCGTCGAGGCGAGACGCGGGACGTGGCGATCGCTGCCGGCCGCGCGCGGCTGGCAGCGGTGCTCACCAGCGCTTGATCACCGCTGCCTGCCGCGGCCATCACCCCTGGGTCAGGCGCTGGTGCAGATAGAGCATCACCTGGACTTCGTGCTCGGGGCGCAGCGGCTCCAGCCCCAGCTCGCCGAAAAGCTCGCCGCGGGCGCGCGACCACTCGCCGGGCGATAGATCCGGGTAGAGAATCTCCGCCGGTGCCAGTTCGACGAACGGGTCGACGCCGAAGTCGTCGAACATCCGCGACAGCGCCGCTTCGTCATCCTGCACGCCGGCGGTATAGAGCGTCTGACTGAAGTGGTCGTTCTCCAGCTCGCGCAGCACGTCCAGCGGGCTCACGCCGAACTGGCGCAGCTCGTCCAGGCCGTAGCCGCCAAGCGAGAGAAGCTCCTCGTCGAGCCAGTCGTCGTCGGGCTGGATCAGGGTGTGCTTGACCTGGCCGTTGGGCAACGCCCAGGCAATCGCCAGCGGTATGGCGTTGTCATCGCCGGTCTCCACGGCAATGAAACCGGGAAATTCGCTCATGGCTCGAAAGTCTCCTGCAGACGGAAGAAGCGGCTGGCGGTCCGGGTGGTGACGCGGGCCAGCGTCTCCTCGTCTTCGCCGCGCCAGCGCGCCAGCTCCCTCACTATCCAAGGTAGCAGAGCCGGCTCGTGGCGACGGCCCTTGATCTTGGCCGGCAGGTTGCGCGGCAGCAGATAGGGGCAGTCGGTCTCCACCATCAGGCGTTCGGCGGGCACCTCAGCAATGAACTCACGCAGATGGTGGCCGCGACGCTCGTCGCTCAGCCAGCCGGTCTGGCCGATATGCAGATCGAGGTCGAGATAGCCGTAGAGGGTATCGCGTTCGCCGGTGAAGCAGTGGATCACCGCATCGCTCAAGCGGTGGCGCCACTCGTGCAGCATCTCCAGCATGCGCCGGCCGGCGTCACGCTCATGGAGGAACAGCGGCAGCCCGGACTCCGCGGCCAGTGCCAGCTGCGCCTCGAAGGCCCGCACCTGTTCCGCCGGCGAGGAAAAATTGCGATTGAAGTCGAGCCCGCACTCGCCGACTGCCACCACGCGGGGCTGGGCGTGCAGTTCGCGCATGCGGCGCTCCAGCGTGGCATCCCAGTCGGCGGCGTGGTGCGGATGTACGCCAGCGGTGGCCCACAGGTTGGGGTGGCACTGGCTCAGCTCGCAGGCACGCTCGGAACCATCGGGGTCGGCGCCGGTCACGACCAGGGCGCGCACGTTAGCCGCCTCGGCCCGGGCCAGGACTGCCGGCAGATCCGACGCGAAGCTCTCGTGGGTGAGGTTGGCGCCGATATCGACCAGTGCCGCGGGGGCGGAGAGACGCAGCGCTTCGGGGAGCGGCGAGTCGGCGGCTGACAGGGCGTCGTGGGGCGTGTCGCTCAAGCGGCACTCCTTGCAGTGGGTGTTTCGAAGCCGCCCATTGTAGAACGCCGGCCCCGCGAGTGCAGCCTGCTATCGGTGCAGCCGTCCCGGCAGGGTACAATGGCCAGCGATCATGCATGCATCACCACCGAGAGGATCAACGTGGCCCTGCTTCGCCTGGAACAACTGCAACTCGCCTATGGGCACCACAGCCTGCTGGATGGCGCCGACCTGGTCATCGAGAAGGGCGAGCGTCTGGCGCTGGTCGGCCGTAACGGCACCGGCAAGTCGACCCTGATGAGGCTGATCGCCGGCGACAACCAGGCCGACGACGGCCATGTCTGGCGCGCCCCCGGGCTCAAGATCGGGGTGCTCGAGCAGGCCCTGCCGGACGCCGATCAGGCGACGATCTTCGAACTCGTGGCCCAGGGGCTGCCGGAGACCGGTGCCCTGCTGACCGAGTATCACCAGCTGGTGGCCCAGGCCGAACCCGACATGCGCCGTCTGGAAACGCTGCAGACCCGGCTCGAGGCACTCGACGGCTGGTCCTTCCATCAGCGCATCGATACCGTGCTGACCCGGCTGGGCCTGCCGGCGGACACCCTGATGAGCGATCTTTCTGGCGGCTGGCGGCGGCGTGTAGCGCTGGCCCGGGCGATGGTCGCCGGCCCCGATCTGCTGCTGCTCGACGAGCCCACCAACCACCTCGACATCGACACCATCGCCTGGCTCGAGACCCAGCTGCTGGCCTTCGAAGGCGCGGTGCTGTTCATTACCCACGACCGCGCCTTCCTGTCGCGGCTGGCAACCGCGATTCTCGAACTGGATCGCGGACGCCTGGGACGCTACCCCGGCGACTACGCCACCTATCAGGCACAGAAGGCGCATGAACTCGAGGTCGAGGCGCGCGAGCGTGCCGAGTTCGACAAGAAGCTGGCCCAGGAAGAAAGCTGGATCCGTCAGGGCATCAAGGCTCGGCGCACGCGTAACGAAGGGCGCGTGCGTGCGCTCGAGAAGATGCGCGACGAGCGCGCCCAGCGGCGCGAGCGCACCGGCAAGGCGTCGTTCCAGGTCGACAGCGGCGAGCGCAGCGGCAAGCGCGTGGTCGAGCTGAAGGGCGTCACCCACGGCTACGCCGAGGCGCGCGGGGGTGACGGCATTGTCATTCGAGATCTGTCGCTGGAGATCCAGCGCGGCGATCGCATCGGCCTGATCGGACGCAACGGGGCTGGCAAGACCACTCTGCTCAAGATCCTGCTCGGCGAGCTGACCCCGAGCGCCGGCGAGGTGCGGCTGGGGACCAACCTGAGCGTGGCCTACTTCGATCAGCTGCGCGCGGGGCTCGAGCTCGACAAGAGCGTCTACGACAACGTCGCCCAGGGCAGCGACAAGGTCAGCGTTGGCGGCAAGGACAAGCACGTCATCAGCTATCTGCAGGACTTCCTGTTCACCCCGGAGCGGGCGCGCCAGCCGGTGCGCGCACTCTCGGGCGGGGAGTCCAATCGCCTGCTGCTGGCCAAGCTGTTCACCCAGCCGGCCAATGTGCTGGTGCTCGATGAGCCCACCAACGATCTTGATGTCGAGACGCTGGAGCTGCTCGAGGAGCTGCTCCTGGACTTCGAAGGCACGCTGCTGCTGGTCTCCCACGACCGCGCCTTCATGGACAACGTGGTCACCGGCGTGCTCGCGTTCGAAGGCGATGGGGTGGTGCGTGAATACGTTGGCGGCTATAGCGACTGGGTGCGCCAGGGTGGCAAGCTGCCACCGGCGCCCTGGGAGCAGCCGGCGGCCCCGGTGGACGCCGAGGCTGGCAAGACGAGAGACAGCGCGCGGGGCGGCAGTCAGCCGGCGGCCCCCGCAGCGGCGGACAAGCGCCGCCAGAAACTCTCCTACAAGCTGCAGCGCGAACTGGATGCGCTACCGGCGACGATCGAAGCGCTGGAAGCCCGCGTGGCCGAGTTCGAGACGCGCATGAGCGACCCCACCTTCTATCAGCAGGAGAGTGGCCAGGTCACCGCCACGCTGGAGGCGCTGGCACAGACTCAGGCGGAGCTGGACGCGTCGATGGAGCGTTGGATGGAGCTGGAGGCCATGTCGGAAGGAGAAGGCTGAGCTCTTGATGGTCGAGAGGCCCATCGCGCGGCGTGGCGCGATGGGCCGGGTGGCGGTTACTCGGCGCTTTCGCCATCCTTGCCCACGCGCACCGCGAGCACATCGCACTCGGCGCCGTGGAGCACACCGGTGGAGGTGGAGCCCAGCAGTAGCGCGAAGCCGTGACGGCCGTGGGAGCCGACCACGATCAGATCGACGTCGTGATCCTTGGCAAAGCGCTGGATTTCGGTATCGGGCATGCCGACCACGATGTGCTGATCCTCGCGCGGAATATCGTAGGGATCGGCGATATCGCCCAGACGCTGGGTGGCGTGCTCGTCCAGCTGGTCCTGGATGCTGGTGAGATCCATCGGAATGTCACCGCCGTAGGCAAAGCCGAGCGGTTCCAGCGTGTGCATGATCGAGAGCTTGGCCTGATTGCGGCGGGCAATCGGGATCGCGCGCTCGAGCACCTTGTGCGAATCCTTGGTGAGGTCTACAGCGACCAGCACGTGGTGATATTCGTTGCTCATGGGTGAACCCCCCATCCGGCGAATGACAATACCCACTCTAAGCTGGGTCCATTGGGCATACAACGGCGGCGACGCGCGCAGGCCGCGGCGTGCTGCCGCAGCCGATCATCGTTCATGCCGGCGTTGGGCGCAACGCTTTGTAAACAGACACGAAAACACGACGTCCGTGATGAGACGCGTGGTCAGGGAGAGTGTGCGGTATGGCGGTACTGGGATTTCTGCTGGTGGCGGTGCTGTTGATGCTGTCGCCGATGATGTGGTTGCGCCCGAGTCGGGCCGAGTCGGTGCGTGGGCGGCTGCGGCGGCACGCCAAGGGAAACGGCGGCGAGCTGTCGTTTGCCAAGGCGCCGCTGGCGCAGCCGGATCTGCCGCTGACCGGCTATCGCCTGCGCTACCCCGGCACGCTCACCGGCAGTGACTTCACGCTGGTCAGGGACCGGGTCGGCAGCGATGCGCTGGCCCCGGCAGCAGCGGGCTGGCGCTGGCGGCAGGCGCCGCTGCCGTCGCTCGACGCCGAGCGCCTGGCCGCGCTCGAGGCGTGGCTCGAGACGCTGCCCGAGGATGCGCTGGCAGTCGAGTCGCACCAGCATACGCTGTGCGTCTGGTGGCAGGAGGCGGTAGAACTGGCGCGCTTCGAGCGCGAGTGGCCGAGCTGGCAAGCGATGCGCGATACGCTCGCAGGCAGCGGCAATCCGGCGCCACCACCCGCCCGGCCGGCGTGAAGGATGGGCTCAGCCGGCCCGGTTCTGCTCCGACTGGCGCTGCAGCGCCACGCCGTTTTTCTCGATGCGATCGAGCATGCTTTCGAAGGTGTCCATCTCTTCGGCGCTGAAACCGGCCAGCATCTCGTCTCGCACCTCGTCCACGATCGCTTCGATCTGCTCCAGCAGCGGCGCCGCCTCCTCGGTGAGGTGCAGACGCTTGGTGCGACGATCCTCGGCGCAGGGGCGGCGCTCGATCAGGTTCTGCTCGGCCAGCTGGTCGAGCGTGCGCACCAATGACGGTGCCTCGACACCGATCGCCCGGGCCAGGTCGCACTGCGCCTGGCCACCACCCATGCGGCGCAGGTTGTAGAGCGTCACCCAGCGGGTCTGGGTCAATCCCAGCGGCGCCAAGCGTTCATCGATGACGGCACGCCAGAGTCGTGGCAGGCGCGCCAGTTTGAAGCCGATATGTTGCGGCATAGCGGATTACCTAAAATCGTGAACGTCCTAACATTCTCCAAAGCGCCGCAGGATAATGCAAGTCGTGGCGGCTGCGGTCACTCGCCGCGGCCGCCGAGCAGGTGGCGAATGTTCCAGCCGGGGATGCCCGGGGGCCGATGGATATGCCCGTCGGCGCGGGTGGCGTCGGCGTCATCGGCCACCGTGAAACGCAGCGTACCGATACGCTGACCGACCGCGGTGGTGACGTCGATCTGCCAGCGCCCGCTGACATCGCCGCTGAAATTCTGCTTGTGGGTCCAGGCGCGGTAGCCCTGGTCGCGTCCGCCGTGGATGATCAGGGCGATACGCTCCACCACCTGGCCGTCGTGGCGCCAGACGTGGTAGATCTTCTCGCGCAGGCCGCGCGGGGCGCGAATCGCGGTGTAGGCGTAGAGGCCGCGAGCGCGCAGGTTCTCTGGCGTCAGCACCATCTCGCCACGCGGCGTGCGGGCGGCGGTGTCGAAGCCCGGCGAGAGCGCGCTGCCCGAAAGCCACAGCGTCGCCGGCGGGATCCAGGCACGCCCGCTCCAGGCGATGCCGCCGAGCAGGATCAGCAGGCCGAACATCGCCAGCCAGCGCACCGCGCCCGCGGGGCGCAGCAGGCCGATCAGGCTGGGCAGGCTGAAGAAGGTCATGGCGGCGATCGCCAGCACCAGGCTTTCGCCGGTGGTCAGGCTGAACATGATCGGTAGTGTCACCAGCATGACCACGAACACGCACAGCGAGTGGAGCAGAAAGTAGAGCCAGCGGTGGCGCTGGGAGAGGCCGAAGTAGAGCGGATCGAGAATCGCCAGCAGTGCACAGCCCACCAGCAGGCCGGTGAACAGCGCCTGGCCGCTGGCCCAGATCGTGGTCGCCAGGAAGAAGGGCAGGCAGAAGAACAGCGTCTCCTGGTGCACCATCTGGGTGATGAAGGTGGTCACCGCGCGGGGAAGACCGGATTGCCTGCCGCGCCGCGAGAGCCAGCGGCTGGCCACGCTCTCGACGATCAGCAACAGCCAGGTCAGCAGCAGGCCGATCGCCAGCACGGCGCCCAGCCACTGCTGGCGGTTGACCAAAAAGAACCCCAGCAGGCCGAGTACGAAAGCGATGGGTGGCCACAGCCACAGATAGCGTTGCAGCCGAGCGATGAGTGGCTCCAGCCAGGCGAGCCTGGCGGGGACCGCGACCTCCTTGTCGATCACGATGAAAACGTCCTCGTTGTGCCTATTCTGCGGGGTGGGTCGAATCACTTGGCCTACGCTGAGAGACTTAAGGCCGGTGCGGCCTCATTCTAGTCGCAGCCAGGCGTCGGTCGCGACTTTGGTTGAGCTTGACGCTACCCTCGGCGCGGCTCAAGCTGATGCTATTCAAACGCTCGTATGATTCGCTTTCGGGGCTGATCCCGAAGGTGGTTTCGCAGCCATGGCACGGAGAATCCCATGCTCTATCAAGGCGATGCCATTCGGATGGCGCGGGAGGCGGACAACGTCGTCGTCCTCACGCTCGATCTTAAGGCGGAATCGATCAACAAGCTCTCGTCGCAGGTGATCGCGGAGCTGCAGGAAGCGGTGACGGCGCTGGAGCGCGAAAGCGACGTCGCGGGGCTGGTGATCGCCAGTGCCAAGGACGTCTTCGTGGTCGGTGCCGACATCACCGAGTTCCACGCCATGTTCGCCAAGGACGAAGCTTTCCTGGTCGACATGAACATGCAGATCCATGCGCTGTTCAATCGCATCGAGGATCTCGCCTTCCCCAGCGTCACCGCGATCAACGGCCTGGCCCTCGGCGGCGGCTGCGAGCTCTGCTTGACCACCGACTTCCGGGTCATGGCGGAGAGCGCCCAGATCGGCCTGCCCGAGACCAAGCTCGGGATCTTGCCCGGCTGGGGTGGCTGCGTGCGCCTGCCGCGCCTGATCGGTGCCGACAACGCGGTGGAGTGGATCGCCGGTGGTAGCCAGAACGACGCTGCCACTGCGTTCAAGGTGGGCGCAGTGGATGCCGTTGTTCCGGGTGATCTGCTATTGGACGCCGCGCGTGACGTGCTCGCCAAGGCTCGCGCCGGCGATCTCGACTATCCGGCGCGGCGCGCCGAGAAGAAGGGCCCGCTCAAGCTCAATGCGGTCGAGCAGATGATGGCCTTCGAGACCGCCAAGGGCTACGTCGCTGGCAAGGCTGGCCCCCATTATCCGGCGCCGGTGGAGGCGATCCGGGTGATCCAGAAGGGCGCCGGCGAGGAGCGCGAACGGGCCCAGCAGATCGAGGCCAACGCCTTCGCCAAGCTGGCCAAGACCGATGTCTGCTACAACCTGGTGGGGCTGTTCCTCAACGATCAACTGGTCAAGAAGCGCGCCAAGCAGTACGAGCGCGACGCCAGGACGGTAGCCCAGACCGCAGTGCTGGGTGCCGGCATCATGGGCGGCGGCATCGCTTACCAGAGCGCCTACAAGGGCACCCCGATCCTGATGAAGGACATCAAGTCCGAGGCGCTGGAACTGGGGCTGAAGGAGGCGCGCAAGCTGCTGACCAAACAGCTCGAGCGCGGCAAGCTGAGCCAGACGCGCCTGGCCGAGGTGCTGAGCAATATTCGCCCGACGCTCTCCTATGGCGATTTCGGCGAGGTCGACCTGGTGGTCGAGGCGGTGGTCGAGAATCCCAAGATCAAGGGCGCAGTACTCAAGGAGGTCGAGGCGGCAGTGGGCGAGGAGACCATCCTCGCTTCCAACACCTCGACCATCTCGATCGACCGTCTGGCAGCCAATCTGTCGCGGCCGCAGAACTTCTGCGGCATGCACTTCTTCAACCCGGTGCACCGCATGCCGCTGGTCGAGGTAATTCGCGGTGAGCACACCTCGGATGCGGCAGTGGCGGCGACGGTCGCCTATGCCCGCCAGATGGGCAAGACCCCGATCGTGGTCAACGATTGCCCCGGCTTCCTGGTCAACCGGGTGCTGTTCCCCTATTTCGGCGGCTTCAGCCGTCTGGTCGAGCTGGGTGTCGACTTCGAGCGCGCCGACAAGATCATGGAGCGTTTCGGTTGGCCGATGGGGCCGGCCTATCTGCTCGACGTGGTCGGCATCGATACCGCGGTTCACGCCAGCGAAGTGATGGCCGAAGGTTTTCCCGAGCGCATGGGGCAGGATGGCAAGTCGGCAATTCAGGTCATGCTCGACAACCAGCGCCTGGGGCAGAAGAACGGCCAGGGCTTCTACCGCTACGAAGAGGACAAGAAGGGCAAGCCCAAGAAGCTTCACGACGACGAGGCCCACCGGCTGGTGGCCGAGGTCAAGCGCGAGACACGCGAGCTCGACGATGACGAGATCATCGCGCGCATGATGGTGCCGCTGTGTCTGGAGACCGTGCGCTGTCTCGAAGAGGGCATCGTGGGCTCTCCCGCCGAAGCCGACATGGCATTGATCTACGGCATCGGCTTCCCGCCGTTCCGCGGCGGTGCCCTGCGCTATATCGACGCCATGGGCTGCGCCGAATTCGTCGCCCTGGCCGAGCGGCTGTCGGCGGAACTCGGCGCACTCTACGCGCCCACCGAGCGGCTGCGCGAGATGGCCAGCCGGGGCGAGCGCTTCTACGCCGAGGCCGGCGACGGCGCCTGATTTCACCACCAACCGGAGTCAACGTTATGAGTTTGCATGCAAGAGATGCCGTGGTGGTCGATGCCGTTCGCTCTCCCATGGCCAAGGCCAAGCATGGCGCCTTCCGCAACGTGCGCGCGGAGAATCTCTCTGCCGCGGTGATGCAGGCGCTGTTCACGCGTAACGCCGGGCTCGATCCGGCTGGGGTCGACGACGTGATCTGGGGCTGCGTCAACCAGACCCTGGAGCAGTCGATGAACATCGCCCGCAATGCGGCGATTCTCACCGGCATTCCGCGCTCGGTGCCGGCGCAGACGGTCAACCGCCTGTGCGGGTCGTCGATGAGTGCGCTGCACATCGCGGTGGCCAACATTCGTGCCGACATGGGCGACTGCTACCTGATCGGCGGCGTCGAGCACATGGAGCACGTGCCTATGACCCACGGGGTCGACGTCAACCCGGGGGCGAGCAAGCACGCCGCCAAGGCGGCGATGATGATGGGCCTGACCGCCGAACTGCTGGGCAAGATGCACGGCGTCACCCGCGAGCAGCAGGACGAATTCGGCCTGCGCTCGCATCGGCGCGCCAGCGACGCCAACCGGCAGGGCTGGTTCGACAACGAGATCGTACCGATCGAAGGACACGATCAGCAGGGCTTTCGCACGCTGGTCAAGCACGATGAGGTGGTGCGCGAGGATGCCAGTCTCGAGCAGATGGCCTCGCTCAAGCCGGTGTTCGATCCCAAGAACGGTACCGTCACCGCGGCGACCTCGTCAGCACTCTCGGTCGGCGCCTCGGCGCTGATGGTGATGAGCTACGAACGCGCCAAGTCACTGGGTCTGAAGCCGCTGGCCAAGGTCGTCTCCACCGGGGTGGCCGGCTGCGACGCCTCGATCATGGGTTATGGCCCGGTGCCGGCGTCGCAGAAGGCGCTCAAGGCCGCCGGGCTCAAGATCGCCGATATCCAGACGGTCGAGCTCAACGAAGCCTTCGCCGCACAGTCGATCCCGGTGCTCAAGGATCTCGGCCTGCTCGATCGCCTCGACGAAGCGGTCAACCTCAACGGCGGTGCCATTGCCCTCGGCCACCCTCTGGGCTGCTCCGGCGCCCGCATCTGCACCACGCTGCTCAACGTGATGCGCCAGAAGGACACCAAGCTGGGGTTGGCGACCATGTGTATCGGCATGGGGCAGGGCGTGGCGACGGTGTTCGAACGGCTCTGATCGCGTAGTGTGTGAATCCGCCGTAGCGCATCACGCTGCGGCACCCGACGCCGGTAGCTCGCGGACGCGAGCTACCGGCGTCATACTGAGAAGCGTCACTTCACCAGCCACCCGTCGAAGGAGAGCGTAATGGTCGAGGGCAGTTGTCTCTGTGGAAAGATCACCTATCGAATCGATATCTATCCGGACAAGGTGTTCAACTGTCATTGCCGCTTCTGCCGCAAAGCCCATGGTGCGGACTACGCGACCATGGCCATGGCCGACGCTGCGTCGCTGACGCTCAATGACGAGAGCGGCTGTCTCAGAGAGCATCAGGGTGCTGCCGGTGGCTATCGGGCATTCTGTGCCGACTGTGGCACTCGGTTGATGAACTACTCGCCGGATAGGCAGCGCTTTTTCCTGATCGCGCTGTCGACCGTCGATACGCCGCTGGAGGTGAAGCCGGCTGCGCATATCAATCTCGAATCCAAGGCCCCTTGGTGCGAACCCGCTGCGGGGATTCCCCAATTTCCTGCTTTCCCCGAGGGGGTGTGAGCGCCAACAGGATGCCCAGCGGCGAAAGCCGACTATCCTGGGTGCAGTGTGGTGGCCGGCGTCTTGCGCGCGCGTCCACGCCGGGTTGAATCTCACGCTGATGCCACCACCTCTAATGCACGAGCAGACGCGCCGGCGTCACCGTTCATCGCTTTTCAGGAGAGGAACCCTATGCCTTTTGCACCGTCGAGCATGCACGTCGAAAGTAGTGCCTTCGCGCCGAATGCGCCCATCCCCAAGCGCCACTCGGCTGAAGGCGAGGATCTCTCTCCGGCTCTGAGCTGGCGGGATGCGCCGGCGGGCACCCAGGGATTCGCGGTGATTTGCCATGACCCGGATGCGCCGTTGGTCAAGGATGGCAGCTACGGCTACGTGCACTGGCTGCTCTACAACCTCCCGGCGGACGTGACGTCGCTGGCGGAAGACACCCGAGAGGGCACGGCCGGCGTCAACGATGGCGGTGCCGTTGGCTATGGCGGCCCCATGCCGCCCGAGGGCCACGGCGTGCACCAGTACTACTTCTGGGTGCTGGCGCTGGATACCCTGACCGAGCTGCCCGAGGGCCTGACGCAACGTGAACTGCTCGACGAGCTGGAGCCGCACATTCTGGGCATGAGCCGGCTGGTCGGAACCTATCGGCGTGACTGAATGAGGTCTGTCGTCACCGCGTCATTTGCATACGGCGCCATCCTTGGGGTGGCGCCGTGTGTTTTTGTGCACGGCGTTCAGCTCTCAGGCCGAGAAGTGCAGGCGTGAGTCGACGATGCTGGCCGGCGCGCCGTAGCGCCAGGGCAGGTTGTCGCGGCCGTGACCGATGGGCAGGCCGCTGAAAAGGGGGATGCCGCGCGGCGTGAGCCAGGTCTCGAACAGCGTTTCGAGGCGCAGATCGGCGTAGGGCTCGCAACCTTCGAAGGTGCCCAGGCAGACCGCGCTCGCCGCGTCGAGGGCGCCGGATTGTGCCAACTGCCACAGGTCGCGCTCGAGACGATAGTAGGGCTCGCCGACATCCTCGAGGATGACGATGGCCCCCGGCGGTGCGCGAAACGCTAGCGGCGTGCCGGCTACGCTCGCCAGTACCGCCAGATTCCCCCCCACCAGCGGGCCACTGCTGCGGTGGTCAGATGCCGCGGTGATCGCGGTCAGCGCCACGCTGGGGGGCGCTGCGCCCTGCAGCAGGCCCTTGAGCGCCTCCAGGTCGCGGCGGCTGGCGGTGCGTACCGCCGGCTCGTCGGCCACTAGCTTGAGCCCCTCTTTCATCACCGGGCCGTGGATCGCCGGCAGGCCGTGGCGCAGGCACTGACTCAGCAACACGCTGAGATCGGAGTAGCCGATCAGCGGTTTGGGCGGCAGGCGCGACCAGTCGATCTCGGTGGCCAGATGGGCGCAGCCATAGCCGCCGCGCACGGCCCACACCGCGTCGGTGTCGGGGTCGGCGTAGGCGGCCTGCAGTACCGCCAGGCGGTGGGCCACGTCCCCGGCGAGATAGCGGCAGCGCGCCTGCAGCTGTGGCGGAAAACGCACGCCGATGTCGAGCTCGGCCAGCGCCTCGGCGGCTTGATCTAGCAGTTCGGGGGCGGTGAACGAGGCTGGAGCGACCAGACTCAGCGTCAACGACATAGAGCGCTCTCGGGCAGCGGGTGGAGCCCTACCTTAGCCTGCCCCGGGGAGCGCGGCCAGTGCCGTCGGCGCAGGCGCCGAGGCGTTCGAGCAGGGCCTCCATGGGCATCGGTCGGCCCAGGAAGAAGCCTTGGTACTGCTTGATGCCCAGCGCCTGCAGCAACTGCCACTGGGCCTGCGTCTCGACCCCCTCGGCGATGGTGTCCAAGCCGAGTAGGTCGCATAGCCCCACGATACCCTCGAGTAGGTGGCGCGAACGCGGGTCCGCCTCCAGGTCGCTGAGGAAACTGCGGTCGATCTTGATGGTGTCGAACGGCAGACGCTTGAGATAGCCCAGCGACGAGTAGCCGGCACCGAAGTCATCCATGGCCACGCGAAAGCCTTGTCTGCGCAGCTCCTCGATGCGTGCCTCGGGGGCTCGGGTATTCTCCAGAAAGACCGACTCGGTCACTTCCAGCTCGATCAGTTCGGTGGGGATGGCGTGGCGGCGGCAAGCGCTGCGCAGGGTCTCCGGCAGCGCCTCGTCCATCACGTGCAGCGCCGAGATGTTGACCGCCACCGGAATGGCCTGGCCGCTGGCCGCCAGCCGTGCGGCGCCGCGCGCTGCGTGCTCGATCGCCAGGGTGCCGAGGGCGCTGGCCATGCCGTTGTGCTCGGCCAGGGGCACGAAGGTACTGGGCGGTACCTGGCCGTGGCTCTCGGTGTGCCAGCGGGCCAGCAGCTCGGCGCCGACGATCCGGCTGTGCTGATCGAACTTGGGCTGGACCAGGAAGTCGAGCGTCTCCTGGGCGATCGCGTCGCGCAGCAGCGAGAGCATCGACATCTTTTCCAGATCGTGATGCTTGAGCTGGTCGTGGTAGATCGCAAAGGCGTTCTTGCCCTTGTCCTTGGCCGCGTACATGGCGACGTCGGCGTGCTTGAGCAGGGTCTCGCTATCCTTGCCGTCGAATGGTGCGTGGACGATGCCGATGCTGGCGGTGACGCTGATCTGATGACCGCCGATCACCATCGGCTGGGCCAGGACTTCCAGCAGACGCCGGGTGATCCGCGGGGCCAGCTGGCGGTCGCCGCCTACGTCGATCACCACCACGAACTCGTCACCGCCCCAGCGCGCAATCAGATCGCGGCTGCGCAGGGTGGCGCGCAGGCGCTTGACCATGATCCGTAGCAGGGTGTCGCCGGCCTGATGGCCGAGCGAGTCATTGATGTGCTTGAAGCCGTCGAGGTCGATGAACAGCACCGCCAGGGCGTGGATCGGCGAGACCTGGCGCAGTTGACGCTTCAGTGCGTACTGCAGGGTGGCGCGGTTGGGCAACTGGGTCAGGGTGTCGATGCTCGCCAGGTGCTCCAGCTCGCGCTCCGAGCGCTTGCGTGCCGAGATGTCGCGCAGCACGGCAATATAGTGCACCTGGTGGCTATCGCCGAGGGTGAAGTCACTCAGCGTCAGCTCGACCGGGATGGCATCGCCGCTGCCGGCATCGAACACCCCCTCGTGGTGGTGGCTGCGCTCGCGGCTGACCGCCGTGGCTGGCGGCGAGGAGAGTGCGTTGGCGCTGACGTAGCGGTTGAGCGGTTGACCCAGGATGTCGCTGAGCGGCCGGCTGCCAAGTTCGAGAAAGGCGTCGTTGACCTCGAGAATCTGCCACTGTTCGCCGACCACCAGCATCGGATCGCGGGAGGCAACGAACGCATGCGCGCGCACGCGACTGCCGATATCGCAGACGTTGTCCTCGGCTACCACTTCACGCATGCCGGTGGCAGCCAGCGGATAGCCCTCCGCAGTGCGCAGCGTCACTGCGCCGCGGATTCGCCAGCGCAGCTCGGGGTGACGACGATCGGGCTGCAGGGTGAGATCGAAGCGGTCGTCGAGGCCGCAGATCAGGCGTCGCCATTGATGCACCAGGCGCTGACGCTCCGCGGGTGTCATTGGGCGCAGCAGCTCGCGGAAGTTCAGCTGGGTCGGTGCCGCGTCATGCGCCACGCCCGACGAGAGCAGCCGGCAGAAGGTGTCCGGGAGCGACCAGTGCCAGGGAACCAGGTCGAGTATCGTCAGCGCATCCAGCGGCCACCCGCGTGCCCCCTCGGGACCGTTCGACGCCGTGGCCGTGCCGAGGTCGACCTCCTGCGTGGCTGGCAGCGCCTCGCCGGAATTCCGGCCGAGGAGAGCGTCGTCGTCGATGGGCATGGGGTATGGATCTCGGTCTCTGGCAAGGATAGCGCGTCCTTAACCCGAATCTTATCGACGCCATGGGCTAAAACTTGAACCTGGCCCGGGCATGTCGTGTCCTGGCCGCGGCGCTCACAGGAGCGCCAGGGCGAACAGGCTCAGCGCCGCGAGAAAGGCGACGATGAACACCGTCGAGCGCAGCGTTGCCAGGTCCAGCGCGTAGCACACGCCATGGGCAATCCGCGCGAGCACGAACACGAGACAGGCGGCGCTGCCCAGCCAGCCCCCACCGCCGGCGTAGCCATAGGCGACCACCGCCGCGGTAAACAGCGCCAGCGCCTCCCAGGCGTTCTGCTGGGCGGCCCACAGGCGTGCGCCCTTGCCTTCCAGAGTGGCGTACTGCTGGCGCGGATGATGATTGTCGAGGCCGCCGGGGGCGCGCCGCCGTACGGCGCTGCCCCAGAAGGCCAGCCAGAAGGGGAGCAGGGCGGTGATCAGCAGGCACCAGAGCGGTAGCGTCATCATGGGAATCTTCCTTGAGCCAAGGTGAGTCGTCACGCCGTCTGCGGCGCGAGTGCTTACCGCCAAGGTAGCAGAAGCCGGTCGCGCCGCTAGCTGAGAGGCGGTAGCGCTCGATCATGGCGCTCGAGACGCCCGAGCACGCTGAAGAGCGCGGTGATCGATGCCGAGTCGAGTCCGCCGATGGCGGCATCGAGATGGGCGCGATCGCGCAGATAGGCACACACCGACTCGACATAGCGAATGCGCAGATCGTAGAGCGACGAGCGCGCATCCAGAACATCGACCAGATCGCGCAGCCCGAGCGCCGCGCCGCGCTGGGCAGCGGCCAGGAACAGGCTTGCCGATTCGGTCGAGCGCTGCAGCGCCTGGAGCTGGCGCTGATCCGCCTGCATGCCGCGCAGGCGCTTGCGCACCTCCTGCTGGGCCAGGCGCTGTTCGTCGTCGAGCGCAGCGGCGCCGGCCAGGGCGCTGAACTCGGCCTGGCGGATGCTGGCGGTGGTGTAGCCCCCCTGATAGAGCGGCAGATCGACCTCGACCCCGGCGCTCAGGTCGCGACTGGTGCGCAGCGGATCGTCGCTATCGAGATCGTTGTAGTCGAGCACCAGGTCGACCTTGGGGTAGCGTGCTGCGTGGCGCAGATCGGTATCCGCCTGGGCGACCCGCTGACGGCGCGCGGCCAGTTCGACCTGGGGATTGCCATCGGTCAGCGCCAGCAGAGCGTTCAGCGGGCGGGGCTCGGGATCCAGGGGCAGGGTCTGCGGCGGCTCGATCAGCGCTGGGGCAAAGTCGAGCGTGGCGCCGCTGAGACGTTCGAGATCGCTGACCGCATTGGCCATGTCGCTCTCGGCGGCGGTCTGATCGGCGATCGCCTGATCCAGCCGCGACTGCGATTCGAGCAGGTTGATGCGATCGCCCACGCCCAGCTCGTAGGCGCGCTGGGCCTGGCGCTGCTGCAGTACCAGCGCCTCGCGCTGGGCGATCAGCAGGCCAACCTTGCGTGAGGCCTGATAGGCGTCCAGATAACTATCGATGACCCGTAGCGCGAGATCGCGTTCGGCCACCGCCACCTCGAGCGTTGCCGCATCCACCTGGGTACCGGCCTTGTCGACCTGACGCCAGCGCTCGAGGTCGAACAGCGGCTGGCTCAGGCGCAGGCCCCAGCTGCTGTCGCGGGTGCGTCCGGAGACCCGCTGGGCGTAGTCGGCATCGGGGTAGTCGTCGGGGTTACGGGTATAGATATTGTCGGCATCGCTCATGCGGTAGGCGGCATTGGCGCTGACCTGCGGGCGCAGACGCGCGCGCGCCATCGCAATCTCCTGCGCCACCGCGCGGCTGTCGAGGCGCCGGCTGCGCAGGCCGCTGTCGTTGTCGAGGGCGAGACCCACCAGCGCCGGCAGTGGTGGCAGCGCTGGCGAGTCGGGCTGCGCCAGCACGCTGCCGCTCAGCGCAAGGCCCAGGGCCAGCCGTGGCAGATGTCGAAGGGCCAGACGCCAGAGGGGGAGAAGCGGGGGCGACATGGCTGAGTCGCGGCGCATCACTCTTCTCGCAGCGCGCGGGCGAGCATGTCGTCGAACGGCTTCAGCAGATAGCTGGCGAAGGTCCGTTCGCCGGTCTGCAGCATCACCTCCGCGGGCATGCCCGCAAGTAGCTGCATCGAGGCGTTGATCTGGGCCTGGCCAGCGCTGGTGACTCGAATGCGCGCCTTGTAGTAGTGGGCCCGGGTGGCCTCGTCCTCGAAGGTATCCGCGGAGACATGGGCGACCTCGCCGGGCACCACCTGGGTCAGGCGCTGGTTGAAGGCGCTGAAACGTATCTCGGCGGGTTGTCCGGCATGCACGTTGTCGATGTCGCGATCGGGTATGCGCGCCTCGACCACGAAAGCCTCGTCGGCGGGGACGATCTCCATCAGAGTATCCCCCGAGCGGATCACCGCACCCTGGGTATGGATCTGCGAACCGACCACGGTGCCGGAGACCGGGGCCGCGATGGTGGTCCGGGTCACCTGGTCGCCGAGGGCGGTGATGCGTTCCTGGGCATCGGTCACCTGTGCCTGTACCGTCTTCAGCTCCTCGCCCACCTTCTGGTGGTACTCCTGACGCTGAATCTCCTGCTGCAGGCCGTTCTCGCTGATCTGCGAGCGCAGCTGTGCCACCTCGGCGGCGTGCTGGGCATTCTCGCCGCGATACTGCAGCACCTGGCGCTCCAGCTCGCGCAGATGCTGGTTGTCTCCCAGCCCTTCGCTGAACAGCGTGCGGTAGTCGCCGGCTTCGCCGCTGAGCGAGGCGATGCGCGAGCGGTTGATGCGCTGCAGCGACTCCAGACCGGCAATCTGCTGGTTCATCTGGCGCGCTTTCTCGTCGAGCGCCGCGAGTGCGTCGGCCTGGGATTTGCGGCGCACTTCGAACAGCCGACGCTGGACATCGACCACCGCCCGTACCCGGGGAGATGGGTCATCCAGCAGGCCGGCGGGAAACTCGAGCGTGTCACGATCGGCCTGCTCGGCGTTGAGACGGATCTCGCTGGCCAGCGCGATACGGTACTCGGACTGCGCGATCGCCAGCTTGGAGAGCGGCTGGGTGTCGTCGAGCACGATCAGGGTCTGGCCGGCCTTCACGTGGTCGCCATCGCTGACCAGGATGCGTTTGACGATGCCACCCTCGAAGTGCTGGATCTTCTTGGTCGCGCCCTCGACCGTGACGGTGCCGGGGGCGACCACCGCGACCGCCAGATCGGCGCTGGTCGCCCACAGCACGAAACCGCCCAGGGCGATCGCCAGCAGAGCGAGACCGGCGCGGCAGGTGGTGCGGTCATGGGTCGGGGCGCCGCCCGACGATGTGCCGGGGCCATGTCTAGGACCATGTCCAGGACCAGGGCCGAGTGACAGGGGTGTGGTGGCGGAACTCATGAGGGCGAGGACTCCTGTGGGGGGCGCGTCGTGGCCACGGCGTCGCCGACACGGCCGCGGGCACGCAGGCGCAACGCCTGTACGCCGCCACTGGTGGTAGGCGTATCGGGTCGGGTGCGGGCATCGATGCGCACGATGCGTCCGGCTTCCAGCTGAATGACGCGATCGACGTGATCGAGAATGGCCGGGGTATGCGTGACCACGAACAGCGTCGTGCCCTCGCGCTTGAGCTGTGCCAGGCAGGCGATCAGGGCGCGCTCGCCGAGGGTGTCGAGATGCGCATCGGGCTCGTCGAGAACCACCACACACGGTGAGCCGTAGAGCGCTCGCGCCAGCCCGAGACGCTGACGCTGGCCGCCGGAGAGCACGCCGCCACTACCCTGGATGAGCGTGTCGTAGCCCTGCGCCTGGTGCAGGATCATGTCGTGGACCCCTGCCTTGTGCGCCGCCTTGAGCACTTCGGCGGGATCGAGCGGGCCGAAGCGGGCGATGTTGTCGCCGATACTGCCGTCGAACAGCTCGACGTCCTGCGGCAGATAGCCGAGGTGGGGGCCAAGGCGTTCCCGCGGCCACTGGGCGATGTCGCTGCCGCCCAGGCGCACCTCGCCCTGCTGCACCGGCCAGACGCCCAGCAGCACGCGTGCCAGGGTCGACTTGCCGGCGGCGCTGGGGCCGACGATGGCGACGTGCTCACCCGGCACGCAGTGGAAGGCGATCTCGTGCAGCGTGGCCGCCTGCGCCCCCGGCGGGGCGGCGCTCACCGCGCTCAGCGCCACGTCGCCGGTCGGTGCCGGCAGCGGCATGCGCTCGCTCTCGGCGGGCAGCTTGGCCAGCAGCGCGTCGAGCCGGGCATGGGCGGCGCGCGCCTGAATGAAGCCCTTCCAGCCCCCGATCATCTGATCGATCGGCGCCAGCGCCCGCCCCATCAGAATCGAGCCGGCGATCATCATGCCCCCGGTCAGGCTGCCTTCGATGACCAGCAGCGCGCCCAGACCCAGGACCAGCGATTGGAAGGTCACCCGCAGGGTCTTGGAGAGATTGCTCAACACCCCGGCGCGGTCACTGGCGTGTGACTGGTGCAGCAGATAGGCCTGCTGGCACTGCTGCCAGCGCTGGTGGAGGTTGGGCAGCATGCCCATGGCCTGGATCACTTCGGCATTGCGCAGATTGCTCGCCGCCATCTCCTGGGCCTGCGCATGGGCGCGGTTGGCTTCGCCGAGCAGTCTCTGGGTGCTCTTCTCGTTGATCCACGCCAGGCCCATCAGGATGATCCCCGCGGCGGTGGCAAAGGCGCCGAACCAGGGGTGGAAGAGTGTCAGCAGGCCGATATAGAGCGGTATCCACGGGGCATCGAAAAAGGCGAACAGGGCATTGCCGGCGATGAACTGACGCAGCGTGGCGAGATCGCTGAATGCCTGTGCCGAGGGCTTTCCGGCGCTCGCCAAGGCGCGCTGGAAAGCGGCCTGATAGAGCGGCTCGCTCAGCGCACGATCGAAGCGATTGCCGACCCGCACCAGAATGCGTGAGCGCACTACCTCCAGGCCGCCCATGATCGCGAACAGATAGAGCACGACCAGGGTCAGCATGGTCAGCGTTTCGGGGCTGCGTGTGGTGATGACCCGATCATAGACCTGCAGCATGTAAATCGAGGGAACCAGCATCAGCAGGTTGATGAACAAACTGAAGAACAGCACGCAAAGAAACGAGTTGCGACAAGCGATCAGCGCTTGATGCATGGCTGTCTTTGACGGGGGTCGATTCACATGATGGCCCAGTGAAGTGGCGTGGGGCGCCTGGGAAGGGCGCTTTTTCGGCGTCAGAATGCGGAGATTGTGAAGATATTTGCAAGCCCGGGGCTTCGGTGAATTTTATCAGGTGTCGATTGTATCGATGTTGTCTTGAGCGGGAATTCTATATAAAAATCAATGATTTTTAATCGTGTATCGAAGGCTTTGTGCGTCTGCCTGATGCCTGTGTGCCTAGAACAACCGCGCTGAAGTGGCGATTCAAGGCGGTTTTGTTTCTGTTATCTAGTCTGATGTTTCTCATGCTGCGTTCACGAGAGATTTGGTTGTTCTGACGTTAGTAATGAAATGTTAATACGGTTTATGGCAACGACTTTCGATAAATCAACGGCCTCGGATTTGGCGCCGAGCGGCGTCATTGGATCGGCGTTATCCATTTCCTGAAACTCACCTTCGAGGTGGGAGAAGTTTCAACTTTCGCAGGCTTCAGCGACGGGTTAGTTTCCGTCCAGTCAGACTTTAGTCCCGCCCTCGAGCCGTGGTGTCAGCCGCCCCATGGCTCGGTGATGGGACGATATACCCATCCGCCGGGATCGGCGGGTCTTCTCTATCGTTTCCCGGGACTGTGCGAGCGTGATTCAGGCGCCGCAACTTGACCCTTCACTCCTTGCGTAGGGGCGCTATCCATGTTCTCGCTTGCCATTGTCGATGCCCAATCCGGAACCCTCGTCAGGACGTTGGCGCCTGGCGATGCGGTGACGCGCGAGCTGATCGGTGACGGCTATCGCTTGCAGGTGACGCCGCTCGACGGTGCCGATTTCAGCGCCAGTCAGGTCAGAGGGGTGGTGGTCACGCTCGATGATGCCGGCGGCAACCAGCAGCAGCACAGCACCTTCATCACGCCCTATCGCGTGGCGCTGGATGAGGACACCGGGCGTGGCGGCGCGCTGCTCAAGATCGAGGCGGTGAATGGGGCCGGTACCACGATCCTGGGTAGCGCCCAGACCCAGGCGCTGGAGATCGTCAACGACGAGGGCTGGTCCAGCGATGTCTATACGCTGCAGGGGACCTCGCTGATCGCCGATGACGGCAGCTCGCTGGCGGATACCGGGGTGCGCGACGCGGATCACCGCGAGAGCAGCCCGGCGGCGGGCAGCGACGGGCTGTGGAACGGCCACAGTGGCAGCGGCTATCTCGACATGGGAAGCCAGGTGGGGGATGCCGCCTACTTCGATGTGACGGTGGAGACCGCTGGCATCTATCAGCTCGACGTGCGCTACGCGGTCAGCGGCAGTGCCACCACCTCGCGACCGATGGCGGTCAAGGTGGATGGCGAGGCGCAGGGCGTGCTCGGCTTCACCGGTACCGGCAGCGGCAGTGCCGGCTGGGAGACCTGGAACCATGCGACGCTGACACTGGCGCTGGAGGCCGGTAGCCATCGCATCCGCATGGAGAATCTGCTGGCGGAGGGGCCCAATGTCGACAGCCTGGCGCTGTCGCTGGTGAAGGCGGCGGTCGGCATGCCGCCCAGCTTCACTCTGCAGGCCGAGGATACCGGCCGGGTCGAGATCCATGACCTGGGCGCGAGCACGGACCCGTCCCTGACCCGCGTGGTCGACGCCGCGCACCCCGATGCCGGTGGCAGTCATCGCGCCGGGGCGATCGGCGACAGCTATGTCGATCTGGGCACCAACCCCGGAGACAGCGTCATTTTCCACGCCGAGCCCAGCGTCGAGGGGCTCTACACCGCCACCATTCGTTACGCCAATGGCGGTAGTGGCGACCGCCCGCTGCTGCTCAACCTGGACAACGGCGCCGCCATGCTGGTGTCGTTCCCGCCTACCGGTGGCTGGGCCAGCTGGCGCGAGGTGCAGGTGACGCTTCCGCTGTCGGCCGGCACTAACGCGCTGACCCTGAGCCTGCCCAGCGCCGCCGAGGGCGGCGTCCCCAATGGTCCCAACATCGATCAAATCGCCTTCGACTATGTCGGGGAGATGACCACTCCGCCGACCCTGGTCGCCAGCATCGAAGGTGAAGCGATGGGGCGCGACGACGGCAGCTCGCCGGCGGACACCGTGGTACGCGATGCCAGCCATCCGGAGAGTGATCCTGCCGCCGGCAGCGATGGGCTCTGGGGTGACTACAGCGGTAGCGGCTATCTCGACATGGGGGAGCAGGCGGGCGATGCCGCCACTTTTCAGGTCTCGGTGGTGCAGGCTGGCACCTACGACCTGGTGGTGCGCTATGCCAATGGCGCCAGTGATACTCAGGAGATGAAGGTGGTCGTCGCCGGTGAATCCCAGGGCAAGGTCGCCTTCGTCTCCACCGGCGATGGCGCGAGCGGCTGGGAGAACTGGACCGAGGTGCACTACGCAGTGACGCTGGCGGCGGGCAACAACGCCATTCGCCTGGAGAACATCGGCGCCGGCGGCCCCAATATCGACAAGCTCGAGGTGCACCATGTGGTCGATGCGGTGGTCGAGCCGGGCGAGCGCCCGGTGATCAAGATCAACTTCCAGCCGGCGAATGCGGCCACGCCCGAGGGCTATGTGGCCGACACCGGTCTCGCCTTCGGTGCCCAATCGCTTCAGGTCGATGGCAAGACGCACGCCTACGGCTGGGTCACCGAGGCGTCGATCGCCGACGGCACCGCCAATGGCACCACGCCGATGGGCATCAGCGGCCAGGATCCCGATGCACTTGGCAATCGCGCCGGCACGCTGGCCGGTGTCGACGGCCTGCAGGCGACCTACGCCGGTTTTGCCAAGCCGGGTTACGCGCAGCACGCCGGCTGGGAGATCGAACTCGAGGATGGCTACTACGAAGTCACCCTCTCGCTCGGCGACAGCGGTGGCCGCTACGACAGCGTCAACGTGATCAACGCCGAAGGCGAGGCTTTCGGGCGTCTGGTGCCGATGCGCCCGGATGGCTTTCCCGCCGATCCCAACCCCGCCGATGACAGCCAGGGCTATCGCTCCACGCTGATCACCAAGGTGGTGCATGTCACCGACGGCCGTCTGACGCTGGACTCGATCGGCGCCGACAGCGCCAATACCGAGATCCAGTACCTCGAGATCCAGCCGCTGCCCGATCTCACGCCCGACGACGATCGCGCCGCGCCGCTCGACTACGCCCACTTCACCGATCCGCGTGCGGTGGCCGGGGTCGGTCAGAATCAGGTCGAGGTCGACCTGCAGCCGAGCGACGGCAGCCCGCCTGTGGGGATCGATCCCACCTCGGATATCTTCATCGGTATCTCGGTGGTGGAAGGGCGTGGCGGCGCACTGCTGGAGAGCCTGCAGGACGGCTCGGTGCGGCTTTTCAACACCGTTACCGGGGAGGCGGTGGCGTTCAACATAAATACCACCGGTGGCTTCGACTCCCTGACCATCTCGCCGGTGGATGGGCTCGACCCCTACACCAGCTATACCCTGGTGATCGATGGTTTCCAGGATCGTGGCAGCAACACCGACACCGCGGCGCCGACCCGTGACTTCCAGAAGTTCACCACCACCTTCGTCACCGGTGCCGAGGCCGAAGTCCCGGACAGCGAAGTGGCCTTCAACTCGACCGTGGAGCTGAACGGCGCCGAGGACAACGCCTATCAGTTCACCTCGATGACGCTGTCGCCGGACAGCAGCAAGCTCTACGTCTCGACCATGAGCGGCGAGATCAGACGCTTCGATATCGATCCGATCACCGGCGCCCTGTCCCACGAGCAGACTCTGGCGCTGAACTACTTCCAGGATGATGCTGGCGCCCGCGGCATCATCGGCCTGACCTTCGACCCGACCGATCCCGACGTGATCTGGGTCACCGACAACTACCCGATTCCACTGACCGGGCGCGACAACGGCGTACCCGACTTCAGCGGCCGGGTGAGCAAGATCACGCTGGATCCCGACGACACCGTGTTCAGCGGTAGCGCCCAGACCTACATCACTGGGCTGCCGCGCTCCAACGGTGACCACGTCACCAACAGCCTGGTGTTCCACGCCAACCCGGCCTACGACGCGCTCACCAACCCCGACGTGCCGCCCTATCTGATGTATGTCTCCCAGGGGGCCAATACCGCCATGGGCCAGGACGACAGCGCCTGGGGCAATCGGCCCGAGCGCCTGCTCAATGCGGCCGTGCTCGAGATCGACCCCTACCGCGAGGCACCGCCGGGGGGCTTCGACGTCTCCACCGAACCGCTACCCAGCGACGGCTCCAACACCCGCTATCCGGATAGCGACGGCGATCTCAAGAACGGCCCGATCGACATGGGTGGGGGGCAGTATCTGGTATTCGCCGCCAACGGCACCGCCAGCATGCAGGATGCCGACGGCAACCTGCTGATCCAGTACTACGACCCCTATGCCGTCGATGCGGTGCTCAAGATCTACGCCACCGGCATTCGCAACGCCTACGACCTGGTGTGGCACTCCAACGGTTCGCTCTACCTGCCCACCAATGGCTCGGCGGCAGGCGGCAGCACGCCGGACGATCCGGCGACGGCGGTGAACGAGGGGCTGATCAACGTCGGTATCGAAGACGACTTCCTGTTCCAGATCGAGAAGGGCGGCTACTACGGTCATCCCAATCCGCTGCACGACGAGTACGTGCTCAACGGCGGCAATCCGACCAGCGGCAAGGATCTCAACGAGACCGACGAGTATCCGGTGGGCACCCAGCCCGACCCCAACTACCGCGGCGAGGATGCCTACTCGCTGGGGACCAATCGCTCGCCCAACGGGGCGATCGAATACACCAGCGGGGTCTTCGGCGCCACGCTCAAGGGGAGCCTGCTGTTCGTCGAGTACTCCGGTGGTGACGACATTCGCTGGATCACCCTGGATGCCGACGGCAAGGTCAGCGGCGACAGCGTGCTGCGCGACCCCGACGGCAAGGTGATCAGCTTCGTCGACCCGCTGGATATCATTCAGAACCCGCTGACAGGACAGCTCTATCTCATGACGCTCAATCGTACCAACGGCCAGAGTCAGATCATTCGTCTCGACCCGGTCCCCGGCGACGTCGTGGTGCCGGGCGACGATCTCAAGAGCGTGGCCACGATCCAGGCCGAGGACGACAACCTGGCGACCATCGCCAGCGGCGCCGGCGTCCAGATCGTGATCCGTGACGGCGACAACCCCGAGCCGGCCTCGGCCAATGTCGGCACCGCCTCCGGCGTGCGCCCGGGGGCCTATGGCCTGGATGGCAATACCGATGACAGCGACGGTGTGGTCGGCGGCTATGCCGATTTCGGCAGCACCAACAACGACTTCATCACCTTCGACGTCGATGTCGCGACGGGCGACGCCGGTGCTGCGGTACTGCGGGTGCGCTACGCCAACGGGGGCTCCGGCGAGCGCCCGCTGGAGGTCTTCGTCAACGGCGAGAGCGTGGGCACCTACGGCTTCGCGCCGCCGACCGGGATGAGCAGTGGCAATGCGGCCTGGAACACCTGGCAGACGCTGGATATCCCGGCAACGCTGCTAGCCGGCGCCAACAGCGTCACGCTGCGCTCGGTCAATAACACCGGCCCCAATATCGATCAGCTCGAGGTGCTGGTGCACGACACCACCCCGGGCTACACCTTCTACGAAGCGGAGAGTGCCACGCTTGAGGGCGGTGCTGTGGTGGTACCGTCGACGGTCAGCGACCGCGACGCCTCCGGTGAGGGCTATGTCGATTTCGTCGGCAGCAGTGATCAGACCCTGAGCTGGCAGGTGGAGGTCGCGCGCAGCGGTGTCTACGAGATCGGCTTTCGCTACTCGCTGACCACCGGCAAGGCCGATCGGCCGCTGGCAATGGAGGTCAACGGCAGCGACTATCCGGCGGTCAATTTTCCGGCCAAGAGCGCCACGGTGAGCGACTGGGTCTACCAGACCGTGCAGGTGACCCTCACCGCCGGCAGCAATACCATCGCGGTGACCGCGCCCAAGGCCAATGGTCCCGATATCGATCTGCTGCGCGTGCCCGACGAGCCGCTCAGCGTGGCCGCCGATGGCAAGATCAGCGCAGTCAGCGCCGACCCCGCCTTCTTCAGCGATCGGCTCGCCTTCAACTATCTCGAGGAGAACCACGCCACCGGCACCTCACCGGAGGCCCGGGAGTACAAGGACAGCGGTACGGTCATCGTCACCAATCATGGCAGCGGCGACCTGACCCTGACCGGGGCGACGCTGGATGGCCCCTTCCGGCTGAGCGATCCCGATGCCCTCGAAGGGCGGGTGCTGGCGCCGGGGGCCGCGCTGTCGGTCGAGGTGCTGTTCGACCGTGCGGCCTACACCCCGCCGCGCAACAACGCCGACGACGGCGTGTTCCAGGGTTCGCTGACGATCCACTCCAATGACGTCGATACGCCCACCACCCAGATTCAACTGGCGGGATTCTGGCAGGCCCGCGACGAGGGCGGCTGGGAGCCCAATCTCAACGAGATCTGGCGGGTCTTCGGCTTCGGGAATCATATCGACGGTCTCTCCACCCTCGATGGCGGCGGCGAGTCGGTACTGCAGGACTTCGATCTCTACCGCGCGGTCAACGATGAGGAGGTGCTGTCGCGCTACTGGCAACTGGCCGATGGCGTACAGAGCGCCAAGGTGACCCAGCTCGCGGCGCTGCACGGCTACAGCGGCGCGCTGCTGGCGCTGCACGCACCGGGTGACAAGGGGGAGCGCACCTCGCTGATGAATCACGACTCGCTCTACAGCCAGTCGTTCCTGCCGCATGTCGCCAACGGCAACTATGCCACCGCCACCTTCGACCGCGGCCGCATCCCCGACAGCTGGGCCGGCGACGACGTCTTCGGCATCTCGGTCGCCAACCTCTCCACCGATCCCTCGCTCAACCCGCACGGTGGCGGGACGCCGCCGGCGGAGGATGCGGGTATCGAGCGCGGTTATACCGTGCGCGTGTTCCAGGCCTACGACAGCGAGCACAACGCGATCCCCGATACCTACTTCGTGGTGATGGACTACACCGGGATCAACTACGACTACAACGACAACGTCTATCTGATCCAGGGTATCCAACCGGCGCTACGCTCGCCGTTCAACGACACCCAGACGCCGTGGGCGGTGGATGCCGACGGCCTCACCCTGGATGCCGCGCTGTTCGACGAGGGGCCAGCGCACCTGACCTACAAGGATTCGAGCGAGACCCAGCTGGGCAATCCCGGCTTCCGCGACACCGGGGTCGATATCCAGGGCAACGGCGACGCCATCGGCTGGATCGAGGAGGGCGAGTGGGTGGAGTACACCCTGGAGGTCGACACTGCCGGCGTCTACGATCTCTCCTTCCTGTCCGCCATGGGGGCCCAGAGTGGTACCGCGCGCTCGATCAGTGCCACCTTCGACCAGGGCAGCGGGGTCTATGCCGTGGCCGATGTGGGTGTCGGCTACTCCGGTGGCTGGAGCACTTTCCTGCCTACCCAGGGCCACCAGGTGATGCTCGAGGCGGGGGAGCAGACGCTGCGTCTGACCTTCCACGGCGGCGCCATGAACCTGGCGTCGTTCACCCTGACACCGGCCAGCCAGAGCGCTTTCAATGCCGACGGCAGCCCTTGGACGGTGGACAACGAGTTCACCCTGCAGGCCGCGCTCTACGATCAGGGCGGTGAGGGGGTGGCCTATCACGACAGTAGCGAGACGCAGCTGGGCACGGATTTCCGTGGTGAAGGCGTCGACATTCGTGGCAACGGCGAGGCGATCGGGTGGATCGACAACGGCGAGTGGGTGGAGTACACGCTGGATGTCGCCGAAGCCGGCACCTACCAGCTGTCGTTCGCTGCCGCCACCACCGCCGGCGGGCGCAGCATCACCGCCAGCGTGGCGCAGGCGGGCCAGGTCTACGATAGTGCGACCTCGGCCAGCGTGATCAACACCGGCGGCTGGAACAACTACCAGAGCAATGACGGCGTCACGCTCGATCTGGCGGCGGGGGAGCAGGTGCTGCGGCTGGCCTTCAACGGCGGCGCCATGAACCTGGCCAACTTCACGCTGACCGCCACCGGTGGGTCGAGCGCGAGTGGCAGCAGCGCGCCGAGCGCCGGCGACACGATGCTCGCCACCAGCGACAGCTTCGACAGTGAACCGGCGATGAGCGACGACGTCGCGATCAGCGGCATCGACACGCCCCAGCACGTCGAGATTGCCTGACGCGACGCGGCCCGGCGTATGTCTACGCCGGGCCGCGGCTAGGGGGCAGCGCCGACCGTCAGCCGATGCGGTAGGCGTGGGGCATCTCTGCCAGCAGGCCGCGGCCGCCGGCCAGCGTCAGCGCCAGATCCTGCAGGCAGTCCCACACCGGTAGCGTCAGCGCGCCCTTGATCGCCAGGTCGATGCGCTGGGAGAACAGCAACAGCTTGTGCAGCCGCCGCAGCGGCAGGCGGTTGAGCGCCTGCTGATAGCCGGGGCGGCGCTTTTCGGGAATCATCGGGCGCTGCGCCTTGCAGGCGTGGTCGAGGCTCTGGCCCTGATCGAGATGCTGGAAGATCGACAGCAGGGTGCGCAGCTCACGGGTCAACGACCACAGTACCACCGGCGCTTCGATGCCCTCTTCACGCAGGCCCCCGACGATGCGTGCGACCCGCTCCCGCTCGCCGCGCAGGCAGGCGTCGGTGAGGGTGAAGACATCGTAGCGCGCGCTGCTCTCGACACCGCTGGCGATCGACTCGAGCGTCAGCCGTGCATTGGGCGGCATCAGCAGCGCCAGCTTCTGCAGCTCCTGATCGGCGGCGAGCAGATTGCCCTCGGTGCGCTCGCCGAGCAGGCGCGCGGCGTCCATGTCGAGATTCAGCCCGTGGCGCGTGGCGCGATCGCGCATCCAGAAGCCCAGACGCTGATGATCCACCGGCCACACCGGGACGAAGAGGCCGATCTTGTCGAGCGCCTTGAACCACTTGCTCGACTGCGCCTTGCGATCCAGTCGCTGGGCGCTGAGCAGCAGCACGTTGTCGCTGTCGCCGGCCTTCTCGGCATAGGCCTCCAGCGCCTTGCCGCCCTCCTGGCCCGGTGACTGGCCACCGAGCCGCACTTCGATCAGCTTGCTCGAGGCGAACAGTGACAGGCTCGCCGCCGACTCCAGCAGCTGGGTCCACTGAAAGCCCGACTCGACGTGGAGCACCTCGCGCTCTTCGATACCGCGCTCGCGAGCGACCCGGCGCACCGCATCGCACGCCTCCATGTGAATCAGCGGTTCGTCACCGGAGACCAGGACCACCGGGGGCAGGCGCTTGGCCAGCGCTGCCTCCAGCTTGTCGGGAAAGACCTTCATGAACTAAAACCCTTCATGACCTGAAAACCTTCACGGCGTGTCGAGGGCGGCCAGGCGGTCGATCAACTGGTCGGCGGCCTCGCGGCGCAGGCGCTCGACTGTCTGCTTGCGCATCTCGTCACTGGCGTAGAGGTTGTCGTCCGAGAGCAGGACCGTGGTCGAGGTTTCGAGCTGCTGCTGGCTCAGCAGATAGGCGCCGTCGCTGACACGCTGTACCGAGAAAGGCGCAGTGAGGGTGATCTCGGTTTCACGGCTGCCGGAGTCAGCGCGGGTCAGGCGGCGATCGCGGACCTGCTCGTCGCCCAGATTGAGACGTAGATCGGCGCTGTCGTCGATCCGGGGCCCTGCGCTCTGGAGTCGCTGACGCACGATTTCACTGAACGGCGAGACATTGGCGCTCAGTGCGATGTCGGAGAAGGGCAGTTCGGCCTGCCCGAGGCCGCGGAGCTGGAAGCCGCAGCCCGCCAGCGTGGTCAGTGCCAACGCCATCAGGCCGATCACTACGGGGCGACGCATCATCAGGTAACTCCTTGTCGAGAGCGGCGCCGCCAGGGCGCCGCCGGGGGCGGATGATCCCATCCGCCCGCTGGTTCGGGTTGCGTGGACGCGGGGCTCAGTTGGCGACGATATTGACCAGTTTGCCCGGCACCACGATCACCTTGCGTACGCTCTTGCCTTCGATATGGCGCTGGACGTTCTCCGCCGCCATGGCCTGGGCCTCGATGGCCGCCTTGTCGGCCTCAGCGGGCACTTCGAGGCGCGCCCGCAGCTTGCCGTTGACCTGCACCGCGAGTTCGATGCTGGCCTTGACCAGCGCCTGCTCGTCGACCTCCGGCCAGGTCGCGTCTATCACCGGGTCGGCGTGGCCGAGGGCCTGCCACAGGGCGTGGCAGGTGTGCGGGGTGATCGGGGCCAGCAGCAGCACGCACGCCTCGAGCGCTTCGCGCGCCACGGCCAGGCCCTGGGGCGAGGTGTCGGCGTAGCGGCCGAGGGCGTTGGTCAGCTCCATCACCGCGGCGATGGCGGTATTGAAGGTGGTGCGGCGGCCGATGTCGTCGCCCGCCTTGGCGATCGTCTCGTGGGTCTTGCGACGTAGATCGACCGCGGCGTCGTCGAGCGCGGCCACCTCGAGCGCGGCCGGAGTGCCGGCGGCCAGGTGGTCGGCGGTGAGCTTCCACAGCCGCTTGAGGAAGCGGTGGGCGCCCTCGACGCCGGAGTCGGACCACTCCAGCGACTGTTCCGGCGGGGCCGCGAACATCATGAACAGGCGCACGGTGTCGGCGCCGAAGCGATCGATCATCGCCTGCGGGTCGACGCCGTTGTTCTTCGACTTCGACATCTTCTCGATGCCACCCATCTCCACCGGTTCACCGTCACTGCTGAGGCGAGCGCGCAGCGGCCGACCCTTGTCGTCACGGTCGACTTCGACATCGGCCGGATTGAACCACTGCTTGGCGCCGTTGGCGGACTCGCGGTAGAAGGTCTCGGCGATCACCATGCCCTGGGTGAGCAGGCGCTGGAACGGCTCGTCGCTGCCCACCAGGCCCTCGTCGCGCATCAGCTTGTGGAAGAAACGGGCGTAGAGCAGGTGCAGGATGGCGTGCTCGATGCCACCGATATAGAGATCCACCGGCAGCCAGTAGTCGGCGCGCTCATCGAGCATCGCCTCCGGGTTGTCGGCGCAGCAGAAGCGCGCGTAGTACCAGGAGGACTCCATGAAGGTGTCGAAGGTATCGGTTTCGCGGGTCCAGCCGTCGCCGAGATCGTAGAACGCCGGCATCTTCTTGAGCGGCGAGCCCGAAGCGTCGACTTCGACCTCCAGCGGCAGCGCCACCGGCAGTTCGGCATCGGTGAGCGGTACGGTCTGGCCCTCGGGGCCGTACTTGACCGGGATCGGTGCGCCCCAGTAGCGCTGGCGCGCTACTCCCCAGTCGCGCAGGCGATAGTTGGTCTTGACCTTGCCGCGGCCGAGGGCTTCCAGACGCGCGGCAATGGCATCGAACGCCGCTTCGAACTCGAGCCCGTCGAACTCGCCGGAGTTGATCAGACGACCGTGCTCGGCGTAGGCGCCCTGGCTCAGATCGGGGGCCTGACCGTCGGCGTCGGCGATCACCGGTGCCAGCGCCAGGCCGTATTTGGTAGCGAATTCCCAGTCGCGCTGGTCGTGGGCCGGCACCGCCATCACCGCACCGGTGCCATACTCCATCAGCACGAAGTTGGCGACGAAGATCGGTACTTCCTGGCCGGTGAGCGGATGGATCGCGCGCAATCCGGTATCACGGCCGCGCTTCTCCATGGTCGCCAGCTCCGCCTCGGAGTTACCGCCCTGCTGGCACTCGATCAGGAACTCGGCCAGAGCGGGGTCGCGCTCGGCCGCGTGCTTGGCCAGCGGGTGACCGGCGGCGACCGCCACATAGGTGACGCCGAACAGGGTGTCGGGGCGGGTGGTATAGACGTCGAGCGCGCGCAGGTCATCGGCGAGGCTCTCGCCGGCCACATCGAAGGTGAGCTCCACGCCGCGCGACTTGCCGATCCAGTTGCGCTGCATGGTCTTGACCTGCTCCGGCCACTCGACCTTGTCGAGGTCGGCCAGCAGCTCATCGGCGTAGTCGGTGATCTTCAAAAACCACAGCGGGATCTCCTTGCGTTCGACCCGCGCACCGGAGCGCCAGCCGCGGCCGTCGATCACCTGCTCGTTGGCGAGCACGGTCTGATCGACCGGATCCCAGTTGACCGTGGACATCTTCTTGTAGACCACGCCTTTCTCCACCAGCTTGGCGAAGAACCACTGCTCCCAGCGGTAGTAGTCGACGTCGCAGGTGGCGAACTCGCGGTCCCAGTCGTAGGCGAACCCCAGCGCCTTGAGCTGGCTGCGCATGTAGTCGATGTTGGCGTAGGTCCACTTGCCCGGCGCCACGCCGTTGTTGATCGCGGCGTTCTCCGCCGGCATGCCGAACGCATCCCAGCCCATCGGCTGCAGCACGTTCTTGCCGCGCATGCGCTGGAAGCGGCTGACCACGTCGCCGATGGTGTAGTTGCGCACGTGACCCATGTGCAGCTTGCCGCTGGGGTAGGGGAACATCGACAGGCAGTAGTATTTCTCGCGAGTCAGATCCTCGCTCGCCTTGAAGCTCTGATGCTCGTTCCAGAATTGCTGTGCGGCGCGTTCGATCGCTTGCGGGTTGTAGTGGGCGTCCATCGGTTCGGTCATGCACCTTGCGTTCGGCGTGAGAGAGCGCCAGGCGTCCCGCGAAAAGCTATACTCTGAAGAGACGGAAAGTGTGCGGGGCCGGCGTCGATTTTCAGGCCCACAAGCATACCCCAGACCCGCTGCGGCAGGTAGGGGCGCGCGATGCCGGCCGGCGCTCCGATGGACACCGCCGCGGCCCCACAGCGGGTGCCGCTGGCGGCAGTGAAGCGGGCGTTGCTCCGGCTGCGTACGCAAGGACGTCGCAGCGGACAGACAGCGGTCAACGTGGAACCGACGGTAGTCAACGTGGGACCGACAGTAGTCAACGTAGAAGGAGATGGCCATGACGGAACATCAATCAGCGCCGCAGGACCCGCAGGAGCGTTCGCGCCTCAGTGAGGCCTATGAACGTGTCCTCACGCGGCTGAAGGATGGCGGTGGCGAACTCTCCTGGGAGAGTTTTCAGCGCGAACTCGACGAGGCGGTGGCCTTCGAGGCCGAATTCGAGGAGTTCACCAAGGACGAGATGGCCCTGCTGCGGGCCTGGGTCGAGCGTGACATGCGCGATTTTCGCCAGTTCCTGGCCAAGGGCGGCGAAGGCGTGGCGAGCTGGCTGGGTATCGACCTCGACGTGCTCTCGCGACGGGTCTCGGAGGCGCTGTTCTCGATCGCCGACCGTACCACCATCGACCGTGAGCGCTTCGAGGACGATCTCGAGGCGGCGCGCGCCGACTACACTGCCGGCGAGGTCGCCCTGCCCGGGCGCATGAGCTGTGTGCACTGCGGCGCCGGCGTCACCTTCGCTCAGGTCAAGCGTCTGGAGGCGTGCCACGCCTGCGGCCACCGCTACTTCCAGCGCGACTCGGGCGCACCGCGCTCTACGGCCGACTGAGCCGGGCGCAGATAGTTTTCGTACAGAGCCCAGCGCTTGGCGTGACCCACTCCAGGGCATCCCAGCTCTAGAAATGCAGCGGCCCCGATCTGTCTCGGGGCCGCTGCTTGCTTTGCGCGGTCGTCTCGCGCCCCGGTGGGCGCTCAGTACGTGTTGTTCGCCTCAGCGCGCGATGTTCGTCTCAGCGCGCCAGTGGCTGTTCCCGACCCGGTGTCACCGTGCGCCAGGTCGACTCGTCGGCATCCAGCGCCCGGTCCGCCGTTTCCGGCAGACGCATGCCGCCCCACAGCGCCAGCAGCGTGATCGCGATCAGATAGTAGGCCGGGGCCAGATGGTAGCCGGTGCTGTCGATCAACCAGGTGGCGACCAGCGGTGCGGTGCCGCCGAAGATGGTGTAGGAGACGTTGTAGCAGAGTGCGGAGGCGGTGTAGCGCACTCGGGTGGGGAACTGCTCCGACAGCAGCACCGCGGTGACCACGCCGCAGATCACTGCACCCACGGCCATCAGCGCCGCGCCGATCATCGACGACAGCCACTCGCCGCTGGCGGCCAGGGTGTAGGCCGGGAACACCGCCGCGATTAGCGCGATACCGGCGGAGAGGATGGTGCGCCGGCGCCCGACCCGGTCGGCGTAGCGGCCGATCAGCGGGCACAGCGCGGCGGCGAACAGCAGTGCGCCAAGGCTTGCCAGCAGGGCCGTGGTACGACTCGCGCCGCCGACCACCTGCATGTAGGTCGTGAAGTAGGTGGTGAACATGTAGAACGACAGCGCCGTCGCCGAGATGAAGGCGCTGAGGCAGACGATGGTGGCGCCGTGGGAGCGCAGGGTCTCGCCCAGCGGCGAGTGGGGCACCGCGTGCTGCGCCTTGAGCGCCTGGAAGGCCGGTGACTCATCGAGGCGCATGCGCATGTAGAGGCCGACCAGACCCAGCGGCGCGGCGATCAGAAAGGGCACGCGCCAGCCCCAGTCGGCCATGGCCTGCTCCGAGAGCAGCGTACTGATGGCGTAGGTGAGCGCCGCCGCGGTGGCGAAGGCGGCGAAGGTCGAGACCGGCACGAAACTGCCGTAGCGCGCCTTGCGCGTGCGCGGCGCGTGCTCCATCACGAAGGCGCAGGCGCCGGCGTACTCGCCACCGGCGGAGAAGCCCTGGATGCAGCGCGCCAGGGCCAGGGCCAGCGGCGCCAGCAGGCCGATGCTCGCATAGGTCGGCAGCAGGCCGATCAGGGTCGTGGCGCCGGCCATCAACATCACGGTCATCGCCAGCACCCGCTTGCGGCCGATGCGATCGCCGAGCATACCGAAGAAGACGCCGCCGAGCGGGCGCAGGGCGAACGAGACCGCGAATACGGCGAAGGTCTGCAGCAATGCCAACGACGGGTCGCCGGGCGGGAAGAAGTGATTGGCGATCACCACGGCGAGGAAGCCGTAGACGGCGAAGTCGAACCACTCGACGAAATTGCCGATCGCCGAGGCGGCGATCACCTTGCGCAGCGTCGAAAGATCGACCTGGGCTGCCATGTGACTGGCGTCGGGATGGTCGTTGTTGAAATGGCTGTTGTCGAAATGATTGTTGTTGTTGGGCACGTGCGGTCACTCGCAGGCAGAGGGTTGACCCTCAAGCCTAGAGCCGAACGCCTTGGCCGCGCGCTGCGCCAGCGACGAACACTGTCCCCGCTGCGACCTCGGGGGAAGAGCCGGCGCCTGCGCGCCGGCCAGACTCACTGCCCCAGTTGCTGGCGCAGCCGCTCGCGGGAGTCCTCCTCCAGCCGCGCATAGAGCGCGAACTCATCCAGCACCGGGCGCCCCAGTGCCAGTTCGAAGGCGGCCTGGTTCGACTCGCTGGCATAGGCCGCGTGGCGGGTATCGCCCAGATTGGACTGGAAGATGCCGGCGGCGCTGACTGGCAGGAAGTCCTCGTAGGTGATCGGCAGTGCCTCGACCCAGTGCCGGGCGATCAGCCCCTCCAGATCCGCCGGCGGCGTCTCTCCCGCGGCCAGGGCGGCATGACCGGTATCGCTCAGGCGATAGCGGAAGTAGGCCAGGCCCTGTCGGCGCAGGCTGTCGTGGTCGTCGGGGAACTCAGCGAATACCTCGCCGAGCTGGCGCTGGTGAGTCGCGTTGTCGGTCGCTGGCGGCAACTCACGCGAGCGCGCCAGCAGGGCGTCGTAGCGCTCGCGGCCGGCTCGGGTCAAGGCGATGCCGCGCTGCTCGATCTCGCCGAAGCGTGCGGTATGGGTTCCGTCGTCGCGACCGGCGAAGCGGATCGACTCCTCGAGCGCCTTGAAGCTGGTCTGGC
Source organism: Salinicola endophyticus (assembly GCF_040536835.1). NCBI lineage: Bacteria > Pseudomonadati > Pseudomonadota > Gammaproteobacteria > Oceanospirillales > Halomonadaceae > Salinicola > Salinicola endophyticus. The sequence continues at coordinate 1,798,263 of NZ_CP159578.1, forward strand.
GCAGCAGGATCGGGCAGCGCCGCGGCGGCGGGCCCTCGATCACCGCCTTGGGGTCGATGCCGTAGGCGGGCATCGCCGCCTGGGCGGCGTCGATATCCAGGGTGCGCGGCGTCAGGTGGTTGATGTGCGGGCCGCGGAAGCAGACCACGTCGGCGACCAGACGGTGGGCATCGTGCAGCGCCTGATAGGTGGCGTGGTCGACGGTGGCGTCCTGGTGCCAGCGGAAGGTCTCCAGGATCGCCTCGACGAAGCGTTCGGCCTGGTGGGTGTCGAAGCCCCCCTGGCGCTCGCCGAGATCGAGCAGCTCGCGCGCTTGTGCAGTGAAGATGTCACGTCCGGCGAGGATGGCGGCGGCCTGGCGCCGCAGGTCGTCATCGCTGATCAGCTCGAGGCGCAGCAGCGAGGTGAAGACGCGGAACGGATTGCGCTTGAGCGCCGCCTCGTCGACCGGGCGGAACGCGGTGGAGTGGACCGGAACCCCGGCCTGGGAGAGATCGTAGTAGCCGACCGGCTCCATGCCCATCAGGGCGAAGACCCGGCGCAGCAGCGACAGCTCCTCGGCGGTGCCGACACGGATGGCGCCGTGGCGCTCGACGTCGAGGCGCTCGAGCTCGCCGCCCGCGACCAGCGTCTGCTCCAGCGCCGGGTCCGCCGCCAAGGCCTTGGCGTTGATGTCGGCGACCAGTTCGAGCAGGGTGCCGTACTGCGGCACCTCGTGGCGGTACATGTCGGACATCGCCTGCGAAAAGGCGGTGCGAACCTCGTCGGGGGATACCAGGGAAAGCGTCATGATGGGATGGCTCGATGCGCGAAGGGTGAGTTCAGGGTCCCATCCTTCGCCATCACGGGCGGGCTGACAAGGGCGTGTGGGCGCGCCGGGCCCAATCGATAAAGCCGGGTCGCATTTGCGGAAATGACAGCGTTGGCGGCGCCCGCCGGCGCCGCTTCTCTCGACCCGGCTTCGAGCGCCTTTCACAACCGCTAGATCCGGCGCCCATCGTCAGAGGATTTGGGAATGGGTTCTCAGCGGCCTCAGGCGCGCTGGAAGCGGCGGGTCAGACCCGGCAGCAGCAGCAGCAGCGCAAGCCCCCAGGCCGGCCAGCTGCCGGTGCGCGTGAAGGGCGTCAGCCCGGTCATCGGGACCACCTCGCCGACCACGCTGGCGGGAGTGAACTGGGGCGCGCGTTCGCGCAGCCGGCCCTGGTCGTCGATGATCGCGGTGACCCCGTTGCTGGTGGCGCGGACCACGTAGCGGCCGTTCTCCAGTGCACGCAGACGGGCCATCTGCAGGTGCTGCAGCGGGCCGATCGAGCGTCCAAACCAGGTGTCGTTGGAGACGGTGAGCAGCACGTTGCTGTCACGCGCGCGCTCGGCGACCAGATCCGGGTAGACGATCTCGTAGCAGATGGCGCTGCCGATGGCGATGCCATGGGTCAGGATCGGCGGCTGCGAGTCGGCGCCGGCGCTGAAGTCCGACATCGGCAGGTTGAAGAAGTCGATCACCCCACGCAGCAGGAAGTCGAGCGGCAGGAACTCGCCGAACGGTACCAGGTGCGCCTTGCGGTACTCGCCGCGGGTGGCGCCGACACCGATGATGGCGTTGTAGTAGCGCTCATCGGCATCGCGCTGGACGATCCCGGTGAGCAGCGCGCTCTGCTCGGGCAGCGTTGCCTGCAGCCGCTCCAGATAGGGCAGCGCCTGCTGCGCCAGCATCGGCAGCGCGGTTTCCGGCCAGACGATCACATCGACGTCGTCGGGCAGCTCGCGGGTCATGCGGGTATAGGTGTTGACCGCCTGGCGCTGGCCCTCGGGGCTCCACTTGCTGAGCTGGGGCAGATCGCCCTGGAGCAGTGCGAAGCGAAGCGGGTCGGCGGCCTGCTGGGTCCAGTGGGTCGGCAGCAGCAGCGGCAGCAGCCAGAGCGCGGCGAGGGGGGCCGCGGCCCACCAGCGGCGGCGGCAGAAGGCCACCAGCAGGGTGCCGGAGAGCGCCACGATCAACGACAGCAGATAGACCCCGCCGACCGGCGCCCAGGGCGCCAGCGGCGAGTCGACCTGGGCGCTGCCCAGCAGCAGCCAGGGGAAGCCGGTGAAGGCCCAGCTACGGAAGGCCTCGCCCAGTACCCAGGCGCCGGCGAAGCTCAACACGGCCCAGCGTGGCGTGGTGAAGCGCCGGTAGAGACCGAAGATCAGGGCGTGGAACAGCGCCAGGGTGGCGACGAAGAGCACGGTCAGGAACAGCGCCAGCGGTACCCCGGTGTAGCCGTAGTCGTGGATCGAGACATAGACCCAGGAAGCGCCGCTACCGAACAGCGCGACCCCGAACAGCCATCCGCGCAGGGTGGCCTGGCCCAGGGTCAGGCGGTGCTGGTCGAGGGCCATCAGCGCGACGGCGATCGGCCCCAGCCACCAGAGATGAAAGGGGGCAAAGCTCAGCGTGGCCAGCACCCCGGCGACCAGCGCGGCGAGATAGGCCGGCCATGGGCGGCGGGCGGAGATAAGGGGTAGGGCGGCGGGCATGGGGGCACTCCTTGCGCAAAGTGCCCCTTATATCAGAGTCGCTCGGCGGCGTCGCGGCGGCCGCCGTACGGCTCAGCCCTCGACGTGGCGTGCGCGCTCCTGCTCCAGCGCCGCGGGTACCGGACGCGCCTGCAGCAGGCGGATGCGCCGGTTGTCGGCGTTGAGCACGGTGAAGCGCCACTGGCCTAGATCGGTGTGCTCGTTGCGCCTCGGCAGATGGCCGAAGCGCTGCATGATCAGACCGCCGACGGTGTCGAACTCCTCGTCGGAGAACTCGGTGCCGAACTGCTCGTTGAAATCCTCGATCGGGGTGAGCGCACGCACCGCGAAGGTGCCGTCGCCGAGATCGCGAATGTCCTCTTCCTCGTCGGTGTCGTGTTCGTCCTCGATGTCGCCGACGATCTGCTCGAGGATATCCTCGATGGTGACGATACCGGCAGTACCGCCGTACTCGTCGACCACGACCGCCATATGGTTATGGGTATCGCGGAACTCCTTGAGCAGGCTGTTGAGACGCTTGGACTCGGGCACGAACATCGCCGGACGCAGCACGTCACGCAGCGAAAACGCCTCGCGCTCCTGGCTGTTGCGCTTGAGCAGCGGCAGCAGATCCTTGACCAGCAGGATGCCGAGCACGTCATCCAGGTTGTCGTCGATCACCGGGTAGCGCGAGTGGGCGGTCTCCAGAATGATCGGCAGGCAGTCTTCCGGGCGCTGGTCGACGCACACCGCGGTGACTTGCGAGCGCGGAATCATCACCTCGCGCACCTGCTGGTCGCTGATCTGGAAGGCGCCCTCGATGATGGTCAGGGCGTCCTGGTCGAGGTTGAGCTTGGGCCCCGCTTCACGCAGGAAGGTGAGCAGCTCCTCGCGGGAGCTGGGCTCGTCGAAATCGCTCGAGAAGGTACTGATCAGCTTTTCCAGCCAGGATCGACTGTTCTGGCTACTCGATCGGTCTTCGCTCATGAGTGGGAGTCTCTTGTCCTCGGATGCCGTTGGGGCTGGGTACGAAAACGACACGCGCTACCGGGCCAAGGCTGGCCCGAGAGCGCGTGTCGGTAATGGGGTCTTGCCGCCGGGGCGGCAAAGGAGTCCGGGCCGTGTCCCTGCCGCCGGGCACCGCGTGGCGGAGGCTCGTCGACAGGATCGTCCATCTGGGACGGGCTGGCGTCGGTGCGCTCCCGGCAGGGAGCGGCGTGCGTCGATGTCGGCATGGCGTCGATGTGGTTGCCTGGACGGTCGCTTCGGTAGTCAGTCGAGTACGTCGGTCAAATGCATCAGTCGGTCGAGTCAGTCAGGGCGTCAGGCGTCCGACGCGTCTTCCGACCGCTCCTCCCGATAGGGGTCGGCAATGCCGATCCCGGCCAGCAGAGTGCGCTCCAGCGCTTCCATCTCTTCGGCCTCTGCGTCATCTATATGGTCATAGCCGAGCAAATGCAAGCAGCCATGTATTACCAGATGGGCGTAGTGATCGTGGCAGGACTTGCCCTGTTCGGCGGCTTCGGCGGCCACCACGGCGTGGCAGATCACCAGATCGCCGAGCAGGCCCAGCTCGATGCCCGGCGGCGCCTCGAAGGGAAACGAGAGCACGTTGGTGGGCTTGTCCTTGCCGCGGTAGTCGCGATTGAGCTGTTGGCTTTCGTCACGTTCGACGAAGCGCACGGTGAGTTCGCGGCGCGGCTCCTCGACGTGGTCGAGGACCCGCGCGACCCAGGCCTCGAGGTCGGCGAGGCCGGGCAGCTCGGCGGCGGCCGCGTCGGCCACCGCGACCTGGCGATCGATCTCGAGGGTCACGAGGCACCACCGTCACGCGCGGCGCTGGCTTCCAGACGCGCCTGACGCCGCTCTTCGCGACGCTTGCGATCGGCGGCTTCCTCGCTCGCTTCGTGGAGATCGTAGGCCTCGATGATGCGCTGCACCAGGGGATGGCGTACCACGTCCTTGGGGGCGAACTGGGTAATGCCGATGCCCGCGGTGTCGCGCAGCACTTCGAGCACATGGATCAGGCCGGAACTCGACCCGCGCGGCAGGTCGACCTGGCTGGCGTCGCCGGTGATCACCGCGGTGGAGCCGAAGCCGATACGCGTCAGGAACATCTTCATCTGCTCGCGCGTGGTGTTCTGGCTCTCGTCGAGGATGATGAAAGCGTTGTTGAGTGTGCGCCCGCGCATGTAGGCAAGCGGGGCGATCTCGATGATCTGGCGCTCGATCAGCTTGTTGACCTGTTCAAAGCCGAGCATCTCGTAGAGCGCGTCGTAGAGCGGGCGCAGGTAGGGATCGATCTTCTGCGCCAGGTCGCCGGGCAGGAAGCCCAGCTTCTCACCCGCCTCGACCGCCGGGCGCACCAGCAGGATGCGGCGCACTTCCTGGCGATTGAGCGCCTCGACCGCCGCGGCCACCGCCAGGTAGGTCTTGCCGGTGCCCGCTGGACCGATACCGAAGTTGATATCGTGGCGGCGGATGCTGGCGACATAGCCCTGCTGATTGAAGCCGCGGGGCTTGATCAGCGCCCGCGGCGTGCGGATCAGGATACCGCCTTCCTCGAGATCGCCGGTCTCCTCCTCGAGCGCCTCGATCCCGGATTCCTGCAGATAGAGGTGGACAGTATCGGGGAGCAGCTCCTCGGCCTCGGTCTCACGGTAGAGGTGTTCGAGCACGTTGGCAGCAGCCTTGACGCTGGCCTCGGGGCCGGCGAGCTGGAAGGTGTTGCCGCGGTTGCGCAGCGTCACGCCGAGGCGCGTTTCGATCAGCTTGAGGTGTTCGTCGCGCTGCCCGCACAGGCTGGCGAGGCGCATGGGATCGTTGGGTTCGAGCGTCAGTGACACGACGCGCTGGGCGGACTGGTGGTCTTGAGTCAACGCAGAAGGATCCGTCGATGATGTGAAGTGGAAGCTGTCAGCTTACTGCGACGCTTCCCGCGGGGGCAATGCTCCAGGATAACCAATCTCCCACGGGCGTGGGCCGGCGATGCGCCCGCGACCGGCCGAGCGCGGCGCGGGGTGCGCCGCGTACGGCCGCGGGCCGGTGTCACGGTGGTGGCATCAATAGCGGGCGTCGGAGACCAGCTCGCCGCGCAGCGAGTTGGGCAGCGCCTCGGTGATCGAGACGTCGACGAAATGGCCGATCAGGCGGGTCGGGTCGTCGGCGCGGAAGTTGACCACGCGGTTGTTCTCGGTGCGCCCGGAGAGCTTGCCCGGGTCCTTGGGCGAGAAGCCGGTGACCAGGATGCGCTCGACGTTGCCGACCATGTGCCGGCTGATCTGCTGGGTCTGCTGATTGAGACGGGTCTGCAGCAGTGCCAGGCGCTGCTTCTTGGTCTCCTCCGGCGTGTCGTCGGGTAGTGAGGAGGCCGGGGTGCCCGGGCGCTTGGAGTAGATGAAGCTGAACGAGGCGTCGAAACCGATGCGCTGGATCAGATCCATCGTCTGGGCGAAATCCTCGTCGGTCTCGCCGGGAAAGCCGATGATGAAGTCCGAGGAGAAGCTGATGTCCGGGCGCAGGGCGCGGATACGCTCTAGCTTGTCGATGTACATGTCGCGGCCGTGGCCGCGTTTCATCGCCGCCAGGATGCGATCGGAGCCGGACTGCACCGGTAGATGCAGATGGCTGACCAGCTCGGGGATCTCGGCGTAGGCCTCGATCAGGCTGTCGGAGAACTCCACCGGGTGCGAGGTGGTGAAGCGGATACGGTCGATGCCCTCGACGGCGGCCACGCAGGCGATCAGCTCGGCCAGGTCGATCTCGTCGCCCTCGGCGTCGCGGCCGCGATAGGCGTTGACGTTCTGCCCCAGCAGGTTGATCTCGCGCACGCCTTGTTCGGCCAGATGCACCACCTCTTCCATCACCGACTCGAACGGGCGCGAGACCTCCTCGCCACGGGTGTAGGGCACCACGCAGAAGGTGCAGTACTTCGAACACCCCTCCATCACCGAGACGAAGGCGGTGGCGCCGTCGGACTTGGGCTTGGGCAGGTGGTCGAACTTCTCGATCTCGGGGAAGGTGACGTCCACCGTCTGGATCGGCGTCGCGCTCTTGCTGCGCGCGTCGAGCATCGTCGGCAGCCGGTGCAGGGTCTGCGGACCGAACACCATGTCGACGTGCGGTGCGCGCTTGCGGATGTTCTCGCCTTCCTGGCTGGCCACGCAGCCGCCCACGCCGATCACCAGGTCGGGCTTGGCGGCCTTCAGCTTCTTCCAGCGGCCGAGCTGATGGAACACCTTCTCCTGCGCCTTCTCGCGGATCGAGCAGGTATTCAGCAGGATGACGTCCGCTTCACGCTCGTCGTCGGTCATCTCGAGGCGGTGGGACTCACCGAGCAAATCCGCCATGCGGGCGGAGTCGTACTCGTTCATCTGGCAGCCGTGCGTCTTGATGAAGAGCTTCTTCGTCATGGGTTGCGTTGCGGCCATGCGCGCGTCACCGGTACTCGTGGGGAAAGAGGATAAGAGCGTTTCGCGCGGTGGGGTGTCGCCGTCGAGCGAGATCGCCATCGTCGCGAACGCGGCATTATACGGCCGCCGGCGGCTGGCGGCCAACCCGTGGCGCTCGCAAGCCCATCCGGCTGTGATACCCTTGCGCCTATTTGCGACCCGGACTGCGCTGGTGCTGCCGGGCGCCGTGATGTCGGAGAGTCTTGCGTCTATGTCGTCCAAGCCGGTCTATCGGGTGGTCTTCCACAATCAAGGGGAAGTGTGGGAACTCTACGCCCGCGAGATCTTTCAGAGTGACCTGTGGGGATTCATCGAAGTGGAGGCGTTCGTCTTCGAGGATCAGTCGAAGGTCGTCGTCGATCCCAGCGCCGAGAAGCTGCGGCGCACCTTCGATGGCGTCAGCCGCAGCTACATCCCCTACAGCGCGATCGTGCGTATCGACGAGGTCGAGCGCGGCGGGGTGGCCAAGGCGGTCAAGGCCGAGGGCAATGTCGCCGAATTCCCGCGCCCGATGGCGTGGCCGCCGCGCGAGGACAGCTGAGGTAGAGCCTGGCGCAGACCTCGGCGTTGATCAGAAATTCACCAATCTGTCGCCAGCGCCGGGATGACCAGCGTGTGACGACGACATGAAACCAGTTGTCCCAAACGTTATCCACAGAAAGTGTGGATGTCTCCCCGAGAGAGGTTGGGGATGGCCAGCGAGCAACCGGACAACCGCCGCGGACGCCCGTCGTTCACGGCCCAACGATGCCTCTGCAGGACGCGGAGGCCGCTCATCGTCGCGTGGAACGAAGCCGAACCGTTATCCATTAGCCACTAAGATCACGACGACATGTTGAAAATGCGAAATGTTGCGATGGGCTGCGCCGTGGGCGCGGCGCTTTTGTTCTCCGCCGGCGTCTCGGCGCAGAGCGACCACTGGGTCAGCGACAAGCTGCCCACCTTCGTGCGCAGTGGCCCCACCGATGGCTACCGCATCGTCGGCACCCTCGACAGCGGTGACCCGGTCACGGTGTTGCAGACCCAGGGCGACTACACCCAGGTGCGCGGCCCCGATGGCGACGAAGTCTGGATCCAGTCGCGCTTCGTGCAGGACACGCCGAGCGCCCAGCAGCAGCTGCCGGCCCTGCGTGACAAGGTCGCCAGCCTGACCCAGCGCCTCGACGGCATCGACGACGAGTGGAACCAGCGCGTGGCGGACCTGCGCAGCGAACTCGCCAGCCGCCAGCAGCAGGTCGACAAGCTGCAGACGAGCAACAACCAGCTCAGCCAGGCCTACTCCCAGGCGGAGTCCAAGATGCGCAACATGCAGGCGCGTCTGGATACCCAGGAGGAGGACCTGCTGATGCGCTACTTCATGTACGGCGGCGGGGTCGCCGGCGCGGGTCTGATCCTGGGGTTGATCGTGCCGCACCTGCCGCGTCGCCGGCGCAAGCGCGACCGCTGGTTCTGAGATCGCCCGGCGGCGGCACCGAGACCTCGGGCCGGCCGATGAGGCGGTGGTGCTGAAAGGATGCGGGCGGTGACGAAAGAGAGGGCAGGGGCGGATGCAGATCGACTGGCTGAGACGCTGGCGCGAGGGGCGCATCGGGTTTCATCGCGACGCCCCGCATGCCGCTCTGGTGAATCACTGGCCGCAGCTGGGGCTGGCCCCCGGAGCCAAGGTGCTGGTGCCGCTGTGCGGCAAGAGCCACGACATGCGCTGGCTGGCGGCGCAGGCGCATCCGGTGCTGGGTGTGGAGTTGTCGCCGCTGGCGGTGGATCAGTTCATCGGCGAGGGGGCACTGCCGGCCCTGCGCTATGCCCAGGCCGGTTTCTCCTGCGTGCGGCAGGGGCGGATCGAGCTGTGGTGCGGTGACTTCTTCCGCTTCCACGTCGAGCAGGCCGCCGAACTCGCGGCCTTCTACGACCGCGCCGCGCTGATCGCGCTGCCGCGTGCCACGCGGCAGCGTTACGCCCACCATCTGGCCCAGCTGTTCCTGCCGGGTACCCAGGGGCTGCTGGTCACCCTGAGCCACGCCGACGGCGAGCAGGGGCCGCCCTACAGCGTCGACGCTGCGGAAGTCGAGCGGCTGCTGGGTCCCAACTTCGCCCTGCAGCGGCTGGATGGCCCGGGTGAACCCGACGCCAAGGGGGCCTGCGAGACGGTGTGGCATCTGCTGCGACGTGGGCCGTGCCGCTGAAGTACGATCCTTCCGACGACTCTGCTAAAGACGACGCCCGCGGCCTTTCGGCTGCGGGCGTCGTCGTCTGGTACGGCTTGTGGTGCTGCCTTCTGTGAGGCCTTCAGCGTGCCAGTAGGTTGGCCAGCTGCTGGTCGCGGAAGGTGCGATCGAGGGCGCTGCTGAGCAGCTCGCTGACCATGCGGTTGTTGGTGTCCCAGTCGGGCTTGAAGGCGTAGCTCTGCTTGCGCTTGGCGGTGTAGCGGCCGGTGTAGCTGTTGCTGCCGTTCTCCACCTTGGCGGCGATGATCGCCTGCAGCTGGGAGGCGCCGAGCAGCGGCTCGTCGGCATTGCCGCGGGCGTAGTCGAGCTCGGCCAGGGTCAGGGTCAGCGAGGGGCCGCCGGTATCCTGGGTCGTGGGGTTGAAGCCCATGCTGCGCAGCGCGTTCTCGGCCTGGGCCTGCAGCTTGGGAATCACGTCATGGGCTTCGACGGTGATGGTCGAGGTGGCCGAGGCGGTGCCGGAGCGGGTGCCGATGACGTTGTCGTCGCGGCCGTCGACCACGTTCAGGGTGACCGTCTGGCCGCTGCCGGTGTGCGGAAAGCCGCCGCTCACCTTCGGCTGTACGGAAAGGATCTGGGGGCTCTGGGCGCAGGCGGCGAGCAGGCCGAGCACCCCAAGAATCGCCACGCACTTGAGCGCAAACCACTGACGCATAACGTACCTCTCGAATTGACTGGGGGAAGACCCGCCCAGTATAGACGCCTCGGGCGCGCGCTCGTAGCGCCTCAGCCAACCGGCAGCGCGACATTCTGCGCGCCGGCGGCATCGAAGCCGTGCAGCCGGCTGGGCACGGCGAACAGCCGCCGCCCGCGGGTGATGCCCAGGCGCTCGAACTCAGCGTGGCTGACGCTCGCCAGCCACGGCTCCTCGAGCCAGTCGGCCTCGAGCTCGAGGCGCACTTCGGCGCCCACCGGCACGATCGACGCCACGGTGATCGGCAGGTGCGCCGCAGGGATGGCACGCTCGGCCAGATGCACTTCGTGGGGGCGCAGCAGCAGCTCGCGGCGCCCCGGTTCGATCCCCGGCACGCTGACGCTGGCATTGCCGCAGGTCAGCCGGCCCTCGATCACGTCGCCCTCCAGCCGGTTGACGTCACCCAGGAACTCGAACACGAAGCGATTGGCCGGCTCGCGATAGAGGGTATCCGGGGTGGCGATCTGCTCGACCCGGCCGTTACTCATCACCACCACGCGGTCGGAGAGTTCCAGCGCTTCCTCCTGGTCGTGGGTGACGAACAGGCTGGTGAAACCGAGCTCCTCGTGGAGGTGGCGTAGCCAGCGGCGCAGCTCCTGGCGCACCTTGGCATCGAGCGCGCCGAACGGCTCGTCGAGCAGCAGTACATCGGGCTTGAGCGCCAGTGCGCGGGCCAGCGCCACGCGCTGCTGCTGGCCGCCGGAGAGCTGCGCGGGGAAGCGCTCGGCGAAGGCCGAGAGCCGCACCATCTCCAAAAGCTGCATGACCCGCGTGCGGATCTCGCCGTTCGACGGGCGCTGGCGTCGCGGCAGCGCGCGCAGGCCGAAGGCGACGTTTTCGAACACGCTCATGTGGCGGAACAGGGCGTAGTGCTGGAACACGAAGCCGATCCGGCGTTCGCGCACGTGCACCTGGGTGACCTCGCGCTCGCCGAAGTGGATGCTGCCGCCATCGGCCTGCTCGAGGCCGGCGACGATGCGCAAGAGCGTGGTCTTGCCCGAACCCGAGGGGCCGAGCAGGCCGATCAGCTCGCCATCGCGGATGTCGAGGTCGATCGGCGCCAGCGCGCGGGTGGCGCCGTAGGTCTTGTCGATCTGCGAGATACGGATGCTCATGCGAGGCTCTCCCGGCGCGCCGCGCGCCATTCGAGTGCCGCCTTGGCGGCCAGGGTCAGCAGCGCCAGAAGCGCCAGCAGCGAGGCGCTGGTGAAGGCACCGACGGTATTATAGTCCTGATACAGCTGCTCCACCTGCAGCGGCAGGGTATTGGTCTGTCCGCGGATCGCCCCGGCGACCACCGAGACGGCACCGAACTCGCCCACCGCGCGGGCGTTGGTCAGGATCACGCCGTAGAGCAGAGCGTGACGAATATTGGGCAGGGTGACGCGGCGGAAGATCGTCCAGCCGGAGGCCCCCAGGGTCACCGCAGCTTCCTCCTCGCGGGCGCCCTGGGCCTGCATCAGCGGGATCAGCTCGCGGGCGACGAAGGGGCAGGTGACGAAGATCGTCACCAGCACGATGCCCGGCCAGGCGAACATGATCTGGATGTCGTAGCCGTCGAGCCAGCCGCCGAGCCAGCCATTGCGGCCGTAGAGCAGCAGATAGACCAGCCCGGCAACCACTGGTGAGACCGCGAACGGGATATCGATCAGGGTCTGCAGCAGGCGCCGCCCGGGGAAGGTGAAGCGGGTCACCAGCCATGCCAGGAAGATCCCGAACACCAGGTTGATCGGCACCGTCAGCAGCGTCACCAGCAGGGTCAGTCCGATCGCCGCCAGGGTGTAGCGGTCGCTCAGGTTCTGCCAGTAGAGGTCGATGCCTCCCATCAGCGCCTGGGCGAAGATCGCCACCAGCGGCAGTAGCAGGAACAGCGCGGTCAGCACCAGCGCTACGCCGATCAGCAGCCGGCGCACGCCGGGGGCATCACCGATACGGATCATCAGGCGCCTCCCCCATGCAGGCGGCGAATGAAGCGCCCCTGCCACAGATTGATCACCAGCAGCAGTGCCAGCGAGGTCGCCAGCACGATCGAGGCCACCGCGGCGGCGCCGGCGTAGTCGTACTCCTGCAGCTTGACGAAGATCATCAGCGAGGTGATCTCGGTCTCGAACGGCTTGCCGCCGGCGATGAAGATCACCGCGCCGAACTCGCCCAGCGAGCGCACGAAGGCCAGCCCCGTGCCGGTGACCAGGGCCGGCCACAGATGGGGCAGGATCACCCGGCGGAAGGCGTGGCCATCACGCGCGCCTAGGGTCACTGCGGCCTCGTCGACCTCGCTCGGTAGATCCTCGAGGATCGGCTGCACCGTGCGTACCACGAACGGAATACTGGTGAAGGCCATGGCCAGGGCGATGCCGACCCAGGTGTAGGCGATCGGCAGGCCCAGCGTCTCGAGCCAGCGCCCGACCCAGCCCTGGCTCGAGTAGAGCGTTGCTAGGGTGACCCCGGCGACAGCGGTGGGCAGGGCGAAGGGCAGATCCATCAGCGCGTCCACCAGACGCTTGCCGGGGAACTCGTAGCGCACCAGCACCCACGCCATTAGCAGCCCGAAGGCGGCGTTGAACAGCGCCGCCACCGCCGCGGCGAGCAAGGTCACCCGGTAGCTGGCGAGGATGCGCGGATCGCTGATCAGAAACCAGTACTGCGACAGGCTCAGCTGCGACAGCTGCCCCACCAGACTGATCAGCGGCAGCAGCAGGATCAGCGAGACGAACGTCAGCGTCACCCCCAGCGAGAGCCCGAAGCCCGGCAGGACGCGGCGGCTGGCCTGCCGGCGCAGGGTCGCGGCGATCATCGGCGCTGCAGCTGGTCCAGCTCGCCGCCGCTGGCGAAGTGGGTCTTCATCGCCTCGGGCCAGCTACCGAAGACGTCCTCGACGCGCAGCAGCTCGGTCTGTGGGAAGCGATCGCTGAATTCGGCCGCCACCGCCTCGTCGTTGACCCGGTAGTTGAAGCTGGCGAGCAGGCGCTGGGCCTCTTCGGTGTAGAGGTAGTCCAGGTAGCCCTTGGCCAGATCCAGGTTGCCGTTGCGCTCGGCGTACTCCTCGACCACCGCCACCGGGAACTCGGCCAGGATGCTCACTGGCGGCACCACCACCTCGTAGTCATCCGCGCCATATTCGTTGCGAATGTTGTTGACCTCGGACTCGAAGGTGATCAGCACGTCGCCGATGCCGCGCTCGACGAAGGTGGTGGTGGCGCCGCGACCACCGGTGTCGAACACCTCGACGTTGCCCAGGAAGCGCTTCATGTAGGCTTCGATCTTGGCCTTGTCGCCGTCGAAGGCCTGGTCGGCGTAGGCCCAGGCGGCCAGATAGGTGTAGCGGCCGTTGCCCGAGGTCTTGGGGTTGGGGAACACCAGCTCGACGTCGTCGCGCGCCAGGTCGTCCCAGTTCTCGATCTGCTTGGGGTTGCCCTTGCGCACCAGGAAGGCGGTGGTCGAGTAGTAGGGCGAGGCGTGGTTGGGATACTGCGCCTGCCAATCCTTGGCCACCAGCCCGGCGTCGGCGAGCACGTTGACGTCGGTGACCTGGTTGAAGGTCACCACGTCGGCGCGCAGGCCCTGCATGATCGAACGTGCCTGGGTCGAAGAGCCGCCGTGGGACTGCTTCACGCTCACCTGCTCGTCGTGCTGCTGCTGCCACCAGTCGATGAACTTGGGATTGACCGCGGCGAACAGCTCGCGGGCGATATCGTAGGAGGCGTTGAGCAGCTCGCGGGGCTGATCGGCCTGGGCCGGAGCGACGCTACCCAGGGCGAGAGCGAGCCCCAGGGTGGAAGCGGCGAACCAGCGGCGAGACGAAGCGAATCGGAGCATGAGGGTTCCCTGAATGGTGATGGCTTGTCGCGCGCGTAGGCACGCGGCGCTCTTATCGTATGGAGTTGTCGTATGGGTGTGCCTGCTATAGACCCGCAGGCTAAATAAACCCATATGGAATTACAATATGTCTATTTATGTCATTTGGGTATAACGATGCGCAAGCCTTCTATAAGCGCTGCAGTGCCCACCAAGGTCGCTCAATGGCCGCGGCCCAGCGCCAGCAGGCCGAGCAGAGGACCGGGCAGCAGCAGCCAGGCGAGCGACTGCCCGAGCAGGGGCAGCCACGGCAGCAGCAGGCCCAGCGAGAGCGCCGAGATGGCGAAGCCGATGGCGTTCTGCAGGGTCAGCGCGCTGCCCACCAGCGCGGCGGGGCAGGCGCGCGCCGAGAGCGCCGAGAAGTGCGGCGAGTCGATCACCGCCAGCAGGCTCCAGGCGCCGAGCAGCACGATCAGCACCGCCGTGGGCAGGGTGTCGGCGGCGAGGGCGTAGAGCGTGGCGCACAGCGCCGAGCCGGCCAGGCCCCAGCGCGCTACCGCCCGACTGCCGTGGCGCTGGCTCAGCCAGCCGCCGAGCCAGCAGCCGGGCGCGCCCACCGCGATCAGGGCGAAGCTCGAGAGTGCCGCGCCGCTCGTGGAGAGCCCGGGCAGGGCGTGCAGAAGCCATAGCGGCAGCAGCGCCCACAGCGTATAGAGCTCCCACATATGACCGAAGTAGGCGCCGGCAGCGCGGCGAAACTCAGGCAGGCGAAAGGCTGCCAGCCCACCCAGGCGTGGACGTGATGGGCGTGGACCCGGACGCGACGCTTCCCCCAGCCAGGCCACGCCGGCGCCACCGGTCACTGCCAGCAACGAGGCCAGCCACAGCGTCAGTTGCCAGCCGCCGCCCAGGTCCAGCGCCGCCAGCAGGTGCGGCATCGCGGTGCCGAGCACCAGCATGCCGACCAGCCACGCTAGCGCCGCGCCGGTGCGCTTGGGGGCCCAGCCCACCATCAGCTTCATCCCCACCGGGTAGATGCCGGCCAGCGCCATGCCGGTGATCAGGCGCAGTGCCACTGCCGGGCCCAGCCCGCCGGCATGCACGAGAGCCGCATTGCTGGCGGCACCGATCACGCAGCACACGGCGAACACCCGACTGGCGTCGCGGCGGTCGGCAAGCCCGCTGAGCCCGATCCCCAGGGTGCCGAGCAGAAAGCCCACCTGCACCGCGCCGGTGAGCCAGGCCAGGTCATCGGCATCCAGCGCCCAGGCCAGACGCAGCTCGGCGAGTAGGGCGTTGGGCGTGAACCAGAGCGAGGTGCCGAACCACTCGGCGAGGGCGATCACCAGGATCGCCAACTGCGGCCGGCGTGACATCACCGCCGGCCACGCGCGTCACGCCGGACGTGCACTCACAGCCCCATGGCGGAGGAGGTCGAGCGGCGCGGGTCGGCGCCGCCGGTGAAGGTGCCGTCGGGTTCGATCAGGATCGACTGCGCGGCGCCCATCGCCTCCTGCTGGCTGAGGGTGTGGCCCATCGCCTCGAGCAGCGCCTGGGTGTCGGGGCTGATGCCATCCTCGATGCGGATCTCGTCGGGCAGCCACTGGTGGTGGATACGCGGCGCGCTCACCGCGCTCTGGATGTTCATGCCGTGGTCGATCACGTTCATCACCACCTGCAGCGTCGTGGTGATGATGCGCGAGCCGCCGGGGCTGCCGGTGATCAGGAAGTTCTTGCCATCCTTCTTGACGATGGTCGGCGTCATCGACGACAGCATGCGCTTGCGCGGCTCGATCTTGTTGGCTTCGCCGCCGATCAGCCCATAGGCGTTGGGCGCGCCCGGCTTGGCCGAGAAGTCATCCATCTCGTTGTTGAGCAGAAAGCCGGCGCCATCGACCACGATGCCCGAGCCGTAGCTGAAGTTGATGGTATAGGTGTTGGAGACCGCCAGACCGCTGTCGTCGGCGATCGAGAAGTGCGTGGTCTCGTTGGACTCGTAGGGCAGCGGGTTGCCGGCGGCGATCTCGGCGCTCGGGGTGGCGTGGTCGAGGGGGATCTCGCCGCGCAGCTCGGCGGCGTAGGCCGGCGAGGTCAGCCCGGCCAGCGGCACGTCGACGAAATCGGGGTCGCCCAGGTATTCGGCGCGGTCGGCGTAGGCGCGCTGCATCGCCTCGGCCATCAAGTGAATGGTGCGCGCCGAGTTGAAGCCCATGGCGTGGATGTCATAGCCCTCGAGAATGTTCAGCATCTGCACGATATGCGCGCCGCCGGAGGAGGGCGGGCTCATGGCGTAGACATCGTAGCCGCGATAGTTGCCGTGCACGGGCTTGCGAATCGTGGGCTGATAGTCGGCCAGATCCTGGGCGGTCATCAGGCCCCCGTGGCGCTGCATCTCGGCGCTGATCAGGCGCGCCGTCTCGCCCTCGTAGAACTCCCGCGGGCCCTGGGCGGCGATGCGCTTGAGCGTGGCGGCGAGATCAGGCTGGCGGAACAGTTCGCCGGCCTGGTAGTTCGAGCCGTCGGGCTTGTAGAAGACCTTGCGCGTGGCGTCCCACTGCTTGAGGCGATCCTGGGCCTGTGCCAGCCCTTCGGCGAAGCGCGGCGGCACCTCGAAGCCCTCTTCGGCCAGCTTGATCGCCGGGGCCAGCGCCTCGGCCAGACTCAGGGTGCCGTACTTGTCCAGCGCCAGTGCCAGGCCGGCCACCGTGCCGGGTACGCCGGCAGCATTGTGGGTGAAGCGCGAGAGCTGCGGCACCGCCTCGCCCTGATCGTTCTGGAACATCGTCGTGTAGGCTGCCGCGGGCGCCTTTTCGCGGTAGTCGATGGCGATCACCTCATCGCGCCGCTCGTCGGAGATCAGCATGAAGCCGCCACCGCCGATATTACCCGAGCGCGGCTGGGTCACCGCCAGCGCAAAGCCGGCGGTGACCGCGGCGTCCACCGCATTGCCGCCCTTGGCGAGCACGTCGTGGGCGATTTGTGAGGCCAGATAGTGGCTGGTCGCGACCATGCCGTGTTCGCCCACCTGCGGGTGAAAACGCTCGCCCTCGAGGATCGCCGAATCGGCCTGCGCCAGTGGCGCGATGCCCAGATAGAGCGTGGAGAGCGTGATCGACAGCCAGCGCCGGGCGCGCGGACGAAAGAGTGAGGACATGGCGTAGGCTCCTTGGGCTGATCCCGTCATGGGTCTTTATCTGGGTTTTGGTCTTGTTAGGGAACCACTGCATAAATGCCTGCACGAGCGAATGGCTGCGTTACGCGGTGCTCGAACACTCGCCTAACCCCATGTTATGTCTCGTTTTCTGCACTCCGGGCGCCTTGCCCTTCATCTCGTTCGGCAATTTATTCAGCGTTTCCTTAGAGGCGGGGCCCGGGACGCTCGGCGCCGGCGGCGTTCTCCCGCTACCCGGAGGGCGCTATGCGCTCCGCGGTGTCTGGCCGAGCATAGCCCGTGGGCGCACGATCGGCTAACCGCAGCGGCGCCGAGGGCTGCTAGAATGCAGGCATACTCGAATCCATGCCCACGCCCATCACTGCCAGGACGCTGCGTCATATGCGTGATTTCAAGATTGCCCCCTCGATTCTCTCCGCCAACTTCGCCTGCCTGGGGCAGGAGGTGGACGATGTGCTGGCCTCCGGCGCCGACATGATCCACTTCGACGTGATGGACAACCACTACGTGCCCAATCTGACCATCGGCCCCATGGTGTGCGAGGCATTGCGCAAGCACGGCGTCACCGCGCCGATCGACTGCCACCTGATGGTCAAGCCGGTGGATCAGCTGATCGGCGACTTCATCGACGCCGGGGCCAGCTACGTCACCTTCCATCCGGAAGCCTCGGAGCATATCGATCGTTCGCTGCAGCTGATCAAGAGCCGTGGCTGCAAGGCCGGGCTGGTATTCAACCCGGCCACGCCGCTCTCCTATCTCGATTACGTGATGGACAAGCTCGACATGATCCTGCTGATGAGCGTCAACCCCGGCTTCGGTGGCCAGTCTTTCATTCCCGCCGCGCTCGACAAGCTGCAAGAGGCGCGGCGCCGGATCGACGCCAGTGGGCTGCCGATCCGGCTGGAGATCGATGGCGGGGTGTCGCCGCAGAACATCGCCGAGATCGCGCGTGCCGGCGCCGATACCTTCGTCTCCGGCTCGGCGATCTTCAAGGCGCGCAGCCTCGACGACCCGCACCGCTACGATGGTGTGATCGGCGAGATGCGTAGCGCCCTGGCGGCACTGGACTGAGGTGGCGAAGGTGAGTGAATGCCCGGGGGATGATGCGCCAACGGCTGCCGTGCGCCCCTGGTATCTCTATCTGATCGAGACCGCCGCCGGCGCGCTCTATACCGGCATCACCACCGACGTCGCGCGGCGCTTCGCCGAGCACAGTCGCGGCAAGGGGGCTCGCGCGCTGCGCGGGCGCGGACCGCTGACGCTGCGCCACGTCGAGCAGGTGGGGAGCCAGAGCGAGGCGCTCAAGCGGGAGGCGGCGATCAAGCGCCTGGGCGCGGCCCAGAAGCGGCGCTGGCTGGCGCAGCGCGAGGGTAATTGTCATCGAACTGTCATCATGTCCGAAACCCATGGCCCGTAGAATGTAACTATATGTTAACAAAGGGTGGTCGAGAGCATGAAGGTCGTGGCGCTGCACAACTTGAAGGGCGGAGTGGGCAAGACCTCGGCGGCGGTCAATCTGGCCCGGGAGGCCAATCTTGATCGAGTGCCGGTGCTGTTGTGGGATCTCGACGCCCAGGGGGCCTCGACCTGGGTGCTGGGCGGCGAGAGCGGGCTGAGCAAGAAGGTCTCCAAGCTGCTCGCCGGTAAGTCGCCGCTCGGCGAGCAGGTGCAGCACACCCCGTGGGAGCGCTTCGACCTGCTGCCGGCGGATATTCGCCTGCGCGAGCTGGACCGTCTGCTCGACGCCAGCGCCGACGGTGACAAGCATCTCAAGCGGCTGATCGAGCCGTTCGGCGAGGAGTACGGGCTGATGATCCTCGACTGCCCGCCGGGGCTGTCGACGCTGGCCGAGCAGCTGATCCGTGCCGCAGACCGCATCCTGGTGCCAACCATCCCCAGCCCGCTCTCGGTGCAGGCGTTCTCGCGCATGCTCGACCATCTCGATCTCAAGAAGCGCCAGCGCGAGCGGCTCTCGCCGTTCTTCAATCTGGTCGACCGGCGGCGTACCCTGCACCGCGACTGGCTCGATTCACCGCCCGCGGCCCTCGGCCGGCCCATGCGCAGTTGGATTCCCTATGCCAGCGACGTCGAACGCATGAGTCTCGAATGCCAGCCGCTGGCCGACCTGGCGCCGCGCAGCCGAGCGACCCTGGCCTACCGTCAGCTGTGGCGAGAGCTCAAGGCCGATCTCGACGCCTGAGGCGCGGCATCGGGTGCCATAAGCCAAGGCGCGGCATCGGGCGCCATGGACAAGGCGCGGCGTCGGGGGCCATGGATAAGACGCGCTCAGGCCTCGTCCAGCGCCTGCAGCACCCTCGCCACCGCCTCGGCGCCGGGGTCGGTTACCCCCTGCAGGGCGCTCTCCGGTAGATAGGCAGAACGCCCGGCGCGGGCTTGCGCCATCGTCGCCGTAGCCTCGGCACCTTCCCGCGCGCGCTCGGCCGCCTTGGTCAGATCGCCGCCTTCGCGCAGTGCGTCCACCGCCGGTATCAGCGCATCGAGCAGGGTGCGGTCGCCCTGCGCCGCGCCGCCGTAGCGCTGCATGCGCTCGATGCCCACCGCCAGTGCCGCGGCGAGATCGTCGTTCTCGGCCAGCTTGGCCCCCGCCGCGGTGAACAGGATCGATAGCAGCACACCGCTGGAGCCGCCCATGTCACGGGCCAGGCAGGCACCGATGCCAGCGAACAGCGCCCCGGGTCGAGCGCTCTCCAGTTGGCCGGCATCGAGACGCCGGGCGACGGCCTCGGCGCCGCTGGCCAGGCTGGTACCGGCATCGCCGTCGCCGCTGCGGGCATCCAGGTCGTCGAGGGCCTGGCGCGACTCCGTCAGTACCGCGATCGCCGCGCGCAGCAGGGTCTCCACCGTGGCGTCGCGCTCGACATGCTCGGGCACCGGCGTCTCGCTGACCTGGGGCGTGAAGCGGGCCGGCGCACGCGGCGTGCGCAGCCCCGGCCAGGCGGGCGCGTCGGTCGGCGCGGCGAGGGCGTCGAAGAGATCGTCGTCGGCCGCCACCAGGGTGATCGAGAAGCCCTGCATGTCGAGCGAGGTCATCAGCGCCGCCGGCCCGATCACCCCGGAGAGCGCGAGTCCGCGGCGGTTGACCAGCAGGCTGGCGGCGAGCACCTGCATCTCCTGTTCGGCGGCGCCGCCCAGATTGTTGAGCAGGGCGACGTAGGGCGCTGCGTAGCCGCGCGCGGCGAGGGTCTCGGTGAGCGGTGCCAGCAGGGTCTCCACCGCCTCGCTGGCACTCTCCGGATCGACCCGGCGCACGCCGCTCTCGTTGTGGATGCCCAGGCCCAGCTCGGGGGCGCAGGGGGCTTTCGCCTCGCCCGGGCGGGCGGCGTGGGAGAGCGCCAGCCCCAGCGAGGCGATCCGCGGCAGGGCGGCCTCGACGCGCTCGCTCAAGGTCTCCAGCGGTATCTGCTGCGCCGCCAGCCAGCCGGCCAGCTTGTGCACGATCAGCGTGCCGGCGATGCCGCGCGGCTGGGGGGAGTCGGGCAGGGCGATATCGTCGCCGACGATCACCATCGACACCGCCAGGCCCTCCTGGCGCGCCTGCTCGGCGGCGAGGCCGAAATTGAGCCGGTCGCCGGTGTAGTTCTTGACGATCAGCAGACAGCCGGCTGCGCCGCACACCTCGCGAATCGCGGCGAGCACCGCATCGACACTGGGCGAGGCGAACAGCCCGCCGACCACCGCGCCGGTCAGCATGCCCTCGCCGATGAAGCCGGCATGTGCCGGTTCGTGGCCGCCGCCACCGCCGGAGAGCAGGGCGACCTGGTCACGCCCGTGGTGCTCGCGATCCCAGTCGGCGCGGACCAGAATGCGCAGATGCTGGCTGGGCTCGGCGATACGCACATCCGTCAGTGCACTGACGCCGGCAAGGACGTCATCGATCAGGGTGTCGGCGGCGTTGTAGAAATGCTGCATGAGGCACTCCGGCGGTGGCTGGCCCGGTGACGATGGCCGAGATGAACAGTGAAGGAAGCGGGGTGCCGCCAACCGCTATCGCGCTGGCTGGGTGGCGGGGTCGCCCGCTCAGACCCCGAGGTTAGCCCAGATAGCCATGTGCTTCGAGCACCCGCCGCCGAATCGGAATGCGCACGGGCGACTTCGATGGCGAGACCGAAACCTGTATGCTTAGCCAGTCCATTGGCTATTCACCACTCGCTACAGATTACGCGCTACGCATCACTCGCTACTGGCCACCCTCATTACGCGATACTTCTCTATGGCGTTGCCCACGCTCGACGACCCGTTCTACTACCTGGCCAATTTCCACACCGTGCTCGACTGGCTCGGGTCGCGTTACGCCGATCTGCTGTCGGCCGAGGAGCGCGACTTCATCGCCGCCTTCGAAGCGCTGCCGCGCGCATCGCGGGCGCTGCTGGTGCGTATGGTGATGCGCAAGGGCGTCGACTTTCGTGCCAGCCGGCTGCGCTACGCCGAGATCGGCGATACCCGGGCGGCGGCGGCGCCGCTGATCGCCGCCGGCTGGGTCGAGACCGATGCCGAGCTGGAGCTGGCGGCACTCTTCACACTGGCGACCAAGGGCGAGCTTGCCGCCGACCTGGCGCCGTGGCTGGCCGAGCTGGGGCTTTCGCGCAGCGCGGGCAAGGCCGCCTGGTGCGCGGCCCTGGCGGCCGAGTCGCCGGCGCCGCGAGCGCTGCCGGCGTGGCTACCGAGCCTCGACGACACGCACTATCGCCTGACCGTCGATGCCCTCGGCGAGCGCTTCCGGCTGATGTTCTTCGGTAACCTGCGCCAGCAGTGGTCGGAGTTCGTGCTCGCCGATCTGGGCATCTACCGTTTCGAGTCCGTCTCCCTGGCGGCATCGTCTCGGGCCTTCTCGCGCCGCGACGAGCTGGAGGCCTACCACCATCTGCATCGCTGCCGCGAGCGCTTCGACGCCGACGAGCCGCTGGCTGACCTGCTCGCCGAGATCCCGCGTGAGCCCTTCGACAACCCCTGGCTGGAGCGGCGCCGTGGCCGGCTGCTCTACAAGTTCGCCTATCGCAGCGAGCGCCAGGGCGAGCTGCGCCAGGCGCTGGCGCTCTACCATGACAGCGCGGCGCCGGAAGCGCGCCTGCGCCGCATTCGGGTGCTCGAACGCCTGGCACGCTTCGACGAGGCCTGGGCGCTGGCCCGGTGCGCCGAGAACGCCCCGGTGAGTGCCGCCGAGACCCAGGCGCTGGGGCGCATCGTGCCGCGTCTGCGGCGCAAGCTGGGGCTGCCGCGGGGCGCCGCCGCGGCGCCGGCCGAGCCCGAGCGCATCATGCTGACGCTGCCGCGCAGTGGCTGGGTCGAGGGCGCAGTGGCGGCACACCTGAGTCGTGACCAGGCGCCGGTGATCTATGTCGAGAACACCCTGATCAACGCGCTCTTCGGGCTGCTCTGCTGGGAGGCGATCTTCGCGCCGCTGCCCGGCGCCTTCTTCCACCCGTTCCACAGTGGGCCGGCGGATCTCTTCGACGAGGACTTCCACGCCCGGCGCCAGGCGCTGTTCGCGGCCTGCTTGGCTGCGCTGGAGCGTGGCGACTACGCCGACATCGTGCGCCGGCGTTTTCGCGACAAGCACGGCATCCAGTCACCGTTCGTCGCCTGGGGCGCGCTCGACGAGCGCACCCTGGCGTTGGCGTTGACGTGCATCCCCGCGCGCCACCTGCGGCTGTGGTTCGAGCGTCTGCTTGGCGATATTCGTGCCAATCGTGCCGGTATGCCGGACCTGATCCAGTTCTGGCCGGACGAAGCACGCTACCGCATGATCGAGGTGAAGGGCCCAGGGGATCGCCTGCAGGACAACCAGAAGCGCTGGCTCGCCTTCTGCGCCGAGCACGCCATGCCGGTCAGCGTCTGCTACGTCAGTTGGGACGAGGGCGGAGATGAGCGGGAGCGCCAGGACGCGCAGGGCGACGAGGGGCAACCGCAGGGGGCGGTGATAGAGGATGCCGGAGCGCCGCCGAATAGCGCGGCGGGCGGGAACCCGGCGTGAGCTACCGGATCGCGGTGCGCGCGCTGTGTGAGTTCTCGGCCAAGGCGGGCGATCTCGATCTGCGCTTCACGCCATCGCCCTCGGCCCAGGAGGGCATTGCCGGCCACCGGGTGGTGAGCGAGCGCCGCGGCGAGCGCTACGAGCGCGAGGTGGCGCTCGCCGGGCACTATGCGCATCTCGAGGTGCGCGGGCGCGCCGACGGCTATGACCCCGACGCCAACCGGCTCGAGGAGATCAAGACCCACCGCGGCGATCTGGCGCGCCAGCCGGCCAACCAGCGCGCCCTGCACTGGGCCCAGGCGCAGGTCTACGGCCATCTGCTGTGCCTGGCGCGTGGGCTCGACCAGCTCACCGTGACCCTGGTCTATTTCGATATCGCCAGCCAGCGCGAGACGCCGCTCAGCCAGCATTGCAGCGCGTATGAGCTGCGCGAGGTGTTCGAGACCCACTGTCAGCGCTTTCTGGCCTGGGCCCAGCAGGAACTGGCGCATCGGCGGCGGCGAGACGCGGCGCTGATGGCGCTGAACTTCCCGTTCGCCGACTTCCGCGCCGGCCAGCGCGAGCTGGCGGAGGCGGTCTACAAGGCCACCCATACCCGGCGCTGGCTGCTGCTGCAGGCGCCCACCGGCATCGGCAAGACGCTGGGGACGCTGTTCCCGATGCTCAAGGCGATGCCCGGCGAACCGCTCGACCGGGTCTTCTTCCTCACCGCGCGCAATACCGGCCAGCAGCTGGCGCTGGAAGCCCTCGCGCAGCTCGGCGCCCGCCCGCCTGCCGAATCCGCCGCCGACACCCAGGCGTTGGCGCCGGTCCCTGCCGAGCCGCCCTCGGGTGACGCCGCCGCGGCGCTACCGCTGCGGGTGCTCACGCTGACCGCGCGGGAGAAGGCCTGCGAGCACCCCGACAAGGCGTGCCACGGTGAGGCGTGTCCGCTCGCCGCGGGCTTCTACGACCGCCTGCCGGCGGCACGCTCGGCGGCTGCCGAGCGCGGCTGGCTCGACCGCGCCGGCCTGCGCACGGTGGCCCTCGAGCATCAGGTCTGCCCCTACTACTTGGGCCAGGAGATGTCGCGCTGGACCGATGTGGTGGTCGCCGACGTCAATTACTACTTCGATCTGCACGCCCAGCTCTACGCGCTGACGCTGCAGCAGCAGTGGCAGGTGGGCATTCTGGTGGACGAGGCGCACAACCTGGTCGAGCGCGGTCGCGGCATGTATACCGCGACGCTCGATCACGCCGCCTTCCGGCGCCTGGGGCCGCAGCTGCCGGCGCCGCTCAAGCGGCCGCTGGCGCGGGTCGCCACGGCCTGGCAGGCATTGGCGGAGCAGCTGGACGACGCCCACGGCGATCGCGATTACCGCGTGCTCGAGAGCCTGCCGGGCAAGCTGGTCGCGGCGCTGCAGCAGGCGGTGTCGCGAATCGTCGAGTATCAGAGCGAGCAGCCGATCGCGCTGGACGGCGAGCTGCAACGCTTCTCCTTCGAGGCCCAGCATCTGTGCCGCGTGGCCGAGACGTTCGGTAGCCACTCGCTGTGCGACCTGACCCGGCAGCCGGCGCGCGGACGCCAGCGCCGCGCCGGGGCGACGCTGACCCTGCGCAACGTGGTGCCGGCGCCGTTTCTGGCCGCGCGCTTCGCCGCCGCCCATGGCGGCACGCTGTTCTCCGCCACGCTCTCGCCCCAGAGCTATTTCCGCGACCTGCTCGGGGTGCCCGACACCGCACCCTGGCTGGCGCTGGGCTCGCCGTTCGCCGCCGGCCAGCTCGAGGTCAGCATCGCCACCCGACTATCGACCCGCTACGCCCATCGTGAGGCGTCGCTCGATCCGCTGGTAGCGCGCATTGCCGCGCGTTTCCATCAGCGGCGCGGCAACTATCTCGCCTTCTTCTCGAGCTTCGCCTATCTGGAGCAGGTCGCCGAGCGCCTGGCCGAGCGTCATCCAGAGGTGGTGCAGTGGCGCCAGGCGGCGCGCATGGATGACGCTGCCCGGGCCAGCTTTCTGGCGCGTTTCGAAAGCGATGGGGCAGGGGTCGGCTTTGCCGTGCTCGGTGGGATCTTCGGCGAGGGCATCGATCTGCCCGGCGAACGGCTGATCGGGGCCTTCGTCGCGACGCTGGGGTTGCCCCAGGTCAATCCGGTCAACGAGCAGATGCGCGAACGGCTGCAGGCGCTGCTCGGCAACGGCTACGACTACGCCTACTTCTATCCCGGCATGCAGAAGGTGGTGCAGGCCGCCGGGCGGGTGATCCGCACCGCCAGCGACCGTGGCGTCATCGAGCTGCTCGACGACCGTTTCGCCCAGCCGCGGGCGCGGGCACTGCTACCGGCCTGGTGGCCCGAGCCCCGGCTCGACTGAATGAGCGCGGGGCACACCCTCCACCCTCTCAGTGCAGTTTCATCTTGGGCCGCAGGTAGCGGTTGAGCCCATCCACCACCACCGTCATACCGGTCTTGAACAGGCCGTGGATCGCCATCTGGTGCATGCGGTAGAGCGACGCGTAGAACAGCTTCGCCAGCCGGCCCTCGATGAACAGACTGCGCGCCGAGGTGCCGCGCATCAGACTGCCGACCGCCTCGAAGTGGGCCAGCGAGATCAGCGAGCCGCGGTCGTGGTAGACGAACGGCTTGAGCGGCTTGCCGGCCATCGCCGCGCGCAGGTTGTGGTAGCAGTGGGTCGCCTGCTGATGAGCCGCCTGGGCCCGCGGCGGCACCCGTTTGTCGTCGGCCTGGGGGCAGGCGGCGCAGTCGCCGAAGGCGAAGATGCGCTCGTCGTCGAGACTCTGCAAGGTCTGATGCACCTTGACCTGGTGATTGCGCTCGGTGGCGAGGCCCAGCTCGGAGAGGAAGGCCGGGGCGCGGATACCCGCGGCCCACACGCTCAGATCGGTCGCAAGCGGTTCGCCATCGGCGGTGATGAAGCCGTGATCGTTGGCCTCGGTGACCCGCGTGTCGACATGGATCTTGACCCCCAGGCGCTCGAGCTCGCCGTGCACCGCGCGGCTGATGCGCTCGGGCAGCGCCGGCAGCAC
This sequence comes from Salinicola endophyticus, assembly GCF_040536835.1. Classification (NCBI taxonomy): domain Bacteria; kingdom Pseudomonadati; phylum Pseudomonadota; class Gammaproteobacteria; order Oceanospirillales; family Halomonadaceae; genus Salinicola; species Salinicola endophyticus. The sequence goes on from NZ_CP159578.1 coordinate 1,824,114, forward strand.
CCGCGGTGCGGCTTCGATCAGGTGCACCTCGAGCTTGCCGCTGTCGAGGGCGGTGAAGCCGTAGCTGTGCAGCATCTTCGAGGCGCCGAACAGCTCCGCCGCGAGTTCGACCCCGGTGGCCCCGGCGCCGACCAGGCCGACGGTCAGCTTGGGATGGGTGCGCCGCTCCGGATCGCTGTAGCGCAGGAAGGTGTTGAGCATGTGGCGGCGGAAGTTCTCCGCCTGCTGCGGACTGTCGATGAAGTGGCAGTGCTCGGCCACGCCGGGGGTGCCGAAGTCGTTGGAGACGCTGCCCACCGACAGGACCAGGTAGTCGTAGGTGAGCTTGCGTGCCGGCAGCACCACGACGTCGTCGGCGTCATGAATCGGTTCGAGGGTGATGGTGCGGGCGTCGCGGTCGATGCCGCTCAGGGTGCCGCGCTGAAAGCGGTAGCCGTTGTGCTTAGAGTGGCCCTGATAGGAGACCTCGTCGAGACCCGAGTCGAGGGTGCCGGTGGCGACCTCGTGCAACAGCGGTTTCCAGATATGGGTGGGGTTGCGGTCGACGAGTACGATGTCGGCGCGCTGGCGTTTGCCCAGCTTGCGGCCCAGGCGGGTCGCGAGCTCGAGGCCGCCGGCACCGCCACCGACCACCACGATACGCGGTGTGGTCATGACAGAAGACTCCTTGCGGATACGATGAAAACGAAGGGAAAAGGGGCTGCGCTGGTGTCGAGCGACGTCGCTGCCGGGCGGCCGGGGCCGAGACGGTGTGCGAGCGCGGGATGAAGCAGGATGACGCGATCCGTGGCCGAGGAGATGACGCGAAGGGTTGCAGCAGGGATCACAGTCACGAAAAGGCCGGTCGACTCGACGAAAGTATAGCCGGTAGGATACGCCCATCGCTGCCGCTTGGCACCCGCGAAAGGTGCTCCGGCGCTGCCATTGGAGACTGCGCACGATGCTGCCCCTGCTCGACGATATTCGCCTCATCGCCTTCGATCTCGACGGTACCTTGATCGACTCCGTACCCGATCTCGCCGCGGCGGTGGACGCGATGCTGGAGGACATGGCGTGCCCGCCTGCGGGCGAGACCAAGGTGCGCGACTGGGTCGGCAACGGTTCGCAGCTGCTGGTATCCCGGGCGCTGGCGGACGCCCGTGGCAATGAGCCGGATGCGGCGACGCTTTCACGCGCGCACGCACATTTCCTCGCGCACTATCGTACCGCGCCCTGCGTGCGCACCCGGGTTTTCCCCGGCGTGCGCGAGGCGCTGGAAGGGCTCTCTGCCCGCGGCCTGGTGCTGGCGCTGATCACCAACAAGCCGGCGGCCTTCATCGACCCGATCCTCGAGGCACTGGCGCTGCGCGACTATTTCCAATTGACCCTGGGCGGCGACTCGCTGCCCGAGAAGAAGCCGCACCCGGCGCCGCTGTTGCACCTGGCCGCGCACTTCGACATCGCCCCGCAGCACTGCCTGATGGTCGGCGACTCGCGCCACGACATCGAGGCAGGCAAGCGCGCCGGCTTTCGTACCCTGGCGGTGCCCTACGGCTACAACCACGGTGAGCCGGTGGCGGCGAGCGCCCCCGACGGTTTGGTTGAATCGCTTCAGGAACTCGTTTAGGGTTTTTCGAGCGGCGCCGCGCCCTGGCTGGCGCCGGCTGCGAGCCGTCATTTCACGCCCCTTTTCTCTGGACCGAGCCCCACATGCAACCGGATAGCCGACGCCCCGTGTGTTCCAGCGCCCTGATGCGCCACGTCAAGCGTTGGCGATGGTGACCGTCAGCCCGATTGCCTTATCTGCCTGTCGCTGATTTTCACTGTTGGAGCCCGGTCTCATGACGATGACCCCTGAGCGTTTTGCCGAGCTGGCGCAAGCCGGCTACAACCGTATTCCCGTGACCCGCGACGTGCTCGCCGATCTGGATACGCCGCTGTCGACCTATCTCAAGCTGGCCGATGCCCCCTGGACCTTCCTGCTCGAATCGGTACAGGGCGGCGAGAAGTGGGGGCGCTACTCGATCATCGGTCTGCCCAGCCGCGAGCGCATCGAGGTGCGTGGCTTCACCGTACGCCATTTGATCGACGGCGAGCAGCACGGGGTCGCCGAGGTAGCCGACCCGCTGGCCTGGATCGAGCAGTTCCAGGCGCGCTTCAAGGTGCCGCACCTGGATGATCAGCCGCGCTTCGACGGCGGCCTGGTGGGCTATTTCGGTTACGACACCATCCGCTACATCGAACCGCGGCTGCGCAGCGAGCGCGCCGCCGAGAAGCCCGACCCGATCGGGGTGCCGGACATTCTGCTGATGGTGTGCGACGACCTGGTGGTGTTCGACAATCTCTCTGGCCGGCTGCAGCTGTGGACCCACGCCGACCCGCAGGAGACGGATGCGCTGGCCTCGGCCTGGGAGCGGCTCGAGGCGCTCGAACTCAAGCTGCGTAGCGCGACCTTCAACACCCTGAGCCCGGGTACCGGGCGCAACGACGTGGCCGAACAGGACTTCCACGCCAGCTTCAGCGAGCAGGGCTACAAGGAGGCGGTGGCGCGTATCAAGGAGTACGTGCTGGCCGGCGATCTGATGCAGTGCGTCCCCTCCCAGCGCATGTCGATCCCGTATCAGGCGCCGCCGCTGGATCTCTACCGCGCCCTGCGCAGTCTCAACCCGTCGCCCTACATGTTCTTCCTCAATCTGGACGATCACCACGTGGTCGGTGCCTCGCCGGAGATCCTGACCCGGCTGGAGGGTGACGAGGTCACGGTGCGGCCGATCGCCGGTACGCGTCCGCGTGGCGCCACGCCGGCCGAGGACAAGGCGCTGGAGGAGGAGCTGCTGGCCGATCCCAAGGAGATCGCCGAGCACCTGATGCTGATCGACCTGGGACGCAACGACATCGGCCGCATCAGCCAGACCGGGACGGTGGAGGTGACCGATCGCATGGCGATCGAGCGCTACTCCCACGTCATGCACATCGTTTCCAACGTCACCGGCAAGCTGCGCGGCGGCATGTCGGCGATGGATGTGCTGCGCGCCACCTTCCCTGCGGGGACGCTCTCCGGGGCGCCCAAGATTCGCGCCCTGGAGGTGATCGACGAGCTCGAACCGGTCAAGCGCGGCATCTATTCCGGCGCGGTGGGCTATCTCTCCTGGCACGGCAACATGGACATGGCGATCGCCATCCGCACCGCTGTGCTCAAGGATGGCGAGCTGCACGTGCAGGCGGGCGGGGGCATCGTCGCCGACTCCGATCCCGACGACGAGTGGCAGGAGACGCTCAACAAGCGCCGCGCGCTGTTCCGCGCGGTGGCGATGGCGGAGAAAGGGCTCGACAACCTCGACTGACGTCGTCGGCTGTCATTCTGGTGTCATGCTTGTCGCTTTCCATCGGGAGGCATGACCCATGCCAATTCCGCTTCTCGCGATGATCTCCGACCCGCTGTCGCCGCCGCGCGCCAGCGGACCCTGCCACCGCGGCGTCACGTCATGACACGCGCCTGGCGCTGGTGGCGGGTGGCCTTGGTGGCGGGGCTCGGCGTCGCCCTGTGTGTGCTGTTCGCGGCGCACGGCGGCGTGCCCCGTGGCTGGCTCGAAGAGCTCCAGCTGCTGCCTTTCACCCTCGCCATGATCGTACTGCCGGCGCTGGGCGTACCCATGACTCCCTTCTTCATCATCGCCGGGCTGCGCTTCGGCGTGGCCGGCGGTCTTGCCGTGGCCGCACTGGCGACGCTATGCAATCTGCTGCTCTGCTATGCCATCGCCCACTCTCGCCTGCGTCCGCGTCTGCGTCAGTTGCTTCAGCGGCGTTTCCCGGCGCTGGCGGCGCTCGACGTGGATCGCCGCAGCGCCTGGCGAGTGACCTTCCTGATCAAGCTGGTGCCGGGCGTGCCGATGTTCGTCAAGCACTACGCCCTCGGTGTGGCCGGTGTGCCGCGCTCGATCTATCTCACGGTGGCGCTGCTGACCACGGGCCCTTATGGGGTGGCCTTCGTGGTTCTGGGAGAGTCCGCCCTGAGTGGGGATCTAGGGCAGGCGCTGGGCGCGCTGGCGGCACTGGCGCTGATTGCAGTGTCGCTGCTGGCCTGGCGTCAGGCGCGCCGGCGTCGGCTGGCACAGCGGGCAATCAAGAGTGACGCAGGGCGAGTGAAAGGCGGATAGAGGGCGAATAGACGAGGCAGCCAGACGACGCCGAGCAGGCTCGCCGCGCCGCCGGCACCGCCGCCCGCGTCAGGGCCGGCGGCGATGGGGGGGGGGTAGCGCGTTGCGTTGGCTCAGTCGGCCTGGTTCAGTCGACCTGGCCCAGCAGCAGGAACTCGATCAGCGCCTTCTGCGCGTGGAGGCGGTTGCCGGCCTCCTGCCACACCACCGCGCGCGGGTCGTCGAGCAGGGTGGTGCTGATCTCTTCGCCGCGATGCGCCGGCAGGCAGTGCAGGAAGATGGCGTCGGCGGCGGCCTGGTCGAGCAGCGCTTCGGTGACCTGGAAGCCGTCGAAATCGCGCTCGCGCTTGGCCTGCTCCTCCTCCTGGCCCATAGAGGCCCACACGTCGGTGGTCACCAGATCGGCACCGCGCACGGCCACGCTGGGGTCGCGCACGATCAGCGCGTGGTCACCGGCGGCATCGAGAATGTCCTGACGTGGCTCGTAGCCCTGCGGGCAGCAGATGCGCAGCTGGAAGTCGAACTGCCGGGCGGCGTTGATCCAGGAGTGGCACATGTTGTTGCCATCGCCGATCCAGACGGCGGTCTTGCCCGTGACCGCGCCGCGGCACTCGGTCCAGGTCATGACGTCGGCGAGCAGCTGGCACGGATGGTAGTCATCGGTGAGGGCGTTGATCACCGGCACCGTGCTGCTGGCGGCGAACGTCTCGAGACCGTCGTGGGAGAAGGTACGGATCATCACCGCATCGACCATCTCCGAGAGCACCCGGGCGGTGTCGCCGATCGGTTCGCCGCGGCCGAGCTGGGTATCGCGCGGCGACAGGAACAGCGCATGCCCGCCGAACTGAGCCATTGCGGTCTCGAACGAGACCCGGGTGCGGGTCGAGGACTTCTCGAAGATCATCGCCAGGGTACGATTGCTGAAAGGGGTGTAGGTCGGCCCCTGGGTCTTCAGTTCGTGCTTGATCTTGATCGCGCGCTGAATCAGATAGGCGAGCTCGTCGCGGGAGAGATCCAGCAGGGTCAGAAAGTGGCGTGCGCTCATGGGCAGTTCCCGTTCGTTTTGGCCAAGGAATCACTGCATAAATGCCTGCACAAGCGAATGGCTGCGTTACGCGGTACTGGAACGCCAGCTCGGTCGAAAGCTCGCCTAACCCCATGTTATGTCTCGCTTTCTGCGTTCCGGGCGCCTTGCCCTTCATCTTGTTCGGCGATTTATTCAGCGTTTCCCTAATTCTGCGGCAGCGCCCCTCGCGCCGCGCGGCAAACTCGAATATCGGTCGCCGAGTGGCGGCGGCCGGTTCGCTGCAGGGCGGCCTCGACATCACGCGGTCAAGGCCGCGCGGGGAGGGCCTGCAAAGAAAAAAAGCGCCGCGAGCGAAAAGCCGTCTGAACGGATCGCTGAACGGCGCCGTCACCGGCTGAGCTGCATGCCGGTTCGTGCGAGAGTCGTTCATCCTAACCAGCCCCCTGCAGCCGCGCAATGGCCCGCAGTGGCGACGGCTGGCCAGAGTAGGTTGGCGATCGCCGGGGCAGGGGTGTTTTCGTGCCACGTCATCAGTAGAATGAGTACCACGGTCAAACTTCATGCAGCCACGCGACGGGCGCCGTGATCGCGCCCGTCCCGTCAAAGGACGTCCCATGAGCGATACCCTCGATACCATCAAGCAGCAGATCGGCGACAACGCGATCCTGCTCTACATGAAAGGCACTCCGCAGCTGCCGCAGTGCGGCTTCTCCGCCCAGGCGGTGCAGGCGCTGATGGCTTGCGGCGAGCGTTTCGCCTTCGTCAACATCCTGGACAACCCGGACATTCGCGCCGAGCTGCCCAAGTACGCCAGCTGGCCGACCTTTCCGCAGCTGTGGATCAATGGTGAGCTGGTCGGCGGCTGCGATATCATCGTCGAGATGTACCAGAGCGGTGAGCTCGAGCCGATGGTCAAGGAAGCGGCGGCGAAGTCGGCGGAAGCTTCCAGCGACAGCTGAGCAGACGTTTCCTTTATCGCGGCCATAGGTCGCGAGACTAGAAACGCCAACGCCGCCCCGAATTCGGGGCGGCGTTGGCGTTTTTAGAGAGGCGTTTTCAGCGGGTCTTGTGCAGACGGGTGCACTCGACGCAGGGCTCAAATATCCTCGAAGCCCTGCTCGCGCATCGCCAGGTGCCAGCCGCCGAGATCCTTGAAGCGGTTGACGATGGCGCAGAACAGCGCGGCGGTGCGTTCGGTGTCGTAGCTGGCCGAGTGCGCCTCGGCGTTGTCGAACTCGATACCGGCGGCCTGACAGGCGCGGGCGAGTACGGTCTGGCCGTAGGCCAGCGCCGACAGGGTGGCGGTATCGAAACTCGAGAAGGGGTGAAACGGGTTGCGCTTGATGCCGCAGCGCTGGATCGCGGCGTTCAAGAAGCCGTGATCGAAGGCGGCGTTGTGTCCGACCAGAATGGCCCGCGTGCAGCCGTGGGACTTGATCGTCTTGCGGATCGGCTTGAACAGACCGTCCAGCGCCTCTTTCTCGCTCACCGCGATCTGCTGGCGGAAGGGGCTGTCGAGATCGATGCCGGTGAAGTCCAGCGCCGACTGTTCGACATTGGCCCCCGCGAACGGCACCACATGGAAGGAGAGCGTCTCCAGTGGCAGCAGGTTGCCCTGTTCGTCCATCGTCAGCGGCACTGCCGCGACCTCGAGCAGGGCATCGGTGGCGGCGTTGAAGCCGCCGGTCTCGATATCGACCACCACCGGGAGATATCCACGAAAACGCTGCGCCATCAGCTCTCTCGTGCTGGCGTCCGACATGCAAGTACTCCCGTTGCCTGGGTTGGCGGCGATGGCACCGCCCGAATCGAAGCAGCGCCGCGTGGCACGTCCTCGCGAGACGGCCGCCGTGGCGCTTGTGTTGAATGGCGAAAAGTCTAGCAGTTTCGGGCCTCGGCGTCCTGCCGCTCGGTATTCGTGCGGGGGCGAGGGCGTTATAATCCGGGATCGATTCGCGCGCACAGCCGCCCGTGCCGCCCGCCGCGGGCGGCTGTGCCACCATCAGCCACGCTCGACGCCAGCCGTTCGAGCGCTCTTGGCCTTCGTGCCTCGAGACGTCACACCCAAGGAGTTGCCGCATGTCCGATATCAAGAAGGTCGTCCTCGCCTATTCTGGCGGCCTTGATACTTCCGTGATCGTGAAGTGGCTGCAGGAGACCTATGCCTGTGAAGTGGTCACCTTCACCGCCGATATCGGCCAGGGCGAAGAGGTCGAGCCCGCGCGTGCCAAGGCACAGGCGCTCGGGGTCAAAGAGATCTACATCGAGGACCTGCGCGAGGAGTTCGTGCGCGACTACGTCTACCCGATGTTCCGCGCCAACACCATCTACGAAGGCGAGTACCTGCTGGGCACCTCCATTGCGCGCCCGCTGATCGCCAAGCGCCTGATCGAGATCGCCAACGAGACCGGCGCCGACGCCATCTCCCACGGCGCCACCGGCAAGGGCAACGACCAGGTGCGTTTCGAGCTGGGCGCCTACGCGCTCAAGCCGGGAGTCAAGGTGATCGCGCCGTGGCGCGAGTGGGATCTGACTTCGCGCGAGAAGTTGATGAACTACTGCGAAGAGCACCAGATTCCGGTGGACTTCTCCAAGAGCAAGAAGAAGTCGCCCTACTCGATGGATGCCAACCTGCTGCACATCTCCTACGAGGGCGGCATTCTCGAGGATCCGTGGGCCGAGGCCGAAGAGGACATGTGGCGCTGGAGCGTGTCGCCCGAGGCGGCGCCGGACACCCCGACCTATATCGAGCTCACCTTCGAGAAGGGCGACGTGGTGGCGATCGACGGCGAGCGTCTGAAGCCGCACGAAGTCCTGGCCAAGCTCAACAAGCTGGGTGGCGACAACGGCGTCGGGCGCCTCGATATCGTCGAGAACCGCTATGTCGGCATGAAATCGCGTGGCTGCTACGAGACCCCGGGAGGCACCATCCTGCTGCGTGCCCATCGCGCCATCGAATCGATCACCCTGGACCGTGAAGCGGCCCACCTGAAAGACGAGCTGATGCCGAAGTACGCCAAGACCATCTACAACGGCTACTGGTGGAGCCCGGAGCGGCGCATGTTGCAGGCGGCGATCGACGAGACCCAGGAGTTCGTCAACGGCACGGTGCGGGTCAAGCTCTACAAGGGCAGCGCCACGGTGGTGGGGCGCAAGTCCGAGCAGTCGCTGTTCGACGAGTCGATCGCGACTTTCGAGGATGACGCCGGTGCCTACGACCAGAAAGATGCCGAGGGCTTCATCAAGCTCAACGCCCTGCGCCTGCGCATCGCCGCCGGCAAGGGCCGTTCCGCCAGCTGAGGCCGAAACCGGCGCGGTGCCGCGCCGGTCATCGCACGAGGGGAGGGTGCCATGCTCAAGAAACTGTTCTCCGGCCTGCTGGGTGGCGGGCGCGAAGCGGATGCGGCCAAGCCGCAGAAGGAGCGCGAGGCGATCGAGTACAAGGGGTTTCTGATCGTGCCGGCGCCGCAGGCGGCCAACGGTCAGTACCGGGTCAGCGGCTGGATTCGCAAGCCCGGCGACGATGGCCAGATGCGCGAGCGGCGCTTCGAGCGCTCCGACGTGGTGCCTGGCGAAGATGCCTGCGTGGCGCTGACGGTGAGCAAGAGCCAGCGCTATATCGATGATATCGGTGAGGCGATGTTCGAGCAGGCGCACTGAGCCCGGCCATTCCCCTGGTCAAACGATGACGGCGCCCCTGGGCGCCGTCGTCTTTTGTGCTCTCCTATTTTTTTGTACCGCCCTCGTTCGCGCTGCGCACCTCTCCCTCGTCCGCAGATGCTGCTGACTGGAAAAAGCCCTTGCTCGAGACAGCCCGAGTTGAGATAGCCCTACTCGAGATAGTACTACTCGACATGGCCCCATGCGAAATAGCCCATGTGAGATAGCCCCATGAAAGCGCTACTGCTGTCCGCCTACGCCGCGGTGAGCCATCGGGTCTGGGCCGATGGCCTGGTGGCTGCCTTCCCCGAGATCGCCTGGACGCGCCTGGAACTGCCGCCGCGCCACTTCGCCTGGTCGATCCGCGCCAACCCGCTGATCTGGCAGGTCACCCAGGAGGCGGCGCTGGCGCAGACATACGATCTGGTGGTGGCGACTTCGATGGTGGATCTGGCCACCCTGGTCGGGCTCTGCCCGGCGCTGGCTCGGGCGCACAAGGTGGTCTACTTCCACGAGAACCAGTTCGCCTTTCCCGCCTCCGCCCAGCAGACCCCGCGCCCCGAGCCGATGATGGTCAATCTCTACGCGGCCATGGCGGCGGATAGCGTGGTGTTCAACAGCCGCTACAACCGCGACAGCTTCTGTGACGGCGTGCGTGACTTTCTCGGCCGCATGCCGGGCCGGCCGCGTCCTCAGGCCTGGCTCGAGAGCCTGGCCGAGCGCGCCCGGGTGCTGCCGGTGCCGCTGCCCGAGTCGGCGCCGCGCCAGGCCAACGGCGGCAACCGGATCGTGTGGAACCACCGCTGGGAGTATGACAAGAATCCGGAGGCGTTCTTCGCCGCCCTGGGGCAGCTGATCGAGGAGGAGGTGGCGTTCGAGGTCGCCGTCATGGGCCAGCAGTTCCGCGCCCGCCCGGCGATCTTCGATCAGGCCCGTGACTGGCTGGGTGAGCGCGTGGTGTGCTGGGGCGAACAGCCCGGCGAGGTCTATCACCAGATGCTCGACTCGGGCGCCATCGTGGTCTCCACCACCGATCACGAATTCCAGGGTTTGGCGATCATGGAGGCGGTGACCCGCGGCTGTGTGCCGCTGGTGCCCGACCGGCTCTGCTTCCCTGACTACTACGACGACGTCTACCGCTATCGCGGTGGCGCCGAGGCGCTGGCCGCGCGCCTGGGGCAGTGGCTGCGTCATCCCGAGCAGCGCCCGGCGCTACCCGATGCCCGCGCCTGGCAGTGGCCACGCTGGCGCGACGCCTATGCTGCCGTGCTGGGGGTTGAGTAGCGCGCTCGAACGTCGACGCTCGGGGCTGGCGGCGACACCGATAACCCCCTATCGTTAAGCCAAGTTTGATCTCTAGCCAAGGATGCTCCGCTCATGATCGTCGTCCATCACCTGGAAAACTCCCGCTCCCAGCGCATCCTCTGGATGCTCGAAGAGCTGGAACTCGATTACGAGATCGAGATCTACCGCCGTGATCCCAAGACCATGCTGGCACCCGCGGCGCTGAAACGGATCCATCCGCTCGGCAAGTCGCCGGTCATCACCGACGATACTCATATGGTGGCGGAATCCGGCGCGATCATCGAATATCTCGTCACCCGCTATGGTGGCGAAGCTCTGGTGCCGGAGACCGGGACGCCGGAGCGGCTGCGTTATACCTACTGGATGCATTACGCCGAAGGCTCGGCCATGCCGTTGCTGGTGATGAGACTGGTATTTTCGAAGTTGGGCAAACCGCCCGTACCTGCGGTCATCCGGCCCATCGGCAAACTGCTGGCCAATGGCGTCCGGCAGAAGTTCCTCGACCCCCAACTCGAGATGCATCTCGATTACTGGGAGCGTGAACTGAGCCAGCACGCTTGGTTCGCAGGAGAGGCATTCAGCGCGGCCGATATTCAGATGAGCTTCCCGTTGCTGGCGGCTGAAAGTCGTGCCGACCTCTCCGAGCGTCCTCATATCAGAAAAGTGTTGCAGAATATGCGCGACCGTCCGGCCTATCAAAGGGCGATCGAGAGAGGCGGTGAGTTGCGGTTGTGAGATCTTGTGTATCCCGGTTGGGAGAGACGGGGTGATCGGCTCGGTAGTTCCTGTACGGGTGGGTGGTGTCGTCAGCCCTGCGTGCATTGCCATGGATCAAGGAGTGTCTATGCGTGTTTTTACCCGGAAGTTCGCCGTCGTGGCGGGGTTGAGTAGTGCCAGTCTGATATCGTCGCTCGTCTGGGCCCAGGCGCAGCAGGGCGATTCGCCGTTCGATCAGCAGCCGGAGGCTCGCCTGGCGTGCAGCAAGCTGCAGACGCAGATCGAGCAGACGATTCGCGCCAATGGCGCGCGCCACTTTCTGCTGGAGATCGTCGATAACGACCAGGTCGAGGGTGGTGTGGTGCGGGCCGACGAGCCGCATGCCGGTGCCGAAGTGGTTGGCAGCTGCGACGGGGGAACGCGCAAGATCGTCTATAGCCGCCACGGTGCGACCGAGAGCAGCGCACCAGCCGCCGCCTCGACGCCGGAAGCCCCGGATGACGCTGGCTCTGGCGCGGCCGGCGCCGAGCCGTCCCAGGCCGAGCCCTCCAGCGCGACCACGGGGGATACTGCCGGCGAGACGTCTACCGCCGAGGCGACCGGTAGCGCGGGCTCTCAGCCCGAGGCGCCGGCAGACGAGATGAGCGATGCGTCGAGTAGCACGACGTCTGACAGTGCTCAGTCAGAAGGTGCTACGTCAGAAAGTGCTCAGTCAGAAGGCGCTACGTCGGATAGCACACCAGCGGCGGAAAACGGGCCGACTGATGATCTGGGCCGCCAGGGCGAAGACGGGCGAGTGCGCGATACGCTGAAGCCGGCCACCTCACCTTGAATCCGGCGCGGTGATGCGCCGGCATCACCGCGCTCAGGCGATCTCGACCTTGTCGGGATACTCGCACAGATCCTCGATCACGCAGCTGCCGCAGCGGGGCTTGCGCGCCAGACAGGTGTAGCGGCCGTGCAGGATCAGCCAGTGGTGCGCATCCTTGAGATACCCTTTGGGAACATGGCGCAGCAGCTTCTGCTCGACCTCCAGTACGTTCTTGCCCTTGGCGATGCGGGTGCGGTTGGCGACGCGAAAGATATGCGTGTCGACCGCCATCGTCAGTTCGCCGAAGGCGGTGTTCAGAATCACATTGGCGGTCTTGCGCCCCACGCCGGGCAGCGCTTCCAGTTCGGCGCGGGTGCGCGGGATGTCTCCCGCGTAGCGCTCGACCAGGATATGGCAGGTCTTCATCAGGTTCTCGGCCTTGGTGTTATAGAGACCGATGGTCTTGATATGCGCCTTCAGCCCGTCGAGTCCGAGATCGATGATCGCCTGAGGGGTATTGGCCACTGGGAACAGCCTGGCAGTGGCCTTGTTGACGCCGACATCGGTGGCCTGGGCCGAGAGCAGGACCGCCGCCAGCAGCTCGAACGGCGTGCTCCAGTTCAACTCGGTGGTCGGGTTGGGGTTGTGCGCCTTCAGACGGGCGAAGATCTGTTCACGCTTGCTCGCGTTCATGCGGCTATCTCGCTGTGGCTGTCTCGGACTGGGCTTGCGTCACTCGGTCAGGGTCAAATGCCCGCTCCGCCTGATGTCGACGCGGCCTCGCGGGCTCGACGCAGATGGCTCTCGGCTTCGATGATGTGTTCACGGGCTTGCTCGGCCTCGGCGTGCTTGCCCTCGCGTTCGAGCCGGGCCGCGGTCTGTTGCGCCTTACGCAGCGCCTGCTCGGCGGCGGCCACCGCGATGTGCGGTACTGCCGGGGCGGTCGATGCCGGCGGGGCGCCTTCCAGCTGACGCTCGATCTCTGTCTGCTGGGTCTCCAGCGTTGCCAGGCGCTGTTCGAGGGCGGCGCGCGCCTCGCCGCTGGCTTGATCGCGCTGGCGCGTGAGACGTCGGGCCTTGGCGCTGAGGGTGGCGCGCTGGGCCCTGAGCGCGGTGGTGTCCACACTGGCGCTGGGAGCTGTCGTCTCGGCTGGGACGCGGCTGGCCGCCAGGCGACGCTCACGCTTGCGCCGCTTCTCCTCGGCCTTGTGCGCCAGGCGGCGATTGCGCGCCTCGAAGCGCCGGCGCCCGTTAGCGGCGCGCCGGTCGAGATAGCGCTGACGCTCGGTCGTATCGGCGGCGCTGTGCCACTGCGGATGCGTGACGAGATCGATGCAGTCCACCGGGCAGGGCGCCACGCAAAGCTCGCAGCCGGTGCACTCGGATTCGATCACGCTGTGCATCTGCTTGGCCGCACCGAGGATCGCATCCACCGGGCAGGCCTGTATGCACTTGGTGCAGCCGATACACTCGGCCTCGCGGATCACCGCCAGCAGCGGTGTCTGGGCGGGTTCGATCAGCGCCAGCGCAGGCCGCCCGGTGAGCGCTGCCAGGCGATCGCGGGTCGCCTCGCCGCCGGGAGGGCAGCGGTTGACGGCTTCACCGGCGACGATCGCCTCGGCATAGGGACGGCAGCCCGGGTGGCCACACTTGCCGCACTGGGTCTGGGGCAGTTCGGCGTCGATACGTTCGACGCTGATCTCGGCAAGGGACAAGCGCAGGCTCCGGGGTCGTAATGGCGGGGGAAAAGCGCTCCATTATAGCCCCTTGCCGCTGGCGCTTCGAGGCGCACCGGGCGCCGGCCCGCAACGAAAGCGCGGCCATGAGGCCGCGCGTGGGGGAGCAGTGCGCTGGCAGGGCGAGGCTCAGGTCACACGCTGCCCCGGTTTGGCGCCGCTATCCGGTGACAGCAGGTAGATGCCGGCGTCTTTCTGGTCAGGGGCATCGCCCGCCGCCAGCACCATCCCTTCGGAGACGCCGAAGCGCATCTTGCGCGGCGCCAGGTTGGCGACCATCACCGTCAACCGGCCTTCGAGCGCCTCGGGGGCGTAGACCTTGCGGATGCCGGAGAAGACCGTGCGCGTCTCGCCGCCCAGGTCGAGGGTCAGCTTGAGCAGCTTGTTGGAGCCTTCGACATATTCGGCGCGCTGGATTTCGGCGACCCGCAGATCGACCTTGATGAAGTCATCGAAGGCGATTTCGTCGGCGATCGGCGTCTCCGTGAGCGGCGAAGGTCCTGCCGGACGCGCATCGCCGCCGTCGGTCAGCTTCTTCTCCTCGGCGAGCACCTCTTTGGAGGCTTCGATCATCGCAGCGATCTTGTCGCTTTCGACCCGGGTCATCAGCGGCTTGAACTTGCCGATGGCGTGATCCTCGAGCACCTGCTGGCGGCTGGCCCAGTCGAGCGAGTCGAGCTGCAGGAAGTGACGCGCCTGCTCGGCCATCGCCGGTACCACCGGCTGCAGGTAGACCATCAGCGTGCGGAACAGATTGATGCCCACCGAGCAGATGTCGATCACCTCCTGCTCGCGTCCTCCCTCCTTGGCCAGCACCCAGGGCGCCTTGTCGGCGATATAGGTGTTGGCTTCGTCGGCGAGCTCCATGATCCGGCGCATGGCGCGGCCGAATTCGCGGGCCTCGAAGTCGGCGGCGATCTCGTCACCCGCGGCGATGAAGCGGGCCACGAGTTCCGGTTCGGCGCATTGGGCGGAGAGCTGGCCGCCGGCGAGCTTGTTGATGAAGCCGGCACAGCGGCTGGCGATATTGACCACCTTGCCCACCAGGTCGGCGTTGACGCGGGCGGCGAAGTCCTCGAGGTTGAGATCGAGGTCGTCGACGCGGGAGCTCAGCTTGGCCGCGAAGTAGTAGCGCAGATACTCCGGATTGAGGTGCTCGGCGTAGGTCTGCGCCTTGATGAAGGTGCCCCGGGACTTGGACATCTTGGCGCCGTTGACGGTCACGAAGCCGTGGCAGTTGATGCCGCTCGGCGTGCGCATGCCGGCACCTTCGAGCATTGCCGGCCAGAACAGGGCGTGGAAGTAGACGATGTCCTTGCCGATGAAGTGGTAGACCTCGGCCTCGGAGTCGGCCTTCCAGTAACTGTCGAAATCGAGGCCTTCACGCTCGCACAGGTTCTGGAAGCTGGCCAGGTAGCCGATCGGCGCATCGAGCCAGACGTAGAAGTACTTGCCCGGGGCGTCGGGAATCTCGAAGCCGAAGTAGGGCGCATCGCGGGAGATGTCCCACTCGTTGAGCCCGGCGTCGAACCACTCCTGCAGCTTGTTGGCGATCTGCGGCTGGACCCGGCCGGAGCGTGTCCAGCGCTTCAGGAAGTCTTCGAAATCCGGCAGCTTGAAGAAGTAGTGGGTCGAGGTGCGCACTTCCGGCGTGGCGCCGCTGATCGCCGACACCGGGTTGATCAGCTCCGCCGGCGTGTAGGTGGCGCCGCAGGCTTCGCAGTTGTCACCGTACTGGTCCGCGGTGCCGCACTTGGGACAGGTGCCCTTGATGAAGCGGTCGGCCAGAAACATGCCCTTGACCGGGTCGTACATCTGCTCGATATCGCGGGTGCTGATGTGACCGGCGTCGTGCAGGGCGCGGTAGATACGCTCGCTGTGGGCGCGGTTCTCTTCCGAGTGGGTCGAGTGATAATTGTCGAAGGCGACCCCGAAACGGGCGAAGTCCGCCTGGTGCTCGTCGCTCACCTTCTGGATCAGCTGCTCCGGGGTGAGGCCCTCCTGCTCGGCGCGCAGCATGATCGCAGTGCCGTGGGCGTCGTCGGCGCAGACATAGTGGCATTCGTGGCCGCGGCTCTTCTGGAAGCGCACCCAGATATCGGTCTGGATGTACTCGAGCAGGTGGCCCAGGTGGATCGAGCCGTTGGCGTAGGGCAGGGCACTGGTGACCAGGATCTGGCGCGAGAGCGAAGCGTTGTTCGACATGGTGACTAGACGATTCCCGTGACGAAATCTCCGCGGGGCCGGCTGACGACGCCGCGGGGATGAATAGGCTGTAGACTTGGGCGACGATTGTAGCATCGCTGGCGACGATGCGCGCTGCCCATGCCGCGGGCGGCGAGGCCCGGCGATCTGGCATCATGCGAATGCGCAGAGATAGCCCTGAAGCGCCTGTCATCGAGACAAGAGGAGAACCCTGCATGCAGACAGAGGCAAGCCGCCGCGCGGCACGCTCAGCGATGCCGTGGTGGCGCCGGGTGTGCCTGGGTTTCGTGCTGCTGTGGTTCACCCTCGGCGGTATCGCGCACTTCCTCTATGCCGATGTCATGGTCACGATCATTCCGCCGGGGCTGCCATGGCCGCGCCTGGCGGTATGGGTGAGCGGTGTCTTCGAACTGCTCGGCGTGGTGGGGCTTTTGCTGCCGCGCTGGCGCCGTCTGGCCGGGTGGGGACTGGTGCTGCTGACGCTCTGCGTGACCCCGGCCAACGTCTACATGTGGCTGCACTCCGATGCCTTCCCCGCCGTGCCGGGGTGGCTGCTGCTGTGGCGCCTGCCGTTCCAGCTCTGGATTCTGTTCGCCATCGTCGTCGGGTCAGGGTTGTGGCCTCGTCGCGATCGTCAGGCGTGAATGGGGAGATGGCAGGGATAGGCGTCAAGGCGCGGCGGGTCAGAACCTCTGCTATCGCGAGTGTGACGTAAACCATCTTGAGAAGGTGAAGTGGGTATCTCATCCTCGGTGCATAGTGGCAGGCAAGCGCGCTTCACCAATCGTCGAGGATGGGTCATTGAACAAACCGCGTATACGGCTGTGCGCCGTGGCCAAGGATGAAGGGCCTTATCTGGCCGAGTGGGTCTTTCATCATCTGCACGTCGGGTTCGATCAGATCCACGTCCTGCTCAATCGCACCTCGGACACCTCGGCGGCGGTGCTCGGGCGTATCGGGCAGGCTTATCCCCAGGTCACCTTCGAGTTCATCGACTGGGTCGACCTGTGCGATCCCAGCGTGGGGCGCAAGCTGCAGACCATCGCTTACGCCAAGGCGCTGGCAGATGCTCGCGCGGCGGGTGTCGACTGGCTGATGTTCCTGGATATCGACGAGTTCTGGACGGCGCAGGACCTCACCACCCGCGTGGATCAACTGATCGCGCGACTGTGTGGTGACACACCGCGCCCGATCAGCTTCCTGTGGCACTGCGAGCTGGGCCAGGCGCAGGCGTTCTGCCCACTGCAGAACGGCGCCGGCTACGAACTCTCGTCGCACCTGAAGACGCTGTTCCCGATCCAGGGTATCGAGATCCAGCACGTGCGCGTGCACCATCCGATCTTCGGTCGCGACGTCGTGCCGATCGACGCCGACGGCAATCCGATGGTCTACAGCGAGACCCAGCCGGAGCTGGCCGACAACACCGCGATCGTCCCGCGCCAGGCTTACGTGATTCACCGCATGTACCGCTCCGAGGAGGAGTACCTGGCGCTGCTGCTGCGCGGGCGCCCCTCGGGCAAGCAGCAGCTCAAGACCAACCGCCCGGGCTACCGCTCGCACCGTAACGTCAAGGTGGGGCGCCGAATGGTGTGGCCGGGGGAGGTCTTCGCCGCCTATGACAGCGCCAAGCGTGACTTCATGCAGCAGTTGCAGCTCGGTGAGCTGACCGAGCGCGATCGTGAGGCGATCCGCCAGCGCGCCGCGCGGGCGGTATCCATGCTGCTGGCGCTGGTCGAGCAGGGCGACCCGGATGGCGCCACCCGCTTCCTGCGCGGCACCCGCCACGAAGCGGCGCTGGCTGCGCGTCTCGCCGCCCACGGCGGTGCGGAAGAACTCGGGCGCAGCGCGGCCTCGGGCTGAGCGGGGGCGCGCGACGTCGCAGGGCGGATGTTACAGTTAGCGGCCGAAGTGTCTCGCCGCTGACTGCCTGGAACGCCCTTGATGCCCGATGTCGATCTCTCTCAATCGCTGTGGATGCTGCTGGCCTTCGTCGGCCTGGGCTGGGTGGCGGCGCGACGCCTGCAGCTCGATCCACGGCCCATCGCTACACTGCTGATCTACCTGATCTCGCCGCTGACCTTCTTCAACGCGCTGACCCAGGGGCAACCCAGCGTCGACAAGCTGGCGCTCACCTTCAGCGTGGTGCTGCTCTCGTCGGTTTTGTGTCTCGCGGTCAACGCCGTGGCGGGGCGCTTCTACGCCGAGCAGGAGCGGGCGCTGCTGGCCTTCTCCGCAGGCACCGGCAACACCGGCTACTTCGGTTTCCCCATTGCGCTGGTGCTGCTGCCACCGGAGGGCGTGACCCAGTACCTGTTCTGCATGCTGGGTGTCTCGCTCTACGAGTTCACGGTCGGTTTCTATATCAGCGCGCGGGGCCAGTTCTCGGTGCGCGAGAGCCTGTCGCGACTGGCTCGGCTGCCGCTGATCTACGCCTTTGCCGGCGGTATGCTGATCAGTGCTCTGGGCTGGCAGGTACCGCAGCCGGTCAGTGAAGGGCTGGGCTACTTCAAGTACTGCTTTACCGTGCTCGGCATGATGATCATCGGCATGACGCTGGGCCGCATCAGCTGGCGCGCGGTGGATGGCGCCTTCGTCGTCGGCTGCGTGGTGACCCGCTTCGTGGTCTGGCCGCTGGCAACCCTGGCACTGGCGGTAGCGCTGCGTCTGCTGGGCGACGCCTCCGACTCGCTGGTGCTGGCATTCCTGCTGGTGGGGGCGGTGCCGATGGCCGCCAACGTGGTGGTGATCGCGATGGAGCTGAATATCCGCCCCGAAAAAGGCGCTATCGCCGTGCTGCTGACCACGCTGGCGGCGCCGCTGCTGATTCCGCTCTACCTGGGGCTGGTATTGCCCTGGGTGCTCGGGCTGTAGGGGGGGGCGCGGCATGACGGCAGCACAGCGCGGGGCGACCGAGGGCTTCGTACTGACCCGCCACTGGCAGGACTCACCGGCCGGGACGCGGGTCTGGCTATGGCTGGCGACGGACGCCGGCCCCTGCCGGGTCGAGCTGCCGCCGCAGGTGTCGGTGGCCTTCGTGGCGCGCGAGGCGCGGGCCGAGGTCGAGCGGTTGCTGCGTGACGAAGCGGAGATAACGCTGCGCGAGCTCGACCTGCGCGACTTCGCGCGGCGGCCGCTGCTGGGACTCTACTGCCGCTCGTATCGCCAGCTGATGCAGCTAGAGCGCCGCCTGGGCGAAGCGGGCATCGAGCTGTTCGAGGCCGACGTGCGCCCGCCGGAGCGCTATCTGATGGAGCGCTTCATCACCGCACCGGTGCTGGCCAGCGGCGTGGCGGACGACGCAGGTTCGCTGCAGCAGGCGCAGTTACGTCCGGCGCCGGACTATCGCCCCACGCTTACGCTCTGTTCACTCGACATCGAGACCAGCGAGCGCGGCGAGCTCTACTCGATCGGCCTGCACGGCTGCGGCCAGCGCATCGTCTACATGCTCGGGCCAGCGGCGGGGGCGGGCAGTGTGGCCGACCGCGAGCGCGACTTCGAGCTGGTCTACTGCGACTCGCGGGCAGATTTGCTGCAGGCGCTCAACGCCTGGGTCGCGCGTTTCGATCCTGATGCGATCATCGGCTGGAACGTGATCCAGTTCGATCTGCGCCAGCTGCAGCGCCACGCGGAGCGGCTCGACGTGCCGCTGACCCTGGGCCGTGGCGGCGCGCCGCTGGAGTGGCGCGCCCATGGTCAGCAGCCCAATCACTACTTCGTGACCATTCCCGGGCGCCTTGTCATCGATGGCATCGAAGCGCTGCGTCAGGCGACCTGGAGCTTTCCCTCGTTCAGCCTGGAGAACGTCGCCCAGACCCTGCTGGGCGAGGGCAAGGCGATCGACAATCCCTACCAGCGCATGGCCGACATCAATCGCATGTTCGCCGAGGACAAGCCGGCGCTGGCGCGCTACAACCTCAAGGATTGCGAGCTGGTCACGCGGATCTTCGCGCATACCCGGATCGTCGACTTCCTGCTCGAGCGGGCCAGCGTGACCGGGCTGGCGGCGGATCGCAGCGGTGGGTCGGTGGCGGCGTTCTCACATCTCTATCTGCCGCGCATGCACCGGCTGGGGTTCGTGGCGCCCAATCTGGGCAGCCGAACCGGCGAGGACAGCCCCGGCGGCTATGTCATGGATTCGCGCCCGGGGCTCTACGACTCGGTACTGGTGCTCGACTTCAAGAGCCTGTATCCGTCGATCATCCGCTCCTTCCTGATCGACCCGGTGGGGCTGATCGAGGGTCTTGCCGATCCCGAGCAGGCCGTGCCCGGCTTTGTGGGCGCGCACTTCTCGCGCACCCGGCATGCGCTGCCGGCGATCGTGGCGCAGGTGTGGGAAGGGCGCGAGGCGGCCAAACGTGAGGGCAACGCGCCGCTCGCCCAGGCGCTCAAAATTATCATGAACGCCTTCTACGGCGTGCTCGGCTCACGTGGCTGCCGCTTCTTCGACCCGCGGCTGGCCTCTTCGATCACCATGCGCGGTCACGCGATCATGCGCCGTACTCGTGAACTGATCGAGGCCGAGGGCTATACGGTCATCTACGGCGATACCGACTCCACCTTCGTCTGGCTGGGTGAAGCGCAGGCGGAGGAGGTCGCGGCGGCGATCGGCCAGCGGCTGGTCGCCCGGGTCAACGCCTGGTGGCGCGAGCACCTGCGTGAGCGCTACGCCCTCGACAGCGCGCTGGAGCTGCAGTACGAGACCCACTATCGGCGCTTTCTGATGCCCACCATTCGCGGCGCCGAAGAGGGCAGCAAGAAGCGCTATGCCGGCCTGGTGGCCGATGCCGAGGGTAGCGAGCACCTTGTGTTCAAGGGGCTGGAGTCGGTGCGCGCCGACTGGTCGCCGCTGGCGCAGCAGTTCCAGCGCGAGCTCTACCGGCGCATCTTCGTCGGTGAAGGCTATCGCGACTATGTCCGGCGGCTGGTGCGCGAGACCCTGGCGGGCGAGCATGACGACGATCTGGTCTATCGCAAGCGGCTGCGGCGCCGGCTCGATGATTACCAGCGCAATGTCCCGCCGCATGTGCGCGCCGCGCGTCTGGCCGACGAGTTCAACCGCCAGCTCCAGCGCCCCCTGCAGTACCAGAACGGTGGCTGGATCCGCTACGTGATCACCGTCAACGGGCCCGAGCCGCTGGAAGCGCGGCGCTCGCCGATCGACTATCAGCACTATGTGAGCCGTCAGCTGCAGCCGGTGGCCGACGCCATCCTGCCGTTCGTCGATGACGACTTCACGCGCTTGATCGACCAGCAGCTGGGGCTGTTCTAGGAACCTGTCGACCTTGATAAGGAGTTACGTATGACGACCGTCATGGCATCCGTTCAGTGGCAGGGCGCCGGTCAGCGACATCAGCTGGTGGAGAGTTTGCGTGCTTACCTGGATGGAGCGGTCTACCCCATCGATGAAACCCCCATCGATCCGGCAACTGGCGACACGCGCCAAGGTGTCAAGCATTTGGATGAGATCCGGGCCAACATCTCGGCTCAGATGACGCACCTGGAAGCGTTGGCGCCTTCACGTCTGCTTACGCTCTCCTGCGAGTGCTCTGGAGACATTGCGCCGATTGCCTACTTTGCACGTCGTCATGCTGACCTGCGGATTTTGTGGGTCGATGCCCATGCCGACCTCAATACACCCGCCAGCAGCCCTAGTGGAGACTTCCACGGTATGCCACTTCGAACACTGCTGGGCGAAGGGCCGCAGCCGATTCTGGACTTGCTATCTATCCACTTGACGCCAAAGCAGGTTGGGTTGGTTGGCGTGCGGGACTGCGACCCGGGTGAGCAGGATTTCATTGCCTCGCGACGGATTCGTCACTGGCTCGACCTCTCAGTCAGCGCTCGCGCGGAGATTGAGACTTTCGTGACAGGAAAACCAATCTACATACACTTCGATCTGGATGTCTTGGATCCCGATGACGAGAGCCTGGCGTTGTTCAAGACGCCTGACGGGTTGAGCTACCCGGATTTGGGACGCTGGCTGAGCTCGCTTGCCCTGCATCACACGGTCGTGGGCATGGGGCTGTTCGAGTATCACGATCCTATAGGCGAATTCAGGGAGCGTTACGCCGAGATCGTCGAGCTTTGTCGTCGCTGCCTGGGAACTGATCTGCCAGGCTGATCTTCGATGTCGGGTAGCATTCGATTAAGGGGCTTGGGCAGTCAATTGACAGTGCCACGGGGCGGTGCTAAATACGCGCTGCCGGCAATCGTGCCGGTGTTGCGTGGTGGCTCATGCCGCACGCTTTCCGAGGAATCATCGCCATGGCATTGCGCCACATCCTGTTCGCCGCCGTGACGGCCCTGGCCGTTGGCGGGTGTGCGTCCAACACCTTTGCGCCCAACTATCAGTCCAACAATACAGACGTGCTGCGGATCGGCGGCGAGCGCCCGGAGGCGGCGGCGCCGGCGGTCGAGAATCTGGGCTCGTTCTGCGTCCAGACCACCCAGCAGTGGAACGACCAGGGCAAGACGCCGGATGGCCAGCGTCTGTGGGTCAAGAGTACGCTGCGTCAGGCGGTGGCCTGCCGCTGAGCGAGTGGGTCGGCAGGCACAGCGTTACGCGCGGTGGCGGGCAGGCTGACGCTTGAGTGAGAGCCGAACCCTTCGGGGTTCGGCTTTTTCGTGGGTGCGGGCGCTGGCCGCGTGCGCGGGTGAGAGCTGCTACGCTGACTCGTCGCGGGCCGCGTCTTCGAGCCCCGTCACCGATGTCTCTCGTTCTCGGAGGTGAACGCCATGCGTTATGAACTCTATTACTGGCCGGGTATCCAGGGACGCGGCGAATTCGTGCGTCTGGCATTCGAGGACGTCGGCGTCGAGTATGTCGATATCGCACGCCTGCCGGCGGCGCAGGGCGGTGGCGCAGGGGCGGTCAGCGAGTGTCTGCATGCCGGGGGGCTGGGGCAGCCGCATTTCGCGCCGCCGCTGCTCAAGGCGGATGATGAGATGATCTCTCACGTTGCCAACATTTTGCTGTTTCTCGGCCCGCGCTTGTCGCTGGTCGCCGACGATCCGGTGCTGCAGCGTCGTGCTCATGGCTTGCAGCTCACGCTCAGCGATTTCGTCGCCGAGATTCACGATACCCACCATCCGATCGGGACATCGCTCTACTACGAGGATCAGCGCGACGAGGCGCAGCGTCGGGGCGTGCTGTTCGTCCAGGAGCGGCTGCCCAAGTTTCTCGACTACTTCGAGCGGGTGCTGGCGGTGAACGCCGACAGCGAGGCCTACCTGGTCGGCGGCGCGCATAGCTATGTCGATCTGTCGCTGTTCCAGGTGGTGACCGGACTGCGCTACGCGTTCCCGCGCGCCATGGGTCGTCTGGAGCCGGAGCTGCCTGCCCTGATGGCCTTGGTCGACCGGGTTGGGTCGCGCCCGCGGCTGGCCAGCTACCTGACCTCCGACCGGCGCCAGGCGTTCAACCAGTCGGGGATCTTCCGCCACTATCCCGAGCTGGATGGCTGAGTTCGGGTAGCCGCCGCGTGCGGCCCGGGAAGGGCCACGGCGTTCTGACTCGCGCGGCTGGCGTGCTACAGTAGAGACACTTCCGACTCACGGACAAGGAGGCAACGATGCCCTTACTCGATAGCTTCATGGTCGACCACACCAAGATGAACGCTCCGGCGGTACGTGTGGCCAAGCAGATGCGCACGCCCCACGGCGACGACATCACGGTCTACGACCTGCGCTTCTGCGTGCCCAACGAGGAGATCCTCTCCGAGCGTGGCATTCATACGCTGGAGCATCTGTTTGCGGGCTTCATGCGCCAGCATCTCAACGGTGATGGGGTCGAGATCATCGATATCTCGCCGATGGGCTGCCGCACGGGCTTCTACATGAGCCTGATCGGTCAGGTCGACGAGGCCACCGTGGGTGCAGCCTGGGAAGCCTCGATGCGCGACGTGCTGGCGCTCGAGGATCAGAAGTCGATCCCCGAGCTCAACATCTACCAGTGCGGCACCGCCGAGATGCACTCGCTGGACGAGGCCCAGCAGATCGCGCGCAATGTCACGACCCGCGGCATCGGCGTCAACTCCAACAGCGAGCTGAAGCTGACCGAAGAGTTCCTGGCGACGCACGGCGCCTGAGTCGAGGCGCCGCAAGCTCGAGCGCATGGTGCAAGGCCCGGGGCGTGACTGCCGCGGGTCTTTTTGTTTCTGGGTTTGTCGTTTCTGGGTCTGTCGCTTCTGGATCCGGCTTTCCTTGGCCCGGGGCGGGCCGCGCGGCGAACCTTCAGCGCGGGCGGTGTCCAAGGTGTGATGGTGTCGAGCGTGCTCATCCACGCGTTATCGGCGTTCGGCCCGGCTCGTCATTTTCCGTCACGCATCGTCTTTTCATCAGGACACCCCTCATGCTCGATACGGTTCAGCAGTTCTTCCAGCGGGTGCTTGCGCCTGCCCACGATCATCACGATGCGGTCACCCCGCAGCTGGCAGTGGCGGCGCTGCTCAGCGAGGTGCTGCGCGCCGACTACGAGGTCGACCCGCAGGAGCTAGCGACCCTGCGCGAGATGCTGGTGCGGCAGTTCTCGCTGAGCGGAGAGCAGGCCGATGCGCTGATCGCGGAGGCCGAAGCGCAGGTCGAACATGCGGTCGACCACTTCCAGTACGTGTCGCTGCTCAACGAGCGTTTCAGCTACGCCCAGCGGGTCGAGCTGGTCGCCGCCATGTGGCGCCTGGCCTACGCCGACGACGAACTCGCCGCCCTCGAGGAGCATCGCATCCGCCGTCTGGCCGACCTGCTCTATGTCAGTCACAGCGACTTCATTCGCACCAAGCTCGCCGTGCTCGAAGCGCGCGGCTGAGCACCGGTATCGTGACGGTCGCCGGCGGCGCGGAATTTCCGACCTCGGCCCTAGGGTATCCCCCTGCGTGACCGTTATACTGCCGTCAAAGCGCGGTCCGGGTGGCCGTGGCCGTCGACAGTGAGTCAAGGAGGGAACGTGACCGAGGGCATCAAGCACATCGTGGCCGTGGCGTCGGGCAAGGGCGGCGTCGGCAAATCCACCGTGACCGCCAATCTGGCGCTGGCCATGGCCGCCGAAGGCTATCGGGTAGGGCTGCTGGATGCGGACATCTACGGCCCGAGCCAGGCGCGCATGCTGGGGCTGCCGGAGAATACCCGCCCTGAGGTGGTCGACGAGAAGAACATGAAGCCGGTCGTCGCCCACGGGATCCAGGCGATGTCGATGGCGTTCATGGTGGATATCAATCAGCCCATGGTCTGGCGCGGGCCGATGGTCTCCGGCGCCTTCCAGCAGCTGCTCAATCAGACGCTGTGGGACGATCTCGACTTTCTGTTCATCGACATGCCGCCGGGTACCGGTGACATCCAGCTGACGCTGGCGCAGAAGGTTTCGGTGGATGGTGCGGTGATCGTCACCACGCCCCAGGACATCGCGCTGCTGGATGCGCGCAAGGGCATCGAGATGTTCCGCAAGGTGAGCGTGCCGGTACTGGGTGTGGTCGAGAACATGAGCCTGCACGTCTGCTCCCAGTGCGGTCACAGCGAGCCGATCTTCGGCAGCGGCGGCGGTGAGCGCATCGCCGAGCAGTACGCGACCCAACTGCTGGGCCAGCTGCCGCTGACGCTCTCCATCCGCGAGCAGGCCGATGGCGGCCAGCCCAGCGTGGTCGCCGAGCCCGATGGCGAGGTGGCACAGACCTTCCGGCACATCGCCCGCGCGGTGGCCAGCGGTGTCGCCGAGAGCGGCGGTACCGGGCCGAGTATCTCGTTCAGCGACTAGTTTCCGGTGCATGACCAGGCGCGGCCTTGCTGGCGGCGCCTGGCGTTCCCTTCGTGTGGGCGGGCCGCTATGATGGCGAGCCGATTCAGCCTTACCCATTTCTCGACCCGGCGCGGGGGAGCAAAGACTCTCCGTGACGCCGCTCCAAGGACACCTGCATGAGCATCAAATCCGACAAGTGGATTCGCCGGATGGCGGAGCAGGAGGGCATGATCGAGCCCTTCGAGGCGGACCAGGTCCGCTACGCCAACGACCAGCGCGTGATCTCCTACGGCACTTCCAGCTACGGCTATGACGTGCGCTGTGCCGACGAGTTCAAGGTGTTCACCAATATCCACTCGGCGGTGGTCGATCCCAAGGCGTTCGATGACAAGAGCTTCGTCGACGTCAAGGGCGACGCCTGCGTGATCCCGCCCAACTCCTTCGCCCTGGCGCGCACGGTGGAGTATTTCCGCATCCCGCGCAGCGTGCTGACGATCTGCCTGGGCAAGTCCACCTATGCGCGCTGCGGTATCATCGTCAACGTCACGCCGCTGGAGCCCGAGTGGGAAGGTCATGTGACGCTGGAGTTCTCCAATACCACCAACCTGCCGGCGCGTATCTACGCCAACGAAGGTGTGGCGCAGATGCTGTTCCTCGAATCCGATGAGGTCTGCGCGACCTCATACAAGGATCGCGGTGGCAAGTACATGGGACAGCGCGGGGTGACCCTGCCGCGCACCTGATCACGCAGGCTTTGGCCCCAGGGCCGGTCGTGTGATGAAAGACGGGGCGCCTCCGCCAGGGAGGCGCCCCGTCTTTGCATTTGCCCCGAGCTGCTCAGGGCTTTGCTCAAGCCGTGCCGGGTCAGACATCCGCCGCGCGATCGTCGCTGCGGTGCTTGATGGTCTCGGCGTAGCCATCCAGAAACGGCTTCTCTGCCGGGTCGAGGCGATCCATGCCGGCCACGACCCGGTGCCAGTAGGGGTAAAGCGGGGCGGGGCGTGTCAGCTGCTCTAGTTGGCGCTGCTCGGCCTCGCTCAGCGTCAGCTCGACGGCGGCGAGGTTGTCCTGCAGATGCGCTTCACTACGCGCGCCGACAATCAGCGAGGTGACACCTGGGCGATCCTTGAGCCACGCCAGGCACACGCGCGCCGGCGAGCAGTCGTGGGCTTCGCCGATGGCGATCAGCGCCTCGATAATATCGTAGGCGCGCTCCATGTCGTGGACATAGGGCTCGGGCCAGCCGTTGCCCTGGCGGGTGTCCGGCGGCGTAGGCTGGCCGCGGCGCACCTTGCCGGTCAGGAAGCCTTCGCCCAGCGGCCCCCAGATCAGCGAGCCGAGGTTCTGGTCCAGTGCCAGCGGCATCAGCTCGTACTCCGCTTCACGCGACTCCGGGGTGTAGTAGATCTGCTGGCTGATCGGCTTGGTCAGGCCGTGGAGCTCTGCCTTGCCCAGGGTCTTCATCATTTGCCAGCCGGTGTAGTTGGAGGTGCCCCAGTAGCGCACCTTGCCGCTGGTGACCAGATGGTGCAGCGCCTCCAGCGTCTCCTCGACCGGGGTGACACCGTCCCAGTTGTGGATCTGGTAGAGATCGATGTGGTCGGTGCCCAGGCGTTTGAGGCTGGCTTCCACCGCGCGGATCAGATGGTAGCGCGACGCGCCGCTGGCATTGGGGTCATCGCCCAGGGGGCTGCGGCCCTTGGTGGCGAGGATGATGTCCTGGCGTTTGTCGCCCAGCGCCTTGGCGGTGATCTCCTCGGCCTGGCCGTGGGAGTAGAGATCGGCGGTGTCGACCAGATTGACACCGGCTTCGAAGGCGATGTCGAGCAGGCGCCGAGCGCCCTTGACGTCGACGCTCGCTGCTTTTTCGAAACCGTGGCTGCCGCCGAACGGCACCGTGCCCAGGGTCAAGCTCGAGACCATCAGCCCCGAGTTGCCCAGCGGACGATATTGCATGCTCATATGGCCTCCTTGCCTGGCTGAATCGAGCCCCGCCGCGAGGCGGGCGGGGCTCTGTCAGTCTGGCAAAGATCGGCTCGGGAGCAAGTCTCAGCGCCTGGAGAAATACCTGGAGAAGCGCCGCTCTGGGCGGCGCTGATGAGCCAACACATGCCCTCGTGGGGCTACAGCTGGCCCGATTGCCACTGTGCTTCGCGGCTGGCGAGCGCGTCGGCGATGCCGTCGATGCTGTTGGAGGCGAGGCTCTCGGGCAAGGGATCGAAGCCGACGCTGGCGGCGAGCTGGCCATAGCTGCTGCGCAGATCGGCGTAGGCCAGGTCGCGGCGCAGATCCGCCTGCAGCGTATTCAGTTCGCCCTGGATCAGCTCCAGTTCGCCGATGCTCTGTGCCTGATAGCGATTGCGTAACTGCTCGACGATCTGGCCATCCAGGCTGACCAATTGCTGGCTGGTCTCGAACTGACGTTGTGCTTCGCGGAAGTTGGCATTGGCGACATGCAGTTGGGCCAGAATTGCCATCGACATGGCCTGGCGGCGTGCTTCCACGACTGCCTGGCCGGCTTTGGCTGCGTCGATGGCGGCGGGCCCGGAGAGCACGTTGAACAGGTTCCAGGTGACCTTCACGCCGTAATCGGCCCAGCTCTGATTGACCAGGAAGGAGTTGCTGTCGTAGTGGGCGCCAGCGGAGAACTCCAGGCCGGGCAGCAGGCGCAGCATGGCCTTGCGGGTCTCGGCGGCGCTGATGCGGGTTTCGTAGTCCTGTTCGCGCAGTTCGGGGCGCTGTGTCAGGGCCGCCTGTTCGAGCTGGTCGAGATCGATCGTGAGCTGAGGCACCTGATAGCCCGTCTCGGGCGCCAGCTCGATCTCGGTGCCCAGGGGCATATTGATCAGCGTCGCGAGCTCGGTCTTGGCCAGCGACAGCGCGCGGCGCTGCTCCTCGAGCTGACGCGTGGCTTCGATCAGGGCGCGCTGGTAGCTCAGCGTCTGGATGATGTCGCCGATACGCTGATCGCTGAGGCGGCGGCTGTTCTCACTCGCCTGATCGACTCGTGCCATCAGACTGTCGATCTGCCCCAGCAGGCGGTCGGCCGCTACGGCCCGCCAATAGGCCGAACGCACGTCCTGAATGATGGTGTGGACCACCTTGCGTCGGCGCTCCTGCACGATCAGGCGTCGATCGCTCTGCTGCTTGGCATTGACATAACCGACGCCGAAGTCGAGTACGTTCCACACCGTGGTCAGGTCAGCGACGCGGCGGTCGCGATCCAGTGAGGTCGAAGGTTCGAGCGACTGTGTGCCGGTACGAATGCTCTCGCTGCTGGAAGCGCTGACGTTGCTGCGCCCGGCGTAGCCGGCGGACAGCGCCATGCGCGGCAGCATGTCGAAGGTGGCCAGATCGACCTGGCGCTGGGCCATGGCCTCTTCCATGATCTTCAAGCGCCCCTCGAGGTTGTACTTTACGGCGCGCGCCATGGCTTCGTGCAGCGTGAGTGGGCCGCTGAGCGGCTCCTGGTCCTTGAACATCGTACGCAGATCCTGCTGCGCGCGCTGTTCGCTGACGCTGTGATCGATGGGCTGGCTGGTGACGGCGCAGCCACTGATGGCCAGAGCCAACAGGCTGACTGCGAAAATTTGCTTTTGACGACTCATCCTCGAACTTCCCCTTGGTACGGCATCTATCAATTATTGTTCGGCCTTTTGCTAGACCTTGGATGTCGGCTCGGCCATCTGCTCGAATGCCAGGGTCAGCCTGCTGACCTGGCGCCACTCGTCTTCACGTATCTCCTGCAACTGCTGAGCCAGGGTGGGGGCGCCCTGAAGCGCACGCTGGCCTGTATCACCGATGGCTGAGTCCGGGCGGAGTTGAATGTCGCCCAGTGCAGGCGGGGAGATGCCATCGAACAGCGCCGAGAAACTGCTGCTGCCGAAGGTGTTCTCGCTACCGCCGATGGCGCTCGCTTCAGTCGCTGCGCCGATACTCAGATTCGCAGCGCTGCTGGCGAAGACCTGGGCGATATAACTGGGGGCCAGGGCGCCATTGCGCATGAAGATATTGCCCACGGGCGGTATGCCGCTGCCCAGGTTGGGCACCTCGAATAGCGGGGTGGGGCGTAGGGGCGAGGTAAACAGAGAGGGCGCCGCCGATGTCTGTATCGGCTCGACTGTCGCGCCTACGCCAGGCTGCGTCAGCGGGATCGACGGATTAATGCGGAACTCCGGATCCCCCTGAATCTGGGACTGGGTGTAGGGCTGGCCGACCAGGCCACCCGGCAGCGCATTGCCGGCGGCGTCGTTGATGCCGGTAGCGATGTCGTTGAGTGCCAGTGCCAGGCTGCCGCTGCCGACGACATTGCCAATAGTGATCTGGTAGGTGCGCGCATCGATCTGCACCAGGCTGGTCAGATTACCCTGGGCGCTGCCCGTGCTGATCAGCGTGAAGTCCGACAGATCGACACCGCTCACGTCCTCGCTGAAGGTCAGCGTATAGCGCACGTTGCCGTCGGCGCTGGCGGTGGTATCCAGCACGATGGTCGCGCTAGGCACGGTGGTATCGATGCGCACGCCGGAAGTCTCTCCGACATTGTTCAGGGTCAGGTTCATGGCATTGCCGGCCGCATCGCGCACGCTGCCATCATTTGTCTGCAGGCCCGATACGGTGATGCCGTCCGCATCGTTGAGACCGGGTTGCAGGCTGTACTGGAAGACCAGCGTAGTGGTGCCAGAGCCTGCCACGTAGTCGGCGAAGACCGTGCTGCCGCCGATATCCAATGCCAGCCTTGGCGTGCCACTGACCACAACGGCTTCGTTGGCGTTGACCACGAATGTCAGGGTATCGCCCGCGTTGTACTGGACGCCGGCTGGCACGTCGACACTGGCGATAGTCGGAATCACGGTATCGACGGCATAGTTGCCCGATAGGGTGCCGCCAATACCGGTATTACCGGCTGCGTCCTGCACGCCTGGATTGTTCAGGGTGATCAGATTGCTGGCGTCGGTAACGGTGGCGCTGGGCGTCAGGGTGGCGGTCCAGGTGACGCCGCCATCGCTGGAGCCGAGGCCACTCAAGGCGCCGTTGGCCACGCTGAAGTCACCCGTGGTCAGGCCGGTCACCGCCTCGCTGAAGGTGATGGTCACGGTCGCCGTCTCACCGGCGGCCAGCGCGGTGTCGCTCAACTGGATGGCCGCGGTCGGGCGCAGGGTGTCGATGGCGTAGTTGTTCGAGTTGGTGCTGCCGCTGCCGAGGTTGCCCGCAGCATCCTGTACCCCGGTGTTGTTCAGGGTAATGACATTGCTGGTGTCGGCAATGTTGCCATTGGGCGTCAGAATTGCCGTGTAGGTGATGTTGTCCGAGGTGCTCAGATTGCTCAGGGCACCGTTGGTCACGCTGAAGTCGGCCAGGCTCAGCCCGCTCACCGCTTCGTTGAAGGTGATGGTCACAGCGGTGGTTTCACCGATGGACAGGGCGGTATCGGTCACCACGATGGTGGCCGTCGGCCGTTGGCTATCGATGACATAGTTGTTGGAGTCGGTGGTGCCGGTGCCGATATTGCCGGCGGCATCGGTGTAGCCGGTGTTGTCCAGGGTGATCAGGTTGCTGGCATCGGTGACGTTGGCGCTGGGCGTCAGAGTGGCGGTCCAGGTGACGCCGCCATCGCCGGAGCTTAGGTTGCCGAGTGCGCCGTTGGCCACGCTGAAGTCATCCGTGGTCAGGCCGGTCACGGCCTCGCTGAAGGTAACGGTGACCGTGGTGGTCTGGCCTGCTTTCAAAGTGGTATCGGCAACCACAATGCTGGCACTCGGGCGCTGGGTGTCGATGGCATAGTTGTTGGAGTCGGTGCTGCCGGTGCCGGTGTTGCCAACGGCATCGGCGTAGCCGGTATTGTCCAGGGTGATCAGATTGCTGGCGTCGGTAACGGTGGCGCTGGGCGTCAGGGTGGCAGTCCAGGTAATGCCGCCATCGCTGGAGCCGAGGCCGCTCAAGGCGCCGTTGGCCACGCTGAAGTCACCCGTGGTCAGGCCGGTCACCGCCTCGCTGAAGGTGATGGTCACGGTCGCCGTCTCACCGGCGGCCAGCGCGGTGTTGCTCAACTGGATGGCCGCGGTCGGGCGCAGGGTGTCGATGGCGTAGTTGTTCGAGTTGGTGCTGCCGCTGCCGAGGTTGCCCGCAGCATCCTGTACCCCGGTGTTGTTCAGGGTAATGACATTGCTGCTGTCGGCAATGTTGCCATTGGGCGTCAGAATTGCCGTGTAGGTGATGTTGTCCGAGGTGCTCAGATTACTCAGGGCACCGTTGGTCACGCTGAAGTCGGCTAGGCTCAGCCCGCTCACCGCTTCATTGAAGGTGATGGTCACAGCGGTGGTTTCACCGATGGCCAGGGCGGTATCAGTCACCACGATGGTAGCCGTCGGCCGTTGGCTATCGATGACATAGTTGTTGGAGTCGGTGGTGCCGGTGCCGATATTGCCGGCGGCATCGGTGTAGCCGGTGTTGTCCAGGGTGATCAGGTTGCTGGCATCGGTGAAGTTGGCGCTGGGCGTCAGAGTGGCGGTCCAGGTGACGCCGCCATCGCCGGAGCTTAGGTTGCCGAGTGCGCCGTTGGCCACGCTGAAGTCATCCGTGGTCAGGCCGGTCACGGCCTCGCTGAAGGTAACGGTGACCGTGGTGGTCTGGCCTGCTTTCAAGGTGGTATCGGCAACCACAATGCTGGCGCTCGGGCGTTGGGTGTCGATGGCATAGTTGCCCGAATCAGTGCTGCCGGTGCCGGTGTTGCCGACGGCATCGGTATAGCCGGTGTTGTCCAGGGTGATCAGGTTGCTGGCGTCGGTGACATTGGCACTGGGCGTCAGGGTAGCGGTGTAGGTGATGTTGTCCGAGGTGGACAGATTGCTGAGCGCACCGTTGGCCACGCTGAAGTCACCCGTGGTCAGCCCGGTGACCGCTTCACTGAAGGTGATGGTCACTGTCGCCGTCTCACCGGCAGCCAGCGCGGTGTCGCTCAACTGGATGGTCGCGGTTGGGCGTAGAGTGTCGATGGCGTAGTTGTTCGAATCGGTGCTACCGCTGCCAAGGTTGCCCACAGCATCCTGTACCCCGGTGTTGTTCAGGGTAATGACATTGCTGGTGTCGGCAATGTTGCCATTGGGCGTCAGAATTGCCGTGTAGGTGATGTTGTCCGAGGTGCTCAGATTGCTCAGGGCACCGTTGGTCACGCTGAAGTCGGCCAGGCTCAGCCCGCTCACCGCTTCGTTGAAGGTGATGGTCACAGCGGTGGTTTCACCGATGGACAGGGCGGTGTCGTTGACCACGATGGTGGCCGTCGGCCGTTGCGTGTCGATGGCGTAGTTGTTGGAGTCGGTGGTGCCGGTGCCAGTATTGCCGGCGGCATCGGTGTAGCCGGTGTTGTTAAGGCTGATCAGGTTGGTCGAGTCGGTGACGTTGGCGTTCGGCGTCAGGGTCGCGGTCCAGGTGATGCCGCCGTCGCTTGAGCTGAGATTGCCGAGTGCGCCGTTGGCCACGCTGAAGTCATCCGTGGTCAGGCCGGTCACGGCCTCACTGAAGGTAACGGTGACCGTGGTGCTCTGGCCTGCTTTCAAGGTGGTATCGGCAACTACGATGCTGGCGCTCGGGCGCTGGGTGTCGATGGCATAGTTGTTGGAGTCGGTGCTGCCTGTGCCGGTGTTGCCGACGGCATCGGTATAGCCGGTGTTGTCCAGGGTGATCAGATTGCTGGCGTCGGTAACGGTGGCGCTGGGCGTCAGGGTGGCGGTCCAGGTGACGCCGCCATCGCTGGAGCCGAGGCCACTCAAGGCGCCGTTGGCCACGCTGAAGTCACCCGTGGTCAGGCCGGTCACCGCCTCGCTGAAGGTGATGGTCACGGTCGCCGTCTCACCGGCAGCCAGCGCGGTGTCGCTCAACTGGATGGCCGCGGTCGGGCGCAGGGTGTCGATGGCGTAGTTGTTCGAGTTGGTGCTGCCGCTGCCAAAGTTGCCGGCCAGATCCGTCACGCCGGCGTTGTTCAGGGTGATCAGGTTGCTGGCATCGCTGATGCTGGCATCTGGCGTGAAGGTGGCCGTCCAGGTCAGGCCGCCATCGCTGCTGCTGAGGCCGCTGAGGCTGCCATTAGCCACGCTGAAGTCGGCGATGTCCAGGCCCTGTACGGCTTCGTTGAAGGCCACGGTGACGGTGGCGCTCTCGCCGATGCGCAGGGCCGTATCGCTGAGGGTGATGCTGCTGGCAGCCGGGCGCACGCCGTCTACCACCAGGGCCTTGTTGGCGCCGAGGGAGCCGGCGGCCCCAGGCATCGGCAGGATCAGGAGGGCGGCCTGGCTGGTGCCGTCCTGAATGCTGCCGCCGTTGAGGCTCAGGGCCGACGTGGAGGCGTAGTCGAGGTCGGCGGAGCTGTCACCGGCCTGTACGGTGTAGCTGAAACTCAGGGTGTCGCTGCCCGAGCCGGAGAGATAGCTGAGTACGCGATCAGTGGTACCGGTTTCCAGGGCCAGGGTCGGGCTGCCGCTGACGTTCACGGCGCTGCTGAACTGGACGGTGACGACGATGGTGTCGCCGATCTTGTAGGTGCCGTTGGCCGCGCTGGACGAGACGCTGGTGATCGTCGGTGTGGTGGGGGCGGTCAGGGTCAGGTCATTGCCGGTGCCGCCCGCATAGCTGGTGGTCAACTGGGTGCCATTGCCGGCTGCGTTGAATGTGCTGCCCTCGCTGAGGCCGCTGAAGTTGCCGGTGATGGCATCGGCGGCATCATTGAGGATGACCGTGTAGTTCTCGCCATTGCCGGCCGCATAACCATGGTTGACCGCCAGGGTCGCGCCGGAAACGTCGACGTTACCATTGACCACGACCTGATCATAGCCGGTGCCCGCACTGGTGCCATTGATATCCAGTGCCAGGGTGCTGCCTGCATCCAGGGTCAGGTTGCCATTCACGCTCAGGGTGCCGGCAGCGCCGTTGCCTGGGGAGAGGGTGCCGCCGTTCTGCACGCTGACGTTGCCACCCAGGGTGCCGCCACCGGCCAGGGTGGCGCCATTGGCCACGGTGGTGGCGCTATTGGTGCTGCCGTCGACCCGCAGAGTACCGGCGGAAACGGTGGTGCTGCCGGTGTTGGTATTGCTGGCCGAGAGCGTCAGGCTGCCGCTGCCCGTCTTGGTCAGGCCGCCGCTACCGCTGATCACCCCGGAGAGCGTCGCGGTGGCGCCGGCATTGAGGGTGGCCACGCCGGTCAAGGCCAGGGCATTGTCGATGGTGGTGTTGCCGGTGATCTGCAGGGTGGTGCCGTTGGCCAGGTTGAGGCCGCCAGCGCCGAGGTTGCCGTCACCGGCGACGCTCAAGGTGCCGGCATTGACGTTGGTGCTGCCGTTGTAGCTGTTGCTCCCGCTCAGGGTCAGCGTTGCGGCGCCGGTTTTGGTCAGGTTGTTGCTGCCGCTGATCACGCCGGAGAGTGTGGTGTCTGCGCCAGTATTGACCGTGGCGTTACCGTCCAGGGCAATGGCGTTGTCGATGGTGGTAGCACCAGTGACGGCCAGGGTGCTGCCAGCTGCCAGAGTCAGCGTGTCGCTGCCCAGATTGGCATCGCTGGCGACGCTCAGGGTGCCGGCGCTGACGGTGGTCTCACCGTAGCTGTTGCTGCCGGACAGGGTCAGGGTCGAGGCGCCCGCCTTGTTCAGGGTATAGGCACCGCTGACCGCGCCGGACAGGGTAGCATCGGCTGCTGCCGTGACCGTGGCGTTGCCGCCGAGGACGATGGCATTGTCGATGGTGGCCGCGCCAGTAAGCGCGAGCGTGGTGCCCGCGGCCAGGTTGACTGCGCCTGCGCCTAGGTTGCCGTCGCTGCTTACGCTCAGGGTGCCGGCATTGAGATAGGTGGCGGCGTAGCTGTTGCTGCCAGAAAGCGTCAGGTTACCTGCGCCGCTTTTCGTCAGGTCGTAAGCGCCGCTGATGGCGCCACTGAGAGTAGCGGCGTCGCCGTTGTCGATGGTGCTGTTGCCGGTGAGGGCGATGGCATTGTCGATGGTCGTGGCGCCGGTGATGGCGAGTGTGCTGCCAGCCAGGGTCAGGCCGCCCGTGCCCAGGTTGCCGTCACCCGCGATCGACAGCGTGCCGGCGGAGACGGTGGTGGTGCCGCTGTAGCTGTTGCTGCCGCCCAGGGTCAGGGTGCCGCTGCCCTGCTTGACCAGCGAGCCGCTGCCGGAAATCACCCCAAGAACCGAGGTGTTGGTATTGTCGCCGCCGGAGGTCAGGGTGTGGCTGCCCAGTTGAATGCTGGCGTTGGCGTTGTTGCTCGCCAGGCTGCCGATGGTCTGATCCGAGAGCAGGGTCAGCACGCTGTTGCCGTTGACCCGCACCGCACTGCCGCTGGACACCGAGGCGTCGCCATCGAGCTTCAGCCAGCCGTAATTGAGCAGCGTGGTGCTGCCGGTATAGCTGTTGTTGCCGGAGAGGGTCAGTGCATGGCTGGCCGAGCTTGTCTGGTTGGTAGACAGACCGCCGCTGCCACTGATATCGCCGGAGAAGGTGGTGTCTGCGGTCTGGGTCGTCGTCAGGGTACTGCTGCCCAGGTTGATCGCACCCGCACCGGACAGGTTGCCGGTGGTTTCGCTGCTCGATAGCGCCAGGGTGGCGCCTGCGGCGATCGACACGCTGCTGCTGTCGGAAAGGGCACTACCTCCGGCGACAGTGAGCGTGCCGGCGGAGAGGGTGGTGGCGCCAGAGAAGCTGTTGCCACTGCCGGAGAGGGTCAGATTGCCGGCCCCGGCCTTGGTCAATGCGCCGCTGCCGGCGACCACGCTGACGATGGACGCGCTATCACCCGAACCGTTGCTGAAGGTCTGGGTGGTGCCCCCGGCCAGGGTGACGGTGCCGCCGGTTAGCGTCAGGCCGCTCGCCGCGTCGAGATCGAAGGTCAGGTTCTCGTTGAGCGACACGGCATTGAGGTTGAGCGTCTGGCCGGCCAGGGAGGCATCGAAGACAAGGGTCTGGCTGCCGGTATTGTCAGCGGCTGCGATAGCCACGGCCTCGCTGAAGCTCACACCATTGCTGACGTTGATGGTGGCCGTGTCGGTGTTGTTGGTCACGTAGACGAAATCGCTGGTGACCGTGGTCGTGGCGCTGGTGCTGGCCCCAGCGTCGTCATTGAGGGTGAAGCGAATGCTGGCATCACCAGCAGGGGTATCGCTGCGGTAGGTGATGCGCTGTGCCACGTCGTTGATCAGCGTGGTGGTGGCGTTGGTGGCGCTGCTGGTGAAGTTGATGGTCAGCACGCCATTGCTATTGGTGAAGGTGGCGAAGGTCTGCCCGTTCGCCTGCAGGTTGCTGCCGCTGACGCTGAACAGAGCCCCAGCGCTGGTGGTGTCGAAGCCCAGGATATCGCTGCTCACTGCCGTGCCGCTGCGCTGGATCACCAGGCTGGCGCCGGACCAGTTGCCGTTACCACCGTTCAGTGCGCCCAGCTCGCTGTCGGTCAGGCTGGCGTTGCTGCCCAGGTCGAGGCGCACGGTATTGCCGACGCCGTTCCAGGCGACGCTGTCGCCGTTCAGGTTGCCGATCACCGGCGCGTTGTTGCCGCTTTTCAGGTCGACCAGGTTCAGTTGCTGCAGATCCATGTTGGCTAGCGATGAGGCGCCGTTGGTGTTGGTCACGCGCAGGGTGAAGGACGAGATGTCATTGTACTTGGAGGGGTCCAGGTCGACGGTCAGCGGCCCCTGGGCACCGCTGTAGGTAAATGAGTCATTGACAGCGATGCCGCCCGAGGTGGCGCTGAAATCGAGCCGGTAGTTGCCGCCGAAGCTCTCGATGACCATGCCGTCGAGGTCGAATGTACCCAGGTCGACATCGTCCGCGGTCCAGGTCAACTCGTAGTAATAGTTGTTGGCGCCATCCTTCTGCGTGCTGGTATTGAAATAGATGGAGTTTGGCGAGCTGGCCCGCTCCGCTCCGGTCGATTCGGTGATGGTGAAACCGTCGACGGTGTTGCCGCCGGTATTGTTGTTCCAGTAAGTATCGCCGAACGACTGGTTGGCCGAGGGCAGCGCCAGCAGATTGTCGTAGTGCGCCAGTTGCGCCATGTCCAGCACGTCATGAGCGGCGATCTCGCCACTCTGCCGCTCCAGCTCCCAGTCCCCGCCCATGGCGGACGCACCGGTCCGGTCGGAGGAGGCCGCTATGTCCGCCCGGGTCAGCGTTGCCAGCTGTTCCACCAGGGCGGCGCCGCTGTCGCTGCGGCCGATGTCGCAGCCATAGAGCAGAATGTCACCGTCGCTGCTGAGGCTCGCGCCGATTGCGGCCAGCTCGGCCGAGTGGCTGGCGACGTTCTGGCTGTCCAGCGTGGTCGTGCCCAGTTTCAGCAAGCCTTCGTCGCCATGGCTGAGAATATGAATGGCATCGATATCCTGCCGGCCTTGCAGGTACTCGGTGATCTGTTGCAGGCCATCGCCACTGCCGTCGAGTACCACCACCTCGACTCCGGGGCGTAGCGAAGCGATCAGTTGTTCCTTGTCGGCCACCTGGCCATCGATGAACACCAGATCCTGACGCTGGTCGGATGTGGCACTCTCCGGCGCTGCGGCCAGTGTGTCATGCGAGGCGTCACTGGTGCTTGCCGCATCCGGGGTGTCGGCGGGCTGGCTGTCAGCCGTATCGGCGACGGTAGCGGCCACGGCGCCATCGAACATCATGCGCGCTTCGAGGCTGATGGCCAGGGGGGCATGCGACGGGCCGGTATGGGTCTTGGCGCTCGTCGAGACTTTCAGCAGTTTCCGTAACACTAGACACTCCTCACTCGGATTCAGCGTGCCCGCACTCTTCGGGCGCCGGGCCGCGCGTGGAGTAGTGAACGGGTATGCCAAAGTAACAGCACGTCGTTGGATTTAACGGCCAGTAAACGCAGTCTACTGGGTTCATATCGAAGAATGGGAGATGGCAGACGAAATAAATATTCGCTCGCACTAATAGACATGATGAGTCATTAATGACAATGAACCGCAAGCAGGATGGGGGCGGTGTGGATGACTCCGTGGCCATGTGGCTAAAAAATCAAGGGAATAGTCATGAGCGATCAGTCCTACATCGGTGCGATCAGTGGTTGGGCACCCTACTTCGCGCCGCGCAACTGGGCCTTTTGCCAGGGGCAGTTACTGCCCATCAATCAGTATCAGGCACTCTTTTCCATCATCGGCACGATCTATGGGGGAGATGGTCAGACCAACTTCGCCCTGCCCGACCTGCAAGGCCGTGTACCCATCGGGGAGGGGCAGTTGCCAGGCGGTTCGGCGTATAAACTCGGTCAGAGGGCAGGCCAGGAAACCGTAACCCTGACCGAGCAGCAGATGCCCGCTCATAGCCATAGGGCAACGGTCACGGCCACGGCTCACCTGCCGGCCAGCGATGAGCCGGCCACGACGGCCACGCCGACAGCCGACACCGTGTTGGCCAGTGCCAACGGCGCCTTGGGTCGAGAGTCCGTCGATGTGAAGATCTACGCGCCGGCCTCTACTAGTAGCTCCGTCATTTTGCCCCTGAGCGCGACGGCCAGCGTGACCGTGGATAACGCTGGCGGCAGTGGGTCATTTTCCATTCTCCAGCCCTTTACCGTCATCAACTACATCATCTGCCTCCAAGGGATCTTCCCCCCACGCGGCTGATGGCTCGAGGAGTATTGCAATGGATATCGACAGCTATATGGGGGTTATCGCCCCCTTTGCCGGCAACTTCGCGCCGCGCGGCTGGATGATCTGTAACGGGCAGCTCTTGTCGATCGCCCAGTACACCGCGCTGTATTCGCTGTTGGGCACGACCTATGGCGGGGAGGGCCGCACCACCTTTGGTTTGCCCAACCTCAACGGTCGAGTGGCCATGGGCGGAGGTCAATATCGGGATGGCTCTATGGGCGGGACGGAGAGAGTCACGCTGCAACCTTATGTTCTGCCTGTTCACAAGCACGCCGGGGCGGCTCATGCGGACGTTACGTGGCAGGCAACAGCGATGCCAGCCGATGCTAGCCAAGTCTGGGGGGCCGCCACGCTCGCGGAGAGCGTGGGGGCTTCTGGTCGCGAGCCGGTAACAGTGCAGATCTACGCCCCGGCGTCAGGCACGGTAGAGCTGCCTGCGCAACTGCAAGTGGGTGCGCAACTGGCTGTCAGTGGTCAAAACCAGCCCGTGGACATCCGGCAGCCGGTATTGGGCTTGACGCAGTGCATCTGTATCGAGGGAATCTATCCTCCTAGGTCGTGATCGCTCGCCACTATCAGGCCTAGTTGAACTGGGCCTGATAGTGGCGCAGGCCGTCGCCGGGAGAGACGATCGGGCTCAGGTAGAGCAGGTATTCCTGACCGCTGGCGCTCTTGAGACGGTACTGGGCCTCCAGCAGCATGACGCTCATGGGGGTGGTGAATATCAGCGCGAAAGGTTGGCGATGGCCACCATTCGTGCCCGTGCCTTCTATCAGTCTGTGAAGTGTCAGTTGCACCGGTTCGGGCACGGTTTCTGCTGTGAACACCTGGCCGATTTCCGCATTGAATGCCTGGGCTGTCAGGCCTTGAGTGTCGATGAGCATGCAGTCACTCTTTTATGTATTACATGGTGGGATAGAGGCCTTAGCCGTGACAACAAAGTATATCAGCCCATGGCCGAGATAAAGACGATCGCGAACTTCCGGCGCCGTATTGCCAATGAGACCGATACCCCCTGGCTGCGTCAGCTCTTCGCTCAGTTGCGAGGGTTATCTCCGGACTTGCAGGCCACTTGCCCTGAACTATTGGAGCAACAGTGGCAACTGCAGCGCCGGGTCTTGACCAGCCATTATCCGAGGGCACTTACCGAGATCGTGCTGATCGACGCTGAGCCGGTCGGCGCGCTCACCTGGCACGCGGGGGCGACATCCATTCGCCTGTTGGATATTGGCCTTGAAGCCCAGCACCGCGGGCAGGGGCTGGGCGAGCGATTGCTGAAAGAGCTGATCGGCCAGGCCGACCTGCAGGGCAAGGCGCTCGAGCTGGCGGTGATGCGCCACAATCCCGCGCTGCGCCTTTACTTGCGCTTGGGGTTTCACGTGCAATCCGGCGCGCAGGATGAGGTTCAGCTACAGATGCGCCGCGAGCCGCAGCGCCTAGGCTGATTTCGCCTCAAAAGCCGCTTTCACGCACACCGAGCGCCGCGATCCGCCGCCAGGCCGCGCCCAGCAGCGATTGGCTTTCACCCTCGAGCA
Source organism: Salinicola endophyticus (assembly GCF_040536835.1). Lineage (NCBI taxonomy): Bacteria > Pseudomonadati > Pseudomonadota > Gammaproteobacteria > Oceanospirillales > Halomonadaceae > Salinicola > Salinicola endophyticus. Next base: position 1,864,607 of record NZ_CP159578.1, read on the forward strand.
GCACCACGCCGCGCAGGGGATGATCGGGATGGATGTCGTCATCGAGTAGCGACAGGCGTACGCCATACTGCGCCTGTACGGGCTCGGCGCGCTGCTGGGCGTCGCGGCGCACGGCGATAGGGCCGCCGTGGTCCGAGCTGAGCGCCTCCTGTTCCAGGTAAGCGGCGCCGGTGGCATCCACGTCGTCCAGGCGTACCGGGATGGCAGGGCGCATCGGGTCATCGGCGATGAAGCGGCCTTTGCTGCCGGCCTCGACCCGCCAGAGGTTCTCTTCTGCCAGGTAGCCACGCAGACGCAGCCCGGGGGCGACGATGCGCGCCAGCGGCTCGGCAGGATGCAGCCAGCGGCCCGGTCTCAGGTCGCGTTGCAGGTCACGCACCATGCCGGCCTGTGGCGCCCGCAGTTGCAGGCGCTCACGTTGCGCGGCGTGGCCACGGTATTCGGCCACGGCCTCGGCCAGGCGCTGTTCGAGAACGCCTGCATCGGCCGCCGTCTCGCTGCGCGCCGACAGACGACGTAGCTGCAGCTGCAGGATCTCTATCTCCCGGCGGACGATGGCTTGACGCGAGTCCAGGTCGGGGGAGTCCAGTTCCATGATCAGGTCGCCGGCCGCCACGCTCTGCCCATCTTGTACGTGCACCGCTTTCAGGCGCGCGGCCACCGGAGCGTGCAGGGCGTGGGTGCGGGAGGCTTCGAGCAGGGCCGGTATCTCCACCGAGCTGCGCCAGGGCACGACCAGCACCAGCAGTATTGCGCCCAGTCCCAGGCCGGTGAGCAGAGCCTTGCGTGGGTCGGCCTGCTCGCGGCGTTGCCACCATTCGCCCAGTTCACGCCAGATCGGCAGGCCGATGAACCAGAGCAGTTCCACCAGCATCAGGAAGATGCCCAGTAACTTGAAGAACAGGTGATAGACCGCCAGGGCGATGCCGAGGAACAGGATCGCGCGCCAGACCCACGCGCCATAGCCCCAGATCAGCAGGCGTTTGCGCATGGCCGGCGACCAGGGTTCGGGCGCCGGTTCGTCATAACCGAACAGCGCTTCACGCAGGCGCCAGCGACACAGGGCGAAGGCGCGCTGCTGCAGGTTGTCCACGCCCCACAGGTCGCTGATCAGGAAATAGCCATCGAAGCGCATGAAGGGGTTGAGGTTGATCACCAGGGTAGTAATCCAGGTGGCGCTGGCCAGCATGAAGGCCGCGGTTCGCGCCGGGCCATCCGGCAGCAGCGACCAGGCCAGCAGCGCCAGCACCGCCAGCAGCAGCTCGGCGAGCACGCCGCCGGCGCCGATCAGCAGCCTGGAGCGGCGCTCTCGCACCCGCCAGGCGTCGCTGACATCGGTGTAGAACATCGGCAGCAGCACCATGAACGCCAGGCCCATGCTCTGCACCCGGCAGCCGGCACGTTTGGCCATGAAGGCATGGCCGAACTCGTGACACAGTTTGGCGAAGGTCAGCGCCACGCCGAAGGCCAACGCGCCGCCCAGGCTGAACAGATGGGGGAAGGTGGTGAGAAAACGCTGCCAGTCGCGGATCACCAGGAATAGACCGAGCACCAAGACCAGCGGCAGCCCCCAGCGCAGCAGCCAGGCGCCGTGACGCTCCAGCACCGGCCAGGCGCGATTGAGAAAGGGGTCCGGGCGCCACAGCGGGATGCGGAAGAACAGGTATTGATGCAGCACTCGCTTCCATGGGCTCTGGCGCCGGGCGGCGGCTTTCATGGCGTAGCTGGCGCGCTGTCTGTCGTCCAGGGCGGTCACCAGATCGTGCTGGCTGAGAAAGCTCAGCATCTCTTCCAGTTCGGCCTGGCCCAGAGGCAGGCCCGGCTCGCCGTTGGCCGCCGCCAGCACGCGTTCGGGCTCGCCCAGCGTCCAGTGACGCAGCAGACGCACGGCAGCGGCGCCGAGCTTGAAGTAGCGCCCGCGCAGCGGGTCGGCCAGCGTCCACTGCGGCGCGCCATCGAGGCCCGGGGCGGCGGACGAGAGCTGCAGGTCGGGGCGCAGCGCGGGCAGCATCACAGGCCCAGGCTCTGGCGTGCGGCAGCCAAAGGCCGGCGCAGCAGGTAGTAGGCCAACGGCGCGCGGTCACCAAACAGCTTGGCGGTGCCGCGCAGGCCGATACGTGGCGATGCTGCGATGAAGGCGGCATCGAGGCGATAGGCCAACTGGCCGGCGGCGGTGCTTTGCGCCTCGTAGGCGGCGCGCTCCAGACGGGCGGTATGACGGTGCAGTGGATCGCTGTCGAGAAACAGGGCAACTTCGGCGCCGGGCTGCAGGGCGATGGCGTCACCCACCGGCAGCTCGATACGTAGTTCGGCCTGATTGGGATCGGCAATCTGCATCAGCCGCTCGCCGGTCTGCACCGGTTTGCCGGTCAGGCGCTCGGCATCGGCGAACACCGCGATGCCCGCACGCTCGGCGCGTACCTCGCTGCGCGCCAGCAACTGCCGGGCATAGTCTCGCTCGGCGCGCTTCTGCTCGACGCGCGCGGCGAGCAGATCCAGGCGAGCGCTGGACTCGGCATCGACGAAGGCCCGCTGGCTGCTGGCCTTGAGTTCGGCCTCGGCCACGTCCAGTGTGCGTTCGGCGACATCGGCCTGCGCCTTGAGGCTGGTGGCATCGAAGCGCACCAGGACGTCACCGGCGGCCACCTGCTGATTGGGTTTGACCAGGAATTCGGCGATCACGCCATCGAGCGGCGCCGACACCACGCGGCCCCCCAGCGGCACCACTTCGGCGGGGGCCAGGACCGACTGGCGTACCGGGATCAGCAGTAGCAGGCAGAGTGCCGCCACCACGGCTAGCAGCTTCTTGCGCGGCCAGCGCAGGCGCCATGGCCTGCGCGGCTGCAGGGCCAGCCAGGCGTGGGCGTAGGCGTCGGCCAGCTGGGTCAGCAGGGCTTGCTCGGCGTCGTTGAAGGGCTGCTCGCGCGCCAGCCACAGGCCGCCGAAGGTTTCGCCGCTGCGATTCTTCAGCGCTAGCCAGTAGGCGTGGGGGGCGGACAGGCTGTGCATGTCCAGGCGCGTCTGCTCGTCCAGCTGCGCGGGGTCGACGTTGTGGCTCTCGTCCAGCCGGTTCTGCTTGCGCAGGGCCCCGGCCGCGCGCTCGACGAAGGCGACGAAGGGGGCGTGTGGTTCCACCACGCTGACACCTGTCAGCGCCCGCACCTTGCCGGCGATCAGCAGCGCGGCGTGACGAAAGCCGAACAGCGCCTGGCCGTCATTGACCATGGCAAAGGCCAGCTGTTCGGTAGAGGTCGCCTTGCGCGCCTGCTGTTCAAGGCCCAGAAACCGTGCGAAGAGAGTCTCGGGCTTGGCAGAGGTGGCGCTCACGGCACCGCCTGAAAGCGCGCCGTGCCGCTCATGCCGGCCAGCAGGCCCTTGACATCCTCGGGCAGGCTGCCGATCAGCAGGAGGGTCTGGCTGCCTTCATCGATACGCGCGCCCAGGCGTTTGACACTTGCCTTCAGCGGTTTGCCGGTCTCGTCGGGGATGAAGTCGAAGGTCTGCCCCGGCTGCAGACGGCTGAGCCAACTGGAGGGCACCAGCAGGTAGATTTCCAGGGTGGTGTTATCCACCACCTCCAGCAGCGGCGTGCCGCTGGCGACGCTCTCGTGGGGCTGGGCGCGGCGCAGCACCACGTTGCCGGAGAAGGGCGCAGTGACGCGGCAGCGCTTGACCTGCACCTGATACACCTGGGTTTCGGCCTGGGCTTGGGCCTGCCGGGCCTCGGCCAGCGCCACCTCGAAGCGGCCGACCGAGTTGAGGGCGGCCAGTTGCTTGTTGTGACTCAGCTCTTCACGGGTGGCGCGCGCGGCGGCCTGCGCGGCATTGAGCTGGGCCTGATAGGCGCTGCAGTCGAAGCGCGCGAGCAGATCACCCTTGGCGAAACTCTGGCCATCGCTGTAGGGCATCTCGACGATACGCCCGGCCAGTTCGCTGCTGATCACCGCATGGTTATGGGCGCGCAACACGCCGCGTACCTGGCGCTCGCCGTCACTGCTGGATGGGGCGTCGATGGGGGCAAGCAGCGAATCCTCGGCCCAGAGTGCGGGGCTCAAGAAGAGCGCGGCAAGACCGAGAGTCATCCAGCGGGCAGAGCGAAGCAGCATGTCACACATCCTTGCCTGGTAGATGCGTAGTCTATGGCAGGGCAGAGGTGTGGCAAATTCATCTAAAGGCGACAAAAAAGGGGGTTATTCGTCGCGTTCTTGAGAGGGTAGAGCCTACTGTCTGGCGCGGCGCCAAGCGCCCGATCTCGGGCGCCCGGCGCAACTTCGAGGGCTAGCGCAACTTCGGGGGCTAGCGCGGAGATCGGACGGCTGGGGTGAATGCCTTGGGGCTCACTCCAGGTCCTCGTCGAGCTCCTCGGCGGCGTCCTCGTGGGACATGCGCAGGCCGTGCGGCGGCAGCGGCATGTTGTCCAGTGTCACCTTGCCCTCGGCGTCGAGCTTGATTCGGCCTTCGAGGAACCAGCGCACCGCGATCGGATAGATCAGGTGCTCGCGGGCGTGGACCTTGGCGATCAGGGCGTCGAGATCCTGCTCGGGCTCGACCTTGACCGCGGCCTGGATCACTACCGGCCCGCCATCGAGCTCTTCGGTGACGAAGTGCACGCTGACACCATGCTCGGCGACGCCGTCGTCCAGCGCGCGTTGATGGGTGTTGAGGCCCTGATACGCGGGCAGCAGAGACGGATGGATATTGAGCATCCGCCCGCGGTAGCGGTCGACGAACATGGGCGTGAGGATGCGCATGAAGCCGGCCAGCACCACCAGGTCGGGGTCATGGCGGTCGATCACCTTGATCAGCGCGGCATCGAAGGCCTCGCGGGAGTCGTACTCGCGATGCGGCAGCGCCACGGCATCGACGCCGGCATCCTTGGCTCGCTTGAGCCCGAACGCGTCGGCCTTGTTGGAGACCACCGCGACGATCTCGCCGCCCAGTTCGTCGTGGGCCTGGGCATCGAGCAGCGCCTGAAGATTGCTGCCGTTGCCGGAGATCAGCACGACCACGCGCGGCTTCTCGGCGGCCGCGGCCTCGAAGTCGTTCAGCGTATCCTGATGCGGAGAAGAGTGCTCTGCGCTCATGCCGGCAGGTTCTCCAGCTGCACGGCTTCGTCACCCTCGCCGCGGGTGACGATCTCACCCAGACGATGGACCTGCTCGCCGGCGTCCTGCAGGTGGGCGATGGCGGCGTCGGCCTGTGCCGCCGGTACCACTACCACCATGCCGATGCCGCAGTTGAGCACGCGGTACATCTCGCGCTCGGCCACGTTGCCCTGCTGCTGCAGCCAGTCGAACACCGCCGGGCGCTGCCAGGTGGTGACATCGACCCGCGCGGCGAGGTTCTCCGGCAGTACCCGCGGCACGTTCTCGAGCAGGCCGCCGCCGGTGATGTGCGAAAGCGCGTGCACGGCCACGTCGCTGTCGCGAATCAGCGAGAGCAGCGGCTTGACGTAGATGCGGGTCGGCGCCATCAGCAGGTCGGCGAGCGGCTGGCCGTCGAGGGTCTCGTCGAGCTGGCCGCCGCCGACTTCGAGAATCTTGCGGATCAGCGAGTAGCCGTTGGAGTGCGGCCCGGAGGAGGCCAGGCCCAGCAGCACGTCGCCGGCGGCGACCCGGCTGCCGTCCAGAATCTCGGACTTCTCCACCACGCCGACACAGAACCCGGCCAGATCGTAGTCGCTGCCCTCGTACATGCCCGGCATCTCGGCGGTTTCGCCCCCCACCAGGGCGCAGCCGGCCTGGCTGCAGCCCTCACCGATGCCGGTCACCACGTCGGCGGCGATATCGACATCGAGCTTGCCGGTGGCGTAGTAGTCGAGAAACAGCAGCGGCTCCGCCCCGGCGACCACCAGATCGTTGACGCACATGGCGACCAGATCGATGCCGATGGTGTCGTGCTTGCCCAGATCCATCGCCAGGCGCAGTTTGGTGCCGACTCCGTCGGTGCCGGAGACCAGCACCGGCTCGCGGTAGCCGCTGGGCAGTTGGCACAGCGCGCCGAAGCCGCCCAGGCCGCCCATCACTTCCGGACGCGAGGTGCGCTTGGCCACGCCCTTGATCCGCTCGACCAGCGCGTTGCCGGCATCGATGTCGACACCCGCGTCCCGGTAGGTCAGGGAGGGGGAGCTGGACGAACGGGGCGCGTTCGAAGAATCGGGAGAGGAGCGCGTCATAGTGGACCTTTCTCGCGGAGCCGGGGAGACGCTGCGGGTGACCCAGCGTCCCGCCAATGAATGGGGGTGATGTTCAGCGGGGCGCATTGTAGCATTGCCTACATCCTAGCGGGCAGTCAGGGAACGGCGAGAGCGCGATGAGTAAACTACAGATAGGCGGGTTGATCGGTGCCGCGCTGGGGCTCTGGCTGCTGGTGCTGCTCGAGCCGATCTTGATGCCGTTCTTCGTCAGCCTGATCCTGGCCTATCTGGGGGATCCGGTGACCGACTGGCTGGAGGCGCGTGGGTTATCGCGGCGACTCTCGGTGAGCCTGGTGTTTCTGCTGCTGGCGCTGGTGATGGTCGGCGGGCTGTTGGTGCTGCTGCCGATGCTGGGGCGCCAGCTGGGGCAACTGATCGCGGCGCTGCCGGAGGTGCTCAACTGGGTTCAGACGACGGTGTTGCCGGAGGTGCGCGAACTCACCGGAATCGACTTCAGCGCCGACTTCGATCAGTTGCGCAACGCCCTGATGAGCAACTGGCGCGAGACCGGCACCTACGCCGCGGCCTTTCTCGCCCAGGCCTCGCGCTCGGGGCTGGCGCTGGCGATCTGGCTCGGCAATCTGGCGCTGATTCCGGTGGTCACCTTCTATCTGCTGCTCGACTGGGATCGGCTCAAGGGCTATGTGCGCGAGCTGCTGCCGCGGCATGTCGAACCTCGGATCACGGCGCTGGCGGTGGAGTGCGACGAAGTGCTTTCCGCCTTCCTGCGCGGCCAGCTGCTGGTGATGCTGAGCCTGGGCGTGATCTACGCCGTCGGCCTGAGCGTGGTGGGGCTCAAGTTCGGACTGCTGATCGGCCTGATGGCGGGGTTGGCGAGCATCGTGCCCTATCTCGGGGTCATTGTCGGCGTGCTCACCGCCGGCGTGGTGGCGTTCTTCCAGTTCGGTGAGTGGCTGCCGCTGGTGGGGGTGCTGGTGGTGTTCGGCATCGGCCAGGTGGCCGAGAGCACGCTGCTGCAGCCGCTGCTGCTGGGTGACAAGATCGGTCTGCACCCGGTGGCGGTGATCTTTGCCGTACTCGCCGGCGGGCAGCTGTTCGGCTTCACCGGTATCCTGCTGGCGCTGCCGGTGGCCGCGGTGATCATGGTCCTGCTGCGCTACGCCTATCACCGTTATCGCCATAGTCGCCTCTACGATCGAGCGCGCGCCGAGACGCTGACAGCGGGCTGGGACGGGGAGAGCGACAGCTGATGCGCCCGGGTCCATCACAGTTGCCGCTGGGGGTGGGGCTGCGCGATGACGCTACCTTCGCCAACTACTTCCCCGGGGACAACGCCCCGCTGGTGGCACATCTGGCCTCGCAGTTGGAGAGCGCCGGCGAGCCCTTCCTCTATCTGTGGGGCGGCAGCGGCGTGGGCTGTAGCCATCTGCTGCAGGCGGCCTGCCATGCTGCCGATGCCCGCGGCCAGCGCGCGCTCTACCTGCCGCTGGACGCTCTGGGACACTTCCCGCCGGATATTCTCGAAGAGCCCGAGCGGCTCGATCTGCTGGCGATAGACGACCTGCAGCTGGTGGTCGGACGCAAGCGCTGGGAGGAGGCGCTGTTCCATGGCTTCAACCGCCTGCGCGACGCCGGCAAGCGGCTGGTGATCGCCGCCGACCGCTCGCCGCGCCAGCTCGATATCAAGCTGCCGGACCTGGCCTCGCGCATGACCTGGGGCATGGTCTTTCATGTCCAGCCGCTGGATGACGCCCAGCGGCTGGGGGCGCTGCAACTGCGCGCGCGGGTGCGCGGCATGCAGCTGCCCGACGAGGTCGCGCGTTATATCCTGCATCGCGGCCCGCGCCAGCTCGATCAGCTCTCCGAGGTTCTGGCGCGGCTGGATCGCGCCTCGCTCTCCGCCAAACGCAAGCTCACCATCCCCTTCGTCAAGCAAGCGCTGGAGTGGTAGCGACTGGCTGCTTGTTAGACATACGTCCGCGCTGATGGCCTGCCACTCACCGAGGCGGTCTGCGGGACGCTCTCCCGACAGCCCGGCTCGCGGGGTGTCGCCGCACATAATGCTTCGCTTCACTACCAAAGTTGACTCAAGTTAAACAAATCACTACCGATATCGGTCTTGGTGAGCGCGTCATTCTGCCGGGCTGGATCGTGTTGGCGTGTGGTTAGCGGCGAGGTATCGGATTCTGGCCGGGAGGATTGCGCGTCGCTGGATCTCACTCGATAACGCCAACAACCGAGAGCGTACGCATGAAGGCACCCTCCGTTTTGCGCGCCAGACGCGCGCTCAGCCTGCAGACCAAGATCGTGGCGCTGACGCTGATACCGCTGTTTGTGATCATCGTGGCGCTGGTGAGCGTCAATATCGTTTCCAACCTCAATGAGAGTCGTCGAGAGCTGGCCGAGCAGCGGCGATTGTTGATCGACAGTCAGGTCAAGGCGGTCAAAGGCATCGTCGATCTGGCCAAATCCGCCATCACGCCGCTGGTCGAGAACGCCGGCAGCGACCCTCAGGCCGCCCAGGCCAAGGCGCGCGATCTGCTGCGCGGGCTCTCCTTCGATGGCACCAACTACATTTTTGCCTACACCTTCGATGGCACCAATCTGGTGTTTGCCCCCGACACCAAGAAAGAGGGGACCAATATGCTCGGGGTGACGGACGCAGATGGTAACCATGTCATCGCCGACCTGATCCGGGTCGCTCAGCAGGGCGGGGGCCGCTACAGCTATCTGTGGCCCAATCCCGGCACCGGTAAGGTCGAGCGCAAGTACTCCTACGCCGAGAGCATCGACGGCTGGAACTGGATGATCGGTGCCGGCATCTACGCCACCTCCATCGATCAGGCGATGGCGGCGGCAGAGGCCAAGGCGGCGAGCAATCGCCACGCCATGCTGTGGCGCTCGCTGCTGCTGGGTGGCGGGGGCATGCTGCTGGCGGCGCTGGTCGCCAGCGTGCTGGTGCGGCGGCTGCTCGGCCCGATCCGGCGCACCGCGGAGGCGATGGGGGATATCGCCAGTGGCCAGGGCGATCTGACCCGCCGTTTGGCCGTCGACAGCCGCGACGAGGTGGGCCAACTTGCGACCCAGTTCAACGCTTTCGTCGGGCGCATGCAGGAAACACTGCGTGACGTGCGTTCGAGTACCCGTAGCGTTCACGCGACGTCGTCCCAGATCGCCGATGCCAGCGGCGAGCTGGCATCGCGCACCGAGCAGTCGGCGGCCAGCCTGCAGCAGACCTCCGCGTCGATGGAGGAGATCACCACCACGGTGGCACATGCCACCGACTCGGCCACCCAGGCGAGTCAGCTGGTGCAGTCGACCAGCGATGTGGCCCAGGAGGGCGAAAAAGCGATGGCCCAGGTCGAGGCGCGGATGACCGAAATCACCCAGTCGGCGGCGCAGATCGAAGAGATCATCGGTCTGATCGATTCCATCGCCTTCCAGACCAATATTCTGGCGCTGAATGCCTCCGTGGAGGCCGCTCGCGCTGGCGAGCACGGGCGCGGCTTCGCGGTGGTGGCCAGCGAGGTACGCTCACTGGCGGGGCGCTCGGCGGAGGCGTCGAAGAGTATTCGTGAGTTGATCACGCAGTCCGCCGAGCATACCCGCAGCGGCAGCGAGCTGGTCAACCGGGCCGGGACCACCATGCGCGAGATCGTCGACAGCGTGAATCGCGTCGCGGACGTGATCGGTGAGATCAGTGCCGGCGCCAAGGAGCAGAACAGTGGCATCGGCCAGATCAATACGGCGGTGGCGGAGATGGATGCGATGACGCAGCAGAACGCCGCGATGGTGCAGCAGTCGGCGACTGCGGCGGCCGATCTGCAGCAGGAAGCCGAGCGCCTGCGCGGTCTGGTCGATACCTTCGTGCTCGGCGAAGACGCCGACACGGGCAAGACCTCGGCGCCCGATCCCAGGCCGAAACCCGCTAGCGCGCAGCCGGCAGCGCTAACGGCCAAGCGCACTCCCCAAGACGAAGAGGCGTGGCAGACATTCTGATCCGGGGGTAGATCTTAGGTTCTGTACGAAAAGTCAGCGAGCGAAGGCAAGACAAGGCAAAAATCGGCGAAAACGCGGAGTTTACGGGGTGTAAATGAGCATTTTGAGCCGATTTTTAACGCCGTATTGCCGAGCGCAGGTAGTTTTCGCACAAAACCTAGCTCAAGGGGCGGCCAGTGGCCGCCCCTTTCGTGTGCCTGCCGGGGCTGTGAATCTGGTCTGACTCTCGGCGCCGAGTCAGGCCGGCATGTCGACCCGCGATCGATCGCTACGGCGCTGGCGGCATGACTGCCGAGTCGAGAGTTTCACCAGCCGAGCTGGTCACGCATCCGGTAGTACCAGGCGCCGAGGGCGGTCAGCGGTACGCGGAAGAGGCGACCGCCGGGGAAGGGGGTGTGCGGCAGATCGGCGAAGGCGTCGAAGCGCTCGAGTTCGCCGCTCAGCGCCTCCGCCATCAGGCGCCCGGCCAGATGGGTACAGGTCACGCCGTGCCCGGAGTAGCCCTGAGCGTAATAGACGTTGTGGTTGATGCGGCCGAACTGCGGCAGGCGATTGAGCGTCAGCAGGAAATTGCCGCTCCAGGTGTAATCGACCTTCACCCCCTTGAGCTGGGGAAAGGTCTTCTCCAGATTGGGCCGAATGACCGCTTCGATGCTCGCCGGATCGTGGCCCCCGTAGGTCACGCCACCTCCGTAGATGAGCCGGTTGTCGGCCGAGAGGCGGTAGTAGTCGAGCAGATAGTTGCAGTCCTCGACGCAGGCATCGTTGGGCAGTAGCTCGCGGGCGGTGTCGGCATCCAGCGGCGCGGTGGCCAGCACTTGGGTGCCGCAGGGCATGCTCTTGCCCTCGAGCTCCGGCAGTAGACCATTGAGATAGGCGTTACCGGCGACGATCACGCGTTCGGCGCGAACCTGCCCCTGGGCGGTGCGGATCACCACCGGATCGCCGTGGCGGATCTCGATCACCGGCGAATGCTCGTATATCACACCGCTTAGCGATTCGAACGCCGCCGCCTCGCCAAGTACCAGGTTGAGCGGGTGCAGGTGCCCCCCGGAGTGGTCGAAGAGCGCGCCCACGTAGCGCTCGGAGCCGATCTCGCGACGGTAGCCCTGAGCATCGAGCAGTTCGAGCTGGCGGTGCCCGTAGCGCTCCCACAGCGCCTTGTGCTCGACCAGCCCCTGCATCTGCTTGTCGCTGCAGGCGGCGAACAGGTTGCCCTCCTTGAGATCGCAGCGAATAGCGTAGTCGGCGATACGCGAGCGGATGATCTTGTTGCCCTCGAACGCCATGCTGCCCAGCGCCTGGGCAGTGGTCTGGCCGTACTTGGCCTCGATCACGTCCATGTCACGGCTGTAGCTGTTGACGATCTGCCCGCCGTTGCGCCCCGAAGCGCCGAAGCCGATGCGCGTCGCCTCCAGTACTACCACGCGCAGTCCGCGCTCGGCCAGGTGCAGCGCCGAGGAGATACCGGTGAAGCCGCCGCCGATCACGCACACATCGGCGTCGACCTCGCCGCGCAGCGGCGGACGTTCCGGTGCCGGGTTGGCCGAGGCGGCGTAGTAGGAGTCGACGTGACGCTCGGGGAAGGTCGCAGCAGAGGCTTGAGGCACGATGGCGGGCTCGCGTGTTGAATTTATTCGACGGATGCCAAGAGGGTAGCCGGTCCCGTCACGCGGCTCAACCGGCACCTGGCGCAAACACGACCGCGCCGGCATAAGCTGCCGGCGCGGTGAGAGAACGCGGAATAGGCGGGAGCGTCAGGCGCCGCCGGCACTCTGCCACTGGGGCTCGCCGTTGCGCATGGAAACCCGGTCGCCTTCGGGCTTCTTGTCGAGCTTGGCCTCGTGTACTTCGCCGTCGTAGCGGTAGCGCACGTCGTAGCCGACGGTCTCCTGCTTGGTGTCCTTGACCGTGTTGCAGCGCTGCTCTGTGGTGGTGTAGGTGTCACCCTGCTGCATCTGGCCCTGGACCTGATTGCCGGCGATGCCGCCGCCGACCGCACCGGCAGCCGTCATGATTTTCTTGCCACTGCCGCCGCCGAACTGGTTACCCACCACGCCGCCGACAATGGCGCCGATGGCGGTGCCGGCGATGCGGTGCTCGTCCTGCGCCGGGCGGCGGTGGGTGACGGTCACGTTATGACACTCCTGACGCGGCGTCTCGGAGGTCTGGGTGATAGGGTCGACGCTGATGATGTCGGCGTACTGCGGCTGGCTGTCGCCGGACTGGTAGGCGCCGATGGCAACACCGCCGGCGACGCCGAGGGCAGCGATGACGCCGCCAATGATGATCGATTTCTGCATGGCCTTGCTCCTCTTGCGGACCGGCTCGTGTTCCGTCGAGCCAGAGACGGAGACCCCGCGGTTCGCTCTGATCCCTTCGACTGCTGGTGAGCACTGCTAGTAAGTACTGGTGGCCATCGCCGATGGTATCTGCGCTAGCAAGTTACCGGTCGTTGCTCGCGGGCGACTGGGAGAGCGATGCGCCACGGGTGACGTCCCTGTCGTGATGGCGGCGAACCGCCTTCCGTCGGTGGCAGCGGCGTGGAAGACGCCGCCACTCGATGGACTCAGTTTAGTTCAGGCGGCGGCGAAGAGAAGGGCGCAACGAATTGTTGAACGCTGTTTTCATATTGACAACGAGGCGTCTGCAAGAGGCGACACTGCCGCTGAAAGCCCCGTGACGCGGGGCTTTCGCTGGCGTGTCTCAGCGGTTGCGGGCCTCGTTGGCCAGCTGCTGGAGCAGTTGCAACTGGTCGCCTTCCAGCTGAGGTGCCGGCGTCAGCTTGGCGCGCTGGGCGTCGCTCAGCTGCGAGGCCTGGCGCAGATCGGCACTGAGCAGTGGCAGTGCTGCCTGGTTGGGGGTTCGGTAGTAGGCATAGGTCGCCGAGCGCGCGGCGTTCTCCGGGCGTAGCATGAAGCTGATGAATTCACGCGCCAGCTGTGGATGGGGTGCGCGCTTGGGGATCACCAGCGTATCCACGCCGAGCTGCGACCCCTCTTCGGGAATGAAGAACTCAAGCTTGCCGTAGGTCTCCGGCGCATCTGCCTTGCGATAGTCCAGGTCGCCACTGTAGGTGACCGCGGCGCGGGTCACGCCGCGGGCGATCTGGTCGATGGCCGCGGTGCTGTCGGCGAAGCCGCTGAAGTTGGGGCGATGCAGGGTCTGGCTCACCAGCTTGGCGGCGGCGATCCAGTCGTCGCGCTGGGTGCAGTCGAAGCCGTGGCCCTGATAGACGCAGGCCATGCCGAACAGGACCTGCGGGTCACCGCCGAGCAGGGCGAAGGGTTGGTCCGGATTGACCTTCGGGTCGAGCAGCAGCGACCAGGAGTGGGCGGGGTCGGGGAACACCGTGGTGTCGTAGACGATCCCGGTGACGCCCCACAGATAGGGCACGCTGTAGGCGTCCTGGGGGTCGTAGCTGGGGTGGCGGAAGGCCGGCATCAGGTTGTCACGCCCCTGGATGTCGTCGCCCAGCGGCTGGATCAGCCCGGCTGCCACCAGTCTGGGCACGTAGTAGTCGGTGGGCACCACCACATCGAACTGGGCGTCGCCGCCGGCGACCAGCTTGGAGAACATCTCGGCGTTGGAGGTGAAGTAGCTCTGAACCACCTCGACCCCGTACTGTTTTTCGAACTCCTCTATCACGCCGGGGTCGGCGTACTCGGTCCAGTTGAAGAGGTAGAGCTTGTCCGGCGTCTGGGCCTGGGCGGCGGCGCTCAGCGACAGGCAGAGCGCGCTCAGGCAGAGGGCGGCGGTCGTGCGCATGCGGTATCACCTCGTGTCGGGGCGGCCGCGCGATGCTGAAAGCCAGGCATCGCGCGGCCGCCGTTGGGGGTCAGACCCGCAGCAGCAGGTGCTCGCGCTCCCACGAGCTGATGACCCGGAAGTAGGCCGAGTGCTCGGCGCGCTTCACCGCCAGGTAGCTGCGGGTGAAGCGTTCGCCCAGCAGGTCCGCCAGCGGTGCGCACTCGCTCAGCGCATTGAGCGCCGGGCCGATGTCGTCGGGCAGGGTATGGCCCATCGACCACGCCGAACCGGTCAGCGGCGGGCGCGGCTCGATCTGCGAGAGCATGCCGAGATAGCCGCAGGCGAGCGACGCCGCCATCACCAGATAGGGGTTGGCGTCGGCGCCAGCGAGGCGATTCTCGACCCGCGTGCCGGGCGCCGGGCCCACCGGTACGCGCAGGCCCACGGTGCGGTTGTCGTAGCCCCACTCGGTGTTGATCGGCACCGAGCTGTTGCTGCCGCCGGGCATCAATCGGCGGTAGGAGTTGACGTTGGGGGCGAAGAACGGCATCGCCGAGGGCAGGTACTGCTGCAGCCCGCCGATGTAGTGATGGAACAGCTTGCTGGGGCCGCCATCGGCGCCGGCGAACAGATTGTCACCGCTGTCGCGGTCGAGCAGGCTCTGGTGCAGATGCATCGAGCTGCCCGGCTCGTTGGCCATCGGCTTGGCCATGAAGGTGGCGTACATGTTGTGGCGCAGCGCGGTCTCGCGCAGGGTGCGCTTGAAGATCACTACCTGGTCGGCGAGACGCAGCGGGTCGCCGTGGCGGAAGTTGACCTCCATCTGTCCGGCACCCTCTTCGTGGGTCAGGGTGTCGATATCCAGCTGCTGCGCTTCGCAGTAGTCGTACATCTGCTCGAACAGCGGGTCGAACTCGTTGACCGCGTCGATGGAGAACGACTGACGGCTGCTCTCCTGGCGTCCCGAGCGTCCGATCGGTGGCTCCAGCGGGTAGTCGGAGTCGGTGTTGGTCTTGACCAGGTAGAACTCCAGCTCCGGCGCCATGATCGGCTGCCAGCCGCGGGCCTCGTAGAGCGCGAGGATGTGCTTGAGCACGTGACGCGGCGAGAGTTCCACCGGCTCGCCGTTCATGTAGAGACAGTCGTGGATGATCTGCGCGGTGGGGTCGTCGGCCCAGGGCACCAGATAGGCGGAGTCGGGGTCCGGCACCAGCTGCATGTCGAGTTCGGCCGGGTTCCAGAAGCGGATATCGTCGTCGTCGGGATAGCCGCCGGTGACCGTCTGGATGAAGATCGAGTCGGGCAGTCGGGTATGCCCGCCGCGCAGATACTTGCCGGCGGGCATGATCTTGCCCTTGAGGATACCGGTGAGATCGGACACCAGGCACTCCACCTCGGTGATGCCGTGGTGGCTGAACCACTCTTCGAGCACGTGATGCGGTGTTTCGCTCATGACGCTGTCCTTGTGGCGCACGTGGCGCCGTCTGGGAGACCGCCGGCGCCCACTGGCGTCGGCGGGTAACGCTTGCTTACCGCGATTGCACTTCCTGCCACAGCTGCTGGAACAGCTGCAGATTCTGACCACCCAGGCTGGGCGAGAACTTCAGCCGCGCCAGGTCGGCCTCGTCGGGCAGCGCCGGCGGCTGGGTCAGGTCGGCGTCGAGATAGGGCTGCGCAGCCTTGTTGGGGCTGGCGTACTGGACGTAGTTGGAGAGCTCGGCGCCGATCTTGGGGTCGAGAATGAAGTTGATGAACTTGTGCGCCAGTTCCGGATGCGGCGCCTTGGCTGGGATCATCATGTTATCGACCCACATCTCGGTGCCTTCGTCGGGGATCATGAAGGCGATGTGCTTGAACGCTTCCGGATTCTCGCGCTTCTGCTGCAGGTAGTCACCGTTGTAGGAGATACCGGCACGTACCACGCCGCGCTGGATCTGCTGCAGTACCGGGGTGCCGTCGGTGAAGCCGCTGAAGGTGGCGCGGTGCTTGGTGTCGAGGATCAGCTTGGCTGCGGGCTTCCACGCCGTGGCCCCGGTGCAGTCGTAGCCCGAACCGAGATAGGCGCAGGCGGCGCCCATGTTGACCTGGCCGTCGCCCATCAGCGCGAAGGGCTGGTTGGCGTTGACCTTGGGGTCGAACAGCAGCGACCAGCTCTTGGGCGCATCGGGGAAGACATCGGTGTCATAGACGATCCCGCTGGTGCCCCACTGGTAGGGCACCGAATACTGCGCGCCCGGATCGTAGCTGGGGTCGGAGAACTGTGCCATCACGTTGGCCAGGTTGGGAATCTGCGACTTGTCGAGTTTCTGCACCAGGCCGCTGTCGATCAGTCGCGGCACGTAGTAGTTGGAGGGCACGATGATGTCGTACTGGGAGACGCCGCCGGCGTTGAGTTTGGCGGTCATCTCCGGCAGCGAGTTGTAGTAGCTCTGCACCACCTCGACCCCGTACTTCTTCTCGAAGGCCTCGATGACCTTGGGGTCCATGTACTCCGTCCAGTTGAACAGATAGAGCTTGTCAGCGTTCTGGGCGGAAGCCGACCCGGCCAGCAGCATGCCACCCAGGACCAGGGCGACTCGGGTTGTGATTGTTGTGCGCTTCATCGACGAATACCTCCCGGGGTGATGTCGATACCGGGCTCGACAGGGCCCGGCGGAAAAGGGTGATGCGGGTGCGCCGGCCACTTTGGCCGGCGCGCTGTCAGTGCTGCTTTTGCCGATTGAACAGCAGGCTCAGGATTGCGGCGATCAGCACCGCGCCGATCATCAGCGTGGCGATGGCGTTGATCTCCGGCGACACGCCGCGGCGGATCGCACCCCAGATGTAGATCGGCAGGGTGGCGTTCTCGGGGCCGGCGTTGAAAAAGCTGATCACGAAATCGTCCACCGACAGCGTGAACGAGAGGAAGAAGGCGGCGATCAGCGAGGGCTTCAGCGTTGGCAGCAGGAAGAACCGAGCGCGCTGGAACGGCGAGGCGTAGAGATCCTTGGCCGCCTCGAACAGCGTCGGGTCGAGGCCGACGAAGCGCGAGTAGACGATCAGCGCCACGAACGGAATCTGGAAGGTGACGTGGGCGATGATCATGGTCAGCAGGCTGGGGCCGAGAATGCCGAACTGGCGATCGATGCTGATGAAGAACGCCATCTCCGAGATCCCGAAGACGATGTCCGGCATCACGATCGGCAGGTAGATCAGCACGATCAGCCAGCCGAGCTTGCGCGCGCGATGGCGATACATGCCGTAGCCGATCAAGGTCCCGATGACGAGCGCCAGGAGGGAGGAGGCGATCCCCAGCACCAGGGTATTGCCGAGGGCATCGAGCAACTGATCGTTATGGATCAGCTTGTCGTACCAGCGCAGCGAGAAGCCGGCGAAATAGGCCGAGCTGTTGGCCGAGTTGAACGAGTAGAACACGATGACCGCCAGCGGCAGATAGAGAAAGGCCATCACGACCCACCAGAACAGGGTCATGCCGCGGTGAAAGGCGCCACGTCTCATATCACCACCTCCTCACCGCCGCTCAAGCGCTTGCCGATACGGCGCATGGCGAACAGCCCACCGAAGGTGGCGAGCAGCATGATCAGCGCCCCCGCCGCCCCCAGCGGCCAGTTGGAGCCACCGGCGAACTGGCTGGCGACCAGGTTGCCGAGCATCATCGCGCGACCGCCGCCGAGCAGCTCCGGCACCACGTACATGCCGAAGGCGGGGATCGACACCAGTACCGTGCCCGCCAGCAGCCCCGGCAGGGTCTGCGGGAAGACCGCCAGCCAGAACGCGCGCAGCGGCGAGGCGTAGAGATCCCGCGCCGCCTCGACCAGGGCGTAGTCGAGCTTCTCGAAGGCGGCGTAGAGCGGCAGCACCATGAACGGCAGGAAGTTGTAGATCAGCCCCAGGGTGACCGCGAAGTTGGACGGGTAGAGGCCCATGTTGGGGCCGATCAGGCCGAAGAACTGCGCCAGCTCGGCCAGCGGAGTGCCCGGGGAGAGCAGATTCATCCAGCCGAAGGCGCGGATGACCTGGTTGGTCCAGGAGGGTACCACCACTGCCAGCAGCATCAGCGCGCGCCACTTCTCGCGGCTGATCGAGATGCGGTAGGCGAGCGGATAGGCGACCAGGATCACCAGGCCGGTGGCGAGCAGGGTCTGCCACAGCGAGCGCAGCAGGGTGTAAAGATTGCCCGGGCTCCAGCCGAGGAAGCCGAAACCGGCGAGCTGGCTGAAGGCGTCCAGGGTCAGCGGCATCTGCGGCTGGCCGTAGGGGCCGTTGGTCATGAAGGCGACGCCGATCAGATAGAGGCTCGGCAGCACCAGAAAGACGACGATCCAGATCACGCCGGGGGCCACGCTCCACAGCAGGTGGCGCGTGTCCGGCGACAGCGAGCCGCTGTGGGCGGCCAGCGGATAGGGGGATTCGGGCTTGCTCATGCGCGTCTCCTCAGGCGTCGAGCCTGACGATGTCTTCGGGGCAGATGCTCACCGTCACCCGGTCGCCGACCGCATGCAGGCGCTGACCGAGGTTGCTGGCGGTGGCCAGCAGCACCACGCCGTCGACCTCGAGGCGGTACTCCACCCGGCTGCCGCGGTAGAGGCGCTCGCGCACCACGCCCTCGAGGGCGTTGTAACCCTCTGGCACCTCCGGCCCCAGCTCGATCACCTCCTGGCGGATCAGCAGCATGCCATGGCGCTCGTGCTCTGCCAGCGGCTGCTCCAGGCGCAGCTGGCCCAGTGAGGTGGTGACCCGGTCGCCGTTGACCGCGCCGATCTCGAACAGGTTGACGTGCCCCATGAAGCGCGCGACGAAGGCGTTGATCGGATGCTCGTAGACGGTCTGCGGTGGCCCCACCTGCTGGATCACGCCGCCGTCGAGGACGGCGATGCGGTCCGACATCACCATCGCTTCCTCCTGGTCGTGGGTGACGAAGACGAAGGTCATACCGAGGCGCTTCTGGGTACGCTGCAACTCGACCTGGAGCTGGTTGCGCAGACCGGCGTCGAGCGCCGACAGCGGCTCGTCGAGGAGCAGCACATCGGGCTCGCAGACCAGGGCGCGGGCCAGGGCGACGCGCTGGCGCTGGCCGCCGGAGAGCTGGTTGACGCGGCGCTCCATCAGCGTACCGAGCTTGATGAAATCGGCGATCTCCTGGACCCGGCGCTCGCGCTCGGCGACCGCCACGCCTTTCATGCGCAGGCCGAAGGCGATGTTGTCGTGCACCGACAGGTGCGGAAAGAGCGCGTAGGACTGGAACACGGTATTGACGCTGCGCAGATGCGGCGGTGTCGTGGTCACATCCTTGCCGCCAATGGTCAGCGAGCCCTCGTTGGGCGCTTCGAGCCCGGCAAGAATCCGCAGCAGTGTGGTTTTGCCGCAGCCGGAGGGGCCGAGCAGGGTGAAGAACTCGCCGGCGTGAATGTCGAGGTCGACACCGTCGAGGGCGACGGCGTCGCGCCCGAAGCGCTTGTGCAGGTTACGCAGGGCGATCGCCGAAGCGTCACGCACCCGCTGGGTGCCGACGGCGTCGGACTCGGCAGAAGGAGGCACAGTCATAGGTCACGAGATTCCCATACCCGGTGGTCGAGGCTGTCGACGCCGGCGAGATCCGACCTGCGCGAGGCGGTCGGCATGGCGGTGGCGTGACAGAACGAAGCGTAACCCAACGTTAGCCGCGATGCAGCGCAGATCTGTGCCGATCTCTCCACTGCGGGTGACGCTTGCCTGGGTGGGCCGGGTGGGTGAGACGGGGCGTTGTGATTGTCATGCCGTTCTCCTGGGCCTGTGTCCGGTGAGTGTGTCTGATGGGCGTATCAGATGAGTCTGGGTCGCGCTCAGGTGTTGCGCAGGTACCAGCGATACTCCAGCGCGCTGATCGCCTGACGCGAGAGCTCGTACTCCGCGCGTCGGTTGGCGTGGTAGACCTGGTGGAAGGTCTCGCCGAAGCTGTCGATGAAGACCTCGCTGTCGAGCCAGGCGTCGAGTGCCTGGGGCCAGCTGATCGGCAGGCTCGGCTCGACCTGCTCGTAGGCGTTGCCGGTGATCGGTGCCGGCGGCGCCAGTTCGCGCGCCATGCCGTGCTCGATGCCGGCGAGCAGGGCGGCCACAAGCAGATAGGGGTTGGCGTCGGCGCCGGCGACCCGATGCTCGATGCGCCGCGCCCGCGGCGAGCCCGACGGAATGCGCAGTGCCACCGAGCGGTTGTCGTAGCCCCAGGTCGGTGCCATCGGCACGTACAGGCTGGGTTGGAAGCGTCGGTAGGAGTTGAGATTGGGGGCGAAGATCGCCATCGACGCCGGCATCAGCTCGGCCAGCCCGGCGATCGCATGCTGCAGTCGCGGGCTGCCCAGATCGCTGTCGTCGGCGGTGGCGAAGACGTTGTCGCCGGCGGCGTCGAGCAGGCTGATGTGCACGTGGGTGCCGTTGCCCGCCTCCTGGCTGTAGGGCTTGGCCATGAAGGTGGCCTCGAAGCCGTGGCGAATCGCCACGCCCTTGATCAGGCGCTTGAGCATCACCGCCTCGTCGCAGGCGCGCAGGGCGTCGGCATGGTGCAGCAGGTTGACCTCGAACTGCCCCGGGGCGCACTCCTTGAGAGCGGTATCGATCGGTAGGCGCTGGGCCTGTGCGGCCAGAGTGATGTCCTCGAGGAAGTCGGCATATTCGTCGAGTTCGATCACCGAGTAGAGCTGGCTCTGGCTGGCGCGCTCGCCGGTGGCCGGCGAGCGCGGTGGCTGCGGCGCGCCGACGCTGTCGCGCTCGCGGTCGATCAGATAGAACTCCAGCTCCACCGCAATCACTGGCGTCAGCGCCATGGCCGAGAAGCGGCTCAGCAGACGCTTGAGCAGCTGGCGCGGGTCGCAGGCGAAGGGCGTGCCGTCGTCCTCCTCCATGGTCATCAGCATCTGCGCCTGATTGCCGTGCTTGGCCCAGGGCGTGGTGACCAGGGTGCCGGCAACCGGGCTGCAGGTGCGGTCGCCGTCGCCGGAGGCCAGCCCCAGGCCGGTCTCCTCGATGGTGTTGCCGCACACGTCGAGGGCGAACACCGACGCCGGCAGGCGCATGCCGGCATCGAGCACGCCGACCACATTGTCACGCGGCACGCGCTTGCCGCGGAGCACGCCGTTGAGGTCGCTGATCAGCAGGTCGACGCTCTGCACCTCGGGGTGCTGGGCCAGGAAATCCTGGGCTTCCTGGAGACGATCGGAGTCGCACATGGGGGCACACGATGAGGTGATGAAGTCTCTTCGTTATTCCAAATGGGCCCGTCGTTGTCAAATCCGCTATGAAATATTTTACGCCGGCGCGGCGCGCGAGGAGCGCAGTCACTGCGCAAGATTCCCGGCGCGAGAAGCCCTGCGCGAGGAGCCCTGCGCAAGCGGTTCTTGGGCGTTTATAGGCGAGAGGCGTGCAGGGGAGTCGCCAGGGTGGGCATTATTCTTGACAGGCGCCCGAGGGGCCGCAGCAACGCGAGGGCCCCAGCGCGCGGTCAGCGTCTACCGGAGCGGCGGGGGCTGGTCAGGGGATCGAAGGGATCTGACAGCTGCCGTGATCAGCGCCGAGCACGTGGCGCTGATCACGGTGTTCCTCTCAGACGGTGAAGTCGGGCAGCTTGCGTGCGACCCGAACCTTCTCCAGCTTGGCCACCTTGGGTAGGCCATTCTCGAACGGCGGGAAGTCTTCGCCCTGGATCAGCGGGGCCAGATAGCGGCGCCCGGCTTCGCTGATGTGCAGGCCATCCTCGCTGATGTAGTCGCGCGGCATGAACTTCTCATGGTTGGCGATCTCGGCCAGCGGGGCCGCCTCGATCTGCCATTCGTAAGGGCTCTCGGAGACACGCTTGATCGCCGGCATCATCGCATTCTGACCGTCGAGCGCCAGCTCCACCGCGACCTTGCCCACGGCGTAGGCCTGCTCGACGTCGGTACGCGAGGCGATATGCCGCGCGGCGCGCTGCAGGTAGTCGGCCACCGCCCAGTGATACTTGTAGCCGAGATCCGCCTTGACCATCCCGGCCAGGGTCGGCGCCACGCCGCCGAGCTGCTTGTGGCCGAAGGCGTCGGTGCTGCCGGCATCGGCGAGGAAGGTGCCGTCGGCGTACTGGGCGCCTTCGGAGATCACGATCACGCAGAAGCCGTGGCGCTTCACCGCCTCATCGATGCGCGCCATGACCGCGGCGCGGTCGAAGGCGATCTCGGGGAAGATGATCACGTGCGGCGCCTGCTCGGCACTCTCGCCGGCCAGGGCCCCGGCCGCCGCGATCCAGCCGGCATGGCGGCCCATGACTTCGAAGATGAACACCTTGGTCGAGGTGGCGCACATCGATTCGATATCCAGCGCCGCTTCGCGGGTGGAGGTAGCAACGTACTTGGCCACGCTGCCGAACCCGGGGGAGTTGTCGGTGATCGGCAGATCGTTGTCGACCGTCTTGGGTACGTGGATGGCGGTGAGCGGATAGCCCATCTTCTCGGAGAGCTGCGATACCTTGAGGCAGGTGTCGGCGCTATCACCGCCGCCGTTATAGAAGAAGTAACGGATATCGTGGGCCTTGAACACCTCGATCAGGCGCTCGTACTCGGCACGGTGGCTCTCGATCGACTTCAGCTTGTAACGGCAGGAGCCGAAGGCGCCGCCCGGCGTGTGGCGCAGCGCGGCGATGGCTTCGTCGCTCTCCTGGTTGGTGTCGATCAGGTCTTCGGTGAGGGCGCCAATGATGCCGTTATGGCCGGCATAGACGTGCCCGATGCGGTCGGCATGGCGGCGGCAGGCTTCGATCACACCACAGGCGCTGGCGTTGATGACGGCGGTGACGCCACCGGACTGGGCGTAAAAGGCATTGTGCTTGGCCATATCGGCTCTCATCTCCTGGGATTGATATCTCATGCACGGCGTCGCGCCGGCCTGGCGCAGCGGGGCGGCGCCATCCATGGCGCCGCCGAATCGAGCCGTGCGACGCCCACGTCGACGGGCGCAGCGCGGCCGCGAAGGGCAAGTGTCGGGGGTGCGAGTCTCGGTTGCGCGGCCAAGCATAGCCGAAAGGCCAAGGGCTGTTAATACGAGGCACTGGTCACCGCGGCGGTCATTTTTCTGGGCCGCACGGTGAGGGAGAGGATGAGAGGCGGGGGAAGCGCCGAACGCGCGCGGCTGCAGGGGGGCGCACGCGGCCCTGGGGCGGGGCGCTCTGTGGTTCGCCCGCTGCCGGCATGCTAGGCTCGCCGCTTCGTCATCGCGGCCATGGCGGTCGCTGTCATCGCGTCAATCGTCCCGAGGGAGAGGGCATGCACGTTCACGTTCTGGGCATCTGCGGCACCTTCATGGGTAGTCTGGCCCGTCTGGCCAAGGCGCTCGGGCATCGGGTGACTGGCTCCGACGCCAACGTCTATCCGCCGATGAGTCACCAGCTGGAGGAGGCCGGGATCCAGTTGAGTGAGGGCTATCGCGCCGACAATCTGTTCCCGAGGCCCGATCTGGTGGTCGTCGGCAACGCCCTGTCGCGCGGCAATCCGGAAGTCGAGGCGCTGCTCAATGCGCGTATCCCCTATGTCTCCGGGCCGCAGTGGCTGGCCCAGTACGTGCTCGGCGGGCGCCCGGTGGTGGCGGTGGCCGGTACCCATGGCAAGACCACCACGGCCAGCCTGCTGGCGTGGATTCTCGAGGCCGCCGGTCTCGAGCCGGGCTTTCTGATCGGGGGTGTGCCGCGCAACTTCGGCGTCTCCTCGCGGCTGGGCGGCGATGCTACGCCCTTCGTGATCGAGGCCGACGAGTACGACACCGCTTTCTTCGACAAGCGCTCGAAGTTCGTGCACTACCACCCGGATGTCGCGGTTCTCAACAATCTCGAGTTCGATCACGCGGATATCTTCGAGGATCTGGCGGCGATAGAGCGCCAGTTCCACCATTTCGTGCGTACCGTACCCGGCGATGGCCGGCTGATCGTGGCCGCCGGCGAGCCCGCCCTGGAGCGGGTGCTGGCGCGCGGCTGCTGGACCCCGGTGGAGCGGGTCGGCACGCTGCCGGAGAGCGTCTGGCGGCTGGTGCTGGATTCCGACGACAGCCGCGCCTTCGCCCTCGAGCATGCCGGTGAGCGCTACCCGGTGAGCTGGGCGATGAGCGGCAGCCACAATGCCGCCAATGCCGCCGCCGCGGTGGCGGCAGCGAGCCATTTCGGGGTGGCGCCGGCAGTTGCATGCCGTGCACTGGCCGATTTCCTGGCGCCCAAGCGGCGCCAGGAGCTGCGCGGCAGCGTCGCTGGTATCCAGGTGATCGACGACTTCGCCCACCACCCCACGGCGATCGCGCTGACCCTGGAGGGGCTGGCGCGGGATCATCATGGCGGGCGGCTGCTGGCGGTGATCGAGCCGCGCTCCAACACCATGCGTCAGGGCACCATGAAGTCGCGCCTGGCTGAGAGCGTGGCCTTGGCCGAGGCGGTCTGGTGGTATCAGCCGCCGGGGCTGGACTGGTCGCTGAGCGAGGTGGTAGCGGGGCATGCCGGTAGCCGCGTGGCGACCGACCTGGAAACGCTGGTTGGTGAGGTGGCGGCTGCGGCACGCCCGGGCGATCGCATCGTGGTCATGTCCAACGGCGGCTTCGGCGGCATTCACGCCAAGCTGCTCGCGGCGCTGGAGGTGCAGCATGCAGAGTGATGCCCCGCACGGTGGGCCGGTGGCGGTGGCGCTGACCGGCGCCTCGGGCGCCCAGTACGGGCTGCGCCTGATCGAGTGTCTGGTCGCCGCCGGGCAGCCGCTCTATGTGATGATCTCCAAGGCCGCGCACCGGGTGATCGCGATCGAGACCGAACTCGATTTGCCGGCCCAGCCGGAGCGCCTGGCCGCGGCGCTGAGCGAGCGCTTCGGCGCGGAAGCGGGGCAGATCCGCTGCTTCGGGCGCGAGGATTGGTTGGCGCCGGTGGCCTCCGGCTCCGGCGACTGGCGCGCGCTGGTGGTCTGCCCCTGCTCCACCGGTACGCTATCGGCGATCGCCTGTGGCGCCAGTGACAATCTGATCGAGCGTGCGGCGGACGTGGCGCTCAAGGAGCGTCGCCCGCTGATCGTGGTGCCGCGGGAGATGCCGCTGTCGCAGATCCATCTCGAGAACATGCTGACGCTGACGCGGATGGGGGCGGTGGTCATGCCGGCTGCGCCCGGGTTCTATCATCGCCCGCAGAGCGTCGCCGACATGGTCGACTTCGTGGTCGCGCGGATGCTCGCCCAGCTCGGCCTCCCCCAGCGCCTGATGCCGAGTTGGGGCGAGTAGGCCACCCTTCATACCGGTTGGTACCGGCCTATACCGGCGGGAACAGCAGCACGCGCGCCGTCTCCAGGACCAGCGACGCCAGCGCCAGCCATGGCCAGGGCGGCATCGCCAGGTCCGGGCGCTGCCAGCGCTGATAGCTGATGCGGGTCAGCGCGCACACGATCAGCCCGAGCAGGGCGCCACCGATCAGATCGCTGGCCCAGTGCACACCGATCACCAGCCGCGACAGCGCCATGGGCGTGCACACCAGGATGCCGGCCCAGTAGGCGTAGGCGCGGTAGCGCAGCGGCATCACCTGAGCGGCGAAAGCGGCGGTCAGCCCCACCACCACCACGCTGGTAGAGGTGTGGGCGCTGGGGTAGGACATCGATCCGGTGAGGTAGTCCGGCGTGTCCGGTCGCGCGCGTCCGGCCAGGGCCTTGAACAGGGTGTTGGCCACGGCCACCGCGACCAGCGCGCCGGCCAGATGCAGCAGCGCGGCGAAACGCCGGGCCCAGGCCAGCCACAGCAGCCACGGTGCCATCAACAGCGTGATGCCGAGTGCGTCACCGATCTTGGCCAGCGTCTCGCTGGTACCCAGCAGCCACTGATGCTGAAGCATCGCCGCCAGCGCGTGGATCTGACGATCCATCGGCAGCGGGCCGTGGTGAATCAGCACCCAGGTGGTCCAGGCGACCAGCGCGATCAGGCTGGTCAGCAAAAGCGAGAGCGAGGCCAGCGGGAACTCGCTTGCTGGGGGCGGCGAGCGCAGCGCGCGCCACAGGCGCCCGCAGGCCGGGTGGCGCTGCTGGTAGCCCTCGAGCCAGCGGTGCAGGCGGCCCTGGCCGCTCAGCTGGTAGCGGAACCAGGAGAACAGCACCCCCAGGGCGAGCAGCGAGAGCGACAGCACCAGCAGCCAGTGTTCGGCCTCCGGCGGCAGCTTCATCAGCTCGCTCCAGGAGCGCCCCAGCCAGTAGCCCGGCAGCAGATAGACCGGTGCCCAGACGCACGCCGAGATCGCGTTGACCAACGCGAAGCGTCGGCTGGACATCGACAGCATGCCCGCCACCAGCGGCACGAACGGCCGCACCGGGCCGACGAAGCGGCCGATCACCACCGACATCGTGCCGTGACGCTGGAAGAAGTCGATACCGCCCCCGAGCCACTCCGGGTGGCGGTCGAGCGGCCACCAGCCGGGGATGCGCGTGCGTTGCGAGCGCCCCAGCCAGAAACTCAGGTTGTCGCCGGCGAATGCGCCCAGGGTGCCGGCGATTAGCACCAGGGCGATCGACATGTCGGCATGGCCGGCGAGACTGGCGGCGGCGCCGAGCAGGACCACGCCGGGCACGACGATACCCACTACCGCCAGCGATTCGAGCAGTGCCACGCCGGCGATGATCAGCAGTAGCAGGGTGGGTGACGGGGAGAGCGAGTAGAGCCAGTGGGTGAAATTCAAGCGAGCGGTTCCAGCAGTTTGGTGGCGGCGTTGTCGAGCCGGGTCAGGAAGTGTGCCGTGGCTTCGCCGGGTTGGAGCATGCAGACGCGGCTGAAGCTCTCCAGCGGGCCGGTCTCCGGACGCGATATGGTGGCCACGGTGGCGGCCAGCCGGCGGCCTGCGGCCAGGGCGCCGCTCTCGCCAGCATTGGGCAGTATCAGACAGAAAACGTTCTCGCGGTACTCGCCCAGCAGGTCGCTATGGCGGCTGTCGTTGACCACTGCGTGGCTGAAGGCGTGAGAGAGTGCCTCGCGCAGCTCGGTGCCGAACTGGTCATCGGCCTGATCGATCTGGGGCACGTAGAGCACCAGTACGCTGAGCGGCCGGCCCAGCGCCTGTGCGCGCGCTATCTCGACTGCCAGGCTGCGTTGCAGTGCCTGACGCGGCAGCTTGGGGTCGCGGCGCCAGTGTGGCAGGCGCAGCGCTCGGCGGCGGCGGGCGTCGAGGCTGCTCAATACCAGGGCGGCGCTGAGTGCCAGCCACCAGCCCATGCTGAGGGTCAACAGCGATACATGCGTGCCCCCCAGCAACAGTGTCCAGGCGGGCACCAGGGCGATATTGAGCAGTACCGCCAGGGGGAGTGACAGCACCAGCAGGCTGACCACCGTCGGTAGCCCCAGCCACAGCATGCCGTTGACGCAGCCGGGCGCTTCGATGGCAAACAGGGTCAACGCCCCGACCAGCATCAGGTAGTCGGCCAACGCCGGGCGCAGCCGGCCCAGCCACTGCAGTGGCAGTGACACCAATAGCCCGCAGGCGAGCAGCGCCGGGGGCAGAATGAGGTCGTAGTGGCGCATCAGGTAGTGCCACAGTGCCAGCCCGGTGAACATTGCCAGTGCCAGCAGCTGGGCGGCCAGCTTGTAGCGGCTTATGCCCATGGCTGCGTCTCGCGACGGTGGCTGGTGCGTTTTGTGCGGTAGCGCGCGAAGCGGTCGCCGAGCTGGGGTAACGGCGTGTGCGATACGATGCGATGGGGAGCGATGGCGTGCTGTAGCTGGTGGCGGCGCTGCTCTGCCAGCTTGTCGTCGTTGGCCACCAGCAGGACTGCGATGCCGTAGTCGTTGAGCCGGTAGGCGCGCTCGTACAGCGCCAGCTGGTCATATAGCAGGCGACTGAGCTCGTGCATGTCACTGGGCGTGGAGTGGGCGCAGCCGAATATCACCACCTCGCCGTAGAGCGATTCGCGCTCCACCCGGCGCTGCTCGTGACGCGCATCGGCGTCCAGCATCGACGGTGGCAGCAGCCATTGGGCGCCCTGGCGATTGAGCAGCGGCCGGGTCCGTAGGCGCTGCTCCTGGGCCAGCAGCCAGACGATGACCAGCGACGTCGCGGCCAGCAGCGTGGCCGGGAGCGAGAAGTGCCGGGCGATGAACGTCACGCCGAGGACGAAGGCGACCAGGTTGAGTGCCAGTCCCACGCGTCCTTTCAGCGGCTGCAGGCACAGCGGCAGCATCCAGATCCAGGGCAGGGTCGTCGGGTGGCCGGTGGCGAGAAGTATCACCGCCAGCGTGGCGGCCGCCGGGGCGATCCAGCAGCTGCTGCGCGCACCGCAGGCGAGCGTGACGAGCAATGCCACGGCACCGCTCCAGGCGATCAGCCGCACACCCCCCTCGGTGAACGCCCCCGTGGCGGCGGCAGCTACCACGCAGGCGAGAGTCAGCGCCGTTGTCCCGGGGCTTTTGTACTTGCTTGGCATGGTGGCTTATATTGGGCCGATGGTTCTGCGTGGTTCGGAACGCCGTCTGGTCTCTGCGCAGACGACAGTCGGCATGGCGCGTGCCCTGGGGCGATGTCGCGCGCGGCCGTTGCCCCAGCGGGGCAGCGGCTTCCGTCGTGGGCGACGCGCTGCGCGCTCGAGCCCTGGCGGATTCCATGCTGCAACTATCGCACGGGCTGTCACTGACCGTACACTGTGAATCACGATTCGAGACAAACTCTTGCCTGCAGCGGTTGCGGCCGGCCGAGCGCCGCCAGGCACCGTTGGGCGTGGCACGCCGGGGCGTTCGTGCCCCTGACGCCATCGTTGACCGGCACCCTTGAAGAGATACCACGTCATGTCACACTCCGCGACCGATAGCGTCGACGACATCCCGCTTTATATGCAGCGTCTCGGGGAGCGTGCCCGTGTCGCCAGCACCACGCTCCGAGCGCTCGACAGCGGGCGCAAGAATGCCGCGCTGGCGGCCATCGTGGCGCGGCTCGATGCGGCCCGCCCGGCGCTCGAAAGCGCCAACGCCGCCGATCTCGAGCGCGGCCGCGCGCGCGGGCTCAGCGAGCCGCTGCTCGACCGTCTGGCGCTGACGCCGGCACGCATCGACGCCATGCTCGCGGGCGCCCGTCAGGTCGCCGCGCTGCCCGACCCGGTGGGCGAGATCGAGGGGCTACGCTACCAGCCCAGCGGCATCCAGGTGGGCCAGATGCGGGTGCCCCTCGGGGTGGTCGGGATCATCTATGAGTCGCGCCCCAACGTGACCCTGGAAGCGGCCAGCCTGTGTCTGAAGTCCGGTAATGCCTGCATTCTGCGGGGTGGCTCCGAGGCCGCTGCCAGCAACGCCGCAATCGCGGCCTGCATCCGTGACGGCCTGCGCGATGCGGGCGTGAGCGAGGACGCGGTGCAGGTCGTGGAGACCACCGATCGCGCCGCAGTGGGCGAGCTGATCCGGCTCAGCGGCAGCGTCGACGTGATCATCCCGCGCGGCGGCAAGTCGCTGATCGCGCGTATCGCCGACGAGGCGACGGTGCCGGTGATCAAGCATCTCGACGGCGTTTGCCATGTCTATATCGATGCCGCTGCCGACAGCGACAAGGCGGTGGCGATCGCCGACAACGCCAAGACCCAGCGCTACTCGCCGTGCAACGCCATGGAGACGCTGCTGGTCCACGTCGAGGCGGCGCCGCGGGTGTTGCCGCGACTGGCTGCCATCTACCGCGACAAGGGCGTGGAGATGCGCGGCTGTGCGCTGACCCGAGAGTGGATCGCCGACGCCGTGGCCGCCGACGAGGCGGACTGGGATGCCGAGTATCTGGCGCCGATCATCGCCATCCGCGTGGTCGAGGACTTCGCGCAGGCGGTGGCCCATATCAATCGCCATGGCTCGCAGCACACCGATGCCATCGTCACCGAGAGCGTGACCTTGGCGCGGCGCTTTCTCGCCGAGGTCGACTCGAGTTCGGTCCTGGTCAACGCCTCGACCCGCTTCGCCGACGGCTTCGAGTACGGTCTGGGGGCCGAGATCGGTATCTCCACCAACAAGCTGCACGCCCGCGGCCCGGTGGGGCTGGAGGGGTTGACCACCCGCAAGTACGTCGTCTTCGGCGATGGTCATGTGCGCCAGTGACGCTGGTATGAGCGGCCGGGCGCCGCGCATCGCGATGCTCGGGGGCACCTTCGATCCGGTGCATCTGGGGCATCTGCGCAGTGCGGTCGAGTTGCGCGAGGCGCTGGCGCTGGATCGCGTGCACATGATTCCGGTGCATGTGCCGCCGCATCGCGCCGCGCCCGGTATCGCCGCTGGTGACCGCTTGGCGATGCTCGCTGCGGGCATCGGCGACACCCCGGGGCTGCTCGCGGACGATCGCGAGATCCAGCGCAGCGGCCACTCCTTCTCGGTGGATACGCTGGCTTCGCTGCGCGCCGAGTACGGCGAGCAGGCGCGGCTGGTGATGGCCGTGGGGCACGACGCCTTCCTCGGCCTGCCGCGCTGGCATCAGTACCAGCGGCTGCTGTCGCTGGCGCATGTGGTGGTGCTCGACCGGCCCGACCATGCCGCGCCGCTGGCGCCTGAGCTGGCGCGGCTGATCGCCGGACGCGAAGTCGCCACCGCCGAGGCATTGATGAGTGCACCCGCGGGCGGGGTGCTCAGGCTCAGCCTGCCCAGCCGCATGGCGATCGCCGCCACCGAGGTGCGCCGCCGGTTGCAGTGTGGACAGAGCGTGCGCTACCTGCTGGCCGAGGCGACCGAGCGCTATATCGCCGCCCAGGGGCTCTATCGCGAGGTGAAGAGTGGCGCCGACGTCTCATCGGAGTAGAATGCGCGTTTCCCTGAATTCGGGGCAGCGATTCCCAAACGAGGAGCTATGCAGACAGATTCTCTCAAATCGTTAGTCGTCGAGGCGCTGGAGGAGTTGAAGGCGCGCGACGTGGTCGAGCTCGACGTCGCCGCGCTGACCAGTGTGACCGACGTCATGGTAGTGGCCAGCGGCACCTCCTCACGTCACGTCTCGGCGCTGGCCGGCAACGTGATCGATAAAGCCAAAGAGGCCGGCCTGCGCCCCCTGGGCATCGAAGGGCAGCAGGGCGGCGACTGGGTGCTGGTCGACCTGGGCGACGTCGTTGCGCATGTGATGATGCCGGAGACCCGCCAGCTCTATGATCTCGAGCGACTGTGGGCCGATCTGCCCGTCGATCGCCAGCAGGGAGCCAGCCACGGCGAGCGGCACGAGTCGCGCGGATGAAGGTGCGGCTGCTGGCGGTGGGCACGCGGATGCCGGCCTGGGTCGAGGCGGGCGTCGAGGAGTACCGCAAGCGGCTGCCGCGTGAGATGCCGCTGGAGATCGTCGAGATCGCCCCTGGCGCGCGCGGCAAGAATGCCGATATCGCCCGGGCGATCCACAGCGAAGGCGATCGCATGCTGGAAAAATTGCGCGATCAGGAACATGTCGTCGCGCTCGAGGTCAAAGGCTCGGCGTGGACCACCGAGCAGCTCTCGCAGCGGCTCGATGACTGGCGCCAGGGCGGACAGGACGTGGCGCTGCTGATCGGCGGCCCCGACGGACTCGATCCGCGCCTCAGTGCCCGTGCGCGCCAGTCGTGGTCGCTCTCGCCACTGACGCTGCCGCACCCGCTGGTGCGGGTGCTGCTGGCCGAGCAGCTCTATCGTGCCTGGACATTGCTTGCCGGGCACCCGTATCACCGTTAGTCAGAGAGTCAGTCGCTTGCCGTTATTCGCCGCCCCGCAACGCTGTGCCCCCCGCGGGCCGAATCCCGCCCTGATCCGGCGCCGTCATGCGTAAGCGGCGCGAGCGAGTCAAGGATCACGAGCAGGAAGTCCGCGTCTTCCGCAACCGCTCTCTGGTCGCCGCGGCGCTGATCGTGCTGATGGCCGGCGCGCTGGTGTCGCGACTGTTCTATCTGCAGGTGGTCGAGCACGATGTCTTCATCACCCGCTCAGACAACAACCGCATGCGGGTCGAGCCGCTGCCGCCCCGACGCGGTCTGATTTACGACCGCAACGGTCAGCTGCTGGCGGAAAACCGCCCCACCTACAATCTCACCATCGTGCGTGAGCGGGTCGATGACCTCGACGCCACGCTCGAGCGTCTGGTGCAGATCCTCGGTCTGCCCGAGGACGAGGTCGAGACCTTCCGCGAGCGCTCGCTGCAGCGTCAGCGGCCCTACCAGCCGGCGCTGCTGATGAGCGACCTCACCGAGGACCAGATCGCCCGCCTGGCGGTCAACCGCTATCTGCTCAGCGGGGTCGAGGTCGAGGCGCAGCTGATGCGTTACTATCCCGATCCGATCGTGATGTCCCACGTGCTCGGCTACGTCGGGCGGATCAACGCCGAGGAGCTCGCCGATCTCGATCCGGGCAACTATGCCGGTACTCACTTCATCGGCAAGACCGGGGTCGAGTACACCTACGAGGACCAGCTCCACGGCAAGGCCGGGTTGCGCAAGGTCGAGACCAACGCCCGCGGGCGCGTGCTGCGCGAACTCGACCGTGAGCCGCCGGTGCCGGGCAAGGACCTCACCCTGACCATCGATAGCCGCCTGCAGCATCTGGCCTACGATCTGCTCGGCGGCCGCCGTGGCGCCATCGTCGCCATTCAGCCCAAGACCGGGGATATCCTGGCGATGGTCTCGGCCCCCGGTTTCGATATCAACAAGTTCGTCACCGGTATCTCCTACGCCGACTACCGCGCGCTGCAGGACGATATCGATCTGCCGCTCTATAACCGCGCCGCCCGCGGCCAATACCCGCCGGGCTCCACGGTCAAGCCGTTCGAGGCGCTGGCGGCGCTGCAGAACCGGGTCGTCGATGCCAACGATATCGTCTACGACCCAGGCTACTTCCAACTGCCCAACGATACCCGGCGCTACCACAACTGGCTGCGCTGGGGGCACGGGCGGGTCGACCTGCGGCGGGCGATCGAGGTCTCCAACAACACCTACTTCTATACCATGGCCTACCGCCTGGGCATCGACCGGCTGTCGTCGTTCATGCACGAATTCGGCTTCGGCGAGGTCAACTCGCTGGATGTCCAGGGGGCGCTGCCGGGGCTGATGCCGTCGCGGGAGTGGAAACGCGAGAAGTACAACCAGCCCTGGTTCCCGGGGGAGACCCTCTCCGCGGGCATCGGTCAGGGCTATTTCATGGCCACGCCCCTGCAGCTGGCCGCGGCCACCGCGACGCTGGCCAATCACGGCCACTGGGTGCGCCCGCACCTGGCCGAGCGGATCGGTGACCAGCCGGTGAAGCCGCCGTTCCCCGACACCAAGCCAGATGTGCAGGTCGACAAGACGCAGTGGTGGAACGACGTCTACGAGGGCATGGAAGAGGTCATGAGCGGCCGCGAGGGCACTGCGCGCAAGGCCGGCGCTGGCCTCGAATACACCATGGCGGGCAAGACCGGGACCGCGCAGGTCTTTTCACTGGGGCAGAACCAGAAGTACAACGCCAGCGAGCTGGCCGAGCGCCTGCGCGACCACGCGTTGTTCATCGGTTTTGCGCCGGTGGAAGATCCGCAGATCGCGGTGGCGGTGATCGTCGAGAACGCCGGCGGCGGGGTGTCGGGGCTCGGCCGCGAGCTCACCGATGCTTGGCTGCTGCCTCAGAGCGAGCTGCACGACCAACCCGGTGCCACCGTTCCTGAAGAGGTCGAGAGTCTCGATGGCGATTGATTTTCAACGCACTGCGCCGACCCATGGCGCGCGGGTCGGACGCAAGCGCTCGCTGTGGCTGCGGCTGCACCTCGACCCCTGGCTGCTGTCGATTCTGCTGCTGCTGATCGCCTTTGGCCTGGTGGTGCTCTACAGTGCCAGCGGCATGTCGGCGCAGACCACCCTGGCCCAGGCGATCCGCATGGGGATCGCGCTGGTCGGCGCAGTGGTGATCGCCCAGTTCTCACCGGCGACGCTCTACCGCTGGACCCCGCTGGCCTATGGCGGGGGGCTGCTGATGCTGATCGCGGTGGAGATCATGGGCGATATCGGCATGGGTGCGCAGCGCTGGCTGGAGATCGGTCCGCTGCGCTTCCAGCCCTCGGAGCTGATGAAGATCGCCATGCCGATGATGCTGGCGGCCTATCTGCATCGCCGGCCGCTGCCGCCATCCTGGCGTGATCTGCTGGTGTGCGGGGTGATCATCGCGGTGCCGGTGCTGCTGATCGCGCGCCAGCCGGACCTGGGTACCTCGATGCTGGTGACCGCGGCGGCGGTGTTCGTGATCCTGCTGGCGGGGCTGTCGTGGCGCTTCATCCTCAGCCTGGCGGTGATGGCAGGGGCGGCGATGCCGCTTTTGTGGCTCAACATGCACAACTACCAGCGCCAGCGGGTGCTGACCTTCCTCAACCCCGAGAGCGATCCGCTGGGCGCCGGCTGGAACATCATCCAGTCGAAGACCGCCATCGGCAGCGGCGGGCTCGAGGGCAAGGGCTGGGGGCTGGGCACCCAGTCGCAGCTGGAGTTCCTGCCCGAGCGCCACACCGACTTCATCGTCGCGGTGCTGGGCGAGGAGTTCGGCCTGATCGGCATGGCGACCATACTGGTGCTCTATCTGCTGCTGGTCTCGCGCGGGCTGGTAATGGCCAATCAGGCCCAGGATACCTATGGCCGTCTGCTCGCCGGCAGTATCGTGCTGACCTTCTTCATCTACGTCTTCGTCAATATCGGTATGGTCAGCGGTATCCTGCCGGTGGTCGGGGTGCCGCTGCCGCTGGTCAGCTATGGCGGGACCTCCAGCGTGACCTTGATGGCCGGTTTCGGTATTCTCATGTCGATTCACACGCACCGCCGCCTGCTCAAGCATTGAGCGTCGCGGTGGGCTGCAGCAGGGAGCACTGGCGCATGGCGCTGCGTTGGAAACAGGGAAGTCTGACCCGGGCACTGGCCCTGATGGTAGTTCTGGCGGGAGGGCTTTCGAGCGCCGGGACGGCGCTGGCAGAGAGCGATTTCGACCCGGCGACGCACCCCGAGGTGCGCGCCATGCTCGATACCTTGAGCGCGCAAGGGCTGTCGTCGCAGCAGCTCGACGACGCCATGCGTGCCGCCAGCTACCGGCCGCAGGTGCTCGAGGCGATGAATCACGCCGCCGAGCGCCGGCTGCGCTGGGATCAGTACCGCGATATCTTCATCCAGCCCGATCGCGTGGCCCAGGGTGTGGCGTTTCTCCAGCAGCACCGCGAGGCGCTGGATCGTGCCCAGCGCAAGTATGGCGTGCCGCCGGAGGTGATCGTGGCGATTCTCGGCGTCGAGACCCGCTTTGGGGCGCACAAGGGCAGCCACCGGGTGCTTGATTCGCTCGCCACGCTGGCGTTTCATCATCCGACCCGTGGCGACTTCTTTCGCCGCGAGCTGATGGCGTTTCTGACCATCACGCTGGGCCAGGGCGTCGACCCCGCCTCGCGCTATGGTTCCTATGCCGGCGCCATGGGCTACCCGCAGTTCATCCCCACCAGCTATCAGGCCTACGCGGTCGATTTCGACGGCGATGGGCTCAAGGATCTGTGGAGCGACCCCACCGATGCCATCGGCAGCATTGCCAACTATTTCAGCGAGCACGGCTGGCGCCGCGGTCAGGCGGTACTGGTCGAAGCCAGTGGGCCGGTGACGCCGCCGGCTCAGCTGGTGTTCAATCAGACCGAGCCGCCGTCGATCCGTGTGTCCGAGCTGGCGGCGGCGGGCATCCGTCCCACCGCAGGCTCGCTCACGCCCGATGACAAGGTGATGCCGCTGGCGCTGGACTACGCCGACGGGCATGTGCGCTACGTGCTCGGGCTCGACAACTTCTATGTCATCACTCGCTACAACCACAGCCATCTCTACGCCATGGCGGTGGCCACCCTGGCGCAGCGCATCCAGCTCGCGCTGGAGGCGGCGGAGACGTGAGACGACTGTGGTGGATGCTGGCCGCCGCGCTGCTGGTCAGCGGCTGTGCCGGTGGCCCTGGCGCCGGCAGTAGCGGCGGGCGTTACGCGGCGAGTCAGGACGGCTATCCCGATGCCCCGCGTGACGTCTCCCAGGTGCCGGATGCGGTGCCCAAGGTGGAACCGCGCTCGCGCAGCGGCAATCGGCCGACCTACCGCGTGTGGGGCAAGACCTATCATGTGCTCAACGACCCCAGCGGCTATGTCGCCGAGGGGCGGGCTTCTTTCTACGGTACCAAGTTCCAGGGTTACGATACCGCCAGCGGCGAGCCCTATGACATGTACAAGATGTCGGCGGCGCACCGCTCGCTGCCACTACCGACCTATGCCCGGGTGACCAATCTGGATAACGGGCGCCAGGTGATCGTGCGCATCAACGACCGTGGGCCCTTCCATGACGATCGTCTGATCGACCTCTCCTACGCCGCGGCGGCGCGACTGGACATTCTGGGCCACGGCACCGGGCGGGTGCGGGTCGAGGCGATCGATCCGGTGGTTTGGGCGAAGACCCACGGCGGTGGCCGCTCGGGGAGCCGGGTCGCCGCTGCGCCGGCCGCACCCGCGCGGGTAGCCGGAGCGGGGCAGACCTCGGCGACGCCCCAGCGCAACGATGCCGCGCGCATCGACACGCTGCTGAATGCCGCCGACCGCATGGACGCCACGCGCGGTGCCGGTGCCCACGATGACAGTGCCCATGTTTCTGCTGGCAATGTTTCTAATGCCAATGTTTCTAATGCTAATGTTTCTGATACTGATGTCGCCGGCACCCACGCTGCCAGCGCTGCGCCCGGCCCGGTGACGCAGACCAAAGTGGCGCAGGTGACACGCGGTGTGCGCTATCTGCAGGTCGCCGCGCTGGGCTCGCGGGACAAGGCCCAGGCGCTCCAGTCGAGGCTGCAAGGCTTGCTGTCGCAGCCGGTGCGCATCGACAATAGCGCCTCTCTCTATCGCGTTCAGGTCGGCCCGATCGATGACCTGGCATCCCTGGAAACCGTTCGGGCAACCTTGAGTGACGCCGGCTTCGGTCAGACGTTCGTGGTGTCGCCCACCCAGTAACCTTCGTTCAACGAGAATTCGATTGTCATGAAAGCGCTGTTCACTTCGTCTCTTCCCCGCTGGGTCCTCTCGGCGTCGCTGTGCCTGGGGCTGCTCACGTCTCCAGTCGGCGCACAGCAGCAACCGACCCCGGACAGTCAGATGCCCGAGGGCAGCAATCCGCAGCCCGAGCAGATGATCCCCTCGCCGCCGGAGCTCGCGGCCTCTTCCTGGGTGCTGATGGATGCCGCCACCGGCCAGCTGCTGGTCAATCACAACGGCGACCAGCGCCTGCCGCCGGCCAGCCTGACCAAGATGATGACCGCCTATATCGTCGAGCAGGAGATCGAGCGCGGTAACATCCACGACGATGACATGGTCAGTGTCAGCGAGAACGCCTGGCGCACCGGCGGATCGCGCATGTTCATCCGCGAAGGGACCCAGGTCAGCGTCAAGGATCTGCTCCACGGCGTGGTGATCCAGTCGGGCAACGACGCCAGCGTTGCGCTCTCCGAGTACATCGCCGGCAGCGAGTCGGCGTTCGCCGATCTGATGAACCAGCAGGCGCAGCGCATGGGGATGAAGAATTCGCACTTCATGAACCCCACCGGCCTGCCGCACGAGCAGCACTACTCCTCGGCCCACGATCTCGCGATCCTGGCTCGCCACATCATCGAAGACTACCCCGACCACTACAAGGTCTACTCGCAGAAGTACTTCACCTACAACGATATTCGTCAGCCCAATCGCAACCGCCTGCTGTGGCGCGATCCTGACGTCGATGGCCTCAAGACCGGTCACACCGAGGCGGCCGGCTTCTGCCTGGTAGCTTCGGCCAAGAAGCAGGACACGCGCCTGATCGCGGTGGTGATGGGGACCCAGTCGGACGAGGCGCGTGCCGCCGAAACCCAGCGGCTGCTCAACTACGGCTTCCGTTTCTATCAGACGCGCAAGCTCTACGATGCCGGTTCGGTGCTCAACCAGGCACGTGTCTGGGGCGGTGCGCAGGACACGGTGCGTCTGGGCGTGCAGCATGAGGTGAGCATGACCGTGCCGCGGGGCAGTGCCGACAATCTGACCGCACGCCTCAATATCCCCGAAACGCTGCACGCGCCGATCCAGGCGGGCCAGCAGATCGGTACGCTGGAGATCAAGTCCGGCGACGAAGTGCTGGGTCAGGAGCCGCTGGTGGCGCTGGAAGGCGTCGAAGAGGGCAGTATCTTCAAGCGCGTGTGGGACAGCATCGTGCTGTTCGTCACCGGCCTGTTCAACTGATCCACGCCATCTGACGCCCGCCGCGGCACGCCGGTTCGATCCGGCGGCCGCGGCGGGCGTGTTGGTGCGTGCGGCGTTCTTGCGTAGAATGGGCGGAAATCGCAGCCGGTTCGTAACTCGATGACCCAGACCCCCGATAACGTCGATCTGCCGCGACCCAAGATCGAATTCCCGTGTGACTACCCCATTCGCGTCGTCGGCGACGCTGCCGAGGATTTCGTCGCTGCCATCAGCGAAGTGATCGCACGCCACTCGCCGGGCTTCGACAGCTCGGCGGTCACGCTCTCGGATAGCCGCAATGGCCGCTTCCAGTCCGCGCGGGCGGTGATCCGGGCGACCAGCGAGGCGCAGCTCAACGCGCTGTTCGAGGAGCTCAAGGCGACCGGTCGCGTGCATATGGTGCTGTGAGCGCCATGGCCGAGCTGGAGCTCTATCGCCTGGGGCGCGCCCCCTATCGCCCGGTATGGGAGGCGATGTCGCGCTTTACCGATACCCGCGACGGTGCGAGTGCCGATCAGCTGTGGCTGGTGCAGCATGACCCGGTCTTCACCCAGGGGCGGGCGGGCAAGCCCGAGCACTTGCTGCTGCCGGGAGACATTCCGGTGGTGGCCAGTGATCGCGGGGGCCAGGTGACCTACCACGGCCCCGGGCAGATCGTGCTCTATCCGCTGCTCGACGTCCGCCGGCTGGGCGTCGGCGTGCGTGAGCTGGTTAGCCTGCTGGAGCAGGCGGTGATCGACCTGCTCGCCGTTCACGGCATCGACGCCCAGGCGCGAGCCGATGCCCCCGGCGTCTATGTCGGCGCGCGCAAGATCGCCTCGCTGGGGCTGCGTATCCGGCGTGGCTGCAGTTTTCACGGTGTCGCGCTCAACGTCGATATGGATCTGGCCCCGTTCTCGCGTATCAATCCGTGCGGTTACGCCGGGCTCGAGATGACCCAGCTGCGCGACCTCGGCGTCGTGGCGCCGGACCTCGACGCGGAAGCCACTCGGCTTGCCGGTTGCTTCGCCGCGCGTCTGGGCGCCACCCTGGTCGAGCGCGCTGACCAGCCGGCGACTCTGACAGCGAACGCGATGGCCTGAGCGGCATCGCCAGGGCGCGCAAGGCGCCGCCCGAACTCAATGAATCATCAGGATGGGACTTATGACCGAGACCACCGTCATGCAAACGCCCGAGTCGAACAAGCCGGGACGTGTCGAGCGCGGCGTCAAGCTGCGCGGCGCGGAGAAGGTCGCGCGCATCCCCGTCAAGGTCATCCCGACCGAGACGCTGCCCAAGAAGCCCGACTGGCTGCGCGTGCGCATGCCGGTCTCGCCCCAGGTCACGCATATCAAGCAGACGCTGCGCAAGCACGGCCTGCACACGGTGTGCGAAGAGGCCTCGTGCCCCAATCTGGGCGAGTGCTTCAGCGGTGGCACCGCGACCTTCATGATCATGGGCGACATCTGCACCCGGCGCTGCCCGTTCTGCGATGTCGCCCACGGCCGCCCCAATGCGCTCAACGACAAGGAGCCGCGCGAGCTGGCCGAAGCGATCGCCGAGATGGGCCTCAACTACGTGGTGGTGACCTCGGTCGATCGTGACGACCTGCGCGACGGGGGCGCCCAGCACTTCGCCGACTGTATCCGCGAGATTCGCCGCGACAGCCCCGAGATCGAGATCGAAGTGCTGGTGCCCGACTTCCGTGGGCGTATGCAGGTGGCGCTGGACATCCTCGAAGGGGAGGCGCCGGATGTCTTCAACCACAACCTGGAGACGGTGCCATCGCTCTACCGCAAGGTGCGTCCCGGCGCCGACTATCAGTGGTCGCTGGATCTGCTCAAAGGTTACAAGGCGCGCCGCCCGGAAGTGATGACCAAGTCCGGCCTGATGCTCGGCGTCGGCGAGACCGACGAACAGGTGATCGAGGTCATGCGCGATCTGCGCGCCCATGACGTCGACATGCTCACCCTGGGGCAGTACATGCAGCCGTCGCGCAACCACTTGCCGGTGGATCGCTGGGTGCATCCGAGTACCTTCGACTGGTTCGCCGAGCAGGGCAGGGCGATGGGCTTCACCCATGTCGCCTCGGGGCCGCTGGTGCGCTCCTCCTATCACGCCGACAAGCAAGCCCACGGCGTCGAAGTGAAGTGAATTTGCGGTGAGGCCGGCGCGTTCACGCAGCGCGCTGGTCGCCATGCCCAGCCGGGCGTGGGCCGCAAGACAACCGGGGCGCGGCCGCTGGAACCGGCGCCGCGCCTTTCGGCGGGGTACCGCCGCGTTCGCAGAGGTCCTGACATGATTGCTCCCTCATCTCCCGACAATGAACAGGCGCGCCTCTCCGCGCTGCACAAGCTCGAGCTGCTGGACACTCAGGCCGACAACGGCTTCGACCGTCTGACCGAACTGGCCACGCAGATCTTCGACGTGCCGATGTCGATGATCACCCTGGTCGACGAGGATCGGCAGTGGTTCAAGTCGCGTCAGGGGCTCAGTGTGTGCGAGACACCGCGGCGTATCTCCTTCTGCGGGCACGTGGTAGCCGATGGGGTGCCGCTGGTGATCCACAACGCGCTGAAGGATGCGCGCTTCGCCGACAATCCGCTGGTGCTCGGCGCCCCGTTCATCCGCTTCTATGCCGGCTATCCGCTGTTCGTCGAGTCCGGGGCGTGCATCGGCACGCTGTGCCTGATCGGCACGCTGCCGCGCGCCTTCGACGAAGGCGACATGGATCGCCTGCGCCTGATGGCGGCACTCGCCGAGGAGCTGGTGTCGCTGCACGTGCTGCGCGTACAGACGTCCCGCGGCGACACCTGAACGTCGCCGGGGGGTGTGTACCTGGGCGCCGTTCAGGCGTCGGCGCTGGGTAAGCAGACCAGGGTCGGGGTGTCGATCGGGGTCATCGGGGCGCGGAAGTGGGCGTTGAGTTCCGGCAGCAGTTCGCGCACGAAACGCAGGAACAGCTCCGTCACCGGGGTGGGGTAGCGATCCTTGGGGTAAACGGTGCACCATGAACGGCGTAGCGGGAAGCCCGGCAGGGTGGGGCTGGCGAGCAGGTTCGAGGCCAGTTCGAGCTGCACTGCCAGGCGCGGCAGCACCGCCACGCCGAGGTGCGCCATCACCCCCTGCTTGATCGCCTCGTTGGTCCCCAGCTCGATGGTGTGATGCAGTGAGATGCGCTCGCGGGCGGCGAAATCCTCGAATGCCGTGCGCGCTCCCGAGCCGGGTTCGCGCATCAGGATATAGTGGCGCGCAAAATCCTCCAGCGTCGGCCGCTCGGCGGTCACCAGCGGATGCCCCGGCCACACCACCGGGATCAGTTCGTTATCCAGGATCGGCATGAACACCAGGTTCGGGTCGTCCGGCACCATTCCCATGATCACCAGATCGTCGCGCCGCTCGGCGAGCCGCTCCAGCGCCTGTACCCTATTGCATACGCGTAGCCGCACCTGCACCTCCGGGTAGCGCGCGCGAAAGCGCGCCAGGATATGCGGTACCACATACTGCGCGGTGGAGACCGCCGCCAGGTTGAGCTCCCCGCGAATCGTTCCCGCCAGCTCCGACAGCTCCATCTGCAGGCTCGACACCTGACCGAAGATCGACTGCACCGAGGCCGAGAGTGCATCTGCCGCCGGCAACACGTGCAGCGTCTTGCCGGCGTACTTGAACAGCGGCTGGCCGAGTGCCTGTTCTAGCTGACGGATCTGCGCGCTCACCGCGGGCTGCGTCAGCCCCAGCTGCTCGGCGGCCCGCGAGTAGGACTGCTGCCGATGGACGGCCTGGAACACCTGGAGCTGCCGGAATGTCAGGCGATTGAGCAGGTTGGGGCGCGACATGGGGGACGTCCTCGCGGTCAGGTATAAGGTCTAGCTTATAGGTCGGCAAAGAAATATCAATTTTTCTATTGGCTCACGGGTGGCTAGCGTAGAAAGCCGATAACAATGACGACGCACAACCCGGAGGGCAGACGGTGTTCAAGAAGCTGCTAATTGCCAACCGCGGCGAGATCGCCGTGCGTATTGTACGAGCCTGCGCCGAGATGGGCATCCGTTCGGTGGCGATCTACACCGAGCCGGATCGCTTCTCGCTCCACGTCAAGGGGGCCGACGAGTCGCACTTCGTCGGCGAGGAGCCGCTGGCCGGCTATCTCGACGCCCACCGGCTGGTCAATCTGGCCCGCGAGACCGGTTGTGATGCAATCCATCCCGGTTACGGCTTTCTCTCCGAGAGCGCTGAATTCGCGCGTATCTGCACCCAGGCGGGGATCACCTTCGTCGGCCCCAGCGCCGAGGTCATCGCGCGCATGGGTGACAAGACCGCTGCTCGCGCAGCGATGCGCGAGGCGGGAGTGCCGGTGACCCCGGGCTCAGCGGGCAATCTGCCCGATCGCGACGCAGCGCTGGAGGTGGCCGCGGAGATCGGCTACCCGGTAATGCTCAAGGCGACTTCCGGCGGCGGCGGTCGCGGTATTCGTCGCTGTGACGACGAGAGCCAGCTCAAGCAGGCCTGGGAGCGGGTGATCTCGGAGGCAACCAAGGCCTTCGGTAGCGCCGAAGTGTTCATGGAGAAGTGCGTTGTCGACCCGCACCATATCGAAGTACAGATTCTCGCCGATGCCCACGGCAACGTGATCCATCTGTTCGAGCGTGACTGCTCGATCCAGCGCCGCAACCAGAAGCTGATCGAGATCGCGCCCAGCCCCCAGCTCACCCCGGAGCTGCGCAGCTATGTGGGCAAGATGGCGGTGCGCGCGGCCGAGGCGGTGGGCTACGAGAATGCCGGTACCGTGGAATTCCTCGTCAAGGACAACGAGGTCTATTTCATGGAGATGAACACCCGGGTCCAGGTCGAGCACACCATCACCGAGGCGATCACCGGCATCGACATCGTGCGTGAACAGCTGCGCGTGGCGGCGGGGGAGCGTCTCGCCTTCCGCCAGGCGGATGTCGTCCACCACGGCTATGCGATCCAGTTCCGGATCAACGCCGAGGATCCCAAGAACGACTTCCTGCCCAGCTTCGGTCGCATTACCCGCTACTACGCCCCGGGCGGGCCGGGCGTGCGTACCGACACCGCGATCTACACCGGCTACACCATTCCGCCCTATTTCGACTCGATGTGCCTCAAACTGATCGTCTGGGGCATGACCTGGGAAGAAACGCTGAATCGCGGTATCCGCGCGCTCAACGACATGCGCCTGCAGGGGGTCAAGACGACCACGCCGTACTATCAGGAAATTCTGCGCCATCCCGATTTTCGCGCCGGCCACTTCGATACCGGCTTCGTGCCGGCGCACCCGGAGCTGCTCAACTACTCCGTCAAACGCAACCCGGAAGAGGTAGCGCTGGCGATCGCCGCGGCGATCGCCGCGCATGCCGGCCTTTGAGGCGCCGTGCCGACAAGTCATGAGGAGAGAGACAATGAACAACGCCAAGACGACGCCGGTCAAGATCAGTGATGTCGTGCTCCGCGACGGCCACCAGTCGCTGATCGCCACGCGCATGCGCACCGAGGACATGCTGCCGATCTGCGCCAAGCTCGACGCCATCGGCTTCCACGCGCTGGAAGTGTGGGGCGGGGCGACCTTCGACGCCTGCGTACGCTTCCTCAAGGAGGACCCCTGGGAGCGCCTGAGCGCGCTGCGCGAGGCGCTGCCCGACACCCCGCTGCAGATGCTGCTGCGCGGCCAGAACCTGCTCGGTTACCGCCACTATGCCGATGACGTGGTCGAGCGCTTCGTCGCCCGCGCTGCCGACAACGGCATCGACATCTTCCGGGTCTTCGATGCGCTCAACGACCTGCGCAATCTGGAGACCGTGATGAAGGCGGTCAAGGCGAGCGGCAAGCACGCCCAGGGCACGATCTGCTACACCGTGAGTCCGGTCCATACTCTGGAGAGCTACCTGGAGCAGGCCCAGCGTCTGGTCGACATGGGCGCCGACTCGATCGCGATCAAGGACATGGCCGGGCTGCTCACTCCCTACGCCACCAGCGAGCTGGTCGCCGGGCTGGTCGAGACGGTGGACGTGCCGGTGCATCTGCACGCCCACGCCACGGCCGGACTCGCCTCGCTGTGCCAGATGAAGGCGGTGGAGGCGGGCTGTCGGCATATCGACACCTGCAACTCGGCCTTCGCCAACGGCACCAGCCACCCCTCGACCGAGGCGATGGTCGCCGCCTTCCAGGGCACGCCCTTCGATACCGGCCTCGATCTGGTGGCGCTCAAGGAGATCGGCGACTACTTCCGCGAGGTGCGCAAGAAGTACGCGGCCTTCGAGAGCGAGTACACACGCGAGGATGTCAGCGTGCAGATCTGGCAGGTGCCCGGCGGGATGATGTCCAACCTGGCCAACCAGATGAAGGAGCAGAACGCGCTCGGCCGCATCATGGATGTGTTCGACGAGATCCCGCGGGTACGTGCCGATCTCGGCTACCCGCCGCTGGTCACCCCGACCTCGCAGATCGTCGGCACCCAGGCGGCGATGAACGTGCTCACCGGTGAGCGCTACAAGTCGATCACCAATGAAGTGAAGCGCTACCTGCTGGGGGGCTACGGCCAGCCGCCGGCCGCGGTCGACGAAGAGGTGCGACGCAAGGCGATCGGCAGCGAGCC
The DNA here is from genome assembly GCF_040536835.1 of Salinicola endophyticus. NCBI lineage: Bacteria > Pseudomonadati > Pseudomonadota > Gammaproteobacteria > Oceanospirillales > Halomonadaceae > Salinicola > Salinicola endophyticus. The sequence goes on from NZ_CP159578.1 coordinate 1,909,274, forward strand.
GGTCGACGAGGGGCGGCCCGCCGACCAGCTGCAGCCGGAGATGGCGCGTCTGGAAAAAGAGATCGGCGAACTCGCCGAGCGCGAGGAGGATGTCCTCACCTTTGCCATGTTCCCGGATCTGGGGCGTGATTTCCTCAAGGGACGGCGTGACGGTACCCTGGTGCCGGAGGCGATTCCTGCGCCCAGCAGCAGCGGTGGCGGCGAGCGCCCGGTCTCCGAGGGCGTGCCGACGGAGTTCGTCATCGACGTCCACGGCGAATCCTACGAGGTGCAGATCACCGGCGTGGGTAGTGGCAGTGGCAGCAAGCGCCGCGTCTACCTGACGCTGGACGGCATGCCCGAAGAGGTAGTGTTCGAGGCCAAGAACGAGTTCGTGCAGGAGGGCAAGGGGGCCGGACGTGCCAAGGCCAGTGCGCCGGGGCATGTCACCACCTCGATGCCGGGCAACATCGTCGACGTGCTGGTGGCCGAGGGTGACAGCGTCGAGGCCGGCCAGGCGGTGCTGATCACCGAGGCGATGAAGATGGAGACCGAGGTGCAGTCGCGCATCAAGGGCACGGTCAAGGCGGTCCACGTGGCCAAGGGTGATCGTGTCACGCCGGGCGAGGTACTGGTCGAGATCGAGTGAGGGGCGGCGGCGGTTTCTCCGCCGCCTTCCCGTCAAGCCCGAGACAAGACGGCGCGGCGTCGAAGGACGCCGCGCCGTCTGTTTTGTTGCCCGCTTCCGGTGAGCCGCCTATCGCTAGGGAGCGTTTGGATCGCCTTTCATAGCCGCTGGACGATATGGGCTGCTCCGGCGGCAGGGCGTCGCGAGGGCGCTATGAACCCCTCCTTGGGCGCTACCTTTGCCATCCCTGGCAAAGGACCCTCGCTTTGCCCTGTCCCCGGCGCCCATCGTCCTAGGGAATGGACATGAGCGCTTATCTCTGGGCGGCGCCTGGCGCGCCGACTGACTGGGGCTCAGGCCTCGACCTGAATGATCTTCATGGTGTTGGTACCGCCGTGGGCGTTCATGTGGTCGCCGCGGGTCAGGATCACGTGATCGCCCTTGGCCGCCAGGCCACGACCGACCAGCTCGTCGATGGCGCCTGCATTGATCTCGGTCAGCGGGAAGCGCGAGCTGTCGAACACCAGCGAGACCACGCCACGGTAGAGCGCCATGCGCCGCTGCACCGCCGCGGTCTCGGCCAGCGCCACGATCGGCAGCCCCGAGCGGATGCGCGAGGCGATCAGCGGGGTATAGCCAGTGGCGGTGAGACAGGCGATGGCGACCACGCCGGAGAGGTGGTTGGCGGCGTACATCGCCGACAGCGCCACGGTCTCGTCGATGCGCGAGAAGCCCTCGTGGATGCGGTGCTTGGACTCTTGGGCGCTGCGCTCGCGCTCGGCGCCGAGGCACAGCCGGTCCATGGCGCGGATGGTCTCGACCGGGTAGTCGCCGGCGGCGGTTTCGGCGGATAGCATCACCGCGTCGGTGCCGTCGAGCACCGCGTTGGCGACGTCGAACACCTCGGCGCGGGTCGGCAGCGGCGAGTCGATCATCGACTCCATCATCTGGGTGGCGGTGATCACCACCTTGTTGAGCGAGCGGGCACGACCGATGATGCGCTTCTGCACGCCGATCAGCTGGGCGTCGCCGATCTCGACCCCGAGATCGCCGCGGGCGACCATCACTGCCTCCGAGGCGCGGATGATGTCATCCAGCGTCTCCGGGTCGGCGACCGCCTCGGCGCGCTCGATCTTGGCCACCAGGCCGATCTCCTGGCCCGCTTCGCCGAGCAGCTCGCGGGCGTACTGCATGTCGGCACCGCTGCGCGGGAAGGAGACCGCCAGATAGTCGACGCCGATGTCGATCGCGGTCTTCAGGTCCTCCTTGTCCTTCTCGGTCAGGGCTGCGGCGGAGAGGCCGCCACCCTGCTTGTTGATGCCCTTGTTGTTGGTCAGCTTGCCACCCACCTTCACCTTGGTGACGATCCTGCTGCCGTCGAGGCGTTCGACCTCCAGTACCAGGCGGCCATCGTCGAGCAGCAGCACGTCGCCGGCGTCGACGTCGTCGGCCAGTTCCTTGTAGTCGCAGCCCACGCACTCGCTGGTGCCCTCGTCACGCCCCAGTGAAACGTCGATCACGAACGGCTGGCCTTTCTCCAGCTTGACGCCACCTTCGGCCTGGAAGCGTGCGATACGGATCTTCGGCCCCTGCAGGTCACCCAGGGCGGCGACCGCGCGACCCTGGCGTTCGGCGGACTCGCGCACTGCCTTGAGGCGGCGGCGGTGGTCTTCCGGGTTACCGTGGGAGAAGTTCAGGCGAACCACATCGACACCCGCTTCGATCAGGGCATCCAACACGCCTTCGCGGTCCGTGGCGGGACCTAGCGTAGCGACGATCTTGGTGCGACGAATCGGGCCGTGAAAGGCGTGCTGCATGGAAAATCTCCTGGCGACTGGATGGTGCATGCCGCGCCGACGCGTGTCTGGCGGCGGGTGCGATGACAGGTGGTTATTTTACAACATCGGCTGCGCCTTGTCCGTGGCGATGGCGCCCGGCTGCCTCCGGCGACGCGCCGTCTCGATCCGAGTGTAACGCGCCAACGCCGCGAGCGACACGCAAGGTGCCCTGTGCCATCCGATGTCCGGGCGCCGAGTGTCGATGGTAAATCCTGGCGTGCGGACAGATTCCGGCTAGGGTATTCACAGATGCCGCCCACGTGCCGCGCGGGCGAAAACACATGGGCGCGGCGGCGACGCATCGCTGCAGCGGTGCTTGGAATTCGGCACCGGCAGCCCAATAACGCGGTTCCCGGCGATGGCCAGTGGCTCGTCGTGAAAGTCAAGCTACGGCTGGCGCCGTGTGGAGCGCTAGGGTAGGGTAGGCGGATTTTCCGGCAGCCTCCCCCTCGATTCGTGCCCTCTCGAGCACGAACCGACCGGAGCTGCCGCTATATAGAAGAAGCAGGAGCGCTATGGGCAAGTCACTGGTTATCGTCGAGTCTCCGGCCAAAGCCAAGACCATCAACAAGTATCTCGGCAACGACTTCGTCGTGAAGTCGAGTGTCGGGCATATTCGTGATCTGCCGACCAGTGGCTCGTCCAAGCAGGCCAGCGATCCCAAGGAGCGTGCGCGTCAGGCCGCGGCGACGCGCAAGATGTCGCCGGAAGAGAAGGCCGAGTACAAGAAGCAGAAGCAGTGGGACCAGCTGGTGCGCCGCATGGGTATCGACCCCGAACATGGCTGGCGCGCCAATTATGAGGTGCTGCCGGGCAAGGAGAAGGTGGTCGAGGAGCTCAAGAAGCTGGCCGACAAGAGCGACACCATCTATCTCGCGACCGATTTGGACCGCGAAGGGGAGGCGATCGCCTGGCACCTGAAGGAGACCATCGGCGGCGACGACAAGCGCTACAAGCGGGTGGTGTTCAACGAGATCACCAAGAACGCCATCCAGGAGGCGTTCAAGCAGCCCGGCAGTCTCAACGTGGCCCGGGTAGAAGCGCAGCAGACGCGTCGCTTCCTCGATCGCGTGGTCGGCTTCATGGTCTCGCCGCTGCTCTGGAGCAAGGTCGCCCGGGGGCTCTCCGCCGGCCGTGTGCAGTCGGTGGCGGTGCGTCTGATCGTCGACCGCGAGCGCGAGATCCGCGCCTTCGTGCCGGAGGAGTTCTGGGACGTTCATCTCGACACCGCCACCGCCGATGGTGAAGCGGTGCGCTTCGAGGTGGTGCGCGAGAAGGGCGAGACCTTCCGCCCCACCTCCGAGCGTGAGACCCTCGAACGCATCGCCCCGCTGCGGCGCGACGCCTTCACCGTCACCGAGCGCGAGACCCGGCCGACCCGCTCCAAGCCCAACGCGCCCTTCATCACCTCGACGCTGCAGCAGGCCGCCAGCGGGCGCCTGGGCTTCTCGGTGAAGAAGACCATGACTCTGGCGCAGCGCCTCTACGAGGCGGGCTACATCACCTATATGCGTACCGATTCCACCAACCTGTCCCAGGATGCGGTGGCGAGTGCGCGTGATTACATCCACAGCGAGTACGGTGAGCGCTACCTGCCCGAAGCGGCCATCCGCTATTCGAGCAAGCAGAACGCCCAGGAAGCGCACGAGGCGATCCGCCCCTCCAACGTCAAGCAGCGCGCCGATGATCTGCCTGTGGAGCGCGACGCACAGCGCCTCTACGAGCTGATCTGGCGCCAGTTCGTGGCCTGCCAGATGGTGCCGGCGGAGTATCTGGCCACCACCCTGACCATCGAGAGCGATGGCTTCGAGCTCAAGGCGCGGGGCCGTGTGCTCAAGTTCGACGGCTACACCCGGGTGATGAAGCCGATGGCGAAGAAGGATGACGCCACCCAGCTGCCCGACATCGACAAGGGCGATCGCCTCGAGGTGGTCCAGCTCGACCCGCAGCAGCACTTCACCAAGCCGCCGGCGCGCTACACCGAGGCGAGCCTGGTCAAGGAGCTGGAGAAGCGCGGTATCGGCCGCCCCTCGACCTACGCCGCGATCATCTCGACCATTCAGGACCGCGGCTACGTCAAGCTAGACAGCCGCCGCTTCTACGCCGAGAAGCTGGGTGAGATCGTCACCGATCGCCTGGTCGAGTCGTTCAACGACCTGCTCGACTACAGCTTCACCGCGCGCATGGAGGATCGGCTCGACGAGGTTGCCGAGGGGCACGAGAACTGGCAGCAGCTGCTCGACGCCTTCTACGCCGACTTCAAGCGCAAGCTCGATCACGCCGAGGGCGAGGACGGCATGCGTCCCAACGAGCCGATCGCCACCGATATCGCCTGCCCCACCTGTGGCCGGCCGATGCAGATCCGTATCGCTTCCACCGGGGTGTTCCTCGGCTGCTCGGGCTACAACCTGCCGCCCAAGGAGCGCTGCAAGACCACCATCGACCTGATTCCCGGCGAAGAGGCAGTGCCAGAAGATGCCGGCGAGTCGGCGGAGACCGACGCGCTGCGTGCCAAGCGGCGTAACCCCAACACCGGCACGGCGATGGACAGCTATCTCATCGACGAGGGGCGCAAGCTCTATATCAGTAACGACGATGATGGCTACTACGAGATCGAGCAGGGCCGCTTCCGCATCAAGGGCTACGACGGTCCGGTGATCGAATGCGACAAGTGTGGCTCGGAGATGCAGCTCAAGAGCGGCCGCTTCGGCAAGTACTTCGCCTGCACCAATGAGGCCTGCGGCAACACACGCAAGCTGCTCAAGAGTGGCGAGGTGGCGCCGCCCAAGATGGACCCGATCCCGATGCCCGAGCTCGCCTGCCAGAAGGTCGACGACCACTACGTGCTGCGTGACGGCGCCAGCGGGCTGTTCCTGGCCGCGAGCCAGTTCCCCAAGAATCGCGAGACCCGCGCGCCGCTGGTCAAGGAGCTCAAGGCGCACGCCGAGGCGCTGCCCGAGAAGTACCACTTCCTGCTCGAAGCGCCGAGCGAGGATCCGGACGGGCGTCCTGCGCAGATCCGCTTCTCGCGCAAGACCAAGAGCCAGTACGTGATGACCGACGAGGATGGCAAGGCGACCGGCTGGCGCGCGATCTTCGAGGATGGCCGCTGGCAGGTGGAGGACAAGCGCAAGTGAGTGCCGTCGCCCGCACCAATCAGCTGCTCTATCAGAGCGAGCTGCTGCTGGCGCTGCCGACGGGTGACGACGAGCACGCGCCAGCGCGACGCATGGCGCTGGAGGAGGCCGCGCTGGGCCAGCTCGGACTGGCCTTCGAGGCGCTGCTGCGCGAGGTCACCTTGCATGCGCCCGGCGGTGCACCGGACTGGCGCACATGGCTCGATGCCGCGGGCCAGCGGCAGGCGAGTGGTGATGCGCCGGCGCATGTCGAGATCGCCGAGCTGGTGTGGCTCGAGTCGCTGGCGTTACGGCCGGAGAGCTGGTTGGCGCTGCTGCTGGCACGTCTCGCCGCCCTGCAGAGTGACGAGGGCGCAGCGCGGCGTGGCGACAGCGTGCCGGGGCTGATCACGAGTGCCGGCGCCACACCGCTGGGTGACGAGCTGCGCTGGTGCCTGGGCGAGTTCAAGACGCTGCTGCCGAGCCTGCGTCAGGGCAGTCAGGAGTGGTGACGGCCCTGGGCCGACATGGTAGCCTTATTCACTGATCGACGACCGGGGCCCGTGCCCTGGTCGTTTTTTATTGAGCGCCGTCCCGGCTGCGTCGCAGGTCCGGGGTGGTCGCCGTTTCCCATGCTTTGCAACAGCAGTCGTTGTCGCCGTGACAGGAGAGAGACCGTGTCTGATACCGCCATTCTGGAAATCGTCGAACTCGCCGACGGCGAGGTGGTGCTACGACCGGCGGAGGCGAGCGGCGAACCGCTGGTGAGCATTCGATTCTCCGAGGAGGCGCTGGAGCTGCTGCGGCGCAGCCGCTTCGACGTGGCGCGAGAGATGCTCGACCACGCCATCACCCGGACTCATCTGTGGGATGGCGAAGAGGAGGAGGCGCCGCAGGCACCGGCGACGTTCCACTGAGTGCCGGCCGCCGCACCGCGGCGGCCGTCCCGGCGCCATGTCCGAGCATGGTGCCCCTGACGTCAGGCGTATCTTCTCTCTGCCTCCCGACGTCTTTCACCTCTCGTCGAATGTCTCTCGCCTTCTTCGTGTGCTAGCGCTCCGGAGGCTGTCGCCTACGGTCTCACTCCCGCTGACGACAGCGTCTGACTACAGCAGGCCCAGACCGGCGGTCAGGCCGGCGCAGACGGCGACACCCGCCAGGACCAGGGTCGCGACCAGCAGGCCGCGTCTACGGGTGGCGCTGAAGACGAAGAAGGTGGCAAAAGCGATGGTCATCGCCAGCGTCGAGATGATCCAGGCGATATCGGCCGTCGACATGGAGACTCCTAATTGGGTGCGTGCGTGGATGCGTGTCAGGCGTGGGGGCGCAGTATAGCGCGTGGCGCACCCCAATGAGTCGCTGCCGTGGCCGGGTCGACCGCGGCCGGTGGTCGCGGGCCATTGGCTGGCGCGGCGCGTCGCTTCTCAGCGCAGCTTGGTGGCGCGCAGCTCGGCCACGGCCGGCGGCGGCGCGAAGGAGTCCGCACGGGCCATATGCCAGTACTGCTTGAACACCGTGTGTTCACTCTCGCCGTCGAGCAGTTGGCCCGGAGCGAGGAAACTGAACAGGCGGTCGTAAGACTGGATCTCGTCACTGGAAACCCGGCGGATGATATGCTCCGGCCCCAGCTCGCTGGGATGCTCGAGCCCCGCTGCGGCGAGCATTTCGGCCAGCGCGGCGAGGGTGTTGCGATGGAAGTGGTAGACCCGCTCGCGCTTGTCAGCCACGTCCAGGTGATGGCCGCGGCGCGGATCCTGAGTCGCCACGCCGCTGGGGCACTTGTCCGAGTGACAGTTGAGCGCCTGGATACAGCCCAGCGAGAACATGAACCCGCGCGCCGAGTTGCACCAGTCTGCGCCTAGCGCCAGGGTGCGGGCGATATCGAAGGCCGAGGTAATCTTGCCGGCGGCACCGATGCGGATCTCCTCGCGCAGGCCGACCCCGACCAGGGTGTTGTGGACCAGCATCAGCGCTTCGGTCATGGGGACGCCGAGGCGGTTGATGAACTCCAGCGGTGCGGCGCCAGTGCCGCCTTCGCCACCATCGACGACGATGAAGTCGGGACGCTGGCCACTCTCGAGCATTGCCTTGACGATCGCGAACCACTCCCAGGGGTGGCCGATGGCGAGCTTGAAGCCCACCGGCTTGCCGCCGGAAAGCTCGCGCAGCTGGCCGATGAACGTCATCAGCTCCAGCGGGGTCGAGAAGGCGCTGTGGGCTGCCGGCGAGACCACGTCCTGGCCCATGGGCACTTCGCGCGCCTCGGCGATCTCCGCGGTCACTTTGGCGGCCGGCAGGATGCCGCCGTGGCCGGGCTTGGCCCCTTGGGAGAGCTTGATCTCGATCATCTTGACCTGCGGTTCGCGGGCGTTGGCGGCGAAGCGTTCGGGATTGAAGCTGCCATCCGCGTGGCGACAGCCGAAGTAGCCCGAGCCGATCTCCCATACCAGGTCGCCGCCGTGGACACGGTGGTAGCGTGAGATCGAGCCTTCGCCGGTGTCGTGGTAAAAGCCGCCCTTGTGTGCGCCGGCGTTGAGCGCCTCGATGGCGTTGGCCGAGAGCGCGCCGAAGCTCATCGCCGAGATGTTGAATACGCTGGCGACATAGGGCTGACGACACAGGCTGCCGCCGATGCTGACGCGAAAGTCGTGGTCGGTGATGTGGGCGGGGCGCAGCGAGTGGTTGACCCACTCGTGCCCCGGGCTATACATGTCGAGCAGCGAGCCGAACGGCTTCTTGTCGCTGGCGTTCTTGGCGCGCTGGTAGATCACCGCCCGCTGCTCGCGGGAGAAGGGGCGCTCGTCGAGGTCGGACTGGATGAAGTATTGACGGATCTCGGGGCCGATCGACTCCAGGATATAGCGGAAGTGCGCCAGAATGGGGTAGTTGCGGCTGATCGTACGTCGCCGCTGACGCACGTCGTAGACCCCCAGCAGCGCCAGCCCGCCGAAGATCGCCACGCCCCACAGCCACTGCGGCGAGAACGCCAGACCGAGCAGCGATACGCCGAACAGCGCGAGCGTGGCGACGAAGGCGGCGTTGCGTAGTGGGATGCGGGAGAGACCCTTGGCGTAGATCATGCGAACATCGGCTCCTGGCTCATGGCGGTCGCGACGGCGTCCGCGAAGGGGCAAGAATAGCGAAAGCGTGCCCCTGCGGCTAACCACACCACCACTGTGCTAGAAGGAATCCCCTTGCGTCACTCGCTCTTCGTCCTGCGTCTGCGCTTCTGGCTCTTGCTGCTGCACGCCTACATCGGCTGGCGGCTGCTGCCGGATCTCGATCTCGCGCTGCCGGGTGCGGCACTAGCGTGGGGCTATCTGGCGCTGAGTGCGCTGACCCTGCCCTGGGTTCTGCGGGTGAGCTGGCTCAACGGGCGCTGGTTCGCCTGGCCGATCTCGCTGATGACCGGGGGCTTCTCATTTCTGCTGGTACTCACCCTGGCGCGGGATCTGCTGCTGTTGGTACTCATGTTGACGCCGTTGTCACCGGCGGCGTGGCGTGCAGCGAGCGCCTGGGGCGTGCTGGCGGCGACCCTGGGGTTGAGCCTGTATGCGCTGTGGCAGGCGCGCCGGGTGCCGCGGGTGGTCGAAGTGAACGTACCGCTGGCGGGGTTACCGCCGGCGCTGGTCGGTCTGCGTATCGTCCAGCTGAGCGATCTGCACGTCGGCCCGACCATCAAGCGGCGCCAGCTGGCGCGCTACGTGGCCCGGGCCAACGCGCTGACGCCGGATCTGGTGGCGATCACCGGGGATCTGACCGATGGCCGGGTCGACGAGCTGGCGCCGGAGCTGGCGCCGCTGCGCGGACTCGCGGCGCGGCATGGGGTCTTCTGTGTCACCGGCAATCACGAGTACTACAGCGAGGCAGAGGCCTGGACCCGGGCCTTCGAGCAGCTGGGGCTGGAGGTGCTGATCAACGCCGCCACCCTGATCACCCACGAGGGCGCGCAGCTGGCAATAGCCGGGATCACCGACCTCACCGCCGGGCACTATGTGGCGGCGCATCGCAGCGACCCAGAGCGCGCGGCCGCCGGTCTGCCCGAGGCGGTGCCGCGCGTGCTGTTGGCACACCAGCCCAATTCGGCCCCGGCGGCGGCCCGCGCCGGCTTCGATCTGCAGCTCTCCGGGCACACTCATGGCGGACAGCTGTGGCCCTGGAGCCTGGCGGCGCGGCGCGCCAATCGCTTCCTGGCCGGACTCGGCCGCGAGGGGCGGATGTGGGTCTATACCAGCCGCGGCACCGGCTACTGGGGGCCGCCGATGCGCTTCGGCGCGCCCGCCGAGATCACCCTGATTCGGCTGCAGCGCGCCGACTGACATTGACTGCCCGCACCCCCCGGCGGCGGGGAGCGGGGCGCCAATCCGATCTCAAAGGGTGTTTACAAATTCGACGAGCGAAGGCAAGACAAGGCGAAATCGACCGAAAAAACGGAGTTTACACGAGGTAAATGAGTATTTTGAGGTCGATTTCAACGCCGTATTGTCGAGCGCAGACATTTTGTAAACACACTTTCAGGCCGCCTTGGCCTTGCGGTTCAGGGTATCGAGCAGGGCATCGACCCGGGCCAGACGCGCCTCCTCCTGCTCCATCTCGGCGTTGAAGCGCAGGGTGTCGGCGCCGTCCAGCCGGTACTGATCCGGGTGGCGCTGGATCAGTTCGACCAGGGTCATCGGGTCGACCTGCGGGTCGGCGCCGAAGGTCACCCGGCCGCGCTCGGGCCCGGCCTCGAGGCGTGCGATACCCAGGCGTTCGGCGCGCTGACGCAGGCGGGTCTGGCGGAACAGCGTCTTCAGCGGCCCCGGCAGCAGACCGAAACGGTCGATCATCTCCACCTGCAGCTCCTTGAGTTCGCCCTCGTCGGCGGCGCTGGAGATACGCTTGTACATGATCAGACGCTGTTGGATGTCGGGCAGGTAGTCGTCGGGGATCAGTGCCGGCAGATTGAGGCTGATCTCGGTGCCTTCATCCAGCGGGGCCTCGATGTTGGGCGTCTTGCCGGCGCGGATCGCCTTCACGGCGCGATCGAGCATCTGCATATAGAGGCTGTAGCCGACCGTCTCCATCTGGCCGCTCTGCTCGTCGCCGAGCAGCTCGCCGGCACCGCGAATCTCCATGTCGTGGCTGGCCAGCGTGAAACCGGCTCCCAGGTCGTCGCTCTGGGCGATCGCTTCCAGACGCTTGATCGCATCCTTGGTCATCGCCTTGGGCGGTGGGGTCAGCAGATAGGCGTAAGCCTGATGGTGACTGCGCCCGACCCGCCCACGCAGCTGATGCAGCTGGGCCAGGCCGAACTTGTCGGCGCGCTCGATGATGATGGTATTGGCGCTGGGGACGTCGATGCCGGTCTCGATGATGGTCGAGCACACCAGCACATTGAAGCGCTTGTGGTAGAAATCCGACATGACCCGCTCCAGGGCTCGCTCGGGCAGCTGGCCGTGAGCCACGCCGACCCGCGCCTCCGGCACCAGCTCGCGGATCTTGTCGGCGCTGGCCTCGATGGTGCGCACCTCGTTGTGCAGCAGGTAGACCTGGCCGCCGCGCAGGATCTCGCGCAGCAGTGCCTCCTTGATCACCGCCTCGTTACGGTTCTGGACGAAGGTCTTGACCGAGAGCCGGCGGGCCGGCGGCGTGGCGATGATCGACAGATCGCGGATGCCGTTCATCGCCATGTTGAGGGTGCGCGGGATCGGCGTGGCGGTGAGGGTGAGGATGTCGACCTCGGCGCGCAGCTGCTTCAGACGCTCCTTCTGTGCCACGCCGAAGCGATGCTCCTCGTCGATGATCATCAGTCCCAGATTGGGCAGCTTGATCGACTTCGACAGCAGCTTGTGGGTGCCGATGACGATATCGGCGCGCCCCTCGGCGATACGCGCCAGGGTGTCGCTCTCGCCCTTGCCGCCGGTGAAGCGCGAGAGCATTTCGATCTGCACCGCGGTGTCGGCGAAGCGGTCGCGGAAATTGTCGTAGTGCTGCTGGGCGAGCAGGGTGGTGGGCACCAGAACCACCACCTGGCGCCCGGAGCTGACCGCCAGGAAGGCCGCGCGCATGGCGACCTCGGTCTTGCCGAAGCCGACATCGCCACACACCACCCGATCCATCGGTCTGGGGGCGGTCATGTCGTGGATCACCGCTTCGATCGCGGCCTGCTGATCCGGCGTCTCCTCGAACGGGAAGCTGGCGGCGAAGCGCGCGTACTCGTCCCCTGGCATATCGCTGGCGAAGCCCTCGCGGGCCTCGCGCCGGGCGTAGATGTCGAGCAGTTCGGCGGCGGTGTCGCGGACCTTTTCGGCGGCCTTGCGCTTGGCCTTGTCCCAGCTGTCGGAGCCGAGCTTGTGCAGCGGCGCCAGCTCGTCGCTGGCGCCGGCGTAGCGCGAGATCAGCTGCAGGTTGTCCACCGGCACATAGAGCTTGGCTCCGCCTGCGTACTCGAGCGCCAGGAACTCCGCCGCGACGCCGCCGGCGTGGATCGTCTCGAGTCCCTGGTAGCGGCCCACGCCGTGGTGCTGGTGGACCACCGGCGAGCCGGGGCGCAGCTCCGACAGATGGCGCACCGCCAGCTCGTTGTCGTCGGTGGCCTTGGCGCGCCGCCGCGATTGGCGCACCACCTCGCCGTAGAGTTCGGTCTCGGTGATCACCGCGAGCTCGGGGTCGCCCAGCCACAGGCCCTCGTCGAGCCCGCCCTCGCCGATGGCGTAGGCCATGCTGCCATCGCGGAAGGCCTGCCAGTCATCGACGTGGGGCAGGGTCAGGTGGAGCGGCGCGAGCGCCTCTTCCAGCGCCTCGCGGCGCCCGCGGGATTCGGCCACGAACAGCACGCGCAGCCCCTGGTGGCTGGCCAGGAACTGCTCCAGGGTGGCCAGCGGCTGCTGGGCGCGGGCGTTGATCGCTACTGCGGGTGGGGTCTGGGTCGCGCTGGCGGTGGCGTGGCGGCTATCCGTCTCGGCGACGAACTCGAGGCGCGGATGGCGCTTGATCGCGGCGAACACCTCGGCCACCGGGACGAAGGCTCGGGCTGGCGGCAGCAGCGGCCGCGTGGGGTCGACGCCGAGGTTCTCATAGCGGCTCTCGATCGCGCGCCAGTGACTCTCGGCGGCGGCGTACGTCTCGGGCAGCAACGCGACCCGGGTGCCGGCGTCGAGATGCTCGAACAGCGTCGCGGTCTCCTCGAAGAACAGCGGCAGATACTGCTCTAGGCCGGGCGAGGGGATGCCCTTGAGCGCGTCGACATAGAGCGGGCACTGGCGCGGGTCGACGTCGAACAGCGTCTCGAAACCCTCGCGAAAGCAGGCGATCGCCGAGCGCGACAGCGAGTATTCGTGGGCCGGCAGCAGTTCGACCCGCTCGATCTTGTCCTGGGAGCGCTGGGTGTCGGGGTCGAAACGGCGCAGGCTGTCGATCTCATCGTCGAACAGGTCGATGCGCAGCGGCGTCTCGGTGCCCATCGGGAAGAGATCGATCAGCGCGCCGCGCATGGCGTACTCGCCCGGCTCGTAGACCGTCTCCACCGCGCGGTAGCCGGCGCGCGACAGACGCTCGCGAAAGCCTTCGCGGTCGAGCCGCTCGCCGGTGGTCAGCGTCAGCACGCGGCCGGCTACGTAGTCCCGCGGTGGCAGGCGCTGCATCAGGGTGTTGATCGGGACCAGCTCGATGCCGCGGGTGCCCTCCTGCAGCTCGCGCAGCGTGCGCAGGCGGGCCGAGACGATATCCTGATGCGGCGAGAAGCTGTCGTAGGGCAGGGTCTCCCAGTCCGGGAAGGGCATCACCGGTACCCGGGCGTAAAAACGCAGCGCACTCTCCAGGCGTTGCGCCGCCGCCGTGTCGGGGGTGATGACCAGCAGCGGCGCGTCGTCGGCCAGACGTGCCAGGGTCAGCGCCAGCGCGCTGCCGTGGGGGCGCTGGCAGTAGATCGTTTCACGCACGCCCTGAGGTTGTGGCGGCGAGAGAGGGCTGAATTGCGACATGGACCTTTCGCTAGCGGAATTGAAGAAGACAGTGGCACGGCCGGGCTAGGCGGCGGCCGCCGCGCGACGGTCCTTCATGATAGCAGGGGGCAGGCGCGAGGGGGACGCGGCTGCCACCGGCACGCTCGCCTGTAGTCAAACTACAACGCTTGCGACTACGCAGTGATTGCGGCTCGTCTCGTAGGTTACCGATAATGCTCGGGTTTTTGGACGAGCCGGGGTGGCGGAGAGGGCCGCTCCGGCGATCGACGACGATGACACAGAAGAGAGAACCGGCCGTGAGTCAGCAACAGCTCGAGCACGTTTTTCAACAGTGGCAGGACAACGAAGCGCAGGCGGAAGAGATGATCCCGCTGCTGGGCAAGCTCTACCGCCAGTACAACGTGATCCCGTCGCTGTTCGGGCGCTCGCTGATCAACCGTTCGGTGACTCGCATCCTCAAGAACCATCGCTACGTGCGCAAGGTCGAGGGGACCGAGCTGACGGTGGCGGACACGCTGCCCATGGTGCGCGCCATGACCGAGCTCGACCTGGGGCCGGCGCATATCGACATCGGGCGTCTGGCGGTGGCGTTCAAGCATGCCGGCGAGCCTGATGTGCGCGCCTTCCTCCAGCGTGAGCTGGCCGACATCATCGGCGGCCACGACGCCAGCGGCATGGGCGGCGAGCCCCAGGACGTGGTGCTCTACGGTTTCGGCCGTATCGGCCGCATTCTGGCGCGGATCATGATCGAGAAGGCCGGTGGCGGCAACCTGCTGCGGCTGCGGGCGATCGTGGTTCGCGGCAGCAGTGACGATCTCGAGAAGCGCGCCAGTCTGCTGCGCCGTGACTCGGTCCACGGGCCCTTCTCGGGCTCGATCGACATCGACCGTGAGCGTCAGGCGCTGATCGCCAACGGCCATGTGATCCAGATCATCTATGCCGACTCCCCGGCCGAGATCGACTACACCGCCTACGGCATCGACCGTGCCATCGTCGTCGACAACACCGGTAAGTGGCGTGACCGTGAAGGGCTCTCCCAGCACCTGGCCGCCAAGGGCGTGGCCAAGGTGCTGCTGACCGCACCGGGCAAGGGCGATCTCAAGAACGTGGTGCATGGCATCAACCACACCACGATCGGCGATGACGACCGCATCGTCTCGGCCGCCTCGTGCACCACCAACGCCATCGTGCCGGTGCTCAAGGCGATGGACGACGAATTCGGCATCGTTCACGGCCATGTCGAGACGGTGCACTCCTACACCAACGACCAGAACCTGATCGACAACTATCACAAGGGCGACCGCCGCGGGCGCAGCGCGCCGCTCAACATGGTGTTGACCGAGACCGGTGCGGCCAAGGCGGTGGCCAAGGCACTGCCCGAACTCTCCGGCAAGCTCACCGGCAACGCCATCCGCGTGCCCACCCCCAACGTCTCGATGGCGATCCTCAACCTGACCCTGGCACGTGGCACCGAGCGCGAGGCGCTCAACGCCTACCTGCGCCAGACCGCGCTGCACTCGCCGATGCACAAGCAGATCGACTACGTCGACTCCCCTGAGGTGGTGTCGTCGGACTTCGTCGGCAACCGCCACGCCGGGGTGATCGACGCCAAGGCGACCATCGCCAATGACAAGCACGCGGTGCTCTACGTCTGGTATGACAACGAGTTCGGCTACAGCTGCCAGGTGGTGCGCATCCTCCAGCACATGTCCAACGTGCGCCATCGCTACCTGCCGGCCACTCCCTGAGGCGGGTGCCGCCAGTGCGGTTCCATTTAGACTTTGGTCTTATACAAGTCCCGACGCCGTCGGGACTTTTTCGTTGTGGCGGCCGGGGTGAAGGGACGGCATGAGTGGTCTTTCGAGGCCTGTCTCATTATACTGGTGCGCGTTTTTTGGCGTGGTCCGTGCCGCGCACGGGTCATGGAAGTCACCCTTTCTGATAAGAAAAGCATTCGAAGTCCGTGACGCTGTCTCCTGACTCCACGGCGCTGCCGCGGTCGAGCGGGGGTGCCTCGGCGTCCGTCGAAACTCTTTCCTTACGTCAATCAGATTCGATAACTGGGCGAGACTATGATCGAAGTCAAACGAGGCCTGGATCTCCCCATCGCGGGGGCCCCGGAGCAGCGTATCGACGCCGGACGAGCCGTGCGTCACGTGGCGCTGCTCGGGACCGACTACGTCGGCATGAAGCCGACCATGGAGGTTCGCGAGGGCGACCGCGTCAAGCGGGGCCAGCTGCTGTTCACCGACAAGAAGGTGGCAGGTGTGCGTTTCACCGCGCCCGGTGCGGGCGAGGTGGTGGCCATCCATCGCGGTGAAAAGCGGCGTCTGCTGTCGGTGGTGATCAAGCTCGACGAAGACGAGCAGAGCGTGAGCTTCACCGCCCACGGCGCCGACGCGCTGGCGAGCCTGTCGCGCGAGCAGGTGGTCGAGCAGCTGGTCGAGTCGGGGCTGTGGACTGCGCTGCGCGCACGCCCGTTCTCGCGTACCCCGGAACTCGACGCGGTGCCTGCCGATCTCTTCGTCACCGCGATCGACACCCATCCGCTGGCGGCGGACCCCAAGGTGGTCATCGATGCCGATGCCGAGGCGTTCCGCCACGGTCTGCAGGCGCTGCGTCACCTGACCCCGGGCAAGGTGTTCGTGTGCCGCCGCGGTTCGACGCAGCTCCCGGGTGACGAGCTGGAGGGTATCCAGGCCGAGGGCTTCGACGGTCTGCATCCCGCCGGTCTGGTGGGAACCCACATTCATCACCTGTCGCCGGTCGGCCTGCAGCGCCAGGTCTGGCATCTTGGCTACCAGGACGTGATCGCGGTGGGCAAGCTGTTCGCCGATGGCGTGCTCGATACCAGCCGCGTGGTGGCGATCGGTGGCCCGCGCGCCAACAACCCGCGGCTGGTGCGCACGCGTCTCGGTGCCAGCAGCAGCGAACTGCTCGATGGCGAGATCGCCAAGCCGGAAGACACCCGGGTGATCTCGGGGTCGGTCTTCGGTGGCAGCCAGTGCGAGGGCAGCCGCCAGTTCCTGGGCCGTTTCCACAACCAGTTCTCGCTGCTCGAAGAGGGCAACAAGCGTGCCTTCATGGGCTGGCTCTCGCCGGGACGCAATCGCCACTCGGTGATGGGCATCTACGTCTCCCAGTTCCTGGGCCTGCCCAACTACGCGCCGAACACGTCGACCAATGGCTCCGAGCGCGCCATGGTACCGATCGGTGCCTACGAGAAAGTCATGCCGCTGGACATCCTGCCCACGCAGCTGCTGCGCTCGCTGATCGTCGGCGACATCGAGACGGCCATGCAGCTCGGCTGTCTCGAACTGGATGAAGAGGATCTCTCGCTCTGCACCTATGTGTGCCCGGGCAAGTACGAGTACGGACCGATCCTGCGTGACAACCTGACCATGATCGAGAAAGAGGCCTGACGATGGGGATTCGTAACACGCTCGACAAGCTGGAGCCTCATTTCGAGAAGGGCGGGAAGTACGAGAAGTTCTACGCCCTCTACGAGGCGGTGGACACGATCTTCTATTCGCCACCCAGCGTCACCAAGAGCATGACGCACGTGCGCGACGGCATCGACCTGAAGCGCATCATGATCACGGTGTGGCTGTGCACCTTCCCGGCGATGTTCTTCGGCATGTACAACGCCGGCTATCAGGCCAATATGGCCATCGCCGACGGCTTCCAGGCCATGGGCGGCTGGCGCGAGGCCATCACCATGGCCCTGGCCGGCAGCCACGATCCCGGCAGCATCTGGGCCAATTTCGTACTCGGCGCGACCTTCTTCCTGCCGGTCTACTTCGTCACCTTCGTGGTCGGCGGCTTCTGGGAAGTGCTGTTCGCGGTCAAGCGCGGGCATGAGGTCAACGAAGGCTTCTTCGTCACCTCGGTGCTGTTTGCGCTGACCCTGCCGGCGACCATTCCGCTGTGGCAGGTGGCGCTGGGCATCAGCTTCGGCGTAGTGATCGGCAAGGAGATCTTCGGCGGCACCGGCAAGAACTTCCTCAACCCGGCGCTGACCGGCCGTGCCTTCCTCTATTTCGCCTACCCGGCGCAGATTTCCGGCGACAGCGTATGGGTGCCGGCCGATGGCTACACCGGCGCGACTGCGCTCTCCAACGCCGCGCTCAACGGCATGGACGGCCTGCACCAGCAGTACAGCTGGCTGGACGCCTTCTTCGGTTTCATCATGGGCTCCATGGGCGAGACCTCGACCCTGGCAATCCTGCTCGGCGCGGCGGTGCTGCTGCTGACGCGTATCGCTTCCTGGCGCATCATGCTGGGCGTGCTGCTGGGCATGGCCGCGACCGCGTCGCTGTTCAACGTCATCGGCTCCGACAGCAACCCGATGTTCGCGATGCCGTGGTACTGGCATCTGGTGCTGGGTGGCTTCGCCTTCGGTATGGTGTTCATGGCCACTGACCCGGTGTCGGCTTCCATGACCAACCCGGGCAAGCTGATCTTCGGCGCACTGATCGGCGTGATGACGGTGCTCATCCGCGTCGTCAACCCGGCGTTCCCCGAAGGCATCATGCTGGCGATCCTGTTCGCCAACCTGTTCGCGCCGCTCATTGATCACATCTTCGTGCAGGCCAACGTCAAGCGGCGCCAGAAGCGCCTGGCGGCCGTGCTGCCCGCCGAGAAGGAGGCTGTCTGATGGCGAGCAACAACTCGATCAAGAAGACACTCATCGTGGCATTTTCGCTCTGCGTGGTGTGCTCCGTGGTGGTCTCGTCCGCCGCGGTGGTGCTCAAGCCCAAGCAGGTGCAGAATCAGGAGCTGGACCGCAAGTCCAACATCCTGCAGGTGACCGAGCTCTACAAGCCGGGTGACAACGTCGACGAGAAGTACGCCGAGCTGATCACCCCGCGGGTGGTCGATCTGAAGACCGGCAAGTACGCCGACAATCTCGACCCCGAGACCTATGACCAGTTCGAAGCGGCCAAGGACCCGGCGACCTCGCGCACCCTGTCCGGCGAGCAGGATCTGGCCGGTATCGGGCGCCAGGAGAACTACGCCACGGTCTATCTGGTCGGCAATCCCGACGACCCCGAGCAGATCGTGCTGCCGATCCGCGGCCAGGGGCTGTGGGGCCTGATGGAGGGCTTCCTGTCGGTGCGCGGCGACGGCAATACCATCGTCGGGCTATCCTACTATGATCAGTCCGAGACCCCCGGACTCGGCGGCGAGGTGGACAACCCGCGCTGGAAGGCCAAGTGGGACGGCAAGAAGATCTACGCCGACGGCGACTATCAGGACCCCCGGATCCATCTCGTGAAAGGCGGCGCCAGCGGCGAGTATCAGGTCGATGCGCTGTCGGGTGCCTCGCTGACCAGCCGCGGTGTCACCAACATGTTGCGGTTCTGGCTGAGTGACGAAGGCTTCGCGCCCTATCTCGCTCGGTTCCACCACGATTCCCAAGGAGGCGCGTGACCATGGCCAAAGACTCCGTAAGAGACGTCGTTCTCTCGCCGGTGTTCAAGAACAACCCCATCGCACTGCAGGTGCTGGGGATCTGTTCGGCGCTGGCAGTGACCAACTCGATGAGCGTGTCGCTGGTCATGGGGCTGGCGGTGATCGCGGTAACCGCGTTCTCGAACCTGTTCGTCTCGCTGATCCGCAGCCATATTCCGTCGTCGATCCGCATCATCGTACAGATGACGATCATCGCCTCGCTGGTGATCGTGGTCGATCAGGTGCTGCGCGCCTACGCCTATGACATGTCCAAGCAGCTGTCGGTGTTCGTTGGCCTGATCATCACCAACTGTATCGTCATGGGGCGGGCCGAGGCCTACGCCATGCAGAACGGGCCGGTGATGAGCTTCCTGGACGGGGTCGGCAACGGTCTCGGCTACGCCGTGATCCTGCTGATCGTCGGCTTCGTGCGTGAGCTGCTGGGCTCGGGCAGCGTGTTCGGCATGACCGTGCTGCCGACGGTGCAGAACGGCGGCTGGTACGTCCCCAACGGCCTGATGCTGCTGCCGCCGTCGGCGTTCTTCGTCATCGGCCTGTTCATCTGGATACTGCGCTGGTTCAACCCGGAGCAGGTCGAGAAGACCGAATACCGCATCGTTGCCAACAGCAAGGCCAAGATCAAGGAGACCGCCAATGTTTGAGCACTACGTTAGCCTGTTCGTGAAGGCGGTCTTCGTCGAGAACATGGCGCTGGCCTTCTTCCTCGGCATGTGTACCTTCCTCGCCGTGTCGAAGAAGATCTCCTCGGCCATCGGCCTGGGCATCGCGGTCGTGGTGGTACTCACCATCACGGTGCCGATGAACAACCTGATCCTCAACTATCTGCTCAAGGCGGGCGCGCTGAGCTGGACCGGCATTCCCGGCGCCGACAAGATCGACCTCAGCTTCCTGGGGCTTCTGAGCTACATCGGCGTGATCGCGGCGATCGTGCAGATCCTCGAGATGTTCCTCGACAAGTTCGTGCCTGCGCTCTACAACGCGCTGGGGGTCTTCCTGCCGCTGATCACGGTCAACTGCGCCATCATGGGGGCGTCGCTGTTCATGGTGCAGCGCGACTACACCTTCGGCGAGTCGGTGATCTACGGCGCCGGCGCCGGCGCCGGCTGGGCGCTGGCGATCATGGCGCTGGCGGGTATCCGTGAGAAGCTCAAGTACAGTGACGTGCCGGCGAGCCTGCAGGGTCTCGGCATCACCTTCATCACGGCCGGTCTGATGTCGCTGGGCTTCATGTCCTTCTCCGGCATCCAGCTCTGACGCCCAACGCAATCTAGGCAAATAGGAAACCGACATGGTCGATACATCTATCATCGTGCTCGGCGTCGTCATGTTCACCGTGATCGTGCTGGGTCTGGTCGCGGTGATCCTGGCCGCGCGCTCGCGGCTGGTGAGCAGCGGCGACGTAGCGATCGAGATCAATGGCGATCCCGACAACACCGTGACCACCCAGGCCGGCGGCAAGCTGCTGCAGACGCTGGCCGCCAATGGCATCTTCCTGTCGTCGGCGTGCGGCGGCGGCGGTACCTGCGCCCAGTGCAAGTGCCGGGTCGAGGAGGGCGGTGGCTCGATCCTGCCCACCGAGGAGTCGCACTTCACCATGCGCGAGAAGAACGAGGGCTGGCGTCTCTCGTGTCAGGTGCCGGTGAAGCAGGACATGAAGATCCGGGTGCCCGACGAGGTCTTCGGGGTGAAGAAGTGGGAGTGCGAGGTCATCGAGAACCCCAACGTCGCCACCTTCATCAAGGAGCTCAACCTCAAGCTGCCCGAGGGAGAGGAAGTGGCCTTCCGCGCCGGCGGCTACGTGCAGCTGGTGGCGCCTCCCTACGACGTCAAGTTCTCCGACTTCGATATCGAGAAGGAGTACCGGGGCGACTGGGAGAAGTTCGGACTGTTCGACATCTCGCACAAGAACGACGAGGAGGTCATCCGCGCCTACTCGATGGCGAACTACCCGGAAGAGAAGGGTATTCTCAAGTTCAATATCCGTATCGCCACGCCGCCGCCCAAGTCGAGCCATCCGCCGGGGCTGATGTCGACCTACGTGTTCAGTCTCAAGCCGGGTGACAAGGTCACGGTGATGGGGCCGTTCGGTGAGTTCTTCGCCAAGGACACCGACGCCGAGATGGTCTTCATTGGCGGTGGTGCCGGTATGGCGCCGATGCGCAGCCATATCTTCGACCAGCTCAAGCGCCTCAAGTCCAAGCGCAAGATGTCGTTCTGGTACGGTGCGCGCTCCTGGCGTGAGACCTTCTACAACGAAGAGTACGACCAGCTGGCCGAGGAGTTCGACAACTTCGACTGGCACCTGGCGCTCTCCGATCCGCAGCCGGAGGACAACTGGGAAGGGCCGACCGGGTTCATCCATAACGTCCTCTACGAGAACTATCTCAAGGACCATCCGGCGCCGGAGGATTGCGAGTACTACATGTGCGGGCCGCCGATGATGAACGCCTCGGTGATCAAGATGCTCACCGATCTCGGGGTCGAGCCCGAGAACATCATGCTGGATGATTTCGGCGGATGACGCCGCGACCCACGCGCAAGATGGCAGGGCCAATCCTTCGGGGGTTGGCCCTGCTGTCGTTGGTCATGGCGATGGCCGTGGCGCTGGCCGGGTGCCAGCGTGAAGCGCAGGCCTATCGGCTCGAAGGGCCGATCTACGGCACCGGCTTTCATATCACCTTCTACGGCGACTACGACGACGCCCAGCTGGCGCAGATCGAGAGCTCGGTCAAGGCGGCGCTCAATCAGGTCGACCAGCTGATGTCGACCTACAAGCCCGACTCGGAACTGTCGCGCTTCAACCGCACGCCGGTGGGCGAGCCCTTCACCCTGTCGCCGCAGACCGCGGCGGTGATCCGCGAGGCGATACGCATCGGCAAGCTCTCCGATGGCGCCTTCGATGTCACCGTGGGCAGTGCGGTCAACCTGTGGGGGTTCGGCCCCGACAAGCACCCTGATCGGGTGCCGGACGACGCCCAGATCGCTCAGGCGCTGGAGGCGGTGGACTACCGCGCGCTGCAGCTCGATGGCAACACCCTGACCAAGACCAAGCCGGTCTATGTCGATCTCTCGGGGATCGCCAAGGGATATGGTGTCGATCAGGCGGCCCGGGCGCTCGAGGCCGCCGGGGTGGAGCGCTATCTGGTCGAGGTCGGCGGCGAGATCCGCACCCACGGCGACAAGCCTGGCGGAGAGCCTTGGCGGGTCGCGGTGGAAAAGCCGCTCTCGTACGAGCGCAGCGTGCAGCGTATCATTGAACTCGACGCCGCCGCCGTCGCCACCTCGGGGGACTATCGCAACTACTTCGAGGACGACGGCGAGCGCTATTCACACACCATCGATCCGCGCACCGGACGGCCGATCAAGCATCATCTGGTCTCGGTAACGGTCATCGCCGCCGACTGCATGACTGCGGACGCCTTGGCCACGGCGGTCGATGTGCTCGGTCCCGAGGCGGGCCTTGAGATGGCACAGCGGGAGAAGCTCGCGGTCTATCTGGTGGTCAAGACGGCCGACGGGTTCGAGACGCGGGTGTCCGACGCCTTTCAGGCCTATCTCGCGGACACCGATGAGGAGACGCAATCATGACGATCTGGATTCTGGCTTTCGCGCTCATGCTGCTGCTGGTCGCCGGCATGGCGATCGGGGTCATCCTGGGGCGCAAGCCGATCAGCGGTTCCTGCGGGGGGCTCAATACCCTGGGGTTGAAGAATGGCTGTGAGATATGCGGCGGCAACGACCAGGTGTGCGAGGAGGAGAGCCGCAAGAACGCGGTCGGCGCACGTCGACGTAGCGACGAGAACCGCGGCGCCGATCTTGGCTACGACGCCGTCAAGCGCTGAGTCGGCGCGCCGCATGGCGGTCTAGGCGCTTGTTTCCGAAGCCTCTGCCACCCGGATGAGTCCATTGCGTCCAACGGGTGTGAAAGGCGCTCTGTACTGAGAGTAGCTACCCGCCGACTGGCGGTCCGGTGCGGTCGCGATGACGACCGCGCCGGCGTTTTCCCCACCATCTTCAGAATCAGCCAAGTCAAGGAGCAGGCGAAACCCATGGCAGTCTACAACTACGATGTCGTCGTGATCGGTTCGGGTCCCGCCGGGGAGAGCGCCGCCATCAATGCGGCCAAGCACGGCCAGCGGGTCGCGGTGGTCGAGCGACAGTCGTCGGTAGGCGGGAACTGCACCCACTGGGGCACGATCCCCTCCAAGGCGTTGAGGCATCAGGTCAAGCAGATCATGCAGTTCAACACCAACCGCATGTTCCGCGATATCGGCGAGCCGCGCTGGTTCTCGTTTCCCAAGGTGCTCGAGCGTTCGCGTGTCACCATCGACCAGCAGGTCGAGCTGCGTACCAAGTTCTATTCGCGCAACCGCATCGACCTGTTCTTCGGCACCGCGCGTTTCCGTGACGAGAACACCGTAGTGGTACGTGACAACCACGAAGGGGTCGAAGAGCTGAGCGCACGCCAGTTCGTGATCGCCACCGGCTCGCGCCCCTACCGGCCGGCGGACGTCAATTTCCGCCATCCGCGTATCTACTGTTCGGACACCGTACTCGGCCTGTCGCACACCCCGCGCACGCTGATCATCTACGGCGCCGGGGTGATCGGCTCCGAGTACGCCTCGATCTTCTCCGGGCTCGGGGTCAAGGTCGATCTGATCGATACCCGTGAGCGGCTGCTGTCGTTCCTGGATGATGAGATCAGCGACGCGCTCTCCTACGAGCTGCGCAACAACGGCGTGCTGATCCGGCACAACGAGGAGTACCGCAGCGTCGAGGGTGACGAATCGGGGGTGGTGGTCAATCTCGAATCGGGCAAGCGGCTGCGCGCCGACGCCTTCCTGTGGGCCAACGGGCGCACCGGCAACACCGACGAACTGGGCCTGGAGACGATCGGCCTCGAGCCCAACGGCCGCGGCCAGCTGCAGGTCGACGATCACTACCGCACCGCGATCCCGCATATCTACGCGGTGGGCGACGTGATCGGCTGGCCGAGCCTGGCCAGCGCTGCCTACGACCAGGGGCGCAACGCCAGTGACGAGTTCCTGGGGGGCGATTTCCGCTTCGTCGATGACATTCCTACCGGTATCTACACCATTCCGGAGATCAGCTCGGTGGGCAAGACCGAGCGCGAGCTGACCGAGGCCAAGGTGCCCTACGAGGTGGCCCAGGCGTTCTTCAAGGATACCGCCCGGGCACAGATCACCGGCGACACCGCCGGCATGCTCAAGATCCTGTTCCACCGTGAGACCCTGGCGATCCTCGGCATCCACTGCTTCGGTGACCAGGCCTCCGAGATCGTGCACATCGGTCAGGCGATCATGCAGCAGAAGGGTGAGGCCAATACCCTGCGCTACTTCATCAATACCACCTTCAACTATCCCACCATGGCCGAGGCCTATCGCATCGCCGCGCAGAACGGGCTCAACCGGCTGTTCTGACGCGCGTGGCCAATGGTCTTCCTCAGCGCCCGGCCTTGTCGCCGGGCGCTGGCGTTTCTACCTCTTGCGCGGCGCTGTCGCGCGCCTGTCGCTCGCGCGCTTCGGCCAGCTGCAGTGCCGGATTGCGGTAGCGGTAGACCCGCAGGCTGGGCAGGAAGGGGTCGTCCTCCAGGCGCTGGTCCGAACGCTTGGCCCGGGTGCGGCTCGCCGGCGGCCGCAGCGGTGGGGCGTTGTGATCGGGTAGCCTGAGGGCCGGGTCGGGGATGAACAGCGGCAGCGGCAGGTTCATGGCGCGTCGCTGACGGCCATCCGCCAGGGCTTCACGGAAGAACAGGTTGGCGCGCATCACCGGGGCCTGATTCTGGATCTGTGCCAGCGGCTCGTCGCTGGGAATATCGCCCAGCTTGCGCAACTGGATGCGGATATGGGCCCCGGCGGTATCCATGCGTGCCAGCCGCGCTTCGGCTTCGGCCACGCTCAGGCGTTTGATCGAGCGCCCGCTGGTATACCATGCCAGGCGCACTCGGGAGAGCGGGGCGTCGGCGATCGGCAGCTGGCGCCAGCACTGCTTGAGGTGCAACCGCGCCAGTCCCTGGCCGCGCAGATGGTCGTGCAGTGCTGGATGGCGGAAGGGCAGCACCGCCTTGATTTCGGGCACCAGCCGCGGCGCGGCTTCGCGGATGTGCTTGAGGGTGGCGGCGAAGCGCGCCTTGGCGGCGTTGACCGCCTCGACGGCGCTCATCAGTTCGGGGCCGGCGACGATCAGCCCGATATAGTTGCGTGTTTCGCGCCCGTCCTGACCGTCCTGGTACCAGAAGTCGGTCAGCGCGCGGCGCAGCCAGGTGGCGTCGACGGGGGCATCGCCCAGCGCCCAGGCGGGCGTCGGTGCGGCGGTGTAGGTGCTGGCGAGCCGATCGGTGGCGTCGATCAGCTCGTCGAAGTCCGACTCCAGCTCGGCCAGCAGCCGGTATTGCAGTTCCATGATCGCCTCCAGAACGGTTTGGATCAATTTATACCGTTATCTTGGTGTGTGTCCATCGACTGTGGGAGCGCTGGGCTTAAAGCCTTGGCAGGCGGGATACATGTGCACGGTTGCCGATGGCTGGCTTCTGCGGCGACATCCGGGGGCGAACTCGCAGGGCATGATCCGTTGGGGCGCTGTGGGCGGGGGATATCTTCGACCGGGAGGGCGCCGGCCGACCGTGACGGAAGCACGGCCGGCCGTATGGTGCACGCGATCGTTCAGCGGTCGCGATAGCGCTTGGTCAGGTCGCCGTAGGCGTCGACACGGCGATCGCGCAGGTAGGGCCACATGCGGCGCACGTGCTCACTGCGGTGCAGGTCCAGCTCGACCAGGAGATTCTCGCTCTCCTCGCCGGCGTGGGCGAGCAGTTCGCCCTGCGGACCGCAGATGAAGCTGCCGCCCCAGAAGTCGATGCCGTCGCTCACCTTGGTCAGGTCCGGCTCATGGCCGACCCGGTTGGCGACCACCACCGGCAGGCCGTTGGCCACGCCGTGGGCGCGCTGGATCAGGGTCCAGGCATCCTTCTGGCGCTGCTTCTCGGCTTGGTCATCCGGCGGATGCCAGCCGATCGCCGTGGGGTAGAGCAGCAGGTCGGCACCCGCCAGCGCCATCAGACGCGCGGCTTCCGGATACCACTGATCCCAGCACACCAGCACGCCGAGGCGACCCACCGAGGTGTCGATCGGTTCGAAGCCCTGACGGTCGTCGCCGTCGCCGGGGGTGAAATAGAACTTTTCGTAGAAGCCCGGATCGTCGGGGATATGCATCTTGCGGTAGTGGCCCACGCGGCCCTTGGCGCGATCCATGACCACCGCCGTGTTGTGATAGACCCCGGCGGCGCGGCGCTCGAAGATCGAGCCGACGATGACGATATCGAGCTCGCGCGCAAGCTCCGCCAGCGCCTGGGAGGTGGGGCCGTCCAGCGGTTCTGCCAGATCGAACAGGTCCGCGTCCTCGCACTGGCAGAAGTAGTGCGTAGCGTGCAGCTCCTGCAGCAGCACCAGCTCGGCGCCCTGTGCGGCGAGTTCGCGCACGCCCGCGGTACTGGTGGCGAGGCTCTGCTGCTTGTCGGGCCACGCCTGCTGTTGAACCAGGCCGACCTTGAGTGTCTTCGACATGCTCCCTCCTTGTGGTGGGACGTGGTGACGATGTGGTGCCATGAAGTCATGGCGATAGCGCTGAAGCGCGGTTGATCGACGCAGGATTCAGCCGGCGTCCGCTGCCAACAGCGTGGGTGCGAGCGCCCCGTGTGGCAACTGCATGGTCAGGCAGTGCAGGCTGCCATGCTGGCGGATTACGGCGCGACAGTCGATCGGGATCAGATCGCGGTCGGGGAAGGCCGCCTTCAGTACCTCCAGGGCACGAAAGTCGGCCGCGTCGCCGTAGGTCGGTACCAGCACCGCGCCATTGATGATCAGGAAGTTGGCGTAGGTGGCCGGCAGGCGGTGCCCGTCGTCGGGATCGTGGCAGGGCTTGGGCCAGGGGAGCGCGAACAGCCGATAGGGCGAGCCATCCTCGCGGCGCAGCGCCTTGATCTCACGCTCCATGGCGGCGAGCTCGGCGTAGTGCGGGTCGGTGGGGTCGTCGCAGCGCACATAGGCGATGCTCGCCGCGTCGCAGAAGCGCGCCAGGGTATCGATATGGCTATCGGTGTCATCACCCTCGAGATGGCCATGCTCCAGCCACAGCACGCGCGAGGCGCCGAGATCCCGGCATAGACGCGTCTCGACCGCATCGCGATCGAGGTGCGGGTTGCGGTTGGGATTGAGCAGGCAGGCGCTGGTGGTCAGCAGCGTGCCCTCGCCATCGCTTTCGATGGCGCCGCCCTCGAGCACCAGATCCTGGCTCTCGAGCGGTACCTGAAACACGCCCTGGGCGGCCAGCGCGCGGCTGAGCCGGTCGTCGCGTGCCGCTTCGAACTTGCCGCCCCAGCCGGTGAAGACATAGTCGAGCAGGGTGATTGCGCCATCGCGGGAGACCGCGATCGGGCCATGGTCGCGGGCCCAGGTGTCGTCGCTGTCGGCGATGATCAGGGCGCGTCGCCCGGGATCGACGCCGAGGGCGTCGAAGCGTTGCGTCAGGCGCTCACGCTGGGCGGCGTCGTGGACGCACACCAGCACCGGCTGATAGCGAGCGATCGCCACCACCATCGTTTCCAGCGTCGCTTCGATGGTGTCGAGCAGCGGTGCCCAGTCGCTGGTGGGCGTGGGCCAGGTCAGTTGCACGGCATCCTGGGGATGCCACTCCGGAAGCAGGCGCAGGGTCAAGGCGGTCTCCAGGGCGCGCGGCGGCGATTGATGGCATGGATGCCGGGGGACGCGGCATTTTAGGACTTGCCCGGCGCGATGCAAGCGCGATTTGGCGGCGCGCTTGGGGAACCACGGGCGGGCTGGCGGCGTCTCAGCCTTGGTCGCTAGTCTAGCCTTTTACGGTTACCGGACAAGTCATCGCACGCGGCCGGTCATGATGCGTGATTGCGACGCCTATCCAGCGTTTGCGGGGCGCATCAAAACCCGTAACATGAGGCGCTGCTGACAAGGAAGCCAACCTGATGCTCGACCGTTTACCCTTTCTGGTGGGCCTGCGATACGTGCGGGCCAAACGCCGGAACCACTTCATTTCCTTCATTTCGCTGACCTCGATGCTGGGCCTGGCCCTGGGTGTGGCGGTGCTCATTCTGGTGCTCTCGGTGATGAACGGTTTCGATCACGAGTTACGCACCCGGGTGCTGGGCATGGTGCCGCATTCGCGCATCGAGCAGCAGGGCGGCATGCGCGATTGGAAGGCGCTGGCTGAGCGAGTGAGCCAGCATCGTGACGTCGTTGCGGTAGCGCCTTACGTACAGCAGCAGGGCATGTTCTCCGCCGCCGGGCGCACCCAGGGGGCGCTGGTGACCGGTATCCAGCCCGAGTACGAGCGCAAGGTGTCGATCATCGGCCAGCACATGCAGGCCGGTTCTCTCGATGATCTGACCCCGGGTAGCTGGAACGTGATCCTGGGCGACCTGCTGGCGCGCAATCTGGGCGTGGGGGTCGGCGACCGCGTGACCCTGCTGGTGCCTGAGGCCTCGATCACCCCGGGCGGCGTATTCCCGCGACTCAAGCGCTTCACCGTCAGTGGCATCTTCAAGGTCGGGGCCGATCTCGACGCCAATCTGGCCTACGCCAACATCGAGGATATGCAAGCGCTGGCGCGTCTCGGCGACAAGGTCGACGGCCTGCGCCTGGAGCTCGACGATCTGTTCAAGGCCGGCCCTGTGACCCGCGATATCGTCAGCTCTCTGGGGGCCGGCTACCGCGGGCTGGACTGGACCTACACCCACGGCAATCTGTTCCAGGCGATCCAGATGGAGAAGCACATGATCGGCCTGCTGCTGATGGTGATCGTCGCCGTGGCGGCGTTCAATATCGTCTCGACGCTGGTGATGGTGGTCACCGACAAGCACGCCGATATCGCCATCCTGCGCACCATTGGCGCGACGCCACGCTCGATCATGGGCATCTTCGTGGTCCAGGGGCTGGCGATCGGCATCATCGGCATCGTGCTCGGGGTGGTCGCGGGCATTGCGCTGGCGCTGAGCGTGTCCGATATCATCGCCTGGTTCCAGTCGGTGACCGGTATCCAGTTCCTCGACCCCAACGTCTATTTCATCAGCTATCTGCCGTCGCGACTGGAGTGGGACGATGTCTGGGTGATCGTCTCCAGCGCGTTCGTGCTGACCTTCATCTCGACGCTCTATCCCGCCTGGCGGGCGGCCCGAATCCAGCCCGCGGAGGTGCTGCGCTATGAGTGATGTATCCATCGACCGCGCGTCGGGAGTGGCACGCGGTGAGCCGATGCTGGATTGCCGCCAGTTGACCCGGATCTACAGCGAGGGGCCGCAGGACATCACCGTGCTCGACCATCTCGATCTGCAGGTCGCGGCGGGCGAGCGTGTGGCGGTGGTGGGCAGCTCGGGCTCGGGCAAGACCACGCTGCTCAACCTGCTGGGGGGGCTCGATCGCCCCAGCGGTGGCGAGGTGGTGATCGGCGGACGGTCGCTGGCGGGTTTCGGCGAGGCGGCGCTGGGGCGTTTCCGCAATCGCTACGTCGGTTTCGTCTATCAGTTCCACCACCTGCTGGCGGAGTTCACCGCGGCCGAGAACGTGGCGCTGCCGCTGATCATCCGCGGGCAATCGCGCAAGGTGGCGTTGAAGCGCTCGCTCGAGCTGCTGACCCGTGTGGGTATGGCGCCGCGCGGGGATCACAAGCCCGGCGAGCTCTCCGGCGGTGAGCGCCAGCGCGTGGCGATCGCGCGAGCGCTGGTCACCGATCCTAGCCTGGTGCTGATGGACGAGCCCACCGGCAACCTGGACCAGACCACCGCGTCCAATATCCTCGCCCTGATGGATGAGTTGGCTTCGAGCACCGAGTGCGCCTTCGTGGTGGTCACCCATGATCCGGCGGTCGCCGATCATCAGCATCGCAAGCTGCGTCTCGACAAGGGACGACTGACCCCCGCCTGACGTCGCCATCACACATCCCGGCTAAAGAGACGCGCCGCCCTGGACGATCAATCGTTCAGGGCGGCGTCGTTTTGGGACGGGCGCGCGAGTCATCACCGGGCGAAGCAGGTACCGCGTTCAGTGGCGCTGACGCCGGGCGCGATGGCGTGCTCGACGGCGCCAGCTCCGCGCGATCTGCCAGCGCCAGATCAGGCGTACCAGCAGGTTGCTCGAGAGCGCCAGCACCAGCCCGACCAGCAGCGAGCCGACGAACAGCGGCACCACGATATGCGCCATCTGTCCGGCGATCCAGGCGGTGCTGATGTGATCGGGCACCTGGCGTGCCGGGTAGTCCATGACCCAGGCCCCGACCCGATAGTTGAAGTAGAACACGACCGGCATGGTGAGCGGGTTGGTCATCCACACCAGGCTCACCGAGAGCGGCAGGTTGCCGCGGAAGCAGTAGGCACCGAAGGCCGCCAGCACCATCTGGAACGGAATCGGCAGCATCGCCGAGAAACAGCCGACCATACAGGCGTTGCCGACACTGCGCCGCGACAGGATCCACAGCGCGGGGTCGCCCAGCATGTGGTGCATGAAGCGCAGCGAGCGCGTGCGCTGCAGTCTCTCCTGACTGGGGATGTAGCGTTGTAACCATCGACGAGACATGAGACCGCTCGCTGGACGAAGAGCGACCATTATCCATACAACGCCGAGGGCTCGCCATGTCTTGCAGCGGCCTTTACCACCCGGCCGCGGCCGGTGCCTGCGGGCAATGACAGCGTGCTGGTGGGCGTGCCGGCCGGGTCTGGCGATGCCGCTGGCGCTGGCAGCGATCGCTGGTGCCGTCGCCGGCGAGGCGCTGCCTGCAGTGACCGGAGTGGGGCTGGCGCTATTGGGGTCGGCACTCCTGCTGGGCGCGATTGTATGGCGGCGGGTGGGGCGCAGTGGGGCCTGGAGTCTCACGGGCGGCGGGCTGTGTCTGCTGGTGGCCGCCTGGTGCGCGCTGGTGCTGGTCCATGACCGGGCAGGGCGATTGCCCGAGCTGCTGGCGGGGCAGGAGTTCCGCCTCCAGGGTGTGGTCGAGAGCCTCCAGCGCGACGGCCGGCGTACCCGCTTCGTGCTGCACGTCACCCGGTGCGAGGCGCTGGCGCAGCCTGTCGCCTGCCCGCCGTTGGGGCAGGTGCGCCTCTCCTGGTACGCCGACAACTCCTTGGCGATGGGGGAGCGCTGGGCGCTGACGGCGCGTCTGCGCCCGCCGCTGGGCTTCGCCAATCCGGATACCTTCGACTACGCCGCGTGGCTGCGCCGGGAACATATCCATGCCCTGGGTTACGTGCGCGCGGAGGAGACGGCCCGGCGGCTGGCCCCAGCGCCGTTCTCTTTGCGTCGGGTGGCGCTCGAACGTCTGGCTGCGGTGCCGATGAGCGCGCTGGGCAAGCGCTGGCTGGCGGCGCTGACGCTGGGCGCCGGTGATGGCCTGACGGCGGCCGACTGGGAACGACTCAACGCCACCGGCACCACCCATCTGATGGTGATCTCGGGCCTCCACGTGGGCATGGTGGCGGCGCTGATGCTTTGGCTGTTGCGGCGTCTGGCGCGCTGGTTCGCTCCCACTGCCTGGCGGCTGGCTGCCTGGCCATGGGTGGGCGCGGCGCTGGCGGCGTTCGCCTATGCCAGTCTCGCCGGCTTCGCGCCGCCGACATTGCGTGCCGTGCTGATGACCACGATCGGCCTATGGGTGGCCAGTGGGCGGCATGCCCCGGGGTGGTGGCAGGCGTGGTGGTTGGCACTGGCGCTGGTGGTGGTCGCCGACCCCATGGCGCCTTGGCGTCCGGGCGTCTGGCTCTCTTTCACGGCGGTGGCGGTGCTGATCCTGGCCTGGTCGGGGCGGCCACGCCCGCGAGGGATACGCGGCTGGTGTCTGGCGCTGCTGCGCACCCAGTGGTTGTTGGCCCCGGTGATGGCGGCAGCGGTGTTGCTCGCCATCGGTCGGCTGGCCCCGGCAGCGCCATTGATCAATCTGCTGGCGGTGCCTGTGGTGGGCAGTCTGATGGTCCCGCTGGGATTCTGTGGCTGGCTCTGGGTGGCCTGGCCCACGCTGGCCGGCTGGGTGTGGGCGCCATTCGATCTGCTGGCCCGGGGCGTGGCTGAGGCGCTGACCTGGAGCGCCCAGATCGTGCCGCTGTGGCAGC
This sequence comes from Salinicola endophyticus, assembly GCF_040536835.1. Taxonomy (NCBI): domain Bacteria; kingdom Pseudomonadati; phylum Pseudomonadota; class Gammaproteobacteria; order Oceanospirillales; family Halomonadaceae; genus Salinicola; species Salinicola endophyticus. Next base: position 1,941,400 of record NZ_CP159578.1, read on the forward strand.
CGGCGGCGTGGTGGCACTGGCCGCTGGCCCTGGCGCTGCTGCTATGGGCAGTGCTCTGGCTGCTCCCGGGTCTCGCCCTCAGGCTGCGGCTCTGGTTCAGCGCGCTGCTGCTGGTGAGCGTGGCCCTGCTGCGCGTGCCGCTGTTGCCACCGGATACGCTGGTGGTGACGGTCTACGACGTCGGCCAGGGTCAGTTGGTCGAGCTGCGCAGTCGTCACCAGCGCGTGCTGGTGGATACCGGGCCGCGCTTTGGCTCCGGTTTCATGCCACTGACGCTACTGTGGCCGCCGGGTCAGCGCTTCGACGCGGTGGTGGTGAGCCACAGCGATCGCGATCACGCCGGCGGCGTGCCGGCGCTTCAGGCTCGGCACCGCGTGGACCGCTGGTGGGCGCCGCGGGGCAATACTCTGGGGCTGCCATCGCGTCCGTGCGTCGCGGGCGAGGCCTGGCATGCGGATGGCGCCGACTGGCGGTTCCTGTCGCCGCCGCCGGGAGCGGCGTCACTGCCGCGCAACGACCGCTCCTGCGTGCTGCTGGTCACGCTCGGCTCGCGGCGGGTGCTGATCACCGGTGACGCCGGGGTCGCCATCGAGCGCCACCAGCTCTTGCCGCAGCTGGGCATGGGGCGTATCGACGTGCTCGTGGCCGGCCACCACGGCAGTGTCACCAGCTCGGCACCGAGCTTCGTGGCGGCGACGCATCCGCGTGAGGTGGTCTTCAGCAGTGGCCGTCACAACCCCTTCGGCCATCCCAGGGAGGCCGTAGTGGCACGTTTCCTGGCGGCCGGCAGCCGCGTCTGGAACACCGCCTACGACGGTGCCGTGCGCTTCGTGTTGAGCGCGAGCGGCATCGAGGTCGAGACCCAGCGGCATCCCGGCTGGTCGCGCCGGGCGACTGTCGACACCGGGGATGTTGGGGTAGAATCCAGCCCCTGAATGCGCCCGCGGCGCGTGTCGCTGGCCTGATGCTGATCGCCCCGCGCCGGCACTGGCCCGGCTATCTGCTGGGCCCGCATGCTCGCGGGCGACGCTCTCTCTATCCAGTCGAACGGAGTTACCGTGTCACAAGCTTCCAGTTGGGCACTCTATCGACGCCTTCTCACTTATGTGCACTCGGAGTGGCGCTCCTTTGCGCTGGCAGTCGTGGGCTACGCCATCTATGCCGCCTCCAGCACCGCACTGGCGGAGATGATGAAGCGGCTGATCGACGGTATCCAGCATCCCGATGCCGACTTCCGCTACTTTCTGCCGCTGTTCGTGGTGCTGATGTTCGCCGCGCGGGGCGTGGGCACCTTTCTGGGTACCTACTACATGAGCAACGTGGCGCGTAATGTGGTGCACAAGCTGCGCTGCAACGTCTTCAACCATATGCTGCATCTGCCGGGGCGCTTCTTCGATATGCACTCCAGCGGTCATCTGATCTCGCGCGTGACCTATCATGTCGAACAGGTCACCGGTGCGGCCACCAACGCGATCACCGTCATCCTCCGTGAGGGGCTCTTCGTCATCGGCCTGATCGGCTATCTGCTATGGACCAACTGGCTGCTGACGCTGATCTTCCTGGGGGTGACGCCGCTGATCGGGCTGGTGGTGCGCTACACCAGTAAACGCTTTCGGCGCATCTCCCGGCGTATTCAGAACTCGATGGGGGATGTCACGCATGTCGCCTCCGAGGCGCTGACCGGCTATCGCGTGGTGCGCACTCACGGTGCCGAAGCGTACGAGAAGCAACGCTTCGAGGCGGCGAGCAACTACAACCGCGAGCAGAGCATCAAGGAAGCGATGACCAAGGCCACCAGCACCCCGGTGATTCAACTGCTGGTGGCGCTGGCCCTGGCGGGTCTGGTGTGGCTGGCCATGGCCCCCGAGCTGATGAACGCCATGACCCCCGGTGAGTTCGTCGCCTTCATTACCGCCGCGTCGCTGATGGCCAAGCCGATTCGTTCGCTGACCGACGTCAACAGCATCATCCAGAAGGGGCTTTCCGCCTCCCAGGAGCTGTTCGGCCTGCTCGAGCAGGCGACCGAGGTCGACGAGGGCCAGCGCGAACCGCACCGGCTTGCCGGTCGAGTGAGCGTCGAGCGGGTGCGCTTCGCCTATGACGAGGGGCAGCCCGAGGTGCTCAAGGGTATCGACCTGGAAGTCCCGGCGGGGCAGATGGTGGCCATCGTCGGACGCTCGGGCAGTGGCAAGTCGACCCTGATGAGCCTGCTGCCACGCTTCTATCGGCCCACAGCCGGGCGCATTCTGATCGACGACATCGATATCCAGGAGTACCAGCTGTCACCGCTGCGCCAGCAGATCGCCCTGGTCTCGCAGCAGGTGACGCTGTTCAACACCACGATCGCCGAGAACATCGCCTATGGCGCGCCCGAGGCGTCGAGAGAATCGGTGATCGCCAGCGCCAAGGCCGCTTATGCGCACGAGTTCATTGAGCATCTGCCGCAGGGCTACGATACGCTGGTCGGTGATAATGGCGTGATGCTCTCCGGTGGTCAGCGTCAGCGCCTGGCGATTGCCCGCGCGATCTTCAAGGATGCGCCGATACTGATTCTCGACGAGGCGACCTCGGCGCTGGATACCGAATCCGAGCGCTATATCCAGCAGGCCCTGGAGACGGTCTGCCAGGGGCGCACCACCTTTGTCATCGCCCACCGCCTGTCGACCATCGAGCGTGCCGATCGCATCGTGGTGATGGAGCAGGGCGAGCTGATCGAGAGCGGTACCCACACCGAGCTGCTGGCACAGGAGGGCGCCTACGCCTCACTCTATCGGCTGCAGTTCCAGGAGCAGACGTGACGCCACTCGAGCGCGCCTGGTACCAGGGGGCACCCTGGCTATGGCTGCTCCAGCCCCTCGAGGCGCTCTACCGCGGCGCCGTTCGCCGCCGTCGTGCGGCCTATCGGCAAGGCCGACGTGGCGTCTGGCAGCCGCCGGTGCCGCTGGTGGTAGTGGGCAATCTGAGCGTGGGCGGCACCGGCAAGTCGCCGCTGGTGGCCTGGCTGGCCGAGTGGCTGGTGGCGCAGGGCTGGCGTCCGGGCATCGTGTCGCGTGGCTATGGCGGCAAGGCGCCTGCCTATCCGCTGCTGGTCGACGCCGAGACGCCGGTAGCGCACAGCGGTGACGAGCCGCTGATGCTGGCACAGCAGAGTGGGGTCGCGGTGGCGGTCGACCCGCGCCGTCCGCGAGCCGCCCAGACGCTGATCGAGACGTGCGGCTGCAACGTGCTGCTGGCGGACGATGGCTTGCAGCATTATGCCCTGGGGCGGACACTCGAGGTCGCGGTGGTCGATGGCGAGCGTGGCTTCGGCAATCGCCATTGCCTGCCACGCGGCCCCCTGCGTGAGCCCCTCGAGCGCTTGGCAGCGGTCGATGCGTTGATCGGTAACGGTGGGCTCGATCCGCTGTCCGAGAGCGACGCACCCGGTGTGCCGCGTTTCGCCATGCAGGTGCGTCCGCGCGCCTGGCGCCATCTGCTCAGCGGCGCGACTCAGCCGATCGAGACGCCGCCGTTCGCCATCGATGCGCCGGTGGAGGCGCTGGCGGGGATCGGCCATCCGCAGCGCTTCTTCGACACGCTGACGGCGCTGGGCGTGGAGCATCGTGCCCATCGCTTCGCCGACCATCACGCCTTCAGCGCCACCGACCTGCCCGCAGGCGATCGGCCGATCGTGATGACGGCCAAGGATGGGGTCAAGTGTCGCGACTTCGCCGACCAGCGCTGCTGGGTGCTGGATGTGATCGCCGCGCCGGATGCCGGCTTCGAACGGTGGTGGACGGCACGCGTCGAGCAGTGGCAGCGGCCATCCTAGTCGCCACGCCGGCGAGCGCCCGTGATGGAAGGCGCCGGCCACCTGAGACATGTTGTGCGGACACCCGTCCGCCCCGAATCGCCACGAGGAGAGACCATGGACAAGGAATTGATAGCGATGCTGATCTGTCCCGTCAGCCACAGTGAGCTGACCTTCGACCGCGAACGCAACGAACTCAAGAGCTCGGTCAGCGGGTTGGCTTACCCGATCCGTGACGGTATCCCGGTGATGCTCGAGAGCGAAGCCCGGGTGATGAGCACCGAGGAGAAACTCGGCAAGGCGGCGCCGGCACCATGAGTGAATTCGTCGTCGTCATTCCGGCCCGCTACGGGTCGAGCCGGCTGCCCGGCAAGCCGCTGATGGAGATCGCTGGCCTGCCGATGGTGCAGCATGTATGGCAGCGTGCCGGCGAAAGTCTTGCCGCACGGGTCGTGATCGCCACCGATGATGCGCGGATCGAGGCTGCGGCGCGGGCGTTCGGCGCCGAGGTCGTGATGACCCGTGGCGATCATCCCTCCGGGACCGATCGCCTGGCCGAGGTCGCCGAGACGCTGGCGCTGGCAGCCGACACTCTGGTGGTCAACGTGCAGGGCGATGAGCCGCTGCTGCCGGCCGCGGCCATCGACCTGGTGGCGCAGCGTCTGGCAGCCGACCCGCGCGCTTCGATCGCCACGCTGGCCGAGCCGATCCATGATGTGGAGACGCTGTTCAATCCCAACGTGGTCAAGGTGATCACCGACTTCAGCGGACGCGCCCTCTACTTCTCTCGCGCGCCGATCCCGTGGGATCGCAATGCCTGGAAGACCCAACCGCCGACGCTGCTGGAGACCGACGCCTGGCGCCGGCATATCGGGCTCTACGCCTATCGCGCCGGCTTTCTGGCCGAGTACGTGAGCTGGCTGCCGGCGCCGCTGGAGCAGCTCGAACAGCTCGAGCAGCTGCGCGCGCTGCAGCATGGCCACCTGATTCAGGTCGCCAACGTCACCTCGCCCTATCCTGGCGGCGTGGACACCCAGGAGGATCTGGAGCGGGTGCGCGAGCACTTCGCATCCCGGGGGGCACATGGCTGAACGTGAGCCGAGTTACCGGGTGCTGTTCGTCTGCCTGGGTAACATCTGTCGTTCACCGACTGCCGAGAGCATGCTGCGCCAGCGTCTGGCGCAGCTGGGTCTGAGCGAGCGGGTCGCGGTCGACTCCTGTGGCACCGGTGCCTGGCATGTCGGTCAGCCCCCGGATCTGCGCGCCCAGCGTGCGGTGCGGGAGCGGGGAATCGATATGAGTGAGCTGCGTGCCCGCCAGCTGGTACGTGAAGATTTCGACCGCTACGACGAGATACTGGTCATGGATGGCGACAATCTCGCCCAGACGCTGGCACTGGCGCCGGTTTCTAGCCGAGCACGTGTCGCTCGGCTTCTGCACTATGTCGGTGAGCCCGAAAGCGACGTGCCCGATCCCTACTATGGCGGTGAGGCGGGATTCACGTTCGCTATCGATCGGATCGAGGCGGCGGTGGCCGGCCTGGCCGAGAGCCTTGCCCAGCGCTTGTCGGTCGCACCCCATGGGTGAGCCCGAGGCGCTCGAATATGCACGCGATCTCGGTCGTGCCAACACCATGGCACTGCCGTGTATCGCCGAGCGCTTCTGGTGCGCGCGGGACAGTGCCGCGGTCGCCGCGGCGCTGCGCCTGGCCAACGCCAACGACTGGCCGCTGAGCGTGCTCGGTGGTGGCAGCAACCTGCTGCTGCCGGCGCATCTTTCTGGCCTGACGCTGGTGCCGGAGCTTCCCGATATGACCTTCACCCCGGGTGAGGGCGACAGCGTGGTGGTCGAGGTGGGGGCTGGCGTCGGCTGGCACGCGCTGGTGACGGCGTGCGTCGAGCGCGGGCTGTGGGGGATCGAGAATCTGGCGCTGATCCCCGGTCTTGCCGGGGCCGCGCCGATCCAGAATATCGGTGCCTACGGCGTGGAGCTCGGCGATGTGCTGCTCTGGGTGGAGTTCGTCGATCGCCGCGACGGCCAGTGCCATCGGCTGACGTCCGCGGCCTGTGCGCTCGGCTACCGTGACAGCGTGTTCAAGCGCGAGCTGGCCAATCAGGTCGTGATCACGCGGCTGGCGCTGCGCCTTTCGCGCCGCCCGCGACCGCAGTTGGGTTACGGTGTGCTTGCCGAGCGTGTATCGAAGCGCCCGGATCTGCAGGAGATCTTCTCAGCCATCTGTGCCATTCGCCGAGAGAAGCTGCCCGACCCGCGGGAGCTGCCCAATGCCGGTAGTTTCTTCAAGAACCCGGTGGTCTGCGCGTCGCGCGCGGCGCAGTTGACGCAGCGCTACCCCGAGTTGCCCTGCTATCCCCAACCTGATGGTCAAGTCAAGCTGGCCGCAGGCTGGCTGATCGAACGCTGTGGCCTGAAGGGGTGGCGGCAGGGCGCTTTCGGTGTGCACGAGCGTCAGGCACTGGTGCTGGTGCATTTCGGAGGCGGTGATCTTGGCGAGCTGCTGACGTTCGCCGCGGCGATCGCCGAGCGTGTTTACGACACCTTCGGTATCACTCTGGAGCGGGAGCCGCGCCAGGTCCACGAGTCCGAAGCCTAGCGCCATATCTGCTTCACCGGCGGATGAGCGTGCCAGCGATATCGCTGGCCCTGACAGCAAAAAGCCCAGACCGAGGTCTGGGCTTTTTGCGTTTTGGGCGCGTTCAGCTATCGCTGTTGCCCTGTTCACGACGCCGCTTCTCACGCGGGTCGTTGTGCGCACGGCGGCGGCGGGGCGGGCGTGAAGCGCCGGTCTCGTCTGCCTTGGTTTCCGGCTGGGTCTCGGCCTGGGCGACCTGAGGCTTAGCTTCAGCTTCCGGTTTGGCCTCGGTCTTGGCAGCGTCGGTCTGAGCAGCCTGCGGCTTGACGTCGGCTTCCGGCTTGGCCTCGGTCTTGGCGGCGTCGGTCTGAGCAGCCTGCGGCTGTGCCTTGGTTTCAGCTTCCGACTTGGCAGCGTCGGTCTGAGCAGCCTGCGGCTTGATGTCGGCTTCCGGCTTGGCCTCGGCCTTGGCAGCGTCGGTCTGAGCGGCCTGCGGCTTGGCGTCGGCTTCCGGCTTGGCCTCGGCCTTGGCGGCGTCGGTCTGAGCGGCCTGCGGCTTGGCGTCGGCTTCCGGCTTGGCTTCGGCCTTGGCGGCGTTGGTCTGAGCGGCCTGCGGCTTGGCGTCGGCTTCCGGCTTGGCCTCGGCCTTGGCGGCGTCGGTCTGAGCAGCCTGAGGCTGTGCCTTGGTTTCCGGCTTGGCTTCGGTCTTGGCGACTTCGGTCTGAGCGGCCTGCGGCTGTGCCTTGATTTCCGGCTTGGCGTCGGATTCCGGCTTGGCCTCGGCCTTGGCGGCGTCGGTCTGAGCAGCCTGCGGCTGTGCCTTGGTTTCCGGCTTGGCCTCGGCCTTGGCGACGTCGGCCTGAGCGGCCTGCGGCTGTGCCTTGGCTTCCGGCTTGGCTTCGGCCTTGGCGGCGTCGGTCTGAGCGGCCTGCGGCTTGGCGTCGGTTTCCGGCTTGGCTTCGACCTTGGCGGCGTCGGTCTGAGCGGCCTGCGGCTTGGCGTCGGCTTCCGGCTTGGCGCCGGCTTCCGGCTTGGCCTCGGCAGTGTCTGCCTGGGGTGCTTCGCTATCCGCCGTGGCGGCCGCCGCCTGAAGACGCTGCTGCTCTTCGGCAGCGGCCGGGTTCAGCGCGTGCTGGCGGCTGCGGTTGCGAGGGTTGTTGCGCATACGCTTCGGCTTGCTGTCGGTGCTCTCCTGCGGTGCCGCAGCGCTATCCGCGGTATCGGCCTGACGTGTCGCCTTGGGCTTGCCGGCGTTGTCGGGCTTGGCCGTCTCGGCGCGGTTCTCGCTACTGCGTTCGCCTTTGCCGCGGCTCTCCTGGCGGGGCTGACGATTGCCTTGCTGGCGCGCGTCGTCACCGCTCTGACGGTTGTCGCTGCCGCCCTGACGGCTGTCATCTTTCTGGCGGTTGTCGTCCTTCTGGCGATTGTCGTCCTTCTGGCGGTTGTCGTTACCGCCTTGACGGTTGTCGCTGCCGTTCTGGCGATTGCCGTTACGTCCACCATCGTTGCGATTGTCGTTACCGCTCTGACGATCCTCCGACTGCCGGCGCCGGCGATTGTTGCCGCTGCCCTGGCGGTTGTCGCCACGATTGCCCTGGCGGCTGTCGTTACCGGCATCGGCCTGCTTGCCATTGTCGCCGTCACGCTTGGCACCGCCGCTGCGCTGCTGCTCGCCGTTACGCTGCGAGTCGCCGTTACGATTGCCACGGTTACCGCCGGCGTTGTGTGACGCCGGCTTGTCGTTGCCGCCTGTGCTGCGTGCCTGGGTCTGGCTGTCGCCGGCCGGTCGGGAGACCTCCTCGTCGGCGCGACGGCGTCCGAACAGGCCGCGGAACAGCTGGATCAGGCCGCCGTTATGTGCGGTCTGCGACTGCGCGGCGACGGGCTCGGGCTTGGCCGGTTCGGGTTTGGCTGGCTGCGACTTCGGCTGAGCAGCGGCGGGTTGGGGCGTCTCCGGCTCCTGGTGCAGCGAGTCCGGGGCAGGGGCGGTGTGGAGCACGGTCTGCACGGCCGCCTGAGTGCGCTGGATCGGTTTGGCCAGGCTGGTCTCGGGCTCCTTGATCGCTTCGCTCTCGACCGAGAGCTCATAGCTCGACTTGTGCTCGTCACCCTCTTCGCAGACGTGATCGTCGCGCAGGCGCTGGACGTCGTAGTGCGGCGTGTCCATGTCCGGGTTGGGCAGCAGCAGCACGCGTACCTTCTGGCGCCGCTCGACGTCGGAGAGCACGTTGCGCTTCTCGTTGAGCAGATAGGTGGCGACAGGCACCGGGAGGATGGCGCGAATCTGCGCGCTGCGCTCCTTCATCGCCTCCTCTTCGATCAGACGCAGGATCGAGAGGGCCATCGAGCGGACGTCGCGGATCGTGCCCTGGCCGTCGCAGCGCGGGCAGACCACGCCGCTGGTCTCACCCAGTGACGGGCGCAGACGCTGACGTGACATCTCCATCAGGCCGAAGCGGGAGATACGTCCGATCTGGACCCGCGCCCGGTCGAGCTTGAGCGCATCACGCACGCGGTTCTCTACCTCGCGCTGGTTGCGCGCCGGCGACATGTCGATGAAGTCGATCACCACCAGGCCGCCGATGTCGCGCAGACGCAGCTGGCGGGCGATCTCGTCGGCCGCTTCGAGGTTGGTCTGCAGCGCGGTCTCTTCGATGTCGGCGCCGCGGGTGGCGCGTGCCGAGTTGATGTCGATCGAAACCAGGGCCTCGGTGTGGTCGATCACCACCGAGCCGCCGGAGGGTAGCTTGACCTCGCGCTGGTAGGCGGTCTCGATTTGCGACTCGATCTGAAAGCGCGAGAACAGCGGGACGTCATCGCTGTAGAGCTTGATCTTCTGCTGATAGGAGGGCATCACCTGGCGAATGAAGCTGAGCGCCTCCTCGTGAACGGCGGGGCTGTCGATCAGCACCTCGCCGATATCCTGGCGCAGGTAGTCGCGCATGGCGCGAATGATGACGTTGGACTCGCGGTAGATCAGGAAGGGGGCAGGGCGCTTGACCGCTTCGGCGGTGATCGCTTCCCACACCTGCACCAGGTAGTCGAGATCCCACTGCAGCTCTTCCGATGAGCGGCCGATCCCGGCGGTACGCACGATCACGCCCATCTTGTCGGGCAGCGTGAGCTGGCCCATGGCGTCCTTGAGCTGGCTGCGCTCATCGCCCTCGATGCGCCGCGAGATACCGCCGGCACGCGGGTTGTTGGGCATCAGCACCAGGAAGCGGCCGGCGAGGCTGATGAAGGTGGTCAGCGCCGCGCCCTTGTTGCCGCGCTCCTCCTTGTCGACCTGGACGATGACTTCCTGCCCCTCCTTGAGCACCTCCTTGATATTGGGGCGCCCCGAAGGCTCCTTGGAGAAGTACTCGCGGGAGATCTCCTTGAGCGGCAGAAAGCCGTGGCGGTCGGCGCCGAAGTCGACGAAGGCGGCTTCCAGGCTGGGTTCCAGGCGGGTGATCTTGCCCCGGTAGATATTGGCCTTCTTCTGTTCCCGGGCGCCGGACTCGATGTCCAGATCGTAGAGGCGTTGGCCATCGACGAGTGCGACGCGCAACTCTTCCGGTTGGGTCGCGTTGATCAGCATTCTTTTCATGACATCTCGCAAATTCAGCGTGCCGGTGGAAGGCAGGCCTGAATCGGCGACGACGAACCGCAAGCGGTCGTGCTGTGCTCGCGCACATTGGTGGAGCGACCCCGCAGGAGGAACAAGCTTAGCGTGAGCCAGAAAGAACTTGGCGTGTCACCAACGCGTGGAACCGCGTCGGGACTCGAAAGGACTGCCCGGTCGCTGTGCGCCGGATGGTGTCTTGTCCACCCGGCCACAGTCGGGTCGACGCTCGTCGAGCCCTTTGGCGTGCTGGCTGATTACCTTGGCATCTCTGCTGTCCTGACCTGCTTGTCTGGGTGCTGCACGAACATGTGTTGAGTACGAAACGGTGGCGGAACATGTCACGGTGCGCATCGATCAGCCGCATCCGGTCCCGCAGACTGCCGTCTATATCACTTGGCATTGTTCGGTTCGGCGACGCCTTCCACCGATACTTGTGGGTTTCCCTGGAGGAGATGCGCTGACGTTGTCGTCAGCGCGTGGCTCCCGGCAGGGGCAGGGCGTTCCAAACGTGTTTTGATCGACCCAGAGCGTGTGACTTTCGCTAACCCTCTGGGGGATCGAGACATTTTTTCGCTCCGGCCAGCGTATTCAGGGGCTGGCGCCGACGTGGAGATATCCACTGAGCGACATCGCAATATAACAGTAATGGCGCGCGGGCGGCAATTGAGGTCGCGCCGTCCGGGGAGTGCGTTAGAATGGCCGGCCGTCGGCGCCAGAGGCCGCCGATTCGCGTTGCCGAGGAGTCAAGCATGGCCGAGGGCCAGGAAGTCCAGTTCATCGAAGTCAGCGAGTCCCAGGCGGGGCAGCGTATCGACAATTTTCTGCGTACCCGGCTCAAGGGCGCGCCGAAGTCGCTGATCTATCGGATCGTGCGCAAGGGCGAGGTGCGGGTCAACAAGAAGCGGATCAAGGCCGATTATCGGCTGCAGAGTGGCGACCTCGTGCGCGTGCCGCCGCTGCGGCTGACGCCGGAGAGCGCGGTCAAGGAGGCCAGCGAAGGGCTGCGCAATCTGCTCGCCGGCAGCGTGCTGGTCGAGAGCCCTGACTGGTTGGTGATCAACAAGCCCTCGGGGCTGGCGGTACATGGCGGCAGCGGGGTCAAGATCGGGCTGATCGAAGCGCTGCGCCAGGTGCGTGAGGACCTCGACTTTCTCGAACTGGTTCACCGTCTCGACCGTGACACCTCGGGCTGCCTGCTGCTGGCCAAGAATCGCGCCGCGCTGCTCTCGCTCAACGCCGCCATGAAGGAGCGGCGCATGGAGAAGAAGTATCTGGCGCTGGTTCAGGGGCGCTGGCCGGCGCGGCGCGACTATGTCAGCGCGCGGCTGGACCGCTACGACGCCGGCAACGGTGAGCGCCGAGTGCGCGTGGACGACGCCGGCAAGGTCTCGCGCACCCGCTTTGCCGTGCGCGAGACGCTGCCCCGGGTGACCCTGATCGAGGCCGAGCCGGTCACCGGGCGCACGCATCAGATACGCGTGCACGCGGCCCACGCCGGGCATGCGCTGCTGGGCGACGACAAGTACGGCACGCCGGAGGGCGAGCGCATGGCCCGAGGGCTGGGGCTCGATCGGTTGTTCCTGCATGCGCTGACGCTGACCTTTCCCGATCCCAAGAGCGGCCGCGACGTGCAGGCGCGGGCGCCGCTGGAGGCATCGCTGGAGCGGGCACTGGAGCGGGCGCGGCATGCCTCTTGAGGTTCGTGTGCAGGCGCGTCCGCGTGCCTGCCGCTATCAGCTGGTGATCTTCGACTGGGACGGCACGCTGATGGACTCGGCGGCGCGGATCGTCGCCTGCATGGAGGTTGCCGCAGACGAACTCGGCTGGGTGGCGCCGACACCGGCGGCAATCCGCGACATCATCGGGTTGGGTCTGCCCGAGGCGATGGAGGCGCTCTATCCGGGGATCGGAGCGCTGGAGCGGGATACGCTGCAGGCCGCGTTCAGCCGGCAGTTCCGCGTCGCCGACCAGGTGCCGTCGCCGTTCTTCCCCGGCGTGCGCGAGGGCATCGCGCGGCTGCGCGAGGCATCTGAGTGTCGCCTGGCGGTGGCCACCGGCAAAAGCCGGCGGGGGCTCGATCGCGTCTTCGCTCACCACGGCTGCGGCGAGTGGTTCGCGGCCAGCCGCACCGCCGATCAGACCCGCTCCAAGCCGCATCCGCAAATGCTCGAGGAGCTGCTGGCGGCGTGCGAGCTGCCGCCCGAGGCGGCGGTCATGGTCGGCGATACCGAGTACGATCTGGAGATGGCGCGGGCGCTGGGCATGGATCGGGTGGCGGTGAGCTATGGGGTCCATGCGCGCGAACGGCTGCTGGCCAGTGAGCCGATACGGGTCGTCGATGATTTTGCCGGGCTGGTCGAGTGGCTGTTGCCCGGCCCTGCTGGAGAAGGCCGCGCGTGACACCCGGCGTGGCCACGCATTCGCATCGATCGCCGCGCGTCTGGCGCAAGGAGTGAGCAGATGAGTGATCAACGACACGACGACTGGACCGATGGCCCCGAGCTCTCTGCGGAGGCCGCCCGGGCCCGGCGCGACGCTGCGCAGACAGCGCCCGGCGCGGAGGGAGAGAGCGTCAGGCTGGCCGAGATTCGGCTGCTCGATCGCTGGATCGGCGACGTGCTGGCGGAACAGCGGCGCTCGCGGCGCTGGAAGATATTTTTCCGTCTACTGTTCGCCGGCGTGGTCATTGCCGGGCTTGCGCTGAGTGCCTATGGTCTGCTGCTCGCCCAGGGGCAGGGCGCCGCCGGTGGCGAACGTCATCTGGGTGTGGTCGACGTCTCGGGGCCTATCGATGCCCAGGGCCAGGCGAGCGCCGAGCGCATCATCGAGGGCCTGCGACGCGCCTGGCGCGATCCCGACAGCGACGCGGTGGTGCTGCACATCAATAGTCCCGGCGGTAGTCCGGTGCAGTCGCAGCGGGTCTATGACGAGATTCGCTACCTCGAAGCCCAGGGTGACAAGCCGATCCTGGCGGTGATCGAGGATATCGGCGCCAGCGGCGCCTACTATATGGCCTCGGCGGCGGATCGGATCTACGCCTCGCCCGCCAGTCTGGTGGGGTCGATCGGGGTGATCAGTGCGGGCTTCGGTCTGCAGGGGGCGATCGACAAACTGGGCGTCGAGCGGCGGGTGTTCACCGCGGGCGAGAACAAGGCGTTTCTCGACCCGTTCTCGCCCGTGGCGCCGGCACAGCGGGCGTTCTGGCAGTCGGTGCTCGACACCACGCATCAGCAGTTCATCGATGCGGTGAAGTCGGGACGCGGCAAGCGCCTGAGCGACGACCCGAGCATCTTCTCCGGGCTGATATGGACCGGCCAGCAGGCGCTGCAGCTGGGGCTGATCGACGATATCAGTAATCTCGAGCAGCTCTCGCGCAGTCGCCTGGGTAAGGTCAGCCTGGAGGACTACACCCCGGCGCTCGACCCCTGGTCGCTGTTTTCCCAGAAGCTGACCCAGGCGGCGGCACACTGGCTGGGGATCAGCGAAGCCGCCTCGCCGGTGCGCTATCAACTGCCCTGAGGTGTCGCTGCCAGCGGATCCATCCCGGCTTCGCGCAGCAGCTCGCACAGCCGCATCAGCGGTAGCCCGATCAGGGTGTTGGGGTCGCTGCCGTCGAAGCGCTCGAACAGGGCGATGCCCAGCCCTTCCATGCGGAAGCTGCCGGCGCTGTCGAAAGGGCGCTCGCGGCTGACGTAGGTCTCGATCTCGGCGTCGCTGAGCTGTCGAAAATGCACGTCGTAGGTGTCGTGGGTGACCCAGTGGCGGCCACTGGCGGTATCGACCAGGGCGAGACCGGTCATGAAGCGCACGCGCTGCCCCGAAAAGCGGCGCAGGTTGGTACAGGCGGTGGCGTGATCGCCAGGCTTGCCCAGGATGTCATCCTCGAACAGCGCCAGCTGATCGGAGCCGATGATCAGATGCTCGGGAAACTGCTCCGTGACGGCCTGCGCCTTGCTGAGGGCCAGGCGATGCGCCAGCGCCGTCGGCGTCTCATCCTTGCGATGACTCTCATCGATATCGGGTGCGGCCCAAGTGAAGGGGAGTGCCAGACGCTCCAGTAGCTGGCGGCGGTAGGGGGAGCTGGAGGCGAGTACCAGTCGCGGCATGGGCTTTCCTTGAACGGTTGTCGGTGCGGTGTCTATGGGGTCGCTGTCTGTTGGACCAGGAGCTATCGGATCGCTGCGTCGCCTCGGCGTTCTGGTCGTGGAGGGCACGGCGATCGTCGCTTCTCGATGGACAGCAGAATGGAAGAGTGTTTGTCAGCAAGACGGTTTTAGTCAGTCACTATGACCAGTTTATTTTAAGTGCGAACTATTCATGCATGACAGGATCCCACTGATTAATCGCGTCTCGGCGTATGTTGTCGACGATTTGCGCATGGCCGCAATAAACAGCACCGAAGAGTTCGCGACTTCAGGCTGTCATGCCGCCCATGGTGGCGCGCGGGCGCCGTTCGTGCCCTCGCCCTGCGGCGCCAGGATCTCCCCAGCAGTGTCTCTAGCATAGTCGCGATCAAGTGCTTTGACAGAGACAGGTCGAATCCCTATTATGGCGCGCCTATGTTGACCAGACGACTTCCCGCGACCGTCGAGCCTTATCGCCTCGCGGCCAACCATGAGCTTCTCGAGGGCACTGTCGACCTCGAGTCGCTGTCGCGCCTTGCCGCCGAGATCGGTGCGCAGAGCGGACAGGCTCAGGTATCGCTGCAGTTCGGGCGCGATGCCCAGCGCCGTCACCTGATCGAAGGTGAGCTGTCGGCGCAGCTGCAGATACCGTGCCGGCGCTGCCTGCAGCCGATGAGCGTGCCGGTGTCGAGCCGTTTCCAGCTCGCTGTCGTGAGCAGTGACGCGCTGGCTTCCGAGGTGCCGAGCGAGTACGAGCCGGTGCTGGTCGACAACGAACATCTCGACCTGCTTGGGGCGATCGAGGACGAGCTGTTGCTGAGTCTTCCTCAGGTGGTCTATCACGAAGAGTCGGACTGTGCCGTCTCGCGTGATCAGATGCAGAGCGGAGAGAGCGCCGACGAACGGGCGCCCGCTCGAGCCGATAGCCCCTTCGACGTCTTGAAGACGTTGAAGGGAAAACTCTAAAACCGAATGACACTGACGTTGGAGTCATCATCATGGCCGTTCAACAGAACCGCAAGACCCGTTCCAAGCGTGGCATGCGCCGCGCACACGATGCGCTGAGCAGCCCGGCCCTGTCCCAGGACAAGGAAACCGGCACCACGCATCGTCGTCACCACGTTGCCCCGGACGGCTACTACCGTGGTCGCAAGGTCATCGACGTTTAATTACGGCGACTGACGCTGACGCGCGGGCAATGCGCATCGCCATCGATGCCATGGGCGGGGACTTCGGTCCCCGCGCTACTGTCGGGGGGGTGCTGATGGCGCTCCAGCGTCATCCTGGTCTCGAGCCGACGCTTTTCGGCCCCAAGGCCGAGCTGCAGAGTATTCTGGAGCAGCTGGGCACCTCCCGCGAGGCGCGCGGGCGGATCACGCTGAGTGATGCCCCTAGGGTGGTCACCCAGGCGATGGCGCCAATGGATGTGCTCGACAACCCCTGTGCGACCAGTCTGCATGGCATGCTGCGGGCGGTGGCGCGGGGCGAGGCGCAGGCTGGCGTCAGCTGTGGCAATACCGGTGCGCTGATGGCGCTGGCGAGACGTGAACTCGGCAGCGTGCCGGGGATCTCCCGCCCGGCCATCAGCACCGCCGTGCCGACGCGTCACGCCGGGCGCTGCTATCTTCTCGATCTGGGCGCCAGTGTCGAGGTGCACGCCAGACATCTGGTCGACTTCGCCCACATGGGTGCACTGATGTGCCGTGTCGTCGATGACGTTGCGCGTCCGCGGGTGGCGCTGCTCAATGTCGGTGTCGAGGCGGGCAAGGGTGTGGCCCGGGTGCGCGAGGCCGACACCGAGTTGCGCGGGCGCGACACCGATACCTTCGACTATATCGGTTACCTGGAGGGAGATGGCATTTTCTCCGGCGCGGCCGATGTGGTGGTGTGTGACGGTTTCGTCGGCAATGCGGTGCTCAAGGCCAGCGAAGGGGTTGCCCAGATGCTGCTCAAGCGCCTGCAGGAGACTTTCGAGTCCCACTGGAGCACGCGTCTGGTCAGTGCGCTGGCTCGCCCGGCGTTGATGCGCTTCAAGGCGCAGCTCGACCCGGTGCGCCACAACGGCGCCAGTCTGCTGGGGCTGAACCAGATCGTGGTCAAGAGTCATGGCAATGCCAGCAATCGCGCTTTCGCCTTCGCCATCGATCGTGCGGTGCGCGAGATCGCGGTAGGGCTGCCGGATCACCTGCGTGGGGCCTGGTCGGAATTGGCGGCGACATCTGCTATCTCGTCGGTCGACGACGTCGGTCGAGTGGATAGCGGGTCTCGTGATACGACGGGAACCGACGATTCATCACTTCAAGGGTGAGCGCGATGACGCAATCACTGGCTCTGGTCTTTCCCGGGCAGGGCTCTCAGCAGCAAGGAATGCTGCGGGAATTGGCCGAACGCTATAGCGTGGTTCGCACCACGTTCGACGAGGCTTCCGAAGCGCTGGGTTACGACCTGTGGCATGTCGTCCAGGAGGGGCCCGAGGAGAAGCTCAACGCCACTGCCTGCACCCAGCCTGCGCTGCTGGCGTCGAGCGTCGCCGTGTGGCGGGTGTGGCAGGAGCTCGAGGGGCCGCGTCCGAGCATGATGGCCGGGCACAGCCTGGGCGAGTACAGTGCCATGGTGTGTGCTGGTGCCTTGGGCTTCGCCGAGGGTATTCGCCTGGTGCGGCTTCGCGGTGAAGCGATGCAGGAGGCGGTGCCGGCAGGCGTAGGCGCCATGGCGGCAGTCCTTGGGCTCGACGATGCCGCAGTGGAGCAGGCCTGCCGCACGGCCGCCGGCGACGAGGTGGTGGCCGCGGTCAACTACAACTCGCCGGGCCAAGTGGTCATCGCCGGGCATCAGGGTGCAGTGGATCGTGCCATTGCGCTGTGCCAGGAAGCGGGTGCCAAGCGCGCGCTACCGTTGCCGGTATCGGTGCCCTCGCACTGTGCGCTGATGAAGCCCGCTGCGGCGCGCGTCGAGGCGGCGATCGCCGACCTCGACATCAAGCTGCCGCGCTACGCTGTCTATCAGAACGTCAATGCCGAGGTGCCGGCATCGGTGGAGGCGCTGCGCCAGCGCCTGGTCGAGCAGCTCTATCGCCCGGTACGCTGGACGGACTGCGTCAACGCCATGTTCGAGGCCGGGTCGGGTGTCTTCATCGAGTGCGGGCCGGGCAAGGTCCTGACCGGACTCAACAAGCGCATCCAGCGTCAGATCAAGGGGTTGGCCGTCAACGACCCCGACACGCTGTCCTCCGCCCTCGAGCTGGCGCGCGAGGCGTTGGACGTTCAAGAGCCTTAAAGGATGACATCATGACCGAACGTAGAGTCGCGTTGGTGACCGGTGCCAGTCGTGGTATCGGGCGCGCCGTGGCCCGCGAGCTGGGGCGTCAGGGGCGCATCGTGATCGCCACTGCCACCAGCGAGAGCGGTGCGGCGCGGATCGACGAGGATCTCAAGGCCCACGATATCGAGGGGTTGGGCCTGGCGCTCGACGTCACCGATCAGGCCAGTGTCGAGGCCATCTTCAAGCGCATCACCGAGACCTATGCCGCACCCACCATCGTCGTCAACAATGCCGGCATCACGCGCGACAACCTGCTGATGCGGATGAAGGAAGACGAGTGGGACGCAGTGCTCGATACCAATCTGAAGTCGGTCTATCGTGTTTGCAAGACGAGCCTCAAGGGGATGACGCGGGCGCGTTTCGGCCGTATCGTCAACGTGAGCTCCGTGGTGGCGATGATGGGCAATCTCGGCCAGGCCAACTATGCTGCCGCCAAGGCGGGCATGGAGGGGTTTACCCGGGCGCTGGCACGTGAAGTCGCTTCGCGCGCCATCACCGTCAATGCGGTGGCGCCGGGCTTCATCGACACCGACATGACTCAGGCTCTGCCGGAAGCCCAGCGCGACGCGCTGCTGGGTCAGATTCCGCTGGCGCGCCTGGGTCAGCCGGAAGAAATCGCAGCGGCCATCGGTTTCCTGACCAGCGACGCCGCCGGCTATATCACCGGCGAAACGCTGCAGGTCAATGGCGGTATGAACATGCGGTAATCCCTCCGCGACGCGGGTTGCGTCGTTTGGGGGCGGTCTATAAACTAGCCGCAGCTTTTTAGCTGGCGGATTCGTACCATTAGGAGTAACGACATAATGAGCACCATCGAAGAGCGCGTTAAGAAGGTTGTTGCCGAACGCCTGAACGTCAAGGAAGAGGACATTCAGAACTCCTCCTCCTTCACCGAAGACCTCGGCGCGGATTCGCTGGATACCGTCGAACTGGTGATGGCGCTCGAAGAGGAATTCGACACCGAAATTCCCGACGAAGAAGCTGAAAAGATCACGACCGTTCAGGAAGCGATCGACTACATCAACGCCCACCAGTAAGGCGGTTATCTCCATCACTCGATGGAGTTCGACTGCCGGCTGATTGGCCGATGTTGCGAAAGCCGCTCTCGATGAGAGCGGCTTTCTGCGTTATGGGGCCAACACCGTCCCGCCAGCATCGCTGTGGTAGCCTGTGCGAGCGTGAGCCTGTCGGCAGGCGCCAGGGGTTGGTGCCAGGTCTTCGAAGGGCAGCGGGTCGCCCATCGGCGACGGGGATCGGTTATAATTCGCGCGTTTCGGTGTGCGGGCCGGCGGAGGGGCTTGGATGAGCCGCCGCCATGGCTCGTGGCAATGACGGAGTTCGGAGGAGATTCGATGCCGCGTAGAAGAGTGGTAGTGACCGGCCTGGGTCTGGTGACCCCGGTCGGTAACACGGTCGAGGAGAGCTGGCAGCAGCTCTTGTCAGGGAAGAGTGGCATCGCGCCGATCGAGCATTTCGACACGGCAGGTTTCAATACGCGTTTCGGCGGGGCGGTCAAGAACTTCGACATCGGCGAGTACTTGAATCCCAAGGAAGCGCGCAAGATGGATCTGTTCATCCAGTACGGCGTGGCCGCTGCCACCCAGGCCATGCGCGACTCCGGCATCGCCTGCACCGAGGAGAACGCTCACCGTATCGGCGTGGCGATCGGCTCGGGCATCGGCGGGCTGCCGATGATCGAGCGCAACCACGACGCGCTCAACAAGGGTGGCCCGCGGCGAGTATCGCCATTTTTCGTACCCGGATCGATCATCAACATGATCTCCGGCAGCCTGGCGATCCAGCACGGTTTCAAGGGTCCCAACATCGCCATCACCACCGCCTGTACCACCGGGACCCACAATATCGGCTACAGCGCGCGCACCATCGCCTACGGCGATGCCGATGTGATGTTCTGCGGTGGTGCCGAAATGGCCACCACGCCGCTAGGGCTGGGCGGCTTCTCGGCGGCGCGGGCGCTGTCGACGCGCAATGACGATCCGCAGGCGGCGAGCCGCCCGTGGGATCGCGATCGTGACGGCTTCGTGCTCTCCGATGGCGCTGGGGTGATGGTGCTCGAAGAGTACGAGCACGCCAAGCGGCGCGGTGCCACCATCTATGCCGAGCTGACCGGTTTCGGCATGAGCGATGACGCCTTCCACATGACCTCGCCGCCGGAAGATGGCAGCGGTGCCGCAGCATCGATGCAGAACGCGATCAACGATGCCGCTATCGACCCCTCGGCCATCCACTACATCAATGCCCACGGGACCTCGACCTCGGCGGGTGACGTCGCCGAGAGTCGCGCCGTGGAGCGGGTGATGGGGAGTGGCGCAGACAAGGTCGCGGTGAGCTCGACGAAGTCGATGATCGGCCATCTGCTGGGCGCTGCCGGGGCGGTGGAGGCGATCTTCTGCGTACTGGCGATCCGCGATCAGGTCGCGCCGCCGACGATCAATCTCGATAATCCCGGCGAGGGCTGCGTGCTCGACTTCGTGCCGCACACGGCGCGCGAGATGAAGATCGATACCGCGCTTTCCAACTCGTTCGGTTTCGGTGGCACCAACGGCTCGCTGATCTTCTCGCGGGTGTGACCTACGCATGCGGGATCTGACGCTACCCCTGGACGACCGCGGTCTGGCCTACGGTGATGGGCTGTTCGAGACCGTTCTGGTGCGCGACGGACACGCGCTGCTGTGGGAGGCGCATCTGGCACGGCTCGCCGAAGGGTGCGCTCGCCTGGGGCTGCCGCCGCCGCCGCGGGATCGGCTCGATCCGTTGCCGGCGGCCTGCGCTGGCGGGCTGCAGGTGCTCAAGCTGGTGGTCACCCGGGGCAGTGGCGGGCGTGGTTACCGCCCGCCGGCCGAGCCGGAGCCGCGCTGGGGCTGGAGCGTCACAGCGTTCGCCCCAGCGCCCCAGCGCTGGTTCGCGGGGGTCGAGGTGCGGCTGTGCGAGCTGCGCCTGGGGCGGCAGCCGCGCCTGGCCGGGCTCAAGCATCTGGCTCGGCTGGAAAACGTACTGGCGCGCCAGGAGTGGGATGACGACACCATCGCCGAGGGGCTGATGTGTGATAGCGAGGGCTATCTGGTCGAAGCGACGGCGATGAATCTGGTGTGGCTGCACGAGGGCCGTCTGGAGACACCGTTGCTCGACCAGGCCGGGGTCGCCGGCACGCTGCTGGCTTCGCTCGACGCCGAGACCCCGCTGCAGCGAGTACGGGCCGAGCCGCAGCGGCTACAGCAGGCCCAGGCCGCCTGGGTCTGCAACAGCGTGCAGGGGGTGTGGCCGATTCGCGTGCTGCGCGACGCCGAGGGGGCGGTGCTGCGGCGCTGGGAGGTCGCGGCCGACGACCCGCTGCGCGATCTGGCGCATCCGCTGCTCGGCTACCCTACGGGGCCCGACGCCTGAACAGGCGGCGCGCCGCAGCGCGCCGCGATACCTGCGCCGCCCTGGCCATCCGGGCGCCCGCAGTGACACCCGGAAAACCGGGCCATTTAAGGAAGTGGCATGCGCCTTCTCAAGATTTTCGTGGTGCTGATGGTGCTGGCGGCGCTCGCCGCCTTCGCCGGCTATCGTTACTGGCAGTCGCAGCTCGACGGGCCCATCGCGCTCGACAGTGCGACCGTCTATGAAGTGCCGCGTGGTGCGGCATTCTCGCAGGTGGTCGATGACCTCGCCGCGCGCGGCATCATTGCGGCGGCCTGGCCCTATCGAGTGCTGGCGCGGGTCGAGCCGCGCGCGATGCAGGGGCTGCGTGCCGGCGAGTTCCAGCTCGAGCCGGGCATGAGCGGCCGCCAGTTAATCGCCAAGCTCTCCAGCGACCAGGTGGTGACCTACCGGGTGACGATTCCCGAGGGCTGGACCTTCCGTCAGATGCGCCAGCTCCTGGACGGTGCCGAGAAACTCGACCACCGCACCGCCGAGATGAGCGATGCCGAGATCATGCGCGCGCTGGGGCATCCGGACGAGCACCCGGAGGGGCGCTTCTTTCCCGACACCTATCGCTATCACAAGGGCGTGACCGACCTCGAAGTGCTGAAGCGCGCCTATGCGCGGATGCAAAAGACCCTCGATGAAGTCTGGGCCTCCCGTGACGACGGGCTGCCCCTCGACGGCCCCTATCAGGCGCTGATTCTGGCCTCGCTGATCGAGCGTGAGACCGGCGTGCCCGCCGAGCGTGGCGAGATCGCCGGCGTCTTCGTGCGGCGGCTTGAGAAGGGCATGCGCCTGCAGACAGATCCGACCGTGATCTACGGCATGGGCGACAGCTATGTCGGCAACATCACCCGCGCCGATCTGCAGCGCCAGAACGCCTACAACACCTATGTGATCGACGGCTTGCCACCGACGCCGATCGCCATGCCCGGGCGGGCGTCGCTGGAGGCCGCGGTGCACCCTGCGCCCGGCGACGCGCTCTACTTCGTGGCCAAGGGCGACGGCTCGCACCAGTTCTCGCGCACGCTCAGCGAGCACAACGCCGCGGTCAGACGCTATATCCTGAACCGCGACTGACCGGATGGTGTCACCGCTAGCCGCCGCCCACGCGAGCGGCCTGTTTTTTCAGCACGAGATCAGCACGAGACGACCGCATGAGCGCACAAGCAAAGCAGCAGGCCCGCGGGCGCTTCATCACGCTCGAGGGCGGTGAGGGCGTCGGCAAGACGACCAACGTCGGGGTGGTCTGCGACTGGCTCGCCCGCCACGGCATCGAGGTGGTGCGCACGCGCGAGCCCGGTGGCACCTCGGGCGCAGAGGCGATCCGCGAGCTGCTGCTCGACCCCGAATGCGACGAACCGTGGGACGAAAGCGCCGAGCTGCTGCTGGTGTTCGCCGCCCGTGCTCAGCATCTGGCGCGACGTATCCGTCCGGCGCTGGCCCGCGGCGCCTGGGTGGTGTGCGACCGCTTCACCGACGCCACCTTCGCCTATCAGGGCGGTGGGCGCGGACTCGATCCAGCGCGTATCGCGACTCTCGAGGCGCTGGTGCAGCAGGGGCTCGAGCCCGATCTGACGCTGCTGCTCGACGTGCCGTTGGAGATCGCTGCGCAGCGTGTCAGCGGCCGCGGTGGCGAGCGTGACCGCTTCGAGCGCGAGCGGGAGAGCTTCTTCGAGGCGGTGCGCGACACCTATCTCGCCCGCGCCCAGGCGCAGCCGCGCTTCGCGGTGATCGATGCCACGCCGCCGCTGCCCGACGTGCGCGATGCCATCGAGCAGTGCCTTGCCTCGCGGGTGGCGCCATGGCTGTGAGTCCTGCGCCCGCGGCGGCTAGCGTCGCCGAGCCCATGCCCTGGCAGCGCGAGCGCTGGCAGCGGCTGATCCAGCTCCAGGAGAGTGGGCGCCTGCCGCATGCCCTGTTGATCTCCGGACCCCACGGTATCGGCAAGCAGCCGCTGGTGGAGGCACTGATCGCGCGTACCCTGTGTCGCGCGCCGGGTGAGGTCGCCTGCGGTGAGTGCCACGGCTGCCGCATGCTGGCGGCGGGCTACCACCCTGACCTGCTCAGCGTGGCGCCGGCGGAGAAGTCGCGCCAGATTCGCATCGATGCCATCCGTCAGGTCAATGGCTTCGTGTCCCAGACGGCGCAGCAGGGCGGTTATCGAGTGATCCGGATCGAACCGGCGGAGGCGATGAACGTGGCCGCTTCCAACGCGCTGCTCAAGAGTCTCGAGGAGCCGGGCCAGCGCACGCTGTTCGTGCTGGTGTCGGATATCGCCTCGCGGCTGCTGCCGACCATTCGTTCGCGTTGTCAGCACTGGAACCTGGCCACGCCGCCGGCTGCCGAGGCCGAGCACTGGCTGAGCGAGCGTCTCGGCGATGCCGAAGAGGCCACGTTCTGGCTGCGGGTCGCCGGTGGGTTGCCGCTGCTCGCCGAGGAGCTGGCCGGCGCCGAGGCGCGCCAGCTGCGCCAGGAGTTGCGCGAGCTGTTCGACGCGCTGGTGCGCGGCGGCGAGCCGGTGGGAGAGGCGGCCCGACTCGATGCCCAGGCGCTCGATCGCGTACTCTGGTATGGCATCGCCTGGCTCGAGGATCTGATTCGTCTGGGCCTATCCGGCGACAGTCGCCGGGTGCGCAACAGCGACCTGCTGCCGCTCTACCGCCAGGCGGTCAAGAATGCCCGCGTGCGGGACTGGTTTCGGCTGCTGGACTACGCCCGTGAGCAGCGCCGGCTGCTGGCGGCGGGGGGGAATCCCAACCCGCAGCTGGTGATGGAGGCGTGGCTGATCCGCTGGTCGGCGCTGCTGAGGTCTTGAGCCTTCGCGGGCGCGCTGCCCGAGTGCGGGCGTGTCAACGTGATCGAGGCGCGCGATACGTGCGTTCAGGATAAGCTTTCATGCTACCGCCGATGGCCTATTTCACGACCTCGCCGAGGGCGCTGCCATGAGTTCACACAAAGCGCTGTCGCTGACCATACGCGACGACGATACCCTGCATAGTGCCTACCTGGCATGGCTGACCCGCGGGGGGCTGTTCGTGCCCACCGAGCGACACTACAGCCTGGGCCAGCGGGTCTATCTGCTGGTCACGCTGCCCGACGCCCATGACCGCCTGCCGGTGGAGGGCGAGGTGGTATGGCTGACGCCCCCCGGTACCGCTGACCGGGTCGCGGGTATCGGCGTGCACTTCGGTGCCGACGGTCAGGCGCTGCGCGAACGTATCGAGGCGCGACTCGAGGCGCATCCGTCGCCATCGGCGCTGACGCGGCATACGCTCTAGGCTCGGCCCTCTCTCTAGATTGGCTATTCAAGGCCGGCGTGCGCGCGCCGGTCACGTCGACAATCTCATCATTACCGTTTTCTGGATATCGTCATGTTCGTAGACTCCCACTGTCATCTCGACCGCCTCGATCTGACGCCCTATGGCGGCGATCTGGGCGCCGCCCTCGATGCGGCGCGCGCGCGGGGCGTGCGGCGTTTCCTGGCCATCGCCACCACGCTGGAGAGTGCGCCGGGGCTGGTAGCGCTGACACGGGAGCATGCCGACGTCGATATCGCACTCGGCCTGCATCCGCTGCAGGCGGTGGCGCAGGAGCCCGATGCCACGACCATTGCCGACTGCGCCGAGCGCTACGCGGCGGTGGCCATCGGCGAGACCGGGCTCGATTTCCATGTCGAGAGTGTGCCGCACGCGCGCCAGCGCCAGCGTTTCGTCGCCCATCTGGAGGCGGCGCGGGCGCTGGAGCTGCCGGTGGTGGTGCACACCCGGGAGGCGCGTGAGGAGACGCTGGCACTGATTCGTGAGCATGGCGACCCGGCGGTGGGCGGCGTGCTGCACTGCTTCACCGAGGATCTCGACATGGCCCGGGAAGCGGTGCGCCTGGGCTACTATATCTCGCTCTCGGGGATCGTCACCTTCGCCAGCGCCGAGGCGCTGCGCGAGGTGGCCCGACGGCTGCCGCTGGATCGCCTGCTGATCGAGACCGACAGTCCCTTCCTGGCCCCGGTACCCCATCGTGGGCGGGCCAACGAGCCCCAATGGGTGGTGGAGGTCGCCGAGTGCATCGCCGACGTGCGCGGTATCAGTGTCGACGAAGTGGCGATGCAGACCCGGGCCAATTTCTATCGGTTGTTTCCGGGCTGCCACCAAGAAGATGCGCAGCGCACCAATCCCTTTTTGTGAGCTGCTGAGCGCGTCCATCTAGTCTCTTGTCACTCTCATCAGGAGCCACCCCATGCGCCTGGATTCGCTATTCCGCCAGCTCGACGCCCACGGCGTACCGCCACTCGATCAGTGGGACCCGGCGTTCTGCGGTGACATGGATCTGCTGATCACCGCCGGCGGTGAGTGGATTCACGAGGGCGTGCCGATCCGCCGCCCTGAGCTGGTGCGTCTGCTCGCCAGCGTGCTGCGGCGCGAGAGCGACGGTGACTACTACCTGGTGACCCCGGCCGAGAAGCTGCGTATTCGGGTCGAGGATCGCCCGCTGCTGGCGGTCGATGCCGAGGCCGATGCCGACGGCTGGTCTGTCGATCTGCAGTGGGGTGAGCAGTTGCGTCTGGGGGCAGCGCACAGACTGTACCTGGCGCCCGACCCCCAGGGTGAATGGCGGCCGGCGCTGCCGGTGCGCCACGGTCTCGAGGCGCGACTGCACCGCAACCTCTATTACCGCCTGGTCGAGGCCGCCGAGTGGCGCGGCGCCGAGTTGGGGCTCACCAGCGACGGCCTGTGGCAGCCGCTGGGGCGGCTGGCGGAGGGCCAGGCATGAGCGAGGGCAGGCATGCCGATGACACCCATGCAGGCAGCGCGAGGCTGACCCAGGAGCAGCGCGCCGTGGTCGGCCACGCCGGCGGTCACGCCCGGGTGGCGGCGGTGGCCGGCGCCGGCAAGACCACCACCCTGGTGCAGCGGGTGCTGCATCTGCTCGCCAGCGGTGAGTCACCCCGACGGCTGCTGGTGCTGATGTTCAACCGCGCGGCGCGCGACGACTTCCGCGACAAGCTGGCGCGGCAGGCGCCGGTGGGGGTGGCGCTGCCGGAAGTGAGGACGTTCCACTCCATTGGCCACCGCCTGACCCAGAGCCTGACCCGCTGGGGTTTCCTGCCGCCGCGGCAGCTTTTGCAGGCCGACTGGCAGCACGAGCGGCTGCTGCGCCAGGCGGTGGCCCAGAGCCTCGCCCAGGCCGATGCCGAGACCCAGGAGGGGGCGCTGGAGGCCGAACGGGTGGAGGCTTTCGCCCAGTTCTGCGACCTGGTCAAGGCCGAGATGGCCGAGCCCGCGGTACTGTTCGAGCGCCTCGACTATACCCCGGGCGAGCGCCACTTCATCGACGCCTTCGCCATCGCCGAGTCGCTGCTCGAAGCGGCCGGCAGCATCACCTATGCCGATCTGCTCTATCGCCCACTGCGCTGTCTCGAAGCCGAGCCCGAGGCGCGGCGCCGGGTCCAGGGCTATCTCAACCACGTCATCGTCGACGAGTACCAGGACATCAACGAGTCTCAGCTGCGGCTGTTGAAACTACTCGCCGGCGAGCAGGCGCAGGTGATGGCGGTGGGCGACGCCAACCAGTGCATCTACGAGTGGCGTGGTGCCCGCGCCGACGCCATGCTGGCGCGCTTCGACGGCCTGTTCGGCGGCGCCAGCGACTATCCGCTCTCGTATACCTTCCGCCACGGTCATGCCCTGGCGCTGGCGGCCAACCATGCGATCCGCGGCAATGCCCAGGGCAGCGATCAGCTGTGTCTGGCCGCGCCGGGCAATCCGCAGACGCGGCTCGGCAGCGGTGTAGGTGCTGGGGCGCTGCTCGACGAGCTGGCCCGTTGGCAGGTGGCCGGCCGGCGTCACGACGAGGCCTGCGTGCTGGTGCGTAGCTGGTCGCTGTCGGTATCGGTACAGCTCCAGCTGCTACGCGCGGGGATTCCGTTCCGGCTGGCCCAGGAGTCGCGCTTCGTCTTCCGCCTGCCACTGGTCCAGGCCCTGGCCGGCTATCTGCAGCTGGCGCGGGAGCCTCAGCGCCTGCAGGACCCGGCACATCTGGGGCTTTTGTTCTCGCAGCCGACCACGTTCGTTGCCCAGGAGCGCGTGCGCCGGCTGTGCGATGCGCTCGCCGCGACCCAGCAGTGGCCGGGGCGGGAGGACCCGCTGCTGGCGGGGCTCAAGCCCGGCCAGCGGCGCCATCTCAAGCGCCGCTGGCAGCTGTTGTGTGAACTGCCGCGATTGGGCAACTGGCCACCGGCGAAACTGCTGGCCCATGTGATCGAGGCGATCGATGCCGAGAAGGTGCTGCGCCGTTCGGCATCGAGGCGAGAAAAAGCGGACGACGACGTGCGCCTGCTCGACGTGCTGATCGAGCAGGCCGGCGAGCTGGCCAACGACCCCGACGCCTTCATCGAGCTGTTGCGCAATCCGGTGGAGAATCGCCCTGATGGTGTGCTGATCAGTACCGTCCACGGCGCCAAGGGGCTGGAGTGGCCGCTGGTCATGCTGTGGGGCCTCAACGAAGAGGATTTCCCCCACTTCAGCCGCGACAACCCGCTCTCACCCCAGCGCCTGGAGGAGGAGCGGCGGCTCTACTATGTCGCTATCACCCGTGCCCGCGAGCGTCTGCTGCTGCTGCATGACGGCGGTGAGCATCGCCCCAGTCGCTTTCTTGCCGAGAGCGCGGTGGCGGAGTGTGAACGGGTCGGCCAGGCGCTGGCCAGCGAGAGCGAGGCGAGTGTCAGCGTCAGCGAGCCGGCATTGGTGGCGCGCTATCTCGAGCGTGTCGGTCGTCAACTGGTGCTGACGCCTGCGCGAGACACGCCCGCCGCCGCGCCGGCCGCAGGCTGGCGGGTCGGTGAACGGCTCCGTCACGCCAATTTCGGCGCCGGCGAGGTGGTCGTGGTCGAGGGCGACCCTGCCGATCCGGTGATCGAGGTACGCTTCGACGGCGCCGGGCGGCGTCGGCTGATCGCCTCGCGGGCGCCCCTGGCGCGTATGGCCTGAGCCGGCTCGACAGCGCGCGCGGCGTGGCGCAGCATGGGGGCAATCCCCTGCACGAGGCGTTGCGCCATGTCGGTACTGATCACCCCCGAGGCCCTCGCGGCCCAGCTGCAGACACCCCAGCCGCCGCTGCTGCTCGACTGTCGCACCTTGCGGCAGGAGGGCCGAGACGATGGCGTGACGCTGCCCGGCAGCCGGCGCTTCGATCTCGAACGCGACATGTCGGCGGCAGCCGGCACCGGCGGTCGCCATCCGCTGCCGACGCAGGCGGCATTCACCGCGACGCTCTCGCGCCTCGGCGTGACACCTGGGCGAGCCGTGGTGGTGTTCGACGATCAGGGCGGGCGGCTGGCCGCGGCGCGGGGCTGGTGGATGCTGGCGTGCTGGGCGGGGCACCCGGACGTGCGCGTGCTCGATGGTGGCATTCAGGCGTGGCGGTCAGCGGGGGAGGCGCTCACGCAGGTCTCGGAAGCCGCCGCACCTGGGGAAGTGGACGCCGACACGGCATGGCAGCCCGACTACCATGACACGGCCTGGATCGGGCTAGAACGGCTGGCGACTGAGGGAGGTCAGTTGATCGACGCCCGAGCCGCTTCGCGCTTCCGCGGCGAGGAGGAGCCCCTCGATCCCGTAGCGGGGCATATTCCCGGCGCCCTGTGTCACCCCTGTGCCGACAATCTTGCCGCCGACGGCCGCTTCCGGTCACCGGCAGCACTGGCCGCGACCCTGCCCCAGGGAGCGCGGCTGACCGCCTACTGCGGCTCCGGGGTGACCGCGTGCCACAACATTCTCGCCTATGCGGTGGCCGGCCTGGCGCTGCCGCGGCTCTACGTCGGCTCCTGGAGCGAGTGGATCGAGGGTGCGGGGCGGCCGGTGGCCACCGGTCCGGCCTAGCCTATTCCTAACCCCGCCCTAGGCAGTACCGCACATCACATATTGGGGTAGTTGGGGCCGCCGCCGCCCTCCGGCGCCACCCAGGTGATGTTCTGCGCCGGGTCCTTGATGTCGCAGGTCTTGCAGTGGATGCAGTTCTGGAAGTTGATCTGGAACCGCGGGCCGTCACTCTCCTCGACCACCTCGTAGACGCCGACCGGGCAGTAGCGCTGTGCCGGCTCGGCATACTCGGGCAGGTTCTTCTCGATCGGGATGCTGGGGTCGCTCAGGCGCAGATGGCAGGGCTGATCCTCATCGTGATTGGTGTTGGAGAGAAACACCGAGGAAGGCTTGTCGAACGACAGCTTGCCATCCGGCTTGGGATAGTCGATACGGGTGGCCTTGGCGGCGGGGGTGAGGCGATAGTCCGGCGTAGTGTCGTGCAGCGTGGGCAGCTTGCCGCCCCCGAGCAACTGGTCGACGAAGTAGTAGGCACCGCCGCCGAGGGTGCCATAGCGGTGGATCGCCGGCCCGAAGCTGCGGCTCGCCTGCAGCTCCTGCCACGCCCAGCTCGACTCCCACGCCTGGGTGAAGGCGGTGAGCTCGCGGCCGCCGGCATCATCCGCGGCGAGGGCCTCGAACACGCTCTCGGCGGCGACCAGGCCGGACTTCATCGCCGTGTGGATGCCCTTGATCTTGGCGAAGTTGAGGGTGCCGGCGTCGCAGCCGAGCAGCAGCGCCCCGGGCATGGTCATCTTGGGCAGGCAGTTGGCGCCGCCCTTGGCGATCGCCCGCGCGCCGTAGGCGACCCGCTTGCCACCCTCGAGGTAGCGCTTGAGCTGCGGGTGGTGCTTGAGCCGCTGGAACTCGTCGAACGGCGACAGGTAGGGGTTGCGATAGCTCAAGTCGACGATCAGCCCCACCATCACCTGGTTGTCGTCGCCATGGTAGAGGAACCAGCCGCCGTGGCCGTCGCCGCCGGCCGCCTTGTCGGTGAGCGGCCAGCCGGAGCCATGCACCACCAGGCCCGGCTCGTGCTGTTCGGCGGGTACGTCCCACAGCTCCTTGAAGCCGATGGCATAGTGCTGCGGATCGCGGCCGGCGGCGAGGTCGAAGCGCTCGATCAGGCGCTTGCCGATATGCCCGCGGGCGCCTTCGCAGAACAGCGTGTACTTGGCGCGTAGCTCCATGCCCGGCATGTAGTTGGCGCCCTCGCTGCCATCGGCGGCCACGCCCATGTCGCCGGTGATGATGCCGCGCACGATGCCGGCGTCGTCGATCAGCGCCTCCTGGGCGGCGAAGCCGGGGAAGATCTCCACCCCCAGGGCCTCCGCCTGCTCACCCAGCCAGCGGCACAGGTTGCCGGCGCTGATGATGTAGTTCTGGGTGCCGTGGCCCACGTTGTGCAGGCTCTTGGGCACCAGCGCGCCGGGCAGTTTCTGCTCCTTCTGCGCATCCTTGAGCAGATAGAGGTCGTCACGCGTGACCGCGGTCTTCAGCGGCGCCCCGCGCTCGGCCCAGTCGGGGAAGAGTTCGGCCAGGGCGCGCGGCTCGAGCACGGCACCGGAGAGGATATGGGCGCCGACCTCGGAGCCTTTCTCGACCACGCACACGGAAAGTTCGCGCTCTGCCGCCTGGGCCTGCTGCATCAGCCGGCATGCCGCCGCCAGTCCGCTCGGCCCTGCGCCGACGATGACTACATCGAAATCCATGGATTCGCGTTCCAAACCGGTTCTCCTTGCTAGCGCTACGGTGTTGTCGGCCCGGCCCTCGCACCGGCCGCGGCCTGTTATGCGGCTTCTGCCCGCGCGTCTCGACGTTATGACGCCGCGCGCTTTGCTTATGCCAAGGCGCGGCTTCGGGCCGCGCTCGATAATGGGCTATCATCGCACTTTTACGCCGCCGTTGTCCCCGATCCGGCCGCGCCGCGGCGGGATGGGACCACTGGCGGATTGACCCCGGCCACGTTTGACGCGAGTCTGTTTCGCGTCAAACGGTTCGGCGGAAGCGTCGCGCGTTCGTGTCGTGCGAGATGGCGGGCTGTTGCCTGCCGTCAGTTCAGTGCCGTCTTCCGCCCCGCGCCGATCTTTTCCCCAGCCTGCGAGGACATCCATGAAAGTACTCGTCGCGGTCAAACGCGTCATCGACTACAACGTCAAGATCCGCGTCAAGCCGGATCACTCCGATGTCGATCTGACCAACGTCAAGATGGCCATGAACCCGTTCTGCGAGATCGCCGTCGAAGAGGCGGTGCGGCTCAAGGAGCAGGACGTGGCCAGCGAGATCGTCGCCGTCACCGTCGGCCCCAAGGCCGCGCAGGAGCAGCTGCGCACCGCGCTGGCGCTGGGCGCCGATCGCGCCATTCACGTCGAGACCGAGGCGCGGGTCGAATCGCTGGCGGTGGCCAAGCTGCTCAAGGCGGTGGTCGACGAGGAGCAGCCGGATCTGGTGATCCTGGGCAAGCAGGCCATCGACACCGACAACAACCAGACCGGCCAGATGCTGGCGGCGCTCTCCGGCATGCCCCAGGGCACCTTCGCCTCGAAGGTCGATGTCAAGGAAGGCAGCGTGGACGTCACCCGCGAGATCGACGGCGGCCTGCAGACGGTGGCACTGACGCTGCCGGCGGTGGTCACTACCGACCTGCGTCTCAACGAGCCGCGCTACGCCAAACTGCCCGACATCATGAAGGCCAAGAAGAAGCCGCTCGAGAGCAAGACGCCGGAAGCGCTGGGCGTCAGCGTCGAGAGCGGACTCGAGCTGCTCGGGGTCGAGACCCCGGCCGAGCGCAAGGGCGGGGTGAAGGTCGGCTCGGTGGATGAGCTGGTGGAGAAACTCAAGACCGAAGCGAAAGTGCTTTGAAGGGAGCGGCTGGCATGAGCATTCTGATTCTCGCCGAACAGCATGATGGCGAACTGGCGACAGGGACGGCACACGTGGTCGCCGCGGCACGCGCGATCGGTGGCGACATCGACGTGCTGGTCGCCGGCGAAGGGGTCGACGCCGTGGCCCAGGCCGCGGCCGGCCTCGACGGCGTCAGCCGGGTGCGGGTGGCCGACGACGCGGTCTATGCGCACCAGCTGGCCGAGCCGCTGGCCGAACTGCTGGTGGCACTGGCCGATGACTACACCCATGTGCTGGCTGCCTCCAGCACCACTGGCAAGAACGTGCTGCCGCGGCTGGCGGCGCTGCGCGACGTGGCCCAGATCTCCGACATCCTCGAAGTGGTCGGTCCCGATACCTTCAAGCGGCCGATCTACGCCGGCAATGCCATCGCCACGGTGCGCTCGAGCGACCCGCTGAAGGTGATCACGGTGCGCACCACCGCCTTCGACGCCGTGGCCGACGGCGGCAGCGCCGCGATCGAGCCGGTCAGCGCCCAGGTGAGCAACGCAAGCAGCCGCTTCGTCGGTGAAGAGCTGGCCCAGAGTGATCGCCCCGAGCTGGGCAGTGCCAAGATCGTCATCTCCGGCGGCCGCGGCATGGGCAGCGGCGACAACTTCAAGCTGCTCGACGGGATCGCCGACAAGCTGGGCGCCGCCATCGGCGCTTCGCGCGCGGCGGTCGACGCCGGTTTCGTGCCCAACGACATGCAGGTGGGGCAGACCGGCAAGATCGTCGCGCCGGAGCTCTACATCGCGGTGGGCATCAGCGGTGCGATCCAGCACCTGGCCGGGATGAAGGACTCCAAGGTGATCGTGGCGATCAACAAGGACGAGGATGCGCCGATCTTCCAGGTGGCAGATTACGGCCTTGTCGGTGATCTGTTCGAGATCCTGCCGGCGCTGGAGCAGAAGCTCTAGACGCTGCGGGTCTCGACTCGAGCCGGCGCCCCAGGGCGCCGGCTTTTTTATGCGCGCGATGTCGTGAGCGCAATACAGGATCCGGGGAGGCTTCTGGGGCGGGCGTCTCGGGATCGAGCGCCCGGTGCTCGGGAGATCGATGCATGGTCTGGATTCTGATTGATAATTGTTCTTGTTTGTACTAGGTTGTCGTCCTCTAGATCGGTGCCCACTGTTCGACGCTGTCGCACCGCTTTGAGACGGTGATCGTCACGTCTTCAGGCCCACTCCCACGGCTTCAGGCCCAATCGTAAGGAGATCGCGTGGTGTTGCATTCCCCGCGTCAGCGAAGCCATCGCCGTTTCACGGCGCTCTGCTTCGTCGCCGCGAGTCTCGTCGGCGTGGCCGCTCAGGCCCCGGCTCAGGACTCGCTCAGTCAGGCCAGCATCGAGGCGCAGCAGACCCAGGCCGCGCTGCAGCGGCGTATCGACAGTGCCGACGATGCCACGCGTGAGGCCCTCGAGCGGCTGCGCCGCGCCACCCGGCAGGCGGACCGCCTGGAGAGCTACAACGCCGAGCTGGCGCCGGTGGTGGCGGATCAGGCCAAGCGCATCGAGGCTCAGCAGCGGGCACTGGCGCAGATCTCGACCACGCGTGAGGCGCTGCCGGGCGAGATGCGCGAGATGGTCGAACAGCTGCGCGGGATGATCGAGGCCGACATGCCGTTTCTGCGCCAGGAGCGCCTGGCGCGGGTCGATACCCTCGAACAGATGCTCGCCAGTGACGAAACCTCCCAGTCCGACAAGCTGCAGAAGATCTTCTCGGTGTGGCGTACCGAACTCGACTACGGCCGCCAGATGGACCAGTGGAGCGGCCCGTTGACGGGTGCGCGGGCGCCGGACGCGCAGGCCGGTAGCGACTATGCGCGTCAGGTCGACTACCTGCGGGTGGGGCGCACCGGCTTTTACTATGTCACTCCCGACGGTCAAGCCGGCGGCGTGTGGAAGGTCGCGAGCCAGCGCTGGGAGCCGCTAGACCGCGGCCAGATCGACGAGGTGCGCCGGGGCATCCGTATCGCCCGTGACCAGGCCGCTCCGACACTGCTGGCGCTGCCGGCGTCGATCAGTGTGGTCCCCGGGCAGTCGCCGCAAGCGGCCGGCGATGAGGCCGGATCAGGCGATGCCCAGACCCCGAGCGCGCCGCAGGAACCGGCACAGGAGTCGGCATCATGAAGCCGCATTCGTTCGTTTCCCGTGGGCAGTCGCTGCTGATCGCGCTGATGCTGGCGGCGCCGGTAGCCCAGGCGCAGGATCCGGCCGCACCCGATGCCCAGGATGCTCCCGCCTCCCGGTCTTCCGCTACCCAGTCTTCCGCCACTCAGACCGCGTCCGAAGCGCCCAATACGCTGCAGCAGGTGCTGGCGCGCTTCCAGGCCGACAGTCGCGAGGCCGAGGCGCGGGACGATGCGCGTCTGGCCACGCTGGTGGATGACCGCCAGAAGCTCGACGCGGCAGTGGCGGACGCCGAAAAGCGGCTGTCGGCAGCGCAGGCAAAGCGTGAAGAACTGGAACAGCGCCAGCGCGAGCAGCGCCAGACGCTGGCCGATCTGAGTCAGCAACGTGGCGGCGATGCTGCCGATATCGAGGCGGTGTCGCAGGTGATCAAGCAGCAGGCCGGCGAGCTGCGCGATGCCCTCGGCGATAGCTGGCTGACCCTGGGCGGTGCGGCGCAGCTGCCGCCACGGCTGGACGATCGCGGGCTGGTCGATATCGCTACCCTCGATCGGCTACGCGGTGACCTCGCTGCGCTGATCGCGGAGAGCGCCCGCGGCGTCAGCTTCGAGGCCCCGGTGGCGGCTGCCGACGGCGACGTTCAGGTGCGCCCGGTGGTGCGTCTGGGCGACAGCGTGGCCTTCAGCCAGGGAGATCTCCTGGCGCGTGACACCGACGCCAAGCTGCCGCTCGAGGTCTTCCCGCACACGCCCGGCGATGTCCGCGCGGCGCTGCGCGACTTCCAGGCCGGGCGGGGCGAGCGCTTCTTCTTCGATCCCACCGACGGCGAGGTGCTGCAGGCGATCGCCCAGCAGCCCAGCCTGTGGCAGCGCTTTCAGCAGGGGGGCTATGTCGGCTACGTGATCGTCGGGCTGGGCGCCATCGGCCTGCTGGTGGCGCTGGCGCAGTACTTCTATCTGCTGCGGGTGAGTTCACGCATGCAGCGTCAGCTGCGCGACCCCGAGCGGCTGCGTGACGACAATCCCCTGGGGCGGGTGCTCGGGCGCTTCGGTGCGCTGGGCCCGAGCCACGCCCCGGAAGCCCTCGAGGCGCGTCTCGACGAGGCGCTGCTGGCGGAGCAGCCGCGTCTGGAGCGCGGCCAGCCGATCGTCAAGCTGATCGCCGCGGTGGCACCGCTGCTGGGGCTGCTGGGAACGGTCACTGGGATGATCATCACCTTCCAGTCGATCACCGTGTTCGGCACCGGCGATCCGCAACTGATGGCCGGGGGGATCAGTCAGGCGTTGGTGACCACCGTGCTGGGTCTGATCACAGCGGTGCCGTTGCTGTTCGTCAACACCGCGCTGAGCAGCCGCAGCCGGCGGCTGGTCGGGCTGCTCGAAGGGCGCGCCAGCGCGGTTCTGGCCGAGCATCTGGAAGCAGCGGGCCAGGATCAGGAGAGCCATCGTGGCGTTCACGCTTGAACCGATCCGCTGGCTGATCGATGCCGGCGGCGGGGTCCTGGTGGTGATCATGCTGGTTGCCATGGCGCTGTTCGCGTTGGCGCTGGAGCGTCTGATCTACTGGCGCGTCACTCACCGCCGTGCGCGCCGGGTGCTGATCGATGCCTGGATCCAGCGCCGCGATCACGTCAGCTGGAGCGCGCTCACCCTGCGCGAGGTGTGGACCCGCGAACTACTGGCGCGGCTGCGCCAGCCGTTGCCCTGGCTCAAGCTGCTGGTGGCGATATGTCCGCTGCTGGGGCTGCTGGGCACCGTCACCGGGATGATCCAGGTGTTCGACAGCCTCTCCCTCAGCGACAGCGGGCAGGCGCGGGCGATGGCCGACGGCGTTGCCCGCGCCACGTTGCCCACGCTGGTGGGCATGGCCGTGGCCGTGGTCGGGCTACTGTTCGTATCCCGACTGGAACAGATCATTCGGCGCGAGGACCAGCGGCTACACGATCGCATGGCCCGCGCGGTGGAGGATGCCCATGCGTAGGCGGCGCCTGCGGGAAGCGAGCGACGACGCCACCGGGATCGACCTGACCCCGATGCTCGATGTCGTCTTCATCATGCTGATCTTCTTCATCGTCACCACCAGCTTCATCAAGGAGAGCGGGGTCGAGATCGAGCGGCCGCAGTCGAGCGAGGCGACCGCACGCCCCGATACCCAGGTGCTGGTGGCGATCACTCAGGATGGTGCGGTGTGGGTCGACGGCGAGGCGGTGGACGCCCATCGGGTCGGCGCCAAGGTGGCGTCGCTGGTCTCCGGCGATGGCAGCGTGGTGGTCCAGGCCGACCGCCGCTCGACCACGGGGTTGCTGCTCGAAGTGATGGATCGCATTCGCCAGGCCGGGGTCGACAATGTCGCCGTGGCGGCCAACCGGGACGCCGGCTGATGCGCAGGCTGGTGGGGCTGGTCGCCGGTGCCGCGCTGGCACTGGTACTGTTCTATCTGCTGGCGCTGCTGGTGGCACCGCCGGCGCCGGAGAGTCAGGAGATCGTCAGCGCCGCGCCGATCGCCATGGTCGACGCGCCGGAGCAGGCGCCGACGCCGACGACGAGCGCGGCGTCGGCGCCGCCGCCACCCCCGGCCGCACCGCCACCACCACCGGCCGCGGCACCGACGCCGGCGCCGACACCCAGCCGGATCGCGGTGCCCGAGCCCCAGGTCGCGCAGCCGCAGACCCCTGCGCCCACCCTCGACGCCGCGCTGCCCGAGCTGAGCGAGGCGCGGCCGACGCCTCGACCCAAGCCGGAGCCACAACCTCAGCCGCAACCTGAATCGCGGCCCGAGCCCAGCCCGCAGCCTAGCCCGTCGCCGGCGCCCAGCACTGCCCAGGCGCCAGCCTCGCAGGCGGCATCAACGCCCAAGGGTACCCAGGCATCGCCGCGCGACGTGGGACAGCTGCAGCCGACCAGTCGGGTCAATCCGACCTACCCGGCGCGGGCGCAACGGCGGGGCCTGGAGGGCTACGTCGAGGTCAGTTTCGTGATCCAGCCCGATGGACGCGTGGATGGCGGCAGTCTGCGGGTGATCGACGCCGAGCCGGCCAACGTGTTCGACCGCGCGGTAGAGGAGGCGATATCGCGCTGGCGCTTCCCGCCGGCGGATGACGTGCGCCGTGCCACCCAGCGTATCGAGTTCAAACTGCAAGGTTGACCATGGACGCGCCACAGATTGTCACCCCGCCCGCGGATGCCGCCCGGACTGTCACCACGGCCACCGACTGGCGCTATGCCGGCGCCGCCAGAGGGCAGCGGCGTCGCTACAGCGCCGCGCTCCTGCTGCTGGCGGTGCTGGCGGCCACGCCGGCACTGGCCGAAGGGCCGGCGCTACGCTCCAGTATGATTGCCTCGCTCGAGTCGCTGCAGCAGCAGTTGGCCGCGGGCGACAACGCGGCGGTGGCGTCGCGCGCCGAGGCCGCCGCGGCGCGTCTCGACGGCGGCAATGCCGCCGATCGCTGGGCCCGGGCGCTGTTTCTGCAGCTCGAAGCCAGCGCCCTGGCGCGCCAGGGCGAGCCTGCTGCCGCAGCGCAGCGCCTGGCCTCGGCACGCGCTATTGACGAGGTGCCGGCGCCACGGCGTCTGGCCTGGCTGCGTCAGGAGGCGCAGCTGCATCTCGCCGCCGGCCAGCGCGAGCGCGGGGCTGACCTGCTCACGCGCTGGGTCGAAACCAGCGGTGGCGACGCTGAGTCGCGCTGGTTGCTGGTGCAAACGCGCGCTGCCCTCGGCGAGTGGCAGGCGGCGGCCAACTCTCTCGACCGACTGCGCGAATCGGGCGGCACCTCTTGGGATGCTGGCCAGCGCCAGCTCGCCAGCATGGTCTATCAGCACAGTGGGCGCTTCGATGACGCCCTCGCGCTGCTTGGTGACGATGCCGACTCGCCGCAGGTGTGGCGGCGCGCGGCCGGGCTGGCCCAGCGGGCAGGCGACCCCGGGCGGGCGGCGGCGATCTGGGAGAGCGGCTGGCGCCGCGGCGTGCTGACCCGGCCGCAGGATCTGGTGCAACTGGCCGAGCTGCATATCGCCGGCGGGACACCCGCCCGCGCGGGGGAGTATCTGGCGCGCTGGTTGGCGGATGGCGAGCTGCCACGCTCCGAGGCCAATCTACGCCTGCAGGCGCAGGCGTGGAGTGCCGCGCGCGAACACGACAAGGCCCTGGCGGCGTGGCGCGCGCTGGCCAATCGGACCGGGAGCGCGGCGGACTGGCGCCAACTGGCCGAGACCGCCTACGCCTGGGGCGAGTGGCAGGTGGTGCTCGATGCCCTCGGCCAGATCCTGCCTGTCGATCAGCCGCCGGAGGAGACTGGCACCGGTAGCGCGCAGGGGGAGGTCGCCGAGGGGCGCGACTGGCTGCTGATGGGCGTTGCCGCGGTCCAGCTGCAGCGCCCTGAACTGGCGCGCCGGGCGTTGAAGCGGGCGGCGGCAGGGGAGAGCCAGGCCCAGGCGTGGCTGGCGTCGCTGGGCCAAGGCTAGGAATCCCTGCATAAATGCCTGCACGGACTCGGCGTCCCCAGCGCATGACTACGTTGCGCGGTACTGGAACGCCAGCCCGGTCGAAGGCTCGCCTAACCCCATGTTATGTCTCGCCTTCTGCGTTCCGTGCGCCTTGCCCTTCATCTCGTTCGGCGATTTATTCAACGCTTCCCTAGGCGCTCACTCGAGCGCGAAGTCGCTCCACACCGGGGCATGGTCCGAGGGTTTCTCCATGCCGCGCAGCGCGTAGTCGACGCCGGCGGCGCGGGTGGCTTCGGCCAGCGGGTCGGTGACCAGGATGTAATCGATACGCAGACCCCGCTTGGGCTCGCGATCGAACCCCTTGGAGCGGTAGTCGAACCAGCTGAACAGGTCGCTACTGTCCGGATGGCACAGGCGGTAGCTATCCTTCAGCCCCCACGCCTTGAGCCGCTCGAGCCATTCGCGCTCTTCCGGCTGGAAGCTGGTCTTGCCTTCACGCAGCCAGCGCTTGCGGTTCTCCTCGCCGATACCGATGTCGATATCCTGCGGTGAAATATTGAAGTCGCCCATGATGGCCAAGCGTTCGGCGGGGTCGTGGCGCGCCTCGAGCAGTGCGCTGAGCCCGGCATAGAAGGCGCGCTTGTGCGGGAACTTGGTCGGGTGAGCGACGTTCTCGCCCTGCGGGAAATAGCCGTTCCACACCGTCAACGGGCGGCCATCGGGGAGCGCCAGCGTGGCACCGATCAGCCTTCGCTGGGCATCCTCCGGGTCGTCGGGCAGGCCGTAGTGGACCTGTTCCGGGCGCGCCTTGGTCATCAGCGCGACCCCGTAGTGCCCTTTCTGGCCGTGGATGTGGACGTGATAGCCGAGGGCCTCGACCGCCTCGCGCGGAAACTCGCTGTCCTGCACCTTGGTCTCCTGCAGCCCGATCACGTCCGGATCGTGGGCCTCGACCAGCGCCTCCAGTTGATGCAGGCGGGCGCGAATACCGTTGATGTTGAACGAGACCAGGCGCATCAGTCGGTATCCTTGTCGCTGGTGTCGGATTTGTGCAGTGGCAGCGGCGCCACGCTCTGGCGCTTCAGCTTGCGCTCGGCCTGGGCCTTGCGCTGCTGATCCTTCTTGGACACGTAGCGGCGCGACGAGGTGACCTCGTCAGGGTTCTCATGGCGCCAGCGGCGATAGTCCTTACGCTTACCGGTGCGGATACTGACCTTGTCGGCCAGGGAGCGGGTCTTCTTTCTGCGAGTCATTCACGCGGCCTTTGCTAGCGGCGCCCGCGGCCTCAGTGCCGGGGGCGTTGTCGTCTCATGCTGCCCATTCTAACAGGCCCCACCGCGGCTGACAGGCCGGGCTCGCCGCCCGGCTGGCGACGTCACGCACCCAGGCTGGTACACTAGGGGCTTGCCCGCGCCGACGCCGGGTCTCGGCCTGCCGCCAGCGGCGGCGCCGGATGGCGGTGTCGGATCGAGCGCCAGCACTGCTTCGGCGGCTCTCCATATCCGCGCGGGCTTCATCGTCAATCGAATTCGGACATTCGTCATAACTATGAGTGAGTCGGACAATACCCAGGCACCGGCACAGAACCGCAGACCCAAGCGGCGTCGACGCAAGCCTCGTAAATCGCAGTCGCGCAACGCCAACGGCTGGTCGCTGGATCAGTTCCAGGTCGCGCCCGTGGCCGGCCGCTGGCGGTTCCACGATTTCGATCTGCCGCTCGCGCTGATGCGTGCCATCCACGCCGAGGGGTTCGAGTACTGCACCCCGATCCAGGCCGAAGCGTTGATGTACACGCTGCTCGGCGGCGACGTGGTGGGCAAGGCGCAGACCGGCACCGGCAAGACGGCCGCCTTCCTGATCTCGATGCTCGCCTATTTCCTCGAGGAGGAGGCGCCGGACGGCCAGAAGCCGGGGACGCCGCGGGCACTGATCGTCGCTCCCACCCGCGAACTGGCGCTGCAGATCGAGAAGGACGCCAAGGCGCTGGCGCGCTTTACTTCGCTCAACGTGGCGAGCGTGGTCGGCGGCATGGATTACCAGAAGCAGCGCGAGCAGCTGGTCAAGAATCTGGACATCCTGGTGGCTACCCCGGGCCGGCTGCTGGACTTCCAGCAGAAGCGCGACATCGATCTCTCCCAGGTCGAGGTGCTGGTGCTCGATGAAGCGGATCGCATGCTGTCGATGGGTTTCATACCCGACGTCAAGCGCATCATCCGCTACACGCCCAAGCGTGAAGAGCGTCAGACCTTCCTGTTCTCGGCGACCTTTACCCCGGATATTCTCAATCTCTCCGAGCAGTGGACCCATAACCCGGCTCACGTCGAGATCGAGGTGACCACCGAGAACGCCGCCAATATCGATCAGCGCGTCTACCTGGTCAGCGACGACGACAAGCGCCGACTGCTGATCAACCTGCTCAAGCAGGAGGCGATGGAGCGCGTGATCGTGTTCGGCAACCGCCGCGACCTGGTGCGTGAGCTCGACGGACTGCTGCGCGAAGCGGGCATCAACGTGGCGATGCTCTCCGGCGACGTGCCGCAGAATCAGCGTATCAGCACGCTCGAGAAGTTCCGCGACGGCGAGATCCAGGTGCTGGTGGCGACCGATGTCGCCGGCCGCGGCATCCATATCGAGGATGTCAGCCACGTGGTCAACTACACCCTGCCCGAGGACCCGGAAGACTACGTGCACCGTATCGGTCGTACCGGGCGCGCCGGCGCCAAGGGCGTCTCGATCAGCTTTGTCGGTGAGGAGGACGCGTTCTCGCTGCCCGAGATCGAGGCCTACATCAAGGACAAGCTGCCGTGCGAGCAGCCGCCGGAGTCGATGCTCGTCTGAGCTGAGCGACCCCGAACCGACCGCTCATCCCCGTGAGCGGTCATCCTGCCTTCCTCACACAGGCCGGCCTGCCCGGAACCCGCATGCTCGACGAGACGCTCAAGCAGGAGATTCAGGACGCCTATCGACGCACGCTCGAGGGTCTGGAGCTCACGCCCCGCTATGGCCAGCGGCTGATGATCGCGGAGATCGCGCGCACGCTGGCCGGGATCGAGCACGACGATCAGGGCCGGCGCACCTCCCAGGAGCACGTCTGCGTGCTCGAGGCGGGCACCGGCACCGGCAAGACGCTGGCCTATCTGCTGGCGGCGCTGCCGGTGGCCAAGGCGCGCGGCAAGCGGCTGGTGGTGGCGACCGCGACGGTGGCGCTGCAGGAGCAGGTGCTCAATCAGGATCTGCCACGGCTGCGCGAGCATAGCGGGCTCGATTTCGACTACGCCCTGGCCAAGGGGCGTGGACGCTATCTGTGCGTCGCCAAGCTCGACCAGGCGCTGGAGGGCAGCGAGCCCAATCCCACGCTGTCGCTGTTCGAGCAGACCATCGCTACCGATGCCGGTGGCGACTTCCCGCAACTGATCCAGGAGATGGCCGACACCTACGCTTCGGGCAAGTGGGAGGGCGACCGCGACAGCTGGCCGGTGGCGATCGATGACCGCGACTGGCGCCGTCTCACCGTCGATCATCGCCAGTGCACCAACCGCCGCTGCGGTCATTTCGGCGCCTGTGCCTACTTCCGCTCGCGCCGTCATCTGGAGCAGGCGGATGTCGTGGTCGCCAACCACGATCTGGTGCTGGCGGATCTGGCCCTCGGCGGTGGCATGGTGCTGCCGCCGCCGAAGGAGTGCATCTACATCTTCGACGAGGGGCACCATCTTCCGGACAAGGCGCTGGATCACTTCCACCACCGCTTCGCCGTCAATGGCACCCTGCGCTGGCTGCGCACGCTGAAGAAGTCGCTCACCGAGCTGAATACCGCGCTCGCCGCCCAGCCCACGCTGGCGCGTCTGCTGGCGGCCTTTCCCGAGCGCATCGCGGCGCTCGAGCCGAGTCTGGGTGAGGCCTACGCCATGGGCCATCAGATCGCCGGGCTCGAGCAGGGCGCCGGGGACGAGACCCGGCATCATCGCTTCGTCAACGGTCGCGCCCCGGCACCGCTGGTGGCGCTGGCGCAGCAGCTGGTGATTCCCTTCGCGGCGCTGGCGCGCGACCTGGAGACGATGACCGAGATCCTGCGCGAGAGCCTGGACCCGGACAAGTCCACCGGACTCCCTCGTGAGCAGGCCGAACCCTGGCTGCCGCTGAGTGCCTTGCTCCACGGGCGCGCGCTGGATGCTCACGCGCTGTGGCAGGCCATGGCCAGCGAGGACCCGCCGGATCAGAAGCCCCAGGCGCGCTGGCTCACCTTCGAGCGCTTCGGCAGCGAGCCCGAGCTGACCTTTTCGGCCAGCCCGGTCTCCGCCGCCGAGACCCTGGCGCGCCACCTCTGGGGAGCCTGCTACGGGGCGGTGGTGACCTCGGCCACGCTGACCGCGCTCAACCGTTTCGAACGCCTCCAGGAGCGTGCCGGCCTGGCCAATCGCTACCGCTACCAGCGCCTGCCGAGCCCGTTCGACTACTCCCGCGCCACCCTCAGCGTACCGCGCGAGGCGGTGGAGCCCGGTGACCCGGTGGCCCACGATCGCGCTATCGTGCAGTTCCTCGAAGGGCGCGAGGACGACGAGGCGATCCTGGTGCTGTTCTCGTCGCGCAAGCAGCTCAAGAGTGTCGCCGAAGCCCTTGCCGAGCCCTGGGCGTCGCGCCTGCTGTCCCAGGATCGGCTGCCCAAGCGCGAGCTGCTCGAGCGTCATCGCAAGGCGGTGGACGCGGGGCAGGGCAGCCTGATCTTCGGGCTGGCGAGCTTCGCCGAGGGGATCGATCTGCCGGGGCGCTATCTCACCCACGTGGTGATCACCCGGCTGCCGTTCTCGGTGCCGGACGATCCGGTGGGGGCGACGCTGGCGGAGTGGATCGAGAGCCAGGGGGGCAATCCGTTCATGCGCATCTCGGTGCCTGACGCCTCGATCAAGCTGGTCCAGGCCTGCGGCCGTCTGATCCGCAAGGAGAACGACAGCGGGCGTATCTCGCTGCTCGACCGGCGGGTGCTGACCCGGCGCTATGGCAAGGCGCTGCTGGACGCGCTGCCGCCGTTCCGGCGCGAGATCGAGGGTGTGGTCAGGGAGACGCCGGCCTGATCCGGCGTATGCTGGCGTCAGTATGCGCACCCCTGTCCTCTGTTTGATGCGCTGAAACCCATTTTTCACTGCCCGCAAACGCCGACGCCCGCTGTGATCAGCGGGCGTCGGCGTGTCGTAGCCGGGCTTTTCAGCTATGGGGCGCGAGCCGCGCCTGGAGCGCCGGGGCGAGCTGTTCGGCCATCTGGGTCAGGCTGCGCTCGGTGGTCGGCCAGTCGATGCAGGCATCGGTGATCGACACGCCATACTCGAGCTGGCTGCGGTCGGCGGGAATCTTCTGCGCCCCCCAGCCGATGTTGGACTCGATCATCAGGCCGATGATCGAGCGGTTGCCGTCGAGGATCTGGTGGGTCACGTTCTCCATCACCAGCGGCTGCAGCGCCGGATCCTTGTTGGAGTTGGCGTGGGAGCAGTCGACCATCAGGTTGGCCTTGAGGCCGGCCTTGGCCAGCTCCTGCTCCGCCAGGGTGACGCTGACGCTGTCATAGTTGGGCTTGCCGTTGCCGCCGCGCAGGACCACATGGCCGTAGGCGTTGCCACGGGTGCGGATCACCGCGACCTTGCCGGCCTGATCGATGCCCAGGAAGTTGTGCGGACTGGCCACCGACTGCAGCGCGTTGACCGCCACGTCCAGGCTGCCGTCGGTGCCGTTCTTGAAGCCGACCGGGCCGGAGAGCCCTGAGGCCATCTCGCGGTGGGTCTGGGATTCGGTGGTGCGGGCGCCGATCGCCGACCAGCTGATGCAGTCCTGCAGATACTGCGGCGAGATCGGGTCGAGCGCTTCTGTTGCCAGCGGCAAACCGATCTCGGCCAGATCCACCAGCAGGCGGCGGGCGATGTGCAGACCCTCTTCGATCTCGAACGAGTCGTTGAGATGGGGGTCGTTGATCAGGCCCTTCCAGCCCACCGTGGTGCGCGGTTTCTCGAAGTAGACGCGCATCACGATATAGAGGCTGTCGCTCACCGCGTCGGCGAGCTGGCGTAGGCGCCGGGCATAGTCGCGAGCGGCCTCGGGGTCGTGGATCGAGCAGGGGCCGATCACCACCAGCAGGCGCGGGTCCTCGCGATCGAGGATGCGCTGGATGGTCTGGCGACCCTCGATGACCGTGCGCTCTGCGGCGTCGCTGAGCGGGATGTGCTGCTTGAGCACTTCGGGAGATATCAGAACGTCCTGCGCCAGGACGTTGAGATTGTTGACCTGCTGTTCCGACATGCTGGGCCCGTTGAAATCTGCGATGGTTCGCGCGTGGGAGTTCTCGTTCGCGCGCGTGGAAGTGGAAGAAGGCGCCATCGAAGGGCGCGCGTCTACGTGTAGAGCGCGTACTATGGCGGCTGGGGCGGACAAAAATCAACTTTCCGCACGCCCTGGGCTGCAGGGTGGCGCCGGCTGAC
The DNA here is from genome assembly GCF_040536835.1 of Salinicola endophyticus. Lineage (NCBI taxonomy): Bacteria > Pseudomonadati > Pseudomonadota > Gammaproteobacteria > Oceanospirillales > Halomonadaceae > Salinicola > Salinicola endophyticus. The sequence goes on from NZ_CP159578.1 coordinate 1,986,034, forward strand.
GACTTGATGGCGGGCGCCAAAACGGCAAGACTGGCAGGCTTTCGCTGCGTGCCGCCTCCGGCTTTCTGTTAAAAACCGGGGTTCTGTTATAAGTTGCACGCCTGTCAATGAATCGCGAGTCCCACGGCTCCAGGTTGAATCATGAGCGTATTGTCACCGTCATACCCCGATCGTCACCCGCTTGTTCCTCGATGCGCCGCGCCCATGAACCGGTGGAGTGCCTGAATGGGTGCCAGAGAGACCGATCAGCAGTTGGTCGAGCGTGCCCAGAAGGGAGACACCCGAGCTTTCGATCTTCTGGTCAAGAAGTATCAGCACAAGATCCTGGGGCTCATCGGCCGCTACGTGCAGGACCATGCCGAGGTCCAGGACGTGGCCCAGGAAGCCTTCATCAAGGCCTATCGGGCCCTCGGCAGCTTCCGTGCCGAAAGTGCCTTCTATACCTGGATGTACCGCATCGCCATCAATACCGCCAAGAACTATCTGGTTTCCCGCGGGCGGCGCCCGCCGGGGAGCGATCTCGACATCGCCGACGCCGAGGTGATCGATCAGAGCGGGCGACTCTCCGACATCGAGTCTCCCGAAGCGTCGATCGCCCGCGATCAGCTCGAGTCGGCGGTCTTCGCGGCGATCGACAATCTGCCCGACGACCTGCGCACGGCGATCACCCTGCGCGAGTTCGATGGCCTCTCCTATGAGGATATCGCCACCATCATGGAGTGCCCGGTGGGTACCGTGCGCTCGCGCATTTTTCGCGCGCGAGAGGCGGTCGACAAGCATATCCAGCCGCTGCTGGAGCGGAGCAATAGCGACGTCGCCAACGATGGCTGAGGCATGGGCGGCGAATGAGGCGCCCGGGTCGCAAATAAACATGAATCGAAAATGAACTGTCGCGCGCCTGTGGCGTCATAGAGTGTGAAAGAGACACTGATGTCGTTGCCTGGCGACGCTGCCAGCAGCGATCACGGGCAAGGCACTGGCCGAGTGTGAGGGTGTGACTATGAAGCAGGTACGTGAGTCGTTTTCCGCGTTGATGGACGACGAGGGCGACGAGTTCGATCTCCGACGCGTCTTCAAGCAGATGGAGACGGCTTCCGGCGAGGCGGACACCTGGCGGCGCTACCATCTGGCGCGCAGCATGATGCAGCGCGAACGCGATGCGGTGGTGGATATCGATATCTCCGCTGACGTGATGGCGGCGATCGCCGATGAGCCGGCCCCCGGGGTCGCCGAGACGCCAGCGGCGTCCCGCCGCCACTCGTTCTCCTTCATGGGCGGCGCGGCGGTGGCCGCTGCGGTCTCGCTGATGGTGATCACCGGCGTGCAGGTCTACAACGGCTTCGGCGGCGGCGACGCCGCCGTACCGTCCGACATCGCTTCCAGCGGTGAGTCGCTCGCGCCGGCGGCGAGCGCTCAGCCCACTTTCGCGCTGCCCACCGGCGGCGGTGAAAGCGGCGTGATTCCGGCGTCGATGCGCGCGCCAGTCTCCAGTGGCATGCCGATCTTCTCGATGGCAGGCGCCAGCGCCGGCGGTGAACAGCATGGACTGATGACCATCGGCGACGACGTCATGCTGCCGCTGTTCGGTGCCAGCGGCGACGCCGATCTGCAGCAGGGCGCCTCGCTGCAGTCCTATCTGGCGCGACGCACCCTGGGCAACGGTGATCTGGGGCTGCTTCACGGCTCCGGCAATTACGCCAGCCAGCTCCACGCGATCGACGCCTCCGCCACGCGCTGAGGCGGGCCTCTCGCCGCCAACGGGGCGCGGCCGTCGCAAGACGGCCGCGCCCCGTCTGTTTCTGGCCTGCCTGCCGGCCTCCAGGTGACGGGTCGAGGAGGTCTGCACTCGATCTGTGCCGGCGCGTTGCCGGTGTCTTTACTGCCAGCTACGCCAGTGTCGCCATCGGGGTTTGGCCTCAGTGGCGCCGCCCAGTGCGCCCTCAGGCGGTAAAGAATCTTTACATCTCGTTGAACTCTTCGGCTTTTTCCGCATCAATGAACAGGGTGGTGGCGGCATGCGGCCACTGGCGCCGTGCCCCGGGGCGGGGTTCATTGTGACCGCGTTATCTCTCGCCCGGGCCGGTCATCGCAAACGTATGGCTCGCGACGAGTCTTCATGGTGTTAGGAGTGTTTAATGGAACGTATGACAAGATGGTTCGCTCCCTGGCTGGTGCTGATGATGGCGCTGCTGTCGACACAGGTGGCTCGCGCCAGTGATCTGCCGGACTTCACCGCGCTGGTCAAGCAGGCGGCGCCGGGCGTGGTCAACATCTCCACGACCAGTACGGTCAGTGCCTCCGATGATCCCTTCGGGCAGCAGGATGTTCCCGATATCTTCCGCCGCTTCTTCGGCGACCAAATGCCACCGATGCCCGGCGCGCCGGGGGGGGAAGAGGAGCGCAAGTCGCTCGGCTCGGGCTTCATCATTCGCTCCGATGGCTACATTCTGACCAATGCCCATGTGGTCAAGAACGCCGACGAGATCATGGTGCGCCTGAACGATCGGCGTGAACTGCCGGCCAAGCTGGTGGGCTCCGATCCGCGCACCGACGTGGCGCTGCTCAAGGTCGACGCCAAGGATCTGCCGACGCTCAAGATCGGCAACTCCGATGACCTCCAGGTCGGTGAGTGGGTAGCGGCGATCGGCTCGCCGTTCGGTTTCGACCACTCGGTCACCGCGGGTATCGTCAGTGCCATCAACCGCACCCTGCCCAGCGACACCTACGTGCCGTTCATCCAGACCGACGTCGCCATCAACCCGGGCAACTCCGGCGGTCCGCTGTTCAACCTGGATGGCCAGGTGGTCGGCATCAACTCTCAGATCTATACCCGCAGCGGCGGCTTCATGGGGCTCTCCTTCGCTATCCCGATCAGCGTGGCGATGAACGTGGCCGATCAGCTGCGCACCGAAGGTCACGTCAGTCGCGGTTGGCTGGGCGTGGTGATCCAGCCGGTGTCCAAGGATCTGGCCGAGTCGTTCGGGCTAGACGACACCAAAGGTGCGCTGGTCTCCGACGTCAGCGATGACAGCCCGGCCAAGAAAGCCGGACTCAAGGCCGGCGACGTGATCTTGAGCGTCAACGGGGATGCCGTCGACGACTCCACCACGCTGCCGCGGATCATCGGCAAGTTCGCCCCGGGCGCGGAGATCAAGCTCAAGGTCCTGCGTGACGGCGACACCCGCAACATCGACGTCACCGTGGGTGACTGGCCCGACTCGCTGAGCGCCGATGGATCGTCCGGTGGCCAGTCGACCAACGACCAGACCAAGCTGGGTATCGCCATCAGCGATCTGAGCGCCCAGGAGAAGCAGCAGCTGGATGTCGACAGCGGTGTACTGGTGCGTCGCGTCGACCCGCGCGGTGCGGCTGCCGCAGCCGGTATCCAGCCGGGTGACGTCATCGTCAGCTTCGATCAGAAGCCGGTGGACAGCGCCGAAGCACTGATCAAGGCGGTCAAGAAGGTCGACGGTGATCGTGCGGTGCCGGTGCGCATCTCCCGCGACGGTAACTCGCTGTTCGTCGCCCTGCGGCTCAAGGCTCACGACAAGTAAAGAGTGATGTCAGCCGCACGCGTGCCCGACGAGCCCCGCCCCCGGCGGGGCTCGTCGCGTGTGGGGCGGCGGCGGCGCACGCGGTCGCTGTCCTTGGCACAGCCATGTCGGTACAATGCCGCCATTTCGTCATCAACCGCGTGATGCGCGCCCTAAGGGCGCGACCTTCTGCGCGTACAACGACTGGTAAGGACTCAATGGCAGACGCCGCAAGCAACGAACAGCTCAAGTACATCCGCAACTTCTCGATCATCGCCCATATCGACCACGGCAAGTCCACGCTGGCCGACCGCATCATCCAGGTGTGCGGCGGGTTGAGCGAGCGCGAATTGAAAGAGCAGGTGCTCGACTCGATGGATCTGGAGCGCGAGCGCGGCATCACCATCAAGGCGCAGTCGGTGACCCTCGACTACCAAGCCGAGGATGGCCACACCTACCAGCTCAATTTCATCGACACCCCGGGCCACGTCGACTTCTCCTACGAAGTGTCGCGTTCGCTCTACGCCTGCGAGGGCGCGCTGCTGGTGGTCGATGCCGCGCAGGGGGTCGAGGCGCAGTCGGTGGCAAACTGCTACACCGCGATCGAGCAGAACCTGGAGGTGCTGCCGGTCCTCAACAAGATGGACCTGCCCCAGGCCGATCCGGAGAAGGTGGCCCACGAGATCGAAGAGATCATCGGTCTCGACGCCCACGATGCGGTGCAGGTGTCGGCCAAGAGCGGGCTCAACATCGACAAGCTGCTGGAGCGCCTGGTGCGCGACATTCCGCCGCCCAAGGGCGACCGCGAGGGCCAGCTACAGGCGCTGATCATCGACTCCTGGTTCGACAACTACCAGGGTGTGGTGTCGCTGGTGCGGCTGTTCGATGGCACCCTCAAGAAGGGTGACAAGATCCACATGAAATCGACCGGGCGCGACTGGGAAGTGACCGATATCGGCTTCTTCACGCCCAAGCAGCACTCCACCGGGATCCTGCGCGCGGGCGAGGTGGGCTTCGTGATCGCCGGCATCAAGGATATCCACGGCGCGCCGGTGGGTGACACCATCACCCATGCCAAGACCAAGGACGTCCCGCGTCTGCCCGGTTTCCAGAAGGTCAAGCCGCAGGTCTACGCCGGCATGTTCCCGGTCAGCTCCGATGACTACGAGGACTTCCGCGACGCCCTCGAGAAGCTCGCGCTCAACGACGCCTCGCTCGACTACGTGCCCGAGAACTCGGACGCGCTGGGCTTCGGCTTCCGCGTCGGCTTCCTCGGCACGCTGCACATGGAGATCATCCAGGAGCGGCTGGAGCGCGAGTACGACCTCGACCTGCTGACCACGGCGCCGACGGTCATCTACGAGCTGCTGATGGACGATGGCGAGCTGGTCTATATCTCCAACCCGTCGAAGCTTCCCGACCTGGGTAACGTCGACGAGATGCGCGAGCCGATCGTGCGCGCCAATATCCTGGTGCCGCAGGAGTTCGTCGGCAACGTCATCAGCGAGTGCGTCAATCGGCGCGGCGTGCAGCTCGACATGCAGGTGCTGGGCAACCAGATGCAGCTGGTCTACGAGCTGCCGATGGCGGAAGTGGTGATGGACTTCTTCGACCGTCTCAAGTCGATCTCCAAGGGCTACGCGTCGCTCGACTACAGCTTCGAGCGCTTCGAGGCGGCCAAGCTGGTGCGTCTGGACATTCTCATCAACGGCGATCGCGTCGATGCCCTGGCGCTGATCATCCATCGTGACCACGCCCATACCCGTGGCCGCGTGCTGGTCGAAAAGATGAAAGAGCTGATCCCGCGTCAGATGTTCGACGTCGCGGTGCAGGCGGCGATCGGCGGGCACGTGGTGGCGCGCTCCACGGTCAAGGCGCTGCGCAAGAACGTCACCGCCAAGTGCTACGGTGGCGATGTCACGCGCAAGAAGAAACTGCTGGAGAAGCAGAAAGCCGGCAAGAAACGCATGAAGCAGGTGGGGCGTGTGGAGATCCCCCAGGATGCGTTCCTCGCCGTTCTCAAAGTGAATGAGTAGGAAGCGGTCTCATGGATTTTTCGTTGTTACTGGTGGTGGCGGTCGCCATCACGGGGCTGGTGTGGTTATTCGATAGTCTTTTCTGGCGCCGTGCCCGCCGTCAGCGTCAGCGCGCCGCCGCCGAAGAGAAGGGCAGTCGCGAGGCGGTGACCTACAAGGACCCGTGGCCGATCGATTACGCGCGCTCGTTCTTCCCGGTGCTGCTGATCGTGCTGGTGCTGCGCAGCTTCGTCGTCGAGCCGTTCCAGATCCCCTCGGGCTCGATGCGCCCGACCCTCAAGGTCGGTGACTTCATCCTGGTCAACAAGTTCGCCTACGGTCTGCGCCTGCCGGTGATCAACACCGAGATCGCCGATCTCGGCGAGCCCCAGCGCGGCGACGTGATGGTGTTCCGCTTTCCGGAAGACCCGTCGGTCAACTTCATCAAGCGGGTGATCGGGCTGCCGGGCGATCACATTCGCTACGAGAACAAGCAGCTCTACGTCAACGGCAAGCCGGTACCCAAGACTCTGGTCGACGCCGACCCGGCGCAGGCCCCCGGTGAGGAGCTGCTGCGCGAGCACCTGGGCGATGTCGAGCACAATATCTACAACAACCCGAGCATGCCGGGGCCGCAGATGCGCGAGATCGTGGTGCCCGACCATGAGTATTTCATGATGGGCGACAACCGCGACCACTCCAACGACAGCCGCTACTGGGGCTTCGTGCCGGAGGACAATATCGTGGGCAAGGCGTTCGCGGTGTGGATGCACTGGGACGGCGGTCTGCCTAGCTTCAGCACGGTGCGCCAGATACACTGAATCGTATAGCGCGAACCGGCGGCGGCGGCCCATCGAGGTCGCCGTCGGCGCGGTGTCGCCACGGCGGATCGACCAACGATCCGACCACGATGCACTCGCTCAGCGGGCGACGGGATACCCCGCGCCCGCTTTGCGTCGGACAATGAAAATGGGAATGACGTGAGTGATCCTCTGCAAGGCTTCCGGCGACGTATCGGCCACGAGTTTCGTGACCCGTCGCTGCTGGAGCTGGCCCTGACGCACCGCAGTGTCGGCGGTGCCAACAACGAACGGCTCGAGTTTCTGGGCGACTCGATCGTCAACTTCGTGATCGGCGAGGCGCTGTTCAAGCGCTTCCCGGCGGCGCGTGAAGGGCAGCTGTCGCGCCTGCGTGCCGGTCTGGTCAAGGGCCAGACGCTGGCCGAGGTGGCGCGCGAGTTCGAACTCGGTGCCTGCCTGCGGCTCGGTTCCGGGGAGATGAAGAGCGGCGGCCACCGGCGTGATTCGATCCTCGCCGACGCGCTCGAGGCGGTGATCGGTGCGATCTATCTCGACGCCGGCATGGACGTGGCGCGCAGCCGCGTACTGGCATGGTTCGGCACCCGGCTCGAGTCGATCGATCTGCACAACACCCAGAAGGACCCCAAGACCCGACTGCAGGAGTTTCTGCAGTCGCGCCAGCAGGCGCTGCCCCGCTACGAGGTGACCTCGGTGGAGGGCGAGGCGCACGCCCAGACGTTCAGCGTCGAGTGCCATGTCGCCATGCTCGGCGAATCGCCGACCCTCGGCGAGGGCACCAGCCGGCGTCTCGCCGAGCAGCAGGCGGCGGAGCTGGCGCTGGCCAAACTCGAACCTACCAAGAGCAAGCGCGGATGACTGAGACCTGTGGCTTCGTGGCCATCGTCGGGCGCCCCAATGTGGGCAAGTCGACCCTGATGAACCGGATTCTGGGACAGAAGGTCTCGATCACCTCACGGCGGCCGCAGACCACGCGGCACCAGATCATGGGGATCAAGACCGTCGACACGGCGCAGTTCATCTACGTCGATACCCCCGGCATGCATCTCCAGACCCGGGATCGCAACAAGGCGATCAACCGCTTCATGAACCAGGCGGCGTCGCAGGCGCTGCGCGACGTCGACTGTGTGGTGTTCCTGGTCGACCGCACGCGCTGGACCGACGAGGACCAGGTGGTGCTCGACAAGCTGGTCCACGTCGAGGCGCCGGTGATCCTGGCGGTCAACAAGGTCGACTGGCTCGAGGACAAGGCCTCGCTGCTGCCGTGGCTGGAGTCGCTCTCGGCGCGTCGCGACTTCGCCGCGATCTTGCCGCTGTCGGCCAAGCACGGCACCAATGTGCCGGAGCTGGAGGCCGAGGTCGCCAAGCGCCTGCCGGAAGGGGTTCACTACTTCCCCGACGATCAGGTCACCGACAAGAGCCAGCGCTTCCTGGCCGCCGAGCTGGTGCGTGAGAAGGTCATGCGCCAGCTCGGCGACGAGCTCCCCTACCAGATGACGGTGGAGATCGAGGAGTTTCGTGACGAGGGCCGGGTGGTGCATATCAGCGCGTTGATCCTGGTCGAGCGGCAGGGGCAGAAGAAGATCCTGATCGGCGACAAGGGCGAGCGGATCAAGAAGATCGGCACCGAGGCGCGCCAGGAGATGGAGCGCGCTTTCGATGCCAAGGTCATGCTCAACCTGTGGGTCAAGGTCAAGCGCGGCTGGTCCGACGACGATCGCGCGCTGAAGAGTCTCGGCTACGATCTCGACTAGGGCAGGCGGCATGCAACCCCAGCCGGCCTATCTGCTGCACAAGCGCGCCTATCGCGAGACCAGCGCACTGGTCGACGTGCTCACCCTGGAACACGGCCACATCCGTGCCGTGGCCCAGGGCGTACAGCGTGCCGGCAGCAAGTCCCGCGCCAAGCTGCAGCCGTTCGCGCCGCTGCATCTCACCTGGATCGGCGAGGGCGACCTCAAGCGCCTGCGCATGATGGAGACCACCCAAAGTGCAGTGCTGCTGGCCGGCGAGGGGCTGCTGTGCGGGCTCTACGCCAACGAGCTGCTGACCCGTTCGCTGCCCGTGGGGCTGCCGGTGGGTGAGCTCTTCGCCATCTATGCCTGGACCCTGGAGCGCCTGACCCGGCCCGCCGAGCGTGCCACGGCGCTACGCCGCCTGGAGATCACCCTGCTCGAGACGCTCGACGCCGAGCCGGTGTTCGCCGATATCGATGAGCGCGCGCTCGATCCCGCCACACGCTACACCTACAGCCCGTCGAGCCGGCGTTTCTCGCCGGTGGCGGCGGACGCGCCGGGCTGGGACGGGCGCACGCTCAAGCTGCTCGCCCGCGGCGACTGGGACGCCCCCGGTTTGGCCGGGCTCAGCAAGGCGCTGACCCGGGCGGCGCTGGCGCCATTGCTGGGGCCGCAGCCGCTGCGCTCGCGCGAGCTGATGCAGCGCCTGAGCCAGCGCCGACGCGGGCTCTCCTGACTCTTGCGCGGGCGTTGTCCGAACGCGCCGCCCGCCGCATCCCTTGACTACGCCCCCACGCCTTAACCAGAGGAGTTACCCCATGCTCACTACCCGCATCCAACTGGGCGTCAATATCGATCATATCGCCACCCTGCGTCAGGCCCGCGGTACTCGCTACCCGGACCCGGTGCAGGCGGCGCTGCTGGCCGAGGAGGCCGGTGCCGACGGCATCACACTGCATCTGCGTGAGGACCGCCGGCATATCCAGGAGCGCGATGTCGAGCTGATTGCGGCGGTGCTCAATACCCGCATGAACCTCGAGATGGCGGTCACCGAAGAGATGATCGCGCTGGCCGAGCGCCTGCGCCCGGCGGATGTCTGCCTGGTGCCGGAGAAGCGCGAGGAACTGACCACCGAGGGCGGTCTCGACGTGATCGGCGGGCGCGACGCGATCGCAGACGCCTGCCGTCGGCTCGCTGCCGCGGGGTGCCGGGTATCGCTGTTCATCGATCCGGAGCCGGATCAGATCGCCGCCGCCCAGGCGGTGGGAGCGCCGCTGATCGAGCTGCACACCGGCGCCTATGCCGAAGCCCAGGGCGATGCCCGTGGCGTGGAGTACGCGCGTCTCGCCGCGGCGGCGGAGCTGGCCGGCGAGCTGGGGCTGGTGGTCAACGCCGGCCACGGTCTGCACTATCACAATGTCGAGGCGATCGCGGCGATTCCCGGCATCCACGAGCTCAACATCGGCCACAGCATCATCGCCCGCGCGCTGTTCGTGGGGCTCAAGGAGGCGGTGGCGGAGATGAAGCGGCTGATGGTCGCCGGCCAGGAGGCCGGACTGGTGGCACAGCTCGAATCCTATGACGATGATCACGATCACGATCACGATCACGGCCACGCTCACCACCATCACTGAGGCTGGCGTTCTCGCCCGATGACACCCTCTTCGCGAGCGAGACGCCGGCCGGGGCGTCAGCGCGACGCGGCATGCCGCTCGGCCCAGGCGGCGAGCTGGTCGCAGGCATGGGTGAGCTGCATCCACTCGTGCCGGCAGTCGGCCAGCGGTGCCTGCTGCAGGCGTGTCTCCAGTGCGCTGCAGGCGGCGCTCAGTGCGGGTACACCGCAGTAGCGGCAGCCGCCGCCGAGCTGATGCACGGCCTCCCTGAGGGCCTCGGCGTCCGCCGCCTGCCACGCCTGCGCCAGCGTCAGGCGGTGGTTCGGCAGCTCGCTCAGCAGCAGGGTCAGCAGCTCGTCGGCCAGCGCTTCGCGGCCGCCGCTCAGCTGCAGGGCGAGGTCGGGGTCGACCACCGCCAGGGTTGGCTCGCCGGCCGGCTCACTGACGCCGGGTAGGTAGCGCATCAGCAGCGCCCGCAGCTGACGCTCGTCGATCGGTTTGGTCAGCAACTGCTGGCATCCGCCGGGCCCCTCTTCGGGCAGCTCGGCGCCGGGGCTGGCGCTCATGGCGATGATCGGCAGATGCGACCAGCGGCCGCCGAGCGCGCGCAGACGGGCAATGGTCGCGGCGCCGGAGGCGTCGGGCAGGCGCAGGTCCATCAGCACCAGATCGATGACGTGGCCGGCGGCCAGCGCCAGCGCCGCCTCGGCGCTGCCCGCCACCAGTGAGCTGGCGCCGACGATCGGGAGCATCGCATCCAGGTAGTGCTGGCTCAATTCGTCGTCGTCGACCACCAGAATGCGTGGCTGATCGCTGCTCGCCTGGCGCCCGGCGGCATCGAGCATGCCCGCCAGGGTGCGCCCCAGGAGATAGCGTGAGATCGGCAGCCGCAGCACGCTGCTGCCGATCGGCAGACGCCACGGCAGCGGCTGGGTCGGCTCGGCGTTGACCACCAGCAGGCAGGGCCTGGCCATGGCGTCGAAGTGGCGCTGCCAGGCGTCGCGCGCCGCCGGCTCGAGGTCTTGCTGATCGAGCCCGATCAGCGTCAGCACCGGCGGCTCGTCGTCCTGGGTCAGAGTGTCGGCGTGGGTGATCGGCTGCACGCGGGCCGACCAGCGCTTGAGTGCGTAGGCGAGCAGATGATCGAGGCGGGTATGGCGCTGATAGAGGCCGATCCGCGCCTGGCCGAGGTCGAACTCGGCGGGCCTGATGAACGGCTCGCAGGCGCCCAGCGTGACGCTGGCGACCACGCTGTTGCCGTGTCTGCCATCGTTGCCGAGACGTAGCTCGCCCTCCATCTCGCGCGTCAGACGCCGGCACACGGCGAGACCGCTGCCGCGTCCCGCGGTCTCCATGGGTGCGGCCAGGGCACGGCGCAGCTGCTCGCGGTCGCTACCCTCGGCACAGCCGGCATCCTTGACGCTGATCGTCAGTCGTACGCGCTCGCCCTCGCGGCTCGACAGCGTGACACGTGTCACCACATCACCTGCGGCGCCGTACTTGACCGCGTTGCTGATCAGATTGGTCAGCAGCTGACGTAGGGCCACCGGCTGGCCTACCAGACGCGGTGGCACGTCGTCGTAGACCATGCCCAGCAGCGTGATGCCGCGGGCCTGCGCCAGCGGCGTCTGCAGGCAGTTCACCTCCCACAGTAGATCGGCGATATCGAAGGTGGTCTCCGTCTGCCGGCGGCGCTCGTCGCCGAGCACGTGATCGACGGTATCGAGCAGACCGTTGGAAGCCAGATGGATATGCCGCAGCCACTCGCGCTGACGTGCGTCGAGGGGGCTGTTCTCGAGCAGCCGACAGAGCCCGAGCACGCCGGAGAGCGGGGCACGCAGTTCGTGACTGACGTAGGCTAGATCGCTGATCTCCTTGGCGGAATCGGGCCAAGCAGCTGATGAGGCGCTATCGGTCCCGCCAGAGGCGGTGGCGGCATCGGACCAGCGGGCGGGTGGGACATCCACCGCGATGGGCGCGGGGGCGATCGCGCCAAGGGCCGTCTCGCCGGGAGCGCGCCCGCCAGCGCTCGGGTCGCCAGCTGCCTCAGCGCGCCGGTCCGCGGCCTGGTGAAGCGAAGCCCCGTGGTGTCGCCGGGCCGCGCCCGCGCCCAGCAGCAGCAGCAAACACAGGCCCGAGAGTGACAGGGTCAGGATGTGGTAGCGCGATCGCTCATCGATGTCGACCGCGTCGGGGCTCAGTCGGATGTCCAGCCACAGACGTTGCGGCAGCTGTGCGGGGGTGAGCCAGTCGATCGGCAGTAGCCAGCGCTGTGCGGACTCCGCGTGCCAGCCACGGGCATCGGCACTCAGCGGGCGCGGCGGCGGGCCGGGCGTCTCGCCGCTGCAGTCGGCTTCGCTGCCGTCATCGTTGCGCAGGGTGACGTTGCGGATGTCGGGATCGTTCGAGAGCTGCATCAACAGCCGGTGGATGGTGGCGTGGTCCTCGTCGCGCAGGGCCTCGGTGAGCGCCGGGACCAGCACGCGACCCATCGTTCCCAGGTGTTCCGGCACCTGCTGGCCACGCGCCTGCTCGAGCTGCCACAGGTGGCGCCCGCTCAGGATCAGGACCCCGATCACCAGGATCAGCGCAAGACGTGTCAACCAGCGTGAGAGCATCGGCGGCAACGAACCCCATGATGTCGATTAGGTTGCATCTATCGGCCGATACGGCGCGATCCGTAGCGCGGGCAGGCGGGGCGCACGCCTGCGGCTTGCCGCCGAGCACTGATTGGGTCTCTCGGCCGGGCGCTACACGGCTGCCTATTGAACCATCACTACGCGGCGTTGCGAATTCGTTTTGCGTTTTCCAGCGTGTCGCGGCAGGCTAGCGCTGCCCGCCAGGCGTGTGCCCTGCGATCCTCGGGGCTGCGTTGGCCGGTGGTGTGGCGACCCCGGCTGCTGGCGTGCGACGTCGCGACCCAGGCGGCGCGTCGTGTTCGATATACGCTGCGTTCGATATACTGGGACGATGTTTTTCGCGTTCACCGCCACCGGCGGTGACGGCGCGTCATCTATACCGACTGCTAGGACATCTGCCATGGCATTTCCCACGCTCGCGCAAACCGTCGGCAACACGCCGCTGGTGAGGCTCGCCCGCATCAACGCCGGCCGCGACAATACGCTGCTGGCCAAGCTCGAGGGTAACAACCCGGCGGGCTCGGTGAAGGATCGGCCGGCACTGTCGATGCTGCGCGAGGCGCAGGCGCGCGGCGATATCGTACCCGGCGATACGCTGATCGAAGCCACTTCCGGCAATACCGGCATCGCGCTGGCCATGGCGGCGGCGGTGATGGGCTATCGCATGGTTCTGATCATGCCGGAGAACGCCTCCAGCGAGCGCAAGCAGGCGATGGCCGCCTATGGCGCCGAGCTGATCGGCGTGAGCAAGGAGCAGGGCATGGAAGGCGCGCGCGATCTCGCCAATGCGATGATCGCCCGGGGTGAGGGCAAGTCTCTCGACCAGTTCGCCAATGGCGACAATCCGCTGGCGCACTATCACTCCACCGGCCCCGAGCTGTGGGAGCAGACTGCCGGGCGCATCACCCATTTCGTCAGTTCCATGGGCACCACCGGCACGATCATGGGTACGTCGCGCTATCTCAAGGAGCGCAACCCGTCGATCGAGATCGTCGGCCTGCAGCCGGCGGACGGCGCCAGCATCGCCGGTATCCGGCGCTGGCCAGAGGCCTACCGCCCGAGCATCTTCGAGCCCGCCCGGGTCGACCGCATCCTCGATATCGAGCAGCACGAGGCGGAGCATCACATGCGCCGGCTGGCGCGCGAGGAGGGCATCCTGGCCGGTGTCTCCTCGGGCGGAGCCCTGGCCGGGGCGCTGCGCATCGCCGAGGAGGTCGACAACGCGGTGATCGTGTTCATCGTGTGTGATCGCGGCGATCGCTATCTCTCCACCGGCCTCTACGCCCCGGACGCCTGAGATGGCGATGCTGGGGAAACGCCGCACACCGGTGCGCAAACGAGAGACCACCGTCGCCGCCGGCGGGGAAGCCGAGAAGCCGGGGCTGTATATCGAGCGCCTGGCCCACGACGGTCGCGGCATAGCCCGCGCGGCCAGCGGCAAGACGGTGTTCGTCAGCGGTGCCCTGCCCGGCGAACGGGTCGAGGTGGCGGTGCACCGCGAGCGGCGGCGCTTCGATGAGGCCCACGTGCGCCAGCGCCTGGTCAGCGCGCCCGAGCGGGTCACTCCGCCCTGCGTCTATTTCGACCGCTGTGGTGGCTGCGACCTGCAGCACATGGATATCGCCGCCCAGCGCGAGCACAAGCGCCGGGTGGTGAGCGAGCTGCTCGCCCGGCAGGGCATCGAGCCCCCCGGCGAGGTGGTGCTGATCGCCGGCGCCGATATCGGCTATCGCCGGCGCGCTCGGCTCGGCGTCAAGCGTGACGGCGAGGGGCGCATGCATCTCGGTTTTCGCGCCCGCGGCAGCGATCAACTGGTCGATATCGTCGGCTGCATGGTGCTGACGCCGGCGCTCGCCGCGCTGCTGGCACCGCTGCGCGAGCTGCTCACGACCTTGGCCGTGCCGCGCCACGTGGGTCACCTGGAGCTGCTGCTGGATGACCACGCCATGCCGGTGGTGGTGGTGCGCCAACTGCGTGAAGTGAGCGAGGACAGCGAGCGCTGGCGACGCTTCGGCGAGCGCCATGGCGTCGCGGTGGCCCAGCTGCAGGGCCGTGAGCAGCCGCAGCTGCACTGGCTGGGCGCGGTACCAACGCTGGCGGTGAGGGTGCAGGGCGCCGCCCATGCGGTGACGCTGGCGCTGGCGCCAGGGGATTTCGTCCAGGTCAACGCCGAGATCAATCAGCGTCTGATCGATACGGTCCGTGCCTGGCTGACACCGACACCGCGCATGCGGCTACTCGATCTGTTCGCCGGCATCGGCAACTTCTCGCTGGCGCTGGCCGGCGAGGTGGCTGCGGTGACCGCCGTCGAGGGCAGTCAGACGATGGTCGAGCGCCTGCGAGCCAACGCCGACGCCAATGCACTTCCCGCGGTGACGGCGGTGCAGGCGGACCTGAGTGCACCGGATGCCGGTCTCGAGGCACTGCTGGCGGACCACGACACCTTGATTCTCGACCCGCCGCGGGATGGCGCCGATGCGCTCTGCCGGCGGGTGGCGCAGAGTGAGGTGGCGCAGGTGCTCTACGTCTCCTGTGACCCGGCCTCGCTGGCGCGTGATGCAGCGCATCTCGTCGCCGGCGGCCTGGTGCTGCGGCGGCTGGCGGTCGCCGACATGTTTCCGCACACCGCGCACCTGGAGTCGCTGGCACTGTTCACGCGCCCGGGTGTGGCGGTCGAGGCCGGCGGCCCCGATCACGACTGACGCGAATCACCACGAAAGCGACTAGAAAGCTATTATCACGAACAACGAAAGCCCGGCGCCGCGGGGCCTGTCGCTAAGCGGCAGGCGGCGGCATCAAGAGGCTCCAGGAGGCGAGGACAGGCATGGTCAAGGTGCGTGAGGATCAGCCGTCGGTCGGCCCCGGCGGTATCGATCTCGAGGGGTGGCTCGAGCGATTGAACGGCGAAGTGACGCTGCGTGACCCGCAGCGCATGCGTCAGGCGTGCGAGCTGGCGCGCGCCGTAGGGGAGAACCCGCAGGCGACGACGTTGGAGAGCGTGCCCGGGCTGAGCCTGCTCACCGGTCTGGAGATGGCCGATATCCTCAGCCAGCTGCGGCTCGATCAGCCGACGCTGGAGGCGGCGGTACTCTATCGCAGCGTGCGCCGGGGCCTGATCAGCGTCGAGGGCGTGGCCAAGCGCCTGGGGCAGGAGGTCGCGCAGCTGATCGAAGGCGTGCTCAGCATGGCTGCGATCAGTCAGCTGCAGGCGCCCAAGCAGGGGCTCTCCCAGCACAACCAGCAGGAGAACCTGCGCAAGATGCTGGTGACCATGGTCGACGACGTGCGCGTGGCGCTGATCAAGATCGCCGAGCGCACCTGCGCTCTGCGTCAGGTCAAGGATGCCTCGCGCGAGAAGCGTCTGCGCGTGGCGCGCGAGGTGTTCGATATCTACGCACCGCTGGCACACCGCCTTGGCGTCGGTCAGGTGAAGTGGGAACTCGAGGATCTGGCCTTCCGCTATCTCCACGAGAGCGAGTACAAGTCGATCGCCAAGCAGTTGGCGGAGAAGCGCCTCGACCGCGACCGCTACATCAAGGAGGTGGTCGCCACCCTCGAGACGCTGCTCGAGCGTCAGGGGATCAGCCAGTACCAGGTAGACGGCCGCGCCAAGCACATCTATTCGATCTGGCGCAAGATGCAGCGCAAGCACATCGACTTCTCTCAGGTCTACGACGTGCGTGCGGTGCGCATTCTGGTGCCCGAGATCGCCGACTGCTACACCACGCTGGGGGTGGTGCACTCGCGCTGGCACCACGTGCCCAACGAGTTCGACGACTATATCGCCAACCCCAAGAAGAACGGCTACCAGTCGCTGCACACCGCGGTCTTCGGCCCCGAGAACAAGGTGCTGGAGATCCAGGTGCGCACCTTCGCCATGCACGAGGAGGCCGAGCTCGGCGTCTGCGCCCACTGGCGCTACAAGGGCACCGATCTCGACCCCAAGAGCCGCAGCTACGAAGAGAAGATCGCCTGGCTGCGCCAGGTTCTGGAGTGGCAGGAGGAGGTCGGCGACGTCGGCGACTTCCGCGAAGGGCTCTCCAGCGACGTGGCCCCGGATCGCATCTATGTGTTCACGCCCGATGGTCACGTCATCGACATGCCACAGGTGGCGACGCCGATCGACTTCGCCTACCGCGTGCACACCGAGATCGGCCATCGCTGCCGCGGGGCCAAGGTCGACGGACGCATCGTGCCGCTGACCTACCTGCTCAAGACCGGCCAGCAGGTGGAGATCCTCACGGCGACCAAGAGCGCACCGAGCCGTGACTGGCTCAACCCCAATCTGGGCTACGTGCGCACCTCGCGGGCGAGGGCCAAGATCCAGGCGTGGTTCAAGCAGCAGGCGCGTGAGCAGAACCTCGAAGAGGGCAAGGCGATCTTCGACCGCGAGTTCCGGCGCCTGGACATCGAAGGCATCGATCTCACCCGGCTCGCCGAGACGGTCAACTACACCAGCACCGAGGACATGTACGCAGCGATCGGCGCCGGCGACCTGCGCATCGGCCAGGTGCTGCACCAGGCGCAGCAGAAGTTCGGCGATAGCGACGACCAGGAGCAGCTCGACCGCCTGCTGACCAAGCCCAAGCGCCAGCCATCGCGGGAGGCCGGCGATGGCATCACCGTCCTCGGGGTGGGCAACCTCAAGACGCTGATGGCCAACTGCTGCCACCCGGTGCCCGGCGATCAGATCATCGGCTATATCACCCAGGGGCGTGGGGTCACCATCCACCGCCAGGACTGCGCCAACGTGCTGCAGCTGCGCAGCGAAGAGCCGCGGCGCATCGTCGACGTCGAGTGGGGCGACCGCGCGCGAACCCAGTATCCGGTGGATATCGAGATCGAAGCCTGGGACCGCTCGGGGCTGCTGCGCGATGTCACCCACGTGCTCTCCAGCGATCGGATCAACGTCACCTCGGTGAACACCGCCACCGACAAGCACGACAACATCGCGCGCATGCGCATCACCCTCGAGGTCGATGGGCTCGAGGCGCTGGAGCGTATCTTCTCGCGTATCCAGCAGTTGCCCAACGTGATCGACGTCAAACGCCTGCGCCAGGGACAGATCCAGTGAGCCTGACCGACGAGAGCACCGCGACCCAACGCTACACCCTCGGCGATCTGCTGACGCTGATGGCCGTGCTGCGCGACCCCCGTGACGGCTGCCCGTGGGATCTCAAGCAGGACTGGGACTCGATCGTCCCGCACACCCTGGAGGAGGCCTACGAGGTGGCCGACGCGATCGAGCGCCGCGCCTTCGACGAGCTGCCCGGCGAGCTCGGCGACCTGCTGTTCCAGGTGGTCTACTACAGCCAGTTCGCGCGCGAGGCGGGGCGCTTCGAGTTCGCCGACATCGTCCACACCCTCACCGCCAAGATGCTGCGTCGCCATCCGCATGTGTTTCCCGACGGGACCTTGGCCTCACGGCGTAGCGATGGCGCCATCGCCGAGTCCGAGGTCAAGGCGCGCTGGGAGGCGCTCAAGGCCGAGGAGCGCGAGGCGCGCAGCGCTCAGGCGACGCAACGGCCCTCGGCGCTGGATGACATCCCCGCCGCGCTGCCGGCGCTGACCCGCGCGGCCAAGCTGAGCAAGCGCGCCGCCGGCCAGGGCTTCGACTGGCCCGACGAGCACGGCGTCATCGACAAGATCCGGGAAGAGCTGGCGGAGGTCGAATCGGCGCTCGCCGACGGTGATCGCCAGCACGCCCAGGCCGAGGTGGGCGATCTGCTGTTCGCGGTGGTCAATCTGGCCCGGCGGCTGAAGTGCGACCCCGAGCAGATGCTGCGGCGCACCAACCACAAGTTCGAGCACCGCTTCCGCCACGTCGAGGATGCCTTGGCGCGTGATGGCACTACGCCCGGTGATGCCACGCTGGCACAGATGGAGCACCATTGGCAGGCGGCCAAGGCGCGGGAGCGCCAGCAGAACTAGCCGCGGGAGCGCCAGCAGGACTAGCCGCGGGAGCACCAGCAGGAATGGGCGTGCGCTAGCCGAACGCGACAGCGGTGCTTGCCCCTCGGCGGGAAAATCAGTGGGCGAGGGCGCTTGCCAGGTGTGCCTCGCTTGTGGCTATTCTGGATCATACTGTCTGCGTCATCCGGCTTGTTGCCGGCGCATCTGTCGTCGTCAGGCCGGGCGTCGCCATCGCCCATCGCCGCCCGCAGAGGAACTTTCATGAGTTCAGAGCAAGACACCATGACGTCGGACCACGACACTTCGCTGCACGAATCGCTCAGGGAAAACGTCAGGCTGTTGGGTGACAGCCTGGGCAGAACCATCGCCAACGACATGGGCGCCGATTTCGTCGATCGGATCGAGGCGATCCGCGCGCTGGCCAAGCAGGGGCGCCAGCGTGCCGAGGCATCCGATCGCCACGCGTTGATCGACTATCTGCGCGCGCTGCCCGATGACGAGCTGCTGCCGGTGACCCGCGCCTTCAACCAGTTTCTGAACTTCTCCAATATCGCCGAGCAGCACTATCGGGCGCGCTTTCGCCGGGTCGAGGACTACCGTCCCGGCACCCAGCCAGACCTGGGCGAACTGATCGAGCGTATCGCTTCTGCGGGCAAGTCGCCCCGCGAGGTCGTCGATGCGCTGGCCGGGATGCGTGTCGACCTGGTGCTGACCGCGCACCCCACCGAGGTCATCCGGCGCACGCTGATCCAGAAATACGATGCCATCGACGAATGCCTGAGTCGGATCGAGACCAGCGCTGAACACCCCGAGGTGCTGCAGCGCGCCCAGGGGCGGCTCGAGGAGCTGATCGCCCAGTCCTGGCATACCGATGAGATTCGTCACGAGCGGCCGACGCCGGTGGACGAGGCCAAGTGGGGCTTCGCGGTGATCGAGAACGCGCTGTGGCAGGCAGTGCCGACCTTCCATCGTGACCTCGATGCGCTGCTGCTCGATGCCACCGGCGAACGCCTGCCGCTGGACGCCTCGCCGATCCGCTTCGCCTCGTGGATGGGCGGTGACCGCGACGGCAACCCCAACGTCACTGCGGCGGTCACCCAGGAAGTGTTGCTGCTGGGCCGCTGGATGGCCGCGGATCTCTACCTGCGCGATCTCGAGCAGCTGCGTGCCGAGCTGTCGATGTGGCAGGCCAGCGACGCCCTGCGCGCCGAGGTGGGCGATGATCCCGAACCTTACCGCGCGCTGCTCAAGCAGCTCACCACCCGGCTGGAGGCGACCCGCGCCTGGGCCCGTGCCCGGCTCGATGGCGAACCAGTGGCCGACGCCCCGATCATCGAGACCCGCGCCCAGCTGCATGCGCCACTCTTGACCTGCTACCGCTCGCTGTGTGACGTCGGTCTGGAGACCATCGCCAACGGTGTGCTGCTCGATACCCTGCGCCGGGTCGGGGTGTTCGGGGTGACCCTGGCCAAGCTCGACGTGCGCCAGGATGGCTCGCGCCACGCCCAGTGCCTCGACGAGCTGACCCGTCATCTCGAACTCGGCAGCTATCTGGAGTGGCCGGAGGCGCAGCGCCAGCAGTTCCTGCTCGACGAGCTGTCCTCGCCGCGGCCGCTGGTGCCGCCGCGCTGGGCCTGCTCCGCGGAGGCGCGCGAGGTACTCGACACCTTCCGCGTGATCGGCCGCGAGCAGCGCGAGGCGCTGGGCACTTACATCATCTCGATGGCCCAGCAGCCCTCCGACGTGCTGGCGGTGGCGCTGCTGATGAAAGAGGCCGGTGAGGGCCTGAAACTCCCCATCGCGCCGCTGTTCGAGACCCTCGACGACCTCGATCGCGCCGGGGCGGTGATCGAGCGTCTGCTGGCGCTGCCGGGTTACCGAGCGATCGCCGGCGACTATCAGGAAGTGATGATCGGCTACTCCGACTCGGCCAAGGATGCCGGCCAGCTGGCGGCGGCCTGGGCCCAGTACCGGGCCCAGGAGCGGCTGGTCGAAGTGTGCCGCGAGGGGGGCGTGGCGCTGACCCTGTTCCACGGCCGTGGCGGTACCGTGGGGCGCGGCGGTGGCCCGGCCCACGCCGCCATCCTGTCGCAGCCGCCGGGCTCGGTGAACGGCAGTCTCCGGGTCACCGAGCAGGGCGAGATGATCCGCTTCAAGTTCGGGCAGCCGGATATCGCGCTGCGCTCGATGGAGATCTACACCTGCGCGGTGCTGGAGGCGACCCTGCTGCCGCCGCCGGCGCCGCAGCCGGCCTGGCGTGAGGAGATGGACCGCCTGGCCGATGTGGCCCACGCGGCTTATGTCGGCGTGGTGCGCGAGAACCCGGACTTCGTCGATTACTTCCGCGCGGTGACCCCGGAGAGCGCCCTGGGCCGCTTGCCACTGGGCTCGCGCCCGGCCAAGCGGCGTCAACAGGGGGGCATCGAGACGCTGCGCGCGATTCCCTGGATCTTTGCCTGGACGCAGATTCGGCTGATGCTGCCGGCCTGGCTGGGCAGTGGCGAAGCCTTCGCCACGCGGGTGGCCGAGGAGGGCGGTCTGGCCCGGCTGCGCGAAATGCGCCAGCAGTGGCCGTTCTTCCGCACCTACCTGGACATGCTGGAAATGCTGCTGGCCAAATCCGATGGTCAGATCGCCGCCTACTACGAGGAGCGACTGGTCGATGCCCCGGCGCTGCGCGAGCTGGGCGGGGTACTGCGCCAGCGTCTGGTCGACCTGGAAGCGGTGCTGCTGCAGATTCTGGATCAGCGCACGCTGCTCGAGGACACGCCCCTGATCCGTCAGGCGATCGAGGTGCGTAACCCCTATATCGACCCGCTGCATGGGCTGCAGGCCGAGCTGCTGCAGCGTAACCGCGATGCCGACGGCGACATCAGCCCGGCGCTCTCGCGGGCGTTGATGGTCACCATGGCGGGCATCGCTGCCGGACTGCGCAACACCGGCTGAGGCGGGGTGCCGGGCCGGGGCGAAGTGATCGCCCCGGGGTCGAACAGGGGGAGATGGCCCATGGAGTTCAAGGACTACTATGCGGTACTCGGCGTCGAACGCGACGCCACCCAGGAGGAGATCAAGCGCGCCTATCGCAAGCTGGCGCGCAAGTATCATCCCGATGTCAGCCACGAGGAAGACGCCGAAGCGCGCTTCAAGGCGCTGGGGGAAGCCTACGAGGTGCTCAAGGATCCGGAGAAGCGCGCTGCCTATGATCGTCTCGGCGGGCGCGAGGGCGAACGCTTCGAGCCACCGCCCGACTGGGATGCCGGCTTCGAGTTCAGCGGCGGCGGCTATACCCATGGCGAGAGTGCCGATTTCAGCGACTTCTTCGAGACGCTGTTCGGCCGCCGTGGCGGCAGGGGCGGATTCTCAGGGTTCGACACCGCGGGCGGCTTCGAGGGCGCTGGCCGATCCCATGGGCAGGCGCTGCACGGCGAGGATCACCATGCCAAGGTGCTGATCGAGCTAGAGGATGCCTATCAGGGTGCCACCCGCACCCTGTCGCTGCAGCGCGCCGAGTTCGACTCGCAGGGTCGTCTGCAACCGCGGGAACGCACGCTCAAGGTGCGCATCCCCAAGGGCATCAAGGCGGGGCAGCGCATCCGCCTCGCCGGGCAGGGTGGTCCTGGCGCCAACGGTGCCGCCGCCGGGGATCTCTACCTGGAGGTGGAGTTCCGCCACCATTCGCGCTACCGGGTCGACGGTCGGGATGTCGCCATGACGCTGCCGGTGGCGCCCTGGGAGGCGGCGCTGGGCACTACGCTGTCGCTGCCGACGCCGGGCGGCGAGGTCACTCTGAAGGTGCCCGCGGGCTCCCGCGGCGGGCGCCGTCTACGCCTCAAGGGGCGCGGTCTCCCCGGCACGCCGCCTGGCGATCTCTACGTCGAACTGACGCTGGTGACACCACCGGCCGAGAGTGAGGCGGTGGCCGCGGCCTATCGTCAGCTCGCCGAGGCCAGCGCTTTCGACCCCCGTGCCGAACTGGGAGGTAACGGATCATGACGCGACATCTCTCATCAGCCGACTCGGTGCTCGAGGGGGACAACCTCGACGAGCGCCCGCTGTTGACGCTGGGCGATCTCTGCCGCAGCTGCACCGTGCATGCCGAGTGGGTGATCGAGCTGGTCGACGAGGGTATTCTCACTCCGGCAGGGCGCCACCACGAACAGTGGCGCTTCTACGGCAGCAGCCTGGCGCGGGTGCGCACGGTCCGGCGCCTGCAGCGCGATCTGGGAGTCAATCTGGCGGGTGCCGCACTTGCCCTGGAGCTGATGGAGGAGCTCGAGGCGCTGCGCCGGCGCGTCGAGGGCGGCTCAGCCTGAGCCGCGTTCACGCCAGGGCTATTCGGCGCGGGCGCTCAGCCCGGGGTGGCGTGGTAGCAGGCGCGTAGCCGCGGTACCGCGAGGGCGTGGGTGTCGGCGAGCGCGAGCAGCGGCGCGAGAATGGCGTCGCGCTCGGTGGGGCGCCCGGCCAGCACGTCCTGGAGCATCGACGAGCGGTTGCCCGCGGTGGCCTCGATCACCGCGCTGACCCATCCCCGCCACCCCTCGGTCGGGGGGGATATCTGCGCTGCCGCCATCAGCTGCGCGATCTCTGCGCACAGCTCCTCGACCTCGGCGCTGAACGGCGGCGCGGCGAGGGCGCCGTTGTGCACGCGATGGCGTGCTGTCAGCGGATTGATCACGGCGTTCACCGCCAGTTTGTGCCACAGCCGTTCACCGATGTCGTCACAGGCACTGGCCGCCAGGCCGGCGCGGGTGAGGGTCGCGGCGACCGTCTCGGCCAGCGCCCCATGGGTTGCCGCCAGATCGCCGAGCCAAGTGTGGCCCGCCGCTGCGTGGACTACGCCGGTCGCCGGCGGAGGCTGGCGGTAGGCCGCTTCGGTGGTCGCCGCGCACAGCACCGGCCCCGGCCAGTGTGTGCTCAGACGTGGCTGGACGCTGAAGCCATTCTGCAACAGCAAGAGAGGGGTGCCGGGGGCCAGCTGCGCCTGCTTCAGCGCCTGCTCGGCATCGAACGCCTTGGTGGCGACGATCACCAGCGCCGGCGCCATCGTGGGGTACGCCAGCGTCCGAGTTTGCCAGTTGCCGTCGGTCTCCTGCAGGCGTACCTGATTCAACGCGCCATGGCGCCCAAGCAGCGCGATTGACCCAGTGTCGTTCGTCGTGGCGAGGCGTGCCGCGAACAGTTGGCCCAGTGCACCCGCGCCGAGCACCAGCCAGGGTCCTGCGGTCATGAGCTGGAACCCTTGGTACGGCTGCCGCGACGGGCACGCCGCTTGCTCGTGGCGCCGGTGCTGCTCTTGGTGCCGGAGCGCCGGCGCGACTGCCCGCTGCTGCCGCGTTTGGTCGTCTGACGTTTGCCGCGGGTCGGTTTGGGGGCATCCGGCGCGCCGCTCTGGCGTGCCGCCTTGAGCGCCTGGTCGAGCTTACCCGCACTGGCCTGGCCGAGCAGCTGACGCAGATCGGCGAGCAGGGCGTCGACGAAGGGCTGCGCCGCGGCATTGCCCTCGGCGATGCTGGTCAGACGCTGCTCCCATAGTGCGGTGCGTTCCGGCTGCGAGGCCGCTGGCGGCAGCGAATCGATCAGGGCGTGGCCGGTTCGTGAGGCACGCAGCGCCTTGGCCTCGCGCACCAGGTAGCCGCGGGTCAGCAGGGTTTCGATGATGCCGGCTCGGGTCGCCTCGGTGCCCAGTCCGTCGGTCTCGCGCAGGGTGCGCTTGACCGCCGGATCATCGACATAGCGCGCGATGTTCATCATCGCCTTGATCAGGCTGGCGTCGTTGAACGGCTCCGGGGGTCGCGTTTCGCGGCTCTCGACTTCGGCGCCCAGCACGTGGGCCGTCTCGCTCTGGTGTAGCGCGGGCAGCGTGGGTACGTCGTCGCGTGTGGTGAACAGCGGCTTCCAGCCCGGCTCGAGGATCTCGCGCCCCTTGGCCTGGAAGCGTTCGCCGAGAATCTCGAACAGTGCCCGGGTCTCGAAGGTCTCCAGCGGCGGGTAGAACTGCGCCAGCACGTTACGCGCGATGAGCCGGAACAGGTTGGCTTCGTCCCGGGTCAGGCGCTCGATATCGGCCGGGCGCCCGCTCGGTGCCAGGGCGTGGTGAGCGCCGACCTTGGCATCGTCCCAGGCCTTGGAGCGCCGGTCGAAGTCGGCCCCGCGCACCCACTGTGCCAGTGTCGTGTCATGCTGGCAGGCGCTCGCCAGGGTGCGTGCGGCCTCGCCATGGTGTGCCGCCGGCAGATAGCGACAGTCCGAACGCGGATAGGTGATCAACTGATGCCGCTCGTAGAGCGCCTGGCATACGTCCAGCACCCGCTTGGCGGAGAGCCCGAAACGCCGCGCGGCGTCCACCTGCAGCGCCGAGAGCGAGTAGGGCAGTGGCGCTGCCTGGCGCTGGCGGCGCTGTTCCAGGGTTGCCAGCCGGCCCTGACTGCCGGGCAGGCGCGCGGCCAGGGCCTGGGCCGGTTGCGGGTCGAGCAGGCGCCCCTGGGCATCCAGCGGCTGGTTCTCGCCGGGTAGCCACCAGGCGCGCAGCTCGCCGGCGGCGACCGCGAGATCCGCCCATAGCGGATAGAAAGGGTAGGGTTCGAAAGCGGCGATCTCGCGATCGCGGCGCACCACCAATCCCAGCACCGGAGTCTGCACCCGGCCTACCGAGAGCAGGCCGTCGTAACCCGCCTGGCGGCCGACCAGCGTCCATGCCCGGGTCAAGTTGATGCCATAGAGCCAGTCCGCCCGCGAGCGCGCCTCGGCGGCGGCGAACAGCGGCTGATAGCGCTGGTTGTCCTCGAGCCGGGCGAGCGCCTTGGCCACCGCCGGACGGTTGAGATCCTGCACCAGCAGGCGCTGCAGCGGGCCCCGCCAGCCGAGGTGATCGAGCACCTCCTGCACCAGCAGTTGCCCCTCGCGGTCGGGGTCGCCGGCGTGGACCACGCTGGTGGCGCGCTTGAGCAGCTTGCGCAGTATCGCGATCTGCCCGCGGGCCTGGGGGCGTGGCACCAGCTGCCAGCGGCTCGGCACGATCGGTAGATCGTCGAGCCGCCACTGCTGATAGCGCGGGTCGTAGGCTTCGGGTGGGGCCTGCTCCAGCAGATGGCCCAGACACCAGCTGACGCAGGTGTCGCCGGCTTCCAGGTAGCCCTCGCGGCGCATCGCCGGGGTGGGCAGGGCAGCGGCGATGGCCCGGGCCAGGCTGGGCTTTTCGGCGACGATCAGACGCATTCGCGGTTCACTTCTCCAGGTGCCGGCGGGCCCGTACCAGGGCGCGGTACCACTGACGGTGGGGCGTGCCCACCGCCGGTGGCGCCATGCTCAGATAGCTGACGTTGGGCGTTTCGCTGCGCTCCAGGTTGACGTTGGTGAGCATCGTCAGTGTGGCCTCGCGGGCGCCGTACTGGCGCTGCAGAAAGGCCATCGCCGCGGGTTCCAGCGCCACCCGATAGTGGCGGACCAGCGCCAATGCCAGGGATTCGGCGGTACGCGACAGATCGATCTCGATCTCGCGCACCATCGCCGAGCCCATGGCCGCCTTGGCGGCGGCCGAGAGATTGGGTTCGAGCTGGCCGAAATCCGCCGCGTTGGAGCTGTTGATGGCGCGCTGCACCGCTGGGCGCGACAGCTGCACGTGGGGCTCCAGAGCGAGGAAGATCTCCACCGCCACGCGCTTGGCGGTATCGACGCCGACGCTCAACTGGGTGTCACGCTCGGCCTGGCGCAAGCGGTCGCGGAAGGTGCCGATGTTGGCTTTCTCCATGTGACGCCCGAGCAGCTTGCACACCTCCGCCTTGGCCTCGTCGTCGAGCGCGATCTTGCTCTCGCGGATGCGTAGACCGCGCCGCCCCGGGCCCAGGCGCAGACGGGTGGTGCTGTCGGCGAGATTGGCGCTGAGCGCTTCCCAGCGCTCGGCCATGCGCAGGCGATGAGCGTGGCTGCGGCCGACCGACTCATAGGCGCTGGAGACGCTCTTGTAGAGCTTGATCGCGTTGGTCAGCACCTCGGCGTTTTCGCGTAGTGTCTGGCGCTGCTCCTTGCGCCCGTTCTGGATCGCCCGCACCTGGGCGTCGATGCGCGCGCTGAGGTCGTCGATCGCCGCCACGCTGTGAGCGAGCAGGGCGTCGGCGCGCTGGCCGGAGACGCTCTCGGCCAGCGGCGTGGCGGAGCGTTCGGTGAGATAGGTGTTGAGCGCCTTGAGACGCGACAGCCCGGTGGCCTGGGCGATGCGGTGGCGGGCGCGAGCGTCCTCGAGATTGTCGAAGGCGCGCGCCAGCTTCCAGCGACCGCGATACTCGAACGAGAGTACCGGGATTTCGCGGCCGCTGATCAGTTCGAAGGCGAGAATCACCATCTCCTCGACGTCCTGCAGCGTCATCAGCAGGTCGTTGTCATTCTCGATCGCCGCCATGACGCGCTCGATGAAGTTCTCGTCCCGCGCCACGCCGTAGCGCGGATCGGGCGCACGGCCTTCGAAACGCTCGCGCAGCAGGGTGATGGCCTGGGGGGCGAGGTCGAACAGCTCGCCGAACTGCGGCTCGACACGCTCGCGGTAGGTGGTGAACAGATCGCTGATGCGCGCATGCAGGCCGACCCGGCGATAGACCTCGATCTGGCCGATCAGGCGCGCGCTCTCGGGATCGTCGAGCAGCTCCAGCGCGGCCAGCTCGACCCCCGCCGGCGACAGGTCCTGCTTGCGCAGCAGCATGGCCGCGGCCTCGCGGCGGCGGGCGTCGCCGTCGAGGCTTTCGACGATCAGGTTGCGGGTCGCCAGGAGCAGCTCCGGCAGCGTCTTGATCACTCGCTCGATGCGCTGCGAGGTGCGCTCGACGCGTCGCCCGCGGGTCAGATGATGGATCAGGTTGGCGAGTACGCCGAAGATGCCGGTGATCACCGTGAACGAGATGAAGAAGATGTAATTCTCGATCGTCGGCGCCTTGCCGTAGCCGAGCAGGTAGCCGCCCCAGGCGCCGAGCAGGGTCACCGGGCCGGCGGTCCAGAGTATCTGCAGCAGGCTCACGGTCCACGGCACTTTCTCCACCGCGGCGGTGATACGACGGATCTCGTCGTGCCCTTCGCGCTCCAGACGCACCTGGGGGGTGTCGCTGGCGGCGGCATGGGGGCGGCGGCGAAGCGTGGGGGGGATCAACGAGAGCAAGCTTGCTCCTTGCAAACGACAGCGGACAGAGCGGGCGGCGGCTAACTTAGCACCCCAGGTCGAGCGTCGCCAGCGCTGTTGCCGAGCATGCTAGGATGGGGCCAATCGAACGGAGGAACGCCATGCTGACTGCTTGGGTCGAACAGCTGCTGGGGTATGCCAGCGGCGCCCTCGAGGCAATTCGCGACAACGAACACTACCCGGCACTGATGGCATGGGCACGCACGCAAGGGGCCGAGCAGTGCGGTGGCAGTCTGGACATGGCTCAGGCGCTGGCGCCGATCATCTGGAACCAGACGCCGCTGGTGCGGCGCCAGTTCGACTGCGAGCCGCTGGCCGAACCGCGGCCCGACGAACCCTGCTGGTGCGATTCGGGCCGCGCCTACCGCGACTGCTGCCTGCGGGTGGAGCTGCCCAGTGTGGTGCCCACGCATCTGATGTGGATGCTGTCGCTGCGCGAATGGCGCGGCGAGACGCTGAAAGCCGCGCTGGAAAGCCGCAAGGCACCGGCGCAGGCGCTGCTCGAGGCGGGTATCGTCTCCGCCGAGAGCGGCAACAATGGCCGCGCCCAGCAGATTCTCGAGTCGCTGTTTGCTGGCGAGCGCGACTGGCAGGCGCTGGCCGAGCAGATCGAGCCGGCCTTCGAGATCCTGATCGATCTCTACCAGGAGCGCGGATTCCTGCGCAAGCGTGCAGCGCTGATCGAGCGGGTCATCGCCAGTGGCCCTGACTTTCTCAGCGGGGCGGCCTACGAGCGGCTGTGTCTGATGCATCTCGACAGCGGTGACCTGGCCAGTGCCCGCGAGGCCTTTCAGAACGCCCAGCGTACCCTGCCGGACTCCCCCTCGCTGGCCTATATCGAAGCCATGGTGCTGCTGCACGAGGGCAACGTGGGCAAGGCGCGTCAGCGCGCGGCCTTCTGGTGGCGGCGGTTGGCGCGCCAGCACCAGGCCGATCCCGATCAGCTCGACTTCATCGCCGAGCTGGCCGACGACCCCGAGTCGACCCTGGCCGAACAGGTGATCAACTCCGAAGAGGCGCTGGCCGGTCCGCTGACCGCGCTGCAGGCGCTGCTCCACACCCAGCAGCGTCCGCCGCGGCTGGTGTTGTCGCGCTCGCCGGAGGGCGCGCTGCTCTATGAGCCCAGCCGGCGCGAAGCGTCACTCTACGCCGGCTGGATCGAGGCCTGCGAGGTCGAGATCGACGAGGACGCCGCACTCGGCTTTCTCGGCGACCCCTGGGTCACTGCGCCGCAGTGGCTGCAGGGGTTATGCGCCAACCCGGAATGGCTCGATGCGCCCAAGGTGATGCAGGCACTGACCCTCGCGCTGGCGAGCCGCTTCGGCAGCCTGCCGTGGATGGTCGACACCTTCTTCACGCCGCTGGCCGAGCGCTACGCTGCCTGGTTGACTCAGCTCGAGGATGCCGGCGGTACCTTCTCCTGGCACGACGCTGACAATGCCACGCTGCTGCGCACCGGCCTGGCGCTGGTGATCGGGATGGAGCGCGGTGCCGGTCCCCAGGCGCGAGCGCTGGCGCAGCGGCTGCTGGCGCTGGATGCCGAGGATAGCCTGGGCCTGCGCGAGCTGGTGATCGATCAGCTGCTGCGCGAGGGCAACGACGACCAGGCGCTGGCGGTGAGCGAGGCCGGGCCGGAGGGGGCCGACATGCTCGGGGTACAGATGGGGCGGGTGCTGGCGCTCTATCGTCTGGCCCGCCACGACGACGCGCGCGCGGTGCTTGGTGAGGTGTGTGCGGCCAACCCCTATATCGTGCGCGTACTGTGCGAGGAGCGCCCACGTCCGGCGCGCCTGAGCGTCGATATGCCCGAGCCCGGCACCCGCGCCGAGGCTTGGCAGTATCGCCAACTGATGCGCGACCAGTGGGCCGCCTCGGACGGCGCGCTGGAGTGGCTCTCGCGTCAGAGTTGCGCGCGCGCCGGCGAGAGCCGCCGCAGCCGCTGATCCCCCACGGGAGGCCGCCGGCTCAGCGCGCCGGCGTGTCGCGTGCGCCACCGAGTGCCGGCAGGCGTCGTCCCAGCCACCACGCCAGGGCGATCGCCGGCACCCCGAGCAGTCCGCTCAGCACGAAGAAGGGCGCGAAGCCCAGATTGGCCACGGCGACCCCCGAAAAGCCGCCGATGAATTTGCCCGGCAGTGTCATCAGCGACGAGAACAGCGCATATTGGGTCGCGGTGTAGGCGCGTGAAGTAAGGCTCGACAGGAAGGCGATGAACACCGTGCTGGCGAGACCGTTGGCAAGATTGTCACCGGTGATGGTGAGCACCAGCAGTGGCAGGCTCTGCCCGCCGAGGGCCAGCACCGCGAACGCCATGTTGGTCAGCGCCACCGCGATACCGCCGACCACCAGCATACGCGCCAGGCCGTAGCGCACCACCAGTAGCCCGCCGAGCACGCCGCCACCGATAGTCATGGCGACGCCGAAGACCTTGGTCACACTGGCGATCTCGCTCTTGCTGAAGCCCAGGCTGAGATAGAGCGGATTGGCCATCGCTGCCATCACGATGTCGCCGATACGGTAGATCGCCACGAACAGCAGCAGGGCGAAGGCCAGGCGTGCGTAGCGCTGGAAGAAGTCCGCCACCGGACAGACCACCGCGGCGATCAGCCATACTCCAGCGCGGCGCTGCCACTCGGGGCGCGAGGCGCCGGCGCGCAGGAAGCGCCTGACCCGCGGATGGAACAGCACCCGGCCCAGCCCCTGCTGGCGCGGCGGCTCGGGGCGCAGCAGCACCGTGAGCATGCCGATGCCGACCAGTGCCGCCATGCTCAGATAGGCCACCGACCAGGAAGCGGCGTCGGCGATATACAGCGCCCCGGCGCCAGCGACGATGATGCCGATGCGATAGCCGATGATGTAGGTCGATGCCATCGCCGCCTGGATCTCGGCCTCCCCTGATTCGATACGGTAGGCGTCGATGACGATATCCTGGGTCGCTGCGCCGAAGGCGGTGAGCAGGGCGAAGGCGGCGACCAGCGGCAGATGCCCCAGCGGATCGACCCCGGAAAGACCGAACAACCCGGCGGCGATCAGCGCCTGCCCCAGCAGCATCCAGCTGCGCCGCTGGCCGAGTGCACGCCCCAGCAGCGGCAGGCGCACGCGGTCGACGATCGGCGCCCAGAACAGCTTGATCGAGTAGAGCATGCCGATCCAGCTGAAGAAGCCGATGGCGGCGACGTCGACGCCGCTGTCCTCGAGCCAGGCAGTCAGGGTGGAGAACACCAGGAGATAGGGCAGGCCCGCGGAAAACCCCAGAAACAGCAGGGTGATGACCGGGGCGCGCAGATAGACCCGGCACGATGTCAGCCAGTCGCGTGGCTCGCGTTGCATGCAACCTCCAGATAGGGTCCGCCGTGTTGCGGGCGGACGTGGTGACGCGAAAAATGCTACTCTAGCCGATCGTGTCGCGTCTGGCGCGGGGGATCTGGTTACCACGCTGCCCCGTCCGGACACGCCACGCGATTGTGATCGCGATCAGGAAGACGAGCATGACCACGGAGTCGATGAAGGATGGCGACGCGCTGCCGCGCTGGTACGTGATCCAGTGCAAGGGCGGTGAGTCGTTTCGCGCCAGCGAACATCTGGACAACCAGGGCTATGAGGTGTTCCACCCGGTGCTGGAAGTGCAGCGCCGTCGCCGCGGCAAACTGATCTGGGTGGCTGAGCCGCTGTTTCCCCACTATCTGTTCATTCGCCTCGACCGCCTCGCCAGCAACTGGCGTCCGATTCGCTCCACCCGTGGCGTGCTGCGGCTGGTCGGCTTCGGCCACGAGCCGGTGGCGGTGCAGGATGCGCTGATCACGACCCTGCGCGACCGGGTCGCCGCCGATACCAGCCGCGAGCGCGCCAACGTCTACTACCGGCGTGGCGACCTGGTGGAGATCACCGACGGGCCGTTTCGCGCCCTGCAGGCGGTATTCGACGCCCAGAAGGGCGAGGAGCGGGCCATCGTGCTGCTCAACCTGCTGCAGCAGACCCAGCGGCTTGAGCTGCCGGTAGAGGCGCTGCGCAAGCCGGTTTCCTAGGCACTGGCTGAAAAGTACTGCGCTCGCCCATGTGGCGTTAAAAATCGGCTCAAAATGCTCATTTACACCCCGTAAACTGGAGCGCCAGCCCGGTCCGTTTTCGCCGATTTTTGCCTTGCCTGGCCTTCGCTCGTAGACTTTTCAGACAGCACCTAGGCACTGGCTGAAAAGTACTGCGCTCGCCGACTTTTCGTACAAACCCCAGGGTTGGCAAGAGACGCCGCCCAGATTCATCTCTTTCCAGGAACGACCTTCAGGAACGACCCATGACGGCAATGACCATCACCTCCGGGCGTGTCGCCACACTGCACTACCGCTTGTGCGATGCCGACGGGCGCATCCTCGACGACTCCCGCGCGCGCCAGCAGCCGCTGAGTTATCTGCATGGCCATGGCAACCTGTTCGCGGCGCTCGAAGCGCACCTGGTGGATGCTGCGCCCGGCGCGCAGAGGCGCGTGACGCTGAGCCCGGCGGAGAGCTATGGCGAGCGTGACGAAGCGCTGATCAGCGAGACCGCGCGCAGCGCCTTTCCCCTCGACCAGCCGCTGCATGCGGGCGCGCGCTTTCAGGCTCAGGGGCCGGAGGGGCCACATACGGTGACGGTGATCGCCGCCGATGCCGACAGCGTCACCGTGGATGCCAACCATCCGTTGGCGGGGCAGACGCTGAGCTACGAGATCGAGGTCCTCGACGTGCGCGAGGCCACCCGCGCCGAGCGGGTCAAGGGGCATCCCCTGCCGCCGGGGACTTCACACACCGAGGTCGAGGACCGCAAGCAGGTCTGAGAGGGAATTTACGACAGGCCTGCACTCGCCGAATTTGTAAAAACCCTATGGGTGGGCGCCGCCGATCGCGTGGCACTCAACGTGTCACCCACCAGCGCTGATACCAGGCCGCCATCACCTGTTCCGGATAGGTAGTGCGTCCCAGGCTGCCATTGTAGCGGGCCAGGGCGCGGGTCCAGTCGCCATTCTCGCGGGACAGGTAGTGGGCGAGGATGGTGCAGCCGTAGCGCAGGTTGGTGGCGACATCCGTCAGATCGTCCCGGGGGCGGCCGATTTCATCTTTCCAGAACGGCATCACCTGCATCAGTCCTCGGGCACCGACGGGCGAGCGAGCCGTGGGGCGAAAGCGGCTCTCGACGTCGATCAGGGCCAGTACCAGTTCGGGCGGCAGGGCGGCGCGGCGCGCCTCGGCGTGAATGCGCTGCAGCAGGCTCAAGCGTGCCTGACGATCGGGATAGGCCGCTGGTTGGCGCCGGGCCAGGCGCGACTGCATGTCGAGCAGCCAGACCTGGGCATCGAAGTGGTCGCCGCTGTTGGGTTCCGCGGCCATCGCCTGCGCCAGCGTGCCGGCAAGCGCTCGCCCGGTCAGGCGATGATCAGCCCAGGCGCTCGGCGAGGAACGCATCGAGGTTCTCGACGGCGACCATGGTGACTTCGCTGTCGCGGCGCCCCTTGTACTCCAGTTCGCCGTTGTCCAGGCCGCGGTCGCCGATCACCAGGCGGTGGGGGATGCCCATCAGCTCTTGATCGGCGAACTTGACCCCGGGGCGCAGATCGCGGTCGTCGAGCAGCACATCGATACCGGCGGCGGTGAGGCGGGTGTAGAGCGCCTCGGCGGTATCGCGTACACGCTCTGACTTGTGTGCGTTCATCGGCACGATCGCCAGCTGGAACGGGGCGATGGCGTCGGGCCAGATGATGCCGCCGGCGTCGTGGTTCTGCTCGATGGCGGCGGCGACCACGCGGGTGATGCCGATGCCATAGCAGCCCATGTGCAGCGTGGCGGGCTGACCGTTGTCACCCAGCACGGTGGCGTTCATCGCCTGCGAGTACTTCTGACCCAGCTGGAACACGTGGCCGACCTCGATGCCGCGGGTGATGGCAAGGGTACCCTGGCCGTCCGGCGAGGGGTCGCCCTCGACCACGTTGCGCAGGTCGGCGACCTCGGGCAGCGGTAGATCGCGCTCCCAGTTGATCCCGAACA
The DNA here is from genome assembly GCF_040536835.1 of Salinicola endophyticus. NCBI lineage: Bacteria > Pseudomonadati > Pseudomonadota > Gammaproteobacteria > Oceanospirillales > Halomonadaceae > Salinicola > Salinicola endophyticus. The sequence continues at coordinate 2,019,478 of NZ_CP159578.1, forward strand.
GGTGCTGGTCATCGATGTTGGCGCCGGCGCCGAAATCGCTCATCAGTGCCACGCTGCGGTCGACGATCAGCGGCATCGGCAGCCCCACCGGACCCAGCGAGCCGGGGCCGGCGCCCACCGCGGCGCGAATCTCGCTCTCTTCGGCCATGGTCAGCGGCGCCTTGACCTGGGGCAGGTGCTCTGCCTTGATCTCGTTGAGCTGATGGTCGCCGCGCACCATCAGGGCCACCAGTCCGCCCTCGGCGCCGTGCACGATCAGCGTCTTGACCGTCTTCTCGATCGGCAGGTCGAACCCTTCGACCAGCGCTGCAATGGTGCGCACGCCGGGGGTGGGCACCTGGCGCAGGCTCTCCTGCGGCGCTGCGCGCTCGGCCCCCACCGGGGGCAGCGCTTCGGCCTTCTCGATATTGGCGGCGTAGTCCGAGCCGGTAGAGAAGATCACGGCGTCTTCGCCGGAGTCGGCGAGAACGTGGAACTCGTGGGAGCCGGTGCCGCCGATCGAGCCGTTATCGGCGAGCACGGCGCGGAAGTCGAGCCCCAGACGGGTGAAGATACGCACGTAGGCGTCGTACATCTTCTGATAGGAGCGCGCCAGCCCGGCCTCGTCGACGTCGAAGGAGTAGGCGTCCTTCATGATGAACTCGCGCGAGCGCATGACGCCGAAGCGCGGACGGATCTCGTCGCGGAACTTGGTCTGGATCTGATAGAAGTTGGTCGGCAGCTGCTTGTAGCTCGACAGCTCGCGCCGCACCAGATCGGTGATCACCTCTTCATGCGTCGGGCCGACGCAGTAGTCGCGCTGATGACGATCCTTGAGACGCAAAAGCTCCGGACCGTACTCCTCCCAGCGCCCCGACTCCTGCCACAGTTCGGCCGGCTGCACCGCCGGCATCAGCACTTCCTGGGCACCGGCCCGGTCCATCTCCTCGCGCACGATGCGCTCGACCTTGCGCAGGGTGCGCAGACCCACTGGCAGCCAGGTATAGAGCCCCGAGGTCAGACGGCGGATCATGCCGGCCCGCAGCATCAGCTGATGGCTGATGATTTCCGCATCCGCCGGCGTTTCCTTGAGGGTCGAGATCTGTAGTTGGCTGGCGCGCATGGCGTGTTCGTTCCTGTATTCAGCAGCGATGTCCGGGATCGGCGGCGAGCCGACTGCGGCCCGGGGGTGAGTCGATCATGAGCCGGCCAGTATAGAGATGGCAGCCGCCCACGGGGAGGGGGCCGGGCAAAATCCCCTGGGGTGTCGACGCGAGTTCGGCCTAGCCACAGGTCTACCTGCCGCATGGCGGATTCTTTTCTATAGTGAATTCAGGGTCGCGACCGACATCGCCCGCCGGGCGAGCGGTGGCATTCACGGAGGCCGTCGTTGGCGACCCGCGGCGGTGGAGAGGCGCGTCATGATCAACCATGTCTGGGGACTTCTCACGCATCCCAATCGCGAGTGGCAGGAGATCAGCAGCGAGAACGAGACCGTTTCCCACCTCTATGGACACCACGTGCTGATACTGGCAGCGGTGCCGGTGGTGTGCTCGTTCATCGGTACCACGCTGGTGGGGTGGCACTTCGGCACCGCGGAGACCGGCCTGGCGGAGCGCGTGCAGGTGGCGCCCTCCACCGCGGTCCTGCTCGCGATCATCTTCTATGCTCTGATTCTGGCCGCGGTCTGGCTGATGGGTAACGTGGTGCACTGGCTGGCCCGGCGCTATCCGTCGCGACCAAGCCTCAATCGCTGCGTGGTGTTCGCCGGCTATATGGCGACACCGATGTTTCTGAGCGGTATCGTCGCCCTCTATCCCATTGTCTGGCTGTGCCTGCTCGCGGGTATCGTCGGTCTCTGCTATACCGCCTATCTGCTGTTCGCCGGGCTGCCGTCGTTTCTCGGCATCGACCGCGGCGAGGGCCTGCGCGCTTCCAGTGCGGCCCTGGCGATCGGTATCCTGGTACTGGAGGCGCTGCTGGCGCTGACCGTCCTGCTGTGGAGCTACGGTGCCGCGCTGGTGTGATCGGCCGGGTGCCAGGCGCCTGCCGCACCGGCGTCTGCCACCCTAGGCGTTCCCGACGCCCGTCGTCTGCGGCGGGCGTCTTCGTCTTGCCGGCGGTAGACGTCGAGCTTGCGTTACATTAGGTTAAGGCCCGACCTTTATCGCGGGATCCAACGATGTCACTGATCAACGCCAGGCGTGCCACCGCCATCGCGCTCGCTGCCAGCTTGACGCTCTCGCTCGCCGGCTGCGGCACGCTGTTCTACCCCGAACGCAAGGGCCAGTTGCCGGGGCGTATCGACCCCGGTGTGGCCATCGCCGATGGCATCGGCCTGCTGTTCTTCATCGTGCCCGGGGTGATCGCCTACGCTATCGACTTCTCCAACAACACCATCTATCTCCCCAGCGAGGCGGGGGCGGGTATCGATGCCACCCATCTCGACGACCCTGCCGATACCGCCCAGGTCGATGCACTGCTGGCCTCGCGCGGGCTTCCGCAGGGCTGGCAGGGCGAGGTGGTACGGGTCGAACGGCCGCGAGATCTGGGTCAGGCGCTGGCCTGGATCGAGACGTCGCGGATCGATCTCGCCGCGCGCTGAGTCTCGGCGGCGAGACCCGCCTCGCGCTCTTGGCAGTGTCTGGCTCTGCTAAGCTCTCAGGCAGAGGCGCGGCGGCGCTCCAACGCTATCACTGCCACGGTTTGGGGTGGCGGGTAGTCGCCAACCGGGCTGGCCGCCGCGCTCGACGCCGTTTTGAGAGAGAGAGCGCATGCGCACCTTCGAGTGTCACTGCTGTCAGCCGCCGAGCCGGCTGTTCTTCGACAATACCCGCTGTACCGTGTGCCAGGCCGAGGTCGGTTGGTGTCCGGTGTGCTGCAGCGTGACGGCGCTGATCCCGCAGGGGACGGACTATCGCTGCGCCAACCCTGTCTGCGCTGTGACCCTGGTCAAGTGCTTCAACAATGCCCACCACGGCGTCTGCAACCGCCTGCTGACACCGCTGGAAGCGTCCCGCTACCAGAGCCTGTGCGACTGCTGTCGCCACAATACGGTGATTCCCGATCTCTCCATCGACGGCCACCGCGAGCGCTGGGCAGCGCTGGAGGCGGCCAAGCGAAGGCTGTTCTACACCCTGGACCTGATGGGCCTGCCGCACCCGGCGCCGCAGGACGCCGCACCGCTGCCGCTGCGCTTCGCCTTCATGGCCGACGCCCTGCCGGACCAGGGGCTATGGCGCGCCACGGACAGTGGCGACAAGGTGTATACCGGGCATGCCGAGGGGTTGATCACGATCAATCTCAAGGAGGCCGATGACGTCGAGCGCGAGCGCCTGCGGGTCGACCTCGACGAGCCCCAGCGGACCCTGATCGGTCATTTTCGCCACGAGATCGGCCACTACTACTGGGATCTGCTGATCAAGGGGCGCGAGGAGGCGGCGAGTCGGGCCGTGTTCGGCGATCACGACGCGCCTCCCTACGCCGAAGCGCTGGAGCGCTACTATGCCGAGGGTCCAGTAGCGGACTGGCGCGCGCGCTATGTGTCGGCCTACGCCACCATGCACCCATGGGAGGATTTCGCCGAGACCTTCTCGCTCTACGAGGACATCGTGTCGGTGCTCGACACCGCCGGCGACCTGGGACTGCCCAAGGTGACGCTGGATAGCGGTATCGATGCCATGATTGTGGTCTTCCAGCGGGTCGGTGTGGGTCTCAACGAACTCAACCGAGAAATGGGGCTGCTCGACGTGGTGCCGGTGATCATCACCCCGGCGATCCGCGACAAGCTCGCCTATGTCCACGATCTGGTGACCCGCGCAGCGACGTCGCCGCGCGGGTGAGGGTGGCGCTCAATCGTCGTCGTCGCCGAGGGTACGTTCCTGGGTGCTGGCGCTCTTGACCGGACGCACCACGAAGTAGGCACCGGCAATCGCTTCGTGCAGGTTGTTGAAGCCGATCTGGAACTCGTCGATGAGCTGGTGCAGCTGCTCGGGCGCGCGGGCGAGTGTCTGGACGTCGGCTTCGGCGACTTCGGCGCGCACCAGCGTTGCCACCGCCAGCGGCCGGTCGTGGTTGGGCAGGGACTGCAGCTCCCAGCTCACCTCCTCGAGGCTGCGCAGCACCGAGCGCGGCAGATCGTGATCCTGGAGCAGGAAACGCAGCACATCGGGCCCGCGCACTCTGAGTCTCACCGCCTGGCGATACATCTGGTAGGCGGTGAGCGACTTGAGCACGCTCATCCACTGCAGATGCTCGAACGGGATCAGCTCTTCCGGGCTGCGTGGCAGCAGATTGTCGGAACGAACGTCGAGGATCCGCGTGGTCATGTCGGCGCGCTCCAGATGCCGTCCCAGCGAGAGAAAGGTACGTGCCTCGGTGTGGCTGAGGGTACCTTCTATCAATCCGGTCAGGGTCTGGCAGGCACGCACCACGCTCTTGAGGAAGGCGTCACGATGGCGTGGTTTCAGGCCAGCCTGGGTCTGCTCCTGGATATCCAGGTAGCACTGGTTGATCTCTTCCCAGATCTCCCGCGGTACCACATCGCGAGTGGTGCGCAGGTTCTCGCGCGCATTGGCCAGCGAGGAGAGGATCGAGCCGGAGTGATCCCGCGACAGACATAGGAAGTCGATCACATTGCGTTCGCTGCGCTCACTGTAGAGCGCATCGAAGATCTCTTCGCTACCGGTGATGTCGATCAGGGTCGACCAGCTCAGCGCGGCACGTGCCGGCATGTCCAGCAGCAGGTTGCTGTTGACGCTGATCAGGCGCGCGGTGTCCTCCGCGCGCTCGACGTAGCGGGCCATCCAGTACAGGTTTTCGGCGACGCGTGACAGCATGGCTCAATCCTCCTCGGTGTCGACGATCCAGGTGTCCTTGCTGCCCCCACCCTGGGAGGAGTTGACCACCAGCGAGTCCTTGACCAGCGCCACCCGGGTCAGGCCGCCCATGGTGACGTGGGTCTCCGGTCCCGAGAGGATGAACGGGCGCAAGTCGACGTGGCGCGGCTCGGGGGCGCCGTCGAACAGGGTTGGGGCGGTGGACAGTGCCAGTGTCGGTTGCGCCATGTAGTTGCGCGGGTCGGCCTGGATGCGCTCGGCGAAGGCGGCGCGTTCCGCCGCGGTCGAGCGCGGGCCGATCAGCATACCGTAGCCGCCGGATTCGTTGGCCGGCTTGACCACCAGCTCGTCGAGGTGATCGAGCACGTAGCGGCGGTCGTCGTCGAACATGCACAGATAGCTGGGCACGTTGGGCAGCGTCGCCTCCTGGTCGAGATAGTAGCGAATCAGCTTGGGCACGAAGGCGTAGACCACCTTGTCGTCGGCGACGCCGGCGCCGGGGGCATTGGCCAGTGCCACCTTGCCGGCACGCCAGGCGCGTAGCAGGCCCGGCGTGCCGAGCATCGAATCGGGGCGGAAGGCTTCCGGGTCGAGGAACAGGTCGTCGATCCGGCGATAGATCACGTCGACCCGCTTGAGCCCGTCGACGGTATGCATGTAGACCACGTCATCGTCGTCGACGATCAGGTCGGAACCCTGGACCAGCTCCACGCCCATCTGTTGCGCCAGGTAGGCGTGCTCGTAATAGGCGGAGTTGTAGATGCCAGGAGTCAGCACCACGATCTGGGGATCGTCGCCCGGGCGCGGCGAGAGGCTGGCCAGGGTGTCGTAGAGCTGCGCCGGATAGTCATCCACCGGCAGGATACGCCCGGTCTGGAACAGCTCCGGCAGGACACGCTTGGTCACGTTGCGGTTCTCGAGCATGTAAGAGACGCCGGAGGGGACGCGCAGATTGTCTTCGAGCACGTAGACCGTACCGTCGCCGTCGCGCACCAGGTCGGAACCGCAGATGTGGGCCCAGATGCCGTGGGGTGGGTCGATACCGCAGCACTGGGGGCGGAAGTTGACCGATTGGGCCAGAATCTCACCGGGCAGGATACCGTCCTTGATCACCTTCTGGTCGTGATAAAGGTCATCGATGAACAGGTTGAGGGCATCGACACGCTGCTTCAGGCCCGCCTCGATGCCGCGCCACTCGCTGGCGGGGATGATGCGCGGCACGATGTCGAATGGCCAGGCGCGGTCGATGGTGCTGCCTTCGGAGTAGACGGTGAAGGTGATGCCCATGGTGCGGATCGCCACCTCGGCGGCCAGCTTGCGCTCATTGAGTTCGCGCGGGGTGAAACTCTCCAGCATGTCGCACAGCGGTGCTGCGGCTGGCCGTGGTGCGCCGCCGGCAGCGATCAGTTCGTCGTAGAAGTGTTTGCCGGGGTACTGCTGCCAATCCACATTGCCCATCGCTCAAGCTCCTGCCGGCGAATCGGTCTGGCCGGTCGTCGTGTTGTTGTGTCGTTGTCTCAGCATAGTGAGCGTCTGGCCAGGCTGTCACCTGCGACGTGCGGCGGTGGTGTCTGAGTTTTTCCGCCGCTGCAGACCAGGTAGCGGGTGAGCGATCTGCGGATAGCCGGGCTGCAGTGACGGCACCGGTGGCCGATAAGGTGATCAGAGGTGACGCCGGCCAGTGGTGCGATTAAGCTGGCGCCAGGGCGCGCGGGGTAGGTTGCGTGCGCCGCAGTCGGCTTTGGGGTAGCGGGCCGGCGCCCTGCGTGACAATGGACGGGCCGCCCCTGGGTGACCCGCATGGTTCGGCAGGAGGCCGGACGCGACGCTGGCCGGATGTGCCCGAGCAAAGGTAGCAAGGCGACGATGGCCGAGATCGATATCCGCACTACGCCCTGGCTTGGCGATTATGAGACCGAGTCGGGCTTTGATCTGCTGGTGACCCCGCGCGGTTCGCTGCGGCGACGCTGGCAGCCGCTGCTGGCGGCACTGGAGCGCCTCGACCGAGACACCCTGGCCCAGCGGGTCGAAGAGATTCAGCGCCTGCTGCACGAGAACGGTGTCACCTACGGGCGCTCGGCCGACGACCCCGAGAGCCTGCGCCAGTGGCGGCTCGATCCGCTGCCGCTGGTGATCACGCCGACCGAGTGGCAGCATCTGGAGCGCGCGCTCCTTCAGCGCATGCGTCTGCTCGACGCGCTACTGGCGGATATCTATGGCCCTCGGCGCATGCTCGAGGAGGGTGTGCTGCCCGCCGATGCGCTGTTCGCCAATCCGGGCTTCCTGCTCGCCTGCGACCGTCTCTACGGCAAGCGCGGGCCGGCGCTTTCTCTGCTGGCGGTGGATCTGAGCCGCGACAGCGACGGCCGCTGGTGCGTGCTTGCCGATCATCTGCAGACACCGACCGGCATGGGCTTTGCGCTGGAGAACCGGATCGCCATGGCACGTGCCTTCCCCGGTGTCTATCGCAATGCGCCGCTGCGCCGTCTGGCGGGTTTTCTCGAACGCCAGCACCACGCCCTGGGCGCACTCTCGCCGTTGACGCTGGACCAGCCGCGGATTGCGCTGCTGGCGCCGGGCTCGGCGCACGCCAGCCATTTCGAACACGCCTACCTGGCCAACTATCTCAACCTGGCACTGGTCGAAGGCAGTGACCTGGTAGTGCGCGATGCGCGGGTATGGATGCGCACCCTGGGTGGGCTGGAGCCGGTGGACGTGCTGCTCAAGCAGATCGGCGACGCCTGGAGTGATCCGCTGGAGCTGGAAGCCGACTCGCTGATCGGCGTGCCCGGGCTGCTTGCCGCGATTCGCGGCGGCGGTGTCGGGGTGGCCAACCCTCCGGGTGTCGGCGTACTCGAAAATCCGCTGATCGCGGCCTCTCTGCCGCGTCTGTGCGAGCGCTTGCTGGGTGAGCCGCTGGCGATCTCGGGGCCCGAGTCGCACTGGTGCGGCGAGGCGGCGGGGCTGGCCTGGTCGCTCGCCGACTTCGAGCGCCTGCGCTTTCAGCGCATCGACGTCGGCCACGCGATCATCGAACCCAAGAGCCTGGCACCGGCGGCACAGGCGGCGCTGCGCGCGGCGCTGGTGGCGCATCCCGAGCGCTATGTGGCATCGCGTCCGCTGGAGGGCGCCACGGCGCCGTTCATGACCCACGTCGGCGCCGGGCTGACGCCGGCGACTTTCAATCTGCGCTGCTTCGTGCAGGCGCGCTACGACGACCAGCGCCGGCCGGCGGGCTTCGAGGCGATGCCGGGCGGCGTGGCGTGGCAAGGGCTGCCCGGAGCGGAGATGGCGACGAGTCAGTGCGTCAAGGACGTGTGGGTCAGCGCGACCTCGCCCCAGCCCCACGTCAGTCGCCTGCGGCGCGCGTCGCAGGCGTTCGTGGTCACCCGGGACGGCGCCGATCTGCCCAGTCGGGTGGCCGAGAGCCTGTTCTGGCTGGGGCGCTACGGTGAGCGCCTGGATGGCCAGGCGCGGCTGCTGCGTGAAGCGATCTATCGTCTGATGGAGCAGGACCAGGAGACCCTCGCCGACCCGGCGCTGGACGATCTGCTCCGCCTGCTGGGGCTCGAGCGGGAGCTGGCCGATCCCGCCCGAAACCGTTTCCAGCATGACCGCGAGCAGCTCCTGTCGCTGTTCAAGGAGGGCCATCCGGAGGCGCTGCCCAGCCTGCTGGCGCGCTTGGTGGCCAATGGGCGGGCGGTACGCGACCATCTCGGCGACGACGCCTGGCGGGTGTTCAACCAGCTGCATCAGGAGGGCGCGCGTCTGCCGCAGGCGGGCATTCACGAAGGGCGGCGCGCGGTAGAAGCGCTGATCACTCAGTCGGCGGCGTTCTTCGGCTTCTGCAACGAGACCATGCCGCACCATTACGGCTGGCGCTTCCTCGACATCGGGCGTTTCATCGAGCGCGCCATGCTCACCCTGCGGCTGCTGCGGGTGGCGCTGATCGAAGCACCTCAGTCCGCGCCCCAGGGTGACAATGCGCCAGCGACCGGTGACGGCCTGTGGGAGGTGGTGCTGGCGACCACCGACAATGCCAGCGCTTACCGCCGACGCTACCGCAGCGAGCTCTATCCGGCGGCGATTCTCGATCTGCTACTGTTCGATGAGGGCAATCCGCGCTCGATCGGCTATATGTTCAAGCGTCTGGAGCGCCAGATCGCGCATCTGCCGCAGCCGCAGGACACGCCCTATCGCAGCGACGAGGCGCGGTTGCTGATTCGCGCGCGCGCCGCGCTGCATCTGGCGGATCTCGACTCGCTGGCGGAGAGTGCTCTGCTGCCGCAGGCGAGGCAGACGCTGGCGACCCTGCTGGATGCTCTGGCCGAGCCGCTGGCGGCGCTGTCGCAGGCGATCGAGTACAGCCACTTCAGCCATGCCGAGGCGCCGCGCCAGCTGATTCCGATGCAGGCGCCCTGAGCGAAGCGCGACGCTCGGCATGGTGCCAGTTTGACCATAGGGATGGGCGAGGCGTGGCGTTGTCCAGGGTGTGGCATTGTCCAGGGTGTAGCGTTGTCTAGAGAGGAGTCGCGGGTGACGCGCGAGAGAGAAAGGGATGTCATGCGCTATCGTGTCAGCCACAGCACCCGTTACGACTACGCGGCTTCGGTCTCGCTATGCCATAACGAGGCGCGTCTGACGCCGCGGCGCTTGACCTGGCAGCACCCCGAGCCGACTCGCCTGACGGTGACGCCGGCGCCGGCCGTGCTGCAAACGCGGCGCGACGTGTTCGGCAATGAGGTCAACTATTTCAGCGTCCAGGAGGTGCATCAGAGCCTGACGGTGATCGCCGAAACCTGCCTCACCACCGGCGCGCGCCCGCAGCCGCCGGCAGTCGGCGCCTGGGAGGCGGTGCGCGAGACCAGCCGCGAGCGGGTGGCGTGCCGGCTCTATCAGCTCGATTCGCCGTTCGTCACCCGCCATGCGGCGCTGCACGACTTCGCCGCCATCAGCTTCACCCCGGGACGACCGCTGCTCGAGGCCGCCGCCGAACTCAACCAGCGCATCTTTGAAGGTTTCGTCTACGATCCCGGTTACACCACGCTGGCGACGCCGGTGCTGGAGGTGCTGGAGGCGCGCCGCGGCGTGTGCCAGGACTTCGCCCATCTGATGATCGGCTGCCTGCGTTCGCTGGGGCTCGCCGCGCGCTACGTCAGCGGCTATCTCGAAACCCGACCGCCGCCGGGACAGTCGCGGTTGGTGGGTGCGGACGCCTCCCACGCCTGGAGTGCGCTCTATCTGCCTGGCTGGGGCTGGTTGGAGTTCGATCCGACCAACGGCACGCTGCCTGGCGAGCGGCATCTGATCACCGGCTGGGGCCGTGATTACGGCGACGTGCCGCCCCTGAAAGGGGTGATGAGCGGCGGCGGCTCGCATGCGCTCGAGGTGGCGGTGGATGTGGAACCTTTGGCTGTTGATCCCGCCTAAACTCTTGATCTGCGGTGAAAACCGGCGATACCCAGAGCCAACATGCCTGCGACCAGCCCCCAGAAGGCCGCGCCGATGCCGAACAGGCTCACGCCGGAGCCGGTGACCAGGAAGGTGATCAGTGCCGGCTCGCGCTGGGCTTCCTCGCGCAGTGCCCGGTGCAGGCTGCTGGCGATGGTCGGCAGCAGCGCCAGACCGGCCAGGGCCACCACCAGCTCCCGCGGCAGGGCGTCGAACAGGCTGCCGATCGAGCCGCCGCACACCGCCGCGAGCAGATAGAACAGCCCCGCCCAGACCGCCGCCGGATAGCGGCGCGCCGGATCGGCTTGAACGTCGCTGCCCATGCAGATCGCCGCGGTGATGGCGGCGAGACATACGCTGAAAGCCCCGAAGGGGGCCAGTAGCAGCGTGGCCAGCCCGGTCCAGATCATCAGCGGCGAGATCGGGGTGTCGTAGCCCGCGGCGCGCAGCGTGGCGACGCCGGGCGCGTTCTGCGAGGCCATGCTGACCACGAACAGCGGCAGGCCGATGCCGAGCAGGCTGGCGAGACTGACATGGGGCATGACCGGTAGCGGCAGCGCGAACGACCAGCGCGCCGCCGCGGTATCGACCTTGCCCAGTGCGGCGGCGCACCCGAGCCCCAGTACCAGCACCAGCAGGATGGCGTAGCGCGGCAGCCAGCGCTTGGCGATCAGATAGGTCGCCAGCATCACCAGCACCAGGGTGAACTCGTGGCCCAGCGAGAGGAAGGCATCGAGGCCAAAGCGCAGCAGTACGCCAGCCAGCATCGCCGCTGCGATCGACTGCGGGATCACCTGCATCATTCGCGCGAACCAGCCGGTGATGCCGCAGATCAGCACCAGCAGGGCGCAGAACATGAATACCCCGATCGCTTCGTTGAGCGAGCTGCCGGGCAGGCTGACCGCGAGCAGTGCGGCGCCAGGTGTCGACCAGGCGGTGAGAATCGGCTGACGATAGCGCAGCGAGAGTCCGATCGAGGTGATACCCATCGCTAACCCCAGCGCGCTCAGCCAGGCCCCGATCTGTTCCGGCGAGGCGCCCGCGGCGGCGGCGGCCTGGAAAATGATGATCGCTGAACTGCTATAGCCGACCAGCACGGCGACGAATCCGGCGGTGATATGGGCGGGGCTGCTGTCGCGCCAGAAGTGGGAGTGAGGCATGACGGGGATCTCGAAGAAGGTCTGTGCGTTATAACGCACGAGTCAGTCGGAAGCAACGTGCGCTATAACGTACATTGCTTCCGACGTACGCATTGCCGAAGATGCTGTGTGAACCACCACGTGACTGAAATAGGAGTGGCCATGGAAGCCGATCTCGCGGCCCTGGGTGAGCGACTCAAGGCGCGTCGTCAGGCCTGCCGGCTGAGCCTGGATGGCGTCGCCCGGGAGACCGGTGTGAGCAAGGCGATGCTGGGGCAGATCGAACGCGGGGAGTCGACGCCTACGGTAGCCACGCTGTGGAAGATCGCCAGCGGCTTGCGTGTCCCGATGAGTTACTTTCTGGCGCCCGGCCTGACCCCGGCCAGTCGATCATCGATCCCCTGGCATCAGGATGCCTCCGGCATGACAGTGCTGCCGCTGTTCGCCTTCGACCCTGGCTTGGGATTCGAGATGTTCGTCATCGATCTTCCCCAGGGCACGTTCAGCGAGTCGCCGGCCCATGCGCCGGGGATCGTCGAACACGTGGTGGTCATCGAGGGCGCCATGGAGCTGGCGATCGAAGGGCAGTGGCATCGTCTCGAGGCCGGCGATGCCATGCGCTTCGCCGCCGACCGGCCCCATGCCTACCGCAATCTCGATGCGCCTAGGGCGCGAATCCACGATCTGATCCACTATCCGGCGGGCATGTGAGCGTTGCCAGGCGCGTATCCTCGAGCGCCTCGGGATGGTACTTGGCGAGTAGCGCCCAGGCGGTCGCCGCGCTCTCGACATCGGGCTCGCCGCGGTAATCCGACGCTCGGAAGTGCATCTGGAAGGCGCGCAGCACCGCCTGGGTCCGCGCGTCGCGCTCGCCGCTGACGGGTAGCGCATAACCGTAAGCGGCCAGCGCGCGCTGCAACTGAGCGAGTGTCGGTGGGCAGCGCTCGAAACGTTGCCGATAACGAGCGACGCTGCCGGCATCCGGCCATGCGGCGATGCCGGCGGCGTGGAGGCGTTGCCAGGGGAAGGCCGGGCCCGGGTCGATCTTGCGTTCGGGGGCGATATCGGCGTGGCCGACGACCGCCGTGGGCGGCAGCCGATAGCGGCGGAGGATATCGCCGACGAGCGCGATGACGGCCGCGATCTGTTTCTCGGAGTAGGGCGCCCAGCGCTGTGCCGTGGTGTCGCCGCTCGGGCCACGGTTGACGATCTCGATGCCGATCGATGAGTCGTTGAGCTGAGTGCGGTCCTCCCAGGCGCTGACGCCGGCGTGCCAGGCGCGCTTTTGCTCGTCGACCAGCTGCCATACCACCGGTTTGCCACCCCGCTGCTCCGGCGCGCGCGCGACCACATAGTGGGCGCTGACCTTGGGGCCCATCAGCGTTTTTAGTGCGCGTGGCGCCTCGGAATCGGTGTAATGCAATACCACATAGCGCACACGCTCGTTGAACGCGCTCGATTGCTGGCGGCGATCGACCACATAGCCGTCGCGCTGTACCAGGCCGGAACTGGCACAGCCGGCGATGACGGAGAGCAGGGCAGCGAGGAGCCCAAGGCGCCCGGCACCTGCGCGCAAGGTTTTGTATCTCTGAGATATCACGGTATGTCGTTTCCCATGCTGCGAGTGACCGGGGCCAGCTCCCGAGTTGCCGATGTCTGGCATTCGCGGCAGTCAGCCGCTCGGGCGCGTGGCAGGCGCTAGAGTAGCGGCCACGACACATCTCTGCGTCGGGCAGTGAACGGATGTTGCCCGCGGCAAAAGAATACGTACCAAATGGTCCGTTTGATCGATTCAGCCGGTACGAGAAAGTTCATTATACGGCGTTTCCCGAGTTGCGTTATCCGCGCTGCGCGATGGGTATCCGGTAGATCTCTTATTAACCAGCGGTAAGCAAAAAAATATCATTGCAAAAGGGTTGCATATTACGATTTTAGCGCAATAATGTGAGGGCCAATCAATCTGCAACGGAACTCAGAATGTCTCTTCTCAGTGACTACGTCAAAAAGGAACAGCTCCTTAAGCAGTTAGAAGAAGAGCTGAAGCGTATGGAAGGTGACCAGCGCCTCAAGGCCGAGCTCGAATTCAAGGAGAAGCTCGAGGCCCTGATGGCGGAATATGGTAAGTCCACCTCCGACGTCATCGAACTGCTCAGCCCGCGCCCCAGCAGCGCTGCTGCCGGCAGTGCTCAACCCGCCAGCACGGGTGGTCGCCGCAAACGCAAGCTCAAGATCTACAAGAACCCCAACACGGGTGAAGTGGTCGAGACGCGTGGTGGTAACCACAAGACGCTGAAAGCGTGGAAGGAAGAGCACGGCGGCGATACCGTGGAATCCTGGGTCGTGCGCACCGAAGAGTGATCCGATTCGGTGCCCGGCGAGTGTGGCAGGGGGCTGAATAGTCTTCCGATGCGACACTTGCCGGGCTCGATCAGATCACCATAGAAAGAGCGTCGAAAGAGCGTCTACCCCCTAGGGTGGGCGCTCTTTGTTGTTGCGCCCTCGAATGTCGTCGTGCCTTTCCAAGACCTTGCCGCATCCTTGTCGATCGGTTGAGCGCTGGGGCGAGTGCCATTTAGGACGTCTACGCGGTAGATGATTTCGCGGCAGAATTCCGCTATGCTTTTCGACGACCCGCTGAAAGCCTGTTGCTGGGCCCTGTGCGGCCCTGTCTAGAGTGGTTCGCCCGGCCGTCACAGGTGCATTCCTGTTCAGGTCATTTCTCCTAACTGCCTACACCTGACGGTGTCTGGCCACTGCAGCCAACGATCGTTACTCTATGCCACGCCAACACATGAACGAACGCGATAAACTCCGTAAGTTCCGAGAATTGGATGACGCTTTCGCGCAGGCGCTACGAGAGCTCGATGGTGGTTCACGTCAGGCCTCTGCGCCCCCCGTCGATGAACGCCCACGGTTCGAAGATCGCCTCCACGCGCTGATGTCGGAATATGCGCTGAGTCAGCAGTGTGTGCTCGATATGCTGACGACGCTGACTCGGCTGAAACATCTTTCTTGAATTCCGGTGGTAACGCTTTTAAGCCTGACGGTTGTCATTCTGCCCTGTTTCCGCCTGGCAACGTAGCGTTGCGTTATGTGAGGACGTAGCGTCGCGTTATGTAAAAATATGGGCTGCGAAATCTTTTGCCGAAGTTCGCACATGCGATTATCGCGAATTAAAGCATTTCGCGACGTCAGGTGGCGTTTTATACTCTTGCCTCGTAGTTTTAAGCATGCCAGCGTCTGCTTATCAGTAAACCATTGCCTGCTGATCAAGCCTCGTCCGGCGTGCTATGACGTGGCGTCGTCAAGCCACCGATAGCGTGGGCCGGGCAGGCGGCGGCTGGCGTTTTTGATCTTTTCGGAGCGCGCCACGAGGGCCAAAACCCTTTACCATTGGCACCAGTTATCCTGTGCTCGGTGGCCGTCGCACGAGAGAAGTATCGCGACGCTCGGGCGCTCTCATTCGAAGTCGAAGGAACCGCAATGCGAATCACGATTTTCGGCACGGGCTACGTTGGCCTGGTCACGGGGGCCTGTCTGGCGGATGCTGGCCACGACGTCATGTGCATGGATATCGATGAACACAAGGTCGCGCGGCTCAAGCGTGGCGAGATTCCGATCTACGAGCCCGGGCTGGAAGCGCTGGTCACCGAGAACGTGACCCATGGGCGGCTGACCTTCACCACCGATGTCCGCGAGGCGGTGGCGTTCGGCACGCTGCAGTTCATCGCCGTGGGCACGCCGCCGGATGAGGATGGCAGCGCCGATCTGCAGTACGTGCTCGCGGTGGCGCGCTCGATCGGCGAGCATATGGACGCCTACAAGGTGGTGGTCGATAAATCCACCGTGCCCGTGGGCACCGCCGATCGCGTGCACGAGGCGATCGCCGAGACCCTCGCCGGGCGTGGCGTCGAGCTGTCGTTCGATGTCTGCTCCAACCCCGAATTCCTCAAGGAGGGCGCGGCGATCGAGGACTTCACCCACGGCGCGCGGATCGTGGTGGGGACCGACGCCGAACGCGTCAAGGCGCTCATGCGCGAGTGCTATGCGCCTTACAACCGGCGCGCCGAGAAGCTGATGTTCATGGACGTGCGCAGCGCCGAGCTGACCAAGTATGCGGCCAACGCCATGCTGGCGACCAAGATCAGCTTCATGAACGAGATCGCCAACCTGGCCGAGCGCCTCGGCGCCGATGTCGAGAACGTACGCCGGGGGATCGGCAGTGACCCGCGCATCGGCTATCACTTCATCTATCCGGGCTGCGGCTACGGCGGCTCCTGCTTTCCCAAGGATGTCCAGGCGCTGTCGCGCACCGCGGCACAGATCGGTTATCCGGCACAGCTGCTGGAAGCGGTGGAAGCGGTCAACGAGCGTCAGAAGGCCACCCTGTTCGCCAAGCTGGAACAGGCGTTCGATGGCGCCCTGGCGGGCAAGGTGGTGGCGATCTGGGGGCTGGCGTTCAAACCCAATACCGACGACATGCGCGAGGCGCCGAGCCGGGCGCTGATGGAGGCGCTGTGGGCCGCCGGTGCCAAGGTGCGCGCCTTCGACCCTGAAGCGATGGAGGAGTGTGCCCGGCTCTACGGCGAGCGCGACGATCTCACCCTGGTCGACGCCCGTGACGAGGCCGTGGTGGGGGCCGATGCGCTGGTCATCTGCACCGAGTGGAAGTCGTTCCGCACGGTGGATTTCGGCCAGCTCAAGCAGGCACTCGCCACGCCAGTGATCGTCGACGGTCGCAATCTGTTCGATCCGGCGGCGGTGCGCGACGCCGGGCTGCTCTACTTTGCCGTGGGACGCGGCGACTCGCTCGATCAGAAGGCGCCGCGCGCGCGGTGAAAGCGGTACGCCGCGATGATCTCGGTGCAGGCCAGATGAGATCTGCACCGAGAGCGCTCATCTATCGACCGTTCGGTTATCGACCCAGTAAGGACGCCAGCGCATGTTGATCCCCGTGGTGCTTGCCGGCGGCGCCGGTACCCGGCTGTGGCCGATGTCGCGGGCAAGCTTTCCCAAGCAGTTCCTACCCGTGGTGGGGCCGCGCAGCATGCTGCTCGAGACCCTGGATCGCTTTGCCAGCATCGAGCCCGCCGATCCTATCGTGGTCTGCCAGGAGGCGCACCGCTTCGTGGTCGCCGAGCAGCTGCGCGAGGCCGGCTGGCGCGCAGAGATTCTGCTCGAACCGGCGCCGCGCAATACCGCGCCGGCCATTGCCCTGGCCGCGCTGCAGGCGATGGTGCGCGACCCCGACGCCATGCTGCTGGTGCTGCCGGCGGACCACGCCATTCGTGACCCCGAGGCGCTGCGCGAGGCGCTGGGGCCGGCCCAGGCGGCGGCCCGCCAGGGCCGGCTGGTGACCTTCGGGGTGATGCCGACCCGCGCCGAGATCGGCTATGGCTATATCGAGGCGAGCGAGCCGCCGAGCGCGGAGCTGGCGGTGCCGATCCAGCGTTTCGTCGAGAAGCCCGACGCCGCGACCGCCGAAGCCTATCTCGCCAGCGGCCGCTATCTGTGGAACAGCGGCATGTTCCTGATGCGCGCCGACCGTTATCTGGAGGAGCTGGGGGCGCACCGTCCGGACATGCTCGATGCGGTGACCGCCGCCTGGGAAGCGCGCCAGTCGGATCTCGATTTCCTGCGCGTGGCACCGGCGCCCTTCGCCGCCTGCGAAACCGAGTCGGTGGACTTCGCGGTGATGGAGAATACCGCCGAGGGCTGCGTGGTGGCGCTCGACGCCGGCTGGTCCGATGTCGGTTCGTGGCAGGCGCTGTGGGAGATCGCCGACAAGGATGCCGCGGGCAATGCGCTCAGTGGCGACGTCATCACCGAGGATGTGCACGGCAGTCTGATCCGCGCCGAGAGCCGCCTGGTCACGGCAGTGGGGGTCGACGACCTGCTGATCGTGGAGACCCCGGATGCGGTGCTGGTGACCCATCGCGAGCAGGCCCAGGAGGTCAAGCGGATCGCCGCGGCGCTCAAGCGCGACAACCGCAGCGAGTGGGATCTCCACCGTCGCGTGCATCGCCCCTGGGGCAGCTACGATGGCGTGCATCGCGCCGCGCGCTACCAGGTCAAGCATATCTGCGTGGCGCCGGGCGGGCGCCTCTCGCTGCAGCAGCATTTCCATCGGGCAGAGCACTGGGTGGTGGTGTGCGGCACCGCTCGGGTGACCTGTGGCGACGAGACCTTCCTGCTGACCGAGAACCAGTCCACCTATATCCCGCTGGGGGTGGTGCACCGGCTCGAGAACCCGGGCAAGATCCCGCTCGAACTGATCGAGATCCAGAGCGGCAGCTATCTGGGCGAGGACGACATCGAGCGCTTCGACGACGTCTATCGGCGCGACTGAGCGGGTCAGGCCGGCGGCTCGGTAGCGGTGGTGCGTGCCTCGCCCTGGCTCGAGGCGCCGCTACGCTCCGCGGCCGCGGTCAAGTGGTCGACCATCTCGCGCGCGATCAGCGGCAGCGAGTCGTAGTCGCGCATGCCGATCACCAGCTCGCGCTCGGCCCAGGTGTCGCTCAGCGGGACCGTCGCCAGCGACAGGCTGCCGCGGTAGGCCGAGACCGCGCGTGCCGGCAGAATGCCCACTCCCATGCCGCGATCGATCATGCGGCAGATCCCCTCGAAACTGCGTACCTGGATGCGCATGCGCAGCGCGCGCTTCAGGCGCTGGGCGTCCTGCTGCAGCAGACTGTGCAGCGAGGAGTCCTGCTCCAGCCCGATGAAGTCGTAATCCAGGGTCTCGGCAAAGGCGATGCTGGCGTGCCCGGCGAGCGGATGGTCGCTGGCGGTCACCAGCGCCAGGCGGTCGCGGCGATAGGCGCGGGTCTGCAGCTCGCCGGCGGGGATATGCGCCGAGAAGATACCGATATCGGTGAGCCCTTCGCGTACCGCGGAGATGATCTCGTGGCTCAGGCGCTCCTGCATGTCGATGCGGATCTGCGGATAGCGCCAGGTGAAGTCGCTCAGGTCCTCGGGCAGGAACTCGATCACCGCCGAGGTGTTGGCATGCATGCGCACGTGCCCGCGTATGCCCACGCTGTACTCGCTCAGATCCGCAGTCAGATGGTCGAGGCTATCCAGCATGTGGCGCGCGTGGTGCAGCAGCGCATGGCCTGCCGGGGTCAGCTCGACGCCGCGCGGGCGGCGGTAGAGCAGGGTGGTCGAGAGCTGCGTCTCGAGGTCGCTGATGCGCTTGCTCACCGCTGCCAGCGCCAGGTGCTCGCGCGCCGCCGCCCGGGTCAGGCTGTGCGAGTCGGCAATGGCGATGAACAGGCGCAGGGTGGTGAAATCGAGTCGCTTCATGGTCGGGCTGCAGGCTGACGGTGGGCCTCAGAGCCTAACCCAGCTTTCGCCTTTGGCGAAGCCTTGCTTGACGATTGCGCAATTGTCGCCGCCGCTGGGCTACGCCATGCTGAGTGGCATCTGCGGCCGGCGCGCGCCAACCTGTATGGTGCCTGCGCCTGTCGCTGCCAATCATGGGAGAAGGCGATGTCGGTAAGCGACGGTGCCCAGGCTCTGGCCGGGCTCAAGGTGATCGAACTGGGGCAACTGATCGCGGGCCCCTTTGCCAGCAAGCTGCTGGGCGAATTCGGCGCCGACGTGATCAAGATCGAACCGCCCGGCACGGGGGACCCGCTGCGCAAATGGCGCGTGCTGAAGGACGGCACTTCGCTGTGGTGGCACGTGCAGACCCGCAACAAGCGCTCGCTGGCGCTGGATCTGCGCACGGCGGAGGGGCAGTCGGTGGTGCGCCGGCTGGTGGCGGAGGCGGATATCGTGATCGAGAACTTCCGCCCCGGCACCCTGGAGCAGTGGGATCTGGGCTGGGAGGCGCTGAGCGAGCTCAATCCGCGGCTGATCATGGTGCGCATCTCCGGCTATGGCCAGACCGGCCCCTACCGCGATCGCCCGGGCTTTGGCGTGATCGGTGAAGCCATGGGCGGCCTGCGCTATCTCTCCGGCCACCCGGACCAGCCCTCGGTGCGGGTCGGCATCAGCATCGGCGACTCACTGTCGGCGCTCTACGGCGTGATCGGCGCGCTGCTGGCGCTGCAGGAGCGCCAGCGCAGCGGTCGCGGCCAGTATATCGACGTCGCCCTCTACGAGTCGGTCTTCGCCATGATGGAGAGCCTGCTGCCCGAGTACGACGCCGCCGGCGTGGTGCGCGAGCCCGCCGGCAGCGCGCTGCCCGGTATCACCCCCTCCAACGCCTATCGCTGTGCCGGCGGCGAGTACGTGCTGATCGCCGGCAACGGTGACAGTATCTTCAAGCGGCTGATGCAGGCGATCGGGCGTGGCGATCTGGCCGCTGACCCGCGTTTCGCCCACAACGATGGCCGCAGCCGGCACGCCGAACTGATCGACGGTGCGATCGAGGCGTGGACCCGCCAGCATCCGCGGGATCAGGTCCTGGACACCCTCGAGAATGCCCATGTACCGGTGGGGTATCCCTATACCGCCGAGGATATCGTCGCCGACCCGCACTATCTGGCGCGTGAAATGATCGCGCGCGTGCGCCTGGATGACGGCGCCGAACTCAAGGTGCCCGGCGTGCTGCCCAAGCTGAGTCGCACGCCGGGGCGTATCCACGGTGGCGGCCCGGCGCTGGGACAGCACACCCAGGACGTACTCGACGAGCTCGGCATCGACCGCGAGACCCAGGCCAAGATGCGCGAGCGGGGGGTGATCTGATGGCTCGTGACACACTGACACCGACCGGCGGCATGCCGCGGGGCAGCGAGCGGGTGACGCTCAACGAGGTGGCGCCCCGCGACGGCCTGCAGATCGAGACCCGGTTCGTACCCACGGAGGAGAAGATCCGCTGGATCGATGCGCTGTCGCGTACCGGGGTGGCCAAGATCGAGGCGACATCCTTCACCTCACCCAAAGCGATTCCCACGCTGCGCGATGCCGAGGCGGTGATGCAGGGGATCGAGCGCGTCGCCGGGGTCGACTACGCGGTCCTGGTGCCCAACGAGAAGGGCGCCGAGCGTGCCCTGGCGGTGGGTGTCGACGAGATCAATCTGGTGCTCTCCGCCAGCGACAGCCACGGCCGCGCCAATCTGCGCATGAGCGCCGAGCAGTCGCTGGCGCGCTTCGCCGGGATTGTCGAGATTACCCGCGGCAGCGGGGTCCGGGTCAATGCCTCGATCTCCACCGCCTTCGGCTGCCCGTTCGAGGGCGCGGTGGCGCAGCGGCGGGTGATGGAGATCATCGAGCGCCTGCTGGCGCTGGGCATACAGGGCATCAGCCTGTGCGACACCACCGGCATGGCCAATCCGCAGCAGGTCGCGACCCTGTGCGGTGCAGTGCTGGCGCGCTGGCCGTGGCTGCCGCTGACGCTGCACGTGCATGACACCCGCGGGATGGGGCTGGTCAACGCCTTCAGCGCTTGGCAGCAGGGGGTGACGCGCTTCGACGCTGCCCTGGGTGGCCTGGGCGGCTGCCCCTTTGCGCCGGGGGCCAGCGGTAATGTCTGCACCGAGGATCTGGCCCACATGTTCGCCCAGATGGGCGTGGAGACCGGCGTCGATCTGTCGCGCCTGCTCGCCGTGGCCGAGACGCTGCCGGGGATGGTCGGCCATGCGGTGCCCGGCCAGGTGGTCAAGGCCGGCACCGCCGAGCGGCGCTATCCACTGCCGGCGGGCGGCGCCTAGCGCGGCGGGAGGCGCCGACGGCGCGACTCAGTCGCTGCCCACGGTCGCGGCATCGCGCACATGCAGCGGCTGCCCGTTGGCCCAGGTGGCGGCCACGGTGCGGTCGTCACCCAGCATCATCAGCGCGAACAGGCGCTCGGCCAGCGTCGTGGCACAGCTCAGGCGGCGTGACAGCAGCGGCGTGGCGTCCGGATCGAGCACCACGATATCGGCCTCGTAGCCGGGCTGCAGGCTGCCGATCTTGTCCGCCAGATGCAGCGCACGGGCGTTGCCCAGCGTCAGCCGATAGAACCCCTGCCAGCCGGTCAGCGGCTGGCCCAGCAGCGCCCCCACCTGATACGCCCCCTGCAGGGTGCCGAAACCCGAAAGCGAGGTGCCGGCGCCGACGTCGCTGGCCAGCGAGGTGGCCAGACCGGCGTCGCGGCAGGCCAGACGATCCATCAGCCCGCTGCCGAGGAACAGATTCGAGGTCGGGCAGAAGGCGATGTTGGCACCCGGCTCGGCCAGGCGGCGGCGCTGCCCGTCATCCAGATGGATACCGTGGGCGAAGGTACTGCGCGGACCCACCAGCCCGTAGTGTTCATAGACGTCGAGATAGTCGCGCCGCTCCGGGAAGAGTTCGGCGACCCAGGCGATCTCGCCGCGGTTCTCCGACAGGTGGGTCTGCAGGTAGAGGTCCGGCGCGCTGCGCAGCACGCCGCCTACGGCGTCGAGCTGCTCGCGGGTGGAGGTCGGGGCGAAGCGCGGCGTCAAGGTGTAGGCGAGGCGGTCGCGGCCATGCCAGTCGGCGATCAGCCGCTCGCTGTCGCGCACCCCGCCGAGGGTATCGTCGGTGAGCGCCGCGGGGGCGTGGCGGTCCATCAGGACCTTGCCGGCGAGCATGCGCAGCCGACGTCGCTGGGCGGCACCGAAGAAGCTGTCGACCGAGATCGGATGCGACGAGCAGAACACCTGGGCGGTGGTGGTGCCGGCGCGTAGCAGCTCGTCGAGGAAACGCTCCGCGGATTGCCGGGCGTGCTCGGCATCGGCGAAGCGGCATTCGGCGGGAAAGGTGTAGTCGTTGAGCCAGTCGAGCAGCTGGTGGCCGTAGGAGGCCATGATATCGAGCTGCACATAGTGGACATGACTATCGATGAAGCCCGGCATCATCAGCTTGCCGCGGTAGTCGACCACCTCGATCTCCGGCGGCAGCCGGGCGGCCAGCGCGGCGTAGTCGTCGACGGCGTGGATATTCCCGTCGACGATCCAGATCGCGCCATCCTCGAGATAGCGCGTGGTATCGGGCAGCGGGGTGTTGTCCTCGCCGGGATCGTCGAGGCAGGTGAACAGGGCGCCGCGGAGCAGTCGGTGCGAGTGGGTCATGGTGGCAAGGTCATCGTCAGCGGGCGGAGGGGAAGGCATCCCGCAGCGTGGCCGCAGGAATGCCGCGATGGTGATCGTCGTCCGCCACAGCGGGCGGCGTGGAGAGCGCCAGCAGCTCGGCGGCGACGCTGATGGCAATCTCCTGGGGGCGCTTGGCGGCGCTGGCGGCGAGCCCGATGGGGCAGCGCACCCGGCTGAGCTCGGATTCGCCGAGCCCGGCCCGTCCCAGCGCCGCGCGGAAGCTCGACCACTTGCTGGCCGAGCCGATCAGCCCCAGCGAGGCGAGATCGTCACGCGGCGCCAGGGCAGCCACCAGCCGGCGGTCGAGGGCGTGGTCGTGGGTCATGATCAGCACGTGGCCGTCTCCGACCAGCCCCGCCAGCGCGGCGTCCGAAGCGTCGGCATCGACCGTGTGGCAGTGCACCCGGGGGCCGCCGGCGACACCCTCGAACGCCGTGGCGCGGCTGTCGAACCAATCGATCCGCCACGGCAGCGGTGCCAGTAGGGCGACCAGCGCCTTGCCCACGTGGCCGGCGCCGAACAGGCTCAGACGCTGCTCGGCGCCGGGGAAATGCTCGATCAGCACCTGCACGCAGCCGCCGCAGCACTGGCCCGAGCGGGCGCCGAGAACGAAGGTCTCCAGACGCGTCTGCGGCGTGGCGGACGGCGTCGCCAGCGCTTCCCGCGCCAGCGCGATCACCTGCTGTTCGAAGTGGCCGCCACCCAGGGTATCGATCACCTGTTCCGCCGTGACGACCAGTTTCGCCCCGGGCTCCCGCGGGGTCGAGCCGCTGGCGGCGACGATGCTCGCCAGCACGTGGGGCTCGCCTACCTGCTGCAGGCGATGGAGCGCCGCATGCCAGGGCTCCGGTGCCCATCCGGCCGCGATGCCGTCGGCTGCGGGGGTCATGGAGCGCCTCGCCGGCGCAGGGCCTCGGCCGCCAGCAGCACGCGCTCGGGTGTGGCTGGCGTATCCAGGTCGGGGCTCTCGCGGTAGTCGACCAGGCTGGCCAGGGCGTCGCGCAGCGCCGACCACACCGAGATCGCCAGCATGAACGGCGGCTCACCCACCGCCTTGGAGCGGTAGAGGCTGGCCTGGGAGTTGGGGTGGCCCTCCAGCAGCTCGACGTTGAACACCGGTGGCAGGTCGCCGAAGGTGGGAATCTTGTAGGTCGCCGGGCCGTCGCTGAGCAGGCGGCCCTCGGCGTTCCACTTCAGCTCCTCGCTGGTCAGCCAGCCCATCCCTTGGATGAATCCCCCCTCCACCTGGCCGCGGTCGATGGCCGGGTTGAGCGAGTCGCCGACGTCGTGGAGCACGTCGACGCGCTCGACCCGGTACTCGCCGCTCAGGGTGTCCACGCGCACCTCGCTCACCGCGGCGCCGTAGGCGAAGTAGTAGAACGGGCGCCCCTGGCCGCTGTCGCGGTCGTAGTGGATCAGCGGCGTGGCGTAGAAGCCGGTGGCCGAGAGCGAGACCCGGGCCAGGTAGGCGGCCTGGATCAGCTCGCCCCAGGCGACCCGATGGCCGGCATCGCCGTCACCGGCGACTAGCGCGCCCTGCTGCAGCGTCAGCCCCTCGCGGTCCCACTGGTAGTGCTCGGCAGCGAAGTCGAGCAGCCGCCGACGCACCTGGATGGCGGCGTCGCGCGCCGCCATGCCGTTGAGATCGGCGCCACTGGAGGCCGCGGTGGGTGAGGTGTTGGGTACCTTGTCGGTGCGCGTGGCGCTGATCCGCACCGCCGCCAGCTCGAGCCCCAGCTCCCGCGCCACCACCTGGCATATCTTGGTATGCAGACCCTGGCCCATCTCGGTGCCGCCGTGATTGATCATCACGCTGCCGTCGGTATAGACGTGGAGCAGGGCGCCGGCCTGGTTGAGATGCTTGGCAGTGAAGGAGATACCGAACTTGACCGGCGTCAGCGCCAGTCCACGCTTGATCACCGGACTCTGGCGGTTGAACGTCGTGATTGCCTCGCGGCGCTGCCAGTAGTCGCTGCTCTGGGTCAGGCGTTCGACCACGTGGTGCAGCAGCGGGTGCTGGTCGACGCGCTGGCCGTAGTGGGTGGTTTCGCGGCCTGGGCGATAGAGATTGCGCTGGCGGATGGTCAGTGGGTCCTCGCCGCGATGGCGGGCGATATCGTCCATGGCGCGCTCGATGATCATCATCCCCTGGGGGCCACCGAAGCCGCGAAAGGCGGTGTTGGAGGCCGTGTGGGTGCGCGCGCGGTGGCCGGTGACGCGTGCCGCGCCCAGCGAATAGGCGTTGTCGGCGTGGAACATGGCGCGGTCGACCACCGCCTCGGAGAGATCCGGCGAGTGGCCGCAGTCGCCGATCAGCTCGATGTCGCCGCCGAGGATCACGCCGTCGTCGTCGATGCCCAGGCGGTAGCGGTTGTGGAACGGATGGCGCTTGCCGGTGGCGCGGGTGTCTTCCGCCCGGGGCAGGCGCAGGCGCACCGCGCGTCCGTTGCGCCGGGCGAGCAGTGCCGCCATGCACGCCCAGGGCGCGGCCTGGGTCTCCTTGCCGCCGAAGCCGCCGCCCATGCGCCGGTTCTCCACCGTCACCGCATGGAACGGGATGTCGAGCACCTCGGCGACCAGCTTCTGGGTTTCACTGGGGTGCTGGTTAGAGGTGTAGACGGTCACGCCCTCGTCTTCGCTGGGGATGACCAGGCACGCCTGCCCCTCGAGATAGAAGTGCTCCTGGCCGCCGACGAACTGGTTCGCCTCCAGCACGTGAGGCGCTTGTGCCAGCGCCTGGGTCCAGTCTCCGCCGATCTGGCGGTGGGAGGGGCGCACGAGCTCACTGGCCGCGGCGGCGGCGACCGCATCGAAGCGTGGCGTCAGCGCTTCGATCTCGACCACGGCGGCGCGCACCGCACGGCGTGCCGCGGCATAGCTGGTGGCAGCCACCGCGAACAGCGGCTGGCCGACGTAACTTACGCGGGTCTCGGCGAACAGCGGGTCACCGGGGAAGACCGGGCCGATATCGCGATGGCCGGGGATGTCGCCGGCGCTGATGACGTCGACCACTCCGGGGCTACGGGCCACGGCATCGAGATCGAGTCTGAGCAGCGTGCCGTGGGCGACCTCGCTCAAGCCGACCATGGCATGCAGCGCCCCTGCCGGTGCGGGGAGGTCATCGATATAGTGGGCGCGACCGGTGACATGCTTGACCGCGCTTTCGTGGCGCGGGGCCTGAGGGTGGCGTGCCGCGGCGGGGGTGGGGTCGATGGCCTCCCGCGCCAGCGGCTCGTCGCCCTGCACCGGGGCCTCGGCGGCGGGCGCCTGCGGACGCGCCTCGGCGCTGGAGTGACCCGCCTGCAGACGTTTAGTGAGCGTACGCATCGAGCGCCACCTCCTGAGTATCGTCGCGGCTCGGGTCGAGGGTCAGCGCCCAGCGCTCGAGCAGGTTGACGGCGGCGGTCAGGCGATAGTCGGCGGAGCCGCGCACGTCGTCCAGCGGCGTCAGCGCCGCGCGCAGAGCGCGCTTGGCGTCGGCGAAGGTCGCCACCGTGGCCGGTTGGCCTTCGAGTGCGGCCTCCACCGTGGGCAACCGCAGCGGGGTCGCCGCCATGCCGCCGAAGGCCACGCGCACGTCGTGCAGACGCTCCCCGGTCTGACGCCAGTGGAAAGCGCCGAGCAGGGTCGAGATGTCGTCCTCGCGACGCTTGGAAAGTTTCCATACCCGCAGCTGTGCGCCATCCTCGGGGCGCGGCAGCCAGATGGCGGCGATGCACTCGCCCGGGCGCAGGGCGGTCTTGCGATAGTCGAGGAAGAACGCCGAGAGCGGCAGTTCGCGTTCGCCCTCGGGGCCGGCCAGTCTCAGCCGCGCCTCGAGTGCCAGCAGTACCGGCGGGGTGTCGCCGATGGGCGAGGCGTTGGCGATATTGCCGCCGATCGTGGCGCGGTGACGAATCTGGGCCGAGCCGAGGCGTTCGAGCAGATGGGCGAAGGCGGTGTAGTGGGTCTGCAGCAGTGGCTCCCACTCGCGGTAGGTGACCGCCGCACCGATCCACCACCCCTTGTCCTCTGCCTCGATGCGGCGCAGCTCGGCGACCTGGCTGAGATCGATCACCACAGGCCACTGTTCGAGCCGTTGGGTAGCGCCGAGCCACAAATCGGTGGCGCCGGCCACCAGCGGCGCCTGCGGATGTTCGCGACGCAGTTGCATGAGCTCGGCCAGGTGCTGCGGCGTGTGGTAGTGCGTGGCGTGGCTGGCGCGACCGAGTGCGCGCCAGGCCGTCTCCAGTTCGGGGTCGTCGGCCCAGCTCGGGCGGCTGTCGGGCTGCGCGGCCATGGCGTGGGCGGCATCGCGGATCGGGCGGTAGCCGGTGCAGCGGCACAGATTGCCGCCCAACGCGGCTTCCAGCGTCTGGGGAGCGAGCGGGGAGCCGGGCGTCTGGCGGCGCGACTCGTGCAAGGCGAACAGCGACATTACGATGCCGGGGGTACAGAAGCCGCACTGACTGGCGTGCCACTCGACCATGGCGGCCTGGGCCGGATGCAACGCCTCTCCTCGTGCCAGCCCCTCCACCGTGACCAGATGGCAGCCCTGGAGCTGGTGCGCCGGCGTGATACAGGCGTTGGCGGTGCGCCACGTCGCGGGCGGCTGCGAGTCGGGCTCGGCGATCGCCACGGTGCAGGCGCCGCAGTCGCCCGAGGCGCAGCCCTCCTTGGTGCCGCAGTGACCCAGGGTCTCGCGCAGCAATGTCAGCACGCTGGTGTCTGGCGCAGCCTCCACGCACTGGCGTTGGCCGTTGAGGAAGAATTCGATCATCGCTCACCCATGGTGGTGGTGTTGTCGTTATGTTGGGCGTCACACGGCACAGCCAGCGGGAAAGCCGAGCGGTGCGTGACGAGAGCCGGTAAAAACTGACCGATCGGTCAAGTCGCTACAGGTTCTCCGATCGCACGCCCCTAGGCAAGAGGGTTCGGGTAAGATTGCGCGTGGACCTTCGACGATTCAAGGAGAGCGCGTGAACGACTCGATTGCAGCGGAACCGACGGTTCGCGAGCGCAACGAACGGCGGATCTTCGATGCCGCGGAACAGGTCTTCGCGCGCCATGGCTATCGTGGTGCCAGCATCCAGGCGATCGCCGCCGCCGCCGAGCTACCCAAGTCCAACGTGCTCTATTACGTGGGCAGTAAACGCAGGCTCTACGTGGCACTGTTGGAACGCACCATGGCGCGCTGGAACACCGCGCTCAGCGATATCAGCGAAGACGATGACCCGGCCACGGTGATCGAGACGTTCATCCGCAGCAAGATGGCGCTGAGCCAGACGCACCCGCTCAGCTCGCGGCTGTTCGCCAATGAAATACTGCAGGGAGCGCCGTTTCTGCAGGAGACCCTTGCCGGCAGCATGCGCGAGTGGGTCGAGTCGCGTGCAGCGATCTTCCAGCGCTGGGCCGAGCAGGGGCGCATGGATCCGGTGGACCCGATCTGGCTGATCTTCCTGATCTGGTCGGCGACCCAGCACTACGCTGATTTCGAGGCTCAGATACTCGGTATCACCGGGCAGGCCGGTCTGGCGGATGCCGATTTCGCCGCCGCCAGCGACTGTCTATGTCAGGTGATTCTGAAGGGGTGCGGGCTGACGCGGGCGTGAAAAACCAGAGGGTTATAAACCAGAGGGGTACAGGGACGGGCTTGGGGGCAAGCCAGACTGCGAGGGGAAAACGACCGGAACGAGACGATGAGACGTCGAGAAAAACACGACGGAAGCGAGTCCCTTCGCACTCGACCTCCTGTCGAGTCTCGACCTTGAGCTCCGGCAAGCTCCTTTTGCTCTGGATCTATCCCTGGGCTTTCCCTGGCGCGATCCCTGCCATCACGCTGCATCCCTGAGCGGGTTCCTGAAGCCCGGCTTCCTGCCACGCCCATTCTAGCCGAGCGATGAGTCCGTTCGCTAATGACTTTTTCGTTTAAAATCCAATAATTACAAAAAGAAACAGTGCTCGATAAGTGCGCCGGTCCAGGCCACGAGAAGCCGTTGTTTCGATTGAAGAAAAACCCTGCCGCAAACGCGCGTGACGGGTGAAGGACGCTCTTTGCGCGGTGCTTTCAGGCAGTGCCTCGCGCTGCGCCGGATTGAGTCAGCCCGGCGCCTCGAAGGCGACACTGCGAATCAGCGCGATCACCTCCCGCCCCGGTGTCAGGCGCAGCTCGTCGCACGCCTGTCGGGTCAGGCGCGCGCGCAGCGACTGCTCGCCGACCGCCAGAAGTAGCTCCTGGGCGCTGGGGTCGTGGCTCGAGGGAGCGGTATCGACGATGCGTGCGGCGAGGCCGTTGCGATAGCTGGTCTCCGCGGGCATGGCCAGGGCGATGGCCACGTCGCGCACCCCGATGCGCAGACGTACCTCGCTGCCGAGCGGCTGGTCGATACGCGGCACGCGCAGCGTCTGGCCGTCGGCCAGGGTGACCCGGCTCAGCGCGTAGTGCGAGTCCTGGGCGGTGACCCGGCCGCACAGCCGTGACGCCGCGTCGAAGCCGCCCAGGCGGCCGCCGAGGTCGAGGCGTTGCAGCAGCGCGTCGAGCGGGCCGTGAGCCACCAGGCGCCCGCTGTCGATCAGTGCCAGGTGATCGGCGATGGCGGTGATCTCCTGGGTGTCATGGCTGACGTAGAGCACGGGAATGTCGATCTCCCGGGTCAATCGTACCAGGTAGCGCAGCAGCTCCTGCTTGCGTTCGCCATCGAGGCCGGTCAGCGGCTCGTCCAGCAGCAGCAGGCGCGGCTGGGTCAGCAGCGCGCGGCCGATGGCGACGCGCCGGGCTTCGCCACCGGAGAGCGTACCCGGCAGGCGTTCGAGCAGCGGCTCGATACCCAGCAGCGCGACCAGATCGTCGAAGCGCCCACGGGCTGTCCGCGGCATGCCGTAGGTGAGGTTGCCGCGCACCCGATAGTGGGGGAACAGGCGCGGCTCCTGGAACACCACCCCGAGTCGCCGGCGATGCACCGGCACCGCGATACCGCGCTGGCAGTGGGTCAGCCACTGCTGATCCAGGCGCACATGTCCGGCGTCCGGGCGGTCGAGGCCGGCGATCAGACGCAGCAGGCTGGTCTTGCCGCTGCCGGACTCACCGAACAGCGCGGTGACTCCGCTCGCCGCCACCTCCAGGGCCATCTCCAGGGTGAAGTCGCCGAGACGTTTGCGCAGGTCGAGCGAGAGGGTGCTGCGGGTGGTCATCGGTCGCGCTCCTGCAGGCGCTGCCGGGCGCGGCGGGCGAGCCACTCGGAAGTGATCAGCGAGAGCATCGCGATGGCGATGGAGATCGCGCACAGCCGCGCGGCGGCGGCCTCCTTGCCGGGGGTCTGGATCAGCGTGTAGAGCGCCAGCGGCAGGGTTCGGGTCTCGCCGGGGATGTTCGAGGCGAAGGTGATGGTGGCGCCGAACTCCGACAGCGCGCGGGCGAAGGCCAGCACGCTGCCGGTGAGCAGGCCGGGCAGAGCGAGTGGCAGGGTGATGGTGAACAGCACCCGCCAGCGCCCGGCACCGAGAGTCGCCGCGGCGGCCTCGAGCTTGGGGTCGACCGCTTCCAGCGACAGCCGTACCGCGCGCACCAGCAGGGGAAAGGCCATGACGCCGCCGGCCACGGCGGCGCCCTGCCAGGTGAAGGGCAGGGTGACGCCCAGCGTGGCCTGCAGCCAGTGCCCGAGCCAGCCCTGGCGCCCCAGCGCCAGCAGCAGCAGATAGCCCACCACCACCGGTGGCAGGACCAGCGGCAGGTGGATGACGCCATCCAGCAGTGACTTGCCGCGGAAGTCGTGCCGCGCCAGCAACCAGGCTAGTGCGATCCCGGGGATCAGGGTCCAGCCCACCGCGCTGCCGGCGATCTTGAGGCTCAGCGTCAGCGCCTGCCACTCCGCATCAGAGAGCACTCGGCTCAGTCGCCCGTGAGCGGCGTGAAGCCGTAGCGAGTGAATATTCGACGTGCCGCGTCACTGGCCAGCCACTGGCGCAGCGCCTCGGTGGCCGGGCTGGGCGACGGCGTGACCACCGCCATGGGGTAGGTGATCGGCGTATGGCTGGTGTCGGGGAAGACGCCGATCTGACGCACACCGTCGCTGGCTTCGGCATCCGTCTGATAGACGATCCCCAGTGGCGCTTCGCCGCGCTCCACCAGGGCCATGGCCGCGCGCACGTTGTCGCCACTGGCCAGGCGTGATTGCAACGCCGGCCACTCACCCAGGGATTGAAGCGCCTGCTTGGCGTAGATACCCGCCGGCACGTGGTCGGTATTGCCCACCGAGAGCCGCTCGCCGGGGCCCAGATGGGTGGCGATAGCGCTGCCATCCCCGGGGGTGAAGGGCGCGATCCGGCTGTTGCGCGGGGCGATCAGCACCAGCCGATTGGCGAGCAGGTCGACACGCTGAGCGACCGTGGTGCCCTGATCGGCGAGCCAGTCCATCCACTGCTCGTTGGCCGAGAGATAGAGATCCGCCGGGGCGCCGCTGGCGATCTGGCGCGCCAGGGTCGAGGAGGAGGCGTAGACCGGCACTACCTCGACGTCATGCGTCTGTTCGTAGCTGGCGATGGCGCGGTTCATGGCGTCGGTGAGCGACGCCGCGGCGAACACCTGGATGCGCTCGGCGGCGCTGGCGCTGAGCGGGAGCAGTATGAGCAGCAGGGCGCCGAGGATGGCGGCGGTGCGCAGCGCTGGCATGGCGTTCTCGCTATGTCTGCTTGGAAATAACGAGAATGACTATAGACCACCCGGGCGAGAGCGTCGATTTACCCGCCGGCGCTGAGTCCGGTGTCGGCAACCGTTGCCCGCTCAGGACTCGGGTGTCGGGGCGTGCTGCGGGCGCAGCAGCGCACGCAGGGCCGCGCTCTCCGGCGCGGCGTCGAGGCGCTGCAGCAGCGCGTGATAATGGCCGATGAGCTCGCGGGCCAAGGGGGTCAGGGTGGCGCCACCACGCTGGCTGCCGCCGGAGCTGGTGTCGACCAGCGCGGCGTCGAAGTGACGGCTCATGGTCTCCAGCAGCTGCCACGCCTTCTTGTAACTCAGGCACATCTCGCGGCAGGCGGCGGCGATCGAGCCGTGGCGCTCGATCGCCTCGAGCAGCGCGATCTTGCCCGGGCCGAGCACGATATCGCGCTCGGCGACCAGGCGCAGCTGGAGCTGGGGGCGGGGATGATGGGTGCGGGTCATCGAGAGCAAGCCGTGGCTGG
This sequence comes from Salinicola endophyticus, assembly GCF_040536835.1. Classification (NCBI taxonomy): domain Bacteria; kingdom Pseudomonadati; phylum Pseudomonadota; class Gammaproteobacteria; order Oceanospirillales; family Halomonadaceae; genus Salinicola; species Salinicola endophyticus. Next base: position 2,051,083 of record NZ_CP159578.1, read on the forward strand.
GAGCGAGGCCCTACCATAGCACTCGGCTCCGGTCAGACCAGAGCCGACCGATGCGAGCGCAGCGCCGGGCGCCGCGCTCGCGATCGAGTTCAGGCGGTGCTGGCGACGCTCGCGGGGCTCGACAGACGCCAGCGCAGCCAGTCGATCGCCACGAACAGCACCAGGCTCGCTCCCATCACCGGCAGGGCGAGGCCCAGCGCCAGCGCCACCAGCAGCACGCCCAGGCGAGGCCTCCAGCCGAGCTGTGCGAAGAGCGCGCTCAGGGTCTGCGGCGCAGCGCGCGTGCCGCTCGCCGGACGCCGCTGCCACCACATCCGATAGCCCCAGCAGATCAGCGTCGCCAGACTGCCGGCCACTGCCACCAGCACCAACTGATTGGGTAGCCCGAAGAGCACGCCCATGTGCAGGTCGATGCCCCAGCGGGTGAGCTTGGCCGCCAGCGGGAAGGTGGTGAAATCGGTGCGGTCGAGCACCGCGAAGCTGTGCGGGTCGAGCGCCACCTGGTCGACCTCGGTGGGCCACTCGCGGCCGATCTCGCGTACCTGCCAGGCGCGATCCGCTGCCGCCGGCGGCAGCAGCTCGATCTTGCCCGCATGCAGGCCGGCATGGCGGGCCGCTGCCAGCGCGCGGTCGAAGTCGGCATCGCTGACCTGCGCCGCGCCCATGTGCATGCTACCCGCAGCATGATGATGCGCGGCGTGGGGATCGGCGGCGGCCGCGTCCTGCCCCTTGAGCGCCGTGGAGACACTCGGCGTGCCCCAGCCCCAGGCGTGGCGCAGTTCGGCGATATTGCCGCCGGCCCACTTCGACCAGGTGAGGCCGGTGGCGGAGAAGAACACCAGCCCCAGCGCGCCGACGATGCCCAAGGTGGCGTGTCGTTGGCGCCGACGCTGCGGGCTGGCTGCCGGCGCGCGGCGGGCGCCGCGGCGCTGCCACCAGAGGATCACGCCGCCCAGTGCCAGCAGCCATAGCCAGGAGGCGGCCAGTTCGCTGTAGACGCGTCCCGGCTCGCCCAGCAGCAGGCTGCGATGGAGCTGATCGATGGTGGTGCGTAGCGGCAGCACGCCGCTGGTGCCGTAGACCGGCAGGTCGCCGCGCACCGCCAGCGTCACCGGGTCGATGAACAGCGCGCGGTGCTGGAATTCACCCACGCCGGGGTCATCGAACATCACCCGGGTGGTCTGGCCCGGGGCGGGCGCCGGGCGCACCGCGGCGGGGGCTTGGCTGATACCCGCTGCGGCCTCGGCGGCGGCGATCTGGCGCGCCAGCGGTTGCGCCGCGCCCTCGCTCTGGGCGGTCAGGGCGTCGTGGTAGACCCACTGCTCGAGCTGCGGGGTCAGGGCATAAGCGATACCCGAGAGGGCCGCGATCAGCAGGAAGGGCCCCACGAGGAGGCCGACATAGAAGTGCAGCCGCGTGATCATCGCGAGCAGCAGTTGACGGGTGCGGCGGCGCTCGGCCGCTGCCATGGGGGTCGACATGGATATCTCCGAATTGGCGACGTCGGCCGCCTGAGTGCGGCGCGCCGACAGGGTCCGACGCCGTGAGGCGGCGGACGCTGGAAAGTCAGCTCAATGCGGCAATGATCGGTGGGGCGCGTGGCGAAAAGCGGGCGTGCGGGTCGGGCGGCGTCGCCAGCGGCGTGGGCGCTGCCACGCTGGGGGCCGCGGGTGACACGATGGGCGGCGGTATCACCGCGGGCGTGGCGATGCCCGGCGCGTGCAGGAACAGCTCGCAGTAGCCGCAGGCCGCCAGATGCCAGTGGTCGCTGGCGCTGAAGCGTGCTGCGCTGCGCATGTCGCCGGTCATGGCGGCGGACGGCGACGCAGCGTGATGCGCCGGTGTCTGCAGCGCGTGCAGCGGCATGCCACCGTGCGCTGGCATCTCCATCAGACGCTGGGACTGGCTCACCAGCGGACCGACGAACGCCATCAGCATGGCGAACAGCGCCAGCCAGGTCAGCGGTCGGTAGCAGTGGTGCCACAGGCGGGTCATGGCCGGAATCCGTCGCGTCGTCGACCCGCGACTCTAGCGCTTCCGGACGGTGGCGCCAATCGCTGGCGCCGGGGGTGTGTAACTATGTCGCAGAGGCTGGATCGTCAGTGCGTCACCATCTGGCCGTCGAGGCGATAGCCGTGCTGGTAGATGCTCTGCAGACGCACGCCGTGGCGGCCGTCCAGCTCGAGTTTGCGGCGCAGGCGGCTGACGTGGGTGTCCAGGGTACGCGTGGAGAGGCTACCGTTCTGCCCCCACACGATCTCGAGTAGATGCGCCCTCGACAGCAGTTCGCCGCTATGGGCGAAAAACAGGCTGATCAAACGATATTCCCGTTCGGTCAAGGGTACCGGACAGTCGGAGAGCAGCACCTGACGCTGATCCGCATCCAGCGCGTAGGGCCCCAGGCGATAGCGCTCGCGCTCCCTGTTCTGATCCAGCCGACGTGTCAGGGCGTTGACCCTGGCCACCAGCTCCAATGGCCGCAGCGGCTTGCCCAGGAAGTCGTCGGCACCCAGCTCCAGCGCCTTGACCACCGACGCCTCCTCGTCATTGGCGGTGATGAACAGGATCGGCCCCTGCCAGCCATCGTGGGTACGCAGATGACTCAGCACATCCATGCCGCTGGCGTCGGGGAGATACCAGTCGAGAATGATGAGATCGAACCGCTGGTTCTTCAGCGCACGCTGGAACTCGCTGGCACGGGCGTAGGTGTGCACGCGATGACCGGCGCCTTCCAGGCAGATGGTGATGAATGCCTGCTGATCGGGATCGTCTTCCAGTACGCCGATATGTATCGATGAGGTCATGCGACAACCTGTCCTTGAATGATCTGTCTCGTTTTCGATCCAGTCTGCCTCAGCGGCCTACAACTTCCCAGTCGAACTGGAGAGAACGAGAGTTCATTACGCTCACGTTTAAACCTTTATCGGCAAGATGCCGATAAAAATGTGGGGTTGCCAGGAGGATACGCTACTCGGACGCCGGCTATCGCCGATTCTTGTCTTGGCAGGTGCCGCGCGACCCAGGACTTCGTTCACCGCGCGCCTGAGATGGCTCGTTCCGCTGCAGGACTCGTTGATGCCAAGCTTGAAAGACATTCTTCCTCTGACCCGGCGGTTTTCCGGTGTGATCGTGGTCACGGTGATATTCCTCGTCAGCACCGTCACCACGGGGGGCATCACGCTGGTGCGGCAGCACGCCGCCGGCGAACAGTCGTTCGATGAGCTGACGTGGGCCGTTCATCGGTTGGATAGAGAGAGCCGTCGGATTGCGCTGCAGATCGCAACCCTCACCTCTGAAGCCGACTGGCGTGCTTTGCGGCGCGACGTCGAGGGGCTATCAAACCAGGCCGCTAGTCTGTCTCGGCCGGCTCAAGGGAAAGCGAGCGATACTCTGGCCACTGACCCGGCAGGCGCGGCGCTCGGCCAGGCAGTGGAGCGGCTACGAGCAGAAATCTCCTCGCTCTCGTCACTGCCGCAGGCTCGGCGTATGGCGGCGATACCCGAACTACTCCGTGCGGTCACCCCCCTGCTGGCGGCTTCGGAGGACCAGGTGAGGCGCGTGCATGCTCGGGTCGAGTCGCTGCACCGTTCCGACCACCGTCAACTGTCCCAGCTCTATGCGTTCGTGATGTTCCAATTGGTCATGACGGTGCTCTCCGCTGTCGTCTTGATCAAAGCGCTGTGCCGCGAGGCGAGCGAGAGCCGGAAACAGCTGCGTGAACTTGAGATCCAGCGCGTGGCCTTGAACGAGGCGCTCGAACGAGCGGAGTCGGCGAGTGTCGTCAAGTCGGACTTCATGGCCATGATGAGCCATGAGATACGCACGCCCCTCAACGGCATCGTCGGCATGGCAGATTTGCTGGATCGCGAAGTGGGTTCGTCTCAGGGAGAGCGTTATCTGGACGCCTTGAAACAGAGCGCAGCTGGCTTGCAGGTCATCATCAACGACATTCTCGACTACTCGAAGCTGGAGGCGGGCACGCTGGTCCTGGACCGTAGCGCCTTCGATCTCGAAGCGTTCGTGTCCCAGATCTGTGACACCTATCGTCTCGGTGACACCCGCGTGGCATTCGCAGCGACACTCTCCCCCGAATTGCCCAGGCAGGTGGTGGGTGATGTGACACGCCTGCGGCAGGTCGTCATGAACCTGCTCAACAACGCTTTCAAGTTCACGGCGTCAGGCCGGATTACACTCAACGTGAGTAGAGAGGATTCAGGCTGGCTGCGATTCGAGGTGAGTGACACCGGCTGTGGCATTCCCGCGCAAGATCGGGATCGACTTTTCGCGCCGTTTTCGCAAGTCGATAGTTCGATCACCCGGCGTCACGAAGGTACCGGGCTGGGACTGGCGATATGCAAACGCTTGGTAAAGGCGATGGAGGGGGAGATCGCTTTCGAGAGCCGAGAAGGCGAGGGGAGCCGTTTCTGGTTCCGTCTGCCGTTGATCGAGGCGAATGGCGAGCGTGCCGATAAGATCGACTTCGTTCCAATGGAACTGGAGTTCTGCCACGTTCTACTGGTCGAGGACAACCCGATCAATCAGCAGGTGGCCAAGGGGCTGATGGAGTCGCTGGGCCTGCGGGTGACGCTGGCCGACAACGGCAGTAAGGCACTGTCATTGTTGACCACCCGGCATGAGCTGTTCGATCTCGTCCTGATGGACATGCAGATGCCGGTACTCGATGGTGTGGAGACCACGCGACGCTGGCGTGCCTGCGAGCAGGGTCGGCGTTTGCCGATCGTGGCGATGACTGCCAACGTCATGCCCGAAGACCACCAGCGTTGCTTCGACAGCGGTATGCAGGGGGTCATCACCAAGCCGTTCACCCGCGCCAGTCTGCTGCAAGACCTCTCCAAATATCTCGCTAACCGTCATGCGCGCACGGTCGACGATAATACGCCGGCACTGGGTGAGCGGACGATGCACCTGGCCTCAGTGTCTGCTGCCGACGTTCGGTCGGTACCGCTGTTGAGCACGCCGGTCCTGAAGGAGCTGCAGGCTGCTCTGTCGCTGCAGGCGGTCGAGTTGCTATATCGTCAGTTCTTCCAGCGCTTGCCGGCACGTTTCTCAGCGCTGAACCGCGCCATCGAGGCACAGGATCCGGTCACGGTTCAGCAGGAAGCCCATGCCCTGAAGGGGGCGGCGGCAGCGCTCGGGTGCCAGGCACTCTCGATGCTCGCTGCCCACTGTGAAAGTCTGGCAAAGCAGCGTCATGATGCAAAATTGCCCGAAGCCATCCTGGCATTGATCGCCAGTGGAGAGCCTTCACGGGCTGCGGTTATCTCCTGCCTGGATATTTCGCTCCCCGGTCTCGAGACCACTAGTGCAGAGCAGGCTTGACCCGTTCGACGAGCTGTTGGTACCAGTTGTCGAAGTCCTGCGCGGAGAGCGGACGCGCCAGCCAGAAACCCTGTCCCAGATCATAGCCGGCGGCCCTGAGCAGCGCGTGCTGTTCGGGGGTTTCGATACCTTCCGCCACCACGGCCATATCGAGCCGGTGCCCCAGGTCGAGGATAGAGAGCGCGATCGCCTTGGCTCGCTTGTCCTGTTCGATACGAGAGATGAAGCTACGGTCGACCTTCAGCTCATCGAATGTCAGGCGATGAAGTTGCATCAGCGACGAGTAACCGGTGCCGAAATCGTCGAGTGACAAGCGACAGCCCCGCTGACGCAGTCCGGCGAGAACATGCTTGGCATATCCCAGACAGCCCAGCGTGGTGGACTCCGTGACCTCCAGAATAAGATCGCGGGGTGCGATGTCGTAGCGGTCGATCAAACTATCGAAGTCCTCGAACAAATTGGCAGACTTGATCCACGCGGCGGGTACATTGACCGAGAGGCTGAGGTCCCAGCGCGATTGCCGCCAGCGTTGTAGCTGACGGCAGGCGAGGTTGAGCACCTGCCAGGTCAGCTCGACGATCATCTCGTGATACTCTGCCAGGGGAATGATGACATCGGGCGACATCACGCCTCGACTCGGCTCCTGCCAGCGCACGAGCGCTTCGGCGCCAACCACGCGGTTGAGGCTCAGATCGAACTTCGGTTGGAAGACCAGGAAAAGCTCTTCCTGGGCCAGTCCACGTGCCAGATCCTCCGCAGTGGGCGTATCGGGTTTGCTGCTGGCGGGTATCAACCAGCGATCCAAATCTGCGATGAGCTTCGACTTGTGCAGAAAGCCGAGCATGCCGAGGCCGTGCTGATTGCCGTAGCGAATGATGCGATCCGCAACGCCATGGCTGCACCCGCTGATAACGAGAATGCTGGCGTCGATCTTCAGGTCGAAGAGATACTCGAGAATATCGAGCCCGGTGAACTCGCCGAGGGAGAAATCCAACAGGATCAAGTCGACATCGAGTCTTTGAGGGCATCTCGCCAGCTCTTCGAGGCCCTCGGCGGTGTCTACGCGATAGCCCCGCTGACTCAGCAGATGCTCACACAGAGAACGGATGTCGGCGTCGTCATCGATGACCAGGGCAAGTTTGCTCATGATGGAAATCTCCTGGCTGAGATTTGGCAGGCATCACGGAATTGGGATGCCTGCCCCTTGCGATATCAGAAGGAGTCCCACTCATCTTCCGCTCTGGCAGGGCTTTTTGTCCCCTGTGCGATGACTCGCTCCGAGGGAAGATTCGCTGCCGGAGCGCGCCGAGACTTCGGTGCAGCGACTTCATCTGCCGTGCTACTCAGCTTGAAGCTTGCGAGCAGGTCGTTCAGCAGCGCTACCTGATCGCGCATCTCGGAGGCCGCCGCGCGCGACTGTTCCACCATCGAGGCATTGTGCTGGGTCATGCTGTCGAGGTCGGAGACCGCCGTGTTGACCTGACTGATGCCCACGCTCTGCTCTTTGGTGCCGGCGCTGATCTCGGCGATGACGTCGTTGACGCGTCTGGCGCTCGCCATGATTTTCTTCATCGCGTCACCCGCCTCGTCCACCAGCTTCGCACCGCTCTGGGTATGCGACACCGAGGTGTCGATCAGTTCTCGAATCTGAGTGGAGGCGGCGCTGGAACGGCTGGCCAGAGTTCTTACCTCCTGCGCGACCACCGCAAAACCACGGCCATGTTCTCCGGCGCGGGCCGCCTCTACCGAGGCGTTCAGCGCCAGGATATTGGTCTGGAAGGCGATGCTGTCGATCAGACTGACGATATCGCTGATCTCGACCGAAGACTGGCGGATGTCGTTCATGGTAGCGATGACCGCCTGCATGGTTTGCTGGCCCAGCTCGGCATCACCCAAGGTCTCTTGTGTCAGGACGATGGCCTGTTGTGATGAGTCCGCCGTATTCTTGACCGTCGCTGAGATCTGTTCCATCGACGCCGATGTCTGCTGCAGATTGGACGCCGCCTGCTCGGTCTTGGCAGCCAGATTGGTGCTGCCATTGGCAATTTCATTGGCGGCGACATTGACCGATTCGGTGCTGCTTCTGACATCCTGTAGGACGCCATCGATACGCGCGATGAAGTCATCGACGCGGTTGGCGAGATCGCCGATTTCATCCTTTCTTTCACTGGCAATACGCGCGGTGAGGTCGCCATCGCCTTCGGAGATTTCGCGAACCCGCGCCGTGATCTTGCGCAGCGCCTTGGACATCAGTACCGGCCCCGCAAAGGCCAGTGAGACGGCGACTGCCAGAATGGCAAGACTGAATATCATCACGAAGATGCCTTGGGTATCGGCCCAATCCAGCACTTCATCCTCGACGGCATGGACTTTCTTGAGTGTGGCGCCCTCCGCAACGTCGAGAAGCTCTCTCATGGCATCCAGTGCCACGATAGAAGCGTTATCTGCCTGGTCTCTTGCAGCCTCTACGTCATTTTCTCCGTGCAGCCTGAACGTTTCCTCGGATGCCGTTTTCCAGGTCTGATAGCGCTGACTGAAATCCTGTGTCAACTGGACGACGTCTGGATAGTTATGCATCAGCTTCTGGAAAGCGAGCATTCTGTCCTCGACCTGTTGGGCGTTCTCTCGATAAGAAGCCTCGAGTTCTTCCGCGCGAGGCGAGCTGGGTGATACCAAGAGATAGGCCAGTTCCGCTGCCCTTGCCTGATAGATGTCCCTGTCGGCATTGAGTATGGTATTCGTCGCCTCGTTGAAGGTATCGCTGAACTCCATGAGGCGCGATTTCAGCGCTTCGATGAGACGATAATCCGCGGCACCGAGGATGATCAGCGCGATAGGCACCATCAAGAAAGCCAGCGTATATTTCACTCGGATTTGGTGTAGTTTTTCCAACATGGCGTAGGCCCCCTGCGTGGGTAGTAAGAACAAAGGTAAGGCCCGCTGCCATCGTTAGTCGACTAGCTTTCTCGAATGTTTACACTTGTTGACAAAGCATTGGTGGGATCTGCTCTCGACCTTGAAAGCACGCGAGTACCGCCGGGGATTTTGCACTTGGCAATTCGCACGTCTGGCGCCCGCGATGGGGCGAGCGCAGTCACGTCGATATCTAGTGTCTAGCGCGCAATGGCGTGCCCCTCATGGCCCAGCAGCCAGCGCTTGCGCTCGAGCCCGCCGGCGTAACCGGTGAGGCGGCCGTTGGCGCCGATCACCCGATGACACGGCACCACGATCGCCAGGGGATTGCGGCCATTGGCCGCCCCTACTGCGCGGGTGGCGGTGGGGCGGCCGATGGCCTCGGCTTGCTCGGCGTAGGAGCGGGTCTCGCCGAAGGCGATCGTGGTCAGCGCCTGCCATACCCGGCGCTGGAACTCGGTGCCGGGGGGCGCCAGCGGTAGCTCGAAACGGGTGAGCTCGCCGGCGAAATAGGCTTCGAGTTGCTGCGCACAGCGGCGGGTCAGGGCGCTCGGCCGGGCGTCGTCGCTGGCGTCGGTGACAAACCCGACCCAGGTCAGGCCGGCCTCGCTGGCGCGGATCTCGATCTCGCCCAGCGGCACGTCGGCGGGTGGGGTGTAGCGCTGGCACGCCTCGGTGTGGCCGGCGAGCGGGCAGGGCGCGAAGAAAGAAAGCGCTGCGTTCATATCACGGTGTCCCATAGTTGCAGGGTGAGGTAGCTGCGCCAGGGCGCGGCACGGGCAGGGTCGAGCGGCTGTGGCTGATGCGCCAGCGCTCGGCGCAGGCCGACATCGCCATCGAGCCAGACGTCGGGGTCGCTGAGGCCACGGAAGGCCGCGACCTTGGCGGTCCAGGGGCCGATGCCCTTGAGCCGCTGCCAGCTCGCGGGGTCGTCGCCGAGCTCACCATCCCGATAGGCGGTGGCGAAGCGCTTCAGCGTCTCGCGCCGCGCCCCCGGCAGCTTGAGGAAGGCCAGATCGCTGGCGGCGATCGCCGCCGGCGTGGGGAAGCGACGGCGGCCGGCATCATCCTGCTCGCCCAGATGGTCGATCAGCTGCTGCAGTAGACGGGTGGCGGCGACAATCGAGATCTGCTGGCCGAGCACCGCACGCACGCCCGCCTCGAATAGATCCCAGACCCCGGGCAGACGCAGCCCCGGCCTCGGCGTGAGCCCCGGCAGCGCCGCGGCGAGATGGCCTTCGATCGTCTGGGTATCGGCATCCAGATCGAGCAGCCGGCGCAGGCAGCGGACCACCTCGTCGAGCGCGGCGAGATCGCTCAGCGCCAGGCTGACGGCGAAGGCGTGGCGCTCGGGCAGGTGGTACGCGGTGAAATGGCCGGTAACCGCGCCCAGACGGAAGGTGCGTCCGAAGCGCTCGTCATCGATCCACTCCAGCCCGGTGAGCTGATGCAGGGCGTGGAAGTGGCGCAGACGCGCCCAGTCGTAGGGCGGGCGATAGGTGAGCGTCAGTGTCAGTGGCGCCTGTGGATCGCCACGCCGGCGGCGCACCGCGCTGGGGCTGAGGTGCAGCTGGCGCTGGAAGGCGTCATTGAAGCGGCGCAGGCTGCCAAAGCCGCTGGCATAGGCGATATCGGTGATCGGCAGTGCGGTGTCGTGGAGCAGCTGCTTGGCGAACAGACATTGGCGATAGAGCGCATAGGTCTTGGGCGATACCCCCAGGTGACGCTGGAACAGCTGGCGTAGATAGCGTTCACCGATACCCAGACGCCGACACAGCGCGGCCACACTGCCGCGCTGCAGGCTACCGGCATCGATCAGCGCCAGCGCTCGGCTCAGGGTGGTATGGGTGCCGCGCCAGGCGGGCGAGCGGGGGGCGCTGTCTGGGCGGCAGCGCAGGCAGGGCCGGAAACCCGCAGCAGCGGCGGCGATCGCCGAGCCGAAGTAGCGCACGTTCTCCTCGTGCGGGGGCGTCACCGGGCAGATCGGGCGGCAGTAGATGCCGGTGGTGACGACCCCGATGAAGAAACGGCCATCGAAGCGGGCGTCGCGAGCCAGGCGCGCCCGACGGCACTGCTCGGGGGCGAGCGAGAACGGCGCTTCGAGCTCGCTTGCCTGGGGAGGCGAGGCGCCTAGCCGGGCGGCGTCGGGCAGAGACGTGCTGGCGTCGGTAACGTTGAGTTGGGAAGCGTCGTGCATGGATTACGAGTCCGGCGGTTCGCGGGTGACCCCAGTGTAGCGCCTGGAAGCGCGCGAACTCGCCGGATTCGGCACCCTACGCTTTGTCTGAAAAATGCCTGCGCTCGTCCATACGGCGTTAAAAATCGGCTGGAGCGCCAGCCCGGTCAAAAATGCTCATTTACACCCCGTAAACTGGAGCGCCAGCCCGGTCCGTTTTCGCCGATTTTTGCCTTAGCTGCGCGCCCCGGCCTTGCCTTCGCTCGTCGACTTTTCAGACAGCACCTAGTGAAACAGCTCGCCTTCAGGGTTCATCCCACATCCGCTCGTAGTCCTGCCAGTAGTGCCCCATCTCGCGATCCTGGGTCAGCCCGTAGAGGGTGTAGCGCCGCGCCAGGCGCGCCCCGCCGTCACGGGTCAGCGGTTGCCAGGCGATGGTGGTGGCATTGCGGCTCGAGGTGTCGAAGAAGGCGTCGAACGGAATCGAGACGTAGAAACCCTTGTCGAAGCTGCCCTCGCCGTAGTCATCGCCGGCATCGGTGAAGGTCGACCAGGCGCCCACGCGGACCCCGGAGTCGAATTGGCGCGAGAGATCGAAGGTGACCCCCAGGTCGCCGGCCAGATAGCGCCCGACGCTGACCTGGGCGAGCACGTCCTCGACCCCGGTCTCGATATAGGTGGTGGCGTGCCCGGTCCAGGTCGAGTAGGCACGCAGGCCGAAGCGCTGGTCGAAGTCGCGCTGCTTGACCCAGTTGAGATCGACGCCGAAGGCGACCGGACTGTCGAAGGGGCGATAGAGCACCTCACCGCCACCGCCGACGTACATCATCTCCAGCAGTCCGGCGTAGGCCATGCCGTACCAGTTCTCACCCAGACGCGCGGTACGCGTGTACTGCAGGTTGTAGATGCCGAGGCTGGTCCGGTCGAGATAGTCGCCGATACGCGTGCGTACCCGCGGCAGCTTGGAGTCGGCGATATAGTCGTAGCGGTCCAGATTGTCGAACAGGTTGAGCGCCAGCTGGCCGCTGAACCAGCCGTTGGCGTCGGTGCGGTAGTTGGCATCGAGCTTGGCGTAGAGCTGGTAGAGGAAGCCGTCCGGGCCGCCGATGTTCTGGTTGAGCCCCGGCGCCAGCCGCCAGTCGAAGCCTTCGAGATCGTCGGCGTAGAGCCGCTCCCCATCCGGTGCGCGGTCGTCGGGCTGGGTCAGGGCGGAGGCGTAGAGTCCGTAGTGATACTGCTGATCATAGGCGGCCGAAGCGGCGGCGCGACGGAAGGCGTGGCGGTCGTGAACGTCGTCGCGCAGACCCATGCCGACGCTCTGCCAGCGGTAGCGGTAGGTGTCGATATCGTCGGCGGTATGGTTGTTGAGAATGCGATTGGCGCGCCCCTCGCTGACCAGCAGCGAGCGGTAGCGCGTGGCTTCCGCCTCGACCACCAGCTCGTCGTCGCGCCGAGTGATGCGATGCACGCGCATCCCGGCGTTGGCCTGCAGGTCGCGGCTGACCGCCTGCCAGTCGTCGGTGGTGCGCGGCGGCGGCTCGGCCACCGCGACCGGGCGCGGGTCGCCGGTCTTGGCCTGGCGCGCGCCGGCCAGGTTGGCGCTCAGGGTGAGGCCGAGCATGGCGGTGTCGCCGCGCTCCCAACCCGCCGCCAGCGAGAGATTGTCGCCGAGGCGCCAGCGCGCCCCCAGATTGAGCGGTGAGCGCTGGCGCTGCGGGTTGTCCAGGGGCTCCGAGCGGTAGTCGTTGCCGTCGTACTCGAGCTGCAGCGTCAGCGGCTCCCACGGAGTTTGGTACTCGACCCCGCCGAACACGCCGATATCGCCGCTGAACAGATCGCCGAACTCGAAGTCGCCGGCCTCTTCCGGGTTCTCGCTGCGGCGCGAGTCGAAGCGTCCGGAGAGCGCCGAGAGCGGATTGCCGAGCCCGCCGCCGGCGCCCAGATAGCCCCAGCCCAGGCCCAGGGTGAAGTCAAAATCGTTCCAGCGCTTGCTCGCCACCAGGTACTCGCTGCCGAACAGCCCGGTACCGCCGAAGTCGCGGAAACCCAGCGCCAGCGCCGGGGTGTAGCGATCTTCCTGATGCAGTCTGAATTTGAAATCGATGCCCTTGTCGAGGTAGTCCCGTTCGGCGTCGCCGGAGGCGCGGTAGTCGCGGTTACCGATCGAGGTGTAGCGGAAACCCGCCTCGAGCCAATCCATCGGCTGCACGCTGACCTGGTAGCGCGAATAGGGCGAGACGTGGTTGTAGTGCAGCGAGATTTCGCCCAGCGGCGCCATGCGCGCGCTGGGTGTCTGCATCAGGCCAACGCCCCCGAAATCGCTCTGGGCGGAGCCGAGCTCGGCCACGGCGTGGGGCGCAGCGCCAAGCAGCAGGGGCAGCGAAAGCCCCATGGCGGGAGTCGCACGGCGCAGCGTGCGGGAACGGCGGGAGATCGGAAGCATCATGCTCGGGGCGTCGTCAGTCGGTGGCGGTGGTCAGGCGTGAAGCGGCGTCCGGGGTAAAGGTGTGGCAGGTATCGCCGGGCAGACGTGTGGCCAGAAAGTCGGGCAGGCGGGCGTCGACCCAGCGCGCGCTCACCTCGTCCAGAGGGAGTTGCAACACCACCCGGCTACCCGGCACCAGCGTGGCCGACTGGCGATTCCACGCGGCCATGCCCAGCCGACGTATCCCGCCACGCGGATCGATCAGCGCCAGGCGCTCGCTCTCTGCGCGGGCGGCCTCGGGCAGCGCGTTCAGCAGCGTCTCGGTGGTCATGCCGGGGTGCCAGTCGAGCCGCGTCACCCCCTGGGGCGTCCACGCCTCGACCCAGCTCGGCGTCTCGCACCAGCCAACACGATCGAGATCGGCCAGGGCCGGCATGTGGCGCGGATGCGCCATCAGCCAGCTTGGGTCGACCCGCCCAGGGATACGTGCAGGCGCCTGGGCATCGAGTGCTCGCGACCACTCGCCAAGCCCGTCGGCCAGCCCCGTCTGGCGCTGCAGTCGGGCCTGCATGGCGAGCCCGTCGAGTTCGGCGCGCAGGCGCCGCTGCATCTGGCGTGTCGCGATGTCGGTGCGCTCGGCGCCCACATAGGCGAATGGCCAGTTCACTCGGGCCTGTTGCGACAGTGCCGACCACGCCTCCAGCAGTGTCGTGGCCACGGTCGTGCGGCCCTGAATCTCGATGGTCACGGGGGCCTCGTCGGCCGGCGGCGTGGCCGCGGCATCGAACGCGAGGGTGCCCAGCGCCAGCAGGCCAAGCGCGAAGGGGAGAGGGGATCGCATGTGTCGGTCGTTTCCCTGACGGTGAAAAGGCGCTGCGTGCCGATCCTTCGGCATGACAGTCACCAGGGGCGGGCGATCTGCCACGTCAGCGTCGGTGCGTCCGGCCACGGCTGGCCGGTATAGGCCCATAGCCGCTCATCTTCGGGGTCGCGCCATAGCGTCGCTTCGGTGATGGCGCCGCCGGCCCAGTGCGATATTTCCTGGCAGCGCGCCAGTCGGCGCCGGGTCAGCGGCAGCTCGACCGCTGCCGGTGCCGCGCAATTGAGCGTTACCTGGGCGCTATCCTGGTGCAGATCGCCCTCGGCATCCTGCCACTGGCGTTCGATCCGGTAGTGCGTCTCGCTGCCCGGACGACGCCAAGGGTAGGGCGGCGGCGGTGTACCCTCGGCGCTGAGAATGCGGGTGCCCAGCAGCTCGTCGCGCAGCCCGGCAGTGGTCACCGGATAGCCATCCTCGAGCGCTAGCGTAGCGCCATCGCGAAACTGCCAGTAGGTGGTATTGGCCTGCTGACTGGCCAGCACCACCAGCCCACCGTGGCCGGCCAGGTCCAGCGCCAGCGAGGCGTAGGGCAGGGCGGCGGCCTGGGCGGCCACGTCGGGCCCCCGCAGGCCGGCGACGACATCGCCGGGGGAGCGCTGACTGCCGATGGTGCAGCCCGACAGCGCCAGCGCGAGAACTATGAAGAAGACCGCCCGAGGGCGGCCTTCCCGGCAACGCTGAGCCGATATGCTCATCAACGTGTGCCGGTCGTACCGGTGGTGCCGGTGGTACCGGTACCACCACTTCCGTCGCTGCCGCCAGCGGCAGCCAGCGCGCCCACCGATGAGGCGGTCGTGCTGGCGCCCACGGCCGAGGCCGTCGACGCGCTGGCAGCGGTGCCAACGCCGGCTGCACTGCCCGTGGCGACTTCCTGGGCTGCAGCGAGCGAAGAGACCGCCATGAAGGCGACTGCCAAGATGGCTCGCTTCTTCATAGATAGCTCCTGGTTGAGTGGAAAGTTAAACGAGTGCGATTGACGCCTCGCCCGTGGCCCGAAGACCGATGACATTCTTGCCAATATTATGCGGCGGGGCAATCGGAAGTTGTCAAATCATTGATGCCAAGAGATTTGCAAATAGTGGTGACCCCAACAGATAGGTCATTTTATCCAAAAACGTGTTGCGTCATTGAGAAGGGAATCGCGAGTTATTGTTACGGGACGGTGACAGCAGGCGGTATCGCGGCGACCGGAGTGGGCGCTGATGCGTGTCGTTTGGCAACGTTTTAACGGGTTTTGTAAAAACCTAAATCGAATTGTCAGCAATTGGCGACAGCGACGCTGTCGCCGGCAGGCGTGCACCAAAAAGGGCCGATTCGCAGGCAGGGTTGCGACATTATCACGCCGGGCTGCGAGGGGAAGTAAGACCAAAGGCCAAGCCGCCTGGCGTGGCTTCTGATGGCTTGTAAGCCATTGAAAATTGGCTGCAATGGAGGTTTCTTCGGTAGGGCTCGGCGGCGCTGCCGGGCGCGCTGTTGGTCACGCGAGTGTCGGGATGTCGCCCCTGCGAGGTGCCTGTCACAGATAACCTGTCGCCATTTCGTTACAGCTGGCTAACGCGAAGGGGGGCGTCAAATACGCAAGAAAATGATTTTTAACCGATGCCATGCCGTTCTGTCGGTGGTTACGTAATTCGAATGTTTCAGTAAAGTATCTTTTTATGAAGTTGGCACGGGTTTGGCATTGCTTGAATGAAGTCGGGTTGCCGCCAAGGATAGCGCAGCTTAAATCGCGCCGGATTTGGGCGATGCACTAGATATAGAGCTTCATGAAGGGCTTCGGGGAATGCCATGACAACCTCGGGGCGGTAGCGTGTTTAAATTTAAAGTTGTCGGCCCTGTGTTTTTGTTGACGTGTTGAGTCAATGCACTGATGTCACGCAAGCGGCGTCAGCAAATAGGGATTCAGGGGCAAGGAAAATGCTGCCGCGGGCAAGCGGCACCGAGCGACAGGGATGGTGCAATGGCAGAGGCGAGAGGGATGAGACGCAAGCATCAAAGGGTGGGGTCGGCCGTAGTCTGGCCGCTGCGAGGCGGATCTTCGATGAGGATGGCCGGCGTTGGACGGGGCCTTGCCGGTCTCGCCGTACTGCTGCTGGTTAGCGGTCTCAGTGGCTGCGCCTTCGCTCCCGGTGGTCATATCGGCTATGAGACCGACTCGGCGCCCATCGACGATCTGGTCGATGTCGAACCGATCACGCTGGGGCTGATTCGGACCCAACAGGCCGGTGCGGCTGGCGCCGGAAAGCCCGATCCGTCAGCGCTCAGCCACGCGCTCGAAGACGCCGGAGAGGCGTCGCCGGCCTCGGCCTATCAGTATCGCGTCGGCGTAGGCGATGTGCTCTCGGTGACCGTCTATGACCACCCTGAGCTGACCATTCCCGCCGGCGGCGAGCGCCCCAGCAGTGAGTCCGGTAGCACCGTCGGCAGTGATGGCACCATCTTCTACCCCTATGTGGGCCGAATGAAGGTGGCCGGGCGCACCGTGGACGCGGTGCGCGACGAGCTGCAGCGGCGGCTGACGGCGTACATCGCCTCACCCCAGGTCGACGTCAAGGTGGCCGGCTTCAACTCCCAGAAGGTCTATGTCACCGGTGAGGTCGACAAGCCCGGCGTCATGCCGGTGACCAACGTGCCGCTGACGCTGCTCGACGCCATCAATCAGGCGGGCGGCATGCGTGAGACCGCCAACTGGCACGACGTGGTGCTGACCCGCGGCGACGAGATCGAGCATATCGATGTCCACGCCATGCTCCAGGACGGCGACCTCAGCGCCAATCGTCGCCTGCGCGACGGCGATGTGGTGCACGTGCCCGACCTGGGCAACCAGAAGGTGTTCGTGATGGGCGAAGTGGTCGACCCGGTCTCGCTGCCGATGGGCAATTCACGGCTGTCACTGACCGATGCGCTCTCCCAGGCCGGCGGCATGAACGAGGCCGAAGCCGACGCCAAGGGCATCTTCGTGATCCGCCAGGCGCCGGCCGCCAGTGGCAAGCTGGCGACCGTCTATCAGCTCGATGCGCGCAACGCCACCGCGCTGGTGCTGGGTACCCAGTTCATGCTCCAGCCCACCGACATCGTCTACGTCACCGCCGCGCCGCTGAGCCGCTGGAACCGGGTGATCAATCAGCTCACCCCGACCATCACCTCGGTCTATCAGGTGACCCGTGCCACGCGCGACTTCGACGAACTCCGGGACGGTAACTGAACGATGTTCCAGCGCATTCTGGTGGTCTGTATCGGCAACGTTTGCCGCAGCCCGGTGGCAGCGGCGCTGCTGCGCCAACGCTTCCCCGGGCGCCAGATCGAGTCCGCGGGGCTGGGCGCGCTGGTCGGCCAGGGCGTCGACCCGCGGGCCCGGCGGCTGGGCGAGCGCGACGGTCTGAGCCTCGAAGGCCACATCGCGCGTCAGCTCGATGGCGACATGCTCAAGGACGCCGAGCTGATCCTGGTCATGAGCGAGGGGCAGCGCCGCGCGATCGCCGAGCGCGAACCGGCGGCTTCGGGCAAGACCCTGCTGTTCGGGCGCTGGCTCGCCGAGCCCGAGATCCCCGATCCCTACCACAAGAGCGAGAGCGCCTTCGCGCACGTCCATCGCCTGATGGTGAGCGCTGCCGACGGCTGGATCGGCAAGATGCCGGAACGATGAAAGGATGCAAGGACCCACGATGACTCACGCCTCGAACCCTCTGTCGGGAACTCAAGCCTCGACGCCCCCGGTGAGCGCGCCGCGCAGCCACGAAGAGATCGATATCCGGCGTCTGTTCGGGATTCTGGTCGATCACAAGAAGTGGGTGCTGGCGAGCGTCGCTGCCTTCGCCCTGCTGGGGCTGATTTATGTCAGCGTGGCGACCCCGATCTATCGCGCCGATGCGCTGGTGCAGATCGAGAGTTCGTCACCCGGTAACAATCCACTCAAGGAGGTCTCGACGCTGCTGGGCCAGGAGCCGCCGACGCTGTCGGAGATCGAGATCATCCAGTCGCGCATGGTCCTGGGGCGTGCGGTCGATCTGCTCAACCTCGACATCTCCGTGGACCCGGTGACGCTGCCGGTGATCGGCGGGCTGCTCGAGCGCCAGCATGTCTCGCGGCCCGGCTTCGCCGCCGGCTGGCACTATGCCTTCAGCGGTGAGTCGATCGCGGTCAGCGAGATGCCGGTGTCCGATGCCTACGAGGGGCAGCCGTTCCGGCTGCGGGTGCTCGACAGCTATCGCTACCGCCTGTTCGATGCCGACGGCAATGACCTGGGCGAGGGCAAGCTGGGCGAGCTGAGCAACTTCGCCCATGGCGGCGTGGCGCTGCGGGTGACTTCGATCGACGCCGCTGCTGGCGCCACCTTCGAACTGCGCCACGGCTCGCATCTCGCCGCCATCAATGCCCTGCGCGGGCGCTTGGCGGTGGCCGAGGCGGGTAGCGAGACCGGGATCCTCAGCTGGAGCCTCACCGGCACCGATCCGCAGGAGACCGAGAAAACGCTCAACACCATCGCCGATATCTACTACTCGCAGAACGTTCAGCGCCAGTCCGAGGAGGCGCGCAAGAGCCTCGAATTCCTCGATGGCCAGGTGCCCAAGATCCGCGCTCAGGTCGATCGCGCGGAGGAGAAGCTCAATCGCTATCGTGAGTCCCAGGACAGTGTCGATCTGTCGCTGGAGACCAAGTCGGTGCTCGACCGTCTGGTCAATCTCGAAGCCCAGCTCAACGAGCTGGAGATGAACGAGGCCGAGATCGCCCAGCGCTTCACCAAGAGTCATCCGACCTATCAGGCGCTGCTTGAGAAGAAGGCCCAGCTCCAGCGTGAGCGAGCGAATCTCGATCAGCAGATCAAGGCGATGCCCAAGACCCAGCAGGAGATCCTGCGTCTCAAGCGCGATGCCGAGGTCAACAACGAGATCTACGTGCAGCTGCTCAACAAGGTGCAGGAGACGCGCATCGCCGAAGCCAGCACCGTGGGTAACGTCCGCGTGCTCGACTCGGCCCAGGTCCAGGCGACTCCGGTGGCACCCAACAAGCCGCTGCTGCTGGCGGTGGCGGTGATCGTCGGCCTGATCGTCGGCGTCGCGGGGGTGTTCCTGCGTGCGCTCTTCCATCGGGGTATCGAGACCCAGGAGCAGATCGAGGAGACCGGGTTGGCAGTCTACGCGACGGTGCCGCTGTCGGACGAACAGCGCAAGCTCAATCGCCGCGAGCAGCGTGGCCGCCGTGGCACGCGGCGCGATCCGCGCCATCCGCGGGGACTGCTGTCGTTGCGCAATCCGGCCGACGTCTCGGTCGAGGCCCTGCGCGGCTTGCGTACCAGTCTGCACTTCGCGATGCTCGAAGCGAGCGATAACCGTCTGATGATCACCGGCCCCAGCCCCGGCGTGGGCAAGAGCTTCGTCAGTGTCAACCTGGCGGCGGTTTGCGCCCAGGCAGGGCAACGTGTGCTGCTGGTCGATGCCGATATGCGCAAGGGGCAGGTGCACAACGTTTTCGGCGCGACCTCGGAGTCAGGGCTGAGCGACGTGCTCGGAGGCCGGCTGGCGCTGGATGAGGTGATCCGCGGGGTGGACGAGTGCGAGGGGCTTAACTATGTGGCGCGGGGTACGGCGCCGCCCAACCCCTCGGAGCTGCTGATGGGGCCGCGCTTCAGCGCGTTCCTCGCCGCAGCCAGTGAGCGCTTCGATCTGGTGATCGTCGACTCGCCGCCGATTCTGGCGGTCACCGACGCCGCGATCATCGGCAAGCAGGTCGGCACGTCGCTGATGCTGGTGCGCTTCGAGCGTAATCCGGTCAAGGAGCTCGAGCTGGCGATCGGTCGTCTGCGCACCGCCGGGGTCGAACCGCGCGGCGCCATCCTCAACGCGGTCGAGCGCAAGGCGGCAACCGCCTATGGCTACGGCTACTACCACTACAACTATCAGTGATCCCGCGAGCCGCCATGAAACCCACCACCGTCGACGCCGCCGGACCCCGGAGCCCGTCTCTTCCGGCGCGGACAAGGGCCGCGAGGGCATATCCATGACGCCTGCATTCGCGGCGATCCGCACCCGGCTGCGCGGTGAACTCGTGGTCAACCTCTGCCGTACCTTCGCCGCACGCGGCGTGGCCGCCCTGGGCACGGTGATGCTCGGGGTGGTGCTGGGCCGGCTCTATGGGGCCCAGGGGGTGGGGCTGTTCGCGCTGGCGCAGAGCCTGATCTTCGGTGCCGGCATCATCGCCTGCTATGGCCTCAACGGCTCGCTGATGCGCTATGTCAGCCAGGACAGCGATAGCCCCAACGTGCGCTGCTATCTGCGCTGGGCGCTGCTTCGGGCACTCATGCTGAGTGTGCTCTTCGCCCTGGCGATCTGGCTGTTGCGTGCGCCGATCGCCAACGTCTTCGCCGCACCGACCCTGGGCGAGATGCTGCCGGCGATCGCCGTGGCCACGCCGGCCTTCACGCTGTCGTTCGTCCTCGCCGGTTTCCTCAAGGGGGTCAGCATGCCGGCGCGTGCCAGCCTGCAGGAGAATGGCGCCATCTCGCTGTGGGCGGCCATCGCCATTCTCGCGCTGGCGCTCGTCGGCGACACGCGCTCGCTGGTGCTGGCGAGCTGGGCCTTCTGCGCCGCCGCCTGGCTGGTCTTCGCCCAGGGCGCGCTGCACACCCTGCGCTGGTTGCGCCGGCACGCCGCAGCGGTCAGCGGTGCGCCGGATCCGGCCACACTGGCGAACAAGGGCGCCTTCTTCGCCACCGCCCAGAGCTTCATCATGCTCAATCTGTCGATGTTCCTGCAGCAGGTGCTGGGGATGTTCATCGCCGGGGCGCTGTTGAGCCACGTCGACCTGGGGCTGTTCAAGTCGGCGGAGCGCGTCGGCATGATCATCAGCTTCATTCTGCTGGTGATCAACGCGGTCTTCCCGCCGCGTTTCTCGCGCCTATACCACCAGGGCGACCACCGCGCGCTGGCGCGGCTGGCGCGTCAGAGTAGCCGCGTGGCCACGGCCATGGCGCTGCCGCTGGCGCTGCTCTGCCTGATCTTCCCTGCCTGGGTGCTGGGCTGGTTCGGGCCCGAATTCGGCGCCGCCGCGCCGCTGTTGCGGATCATCGCCCTAGGTCATCTGGTCAACGTCGCAACCGGATCGGTGGCCTTTCTGCTGACCATGACCGGACGCGAGCGGCTGATGCGTAACATCTCACTGATCTGCGCCACCCTGGGACTGATTGCCTTTCTGGTCCTGATCCCGCTGCTGGGTGCGCTGGGGGCGGCGCTGTCGCTGGCGCTGGTGCTCTCGTTGCAGAACGCCGTCGCGGCATTCTTCGTCTGGCGCGACATGGGCATCGTCATGCTGCCGTTGCCGCTGCCCGGGCGTGCGGCGACCGCCGACACGCCGCGTCGCCACACCCATCCGTGAGCAAGACCTATACGTGAGAAAGACAAGGAGTCCCTCGAGCATGTGCCGATACCCACACGCGACAGGCAGGGCGCCGGAAACGCCCGTTACCTCGTCCGCCGGCGCCTCCGATATCGCGACCCTGCCGCTGGCGGCGCTGCTGGAGGCGGTGCACGCGGCCGGCGAGCGGGTCATGGCGATCTATCGCGGCGACGCCGAGGTCACCTGGAAGACCGACGACTCGCCGCTGACGGCGGCCGATCTGGCCGCCCATGAGGCGCTGGTGCAGGCGCTCGAACGGCTCACCCCGGGGTATCCGGTGGTTTCGGAAGAGGCCGCCGAAGCCACGTTCGAGACCCGTCGCGGCTGGCCGCGTTACTGGCTGATCGACCCGCTCGATGGCACCAAGGAGTTTCTCAAGCAAAACGGTGAGTTCACCCTCAACGTGGCGCTGATCGAGGCGGGGGTGCCGGTGTTCGGCATCGTCCACGCCCCGGCGCTGCCGGCCGGGCCCACCACCTGGTGGGGCGGCGAAGAGGGTGCCTTCAAGCAGATCGGGGCGGGCGTGGTCGAGCGCATCGGCGTGCGTGCGCTGCCCGACCCGGCGGCCGAGTCCTGGGTGGTGGTGGGCAGCCGCTCCCACGCCGCCGAGGCGCTCGAGGCCTTCTGCGCCGGGCTGCCGGCACATCGCCTCACCAGCCTCGGCAGCTCGCTCAAGCTCTGCCTGGTGGCGGAGGGGAGCGCCGATCTTTACCCGCGCCTGGCCCCGACCTGCGAGTGGGACACCGCCGCGGCCCAGGCGGTGGTGCTGGCGGCGGGGGGCGAGGTGCTCGAGGCCGAGACGCTGGCGCCGTTGCGCTGCACCCAGGGCGAGAGCTACGTCAATCCTGCCTTCATCGTCTGTGCGCAGCGCGATGAGCGCTGGGAAAGCGCGCTGCAGCGCGCACGCTGACCGTGGCGCGTGCCGCCGCTCGCGATGTCGCGAGTGCCGGCTCGCGCGGATAGGGACATCAAACCGTACGGAACCCCTCATGCTGGAAATCACACCGGAACGTCAAACCCACCTCAAGCAGCTCGAGGCGGAGTCGATTCACATCATCCGTGAGGTCGCGGCCGAGTTCCGCAACCCGGTGATGCTCTACTCGATCGGCAAGGACTCCTCGGTGATGCTGCATCTGGCGCGCAAGGCGTTCTATCCGGGGACGCCGCCGTTTCCGCTGATGCACGTCAACACCACCTGGAAGTTCAAGGAGATGATCGAGTTCCGCGACCGCATGGCGGCCAGCGTGGGCATGGAGCTGATCGAACACATCAACGAGGAGGGGCGCGCCGCCGGCATCAACCCCTTCGATCACGGTAGCGCCAAGTACACCGACATCATGAAGACCCAGTCGCTGAAGATGGCGCTGGACAAGTACGGCTTCGATGCTGCCTTTGGCGGCGCGCGGCGCGATGAAGAAGCGTCCCGGGCCAAGGAGCGTGTCTACTCCTTCCGTGACAAGCACCACCGCTGGGACCCCAAGAACCAGCGCCCGGAGCTGTGGCGGCTCTACAACGGCAAGGTCAACCAGGGCGAATCGATCCGCGTCTTCCCGCTCTCCAACTGGACCGAGCTGGATATCTGGCAGTACATCTACCTCGAATCGATCCCCATCGTGCCGCTCTATTTTGCCGCGCCGCGCCCGGTGGTCGAGCGTGACGGCATGCAGGTGATGGTCGACGACGAGCGCCTGCCGCTGGCACCGGGTGAAGTGCCGGAAGAGAAGTGGGTGCGTTTTCGCACCCTCGGCTGCTATCCGCTCACCGGGGCGGTGGAGTCGCGGGCGGCGACGCTGCCCGAGATCATCCAGGAGATGTTGCTGACCCGCACCAGCGAGCGCTCGGGCCGGGCCATCGACCGCGATCAGGCGGGGTCGATGGAGAAGAAGAAACGCGAGGGGTACTTCTAGCCGCTGGCGAAAACTCGCTGTGCTCGGCCAGACGGTGTTGAACATCGGCTCAAGCTGCTCATTTACACCCCGTAAACTCCGCGCTTTCGCCGCTGTTCGCCTTGTCTGGCCATCGCTCGCTGACTTTTCGCTCAGCGTCTGATTCTTGAATTTCGGGATTTCAACATGGCCCACCAGTCTTCGCTCATCGCCGACAATATCGAGCAGTACCTGCACGAGCACGAGAACAAGGACCTGCTGCGCTTCATCACCTGCGGCAGCGTCGATGACGGCAAGTCGACCCTGATCGGGCGGCTGCTGCACGACTCCAAGATGATCTACGAAGATCAGCTCGCCGCCATCACCCGCGACTCCAAGACCAGCGGCACCACCGGTGACAAGGTCGACCTGGCGCTGCTGGTCGACGGCCTGCAGTCGGAGCGCGAGCAGGGCATCACCATCGATGTCGCCTATCGCTTCTTCTCCACCGACAAGCGCAAGTTCATCATCGCCGACACCCCGGGGCACGAGCAGTACACCCGCAACATGGCCACCGGTGCCTCCACCGCCAGCCTCGCGGTGATCCTGATCGATGCTCGCCACGGGGTGCAGACGCAGACCCGTCGGCACAGCTTCATCGCTGATCTGCTGGGTATCCAGCACCTGGTGATCGCGGTCAACAAGATGGATCTGGTCGACTACGCCGAAGCGCGCTTCGACGAGATCGTCGCCGAGTATCGCGCCTTCGCCGAGAAGCTCGACGCTCGCGATATCCGCTTCGTGCCGCTCTCGGCGCTGGAGGGCGACAACGTCGTCAACCCCAGCGAGCAGATGGAGTGGTACACGGGCCCTGCACTGCTCGACCTGCTGGAGACGGTCGAGATCGCGCACGATGCCAACCTCTCTGATCTGCGTCTGCCGGTGCAGTACGTCAACCGCCCGCACCTCGACTTCCGCGGCTACTGCGGCACGCTCGAAGCCGGGATCCTGCGCCCCGGTCAGGCGGTCAAGGCGCTGCCCTCGGGCAAGCGCTCGCGGGTGGCGCGTATCGTCACCTTCGACGGTGACCTCGAAGAGGCGTACCCCGGGCAGGCGGTGACGGTGACCCTGGAAGACGAGATCGACCTCTCCCGCGGTGACTGGCTGGTGGCGGCGGATGCCGAGGTGACCCAGGCCAGCGCGCTGGAGGCCGACATCGTGTGGATGCACGAGAACGCCCTCGAACCCGGACGGCTCTACGACTTCAAGCTGGGTACCCAGGAAGTGGCCGGGCGGGTGGCCGAGATCGAATACCAGATCGACGTCAACAGCCTGGCGCAGCTGCCGGCGGAGCAGCTGGCGCTCAACGCCATCGGGCGCTGCCGGGTGGAGCTGACCGCGAGCGTGCCGCTGGACGACTACCGGCGCAGCCCGGGGACCGGCAGCTTCGTGGTGATCGACCGGCTGAGCAACGTCACCGTGGGCGCGGGGCTGATCCGCGGCGCGGCGGCGGGCCGCGAGGCGAGCGGCGAGGTCGACTGGAAGGCCTTCGAGGTCGAGTTCAACGCGCTGATCCGCAAGCACTTCCCGCACTGGGAAGCGAAGGATTTGCGCACCGTGCTGCGCGGCATCGGCGACTGACCCGCGCCGCGACACAGCCCAACCCCACCGCCATGCCAAGCCTCCGGCGCGTCGCCCGACGCCGCCGGGGCGCCTCGATTCACTGCGATCACTCATCGACGGGAGTGCCATGAGCCTGCTGATACAGACCCGCTATCGCCTGAAAAAGAGCCCCCTGGCCAAATCCTTGATCCTGGGTATCAACGACCGCCTGCCGCTGGAGGTGAAGGATCGCCTCTATCGTCACCTGGTCGACCCCTATTCGGAGCAGGAGGAGAACAACGACGTGGTCTTCGTGCATGTGCCCAAGACCGCCGGCAACAGTATTTTCCAGGCGCTGTTCGGAGTGCCGGCCCACGGCCACGATCCGGCCGAGCGCTATCGCCGCTTCGATGCCGAGCGCTTCGCGCGCTACTACAAGTTCGGCTTCGTGCGCCATCCGCTGGATCGCCTGGTCTCCGCCTACGTCTACCTCGAGAAGGGCGGTATCGGGCGCTACGACCGCGCTTTCCGTGACAAGTATCTGCGCGGCGTCTCCGGTTTCGATGATTTTCTGCGCCGGCTGGCGTCGCGGCCGCGCTATCGCCGCCGGGTGATGCGCTGGGTCCACTTCCGGCCCCAGGCCGAGTTCCTGTGCGACGCCCAGGGCCAGCCGCTGGTCGACTATGTCGGGCGCTACGAGAACATCGATGCCGACTATCGGCGTATCGCCGCCGATCTGCGCATCAGTCGCGTGGCGCCGCTGGCGGTGGTCAACGCCACTGCACGCCGGGACTATCGCGATTACTACGACAGCGAGCTTACCGCGATCGCCTCACGCCTCTACCGGCGCGATTTCGAGATCTTCGGCTACACGCCCTGAGCGCCGCATGACCCTTTCGTACTCATGGACCCGAGACATGCTGGTCATCGATGCCAAGCGCGTTTTCGTGGCGCTGGTGGCGATCTTCGCCATCGCGCTGCCCAAGTCGGGTGTCGCCCTCGGCGGCATTCCGCTCAATACCATCTATCTGCTGATCGTGGTGGCGTTCCCGATCCTGTTCCTCAAGGCGATGCTGGGGAGTGGCAAGCTCTTTCGCCAGGATCGCTACGCCTGCTACGTGTGGCTGCTGGTGCCGTTCTGGCTGCTGTTTCTGGCGGTCACGCTGCTCAACGGTATCGCCAACGTGGGCATCTACTTCGGCTACGTGATGGCGCTGATCGTGGTGCCGATCTTCGTCTACGTCTGGTCGAAACGCCTGGGGCCAGAGCATATCGCCTATCTGCTCGTCTGCCTGCGCCACTGCATCCGTTTCGCTATCGTCTTCGGCCTGGCGCTGTTCCTCTACAAGATCGCCACCGGCCAGTACTTCTCGATCCCCATGCTGACCACCACTTATGGGGCCGAGCTGACGCTGGAGGCGAAGATGAACGACCGCGGCGGCCTGTTCAAGCTCTTCTCGACCTACAACAACGGCAATATCTACGCTGTGTGCATGATCATGCTGCTGCCGCTCTACAGCGTGATCGAGACCCGCCGCCTGTGGGTGCTGGGGCTGATGCTGACGATCATGCTGACGCTGTCACGCACCGCCTGGGCGCTGCTGCTGGTCTACTGCATCTTCGAATATCTGCTCTTCAACCGTGCCATCTCGGTCAAGAAGCTGATCCTGATCTGCTTCGCGCTGTGCCTGGTGGTGCCGGGCATCGTCGGTCTGCTGGGACTGATGGGGCGCGACGTGACCTTTCTGTTCGACAGCGATCTGGGGGGACGCGCGGGATACCTGCAGTACTTCTTCGACGCCGGTCTGATCTCGCACACGCCGCTCTACTGGTCCTACGAGATTCCCTACGTCTCGATCGCCGAATTCGTGGGGCTGATCGGCCTGCTGCCGTTTCTCTTGTTCTTCGCCAACGTAGTGATGGCACGCAGCCTGTTCGACCCCTCGCGTCCCGTGAGTCGCGGTGCCTGCATCGGCTGCGTCATGTACTGGGTAGCCACCTTCTCCGATGCGGCGCTGGTACTGGTGCCGACCTTCCTCATCTTTTCTTTGCTGGTAATGCTCTCCTTCAGCGAGTGATCCCATGAAAATCATGCATGTATGCGAGACGGTGACGGGCGGCATCGCCACCTATCTCAACAATGTCGCGGGCGAGCAGTTGCGCCATCCCGATGTCAGCGGGGTCTCTGTGGTGCTACCGGCGGCACAGCGTGAGGAGCTCGCGCTGGGGACGGCGGTGCGCATCCACGACTTTCCCGGCGAGAGTCGGCTGCACCGCCTGCGCCACCTGGCCACGCGGCTGTCGGCGGCGGTGGCGGCAGAGAGGCCGGACGTGGTCCATGTCCACAGCACCTTCGCCGGACTCGTCTGCCGCGGGCTGCCGCTGTCGCTGGGCGGGGCCAAGCTGGTCTACCAGCCCCACGGGGTGGCCTTCGACCCGCATCGGGTCGGCGGGCTCAAGCGCCGCGCGATCCAGTGGGTGGAGCGCGCACTCTATGCGCGCAGCGATGCGCTGGTGGCCATCTCCGAATACGAGCAGACGCTGCTGAACGCCGCGGGCATGGGCGAGCGCACGCTGCTGATCAAGAACTGCGTGCGCGACACCCGTGAACCGCGTATCGGCGCCGACAAGGAGGGTTTCTACCTGTTCATCGGACGCTTCGATCGTCAGAAGGGTTTCGATCGTCTCTATGCCAGCTGGGGCGAGTCGCATGGGGAGCTGCGGGTGGTCGGCGGCAGCGTGGTGGATGCCGGTACGGCGTTCGCCCCCAAGGCGAACATGCACCTGCTCGGCTGGCTCGACAATGCCAGCCTCGATAGCCTGATCGCCCGGGCCAAGGCGCTGATCGTGCCCAGCCGCTGGGAGGGATTCGGCCTCGTGGTCCTCGAGGCCTACCGTAACGCGACCCCGGTGATCTGCTCCAACCGCGGTGCGCTGCCGGAGCTGGTGCGCGATGGCGAGACCGGCCAGGTGTTCGATTTCGACGATTTCACGCCGTCGCTGGATGCCGCCCTGGCGCGCTTCGAGGCGAGCGACCGCGAGGCCATGGGGCGTCGCTGCCGGGAGCGCTACGAGCGTGAATTCTCGCCCGCCAGCATGAATGCGGCGCTTCTCAAACTCTACCGCTCGAGCGAGCACTGCTATGTATAGTCGGATCCTGATCAATATCTCCAACCCCGAAGACTACCGCTTCTTCAAACGGGTCTTCGCCGCCCCCGGGGCGCAGGCGTGCCGCGTCGATTTCGTGGCCAACAACCTGATCATGTACGTCTACCTGAAGCTCAAGCGCGAGACGGTGTTCATGCCGCGCCGCGGCCATGGCCGGCACTGCCGCGAGGACAACTTCAGCATCAAGACCGGGCGGCTGACGCAGCGCCAGGCGGACCGGGTCTATTCGGGCTTCGCCGACTTCATCGAGCGCGAGCAGCCGCGCCGCGGCTGGGAGCTCTACATTCTCCCCAGCGGCCGGCTGGCGTCGCAGTCGGCGCTGGCCGCCCACGCCCGTGCCCAGGGGATCGATGTGCTCTACACGGGGTACGGCAATATCGGCAACAAGACCTTCGCCGACCCCCAGGGCACCGATATGCAGTCCTATCTCTACGCCCATGTGGAGCTGCTCGACGACTATGCGGTCGACCTCGACGCCTTCCGCCGCTGGAAGCGCGACTACACCCAGGCTCGCATGCAGAAGCACGTGATCGGGCAGGCGCGCAAGCTGGACTTGAAGACGGTGCTGCAGAAGTGCGTGCAGGTGGCCGGCTGCCGGCTCGAGGCCCTGCTCGGGCTCGCCGGCGAGAACGCCTATGGGCTGTCGGAGCTGGCCAAGCTGCGCAAGGCCGATGACGTCGCGCTCGACACCATGGATTGGCAGACCCCCTATCTGTTCTTTCCGATGCAGGTGAGCACCGACGCCCAGATCATTCTCAACTACCCCCAGGGCAGCGTGATCGACGGGCTCAAGCGGGCGATCCAGATCGCGGCGGAAAGGGAGCTCGAGCTGGTGATCAAGCCGCATCCGGCGGAGATCAATCAGGCGATTCCGGCGGTGCTGGCCCGGCTGCGCCGCGAGCATGGCTTCAAGATCGTCAACGAGAACACCTTCCGCCTGCTCGATGGCGCCGAGTCGGTGGTGACGATCAACTCTACCGTGGGGCTCGAGGCCAAGCTGCTCGACAAGCCGGTCACCTTCCTCGGCAACACCTTCTATGCGCAGTTCGACGAGCGCCGCCTGGCGGCCTATGTCGACCATTACCTAGTGAACGAAGACTATTTTCGGGATACTCCGTTCAGCGCGGCGAACTTCGCCAAGCTGATGGAAAGAGCCCGATTGCCCATTTTGGATCGAAGCGAGGTAGCTTGATGAAATCCGTACCCATTGCCGGTCTGACGGTTGCGAACGATGCCCCTTTCACGCTGTTCGGTGGCATCAACGTGCTCGAGGACAGGGAGAGTACGTTGAAGGCGTGCGAGACCTATGTCGAGGTCACGCGCAGACTGGGCATCCCCTATGTGTTCAAGGCCAGCTTCGACAAGGCCAACCGCTCCTCGATCCACTCCTTCCGCGGTGTCGGTATGGACGATGGGCTGGAGATCTTCGCCGCAGTCAAGCGCGAGTTCGGCGTGCCGGTGATCACCGACGTGCATGAAGTCGCCCAGGCGGCACCGGTGGCCGAGGTCGCCGATATCATCCAGCTGCCGGCGTTCCTCGCCCGCCAGACCGACCTGGTGGTGGCGATGGCGCGTACCGGCCGCCCGATCAACGTCAAGAAGCCGCAGTTCCTGAGCCCGGGACAGATGAAGAACATCGTCGACAAGTGTGCCGAGGCGGGCAATCAGCAGATCGTGCTTTGCGAGCGCGGCAGCTGCTTCGGCTATGACAACCTGGTCGTCGACATGCTCGGCTTCCGCGAGATGATGGACGTCAGCGGCAATGCGCCGGTGATCTTCGACGTCACCCATAGCCTGCAGCGTCGCGACCCGTCGAGCGAGGCTTCCGGCGGACGCCGGCGCCAGGCGCTGGAGCTTGCCCGTGCCGGCATGGCCGTGGGGCTGGCGGGATTGTTCCTGGAAGGGCACCCGGACCCGGATCGCGCCCGCTGTGATGGCCCCAGCGCGCTGCCGCTGGACCAGCTCGAGCCGTTCCTGGCCCAGATCAAGGCGCTGGATGATCTGGTCAAGGGCTTCCCCGCGCTGGAGATCCGTTGATGGCAGGGGGCGACTATGGCGATGTGCGCAGCGGCATCGAGCTCGTGCTGTTCGATGTCGATGGCGTGCTCACCGACGGCACGCTGCTGATCGGTCCCGAGGGCGAGGCACTCAAGCCGTTCAACGTCCGCGACGGCGTGGCGGTGGGGCTGCTGCGCCAGCACGGGATCAAGAGCGGGGTGCTCTCGGCCAAGTCGAGCCAGCCGCTGCTCACCCGCGCCACTCAGCTGGGGATGGACGTGGTCAAGCTCGGCTTCAGTCGCAAGCTGGAGGCGATCGCCCAGATCAGCGCCGAGTGGCAGATTCCGCCGGCGCGCATCGCCTTCGCCGGTGACGACATCATCGATATTCCGGTGATGCGCCGGGTCGGGGTCGCCTATGCGCCGGCGGATGCCCATCCGCTGGTGCGCGAGGTCGCCACGCAGGTGACCGCCAGTCGCGGCGGCCGCGGTGTGGCGCGCGAGATCGCCGAGGATCTGCTCGCGGCCCGGGGGCTGAGCCTGGCCGAGATGTACGCCCATCTGCTCGAGGACGATGACGCGCTGGGCGATCTGGTGCAGTAGTCGATCGGTCACATCTAGCATCTACGACCAGCATCCCCGTTCCATCGACCCCGTGCCCCCCACGGCGCCAGGTGCCAACGGGGGCCGGACAGGCCACCGCCCAGCGCCCGCTGGCGGTGGCAGCGCCAAGCCAATGCCGAATGGATCGAGCCACTCGGGCCCGCCTAAAAACGGCGTTTCTCTAACGTTTTCATCGGGTATCGCCACCAGGGCAACAGGGCCAAGCCCCTGCGCCAGCCACGGCATACCCCCGCGCTGATCCCGCGCTATCCGGTACTCACTCAGTCATCACTCAGCACGACCCCGCGCTACCCCAACAGACGCCGGCACCGGCGCGGCGTGCCTTGCCCGATTCCGGGGCGGGTGCGCCGCTGCGCGGCCGGGCGTCTCTGACGCGGGTTACCCATCGGTCATGCAGTCGCTCATGAGACACATTCAGGAGACACATGGAGGTCCCTATGAATCTCACCTATCTCGATACCGCCCGGCAGGTCTTCGCCAAGGAAGCCGAATCCCTGCTCGAAGTCTCGCGCAAGCTCGACAACGACCTGATCTCCGCGGTCGACGCCATCCTGCGCACGCCGGGTCGGGTGGTGGTGTGCGGTATGGGCAAGTCCGGCATCGTCGGACGCAAGATCGCCGCCACTCTTGCCAGCACCGGTACGCCGAGCTTCTTCATGCATCCGGGGGAGGCCTACCACGGCGACCTGGGCATGGTCACCGAGCACGACGTCTTCCTGGCCATCTCCAACTCCGGTGAGACCGAGGAGGTGGTCAAGCTGATCCCGTTCCTCAAGGACAACGGCAACTATCTGGTGGGGCTGACCGGCAGCCCCGGCTCGACCCTGGCACAGGCGGCGCACAGCCATCTCGACATCGGCGTGCTGGAGGAGGCGTGCCCGCTGCAGCTGGCGCCGACCTCCTCGACCACGGCCACGCTGGCGATGGGCGACGCGTTGGCGGTGACGTTGATGAAGGCGCGCGACTTCCAGCCCGAGAACTTCGCCCGCTTTCACCCCGGGGGCTCGCTCGGGCGGCGTCTGCTGAGCCGGGTCGAGCACGAGATGCGCAGCGACAACCTTCCGCTGGTGGAGGCCGACGCCCAGGTACTCGACGTGATCCAGGCGATGTCGCGGGGCCAGCTCGGCATGGCCGTGGTCCGCCACGGCGAGCGCTGGGGAATCATCACCGATGGCGATCTGCGCCGGGCGATCGAGAAGTACGGCGAGCGCGTGTTCACCCGCCGGGCGTTCGACTTCATGACCCCACAGGCGTCGCGGATTGCGCCCACTGCCCGGGTCGAGGATGCACTGGCGCTGATGGACAGCAAGCAGATCAGTGTGCTGCTGGTGTTCGATCACGAGCGCCTGGTCGGTGTGTTCAAGAAATGAGGGAGGCGGGAGTGCAGGGCAAGGCAGTGCAAGGCAAAGAAGAAGGAGCGTGCATGAGCGACAACACCGTCTGGCATGCCCACCGTGTGGACCGGGAGCAGCGCGAGGCGCTCAACGCTCAGCGCGCCTGCCTGCTCTGGTTCACCGGACTGAGCGGCTCCGGCAAGTCGACCATCGCCGGGCTGGTCGAGGAGCGGCTGCATCAGCTTGGCAAGCTGACCTATCTGCTCGACGGCGACAACGTACGCCAGGGGCTGAACGGCGACCTCGGCTTCTCCGACGCCGATCGGGTCGAGAACGTGCGGCGTATCGGCGAGCTGTCCGGGCTGTTCGTGGATGCCGGGGTGATCACGCTGTCAGCGTTCATCTCGCCGTTTCGCAGCGAGCGGGCCGCGGTGCGCCGGCGGCTGGCGGCGGGGGACTTCATCGAGGTATTCGTCGATGCCCCGCTGGCGACCTGCGAGGCACGCGATCCCAAGGGGCTCTACCGGCGCGCACGGGCCGGCGAGATCGCTGACTTCACCGGCATCGATTCGCCCTATGAGCCGCCCCAGGCGCCCGAGGTGCATCTGCACAACGACGGCAGCCGCTCGCCGGCGGCGATGGCGCAGCAGGTGGTGGATTACCTCGCGGACCGGCGCTGCGTATGAGGCGACGGGCGTTGCCGGCGATGGCGAACCGAGTGCGAGCGGTCTTTGACAATCACGCGTTCAGGGAGAACTACGCGTTACGGAATACCTACGCGTTCAAGGGAGAACCACGATGAAAAGCCTGAATCCGGTCCGGCGCCTGGCGCCGCTGATGGATGTAATGGCCATAGTGCTGGCGGGCGTGCTGGCCAGCGAGGTGCGTTTCGGCAGTGCGCGGCTCGACAGCGGCAACGCCCTGGTGCTGGTGCTGGTGGCGCTGGCGGTGGTGCTGATCAATCTGTTCGGCGGCGGCTACAGCAAGTGGCGCTCGACCCGGCTGCGCAGCCGTATCTACCGGCTGCTGTGGGTGTGGGCGGCGGTGTTCGCGGTGCTCGCCAGCCTGCTCTATCTGTTCAAGCTCTCCGAGAGCGTGTCGCGGCAGTGGCTGGTGTTCACCTTCCTGCTGTCGTTCTGCCTGGTGTGTGCGTCGCGGGCGCTGCTGATGATGCTGACGCTCTATCACAACGCCAGCGCCAAGAACCGGCGCAAGGTGTTCCTGGTCGGCCCCGAGGAGAACCTGCTCGATGTGGCACGCTCGCTGCGCCGCCACCGCGAGCAGGGCTATGCGCTCGCCGGTATCTGCCGCGCGCGGGTACTGCGCAGTCAGCAGACGCCGCGCCATCTGGCCCAGCGGGTGGAGAAGTCGGGCGCCGACGAGGTGTGGATCTGCCTGCCGGTCTCGGAAGGCGCCCACGTCAAGGCGATCATGTACAACCTGCGCCATCTGCCGCTGGAGATTCGCTTCATCCCGCACTTCGCCGATATCCCGCTGCTCAATCATCGGGTCAGCCAGGTCGCCGGCAATCACGCCTTCGATCTCAGCGTCAGCCCCATCGCCGGCAGCGCGCAGTGGGCCAAACGCCTGGAAGACATCGTGATCGGCGGGTTGATTCTGCTGTTGATCGCGCCGGTGTGCCTGGCCTGCGCATTGGCGGTGAAGCTGT
Source organism: Salinicola endophyticus (assembly GCF_040536835.1). Lineage (NCBI taxonomy): Bacteria > Pseudomonadati > Pseudomonadota > Gammaproteobacteria > Oceanospirillales > Halomonadaceae > Salinicola > Salinicola endophyticus. The sequence goes on from NZ_CP159578.1 coordinate 2,084,468, forward strand.
CGTCTCCGGGGCCGGTGCTGTTCAAGCAGCTGCGCACCGGGGCCAACGGCCACGATGTCCAGGTCTACAAGTTCCGCTCGATGAAGGTCCACCAGGAGTCCGCCGGCCATATCTCCCAGGCGACCCGGCGCGATCCGCGCATCACGCGGGTCGGCGCCTTCCTGCGCCGGACCTCGCTGGACGAGCTGCCCCAGTTCATCAATGTGCTGCAGGGGCGCATGTCGATCGTCGGGCCGCGTCCGCACGCCCTGGCGCACAACGACTACTACAAGGATCTGGTCGAGTCCTACATGCAGCGGCACATGGTCAAGCCGGGCATCACCGGCTGGGCCCAGGTGTGCGGCTATCGCGGTGAGACCGACACCCTGGACAAGATGCAGCGCCGGGTCGAGCACGATCTCTGGTACATCAACAACTGGTCGCTGCTGCTGGACCTCAAGATCATCTTCCTCACCGTCTTCAAGGGCTTCACCGGTCAGAACGCCTACTGATACGGCGCTTTTGACCCCTCATCCGTTACGTTCGAAGGAGCTGAACGTTGGCTAGACACTCAAGCTACCTGTACGAGATTCAGGGCTTGCGCGCGGTGGCGGCGCTCATGGTCGCCGTCTATCACATCTGGATCCAGAAGGTCTCCGGCGGCGTCGATGTGTTCTTCGTCGTCGCCGCCTTCTTCATCGTCGGTTCGCTGACCCGCGGCGGGCCACCCACGCTGGGCGGACTGTTCGACTACTACGCCAAGACCCTGCGCCGGGTGGTGCCGAGCGCGGCGGTGGTGATCGTGACCACGGTGGCGCTGTCGCTGTGGTTGATGCCGGATTCGATGTGGCGCAATCAGATCAAGCACGCCCTGGCTTCGACGCTGTTCGTCGAGAACTGGGCGCTGGCTTTCACCGCCACCGACTATCTGCAGCAGGGCTCGCCGCCGTCGCCGTTCCAGCAGCTGTGGGCGCTGGCGGTGCAGGTGCAGTTCTACTGCCTGTTCCCGCTGCTGCTGTGGGCGGCGGGCCGCGTCGGCCGGCGTGACCAGCACGGCTATCGCCGACGGGTGATCGTCGCGCTGGCACTGATCGGGCTGCTGTCGCTGAGTTACAGCGTCTACATGACCGCGCGCAACCAGCCCTGGGCCTACTTCGATAGCGGTGCGCGGGCCTGGGAGTTCGCCATCGGCGGCTTGCTCGCCTTCGCGGTGACGCGGATGACGCTGTCGCGTTTGGCGGCGAAGCTGCTCGGCTGGGTGTCGCTGGCGGTCCTGCTCACCTTTGCACTGTTTCTCGAGGTGTCGTCATCGTTCCCCGGGGTGGTGGCGCTGATTCCGGTGCTGGCGGCCTGCGGCATCATTATCGCGGCGCGCAACCAGTGCGACATCTGGCTGCTCAACAACCGCGGCGTGGTGTGGTTCGGTGATCTCTCGTTCGCGTTCTATCTGTGGCACTGGCCGCTGCTCTCCTGCTATCGCTATGCCACCGGCGGCTTCGATGTCGGGCTGCTGCCGGGGCTGGCGATCATCGGCGGCGCCGCGCTGCTGGCGGGCTTGACCACCTGGGGGTTCGAGAACTCCGTACGCCGTTCGGCGTGGCTGTCGCGGCACAGGTTCGCCACCTATGCGGCCTGCGCTGCGCTGCTTGCATTGCCGATGGCGGCCCTGGGCGGCTGGTATCATGACTACCAGGGGCGCCGCGCCAGCGCCGAGGCGGCACTCGATCAGTTCCTGCATCACGCCCGGCCGGCAGAGGCGACGGTCTATCCGCCGACCTTGATTGCCAGCATGGATCTGCCGCCGTCGTCCCGGGATGGTTGCCATCAGACCGCGACGGATGCCGAGCTGGTGGAGTGCAGCTACGGTGACCCTGACGCCGACAAGACAGTGGTGCTGGCCGGCGGCTCCCATGCCCAGCAGTGGCTGGCGGCGCTGCAGCGAGTGGCGGCGCGTGAGCGCTTCCGTCTGGTCACCCTGACCAAGGGGGGCTGCATGCTCTCCCTCGACGCCGATGCCGATTACATGGCGTATCCCTCCTGCCACGCCTGGAACGAGCGGGTGATCGAGCGCATCCGCCAGATCCAGCCCGACTATGTGTTCACCAACTCGACCCGTGGGCAGGGCGCGGCGGAGCATGTGCCAGAGGGCTACCTGGCGGCGTGGCGCGCGCTGGCCGAAGGCGGCGTGCGGGTGCTGGCACTGCGCGACAATCCCTGGTTCGGTTTCGACGTGCCCGAGTGTGTCGATCTGCACAAGGATGCCCCGGATGCCTGCGCCAAGCCGCGGGATGCGCTGCTCAGTCGGCGCTCGCCCACCGCTGATTATCACCTCGGCAACGTCTACTTTGCGGACATCAGCGATCTGTTCTGCGATGAGCGCCTGTGTCGGCCCCGGCAGGGGAAGGTGCTGCTCTACCGCGACGACCATCACATCACCAATACCTTTTCGCAGCTGGCGGCGCCGCGTATCGCCCGTACCCTAGCGCGAGCAGAAGCCGCGTTCGCCGCGGCGGACGCGGGTCACTGGATCGCCGGTGCGCCCCAGGGCGCTAAACCCGTCATACCGAGGAAGGGGTCATGAGTCTGACACGTCGTCAATTCATCAGTGCCATGCTGGCCGTGGCCGCGACCACCGCGGTGCCCATGCTCTCAGGGCCGAGGCGTACGCTTCCGGATGAGCGTGCGGTGCGGCCGCTATCCGGTGGCCTGCGAATCGTGGGGGAGGCCAATCGGGTAATGCTTGGCTGAGTCGATGCGCATGGCCATCGCCATGCGCTGCCAGCACGCTAGGCTCGTCCGACACAAGACGCCCGCCGAATTCGGCGGGCGTCTTGCGTTGGTGCCGGGGTGACTGCGGCCGTCGGCGTCAGTCGCCGCCGCGGGCCACGTCGAGGCCGAAGGCGAGCGCGGCATAGCGCCGGGTGCCTCCCTCGTCCAGTGCCTGCACCTGCACCGGAGAGAAGTCGAGGGTGCGATTGTCGCCGGCATTGAGCTGCAGGGCATCGCCACCCGACTGCCGATTGAGGGCGAGATCCGTGATGCCGCTGCGGGCCGGGATCAGATTGCGCCCGAGGCGGAAGGCGTGTCCTGGGCGGCGCCCGGCTTGACGCGCATCGCACAAGGCGATCGCGGTCTCGACCCCGGGGACGTCGATGCGCAGGTCGTCGAGATCGAAGATCGCGGTGCCGGCATAGGCACGCAGCTGCCCCAGCAGTGGTACTACGCCAGCCGGCTGTGGCACTTCTGAGACGATCGCGCCGCCTTTCCAGTAGCCGTAGTCGCTGCGGTTGGTGCCCAGCGCCACCAGTACATCGCCGTCACGCGCGGGGCGAGTGAAGGTGAAGCGGCAATCCTTGAGATAGGGCGACTGGGCGTTGCTGTGACCGCGCAGGTCCATGACCACGTCATGGTGGCTGATGTTGCGATAGGTGACGTCGGCCCAGGAGTCGACGATCACCGCGCCGAAGCCTTCGCCCTCATAGACGAAGGCGCCGGTATCGAGGGTCACGTCCTGGCTGAAATCGGGATCCTCGAACCCGGCCAGGCGGCGGAACAGGGTGCGGCCCAGACCGGGACCGAACTTGGACTCCTCGAGGCGCTCATGCAGGGTGCCGGCACTGGCGCTCTGATGGGCGACAAAGTTCTTGATCACGTTGCCGCGGGTGGCATAGAAGATCGAGATGCCGAAATTGGCAGCGTTCTCGGCGTAGAGACCGTCGAACAGACAGTAGGTGCAGCCCTCGAGGTCGAAGGCGGTGTCGCTTACCTCCTTGGCGCTGCAGCCGTAGACCTTGATGTTGTGGGCATTGTTGAAATAGATCGCGCCATTGGTCCAGCGGCAGTGGACGTCCTGGATGAAACCGTCGCGCAGGCGCCGCATCCACCTGAGTTCGCCGCCCTTGCCCGGGCGTGCCGAGCCGCCCCAGCCGGAAACGTTGCAGTAGTCCATGTGCACATGGGAGATGCTGAAGTCGCGCACGAAATTGAGGCGTACGGCACCCGCGCGCCTGCTGTCGCCGGGGCTGAGGGTGTAGCGACCGGCACCGCCGGAGAGGTCGCTGATGCGGATGCGTTCGCTCAGGTCGTCGGGCACCTCGGGGTTGAAGCCGGCGGTCACGGCGTTGTCGCTCTCCGGGTCCTCCTCATGGGTGGAATAGCGCCGGTTGAGCTCCAGTTCGTGGAACACTTTCAGGCCGCCGCAGCGTACGTGATGGATATCGCGGTAGACCACGTCGCGGACGCAGACCAGGGTCACCGCGCCGCGGCAGAAGTCGCGCGCTTCCAGGGTGAGTCCACTGAAATGAATGTCGTGGCTGAAGGCGGCCTCCAGATCGCCCTGCGGTCGCCCCTCGGCCCAGGCGGCGATCACGTGGGGTTCGCGCAGCAGGAACAGGCCGTCGCGGAAACCGCTGGCCACATAGTCGCTGACCAGGCGGCTGTTGGCACGCGCGCCAGCACCCACCAGACGGGTGCCCGAGCACAGTGTGATACGCCGTTTGCCCAGATAGAGGGCGCAGCCCTGGGGTAGGTCGGGCAGGTATTTGGTGCGATAGGGCGTCTTGTCCAGGGTCTCCTGAAACCAGGCCGACTCGTCGCTGCCGCGGCCCTCGGCGTCGATATAGTCGGCGCGAAAGCCCACCTTGAGCAGGTCGATGTCGTCGCCGGGCTGGACATAGGCGGCGCCATCGGCGGCCCACAGGGTGAAGCGGTGGAAGTCGTCGTGGTGTGGATGATCAATGGGCAGCCACGCCATCTGGTTGGCCCGCGTGGGGTCGTCAAGGGTGGTGACACGCTGCAGCTGGATATCCAGTTCGAAGGGGCGATCGCGATAGAAGCTGCGGCAGACCAGCCAACAGCCGTCGGCGACGCGGGCTCCCGGCCAGTCGCGCAGGGTGTCCACGCTATCGACCACCACCAGGCGCTGATCGAGCGCCTGGGCCAGCGGCTGGGTGCCCGAGGCGGAATGAATCTCGCCCTGGTCGAAGAACTGGGCGTGCAGGCGCTGCTGCTGGGCGCCATCGGCCACCTCCACCACATAGTGGCCGTTGGGGGCGGCGAACTGGATGCGGCCATCCGCATCGGCGTGGAATGGGTTGGACAGCGGCTGGCCGCGGCCATCCTCCAGGCCGGCTGCCAGCGTCTCCTTGCCCTGGGGCAGGACGCTGACGGCGGCGCGTGGTAGCGCTCGACCGTCAGCGCGCTGGGCGAAGAAGGTTTTGACTTCCATGAGGGCGCACTCTCGCGTCGTGAACTTGCCGAGTATTATCCGCGACTCGCCACCCACGCTCTTTTGCGACTTGGTGTGGTTTTGTCAGCCGGCGGTGGAGGTGCGTATCCGCCACCGGCAGTGCCCGCGCTAACGCTGGGGAATCAGAGGCCGAAAAGCTGTACCAGGGGGGGCAGCACGAAGGCGGTGACCAGCCCCGAAAGCCCCATGGCCAGGCCGGAGAAGGCCCCGGCGATGGCCCCGTAGGTGGAGAAACAGTAGGCGGTACCGAAGCCGTGGGCGGCCAGGCCCATGGAGAAACCGCGGATGGCAGGGTCGGTGATTCGGCCCAGGCGCAGGACCCAGGGGCCGATGATGCAGCCGATGACCCCGGTGAGCAGAACCAGCCCTGCGGTCAGCGAGGGAATGCCGCCGATCTTCTCGGCGATGCCCATGGCGATCGGCGAGGTCACCGACTTGGGCGCCAGCGACAGCACGGTCGCGTGGTCGGCACCCAGTACCAGGCTGATACCCACCGCCGACACCACCGCGGTAGCGACGCCGGCGAGGGTGCCGGCAAACACCGGCCACAGCAGGCGGCGTACGCGCTCGCGCTGGTCGAACAGAGGGATCGCCAGTGCCACGGTCGCGGGGCCGAGCAGGAAGTGCAGGAACTGCGCGCCGGCGAAGTAGGTGGGATAGTCGGTATGGGTGAGGAGCAGAAAGGCGATCAGCAGCGCGATCGACAGGATCACCGGGTGCAGCAGCGGCGTGCCGCCGGCCCAGCGATTGATGCGGCTGGCGATGACGAAGGCGATCAGGGTGGCGAACAGATGCAGCAGCGGGCTGGCGGCGAGGTAGACCCACACCTGGCCGAGAGGCAGCGGGCTCATGCGTCCTCCTCCTGGGATGTGCCGCTGCGGTGGGCGAGCCGCTGCATCACCTGACTGGTCACCCACAGGGTCACCGCCGCCGAGAGCACCAGTGTGATCAGCAGGATCCAGAACTCCTGCTGGATCAGCCCGACGTGCTCGATCAGCCCGACGCCGGCGGGCACGAACAGCAGGGTGAGATACTTGAGCAGGCCCTCACCCATGCTGCGCAGACTGGCCGGAACGCTGCCGCGAATGACGAGGCCGACGAGCAGGATCAGCATGCCGATGACCGGGCCGGGAATCGGCAGCGACAGTGCCAGACTCAGTACCTCACCGAGAAATTGACAGCCGAGCAGAATGCTCATGCCGATGATCAGGGACATGGTGACCTCTTGCGCGCGTGGGGGGATGACAGGCGGGCGCCCAGAAAGGGGGCTATTGTACGTCGATTGTGGCGATCACCAAGTGCATCCCGCCGCTGCCCTGCAAGCGATTGATAAAAAAGATGAAAGAAGCGCTTTTCATTTCCGGAAACGCAAGGTAGTATACGCAGCGTTTCGCAGGGTAGCCCACGGGCAAGCCCGGGTGAAGCCGGAGCGTGGCGCAGCTTGGTAGCGCGCTGCAATGGGGTTGCAGAGGTCGCAGGTTCGAATCCTGTCGCTCCGACCAAATCGAGAAAATGGCCAATCGGATTCGCTTCGATTGGCCATTTTTTTATGTGTCGATTTCTCTGTCCGACTGTTTGTCGCTGCGCCGACATGGGGCGTCGTGCGCGGGTGAGGTAACGCGTGTCCTGGGCCAAGGAGCACGCGGCCCCGGCGCTTCTGCCGAAGAGGTCCTGGCTTGCCCAAGGCTTTCACGCTGCGCGACTCATACCGGGTTATCGCCAGAGAGCTTCGATCACCCCCACGCTGATCAATGTCACCAGCACGGAGCCGACCAGATTGAGCAGGAAGCCGGCCTGTATCATCGACTGTATCTTCATCTTTCCGGTGGCGAAGACGATGGCGTTGGGGGGTGTCGCCACCGGCATCATGAAGGCGCAGCTGGCAGCGATCGCAGCCGGTACGGTGATCAGTAGCGGGTCGACGCCCAGTGAAATCGCCAGCGCGCCGAGCAGCGGCAGAAAGGCGGCGGCGGTGGCGGTGTTGGAGGTCAGCTCGGTGAGAAAGATGATCACCAGCACCACGGCGCCGATCAGCAGGAGTAGCGGCAGGACGTCGAACAGGCTCAGTTGATTGGCGATCCAGTCGGCGAGCCCCGAGCTGCTGATGCTGCTGGCCAGTGCCAGACCGCCGCCGAACAGCAGCAGGATGCCCCAGGGGAGATCCTTGGTGTCCTCCCACAGCAGCAGCGGACGGTGCGGCTCGTTGCCGCTGGGAATCAGGAACAGGCCGACCCCGGCGATCAGCGCGATCGAGGTGTCGGAGAGCCAGCCCACGCCCATGTCGTTGAGCAGCGGCCGGGTGATCCAGGCCAGCGCGGCGAGCAGGAAGACCACGCCGACACGCATTTCTGCCGCACTCAGCGGGCCCAGCTTGCTCAGCTCGTCGCGAATGACGTTACCGTCCTGGCCGTGTTTGTCCTCGTCGTTGTTCTCGCTGCTGTTCTGACTCTCCTGCAGGCGCAGATCGAAACCGCCGCGGGTCAGCCACCACCAGGCCACGGCCATCATCGCAAGACTCACCGGCAGCCCCACGGTCATCCACTCGGCGAAGCCCAGTTCGATGTTCTGCTCGCTGGAGAGGTAGCCGGCGAGGATGGCGTTGGGCGGTGTGCCGATCAGGGTGGCGATGCCGCCGATGCTCGCCGCGTAGGCGATCGCCAGCAGCAGGGCGGTAGCGTAGCGCTCGACCTCGCGTGAGTCGGCGCTGGCGAACAGCGACACCACCGACATGCCGATCGGCAGCATCATGATCGCGGTGGCGGTGTTGGAGACCCACATGCTGATGAACCCGGTGGCGAGCATGAAGCCGGCGATCTGCTGGCGCGGCTTCTGACCCACCAGAGCGAGGATGCGCAGGGCGATCCGGCGATGCAGATTCCAGCGCTGCATCGCGATGCCAAGCAGAAAACCGCCCAGGAACAGGTAGATGGTCGGGTTGGCGTAGCTGGCGGCGGTGCCCTTGAGCTCGGCGATTCCCAGCGCGGGAGCCAGCGGGATCGGCAGCAGCGAGGTCGCTGGAATGGGGATCGCCTCGGTGGCCCACCAGGTCGCCAGCAGCAGCGCCAGGCCGACACAGTGCCAGGCAGCGGATGACATCCCGGCGGGCGGCGGCAGCAGTAGCGTCGCCAGCACCCAGAGCGGCCCCAGGATCAGCCCTATCCTGGCGGCGAGGGAGGGGGGCGAATGCGCTTCCGTGCGAGTGGTGGTCATGACGTCTCTCCGATTGACAGGGCGATGGCGCTGAGCGTTGGGGCGGATGACGAGGGGGAGGCCACGCGCCCCATCTCGAACCCCATTGACTCCAGTCTATCAACAGATTTTCACGCTGCACCTGGCGTGCCGGCTGCCGCCGAGGGTGCGGTGTGTGCGGTGGTCTAATATCATGCGCGCACGCCGCGGCCGTCCTCGGGTCGGCCGCCCACCCGCAGCACGGCGACGGCGGTAGCGCCGCCGGTGACCTAGGATGACTGCATGAGCGCTTCTCTCTATCCCTCTTTCGACGCCTTGGCGTCGCTCTGCAGGCGTGCCGGCGAGGCGATCCTGAGCATCGCCGCCGACGGGCTGGAGACGCGCTTCAAGACTGACGCCAGCCCAGTGACCGCGGCCGATCTCGCCGCCCACCAGGTATTGATGGCGGCGCTGCCGATGCTGGGCGATGTCCGCTTGCCGGTGCTCTCCGAGGAGGCGGCCGCCACCCCCTGGGAGGCGCGGCGGCGCTGGTCGCGCTACTGGCTGATCGATCCGCTGGATGGCACCAAGGAGTTCATCCGCGGCTCCGACGAATACAGTGTCAATGTCGCGCTGATTCGCGATCAGCGCACGGTGCTGGGGGTGATCGCCAGGCCCGGGAGTGGCGAGGTGTGGGCCGGCGGCGGTGAATGCGGCGCCTGGTATCAGCCAGCCGCCGGGGCTGCCTGGATTCGGCTCGCGGTCGAGTCGCATACGCCGCCGCGGGTGATGGTGAGCCGCCATCACTGCGATGCGCGCACCCGGGCATTGCTCGAGCATTTGCCTGGAGCCCGGGTGGAGGCCTTCGGCAGTTCGCTCAAGTGCTGCCGCATTGCCGCCGGCGAGGCGGATCTCTACCCGCGCTTCGGCCCGACCAGCGAGTGGGACACTGCGGCGGCGCAAGCGATTCTGGAAGGCGCAGGCGGGGCGCTGGTCGATCCACGAGACTGGCAACCGTTGCGTTACAACACCAAAGCGTCACTGCTCAACCCGGATTTCGTCGCCTGTGCCGACCGCCAGGGAGCCTGGCGGGCGGCTTGGCAGGCGGCGCCGTGAGCGCGGCGACGTCAGTGAAGACAACCGATCGGTTCAGGAGAGTGTGATGTCTGTATGGGGAGTGAGCGCGCTGCTGCTGGTGGCTCTGGCGATGGTGGTGGGGCTTGCCCTGTACGCCCGCCGGCTGTGGCGCGAGGTGCGGCGACGCGAAGCGTTTCGCCGCGACGAGATCGCGCGCGCCAATCGCAACTGTATCGATAGCCTGGCGGCGATCTCGCAAGCGATGCTCGAACGCCAGGTAGACCTGGTCGAGGGCGCCCTGCGCTGCAAGGTGCTGTTGGACATCGTCGATCACCAGTTGGTGACACACGAGCGCTTCAAGGTGATCGCCGAGGTTCAGGCGCAGGCGGCGCACCTGCGCACGCACGAGGCGCGGCGCGAGTTGACGCCGCGTCAACGCCACCGCGAGGATCTCGCTCGGGTGGCGATCGCCGAGCAGTACGAAGGACGGCTGGACGACGCTGCCCGAGCGCTGCAGACGCTGTGTGCCGATTGGCCCGAGAAGGGGGCGGCAATCACGCAAACGGCATGAACTTTTCGCCGCCACGCTTTGCCAATCTCGTAAATGATGCTAAAAAAGAACAGTGTTTCCGACGCGGGTTTGCATCCCGGTAAGGAATCGACAATGCTGTTACGGAGCTGCAAAGAAAAAAGGGACAATGGGAACATTGACCGCTACTCGACTCGATGGCTTTCCATCGCAAGAGATTTCTTTGTCGTTGAGGGAGGGGAATGACTTTCTCCCAACGAAATCGGCTTCTATACTCGAAGCCGCTGGGTAACGCCCGTTACGACTAGCGCTGTGTTAAGAAGGAGTCTTACATGAAAAAATCAACGACTGGCCTGCTGCTGGGCTCTGCTCTGGTAGTCGGTCTTTCTGGTTGTGCCAGTTCTGGCATGGAGTCCACCGGTAGCTCTTCCGATCAGGCGTGGTACAACTCGCCGTTCGTCTGTGGCATCGCTGGCGGTCTGATCGGCGGTGGTCTGGGCTACGCAACCAGCGGTAGTTCCGACGAAGACACTGGCGCAGCCGTGGGTGGCGTTGCCGGCGCGACGGCAGGTGCCCTGCTGTGTGCCGACTACTCCTCCAATGTCGTCGACAGCGACGGCGACGGCGTGCCGGACGATCGCGACCAGTGCCCGAACACCCCGGCTGGCGTCGCGGTTGACGCGGTAGGCTGCCCGCTGGACACCGACGGTGACGGCGTGCCGGACTACATGGACCAGTGCCCGGGTACCCCGGCTGGCGTCGAAGTCAACGCTCAAGGCTGCCCGCTGGATTCCGACGGTGACGGCGTGCCTGACTACCAGGACCAGTGCCCGAACACCCCGGCTGGCGCCAAGGTCAACTCTCTGGGCTGTGAAGAGAGCGTCATTCTGCGTGACGTCAACTTCAAGTTCGATTCCGCTGAGCTGACTCCGCAGGCCGAGTCGATCCTCGACGGTATCTCCCAGAAGCTGATGGCCAGCTCCAACACCAACGCCAAGCTGCGTATCCGTCTCGACGGCTACACTGACTCCGTGGGTCCGGCTGACTACAACCAGAAGCTGTCCCAGCGTCGCGCTGACTCCGTCAAAGCGTACCTGGTCAACAAGGGCTTCAATGCTGACAACATCATGACCTACGGTCACGGTGAGAGCGATCCGATCGCCAGCAACGACACCGCTGAAGGTCGTGCTCAGAACCGTCGCGTCGAACTGGACGAGTGGAAGTAAGCTCTCCGCTAGATCGATGTGATCAAGAGGGCGCCTTCGGGCGCCCTCTGTCGTTTTAGGTAGCCCTGTCCCGTGCTATCTCTCCTGCCATGCCCGCTCTCCACCCACGCCCGCTCTTCTACTAGGCCAGACAAGGGCGATCGCGTAATCGATGGCGTCGTGCCGCCGGCACTGATACGCTATCGGCCCCAAACTCGCCTCACGGCGATATCGTCAAGTCGAAGCCTTTCCGCCGAACATCGGCCTGCCCGTATGCGGGCTGATCGTGGATAGCGACGTCACCGTATCGAACCGTTCACGTGGTCCTTGGTGTGGACCACCACTGAACATAAGGATGTCTTCATGCCTATTGTCACGCTGCCCGACGGCAGTCAGAGAACCTTCGAGCACCCCATCAGCATCATGGCGCTGGCCGAGTCCATCGGGCCGGGTCTGGCCAAGGCGTGCATCGCCGGCAAGATCGATGGGGTCGAGGTCGATGCCGCGGATCTGATCGAACACGATGCCGAGGTTGCCATCATCACCGCGCGCGACCCGGAAGGGGTGGATATCATCCGCCACTCCTGCGCCCACCTGATGGGGCATGCGATCAAGCAGCTCTATCCGGCGGCGAAGATGGCGATCGGCCCGGTCATCGAAGACGGCTTCTATTACGACATCGACTTTGGCGAGTCGATCTCGTCGGAGGATCTGGAGCAGATCGAGGCGCGCATGAAGGCGCTGATCGACCAGGATTACGACGTCGTGCGCGAGTACGTCGACAAGGCCGAGGCGCTGGCGACCTTCGTCTCCCGCGACGAGCCCTACAAGCAGGAAATCGTCGAGGGGATTCCCGATGGCGAGACGATTCGTCTCTACCACCATCAGGAGTACATCGACATGTGCCGCGGGCCCCATGTGCCCAACACCCGGCACCTCAAGGCGTTCAAGCTGACCAAGCTGGCCGGCGCCTACTGGCGGGGGGACTCCGCCAATCCCATGCTGACCCGCATCTACGGCACGGCCTGGGCCGACAAGAAAGCGCTCAAGGCCTATCTCCAGCGTCTGGAAGAGGCCGAGAAGCGTGACCACCGCAAGCTGGCGCGGCGCTTCGACTTCTTCCACATGCAGGAAGAGGCGCCCGGCATGGTGTTCTGGCACCCCCGTGGTTGGACCCTGTGGCAGGTGGTCGAGCAGTATATGCGCCAGGTCTACAAGAGCGGCGGCTATCAGGAGATCAAGTGTCCCCAGGTGATGGACGTGTCGCTGTGGAAGAAGTCCGGCCACTGGGACAACTACGCCGAGAACATGTTCTTCACCGAGTCGGAGAAGCGTGAGTATGCGCTCAAGCCGATGAACTGCCCCGGCCATGTCCAGGTCTTCAATTCGGGTCTACGCAGCTACCGCGAGCTACCGATCCGCTATGGTGAGTTCGGCGGCTGTCATCGCAACGAGCCTTCCGGTGCGCTGCACGGTATCATGCGCGTGCGCGCCTTCACCCAGGACGATGGCCACGTCTTCTGTACGCCCGAGCAGATCGAGCCCGAGGTGACTGCCTTCCATCGTCAGGCGCTCAAGGTCTATGCTGACTTCGGCTTCGACGATATCGCGGTGAAGATCGCGTTGCGCCCGGACAAGCGCCTGGGTAGCGACGAGACCTGGGATCGGGCCGAGGGTGCGCTGCGTGCCGCGCTCGCCAACTGCGACGTCGAATGGCAGGAGCTGCCCGGCGAAGGTGCTTTCTATGGTCCCAAGATCGAGTACCATATGAAGGATTGCCTGGGTCGCGAGTGGCAGGTGGGTACCATGCAGGTCGACTTCATGATGCCCGGCCGCCTCGGCGCCCAGTACGTGGCCGAAGATGGCTCGCGCCAGACCCCGGTCATGCTGCACCGTGCCATCGTCGGCTCGATGGAGCGCTTCGTGGGCATCCTGATCGAGCACTATGCCGGTGCCTTGCCGCTGTGGCTGGCGCCGGTCCAGGCGGTGGTGTTGAACATCACCGATGCACAGCGCGAATATGCCGAGAATCTCCTGAAGCGCTTGCGTGAAGCGGGCTTCCGCGTCGAAGCGGACTTGAGGAATGAGAAGATCGGCTTTAAAATTCGCGAACATACGCTGCAGAAGATCCCTTATCTGCTGGTTGTCGGAGATAAGGAAGTCGAATCGGGTGCCGTTGCCGTGCGTACTCGGTCCGGCGAGGATCTGGGCTCCCTGTCGGTAGAGACGCTGCTGGCGCAGCTCGAGCAGGCAGGCAAGCCGGATCAGCACTGAGCAGCAACGTGAATCGCCAAACGGAGATCTAACGATCAAGCGTAATAATCAGCGCGGGCGTCCTCAGGAAAAGCGCGCGCCCATCAATGACCGTATTCGTGCAGACGAAGTTCGCCTTATCGATGCCGAGGGCGAGCAGGTGGGAGTCGTTCCCATGCAGGAGGCGCTGGAGCGTGCCGAGGAAGCCGGTATGGACCTCGTGCAGATTTCCAATGCCGACCCCATCGTCTGCAAGATCATGGACTACGGTAAATTCCTCTTCGAGCAGAAGAAGCAGAAATCGGCTCAGAAGAAGAAGACCAAGCAGATTCAGGTCAAGGAAGTCAAATTCCGACCTGGCACGGACGAGGGTGACTATCAGGTGAAGCTCAAGAACCTGATACGTTTCCTCGAAGGTGGCGACAAGGGCAAGGTCACGCTCCGCTTTCGCGGTCGCGAGATGGCGCACCAGGACATCGGTCGTCGACTGATGGAACGGATCGCCGGCGATCTCGAGGAGATGGCGACTGTCGAATCCTTCCCCAAGATGGAAGGCCGGCAGATGATCATGATCCTTGCGCCCAAGAAGAAGTGATCCGCGGGCAAGTCGAACGGGGTGTGGCGTCTATTCGCCACGCCCGGCCTCGGGTTTTCTAAAGAAATCGGATCGGAGTTTCTACTCATGCCGAAAATCAAGAGCAACAGCGGCGCTGCCAAGCGCTTCAAGAAGACCGCCAATGGCTTCAAGCACAAGCAGTCTTTCCGTAGTCACATCCTGACCAAGAAGTCCACCAAGCGTAAGCGTCAGCTGCGCGGTATGAAGCAGGTCCACGCTGCCGACAAGCAGCTCGTGGCCCGCATGCTGCCGAACCTCTGAGCCCCGTTGGTCGACCTTTTTTAACGTCAGGAGAGTACTATGTCTCGCGTCAAGCGTGGTGTCGTCGCACGTCGTCGTCACAAGAAGATCATGAAGCAGGCCAAGGGTTACTACGGTGCGCGTTCGCGCGTCTTCCGTGTAGCCAAGCAGGCGGTCATCAAAGCCGGTCAGTACGCTTATCGTGACCGCCGTCAGCGCAAGCGTCAGTTCCGCGCGCTGTGGATCACCCGTATCAATGCGGCGGCACGCAACAACGGCCTGTCCTACAGCCGTTTCGTTGCCGGCCTCAAGAAGGCGGGTATCGAGATCGACCGCAAGGTGCTGGCCGATCTGGCTGTTCACGAGAAGGCCGCGTTTACGGCGCTCGTCGAGAAAGCCAAGGCTGCATAAGCCGGTCATCCCCGGCCCCTCGCGGGTCGGAGTAATCGCGTGACCGATCCAGGGGAAGAGCAGCTGCTCTTCCCCTGTTTTTTTCCCATACCCTGTTTTTGAGTGCACTGCAGCAGCGATACGCGGTGCGTCACGAGAGACAAGCGGAGCTCGACGGATGGATCATCTTCCTGCCCTGGTCAACGAGGCGAGTGCGGCCATCGCCGCGGCCGAGGACGCCCAGGCTCTGGACCAGGTGCGTGTGCGCTATCTGGGCAAGAAAGGCGAGATCACGGCGCTGTTGAAGGGGCTCGGCCAGTTGCCTCCGGAGGAGAGACCGGCTGCCGGTGAGCGCATCAACGAGGCCAAGCAGGCGCTGCAGCAGGAGCTCGAGCAGCGCCGCCAAACCTTGGAGCAGGCGGCGCTGTCGGCACAGCTCGAAGCCGAACGTATCGACGTCACCCTGCCCGGGCGTGGAGAGGTCAATGGCGGACTGCACCCGGTGACCCAGACCCTGGAGCGCATCGAGGCGCTATTCCAGCACATCGGGTTCGATGTCGCCGTGGGCCCCGAGATCGAGGATGACTTCCATAACTTCGAGGCGCTCAACATTCCGGCCCACCACCCGGCGCGGGGCATGGCGGATACCTTCTACTTCGACGCCACGCGGCTGTTGCGCACCCATACCTCGCCGGTCCAGGTGCGCACCATGCAGACGCAGGAGCCGCCGATCCGTATCGTCTGCCCGGGACGCGTCTATCGCAGCGACTCCGACCTGACTCATACCCCGATGTTTCACCAGGTCGAGGGCCTGCTGGTCGATGAAGGGGTCAGCTTCGCCGATCTCAAGGGCACCATCGCCGATTTCCTGCAGGCGTTCTTCGAGCGTGATGATCTGCAGGTCCGCTTCCGGCCTTCCTACTTCCCATTCACCGAGCCCTCTGCCGAGGTCGACATCCAGTGTGTGATGTGCCGCGGCGAGGGTTGCCGGGTCTGCTCGCACAGCGGCTGGCTGGAGGTGATGGGTTGCGGCATGGTGCACCCCGAGGTCTTCCGCCACTCGGGTATCGATGCCAGCCGCTTCACTGGCTTCGCCTTCGGCATGGGGGCGGAGCGTCTGGCGATGCTGCGCTACGGCGTCAACGATCTGCGCCTGTTCTTCGACAACGATCTGCGGTTCCTGCGCCAGTTCAACTGAGTTCTTCGCCAGTCAAGGAGTATCAAGATGAAGTTTTCCGAAGCGTGGCTGCGCGAGTGGGTCTCTCCTCAGCTCGATACCCAGGCCCTGGCGGATGCCATCACCATGGCCGGCCTGGAGGTCGATGCGATCGAGCCGGTCGGGGCGGTGTTCGTAGGCGTGGTGGTCGCGGAGGTGGTGGCCAAGGCGCCGCATCCGGATGCCGACAAGCTCAATGTCTGCAAGGTTCAGGACGGTAGCGGTGAACCGGTGCAGGTGGTGTGCGGTGCGCCCAATGTCGCCGTGGGTCAGAAGGTGCCTTTCGCCCGGGTCGGCGCGGTGCTGCCCGAGGATTTCAAGATCAAGCGTGCCAAGCTGCGGGGCGTCGAGTCCCACGGCATGATCTGCTCCGCCTCCGAGCTGGGGCTGGAAGAGGGTCACTCCGAGGGGATCTACGTGCTGCCCGCGGAGGCGCCGGTCGGCAAGGACTTCCGTGCCTGGATGACGCTCGACGACAGCACCATCGATGTCGACCTGACCCCTAACCGCGGTGACTGTCTCAGTCTGCGCGGTATCGCCCGTGAAGTCGGCTGCGTTACCGCGACCCGGGTAGTGGAGCCGAATATCGCGCCGGTGGTGGCGCGCAGCAATGCCCAGTTCCCGATCGCGGTGAGCGACGAAGCGGGCTGTCCGCGCTATCTCGGCCGGGTGATCCGTGACGTCGATCTGAGCGCACAGACGCCGCTGTGGATGCGTGAACGCCTGCGCCGCAGCGGTATTCGCAGTATCGATCCGGCGGTCGATGTCACCAACTACGTGATGCTCGAGCTGGGGCAGCCGATGCACGCCTTCGATCTCGACGTGCTCGAAGGGGGCATCGAGGTGCGCCGGGCCCACGACGGCGAGCGGTTGACCCTGCTCGACGGTCAGGAGGTAGTGCTGGATGGCACCACCCTGGTGATCGCCGATCAGGCCAAGGCGCTGGCGATCGCCGGCGTCATGGGGGGCGACGATAGCGGCGTCGGCGCTGAGACCCGCCATCTGTTCCTCGAGGCCGCCTTCTTCGCACCGCTCGCGGTGGCGGGCAAGGCGCGTGAGTTCGGGCTGCACACCGATGCCTCTCACCGCTTCGAGCGCGGCGTCGACCCGGACATCACGCGTCCGGCGATGGAGCGTGCCACCGAGCTGCTGCTGGCGATCGTCGGTGGCACCCCGGGGCCGATCTCCGAGGTGCGCAAGCCGGCACACCTGCCCCAGCGTGACGACGTCGCGCTGAGCCGCGAACGCCTCGCCGCCTGCCTCGACGTGCGCCTGCCCGACGAAGAGATTCAGCGTATCTTCCGCGGCCTGGGCATGACCGCGTCGGCGCCCGGCGACCGTTGGCGAGTGCAGATCCCGAGCTGGCGTTTCGACATCGCCATCGAGGAGGATCTGATCGAGGAGCTGGCACGCGTCCACGGCTACAACCGGTTGCCCGTACGCCGGCCCCAGGCGCGGCTGAGCCTGAAGCCGGCCGACGAGGCGCTGCAGCCGCTGCGCCGGGTGCGTCGTCATCTCGTCTCACGTGGCTATCAGGAGGCGGTGACCTACAGCTTCGTCTCCCCCGAGCTGCAGTCGCTGCTGCTGCCGGAAGCGGTATCGCCGACCCTGGCCAACCCCATCTCCAGCGATATGTCGGTGATGCGTCACAGCCTCTTCCCGGGGCTGCTCAAGGCGCTGATGCACAACCTCAATCGCCAGCAGCAGCGGGTGCGCCTGTTCGAGACCGGGCTGGTGTTCCAGGGCGAGCTCGATGCGCTGACGCAGACGCCGATGATCGGCGGTCTGGTGTGCGGTAGTCGCGACGTCGAGGGCTGGGCCGCGGGGCGTGAGAGCGTCGACTTCTTCGATCTCAAGGGCGACCTCGAAAGCCTGCTGGCGCTCGGCGGCTGCGCCGACGAGTGGCAGTTCGTCGCCGCCAGCCATCCCGCGCTGCATCCGGGGCGTACCGCCGAACTCTACCGGGGTGGCCAGGCCCAGGGCTGGATCGGTGCGCTGCACCCGTCGATCCGCGCGCAGTTGGGCATCAAGCCGGAGGTCTATCTGTTCGAAGTCGCTCAGCAGGCGGTGCTCGAAGGGCGGATCGCGGCCTTCCAGCCGCTGTCGCGCTATCCGGAGGTGCGTCGCGATCTGGCCTTCGTGGTCGATGCCGAGGTGGGTGTGGCACCGCTGCTGGAAGCGATCCGGGCACGTGCCGGTGAGTGGCTAACCCAGTGGCAGCTGTTCGATGTCTACCAGGGGCAGGGGGTTGCCGAGGGGCACAAGAGCATCGCCCTGGGCTTGACCTGGCAGCATCCTTCGCGCACTCTCAATGACGATGAAATCAATCAGTTAATTGCAGCCGTGGTGGACGAAGCCGAGTCCCGTTTCGGCGCCAGGCTGCGCAGTTGATCTGTCGTCCTGTGCGAAGGAGCGATGATGGGAGCGCTGACCAAGGCTGAACTCGCCGAGCACCTGCATACGGAGCTCGGCTTCTCCAAGCGAGAAGCCAAGTACATGGTGGAGACGTTCTTCGAGGAGATTCGTGGCTGCCTACGCGAAAACGAGCAGGTGAAGCTGTCGGGGTTCGGCAACTTCGACCTGCGCGACAAGCGCGAGCGGCCGGGACGCAACCCGAAGACGGGCGAGGAGATACCGATCTCCGCCCGGCGCGTGGTCACCTTTCGACCCGGGCAGAAGCTCAAGGCCAAGGTCGAGAGCTTCGACGGCGAGCTGCAGGAGCCCTGAGCGCGACTCCGACTTCCAAGACCGCCTGCCGGCAGCCCCGGCGGGCGGTCTTGCGTTGAGACGGCGTCGGATGAGCCGCCCCGGGCGGTTGTGCTAGGCTTTGCGCGCAAAATGCCTGCGCTCGCCGACGTTGCTTACAAACTCTAAGCTCGCGCCCACGGCGGGCGGCCGCCGTGGGCGCGAGCTTTTCACCCACTCTAGACCGAATTGATATGCCCAGACTGAAGATCTACGTAGGAACCGTCTACGGCGGCGCGCTCGATGTCGCCGAGCAAATCTCGCCGCTGTTCGAGCAGGCCGGCTACGAGGTCGCCGTGATCGAGCAGCCGACGCTGGCCGATCTGGTCGACGACCGTCCCGATCTGGCGCTGTTCTGCCTCTCGACCACCGGCAGTGGAGATTTCCCCGGTGATTTCGTGGCCTTCGCGCGTGCCCTCAAGGAGACGCCGCCGGCGCTGAACGGGTTGCGCTACGGTCTGATCGCGCTGGGCGACAGCTCCTATGGCGACACCTTCTGCGGCTCCGGTCGGGCGCTCGACGACATCCTCACCGACCTTGGCGCGCAGCGTCTGTGTGAGCGCCTGGAGATCGATGCCATGGAGACCTTCATGGCGGATGACGCCGCGCTGCCGTGGGTCGAGACGTGGATCGCCGAGCAGGGGCTGGGCGTATGAGTGACACCACCACCTCGGCGCGGGCATTGACCGCGACCCGTTTCAGCACGCTGCTGGGACTATGGCTGGTGATGCTGCTCTCGCTGCCGCGCTACTGGCTGCTCGGTGACCAGACCCGTCTGGCCCTGCTGGGCGCCTTCGTGGTGGCGGTGAGTGTGGCGCTGGCGGTGATCTGGCGGCTGATGTCGACGGCGGAGCGCGGCCGCTGCCCGCGGGCCATCCGTCATCTGCTGATCTGCCTGGTGGTGGCACTGGTGGTGGTGGCCGGCTGGCATATGCTCAGCGGTGCCGGCGTGGTCTGGGCGGTGACCCTCTCCCAGGGCATGGCGCTGGGGCTGGTGCTGCACGTGGTGCTGCGGCTATGGCGGCGTCGCGGAGAGTAGCAGTACGGAAGGGCGCAGGCGCCAACGCAGAGACCAAAGCCAACGGGCGACGGGGAGATCCCCGTCGCCCGTTGGCGTCATGGCCTGCCGCCCGCGCCGCGCGGGTGCTGGCTCAGTGCGGTGGGGCGAGCGTGTAGCAGGGCACGTATTCGCTACCCGGCAGCTTCATGCGTCCCTGGGCCACGAAGGAGGTGAGCAGGGCGTCGAGGCGCTCCATCAGCTCGGGCTCGGCATGCAGGCGGAAGGGGCCGTGCTCGGCGATCGCGCGCACCCCCGGCTCTTTGACGTTGCCGGCGACGATACCGGAGAACGCCCGGCGAAGGTTGGCGGCCAGCTCGTGGCGCGGCTGGTCACGATGCAGCGCCAGGCCTGCCATGGCCTGGTGGGTCGGCTCGAACGTCTGCTGGAAACCGCGCTCGATATTGAGACGCCAGTTGAAGTAGAAGGCGTCGTTCTGGGCGCGACGAAATTCGGCGACATCGTCGATGCCGCGGCGCATCTCGCGGGCGACGCTGGTCGGGTCGTCGACGATGATGCGGTAGTGGCGACGCACCGACTCACCCAGCGTATAGCAGAGAAACTCGTCGATGCGCTGGAAATAGTCGCTGGCGCTGGCCGGCCCGGTCAGGATCACCGGGAAGGGGATATCGCGGTTGTCCGGATGCATCAGGATGCCGAGCAGATAGAGAATCTCCTCGGCGGTGCCGACCCCGCCGGGGAACACCACGATGCCGTGACCCACGCGCACGAAGGCCTCGAGGCGTTTCTCGATGTCCGGCATGATCACCAGCTCGTTGACGATCGGATTGGGCGACTCCGCGGCGATGATGCCGGGTTCGGAGATCCCCAGGTAGCGACCGCCGCGTCGGCGCTGCTTGGCGTGGGCCAGGTTGGCGCCCTTCATCGGGCCCTTCATGGCCCCCGGGCCACAGCCGGTGCAGATGTCGAGTTCACGCAGCCCCAGATGGTAGCCCACCGCCTTGGTGTAGTCGTACTCCTCGCGGCTGATCGAGTGACCGCCCCAGCACACCACCATGCTCGGCTCGTGAGCGGTACGCAGGGTGCTGGCGTTGCGCAGGATATGGAACACCGCGTTGGTGGCACCCTCGTTGGTGTCGAGGTCGAAGCGCGGGTTGTTCTGAATCTCGTTGTAGACGTAGACGATATCGCGCAGGACCGAGGAGAGCTGCTCACGGATGCCGCGGATCATGCGGCCGTCGACAAAGGCGCAGGCCGGGGCGTTGGAGAGCTTCAGGCGGATGCCACGGTCCTGCTGCAGCACCTCGATATCGAAATCGTGATACGCCTGCATCACCGCCAGGCCGTCGTCGGTAGGGGTGTCGCAGTTGAGGATCGCCAGCGCGCAGCGCCGCAGCAGATCGTGCAGACCGCTGCTCGAGGTATCGCGCAGGCGGTTGACTTCGGACTGGGAGAGAACTTCGAGGCTTCCTTCTGGGGAGACGATGGTGGAAAGCGTCTCGGGCATGGCCATTTCCTTGCGCAGAGAGCGCCCGCCGCGGCGGGCGATATGGGGATTATTGGGGGGTACGGTCGACGGCGCGCTGCCATAGCGCGGCGATCTGCGCGCGATCGGCGTCGCTCATGCCGTCCTGGGCGAAGGTGCTCTCGAGCCACTGCCAGTAGGTGGCGTCGAAATCCTCCGCCACCACCTCGGCAGGATCGTAGTCGGCCATCTCCTGGACCAGACCGATCTGCGGAATCATGTAGCCGAGAGCGAACAGGTCGTTCTCCGCGGCGTTCTCTTCCATCTCGAGCAGGGTGCGCTGGACGGCCTGGGCGCGTTGCGCGAAGGGATCTGACATAGGATTCTGAACTATCCGAACAAATGGGTTCAGGCATGCTAACACGGGTGTTGGCACGGCGCAGTGACACCGGCGGCGGTGCGTCTCGAGCCATAAATTGCTATGATGGGTAAGCGGCTATGATGACAATCAGACGTTATCCAGCCCCGGTGACGCGACGTTTTCGCGTTCTTTGGCTCTTCCTACCCTGCCTGCGTGAGTGAATCGCGTTTTTCCATGTTCAACGCCCAGTATTTTCGTACCTTCATGATGCTCGTCGAGACCGGCAGCTTCACCCAGACCGCGGGCAAGCTCGACATGACCCAGCCCGGGGTCAGCCAGCATGTGCGCAAGCTCGAGGAGTACCTCGGGCGTTCGCTGCTCAACCGCCAGGGGCGCAAGTTCTCGCTGACCGATGCCGGCCGCCGCGCCTACGACTATGCGGTCAAGCTGTTCGCCGAGCACGAGTATTTCCGTCACTCGCTGGACGATGACTCTCCCGATAGCGGCGAATGCCGTATCGCTTCCCCGGGCAGTGTGGGGCTGATGTTCTATCCGTTTCTGCTCGGCTATCAGCAGATGCACCCTGGGCTCACGGTCAACTACAGCTTCGCCTTCAATCACGAGATCGCCGCCGACGTGCTGGCCGGGCGCTACGACGTGGGCATCGTCACCGAGGTGGGCAAGCAGCCGGATCTGCACTTCGAGGCGTGGCACCAGGAGCCGTTGTGCCTGGTGGTGCCGGCGGATTTCGCCGGCACCACCTTCGCCGAGCTGCAGGCGCTGGGCTTCGTCAATTACACCGACGGCAATACCAACGCCAGCCTGGTGCTGCGCAACAACTTCGGCGGCGAGTTCCGCAGCATGACGCACTTTCCGCGTCAGGGATTCACCAACGAAGTGGGGCAGGTACTGGATGCGGTCGCCCGTGGGCTGGGGTTCACCGTGGTCTCGCGACCGGTACTGGAGACCTCGCCATGGCAGCGCCAGGTGCGCGAGCTACCACTGGCGCAGCCGGTCTACGACACCCTCTATCTGGTCACCCGGAGCGACGTCGAGCTGCCCAAGCGCTACCGGCAGCTGCTCGAGACCTTCCGTCAGCAGCGCCTCAACTCGCTCTACGGCTACAGCGAGCTGCCGTCTCTGGAGGGTGCCTAATCGAGTCGGGACGTCGGGACGCAATGTCTGGATAGTATGACTGGATAGCATGGCGAGTGCTCAGAGACGCCAATCGGCCTGAGACATACATGGCCCGCCACCGGGTCGATGTGTTCCCCAAAAACAGCAGCGGCCGCTCGATGAGCGGCCGCTGCTTTTTGGGCGCATGGGTCTTTTGCGCGTGCCTCAGACGGCGTCGCGGTAGGCGTCCATCGGCGGGCAGCTGCAGATCAGGTTACGGTCGCCGAATACGTTGTCGACCCGGTTGACTGCCGGCCAGTACTTGGCTTCCCGCGAGGCCTGCGAGGGGAAGGCGCCGAGTTCGCGGGAGTAAGCGCGCTCCCAGTGTTCGGCGGCCAGGTCGGCCATGGTGTGGGGGGCCATCACCAGCGGATTGTCGTCCTTGGGCCAGGTGCCGTTCTCGACCTGGGTGATCTCCTCACGAATCGCGATCATGGCGTCGCAGAAACGGTCGATCTCGTAGCGCGACTCGGACTCGGTCGGCTCGACCATCAGCGTACCGGCGACCGGGAAGGACATGGTCGGGGCGTGGAAACCGTAATCCATCAAGCGCTTGGCGATATCCTCCTCGCCGATCCCCGACGTCGCCTTGAGCGGGCGGATGTCGAGAATGCACTCATGGGCCACGGTGCCGTTGGCGCCGCGATAGAGCACGGGGTAGTGCCGTTCGAGTCGCTTGGCGATGTAGTTGGCGTTGAGTATCGCCAGCTCGGTCGCCTCGCGCAGCCCGCGCGCACCCATCATCTTGATGTAGGCCCACGAGATCGGCAGGATCGAGGCGCTGCCGAAGGCCGCCGCGGAGACCGCGCCGGCAGCCGGATCGATCCCTTCCTGTGGGGTCACCACGTGATTGGGCAGATGATGTGCCAGGTGCGCCTTGACCCCGATCGGGCCCATGCCCGGACCACCGCCGCCATGGGGGATGCAGAACGTCTTGTGCAGATTGAGGTGCGAGACGTCGCCGCCGTAGTCGCCGGGGCGGCAGAGGCCGACCTGGGCGTTCATGTTGGCGCCATCGATATAGACCTGGCCGCCATGCTCATGGACGATCTGACAGGCGTCGCGGACGCTCTCCTCGAACACGCCGTGGGTGGAAGGGTAGGTGAGCATGATCGCCGACAGCCGCTCACTGTACTTCACCGCCTTGGCCTGCAGGTCGCTCAGGTCGATGTTGCCGTCGCGGTCACACTCCACCACCACCACCTGCATCTGCGCCATCGCCGCCGAGGCCGGGTTGGTGCCGTGGGCCGAGCTGGGGATCAGGCAGATATCGCGATGTCCCTCGCCGTTGGCCTGCTGATAGCGGCGAATCGCCACCAGGCCCGCGTACTCGCCCTGGGCCCCCGAGTTCGGCTGCATCGAAATGGCATCGTAACCGGTGATCTCGACCAGGAAGTCGCTCAGTTCGGTAATCATCTGGCGGTAGCCCGCGACCTGCTCGGCGGGCGCGAAGGGGTGGATATTGGCGAACTCGGGCCAGGTGATCGGGATCATCTCGCTGGTGGCGTTGAGCTTCATGGTGCACGAGCCCAGCGGGATCATCGCATGGGTCAGCGACAGATCGCGGTTTTCCAGGCGTTTGAGATAGCGCAGCATCTCCGTCTCGCTGCGGAAGCGCTGGAAGTTGGGGTGGGTCAGGAAGTCACTGTGGCGTGTAAGCGCCGCGGGAATGCCGGTGATCGCCTCGCGCTGGGCCTGGCGATCGAGCTCGCTCACCGAGAGGCCGTGCTCGTCGCCCAGCAGCACGTCGAACAGCTCGGCCAGATCGGCTGCGGTGGTGGTCTCGTTGAGGCTCACGCCGACTTCGCCGTCGCCGGGATAGCGCAGGTTGAGCTCGCGGGTCAGCGCGCGCCCCTGGATGCGGTGGCTGTCGACCCCGCACAGGGTCAGGGTGTCGAACCAGCTGTCGTGCTTGAACGCGACACCGTGCTGGGCCAGGCCTGTCGCCAGCAGCGAGGTGAGGCGGTGGATGCGGGTGGCGATGGTGCGCAGCCCTTCGGCGCCGTGATAGGTGGCGTAGAAGCCGGCGATGTTGGCCAGCAGCGCCTGGGCGGTACAGATATTGGAGGTCGCCTTCTCGCGCCGGATATGCTGTTCGCGGGTCTGCATCGCCATGCGCAGCGCCGGGCGGCCGCGGCTGTCCCTGGAGACGCCGATCACCCGACCCGGCAGCGAGCGCTTGAGCGCGTCGCTGGCGGCGAAGTAGGCCGCGTGCGGGCCGCCGTAGCCCATCGGCACGCCGAAGCGCTGGGAGTTGCCGAGCACGATGTCGGCGCCCATCTCGCCCGGCGGCTTGAGCAGCACCAGGCTCATCAGATCGGCGGCGACGCAGGTCATGATCTGGCGCTCGCCGGCGGCCGCGATCAGCGCTTCGAGATCCGCGGGGACTTCACCATCGACCCCGGGGTACTGCAGCAGGGCCCCGAACACCTCCTCGTCGGCCAGGCGCGCGCGCGGGGCAATGACCAGCTCGAAGCCGAGATAAGCCGCTCGCGTACGCAGCACGTCGAGGGTCTGCGGCAGCACGTCGTCGGCGACGAAGAAGCGCTCGCTCTTGTTCTTCTTGTTGGCGCGCCGGCACAGCGCCATCGCCTCGGCGGCGGCAGTCGCCTCGTCGAGCAATGAGGCGTTGGCGATCGCCATGCCGGTCAGATCCATCACCATCTGCTGGAAGTTGAGCAGACCCTCGAGACGCCCCTGGGCGATTTCCGGCTGGTACGGCGTGTAGGCGGTGTACCAGCCCGGGTTCTCGAGCACGTTGCGCTGAATCACCGGCGGCAGATGAGTGGGGTAGTAGCCTTGGCCGATGTAGCTCTTGAATACCCGATTCTGACGCGCCAGGCCCTTGAGATAGTCGAGCGCCTCCGCCTCACCCTTGGGGCCATCCAGCGCCAGTTCCCGGTTCAGGCGGATGCCCTGGGGCACGGTCTGCTCGATCAGCGTCGGCAGCGAGGTCATGCCGAGCGTTTTGAGCATCGCGGTGACGTCTTCACCGCTCGGGCCGTTGTGGCGCTTGAGGAAATCGTCGTGGTTGGCCAGCTCGGCCAGGGTGCGGGTATCGGTAGGCATGGTGCGTCCAGCGGATCGGCGGTGGGAGAGAGGCCACCCGGCGGAGCGGGTGGCCGCGACTGGGGCGAGTGGGTCAGTCGTCCTGATCTGCCTCGGCGGCGACCAGGTCCGCATAGGCTTCGGCGGAGAGCAGTGACTCCAGCTCACCCTGATCGGCCAGCTTGAGCTTGAGAATCCAGCCATCGCTGTAGGGCGAGTCGTTGACGGTCTCGGGGGCGTCCTCGAGCGTTTCGTTGACCTCGAGAATCTCGCCGGCCAGCGGTGCATAGAGATCGGAGGCTGCCTTCACCGACTCGATGACACCGAATTCGTCACCAGCGTCGAGGCTCTTGCCCGGCTCGGGCAGTTCGACGAAGACGACGTCGCCCAGCGCTTCCTGGGCATGGTCGGTGATGCCGACAGTGACGCTGCCGTCGCCGTTGTCCAGCACCCATTCGTGGCTATCGGTATAGAGCAGGTTGTTGGGGATATCGCTCATGAGGGTTTCCTATAAGAAACGTGTTTCGGCACAAGAGACTCTGGGGAGCATTATGCATCAATGTCTCGTCAATTGGCATAGGCTCGCGACTGCCATGGCCGCGATCGCCGCCGCCACGCTCCTAGGTTGGGGCGAGAAGGCGCCGACGTCCAGTGGCAACCGCTTGCATGAGCTCACGGCCTCGTCACTGGCGGCTCGCGCCGGCTGAGTCTGCAGCGTACGTGAGACTAGAGAGGCCGATGGTGGGCCGTGTGAGTCGGGTCCTGCGCGGTTGGCGATCGAAAGTGGCGTTCCTGATT
The DNA here is from genome assembly GCF_040536835.1 of Salinicola endophyticus. NCBI lineage: Bacteria > Pseudomonadati > Pseudomonadota > Gammaproteobacteria > Oceanospirillales > Halomonadaceae > Salinicola > Salinicola endophyticus. The sequence goes on from NZ_CP159578.1 coordinate 2,111,000, forward strand.
GGGGTGCGTGTTTCTTATCGGAAACACGAACGCTTTTCGCGCCAGACCTTTTCGCATAAGGTTAGCGACATCCTCCGTGTCGTCGCTGCCGATCCGCCATTGGGCTGATTGTGAAAGCGCAGCATAATCCTCTATCGTTGCAGGGTTTTTTTCGACACAAGCGTCTAGGGTCTGTACGAAACTGCCTGCGCCGGCCGGCTTTTCGTGCAAATTCTAGGACGTCGCCCCACGGCTCGCCGTCGGGGCGCTGGGCAATAACAATCTCAACAGGGGGTTGCCGTGGAACTTTTGACCAATATCTTCGGATCCATCAACGGGGTCGTGTGGGGCCCGCTGATGCTGATACTGCTGTTCGGAGTGGGTATCTACCTCCAGCTGGGCCTCAAGCTGCTGCCGATCCGCAAGCTCGGCCTCGGCTTCAGTCTGCTGTGGCAGGGGCGTCGGAGTGCCGACGACGATCGCAACGATGGCGAGATCTCGCCGTTCAACGCGCTGATGACCGCACTTTCGGCAACCATCGGTACGGGCAATATCGCCGGCGTGGCGACGGCGATCGCGCTCGGCGGCCCCGGAGCGGTGTTCTGGATGTGGCTCACCGCGCTGGTCGGCATGGCGACCAAGTTCTCCGAGGCGGTGCTGGCGGTGCGCTATCGCGAGACCGACTCCGAGGGTAACCATGTCGGCGGGCCGATGTACTACATCCGTAACGGTCTCGGCCGGCGCTGGGCCTGGCTCGGCGGGCTGTTCGCCTTCTTCGGTGCGGTGGCTGCATTCGGTATCGGCAATACGGTGCAGGCCAACTCGGTGGCGGATGCGTTGACCACCTCCTTCGGCGTGCCGGCGTGGCTGACCGGGGTGATCATAATGCTGCTGGCGGGTGCTGTGATCCTCGGGGGGATCAAGCGTATCTCCCAGGTCGCGGGCAAGCTGGTGCCGCTGATGGCGGTGGCTTACGTGGTCTCGGGGCTGATCATTCTGGCCATCAACGTCGACCAGATCGGCAGCGCCTTTGCCTTGATCTTCAACCACGCCTTCAATCCGATCGCCGCCACCGGTGGTTTCGCCGGTGCTGCCGTGGCTGCAGCGATTCGCTTCGGTGTGGCCCGCGGGATTTTCTCCAACGAGGCGGGCCTGGGCAGTGCGCCGATCGCCCACGCTGCGGCTCAGACCCGCAATCCGGTGCGCCAGGGGCTGATCGCGATGCTCGGTACCTTCATCGACACCCTGGTGGTGTGCACCATGACCGCGCTGGTGATTCTCACCTCGACCCACTGGCTGGATGGTGAAAGCGGTGCCGGCTTGACCTCGCTCTCCTTCGACAGCGCGTTGCCGGGTATCGGCCAGCACGTGGTCGCCATCGCCCTGGCGGTCTTCGCTTTCACCACCATCCTCGGCTGGTCGTTCTATGGCGAGAAGTGCTTCCAGTATCTGTTCGGTGACAAGCCGATCATGCTCTACCGTATCGTCTTCGTGCTCGCGGTGCCGGTGGGCGCGATGGCCAAGCTCGACTTCATCTGGCTGGTGGCGGACACCTTCAACGCCATGATGGCGATCCCCAACCTGATCGCGCTGGCACTGCTGTCACCGGTGGTGTTCAAGCTGACCCGCGATCACTTCGCCGGCAAGACGGTGCTGCCGGGCGAGGAGCTCGAACGCCACCGCGACTGACGCTGCGGGCGGGCTGCTGTTTCGTGCAGCGGCCCCTCGGCGCGGTTTCCCCCTCGATCCGATCTGGAGAATCCACCATGTCCGACCTCAAACAGACGCCGCTTCACGCCCTGCATCAAGAGCTGGGTGGCAAGATGGTGCCCTTCGCCGGCTACAGCATGCCGGTTCAGTTCCCCCTCGGGGTCAAGAAGGAGCACGAGCACACCCGTCAAGCCTGCGGCCTGTTCGATGTCTCCCACATGGGCCAGGTGCGGGTGACCGGCCCGGCGCCGGCCCAGGCGATGGAGACCCTGGTGTGTGCGGACGTGGTGGGTATCCCCGAAGGGGGGCAGCGCTATGCGCTGTTCACCAACAGCGAGGGCGGCATCCTCGACGATCTGATGATCGTCAACCAGGGCGATGCGCTCTACGTGGTGGTCAACGCCGCCTGCAAGGACGAGGACGTTGCGCTGATGCGGGTCGGGCTGGATGCCGAGCACGAGGTGGAGGTGCTCGACCGTGCGCTGCTGGCGCTGCAGGGCCCGCAGGCCAGCCAAGTGATGGCGCGGCTGTGCCCCGCGGCGTGCGAGCTCAGCTTCATGCAGCATGGGCGGTTCGAGGTCGACGGCGACAGCCTGTGGATCAGCCGCAGCGGCTATACCGGCGAAGATGGCTTCGAGATCTCGGTCGCCGCCGGGGCCGCCGAAAAGCTGGCGCGCTGGTTCCTGGCCCAGACGGAGGTGGCGCCGATCGGTCTGGGCGCACGCGACTCGCTGCGCCTGGAGGCAGGGCTGTGCCTCTACGGCCACGATATCGATACCACCACCACGCCGGTGGAGGCGAGCCTCGCCTGGGCGGTGGGCAAGGCGCGCCGGGTGGGCGGCGAGCGCGAAGCGGGCTTCCCCGGCGCGGATATCATCCTGCACCAGATGCAGGCCAAGGATCATCGGCGCAAGCGGGTCGGGCTGGTCGGCGAGGGGCGGGCCCCGGTGCGCGAGGGTTGCGCGCTCTACGACGCCGATGACAATGCCGTTGGCGAGGTCACCTCCGGCAGCTTCGGCCCCAGTGTCGGAGTGCCGGTGGCCATGGCTTACGTCAAGGTCGAGGCGGCGCAGCTAGATACCACGCTGTATGCCGATGTGCGCGGCAAGCGCTTGCCGATGCGCGTCAGCCGGATGCCGTTCGTCGAGGCCAACTATCGGCGCTGAGCGCTGGCGGTAAGGCTGAACCACGATGTCGCTTTGCCCTATTTATACCGTTATCTTGTTTTGTCACAGTTAACGTTCCGAAGCCTCCCATACGGGAGGCTTTTTTTGTTATTCAGAATCGGGCAGGCAGGGTATCAGGGGGCGCCGTCGACAAGCTGACGAGATCGTCATCGCGGTCAGAGGTGGTGCGTGTGGAATCGGCTCAGCCGTGGACGCGGCGGAAGGTGAGGCTGATGCGGGGGCCGGGGATCGCCCGTGGGGCCAGGGCATGCTGCCAGCGGGACTGGGCGCCGGGGCCCATCAACAGCAGACTGCCATGGGGCAACCAGACGTTGAACGCCCGCCGCCCCGGGCCCCGGCGACGCTCGCGGAAGCGTAGCGGGCGCTCGGCGCCGAGCGAGACCGCGGCGACGATCGGGTCCGGGCCCAGCTCCGGCTCGTCGTCGCTGTGCCAGCCCATGCGCTGCTGACCGTCCTGATAGCGATTGAGCAGCACGCTGTTGAATTCGGTGGTCGGCAGCTCGGCGTGGGCCAGGGCTTGCTGCACCCGAGAGGCCAGCTCGGCCACCGCCGGGTGCCAGGGTGTCGGCACCAGCTGGCTGCCGGAGTAGCGGTAGCCGGCTTCGGGGTCACCCATCCAGCACTGGGCGCGGGGGATGACATGGTCGCGCCCGTAGACGCGGATGGCGGGGCTCTCCCACGCGACCTCGTGAAGCAGGGTCTCGAGCAGCGCACTGGCCTCAGCGGGAGCGATAAAAGTATCCAGCCGGGCCAGCAGCGGCCCGCTCTCAAGCCACTGCCAGGCCTCGTGCGATAGGCTGCGGGTGTTCAAAGCGAGGGCAAGATCAACGCTGCCAACGCCTGGCTGGACCAGGCGAGTCCGGCGCCGATCAGCCCGCCGATCAGCACATCGCTCAGGTAGTGCAGCCCCAGTATCACCCGTGAGGCGGCGATCAGGCAGGCCAGGGGAAAGACCACCGGCAGCAGGCTGGGCGTGGTGGTGGCGGTGAGCAGGGTGAACATCACCGCATGCAGGGTGTGTCCGCTGGGAAAGCTGTAGCGGTCCACCGGCGGCATGCTGCAGCGAATGGTCGAGAAGGTGATGTAGGGGCGCTCGCGGCACAGGCGGGTCTTGAGCAGTCGATAGAGCAGGGCGGCGACCGCGGTGGTCAGTCCCCAGTAGATGGCGATCAGCCAGCCGCGGGCACCATGCCACAGCGGCTGGCACAGGCACAGCAGCACCCACGCAGGCCAGTCGCCCAGACGGCTGACCAGCCGGAACAGCCACAGCGTCGGCGAGTGGCGTGAGAGCTCGGCGAAGCGATGACTGAGGCGGCTCTCGAAGCGATCGAGACGTTCAAACGTGAGACGTGTAGTGCGCGGCAGCATGCTGTGGCCTCTGAACCTGGATCATGTGAGCGAGGAAGCGATCACCGATGTTGCTCCAGCTCAGGGCGGCGGCGCGTTGCCGTGCCTGACGGCCGAGCTGGGCGTAGAGTGCAGGCTGGCCACTCAGTTCGCTGGCGGCTTGAATGAAGCCGTGACGATCGTCGGCGGCGATCAGGCGCCCGTCGACGCCATCGGTGATCAGTTCCTGGGCGGCGGCGTGCTCGAAGGCGACCACGGCCAGACCGCTGGCCATGGCCTCGGGCACCACGTTGCCGAAGGTCTCGGAGAGCGAGGGAAACACGAACAGGTCAGCGCTGGCGTAATGTGCTGCCAGTGCCTCGCCGGTCTGGAAGCCGGTGAAGATCGCCTCCGGCAGCCGTCGCGCCAGTGTCTTGCGTGCCGGGCCATCGCCCACCAGGACCTGGGTCAGGGCGGGGTTGCTGCGTTGCATTGCTGCCATGCTGTCGGCGAGCAGTTCAATGTTCTTTTCCGAGGCGAGACGGCCGACATACAGCGCCACCGGCTGGTGCGGGCCGACGCCCCACTGGCGACGCAGCTCGGCGCTGCGCTTGTCGGGGGTATAGCGCTGGGCGTCGACGCCGCGGGCGAGCACCGAGACGCGTTGGTAGCCCTGACGTTCGAGATGCTGGCGCTGGGCCTGGGTGGGTACCAGGGTCGCTTCACAGCGATTGTGGAAGTAGCGCAGGCCGCGCCGCGCGATGGGGATGCTCCAGCCCAGATGGTAGTTGCTGGCATACTGGTCGAAATTGGTGTGGAAGCCGCTGACCACGGGAATCTGCAGATCGCGGGCAGCGTTGAGCGCCGACCAGCCGAGCGGCCCCTCGGTGGCGATGTAGAGCGCATCGGGGCGCTCCTGGCGCCACAGTTTCAACAGCCGCCGTCGGCACGGCAAGCCGATGTGCACGTCAGCATAGATCGGCAGCGACATGCCCCTGACATGGACGTCGCGCTCGGCCAGCTGGTCACGCTCGCCGCCGACCGGCTGCGGGCGGATCACCTGCAGGGTGACGCCCTTGGCGACGAGGTGGTTGGCCAGGTGGCGCAGCGTGTGCGCCACGCCGTTGACTTCCGGAGACCAGGTTTCGCTGACCAGGGCTATCCGCATCACGATCACTCCCTTGCACGGCGCATGACCGCGTTGGCGGCGCATACGACCGTGTTGACCCTTCCTAGATCCTGCGTATCGCGAGTGACGTCAATGCGTCAAAGCGATGACGGTTCCATGACAACCCCCAATTATCGATCAGCGTAGCACGCGCGCGGGATCGATGGGCTTGCCGCCATGACGTAGATCGAACAGCAGATGATAGTTGTTGGCGTTGGCGTCGTGGGCGATGTCGCACACGGGGTCGCCGCGCTTCACGCTCTGGCCCTCGCTCACCAGCAGCTTGCTGCAGAAGGCGTAGACGCTCTGCATGTTGTCGGCGTGGTGCAGGATCACCACCTGACCGAGCTGACGCATGCCGCTGGCGAAGCGCACCTTGCCGGCGTTGGTCGCCTTGGCCTGTGCGGGGCCGTTGGTGGAGAGCAGCATCGGTTGCAAGGTGCCGTTGGCATCGCGGCCGAAGGCGCGTGCGATGCGGTAGTTGGACAGCGGCCATGCCCAACCGTGCGCCGTGCGCGGCAGTGGGCCTGGGTCGGGCAGGCTGCGGCGCGCGGCTGGGGCGCTGCTATGCGCGCCGCTGCTGCGACTGCCGGCGCTGCCCAGAGGCACCTGAATCAGCTGGCCCACGGCGAGATTGCTCGGGTCGAGTCCCGGGTTGGCGGTCTGGACTCGCTGCGGGTCGGCGCCGAAGTAGCGTGCGATGCCGTAGAGGGTATCACCACGGCGTACCTGATAGCGGTAGGGGCCGCCACCGGGGGCGCGCTCCTGGCGCGAGGGCAGCATCAGGCGCTGGCCCACCGCCAGACGACGTGCATCGACGCCGGGGTTGAAGCGCTGCAGACGCAGCAGCGGAATGTCCGCCTGACTGGCGATCTTGCCCAGGGTGTCGCCGCGCTGGACCGTGATCCAGCCGGGGCCGGCGCGACCGTTGCCACCCCCACCGGTGGCGCAGCCGCCGAGCAGCAGGATCAGGGCCAGGAGTAGGAGGAGAGCGCCGCGTCTTTTTCCTGCCACAGGGTGTTGAGCCATGAATAAAAACGTTCCTTGTATTGGGCGTCGTCGTAACGGCCCTCGAGCATCCAGTCCGGCCGGTCGAGACGTCTGACCACCAGTGCGATCTGACCCTCGCGGCCGCACAGGAAGTCCCAGAAGTCGGGCTGCTGCCGCCGGTAGTGCAAGGTGGCGTCGAGAATGCCGTCGAGGCGCTCACCGAGCAGGCCGATCACCTGGGCCACGCCGCCGGCCTTGGGGCGCAGCAGATGCTCGAACGGGCTCGACTGGGCCTGGCGCTTGGCCGTGGTGAAGCGGGTGCCCTCGACGAAGTTGTAGATCGTCATCGGCATCTCGCGGGCGTGATCGCACATGCGCTGGGTCGCCTGACGGTCGCGCTCGGCGAGTCTGGGGTTGCGCGCCAGGCGCTCGCGGCTGTAGCGGCGCATGAACGGGAACTCCAGCGCCCACCAGGCGAGGCCGACGATGGGCACCAGGATCAGCTCGCGCTTGAGGAAGAACTTGGGCATCGGCAAGCGGCCGGTGAGCACGTAGAGCATGACGATGATATCGGTCCAACTACGGTGGTTGGCGATCACCAGCCACCACTGTGCCGGCGAGAGGCCCTGCGGCAGCTCGTGGTGAATGCGCGGGCGCAACCAGAGGCGGATCCAGACGTTGTTGGTGCGAATCCAGGCCAGGGCAAGCCAGTGCAGCCCGCCGAGCACGCGCAGGCGCGCCCGACGCGTGGGCGTGACCAGCTTGACCGCGGTGAGCGCGATCAGCGGGGTGCCCCAGAACAGGGTGTTGGCGATCAACAGTAGTACGCTGACGAGCCCCTTGAGGGTCGACATGCCATGCTCCATCAAAGACTTGGGGCAATGTTACTGGAATGTCGTCGAACTGCACAGATGACCATGACAGTGCGCGGGTCAAGGGTCAAAATCGTCATCCTGTCGGGGTGGGCGAGTGCCGAAAATCTGATCAATCCGAGTGCGATGCCGAGATGCTCGGCGAGCGTCGTACCCGGACACCGGAAATGCACAGCGTTATCCACAGAAGATGTGAATAATTCGTGGCACGCTGCCTCCGGGGCCTGCGTGAGTCGGAATAGGGCCGGCAAGTTGTTAGAATGCCGCTCCTTTGACTTCTGCTCCACCGCGCGTGGCGGGATGCGGCCCGCGATGGTCGGGTGCCGCCATCGCGCCGTGTGGTCATCTATCGGAGGACTTCTTGCGCTCACTGCCTGCGACGCTGCCCATCCTGTTTCTGTGCGAGATCAGTTTCCTGCTCGGCCATGGTCTAATCATGACGCTGCTCGGCGTGCGGATGTCGCTCGAGTCGTTCCCGTCGCAGATGGCGGGGCTGTTGATGTCCTGCTTCTCGCTGGGCTTCGTCGCCGGAAGCTACTGGCTCGAGAAGCGCATCCGCAGCGTCGGTCATATCCGTGTCTTCGCCGCCTGCGCGGCGCTGCTCGCGGCGACCGCGATTCTCCACGGCCTGTGGGTCAACCCCTGGGCATGGCTGGTGTGGCGGCTGTTCGGTGGCGCAGCGACCGCCGGCCTGCTGATGGTGATGGAGTCGTGGGTCTCGGGAGAGTCGACCAACGAGAATCGGGGCCGCGTGCTCGGCTGGTATCTGGTGATCTCGACCCTGTCGCTGGCTGGCGGGCAGTGGATGCTCAATGCCGCTGACCCCGGCACCTTCGTGCTGTTCTCGGTCGCCGGCATCCTGTTCGCCCTGTCGCTGGTGCCGCTCTCGATCCACCGTATACATGGTCCGCTGCGCGGTCAGCACAGCGTGGCAGCGAAGATCTCGCTGGCCCAGCTGTTCAAACGCGCCCCGGTGGGGCTGACAGGGGCCTTCGTCGCCGGGCTGATGGTTCAAGCGTTTTTCGCCATGACGCCTTTCTATGGCCAGGAGATCGGCCTGAGCACCGGCCAGACCGCCCAGTTCATGTCGATCACCACGCTGGTGGCACTGGTGGCCCAGTGGACCCTGGGCCGGGTCTCGGACCGCTTCGATCGGCGCAAGGTGATCCTGTGTATGGCGATCGTGATGACGATCTCCGGGGTGCTGATCACCTTCGCCGCGCGCTCCAGCTTCTGGCTGCTGGTGTTCGTGGCCAGTTTCCACACCGCCATGCTGCACACGCTCTATTCGTTGAGCCTGGCCCACACCCACGACTGGCTGGAGCCGGAGGAGACGATCCAGGCCAATGGCAAGATCCTGATGTGCTACGGCGTGGGCTCTGTGATCGGCCCGTTCAGCGCCTCGCTGCTGATGGATATCGCGGGGCCCGATGGGCTGTGGTACTTCCTCGGCGCTGCGGCCCTGTCACTGGCGCTGTTCATTCTCTATCGCCTGTGGCGGCGTGAGCCGGTCAAGACGCCGCAAGAGCAGGAGCCCTACACCCCGCTGGTGCCGCTGGTGGAGTCGACCCACTACATCAACGAGCTCGATCCCCGTCATGCGCCGATCCAGTACGAGCTCGATCTCGACGGCCACGACTGGGACGCCGGACCAGACAGAGAGGCGGCCTGAGTCGCCCTATCGGTCTGACACGACGACGCCCGCGACCGATGAGGTCGCGGGCGTCGTCGTATCCGGGTCGTCGTTCGGAGCCGGCGCTGAAGGCGGGCCTGCCGAGGACGTCTGACTCAGGCGTTTTCCGGCATCAGGGCATGATCGCGGACGTACTGATCGAACTCGGTGAAGCCGCCGATATGGGTCTGGTCGACGAAGATCTGCGGCACGGTCTCCACCGGCTTGCCGATGGTCTTCTCCATGTCCGCCTTGGTGATGCCTTCGGCGTGGATGTCGATATAGCGGAAATCGAAGTCGTCACGTGCCTGCTTGAGCTGCTCGGAGAGCTCCTTGGCACGCACGCAGAAGGGGCAGCCGGGACGGCCAAAAATGACGGTCAACATCGAGCGGTCTCCTGTGAAGAGGGGAGGACGTGAATCCGGGATGTGAATCTGAACAGTCAGATTCTGAATAGTCGATTGGGGCTTATTCTTTCGTATTAAACCCCAGGCCGCCAATAGCGCCAGCCTACTCGGCCCATTGTGCGGGACTATATCTAGTGCGGGACTATACCTGCTTTGGCGTGACATCAGTTTGGCGCGACAGCGGTGCGGTGCCATATCCGTGCAGTGCCTCGGACCCGGGGAGACGCCGCTCCCCGGAGCGCCGCTCAGTGCCGGAGTCGGCCACCTTCGTCGGCATGCCGCAGCAGCTCACCCAGGTCGCGGTGGATATCCGGGGCGCTCACCAGCAGGTTCTCGCCATAGAGATCGGCCGGCAGGTTGTCCGGGCAGGCATAGAGGTGCCCGGTGCGCGCACCCGCCTCACGGGCGATCAGCAGCCCGGCGGCGAAATCCCAGGGCGAGACGCTCTCGTAGTAGGCATCCAGGCGGGCGCAGGCGACATGGCACAGGTCGAGTGCGGCGGAGCCGTTGCGGCGGATATCGCGGCAGGCACCAAGAACATGGCTGAGACGGCGCACCAGCGGCTCACGCTTGTCGCGGCCATAGGGGAAGCCGGTGGCGACCAGGCTGCGCGCCAGACTGTCGGCCTGGCTGCAGCGGATCGCCTGACCGTTGCACCAGGCGCCCTGGCCGCGCACCGCGCTGAAGGTCTCGCCCATGAAGGGGGCGTGGACCACGCCCAGCTCGAGTTCGCCATCCACCGCCCAGGCGATGGAGACCGCCACATGGACATGGTCGTAAGCGAAGTTGACCGTACCGTCGATCGGATCGACGACCCACAGCGGTCCTTCGCGTTCGAGCTGGCTGCGGTCGGGGGATAGCTCTTCGGTCAGACGTGCTTCTCCGGGAAAGTTGGCCTCCAGCTCATCGGCGATCAACTGGTCGACCGCGACGTCGACGTCGGTAACCAGTTCGTCGCCGCCCTTGTAGCGGTGCGCGTAGTCCTGAGCGCGGCGGGCATCCTGAATGCGCTCGCCGGCCTGATGGGCGATGCGAATCATCTGTTCGAGACGCTGGGTGTGATCCAAGTGAAACTCCTGCGGGGGTCGAAAGCGAATGAAGGCGGAGATCTGCGCGGCGCTCAGTGGCGCACCGGACGTTTCTGCAGCTTGCGCTGCAGGGTGCGCCGGTGCATGCCGAGCGCACGTGCGGTGGCCGAGATATTGCCGTCGTGCTCCTGCAGTACCTTCTGGATGTGCTCCCAGGTCACGCGGTTGACCGAGGGCGGGTTGTCGGCGATTTCGACGTCGACGTCACCGCTGTCGCGATCCAGGGCATGCAGGATCTCGTCGGCGTCGGCCGGCTTGCACAGATAGTTGACCGCGCCGAGTTTGATCGCCTCGACCGCGGTAGCGATGCTCGAGTAGCCGGTGAGCACGATGACCCGGCACTCGGGGGCCACCGCCAGCAGCTCGGGCAGCAGCTTGAGCCCGGAGTCCGACTCCAGCTTGAGATCCAGGGTGGCCAGGTCCGGCGGCGCCAGGCGCGCGGCCTCGAGCGCCTCGGCCTGGGTATGGGCGACGCTCACCTCATAGCCGCGCCGACGCATGGCGCGCTCCATCACGAAGCAGAACTGATCGTCGTCGTCGACGATCAGCAGACGTTCCTGATCATTCATGGCTATCCGTCCTCGATCCTTTCCTTGCAGTTGATGCTATTGCGCGTTGAAGCACGGAGCGGCGTCGCCATAGCGGGCACCCTGAGGGGGGGGCGACGCGCGCTCAGGGCAGCTCGCCGGCGGTGACCCGCGGCAGTTTGACCTCGGTCAGGGTGCCGCCCTCCTCGTGATTGTAGAGACTCACGCCGCCCCCGAAGCGGTTGATGGTGGCGTGGCTCAGAAACAGGCCGATGCCCATGCCCTTGCTCTTGGTCGAGACGAAGGTGTCGCCGAGCTGGTCGGCGATCGACATCGGCACGCCGGGGCCGTGGTCGCGGATATCGATGATCAGCTCCTCGACGTTCCAGTCGAGGCTGGTCACGACCGCTTCCGGGCTGGCGTCGGCGGCGTTGTTGAGCAGGTTGATCAGCGCCTGCTCCAGGGTGGTGTCGACCGCGATCCACGGCTGGCCGCGGCGGCCGACGATCTCCAGTTGATGGGTCACGTCCGGGCGCAGCACCAGCCAGCGCTGGATCAGCGACTCCATCCACGGAATGGCACGCAGTGTCTCCGGCTTCTCCAGACGGCGGCGGTCGGCATTGGCGACCAGGGTCTGCAGGCGCTGCTTGCAGGTGTCGACCTGGCGGCGCAGCAGCTCGATGTCTTCGAGCAGCTGCGGCTGGTCGGCGGCGTCGTGGCGCATTTCGTTGAGCAGCACCGCCATGGTCGACAGCGGCGTGCCCAGCTCGTGTGCGGTGCCGGCGGCTTGGGTCGCCACGGCGAGAATCTGCTCGTTGCGCAGCGCCGCCTCGCGGGTCCGCGAGAGGGTCAGGTCACGGCGGCGTAGCGCGTGGGCCATCTTGAAGATGAAGAAGCTGAGCAGCCCACCGGAGAGGATGAAGTTGAGCCACATGCCTACCGTGTGCAGCTGGATGCCCGAGACCAGCTCGGCGCTGGCGAGCTGCGGGACCGGCTCGTAGAACAGCATCATGAAGGTGTAGCTGGCGGTGGCGGCGAAGGCGATGATCCAGGCGTAGGACCAGGGCAGGGTGGAAGCGGCGATCGCCAGCGGTACCAGCAGATAGGTGATGAAGGGATTGGTCGAGCCGCCGGTGTAGTAGAACAGCAGGCTCAGGCCGGCGATATCCAGCAGCCAGTGCAGCAGATACTCGGTGTCGGTCACTGCCAGCGGGCGTCCCAGACGCCACCAGGTGGCCACGTTGCACAGCCCCATGGCGACGATCACGCTGATGATCGGCAACACATGCAGCTGGAACTTGAGCACTTCGATGCCGAAGATGATCGCCGCCAGGAACCCGGTCCAGGTGATGCCGCGCACGATCGTCAGGCGCACCAGATTGCGATTCGGGGTCGAAAGGGGTAGCGCCTGCAACATGATCTCTCCGCAATCGCGATCGGCGATGTCGCCGCGCCGGTGGTCGAATACCCGCCTATGGTAACGCAGCCGGCGAGCTGGCGTGAGCGCGCAGCGCCGGTGTCGGCAGGGCGCGTCGGATTCGCTGTCCCTTAGCTGCTACAACTCGCCGCCGCCAGCGCGTACAATCGCGCCCATTCTGAACCTCTCTATACCCTTTCTACACTCTCGCACGCGCGGTCCACTGGCCGACGTGCCCTGTTTCGGTCAGCGAACTCTTCATGTCAGACATTCAGATAGCCCAGGAAGCGGTACTGCGGCGCACCTTCGCCATCATCAGCCACCCCGACGCGGGCAAGACCACCATCACCGAGAAGATGCTGCTGTTCGGCAACGCGATCCAGCTGGCGGGCTCGGTCAAGAGCAAGCGCGCCGAGCGTCACGCCACCTCCGACTGGATGAAGATGGAGCAGGAGCGCGGCATCTCGGTGACCACCTCGGTGATGCAGTTTCCCTACAACGGGCGGGTGGTCAACCTGCTCGATACCCCGGGACACGAGGACTTCTCCGAGGATACCTACCGCACCCTGACGGCGGTGGACTCGGCGCTGATGGTGATCGACGGTGCCAAGGGCGTCGAGGATCGCACGATCAAACTGATGGAGGTGTGCCGCCTGCGCACCACGCCGATCCTGACCTTCGTCAACAAGATGGACCGCGAGACTCGCGATCCGGTCGAGGTGATGGACGAGGTCGAGACGGTGCTCAATATCCAGTGCGCACCCATGACCTGGCCGATCGGCATGGGCCGGGCGTTCAAGGGGGTCTACCACCTCTATGACGATGTGGTTCACCTCTACACCCAGGGCCAGGGCAACCGGATTCCCGAGGACAAGCGCATCGAGGGCCTCGACAGCGAAGAGGTGGATCGTGTGCTGGGCGCGAACGTGGCCGAGGAGCTACGCATGGAGGTGGAGCTGGTGCGCGGTGCTTCGCACGAATTCGATCTCGAGGCCTATCGCCGCGGCGAGCTGACGCCGGTCTACTTCGGGACCGCCATGGGCAACTTCGGTGTACGCGAGATGCTCAACGGCTTCGTCGAGTTCGCCCCGGCGCCGCAGCCGCGCGAGACCGACGCCCGCGAAGTGGTCTCCGACGATGGCCGCTTCTCCGGCTTCGTGTTCAAGATCCAGGCCAACATGGATCCCAAGCACCGCGATCGGGTCGCCTTCCTGCGCATCTGTTCGGGCAAGTACGAACGCAACATGAAGATGCGCCACGTGCGCATTGGCAAGGAGGTCAAGATCGCCGACGCCCTGACCTTCATGGCCTCCGATCGTGCCCACGTCGAGGAGGCCTGGCCTGGCGACATCATCGGTCTGCACAACCATGGCACGATCCAGATCGGCGATACCTTCACCGCCGGTGAGGACATGCGCTTTCTCGGCATCCCGCACTTCGCCCCCGAGCTGTTCCGCCGCGTGCGGCTGCGTGATCCGCTCAAGATGAAGGCATTGCAGAAGGGGCTGCAGCAGCTCTCCGAGGAGGGCGCGACCCAGGTCTTTCTGCCGCTGGACAACAACGACCTGATCGTCGGGGCGGTGGGTACGCTGCAGTTCGACGTGGTCGCCCATCGGCTCAAGGAGGAGTACAAGGTCGACTGTCTCTATGAGCCGGTCAACGTCCATACCGCGCGCTGGATCTACTGCGACGATGCCCGCAAACTCGACGAGTTCAAGCGCAAGGCGAGTCTCAATCTGGCCTACGACGGCGGCAACTATCTCACCTATCTGGCGCCGACCCGGGTCAATCTGCAGATGACCCAGGAGCGCTGGCCGGATATCACTTTCCGCGCCACGCGCGAGCACTGATAGCGCGAGAACGGATGGCGCGAGCCGCTGGCAGCGCCAGGCGTCAGCATCGCTGATCCGTCAGGGGGCGCGGCCGCTCGCTTGTCGCCCGCCGGCGCCTGGGCCATGCTGTCGGCGTGGGACACGCAACAAGGGAAGGGCGCACTCTGCCGGCGGGTGCGCCTCGTAGGGCGTAATCGACTCAGTCAAAGGGAACGTCGATGGCTTCCAAATTTCTCAAGGAGTTCCGCGAGTTCGCGGTCAAGGGCAATGTCGTCGACATGGCCGTGGGTATCATCATTGGTGGTGCCTTCACGCTGATCGTGCAGAGCCTGGTCAAGAACATCATGAATCCGCTGCTGGGATTGCTGATCGGCGGCGTGGATTTCTCCAACTTCTTTGCCGTGCTCAAGGAGGGCGCCACGCCCGGGCCCTATCCATCGCTGGCGGCGGCGCAGCAGGCAGGTGCGGTGACCCTGGATTACGGGCTGTTCCTCAACGCCGTGATCAGCTTCGTCATCGTCGCCTTTGCGGTCTTTCTGCTGGTACGCACCATCAACCGCCTCAAGCGCGAGGAGGCGGTGGCCCCCAAGGCACCCACCGACAAGGCGTGCCCTTACTGCTTCATGACCATCCCGATCAAGGCGACTCGCTGCGGCCACTGCACCGCTGACCTGCCCAGCGAGGAGCGCGCCACGCCCTGACGATGCTGTTCGACGCCCACTGTCATCTCGATTTCGCCGCTTTCGACGCCGACCGCGAAGCCGTTTTCGCCAGGGCCCACGCGGCCGGCGTCAGGCGTTTCATGGTGCCGGGCACCACCCGCGCACGCTGGCCGGCGGTGAACGCGCTGGCGGCACGCGACGATGTGGTCGTGGGGCTGGGGTTGCACCCCTATTTCATCGATGACCACCGCGACGAGGATCTCGACGCGCTGGAAGAGGCGCTGGTGCAGCGCAGCGAGGGGGTTGCCATCGGCGAGTGTGGTATCGATGCCCGCTTCGAAGAGACGCTGCCACGCCAGTGGCAGCTGTTCGAAGCCCAGTTGCAGCTGGCCAAGCAGCATCGGCTACCGCTGGTAATCCACTGCGTGCACGCCAACGACCAAGTGGCCAAGCGGCTGCGGCAGCTGACGCTGCCCGCGGGGGGGCTGATCCATGCCTTTGCCGGCAGCGCGCAGCAGGCCAGTCGTTTCGTCGATCTCGGCTACCATCTGGGCCTGGGTGGCGCCGCCACTCACGCCCGCGCCCAACGGCTGCAGCGGGTCATTGCCGGGTTACCCGACGATGCCTTCGTGCTCGAGACCGACAGCCCCGACATGCCGCCGGCCGGGCGTCAGGGGCAGCGCAACGAGCCGGCCAATCTCACCGAGGTGTTGACCCGGGTCGCCGCGCTGCGTCGCCGACCCGAGGCCGAGGTCGCCGCCCAGGCCTATGCCAATACTTGCCGCCTGTTCGCCTGCTGAGAGGGTGTTTACAAAATGCCTGCGCTCGGCAATACGGCGTTAAAATCGGCTCACTGAACGAAGTTCAGAACGTCCGAAGGACGGCCCGAAGGGCGAGCGGAGCGAGTCAAATACTCATTTACTCCGTGTAAACTGGAGCGCCAGCCCGGTCCTTTTTCGACCGATTTTGCCTTGTCTTGCCTTCGCTCGCCGAATTTGTAAACGCCCTCTGAGTCCGCGTCGCCGAGCCCACGAGATCATGATCCGCGGCGTTGGCCGCTGTCACGCCTGGGCGGGCTCGCTGGCGGCGGCCAGGGTCTCCGGGTCGAGGCGTTCGAGGGGGTAGGGCAGCGGCGCGCGTGTCAGCTCGCGGCCCTCGACCTGGAGCGGCTCGTCGTCTGCCACCGCGGTACTGATCACGATCAGCAGTTGGCAGCCAGTGCCACTCGGGTCGGTCTCTGCCTGGCACACCTCGCCGACACGCTTCTCCTGGGCATCGCGAATCTCGCTGCCGAGTACCGGCGGCGTGTCGCCAGCAAGCCGTGCCACTCCCAGACGGCGCTTCACCTGGCCGCGGAAGTGCGCGCGGGCCACCACCTCCTGCCCGGTATAGCAGCCCTTGCGGAAACTGATGCCGCCCAGCGCCTCCCAGTTGATCATCTGCGGCAGATAGCTGTCGCTGTGCGCTTGGGTTAGCCAGGCCAGGCCGGCGGCGATATCGGCGCGCAGCCAGAGGTCGGTACCGTTCAGCGCCAGCTCGGCGGTCAGCGCCGCCCATTGTGTCTCGGCCTGATCCGCGGGCAGCGCCACTAACCAGCGCGGCTGGGGCCCGGGATGGCGCACCACCACGCTGGCGTTGTCATGTGCCATGTGCCAGGCGGTGGAGGGCCAGGTGGCGGCAATTGACGTGTCGCCGACCACGCCCAGCAACACGAGATCGTCGCGGGCGGCCAGGGTCATCTTGTAGAAAGGGGCGTACTTGTCGAGCTGCTGCTTGAGCGGCGCGACCAACGAGGCGTGCAGCACCAGCCAGTAGTGCTCGGGTGCCACCTTCAGCAGCTCGGCATTGGCCAGCACACGGCCCTTGGGGGTGCAGAACACCGTCAACGGCGCCAGGGTGCCATTGGCATGCTCGACGTTGGCGCTGGTCTGCCCCTGCAGAAAGCGCGCTGCATCGGCGCCGCGACACTCGAGCACCGCCAGATGGGTCAGCGGCACCAGCGCCGAAGCGTCATCCGCTTGATGTGCGTCGTCGGGGAACTGCCAATGCAGCGCGTCGCGTGGCTGGCCGCCCTGGGCTTCGAGATGCGCCGTCCAGTCGTGCATCGGGTCACTCCGGTGGTGATGGTGAGTGGGGGTCGCGGACCACGATCACCAGAGGCGATCGGGAGGGGCGCTCATGACGCCCGGCATTGGCCACAACATGGCGGCGACAATGCCACATTGCAACGCTGGCAAGGCGCTGAAGTGCTATTCTCATCGACGGTTTCGAATTCATTCTGCGGTTAGCGAGTCCTCCATGTCCCGAATCAATCTGGCCCTCGAAGGCGTCACCACGCCCGAGGATCTCAATCGTGTCACCACGGCGCTGATGATGGTCGACGGCGTTGAGAGCGTCGATATCGGCCGCGACTGGGCCGAAGTCGAAGGCAGTGCAACTCGCGGTGCGCTGATCAAAGCCGTCAGTGAGCTGAAACAGGGCTACGTCGCCCGCTAAGACCTCATCATCGCGATCGCGGGCGCCGCCCTTGAAGCGACCGGCTCTGGACCCTACCTAACGATCATGAACAAACCCTTCAAGATTCACTCCAAGTACCGCCCCGCGGGTGACCAGCCGGCCGCCATCGAGGGGCTGGTACGCGGGCTCGGGGCGGGGCTGTCGCACCAGACGCTGCTCGGGGTCACCGGGTCGGGCAAGACCTTCACCATGGCCAACGTGGTCGAGACGCTGCAGCGCCCGACCATCGTGCTGGCGCCCAACAAGACCCTGGCGGCGCAGCTCTACGGCGAGTTCAAGAGCTTCTTCCCCGACAATGCGATCGAGTACTTCGTTTCCTACTACGATTACTACCAGCCGGAAGCCTATGTGCCGTCGTCGGACACCTTCATCGAGAAGGATGCCTCGATCAACGACCATATCGAGCAGATGCGGCTATCGGCGACCAAGGCGCTGCTCGAGCGCCGCGACGCGCTGATCGTGGTCTCGGTCTCGGCGATCTACGGTCTGGGCGATCCCGAGCAGTACATGAAGATGCGGCTGCACTTCAACCGCGGCGAGCAGATCGACCAGCGCCAGTTCCTGCGCCGTCTCGCCGAGCTGCAGTACACGCGCAATGACGCCGACTTTCGCCGTGGTACCTACCGCGTGCGCGGCGATGTGATCGATATCTTCCCGGCGGACGCCGAGGACGAGGGCGTGCGGGTGGAGCTGTTCGACGACGAGATCGACTCGATCCGGCTGTTCGACCCGCTCACCGGCGAAGTGCGCGGTCAGGTGCCGCGCATGACCATCTACCCCAAGACCCACTATGTGACCCCGCGAGACACCATTCTCTCGGCGATCGATGCGATCAAGCAGGAGCTGGCCGAGCGGCTCGACTATCTGCGCAAGCACGAGCGGCTGGTCGAGGCGCAGCGGCTCGAGCAGCGTACCCTCTATGATATCGAGATGATGCTCGAACTGGGCTACTGCAACGGTATCGAGAACTACTCGCGCTACCTCTCGGGTCGCGAGCCGGGGCAGGCGCCGCCGACCTTCTTCGACTATCTGCCCGACGATGCGCTGCTGTTCATCGACGAATCCCACGTCAGCGTGCCCCAGGTGGGCGGCATGTACAAAGGCGACCGTTCGCGCAAGGAGACCCTGGTGGAGTACGGTTTCCGCCTGCCCTCGGCGCTCGACAACCGTCCGATGCAGTTCGAGGAGTGGGAGAACATCCTGCCGCAGACGGTGTTCGTCTCGGCCACGCCCGGCCCCTACGAGCAGGCTCACGCCGGGCAGGTGGTGGAGCAGGTGGTACGCCCCACCGGGCTGGTCGACCCGGAAATCGAAGTGCGCCCGGCGTCGACCCAGGTCGACGATCTGCTCTCCGAGATCCGCCTGCGCCTCGAGGTCGAGGAGCGGGTGCTGGTGACCACCCTGACCAAGCGCATGGCCGAGGATCTCACCGAGTACCTCGACGAGCACGATGTGCGCGTGCGCTATCTGCACTCGGATATCGATACGGTAGAGCGGGTCGAGATCATCCGCGATCTGCGCCTGGGCAAGTTCGATGTGCTGGTGGGGATCAACCTGCTGCGTGAGGGCCTGGATATCCCCGAGGTGTCGCTGGTGGCGATCCTGGACGCCGACAAGGAGGGCTTCCTGCGCGCCGAGCGCTCGCTGATCCAGACCATCGGCCGCGCTGCGCGTAACGCCAACGGCAAGGCGATCCTCTATGGCGACCGAGTCACTGACTCGATGCGCCGGGCGATCGACGAGACCGAGCGTCGTCGCGCCAAGCAGGTGGCGCACAACGAAGCGCACGGCATCGTTCCGCGTACGGTGACCAAGTCGGTCGCCGATATCATGGAAGGGGCCCAGGCACCGGGACGCAAGGGTGGCCGCAAGCGCGCCGAGCAGCGCGTCGCCGAAGCGCCTGGCAGCTATACCCGCGACGAGCTGAACGCAATGGGCGCGCCGCAGTTGACCAAGGAGATCGGCAAGCTCGAGGATCGTATGTTCGAGGCGGCGCAGAACCTCGAGTTCGAGCAGGCCGCCAAGCTGCGCGATCAGTTGCAGACGCTCAAGGCGCGTCTGCTCGAGCTGGGTTGAGAGGCGAGGGGAGCGCATGCCCGAGGGGCCCGAGATTCGGCGCGTCGCCGACCGCCTAGGCAAGCTGCTGATCGACGCGTCGCTGTGCGAGGTGTGGTTCGCTTACGCCGACCTCGCACGGCAGGCACCAGCGCTAGCCGAAAGCCGCGTGGTGGCGGTGGATAGCTGGGGCAAGGCGCTGCTGATCACCTTCGCCAATGATCAGGTGCTCTACTCTCACAACCAGCTCTATGGGGTGTGGAAGGTGCATCGGCGCGAGCGCGAGCCGGCCACGGGGCGTGTGCTGCGGGCGCGATTGGTCACGCCGACCCATGTCGCCAGCCTCTACAGCGCTTCGGACATCTCGCTGTGGACCCGCGATACCCTCGACCAGCAGCCGTTTCTGGCGCGCCTGGGGCCGGATCTGCTCACCCATGACGTCAGCCCGGAGCAGATCGTCGAACGTCTGATGCTGCCAGCGTTTCGCCGCCGCGGGCTGTGTGGGCTGCTGCTGGACCAGGGCTTCTACGCCGGTATCGGCAACTATCTGCGCTCAGAAATCCTGTTTTATGCCGGGCTGCCGCCCAAGATCAGCGCCGAGCGGCTGTCGCCGCGCAAGCGCCGGCGTCTCGCCGAGGTGATGCTGCATACCGTCGCCCAAGCGTATCACGAGGCCGGGGTGACCAACCGGCCGACCTGGCGCCGACGTCTGCAGCGCCAGGGGCTCAAGAGGGCGCGCTGGCGGCATGCGGTGTTCAACCGCGCCGGCCTGCCGTGCCACGCCTGTGGCAGTGAGATCGTCAAACTCATGGTCGCCTCCCGGCGGCTCTACCGCTGCCCGCACTGCCAGCCCGATTCGCCTGCTGCCTGATCTCCCCTCGGCTTGTCTGATCGAGAGAAGGCCTGTGAATGTCCAGGTTTATACCGTTATCTTGTACTGTCAAAAAAACGATCCACCTGCCGATTGTCATCAATTGCGGTAAGATGCCGGCCACCCGAATACCCGCTACCCGCGCTGAACAGTGGGAGCAGTCACCGTGATAGCAGGAGTGCCGTGATGACCGTGATCCGTCAGGAGGATCTCATCCAGAGCGTGGCCGATGCGCTGCAGTACATCTCTTACTACCATCCCAAGGATTTCATCGATGCCATGCACGCAGCCTACCAGCGGGAAGAGAACCCCGCGGCGCGCGATGCCATCGCCCAGATCCTGATCAACTCGCGGATGTGCGCTACCGGCCACCGTCCGATCTGCCAGGACACCGGCATCGTCACCGTCTTCGTCCACGTCGGCATGAACGTGCGCTGGGAGTGCGAGCTGAGCCTGGATGAGATGATCAACGAAGGCGTGCGGCGCGCCTATACGCTGCCGGACAACGTCCTGCGCGCCTCGGTGCTGGCGGACCCGGACGGCAAGCGCAAGAATACCGGCGACAACACCCCGGCGGTGATCCACCACAAGCTGGTGCCGGGCGATCGCGTCGAGGTGCATGTGGCGGCCAAGGGCGGCGGCAGCGAGGCCAAGTCCAAGTTCGCCATGCTCAACCCGTCGGACAGCGTGGTCGACTGGGTGCTCGAGCAGCTACCCAGGATGGGCGCCGGCTGGTGCCCGCCGGGCATGCTGGGCATCGGCATCGGCGGCACCGCGGAGAAGGCGATGGAGCTGGCCAAGGAGGCACTGCTCGACCCCATCGACATCCAGGCGCTGCAGGCGCGTGGTGCCAGCAACCGTGCCGAGGAGTTGCGTCTGGAGCTGTTCGACAAGGTCAATCAGAGCGGCATCGGCGCCCAAGGGCTGGGCGGTTTGACCACGGTGCTCGACATCAAGGTCAAGGATTACCCGACGCATGCCGCCAACAAGCCGGTGGCGATCATCCCCAACTGCGCCGCCACGCGCCACGTGCACTTCACGCTGGATGGCAGCGGGGCGGCCGCACTGCCGGCACCCAAGCTCGACGACTGGCCCGAGATCACCTGGGAAGTGGGTGAGGGCGTGCGCCGGGTCGATCTGGATACGCTGACCCCGGAGATGGTGCGCGAGTGGCAGCCGGGCGATACCGTGCTGCTCTCGGGCAAGCTGTTGACCGGGCGCGATGCGGCCCACAAGCGCATGATCGACATGCTGGCCAAGGGCGAGTCGCTGCCGGTGGATCTGAATAACCGCTTCATCTACTACGTCGGCCCGGTCGACCCGGTCGGTGACGAGGTGGTCGGTCCGGCGGGCCCCACCACGGCGACGCGGATGGACAAGTTCACCCGCACCCTGCTCGAGCAGACCGGTCTGCTGGGCATGGTCGGCAAGGCCGAGCGTGGCCCGCTGGCGATCGAGGCGATCCGCGACAATCAGGCGGTCTACCTGATGGCCGTCGGCGGTGCCGCCTATCTGGTCGCCCAGGCGATCAAGAAGGCCGAGGTGATCGCGTTCGAGGATCTGGGTATGGAAGCGATCTACGAGTTCGAAGTCGAGGACATGCCGGTCACCGTGGCGGTCGATCATCTCGGCACCTCGGTGCATCAGACCGGCCCGGCCAAGTGGAAGGAGATCCTTGCCGCGCGAGTTTGAACGCGCGGTAGCGCGGACGGGCGCCGCGACGGCGCCTGTCCCGATGACGAGAGGGCCATGGGGCTCTCTCTTTTTTTTTGGGTATGATGGCCGGATCGATCAATTCGACAGGAGCCGGTGCATGGCGCAGGGCAGCGTGGAGTCTCGGCAATGACATGGATCATCGGCACACTGCTGTTTCTGTGCCACGTGGTGGGCACCATCTCCGCTGTCTTCGCGCTGATGTCCAGCCGTACCTCCCAGGGTGCGGTGGCCTGGATCATCACGCTGGTGCTGTTTCCCTACTTCAGTGTCCCCATCTTCTGGATCTTCGGCCGGCCACGCTTCTACGGCTACGTCTCGGCACGCGGCGAGCGCGATACCGTGCTGCGCCAGGTGCTCAAGCGCTACCGCCCGCAGATGGATGATTACGTCTCGCGCCCGGAGGCGGTGAGCGGGCGCATCCGCGCGGTGGAGCAGCTGGCGATGATGCCGATGACCCGCGGCAATCGGGTGGAGTTGCTGATCGACGGTGAGCGCACCTTCGACAGTCTTTTCGCCGGCATCGATCAGGCCGAAGAGTACATTCTGGTGCAGTTCTTCATCGTCCGCGCCGATGAGATCGGTCTTGCCTTCAAGCGCAAGCTGATCCATCAGGCCGAGCACGGGCTCAACGTCTATTTCCTGTATGACGAGATCGGCAGCCGGGGTCTGCCCGGGGGCTATCTGCGTGACCTGGAGGAGGCCGGGGTGCGGGTGTCGGCGTTCAACTCGTCGCGAGGCTGGCGCCATCGCTTCCAGGTCAATTTCCGCAATCATCGCAAGATCGTGGTGGTCGACGGCCGCGCCGGCTGGACCGGCGGGCTCAATGTCGCCGACGAGTACCTGGGCCGGGTCGAGCGCTACGGTGCCTGGCGCGATACCCATGTCAAGCTGGAAGGGCCGAGCGTACTGGCGCTGCAGGAGGCGTTTTGGGAAGACTGGTACTGGGCCACCGGCGATATTCTCGCCCTCGGCTGGCGTATCCATCATGTCGCGGATGCGTCCCAGCATGTGGCGATCGTGCCCTCCGGCCCCGCTGACGGTCGCGAGACCGCGAGCCTGCTGGTTCAGCACGCCATTCACGGCGCCCGCCATCGGCTGTGGGTGACCAGTCCCTATTTCGTGCCAGATCACGGGGTCCAGGACGCGCTGATCCTGGCCGCGCTGCGTGGTGTCGACGTGCGCGTACTGATCCCCGAGCGGCCGGATCATCTGCTGGTGTTCCTGTCGGCGTTCGCCTTCCTGCCCGAAATGATCCGTAACGGCGTCAAGATCTATCGCTATCAGCCGGGTTTTCTGCATCAGAAGACGCTGCTGGTCGATGATCACACCGCCATGGTCGGTACCGTGAACCTGGACAACCGCTCGTTCCGGCTCAACTTCGAGGTGACCGCCTACGTGCCCGACAAGACCTTCGCCGCCGAAGTGACAACCATGCTGGAGCACGATTTCGCGCATAGCCGCGAGGTGACCGAGCGCGAACTGGCAGCGCGACCGCTGTGGCGCAAGGTGGTGTCGCGGGCGACCTACCTGCTGTCGCCGGTCCAGTGAAGGCCTTACCGGCTCTGATACCCAAGCGCAGCCGCGTCGGCCGGGGCCGGCGCGTAAAACCCATCGTCAAGGAGTCCCCTTGAACCTAGAGACCAAATGGCTGGAAGATTTCGTGGCGCTCGCCAATACGCGCAGCTTCTCCGCCTCGGCGCGCCAGCGCCACGTGACCCAGCCCGCTTTCAGCCGCCGTATCCGCTCGCTGGAGCAGGCCGTCGGCGCGACCCTGGTCGACCGCTCGACCACGCCGGTCAGCCTGACCCCGGAAGGGCAGCTGTTCCTGGTGACGGCGCGCAACATGGTCGAGCAGCTCAACGATAGTCTGGCCCATCTGCGCGGCCTGGCGATGGACAACGAGGCGCTAGACATCGTTGCCGCCCACTCTCTGGCGCTGGCCTTTTACCCGCAATGGATCTCGCGTCTGCAGAAGGGAGTGGGCGAGCTGCCCACGCGGTTGGTGGCGATGAACGTGGGGGATGCCATCCATGTGCTGCGTGAGGGTAACTGCGATCTGATGCTGGCCTATCACGACCCCTACGCCACGATGCAATTGGATGCCGAGATCTTCCCCTCGTTTTCGATCGGGCAGGTCAAGATGCTGCCGGTGAGCGTGCCCAAGGCCAACGGTGAGGCCAAGTTCTCGTTCGACGACGAAGGATCGATCCCGTTTCTGGCCTATACCCAGGGCGCCTTCCTCGGTCGCAGCGTGCGCATGCTGCTGAAGAACGAGCCCGCCCGTATGCGCCTCAAGACGGTCTACGAAACCGCGATGGCGGAGGGGTTGAAGGGCATGGCGCTGCAGGGGGTGGGGCTGGCCTGGATTCCCGATTTCTGCATTCGTGAGGAGCTGGCCAACGGCAAGCTGGTGCGCGCTGCCGGTGAGAGCTGGGACATTCCGCTGGAGATCCGCCTCTACCGTTGCTCGCTGGTCCACAAGCCCGGCGTCGAGAAGCTGTGGAAACGCATGATGAAGCTGCCGAGTGATTTCCTGCGCGCCTGACCGGGGTCGGGAGGCACACCCGCGGCGCCCGGGGCTGCTAGACTGGCGAGACGAGCGTCGCGCGCTGTGCACAACGCCTGCGCCAGCACGAGCCGACAGCCGGGCAGGGCAGTGAGGCGACGCCGAGAAGCTCACGACGACGAGACGGGAAAGGATGCCGTAACGATGGTGAAGAGCGTCAAGTACTGGTTCAACGTGATTCGCGATTCGATCAAGCTGTGGCTCGATCGTAACGCCTTCAGCTACGCCGGGTCGCTGGCGTTCTACACCCTGTTCTCGCTGGCGCCGACGGTGATCATTGCGGTCACCGTCGTGGGGCTATGGTTGGGAGAGGACGCCGCCCGCGGCGAGATCGTCGCCCGCCTGCAGGATACCCTCGGCCCGGCAGCGGCCAAGGCGATCGAGGATGCCGTCGCACAGTCGAGCATTCAGGCGTCGGGCATCTTGCCCACCGTGGCCGGCTTCGTGACCCTGTTGGTCGGTGCGACCACCGTCTTCGGCCAGATGCAGTTCTCGCTCAACACCATCTGGGGCGTGGCGCCCAATCCCGATCGCAACAGTCTGTGGCTGTTCGCCAAGAAGCGGCTGTTGTCGCTAGCGGTGGTGCTGGCGATCGGCTTCGTGCTGCTGGTATCGCTGGTGCTCGGGGTCATCGTCCAGGCTACCTTCAGCTACGCCGGCGACTGGGTGCCGGGTAGTGTGATGCTGCTCGAGCTGGCGCAGTTCGCGCTCTCGCTGGCTGTGGTCACGCTGTTCTTCGCCGCTATCTTCAAAGTGCTGCCGGACGTGGTGCTCTCCTACCGTGACGTTTTCCTGGGCGCCCTGGTCACTGCGGTGCTGTTCATGCTGGGCCGCAATGCGATCGCCGCCTATCTCGCCCACACCGCCACGGCTTCCACCTATGGCGCCGCGGGGTCGGTGGTCCTGGTGTTGCTGTGGGTCTACTACTCGTCGCTGATCCTGCTCTACGGCGCGGCCTTCACGCGAACCCACGTGGTGTCGAAGGGTCGCCGGGTGATTCCGCGCAATACCGCGGTACTGGTGCGCCACGAGGTACTGCACAAGGAGACCGTTGAGCAGGAAGCGCCACCGACACCAATGCCAATGCGCAAGCAGGAGCAGGAGCAGGAGGAGACCTCACATGACCAAGCGCACGATTCGAGCCCGGGTGAGCGGCCACGTTCAGGGCGTGGGCTATCGTGAGTTCGTGCGTCGCCACGCCGAGCGCTGGGGGCTCACGGGGCACGCCATCAATCAGGACGACGGTGCGGTCGAGGTGGTCGCCTGCGGCGAGGCGACCGCCATTGCCGAGCTGATCGATCTTCTGTGGGAAGGGCCGCCGGCGGCGGACGTGATCGAGGTGAGCGTGGAGGAGGCCACGCTGATCGCCCCGGCGAGTTTCACCACCGGTTGAGGGAGGCAGCCGCCGGCGGCGTCTGGGCGACGGCCGCTGGCGGCGTGCTCAACAGGGCGGTCAGGCGCCCGCGGTCAGCGTCTCGACGATCCACTCGACCACTGCCGTGCCATTGGCGTTCATGCACACCTCTGCAGTGGCGTCGCGCGTCCAGCGCGCATCCACGAATTCTCGTGTCTGCGGGGCCAGGATCGTCTGTCCCTCGGCCAGGCCCTCGGTGACCACGCTGAGCGTGCCGCGGGTGGTGGTGAACAGCTCCGGACGCAGCAGCCAGGCCAGGGCACAGCTGTCGTGGGGGCAGCAGCCATCGATGCCTAGCGCCTGCTGATAGAATGCGCGATAGAAGGCGTAACTCTCCCCGAGTACGCGTCCCAACTTGCCTTGAGACTCGACGATCCGCGCCATGCTGTCGGGGTCGAGCACGCAGCGATGGGTGGCATCGAGCCCCACCAGGGTCAGCGGCCAGCGCGCCTCCAGTACCGCCTTAGCGGCGTGCGGGTCGTTGAAGATATTGGCCTCCGCCACTGGCGTCACGTTGCCGCCCTCGCGGATCGAACCGCCCATCACCACCACCTGCTTGACCTTGTCCACCAGCGACGGGTCGAGCTGCAGTGCCGCGGCCAGGTTGCCCAGCGGCCCGACCGCCACCAGCACCACTTCGCCCGGACGCGCGTTGACCTGCTCGACGATGAACTGCGGGGCACTCTGGGGCAGCGCCTGGGTGCTGATCTCGGGCAGGGCGATGTTGCCCAGGCCGTTGTCGCCGTGGATATGCCCCGGCGGCGGGTTCTTGGGCTTGGCCATGGGCGTGGCGGCGCCCTGGGCAACGGGGATCTTTTGCCCGCCCAGCTCGGCCAGCAGCAGGGCGTTGTGGGTCGCGACCTCGATGGTGACGTTACCGAAGGTGGTCGTCATCCCCAGCAGCTCGATCTCCGGGTGGGCCAGGGCGATGGCGATGGCTTGGGCGTCGTCGACACCCGGGTCGGTGTCGAAAATGATAGGCGTGGTCATGCTCTCTCTCGATACGGATAACGATGGACTGGCCCCGGCGCTCGCTGCCGGGGCCTCGGGGTCAGGCGCGCTCGATACGCAACGGCGGCAGACTATCGAGCGCCGATTCGACCGCTGCGGCCAGCGGAATGCTCGGCGCCGCGCCGGCCTGCTGCACGCACAGGGCCGAGGCCGCGCTGGCCAGTCGCAGGGCCTGTTCGACGTCGTCGCCACGCTGGCGTGCGGCCATGAAGTAGCCGATGAAGGTATCGCCGGCCGCGGTGGTGTCGACCGCCTCGACCTGATGCGCCGAGGCGCGGATGCGCTCGCCGGCGAGCTGATGACAGACACCGTCTCGCCCCAGGGTGAGCACGATCTCCACCTCCGGCAGGCGCTCGGCCAGGGCGCTGAGCAGCGTATCGACCTCGCTCTCTTCGTCGAGTTCGACCAGCGCTGCGGCCTCGCCGCGGTTGAGAAACAGGATACGGCACAGCGATAGCGGCAGGGTGGCCACTTCAGGGCCCAGCGGCGCCGGATTGAAGGCGATCGCCAGACCGCGTTCACTGGCCAAGCGGATGATGCGTTCGGCGGCGTTGCACTCGTTCTGCATCAGCAGCCAGCTGTCGTCGTCAGCGGCGCCGATGAGCGCCTCGAGATGCTTGTCGCTGAAGCCGTGGTTGGCGCCGGGGTAGAGAATGATCGCATTCTCGGCGTCGTCGTCGACCTGGATCAGCGCGTGACCGCTGGCCTCGGCGGTCAGCTCCACATGGGCGGTGTCGACGCCCGCCTTGGTCAGCGGCTCCAGCGCCCAGCGATCGGCCTGGCCCAGGCGCCCCCAGTGGGCCACCTGGCCACCGGCGCGGGCCAGCGCCAGTGACTGGTTGGCGCCCTTGCCGCCGAGCACCTGACGAAAGCCGGTACTGGACAGCGTCTCGCCGGGGCGCACCAGGTGCGGTACGCGATAGACGTAGTCGATATTGATCGAGCCGTAGTTGTAGATCATGGCTAACTCACTGCTGGAGAATCTGGGTCAATGCCGCCAGGCGCGGAGATTGTCGGCGGTCAGGGTCACCACGCGCTGACGTGCCTCGGGGCTGATCCAGGCGTTGTGCGGGGTGACGATGAGATTGAGTGACTCGTGCAAGGCGTCGAGCAGGGCATGGCCCTCCCGCGGC
This sequence comes from Salinicola endophyticus, assembly GCF_040536835.1. NCBI lineage: Bacteria > Pseudomonadati > Pseudomonadota > Gammaproteobacteria > Oceanospirillales > Halomonadaceae > Salinicola > Salinicola endophyticus. The sequence continues at coordinate 2,139,120 of NZ_CP159578.1, forward strand.
GGCTCGCTCGGCAGGCTATCGACGGCGAGTCCGCCGAGCCGGCCCTGACGCAGCGCCTCGAGCGCGGCGTGTTCGTCGATGATACCGCCGCGGGCGCAGTTGATCAGCAGCGCCTCGGGCTTCATCGCCGCCAACGCCCGGGCATCGACAAGGCCGCGGGTGGCCTCGGTCAGCGGGCAGTGCAGGCTGAGCACGTCCAGCTCGCCCAGCAGGTCGGCGAGCGGCGGGCGCGTGTCACTGGCCTCGTTGCCGGGGCGCGCCGCGAAGGTCACGCGCATGCCGAAGGCTTCACCCAGCCGGGCCACCGCGGAGCCCAGCTCACCGCTGCCGACGATCACCAGGTGCTTGTCGGCGAGCTGCAGCGTGGGCTGATCGAGCAGGCAGAAAATCTCGCTGCGCTGCCAGGCGCCGTCGCGCAGCGCGGACTGGTAGTGCGGCAGGCGCGCGGCCAGTGCCAGCATCAGCATCAGGGTGTGCTGGGCGACGCTGGCGGTACCATAGGCGGTGACGTTACGCACGGCGATGCCACGCCGCTCGGCGGCTTGCGTGTCGATATTGTTGGTACCGGTGGCGAGCACGCAGATCAGCTCGAGATCGGGCAGGGCGTCGATCAGCTCGGCGTCGATCACCACCTTGTTGACCAGTGCCACCTGGGCGCCGGCAAGGCGCTCGCGGCGCTGCTCGGGGGCGGTCAGCGCATGGACCTCCAGGTCGTCGACCAGCGCGCGCAGAGGGCTGAGATCGATATCGTCACCGAGTGACGCGGCGTCCAGCAGAACGGCTTTCATGCAGGCTTCCTCTCTCCAGCGTGCGGGCCCCGTACCCTCCGTCCGGGCCGGGGCCACAGTCGCCACGTCGCGGCGGGCGACAGCGATTTCCTGAGCCGGTAATATTGCCCGCGACCGGCCGCTGCGCGCTATACTATGCGGCTTTCGAACACGGCTTGGAAAGGGCGCGCGGCAGCGCGTATCGATTCCGGCTTGGAAAGCCCGTGCGCCGCCCCTATTTGCCTGGAAGATCGCCCGGCTGTCTGGATGCGTGTCGGAATGGCCCGGGCGAGCGCAAGGGGTGCAGCGGCTGCGCATCGCGATCATCGATGCCGTGATGCCGCTGCGACGTGGCGCGACTCGATCGCGCATCTTTGAGAGAGTGACACGACCATGCCCATCTACGAGTACGAGTGCAAAGCCTGCGGCCATCGCCTGGAGAAGCTCCAGAAGATCAGCGCCGCGCCGTTGACCGACTGCCCCGCCTGTACCGAGCCGACGCTGTCGCGCCTGGTATCGGCTGCCGGGTTCCGGCTCGCGGGTGGCGGCTGGTACGAGACCGATTTCAAGTCGGGCAGCAAGAAGAACCTCGCCGGTGACAGCGCCAGCATGCCAGCGTCGAGCGAGAGCGGCAGCGCCAAGCCTGCCGGTGAGAGCAAGGCTTCGGCCTGAGCCATAGCATTCATAACACAGGATCCCTCATGCGCAGTCATTATTGCGGCCAGTTGAACGAGTCATTGATCGATCAAGAAGTCACGCTTTGCGGGTGGGTGCATCGCCGCCGCGATCACGGTGGGGTCATCTTCCTCGATATGCGCGATCGAGACGGTGTCGCTCAGGTGGTGGTGGATCCCGATACGGCGGAGGCCTTCGCCACCGCCGATCGCGCGCGCAGCGAATACGTGCTGCGGATTCGCGGGCGCATTCGCCTGCGTCCCGAAGGCACCCAGAACCCCAACATGCCCACCGGCATGATCGAAGTGCTGGCCAAGGACGTGGAGGTACTCAACACCGCCGCCACGCCGCCGTTCCAGCTCGACGAGCACGGCAAGGTCGGCGAAGAGGTGCGTCTCAAGTATCGCTATGTCGATCTGCGCCGTCCGGAGATGATCGAGAAGCTGCGCCTGCGTTCGCGGATCACCCACAGCGTGCGCGCCTATCTGGAGGGCGAGGGCTTTCTCGATATCGAGACCCCGATCCTGACCCGCGCCACCCCCGAAGGGGCGCGCGACTATCTGGTGCCCAGCCGTACCCACGAAGGCCACTTCTTCGCGCTGCCGCAGTCGCCACAGCTGTTCAAGCAGCTGCTGATGGTGTCGGGCTTCGATCGCTACTACCAGATCGCCAAGTGTTTCCGTGACGAGGATCTGCGCGCCGATCGCCAGCCCGAGTTCACCCAGATCGACATCGAAGCGTCGTTCATCGAAGAGCGCGACATCATGGGCATTACCGAGACCATGGTGCGTCAGCTGTTCCAGGACGTGCTCGACGTGGCGCTGCCCGAGTTCCCGCGCATGCCCTACAGCGAGGCGATGCAGCGCTACGGTTCCGACAAGCCGGACCTACGTATTCCGCTGGAGCTGGTCGACGTCGACGACCTGATGCAATCGGTCGACTTCAAGGTCTTCTCCGGCCCGGCCAAGGCCGACGACGGCCGTGTCGCCGCGCTCAAGGTCAGCAGCGGGGCCAAGCTCTCGCGCAAGGAGATCGACGACTACACCAAGTTCGTGGGTATCTATGGCGCCAAGGGCCTGGCCTGGATCAAGGTCAACGAGCGCGCCAAGGGGCTCGACGGGCTGCAGTCGCCGATCGTCAAGTTCATGGAAGGCGTGATCGAGGAGCTGCTCGACCGCGTGGGCGCGGAGGATGGCGATATCGTCTTCTTCGGCGCCGACAAGGCGCGGGTGGTCAACGAGGCGCTGGGCGCGCTGCGCGTCAAGCTGGGCGAGGATCTCGACCTCTACACCGCCGACTGGGCGCCGCTGTGGGTGGTCGACTTCCCGATGTTCGAAGCCGACGACAACGGCCGCCTGGCCGCGCTGCACCACCCGTTCACTGCGCCTTCCTGCGCGCCGGAAGCGCTCAAGGCCTCGCCGGCTACGGCGCTGTCGCGGGCCTATGACATGGTGCTCAACGGAACCGAGCTGGGTGGCGGCTCGATCCGTATCCACGACCAGGAGATGCAGCGCGTGGTCTTCGACGTGCTCGGCATCGGCAAGGAAGAGGCGGAAGAGAAGTTCGGCTTCCTGCTCGACGCGCTCAAGTTCGGTGCGCCGCCCCACGGTGGCCTGGCCTTCGGCCTCGACCGTCTGGTGATGCTGATGACCGGTTCGCGTACCATTCGCGACGTCATCGCCTTCCCCAAGACCCAGAGCGCCGCGGACCTGATGACCGACGCCCCGGGCGAGGTGAGCAAGGAGCAACTGCGCGATCTGCACATCCGTCTGCGTCCCAAGGCCAAGCCGGAGAGCGCCGGCGAATAATATCGCCCGGCGTTCGACGTGCCCCGAACCGGCGCCCCGCGAGGCGCCGGTTCTTTTATGCGTGGCGGCTAGGGGATACGCTGCCGGGCGATACGCTCAATTGCGCGGTATACCCCTCGAGTCGCCCCCGTACCCGCCGCACGGAATAAGGTGAACCCAGCATGAAGCGCACGACGGAGCGAGCGATGATCATCCGCATGACGCACAGGGGCCAAAGCGCGATGGCGAGGGCAGGGCGATGATCCTGCTGGGTATCGATCCGGGCTCGCGCGTTACCGGCTACGGCGTGATCGACGTCGACGCGACACGGCCACGCTACGTCGCCAGCGGCTGCATTCGTATCTCCGGTGACGATCTGGCGCAGAAGCTGGCCCAGGTCTATGCCGGCGTCGCCGAGCTGATCGGGCGCTATCGACCTCAGGAGTTCGCCATCGAGCGCGTGTTCATGGCCAAGAACCCTGACTCCGCGCTCAAGCTGGGCCAAGCCCGCGGCACCGCGATCGTCTGCGCCGCCAATCACGGCCTCCCGGTGCACGAATACGCCGCGCGCCAGATCAAGCAGGCGGTTACGGGCACCGGCGGTGCCGAAAAGGCCCAAGTCCAGCATATGGTAACGGCGCTACTCACGCTGGACGCGTTACCCCCCGAGGATGCCGCCGACGCGCTGGCCATCGCGCTCACCCATGCCTACGCGCGTCAGGGGCTGGTAGCGACCAGCAGTCGCCGGCGTGGTAGCGGCAGCGTTGGCCGCAATCGTTGGCGCGACTTCAAGCCAGAGTGAGAGACGGGGAAGAATCCAATGTGCTCAGTCCCATTCACGAGTGACAGGCACGCTGCTATGAGCGGCCGAAGCGCTCTAGCTGCATCTCGCGCAGACGGCTGAACGCGCGGCGGAAGGCAAAATCGAGGTAGCCTTGGGTGTAAAGCTCATCCAGCGCCACCTCGGCTTCGATATACAGCGGCACGCGGCGGTCGTAGCACTCGTCGACCAGAGCGATGAAACGGCGCACCGCATCGTCGTTGCGCGACAGTGCCGGCAACTGTCTGTCGCCGGCGTCGACCCGTTCGGCGCCATCCTCGGTGCCGCGGGCGATGCGCCCTTCGCGCGGCTCACCGCCCAGGCGCGGTACCTCCTCAAGCAGAATGGCCGGAAAGCGCCCGCATAGCGCGATAAAGTCCGACGCGGCCAGCGGCCGTTCGCACAGTTCACTGAAGCGGCACCACAGCGCTGCCGGGCTGTGGCCCAGATTGGCGATACGCCGATGACCCAGTGCGACCGGCTCATGGCTGACCACCTGGCCCTCGCTCAGGCGGGCGAACAGCTCAAATAGCGCCTTGGGCTGCTGCACCCAGTAACGCTGTACCTCAGCGCCGGGGTGCAGGCGATGATCCTGCTCGCCGTCCACGGCCACCACCTGCATGTGCGCTTCGAGTGCGGCAATGGCCGGCAGGAAACGCTCGCGGTTGAAACCATCGGCATAGAGCTGATCCGGCGGCTGATTGGAGGTGGCCACCAGCACCACGCGCTGCTGCACCACCAGGCTGAGCAGGCGACCCAGCAACATGGCATCGCCGATATCGCTGACGAACAGTTCATCGAAGCACAGCACGCGCACCTCGCGTCCTAGCTCCTCGGCCAGCAGACGCAGTGGGTCGGCATTACCGGTGAGCTGGAACTGACGCCGATGCACCCACTGCATGAAGTGATGGAAGTGCTGGCGCCGCGCCGGCACACGCAGGGCGTTGTAGAAGGCGTCCATCAGCCAGGTCTTGCCGCGTCCCACCGGTCCCCAGAGATACACGCCGGGCGGGTATTCGCTGCGATGCACGGCCTCGAAGCACTGTTGCAGCGCTGCCACCGCCCGGCGCTGGGCAGCATCGGCGACGAAGCCTTCGGTCAACGCTTGCTCATAAGCAGCCCGCGGGGAGCCCGGTAATGTCTCTGGCGCGTTCAACGCAGCACCCGCCGGTTTTCGTCGAACTGCTTCGGCCAGTCGCGCCGGGTGAATACCTGGCCGGTTTCACGCACCCGGCGCACCTCGGCCAGATCCAGCTCGGCGATCAGCCAGCGGCTGTGCGTTAGGCTCAGCACTTCGCTCTCGGCGATCACCCCATTGGCCGGCATGCCGTAATCCGATGGGACGTAGAGCGCGGCGCGGCCCATATTCTCGTCCAGCGCCGGCGACCAGGGCGCCAGGCCGACAGTGGGCGACTGCAGCACGGCAATCTGGTTCTCCAGCGCGCGCGCCTGGGCCCCGATACGCACACGATAGAAGCCCGCTTCGGTATCGGTGCAACTGGGCGCGAGGATCAGATCCACCCCGGCCTCGGCCAGGGTGCGCGCCAGCAGCGGGAACTCGTTGTCATAGCAGATCAGGATACCCAGCTTGCCCAATGCCGTGTCGAACACCTGGAGCCCGCTACCGGGCGCTATCTGCCACTGCTCCAGCTCGAAGCGGGTCATCATCAACTTGTCCTGGCTGCCCAGGCAGCCGTCCGGGCCGAACAGCCAGGCGCGATTGCGATAGGCGCCATCGTCATCCCGCACGGCCACCGAGCCGGGTTGCAGATAGATCTGCAGCCGCCGCGCCAGGCTCTCGCACAATTCCAGCCAGCGTGGCAGCAGCGCCTGGATGCCGGCGATCGAGCCGTGCAGGTCGCTACGCTGGGCCTGCGGTAGCTGGCCCGTGAGCACCATGCCGGCGTATTCCGGCAGCAGCAACAGCTCGGCGCCCTGGCCGGCGGCGGCCTCGCACAGCTCGGTCAGGTGTTCGGCATAGACGTCCCAGCTCGTCAGCAGGTCGATGTGATATTGGCAGGCAGCAACCTTGATCATGAGGTGAGTTCCTTGAGCCAGAACGACATGGGCTTGGCCGACTCCTCGGTTTCGTCCAGATCGCGCCAACGATACTGGGTATGCAGTTCGGGATGATGACGATAGCCGCGGCGCGCCCAGAAGGCGTCCAGCGGCTGGTAGTCGGCGGGCCGGCGCGGGTGGTCGGCCGGGCGCTGCACGGCGCAGAAGGCGCACCAGTCGAAGCGATCCAGCCGGCGCGCATGCGCCTCGCGCTCGGCGAAGAAGCGCACGCCCAGACCACGCCCGCGCCAGGCCGGCAATACCACCGACTCGGCGCAGTAGAAGATGCGCGCAGGATCCCAGCCTGCCGTGAGGAAGGGGTGCTGGAATTCCATGGTTTCATCGGTCAGCGGCAGCGCCGTGGAAGCGCCGACCACGCGGCCCGCGTCCCGTACCAGCACGCACAGGCTGTCCGCGCTGCGCACGTAGGTGTCGAGATACTCGGCCTCGTAGTCGAGGCTGCCGTCGTAGAGGTAGGGAAATTCGCGGAAGACCGTGATCCGCAAATGCGCCAGATCTTCGACATGGGGCGCAATCTGCGATCCCCGGAGCAGTTCGATGTCCATCTGGAGTCGTTCGCCAGCAGCAGGGTGACGCCGGCGACTATGCCGGCTGGAAGGCGCGAACTTATCATGCGAGCCAACCCATCACTAAGGAAGCGCTGAATAAATCGACGAGCGAGATGAAGCGCAAGGCGCATGGAACACAGAACACGAGATATAACATGGGGTTAGGCGAGTGTTCGAGTACCACGCAACGCAGCGATTCGCTCGCGCAGGCATTTATGCAGTGGTTCCCTAACCACGCTACGCAAGGAACCTAGCCATGACCGCCACCGAACTGGTTCAGGCCTACTACGCCGCATTCAACGCCGGCGACATGCCCGCCTTTCTCGACCTGCTGGACGAGGATGTGGTGCACGACATCAACCAGGGCGAGCGCCAGATCGGCAAGGCTACCTTCGCCGCCTTCATGGACAAGATGAACCGCTGCTACCGCGAGCGCCTGGCCGATATCGTGGTGATGCAGAACGCCGCCGGCGACCGCGCCGCTGCTGAGTTCGTGGTGCACGGTGAGTACCTGGCCGACGACGAAGGCCTGCCGCCGGCCAACGGCCAGACCTACGTCCTGCCGGCCGGGGCCTTCTTCGAGATCAAAGGCGGCAAGGTCGCGCGCATCAGCAACTACTACAACCTCAATGAGTGGGTGGCACAGGTGGGCTGAATATCGTCAGGCAGGGGGCCATGTAGCAGCTAGTCAGCCGATTCGGCGATGCGTATAGTGGACGCCGTCACGGAAAGGACGTTGAATGGAATGATTGGACGCCTGCACGGCACCCTGCTGGAAAAGCTCCCTCCCTGGATCGTGGTCGACGTCAATGGCGTCGGTTATGAACTCGAAACCTCGATGACGACACTGGTCGCGCTACCCGCCGTGGGCGAGGAGGTCCGCCTCTACACCCACCTGAGCGTGCGCGAGGATGCGCATCTGCTCTACGGTTTCGGGCGTGACGAGGAGCGCCAGCTGTTTCGCGCGCTGATCAAGGTCAATGGCGTGGGGCCGAAACTCGCCCTGGCGATCCTCTCCGGCATGGATCGCGACGCCTTCGTCGGCTGCGTCATGGAGGGCGACAGCAAGGCGTTGACCAAACTGCCGGGTGTGGGCAAGAAGACCGCCGACCGCCTGATCGTCGAGATGCGCGATCGCTTTCCCCACTGGCAGGAAGAGCAGGGGTCGCTGCTGGAGACGCCGCGCCAGCCCGTGGTCAAGCCGCGGGATCCGTTCGCCGATGCCGAAGCAGCGTTGGTATCGCTGGGCTACAAGCCGACCGAGGCGTCGCGCATGCTGTCCGGGCTCGACGAGGGCCTGCCCACCGAAGCCCTGATCAAGGCGGCGCTGGCGCGCCAGATGGCCGGGTAAGCCGACATGATCGAACCCGATCGTCTTATCGAAGCCTCGCCGCGACAGGGTGAGCAGCAGGCCGATCATGCCATTCGCCCGCGCCGGCTGGGTGACTATATCGGTCAGCCGCGGGTGCGCGAGCAGATGAATATCTTCATCTCGGCGGCGCGCAATCGCGGTGACTCGCTCGATCACACCCTGGTCTTCGGCCCCCCGGGGCTGGGCAAGACCACGCTGGCCAATATCATCGCCACCGAAATGGAGGTCGATATCAAATCGACCTCGGGCCCGGTGCTGGAGCGGGCCGGCGATCTCGCCGCCATGCTCACCAATCTGCAGCCGGGTGATGTCCTCTTCATCGACGAGATTCATCGGCTGTCGGCGGCGGTGGAGGAGGTGCTCTATCCGGCGATGGAGGATTTTCAGCTCGACATCATGATCGGCGATGGCCCCGCGGCGCGGTCGATCAAGCTCGATCTGCCGCCGTTCACGCTGGTCGGCGCCACCACCCGCGCGGGGCTCCTGACCTCGCCGCTGCGCGATCGCTTCGGTATCGTCCAGCGCCTGGAGTTCTACGCCATCGACGAGCTGAGCGAAATCGTCGCGCGTTCGGCGCGGCTGCTCGGGGTGCCCGCCGACGCCGCCGGGGCGCGTGAGATCGCGCGCCGCGCCCGCGGCACGCCGCGTATCGCCAATCGTTTGCTGCGGCGTGTGCGCGACTTCGCCGAGGTGAAGGGCGACGGCACCCTGAGCGCGCAGATCGCCGATCAGGCGCTGAACATGCTCAATGTCGATAGCCACGGCCTCGATCACATGGATCGCCGGCTGCTGCTGGCGATGATCGAGAAGTTCGACGGCGGGCCGGTGGGGGTCGACAGCCTGGCGGCGGCGATCAGCGAGGAGCGCGATACCATCGAGGACGTGATCGAGCCCTATCTGATCCAGCAGGGGTTCATGATGCGTACCACGCGGGGGCGGGTGGTGACCCGTTCGGCGTATACCCACTTTGGCCTGGCGCCGCACGATCAGGCACCCGAAGGGGGCGAGAGCGGGTGAGCGAATTTCTCCTGCCGCTCAAGGTGTACATCGAAGACACCGACGCCGGCGGCATCGTGTACTACGTTAACTATCTGAAATTCATGGAGCGTGCACGCAGCGAGTGGCTGAACGCCCAGGGCTTTGCCCAGCGCGAGCTGCTCGAACAGGGCGTACAGCTGGTGGTGCATAACCTCAGCTGTCGCTACGCACGCCCGGCGCGGCTCGACGATCGGCTGGAAGTGAGTGCCGTCGTCGAGCAGCTCGCCGCCTGCTCGGTGCGATTCACCCAGGCGGTGCGGTATCGCGGGGATACATTATGCGAGGCGGTGGTCGATATAGCATGCGTCGACACGCAGAGCCTGAAACCCAGGCGGTGGCCACAGGCGCTTCGCGCGGTGCTGACGCCAGACATTCATAGCCAGTGATTCGAGGATTCACGTGAACGACTCCATGTCCATCCCCCATCTGATCATGAACGCCAGCCTGGTCGTCCAGGTGGTCATGCTGCTGCTGCTGGCCGCTTCGGTCGCCTCCTGGGTGGTGATCTTCCAGCGCAGCTTTGCACTGGCGCGGGCCAAGAAGGCGCAGCGCGAGTTCGACGAGCGCTTCTGGTCCGGCATCGATCTCAACGAGCTCTATCAGGACGTGCCGGAGAACCATGAAGCCCAGGGTGCCGAGCATGTCTTCCGCGCCGGCTTTCGCGAGTTCAATCGGCTGATGCCCAAGACCCGCAGCAGCGAGGCGGTGCTCGATGGCGTGCAGCGCTCGCAGCGCGTGGCACTGTCACGCGAAGAGGATCGTCTCAACGCCAACCTGACGCTGCTGGCCACGGTGGCCTCGGCAAGCCCCTACATCGGCCTGTTCGGTACCGTATGGGGCATCATGGGGTCGTTCCAGAGCCTCTCCATGGCCCAGCAGGCCACGCTCTCTACGGTCGCGCCGTGGATCGCCGAGGCGCTGGTGGCGACCGCCATGGGCCTGTTCGCGGCCATCCCCGCGGTGATCTTCTACAACCGTCTCTCTTCCATCGCCAGCCGTCTGCTCGGCGAGTACGAAGATTTCGCCGAAGAGTTCCACTCGATCCTGCACCGCAATCTGCAGGGTCGCGGCAGCAGTCAGTCGGCCTGAGCCGGAGGTGAGTCATGGGTGGACCCTATAGCCGACACCACCGGCGCAAGCCGATGGGCGAAATCAACGTCGTCCCCTTCATCGACGTCATGCTGGTGCTGCTGGTGATCTTCATGATCACCGCGCCCATGCTGACCCAGGGCGTCAAGGTCGACCTGCCGCAGGTCACCTCGGAGCCCATCGATACCCAGGAGCAGGAGCCGATCATCGTCTCGGTCGACAATAAAGGCGAGTACTACATCTCGCTGGGTGACAAGGACAAGCCGGTGACCCTGCAGACCGTGGGTGATCAGGTGGTGGCGATTCTCGAGCGCAAGCCCAACACGCCGGTCATGGTCCGGGGCGACAAGAACGCCTCCTATGGTCAGGTGGTGACGTTGATGAGCACGTTGCAGATGGCCGGCGTGGCGAACGTCGGGTTGATTTCCGAACCGCCCTCGGGTGACAACAAGGGGTAAGGAGTCAGCATGGCGAAGCGAACGCGCCGTGTCGGCTACGGCTTGCCCGTCGTCCTGGCGATCGGGGTGCACATTGTGGCCCTGCTGTTGACGATGTTGCGCCTGCCGGAGAGCGAGCCGACCCCCAGCTCCTCTTCGGTGGTGCAGGCGACGCTGGTCAGTGATGTGACCGCGACCGACAAGGCTCAATATGCCAAGGAGGCCAAAGCGCGTGCGGCCAAGCGCCAGGCCGAGGAGGCCGCGCAGCAGGCTGCCGAGCAGCAGGCGCAGGAAGCCGCCCGTGAGCAGGCCGAACAGCAGGCGGCACAGGCGCAAGCCGAACAGCAGGCAGCGGCCGATGCTGCTCGTGCCGAGGCTCAGCGGCGTCAGCAGGCGGCCGAACAGGCAGCCGCGGAGCGCGCCGAAGCGGCACGTCAGCAAAAGGCAGCGGAAGCCGAGCAGCAGCGGCAGGTGCAGATCCAGAAGCAGAAGGCCGAAGAGGCCAAGAAGCAGGCCGAGGCCGAGAAGCAGCGCCAGGCCGAAGAGGCCAAGAAGAAAGCCGAGGCCGAGAAGCAGCGCGAGGCGGAAGAAGCCAAGAAGCAGGCCGAGGCCGAGAAGCAGCGCGCGGCAGAAGAGGCCAAGAAGAAAGCCGAGGCGGAGAAGAAGCGCGAGGCAGAAGAGGCCAAGAAGAAAGCCGAGGCGGAGAAGAAGCGCCAGGCCGAGGAAGCCAAGAAGAAGGCCGAGGCGGAGAAGAAACGTCAGGCGGAAGAGGCCAAGAAGAAGGCCGCAGCGGAAGCCAAGAAAAAGGCCGAGGCCGCAGCCAAGGCGGCAAGCCAGAATGCGCTCAATGACTCGATTGCCAACGAAGAGGAGCGTATTGCCAATGCGCAGCAGTCGAATCAGGCCTCCAACAGCTTCATCAATCTGGTCAAGCGTGCGGTCGAGGATCAGTGGCACCTGCCACCCAACGCCGATGGTTCGCTGGTAACGCAGGTCAGAGTGCGGCTGGGGCCGTCAGGGGAGCTGCTCGCGGCGACCGTGACCCGCAGCAGTGGCAACCCCAGTTTCGACCGCTCGGCGACGCAGGCGGTAGAGGCGGCGGCACCGTTCCGTGAGCTGCAGCAGCTGGATGCCGGACTGCAGCGACGGTTCCGCGATTTCAATCTCAAGTTCACACCCGGGGATATACAGTGATGAAACAACGGATGTCTCAAAGCTTGCGACGACTGGCGGCTGCCTGGCTGGCATCGCTCGTCGCGCTGTGCCTGGCGGCGAACGCCCAGGCACAGAATCTCACCATCGAGATCACCCGCGGCAGCGACCAGGCGATTCCGATCGCCATCGTGCCGTTCGAGTCCCAGGGGGCGGGCGGTCTGCCTCAGGATGTGGCGCAGATCGTCAGCGATGACCTCGAGCACAGCGGTCAGTTCGAGCCGCTCAGCCGCAGCGCGCTGATCTCGCTGCCGAGCAGCAGCAAGGACGTGTTCTACGATGACTGGAAGCGGGTCAACGCGCGCTATCTGGTGGTCGGCAAGATCGAGCCCCAGGGCAGCGACTATCGTATCCAGTACGAACTGATGGACATCGCCGGCGGCAAGCGCATGCTCGGCGAAACGGTGACCTCCAGCGCCAGCGATCTGCGCGCCAGCGCCCACTACATCAGCGACCAGATCTTCGAAGCGATCACCGGCATTCGCGGTGCCTTCTCGACCCGTATCGCCTATGTCGCGGCCTCGGGCAGCGGTGACAACGCGCGCTATGCGCTCTACGTCGCCGATGCCGATGGCTACAATGCCCAGCAGGTGCTTTCATCCGACGACCCGATTCTGTCGCCGGCCTGGTCGCCTGATGGCAGCAAACTCGCCTACGTCTCCTTCGAGTCCGGCAACTCCGCCATCTACGTGCAGAACGTGGCCACCGGCGAGCGCCTGCGCCTGACTTCTTTCCCGGGTATCAACGGCGCGCCGGCGTGGTCGCCGGACGGGCGCAAGATGGCGATGTCGCTGTCCAAGGATGGCCAGCCGGAAATCTACGTGATGGATCTGGCCTCGCGTCAGCTCACCCGCTTGACCAACAACCGCGCCATCGAGACCGAGCCCGATTGGTCGCCGGACGGCCGCTCGCTGATCTTCACGTCCGACCGTAGCGGCGCACCCCAGCTCTATCGCATGCCGGCCAGCGGCGGCGAGGCTCAGCGCGTCACGTTCACCGGCAGCTACAACTCCGATGGGCGTTTCTCGCCGGACGGCAAGGCGCTGTTCATGATCACCCGCGACGAGAATGGTTTTCACGTCGCAAAACAGGACCTGGACACCAGCCGTGTAACAGTCTTGACTGATACACGTTGGGATGAATCACCTAGTGTCGCACCGAACGGCACCATGGTAATCTTCGCGACGCAACAAGGGTCGCAAGGGGTGTTGGGGGCAGTCTCTTCCGATGGACGCGCGTCCTTCCGGCTGCCCTCACAACAAGGTGACGTGCGGGAACCCGCATGGTCACCATATTTGAACTAAACGACGAAAGTCGACTGTGTCATTCGACATCCGAGCAAGGAGATGACAATGCAATTCAAGACTTACGCCAAGACGCTAGCGGTCGCGCTATCACTGGCAGTGGTTGCGGGCTGTTCCAGCAGCGGCGGCACCCAGGAAGGGAACATGGATGGCACCTCCGGCAACATGTCCGGCCAGGGCATGACCTCCGGTCAAGGCGCAAACGGTTCGCAGATGAACGCCAACCAGCAGCGTCCCAGCGTCGACACGATCTACTTCGCGTTCGACAGCGACGAAATCCGTCCGGAGTTCGAATCCGTGCTGCGCGGCCACGCCCAGTACCTGATGGCCAACCCGAACGTCAACGTGACGCTGGAAGGCTATGCCGACGAGCGCGGCACGCGTGAATACAACCTGGGCCTCGGCGAGCGTCGTGCGCAGTCGGTCGAGCAGTACCTGACCGTCCAGGGCGTATCCCCGTCGCAGATCTCCATCGTCAGCTACGGTGAAGAGCGTCCTGCCGTTCAGGGCCACACCGAAGAAGCCTACGCGAAGAACCGTCGCGTCGTGTTCGACTACAAGTAATAGTCGACGGAGATCAGCATGAAACACGGTCTGAAAAGACTGTGCGGCGCGGGAGCCCTGGTGCTCCCGCTGTCCGTATGGGCTCAGCAGCCGGTCGTGGATGACCTCACCGGTCAGTCGTCCGGCGGTTTCTACAGTCAGACGCAGGCACGCGAAAGCGGCGGCGGCACCCTGACGATCCTCAACGAATTACAGGACAACCGCCAGCAGATCCAAGAGCTGCGCGGGCAGGTCGAGGAGCTGCGCTATCAGCTCGAGCAGCTGAAGCAGCAGACTCAGCAGCAGTATCTCGATCTCGATGACCGTCTCTCGGGGAGCGGGAGCGGCAATGGTGGTGACATGTCGGGCAGTAGCGTCGACACCGGCGCGGCGAGCCAGGTCACCGAAAACAGTGGGGCCGGAGATAGCGGGGCCGCAGGCGGCAGCGCCGGTGCAGCCAGCGCCACGACCGCTGACAGCGGTGCCAGCGCACCGGCAGCAGGTGGCAGCGGTGATGGACGTGATGCCTACCAGGCCGCCTTCCAGCAGGTACAGGCGCGCCAGTTCGACGCTGCCATCAGTTCGTTCAAACGCTTCATCGCCGATTATCCGCAGTCGAGTCTGATCCCCAATGCTCACTATTGGCTCGGTGAACTCTACTCGGCGCAGTCACAGCTCGACGCTGCCGCCACCGCCTTCAACACCGTCATCGACGACTACCCGCAGAGCAGCAAGGTACCCGATGCGCTCTACAAGCTGGGGCTGTTGAAAGCGCGTCAGGGCGACACCCAGGGCAGCCGTGAGCTGCTCAAGCGCGTACAGAGCGACTACCCCAAGAGTAGCGCCGCGCAGATGGCTGGGGATTTTCTCAACCAGCTGGGCAACTGACGTAGATTCATGCCGGCCAGAGGCGCGAGGCGGCCGGGCCGATGGTCGGCGACTCGGTGACTTGCCGCCCCCGCGCGCCTCGGCGTTAGCGAGTGCGATCGCCTATCACCAGAACCAGGAGGAGATGAACCATGCCTTGTCATAGCGACTATCAGGCGCCCGCAGATCTGCTCACGGGTAAGGTGATTCTGGTTACCGGGGCGAGCGCCGGCATCGGACGTGCGGCGGCCATGACCTATGCCCGGCACGGTGCCACCGTGGTGCTGCTCGGGCGTAGCCTGAGCCGATTGGAAACGGTGTATGACGCCATCGAGGCGGCCAAGGCACCGCAGCCGGCAATTTTCCCGCTCAATCTCGAGAGCGCCACGGCGCAGGACTTCGGGGTCGTCGCGGCCAAGCTCGAACAGGCCTTCGGGCGGCTCGACGGTCTGTTGCACAATGCCAGCCTGCTGGGGGAGCGCAAGTCGGTCGCTGACTCCGATCTCGAGGTCTGGGCACAGGTGATGCAGGTCAACTTCACCGCCAGTCTCGGTTTGACTCAGGCCTTGTTGCCGCTGCTCGAAGCGTCCACTGACGCCTCGGTGGTGTTCACCTCGTCCAGCGTGGGACGGCGCGGGCGTGCCGAGTGGGGCGCCTACTCGACGTCCAAGTTCGCCACCGAGGGCCTGATGCAGATTCTCGCCGACGAGTATCGCGACTCGGCGCTACGCTTCAACTCGATCAACCCCGGCGGTACGCGCACCGCCATGCGCCGTGCGGCCTATCCCCAGGAAGACCCGCAGCGGGTGCCCACGCCGGAATCGATCATGCCCACCTACCTCTGGTTGATGGGCCGCGAGAGTCGCGGCACCACTGGCGAAGCCTTCGACGCCCAGCCGCCGCGGCAGTGAGCCGCTGCGGTGGACAGAGGTGGTGTCACGCCGATGACGCAGCCTGACCGTTCCCTCGCTGGCCAATCATGCTAGCCATTCTCTCTCATTCTCGCTCTCACTCTCATTCTGGCCACAACCGCACCAGCACTTTGCCCGAGGTCTGGGCATCCTTGGCGATCGTGAACGCCTCGACCGCGTCATCGGCGGCGAGTTCATGGGTGATCACCTGATCGAAGCGCGCATCCCGGTCGAGCAGTTCGATCGCTTCGTCGACCTCGTCGTTGAAGCGGAAGCAGCCCCGTAGCTGAATCTCCTTGGCGATCAGCGTCGCCAGCTCCAGCGGCTGGGAACCGGCACCCATCATGCCGATCTGGGCGATCACGCCGGCACGCCGCACGGCACGGATGGCGACATCGATCGACGCGGGCACGCCCGAGCACTCCAGCGCCACATCGAACGCCTCTGCCGCTGGCTCCGCCTCACCGATGCGCACGGTGGCGTGCACACCGAGTGCCCGCGCCCGCGCCAGCGGCCCCTCGCAGACATCCGTGGCGGTGACCTCGCTCGCGCCTTTGGCCAGCGCCGCGGCGGCCACCAGCAGGCCGATCGGCCCTGAACCGCAGACCAGCACGCGCTTGCCCTCGACGCCGCCGGCGATACGGATGCCGTGCAGCGCCACCGCCAGTGGCTCGGTCAGTGCCGCGCGCTTGAGCGGCAGCGTCGCCGGCAGGGTGCGGATCATGCTGCGCTTGACCACCAGATACTCGCTCATTCCCCCCTGGGTGTGCGGCGTGGTCGAGGCCGACCCCAGATAGCCGCCGCGTGGCCACAGGTGCGGGTGCTGTTCCAGCCCCGGCTGGCACTCGCCGAAGGTGGCCGGGTGGAAGGTCACCGGGGTGCCCGCAGCCAGCGCTCCGCTGGGGTCGAGATCCACCGTGCCGGAGAGCTCATGCCCCGGAATCAGCGGCTCACGCACCACGAAAGCACCGTTGGCGCCCTCGTGGTAGTAGTGCAGATCGGAGCCGCAGATGCCGCCCCAGGCGATGCGCACGCGCACTTCGTCGTCGCCCGGTTCCGGGGTGTCCCAGGCCTCTGCTCGCAGATCCTGCTTGCCGTGTATCACCAGCGCTTTCATGCCCTTGTTGCTCCTGTATGACGCCGCCGGCCCCGGTGCGATGCCCGGCATCCGGCGGTGATGAATGAATCAGGCTTTCGACAGCCAGATCGTCGGCGGTCGGCTCGTAGGCCTTCGAGACTCAGACCACCGAGGTCATGCCGCCGTCGACGAAGATGTTCTGGCCCGAGACGAAGGCCGAGGCGTCCGAGCAGAGATAGACCAGCGTACCCACCAGCTCTTCGACGTTACCCCAGCGCTGGGCCGGCGTGCGCGATTCCACCCAGCTGTTGAAGGCCTCGTCCTGCCACAGGGCGGTGTTCATGTCGGTCTTGAAGTAGCCCGGCGAGATGCAGTTGACCTGGATATCGAAGCGCGCAAGGTCGGCGGCCATGCCCTTGGTCAGCATCACCACGCCGCCCTTGGAGGCGGCATAGGGGGCGATGGTCTGGCGTGCCAGCTGCGACTGCACCGAACCGATATTGACGATCTTGCCCGACCCGCGCTGCGACATGCGCTCAGCCAGCGCACGCGAGACATAGAAGGCGCTGGAGAGGTTGGTAGCGAGCACCGCATCCCAGTCGGCGGGATCGAACTCGGTGAACGGGGCTCGCCGCTGGAGCCCGGCGTTGTTGACCAGGATATCCGGTGTGCCCAGGCGCGCCGTCAGCCCATCCAGCGCCTCGCGCACGGCGGCGCTATCGGTGACATCGAAGGTCACGCTGTCGACGTCGGCACCGGTCTCGGCGCGGATCGCCTCGGCGGCACGCGTCACCGCCTCGGCCTGGCGCCCGTGCACGATCACGCGCGCTCCCTGGCGTGCCAGCCCCTGGGCCAGGGTGAATCCCAATCCCCGTGACGAGCCGGTCACCAGGGCCAGGCGGCCGCTGATATCGAAAAGCTTCATGCAGTGTCTCCCGATGCGGTGTTTAGCGACATGTACAGACATCCTGTGATCCGCCATCAGACCCGGATTGCGCCCCCGGGTTCAAGCACCGGGAGGCGGACTGCCTGTGACGAGATACTCGAACCAGACCGCGACCAAAGGCGGGGTTACGTCGATAGCCTAGCATTGTACAGTCCGCTGAACGACGTTCAGCTCATTGGACAATGGTCGCGCTCGCGACAGCCAGACTGGCGCCCGGAGAGGGGACCGAGAGCCGCGCGCCGAAGACCCTAAAACCAAGACCGTAAAGCCAAGACCGCGGACCGACACGACACGAGGAGCGAGCCATGCAGCAGACACCAGCGCCGGGGGCGGGGCGTGACGCAAACCCATCGGCGAGCCACAGGCTGAGAGTGGCGGTGGCCACGCCGTTGAGCGAGACGCTGTGTGCCATGATCGAAG
Source organism: Salinicola endophyticus (assembly GCF_040536835.1). Classification (NCBI taxonomy): domain Bacteria; kingdom Pseudomonadati; phylum Pseudomonadota; class Gammaproteobacteria; order Oceanospirillales; family Halomonadaceae; genus Salinicola; species Salinicola endophyticus. The sequence continues at coordinate 2,157,013 of NZ_CP159578.1, forward strand.
CCCGCGAGCCGCGTCTCGAGCTGATCCGTGATCAGGCGCTGTTGCCGCCCATGCGCCACCCGGCGGATTTCGCCGGCGACCCCAGCTTTCAGCGCAGCACCGAGGCCCAGGCGCGCTTCGAGGCGCTGCTCGCCGATGCCGAGGTACTCTACGGCATTCCCGATCTCGACCCGGCGGCGCTGGCGCGCGTGGTCGCGGCCAACCCGCGCCTGCGCTGGGTCCATCTGATGGCAGCCGGTGGCGGTGGCCAGGTGAAAGCGGCGCAACTCTCCCGCGAGCAGCTCGACCGGGTCGCTTTCACTACGTCGGCCGGGGTGCACGGCGGGCCGCTGGCCGAGTACGCGCTGTTCGGTGTACTCGCCGGGGCCAAGCAGCTGCCACGGGTCCAGGCCCAGCAGCGCGCGCACCACTGGAGCGGACGCTGGGCGATGGGACAGGTCAGTGAACAGACCGTGTTGCTGCTGGGGCTCGGCGGGATCGGCCGCGAGGTGGCGCGCAAGCTGTCGCTGCTGGGCGCGCGGGTGATCGGCGTCTCGCGCCATGGCCGGGCGGTCGACCACGTCGACGAGATCGTGGCGCCGGAAGCGCTGCACGCGGCGGCGGCACGCGCCGACGCCGTGGTCTGCTCGCTGCCGGGCACCGCCGCCACCGACAAGCTGGTGGATGCGGATTTCCTCGCCGCGCTGCCCCCGGGCGCCACCTTCGTCAACGTCGGCCGCGGCACGGTGGTCGACGAGCCGGCGCTGATCGAGGCCCTGCGCGCCGAGCATCTGGGCCTGGCGGTACTCGATGTCACCGCCAGCGAACCGCTGACCGCCGACTCGCCGCTATGGGATCTGCCCAATGTGCTACTGACCCCACATACCGCGGCGCTCAACGCCGCCGAGGATCGTCTGATCGCCGAGCTTTTCGTCGACAACGCCCGGCGCTATCTCGACGGTGAGCCGCTGCGTAATCGCGTCGATACGGTGGAGTTCTACTGATGGCGGGAGAGGCCGAGCGCAGCCCGGCGGTGACCCGGGCGATTCGCGTGCTGGCGCTGCTGGAGCAGGCCGGTGACACCGCACTGGGGGCGAGCGAGATGGCGCGGCAGCTGTCGGTGGCGCGCTCGTCGCTGTTCAACATCTGTCTGGCGCTGGAGGCCGAGGGGCTGATCGCACGCAGTGCCGGCGGCTACCGCCTGGGGCGACGTCTGGTCGAGCTGGGAGGCGCCTATCTGCGCGGCGTCGATCCGGTCCAGGCGTTCTACCAAGCGTGCAACGAGACCCCACTGCTGCACGACGAAATCTGCCAGCTGGCGGTGCTCGACGGCACCGAGGTGCTCTATCTCGCCGCCCATGCCGGGCGTATGCCGCTGCGCATGACCGCGAGCATCGGCAGCCGCTTTCCGGCCTCGATCACCGCGGTGGGCAACGCGCTGCTGGCGCGCCTCGACGATGCCGAGATTCGGCGGCGTTTCGCCGACCCGGCGACTCGCCCGGGTTGGACCGAGCGCTCGGTCACCGACCTCGAGGCGCTGGTGGCCAAGATCGCCCGGGTGCGCGAACGCGGCTACGGCCTTGACCTGGGCGAGGTCTTTCCCGGGGTACGCGGGCTGGCGCTGGTGGTGGCGCCGCAGTACAGCGGCGAGCAGGCCTATGCCCTTGGCACCTCACTGATGGAGGAGCGTTGTAACGACGCGCTGGAGGCGGACGCCGTGGCGGCGCTGGATGCCATGGCGCGGCGTATCGCCAACCCCATGAACCTGGCCGCCGACCCCCACGATACCGCCATGCGCGGTGCCCGCGACGCCGGGCGCTGAGCAGTCGTCGCTGGGTCGAGCCATTCACTGTTCGAGGAGTCAACACCATGCCGTCTTCCACCGATTCCGCTGCCGCTGACGCTCTCAGTGACACCGCGGCGAGCTTCGAGGCCGCCTTCGCCCGGCCCGGCAAGCGCCGGGTCGGCATGCTCGGCCTGGGCAACATGGGCATGCCCATGGCGCGCAATCTGCTGGCCGCCGGGGTGGCTGCGCAGGTGAGCGTGTATGGGCGCTCGCCCGACAAGCTGGCGCCGCTGATCACTGCCGGCGCCCAACTGGCGGAGACGCCGCGGGCGCTGGCTGCCGCCAGCGACGTACTGATCACGGTGCTGCCCGATCTCGACCCGCTGCGCGAGCTGCTGTGGGGCGATCAGGGCATCGTCGCCGGTGCCGGCGAGGCGCTGCTGATCGTGATCTGCTCCACCTCGTCACCCCAGGGCGTGCGCGAGCTGGCTGCCGAACTCGAGCAGGCGAGCGCGGGGCGTATCCGCCTGCTCGACGCGCCGCTCTCCGGGGGTACCGATGGCGCCGACGCCGGGCGGCTGTCGATCATGGTCGGCGGCGAGGTACCGCTCTTCGAGGCGGCGCGGCCGCTGCTGGCGAGCCTGGGTACCCCCGTGCATCTGGGGCCGCTGGGAGCGGGCGAGGTGGCCAAGGCGTGCAACCAGATGGTGGTGGCCTCGACCATGGTGGCGCTGTCGGAGGCAACGGTGATCGCCGAGCGAGCCGGGCTCGACGTCGCGTCGCTGCTCGAGTGCCTGGGCGGTGGCTATGCCGGTGGGCGCCTGCTGGAAGCGCGCAAGCAGCGCCTGATCGACAAGGATTACACCCCCACGGGGGTTGCCCGCTACATGATCAAGGATCTCGCCTTCGCGCGCGACGAGGCGGACCGCGGCGGGGTAGTGACGCCACAGCTGGCAACGCTCTCGCGGCTGTTCGACGACCTTGGCGCGCGCGGGCTGGGCGACCAGGATCTGTGCGTCACCCAGCGCTACATCGCTGAACTGGATCGCCTGCCCTGAACGCGAGCGCCGCGCCCGGGCGCGGCGGGAGGAGCCGAGATGACGACACTGAAGGCGTTCTGGCGCGGTATCGAATGGATCATCGCGCTGTTGATGTTACTCACCATGGTGCTGGTCTTCGTCAACGTGGTGCTGCGCTACGGCTTTGCCTCGGGGCTGCGCTCGGGGATCGAGCTGTCGCGGCTGGGCTTCGTCTGGATCGTGATGCTCGGCGCCTCGCTGTGCCTCAAGGAGGGCGAGCACCTGGCGGTGTCCGAACTGTTCGACCGTCTACCGCGGGGGCTGCGCAGCATCATCGGGCGGCTTGCGTGGCTGGCGATCCTGGTCGCCTCGCTGATGCTGCTGGTCGGCTGCTGGCGCCAGACCCTGGCCAACTGGCACAACATCTCGCCGCTCACCGGGCTGCCCACGGCGCTGTTCTATCTCGCCGGCGTGGTGTCGGGGGCGCTGATGAGCGTGACCGCGGCCCTCGGCGCCGTACTGCCCGGGGGGCCCGGCGCGCCGGAGGCACCGGGTGGGCCGGAGACATCTCATCACGCTGACACCGCCGAGGAGACACGGCCATGACGCTGGGGCTTTTTCTGGCAGTGCTGATCGGCACCATCCTGCTGAGCCTGCCGGTGGCGTTCGCGCTGCTCGCGGCGGCGGTGGCGCTGATGCTGCACATGGGGCTGTTCAGCGCCGACATTCTAGCCCAGTCGCTGATCAACGGCGTCGATAACTTCGCCCTGCTGGCGATTCCATTCTTCATGGTCGCCGGCGAGGTGATGGCGGTCGGTGGACTCTCCGACCGCATCGTGCGCCTGGCGATGACGCTGGTCGGCCACTGGCGCGGCGGTCTCGGCTATGTCGCCATCCTCACGTCGCTACTGCTGGCCGGGCTGTCCGGCTCGGCGGTGGCGGATGCGGCGGCACTGGTCAGTATCCTCTATCCGATGATGCGCAAGAGCGGCTATCCCGCGTCGCGCTCGGTGGGGCTGCTGGCCGCCGGCGGCATCATCGCCCCGGTCATCCCGCCGTCGCTGCCGCTGATCATTCTCGGGGTGGCGGGCAATCTCTCGATCGCCAAGCTGTTCATCGGCGGTATCGTGCCGGGGCTGTTCATGGGGCTGGCGCTGATGATCACCTGGCGGGTGATGATGCGCCGCTCGGACCTGGCCCCCCAGCCCCGCGCCAGTCGCGGCGAGCGTCTCAAGGCGCTGCGCGAAAGCGTATGGGCGCTGCTGCTGCCGCTGATCATCATCGTCGGTATTCGTTTCGGCGTGTTCACCCCGACCGAAGCCGCGGTGGTCGCGGCGGTCTACGCCATCCTGGTCTCGGCGCTGGTCTACCGTGAGCTGAGCCCGCGCAAGCTGCTCGGCGTGCTGATCCGGGCCGGGCGTTCGACGGCGCTGGTGATGTTCCTGGTGGGCGCGGCGATGGCCGCCTCCTGGGTGATCACCATCGCCCAACTGCCACAACAGCTTGCCGCCATGCTCGGCCCGCTGGTCGAGCATCCGATCCTGCTGATGGCGGCGATCATGCTGGTGGTACTGCTGGTGGGCATGGTCATGGATCTGGCCCCGGCGATCCTGATTCTGGTGCCTTTGTTCATGCCGCTGGTGATCCAGGCCGGGATCGATCCGATCTATTTCGGCCTGATGTTCGTGATCAACTGCTGCATCGGCTTGATCACGCCACCCGTGGGCACCGTGCTCAACGTGGTCTGCGGGGTGGGCAACACCTCGATGACCGAAGCCGTGCGCGGCGTCTACCCCTTCGTACTGGTCTATATCGGTCTGCTGGCGCTGTTCGTGCTGGTGCCGCAGATCATCACGGTGCCGATGCATTGGCTGATCGGCTAGGCAAGAGCAAGGAGACGATGACAATGAACAAGACACTGCTGGGCATGGCATCCGTGCTGTGTGGTCTGGCGCTGCTGTCGACCACGGCCGCCGCAGCCACCACGCTGCGTTTTGCCCACCCCGCGCCGCAGAGCGATCTGCAGCAGGTGCTGGCCGAAGCCTTCAAGAAAGAGGTCGAGCGCGAGAGCGACGGCGAGCTTCAGGTGCAGATATTTCCCAACGGCCAGCTCGGCAACGACGCCCAGATGATCGACGGCACCCGTTCGGGGATCATCGATATCACCCTCTCGGGGCTCAACAACTTCACCGGTCTGGTGCCGGAAGCGGCGGCGTTTACGCTGCCGTTCATGTTCCCGGACCATGAGGCCGCCTACCGCGCGCTGGATGGCAAGCCGGGGCAGCAGGTGATGGCCAAGCTCGGCGAGTTCGGTCTCGAGGGGCTGGCGTTCCCCGAGAACGGGTTTCGCGAAATGACCAACAATCGTGGCCCGATCCGTGAGCCCAAGGATCTCGAGGGTCTGCGCATGCGCGTCAACAACTCCATCGCGCTCAACGACATGTTCGAGCTGCTCGGCGCCAACCCGCAGCAGATTCCGGTCAATGAGCTCTACACCGCGCTCGAAACCGGTGTGGTCGACGCCCAGGATCACCCGCTGGGGATCGTGGTGTCGTTCAACTTCAATGAGGTGCAGAAGTATCTATCACTCACCAATCACGCCTATGCCGCGCTGACGCTGGTGATGAACAAACGGCGTTTCGATGGCCTGACCCCGGCGCAGCAGAAGATCGTGCGCAAGGCGGCGGCAGACGCCACCCGCATGCAGCGGGAGATGAACATCCAGCGCAGCGAATCGATGGTCCGCGAGCTCGAGCAGAAGGGCATGCAGGTGAACCGGGACGTCGATACCGCGGACTTCCAGCAGGCGGTGAAGCCGGTGTGGGACAAGTTCATCGAAGCGCACGGCGAGGCGATGATCGACGCCATTCAGCAGGCCTCCGGCCAGGCGCAGTCTGGCGCAGAGACCCAGAGCTGAGGTCGGGATCGATGTGAGCGCTGGACGCCGGCTTCTCGCAAGACGGGAGGCCGGCGTGCCGTGCTGCAGCGATTCGCCGAGCGGCTACATCTCGACGAGCGCGGCGGCCAGCGCCGAGCCGCTCTCGAACCAGCGATCCGCCGGCCAGTCGGCGGTGGGTTCGTCTTCGGGGATATAGCCATAGCGTACGGCTACGGCGGTCATGCCGGCGCGGTGGGCCGCTTCCATGTCACGTCGATGATCGCCGATATACCAGCAATCCGCCGGGGCGACGCCCAGCTCGCGGGCCGCGAACCACAGCGGCTCCGGGTCGGGCTTGCGCACCGGCAGGTCGTCGGCGCAGACCAGGACACCGGGGCTCAGGCCCAACGCTTCCACCAGCGGCGCGGCATAGCGGCGCGGCTTGTTGGTGACGATCCCCCAGGGGTGCCCGGCCGTCTGCCACGCCTCGAGCAGCGGTGTCAGCCCGTCGAAGACCCGGCTGTGCTCGGCCACCGCCTCACCGTAGCGTGCCAGTAGATAGTCGCGCGCCGCGGCATGATCGGGGTGCTCCAGCGACAGCCCCAGGGCCAGGGTCACCAGGGCGCTGCCGCCGTTGGAGACCTGGGCGCGCAGGGTGTCATAGGGCAGCGGGGCGAGGCCGTGGTGGTAACGCAGCCGGTTGGTCGCCGCCGCCAGATCCGGTGCGGTGTCGACCAGCGTGCCGTCGAGATCGAACAGCAGGCCGGCGGGCAGCGCCGGCTGGCTCATGCCGGCGTCTCCGCGTTGCGCGGTGCGTCGGTCTCGTTGATCTCGCCGTCGCCCCACTGGGGTGTCACGTGCACCATGTAGTTGACCGACACGTCGTGCGGGTCGAGTCGATAGTGGCGGGTGAAGGGGTTGTAGGTGAGTCCGGTCTGGTCGCGCAGGCGCAGCCCGTGCTCGCGGCACCACGCCGAGAGTTCGGAGGGGCGGATCAGCTTGTGATAATCGTGGGTGCCTCGCGGCAGTAGCCTGAGCACGTATTCGGCGCCGATGATCGCGAAGACGTAGGACTTGGGATTACGGTTGATGGTCGAGAAGAAGAGGTGGCCGCCGGGCTTCACCAGCTTGGCGCAGGCTTTTACCACCGCGCCCGGGTCGGGCACGTGCTCGAGCATTTCCAGACAGGTGACGACATCGAACTCGCCCGGATGGGCCTCGGCCATCGACTCCACGCTCGCGTGGCGGTAGTCGACCTCGACCCCGGACTCCTGCTGGTGCAGCCGCGCCACCGCCAGCGGCGCCTCGCCGAGATCGATGCCGACGACATCGGCACCGCGCTGGGCCATGGCCTCGCTGAGAATGCCACCGCCGCAGCCGACGTCCAGCACGCGCTTGCCGGCGAGTGCCACGTGGCGATCGATGAAGCCCAGACGCAGCGGGTTGATATCGTGCAGCGGCTTGAAGTCGCCTTCTCGATCCCACCACCGGCTCGCCAGCGCGTCGAACTTGGCGATTTCGGCGTGATCGACGTTGTCGTGTTGCGATTGTGCCATGCAGAGATTCCTTGCACTCGAGAGACTGACAGTGCCCCGGGCCGGGGCAGCATGGGCGTCGCCGCCATCCTGGCGGCGACGCCTGGCGAATTGGAGGCATAGTCTACTATGGACGCAGACGTTGCTGGGCGCCATGCGGGGATAAAACCCCGGGGCGTTCGCTCGCAAGACGCTGCGATGCGACACCGGGTGTCGACATTCTGCGACTGTGCTTTCGGCGCCTGCGCCGTTAAGCTACGGCGACAGGGGTCAGGCGACCCGATACCGATCGTCACGCTTTTGCACGCGGCGCAAAGCTGGTTATCACATCCAGGAAAGGAAGGAATAACACGATGATTCGCAAGGCTGTATTGCCCGTTGCCGGCTTCGGCACCCGCTGCCTGCCGGCGTCCAAGGCGATCCCCAAGGAGATGATCACCATCGTCGACAAGCCGGTGATCCAGTACGTGGTGAGCGAGGCGGTCAAGGCGGGGATCAAGGAGATCGTACTCGTCACCCATTCGTCCAAGAGCGCCATCGAGAACCACTTCGACAAGCACTTCGAGCTCGAGACCCAGCTCGAGGCCAAGGGCAAGCAGGCGCTGCTCGACGAGCTGCGCAATATCATCCCCGACGACGTCAACATCATCAGCGTGCGTCAGCCGGAGGCGCTCGGCCTGGGCCACGCGATCCTGTGCGCCCGCCCGGTGGTCGGCGACGAGCCGTTCGCGGTGCTGCTGCCGGACGTGCTGATCGATGACGACAACGCGCCGCAGAACGATCTGGCCGGGATGATCGCGGCCTATGAGGCCAGCGGCAAGGCGCAGATCATGGTCGAGACCGTGCCCCACGAGCTGACCTACAAGTACGGCATCGTCGCACTCGAGGGTGACGAACCGGTCGCCGGGCAGAGCGCGCCGATGACCGGTGTGGTCGAGAAGCCCAAGGTCGAGGAGGCGCCGTCGACGCTGGCGGTGATCGGCCGCTATCTGCTGCCCGGCGAGATCTTCTCGCTGCTGGCCGAGACCCGGCCGGGTGCCGGCAACGAGATCCAGTTGACCGATGCCATCGAGGCGCTGCGCCGTGAATCCGGTGCCGAGGCCTACCGCATGCAGGGCCAGACCTACGACTGCGGCAGTCAGCTCGGCTATCTGGAAGCCACCCTGGCGTTGGGGCGCAAGCACCCGACGCTGGGCGAGGGGTTCCGCGAGTTGGTCAAGCAATACGCAGCCGAGGAATAACGCCATGCGGGTGGTCGTACACGGTAGCGAACTGGCAGCGGCCACCGCCGCTGCGGCGCTCTGCTCGGTAGGGCATCAGGTGACCTGGATGCCGCACGCCGACTTTCCCTGGGAGAGCCTCTCCCGGGCGGACTGGCTGATCAGCGAGCCGGGCCTGAAGGATCAGATTCTCGCCGGCGAAGCCTCGGGGCAGCTCGCCATCGTCGATCGGGTGGGCCCGGAGAGCGATGCCGAAGTGCACTGGCTGGCGCTGTCGCCGGATCAGCGCGAGGCTGCCGAGCGCTATGTCGAGGAGGTGCCGGGGCGGCAGACGACCCCCCTGGTGATCGTCAACAACTCGACCTTCCCCGTGGGGCAGACCGAGAAGCTGGAGGCGCAGCTGGGCCACGCCAGCCAGATTGCCGTGGCGCTGCCGGATCGGCTCGAGGAGGGGCGTGCCTGGGACACCTTCACCCGCCCGGCACACTGGCTGCTGGGTAGCGAGGACGAGTGGGCGACCCAGCAGATCCGTGAACTGCTGCGCGCCTTCAGTCGGCGTCACGAGGTCTATCAGCTGATGCCGCGCAAGGCTGCCGAGCTGACCAAGCTGGCGATCAACGGCATGCTGGCCACGCGTATCAGCTTCATGAACGAGCTGGCAGGGCTCGCCGACTCCCTGGGCGTCGACGTCGAGTACGTGCGCCAGGGCATGGGCGCCGATACTCGTATTGGTTTCGAGTATCTCTATCCCGGCTGCGGCTTTGGCGGTCCCAACTTCTCCCGCGATCTGATGCGCCTGGCCGATGTACAGCACTCTACCGGGCGCGAGTCGCATCTGCTCGAGCACGTGCTCGACATCAACGAGAGCAAGAAGGAGACGCTGTTCCGCAAGCTGTGGAATCACTTCCAGGGCGAGCTGGAAGGGCGCACGATCGCCATCTGGGGCGCGGCCTTCAAGCCGGGCACGGCGCGCATCGACCAGGCACCGGTGCTGACCATCCTCGAGGCGCTGTGGGCCCAGGGCGTCAAGGTCAAGATCCACGATCCGGCGGCCCTCCACGCGCTGGCGGAACTCTATCCGGCGCATCCGCAGCTCGAATTCGTCGAAGGGGATTTCTACGCCGCCTGCGAAGGGGCCGACGCGCTGATGCTGGTCACCGAGTGGAAGTGCTACTGGAACCCGGACTGGCGGCGTCTGCTGCAGGCGTTGAAGACGCCGCTGATCCTCGATGGGCGCAACATCTTCGATCCCACCTACGTGGCCTCGCGCGGTTTCGTCTACCGCGGTATCGGCCGTCGCGCCTGAGGCCACCCCCGACCACCGCCATTGGCGGTGGTCTCATTCAGCGTGTCACATTGCCTGCGCGCTCACGGGCGGCAGGCCGAGCAGCAGCGTGACCGTCTCCCAGTTGAAGCGCGACCACAGCGCCGTGAAGTAGGCGCTGCGGTCGTCGCCGAAGTCGATGCGATACGCCTCCTCGCACAGCGCGATGGCCAGCAGCGGCCGTATCCCCGGCGGTAGTTCGCCCTCGGGCGTCTCCCTCAGTGTCAGGGTCTCGTCCGAGGCCACGCCCAGCCAGCTGAAGCCTCCCGGTGCGGACTCGACCACGCGCTCTCTCCAGATCGACGCGAACCGTTCCCAGTCACCGAAATCGTGTGCCAGGCGGGCCTTCAATACCGCCTCGGGTGCTGACGGGCGCGCCGCCAAGCCGTGCCAGAACAGCGTCATGCCCCAGGCCTGGACCGCCGCCGGGCGCAGCTGCGCGGGGCCTTCGGCGGCAAGCGTCGCCAACGAGCGCGGGTCGTCGGCGGCCAGGGCCGCGTTCAGGGTCGTCAACTGTTGACGGTGGTAGTGGCTGTAGAGCAGATCGATCTGGGCCCGTGACAGTGCCGGTTCCAGCGAGTGGCGCTCGAAGGGGAGCGCGGGAAGTTCGAATCGGACGTCTGGCGTCGCTCTCGTCGGCATGGGGCTCCTGGTAGCGGTGAAGCGTGTGGGTGGGAGATCATGTAGCTGGGGCATGTGGTTTTAACTGTGGCCGTGAAACGCGATTGCGCGCTGGCTAGCATGCCTGGCAAGCGCTGCCAAGCCTAGGCTTGCGGGGCGCTTTCACGTAACGTGACGCAGTGAGCGCCGGGGTCGACCGCGTCGGCTGCCCGGCGCTCATCCCAGATCTCAAGGGAGATGCTGAATCCAGCATGCAGCGTTTCCCAAGTCTGCATCTTCATCGTTAAGGTACACGACGGCAATGCCCCCCAATTCCGACGAGGCGCGCACTGCGCAGACGATCGTTCCCGACCGCGGCGATATGAGCGTGCGCCGCGCAGGCTCACATGGCAGCCATGGCGCTGGTCCGTCTGCCGGGCGCCGGCCACCGCGAGTCTGGCCCCTGTGGTGCCTGACGCTGCTGCTCGGCGGCGCGCTCGCCGCCGGCGGCTGGCAGTATTGGCAGGACCGGCAAGCCTTCGAGGCGCGACTCGCCAAGCTCAATCAGCGCCTCGACGCCACGGGCAATACCCTGGACGCCTCGGGAGAGAGCCTGCGTGGCGAGTTCGACCGCCTGCGCGGTCAGCTCGAGGCCACGCGCGCCGCTGTCGGCAGCCTCGAGACCCGGGTCGCCCAGGGAAGCAGCGACGATCTCGAGACGCGCGTGGCCGCGCTGAAAAGCAGCCTGGACGACCAGCAGGGCGTCATCGCGGCGCTGCAGACCTCGCTCTCGGCGCTGGAGAGCACCGCCAAGGATGCCCGCGCCACCCTCGCCACTCGTCTGCAGACGCTGAGCGAGGCCCAGCAGCGGCAGGCGACACAGCTCACCGAACAGGAGCAGGCACTGGCTGAGAACGCCAAGGCGGATCAGGCGCTAGTGGCGCGGGTCGACACGCTGGCCCAGACGCAGAAGAGCCAGGCCGAGGCGCTCGAGGCGGCTTCCGATAACGATCTGCCCAAGCGCGTCGATCAATTGAGCACGCAGCTGTCCGACCTCGACCAGCGGGTCGACGATGTGGCTGGGCGTAAGGTGCCCTCGGCGCAGTCGATCGAGCAGCTGCGCAGCGCCGTGGCGGAACTTCGTCAGGGTCAGACCGCTCTTAGTGCAGGGATCGAATCGCTGCAGTCACGTCTTGCCAATCTGCCCAAGGGAATCAGCAGCGCGCAGATGAAGACCTTGAACGAGCGCATCGCCTCCCTGGAGGCGAGCCGTGCCCAGCTGACGCGGCGCGTCACCGGTCTGATCACCGACGTTTCTCAACTGCAGCGCCGCGGAGGCTGATGCATGCCCCAGCTCAAGGTCCTACGGACGGGACTGACGCTACTCACACTACCCATCGCCACACTCCCCCTTGCAAGTCAGGCCTGGGCGCTGGATGTGGAGGTGAAAGGCATCAGCGGCGCGCCGGCCGACAATATCGTCAATATCCTCTCCGAGCTGGAACCTGACAGTCAGGCCACCCGCGAGCGCCTCGACGGCGTGGTACGGCAGCGCGCCGAGCAGGCGCTGCAGGCTTACGGCTACTATGGCGCGACCCTGGCCACTCACTACCCGGACAAGGACAACGCGCGGGTGGTGATCGACGTCAAGCCCGGCGAGCGCACCCGAATCACCAAGGTCGATGCCGAGCTCGAGGGCGATGCCCGCCAGGACGACGCCTTCACCAAGGCCATGGCGAACAACCCGCTCAAGGTCGGCGACCCGCTGGTGCACTCGCGCTACGATGGCTTCAAGAGCCGGCTCTCGACGCTGGCGCTGGAACGCGGCTATTTCGATGCGCGATTCAGCCAGCAGCGCATCGAAGTGCGCCCGTGGGAGGAGAGTGCGCGCATCTATCTGGAGCTCGACAGCGGCACCCGCTACCGCTTCGGCCACGTGCGCTTCCGCGGCAGCCAGATCGAGCCCGAGCGGCTGCGCAACCTGGTGCCATTCGCCCCGGGCGACCCGTATATTGCTGGCGACCTCGCCACCCTCAATCAGAATCTCGGCCAGACCGATTGGTTCCGTGGTGTCGCGGTGCGCCCGCGGGTCAACGAGGATACGCCCTCGTTCGCGCCCAGCCTGTGGTGGCAGGAGGCGACCGGGCGCGATACCACCGCTGACAACGCCCGCGTGCTCGGCGGCCCGGGGCTGCGCGCCGCGCGCGAGCTGACCGATAGCCAGCCCAAGGTGGTGCCGGTGGATGTCGAAGTGACCCCGGCCGATCGCCACCAGTTCGAGGTGGGTATCGGTTATGCCACCGACGTGGGACCGCGCACCCAGTTCTCGTGGACCATGCCGTGGCTCAACCGCTACGGCCACAGCCTGACCAATTCGCTCTACCTGTCGTCGCCGGAGCAGCGCTTCTCGGGCGAGTACACCATTCCCCTGGCCAACCCGCTGCGCGACAGCTACCACCTGCGCTACGGCCTGGAGAGCGTCGACAACGAGGACACCAAGAGCTTCGAGAGCTCGGTGCAGCTGGCGCGGCACTGGGAGTTCGCCAACGGCTGGAATCAGGATCTCTACTGGCAGACCACCTACGAGGACTTCACCCAGGCCGATCAGGACGACGCGGTACTGCTGCTCTATCCCGGGATCAGCTGGTCACGCACACGCAAGCGCAATCCGACCTTTCCCAGCTGGGGGGACCGGCAGCAGCTCACGCTGGAGTGGTCGGACCCCGCCTGGGGCTCGGACGCGCGCTTCGTTAGGACCACCTTCAGCACCCAGTGGATCCGTATGCTGGGCAGCGAGAACCGCTTCCTGTGGCGCCTCGGCGGCGGCGCCATGGCCACCGATACCTTCGACAAGGTGCCACCATCGCTGCGTTTCTTCGCCGGTGGCGACCAGAGCATCCGCGGCTACGGCTATGAGAGCCTGTCACCGGAGAACGCCGACGGCGAGCTGCTCGGCGGCCAGCAGATGCTCACCGGCAGCCTCGAATACCAGCGCCACCTCAGTGGCAACTTCTGGGGCGCGAGCTTCATCGACAGCGGCAACGCCTTCGACGACTGGTGGCCGAACACGCTCAAGACCGGTGCCGGTCTGGGCATTCGCTGGATATCACCCGTGGGGCCGATTCGCTTCGATATCGCCCATCCGTTTGACGACGAGGAGGACTCTTGGCGTCTCCATTTCTCCATCGGACCGGAGTTCTGATTCGGCTAGCGCTCTGGCTGCTGCTGTGGCTGCTGGGACTGATATTGCTGCTCGCCGGCGTGGCGCTGTCATCCTGGGGCTCGCAGTGGCTGTTCGAGCAGGCGCAGTCGCGCGGGTGGGTCCAGGCAACGCGCTTCGAGGGCGCGCCGCTCGACGAGTTGACCATCGACGACCTGGCGCTCGACGCCGGCCCGCTGTCGCTGCGGGTGGCGCACCTGCACCTCGCCTGGGGTGACGACTGCCTGTGGAAAGGGCGGCTGTGCCTCGACGACCTCACGCTTTCCGGTGCGCGTATTCGCCTGGCGGCCAGCGAGACCCAGGTGCCGCCCCCGCCGCAAGAGGACAGCGGTGGGGCGCTGGGGCCGATTGCGGTGCCGCTGCCGATCGAGATCCGTCAGGTACGTCTGAACGACGTGGGGGTCGAACTCGCCGACGGTACCGCGCTGCACTGGGATCACTTCCAGACCGGCGCCAGCATGCAGGGCAACCGGCTGACGCTGTCGCCGACGACCCTGGCGGGTGTCGATATCACGCTGCCCGCGGCCACCGATGACGATCTGGCGCAGACGCTGGCGCAGGCCTCGCTGGGCGATGGCGTGATCAGCCCCGCGGCGCTGGCGGCGGCCGAGAGCCTCTACCCGTCGACATCCCCGGCGCGCGCCGCCACGGCGTCAGCCAGTACGAGCGAGGCGTCCGGCGGGCGGACGCCAGCGACGGCCGGCAGCAAGGTAAGCGCCGATCAGACACCGTCTAGCGCCACACCGTCGCAGACATTACCCCCGCTGGTGCTGTCCCCGCTGACGCTGGCCGCGGCGGCCAATGTGGCGGCGGCGACGGACACCGCCGATCCGCGGGTCGCGGCAATCGAGGAACAGCTCCAGGCGCTGCGCCAACAGTTGCCCGACTTTGCGCTGCCGCTACAGCTGGAGGTGCCCAGTCTGACGATCCGCGACGTCAGCCTGAACGGGCCCACGCCGCAGCGGCTCGATCGCCTGACGCTGTCGCTGGCGGCGGTCGATCGCCAGTTGGAGATTCGTCGGCTGACTCTCGATTCGCCGGATGGCCAGGCCGAGCTCAGCGCCCGGGTCGAGCTCAGCGGCGAAGTGCCGATCGCGCTCGCGCTGCGTAGCCGAATCACCCGCGCGCCTCTCTATGGCCAACAGACCACCCTCGACGTCTCCGGCACGCTGGCCGATCTGGACCTGACGCTGCATACCCAAGGCGTCGCCGACGCTACGTTGAAGGCGCGGCTGCAAGCCTTTGCCCCGGGGCTGCCGTTCACCCTCGAGCTGAACGGCCAGGACCTGCGCTGGCCGCTCGCGCAGCAGCCGTTCGCCGCGTTCCGCGCGCTCCCCGAAGGGCTCGATGCCAGCGCCATTCGCAGTGCCCGCGATCTCGCCGGCGTCGCGCCAGTGCCGGCGTCGGCGCCGCAGTATCGGCTCGACAGGCTGTCGCTGTCGCTGTCGGGGTCGCTGGCGGCCTACCAGGCGCGGCTCGATCTCGCCGGGCAGGGCCAGGGCCTGCCGCCGGTCACCCTCGGCGTGCGTGGCGAAGGCGACCTGCAGGCATTCCACTGGCAGCCGCTCGAGGTCGCCAGCGACGGCGGCGAACTGCGCAGTCAAGGCAGTGTGCGCTGGACACCGCTGCTCTCGGCCAACTTGAGCCTCGACCTCAGCCGGCTGCCGCTGGAAGCCTTCACCCAGGCCGTCACCGGACAGCTCAACGGTCAGGCCCGGGCCGCCTTCGCCATGGGTCACGACGGCGGCTGGCAGCTGGCACTGCCGCAGCTCGACATCGACGGTCGCCTGCAGCAGCGCGAGCTGCGCCTGGCGGCGAGCCTCGACGGCAACAGCGACATGGCCTGGCACATTCGCCAGCTGGACCTGCGTCAAGGGCGTAACCGGGTAACGGCGACAGGCAGCATCGACCACACGTTGAACATCGACGGGCGTATCGATGCCCCCGCGCTGGGCACGATTCTGCCCCAGCTGGCCGGCGCGCTGCGCGGCCAGTTCCAGGGTCGTGGCACGCTCGACAAGCCGAGCGTGACGCTCGAACTCAACGGCAGCGGCGTTGCCTATGGCGACAGTCGCGTGGGGCAGCTGGCGCTGAAGGCCAATAGCACCGGCACTGCGGACCCGCAGTTCGACGTCGACCTGCAAGCGGCGGATATCGCCGCCGCCAACCAGCAGATTCGCCGCCTCGAGCTTGGCCTCGGCGGGCGGCTGTCGCAGCATAAGCTGTCGCTCGATGTGGCCGGTGGCGAGGGGCTGCCGGCATCGCAACTGGCATTGCGCCTGCGTGGCGGCCTGGACGACGCGCATCGCCACTATCGTGGCACCCTGGCGTCGCTATCGGCGGCCACCGACTATGGCGATCTCGCGCTGCGCGACGCGCTCGATTTTAGCGCCGACCTCCAGGCCGCCAGTGTGACCCTGGCGCCATTCTGTCTCGATCGCCGCCAGGGCGGCGCGCTCTGTCTGACCGAACGCATGACCGCCTCGGCCGACCAGGGACGGGCGGCGCTGGCGCTGGACGAGATTCCGATGGCACTGCTGGATGACTTCATGCCCGAGGGCTGGCGGGTCGCCGGCAGCACCGCCGGCAAGCTCATCGCCAGCTGGTCCCGCGGTGGTCAGGCCTGGACCGCCAAGGCCGATATCGATGCCCAGGCTCAGGTCTCGGGGGTCGATGCCCGCGGGGCGCCGTGGCAGGTACCGGCGGCGCGGGTGGCGTTGACGCTCGACGCCGATCAGCAGCGTGCGCGAACCGATGTCACCCTGAATCTCGCCGATGCCGGGCAGGTGCAGCTGCAGGCGCAGATCGACGACCCCGCCGGTGAGGGACGCTTGCAGGGCTGGCTCGCCGTCGATGATCTGCGTTTCTCGCCTTACCGCCCGCTGGTCGCTGGCATCAGCCAGCTG
Organism: Salinicola endophyticus; assembly: GCF_040536835.1. Taxonomy (NCBI): domain Bacteria; kingdom Pseudomonadati; phylum Pseudomonadota; class Gammaproteobacteria; order Oceanospirillales; family Halomonadaceae; genus Salinicola; species Salinicola endophyticus. Next base: position 2,173,480 of record NZ_CP159578.1, read on the forward strand.
GAAGGGGCCATCAATGGTGACGTGGCGCTCGGCGGCAGCATCGCTGAGCCGGCGCTGAACGGCAACCTGGTGATCGACGGGGTCAAGGTCAAGGGGGGCGTCTCACCGGTGGCGGTGACCGATGCCCGGCTGACGCTGGCGCTGGCCGGCCAGTCCTCGACCCTCGACGGCTACGTGCAGAGCGAGGATGGACGCTTGGCGCTGAGTGGTGATGCCGACTGGCAGGACCCCGCCGAGTGGCGCGCCAACGTCAATATCGACGGCAAGGAGCAGCCGATTCTGGTCGCCATGCCAGCCTACGGACGCCTGCGCATCGCGCCGGACTTGCAGATCCGTGCCACGCCGCAGCGGCTGCAGGTGCGGGGCGATGTCAGCGTGCCCTGGGCGCGCCTCGAGATCGGCCAGCTACCGGCCTCGGCGCAGGTACCCAGCAGCGATACCGTGATCATCACCGAGGAGCAGGATCGCCGGCAGCAGGCGGCAGTCGCCGCGCGCGCCAACGACGAGGGGGCGGACACTGCCCAGGCCCTGGCCGATGCCGGCATGCAGCTCGATATCCGCGTCAAGCTCCACCTGGGGCCGGACATGAAGCTCGAAGCCTACGGGCTGAAGTCCGAGCTGCGCGGCGAGCTGGAGATTCGCCAGGGTACCGGGCCGGTGCAGCTATACGGCGATGTCAAACTGATCGGCGGCACCTATACCTCCTTCGGTCAGGACTTGATCATCCGTCAGGGGCAGGTGATCTTCAGCGGGCCGGCGTCGCAGCCGAACCTGCAGTTCGAGGCGATCCGCAATCCTGACACCACCGAAGACGACGTGATCGCCGGGCTGCGGGTGACCGGCCCGGCCTCGGCGCCGCGCCTGACCATCTTCTCCGAGCCGGCGATGAGCGAGAGCCGCGCGCTCTCCTACATCCTGCGCGGGCGCGCGCCGGACGACAGCGGCGGCGGTGACGATGCCTTGACCTCGGCGCTGATCGGGTTGTCGCTGTCGCAGACCGGCAGTGCCGTGGGCAAGGTGGGCGAGAGCTTCGGGGTGCAGGATCTGAGCCTCGATGCGTCCGGCTCCGGCGACGATAGCCAGGTCGTGGTCAGCGGCTATGTCTTCGATGACTTGAAGGTGAGCTACGGCGTCGGCATATTCTCTCCCATCGCCGAGCTGACCCTGCGTTACCGCCTGATCCAGAATCTCTATCTGCAGGCGGTATCGGGGGCGGCCCAGGCGCTGGATCTCATCTACACCTTCAGTCTGGGCCGCAGCGGCGGCCCCTGAAGATCGCGGCCACGCGCCGGCGCGGGTGGGCAGGCTCGACATGCCGCCCACCCGTGACCACCAGGAGACACACCATGTTCAAGCAACGTCCCGCTACGCTCCCCGATGCCAGCCAGGCCCTGCCGGGCCGCGACACCCCGCTGACCCCGAGCGGCGTGCACCGGGTCAACGGCGCCTCGATGCTGCCGCCGTTCCCCGCCGGCAGCCAGGAGATCGTGCTGGGTCTCGGCTGCTTCTGGGGCGCCGAGCGGCTGTTCTGGGAACTCGATGGCGTTCTGGTCACGGCGGTGGGCTACGCCGGCGGCGTCACCCCCAACCCGACCTACGACGAGACCTGCACCGGGATGACCGGCCACGCCGAGGTGGTGCGGGTGGTGTTCGACCCCCAGCGGCTGTCGCTCGAGCAGCTGCTGGCCGTATTCTGGGAGGCCCATGATCCGACCCAGGGCATGCGCCAGGGCAATGATCTCGGCACCCAGTACCGTTCGGCGATCTATACCCTCGACGCCGAGCAGCGCGAGATCGCCGAGGCGAGCCGCGATGACTACGCAGAGGCGCTGGCCGCGCGCGGTCTGGGACCGATCACCACCGAGATCGCCCCGCTGGAGAGGTTCTACTACGCCGAGGAGTATCACCAGCAGTATCTGGCCAAGAATCCCAACGGCTACTGCGGGCTGAAAGGCACCGGCGTGAGCTGCCCGATCTCGGCCTGAGGCACTTCTGCACCCGAGGCCGATCCCGCACCGATCAACGCCTACCCATGCACGGGGGCCGGTTAGACCGGCCCCCGCTCAGCGACGCACGACTCTCCGCACTTATCTCTCTGCACTTCTCTACGCTGCGTTCACGCCTGGTGCTACTCAGCGCTCTTCCAGCGCCGAATGCGGCGCCGGCGTCAGCGGCACCTCCCGCTGCGGTATCCAGGTCAGCAACTGCTGGCCAACGCGACGCGACAGCCAAGAGCTGAAGCGCCCGCCACGCCGCTCGACATAGCCCACGTGGCCGCCGTGGGTCGCCACCTCCAGACGCGTGCTCGCCGAAGGCACGGCGATCCGCGCGAGCAGGTCGCTGGGCATGAAAGGGTCGTCGCTGGCGTGCAGGATCAGCGTAGGCACCTCGATCTCGCCCAGCAGCGGGCCGGCCGAGGCGCGGCGATAGTAGTCGCTGGCCGAGGTGAAGCCGTGCAGCGGGGCGGTCACCGCGTCATCGTAGTCCCAGAAGGTGCGCAGGGCGGCCAGCCGTTTGGGCGTCAGCGCCAGCGGGAAGGGGGCGCTGGCCATGCGCATCGCCACCTTGCGCTTGAGCTGGGCCAGCAGATAGCGCTGGTAGAGCCGTGCCGCACCCTGATCCAGGGCATCGGCGCAGGCGGCCAGGTCGAGCGGGGCATTGATGGCGATGGCGCCACGCAATCCCAAGTCGTCGCGACCCTGTTCGGCGACCAGCTTGAGCAGCATGTTGGCGCCCAGCGAGACGCCGGCGGCGACCATCGCCGCGTGCGGATAGCGCTGGGCGAGCAGGCCGATGAGCCAGTAGGCGTCGGCGGTATCGCCGGAGTGGTAGGCGCGGGGCAGGCGATTGGGCGCCGCCCCGCAGCCGCGGAAGTGCATCAGTAGCGGCCGAAAGCCGAGCGTGCTCGCCTGGTAGAGCAGTTCGCGCGCATACGGTGAATCGAACGACCCTTCCAGGCCATGGAACAGCAGGAAGATCGGTGCCTCTGGATCCCGAGGGGCCGGTTCCGCCCAGGCCAGCTCGACGAAATCGCCGTCGGGGAGATTGACCACTTCGGTACGCCGAGCCAGCGCACGTTTGGGCAGCAGGCGCGGCAGCAGGGTCTGCAGATGGCGGTTGCGCAGTGCGGCGGGCGGATCGAAGGCCGCGGAGAACGCCCACGGCTGCCTGTCGGTCGCCATCACCGCGCGTCGAGCGCCGAGGCGGGCGTCAGGTTGGCATGCCCCTCGGCGGTGATCAGGACGTTGTCCTCGATGCGAATACCGCCGTGGTCGGTGAGCCGGTCGACCAGATCCCAGTCGACCGCCTGGCGCTCGCGACCCTCGCGGAAGGGGGCGAGCAGGAACGGAATGATGTAGAGCCCGGGCTCGATCGTCACCACCATGCCGGGCGCCAGTGTCCGCGTCAGGCGCAGTGCCGGGTCAGCCGTCGGCGGTGGTAACGGAGTGCCGCTGGCATCACGCTGACGGCCACCGACATCGTGCACCTGCACGCCGAGGCTGTGGCCCAGGCCGTGGGGACAGAAGGCCCGCGTCAGACCGCTGGCCACCGCGGCCTCGGCGCTGCCGCGCACGACCCCGGTGTCAGCCAGCAGGGCGCCCAGGTAGTGATGCATGCGCTGGTGCAGGTCGACGAAGTCGACCCCCGGCGCCAGTTCGGCGATCAGCCGCTGCTGAAACGCAGTGACCCCCTCGATCAGCGGTGCGAACAGCGGGTCGGCATCGAGCGCCGCCCAGGTACGGGTGATGTCGGAGCAGTAGCCGGCATGGCGGTGCCCCGCATCCACCAGCAGCGAACGCAGGGTATCCGGCGCATGGGTGGCGTAGTGCTGGTAGTGCAGGGTACCGGCGTGGGCATTGATGCCGACGATGTTCTGATAGGCCAGCTCGCTTTCGCGCTGACGCGTGGCCGCCAGATAGGCGAGCTGGATATCCAGCTCACTGGCGCCGGCGGCGAATGCCTCGCGGGCCGCGGCATGACCGGCCAGGGCCTGCCGGTTGGCCAGGCGCAGGCAGTCGCTCTCGTAATCGTCCTTGTAGAGCCGCAGCTCATCGAGCGCGTGCAGCAGACTGGGCGGATTGAGCGTGGCGGTGGCGGGCACGGCATCCGCGGGTACGTCGCCGAGCACGGCCACACGCGGGTGGGCGCCGATCAGCGCCGCCGCCGTGGTCGGCTGGGAGAGCGGCGTCGGGTCGAGACACACGGCGCGTACCCCCTGTGGCGGAGGGGTCGGCAGGTGCCAGAAATCGGTGGGTGCGTAGTAGAACCAGCGCGGCGTGGTGTCGGGGGCGATCCACAGCCACTCATGCTGGTGGTGGGGGGCGCCGGTCCAGTGAACGAAATGCCCGAAGGCACTGAAGCTGCTCTCCTGGTCATCGCCATGCTGAGGGCGAGCGTGACCGCTGTAGAGCAGCACGGCATCGAAACCGGTGTGCTCGAGCAGCTCGGCGTAGGCTTGCTGCAGGCGGTCGAGGTGAGCCCGGTGGGCGCTATCGCGATCGGTGAAGGTCATCGAGTCCTTCCTGAAGTTGAGCCAGCGTGTCGTGGAGCGCCGGGTGGCGACCATCGTGACGAAAATAGAGACGGACCGACAGCGGCACGTCCCAGCGGCGGTCGCCGGCACGAGTCAGTTCGCCCTGGGCCAAGGCCTGACGCACGGTGCGGAAGGGCAGCCAGCCCAGGCCATAGCCCTGCAGCACCAGCTCGCGGATATTGGAGGTCTGCACGCTCTCGTTGAGGGTGCTCAGATGGACCTCCTGGCGCGAACGGTCCCAGTGTGCCCTGAGCGCGGCGGCGATCAGCCCACTCGCATGATAGGCGATATGCGGCAGCGGGCGGCGCTTGTCACCGGGCAGGGCGAAACGCGGCATACCGGCGCCATCAGCGGCACTCACCGGCACCAGCAGCTCCTCGCCCAGCGTCAGGTAGCGCAGGCCGCTCAGATCCAGGTCCAGGGCAATTCGCCCCTCGGGCCAGTAGCATAGCGCCAGATCCACCTCGCCGCGTTCGAGCGCTTCGACGTAGTCGCCAATCAGCCAGCTGGTGGCGCGCAGATAGGGCTCGATCCGGGCGTGCAGTGCATGCTGCTCGAGCCACCCCGGCACGAAGTGGGTGAGCAGGCTCTGCGGTGCCGCCAGCCTGAGGCGCCGAGTGGCGTCGTGATGCAGATGCTGCAAGCGCTCGCGCGTCATCCGCACCCGCTCGGTGATCTGCTTGCACAGCGTCAGGAACTCTTCACCCGCGGGGGTCAGGCTCAGCGGCATCGTCTGGCGATTGACCAGGGTCGCGTCCATCGCCTCTTCGAGCAGCTTGATGCGGCGCGAGAAAGTCGGCTGCGTCACGTTCTGCTGTTCGGCAGCCCGGGAGAAGTGGCGGGTTTCGGCCAAGACGATGAAGTCTTCCAGCCAGCGTAGTTCCATGCGGCTCTCTGTGATGAATCGAATTCAAGGGCGTGACGCTGTCATGATCCCGGGCGCGATTGCGCCTGCGTGTCCCCCGGGACGGCGCTGGCGTCGATGGCATGGCAGGCGACCGCATGCCCGTCGCCGAGTGCCTCCAGGCTTGGCGGTTCACGCGCGCAGAGCGGCGTGGCCAGGGGGCAGTGGTGACGGTAGACGCAGCCCCGAGTGGCCGGCATGGCAGAGGACGTATCGGCGCTGCCGGCGACGCACTGGGCGCCGGCCTCGTCGAAACGCGGCCGCGCTGCCAGCAGCGCCCGGGTGTAAGGGTGGCGCGGCGCGGCGAAGATCTGCGCTGCCGGCCCGACCTCGCACAGCGTGCCCCGGTAGAGCACGGCGACATGGGTCGCCAGGTACTCGACCACGGCGAGATCATGGCTGATGAACAGATAGGTCAGCCGGCGGGCGAGCTGGGTGTCGACGAGCAGATTGAGCACCTGAGCCTGGACCGAGAGATCCAGCGCCGACAGCGGCTCGTCGGCCACGATCAGTTCCGGTGAGACGCTCAACGCCCGGGCGATGGCCACGCGCTGGCGCTGTCCGCCGGAGAGTTCGTGGGGGTAGCGCTCGCCCCAGCCGCGATCGAGCCCGACGTCGCTCAACAGGGTGTCGACCCGTTCGCGCGCCTGCTGGCGCGATGCTTCCGGGAAGTGCACGCGGATCGGTTCTTCCAGTGTCTGGGCGATACGCAGACGCGGGTTGAGCGAGGCATAGGGGTCCTGAAAGATCATCTGCATGTGCCGGCGATAGCGCTGACGCTGGCGGCCCTCGAGATGGTCGATGCGCGACCCGGCATAGTGCACCTCGCCCACCTCGAGTTTCAGCAGCCCCATGATCAGCCGTGCCAGGGTCGACTTGCCGCTGCCCGACTCGCCCACCACGCACAGCGCATCGCCGCGCCAGAGCGTCAGGCTGACTGCCTCCAGGGCCTGGATCTCCACGGGCCGGCGGCGACCGAACACGCCCCGCGGCAGGCGATAGCGGTGGCTCAGCCCGCGCACCTCGAGCAGCGGCAGCGCCACATCCGCGGGCTGGCCGAGGGCGCCGAGCGCGGGTGCCGGGGTAGGTACTGGCGTAGCCGTAGCATCAGCCGAGCGGTTCATGGTGCACCTCCGCCGAGTCGATCGCCTCGTGGCCGATCATGTCGTGGTCGATCAATTGCGCCACCCAGTGGCAGGCGACCTCGCTGCCGCTGCTGGGGATGAGCTCGGGTGGGCTGCCCTCGCAGCGCCGCCGCAGCTCGTCATCCGCGGCATGGCGGTAGCGGCAGCGCGGATGAAAGGCGCAGCCAGCGGGTCCCGCGCCGGGCGCGGGCGGACTGCCGGGGATCGGGCGCAGCGGTGCCCGCGGCGGATACATCTGCGGCAGGGCATCGATCAGCGCCTGGGTGTAGGGGTGCTGGGGATCGTTGATCACTTCGCGCGTCGGCCCGCTCTCGACCACCCGACCGGCATACATCACCAGCACGCGCTGGGTCAGTTGCTGGATTACCGCGAGATCGTGGGAGATCACGATCAGGCTCAGGTCGTGGGTTCGGCAGAGTGAGGTGAGCAGGGCGACGAGTTCGGCCTGGGTGGTGACGTCCAGCGCGGTCGTGGGTTCGTCGGCGATGATGATGTCCGGGTCGAGCAGCAGCGCCATGGCGATCACCACCCGCTGGCACTGGCCACCGGAGAGCTGGTGTGGATAGCGTGCGAGCTGACTCTCCGGTGCTTCGAGACCCACCTGGTGTAGCCGATACAGCACCATCCTGCGCGCCAGACGTCGGGAAAGACGACGATGGGCGCGCAGGGTCTCGTGCATCTGCTGGCCCACGGTGAGCACCGGATTGAGCGTCGCGCGGGGGTCCTGGAATACCATTGCCATGCGCCTGCCACGGATGCCGCGCCAGCGCCGCTCGGAGAGTGTGGTCAATTCGCGCCCCTCGAGGCGGATGCGGCCGCTGGCGACACGACCCGGAGGCGTGAGTAGATTGACCAGGCTGAAACCGAGTACCGACTTGCCCGCGCCGGACTCCCCGACGATGCCCAGGCGCTCGCCGCGCCCCAGGCGAAAGCTAACCCCGGCCACCGCCTCCAACGCCACCCCGGGTAGGGTGAAGCGCACGCTGAGATCGTCGACTTCCAGCAGTGCCATGCGCGCTATCCTCCCCTCAAGATGAGTGCAACGGGGGCCTGATACGGGTCGAGACGCTCGCGCCAGGCGTCACCCAGCAGATTGACCGCCAGCACCGTGAGTACCAGATAGCCCCCCGGCAGCAGGGTGATCCACCAGGCCCCGGACTGCAGATAGTCGAACCCGGACTTGATCAGCGACCCCAGCGATGGCTGGGTCTCGGGCATGCCCAGGCCGAGAAAGGAGAGTGCGGCTTCGGCCATGATCGCCTGGCCGATCTGGGCACCGGAGATCACCAGCAGCGCCGGCAGGGTATTGGGCAGCAGATGACGCAGCACGATACGCGGCGCCGAGAAGCCCAGCACCCGCGCCGCCTCGATATACTCCTTGCGCTTTTCCGCCATCACGCTGGCGCGCACCGTGCGCGCGTAGAGCGGCCACTCGCTGAGGCCGATGATCAGGATCAGCAGCCAGATACCGTAGTGGCCGTAAAAGGCACCACCGAAAGCGGCCTTGACCACGGCCCCGATCACGATCGCCATCATCAGGGTGGAAAACGCCAGTTGGACATCCGCCCAGCGCATCAGCAGGGCGTCGAGGCGCCCGCCGCGATAGCCCGCGAGCAGCCCGAGGGTCACCCCCAGCAACAGTTGCAGCAGCACCGCGCCGAAGCCGATCGTCAAAGAGACCCGCGCGCCGTAGAGCATCAGCGAGAGCAGATCGCGGCCCTGGATATCGGTGCCCAGCGGGTGGCCGGGCAGGCTGTCGGCGAGCCACCACGGCGGGCGCAGGGAGTCGCGCAGCTCGACTTGGGACAGATCGTAGGGATCGCTGGGGGCAAGCCAGGGGGCGATCAGCGCCGCGCCCGCGAGGAGCAGGAACAGGCCCAGGCACAGCCAGAGCCGGCGACGCTGCGCGAGGCCACGGAGCGCGCTCGCCAGCGGACCCGGCGATGCCGAGGAGGAGACCGGATTCACTGGAGCCCTCCCGGCGCCACGACGCGAGGGTCGAGCAGCCGACAGCAGAGATCGACCAGGGTATTGATCAGCAGAAACAGCACGCCGGCCACCAGCAGATAGGTCACGATCAGCGGGCGGTCGCCGCGCTCCACCGCATCGAGGAACATCAGCCCCACCCCGGGCCACTGGAACACGCTCTCGACCAGCAGGGTGTAGGCCATCAGTGAGCCGAGCTGGATACCGCCCAGAGTCACCACCGGCAGCAACGCATTCTTGAGCGCGTGCCAGGCGTAGATGCGCAGCGGCGATAGCCCGCGGGCGCGGGCGAAGCGGATATAGTCGCTCGCCAGCACGCGACGCATCTCGGTATGGATCAGGCGCACGAACAGCGGCAACATGCCCGCGGCCAGTGACAGCGCCGGCAGGGTGAGATAAGCGAGACCCTGCCACGAGGCGAAGTTGGTCGCCCAGCCGCCCCATAGCGGCGTTGGATTGCCGCGGCCATAGGCGGGCATGCCGCCGAGGCCGTGTAGCCAGCCCGTGGTGGCGTCGGCTGAACTACTGAAAAGGCCCAGCGAGAACACCTGGATCGACAGAATGGCAGTCAGGAACACCGGCAGCGAGACGCCCAGGGCGGCCAGGCGCAAGATCAGGCGCGCCACGGCGGCGTGTGGCGTGATCGCGCTGTAGATCCCCAGCGGCACGGCGAGCAGGGCGGTGAGCAGGCTGCCGGCGAGCACCAGCTCCAGGGTTGCTGGCAGATAACCCAGAACCACCTCCAGCGCCGGGCGATGGAAGAAGCTCGAGGTGCCGAAATCGAGTCGCAACAGCTCACCCAGGAACTGCAGATAGCGACGCCAGATGGCGCCGCTGCCCGCCGCATCCGACCCGGGCAAGGCGTCGCGCAGCACGAAGGCGATCAGGCTGATCGCCAGCAGTACCCCTACCGCCTGCAGCAAGCGCTTGAACAGAAAGCGCGTCATCGACATCCAGCGTCTCCTTTCCACAGCGCGCTCAGCGGCTGTGGGTCTCTCCAGCGCGCGGTGTCACCACCACATCGCCCAGGTAGGGCATGTTCATGACGTTGAGCACCGGCTCGATAGCGACCCGATCGGACGCCGCCCAGGCCAGATTCTGCCAGTAGAGCGGAATGAACGGGGCATCGGCGTAGACCATCGCTTCGGCCTGCCGCAGCATGCTGGTGCGGCGGCGCATGTCGGTCTCGCTGTTGGCCAGTGCCACCAATGAGTCGAGCTCCGGGTTGCAGTACTCGCTGGCATTGTACTGACCGGTGCCGCTGTGCCTGTCGGGGCAGAAGGTGAGGTACTCGAAGAAGTTGGCCGAGTCGCCGGTATCCGAGTACCACCCCATCATCATGATATCGGCGGCGCGGCGGTCGTACTCCGTCCAGTACTGATTCTTCGGCAGCGTCTTGAAATCGACCCGGATATGGATCTTGGCCAACATCGCTGCCACGGCCAGTGCCACCTGCGCGGTCTGGGCATCGTTGACATAGCGGTTGTTGGGCGCCATCAGCGTGACCTCGAAGCCATCCGGATAACCGGCCTCGCGCATCAGCTGCCGAGCCTTGGCCAGATCGTAGCGCGGGGTGAGCTGATCGTCGTGACCGGCATACCCTTCGGGTGACATCTGCGCCGCCGGGGTAACGAACCCTTCGAGCAGGTGCTTGGCGATCGCCCGCTGATCGACGGCGTAGTTCATTGCCAGGCGCACGCGGCGATCGCGGAAGGCGGGCACCCGACGCTGATTCAGCTGCAGCAGGGTGATGCGTACCCCGGGCATGGTCACCAGATCGATCCCCGGGGCATGCTCGAGGCGGGTCAGGGCGGTGGTCGGCACCGGCGCGATGAAGTCGACGTCGCCGGCCAGCAGGGCGGCCACCCGGGTCGCGCTCTCACCGATCGCCACCTCCGAGAGGTGCTCGACATTGCCCGGTGAGGCGTGATCCCAATAGTCGGGGAAACGTGTCAGCTCGATCCGTGCGCCGGGTTGAAAACGAGTGACCTCGAACGGCCCGGTACCCGACAGATGGCGTGAGGCGAAGGTATCGCCGCCCTTGACGATCGCCGCCTTGTCCTGGCTTTGGCCATCAGCGGTATTCGCCGGGCGCTTGCCGCTGTAGAAGCGGCTATCCATGGGAAAGATGTAGGTCGCCAGGTTGAGCAGCAGCGGGAAGGGGCGTCGCGTATGCAGGTCAACGGTGGCATCGTCGACCACCGTGACGTCGACGATAGGGGCGAAGATCGCCTTGAAGTCGGGGCTACGCTTGAGCCGTGCCACGGTCCAGGCGACATCGCGGGCGGTGAACAGGTTGCCGCTGTGGAAGTGCACGCCGCGGCGCAGATGCAAGCGCAGGGTGGTGTCATCCAGGCGCTCCCAGGCGGTGGCGAGGCGCGGTTCTAGCCCCAGGTGGCGATCCCAGCGCACCAGCGGGTCGAACGCCAGGTGCGCAAGCCTGAGCACGCCCACCGTGAGCTGCTCATGGATATCGAGGGAGACCGGCAGGGTGTCGTAGGCCACGTCGAGGGTGACATCGTCGGCGCGGACCGTCGCCGAGAGCGCGCTGACGCAGAGCACGAGCACGCTCAGGAGCCGCCATCGCGATCGCGCCGCGAATAGAACGGTCAGCCGGGCCTCGAGTCGGGTGCTGTTACGCATGCGTGCCTCATCGAAGTGCTTGTCGGTTGTCATCGATCGGCGGCGAGGTGTCACGCCGGGTCCACCTGGAGGGCACGGTCGGCCAGGTCGTTGGCAGCGACCGGTCACCGCCGGATGGAGCCCGGCGGCGATCCACGAGAAAGCGAGTCGCGTGGCGCTCAGCAGGCGCCGGGCATGATGCGGATGGTGCCGGTCTGGTCGGCACGCGATACGGTGCAGCCGAGGTCGTTGACGCGGCCGTCCTTGAGCCCGTAGACCCAGCCGTGAACCGACAGCGGTTGCTCGCGCTCCCAGGCGCGCTGGATGATCTTGGTACGGCACAGATTGGCGACCTGCAGGCGAACGTTGTGCTCGCACAAGCGGTCCACCTGCTCCTCCAGTGGCAACGCCTCGAGTTCACGCTTGTGCTGCTGGTATAGCTCACTGACGCTGTGCAGCCAGTAGTCGACGATACCGTGCTCGCCGCCGGTGATCGAGGCCTTGACCCCGCCGCAGCCATAGTGACCGACCACCATGATGTGCTTGACCTTGAGCACGTCGACGGCGAACTGCACCACCGAGAGGGAGTTCATGTCGTTGTGATAGATCAGATTGGCGACATTGCGGTGGACGAACACCTCGCCCGGCGGCAGATCGACGATCTGGTTGGCGGGTACGCGGCTATCGGAGCAGCCGATCCACAGATAATCGGGATTCTGCTGCTGGGAGAGGCGGGTGAAGAAATCGGGGTCCTGTTGCTGAATGCTGTCCGCCCATTGACGGTTCTGCTTGAGGAGCGTGTCGATGCTCATGGGGGTCACCTGAAACCTGAAGGGAGACGGACGGCTGGACGCCGCACGAAGGGAAGAATTCTAGGCTATTCCGATCGGTATGCGTAGTGAGATGCCCGGAAGGGAGATCGGGCCATGTCGAGAAGCGCGGGTGAGATATCCGGGGAGCGGGCGTGAGCCGACTATGCTGGCGCGATGACCGGGTCGGCGGGCGGGTCGCATTGGCTGGATATATGGCCCTGATAGGCAAGGTCTTTCCCGCCCCCCGAACTGGGCTGGTATGATCGCGACAACATTTTCCAAGGAGTCAGATAGTGGCGAGTTACGATTACGACCTGTTCGTCATCGGCGCCGGTTCCGGTGGCGTACGTGCCGCGAGAACCGCGGCGGCAAATGGCGCGCGCGTGGGGGTGGCCGAAGATCGCTACCTCGGCGGCACCTGCGTCAATGTCGGCTGCGTGCCGAAGAAGCTCTACTCCTACGCCGCTCACTTCCATGACGCCTTCGAGGATAGTGCCGGGTTCGGCTGGACTCTGCCGCAGGCGCCCCGTTTCGACTGGGCCACGCTGCGCGACAACAAGGTCGCTGAGATCACGCGTCTCAACGGGATCTACGGGCGGCTGCTCGATAACGCTGGCGTGACCCTGATCAACGGCCGCGCCAAGGTCGTGGATGCCCATAGCGTCGAGATCGACGGCGAGCGCATCAGCGCCGAGAAGATCCTGGTGGCAGTGGGTGGCTGGCCCTGGGTTCCGCCATTCGAAGGCAGCGAGCTCGCCATTAGCTCCAACCAGGTATTCGATCTCGAGCGCTTCCCCGAGCGCTTCCTGGTGCTGGGCGGTGGCTATATCGCGGTAGAGTTCGCCAGTATCTTCAATGGCCTGGGGGCCGAGACCCATCTGATCTATCGCGGCGACCTGTTCCTGCGTGGATTCGATCAGGAAGTACGCGAGTTCACCCGCGACGAGATGGCCAAGAAGGGCGTCAACCTCCACTTCGAGGCCAACATCGAGCGGATTCGTCAGGTCGACGGCGGTCTGGAAGTGACCCTGACCAATGGCGAGAGCCTCGAGGTCGATGCGGTACTCGCGGCCACCGGCCGCCGCCCGCACCTGGAGGGGCTGGGTCTCGACACCCTCGGCGTGGCGCTGAACGATGATGGCACGCTCAAGGTCAATGAGCGTTTCGAGACCTCGATTCCGTCGATCCTGGCGATTGGCGATGTCACCGGCGGTCCGGAGCTGACCCCCGTGGCGCTGGCGGAGGCGATGCACCTGGTGGCGCATCACTTCGTCGATCACCAGGATGGCAGCACCCCGGGGGCGCTCGATTACGACGATATCGCCACCGCCGTCTTCTGCCACCCCAATATCGGTACCGTGGGGCTCTCCGAGGAGGCCGCGCGTGAGCGCTATGCGGCGATCCGGGTCTACAGCGCCGACTTCCGGCCGATGAAGCATACCCTCTCCGGCAGTGACGAGCGCTGCCTGATGAAGCTGATCGTCGATGACGAGAGCGACCGTGTGGTCGGCGCCCACATGGTCGGTGAAGAAGCCGGCGAGATCATCCAGGGTCTGGCCATCGCCGTCCGCGCTCGGCTGACCAAGCGCGACTTCGATGCCACCGTGGGTATCCACCCGACAGCGGCGGAAGAGTTCGTCACCATGCGCAGCGTCACCCGCCGCTGAGGCTGGCGGCAAAGCGCACGCAAACGGCCACCTTCGGGTGGCCGTTTGCGTTGGCGGATATGACTTCCACCTGCTTCCACTGGCGCTCTGAGATCCCGCCCCGGGCGTTTTTTCCCGGCTGGTCTAGACTGGGAGAGGTCGATTGACGCTGTCTCTGCGACGCTCGTCAATATGACATAACCATTGTTTATTGAAATCGGATGGGTGGATAACCTGCCGTTTGAAGCAGGCGCAACACCTTGTTATCCTGTTAAGACATTAGTAATGGCGATGGACAAGATGACCAACCCCAACCCGGCATTCACCCCTTCGGCGGATCTGGCCAGACCCACGGTGGCAGATGCGGTGGTCGGCAAGCCCGACATGCCGCTGTTCATCCGCAAGCCGACCACGGAGGACGGCTGGGGCATCTACGAGCTGGTCAAGGCGTGCCCGCCGCTCGATGTGAACTCCGGCTACGCCTATCTGCTGCTGGCAACGCAGTTCCGCGACAGCTGCGCCGTGGCGACCACCGAGGAGGGCGAGATCGTCGGTTTCGTCTCCGGCTACGTCAAGGCTGCAGCACCCGACATCTACTTTCTGTGGCAGGTCGCGGTAGGTGAGAAGGCACGCGGTACCGGGCTGGCCCGCCGCCTGGTGGAAGCGGTGCTGAGCCGCCCGGAGCTGGCGGGCGTCAACCATCTCGAGACCACCATCACCCCGGACAATCAAGCGTCCTGGGGGCTATTCAAGCGGCTGGCGGATCGCTGGCAGGCACCGCTGATCAGCCGCGAATACTTCTCCACCGATCAGCTCGGGGGCGAACACGACCCGGAGAATCTCGTCCGTATCGGTCCGTTCGACCCGCAGCACATCTGACTTCCGGCGCCGGCAGCCGGTCACACTACGCTGCCGAGCCGTCTTCACATGCCATCCATCACGCATCACCAGCCAGGGAGGTTGCATGCAGACCCAGATTCTCGAACGTATGGAGTCCGAGGTACGGACTTATTCGCGCTCTTTCCCGACCGTCTTCACCACGGCCAAGGGCGCGCGTCTGACCGACGAGGCCGGGCGCGAGTACATCGACTTTCTCGCCGGTGCCGGCACGCTCAACTACGGCCACAATCACCCCAAGCTGCAGGAAGCGCTGGTCGATTACATCACCAGTGACGGCATCACTCACGGGCTCGACATGTGGTCCCAGGCCAAGCGCGACTATCTGGAAACCCTCGAAGAAGTGATCCTCAAGCCGCGCGGTCTCGACTACAAGGTGCACCTGCCGGGGCCGACCGGCACCAACGCGGTCGAGGCGGCGATCCGTCTGGCGCGAGTCGCCAAGGGCCGCCACAACATCGTCACCTTCACCAACGGCTTCCACGGCGTAACCATGGGGGCACTGGCGACCACCGGTAACCGCAAGTTCCGCGAAGCCACCGGCGGCATTCCCACCCAGGGCGCTAGCTTCATGCCGTTCGACGGCTATCTCGGTGACGGCAATGACACCCTCGACTACTTCGAGAAGCTGCTGGGCGACAACTCCGGCGGCCTCGACGTGCCCGCCGGTGTCATCGTCGAGACCGTGCAGGGTGAGGGCGGTATCAACCCCGCCGGCCTCGACTGGCTGAAACGCCTGGAGAGCATCTGCCGGGCCCACGACATCCTGCTGATCGTCGACGATATCCAGGCCGGCTGCGGGCGTACCGGCAAGTTCTTCAGTTTCGAGCATGCCGGCATCGTGCCGGACATCGTGACCAATTCGAAGTCGCTCTCGGCCTACGGTCTGCCGTTCGCCCATGTGCTGATGCGCCCCGAGTTGGACAAGTGGAAACCGGGCCAGTACAACGGCACTTTCCGTGGTTTCAACATGGCCTTCGTCACTGCGGCCGCCGCGTTCAAGCACTTCTGGCGCGACGACAAGCTGGAGCGCGACGTCCAGCGCAAGGGGCGTATCGTCGAAGAGCGCTTCACCCGGATCGCCGCCTGGCTGACCGAGCGTGGCCATGAAGCGAGCGAGCGCGGCCGTGGGCTGATGCGCGGCATCGACGTGCGCAAGGGCGAGATCGCCGACAAGATCACGGCCAAGGCGTTCGAGAACGGCCTGATCATCGAGACCGCCGGCCATGATGGCCAGGTGATCAAGTGCCTGTGCCCGCTGGTGATCAGCGACGAAGACCTGCTCGAAGGCCTGGATATTCTCGAGCGCAGTGTGGAAGAAGCCATCGGCTGAGACATGACGTCTCTTGCCACTTGCCAGCGCGGTCGCCTGGGCGCCCGCGCTGGATACGTGTCACCGCGGGTCTTGCCTCGTGCGAGGCAGACCTCGTATTCATCCTCAAGGAGCAGAATCGATGATCGTACGTAACCTGGAAGAGTGCCGTAAGACCGAGCGTTTCGTCGAAGCCGAGAACGGCAACTGGGACAGCACCCGTCTGATGCTGGCCGACGACAACTGTGGCTTCTCCTTCAACATCACCCGGATCCACCCGGGCACGGAAACTCATATCCATTACAAGAACCATATCGAGGCGGTGTTCTGCTACGAGGGCGAGGGTGAAGTCGAAACCATAGCCGATGGCAAGATCCACACCATCAAGGCCGGCGATATGTATCTGCTCGATCAGCACGACGAGCACTGGTTGCGCGGCAAGGAGAAGGGCATGACCGTGGCCTGTGTCTTCCTGCCGGCGCTGACGGGCCGCGAGGTCCACCGCGAAGACGGCTCTTACGCGCCGCCGGAAGCGTGAGCTGAACGACAGAAAGAGTCAGGTAGAAAAAAGACGGGCAGCCTCAGGGCTGCCCGTCTTTATTTATGGGTGCAATATTCATCGATGCCATTCATGAGCGCCAGATCATTGGCGAACCGGCCGGGATGTCGGTGACATCACGCCATGTCGCCACTGGCGCGGATCAGCCCAGTGCCAGCGACACGATCGACTCCGCCATCGGCAGGCGGCTGTCGACCGACATCATCACGCTCAGCGCGGTGACCACCATGATCGAGAAACCGAACACCTTGCGTGCCCAGGCCCTATCATCCTCCGCGCGGTAGCCGCGCAGGGTGATCACCAGCCAGTAGAGACCCACCGCAGCGGCGACGATCGCGTAGATCCAGCCGGTGTAGCCGGCCACACTCAGCATCACCGACGCCACCACGAACAGCGCGGTATAGACCACGATATGCCGCTTGGCCACCCTGATGCCGCACTTGACCGGCAGCACGGGAATCGACGCCGAGGCGTAGTCGTTGAAGCGGAAAATCGCGATCGCGTAGGAGTGGGGCATCTGCCAGATGCTGAAAATGATCAGCAGCAGCAGGGCACCCAGGTCGAACTGACCGCTGACGGCGCAGTAGCCGATCACCGGCGGCGAGGCCCCGGAGAGACTCCCGACCAGCGTGCCGTAGACCGAATGGCGTTTCAGATAGAGGCTGTAGGCACCGACGTAGATCGCGAACCCGAAGGCCGCGAAACCGGTGGCCAGCGCCGTGGTCTGCCACGCCAGCAGACCGAAACCGAGCACACCGAGTACGCTACCCAATAACAGCGCGACCGGAATCGAGATCTGACCGGTGACCATGGCGCGCGACTGCGTGCGCGCCATGTGCTGGTCGATGTCCCGATCGATCACGTTGTTGAAGACGCAGCCGGAGGCCACGACCAACGAGGTGCCGATCACCGCAGCAAAGAACAGCAGGGGATCGAAACGGCCACCGGCGGCCAGGAAATAGCCGCCGATGACTGTTACGAGATTGCCGAAGATGATGCCGGGCTTGGTCAGCAGCAAATAGGGCTTGAGGGCCATTTGCGTGCTTAGTTCAGCATCATGTTGACGTGGATGTTGTGCATGATCCATAGGGAACCACCAATGATCAGCCCCAGGATACCGACCGTGAAGACGATGGCGATGAAGTTCCAACCGCCCTCGGCCTTGGTATTCAAGTGCATGAATAGGACCAGCTGCACCAGCACCTGCGCGATGGCGGTGACCACCACGGTCACCATCATCACCGGTACGCTGAAGCCGCCGGCCATGACCACACCGAACGCGATCAGCGTCAGTACGATCGAAAGGACCAAGCCGATGAAGTACGACTTGTAGCTGCCATGGCTGGCGCCGTCATGAGAGGTATGGATATCGCTCATGGTTACATGGCTCCAAACAGGTAGACGAAGGAGAAGACGCAGATCCAGACGATGTCCAGGAAGTGCCAGAACAGGCTCAGGCACAGCATGCGCGGCTTGGTGACGCTGTCGAGACCGCGGCGCGAGATCTGGATGAACATGGTCGCGATCCAGATCAGACCGAAGGTCACGTGCAGCCCGTGGGTGCCGACCAGGGTGAAGAAGGACGACAGGAAGGCGCTGCGATCCGGCCCGTGGCCCGCGACGATGAGGTGATGGAACTCGTACACCTCCATCGCGACGAAGCCGAAGCCGAGCAGGAAGGTCACGGCCAGCCACTTGAGCACAGCACCGCGATCACCGGCGTTCTGCGCCAGCACGGCGAGGCCGAAGGTGAAACTACTCACCAGCAGCAGGAAGGTCTCGACCAGCACGAAGGGCAGCTCGAAGATCTCCTGCGAGGTCGGGCCGCCGGCGGTGGCGGTGCCCAGGACCCCGAAGGTGGCGAACAGCGATCCGAAGATCACCAGGTCGCTCATCAGGTAGATCCAGAAGCCGAACACCTTCATCGCGCCGGCATCGTGGTGCTCATGCCCGTCGTGGGCATGAGCGTCGTGGTTAGTCAGGGTATCGGTTGCCATGGTTACGCCTGCATCTCCAACCGTTTGTGGTATTCACGCTCGGTCTTTTCGACCTCGGCAGCGGGGATGTGATAGTCCACGTCATCGTTGTGGATACGCACCATGAAGGTCACGAACATGCCGATGGCGCCGACGGCGACCAGCCACCAGATGTGCCACACCAGGGCGAAGCCGAAGATCAGGCTGAACAGCCCCAGGATCGGACCTTCGTTGGTGTTCTTGGGCATGTGCACGTCTTCGAAGTGGGTCGACAGCTCACGCTTGAAGCCACCCGGCTGCTGCTTCATTTCCCAGTAGCTGTCGATGGAGTGAACCTCCGGCAGATGGGCGAAGTTGTAGTTCGGGGGCGGCGAAGAGGTGGACCACTCCAGGGTACGGGCGTCCCACGGGTCGCCGGTCACGTCGCGGTTCTTCTCGCGGTCGCGGATGCTCACCACGAGCTGGATCACGATGCAGGCGATGCCCAGGGCGATGATCACGGCGCCGACCCAGGCGACGATCATCAGCGGCTGCCACTCGGTCTGCTCGTAGGACTGCATGCGACGCATGGCACCGAAGAAGCTCAGCGCGTAGAGCGGCATGAAGGCCATGTAGAAGCCGACCAGCCAGCACCAGAAGGAGCGCTTGCCCCATTTCTCGCTCAGGGTGAAGCCGAACGCTTTCGGGAACCAGTAAGTGAAGCCAGCCAGCATGCCGAAGACCACGCCGCCGATGATGACGTTATGGAAGTGGGCGATGACGAACAGGCTGTTGTGCAGCACGAAGTTGGCACCCGGCACGGCCAGCATGACACCGGTCATGCCACCCAGGGTGAAGGTGATGATGAAACCGATGGTCCACAGTACCGGCGCGGTGAACTCGAGACGCCCGCGATACATGGTGAACAGCCAGTTGAAGATCTTCACACCCGTGGGTATCGCGATGATCATCGTCGTGATGCCGAAGAAGGCGTTGACGTTGGCACCGGCACCCATGGTGAAGAAGTGGTGCAGCCACACGATGAACGACAGGAAGGTGATCGCCACCGTGGCCCAGACCATGGTCTTGTAGCCGAACAGGCGCTTCTTGGTGAAGGTCGAGATGACCTCGGAGAAGACACCGAACGCCGGCAGGATCAGGATGTACACCTCAGGGTGGCCCCAGGCCCAGATGAGGTTGACGTACATCATCTGGCTGCCGCCCATGTCATTGGTGAAGAAGTGCATCCCCAGGTAGCGATCCAGCGTGAGCAGGGCGATGGTCGCGGTCAGGATCGGGAACGACAGGATGATCAGGACGTTGGTGCACAGCGCCGTCCAGGTGAAGATCGGCATGCGGAACAGGGTCATACCCTTGGTGCGCATCTTCAGGATGGTGACGAAGAAGTTGATACCGGTCAGGGTCGTCCCGATACCCGATATCTGCAGCGACCATATCCAGTAGTCGACCCCGACGTCCGGACTGTACTGCAACTCCGATAGTGGCGCATAGGCGAGCCAGCCGGTCTTGGCGAATTCACCGACGACCAGCGAGATGTTGACCAGAATGACGCCGGCAGCGAACAGCCAGAAGCTGACGTTGTTCATGAACGGGAAGGCAACGTCGCGAGCGCCGATCTGCAGCGGCACCACCAGGTTCATCAGACCGATGACCATGGGCATGGCGACGAAGAAGATCATGATCACACCGTGGGCGGTGAAGATCTGATCGTAGTGGTGGGGCGGTAGATAGCCCTCGGCGCCACCAGCCGCGATGGCCTGCTGGGTACGCATCATGATCGCGTCGGCAAAGCCGCGGACCAGCATCACCAGGGCGACCAGGAAATACATGATCCCGATCTTCTTGTGGTCGATGGAGGTGATCCAGTCGCGCCACAGATAGCCCCACTTGCGATAGTAGGTAATGAGCCCGACGACCAGGGCGCCGACGATTCCGATGACCGTCGCCGTGACCATGATGATCGGCTCATGGTAGGGAATCGAATCTAAGCTGAGTTTTCCGAACATGACGTTACTCCGCTGCCTGCGCACTCATGGGCATTGAAGGCTCCTGTGCTTGGTTGTGCTCGCCATGGCTCTGCGGACCACCGTGACCAGACTTGTAGCTTCTGATCAGGTCGCCGTAGAAGTCGGGCGAAACCTGCGAGAAATACTGCACCGGCGCGCCGATGGTCGGCTGTGCCAGCTTGTTGTAGTCGTCCGGGAACATCATCGTGTCGGGCGACTGCTTGACCTTGTCGACCCAGGCCTGGAAATCGGCTTGCGACGTCACATGGGCATCGAACAGCATTTCCGAGAAACCTTCGCCGCTATAGTGAGTCGAACGACCACGGAAGGTGCCGAGCTTGCTGCCCTCGAGATAGACATCGTTGTTCATCCCGGCCATGGCGTAGATCTGGCTGCCCAGGTTGGGAATCATGAACGAGTTCATGACCGTGCCCGAGGTGACCCGGAAGTGCACCGGCGTGTTGACCGGAATGGCCAGCTCGTTGACCGTGGCGATGCCTTGTTCGGGATAGATGAACAGCCATTTCCAGTCGAGCGAGATCGCATCGATGGTCATGGTTTCGTCTTCACTGGCGATCGGCTTGTGCGGATCGTAAGTGTGCGACGTCTGCCAGGTGAGAATCCCCAGGAAGAGGATGATGACGCATGGGATGGCCCATACGAACAGCTCGATGACGTTGGAGTGCTCCCAGTTCGGCGTGTACTTGGCCGCCAGGTTGGTGCCGCGATACTTCCAGGCGAACAGGATGGTCATCACGATGACCGGAATGACCACGATCAGCATCAAACCGAAAGCGGTGATGATCAGCGACTTGAGCCCCTGACCGACAGGACCGCTAGGGTCCATCAGTGCCGAACCGCAACCGCTCAACAGCAGTGGTACGGTCAGCCACGTCATCACACTCAAATACTTGAGGGAGTTCCTTTTTCTCATCTCACGACCCCAGTGGAGGAAAGCTTTTGGCCCTGCAACATCGGCTAGCGGCCTGCATCATACGCCGCTCGCCAGGGCTGACAACTCGAATGACGAGGACCGCCGTTGCCATCGGCCTCGACAAGTCGCCAACGAAGTAGGGATTTCGCGGACGACATTGTACCTAAAAAAACCTTGCCCAGCAGGCCGGTGGCGGCAAAGTGCCGCGCGTGTGGCGATTTGTCGCACTGCCTGCCACACCCTATGACACTGAGCGTCATAGGGTGCCTGGCGACCGTGCTGGTGACGCCACTCAGACTAGTCCATCGGCACGCGACGTGCGCCCTGAAGGCCCAGCACAGTCTACGTGATGGCCCCGGTGTCAGGCGCAGGAGAAGAACGCCGCCCATCATGCCGGGGCGAGCGCACTCAGACCAGGCCAATATGCGCTGTATCCGATACGGAACGAAGGCACCGAAGACGCGCTAGCACACAAAAGGAAGCGCCGGAACGCGGTGATGAATGGCCATTGCCACCCTCGCCTTTGGCAACCGCGACTTCGCATAATATATATTATGTTAAATATGCTATGTGGAGGCTTTCCCCGTCACTGCAGACAGCCACTGGCGTCACAGTCTTCCTGATCCTCACCGGCGCCCTCCAGATCTCGTGGGTATCCAGTGCTTTACCCTCGCGCGCGCAGTCTCCGTCGCTCTGGCCAGGTGCTCGGTGGCTCTGCTCAAGGTGAGCGCGTAGAATGACGAATTCTTTGTACAACGGCTCGGGATTGTCGATGATCGACTCGGATGCCCTGCTCAGACAGGCAGACCAACAGTGCCAGGAACGTGGCGTGCGCTTCACGCCGATCCGCCGTCGCGTGCTCGAACTGATCTCCGCGACGCCCGGCGGGCTCAAGGCTTACGATCTGCTCGACCGGCTCTCCGACGAACACGCCGCAGCGCGCCCGCCGACCGTCTACCGAGCGCTCGACTTTCTCATCGAGCAGGGTCTGGTGCACCGCATCGAATCGCTCAATGCCTATATCGCGTGCCCGTGCCCGGAGCACGTACATCGCTTCCAGCTGTTGATCTGTCGCCACTGCGGCCGTGTCGAGGAGCTGCATCAGGAAGCCGTCGGCGAAATACTGGCGAGTACGGCGCGGGAGCGTGGCTTTACCATCCAGCGCCAGACCATTGAGCTGCTGGGTACCTGCGATGCCTGTCGCGACGGCGTCGAGCGCGCCTGATATCCCGCCAATCCGTCCCGCAAACCTATCATTTTCCCCAGCCGACGAGAGACGCCATGCCACGCCTGTTTGACGATCTGGAGACCGCTGCCCCCGGCACTCGGGTGCCGCTGGACGAGCTGGTCGAGAACGCCCGCTGGAACGCCGATGGCCTGATGCCGGCGATCGCCCAGCAGCACGATAGTGGCGAAGTGCTGATGATGGCGTGGATGAACGCCGCCGCCCTGCGCGAAACGCTGCAGACCGGCCAGGTCTGCTACTGGTCGCGTTCACGCCAGACTTTCTGGCGCAAGGGCGAAACCTCGGGCCAGCGCCAGCGCCTGGTCGAGGCGCGCCTCGACTGCGATGGTGACACCCTGCTGCTCAAGGTCGAACAGACCGGACCCGCCTGCCACACCGGGCGCCGTGACTGCTTCTACATTCGGCTCTCGGAAGAGGCCGGTGAGGTCGATCGCGAACCGCTGATCGATCCCGAGGCGCTCTACGGCAAATCACGCTGATCGTATGCTGCGCCGCCTCGCCGCTGCCCTGATGACCGGTATGATCCAGGGCTATCGCTACCTGATCAGCCCCCTACTCGGCCCCCGCTGCCGCTTCTGGCCGACCTGCTCCAGCTACGCGCTGGAGGCGATCAGACTGCACGGGCCGTGGCGTGGTGGCTGGCTGACGCTCAAGCGGTTGAGCAAGTGTCACCCGTTGCATCCGGGGGGCGTCGACCCGGTGCCCGAGCCACGTCATCGCTGCAGTGGCGCAAGGCATCACAGCCCCGGCGCGGCATCCCATCACGCCAGCTCGCCCGATACAGACACGTCTGCCCCCGGTCGCGACATCGATCGCGACGCCCCTTAGCGTCAGGCGCGCGTTGCCCGTCTCGGCTGTCTCAAGCGGCCTGAGCCTCACGCGCGTTGGCATGAATACGCTCGAGCATCGCATGCAGCCCATTGTTGCGCGTGGGTGACAGATGCTTGTCGAGCCCCAGCTCGGCGAGGAAGGTCGGCTGGCTGTCGAGGATCTCCTGCGGTTCGCGATCGTCGTAGATGCGCAGCAGAATCGCGATCAGCCCGCTGACGATCGCCGCATCCGAGGTCGCACGGAAACGTAACTGCCCTGCTTCCGGCGTCGCGGTCATCCACACATTGGACTGACACCCTTCTATCTTGTGTGCCGGGGTGCGCTCCGCCTCCGGGAACGGCGGCAGTTGACGCCCCATGTCGATGATGTACTGATAGCGATCCATCCAGTTGTCGAACATCGAGAATTCGTCGAGCAGTTCGGCCTGGGCCTGTGCGATGCTCATGGGCTCTCCTTGGTTGTCGATCGCGCCATTATAGAGGCTCTGACCGGCCTACCCCAGCCACAGCTGCGACAGGCACATTACGTTTCTATTTTACGTATCGTTTTTACGTAAATGGCCTATGCTATCAAAGAGACTGCCACCATCCGCCGACCCGGGCCCGGCGGCAGGACGAATGAAAGCGCCACAGAAGCGCTTCTGAAAATACTATCAAGGCACAGGGAGCACCCTATGGCTCGTAACGGCATCCGCTACGAAGACGTCTGCCGCGCCATCGAGACGTTGAAACATCGCGATGAAACGATCAGCGTACAGAAAATTCGCGACTTCCTCGGTACCGGCAGCTACACCACCATCAGCGACCACCTGCGCGAATGGCGTCTGCGCCAGGACAGCGGTGTGGTCAGCAACATTCCACGTACCCAAGAGCGTCCAGAGCTACTCGAAGGCTGGGTCGCCGATATCTGGGACAAGGCGCAGCAGGCCGCCTACGAGAAGCTTGCGCTCTATCGCCAGCAGGCCGACGAGCAGATCCTCGACGCCAACGAGGCGAGTCAGGCCGCGCAGCGCCAGTGCGAAGACGCCGAACAGCGCCTCGCTGCGCTCAACGAGCATATGCTCAACGCCCAGGAGCGGCTCGAGAACAAGACCAATGAAGCCGCTCATCTGCAGGCGGAGCTACAGGCGCTGCAGGCACAGCAGCAACAGCAGCAGAAACGCCTGGCCCAACTGGAGCAGACCTGCCAGCGTCACCAGCAGGCGCTGGAACAGGCCGAGCGCCAGCATCGCGAGGCGCTGGCCAAGCAGCAGCAGACGCATCAGACCAAGCTGGGCCAGGAGGAGAAGCGCCACGAAGCCGCCGAAAGCCGCCTGATGGTCCTGCTCGACGAGGCGCGCCAGGAACGGCTCAAGCAGGAAAAACAGTATGAACAGCGCCTGTCGACACTGGATCAACGCAGCGAGCGGCTGCAGATCGACCTCTCCGAGCAGCGCCGGCAGTACACCCAGCTGCAGGAGTCGCTGCGTGCCGACAAAGTGCACACCGAGCAGCTAGAGAGCGAACGCCGTCTGAGCGATGATCGGCAGCAGACACTGCAGCAGGAAAAGCAGCGCATGGAGGCCGAGCTCAAGAATCTGCGCGCGGCCAACCGCGAGCTGCATGAGCGCCTCTCACGCGCGGCGCTACCCCCGACCGCCGTCTGAACGTCTCTTCTCTCTCCCCCCTCCTCCCCCTCACCTGTCCGAGAACGCTCCTTTAGTGCGGAGCGGGCTCGGGCAGCGGCAGTCCAACCTCCTCGTAGTAGCGCCGCGCGCCTTGGTGTAGTGGCGCGGTCAGCCCCGCGCTGCTCATCTCATCGGGTGTCAATGCGGCTAATGAGGCGTGCTGCGTTCGCAACGTCTCGATATGCGAGAATACCGCCGCGACCAGAGCATGAACGGTCTCTTCGTCGACGTCTGCGCGCGTCAACAAGGTCGCGCGCATGCCGAAAGTGCGAATATCCTCGGGCGTGTGAGCATAGGTGCCGCCGGGAATCCTGACCCGAGTGTAGTAGGGATAGCGCTCGAGCAGCCTCTCCACGCCCATCCCCTCGACGCTGACCAGGTGGCCTTGGCAGTCGCGGGTGGCGGCCTCGATGGCTCGCGAGGGAAACCCCACCACGTAGACGAAGGCGTCGAGACGCCCTGCACAGAGCACCTGAAGCATGTCTTCCGGGCGTAACTCACCGGCCAGGGCGAAGACGTTCTCGGACAGGCCCTGTACCGCAAGCAGCGCGTCCAGCGTGACCCGGTGGCCGGAGCCCGGGTTGCCGACATTGACCCGTCGTCCGCGCAGATCGCTGAAGCGCTGGATCTCGGGGAGCGTCGCGACCACGGTGAAGGCTTCCGAATGCAACGAGAAGAGCGAGCGCAGATCCGGCGCGGGGCCGCTGTCATAGTAAAGGCCGCTACCGTTCAGCGCGGCGTACTGGATATCCGACTGCACGATACCGAACGTCAGATCGCCATTGCGCACGGCGGTGGCGTTGTAGTGCGAGCCGCCGGTGATACGCGCCTGGCACTGCTGCCCGGTGGACGCCTCGTAGAAGCGGCAGATCGCCTGGCCCGTAGGCCAGTAGACGCCGTTGGCGTCACCGGTACCAATGGTGATCGCCGTGGCGGCCTGGGCCAGGATCGGCGCTGCGCACAGCGCTACTGCGGCCAACCGACCAGCCATCAGCCCGCCCACTAGCTTTACCCCTACTTTCGTTGATCGCATGTTCGCCTGTCGCTGTTGTTATGGGATGACGGCCTGCCTGCCACAAGGCGTGAAGCGTGCCTTGCCGTGCTCCAATATTAGATTATGACGAGATAAACAGCGGGCTGTCAGGTCTTGCGCCCTCGGGCTCCCTGTTCCAGCGCTGCCGCCGCTCGCCCGGATCAACAGGCATGAAAAAAGCGCTCGGATGAGCGCTTTTCGAGACAGGCGTTGGTGCCGGTGGCAGCCCCCGGCAGGACCTGATCAGTAGTAGGCGTTGGTGGTATCGGTATGGTCGGTGACGTCGCGAATACCGGCGAGTTCAGGGATACGCTCCATCAGGGTGCGTTCGACCCCCTCCTTCAGCGTCAGGTCGACCGCGGCACAGCCCTGACAGCCACCACCGAACTGCAGCACGGCGACCTGCTCGTCGGTGAGCTGGATCAGGCGGATTTCACCGCCATGCGCCGCGAGCCCGGGATTGATCTCGCTATACAGGATGTAATTGACACGATCCTCCAGCGGACTATCGGCATTGACCTTGGGCATCTTGGCGTTGGGCGCCTTGATCGTCAGCTGCCCGCCCATGCGGTCCGGATTGAAGTCGACCACGGCCTCTTCCAGGAACGGCACGCTGTTCTTGTCCAAAAAGACATCGAACTTCTCCAGCGTGAGGCGCTCGTCGCTGGGCTCTTCTTCGCCTGGGCGGCAGTAGGCCAGGCAGGTCTCGGCGTAGGGCGTGCCCGGCTGGGTGATGAACACCCGCACCGCAATGCCCTCGACGTTCTGCTTGGCCAGCAGTTCGGCCAGGTACTCCTGTCCGCTTTCGGTGATCTGAATCGGTTGGCTCATGTCGCTGCGAACTCTGCTTGAGAAGTGGTGAAACGAGACGGCGTGACGCTAGAGGCTTGGGTCTCGTGGATGGTGACCATGGTAGAAAAAAGCAGCCCCCAAGACAATCCCGAGTGATTTAGTCAGGAAAGTGCCGGTATTCCTCCGACAGTCCCGGCGAGTCTCCCCCGCCCGCGCTTTCTGCTACCCTGTGGCCCCCGTCACGCTCGACTGAGCCAGGCGCGCGCTCCGGCGCACCCACTATCCTTTTCCGAGCCCTTCCGCCGCAGGAGATCCGCATGGCCGCTCACCGCAGACCGTCGATCGAGACCCTGACCCAGACCCTCGCAGCGCGCATCGTGATTCTCGACGGCGGTATGGGCACCATGCTTCAGGAATACCGCCTCGACGAGGCCGATTTCCGCGGCGAACGCTTCGCCGACTGGCCCAGTGAACTCAAGGGCAACAACGACCTGCTGACCCTGACCCAGCCGGCAGTGGTCGGCGCGATCCACCGCGCCTATCTGAAAGCGGGCGCCGATATCGTCGAGACCAACACTTTCAATGCCACCCGGCTGTCGCAGTCGGACTACGGCATGGAGGCACTGGTACCCGAACTCAATCGCGAAGCTGCCCGCCTGGCCCGTGAGGCCTGCGATACGGTGGCCGCCGAGAGCGGCGTGCCGCGCTACGTGGCCGGAGTCCTCGGCCCGACCTCACGCACGGCGTCGCTCTCCCCCGATGTCAACGATCCGGCCAAGCGCAACGTCACCTTCGATGCCCTGCGCGACAACTATACCGAAGCCGCGAGCGCGCTGATCGAAGGCGGCGCCGATCTGATCCTGATCGAGACCATTTTCGACACCCTCAACGCCAAGGCGGCGATCTACGCTTTAGAGGCGCTGTTCGAAGCGCGCGGCAAGCGGCTACCGGTGATGATCTCCGGCACCATCACCGACGCCTCCGGGCGCACCCTCTCCGGGCAGACCACCGAGGCGTTCTGGAACGCGGTGCGCCATGCGCGACCGCTGGCGGTGGGGCTCAATTGCGCCCTGGGCGCGGAGGAGCTGCGCCCCTACCTCGAGGAGCTCTCGCTCAAGGCCGATACCTTCGTCTCCGCGCACCCCAATGCCGGCCTGCCCAACGAGTTCGGCGAGTACGACCAGAGCGCCGAGGAGATGGCCACGATCGTGCGCGAGTTCGCCGAGAGCGGCATGCTCAACGTGATCGGCGGCTGCTGCGGCACCACGCCTGAGCATATCGCCGCAGTCCGGCGCGCGGTCGACGGCCTGGCGCCAAGGCAGATCCCCGAGCGCCCCGCCGCCTGCCGCCTCTCGGGGCTCGAGCCGTTCAACATCGAGGCGCAGTCGCTGTTCGTCAACGTCGGTGAGCGCACCAATGTCACCGGCTCCGCGCGCTTCAAGCGCCTGATCCAGGAAGAGGATTACACCACCGCCCTGGAAGTGGCGCTGGAGCAGGTCGAGAACGGCGCCCAGGTGATCGACATCAACATGGACGAGGGCATGCTGGAGTCGCAGGAGGCGATGGTGCGCTTCCTCAACCTGATCGCCGGCGAGCCCGATATCGCCCGGGTGCCGATCATGGTCGACTCCTCCAAGTGGGAGATCATCGAAGCCGGTCTCAAGTGCATCCAGGGCAAGGCGATCGTCAACTCGATCTCGCTGAAGGAGGGCGAAGCGTCGTTCCGCCACCAGGCCACCGAGTGTCGGCGTCACGGTGCCGCCATCGTGGTCATGGCGTTCGACGAGCAGGGCCAGGCCGATACTTTCGCGCGCAAGACCGAGATCTGCGAGCGCGCTTATCGGCTGCTGGTGGATGATATCGGTTTCCCCGCCGAGGACATCATCTTCGACCCCAATATCTTCGCCATTGCCACCGGGATCGAGGAGCACGACAACTACGCCGTCGATTTCATCGAAGCCACCCGCTGGATCCATGAGCACCTGCCCCATGCGATGATCTCGGGCGGGGTGTCCAACGTCTCGTTCTCGTTCCGCGGCAACAACACCGTGCGCGAGGCGATCCACTCGGTCTTCCTCTATCACGCGGTCAAGGCCGGCCTGACCATGGGTATCGTCAACGCCGGCCAGCTGGCGGTCTACGACGATCTCCCCGCAGCCCTGCGCGAGGCGGTCGAGGACGTCGTCCTCAATCGCCGCAGCGATGGCACCGAGCGGCTGCTCGAGATCGCCGAGCAGTATCGTGGCGATAGCGCTGGAGGGCCGAAGAAGGAGGATCTCGAGTGGCGCGGCTGGGCGGTCGACAAGCGCATCGAGCACGCTCTGGTCAAGGGCATCACGGCCTACATCGAAGAGGATACCGAAGCCGCGCGGGCGGCGGCCGAGCGCCCCATCGAGGTGATCGAAGGCCCGCTGATGGATGGCATGAACGTGGTCGGCGATCTTTTCGGTGCGGGCAAGATGTTCCTGCCCCAGGTGGTCAAGTCGGCCCGTGTGATGAAGCAGGCGGTGGCCTATCTGATCCCCTACATCGAGGCGGAGAAGTCCGGCGAGAGCCAGTCCAAGGGCAAGATCGTGATGGCCACGGTCAAGGGCGATGTCCACGATATCGGCAAGAACATCGTCGGCGTGGTCCTGCAGTGCAACAACTACGAGGTAATCGACCTCGGCGTGATGGTCCCCGCGGAGAAGATCCTCAAGACCGCCCGCGACGAGGGTGCCGACATCATCGGCCTCTCAGGGCTGATCACACCGTCGCTCGACGAGATGGTTCATGTGGCCAAGGAGATGCAGCGCCAGGGCTTCACCCTGCCGCTGCTGATCGGCGGCGCCACCACCTCAAAGGCCCACACCGCGGTGAAGATCGCCCCCCAGTACGCCGAGCCGGTGATCTACGTCAGCGACGCCTCGCGCGCCGTGGGTGTGGCCAGCCGCCTGCTCTCGCCCACGCTCAAGCCGGATTATGTCGCCGAGATCCGGCGCGAGTACGATCAGGTGCGCGAACGTAACGCCAAGCGCCGGCCCAAGGCGGCCGACCTGGACTACGCCGAGGCACGCCAGCGTCGATTCCAGGCGGATTGGCAGAACTTCACCCCGGTGACGCCGGCACAGCCCGGCCTGACGGTATTCGACGACTACGATCTCGAAGAGCTGGTTCCGCGCATCGACTGGACCCCCTTCTTCATGACCTGGCAGCTGGCGGGCAAGTATCCGCGCATTCTCGACGACGAAGTGGTCGGTGAAGCCGCACGCAACCTGTTTCGCGACGCCCAGGCGATGCTACGCCGACTGATCGACGAAAAGCATCTGCGCGCGCGGGGGGTGATCGGGCTGTGGCCGGCCAACAGCGTCGACGACGATGTCATCGAGGTCTACGCCGACCCGCAGCGCTCGCGGGTCATCGAGCGCCTTCACCATGTGCGTCAGCAGAGCACCAAGGGGCGCGACGGGCTCTGCTACAGCCTGGCCGACTTCATCGCCCCGCGCTACGCCGCGGATGGCCGCGAGCGCGATCAGCTCGACTGGATCGGCGGCTTCGCCGTCACCACCGGACACGGCGCGGACGAGCTGGCCAAGCGCTATGAGGCGGCCGGCGACGACTACAATGCGATTCTGGTCCAGGCCCTGGCCGACCGCCTCGCCGAGGCCTTTGCCGAGCGCCTGCACGAGCGCGTGCGCAAGGAGTTCTGGGGCTACGTGCCCGAAGAGACGCTGGACAACGACGCCCTGATCGCGGAGAAATATCAGGGGATTCGCCCTGCCCCGGGCTACCCGGCGTGCCCCGATCATACCGAGAAGGCGACGCTGTTCAGGCTGCTGGACGCCACCGAGCACAGCGGTCTCACCCTGACCGACAGCTTCGCCATGTGGCCCGCGGCGGCGGTCTCCGGCTGGTACTTCGCGCATCCGGCGTCGAAGTACTTCTCCACCGGCAAGATCGGCCGCGATCAGGTCGAGGCGCTGGCCGCGCGCAAGGGGCTCGCTCTGCCCGAGATGGAACGCTGGTTGGCCCCGGTGCTCTCCTATGATCCGGACGATGCGGTGGCGCCGGCCGCCCAGGCGTCATGAGCGTGACCCGGCGGCTAATAACGCTTAAGCAACAAATTATGATCATTTATTCTTTTGTAGAATAAAGCAGAGGCGCTAAGGTGCCCTTGTTGGCAATCCATGACTAGCAGGATTCGGCCCGATGTATCGCTACGATGCCTATGACCAGACGCTCGTCGATGAGCGCGTGAACCAGTTCCGCGACCAGATGGATCGCTACCTCGCCGGCAAGCTGGGCGAGGAAGAATTCCGTCCCGTTCGCCTTCAGAACGGTCTCTATATTCAACGCCATGCGCCGATGCTGCGTATCGCCATCCCCTACGGCATGCTCAGCAGCGAGCAGCTGCGCGCGCTGGCGGCGATCACCCGCCGCTACGACCGCGGCTACGGCCACTTCACCACGCGTCAGAACCTGCAGCTCAACTGGCCGGCGCTGGAGGACGTGCCCGAGATCCTGGCCGACCTGGCCAAGGTGCAGATGCACGCCATCCAGACCAGCGGCAACTGTATCCGCAACACCACCAGCGACCAGTTCGCGGGTATCGCCAAGGACGAAGTGGTCGACCCACGGCCCTGGTGCGAGCTGATCCGGCAATGGTCCACGCTGCACCCCGAGTTCGCCTATCTGCCGCGCAAGTTCAAGATCGCGGTGACCGGCGCTACCGACGACCGCGCGGCGATCCATGTCCACGACATCGGCCTGCGACTGTGGCTCGATGATGCCGGCGAGCTGCGCGTGCGCGTGCTGGCCGGCGGCGGCATGGGGCGCACGCCGATGATCGGTGAAGTGGTGCGCGACGATCTGCCGTGGCAGCACCTGCTCACCTATCTCGAAGCGATCGTGCGCGTCTACAACCAGTTCGGCCGCCGTGACAACAAGTTCAAGGCGCGCATCAAGATTCTGGTCAAGGCGCTGGGCATCGAGGAGTTCACCCGTCGCGTCGAGGCCGAATGGGCGCATCTCAAGGATGGCTCGCAGACCCTCAACGAAGCCGCCGTCGAGGCCGCCCGGGTCCACTTCCCCGAGCCGGCGCGCCGCCCGGTCGACGACGCCGCCATCGCCGAGTACGAACAGCTCCGGCAAGACAACCGTGCCTTCGCGCGCTTCGTCACCAACAACGTGATGGACCACAAGGTGCCGGGTTACAAGGCAGTCACGCTGTCGTTGAAGCGGCGCGAGGCGGCCCCTGGCGATATTACCGCCGACCAGATGGACGCGGTGGCCGAGCTCGCCGAGCGTTACGGCTTCGGTGAACTGCGCGTCACCCACGAGCAGAACCTGGTGCTCTCCGACGTGCCGGTGGACGAGATCGAGACCCTATGGCAGCAGCTCGATGCTCTGGGCATGGCCAACCCCACGGTAGGCACGCTCAACGACATTATCTGCTGTCCCGGCGGTGATTTCTGCTCGCTGGCCAACGCGGTGTCGATCCCGATCGCCCAGGCGATCCAGGAGCGTTTCGAGGACCTCGACTACCTCTACGATCTGGGGCCGATCGATCTCAATATCTCGGGTTGCATGAACGCCTGCGGCCACCACCACGTGGGCAATATCGGCATTCTCGGCGTCGACAAGAAGGGCGAGGAGTACTATCAGATCTCGCTGGGCGGCAACGCCGACGACGACGTTTCGCTGGGCAAGATCCTCGGCCCGTCGTTCTATCGCGAAGACGTGCCCGGTGTCATCGACAAGGTGCTCCAGGTCTACGTCGAAAAGCGTCTCGACGACGAGCGCTTCCTGGATACCTATCGCCGTGTCGGTCACCAGGCTTTCAAGGAGCGGGTCTATGCCTGAATCGGATACCTCACTCGAAACACGCGAAGTCGTCACGACTCGCGCGCCGCTGCTCAAGCTGGGTCAGCAGGTCGAGGATACATGGGTGCTGTCGCGCGATACCGAGACGCTGCCGGAGAGCCGTCCGGCGATCGTGCCGCTGACGCTGTGGCAGGCGCACAGCGCCGACGGCGAGCTGGCGCCCTGGCTGCCCAGTGATACCGAGCTGACGCCGGCACTGGCCGCCACCCTCGAGCAGGCGGCGCTGGTCGCGATCGACTTCCCCGCCTTCACCGACGGCCGAGGCTATACGCTGGCCCGGCTGCTGCGCGAACGCTTCGGCTACGCCGGTGAGATTCGTGCCATCGGTGATGTGCTCATCGATCAGCTCTACTACATGAGCCGTTGCGGCTTCGATGCCCTGGCCCTGCGCGAGGATCAAGACATCGAATCGGCGCTGCGCGCGCTCACCGCGTTCAGCGTCAGCTATCAGCCGGCGGTGGATCTCCACGAGCCGCTGTTCGTTCGCCGTCTGCGCGAGCATCGAGCCGGCTGAGCCTGGCCCGCCGATGAAAAAACCCCGGTTAGCACCGGGGTTTTTTATGATTTTACGCTGACTCCCGCATCCTCTAGCCGCGGCGCTTCTGCTGGCGCTCGCGGTTGGCGGCGCGGGCGCGCTCCGACTTGCGCAGCATCACGAAGGTCGCGCCCAGCCCACCCTGCTGCGGTGGCGCCGAGGCAAACGCCTGCACCTCCTCGAACTGCCGCAGCCAGTGATGGAGATAAGAGCGCACGACGTTGGCGCGGCCGCTGTCCTCGCTGGAGCGCCCGTGCACGATCAGCACACTGCGCAGATCGTGGGCGTAGGCATCCTTGAGAAAGCCAAATAGCGCGCGCCGGCACTCGAGTACCGGCATGCGCAGCAGATGCAGACGCGCCTCGGCGGCGTAGCCGCCATGGCGCAGGCGTTCGAGGACGCCGATCTGGATACCGTCACGGCGGTATTCGATCGGGTCGTGGGCGCCGACCAGATCGACGAACTCGTCGGAGAGAAAATCGCGCTCGTCGGCGAGCCCCTGCTGTGCACTCTCGCGGCGGGCCAGCTGCGCTTCCGAGGGCGCTGCGCGACGCCGTTCGACCCGGGCCTTGTCGCCGCCTTTGGTCAGCGGGCGAACGTCACTGCCCAAAGCTTGTCGGAAGGCCTGATGCTCGTTGGTGGCATGACTCATGATGGCGCTCCTCCTGTGATCGGCTCGGGCACCCCGCACCGCGGGCGATGGGGTGATACCACGGGATGACTACAGCGTGATGACACATGGCTGACAGGCGAATCAGCCTCTTCGAATGCTAGCACGAGGATCAGCGACTGCCTCAATCCGTGACTGTAGACTCCCGCCATCGCGCGAGCACCGCTATGCTCTCGGGATATGCCGCCCCGGTCATCGGGTCAACCACCCCAACCTCACGCTCAGGAATCCCGATACGCCCATGCTACGTACGCTGAAATGGATTTTCATCGCGCTCCTGGTGCTGCTGGCCACGGCAGCGGGCTGGTTCTGGTACACCTACAAGAGCCCCTACGGCTACCACCCTGCCGAGCCGGCGATGGTGGATACGCGTATTCCGCGCCAGGATGTCTTTGTCTACGGTACGCTGCGTCAGAGCTGGATCCGCTGGCTGGTCACCGGCCGTGCCGGCGATAGCCGCCCCGCTACACTAGCGGGTTACCGCAAGCAGGACCTCGATGTGATCGCGGATGACGAGGGTCAGGTCGACGGCGAGATCATCAGCGTCACCCCGGATGAGTTACGCGCGCTCGATCGCTATGAGCGCGTCGGTGTCCGTTATCAACGCGAAAGCGTCAAGCTCGAAGATGGCGGCATCGTCTGGATCTACCGACTCATCGATCAGTAGATCTTAAACCTCAAGATCAAAGATAACGGTATAAATCGGGTAAAGCAGGTCGCCCCACATGGGCTCTCGTTTGAGCCCGATCCGGGGCGACCGTACAATACAGACTCTTCCCCCGATCGAAACCAGCAGGCGCCATGGCCACGCTCACGCTCTATCACAACCCGCGCTGTTCCAAATCACGCGAAGCCCTGTCGCTGCTCGAATCACGGCGCATCGATGTCACACTGCACCGCTATCTGGACGATCCTCTCGACCGCGAACAGCTCGCGGCACTGGCCCGTCGCCTGGGTGACGACGCCCCGCTGATGCTGCGCCGCGACGAGTCGGAGTGGCGCCAGTTGGGCATCGACGACCCGACCCTGGCGCAGATCCTCGATGCCATTGCCGAGCACCCCCGTCTGCTGCAGCGTCCCATCGCCGATGATGGCGAGTACGCGGTCATCGGGCGGCCGCCGCAGGCCGTGCTGCAGCTGATCTGAATGCCACTCGACGCCTCGCCGACAAGGCCGTCTCCGCTACCCCACCGACTTCCGAGGAGATCCGATGGACTCTGACAGCGCTACCCGAGGCACCGACCTGCCCTACGTGCTGGTGCTCTACTATTCGCGTCACGGCGCTACCCGGACCCTGGCCGATGAGCTGGCCAAGGGCGTCGACAGCGTGGCCGGTATCGAGGCGCGTCTGCGCACCGTTCCGGCGGTCTCCCCGGTCAGCGAAGCGACCGCACCGACGATTCCCGACGAGGGGGCGATCTACGTCGAGGAGGAGGACCTGCGCCAGTGCGCCGGCCTGGCACTCGGCAGCCCGACTCGCTTCGGCAACATGGCCGCGCCGCTCAAGTACTTTCTGGATACCACCAGCGGTTTGTGGATGAACGGCGTCCTGGTGGATCGCCCGGCCACCGCCTTCACCTCCACCGCGAGCCTGCACGGTGGCCAGGAGAGCACCCTGCTGACCATGCTGATCCCGCTGCTGCACCACGGCATGGTCTATGCCGGCGTGCCCTACAGCGAGACCCGCCTGATTCATACCCGCAGTGGCGGCACGCCCTACGGCACAAGCCATGTCGCCGGCGCCGATGGCTCGCGTGAAGTCGACGACGACGAGCGCCACCTGGCCCGTGCCCAGGGCCGGCGTATCGCCGAACTGTCGCTGGGTCTGAAACGAATGCGGGAGGCGCGCGGATGAGTGAGGGACCCGCAGCCGAGCCTTCTGCCGATACCTCGTCAGACGCCTCGATCAAGGCACGCCGTGGCGTGTGGATCGCCTATCTGGTGCTGCTGGCGCTGTTGATCCTCGGCGGCATCTGGCGCTACTCACAGGCTCACGCGGAAGCCGCGGCCCTGGTGGTTCGGGCGCTGCCGCTGTTGCTGTTCCTGCCAACGCTGTTGCTGCGCCGCCGGCGTGGCCATCTGTGGCTGACCGCGGTGGGTCTGCTCTACCTGGCCCAGGGCGGGTTGATCATGGCCAATGGCGGCGTTTCAGCGCTGGTGATCGTCGAGATGCTGGCCGCGGCGGCGCTTGCGGTCTCCGCCTTCCGCTATTTCCGCAGCCAGAGTCCACGCCAACGCCCTTCCTCATGAGGCCTTCCGGTGCGCTGATCCTCGCCATGCTGGCGCTCAGCGTCATCGCCAGCCTCTTCCACTGGCCGCTATGGCCGGCGGCGATCCTCGCCTGGCTGGCGACCCTGCGCCTGCTGCGTGGTCTACCGCGCGCCTCACGTCGGCAGGCCGGGCTGCTGCTGGCCGCGGGGGCCCTGCTCTGGGGAGTCGCCCTGGCACGTGGTACGCCATACCCGCTGTGGCACGCCTTCACCACCAACCAGACACTGCTGATGATGTTCGCCGGGGTCAGCTTCCTGACCCTGGCGACCCCGGCGGTGCGTAGCGGTGAAACGCGCAGCGGCAGCCGTCTGGGGACGCTGCTGGGCGCGCATCTGTTCGGCGCCGCGATCAATCTTTCGGTGGTGTTTCTATTCGGCGAGCGCATGCAGCGCGACGGCCGCCTCAACCGCACCCAGGCGGCCATCCTCGGTCGCAGCTTCGCCGCCGCCGCGACCTGGTCGCCCTTCTTCGTCGCCATGGGCGTGGCGCTCACCTACGCGCCCGGGCTCGACTATCTGGCGTTGCTGCCCTGGGGCCTGCTGGCCGGTGCGGCGCTGCTGCTGGTCAACCTGGCCGACGTGGCGCGTCTGGATGAGTCCTTCCAGGGCTACCCGATCGAGCGCAGCGCCCTGCTGCTACCGTGTCTACTGGCGCTCGCGGTGATCTCCCTCCACCTGCTGTGGCCGGCACTCTCGATCCCGCTGATCATTGCCCTGGTGGCACCGCCCTTCGCGCTGCTGCTGATGCCGCGTGACGACCGCCGCACGCGTCTGCGACGCCATTTCACCCAAGGGCTGCAAGGGTTGGCGCCACAGTTCGCCTTGTTTCTCGCCGCTGGGGTCATCTCCACCGGATTGAGCGCGCTGCTGGCGAGCCTGCCCCAGGGGCTCGACCTCCCGCTGTCGCACTTCGGCCACTGGCAGGCGTGGTTTGCCCTAGGGCTGATCGTGGTCATCGCCTTCACCGGGGTGCATCCGCTGATCGGTATCGCCACCCTGGCGCCACTGGTGGCACCGCTGCACCCGGACCCGACGCTGCTCGGCATGCTGTTTCTGATGAGCTGGGCGCTGGGCACCGGCAGCAGCCCGCTCTCCGGGAGCAACCTGGCGATCTGCGTGCGCTACGGTATCAAGGCGCGCCACATGCTGCGCTGGAATCTGGCCTATGCATGCGGTGGCTGGCTGGCCTGTGGCGCGGTTTTCGCACTGCACGCCGCCGCGGCATGATGCCGCCCGAGTGAGGAACGGCTTGACGCCGGCCACCGGGCTGCAATGATGACAGTCAAAGACACGCCAACGGAGAACCATCATGAGCGACCTGGCCGGCCTGCGCCGCGACTACGAGGGCGAGTCCCTGGCACCCGAGCACACCCCCGACGACCCGATGGCACTGTTCGACCACTGGCTGGAGCAGGCGATCGCCAGTGAGGGGCTCGACGCCAATGCCATGACCCTGGCCACGGTCGACGGTGCCGGCTATCCGCACGCGCGTATCGTGCTGCTCAAGGGGGTCGATCCCGACGGTCTGCTGTTCTACACCAACTACCAGAGTCAGAAAGGCAACGAGCTGGCCCACGTCGCCCACGCCGCACTGGTGTTCTGGTGGCCCGGCCTGCAGCGTCAGGTGCGGGTCGAGGGGCGCGTGGAAAAGGTCACACTCGAACGCTCGGACGACTACTTCGCCAGCCGCCCGCGCAAGAGTCAGCTGGCGGCCTGGGTCTCCCAGCAGAGCGTGGAGATTCCCGGGCGCGACTGGCTCAAGGAGCGCCTGGCCCGCTTCGAGCAGGTGTATGCGGGCAAGGACGTCGAGCGCCCACCGCACTGGGGCGGATACCGCGTGGTGCCGCAGGCGATGGAGTTCTGGCAGGGGCAGCGCAGCCGCCTGCATGACCGTGTGCGCTACTCACGCCACGACGAGCACGACGCCACCTGGCACCGCACCCGCCTGGCCCCCTGAGGCGATGACCGCCCGGGCCGACGACGCCCCTCAGGCAGGTAGGTAGCGCCCGTCGAGCAGGCCCCTTCAGGTAGCAACGGGCAACAACAGGCAGCAACAAAAACGCCCGGTCGTCATGACCGGGCGTTCTCGTTCGGACTCGGCCGCCAGCTTACTCGGCAGTGCCTTCGGTCCACTTCTTGACCAACTCAGGATGCTCGCTGACCCACTTCTTGGCGTTCGCGTACGGGTCGCTGCCCGGCTCCTGGTTCATCAGCATCACCTCGCTCATCTGTTCCGGCGTCCAGTAGAAGTTGTCGAGGATCGCGTAAGCCTGCGGCATGCGCTCCTTGAGCCCCTTGTGAACGACAGTGTCGATGTGCTCGGCGTCACCGTAAGCTTTCTTGGGGTCTTCGAGATACTTCAGATCCCAGCGCGCGAACATCCAGTGCGGAGTCCAGCCAGTGACCACGATATCCTCGTGGTTCTTGATCGCATTGCTCAAGGCAGAAGTCATCGCCGCGCCGCTGCTCGACTGCAGCGAGAGGTTGTCGATGTCGTAATCTTTCATCGCTTTTTCGGTCATCGACATCAGGCCGGCACCGGGATCGATGCCGACGATCTTGTCATTGAAGAGATCCGCGTTGGCGTTGAGATCGGCGATCGAGGAGACCTTCTCATAGGTGTACTCGGGCACCACCAGCCCCAGCTTGGTGCCATCGAGATTGGGCCCGAGGTCTTCGACCTTGTCCTTCACCTTGGCCAGATAGTCACCATGAGTAGTCGGCAGCCAGGCGGCGACCATGGCATCGGCATCGCCGGTGCCCACCGCCTGCCACATCACCGCGGCGGAGAGCGAATCCATGTTGACCTTGTAGCCCTCCTGCTCGAGCACCGCGCGTACCACGTTGGTGGAGGCGACTTCCGACGCCCACTCCACGTAGGCGAGGTTGATCGTGCCCTTGCTCTCCTCGGCCTGGGCAGTGCCGGCACCCAGGCTGATCCCCGCGGCCATGGCCAGCATGGTGTAACGAACCGACTGCGACAGTAGATTGCGTGTCATCGACTTCCCCTTCTTGTGCTTGATTTGGCTTG
This sequence comes from Salinicola endophyticus, assembly GCF_040536835.1. NCBI lineage: Bacteria > Pseudomonadati > Pseudomonadota > Gammaproteobacteria > Oceanospirillales > Halomonadaceae > Salinicola > Salinicola endophyticus. The sequence continues at coordinate 2,212,749 of NZ_CP159578.1, forward strand.
ACGTACTGACTTGACGTACTAACGCTCGGTACCGATCCGGGTCGCGGCCTGTACGCCGTGACCCGAGGCTGCCGCGGGCGGCAGCGTTCGCGGCGGCCTGAGCCGACGCGCCGAACTCGGGTGACAGAACGCCGCCAGCCGTGCACTGGCGGCACTTCGTCACTTGGCCCGCTTGCGACCGCGGAAGGATTGCGTCAGGCGGTCCAGCAGCATGGCCATGATGACCACCGCAAGGCCCGCCTCGAACCCATCGCCCGGGCGCAGGCGTTGGATCGCCCGCCACACTTCGCTACCCAGACCGTTGGCACCGATCATGGCCGCGATCACCACCATCGACAGCGACAGCATGATGGTCTGGTTGATCCCGCCCATCAGCGTCGGCAGCGACAGCGGCAACTGCACCTTGACCAGCTTCTGGGTCCGCGTGGAACCGAAGGCATCGGCGGCCTCGACCAGTTCCGTGGGCACCTGTCGGATCCCCAGAGTGGTGAAGCGGATCGCTGGCGGCATCGCAAAGATGACCGTGGCGAAGATGCCGGAGACCGAACCGATACCGAAGAACGGAATCGCCGGAATCAGATAGACGAAGGCCGGCATCGTCTGCATGAAATCCAGCACTGGCATGATCACACGATAGAAGCGATCGGAGACCGCAGCCAGAATTCCCAGCGGCAGCGCGATCACCACGGCGACCAGCGTGGCGATCACCACCAGGGTCAGCGTCTGGATCATCGGGTTCCACAGCCCCAGGTTCCAGATCAGCGCCAGACCCAGGGCCGCGCCGATGGCGAGCCGATGCCCACTGAGCCGCCAGCACAGCAGCACGATCAGCCCCAGCAGGGCCCACTCCGGTAGCCACATCAGGCCGTCGTTGAGCAGATTGATGCCCGCCTGGGTGGTGCGCGAGATGGCCCGCGTCACCCCGGAGAACTCGGTGGTCAGAAAGTTGAGGCCGCTCTCGATCCAATTGCCGAGCGGAATTCTTGGAATCTCGAAGTCCATTTATGCGTCTCCCGCCGTCGCCAGTTGTTCGAGTACTGCGCCCTTGACCACCACACCGAGCAGCCGCTGCTCCTCGTCGACCACGGCAATCGGACAGTGCCGCTTGGTGAACATGGAATAGAGCCGGGAGAGCGATTCGTCCGGCCCGACGCAGGGATAGTCGTCATCGATCAGGTCACGAATCGAGTCCGAGCCGGCCTTGGCCGCTTCGTCGGCCCTCTCGGCATCGACGACGCCCAGCAGCTTGCGTTCGCGGTCGATCACATAGATCGAGTCGAGACTGCTCTCGACCATCTTGCGCAGCACGGTACGCGGACCGTCTTCGATGCGGGCAGTCGCCCTTACCGGACGCATGGCCCGACGTGCCGTCACCACCCGCGATCTGTCGACCCCCTGGGTGAAGCGCGCCACGTAGTCGTCGGCAGGTGAGGTGAGGATCTCTTCCGGCGTACCGATCTGAACCACCTCACCATCGCGCAGCAGGATGATGCGGTCGCCGATATTGAGCGCCTCGTCGAGATCGTGGGTGATGAAGATCGTGGTCTTCTGCATGCGGTGCTGAAGCTCGATCAGCTCCTGCTGCATGTCACGCCGGATCAACGGATCCAGCGCCGAGAAGGCCTCGTCCATCAGCAGTACGCTGGAGTCGTTGGCCAGCGCCCGGGCCAGGCCGACGCGCTGCTGCATGCCGCCGGAGAGCTGGTTGGGATAGGAGTCCTCCCACCCTTCGAGCCCGACCTGCTTGAGCGCATCGGCTGCCTTCTTGGCTCGCTCTTCCTTGGGGATGCCGCGAATCTCGAGCCCATACTCGGCATTCATGCGCACCGTACGGTGGGGAAACAGCGCGAAGTTCTGGAACACCATCGAGAAATGTTTACGACGGCACTGCAGCAGCGCCTTCTCGCTCAGTTGGGGGATGTTCTCCCCATCGATGATGATATCGCCCTCGGTGGGCTCGATGAGACGGTTGAGACAGCGGATGAGGGTGGACTTGCCTGACCCCGAGAGCCCCATGATGACCAGGAGCTCGCCCTCATGGACGTCGAAATCGATATTGGAAAGGCCGAGTGTCTGCCCCGTTTGCTCCAGAATCTGGGACCGGTTGAGTCCCTGGTCACGTAGTTGGAGCGCTTTCTTGGTGTCGCTACCAAACACCTTGCTCAAGTTACGAACTTGAATCTTGGCTTGCTGTGCGTTTGTCATTTTGTGGCCTGGTTTGGCTGAGCAAAAAGGTCCCGCGCGAGTGTCACCAAAAGGCCGCCGAAGACACACTGTGTTGCTTTGGATACGCAGTGTTTCTGATGGCTTACACGCGCTCGGCCCGGTCGCATCATACGAAATTATGAAAAACCCTTCAAACGGCGATAATTTGTAATTGGAAACCCATTCAAGGCGTCATTTCTGCTGGCGCACGATACCGTGGCGCTCGGTTCCTCCCCTCCTCTGCGCTATACCACTCGATGGCAACATCGCCGGCATCGACTCGACGCATCGTGCCTCAGCCGGCATCAATCCAGCGCCGCCTCCAGACGGTGGCGCTGCCATTCACTCTGCGGCGCATTGAGCTTCAGCGTCGCCTCGATCACACCCTCCTCCAGATTGGTGACGAGCGTGAATCCCAGTTGCTTGAGCAGCCGTCGCATCGGCTGGTTGTCGGTCATCACGGTGCCGACCATGACCAGGGTGCCCACCTGCCGGCTGTAGCGAATCATCTTCTCCATCAGTAGCCGCCCGAGTCCGATCCCGTGGAGGTCATCACGCACGATGATCGAGAATTCGGTGCGGATATTGTCGGGATCGTTCCACACTCTGACTACGCCGAGCATCTCCTCCCGAGGCACCTCCTGCGCCCCATCGGTCTCGGCGGGCGACGAGCGACGAACCGCAATGAACGCCATCTGGCGGTCATAATTGATCTGGCTGAGCTGGGCCAGCTCGCGCATCGACAGCACCGCCTTGTGGTGGAAATAGCGGTAACGAATGCTCTGCTCCGAGAGCCGGGTATGGAACTGGGTGATCAAGGGCGCGTCTTCGCCACGGATCGGCCGTACCTCGACTTCGTCGCCCGCCAGAGTCACCGTCTCACGCAGCTCTTCGGGATAAGGCATGATCGCCTGCACCGCGCGCTCGCCCAGATCGAGGGCGAAGTCGACCGCAGTGAGCCCGTCGCGATTGAGCAGCAAGGGATTGAGTTCGAGGCCCTTCAGCCGTGGCAGATCCGCCGCCATCTGCGACAGCTTGACCAGCAGCTGCGCGACCTGGGTGATCTCCGCGGCGGCATCCTCGCTATGGGCGCGAATCAGCCGCCCGGCCCGGGTTCGATCGATCAGCTCCTCGGCCAGGCGCATGTTGAGCGGAGGCAGCGCGATCTGGCGATCCGCCAGCACGTCGATCTTGTAGCCGCCGCTGCCGAAGACGATCACCGGACCCAGCTCGGGGTCGCGGGTGATACCGGCGCTCAGCTGCCAGGAGCCCTTGCCGCGCTGCATGGTCTGCAGGCAGTAGCTGTAGATGGGGCTCTGCGGCAGCGTCTCGGCGATACGCTCACCCAGACGCACCACCGCATCGACCACACTGCCGGGCTGCTCCAGGTCCTGGGCCAGCGCGCTGGTCTGACGCGAGGCTTCCCGCCAGTAGCGAAACGGCTCGCAGTTGTCGCGGTGCACCACCTTGACGGCCCAGGGCCCCGGCAGTGTCTGGGTGGCACGCTCGGCCTCCTCGAAATCCGCCACATAGCGACTGGGCGCACTGTCGATACCGTAGGCCGCGAGCACCTGGGCGGTCTCTTCGTGGGTCAGGCGATCACGCCCGCGGCTCAGGGACTCTTCGATCAGCGCATGGCAGCGCTGGCGAATCTCGGAACTGGAGTCGAACGGCAGCGAGGGGGGCGTCTCGTGCAGTAGCGCCTGCACCCGGCGATAGCGCACCAGGTGCAGGAACGCACGCACCGCCTTCTCCGGCGAGAGGTAGCTGGGAATGCCGGCGCGATTGAACGCCGCCCTTGCCACCAGCGCCTCCTTGAGCCCCATCCAGCTCACCAGCAGCCGATGGCGATAGCGCTCCCGCGCCGCGATCAGCGCCTCGGCGGTGGCTTGCGCTGGCGCCAGCCGGGTCGGCGCATGGAGCACCAGCACCGCGTCCACCTGGGGATCGCGGGTGACGATATCGAGCGCCGCCAGATAGTCCGCAGGGGTCGCCGAGCCGCCGAGATCGATCGGATTGCGCCCTGGCCGGCTGACATCGAGTCCTGACTCGAGCAGCGCGGCCACCGTGGTCTCGCCGAATTCCGCCAGCTGGCCACCGCCATCGATCAGCTTGTCGATCGCCAGCAGCGCCGGCCCCACGCCGTTGGAGACGATCGCCAGGCGATCACCCCGCGGCGGCTTGAGTCGGGAGAGCGTCTCCAGTGCATCGAAAAGCTCATCGGAGTCCTCCACCCGTACCACACCGGCCCGCGCCAGTGCGGCCTCGATCACCGCGTCGCGGCGTTCGATACCAGGCGTTTCCGGTAGCTGGTCCAGGGTGGCCTGGGGCGTACGCCCGCTCTTGATCGCCAGCACCAGACGGTTGCGCGAGGCGTCACGCAGGGCGGTCATGAAATGACGCGCATTGCGGATACTCTCCAGGTGCAGGAGCAACGCCCGGCATTTGCTGGAGAGATTGAGATAGTCGATGATATCGGGCAGGCGCACATCGAGACTGTCGCCGAGGGTGACCAAGTGCGAGAACCCCACTTCGCGCCCCGCCGCCCAGTCGATCATGGCATTGCCGAGCATGCCCGACTGCCCCAGGTAGGCGACGCTGCCATCGGCGATCGGCTGCGCGGCATAGGTGGCATTGAGCCGCCAGGAGGGTACCGCCACCCCCAGACACTCCGGCCCCAGTACGCGCATGCCCGAACGCCGGGTCGCCTTTTGCAGGCGCCCACGCAAAGACGCCTCGCGTTCGAGCGAGGCGCCTCCGGAAAGAATGAGTGCAGCACGCACCCCGATCGCACTCAAGTCGTCGATCACCTTGGGCAGGCTGCGTAGCGGCGAGCAGATCACGGCCAGATCGGGCGGGTGTGGCAGATCGGCAATGCGGCGCAGGCACTCGACACCATGCACGTCGGCGTAGCCGCGCGGGTTGACCGCCCAGAGCGGCTTGTCGAACTGCCCTTCCAGCAGGTTGCGCAATACCACTCCTCCCAGCGACTCGGGCTTGGGGGACGCTCCAATCACGACCAGTGACTGGGGCGCGAAAAATCGACGCAGGAATTGCGTGGCCACGGTGGACCTCACGGCTCGGGTTATGGTTATTTCAACCCTACACGCTCAGCGCTCTCACGTTGAGCCCTGGTCTGGATTTAGCCATACCGCCCGAACCCATGGGATCGGTACCCCAGCACGCCAGCGCCCCGGAGGGTCGAAACCGCCGATGATCACGTCGTACCTCACTCACCCCGACTTCGCTCGGCACGACATGGGCGGCTCGCACCCGGAAGCGCCCGTACGCCTCGAGGTGATTCGCAAGCGCCTGATGCTCAGCGGCCTGCTGCAACAGACCATGCAGTCGGAAGCGCCCCCGGCGAAGCCGCTCGCTCTGGCGCGCGTTCACGCCCCAGACTACCTGGAAACACTCGCGAGCCAGCGTCCCCAAAACGGCTTGCAGACGCTGGATAACGACACGCGGATGGGGCCATGGACGCTCGAAGCCGCGGCGCTTGCCGCCGGTGCCGCGATCAAGGGGGTAGACCTGGTCTGCGGCAACCGCGCAGACAACGTCTTCTGCGCCGTGCGCCCCCCCGGGCATCACGCCGAACGCGCGCTGGCGATGGGCTTTTGTTTCTACAACAACGTCGCCGTCGCCGCGGCGCACGCGCGTGCCGTGCATGGCCTGGAGCGTATCGCCATCCTCGATTTCGACGTCCATCAGGGCAACGGCACCCTGGACATCTTTCACGACGACCCGAGCGTGCTGATCTGCAGCAGTTATCAGGAGGCGTTCTACCCCTGGCGCTACCTCGAAGGCGACTGGCGCAACGTGGTCAACACCCCGCTGCCCGCCGGTACTGCCAGCCGCGACTTTCGCCTGGCAATCGAGCGTGACTGGCTGCCGGCACTGGAGCGCCACCGCCCGCAGCTGGTGCTGCTCTCCAGCGGCTTCGATGCCCATCGCGACGACCCGCTGGGTGAACTGGCGCTGGAGCATGGCGACTTCTACTGGATCACGCACCTGGCGATGGACATCGCCCGCCGCTACGCCGGCGGCAAGCTGGTGTCGGTACTCGAGGGCGGCTACCACCCCAAGGTGCTGCCGCTGAGCGTGGAGGCGCATCTCACCGCGCTGCTCGGCCAGCCTTACCCCGGTTAGAGCATCTATCTCGAAGAGACTGCCTGGCTCGGCGAGACAGACACGCCGGCGACGCTCTCGTCACGCGCAACGTCGTCATGTGGCAGAGCCGGGCCGGGGCGCTGTGATATTCTGGGTCCAAACCGACCCAGACAGAGATTTTCATGGCCGCCAGCAACGATCAGGATGCCGCGCTGCGCATCGCCTCGGGCCGCAAGCCCTTCGTCGAGCCCCTGCGCCTGGGTGAACGGCTCAAGCAGATTCGTCTCTCCAACCAGTGGACCCTGGGTGACGTCAGCGCACGCACGGGGCTGGCACGTTCGACCCTGTCCAAGATCGAGAACGACCAGATCTCGCCCACCTTCAGTGCGGTGCAGAAACTGATCACCGGGCTGGGCATCGATCTGCCTCAACTGCTGACCCCGGCGAAGTCGCGTTCCCACTCCCGCGGGCGGCGCGATCTCACCCCCAGCGGTGATGGCAAGCAGCACCCCACCCCCACCTACGAACATGAACTACTCTCTTGGCAGCTGGCGCAGAAACGCATGGTGCCGTTCAAGACCATCGTGCGGGCGCGCCGCTTCGATGAATTCCAGGAGTGGGTGCGCCACGCCGGCGAGGAGTTCCTGATGGTGCTCGAGGGCGAGATCCTGATCTACACCGAGTTTTACGAACCGCTCGCCATGGCCACCGGCGATTCGCTCTACTTCGACAGCGACATGGGCCATGCGCTGGTCTCCACCAGCGATAGCGATGCCGTGGTGCTGTCGGTCTGCACGCCGGGTGAAGGTGACTAGTCAGGCGACGACCCTGGCCTGGACACGCCTTCTCGTCTTCGCATGCCACCTTCCAAGCTCTGTCTTCCCGATCCGAGGAGCCCCTACCGATGCAACATCTCGACGACGCCACGCGTACCGAACTCGAGGCGGCCGCTTTCCGCCGCCTGCTGCGCCATCTCGACGCCAACAAGGACGTGCAGAACATCGATCTGATGATCCTCGCCGACTTCTGTCGCAACTGCCTCTCCAAGTGGCTGGTGAGCGCAGCCGAAGAGCGCGGCGAGACGCTCGACTACGAAGCCGCGCGTGAATACGTCTACGGCATGCCCTACTCAGAGTGGAAGGCCAACCACCAGGCGCCGGCCAGCGATGCGCAGCTGGCCGCACTGGAAGCACGCCAGCAGCGCAAGACCAACGGCGGAGCGGACGCATGAGCGAGGCGCTGATACCGCTGTCGATCGCGGTACTGACCGTCTCCGACAGCCGTGACGAGCAGAGCGATCGCTCCGGCCAGACCCTGGTCGAGCGGCTCGAAGGGGCCGGCCACCGGCTGGCCGAAAAGCGCATCGTGCCGGATGACGTCTATCGTATCCGCGCGGTCGTCGCCACCTGGATCGCCGACCCCGAGGTGCAGGTGGTCCTGACCACCGGCGGCACCGGCTTCACCGGACGCGACTCGACCCCGGAGGCGATAGCGCCGCTGCTCGACAAGCATATCGAGGGCTTCGGCGAGCTGTTCCGCCAGGTCTCATTCGAGGAGATCGGCAGCTCCACGGTGCAGAGCCGCTGTCTCGGCGGCCTGGCCAATCGCACCGTGATCTTTGCCCTGCCCGGCTCCACCGGCGCCTGTCGCACTGGCTGGGACCGCATCCTCGGCGAGCAGCTCGACAGCCGCCACCGTCCGTGCAACTTCGCCAATCTGGTGATTCCGGAACGAGGCACCCACACGCATGGCTGAAACGACACCCCCGCTGGAGAGCGTCGAGCGCGCCCGGGAAGCCCTGCTCGACGGCGTGACCCCATTGGGCGCCGAGCGTATCGCATGTGCCGAAGCGGCCGGCCGCGTGCTGGCGCGAGAGGTTGCCGCGGCGCTCGACGTGCCGCCTGCCGACAACAGCGCCATGGACGGCTACGCCCTGGCCAGCGGCGACTCCGGCAACGCCCTGCCGATATCGCAGCGCATCGCCGCCGGCCAGGCGCCGCAGCCGCTGGCACCCGGCACCTGCGCACGCCTGTTCACCGGCAGCGAGATACCGCCCGGTGCCGACTGCGTGGCGATCCAGGAAAACGTCACGCTGGCGGATGGGCTGGCACGCATACCCCCCACTCAGCCGGGCCAGAACGTGCGCCGGCGCGGGCTCGACGTCAGCGTAGGCAGCCGCCTGCTCAGCGCCGGCACCCGCCTGGGTGGCGCCGCCCTGGGCCTGCTCGCGGGCCAAGGGCTGGAGACGGTCGAGGTGGTAAGGCGCCCGCGGGTAGCACTGCTGCTGACCGGGGATGAGATCGTCGAACCGGGACAGCCGCTGGCGCCGGGGCAGATCTACAACAGCAATGGGGCGATGCTGGCGAGCCTGATCGCGCGCTTCGGCGGCGAGCTGGTGGCCCAGGTGCGGGTCGCCGACAGTTTCGACACCACCCGCGCCCGGCTCGCCGAGGCAGCGTCAATGGCCGACGTGATCGTCACTACCGGCGGGGTCAGTGTCGGCGAGGAGGATCACGTCAAGCCGGCGCTGGAGCAGCTCGGTGAGCTGACGCTGTGGCGCCTGGCCATGCGCCCGGGCAAACCGCTGGCACTGGGGACCATCGGCACCACGCGGGTGGTGGGTCTGCCGGGCAACCCGGTATCGAGCTATGTCGGCGCCTGGCTCTATCTGCGCCCGCTGCTGGGCGCGCTGATGGGCTGCCAGGATCAACTGGAGCTGCCCCGGGTCCCCGCCGAGGCGGATTTCAGCACCCGCACCGAGGGCCGCCGCCACTATCTGCGCGCCACCCTGGCATTCGAGGGCGAACGCATCGTGGCGCGGGCTTATCCGGAACAGAGCTCCGCCGTGCTAACCTCCTGCGCGGCCACCAACGCCTTCGCGGTGATTCCGCCCCATAGCGACATCTCTCCCGGCGATCGGGTCGAGTGCCTTTGGCTGGAAGCCTGACCCAGGCGGAGAAACAGAAGCCGGTCGAAGATAGCCGGCGAGCCGCTGCGCTCGCCGGCGCTGACTCATGGCCCCTACCCACGCAGCGGTGACAGCTCCCGGCTCGGCGACCACCGATCAGCCGGCAAAGCGCGCCTGCATCTCCGGCCACAATCGCGCGAATGCCGCCTCGAGCCGTGGATACTCGTCATCCAGCCAGGGCGTCAGTTCGGCCAGCCGATTGGGGCCGCGGAGCCGGCTGCCGATACCGGCAATCGCGCGGCAGGTGAAGGCGAAATCGGCATAGCGCGCCAGCCAGTCCCCCTCGATCATCGCCGGCACCAGGCGACCCAACCGATCCGGCGCCGGGGCACTGCCGAGCACGCGATAACAGCGGGTGACCAGCTGACGATCGGGATGGCAGGCGGCGAGGAAGTGATCCCACACCAGATCCAATGCAATACCCACGAAGCGCCGCTGTGCGGACGGGGCGCTGGCACGCAGGGCAACCACCTCGGGGTGGCAGTCGATGGCGGCATCCACCTGGCGATGGTGACGGATACCCGCCGCTACCGCTGCCGGCCACGCCGCCAGCTGCTGCCCCTTGACGCCATCGGCGATCAGATTGCCCAGCAGGAAGTCGTCACTGCCGTGGCGAGCGAGCTCGGCATGGGCGAGAAAGTTCATCGGCTGGCGCTCATATACGATCGCTCATGCGGGGTCACAGGCAGTTGGTCGGCTTGGGCAGCCCGGCCAGACGCGCGCCGACCTTGGCCGGGCTCTGCGGAAACAGCTGCATCAGATAGATCGAGCTGCCCTTCTCCTCGCCCAGTGCCTGACGCACCGCCTTGACCAGCGGGCGCATCGCCGGCGCCGCCTCGTAGCGCTGGTAGAAGTCGCGCAGCACCGTCAGCACCTCCCAGTGTGCGGCGCTCAACGCGCGCCCCTCCTCACTCGCCAGTGCCTCCGCCACCGCCGGCGTCCAGTCGGCAAGCGAAACCAGATACCCTTCGGGGTCGAGCGCGATATCACGCCCCTCGACCGTTATCGTGCGTGCCATCGTCGTCATCAGAACCAGCTCAAGCTACGGGGGAAGGTCGCCGTCAACGCGACGAAGCCGGCCATATCGACCAGCGCCACATCGTCGCTCAGGCGCCCCAGCAGGCCGCGTGACGCGGCGTCCTCCGAGAGCGCCGAGACGCGCCCGCCGAAAGCTGCCAGGCTGGCTGCGGCGGCGGGCAGTGCGGCGTAGCAGGCATCTTCGATCAGCAGCAGGTGGTCGTCGGCACCGAACGCCTCGCTCAAGTCCCAGTAGAGTCCGTCGAACTGGGGCGAGCGGTTGAGCAGATGCAGCATCATCGAAATCTCCTCGCTCAGAAGAGCAGCGTGCGCGGCTGCGCGTGGATCAGGCGCTCGAGCGCCTCGGCCTCGAGCAGCTGCACCGGCAACATGAGATCCGCCGGCATGAGCCCGCGGGCGCGCAGAGCGTTCGCGCTGACCCAGAGCCGCTCGATATCGTACATCTCCAGCATGGCCAGCTGCGCATGGGTGCCCTTCTGGCCCAACGGCCCGGCACACTGACCCTCGACCAGCGCGAAGACACCGTCACCCTGGAACAACAGACCCACTGACTGGCCGAAGGCCGCCGCCACCAGCGCAACATCGACGCCCTCGCGCAGCCAGCTGCTGCCGTGGGGTGGATGGCGCAGGATCACCAGCAGATCGAGCGGCGCTATCGGGATATCGGCGGCCAGCGCCGCCTCATCGTCTTGCATGGCACTTACTCCGACACTCAATCTCTGACACTCACTCGTGGGTCGGCGCTCAGGGGGCAAAGGTGATCACGCGGTCGTTGGCCTGCATCGCATCGACCAGTTGCCCCAGCCCGGTCAATACGAAGGGTGGCTCGAGGTTGTGCGCCTCGCGACCGTGGCGCAGGCCCTCCTCGGCGTTCATCAGGCCACGACGCAGGCCTGCCGCGATGCAGACCAGCAGCTCAGTGCCATATTCCTGGGCCAGCGCGCGCCAGCCCTCGGCCAGGTGCACCTCGTCCTGCGGCGGCGCCATCAGCGTCGAGGCGTTGTGCACGCCATCGCGGTAGAAGAACACGCTCGACACCCGGTGGCCCTGCGCCACCGCCGCCTGGGCGAAACGCAGCGCCGAGAGCGCACCCTGTTCGCTGTAGGGCGCGGCATGTACCAGCAGCGCATAGCTCAACACGTCGTAGGGCCTATCGATCAGGGGAAAAGTCGCATCTTACCAAAGCCGCCCTCACCGCCAAACCTCAACCCCAAACGCAGAAAACCCCACCGAAGTGGGGTTTCCGTTCAGCGATTGTACCGGTCATTGCCCGGCGTGCGGATCAATCGTCGGACATCACACCCAGAATCGACAGCAGGCTGATGAACAGATTGTAGATCGACACGTAGAGCGTGATGGTGGCGAGAATGTAGTTGGTCTCGCCCGCACGGTGAATGATCTCACTGGTCTGGAACAGGATCGCCGCCGACGAGAACAGCACGAAGCCCGCCGACACCGCCAGCGCCAGACCCGGGATGTTGAAGATCAGCGCCGCGACCATCGCCAGCACCAGCACGATGGCACCCGCCACCATGAAGTTGCCCAGGAAGCTGAAATCCTTGCGCGTGATCAGCGCCACCGCCGACAGCCCCAGGAAGGTCGCCGCGGTCATGCCCAGTGCAGTCATCACCAGCTGCGCCCCATTGGGGATGGACAGGTAGAGATCGATGATCGGCCCCAGCGTGAAGCCCATGAACCCGGTGAACGCGAAGGTCGCCAGAATGCCGGCAGACGAGTTGGCGGTCTTGTGCACCAGGAACATCAGGCCATAGGCACCGATGAAGAAGATGAAGATGTTGATCTGTGTGACGCCCAGCGCCATCGCGACGCCCGCGGTCACGGCAGAGAACATCAGGGTCATGGCCAGCAGCATGTAGGTGTTGCGTAACACCTTGTTGGTGCTGGCCACGCTCGATCGACGCTCGGTGACGTCGTGCGATGTGCGGTAGTCCATACGTATCCCCTCGGTTATGTCGATTACACCCATGGACCAGAATGCCCTTGCAAAGTTCCCCTGACAAGCGTAAATAGCGCCGCCGGAAGTGAAATAACCCTTTGAAAGCTAAAGAACCTGTTGACGGCCGAGGGAGAGCTGGTACTATCTCCCGCCGTAAGCCGGAGGGATGGCAGAGCGGTTGAATGCACCGGTCTTGAAAACCGGCAAGGGTTAACGCCCTTCCAGGGTTCGAATCCCTGTCCCTCCGCCACCGCATCATCAAAAAGGCCAGCTATTTAGCTGGCCTTTTTGCTTTGCACTCGCTGTTACCGGCCTTTCAATACGCCCGATCTCCTTCGCCTGAAGGCAACGCTCCCTACCACGCCCTCCTACGCCAGCTGCGCTTCGATCGCGCTCTTGTCGATCACCGACAGGACGCTGATGATCTTGCCGTCATGGCAGGTGTAGAAGACGTTCTCGGCGAAGCGAACCCGGCGGCCATTGACCGCCAGGCCGAGGAAGGTGCCCTGCGGAGTACAGTCGAACGCCAACCGGGCAGCGATGCGCGGTGGCTCGACCACCAGCAGCTCGATGGTGAAATGCAGATCCGGGATGGCCGCGAAATCCTGCTCCAGCATTCCACGATAGCCGGCGAACCCCAACTGGCGGCCATTGTGAGTCACCGCCTCGTGGACAAAGCGGTCCAGCTCGTCCCATGCCTGGCGGTTCAGGCAATCGATATAGCCGTGGTAGAGATCGGCAAGGTCGTCTCGGTGCATCGTCGGGCTCCGTTGTGTCACAACCGCGAAGCAGCGAGTGAGTCAGCTGCCCACGCAGTCTGGCATGGCCTTGCAGTGACGGCGAACCGCGCTCCCGGGCAGGCATCGGCGCCTGTCGGCGGGGCTCGAACGACACGAGTCGCTTTACGAACAAGTACTTGAAGCACGAATTCTGGTAACAAAGTTCGCCAGGAGTGCTACGCTTCGGGGCAGTTCCCGGTGAAGCCTCCATGTGTCGTCTGCTATCCCTCTTTCTGATCTGCTGCCTGCTGGCCGGCTGTGTCTCGGCCGTGCCGCGTCTGAGCGCGACGAATTTCCTCAGGGATAGTCGTACCTGCGAGCGCCAGACGCACCAGATCGCCGGCGAGCCGGAGTACCAGGCGTGCATGGGCCGTCTGGGCTGGCCGGACCCGCAGAGTCAGAGCGCACGAATTCAGAACGACACCAGCAGCGCCAATCGCGACCAGGACTTGCTCAACGAGGCGGTCAACGGGTTACAGTTTGGGTTGCAGTGGGATCTCGATCCCGACTAGCGCCATGAGGTGTGCCAGCAGCCGGCCTCCACCGAGCGTGACGCCAAACGGTCATATGCGGGCGTTAGGCTGGTCTGGGGCAAGCCTGCCCGATCGCGGACACCACGTCCCCATGCCACGACGTCGCACCCTAGACAATCGCACCTATACAGCGGCATCGAGTGAGCTACGCTCAACGTTCATCTCTTGCGCGAGGATTCCATCATGGCCGAGCCTTTCATCGAAGTGCGAAAGACCCTCAAGCCGGGCAGCCACAATCAGGTCTGCTACGAAGTCTTCGACGGCGATACCGGCGGCAGCCTGGGCTATTTCGACGAGGAGTCACAGGCCCAGCACCGCGCCGCGCGCATGAACGGCATGATCGAGCGCGAGACCGGTAAGCAACTGAGTCGCCCGTCGCTGGATGCCGAGGTCGAGTAGGCCGCCGCCAGCCCTTTCCTTTTTCAGGAAGCGCTTACTTCAATAAGCACTTCTCCCAATAAATGCCTCCCAGTCAGACCCGGGCCATCTCCGCCTGGGTCTTCGTGTTCCTGGCTTGCCGGGCTAGCTTGGTTTTCGAGAGAGTTTGGTTTTCTAGAAAGCCTGGTTTCCCGAGACAGCCTGGCTGGCCGTCAGTGATAGAGCCTGAGACCGACCCGCGTCACCCGGTTGCCTTCCATCTCACTGACCACCCAGTGGAAGCCGTGCCAGTCGACATCGTCGCCCACCACCGGATGGCCACCAACGCGTAGCGCCACGAACTCACCCAGCGTCATCTCCTGCTCGCCCGGGCTTAGGGTGAGACCATAGGCATTGGCTACGTCCTGCATCAGCGCCTCGCCGTCGAGCGAGAAGGTGCCAAAGAAGGCGCGCTCGCGCTTGAGTTTGGCTTCACCATTGAACAGTCGGTTCAGCGAAGGTAGATCGCCAGTGCGCCCGATCAGGCAGATCACGTCCCCTAGTCGCAAGCGGGTGCTGCCCTTGGGATGGAGCATGGCGTGCTGGCGAAAGATGGCCGAGATCAAGGTACCCGAGGGCAGCCGCAGCAAGCGGATGGGCGCATCGTCCAGCGACTCGTTCTCGACCTTGTAGACGAACATCTCGTAGTCGTTCTCGGGTAGCACACCGAGCTGGCCCCGGCGATCCGGCGTCGTGGTTTCGGGCAGCGCCACGCGCATCCAGTGGGCGAAACGCGCCAGGGTCGACCCCTGCAGCAACAGTGAGATCAGGACCACGAAGAAGGCCACGTTGAAGTAGAGCGCCGAGTTCTCGACACCACTGATCACCGGGAAGATCGCCAGTACGATGGGCACGGCGCCGCGCAACCCGACCCAGGAGATGAAGCCCAGTTCGCGCCAGCGGAAGTTGAAGAACGGCAACAACGAGACGAGTACCGCGACCGGACGCGCCACCAGGATCAGCGCCACCCCCAGGATCACGCTGGGCACGGCGTAATTGATCATTTCGGACGGCGTGACCAGCATGCCCAGCACCAGGAACAGCCCGATCTGACTCAGCCACGCCAGGCCGTCGTGCACCGGCAGAATGTGCGTCAGGTGGCGGCCGGGCTGATTGCCAATCATCAGCCCGGTGAGATAGATCGCGAGAAAACCACTGCCACCGATGGCGCTGGTAGCGCCGAAGATGCAGAACCCCAGTGCCAGGGCGAGCAGCGAGTAGAGCCCCGGCGCCAGATCGAGCCAGCGCAGCATCTTGGCCGATATCCAGCCACCGCCGAGGCCGATCGCCAGCCCCACGCCGAACTGCAGCACGAAGCGCATCAGCGTATCGCCAAACCCGCCCACGCCACCGGTCAGCATCTCCGCCAGCGTAATGGTAAGAAAGATCGCCATCGGATCGTTGGTACCCGACTCGATCTCGAGGGTCGCGCCGACACGCTCGTTGAGATTGACCCCCTGCCCCTTGAGCATCGAGAAGACCGCCGCAGCGTCGGTGGAGCCGACGATGGCCCCGACCAGCAGCCCCTCGATCGGACTGAGGTCGAGCAACCACATTGCCAGCAGGCCGACGATACCGCTGGTGAGAAAGACACCGATGGTGGCCAGCGACAGTGCCGGCTTGAGCCCCACGCGGAAGGTCTGGAAGCGCGTACGCAGGCCGCCGTCCAGCAGGATCATGGCGAGCGCCAGGTGACCGATCAAGAAGGCTTGCGAGTAATCATCGAACTGCAGGCCGAGCACGCCCTCCTCGCCCGCGAGCATGCCGAGCCCGAGGAAGAGTAGCAACAGCGGCACGCCGATCCGGGAGGAGACCCGGCTGGCGAGAATGCTCAGCGCGATCAGCGCGCCGCAAACGAGAAACAAGCTATTGATCGAGTCCACGAGACTATCGTCGATATCCGTTGCGAAAAAATCAGTATGCCATGTCGCTACCCGATTGCGCCGGGAGGTGCACCGAATTTTTTTTCTTTTTCATATGCCTAGAGCCAATGGGGGTACTCCCGTAGCGGCGTGCTCTGCGGCCCCAGCACACCGAGGGTCAGGATGACCGCGCGCATGCCGGCCCGATGAAGGTCGAGCGACGGCAGATGCTCGGCACCGTATGCCTCGACGAAGGCCTCACGCTGCGCCGCGTTTTCGAGCATCAGCTCGAGCAGGCACAGATCGAACTCCAGCGGCGCCCACACCAGTGCCTCCCAATCGGCCCAGTAGCCATCCAGCCCGCCGAGCAGGAACTGGTCGGGACGCAGATCCGGCAGGCTCCAGACCGCTCGGCTCGGCAGTGGCCAGGACAGACTGGCCAGCTCCACGGCATCGAGAGCGGCGTGGCCGGCGACGAAGGCGCGCGCCGCCCGCGGCCAGGCGTCGAGCGCGTAGACACCGCTCGCCGGATGCCCCCATCCCGGCAGCGAGTCACGGTGGAGTCGCCGCAGCTGCCGGCCCAACTGGCCCGCAAAGGCGATATCCATCCGCGCCGCCGGCGCCTGACGCCAGGGCAGGCTCCACAGCGGCGCGCCCTGGAGCCGTCCCAGCCAGGTCAACGGCAGCGGTGCCAGTGGCAGATGTTGCGGCAGCGAGCCTGCCAGCGCCGGCAGCTCATGGGCATGGCGCCAGCGATCGACACCGAAAAGCTCGCGCATGCCGCGCCAGAACGGGTCACCGTCGGCATCGGTACGGGCCAGCTTGTAGAGCTTGGGCGAGAGCTCTTCACTGCGCCACAGCCAGTTGGCACTGTCGGCAAAGCGCAGCGGCAGCGGCGTCAACGCCACCCCGGCATAGAGCGACACGCGGCGCGTCAGTTCGGCGTCGGCCATGGGCGGGAGATCTGACAAGATCGCGACTCCTCTCGAGTTCGGTGCATCGGGCCGAAGGTGGGCAGCGGCTTCCGGGCGGCGTACAATCGGCGCTCACTGGATAGGGGTGCCCGCCGGCCGGGCTGAGAGTGCAGCGCACAACCCTGGAACCTGAACCGGTTAGCACCGGCGGAGGAAAGGCCAGCCTGCCCGCGCATGATGCCCTCCCGCCGTTGCAGCCCCCGTCATGGGAGTGGTCATGTCACCACCCGGGCTGGACATTCGCCGCGCCTCGCTCACCTTCGGCGCCCGGCCATTGTTCCACGATCTCGCCGTCGAATTCGATGCCGGCAGCTGGACCTGTCTGCTCGGGCGCAGCGGCTGCGGCAAGAGTTCGCTGTTGCGCATGATCGCCGGCCTCGCCCTGCCCGACCGCCATCACATCGAGTGCACGACCAGCGACGCTCAGCCGCTGCGGGGACGCCTGGCGTGGATGTCTCAGCAAGATCTGCTGGTACCGTGGCTGCGGGTCATCGGCAACGTGATGCTGGGCACCAAGTGGCGTGGCCCGTGGGCCGGTCCGACAGCCTCGGCGGCGCGTGAACGTGCACTGGCACTGCTAGCCCGTGTGGGCCTGGCGGACAAGGCCGATGCCTGGCCGGCGGCACTCTCCGGCGGCCAGCGCCAGCGGGTGGCGCTGGCACGTACGCTGTACGAGGATGCCGGGGTCGTCCTGATGGACGAGCCCTTCTCTGCGGTCGACGCGATTACCCGGCTCGAGCTCCATGATCTGGCCAGTGAACTGCTCGCCACCCGCACCGTGATCATGGTCACCCATGACCCGCTGGAGGCGCTGCGGCTCGCCGACCGCCTGCTGGTGCTGCAGGGCGAGCCGGCCCAGGCGGTCCCGCTGGCGGCGCCCACTGGCCAGCGGCCACGGGCGCTGGATGATCCGCAACTGCTGGCCCATCAGGCCGAGCTGGTGGCCCTGCTGCGGGAGCCGGCACATGCCTGAATCGACCGCGCTGAAGGCGCGTCGGCCCGGCCTCTTGGGCAAGCTCCACGGCTCCGCACGGGTGCTGCTGGCGCTGGCGCTGCTACTCGCCGCCTGGCAGGCGGTCATCATTCTCACCGGTGTGCCCCGCTACATCCTGCCCTCGCCGCTGGCAGTGGCGCGGGCGCTGGTCGAACAGCGCGCGCTGCTGGGCCATCACGCGCTGGTCACCGCGACCGAGATCCTCGGCGGCTTCATCGGCGGCGTGCTGCTGGGCCTGGCGACGGCCCTGGCGCTGGCGCGCTTCCGGCCGCTGCGGCGCACCCTGCTGCCACTGCTGCTGGTCAGCCAGGCGATACCGCTGTTCGCGCTGGCACCGATCCTGATGCTGTGGCTCGGCTATGGGCTGTGGCCCAAGATCCTGATGGCCATGCTGATCATCTATTTCCCGGTCGCTTCCACCGGCTACGATGGCCTGCGCCAGACTCCACAGGGGTGGCTCGATCTAGCCACCACCTTCGGCCTGTCACGGCGCCAGACGCTGCTGCGAGTCCAGCTGCCGGCGGCGCTGCCATCTCTTGCCTCGGGGCTGCGCATGGCCGCCAGCGCCGCGCCGATCGGCGCGGTGATCGGTGAGTGGGTCGGCGCCAGCCAGGGCCTGGGCTATCTGATGCTCAACGCCAACGCGCGCCTGCAGATCGACCTGATGTTCGCCGCCCTGGTGGTGCTGGTGGCCTTCGCGCTGGCGCTCTATTTCGGCGTCGACGCGGCGATTCGCGCGGCGATGCCTTGGCACCGCGACCGCCTGGAGGCCAGCGTGTGAGCGACGCCCCTCAGGTAAGGCCATGCCCCTAGATGACGATCACAAGCCGACAATAACCCCAACCGGAGGGAACCTGCGTATGCCCACGCCATCTCGAACCATCCCCGCCACGCTCGGACCGCGCCGCCCGGCGCTTCTCGGTCTGATCCTGCTGATGCTGGCCACGCTGCTGCCGCTTCACGCCCAGGCCGATGACGACGACCTGACACCACCCCAGATGATTCCGCTGAGCGTGATGCTCGACTGGTACCCCAACCCGGTCCATGCCCCGATCCTGGTGGCCAAGCAGCGCGGGCTGTTCGCCAAGCGCGGGCTGGATGTCGACATCCAGGCGCCGGCCGACCCCAGCGTGCCGCCCAAGCTGGTCGCCGCCGGGCGCATCGACCTGGCGCTCAGCTACCAGCCGCAGTTGCATCTGCAGGTCGATCAGGGATTGCCGGTGGTGCGCATCGGCACGCTGATCGCGACGCCGCTCAATGCTCTGCTGGTACGCGCTGACAGCGGTATCGACGATCTCTCCCAGCTCGCCGGCAAGAAGGTCGGCTACTCGGTGGGCGGAGTTGAGGAAGTGCTGCTGGCGGCAATGCTCGAGCACCACGGGCTGACCCTGGACGACGTCGAGATGGTCAACGTCAACTTCTCGCTGACGCCGGCGTTGATCAGCCAGAAGGTGGATGCGGTCACCGGAGCCTTCCGCAACTTCGAGCTGGCGCAGATGAAGCAGGAAGGTGTCGAGGGCAAGCCCTTCTATATCGAGGAAGAAGGCGTTCCCACCTATGACGAGCTGATCTTCGTCGCCAATCGCGACACCCTGAATCAGCACCGCGACGCCTATCGCCGCTTCATGGACGCGATCGGCGAAGCCACCGCCTGGATCATCAACCATCCGGATGAGGGCTGGCAGCGCTTCATCGCCTATGACCCGTCGCTGGATACCCCGCTCAACAAGGCGGCCTGGAACGCCACCTTGCCGCGTTTCGCGCTGCGCCCAGCGGCGCTGGACGTCAAGCGCTACCGCGACTTCGAAGCCTTCCTGCTCGAGCGTGGCCAGATCAAGAGCCAGAGCCCGATCTCGCGTCTGGCGGTCGATCTCAACGCGCCCTGACGCGGAATCGGCCAAGGTGAACAGAATCGGCTAAGGTGGGGAGCATGAGCTCCCCCATGCCTTTCTACGATCCTCGCCGCGATCCCGCCGAATCGCTGCCCAGCACCGGCATCGATACCCTCGATGCCCTGCCGTCACGCACCGGCGTCTACGTCTTCTTCGGTCATAACGGCCTGCCGCTCTACGTGGGCAAGAGCCTCGACATTCGGACTCGCGTGCGCGCTCACCTGCGCGATCCCGCTTCCGGGCGTCACCGCCACATGATCGAGCAGACCCAGCGTATCGCCTGGATTCTGACCAGTGGCGACCTCGGCGCACAGCTGCTCGAGGCCGACCTGATCAAGCGCTGGGTGCCGCTCTACAATCGCCAGCTGCGTCGCCGCGTCAGGCTGATCAGCTGGGACTGGCCGGAGGGTGAAGCGCACCCCGAACTGAGCGATGGCCAGTGGGTGGTCACCGCGCGCTCGCGCTTCTACGGGCTGTTCCGCAATCGCCATACAGCCCGCGCCACGCTCAAGGATATTGCCACCGAGCAGGGGCTGTGCCTGCGGGTGCTGGGGTTGGAGACGGGACGCGGGCGCTGTTTCGGCTATCAGCTGGGGCGCTGTCGCGGTGCCTGCTGCGGCGAAGAGAGTCTGGAGAGCCACTCCCGGCGTGCCAAGGCGGCAATGGAGCGGCTACGCATCGAGAACTGGCCGTGGCCGGGCCGGGTGGCGTTTCGCGAACGCAGTGACAGTGGCGACGTCGGGCTGCACGTGGTCGACCACTGGCACTACCAGGGCAGCGTCAGCGAGCTGCACCAGCTCGAGGTACTACCCGACAACCGCGGTTTCGATATCGATACCTACCGGATCCTCAACCGCTTTCTCGCCGCTCAGCCCGACAATCTCGATATCATCCCGGTGGAGGGAGAGATGGATGACGGCGATTGAGCGCCACCGGATCACAGGCTGGCAAGCCCCGGCCAGCGACGCATCAGCGGTGGCGAGCCGGTGCCGACTCAGAGGGTTTTTACAAAGTCGGCGAGCGAAGGCAAGACAAGGCAAAATCGGTCGAAAAAGCGGAGTTTACACGGGGTAAATGAGCATTTTGAGGCCGATTTTAACGCCGTATTGCCGAGCGCAGGCATTTTGTAAATACCCTCTCAGATAGCGGCGAAAAAGCGTGACAGCGCCTGCTGGAACGCCTCCGGCTGCTCGGCGTGGAGCCAGTGTCCGGCCCCTTCCAGCGTCTGCCAGGTCGCCTCGGGCATCACCGCTGCCACTGCCTCACGGTGGGCGTCGCGCACATAGGTAGAGTCACCGCCGCGCAGCAGCAGCGCGGGCCCCGGATAGGCACCCTCGCCATCCGGCGCAGCGATGATGTCCGCATAGCCGTCGGCGATCTCGTCCAGCCCTACCCGCCAGCGCAGGATACCGTCGTCGTCGCGCACCAGATTGGTTGCCAGGAACTGGCGCGTGGCAGCGACATCAACACTTTCGGCCATCAGCGCATCGGCCTCGCGGCGCGACTCAGGCTGGCCCTCGACAACCCGGCGCATGGCGGCAAAGATCTCGTCGTGACCATGCTCATAGGGTACCGGGGCGATGTCGGCGACGATCAGGCTGGCCACCGCTTGCGGCCGCTGCCGGGCCAGGGTGATCGCCACCTTGCCCCCCATCGAATGTCCCAACAGATCGAACTGCGTGATCTCGAGCGCGCCCAGTGACTCGGCGACATCCTCTGCCATCTGCGCGTAGCGCATCCCCGGCGCATGCGGCGAACGCCCGTGATTGCGCAGATCGAGCGCAACCACGCGGCGCGTCTGCTGCCACTGCTTGATATGCGAGCGCCAGTTGTCGGCGCTCCCGAACAGGCCATGCAGCACGACCAGAGGGCGTGTGGCGTCATCGGCGTCGACGATGCCGGTATCGATACAGTGCAGTTGCAACCTGGCTCTCCTCTCTTTTTCTACCACTCGCCGGCTTTCTCCACCGCTGACTCGCCTTTCAGCCTGCCCTGCGACTACAGCTTGGCGTTGACTTGGCGCGGGCAGTAAGAATAACAGAGCGCCAGGCAGGCCGTGCCTCGGCCTGCCAGCTCCCCACCTCAGCGCCGCGGCAGGCCCGGCAGTGATTCATCGCGGCTACTGAGCACGACCCGCCCCAGCCAGGCCAGCAGAACCCCGTAGAGCGGCAGGAAGAACAGCAGGCTGATGGTCAGCTTCACCGCGTAGTCGAACCAGGCGATATCCACCCAGTGCTCGCGCATGAAGGCGTCGGGGCCGTGCCAGAAGGCAATTGCGAAGAACGCAAAGGTATCGGCCAGATTGCCGAGGATAGTCGAAAGGGTCGGCGCCACCCACCAGGCGCGCAGTCGGCGCAGGCGATCGAAGACATGGATGTCGAGCAGCTGGCCCAGCACGTAGGCCATGAAGCTGGCCAGGGCAATGCGCCCGACGAACAGATTCCACTGCCCCAGCGCCTCGAAGCCCTGGAAGCGGCCCTGCTGGAATAGCACCGATACCGCATAGGAGATCATCAGCGCCGGCACCATCACCCCGGCGATGATACGCCGCGCGGCCGACTTGCCGAACAGCCGCACGGTGAGATCCGTAGCCAGAAAGATGAACGGGAAGCTGAACGCCCCCCAGGTGGTGTGCAGCCCCCACAGCGTGAACGGCAGCTGCACCAGATAGTTGCTGGCAGTGATCACCGCCACGTGAAACGAGACCAGCCACAAAAGCGTCTGGCGAATCTGACTCTCGTCGAGCTTGAGCATGAAAGAACCTTTTTCGTCTGCCGGTCGGCCGAGGGGTAAGGGAACCCTCAGTCACATCGTTACCGCCTGCCATGGCCTCGGGCTGCATCGGCAGGGGGCGGCATTATAGGCACCCCTCCAATACCAGACCAGATGGACCACTAAAAAAACTTTGTAACCTAAAGTTACAGAGGGTAATATAAGAATTGAATGTAACAGATTGTTCAGCGCCGGCCCTGCGAATGCGGACTTCACTATGATGGAACACACTTTATCGGAAACTCAGTTCGGGCCCGCCACCGCGACCCTGAAGGCCATGGCCAACGAGAGTCGGCTACGTATTCTGTGCCTACTGATGGCCGGGGAGCGCTCGGTGACCCAGATCAACCAGCAGATGGCGCTGAGCCAATCGGCGCTGTCGCAGCACCTCGCCGTGCTGCGACAGGAGAGACTGGTCACCACACGGCGCAGCTCTCAGATCATCTACTACTCGCTCAACGGTGATACCGCGGGCCGGCTGATCGCCACCCTCGCCAGCCTGGAAATAGGCTAGCCCCGGACGCTGCCACGGGTGGACACGCCGGGGCGACAGGTGCGTGAAAACTCGAGGCGTGCACGCGCCAGCGCTCAATGACGCTCCCAGCCCAGGCGACCGAGCCGCTCCAGCATCCGGTCAAGCGTCCGCTCGGCGCCCGTTTCGACGCCTTTGGCCAGGCGCCCGGCAAGACCACGACGGCTTGCCAATGAGATATGCAGCACCCGCGCCTGGCTGGATATTTTCTCCAGCAGATAGGCGTCGCTGGTGCCGACGGCATCGACCAAGCCCTGGGATCGCGCTTCACTACCGTACCAGATTTCACCGGTCGCCACCTGATCGAGGTCGAGCTGCGGGCGGCGCTCGCCGACATAGCGCTTGAACAGGTCGTGGGTCGACTGCAGATCCTCGAGAAACTTGGCCCTGCCCTCCTCGCTGTTCTCGCCCAGCACGGTCAGGGTGCGCTTGTAGCGTCCCGCCGTCAGCAGCTCGACGTCGACGTCATGCTTCTTGAGCAGCCGGTGCACGTTGGGAATCTGCGCCACCACACCGATCGAACCGATCACCGCAAAGGGCGCCGCGATCAGGTGATGGGCACAGCACGCCATCATGTAACCGCCACTGGCCGCGACCTTGTCCACACATACCGTGAGTCGTGCGCCGGCGTCGCGCAGGCGGTCGAGCTGCGCCGCCGCCAGGCCGTAGCTGTGGACCAGCCCACCACCCGAGGTCAGCCGAAGCACCACTTCGTCGCCCGATTCGAGCTGTGCGATCAGCAGCGACACCAGTTCAGACAGCGCCGGCGTCGCCGAGGCCTTGAGATCGCCCTCGAAGTCCAGCACCCAGACCCGCTCGTCCACCGCCGCCTTGGCCGCCTGCTTCTCTTCACGCTTGAGTCGCTTGGCCAGTTGGCGCCGTCCCGACTTGGGCGTCGCCGCCAACTGCAGCTGACGCCGACGTTCGGAGAATCGCGCATCCAGCGAGGTCACCCGCAACTGGCCTCCGCTATCACCACCGCCGCGGCGGCGGCCGCGCGCCACCAGGGCCAGAACTAGCGCCAGCGCGACGACGAGTGTCGCCGTCTTGGCCAGGAACATACCGTACTCCGCCAGCCATCCGATCACATCTCGCTCCTTCACATGGTTTACTTCTAATCCAATATCCGCCCAGCCCTCGCTGAGACCCGGTGCAAATCCAGTTGATCATTCGGCAAACGCCGACGCTCTCCGCGGGCAGGCGAGAATCGGCTTGAGAAACCGCAACTTGCATAACGCCAAGCGCAGTGGTTTGCTTGTCCTAAAGCCAATGGAGGGCCATCATGGATGACGACCAGCTGATCGCCAAGCTACAACACCGCTTCGACCCCGCGGCCGCAGGCGATCTCAACGCGACCTACCAGTTCCTGCTGCACGACGCCGACGATCATCATCTGGTGATCGAAGGTGGCAGCCTCAGCATCCACGCTGGTCACCACACGGCACCCGATGTGACCATCGAGAGTGATACCGCCACCCTCATCGCCCTGATCAAAAAAGAGCTCAATGCCATGCAGGCGTTGCTCGGTGGCCGGGTCAAGGTCAAGGGCGATATTGGCCTGGCGGCACGTCTGCCCAAGCTGTTCGGCAAGCGCAACGACTAGGTTTTGTACGAAAACTACCTGTGCTCGGCAATACGGCGTTAAGAATCGGCTGGAGCGCCAGCCCGGTCAAAATGCTCATTTACACCCTGTAAACTGGAGCGCCAGCCCGGTCCGCTTTCGCCGATTTTTGCCTTGTCTTGCCTTAGCTCGATGACTTTTCGTGCAAACCCTAAGCACTCTCCAATGACAACCAAGAACTCTCCGACGGGGCCGTAGGCGTCGACTGCTCGGCGTGTGACATCGACCGTCTCTCAGCGGGTCGCCACCGCGCGCCGGTGAGTCTCTATCAGCTGGCGCGAGATCGAGTAGCTGGGCGGCAGTTCCGGCAGGCGTTCCGGCGTGAACCAGGCCGCATCGGCAATCTCGTGGCCGTCGATACGAATGCGCCGGCTGGTCGCCTCGGCGAAGAAGCCCATCATCAGCGAGTGCGGGAAAGGCCATGACTGGCTCTTGAAGAAACTGACCCGCCCCACCTCGACGCCGACCTCCTCCATCACTTCGCGGCGCACGGCCCCCTCTACCGCCTCGCCGGGCTCGATGAAGCCGGCCAGCGTCGAGTAACGCCGCGGCGGAAAGCGCGGGCTCCGCGCCAGCAGCATGTCGCGGCCGAAGGTCACCAGGGTGATGATACAGGGCGAGATACGCGGGTAGGCACGCAGACCGCACTGCTCGCAGGCCATCGCGAACTCATGTGCCAGGCGCTGGGTAGGATGGCCACAGCGCCCGCAGAAACGGTGATCGCGTTCCCAGTGGCTGACCTGCAGCGCCGTCGCCAGCAGTTCGCTCTCGGCCGGCGATATCTGCGCCAGCCAATCCCGCGCCGCGGGCCACGTCTCGTCGCCCGTCTCGATCGACAGCGCCACCGGCTCGTCGTTCCAGAAGCCCAGGCGCAGCGCCTGCGGCGGCCAGGCTACGTCACGTTCGAGCACGCCCTGGCCGCCACTGCCCGGCGCCACGCCCTGGGCGTTCATGCGGATAAGCCAGCCTCGTCGCACATCCGCGGGGGGCAGCTCGCGACGCAGCATCAGGAGGCGGCCCCATCACCGTTCAGCGCGTCCCAGCGACACTGACCGGCGGCTTGGCGGATCTGCGCCAGGCGCTCGCGGTGCGCCTCCCATTCGGCATCGCTGGGCTGCGCCACGACCAGCGGCGTGGCCGCCCGATCGAGCTGGAGATGGGCACCGGCGCCGCTCTCGTTGCGGCTCTCGTTCTCTTCGCTACCGGCCAGCGACAGCGCCGTCTGGCCACCGGTCATGGCCAGGTAGACCTCGGCCAGGATCTCCGAGTCGAGCAAGGCGCCGTGCAGCACGCGCTGGCCATTGTCGATATCGTAGCGCTTGCACAACGCATCCAGGCTGTTGCGCTGCCCCGGGTGCATCTGTCGCGCCATCTTGAGGGTGTCGAGCACGCTGCAGTGCTCGGCTACCGGTCCCAGCACCGGCTCGCCGCGGGCGGCCTTGAGCAGGCGAAACTCATGGTCGAAGAAGCCGACGTCGAACGGCGCGTTGTGGATCACCAGCTGGGCGCCACGCATGAACTCCCACAGCTCATCCGCGATCTGCGCAAACACAGGCTCGTTGGCCACCCGCTCGTTGGTGATCCCGTGAATCTCGATCGCCTCGGCCTCGATATGGCGCTCGGGGTTGACGTACTGATGATAGGTGCGGCCGGTGAAGCGGCGGTTGATCAGCTCGATCCCACCGATCTCGATGATGCGATGCCCTTCGCGCGGGTCGATCCCGGTGGTTTCCGTATCCATGACGATTTGGCGCATGCGGCTCTCCTCGCTCTCAAGCACTCGATCTGTAGTAACTCGATCTGTAGTAGCACCAGCGCTCACACGCCGGGGCTCTGGTTGGCGCGGGTCAGTCGCCAGCGATCACCGCGTCGATCGCCTCGTTGACCAGCCGGTCGGCCGCCTCGTTACCGGGGTGGCCACTGTGGCCCTTGACCCAGTGCCACTCGATGCGATGCCGCTGGGTCTCCGCCAGCAGTTCACGCCACAGCTCGGCATTCTTCACCGGCTCTTTGGAGGCGGTCTTCCAGCCACGCTTCTGCCAGCCGTGAATCCACTCGGTGATTCCCTTGCGCAGATACTGGGAGTCGGTCCACAGCGCCACCTGACAGGGGCGGTCGAGGGCCCGCAGCGCCTGGATCGCCGCCATCAGCTCCATGCGGTTGTTGGTGGTATGACGCTCGCCGCCCTTGAGTGACTTCTGGTGCTGGCCCGAGACCAGCATCGCCCCCCAGCCGCCGGGGCCGGGGTTACCGCGGCAACCGCCGTCGGTGTAGATGGTGACCTGAGGCGGATTGGCCTGAGACGTGGCGTCAGCGGCGGAGGCAGATGAAGAGGAAGCTGGCAAAACGTGAATTCTCTCTGGCGTATTGGCCCATCGACGGCATGCATCGATGGGTAGTTCGACCGCCCCAACGGCGCCGGGCGGTCGGCTATCGGCGCCTGGCAGCGCCCCGGCATCCTGGGGTCAAGCGTCGTGCGACGTCTCCAGACGTCGCACGGCGGCATCTTGCAGCGAGCGCGCCGTGGGGGAACCAGTGGCACCGGCGGCTTCCCGTGTCGGTGCCTGCAGATGATGCCGCGCCAATCCCAGCCAGGCACCGGACTTGGCCCCCACCAGGGTGGGCTCGCGCAGCGCAATCGGCTGCACCGGCAGCGCCCGGCGCCGGGCGATCAACAGATAGGCCTGCCCCAGCGGCACGTTATAGCGCCGGCCGAATGTTTCCAGCCGTCGGTTGCGTGCCGAACGCCAGGGCAGCCGGAAGCCGCAGTAGTCTACTCGCTCGATCTCGAAGTCGACAAACTCGAGCCAGTCGCGCAGCCGCCGGGGGGTACGCCAGGCGCGCTGCCAAGGCGGCTGATGCCGACGCGGGACGCCCCCGGTCGGGGCATAGGGGTGCCAGCCGAAAACCACCAGTCGGCCGTCGGCGCGGGTCACCCGAGCGGCCTCCTGCAACACCTGATGGGGGCGCTCGACCGCCTCGAGCAGATGATGGACCACGGTCAGGTCGAGGCTGTCATCGGCCAGCGGCAGGCGCTCCGGCGCGCAGATCAGGGTATTGGGCTGGCGCGCCAGCGCCGCGCTGGGCGCCCACTCCAGCGCATGGCGGATGGGGCTCATGTCACTGATCAGTGGCGCCATACCCAGCTGCAGGCTGAGCGCACCATGGTGCTGCTCGCAGTGGGGGCCGAGGCAGGCACGCTCGGCGCGCCACAGCGCGGCACCGGGCCCGGAGTCCCAGAATTGGCGGCCGCGCCGGACCGCTTCGGCGAGCCGTTGCTGCGTAGACGTGATTGACACGGGCGCCTTAACTCCCCAAGGTTATCGCTTTTTGAGCGGTGCGCGACGCCACCCTCGGCGCAGCCGAAGGCCACATGCGGTGGAACCGGCCGGGTCGATCCGGGTCTCAGCGAGGTCGATCGGGTCCAACCTGACATCGTCCCGTCGACAATGCCTTCAACATCGCTGACTGCTTTACCGTCGACACCCGCTCCATCGTCGCAAGAGGATGACACATGCTGAGCGTGAAGCCGATTCCCGCGCTGAATGACAACTATATCTGGCTCCTGCGTCAGGACACCACCGATGCCGTTGCCGTGGTCGATCCGGGCGACGCGGCGCCGGTGATCGACTGGCTCGAGCGCGAACAGCTGCGCCTCGAAAGCATCTTGATCACTCATCACCATCATGATCACACCGGCGGTCTGCGTGAGCTGATCGAGCGCTACGCGCCGCAGGTCTATGGGCCCGAGAATCCGCGCATCGAAGGTATCGGCCAGCACCTCGGCGAGGGCGACGAGTGTCGCATACTGGGGCGCCGCTTCGAGGTCTCGAGCGTCCCCGGACACACCCTCGACCATATCGCCTTCTACGCTCCCGGCACGCCGGGGCTGCTGTTCGCCGGCGACACGCTCTTCTCTGCCGGCTGCGGGCGCCTATTCGAAGGTTCACCGGAGCAGATGCGCCACTCCCTGGCCAAGTTCGATGCCCTGCCCGACGACACCCTGGTGTTCCCGGCGCATGAGTACACCTTGGCCAATCTCGCCTTCGCCAGCGCCGCCGAGCCTGACAATGCTGCCCGTGACGCCTACCGCCAGGAGTGCGAGCAGGCGCGCCGGCTGGAACGCCCGACGCTGCCCACCACGCTGGGCCGCGAACGCCAGATCAATCCATTCCTGCGCCTCGACCAGCCCGCGCTGCGCCAGACGCTGAGCGAGCAAGGCCCCAGCGCCAGCGCGGCAGAGGCCTTCGCCACGCTGCGCGGCTGGAAGGATCGTTTTTGAACGTTGCCCGCCGACACGGCGCCTCGACCGGCGTCGCGGGCGGCAATTTACACCCAAGGATGTCTGCTGCATGAATGCCCGCTCGAGACGCCGCTATCTGGTCATCGGCCTGGCCGGCAGTCTGCTCTGCTCGGCACTGCCGGCGATGGCCTGGAATGACGCCGGTCAGCGTCAGTCCGCCCAGCCGCGCCAAGCCACCTTCTGGTCAGCGCTGCGCCTGGCCGAACGGCCCTCGGCCGACGCCTGGGACACCCTGCGCCGTGGCTTCGCGCTCTCCCACGAGACCGACAATCCGCGCGTGGCGCGCTGGCTCGAGTGGTACCGCCAGCACCCGCACCACGTCGAGCTGGTCGCCGAACAGGCCCGCCCTTGGCTGCACTGGGTGACCCAGCGGCTCGCCGCCAACCATCTGCCCACCGAGATCGCCCTGCTGCCGTTCATCGAGAGCGGCTACAATCCGACCGCCACCAATCCCGGCGGCGCCACCGGGCTGTGGCAGTTCATGCCCGCCACCGGCGATGCCATGGGGCTCTCGCGCACTGCCTGGTACGACGGCCGGCGCGATGTGGTCGCCGCCACCGACGCCGCCATGCGCTATCTGCGTCAGCTTGCCGATCGCTGGTATGACGGCGATCTGCTGCTGGCACTGGCCGCTTACAACGCCGGTGCCGGCACCGTCAACGCGGCACGCGACGCCGCCGCCAACCGCGGCGAGCCAATCGACTACTGGCACCTGCGTCTGCCGAACGAGACCATGAATTACATTCCGCGGCTGCTGGCCCTGGCAGAGGTGATCGCCCGGCCCGCTGACTACGATGTCGCGCTACCGTCGATCCCCGACCGCACGCCGTTCGTCAAAGTCGCCACCGACGGCCCGCTGACGCTCTCCATGGCCGCCGAACTCTCGGGGGTCGACCCGCACACCCTGCGCCAGCTCAATCCCGGCTTCAAGCGCGCCTCGACCCGGCCCCGCGAGGATGCCAGCATCCTGGTGCCGGTGGCGGCCAAAAAGCGCTTCCTGGCCAATCTCGCCAGCCTGCCGGCGTCCGAGCGCACGGTGCTCGACCGCTATGTGGTCAAGCGTGGCGATACTCTGTCCGGCATTGCCGCGCGTTTTGCCACCAGTGTCGGCGACATTCGGCGCGAGAACGGGCTCCACGGGAACACCATCCGTATCGGCCAGGCGCTCTCGGTGCCGGCCCGCGCGCTCGCGAACAATTCGCGCTGAGAGCACAGGCCAGCCCATGAATGGCACAGGGTGTTGCCAACGGCGTCGACGCGCGCACGCCGTTTGCGTACAAACCTCTGGGATTCGGGTATAACTCACGGCCAGACAACGATGAGTACGGGAGCACGCATGCAAGGGGAGCGGCTGCGAGGCGGGGGCTGGAGAGGTGTCCTGGCGCTGGGCGTGGCACTGATGCTGATGGCGACCAGTGGCGTGGCCGACACCACGCCGGTGCCCACGGTGCATGCGCTGGCGCTCTACGACGATCCCGCACTGCCGGCGAACTTCGACCACCTGCCCTACGCCAACCCCGACGCCCCCAAGGGCGGCACCCTGCGCCGCGCCGCCAACGGCAGCTTCGACTCGACCAATCCGTTCATCATCCAGGGCACCCCCGCCAGCGGGCTCGAGCAGATCTACGATACCTTGATGGCCTCCAGCGCCGATGAGCCCTTCACCATGTACGGGCTACTCGCCGCCGGGGTGCGACTCGATCCCGACCGCCACTGGATCGAGTTCGATCTGCGCCCGCAGGCGCGCTTCCACGACGGCACCCCGGTCACCGCCGCCGACGTGGTGTTCAGCTTTCGCCTGCTGCGCGACAAGGGCTCGCCCTTTTACCGCGCCTACTATGCCAGTGTCGATTCGGTCACCGCACTCGGCACCCATCGGGTGCGCTTCGACTTCCCCGACAACGACTCCCGCGAACTGCCGCTGATCCTGGGCCAGCTGCCGGTGCTGCCCGAGCACTACTGGCAGGGGCGCGATTTCACCCGCCCGACCCTCGACAAGCTGCTCGGCTCCGGTCCCTACGCCATCGCCGATGTCGACCCCGGCAGGCGTATCGTCTATCGCCGGGTCGACGACTACTGGGGGCGCGATCTGCCGATCAACCGCGGCCGCTACAATATCGATCGACTGGTCTACGACTACTTCCGCGATCAGTCGGTGGCGCTGGAAGCCTTTCTCGCCGGCGCGCTCGACCTGCGCCTGGAGAGCAGCGCCAAGAACTGGGCAACCGCCTACGACA
The DNA here is from genome assembly GCF_040536835.1 of Salinicola endophyticus. Classification (NCBI taxonomy): domain Bacteria; kingdom Pseudomonadati; phylum Pseudomonadota; class Gammaproteobacteria; order Oceanospirillales; family Halomonadaceae; genus Salinicola; species Salinicola endophyticus. The sequence goes on from NZ_CP159578.1 coordinate 2,243,943, forward strand.
CCCCGGCAGTGGCAGACGGGGCGATCCGCCGGGTGGTCGTCCCCGACGGACAGCCCGCCGGCATGCAGGGCTATATCATCAATACCCGCCGCCCGGCGCTTTCCGACACCCGCGTACGCCATGCGCTCAATCTGGCCTTCGACTTCGACTGGCTCAACCAGCACATCTTCTATGGCGCCTATCGCCGCACCCAGAGCTATTTCCAGAACTCCGAGATGGCCGCCAGCGGCCTGCCCGGCCCGGCGGAGCTGAAACTGCTAGCGCCCTACCGCGACCAGCTTCCGGCGGCGGTATTCGACCAACCGCTGCCCATCCCCCAGCCCGAGGAGTTGCGCCCGCGCCTGCGCCAGGCCCTCGAGCTGCTGCGTGAGGCGGGCTACGAAGTGCGCGACGGAGTCATGGTCGAGCGCCAGAGCGGGCGTCCGCTGACGCTGGAGTTCCTGCTCTACGACAGCCAGTTCGAGCGCATCACCCAGCCCTTCGTGCACAACCTGGCCCGGCTCGGCATTCAGAGCCGCATCCGCGTGGTCGACGTCAACCAGTATCTGAGCCGGCTGCGCCAGTTCCAGTTCGACCTGATCGTCGGCAGCTACCCGCAGTCGGCCAATCCGGGCAACGAGCAGCGTGACTTCTGGACCAGTGCCTACGCCGAGACCCCGCAGAGCCGCAACCTTGCCGGCGTCAGCGATCCGGTGGTCGATGCACTGGTCGACGATCTGATCCGGGCCGACAGCCGCAGCGCACTGGACACCGCCGCCCGCGCCCTCGACCGGGTCTTGCGCTGGGGCTTCTATGTGGTGCCGCAGTGGAACTTCGACGGCACCCGGGTGGCACTGTGGAACAAGTTCGGCTACCCGCAGCCGTTCCCGCGCTACACTCCGGACTTCAGCGTGTGGTGGGTCGACCCGAACCGCGCCCCGGCGATCACCGCGCGTCAGCGCGGGCAGGAGTGAACGCCTCCATGGCCAGCTATGTTCTGCGTCGTCTGCTGCTGATGGTCCCCACGCTGCTGGGGATTCTGCTGCTCAATTTCGTGATCGTGCAGGCGGCCCCGGGCGGCCCCATCGACCAGATGATGGCGCGCTTCGAGGGTTTGAGCAGTAACGCCAGCACCGGCCTGGAAGGCGGCGGCGGGGACAGCGTCGGCGGCCAGCGCGGCATGCGCACAGCGGGTATCGACGATCAGCTGCGCCAGCAGTTGACCCAGGAGTTCGGCTTCGACAAGCCGGCCTGGGAGCGTTTCGCGCTGATGCTGCGCGACTACGCCACCTTCGACCTCGGCGACAGCCTGTTCCGCGGACGTCCGGTGCTCGATCTGATTCTCGATCGCCTGCCGGTGTCGATCTCTCTGGGGCTATGGACCACGCTGCTGGTCTACTTGATCTCGATCCCGCTGGGCATTCGCAAGGCGCTGCGCCACGGCAGCGCCTTCGACGTCTGGTCGTCGGGGGTGGTGATCGTCGGCTACGCCATCCCCGGCTTCCTGTTCGCGATCCTGCTGATCGTGGTGTTTGCCGGTGGCAGCTACCTGAACTGGTTCCCCCTGCGCGGGCTGACCTCGGCCAATTTCGACGAGCTTTCGCTGCTCGGCAAGGTGCAGGACTACTTCTGGCACATCACCCTGCCGGTGGCCGCCTCGGCGATCGGCAGCTTTGCCACCCTGACCATGCTGACCAAGAACAGCTTCCTCGACGAGATCCACAAGCAGTACGTGCTCACCGCTCGCGCCAAGGGCGCCTCCGAGCGCCGCGTGCTCTACGGACACGTCTTTCGCAATGCCATGCTGATCATCATCGCCGGGATGCCGGCGGCACTGATCGGTATCTTCTTCACCGGCTCGCTGCTGATCGAGGTGATCTTCTCGCTCAACGGCCTGGGTCTACTGGGGTTCGAGGCGGTGATGCAGCGCGACTATCCGCTGATCTTCGGCACCCTCTACCTGTATACGCTGATCGGCCTGCTGCTCAAGCTGATCTCGGATCTCACCTACGTCTGGGTGGATCCGCGCATCGATTTCGCTACCCGAGAGGCGTGATGAGCGACGTGACCCCACCCGTGAACGCCGAGGCACCATCGACCGAGCGCCGCCACCGCCGCCGTCTCTCCCCCATCGCACGCCGGCGTCTGCAGATCTTCCGCGCCAGTCGTCGCGCACGCGTCTCACTATGGCTGTTCACCATCCTGTTCGTGGTCAGCCTGGGCGCCGAGCTGATCGCCAACGACAAACCGCTGGTGATGCAGTACCAGGGCCATTGGTACGTGCCGCTGCTGGTGGACTATCCGGAGACCGCGTTCGGCGGCTTCCTGCCCACCACCACCGACTATCGCGATCCCTTCGTGCGCGAGCAGATCGAGCGTCACGGCTGGGCGCTGTGGCCACCGGTACCGTTCTCCTACCAGACCCTGGATCGCGACATCCAGGGCCCGGTGCCTTCGCCGCCCAGCCTGCGCCACTGGCTCGGCACCGACGACCAGGGCCGCGATGTCTTCGCCCGCGTGCTCTACGGCTTCCGTCTCTCGGTCGCCTTCGCCCTCGCCCTCACCGTCGGCTCGATCGTGCTCGGGGTGCTGATCGGTGGAGTGCAGGGCTACTACGGCGGTAAGGTCGACCTGTTCGGTCAGCGGCTGATCGAAATCTGGTCGGGTCTGCCGGTGCTGTTCCTGCTGATCATCCTGGCCAGTCTGGTCGAGCCCAACGTCTGGTGGCTGCTGGGCATCATGCTGCTGTTCTCGTGGCTGGGGCTGGTCGATATCGTGCGCGCCGAGTTCCTGCGCGCGCGCAACCTGGAGTACGTGCGCGCGGCACGGGCTCTGGGCCTGCCCTCACGGCTGATCATGTGGCGCCACGTACTGCCCAACGCCATGGTCGCCACCCTCACCTTCATCCCATTTCTGTTCACCGGTGCCATCACCACCCTGACCGCGCTGGATTTCCTCGGTTTCGGCCTGCCGCCCGGTTCGCCGTCGCTGGGGGAGCTGGTAGCCCAGGGCAAGAACAATCTGCAGGCACCGTGGCTTGGCATCACCGCCTTTCTTTCGCTCAGCGTGATGCTGTCACTGCTGGTGTTCATTGGCGAGGGGCTGCGCGACGCCTTCGACCCGCGTCACATCGTCACCGCCGCCACGCCAGCCGCCGCCGGTGCAACCGAGAGTACGAGGGCCTTGCCATGAGTCATCCACCGCTGCTCTCCCTCGAGGGTCTGGCGATCCGCGTCGGCGGCTTTCAGGCCGTGACCCGGCTCGATCTGGAGGTAGCGCCGGGCGAGACCGTGGCGGTGGTCGGCGAGTCCGGCTCCGGCAAGTCGGTCAGCGCCCTCGGTGCGCTGGGGCTGCTGCCGCCCGGCAGCGAGGTCAGCGGGCGGCGGTACTTCGCCGGCGAAGACCTGGCGCACCTCACCGCGCGGCAGTGGAATGCCCTGCGCGGCGGGCGCATCGGTTTTGTATTTCAGGAGCCGATGACCTCGCTCAACCCGCTGCACACGGTGGGCAAGCAGCTGCGCGAGAGCCTGCGCCTGCATCAGGGCCTGCGCGGTGAGCGCGCCACACGGCGCTGCCGCCAGCTGCTCGAACAGGTGCGCCTGCCGCGGGTCGAGGAGCTCTTGGAGGCGCGCCCGCATCAGCTCTCCGGCGGCCAGCGCCAGCGGGTGATGATCGCCATGGCGATCGCCAACGACCCGCAGCTGTTGATCGCCGACGAGCCGACCACCGCCCTCGACGTCACCGTGCAGCAAGAGATACTCGCCCTGCTCGACGAACTGCGCCGGGAGCACGGCATGGGCGTCCTGCTGATCAGCCACGACCTCAACCTGGTGCGCCGCCACGCCGATCGGGTGGTGGTCATGCATCGCGGCCAGGTGGTCGAAAGCGGCCCGACGGCAATGGTATTCAACGCCCCGACGGCGGACTATACCCGCGCCCTGATCGACGCCACTCCTGCCGGTACGCCCTCAGCGCTGCCCGCCGATGCCCCCACGCTGTTGGCAGCGCGCCGTCTCGGGGTCCACTTCCTGCGCCCGAAGCCACTGCTGCGAGCACGGCCGCCCGCCTTCGTCGCCGTGGCGCCGCTCTCGCTCAGCCTGCGTCAGGGCGAAACGCTGGGCCTGGTGGGGGAATCCGGCTCGGGCAAGAGCACGCTTGCCGCCGCCCTGATCCGGCTACTGCCTGCCCACGGCGAGATCGAGTTCGACGGCGAACGCCTCGACCGCCTCAAGGGCAACGCGCTGCGCCGACGCCGCCCCCAGTTCCAGATCGTTTTCCAGGATCCCTACGGCTCGCTGTCGCCGCGCATGCCGGTCGCCGATATCATCAGCGAGGGTCTGCGCTTCCACCATCCGGAACTGGACGAAGCCACGCTGAGGACACGCGTCGCCGCAGCGCTGGCCGAGGTCCATCTGCCGGCGGACTGCGCCCAGCGCTATCCGCACGAATTCTCCGGCGGCCAGCGTCAGCGCATCGCCATCGCCCGGGCGCTGATTCTCAAGCCACGCCTGCTGGTGCTGGACGAGCCTACCTCGGCGCTGGACCGCAGCGTGCAGAAACAGCTGATCGAGCTGCTGCGCCAGGTGCAGGCGCGCCACGGCATCAGCTATCTCTTCATCAGCCACGATCTCGCCGTGGTGCGCGCCATGGCGCACCAGATCATGGTACTCAAGGCGGGAGAGGTGGTGGAGAGCGGCGAATGCGCCCGGGTGCTCAACGCCCCGACGAGCGACTACACCCGTGCCCTGATCGCCGCGGCCGCTCTCGACTGACGCGAGCGTGGTATGCCTCGGAGGTTATATGAGGGATAAAAGACAGGCGGACAAGATAACGGTATAAATCTACAACCCAGCCCACCGACGCAGGAAGATGTGACCTAGAAGGCCGCGATCTCCTCCGGACGTAGATGCCGGCATTCACCGGGTTCGAGCATTGGGTCGAGGCTGAGCGGGCCGATCGCCTCGCGATGCAGCGAGGTCAGCGGATAGCCCACCGCCGTCATCATCCGCCGCACCTGGTGATAGCGCCCCTCGGTGACGCCGATCAGTACCTCGTGCGGACCCACCCGCTCGAACGTCGCCGGCCGGGTCGGTTTCTCTTCCCCTTGCAGGGTGATCCCCTTTTCGAACTGCTGCGCCACCTTGGCTGCGACGCTCTCCGACATCGCCTCGGCGATCTCCCCGCGGTAGCGTTTGACGCAGGCTCGGTTGGGCGAGGTCACGCGGTGGGTCCATTGGCCATCATCGCTGATCAGCAGCAGGCCCGAGGTGTCGACATCCAGCCGCCCTACCGGGTGCAGGCGCTCGATCTGCTCGATCTCGATCAGGCTCATCACCGAAGGATAGTGGGCCGGGCGCAGAGAACACTCCACCCCGACCGGCTTGTGCAGCATCAGGTAGCGCCAGCCGACCCGCGCCAGCGGCGCCCCCTGCCAGCGGATGTCCTGGGTATCCGAGACCTGATACGCGGCATCGCGCACGGTCTCGCCATCGACGCTGACTTCCAGCTGACGCAGGGCACGCTTGGCCTGGCTGCGCGTCAGCTCGGTGGCTTCACTGAGAAATCTGTCCAACCGCATGAATTCGAAACATTCCTTGGGGCAGCGGGCTTAGAGCCAGCCGCGATACTTGAAATAGAGATAAGGCGAGACCCCTGACAGCGCCATCAGCCCGATCGCCAACGGGTAACCGAAGCTCCAGTCGAGTTCGGGCATCACGTGGAAGTTCATACCGTAGATGCTGGCAATCATGGTCGGCGGTAGAAACACCACCGAGGCGATCGAGAAGATCTTGATGATCTGGTTCTGCTCGATATTGATGAAGCCCTGGGTGGTATCCATCAGGAAGTTGACCTTGTCGGACAGGAAGGTGCTGTGCGACATCAGCACCTCGACGTCCTGCAGCGCCTCCTTGGCCTGCTCCTGCAGCTCGGCGTGATAGCGCAGGTGACGAATGAGGAAGTAGAGCGAGCGCTGGGTATCCATCAAGCACAGGCGGATCTTGCCCACGCTATCCTCGACCTTGGCCAGTCGATCGATCGCCTCTTCCAGATCGGCATCCTCGATCTCCAGCACCATATGGCTGACCTGCTCGAGATCGCGGTGCATGTCCTCGATACTGTCGGCGAGGTTCTCGACCTTCTGCTCGAACAGCGTAACGATCAGCGACTGCGGCGAGTGGGCCTCGGTCTGACCGCGCCGCGCACGCAGCCGGAACAGGCGAAAATCGGCCAGGTCATCTTCACGCAGCGAAAGCAGGCGCTGCGATTGCAGAATGAACACCACAGTGTTGGTCTGATGCTTGCCCTCATTGCGTGATAGAAACAGCGAGTGCACGTGCAGGCCATCGGTATCGGTGAAGAAGCGCGCCGATGATTCGATCTCCTCGATATCGGTATTGGCCGGCAGCTCCTCGGCGAGGAACGGCTTCAGCGCCTCGCGATCGTCGTCATCGAGATCATAGGCATCGATCCAGTTGGCCTCCAGCAGGCGTTCGGCGATGGGGCCTTCGCTGAGCTCTTGAAAATCGTTCTGGTCGAGGCGAAAGGTTCGGATCATTGCCCATCCTTACTCTGCAGGTCATCGTCGAAGTCGGTCAACGCAAAGGCATCTGCGTCTCTCCAGGCGGGGAAGGTATCGCGAAACGATGACAGTGCCGCTGCCGACAGGGTCACCGTCTCGACGAAAGGTGTCTCGGGAGGATGATCCACCAGCGGGTCGCCCTTGAAGTCCACGGCCAGGGAGTCGCCACTGTAGGCCAGACCGTTGCCGTCCTCGCCGATGCGATTGACGCCGACCACATAGCTCAGGTTCTCCACTGCCCGCGCCTGGAGTAGTGTACGCCATGGGCGCCGCCGGGGCGCCGGCCAGTTGGCCACGCACAGCAGCAGATCGTATTCGAAAGCCTCGTCATGGGGCGGCTGCTGGCGCAGCCAGACCGGAAAGCGCAGGTCATAGCAGACCGCGAGCAGAATCCGGAAGCCGCGATACTCGACCACTCGGCGCCGGCCACCGGCGGCGTAGTAGCGCGGCTCTTCCCCCATCCGAAAGAGATGGCGCTTGTCGTAGGTCAGCGTGCGGCCTCCGGGCTCGGCCCACACCATGCGGTTGTAGGCACACCCGCCCTCGTTGATCGCCAGACTGCCGGTGATGGCGCAGCCGCGGGCCCGTGCCTGCTGCTCGAGCCAGGCCAGGGAGGCGCTCGACTCTGCGGGCTCGGCCAGCGCCGCGGCGTTCATGCTGAAACCGGTGGCGAACATCTCGGGCAGCACGATCAGGTCGGTCTGCGTCGAATCCAGCGCCCCCATCCGTGCCTCGAGCAGTGCCCGGTTGGCCGCCGGATCCTCCCACTGGAGCTCCGTCTGTATCAGCGTGACGCGCAGATCGCTCATGGGTATCTCCTTGTTCGTGGCGGGATTCTGGAACCATTTTCGCACCCGAAGCGCGCCGCGGACATGATAGATTACCGAGCCGTCATATCGAACAGCCAGAGAATCACCGCCATGTCAGCCGCCCACCGTTCCGCACCGACATCCGCGACGCCAACCGAGAGCGCTACCGCGCAGCGTCGCGAGGCGCGCCGCGGCGTTGGCTTCGGGCTGGCCGCCTACGGTATCTGGGGCTGTTTTCCGCTGTTCTTCGCCTTGTTCGACGGCGTGCCGGCGGGAGAGATACTGATCCACCGCATTCTGTGGTCGTGCCTGTTCCTGGCCCTACTGATCACCCTGATGCGGCGCTGGTCACCAGTGCGGGCAGCCTTCCGCCAGCCCCGCCGGCTGCTGCCGGTACTCGGTTGCGCGCTGTTGATCGGTCTCAACTGGGGGCTCTACATCTACGCAGTCGAGAGCCAGCACGTGCTCCAGGCCAGCCTGGGCTACTTCATCACCCCACTGGTCAACGTCGCCCTCGGCATACTGATACTCAAGGAGCGGCTGAGCCGCTGGCAGGGCGTGGCGATCACCCTGGCCCTGATCGCGATTCTGATCCAGCTCGTGGTGCTGGGCCGTCTGCCCTGGATCAGTCTGGCACTGGCGGGCAGTTTCGGCACTTACGGCCTGCTGCGCAAGCAGGTCCCTCTCGACGGTCTCTCGGGGCTGTTCGCCGAAACCACCCTACTGCTCCCATTCAGCCTCGCAGCCCTGGCCTGGCTGGTGGGCCAGGATGCCTCACACTTCGGCATCGCACTGACCAACACCACCCTGCTGGTGGTCAGCGGCGTGCTTACCACCCTGCCGCTGCTGGCTTTTGCCGGTGCCGCTCGGCGCCTGCGCCTCTCCACCGTGGGCTTTCTGATGTACATCAATCCGACGCTGCAGTTCGCACTGGCGCTGTGGGTGTTCGGCGAACCCCTGTCGCTCCCGCAGTTGACCACCTTCGTGCTGATCTGGGTGGGCCTGGCCTGCTATTCGCTCGACGCCTGGCGGGGAAGAAGCACCCGCTGACACCGGTACGCGCCACGACGATACGCGACAAGCCGGCCGTCCAACGCAAAGCGCCCACCGCTGAAACCAGCGGCGGGCGCCATGGTAGCGCGTGAATAGCGCTAGGGTGTGTACGAAAAGTCGCCGAGCGCAGGCAGTTTTCGTGCAGGGCCTAGATCTGCATGCTCATGACATCTTTATAGGCAGTCACCAGGCGGTTGCGCACCTGCACGCCCATTTCGAAGGAGACGCTGGCCTTCTGCATATCGATCATCACGTCGTTCAGGGCGACGTCGGGATCACCGGCCTGAAACGCCATCGCCTGCTGGTTGGCGCTCTGCTGCATTTGGTTGATCCGCCCGATCGAGGCCTGGAGCTCGCCGGCGAAGCTACCGGGCTGATCGGGAGCGGCCGCAGCACCGGCACTCTGCCCGGCGGCCTGGTTAGACAGCGCCTGCATCTGCTGCAGCGCAGCCTGAATGGCGGGAACACTCATGCGGATTTCCTGTAAAAGGGTTGCCTGATGACAGAGACCCGATCGGCAGCGCCATGGCACCACACGATGGATGGGACGCTCGCAGACTAGCAGCCAGGGTCGCCACGCCATTGCGCTAAATGCGCGCGAAAACAGCGGCTTTTCCCGTCTTCGGGGTTTACGTTCAAACACATAATGGCTGCCATCACACATATGCCCCCGGAGCGGGGCCCGTGCTCGCCAGCCGGGCCGCGCTCCGGGACGAGCAGTCCGCGATGCAGGGAACGGAAAAAACCGTATGTCGTCGAGTCAAATCACGGTCGCTGAGCGGGGCGCGGCATGAGCACGGCCACGTCGCCCAACGACACTCAGGCAGCCGGCGCGCAATCAGCACGTGCCGGCGCCGCGCAGAAGCCCGGTCGCGACTGGCTGGGCAAGCTGCAGGGTAACCCGCGTATCCCCCTGATCGTCGGCGGCGCCGCCGCACTGGCGATCATCGTCGCGCTGCTGCTGTGGGCGCGCGCGCCCGATTACCGGGTGCTCTACTCGACCCTCACCGACGCCGACGGCGGACGGATCATCACCCAGCTCGATACCATGGGCGTGCCCTATCGCTTCAGCGAAGGCGGCCAGGCGCTGCTGGTACCGGCCGACCAGGTGCGTCCGCTGCGCCTCAAGCTCGCTGAACAGGGGCTGCCCCAGGCCAGCGGCGTCGGCTTCGAGCTGATGGACGACCAGGCCTTCGGCATCAGCCAGTTCGCCGAGCAGGTCAACTACCAGCGCGCCCTGGAGGGAGAGCTTGCCCGCACTATCGCCACCCTCGGCAGTGTCGATCGTGCGCGAGTGCACCTGGCCATGGCCAAGCCGTCGGTATTCGTGCGCGAGAGCCAGCCCGCCAGCGCCTCGGTGGTGATCGACCTGCAGCCCGGACGCGTGCTCAGCCCCGGCCAGGTCAACGCAATCGTGCACATGGTCTCGAGCAGCGTGCCCGAGCTCGCTACCGATGCCATCACCGTGATCGACCAGAACGGCGACCTGCTGACCCGGGAACAGGGCGATGGCACGCGGCTCGACGGCACCCAGCTCGACTACGTGCACAATCTGGAAAAGACCTACGCCGAGCGCATCGAAGCGATCCTCGCCCCTATCGTCGGCGCCAAGAACGTCAAGGCCCAGGTGACCGCCCAGGTCGACTTTGCTCAGCGCGAACAGACCGCCGAGCGCTACGCACCCAACCAGGCCCCCAACGAAGCCGCCGTGCGCAGCGAGCAGAACAGCGCCTCCTATCAGAGCGACGCCGATCTCGCCATGGGCATCCCCGGCGCCCTGAGCAACCAGCCCCCAGGCACCGCGGCGTCGCCGATCAACGCCCCGGGCACCCAGGCCAATGGCAATGCCGGCAATGACAATACCGGTAACAACGCTGCCAACAACGCCGACAATAACAATGGCAACAATGCCGGCAATAATAATGGCAACAACAATGCCGGCCAGGATCAGACCACCCAGAACGCCAACGCCCGGACCGGGCAGGTACGCCGCGACAGCACCATCAACTACGAGGTGGATCGCACCGTCGAGCACGTCAAGCAGCACAGCGGCGCCATCGAACGCCTGTCGGTGGCGGTGGTGGTCAACTACCGTGAGACCACCGGCGAGGATGGGCAGACCCAGACGGTCGCCCTGAGCGACGCCGAAATGGATCAGATCCGTGGTCTGGTGCGTCAGGCCATGGGCTACTCCCAGGCCCGCGGCGACGACCTCGCGGTGGTCAACAGCCCCTTCCAGACCAGCGAGCCGACCTTCACACCGCTGCCCTGGTGGCAAGCGCCGGAAATCTGGAGTCTGGGCAAGAGCGTGCTGAAGTACCTGCTGGTCGCGCTGGTCGCCATGTTCCTGTGGTTCAAGGTGGTCAAGCCGCTGATCCGGCGCCAGACTCGCGACGCCCAGCCCGCCGCCTTCAATGCCCCCTCAGGCGTCTCGGGCGCAGCGGGTGCCGCCAGCTATCAGCAGGTGAGCGAGGCCGGCGGCGACGACGAGCCCGCTCCCGTCAATTCGACTCGCGAACGCAGCCGGCGTCGCTCCTCCGGCTACGAGCAGGATCTCAAGGACGCGCGTGAGATCGCCCAGGAGGATCCGCGCCTGGTGGCGATGGTGGTCAGAAGCTGGATGGAAAAGCCATGAAGGAAATGAATGGCGCCCGGCGCGGCGCGATCCTCCTGCTCTCGCTCGACGAGGACAGCGCGGCCGAGGTATTCAAATACCTCTCCTCGCGCGAGGTGCAGGAGATCAGTCAGGAGATGGCCCAGCTCGGCCAGGTATCGCACCAGGACATGGCCGATGTGCTGCGCGATTTTCACAACGAGGCCGAGCAGTTCACCGCCATCAACCTGCACACCAACGACCACATCCGTTCGGTGCTGACCAAGGCGCTCGGTAGCGAGCGCGCCAGCAGCCTGATCGAAGACATCCTGGAGAGCTCCAACACGGCCTCCGGTATCGATTCGCTCAATCTGATGGAAGCCTCGATGGTGGCCGAGCTGATCCGCGACGAGCATCCGCAGATCATCGCCACCATCATGGTCCACCTCGAGCGCGGCCAGGCCGCCGATATTCTGGAGCTGTTCGATGACAAGCTGCGCAACGATGTGATGCTGCGCATCGCCACCTTTAGTGGCGTACAGCCGGCGGCGCTGCAGGAATTGACCGAGGTACTCAGCTCGATGCTCGACGGCACCAATCTCAAGCGCAGCAAGATGGGCGGCGTGAGAACTGCCGCCGAGATCCTCAACCTGATGAACTCTTCCCAGGAGGAGCAGGCTATCGACGTGGTCCGCGCACACAGCGAAGACCTGGCCCAGAAGATCATCGACGAGATGTTCCTGTTCGAGAACCTGCTCGACATCGACGACCGCGGCATTCAGCTCATCCTGCGCGAGATCGAGACCAACTCGCTGGTCATCGCCCTGCGCGGCGCGGAAGAGGCACTCATCGACAAGTTCACCCGCAACATGTCCCAGCGCGCGGCCCAGCTCATGCGCGAGGATATGGAGAACCGCGGCCCGGTGCGCCTTTCCCAGGTGGAGAACGAGCAGAAAGCGATCCTCGGTGTGGTGCGGCGCCTGGCCGACTCCGGCGAGATCGCTCTGAGCGGTGGCGACGATGGCTACGTCTGATCGACGCCGCGGCAGTCGCCTGGGTGCCGACGGCGAGCGCTGGCACCGCTGGCAGATGGGCGATCTCGAGCGCAAGCGATCGGCGGCGCCCGGCGACAGCGGCCGTGCCGAGCCCGCAGAGCCCCATCAGCAGGACGCCAAGGCGGCCGCGCTGCGTGCCGAGGCGGAGCTTGCATGCAACGAGGGCTATGCAACGGGCCATGCCGAGGGGCATGCGGAAGGTTACCGTGACGGCTACGCCGAGGGTCTGGCGGCCGCCAATGCTGCCGCCGAGCTCGAATTCCACAAGCGGGTGTCACTGCATCTGACACCGCTTGCCGGCCTCGCCGAGAGTTTCCGTGAGGCGTTGGCGCAGCTCGATGACGAAACCGCCAACCAGCTGGTCGAACTGGCGCTGATCACCGGCCGCCAGCTGGCTGGCGAGTCGCTGGCCGCCAATCCCGACCATATCCTGAGCGTGGTGCGCGAACTACTAGAGGCGGACCACAGCCTCAACGGCAAGTCGCGCCTATGGCTGCACCCAGACGACCTGACCCTGGTCAGCTCGGCGATCGGTGACACTCTCGAAGCCAGCGGCTGGGAGTGCTGCGCCGATCATGCCCTAGAGCGCGGCGGCTGCCGCGTGACCAGCGCCAGCGGCGGCCTGGACGCCAGCCTGGGCACCCAGTGGAAGGCGATTCTCGACCAGCGCCGACGACGCCAACCACCCTCGCCGGACGCCACTGGCACGCCCGATACACCCAGCGAGTCGGATGCCACAGATGGCGATGCGTGAAACCGAGGTCTCTCCTGCTGACGTAGCGCGCCACCGGCAGCACTGGCAACAGACGCTGGAGAAGGTGCGCCACCGCGTCGAGGCACTGTCACACTATCGCCACGAAGGACGCATCACGCGTGCCACCGGGCTGGTGCTGGAGGCGGTAGGTCTGCGCCTGCCACTGGGCAGCGCCTGCCTGATCGAGCTCTCGGGCCAGGGTGACGAACGTTTTGCCGAAGCCGAAGTAGTCGGCTTTGCCGGCGACAAGCTGTTCTTGATGCCGCTGGCGGACACCAGCGGGTTGCTGCCCGGCGCGCGGGTACTGGCGCTGAGCGGCAACCGACTGGACATCGCCAGTGCACGCCGCTTTCCCCTCGGCGACGGGCTATTGGGACGCATCGTCGATGGCAACGGGCGTCCGCTCGATACGCGTGGCCCGCTCGATCTCACCCCCCACGCGCCGCTGGAAACACCGCCGATCAACCCCCTGGCCCGAGCGCCGATCGACACCGCCATCGACGTGGGTATCCGTGCCATCAACGGGCTATTGAGCGTCGGCCGCGGTCAGCGCATGGGGCTGTTCGCCGGCTCCGGGGTGGGCAAGAGCGTCCTGCTGGGCATGATGGCGCGCTTCACCAACGCCGACGTCATCGTGGTCGGCCTGATCGGCGAGCGCGGCCGTGAGGTGCAGGACTTCATCGAGAACATTCTCGGCGAGGAGGGGCTGGCACGCGCGGTGGTGGTGGCCGCACCGGCGGACACCTCCCCGCTGCAGCGCATGCAGGGGGCCGCCTACGCCACCCGCCTGGCCGAGGATTTCCGCGACCAGGGGCGCAACGTGCTGCTGATCATGGACTCTCTCACCCGCTACGCCATGGCCGCGCGCGAGATCGCCCTGGCGATCGGCGAACCGCCGGCGACCAAGGGCTATCCGCCATCGGTGTTCGCCAAACTGCCGGGGCTGGTCGAGCGTGCCGGCAACGGCAAGCGCGGCGGCGGCTCGATCACCGCCTTCTACACCGTACTCACCGAAGGCGACGATCAGCAGGACCCCATCGCCGACTCGGCGCGCGCCATCCTGGACGGCCATATCGTGCTCTCGCGAGCCCTGGCCGAGAGCGGCCACTACCCGGCGATCGACATCGAAGCCTCGATCAGTCGCGCCATGCCGGCGGTGGTCAGCGGCAAGCGACTGCGTCAGGCGCAGCGCTTCAAGCAGCTGATCTCGCGCTACCAGCGCAACCGCGACCTGATCAACGTGGGTGCCTATGTGAGCGGTCAGGACCCGCAGCTCGATCGCGCGGTAGCGCTCTACCCGCGGCTGGAGGCCTTTCTTCAGCAAGGAATGGACGAGATTTCCGACATGGCACACACCCTGGCCGAGCTGGACCGCCTGCTACCCGAGACCGACTAGACCAGAGGATAGGGCTGGGCCCGAATTCGCCCCGAGCCGATCTCCTCGCATGCCGAATAGCTGCCCTCGGCGCACGCTTATCGAGGCTTTGCCCTGGCCAGATGTGGACCACAATGGCATTCGGTCACGGCTCTCTCATCGCGTGACGTCCGGATCACGGAGGTACAGATTTTGGCCAACATGCAAGCCATGGCGATGCTGCGCGATCTCGCGCGAGACAGCAGCGACAAGGCGGTCAAGGATCTGGGTCAGCTGCAGCGCCAGCGCCAGGAGGCCGAGACGCGCCTGGAGCAGCTCTTGCAGTACCGCGAAGAGTATCAGCACAAGCTCCACACCAGCCTGACCGAAGGCGTCTCCTCGACCCAGTGGCGGGACTTCCAGCAGTTCCTGAGTTCGCTCGACAGCGCCATTGCCCAGCAGCGCCGGCTGCTCAGCGAGCAGGAGTCTCGGGTCGAGAGCGGCGTTACCCGCTGGCGTGGGGAACAGCGCAAGCTCAACGCCTACGACACACTCTACGCCCGCGGCGAGCGTGATCAGCTACAGCACCACGCCCGCGCAGAACAACGACACAGCGACGAGATGGCAGCCCAGCTGCGTCGGCGTCAGCAGGATAACGGCCGCCCCTACTAGCCGATGGTTGGATTGGCGGCAATCAGGCGGTAGCGGGGCATTGAGCCCGACACTTACAGCGAGATGACGACGCGCATGGACGTGACACCGATTCCCCGTATGACCGCTGCAGGCGACAAGGCAGCAAACGCCAAGTCGAGCGGCGAGGCATCGTCGTCGACGAGCTTCGCCGTGGCGCTGACCCAGGCCGGCGCTAAGCCCCGCTCGCCGTCGGACGCTGGCGCGGCCGGCAGCCGCGAGGCGCGCCCCGATGCCGCCCGCCTGACCGACGACACCCGCGCTCGACTGCCGGCAGAGCTGGTTGATGCCCTCGCCAAGCTGGCACTCGAGGAGACGCCCAGTGCCAATGGCGACGACGTTGCCGAGACGCTGAGCGGACTGCTCACCAAGGCCGCCGGCGGCAGTGAAGATGGCATTATCGAGGCGCTAAGCGCATTACGCGAGAGCACTAGCGATGCTAGTGGTAACGACATTGCCGAGGCGCTAACCGGCGCGGGCGGTAACCAGGAAGGGACCACCGAGCAAGCCGATGCGCTGACACTGGCAGCACTGTTCGCCGGCCTGCAGCCACTTAGCGCCAATGCCGATTCGCGCGCGCCGGCGGAGGCCCGTGACGGGCAACGTCTGACGCCAGCAACCCTGCCATCGAGTGGCCCCGCAGGCTCGGCCAACGTGCTGGCCTCGGCCATCGGACTCGCCACTCGCGACCTCGGCGGTCAAGCCCCCGCCGACGACCGCGAGACGGCACGTGCCAGCGCACGCGCGCTGTCGTCCGCACTGGACGCTACGGCGGCCCAGCGCCATGGCGACACCCTGGCCCAGCGCGACGCGCAGGCTCGCGGCGAGTCGCCACTCGCCGCTCTGCTCACGCGCTCAGCGGCGGGGCATCAGGCCTCGACCCAGGCACAGGCCACCGCCACTACGGACGCCCCTTTGACCGCGGAGCAGCTGGCCGCACGCGCCCAAACTGCGCCCCAGGGGGTAGAGCTCTCCTCGCTGAGCCGCGGTCATGGCGCTTCCACCGAGGCCACTGCGGGCTTTGCCGGCCAGTTGCAGCAGCAGAGCGGCTCACCGCTGGCGATGCCCACCAGCACCGCTCCCGCGGCCGTGCCGAGTCAGGCCCTGCCAGTCGCGGTTCAGTCGCCCCAGTGGCCCGCCTCGCTGGGTCAACAGGTACTGCAGATGCAGCAGCGCGGTGACAGCCAGATGGAATTGAAGCTGCACCCCCGCGAGCTCGGCGCTCTGAGCGTCAGTCTGAATGTCCACGACAATCAGGCCCAGCTGCAGATTCTCTCCGCGCACGCGCCGGTACGCGCGGCTGTCGAAGCCGCCCTGCCGCAGCTGCGTGAGGCGCTGGCCCAGAGCGGCATCGCCCTCGGGGAAGCGATGGTCGGCGATCATGGCCAGTTCCAGCGCGAACAGCAGGAAGGCGACGGCCGTGGCACCCCGGGCGGCGCGCTCAACGCCACCGGGCTGGCCAGTCTCGACGAATCGGCCGACGCCGCCACCACCACGCTGAACACGCTGCTCGGGGCCCGCGGCAATATCAACCTTTATGCCTGATCCGCACTGCCGATAATACGGGGGCCGGCACTCGCCGGCACCACCCTTGCTGTCGTGCGGTTCACGAGGGGCCGACCACCGTCTGAAAGGCGCAGTTAGCGCAAAGGATGGGGCCCTTTTCCGGCAATGACCGGGCACCACGACAGCGCATAATCCGCTGCAACTTCCCAGGGTTTCTATTCATGGCAGAAGCAATGGCTGCACCTCAAGCCGCGCCGCGCAAGAAGCGCTCGCGCCTGATCATCGGGCTGTTGATCGTGCTGCTGGCCGCCGCCAGCTCCGCCGCGATCTACTTCTTCCTCCACTCGCGTGGCGATGCCGAGCAGACCGCCGCCGTCGAGGAGAAGCCGGCCGAGCCGCCGACGCCGATCTTCGTCACCATCGCCCCGTTCACCGTGAACCTGCAGAGCGACTACGGCGACCGCCTGCTCTATGTGGGGCTGTCACTGCGCGTCGGCGATCAGGCGACCAGCGATTTCCTGGTTCAGCATATGCCCGAGATCCGCAGCCGACTGCTGATGCTGCTGTCAGGCAAGAGTGCCGACGAGCTGATCAAGCCACAGGGCAAGATCGAACTGAAGCAGGAGATTCTGGGCCTGTTCGACAAGCCGATCACCACGCCGCAGCCCGAGCTGTCGATCGACGACGTGCTGTTCTCCGATTTCATCGTGCAGTAAGCGGCGCCAGGTTACCCATGTCCCAAGACGATTTGCTGTCGCAGGAAGAGATCGACGCCCTCCTCAATGGCGTCAGCGGCGACGACGACAAGCAAGCCGAGGAGGCGCCCAGTGAGAAGCGCGCGCGTCCGTTCGATCCAGCCAATCAGCACCGGATCATCCGCGAACGCCTGCAATCGCTGGACATCATCAACGAGCGCTTCGCGCGCCTGTTCCGTGTGGCGCTGTTCAACCTGATCCGGCGCAGCGCCGACATCACGGTGTCCGGCGTGCGCTACCAGAGCTACAGCCAGTTCGCGCGCAATCTGCCGGTTCCGACCAACCTCAACCTGATCAGCCTCAAGCCGCTGAAGGGCACCGCCCTGCTGGTCTTTCCGCCCAGCCTGGTGTTCATGGTGGTCGACAACCTGTTCGGCGGCGATGGGCGCTTCCCGACCAAATCCGACGGGCGTGAGTTCACCGCCACCGAGCAGCGCATCATCCAGCGTCTGATGTCGCTGGCGCTGGAGTGCTACGGCGATGCGTGGAAGTCGGTCTACCCGCTGGAGATCGAGTACATGCGCTCGGAGATGCAGGTGCGTTTCGCCAACATCACCAACTCGCCCAACGAGATCGTGGTCAACAGCACCTTCCACCTCGAGGTGGGCAACCTGGCCAGCGACTTCAATATCTGTATTCCGTTCTCGATGATCGAGCCGATCCGTGACGTGCTGTCGAGTCCGATCGGCGTGTACGGCAGCAACGACGCCCAGTGGGAGTCGCGCATGGCCGGCGAGATCCGCCAGACCGAGGTCGAACTGATCGCCGACTTCACCGAGGTCGACGCCACTCTCGGCGAAGTCATGGCACTGGAAGTCGGCGACGTCCTGCCCATCGACCTGCCGCAGACCCTCGACGTGCGGGTCGACGGCGTGCCGGTCATGGCCTGCGAATACGGCACGCGTCAGGGCCAGCGCGCTCTGCGCGTCAAGCATCTGATCGACCATGGTACCTACTCCGCCATGAAGGACTTCGACAATGAGTGACGACAAAAAGCCCGGCTCTCCGGCCGACGACGCCAAGCCGCAGGATGAGCAATCCCAGGCGGAGACGCAGGAAGACGCCGAGGATCTCTGGGCTGCCGCCATGGCCGAACAGGGCGTCGAGCCCGAGCCCGAGCCGGAACCCGCCCCCAAACCGACACCGCGGCCGGCGCCCAAACCGGCCAAGCAGGAGAAAAAGGATAGCGACAACGCGGCCTTCGTCAGCGCCGCCGACGAGCGCACGATGTTCCAGTCGTTCGATGAAGGGGGCCCGTCCCACTCGACCCGCGATCTCGGCGTGATCATGGATATCCCGGTGAAGCTCTCGGTGGAGCTCGGACGCACGCGGATCACCATCAAGCAGCTGCTGGAACTCGCCCAGGGTTCAGTGGTAGAGCTCGACGGCCTGGCCGGGGAGCCGATGGACATCCTGATCAACGGCTACCTGATCGCCCAGGGCGAGGTCGTGGTGGTCGACGATAAATACGGCATCCGTATCACCGAGATCATCACTCCCTCCGAGCGCGTGCAGAAACTCAACCGATGAAGGAAGACGTCGTGCACCAGGCCGAACCACTGGTCGGCGGTGCCAGCAACGACATCGGCCTGCTGATGATGGGCAAGACCGCCGTCTCGCTGCTGGTGGTCGTCGCCATCATTCTGCTCTGCACCTGGTTACTCAAGCGCCTCGGCACCCAGCGCCGCGGCGGCGGCAAGCACCTGCGTGTAGTCGCCAGCACCTCGGTAGGCCAGCGCGAGCGCGTGGTCATCGTCGAGGTCGAGAATCGCTGGCTGGTGCTCGGCGTGGGCGGTGGCCAGGTCACCAAACTCGACACCCTGGACTCACCGCCAGTGCCGCCGCCGGCCCCCGAGGGTCCAGCAAGCCCGCCACTCACCGGCAGCTTCGCCAGTCGCCTGCGCCAGGCGATGCAGCACAACCTGCGTCAGTCACGCCCAGCGCGCCAACGCCGGGAGGACGAGTCGTGAACCTGCACCGCCGTCTGCCTGGTGTCGCCCTCGCGCTGACCGCTGCCGCCCTGCTGCTGGCGCCAGCGACGCAAGCGCTGGCCCAGACCCTTCCGGGTATCGTCAGCGAGCCGCTGAGCGACGGCGGGCAGCGCTGGTCGCTCAGCCTGCAGACGCTGCTGTTCCTGTCGTCGCTGGCGTTCCTGCCCGCCCTGCTACTGATGATGACCTGCTTCACCCGCATCATCATCGTGCTGGGGCTGCTGCGTACCGCCATGAGCACGCAGTCGTCACCGCCGACCCAGGTGCTGATCGGCCTGGCGCTGTTCTTGACCTTCTTCGTGATGTCGCCGGTACTCGATCGCGTCTACCAGGACGCCTGGCAGCCATATGCGGCCGAGCAGATCTCGCTGGAGCAGGCGCTCGAGCGCGGCAGCCAGCCGATCCGTGAATTCATGCTGGCGCAGACCCGCAAGAGCGATCTGGCGATGTTCGCGCGAATCGCCAAGGTCGGTGAGATGCAGGGGCCGGAGGACGTACCGATGCGTATCCTGGTACCCGCCTACGCCACCAGCGAGCTGAAGACCGCGTTCCAGATCGGCTTCACCATCTTCATACCGTTTCTGATCATCGATCTGGTGGTCGCCAGCGTGCTGATGTCGCTGGGGATGATGATGGTGCCGCCGGCCACGATTTCGCTGCCGTTCAAGCTGATGCTGTTCGTGCTGGTGGATGGCTGGCAGCTGCTGATCGGTTCGCTGACTCAGAGCTTCTACATGAGCTGACACGCACGGTCACTGCCGTGACCGGCCCGGAGGTGTGCAATGACGCCCGAAATGGTTATGAGCCTGGCCTACCAGGGGATGAAACTGACGCTGATGATGGCCGGCCCCCTGCTGCTCACGGCACTGCTGATCGGTCTGCTGGTGAGCCTGTTTCAGGCCGCGACCCAGATCAACGAAATGACGCTGTCTTTCATCCCCAAGATCCTCGGCGTCTTCACCGCGCTGATCATTTCCGGCTCGTGGCTGATCCAGCTGCTGAGCAACTTCACCATCGAGCTGCTGACGAATATCCCGCAGATGGTCAACTGACAGCGGCATGATCGATATCACCAGCGCCCAGTGGCAGGCCTGGCTCCAGCTCTTCGGCTGGCCCAGCGTGCGCATCCTGGCGTTCCTGGCCGCCTCACCGATCTGGAGCTGGTCGAGCGTGCCGCGCCAGTTCAAGCTGCTGTTCGGTGTGGCCATGGCCTTCGCCATTGCGCCGTCGCTGCCGCCGATGCCCAACGTGCCGCTGTTCTCGCTGGAGAGCGTCGGCATCATGCTGCAGCAGATTCTGATCGGTGCCGCCATGGGCCTGGTACTGCGGATCATGATCGCGGTGGTGATCAACGCCGGCGAATACATCAGCATGCAGATGGGCCTGGGCTTCGCGACCTTCTTCTCGCCAGATTCAGGCACCAACACCATGGTGCTGTCGCGCTTTCTGGAAATGATCACACTGCTGATGTTCCTGGCCATGAATGGCCACCTGATCACCCTCGAGATCCTGGCCTGGACCTTCGAAGTGCTTCCGGTGGGTGCGACATCGATCGATGCCAGCTTCGCCGAAACACTGGCACGCTGGGGCGGCACCATCTTCACCTCGGGGCTGCTGCTGGCCCTGCCTGTGGTCGCCTCGCTGCTGCTGATCAATCTGTCGCTGGGGATTCTCAACCGCGCCTCGCCGCAGCTGACGATCTTCTCCATCGGCTTCCCCATGACCCTCACCGCCGGCCTGGCGATGATTCTGGCGTTGACGCCCAACCTGGGTGGCTTCCTGAGCGACCTGTTCGAGCACCAGCTGCAGTTCATGCAGGGCATGATCGAACAGATGGCCGGTACTGGCTGAGATCCCCTTCGCCCCTTCGGCGCTACTTGACCCACTTAGGCACGACTTGACTTGACAACGTCGATCGAAAACGCTGACGCCCGGCTGCGAAGTACTTCGCAGCCGGGCGTCGTGTTTGGGTTCGTCGAGCCAGATAACGGTATACCGGTGTTCGTCAAACCAGGTCGAACAGCGAAGTACCCTGGAGATTCATGAACGACTTCTGAGCCGCCTGCAGCCCGACCTGACGCAGCACGTACTCGGAGACCGCCGAGTTGTAGTCGAGATCGATCAGGTCACTCTTGGTCTGGGTATAGGCGACATTGCGATCATTACCCACGGTATCCAGTACGTCGAGCTCGTTGAGACGTGCCCCGACGGATGCACGTACGGTCAGCACGTTGTCCAGCGCGTTGTCCATCTCGCGACTGGTGGTGGAGAGCGTATTGGTGAAGGCTGCCTGAGCCTGATCGGAATCGATCGGGGTCTCCAGCACACCGAGCATCTTCTCGAGCGCGCCGAAGACGTCGGGATTCATGTTCTGGGCGCGCCCCATGGTGAGCGTATCACCGTCCGCCGGACGCCCCTCGAGCTTGAGGCGCACGCCACCGATCTCGATCGCACCGCTCTTGCCGTCGTAGGTACCGCTGCCGCCCGGGCCACCGCTCACGTTGTAGTCGTAAGTACCATCACCGTTGTCACTGAAGCTGATGTCGAAGGTACTGCCATAGCCGTTCGCCGTGCTGTCGATGATCTCGGGGCCGGTGAAGGTGAGCGAGCCGCCATTGCCGTCCCCCGCCCGCGCCAGATAGCCGGCACCGCTGGCCACGCGCTGAAATACCTCGTCGCCGGTATTACCTACCGCCATCAGGCGTGACGGCCCGACCTTCTGCTCGCGCCCCTCGGTGGCCCCCTGATAGCTGATGCCACCGCTGGTCTCGACAAAAGGCGCCGCGCCATCCTTGTAGCCGCCGAAGAGGTAGTTGCCGCTGCCATCGGTGGCATTGGCCTGCCCCACCAGCGCCTCGTAGACACCGCGCAGCTCGGTGGCCATGGACTGGCGGGCAGCATCGTTCAGCGTGCCGTTGCCGCCCTGTACCAGCAGCTCCTTGGCCCGACTCAGCGCGTCGGTCACGCTATTGAGTGAGCTCTCTTCTTGGCTCAGCGCGTTGCGCGCGGTGATACGGCTGTCCGACTGTTGATTGTTGGTCGCCATCGACTGCGAAACGCCGACCGCACGCGCTGCCGCCTGGGGGTCGTCCGACGGGCGCACGACGCGCTTGCCGGAGGCGATCTTCTCGCCGATCTCCATGAACTGGCCCTGCTGCCGGTTCATCGAACTGACACTGCGCTCGAACATGATGACGGTGCTGACGCGCATGACACTCTCCTGACTGGGTGCCCGCGGCGGGCACGCGCTTGGTCGATTCGATACGCGGCCTTCTCCCGGGGGCGAAGGCCAGAGGCTTAACTTCTCAGGCCGAGAATCGTGTCGAGCACCGAAGTGCCGGCGTCGATGATCTTGGCGTTGGCGGTGTAGTACTGCTGATAGCGCAGCAGGTTGGCGTACTCTTCGTCCAGGTTGACCCCGGAATCGGCCTGCTGATAGCTGTAGAGCTGATCCGCCAGCCCCTGCTGAGTGGTGAGATTGGCATTGACGATCGCCGACTGATTACCGACGTCGCTGACCAGCGCAGCGTAGGCGCCGCTGAACGTGGCCTGCCCGCCCACCTGCTTCTGGTTCTGCAGATCCAGCAGCTTGAGCGCATTGCCATTGTCGCCACTGCCACCGTTGGCGCTGGCCGCCGCCGCAAACAGGCTGGTATCGGTGAAGGCGATCTCGAAGCCCGCCGCGGCATTGCGCGTCGGCTGTACCAGGAAGGTATCGCCGTCTGCCGGCGTGCCGCTGGGCGTGACCGAGACGCCGCCGAAGACCAGATCACCGTCCGCATTGGTCGCGATGGTCGAGGTCTCGCCGCTGGTCAGGTTCTCCAGCTGATAGTCGTCGCTGGCGCTCTGATAGGTGAGGCGATAGTCGTCAGCGCTCACCGGCGTCGCGTCGCTGTAGCTGGCACTCATAGTCACGTTGGAGACATTGCGCGTATTCGCCTGGGCAGCGGGAGAACCGATCGAGAAGAAGGCCTGACCCGGATCGCCGTCGAGATCGAAGCCCTGCTCCTGCACCGCATTGAAGCTGGTCGCCAGGCTGGCGGCCAGCTGGCCCAGCTTGTTCTGCGCGCCGTCCAGTGTGTCGTCACGGAAGCGCAACAGGCCGCCGAGCTCACCGCCCTGAATCACGGAGGCATTGAGCTGACGCACGCCACCGGTGGCGTTGCGGTAGCCGATCGCCTGATTGGCGCTGTCCTCTTCGCCGGACATGGCGCGCAGCTGATAGCTCTTGTTACCCGCTACCAGCGGCAAGCCATTGGAGAGCGATACCTGATAGGTGGAGCCGTCCTGGATGGTCACATCGACATCCACCAGCTTGCTCAGATCGCCGACCAGCTTGTCGCGCTGATCGAGCAGCGCATTGGGCTCTTCGCCAGTCTTGGCCCGTGCCAGGGTGATCTGCTTGTTGAGATCGGCGACCTGACCGCTGAGATCGTTGACCTGGGAGACGACGCTACCGATCTGACCGTTGACGCCGTCACGCATGTCCTGGAGGTAGGTATCGAAGGCGCGGAACTGTGCCACCATGCTCTGCGCCGTCCCCAGCACCCCCTCACGAGCCGCCGCGTCCGACGGCGAGCCGGAGAGATCCTCGAGACTGGAGAAGAACTTCTGCATCAGCGTCGTGAGCCCGGAGTCGCCATCCGCCAGCAGGTCATCGACCTGGTTGATCTGTTTCTGATAGGTCTCGAGCGCTGTCTCGCGGCTGTTGGCCTGATTGAGCTGGCCACTGATATAGGCGTTGTACTGGCGCTGAACGCCGTTCACCTGAACACCAGTCCCCATTTCGCCGCTGCTGGCGTTCTCGCCGAGCTGGACCAGCTGACGGTTGTAGCCATCGGTATAGACGTTGGTGATGTTGTTACTGGTGGTGGAGAGCGCGGACTGCGCCGCCCCCAGACCACTCAATCCAATCGAGAACAGGCTCATGTCGAATCCCTGTCAGATGCCATGCTGCATGGCGAGTTGCAATCACGTTGAGATCTTTATCGGCGCCAGCGCAACGCGCTTTAACGTTACGGTCGTTGATTTCGCAATGTTTTGTAATCGGCCTCGCCGGCACCAGACGCTCGACATTCGGCTCAGAACAAAGTGGTCGGCGCCCGCGCCAGCGAGTAGGGGTCGGAGGCAGCGGCAAGCGTCGGCTCGGCCGATACCGGGGCGAGATCGCCAAACTGGCCGATGATCCGATTGAGCTTGTCGGCATAGTTGGGATCGGTGGCGTAGCCGGCTCTCTGGATGGCATGGGCTGCCTGCTGCGGCGATCCGGCTGCGACCACGTTGCTATAGCGCGGGTTGTCACCGATCAACGCTGCGTAGTCGGCAAAGGCATCGGCGTAGGAGTCGTAGACGCGGAAGCGATCCACGGTCTGGATCGGGCGACCATTGACGTACTCGGTGGTGGCGATGTCAGTGGTCTTGCCCTGCCAGGCACTCCCCGCCTTGATCCCGAACAGGTTGTGACTGTTGCCACCGGATTCCGTAGGAATTTCCCGTTTGCCCCAGCCCGTCTCCAGCGCGGCCTGCGCCAGGATCAGCTCGGCGGGCACGCCGGAAGCCTGCTCGGCGCGCTTGGCCGGCGCCGCCAGTTTGGCGAGGAAGTCGGCAACATGTGCGGCGCGTCCGGCGAACTGGGTCGCAGCGCCGGCCACACTGGCCGCCGACGTCGCGAGCTGATCCGCGGCCGCGCCAGGCGCCACATCGCCCGCCACCGGTGTGCGCAGCGCATTCGTCAAGGGTGTGGGGATACCGCGCGGAATGCCGGCGATCAGCTTGCTGATATCCTCCTGCTGCGGGCGGGCCGGCTGGGTACCGGGCAGGCCGCTACTCTCGAGCTGCGTCACCAGCTGTTCGGCCAGGCCGAAGCCCTTGCCGGCCAGCTGCTGGGCCCACTGCTGGTCCTGCATCGACTGCAACATATCGCCCTGCTGGCTGTGCAGCAGATCCGACTTGGGGGTGGCTTCGCGCATGCTCTTGAGCATCATCTGCAGGAAGACCGCTTCGAACTGCTTGGCGGCCTCCTTCAGACTGCCTTGAGGCGAATGCCCGGCACTGTACTTGAGCTTCTGGATACCCTGGACATCCAGCGCGAACTGCGACGAGAGGTCGTTGCCGGTCATCAGATGATCTCCAGTTCGGCGTTCAGCGAGCCGGCGGCCTTGAGTGCCTGCAGGATCGACATCAGATCCTGGGGCGAGGCACCCAGCGCATTCAGCGCATTGACCACGTCCATCAGGTCGGCACTGGTCTGCACTATCTGCAGCGCACCGCCCTCCTGCTGCACGTTGATGCTGGCGTTGGGCACGATCGCCGTGGTGCCACCGGAGAGCGCATTGGGCTGGCTGACCTGCGGATTCGAATCGATCACCACCGAGAGATTGCCGTGGGCGACCGCCGCGCGATTGAGCGTCACCGTATCCGACAGCACCACCGAGCCGGTACGCGAGTTGACGATCACCTTGGCCGGCCCACGATCGGCGGTCACGTCGACCCCCTGAACCCGCGCCAGGAAGTTGACCCGGGCATTGGGGTCCGCCGGCAGCTGCAGCCGCACGGTGCGGCCATCCAGCGCCGCGGCGACCGGCGCGCCGAATTCCTGATTGATCGCTGTCACCACGCGTCGCGCATTCTCGAAGTCGGAGCGCTTGAGGAACATGTCGAGAGAACCATCGGCGGCCCCCAAACGTACCGGTACCTCCTGCTCGACGAGACCGCCACCCGGGATGCGCCCTGCTGCCTGATGGTTGATCGCCACGCTGCTGCCTCCGGCCTGAGCGCCGACGCCGCCGACGTAGACGTTGCCCTGGGCCAGGGCATAGACACGGCCGTCGGCCCCTTTCAACGGGGTCATCAGCAGGGTCCCGCCACGCAGGCTGTTGGCGTTACCCACCGAGGAGACGGTGACATCTAACTCCTGTCCCTGGCGCGAGAACGGCGGCAACTGGGCGGTGACCATCACCGCTGCCACGTTGCGCAGCTGCATGTTGGTGCCGGCCGGAACGGTCACGCCGAGCTGCGACAGCAGATTGACGATGCTCTGCCCAGTGAATGGCGCCTGGGTGGTCTGGTCACCGGTGCCATCGAGGCCGACCACCAGACCGTAGCCCACCAGCGGGTTGTCACGTACGCCGGCGAAGTTGGCCAGATCCTGAATCGGCTGGGCCTGGACGCTGGCAGTGGCTACCAGCGTCGCAACGAGGAGCAGCCAGCGAGAGAGACGAGTGCGGCAGCGGGATAGCAGTGTCATAAGCATCAGAACGGCGCGATATTGAGGAAGAAACGCTGCAACCAGCCCATGGTCTGCGCCTCGTTGATGTAGCCATCGCCGACATACTCGATACGGGCATCGGCTACCTGAGTCGACTGCACGGTGTTGGAACCGCTGATCGAGCGCGGATTGACCACCCCGGAGAAGCGGATGTACTCGGTGCCCTGATTGATCGCGATCTGCTTCTCGCCACGCACCTTGAGATTGCCGTTGGCGAGCAGATCGTAGACCGTCACCGTGATGGTGCCGGTGAAGGTATTGTTGGCGTTGGCCCCCCCCGACCCGTTGAAGACATTACTGCCCTCCACATCGGTACCGTAGTCCTCGAGCACGCTGAGCGGGCTTGGCACCTGGTTTACCGTCAGGCCGATGGTGCCGTCGCGCGAGGCTTGCGCCGCAGAGCTCTTGCTCGCGCTCACCTGCTCGTCGAGCACGATGGTGATGATGTCGCCGACCTGGCGCGGGCGCCGATCCTCGAACAGCGGCTGGAAGCCGAAGCGCGCCTGATAGATCGAGCCGTTGGCCTGGGACGGTGGCGTCGAGGGAATTTCGACAGGCGACGAGTTCTCGACCACCGAGTGGCGCGGTATCTGAGCACAGCCGCTCATACCCACGAGCAGGCAGAGCAGCACGACACGGCGGCTGCGAAAGCCGCCTTCGGTCAGCAGCCGCCAGGTGCGCAACAGCAAAGATCCCATGAATGCTTGGCCTCGGTTACAGCTGGCTCAGACGCGCGAGCATCTGATCGGAGGTCTCGACGGCCTTGCTGTTGATCTCGTAGGCGCGCTGGGTCTCGATCATGCTGACCATCTCCTCGACCACGTTGACATTGGAGGTCTCCACGTAGCCCTGATAGACCGTACCGGCGCCTTGCAGGCCCGGGGTCAGGCTGGTGCTCGGGCCGGACGCATCGGTTTCGAGATAGAGGTTCTGGCCGATGCTCTGCAGACCGGTCGGGTTGATGAAGGTGGAAACCATGATCTGACCCACCTGATTGCTCTGCGAGGTCCCCGGCTGGGTGACCGAGACCGTGCCATCCTGGGCCACGCTGATCGACAGCGCGTTCTGCGGAATGGTGATCGGCGGATCGACCGGGTAGCCACCAGCGGTCACCAGCTGGCCGTTCTGATTGACCTGGAAGCTGCCATCGCGGGTGTAGCCGGTGGTGCCATCGGGCATCTGCACGGCAAAGAAACCCTTGCCGTTGATCGCCAGATCGCGCGAGTTCTCGGTATTCTGCAGACCACCCTGGGTATGCAGACGCTCGGTGGCCACCGGGCGTACCCCGGTACCCACCTGCATGCCGGAGGGCAGCGTGTCGACGACCGAGGACTGGGCGCCGGGCTGGCGCACGTTCTGATAGAGCAGGTCCTCGAACACGGCGCGCGAGCGCTTGAAGCCGTTGGTCGAGACGTTGGCCAGGTTGTTGGAAATGACGTCCAGCTTGACCTGCTGTGCTTCCAGGCCGGTCTTGGCGGTCCAGAGTGATTTGATCATGATGGCATTCTCATAGTCGTGAGCTCGGCACCGAGCGGGCTCAGGTCAGCGACAGCAGGCTATTGGCACGCTGCTCGTTTTCGTCCGCGCTCTCGATCATCTTCATATGCATGTCGTAGCGGCGGGAAGAGTCGATCATCGAGATCATCGCCTCGGTGGGCGTCACGTTGCTGCCTTCGAGCGCACCGGGAATCACCCGCAGGGTATCGTCCGCCGGTACCGGATTGGCGTTCTGCTGCCCCGGCGGCGGAGTCATGCGGAACAGGCCGTCTTCACCGCGGACCAGGTTCTCGTTGCCCGGGGCCACCAGCTTCAGTTTCGCCAGCGGCGCAATGGAGTCCGGGTTCTGGCCCGGCTCGAGCACGCTGATCGAGCCATCCGCCCCGATGGTGACATCCGCCCCCACAGGGATCACGATCGCCTGACCGTTGTCGCCCATTACCGGGTTGCCGAGCGAGGTCAAGAGCCCGGTGGCATCGACCTGCAGGTCGCCGCGGCGGGTATAGGCTTCACCGCCACCCGGCGGCTGCACCGCCAGCCAGGCATCGCCCTGCAGCGCCAAGTCCAAGCTGCGCCCGGTGGTGCTGATGTTGCCCTGGGTGAAGTCGGACCCCGGCGTGGTCATCATCGACGCCACGCGGGTCGGCAGACGCGCCTCACCCTCGATCGGGACGGCGCGCATCGCCATCAGCTCGCCGCGGAAACCCGGGGTCGAGACGTTGGCCAGATTGTTGTTGACCACCGCCTGCTGCGCCATGGTCTGGCTGGCGCCACCGCCGGCTGTGTAGAGAATACGGTCCATCTTGAGGCCCTCGGCAGGGCCGGCGTCACTGCACGCTCAGGCGTGCAGTGATCGGCCGACGTATTGCTGACATCAACGCAGGTTGACGACGGTCTGCAGCACCTGGTCCTGCGTCTTGATGGTGTTGGAGTTGGCCTGGAAGTTACGCTGGGCGATGATCAGATCGACCAGCTCCTTGCTCAGATCGACGTTGGAGGCTTCCAACGTGCCCGATTGCAGGGCTCCGAAGGAGCCGCTGCCAGCCACGCCCACCACCGCCTGACCGGAGGCGGTCGTCTCCTGCCACAGGTTGTCACCGATCGGTTTGAGCCCCTCGACGTTGGCAAAGTCCGAGAGCACCACCCGGCCCAGGGCAACGCTCTGGTCGTTGGAGTAGCTGCCACGAATCGTGCCGTCCTTGTCGATACTCACCCCCACCAGCTGGCCGGCGGCATAGCCGTCCTGGTTGGGGGAGTTGATCGCATAGGACTGTTCGGTCTGGGTGGAGCCGGCGAAATCGAAATCGAAGTCCACGGCATTGGCGCCATTATTAGGATCGAAGTTGATCGCCAACGTCGAGGGGTCGTTGGTCAGGCGGCCATTGGCATCGAAGTCGAGGTTGCCGCCGCCAGCGTTGGCGACAGTGCCATCATCCAGCGCCACCCGCGAATCGACGCGCCACTCATTTTCACCAGTCTTGGTGAAGTAGAGCTGCAGGTTGTGTGACACGCCCAGCGAGTCATAGACCGTGGTCGAGGTGCTGTAGTTGAAGGTATCCGGATTGTTGGCATCGAAGTTGGCAGCGATGGTGTCGCCACTGGCATCAAGATCGATCGTCGCGGAGGCATTGGCGGTCGCCTTGGCGGTGATCGAACCACTGGGGATCTGGATCACTTCCGGCTGGCCACCGGTCGGCAGCGTCGCGGCGACATTGGGATCGTTGAAGTTGCGCACGTTGTAGCCCATCAACGTCCCACCCTGGGCGTTGGCCAGATAGCCTTCGGTGGTCATCGTCAACTGGCCGTTACGCGAGTAGCCGACCTGGTTGCCCTGCTGGAAGCGGAAGAAGCCGTCGCCGCTGATCCCCAGATCGAGGTTGCGGTTGGTGCTCTCCAGCGTGCCATTACCGAAGTCCTGCAGCACACCGGCCACGCTGGTGCCCAGACCGATCCTGCTGCTGGCGTAGACATCGGCGAACTGCACAGATGAGCTCTTGAAGCCCTTGGTCTGGGAGTTGGCGATGTTGTTGCCGATGGCGTCGAGCTGCTGCGACGCTGCGTTCATACCGCTGAGCGCTTGTGAAAAGCCCATGTTCGTATCCCTGCGTTAGCGTTGCGGGCCGATCGCCGGGATGGCGATCGAGATGCGTATCGAGAAAAGCGTGCTGGCGTCGCCGGTCACAAAATCTGACGGACTTCGCCCAGCGTCACCGGACTGCGGTTGAAACCGAGATCCAGCTTCACGCCGTCGTCACCCTGCATCACACCGTTGACGAGGGCGTAGTTGAGAACCTTGGGCGATGTGCTGCTGTCGCCATCCAACACTTTCATCTCCACCGTATAGGTGCTGTCGCTGGCGGCCATGGAGCCATCCTCAAGCTTGCCGTCCCAGGTGAAGCTATGGACGCCGGCATTCAGTGCGCCGGTCGAGAACGAACGCACCACCTGTCCGTTGGCGCCCTTGATGGAGACCTGCAGATCGCCGACCGCGCGATCCAGATCGACACCGACCGGCGTGGTGGCCACGGCGCCGGTGGTGGTATCGGCATTGCCGACCAGAATCCGATCCCCCGGCACCATGACGCCCTTGCCGATCAGGGCGGTGGCCTGCAGCGCCTTGCCGGCGTCGATCTGCTCGGTGATCGCCTGCAGGCTATCGTTGAGCTTGTTGATACCGCTGACGGTATTGATCTGGGCCAACTGCGCGGTCATCTGCGAGTTGTCCATTGGATTGGTCGGATCCTGATTCTTCAACTGCGTGACCAGAAGCGTCATGAAGCGGTCATTGAGCTCACTGCCGGAATTGGTGCCGGTCGCCTTGCTCGGGGACGCGGTGCCATTGATATTGGCGAGCGTGCTGCTGCCGATGACTGGACTGGACATACCGTTTCTCCTTGGCGTCCGACCTCCGCAGCGGAGACCGCGACTACCTTGAGCTGCGCCTTAGGCTCAGCCTTCGCCGATGGTTAGGGTCTTGGTCATCAACGTCTTGGCGGTATTCATCACCTCGACGTTGGCCTGGTAGGAGCGCGACGCCGAGATCATGTCCACCATCTCATTGACGGGGTCGACATTGGGCAGCGACACGTAACCCTGTGCATCCGCCAGCGGATGCCCCGGGCGGTACTCCTGGCGCAACGGTGTGGTGGTATCCTCCACCACGCGGTCGACGCGCACGCCGCCGGGGCTGCCGCCCGACTGCCCCAGCGCCTGGAACATGACCTGACGTGCGTAATAAGGCTTACCGTCAGGCCCGGCTACGCTGTCGGCGTTGGCCAGGTTACTGGCGGTCACGTTCATGCGCTGGGAGTTGGCCGTCAGCGCCGAGCCTGAAATTTCGAAAACACTGAACATCGACATCGGTTTACTCCGGTTGCATCGCCTTCTTCATCCCCTGGATCCGGCGACTGACGAAGGTGACATCCGCCTGGTAGCGCACCGAGTTATCGGCGAAGGCGGCACGTTCGCGGTTCATGTCGACGGTGTTGCCGTCGAGACTGGGCTGATCCGGCACGCGATAAAGGAGGTCGTCGACGCTCGAGACGCGCGGCCCCTCGGCCGCAATATGCCGGCTGGACGTGCGGCTCAACGAGAGACCGCCCTCACCTGCCGAACGCCCCTGCTGCATGACTCGATCGAGCTCGGCACGAAAGTCGAAATCCCGCGCCTTGAAGTTGGGGGTGTCGGCATTGGCTATGTTGTTGGCCAGCACCTTCTGGCGCTCGGCGCGCAGGTTGAGCGCCTCCTGCTGATAGCGCAGCGCACTCTCCAACTTGTCGAACATGCCGATGATCTCCTGATGATGGCCAGACGGCAGCGAGACCAGTGATGCGTCCGCGTCCGTCGACTTTCTTGGACAGGGTGGAGAATAGCGGCGAGTTACGCATGGTAAACTCGTAAACAGACCGTCAATTGCGCGTCATTTCCCGCAATGACTCCTACCGCTTCGCTCTACAATCGCTTTCCATGATGGAAAGAACCGCACGGGTCGGGTTCGGCAGGCCTGTCCACCGGTGAGGTCTTTTCGATACCGACACGAAGCATGCAGCTGGAAAACCCCATGACAGCGCCCAGACCGGAAGGCCCACAAGATGCCTGGCTCGCACGCCGCCCGCGCCTGCGCCGCCTGCTGCTGACGGGAGCCGGCATGCTGCTGCTGACGCTCTTTGGTCTCGCACTGCTACCACTGCCTTCGATCGCCCAGGCGCAGGACGCCGACCCGCTGGCTGCCAGCGTCAAGCGTTTCCTGCTCACCCAGACGCGCTCGCTGGGTGATCAAGTCAGTGTGAAAGTGCACGACAACACCGCCCGTCTCGGCCCCTGCGTGGCCCCGGAGCCGTTTCTGCCGCGCCCGGGGACTCCCCAGGGCCGCGTCACGGTCGGGGTCAACTGCCAGGGGGAAGAGCGTTCCCGTTACGTCCAGGCAACGGTATCGGCCAGCGTCAGACATCTGGTGGCAGCCCGCACGCTCGAACCCGGGGAACCCATCGACGCCACGGCGCTGAAATGGCAATCCTCCGATGTCACCCGCCTGCAGCGAGGCTATCTCAGCGCCATGACCGATGCGGCCGGACGTGTCGCCACGCGGCGAATACCTGCCGGAGCAACGCTCACCGAGGCGATGGTAAGACAGCCCTGGCTGGTCAAGCGCGGCGACACCGTAGTGCTGACAGCCCAGGGTCCAGGCTTTCGCGTCAGTCGCAGCGTCGAAGCGCTGGAGAATGGCGGCATGGGTAACACCATCCGCCTCAAGACCGAAGGCAATCAGATCCTGCAGGGTCAGGTCGTCGGCCCCGATCAGCTGCGAGTCAACTTCTAGCGCCACACAATCTGCATACGCAATTGCAAACTTTTTTGACAAATCTCTGCGTGGCCAGCTTTCAGTTTCGGCCATGGCTGCCGATAATCCTTGCAAGCGGGCCAAGGCCCTACACTATCGGCAAGCACATGACCGTGGGCATCGCCCAGAGGTGACGAGATGAAGATTGACCAGACAAACTCGCTGACGCGCCTGACGCAGAGCGACGCCCTCGACCAGAAGCGCAACATCAAGAACACCGAGGGCGCCGCAGCGCCGGCGGGCTCCAAGACCACGCTGAGCCAGATCGATACCCAGAATGCCAACGGCGATATCGATACTGCCCGGGTTACAGAGATTCGTCAGGCGATCGCCGATGGCACGCTGCAGCTCGATACCAGCAAGATCGCCGATGGCCTGCTCCAGAGCGTGCGTGACATGCTCGACGAGCGCGGCTAAGCAACGCTCGCGCCCTATTTGGCATATCCTTCTCGAGAGCCTTAGATGAACGTCACAGACCTGCTCACCGAACAGTTGCATCAGCTCGAACAGCTTCTGCAGACGCTGACGGCAGAACGAGAGTGCCTGAAGGAGGGCCGCGCCGACGGCGAGGTTCTCAACACGCTAGCGACCCACAAGCAGGCGCAACTCGCCGAGCTCGAACGCCTCGAACATCTGCGCCGCGAAGCGCAGCAGGCGCAAGGCCTGGGAGATGGCGCCCGCGGTGCCGAGCAGCTGGCCAGCATGCACGACGCAGATCAGCTCTGGGGACAGATTCGCCAGCAGGCAGACCGCCTGAAGCAGATGAACCGCCTCAATGGCTTTGTCATCTCCCAGCGCATGGAACACAACCAGCGCGCGATCGATTTTCTCGAGCGAGCCGTGGGTGGCAGCGTCTATGGCCGCAATGGCCAGGCCAAACCCAAGAATTTCAGCGGCATCAGTTCCCGCGCCTGACCCTCATCGGATGACCTTGCGCTTCAGCACGGCGCAAGGCAGATCATGACCCTCTCGCCGGTGTTTGACACTCAGTCATTCATACCGCCAGCGGCTGACAATCCGGGCAACATCACAGGTGTTTTCGAGCGCCTTGTCCAGCTGTCATTCTTGCCCTTCCCCCGATACATTTCTAGCGAAGCACGTGGTGCCGCGCGGCCATCGGCTGGCGTCCGCTCTTGAGCAGACGCAGGCAACCTCCTGTTTTCCCTGATCAACTGATCGAAGCCCTGCGCGTGCCTACACAATATCCCCGCCACCCCCTTCGACACATTTTTTCACAAAAAGCGAAAATCTTTTTCTAAAGCTCCCCGGGGTAGCGCCGATAAATGGGACAACGGCCAAGGGGCCGTTGCAGCAGGATCCGACAGCCATTCGACGTTCTGCGGATCAGGCCCAAATTGCCCTCTCACTATGAGAAAGGAATACGACAATGGCAGTTATCAATACCAACATCACCGCGCTGATCGGTCAGAACAACCTGAACAAGTCGCAGAGCCAGCTCTCGACCGCCATGGAGCGTCTCTCCTCCGGCCTGCGTATCAACAGTGCCAAGGACGACGCCGCCGGCCAGGCCATCGCCAACCGCATGAGCAGCCAGATCACCGGTCTCAACCAGGCCAGCCGTAACGCCAACGACGGTATCTCGCTGTCGCAGACTGCCGAAGGCGCCCTGGACCAGGTCAACGACAACCTGCAGCGCATCCGTGAGCTGACCGTTCAGGCTCAGAACGGCACCAACAGCGCCGACGACATCGACTCCATCCAGAAGGAAGTCAACCAGCGTCTGGAAGAGATCAACCGTGTCACCGAACAGACCACGTTCAACGGCACCAACGTCTTCAAGACCAGCACCAGCAACTCCTCGTTCAGCATCCAGGTCGGTGCGAACGATGGCGAAACCATCAACATCACCATCGGTGGGGCCAGCGCTTCCGGCACCTCGACCAACGCTGCCAGCGGCTGGAACATGTACTCCTCCACTGCGACTGCCGGCGCATCGGCTGCCAACGGCGGCACCCGCTCCGTCAGCGCCAGCGGCTTCGACGTGCTCGCCACCGACGCCCTCAAGGTCCTCGACAACAAGCTCAACAACGTCGACACCGAGCGCAGCAACCTGGGTGCGGTCCAGAACCGTTTCGAAACCGCGATCGACAACATCACCACCACCTCGACCAACCTGTCGGCAGCCCGTTCGCGCATCGAAGATGCCGACTACGCCACCGAAGTGTCGAACATGACCCGCGCGCAGATCCTGCAGCAGGCTGGCACCTCGGTCCTGTCCCAGGCGAACCAGACCCCGCAGACAGTTCTCTCGCTGCTGCGTTAATCCCTCCCCAGGGAGTGATGGAAGGCCGGCATCTTGCCGGCCTTTTTCGTTGCCTATCCGCCACCCAGAAAGCCCGCGACCGAGAATGGCGCCGTCAAGGCCAACTATTCGCCGCTTCGCGCTTCTCGAGACATGGGAAGCTTGAAAGACTCCTCACCTCCTGTCGGAACATTGCTGCTCATGAACCATAGCCAACACGTCCCCGCCCCACTGCAAAAGCGCTTCATGGACCTCTATCGGCAAGGTGACTATCAGCACGCCAGGAAAGAAGCCGAGTCCTTGGCACAGCGCTACCCACAGGATGCCTTTTCCTGGAAAGCGTTGGGCAATAGCCAGCTGCAGACCGGCGATGCCGCCGGTGCGCTCTCCTCGCTGGAGCGGGCCATGACGCTGACTCCGACGGACCCTCTGGTACTGACGGCGCTGTCGAAAGCGTACTTCAAGCAGGGGCAGAAGGAGCGCGCCTTCGAGCTGCAAACCCGCAGTCTGGAGATCGACGGTGACAGCGCCCAGGCTCATTTCAACATGGCCAACATGTGCTATGAGATCGGCGCCTACCCCCGCGCGGAAAAGCATCTGGCACAAGCCGAGCGGGCAGGACATCCGGAAGCGGAGATCCTGGCCATGCGCAGCATCCTGTTTTCACTGCATTTCGAGTTCCAGAAGGGCCTGGAAGCGTTGGAGCGCCTACACACGCTCAAGCCGAAAGACCCCTCGGTGCTCAATACGCTCGGCAACTATCACAAGGATATGACCGACTTCGCGGCGGCGGAGCGTTACTACGCCCAGGCGCTGCGACTGAGCCCACAGTACTACACGGCTTACTCCAACGGACTGCTGAACGACCACTACAATCCCGCGGCCTCGGCCGAAAGCATTCTGCGCAAATCCAAGGCGTGGAAGGACCACTTCACGCCGCCACGACTATTGACGCACGATGCCAAGGATCGCACCTCAGATCGTACGCTCAAGGTCGGACTGCTCTCGAGCAACCTCAGGGTTCACCCGGTAGGCTGGATGGTGAGCAGTGCTCTGGAGAATCTTGCCAGCGATATCGAGCTCTACGCCTACACCGATAACGACGCTCACGATCCGATTGCCGAAAAAATCAAGCGACGCTGCCACTGGATACCTACCTATCATCTAAGCCACCAGCAGCTCGCCGATAGAATTGTTGCCGACGATATCGATATCCTGATCGATCTGGCGGGTCACGGCGCCCAGAGCCGACTCCCGGTCGTCGACATGAAGCCGGCACCGATCATCATCAAATGGGTCGGCATGCAGATCAGCAGCATGGGCATGGCGGCGTTCGACTATTTCTTGAGCGACCCATATGAAACGCCGCCCGGGGTGGATCATCTCTATACCGAGAAGCTGATCCGCCTGCCCAATGACTACATCTGCTATACGCCGCCCGCCTATACCCCCGCGATCACGTCGTTGCCGGCCATCAGCAACGGTTACGTGACCTTCGGCTGCTTCAACAACCCAGCCAAGGTGAACGACGTGCTGCTGGCCGAGTGGGCCAAGCTGATGCACCAGGTGCCCGGCAGCCGCCTCTTCCTAAAAGGGGGGCAGTACACCAGCCCCGACGTGTGCCAGCGTATTCTGTCTACGCTTGAGCATCACGGCATCGAATCCGGGCGTGTCATGCTCGAAGGGCCCTCGGACCATGAAACGCTGCTCAAGAGCTACAACCGTGTCGATATTGCCCTGGATACCTGGCCCTACTCAGGAGGCTTGACGACCTGTGAAGCGCTGCTGATGGGCGTTCCCGTAGTCACGCATGTCGGCCCGACCTTCGCCGGACGGCATAGCGCCACGCACTTGTCGAACACCGGCATGCCGGAACTGGTCACGGATAGCTGGGAAGCGTTCCGCGAGCGAGTGATCGAACTCGCGTCCGACCTGCCGAGCCTGGCAGTGATCCGCGCGGCGCTGAGAACCTATCTCGAACACTCTCCGATCTGCGACGCGCCCAAGTTCGGTCGCCATCTGCGCAAGGCACTGAGAGCCGTCTGGCAGCGCTATTGCGAAAGCGCAGAGCCGGCCGCCCTCACCTTCGACGGCCATGGACGCGCTTATTTCGAGGATCGCGACGAGCCGGTGGAAGTGCCCCGTCCTCCGGCGCTCGAAACCGACGATGGCTTCGGCTGGCCGCTCGAAGAGCCGATCATCGCCATCGACAACGGTGGACAGCTACTGAACGATGAGAACGTCGAGAAGCTGCTGCGGGACGAGCGCCTCGAATTGATCGTGTTCGATCCTTCAAGGGACGCGGCCCATCATCCCATGAGCCGTGCCGAGCGCGTACATTACTATGCCGGCCATGGCCTGGGCACGGGCTCACCGGCCACCCTGTTCACGCCAAGCCCCAATTCGCCGAGCGCACTGCCAGCGGATCGCCAGCATGAGCAGCGGCAGCCTCAGGTAGCGGCCGAACCCCACGCTTTCGACACCCTTGCTCTGGACAGCATCGAAGGCCTGCCGGCTCTGGACTGGCTGGTGCTGGACGACACCAGCGATGCTGCCGACATTCTTAGCCATGGCAGTCAGTCGCTGGCCGCGGCGCTACTGATTCAGGTCAAGATCGCCTTCCAGCCGACCCACGAGCGCCAGCCCGATCTGGGCGAGGTTCAGCGCTGGGCCAAGGAGAATGGCTTCCGCCTCTACCACCTGCACGATCAGCACCATCGCAGCGCCCTGCCCATGGATGAGATCCATGCCGACGTGGCCGCCTCCGAGCTGTGGTCCGCCCAGGCGCTACTGCTACCCGACCAGACGCGCATGGCCAGCCTGAGCGATAGCCAGCGGATCAAGCTGGCTTTCCTCCTGCACGTCGTCTATGGATTCAAAGATGTGACCGGCAGCCTGTTGCATCAGTTGGATGCAGCGCTGGCCCGCCGCTATCTCGACAGATTCCTCTCCTCGGAGAGCGAACCGCTGGAGGCCTCGTCACAGAAATCGCTTGGTGAAACGACGCCACTCCAGACGGCGTCTACCAGGCCAGATGGCGTTCAGCTCGCCCCCCTGGAACGCCTAAGCCGCGCACTTGGCAAGCGCAAACTGTGCCTGATCGACACCGGCAACCAGGCCAATCACGGTATCATCAAGCGTGGCATGCACGGGATGTTCCGCACGCTGCAGGGTGCCGGCTGTCCGGTGGAGTGGGTAAATGCCGATAACATCGGCCCCAAGACCATACTCAAGCTGGCCACCTCTGCAGACCATGTCCTGTTGGGCGGCAATCGCTACTTCGACTTTTCGCTCAATATCAGCGGCTATGGCAGTAGCAATGTCTTTCACAGTTATGGCCACCCCATCATCGGCGCGGTCAATGACCACCCTTATGCCGATTTCATGCTCGATAGGATGCGCCATGCCTCGCCGAGCGGACTATTTGTCGCGCGCGCCTCGCTGAGTAGCGAACTCGCTTTTGTCAGACCCGATATCTCGTTCATATTCAGCCCGACAACGGAGTCGTCCCCCAAGGTGTGGGAAGGGGGTGACAGACCACATATAGAACGGGATATCGACATTCTGGTGCCGATGAATCTCAGCTACGCGCCGCGTGCTGATGTGCTATATAACGAACTGTTGGATAAAGCCACGAGTTATGGCGATGACTACGTCACGCTCGTGAATGAAGTGCTCGAGCAGTTCACCGACTTCTCACGCCCGCTGCTATCGATCTTTCGGGAAACCTACCAACGTATTTTCGGATACAAATGGCAAGTTTACTACCCTTGGTCGGAGGAAGACGAGCGCCTGCTGGGCCTGCTCAGCCTGCTCGACGATGTGAGCCGTGGACGCGCCAGGCTCAAGGCCATCGAAGTGCTGGCGCAGATGCCATCTTCAGCCAACATTGTCGTGCTAGCGCCAGAGGTCGCCCGGCAAGTACTAGGAAGGTTTGTGGGTATCGACGCCATTCGCCACTGGCAGTTTATCGGCGAGAAAACGTTCGATGAGCTTCAGTCTCTGTATACACGGGCTCGCTATGTACTCAACGTCTCACCGACTTATCACGATTGGCTGCATGAGCGCATAAGACATGCGGCCATCTCGGGTTGCGCGGTTCTTTCCAACCTAACGCAACGCGCAGACCAGTTTTTCAATCAGGGCCAGGATATTCTCTTCTTCGAGCGCACCTCTCAGGAGGCTATCTACTCGGAAGACCGAAGTCATAGCGAGTCATTGGGCTTCGCCGCGCGTGACAAGGTCATGAACCAGCTGCCCAGCGAAAAGGAAACCTTCGCTAACGCCATCGATGCTTATGCCGATTATCTTGAGCGGTTCGACAACCAGTCGGCCGGCACTGGCGGCATGGATGACGTACAGCAGACCTTGGAGTTGCCCGACGCGCCCTTTATGAGCAGCGCAGAGAAGGGACTCTTCCGCGATGCGCTGAGGTCCGCGAGCAGCTACTTCGAATTTGGGTCGGGTGGCTCTACCGTCTGGGCCATCGAAAACGGCCTGGTAGTGGAAGGTGTCGAGAGTGATGGCAAGTGGATACATGCACTGAAAGCAAAACTCGGCGAGAAGTGCCGTTTGGCCTACATCGATATCGGCCCAACTGGCGCTTGGGGTTTCCCCACCTCGAATGCGGCGATCGCAAACTATGGCAACTATAGTCGCCACATCCTCGATTTTACCGCGACTTTCGATTTGACACTGATCGATGGCAGGTTCCGAGTTGCTTGTGTCGTGGCGACCGTGATTCACATCATGAAAACGGCCGACGATGTCAGCAAGCCCCGGATTTTCATCCACGACTTCTGGAATCGTCCCCACTATCACATTGTGCTCGACTATCTGCAGCCGGTACGACGGGTCGATACTGCGGGGCTCTTCAGCGTCAAGCCGAACCTCGCCCTCGATGATCTCGAGAAAAGGCTTGCCGAATACCTCAACGATCCTCGTTAACCCGAAACCCTTTATCAAGAGCAACCCGGCTGGGCATGTCCTCGCCCGCCGGGATCAGGCCCCGCTATACATTCACAATCAACGTCCCTGGTCAACAAATCGGTGACTTGACAACTCACCCCACAGCCCAAAGGACTCAAACAGCAAACAACCGCTGATACTCGTCGAAACGGGAGAGCCCAAGGGTCTCGAAGAACGTCATCGGCCAGCCGTAACAACTAGTGAAATAGCCATGGGGTAGCGCATTGGCAGCGGGCTTCGGTTCGATGTCTGTGTCGAGCATGAGTGCCAGCGCCTCGCGAGTATCGGGCTCGTAAACGGCATCGAGGCCGCTATAGATGGCCTTACCCAGCATGATGCTCGGCACCCCCATATAGGCCGCCTCGACACCCACCGTCGAGAAAAAGCACAGAACCTTGGCAGCACCCTGCATGAGATCGTAAGAACTGACGACGGAATCGCTCTGAATGACATCGACATTGTCACCGGCCAGACCATGCCAGTAGTCGAAATCACGACGACAGATACCCGCTTGATTGGGGTGGTTACGAATAACCAATTGGTAGCGAGACTGGTTGGCAGCCCAGCTTATCAGCCATGCAACGGCTTCACGCTGGGTCGCAAAAATAGTCGACAACTTTATTCTCGGATCTAGAGATGCATACTCGTCTTCGCTAGACACAAAATAGACGATGTACTCGCGACACCTGGCTGGCATCTCAGAAAACTTATCGGCAAACACATTGGCTCTTTGCTTGGCAAAAAAAGCCTCCGCCTTTTCCACCTTCCGTGGATCACTGGACGCTTCCCAAAAATCCTTGACTACCGCAGACATAGCTCCAAAGTCATGTATACGACAAGGCTGAATCCTGAGTGCTGCCCCTGCATTCATTCTTTCATAATAGACAACCTGCTGTCCGATTCGCTCCAGCATCAATGTTTGTGGGTAAGTATTATATGAGCGCCCATTATAAATATAAACACAATCACCCGACTCCAGGCCAACCGACTGCACGCTGGTCTCAAAGTGATCTACGAAAAGTATCGCCTGAAAAAGATAAGACTCGACCTCTGACCAACAGCTGTCGATATCCAACGAGACACAACGGTAGCGCGAGATCAGGTTAGAGACGATGGCCACCCCAATATTGAGGTCTCGATAGGTGACGGCCCTCAAGGCTTCGATATCAGTCACCGGCCGCAGCAGCTCATCGACCAGCACCGATATCTCCCTGGAAGACTCGGCAGACCTAGTTGTCGTTTGATAGTAGCCCTGATGATCTCCGAGGATTCGGGAGACAACTGACCGAATATCGGCGAGACGTTCAGCATCCCGCTCCCCCACAATGACCCACGGGACAACTTGGAAGCCACCTTGCACGCTGAGCCTATGCAGCATCTCCAGAAAAGTCCCGAAGACCTGGTAATTCCTCAGGTCGCTACAAAAAACAAAGGCTTTCCTCGCCATGCGTTATTTCCTGAAGCTGTCAATGGTACTTTGCATATCGTGACGTGGATACCAGGTATACTCTTGATGGGCTTTATGGCTGGAGATGATCAGGTCATCAGGCACACCCTCAGCATACGACGCCATGACGCGATAACTCGCCCCCAACCTCTCTACCGCGGCATCGAGAACCTCTCCTAGAGAAGGCGTGCTGCCGGGGCCTATATTGATGATGTCGAAGAAGCCATGCTGCGACTCGCGCTTTGTAAAATGAAGCAACGCATCGACAGCGTCTCTATAGTCAATCTTACTGATCCGACGCGATAAGTGTCTTGCCGACACTTCACCGCCGCCCGCCAATGTCGACATCATGGATGAGTAAGCTTCCTGTTCAACTAGCGCATCCAGCGGCCCCATGACGGAAGAGAGCCGCAAGATCGTGAATCGAGTTTCCCGGGTCATCTGTGAAAGCGATTTCAAGTGATCTTCCACGAGCACTTTGGCTTGGGCGTAAGAGCTTTCCGGGCGTAGCAGAGACGCCTCAGACAACACGTCTTTCGAATTCCCGTAGACACTTTGAGAGGAGAGGAAGATGATCTTCGCAGGCGCCATGCACATGCAGGCCCGCAAGAATTCCATACTCGTCTGAATGGCGGCAAAATGATCTTCAGGCCCGTGGTGAGGCCTGGCAAAGGCGCCATGGAGCACTACATCGATACCGCGAATATCTGCCACTCCGGAGCGCAGCTCCTCAAAACAGTAAGCCTGTCTAATCCCCTGTCTTCCGTTACGGTGGCGGTCGACTGTATAGACTTCAAAGTCGGTGTCAGAGAGCAGGCGATCCAACAAGAGCCCCCCGAGCAATCCGGTACTACCAGAGAGCAACACCCTCCTCACCCCCGATACCTCAGCGCGATGCCCCGAGTCCGAGGCTGGCCAACGCGATGGGGGCAGATCGATCTTTTTACTCGCCACCTGCCTGACACCGGCATGTCTCGACGATAGACGAGGCTGCAAACATGGCTGCTTCATCAGCAATCCAATGACCACATACTCGACCTCATTGAACCCGAGCTTGGCTCTGAGCCCAGTAATACCGGTAAAGCGCGGATTGATCTCGAAGACTTTAAAACCTTCGTCCGTCATGCGTCCTTGTACATTGATAGGTCCAAAAGCACTCCATCGAAGCATCGATCGGCAAAAGGCCTCGATAAAGTGATTGAGCGGTGCAAGATCGATTGGAACGATCTCGATCGGCACGCCGTTGACCAGACGATTAGTCGTGGCACAGCAGGCCCG
The DNA here is from genome assembly GCF_040536835.1 of Salinicola endophyticus. Lineage (NCBI taxonomy): Bacteria > Pseudomonadati > Pseudomonadota > Gammaproteobacteria > Oceanospirillales > Halomonadaceae > Salinicola > Salinicola endophyticus. The sequence goes on from NZ_CP159578.1 coordinate 2,286,622, forward strand.
CAGCTTTGAACCTTGATCGAAAATCAACTGTAAGGAGATCTCGCTGACTTGTCGATTCTCTCCACGTGACAAGCTGCTCCTGTACTCAACAGAGAGATCGTCGCCACTAGCCGGCATGGCGATTTCTTGATAGATATGGCTTTCCCCGTCATCGACCGCATTCAAACCCTGCCGATTCGCAATGACGCTAATGCTTTTAGATGCGTACCCTGATCGCGGCTTTTTGATCAGTGGAAAGATGTCCTCGTCAGCGTCAAGCAACTCTTGATGAGTATAACTTTTCACAAAAAAAGGCGCAGCTTCTTGAAACGTCTCCGTATAGCTGTATTTATCCCTACACATCGCAATCAGTGCTTCCGGCGCGGCCAGCACTCCGATACCGTGCGCCCCGAGTTTTTCTCTATTTTTTGCCAGTATATACGCCTCATCGTCGTGTCCCGGGATGAGTAACGTGATATTTTCTTCTGTCGCGACCTCGATCAATCTCTCTATATAGCCGCCGTCATGGTAACCAGGAATCAGCCGGCTGCGATCGCACTCCGTCGCGCCGAAGGCCGAGGGAGTGTTCCCCAAACCGACTGTCTGAACGGCACCCGGCTTGAACAGCTTGCATGAGTCGATCACCGATTGCCCGACACCACTACCAATTGAACAGATGCCGATCACAAGCTTATCCATACGACACCTCACCCCGAGACGCTCTGACAATCTGGCAAATGAATTCGACCTGTTCTTCAGAAAGAGAAGCTGACATTGGCAAACAAATCACTTCATCCGCAGCGCTGCGTGCGTGACTCAAGGATGACGGCGTCAGGCTTTCTCCCCCGCGATACACCGAGTGGTCACTAACGAGCGGATAAAAGTAGCGCCGCGCATAAATATCCTGTGCTCGCAAGCGCTCGTACAGGTCATCTCTACTCAATCCGTAGCCGCGACCGACACGCACAGGAAAATAGGCATAGTTGGAGACGACCTGCCGGTGAAAATCCGGCAGCTGGATGCCGTCGACACCTTTCAAGCGATGTCTATATAAGTGGTCCACTTCCGCACGACGGCGTATCGCACCATCGATATGCTTCAGCTGCAGCAGACCAAAGGCCGCGTTGATCTCGCTCATCTTGCCATTGATACCCGATGCCACCACCGTCGTCTCGTTGACGATGCCGAAATTCTTGAGGTTATCGATATGGCGCTTGGTCTTGGCGTCGGGGCAAACAATGGCGCCACCTTCGAAGGTGTTGAAGACCTTGGTGGCGTGGAAGCTGATTGCACTCAGGTCGCCATGACGCAGAATGCTGCCCCCTTTGTCCTCGACGCCGAAGGCGTGAGCGGCGTCGTAGATCACCTTGAGGTTGTAGGTATCGGCAATCTCCTGGATCGCTGCGACATCGCAGGGGTTGCCGTAACAGTGCACGGGCATGATCGCGGTCGTCCGCGGCGTGATAGCCGCCTCGATCTTCCGGGGGTCGAGATTGAAGGTCTGCGGATCGATATCGACGAAGACCGGCGTGATGCCGTTCCAGAGCAGAGCATGCCCGGTGGCCACGAACGAAAACGGCGTAGTGATCACCTCGCCGCTGATTCTGAGCGCCTGCAACGCGGTCAGCAGCGCAATGGTGCCGTTGTTGAAGAGCGCGATCTCCGGTACGCCCAGGTAATCACGGAGCGCTGCTTCAAGCTGCTGGTGCATCGGCCCGTTGTTGGTCAGCTTCTTGCTCGCCCATATCTGTTCGAGATAGGGGATGAACTCGTCAAGCGGTGGCAGATAGGGCTCGGTGACATAGATGGGCTTGTCGTTCATGAATTACCTTTTCTCGGATACCCACCGGCCCCACTGGTATCGTGAGCTGATTGGCCCTTGTTGATCGTGGTTATGAGGACTCTTCGAGAAACTCGAGCAGATAACGCCCATAACCATTCTTGGCGAAGACTTTGGCCGCCGCGGCCAGCTCGCTTTCACTCAGCCACCCTTGGCGCCAGGCGATCTCCTCCAGGCAAGCGATCTTGTACCCTTGGCGTTTCTCTATGGTCTCGACGAACTGGGCGGCTTCCAGCAGGCTTTCGTGGGTACCGGTATCGAGCCAGGCAAAGCCGCGCCCTAGCAGTTGAACCTGCAAGTCACCTCGCTCGAGATAGGCGCGATTGACATCGGTAATTTCCAACTCGCCTCGACTCGAAGGCTTCAGATGCTTGGCGATCTCGATAACGTCGTTGTCGTAGAAGTAGAGCCCGGTGACCGCATAATGGGACCGCGGTTGGCTCGGCTTTTCCTCGAGTGACAGTACGCGACGCTCGGCATCGAACTCGACCACGCCGAAACGCTCCGGATCCTTGACCTGGTAGCCGAACACTGTAGCGCCAGAGGCACATGCCATGGCTCTTCTGAGCTTGGGACTGAACGCCTGCCCGTAGAAGATGTTGTCGCCGAGCACCAGGCAGACGTTGTCCTGACCGATGAAGGACTCGCCGATCAAAAACGCCTGTGCCAAACCCTCAGGTCGCGGTTGCACGGCGTATTGCAAATCGATACCGAAGCGCGCGCCGTCGCCCAGCAGACGCTGGAAGTTGTCTCGATCTTCGGGGGTGGTAATGATCAGAATGTCGCGTATCCCCGCCAGCATGAGCACCGACAGCGGATAGTAGATCATCGGCTTGTCGTAGATCGGTAGTAGCTGCTTGGAGACACCCATGGTGATCGGGTGCAGACGGCTACCGGCACCGCCAGCCAGCACGATACCCTTGTAGCGCGTCATGCCGGCGTCCCCAGTCGAGACAAGTCCAGCCCGTCGGCCCCCGCCTTGCTGGCCGAATAGGGGGAGTTGGGAGCGTAGGGCGAGTTCTCATCGAAGCGCGCCGCGCGATCTGCGCCGAGATCGCCGAACACTTCATCGGTGGAGACATGGTGAAAGCGAAACGCCTCACGGCGGGCCGGGGTGAGTCCACGCCAGTGGCTTCGCGTCACCTCCAGCAGCGTGGCCGTACCGAGGACGTTGTGATGCACGAACGAGAGCGGATCGTCGATGGAGCGGTCGACATGCGTCTCCGCAGCCAGATGCATGACGGCGTCAGGCGAATGGCGCCCGAAGACCTGCTCCAGGGCCGCCCGATCATTGATATCGATCGGCTCCATCCAGTAGCGGCCGGCATAGGCGTCAACCAGACTGTTATCCGGGTGCGAGGCATAGCCGAGCTTGTCGATATTGACGACGCTATGCTCGGTAGCCGTCAGCAGGTGTTGAACCAGAGCTCTGCCGATGAAACCCGCACCGCCCGTGACCACTATTTTCATGCCGCACCCGTCGAGAGTTCTCCGCTGACTGCCAGCATGCCCGCATCGGCAGCGAACGTTACGGTGAATAAGTGCCTCCAGGCGCTCCAGTTCGTCGCTTATCGGACGACGGAACGCCACGTTCGACACGCCCCTTCAGAGACGAGCGGCCAGTCAGCGAGCGGCGAGACGACTGGCGTGTCTTACCGACTCATTCGACCGGCCGGTCGGCGTGGGTCTCGTCCTCCGCTTCGTCGCTTTCCGCTACGGCTGACGGTGTCACCCTGTCGCCCCGGGGCTCGCCACCAAACGCCTCGCGCAGTACATCGTGCTCGGGATTCATATCGATGTTGCCGTGGAAGGCCGCACCATCCTCGAGGATCAAACCAGGGGCGTAGAGCTCACCCTGGACCGCGGCCGTAGCTTTCAGCGTGATCCGCTCGGCCGCGATGAGCTGCCCCTCGACCCGCCCTTTCACCGTGATCTCGCGGGCGATCAGGCGCCCCTCGACCTGGCCATCACTGCCGACCGTCACCGCATGATGGGGAAAGCTGACATCGCCGACGATTCGGCCTTCGATCAGCAGGTCTTCGTCGCCGTTGACATCGCCACGAATCGTAGTCCTGGCGCCAATCCGCGACATGCCGTGTAGCGGTTGGGTAGGCTCACTACCACGCGCCGGCGTGCTGATGGTCTCACTCGAAGCGGTCTGGCGAAGCGCTTGGCTGGATTTGGGAAACATCGGACAGCTCTCGATCACGGGTTGGCGATATTCGGGCGCAAGCTGCCCGAACGCTGAATTCCTTCATCGGCGATCATGCCGATATCTTGACCACGAAAGGCCTCACCCTCGCGTTTCCGCGTCCGCGCGCGATTTCATTCGCCCCCTAGCCGGGATCAAACCTTACTCACTCTCATTCGTCGACGCGTACGACGGACGGCACCGCGTGCCGTGCTACAGAAGAGTCACGGCTACCTTCAGGTTTGCGTATCAGCGCCGATACAAGGATCAAATGCCTCCGTCAAGATGATGGTCGGCGCCGAGCCTGCACCCTGCCAACGCCAGGAGACGGATGCGGGCATCAGTACAAGAAGAGGGCAGCATGGATTTGGGAGAGTGGCTTCTACTGGGCGGCCTAGGCTGCTGTCTGCTGCTGCTGCTCGACGGCTACCGTCGGGCACGTGGGCGGCGTGAGCGCGTGCTGACAGCCCAGTCATCGTCGTCGCTGCAGGCGACGCGCATCGAGAGTCCGCAGCATGAAGCCCAGCCAATGCCGGCCGAAGTCGACGCCTCATCTTCCTGCCCACCCGCGCCTTCCCCGCAGCCAGCAGCCCCTTCGCCCAGCCTAGCGCGCGACAGCGCGGCCACGTTGATCGGCGCCAGTGTGAGAGTGATTGGTGACATCGACTGCGCCGAATCGATCCGTGTCGAAGGGCGGCTCGACGGCACGCTGGCAGCCGACGAACATGATGTCGTCATCGGATCGCAGGCCGAGGTCGGCCCGCGGTTGAGGGCAGGCACGCTGCGCATCTCAGGTCGGGTATCGGGCGAGCAGCGTGTCAAGGGTACGGCAATGATCGCTCCCGGCGCGCGGGTGCAGGGCACGCTCAAGGCGCATCGCCTGCAGTGCGACGAGGGCGCAAGCCTGTCAGGAAACGTCAATGTCGGCGGCCCTCGCGTGGGCAACCCGCCGCGTTGAGTCGACCAGTCAACAAAAATGGCTGACAGCGGCTGGATGCTGGCAGCAGAGGCCTCTGATCCAAGTATCGCAACGGGAGTGACAAGCCATGCCCAGCCCCATCGATCTCAACACACTATCGCTCAACCTGGGAACCGGGAGCTCGCCGCAGCAGCGCCTCGACACCCTGATGCAGCAGGCGCGACAGAATCTGCCCTTCGCTCAGGAGACCAGTGCGGCCGCCAACGATGAGGAACGCAAGGGCAAGGGCTACTTGAGCGACCAGATCAACGAGCTCAACGCCGTGATGTATCAATACGGCCTGCGCTTCGAACTGAGTGACTTCGACAGCCAGGTGATCACCCAGGTCGTCGATCGGGCTACCGGCGAGGTCATCCGTCAGATCCCGTCGGAAGAGATGCTGCGCATCGCCCAGGCTTTCGCCGATGATCAGGGGCGCCTGGTCGACGCCTCGGCCTGACGCCAGGGTCGCCCCCTCCCGCCACCGGCCTGCTCACTGAGGCAACACAACGTCTTGGAGAGCGTGAAAGCACTCGTGGCACAAGGTTTCGACTCGTCGAATCACGCGCCAGCGCTTACGCTGAGGTCACGACTGATGGCCGAGGGAGCGGCGAGATGATGGGTCGATGGGTGGTGAAAAGGAGAACGCGATCGGTGGCGCGCGCGATGCGTGCCCTGCGAAGCTTGAAAGGCATGGGGATCTGGCTACTGATAAGCCTGGCGCTGGGCGGCTGTTCGACCTACGTCAACGCGCCCGACGATGCCGGCGCCGCGGCAGCCCGCACCCCACAGGGGCTCGACTACCAGGTTCTGCATGATCAACGCTTCACCCCGGCCGACTGGCCGCAAGCGCTGATGGCGGATGTCTATCTGCCCGACAGCTCGAGCACCGAGCTGCGCCCGGCGGTGATGATGGTGCACGGCGGCGGCTGGGAGGGTCGCTCGAAAGACGACATGACACCGATCGCCAAGCGTTTCGCGCGCCACGGCTACGTGGTGGTCAACGTCAGCTACCGTTTCGCCCCCGAGTTCCGCTTTCCGGCACAGTTGCACGACCTGCAGCTGGCGCGTCACTGGATCGATGCCCACGCCCGCGAGTGGCGGATCGACCCGGATCGCATCGCCGGTCTGGGCTACTCCTCCGGCGCCCACCTGGTCAGCCTGCTAGCGCTGGTGGCCGGCACCGATAGCCCGCTCGATCGCCCCTACGGTGGCGCGGATACCGGCTTTGCCGCGGTGGTCTCCGGGGGCACACCGGCAGATCTACGACTCTGGGACAGCGGCCGATTGCTGATACAGCTGCTGGGTGGCACCAAGCAGGAACTCCCTGAAGCCTATGCCGCCGCATCGCCGTTGACCCATGTTCACGCCGGAGCTCCGCCCTTCTTCCTGTTCCATGGTACCTGGGACGATCTGGTGCCGCCCGAGCACGCCCGGGGGCTGTTCAGCGCCCTGCAGTCCCACGGCGTCCACGCCGAGCTCTACTGGATGCGCTGGCGCGGCCATATCACCGCCTTCCTGCTGCGTGGCGATGCCGAAGCAGCGGCGCTCGATTTTCTCGCCCGTGAGATGCCCGCCCGTTGAGCACGTTCGGCGGCGGCTCGCTTGCATGCACTCCGGCGAGCGCGCACCATTATCGCTTCCAACGATAAGCTTATGAACAGAGGCCGAAAACACCATGAGCCGATGGCGCCGATGGCTCGCTAGCGAGCCCCGCGAACGGATTCGGCTGCGCGCTCGCATCGCCGGCTACTTTCCCATCACCACCTGGCTGCCCTACTACAATCGTCATCTGCTCGGCGAAGATCTGATCGCAGCGGTCATCGTGACCCTGATGGTGATACCGCAGGCGCTGGCCTACGCCATTCTCGCCGGGCTGCCGGCGGTCGCCGGGCTCTATGCCAGTATGCTGCCGCTGATCGCCTACACCCTGTTCGGCACCAGCCGCACCCTTGCCGTCGGCCCCATGGCGATCGTCTCGCTGATGACCGCCGCGGCACTGTCACCGCTGTTCGTGCCCGGCAGCGTCGCCTACAGCCAGGGTGCGGTCACTCTGGCGCTGCTTTCTGGGCTGATTCTGGCACTCATGGGTCTGCTGCGGCTGGGCTTCTTCGCCAACTTCCTGAGTCACCCGGTGGTCTCGGGCCTGCTGACCGCCTCGGGCGTGCTGATCGCCGCCAGCCAGATCGCCAGCCTCATGGGTATCGGCGGCTCCGGCTTCACGCTACTCGACCAGCTATTGCACATTCTGCGCCAGCTCGACCAGTTACACTGGCCCACGCTGGGCCTGGGGCTGAGTGCGCTGATGTTCCTGCTGCTGATGCGCCGCGCCGCACCGTTACTGCGCCGCCTGGGGCTTGCCGCCGGCACCGCCACCTTCATTGTGCGCCTGGGCCCGGTGATGGCGGTGGCCATCACCACATTACTCTCGTGGACACTCGACCTGCCCGCCCTGGGGGTGGCCGTAGTCGGCGAGATTCCCGCCCACCTGCCGCCGCTCAGCCTGCCCTCGCTCGACCCGTCCGTGTGGCGCGAGCTGCTGCTGCCGGCCTTTCTGATCAGCGTAGTGGGATTCATCGAGTCGGTGTCGCTGGCGCAGATGCTGGCCGCCCGGCGGCGCGAGCGCATCTCGCCCGATCAGGAGCTGATCGGTCTGGGCAGTGCCAACCTCGCCGCCGCCTTCACCTCGGGCATGCCGGTCACCGGCAGCCTGTCGCGGACCGTGATCAACTTCGATGCCGGTGCGCGGACCCCCGCCGCCGGCGCGCTGGCGGCGCTCGGCGTGGGTCTGGTGATCCTGTGCCTGACGCCGCTGATCGCCTATCTGCCGATCGCCACCCTGGCCGCCAGCATCATCGTCTCGGCGATGACCCTGGTCGACCTGCCCGGGCTCAAGCGGACCTGGCGCTACTCACAAAGCGACTTCGCCGCCATGCTGATCACCATCGTGCTCACCTTCCTGGAAGGGGTAGAGGCTGGCGTGATGGCAGGAGTGGGCGTATCGCTGGCACTCTATCTCTACCGTACCAGCCGGCCGCACACCGCGGTGGTGGGCCGGCTGCCGGGTACCGAACACTTTCGCAACGTACGCCGCCACGAGGCCGAGATCGATGCCGAGATCGCGCTGCTGCGAATCGACGAGAGTCTCTATTTCGCCAACGCGCGCTATCTCGAGGATACCGTCTACGCGCTGATCGCCGATCGATCGGCCATGCGCCATCTGGTGCTCATCTGCTCGGCGGTCAATATGATCGACGCCTCGGCGCTGGAGAGCCTGGAAGCGATCAATGCGCGCCTGGCCGACTCCCAGATCGCGCTCAACCTGGCCGAGGTCAAGGGCCCGGTGATGGATCGGCTCAAGAAGAGCGACTTTCTCGACCACCTGAGCGGCGAGGTCTACCTCAGCACCTACGCCGCCTGGACCGAGCTGCGCCACCGCCTGGACGATGAAGCCCGAGCCAACGCCGAATCACCGGACGCCGCCAGTTGAGGCCTTAGAGCTCATTTCCAAACTTTCTGACGATGGGCGCCGGAGGCAAGGCAAAGCGAGGGTCCTTTGCCAGGGATGGCAAAGGTAGCGCCCAGGGAGGGGTTCACAGCGCCCTCGCGATGCCCTGCCGCCGGACAAGCCCACGCCGTCTAGCGGTTGTGAAAGACCCTCTTAGGCATCGGCGAACCCGCCGCCGATGACGTGCCCCGGTCTCTCCAGCCCTTCGCGGCGACGCAGGATCGGCAGCAGCAGATAGCAGGTGGCCAGTGGGCGGCGGTCGGTCTTGCCCAGCGGGCTCTTCTCACGCGAATAGGGGCGATTGTCCGCGGTCAGCGTGGCATACCAGCCCCCACGTGCGCCGTCGATCATATGCTGGCCGCAGTAGTCGGCGATGCGGTCGTACCAGCGCCAGTAGCGCGGCTGCCCGGTAGCGTCGCCGAGCAGCGCCGCGGCGGCCAGGCTCTCCGCCTGAACCCAGTGCTGCTTGTCACGATTGACCACCTCGCGGCGCATGTCCACGCCGCTGAACAGCCCGCCATGCACACCATCCCAGCCCGCCTCCATCGCCCCTGCGAATAGCGACCCGGCGGTATCCAGCAGCCAGCCACGCGCACTTGGCACCCACGCGGCGAGTCGCGTCATCAGCTTGGCCCACTGGGCGAGATGGCCGATCTGAAAGCCCCACGGGCGGTAGCGGTCATCGGGGCGGTAGCGGTGCAGCTCGAAATCCACCCGCCAGTCGCGATCGAAGTGCTCCCATAGCCAGCCGCCGGCGAGCGGTGCCAACTGCTGCCAGACGCTGCGGGTGACACTCAACGCCCGCGCCAGAGGCTCGGCATCGCTGCTCACCGCCTGGCAGGCCAGCAGCGCCTCGCACATCTCCAGGTTGGCGCGCTGACTGCGGTAGGGTGCGATCCGCCAGCGCGCATCCGCCGAGTCGGCGTAGCGTCCACTGCCAGTTTCGTAGAAATGTTTGTCGATTAGTGCCCGTACCCGCGTCAGCCCCGCCACCGCCTCGCCGATACCAGCGTCCAGGGCCACCGCATAGGCCTCGAGCACCCGCGCCAGCCCCAGACAGCGCTGGACCTCGTCTTCCGGCGTGGCGCCATCGAGCAGCCAGGCGTAGCCCTGAGTTCGCGTCTGGTAGTGGTGCTCTTCGAGAAAACGCAGCCCGTGGCGCGCCCAGTGCAGATACTCCGGCTCGCCGCGATACACCGCGTAGCGCGCATAGTTGATCACGAAGCCGGCGCTGGAGAGCAGATGGCGCCGCTGGGGCTGAAGTCGTTCGCCGCTATCGGTGAAGGCGTGGAAGAATCCCGCCTGGGTATCGATGCAACGCGGGTGGTAGAACCCCATGAGGCTATCGATCTGGTGAGCGACTTGAGAGGCTGAGGTCAACGGCATGGGCAAAGCATCCTTAGGATCGCTCCATCTGGTGTAACCTGCAGGCCGGTGCGATGCAATGCGTCTCTGGTCGCGCTTCTCAAGGCATCGATATTTTCGTTCAATATCTACATCTCTTCCTCATTCACCGTCTCGGTCGACTCACCATGCCATCCGCCACGCCCCAGGGCGCTCCCAGCGCCGCGCCCCAGAGCGCCGAAGCCGCCTATACCGCGCTCAAGCGCGATCTCGTACGGGGCCACTACGCCCCGTCGGAGAAGCTACTGATGAGCGAACTCAAGGCGCGCTACGCCATCGGCGTCGGGCCACTACGCGAGGCGCTGACCCGTCTGGTGGGCGAGCGCCTGGTGACCAGCATCAGCCAACGCGGCTACCGCGTGGCGCCGATGTCACTAGGCGAACTCGAGGCGATCTACGATGCGCGTGCCGAACTCGAGGGGCTGCTGACCCGGCTGGCCATCGAACGCGGCGACGACACCTGGGAAGCGGCGATCCTGGCCGCAGCGCATCGCCTGTCTCGGGTCAGCGAGCTGCACTCGGGTGATGACATGCTCGATCTATGGGATGCCCGCCATCAGGCGCTGCATGCGGCGATCGTCGCCGGCTGCGGCTGCCCCCCGCTGCTGCAGGCCCGGGCGGCGCTGTTCGATCAGGCCCAGCGCTACCGCCACCTGTGGCTGCACCAGACGGTCTTCTCGGCCGAGGCGCTGACCACCAAGCGAGTCGAGCACGCGGAACTGGTCGAGCGCGTGCTGGCGCGCGACGCCGAGGGTGCCGCGCGCGCACTACGTGACCATCTACTGACGCCGGTGGCGATCATCCAGCGACGGCTGATAGAGCGTGGCTGGGCGTGAACGGAGCATGGGCATGAACGGTCTCAGCCAATCACGCCGCGCTCGCGCAGCGCCTCCCAGTCCGCCGCGCCGGGGCCCAGCCACCCTTCGAGCACATCGAGGGTGTGCTCGCCCAGCCGCGGCGGCATACCCGACGCACCCAGGCGCTCGCCATCCAGCTTGATCGGATTGCCGACCAGATGTGCGACGCGGCCATCGTCGCCACGGCGCTCGATCTGCATACCACGATGGCGTACCTGCGGGTCGTCGAACACCTGATCCAGGGTGTTGATCGGCCCGCTCGGCACCCCCGCCCGTTCCAGCGCCAATAACCAGTCGTCGCGGCGGCGCTCGACCAGGCGCGCCGCCAACTGCGCCACCAGCAGCTCGCGGTGATCCACTCGGGCAGCGTTGGTGGCGAAGCGCGGATCGTCGGCCAACGCCGCCAGCGAGAGCACCTCGCACAGACGCCGGAACTGGTCATCGTTGCCCACGGTGATGATCAGATGGCCATCAGCGGCGGCAAATGCTTGATAAGGCACGATATTGGGATGAGCGTTGCCCAGGCGCTGGGGCACGCTGCTACTGGTGAGATAGTTGAGCGCCTGATTGGCCAGCACGCCGACCTGCACATCGAGCAGCGCCATGTCGATATAGGCGCCCTTGCCATCGTGTTCACGCCGGCGCAGCGCCGCCAGAATGGCGTTGGCGGCATACAGCCCGGTGAAGATATCGGTGAGGGCAACGCCCACCTTGGTCGGCTCGCCGCCGGCCGCGTCGGGCTGCCCGGTGAGGCTCATCAGCCCGCCCATGCCCTGGATCAGGAAGTCGTATCCCGCCCGCGCGGCATAAGGGCCATCCTGACCGAAACCGGTGATCGAGCAGTAGACCAGGCCGGGGTTATCCGCCTGGAGACTGGCGTGATCGAGCCCGTAGGCCGCCAGTCCGCCCACCTTGAAGTTTTCGATCAGCACGTCGGCATGAGCCGCCAGCTGGCGCACCAGCGCCTGGCCCTCGGGGTCGGCGAGATCGATCGCCACCGAGCGCTTGCCGCGGTTGGCACTCAGGAAGTAGGCGGACTCCCGGGTGCCCGGCAGCCAGGGCGGCCCCCAGCCACGAGTGTCGTCACCCCGCCCGGGGCGCTCGATCTTGATCACCTCGGCGCCCAGATCGGCTAGTTGCTGGGTACACCAGGGGCCTGCCAGCACCCGCGACAGGTCGAGCACACGCAGGCCGGCGAGTGGAGGTTGGGCGTCACTCATGGCCTCACCCGAACGCCTGAATGCCGGTCTGGGCACGCCCCAGGATCAGCGCATGGATATCGTGGGTGCCTTCGTAGGTGTTGACCGTCTCCAGGTTGAGCATGTGCCGGATCACCCCGAACTCCAGCGAGATACCGTTGCCGCCGTGCATGTCGCGGGCGGCGCGCGCAATGTTCAGCGCCTTGCCGCTGTGGTTGCGCTTGATCAGCGAGATCATCTCCGGCGTCGCCTTACCGGCATCGAGCAGCTGCGCGACACGTAGACACGTCTGCAGCCCCAGGGCGATTTCGGTCTGCATGTCGGCCAGTTTGAGCTGGATCAACTGGTTGGCCGCCAGCGGGCGGCCGAACTGCTGGCGGTCCAGGGTGTATTGACGCGCCGCGTGCCAGCAGAACTCGGCGGCGCCCAGCGTGCCCCAGGCGATACCGAAGCGCGCCTTGTTGAGACAGCCGAAGGGCCCGCTCAGGCCAGCGGCACCGGGCAGCAGCGCCTCCTCTTCGACGAAGACGTCGTCGAGCACGATCTCGCCGGTGACCGACGCCCGCAGCGAGGCCTTGGCCTGGATGGTAGGCGTGGAGAAACCCGGCGCGCCGCGCTCGACCAGAAAGCCTTTGATGCGCCCCTCGTGGGCATCGGATTTGGCCCACACCACCGCCACATCGGCGATCGGGCTATTCGTGATCCACATCTTCTGGCCGCTGAGCCGGTAGCCGCCGTCGACCTTGCGCGCCCGGGTCTGCATGCTGCCGGGGTCGGAGCCGGCGTTGGGCTCGGTAAGCCCGAAGCAGCCGACCAGCTCGCCGCGCGCCAGCCCCGGCAGCCAGCGCTGCTTCTGCGCCTCGCTGCCGTAGGCCTCGATCGGATACATCACCAGCGACGACTGTACACTCATGGCCGAGCGGTAGCCGGAATCGACCCTTTCCACTTCGCGCGCGATCAGGCCGTAGGCCACGTGGCTGGCCCCGGCGCCGCCGTAGGTTTCACTCACGGTCGCGCCGAGCAGCCCCAGCTCGCCCATCTCGGAGAGAATCTCGCGCTCGAAGCGCTCCGACTCGAATGCTTCCAGCACCCTGGGCTGCAACCGTGTCTGGCAGTAGTCCCGCGCCACCTGCTGGATCTGGCGCTCTTCATCGTCGAGCTGCTGGTCGAAGAGTAGCGGATCGTCCCACTGGAAACCGGACATGGCACACGCCTCCTGGCGCTATGTCGAAAGGAGAGAATGGCGCATGAAGACAGCGCCTGAGGAGCAGCGTACGCCAGGGCTGACAGAAGGGATATGCGAAAAACGTCGATATTCCATATGAAATATCGACGTTTCCATTGAGACACTGAGACTACTCGGCACTTTCAAGACATCGGCTGCAACGCGGCCCCCTGAGCGCCGGGTACCAGTCGCCAGCAGCTATCGCAGGGCGGTAGCGCGGCCGGTTCATGCGCCAGCAGCAGTGCGGTGCGCCCGGCCAGCCAGTGCGACAGCGCCGTTCTCACCACCTCCGCGGTTGCCGCATCCAGCCCGCTCAGCGGCTCGTCGAGAATCACCAGCGGCGAGTTGCGCAGCATCACCCGCGCCAGCGCCACCCGACGCGCTTGGCCACCGGAGAGCTGACGACCCTGCTCGCCGACCCAGGTCTCTAGCCCCTGCGGCAGCGCCTCGGCCCACTCACGCAGAGCCACCTTTTCCAGCACCGTCCACAGCTGGGCGTCGCTGGCGGTGGGGTCGCCCATGCGCAGATTTGCCGCCAGCGTGTCGTGGAACAGCTCGCTGCGCTGGGTGAGGTAGCCGATGCGCGCACGCAGCGAATCCGGCGACAATCCGGCGACCCCATGATCATCGAAGCGCAGTTCGCCGATATCGGGATCGAAGGCGCGCACCGCCAGCTGCGCCAGGGTCGACTTGCCGCTGCCGGAGGCGCCGATCACCCCAACCTGCTGCCCCGGTGCCAGGACCAGGTCGACCCCGCGCAGAACCCAGCGCCCGCCCTGGCGCAACCCGATATCGCGATAGACCAGACTCGGTGCGGCACCACCGCCCTGCAGACTCGCGCCCTCCTGCTCGGGCGTCAGCGCGGTCTGGGCATTGAGACGCTCCGCCGCGCGCTGGGTCGCGCCGAGCTGGGTGAAGGCCATCGGCAGGCCGCCGAGGCCCTCCGCCACGGCCAGCGTGCCCAGGGTCAGCATCACCATCTGTGCGCCACTCAGCGCAGCGCTCGACAGCGCCCCCAGGCCGAGTGCGAGCACACCCACGGCGGCAAGCTGAATCACCAGCGTGGTCAGCGCATTGGCTGCAGCGGTGCGCTTGCCCAGTTGGCGCTGATCGTCGAGCAGGCCCTGCTCCTCGGCCCGCCAATGGCCCAGATGCGTTTCCAGGGCACCATAGGCGGTGAGTTCGGCCAGCCCTTCCACCTGCTCCACCGCACGTACCCGCAGCGCCTCCTGGCGATCCACCCGGCGATGACTGGCACGCCAACCCCACACCGCGCAGCCCACCGTCAGCACCAGCCACAAGGGCACCAACAGCCCCAGCAGCAGCCAACCCGCCACGGGCAGGAACAGCATGGCGAACAGGGCGAAACCGAGAATCGCCGCCAGCGCCACCAGCGGCGGTGCCAGCAGGCGCAGATAGAGGTTGTCGAGGGTGTCGATGTCCGCGGTGAGACGATTGAGCCACTGCGCGGCGCGGGCGCGGGAGAGCGTGCGCGCGTCCAGCCGCACCAGCCTTGCGAACACCCCACCACGCAGATCCGCCAGCAGGCGCAGAACGGTATCGTGGTTGTAGAGCCGCTCGAGATAGCGGCTCGCGGTACGTGCCACGGCGAAGGCGCGCACCCCGCTGCCCGGCGCGAAGACATCGAAGAACACCGTTAGGGAGAGCGCCGCCACCGCGGTGGCGGTGATGAACCAGCCAGAGAGCGACAAAAGGCCCAGCGCGCTCACCAGTGTGGCCAGCATCAACGCGGCACCGAGCCACAGCCGACCACGTCGTGCACCGAGCACACCGAGCCATGGGCGCAGGCTGCGGTAGAGATGCGTCAGTCCCGTTGCCAACGTACTCATGAATTCGAGGCCTCCTGCCACAGGGTGCCGGGTGCGGTGATCAAGCGGCCGCCATCGAGGGCGAGCACGCGATCGGCCATGGCCATGAGCGCCGGATGATGGGTCGCCACCAGCAGTGTGCGACCGCTGGCGGCGAGCCGCTGGAGCGCGGCCACGACCGCGCGTTCGGTCTCCGGGTCGAGGGCGGTGGTAGGCTCGTCGAGCAGCACCAGACGCGCCGGCGACAGGAAGATTCGCGCCAGCGCCAGACGCTGCCCCTCCCCCCCTGAAAGCCCGACGCCGCGCTCACCCAATGGGGTCTCCAGGCCAGATCCGGTCGCGCGCAGCCAGGCGCCCAGTCCGGCCTCCTCCAGCGCCTCGTGCAGCGCCGTATCGCTCGCCGCCGGCGCCACCAGGCGCAGATTCTCGGCTAGTGTGCCCTGGATGATCAGCGGACGCTGGTCGAGCCAAGCGATCGCCGCACCGGGGGCCACCGCGACGCGGCCGCGGTCGGCGGCGACGAAGCCGGCAATCAGTTGCAGCAGGCTCGACTTGCCACTGCCGGAGGGACCAACCAGAGCCACCACCTCGCCGGTTTCCACGCGCAGCGAGAGCGGCCCCAGCACCCGCTGTCGGCCGACATGGCTGAGCTCTACGGTCTCGAGTTCCACCGCTGCCGTCATCGTCCGGCTCGATGTTGGCGCCGCTGCAGGGTCCGTCTCTGGCACTGGCTCGTCGAGCAGCGCCATCAGCCCTTCCGCTGCCCCCAGCGCCGAGGCACGGTCATGGTAGTGCTGCGACAGCGTACGCAGCGGCTGAAAGAACTCCGGCGCCAGCAGCAGGATGAACAGGCCGCTGAACAAGCCCAGCTCGCCGGCCGGGCCATAGTCGATATAGCCCAGCAGGCCCAGGCCGATATAGATCGCCACCACCGCGACCGACACCGCGGCGAAGAACTCGAGCACCGCCGAGGAGAGAAATGCCACGCGCAGGGTACGCATGCTGCGCCGTCGATAATCATGGGCGACATCGCTTACCTCGGCGGTAGCGCGCTCACCAAGGCCGAACAGCTGCAGCGTGGTGATCCCGCGCACGCGGTCGAGGAAGTGGCCGGAAAGCCGCGTGACGGCACGAAACTGCGCCTCGTTCAAACGCTGCGCGCCCATGCCGATCAGCGCCATGAACAGCGGAATCAGAGGTGCGGCGATCAGTAACCAGACCGCGGCCAGCCAGTTGAGCCACAGCACCACCGCCAGATAGAGCAGCGGCACCGCCAGCGCCAGCATCACCTGAGGACGAAACCGCGCGTAGTAGCCCTCCAGTGACTCGACCTGGTCGACCAGCTGGCTGGCGAGACCGGCGCTGTGCCGGGAGGCCAGGCGCACAGGGCCGAGCGCGTGGAGCTTGGCCAGCAGCTGCGCACGCACCGCGCGCTTCACTGCCAAGCCGCAGGCTTGACCGCTCACCTCCTGCCCCCACTGGGCGGCGGCGCGCAACGTCAGCGCCAGGCCCACCACCAGCAGTGCCGGCCACAGCTCGGCGATGCCCTGCTTGGCGATCACCGCCTGGTTCACGATCCAGGCCAGCCCGCCCAACTGAACCAGCGTGGCCAAGGCCGCAAGCAAACCACAGCCCAGCGCACGCCGGTGCCACGGCCGAATGGCCGTGGCCTGGGCTTCCAGCCACGCCCGCGACGGGTTGCGCGGACGTGAGCTGGCACCTGAACGCGACGCTCGGCTCAATGGTAGCCCTCGCCGACGCGCACCTTGCCGCGGAATACCCAGTAGGACCAGGCGGTGTAGACCAGCACGATCGGCAGCACGAAGAGCATCCCGATCAGCAGGAAGAACTGCGACTCCGGCGCCGAGGCAGCATCCCACAGGGTGATCTTAGGCGGCACGACATAGGGCCAGCGGCTGACGATCAGCCCCAGATAGGTGCACACGAATAGCCCCAGTGTGAGCAGGAAGGCAGCGCCTTCACGCCCGTGACGATTGCACAGGAAGATACCCAGCGCGCACAGCAGCGCCCCGCCGGGCAGCAGCCAGATCACCTGCAGGTGGTCGAACCAGCGGTCGAATACTCCTTGATCGATCCACGGCGTCCACAGGCTGACGATGGCGAACACCGCGAGTACCCCCAGCAGCAGCTTGGGCACCAGGGCCCGCGCCCAGTCACGCACGTGGCCTTCGGACTTGAGCACCAGCCAGGTCGCCCCCAGCAGCGCATAGCCGACCACCAGACCGAAGCCGGTAAGAATGGTGAACGGCGTCAGCCAGTCGAGGGCACCACCGACATAGACCCCATTGGCAGTCTCGAAGCCCTGGATATAGGCGCCGACGACGCAGCCCTGGGCAAAGGCCGCGAGGAAGGAGCCGCCGGCGAAGGAGAGACTCCAGTAGCGCTTGGAGCGGTGCGACTTGAAGCGGAACTCGAACGCCACGCCGCGGAAGATCAGCCCCGCCAGCATCAGGAACACGCCCAGGTAGAGCGCCGGCAGCAGAATGGTGTAGACCAGCGGGAAGGCGCCGATCAGCCCGGCACCGCCGAGGATCAGCCAGGTCTCGTTGCCGTCCCATACCGGCGCCACCGAGTTCATCATCACATCGCGGGCATCTTCGTCCGGCGCGAACGGGAAGAGGATACCCAGACCCAGGTCGAAGCCATCCATGAGCACGTACATGATCACGCCGACGGCGATGATGACCGCCCAGATCAGGGAGAGATCGAACATTTGCATGCGCTTAGCTCCTGGAGGCCGAGGTGTGGCCGTCGAACGGCACGTGGGTGGCGGAGAGCGGCCGCGCCGGGCGATCCGCATCGTGAATCTCTTCGTCCGGATCGAGCTCGTCGAGCCCCTGGCGAATCACCTTGAACAGGTAGTAGACCCCGGAGACGAAGATCACCGCATAGACCGTGATGTAGCCGATCAGCGTCACCAAAACCATCCAGCCGGAGAGCGAGGGCGTCACCGCATCCTTGTAGGAGAGCACGTTGTAGACCAGCCACGGCGAGCGCCCGATCTCGGTGACGAACCAGCCCGAGAGCACCGCCAGAAACGGCGCCAGGCTCATGAACTGCAGCCCGCGCAGATAGAACCGCGAGGTGTAAAGGCGCCCGCCCTTGCGCAGGAACAACCCGGCCAGCGCGAAGGCGATCATCAAAAGCCCCATCGCCACCATCACCCGGAAGCTGTAGAACACCATCCACACCGGCGGCTGCTGCGACTCGGGAATCTCCTTGAGCCCCGGCACCACCCCGTTGGGATCGTGACGCAGGATCAGGCTGGCGCCATTGGGAATGCCGATCTCCATGCGGTTGGCCTGCAGCTCGCGATCCGGCAGCGCGAACAGCAGCAGCGGCACGTTGGACTGGGTGTCCCAGTTGCCCTCCATCGCCGCCACCTTCATCGGCTGGTGCTCGAGCGTATCGAGCCCGTGCTCGTCACCGACGAAGGCCTGCAGCGGCGCCAGGATCAGCAGCAGCCACAGGGTCATCGACAGCGCCCGGCGATGGGCCTCGACGTCGCGCCCGCGGATCAGGAACCAGGCGCTGACACCGCACACCACGAAACCGCCGGTGAGGAAGGCCGCCAGCGCCATGTGGGCGAAGCGATACGGGAACGACGGAGTGAACATCGCCTCCATCCAAGAGGTCACGTGGGCCACGCCCTCACGAATCTCGAAGCCCTGAGGGGTCTGCATCCAGCTGTTGGAGACCAGAATCCAGAACGCCGAGATGAAGGTGCCCACCGCCACCATCAGTGCGGCGAAGAAGTGCACCGAGGGTGACACCCGGTGGCGGCCGAACAGCAGCACGCCGAGGAACCCCGCCTCGAGGAAGAACGCCGTGATCACCTCATAGCTGAGCAGCGGCCCGATGATATTGGCCGCGAAGCGCACGAAGTTGCTCCAGTTGGTACCGAACTGGAACGCCATGACGATGCCCGAGACCACGCCGATACCGAACACCACGGCGAAGATCTTGGTCCAGAAGTAGCCCAGTCGGTCCCATACTGCGTTACCGGTGGCGACGTAGAGCCCCTGCAGCACGGCGACATAGGAGGCCAGACCGATGGTGAACACCGGGAAGATGGCGTGGAAAGAGACCACGAACGCGAACTGCAATCGTGAGAGTAGGATGGGATCTAGTGCCATGGCTGGCTCCTCGGATGTGCGAGAGCGTCGCAAGCCGGTGGAACGGATGGGCCATCCGCTTTGCCGAGCGCGCTCCCTCTATAGTGACCGGCCGTCGAGGTCGGCGGAGATCGACCCTCGCAGGTCTTGGCAATGATGATACGAGCGCTGACAGCCGCTAACACGATGTCGCAATGTCGCAGCCCTGCCGCAGGCCCTGATCAAACATTAGGCAAATCTGCCATAAGCCGCCAACCACGCGGGCTGGCGACGCCCACCACGCTCGCAGCGGGGTCGCCACCCGCTTGAGGGTGCGACAATATGCCAAGCCCTGACGCTTGCCTTTGGCGCTCCCCTGCTGGCTAGAGCGCCACTGACCTCATACCAGTACGGTGGCGACCAGCCAGGTGGTGTAGGCGATGAAGCTGGCCAGCAGCGCACCGCCTTCGAGTCGATTGATACGCCCCTGGCGACCGCGCAGACCGATGCCAAAGACCAGCAGCGCCAGGGTCAGCCCCGCCATCACCGGCCAGTCTCGAGTCACTACCACGGCGTCGACGGCGATCGGATGGATCATCCCGGCCAAGCCCACCACCGCCAGTGTATTGAAGAAGTTGGAGCCGACTACGTTGCCGAGTACCAAGTCGTGTTCCCCTTTGCGCACCGCCACCAGCGATGAGGCAAGTTCCGGCAGCGAGGTACCGATCGCTACCACGGTGAGGCCGATGACCAGGTCACTGACCCCCAGCGCCTGGGCGATGCTCACCGCCCCCCACACCAGCAGCCGTGAGCTGGCGATCAGCAGCACCAGCCCGAAGAGGGTCCAGAACAGGCCGCGCTTGAGGCTCATGGCGTGCGCCGCGGCATGACTCTCGACATCGACCGCCAGAGTGTCGTCATCCTGGCGCCGCGCGCGCGCCACGCTGTAGATCAAGTAGAGTGCCAGCAGCCCGAGCATCAGTGCGGCGTCGCCGCGCGAGATCTCACCGTCGTGTAGACACCAGAGCGAGACCAGGGTCGCCACGCCGAGCAGCGGCAGCTCCTGACGGATGACCTGCGAATTCACCATCAGCGGACTGATCAGCGCCACCAGCCCAACGATCAGGCCGATATTGGCGATATTGGAACCGTACGCGTTGCCCAGGGCCAACCCGGGGTTACCCTGGCTCGCCGCCAGTGCTGATACCATCAACTCCGGCGCCGAGGTGCCGAAGCCGATCACCAGCATACCGATCAGGAGTGGTGGCAGCCCCAGATGCCCCGCCGTGGAGGCGGCCCCTTCGACGAAACGGTCGGCGCTCCAGACGAGTAGTAACAGCCCAATGATGATTGCCCCAAGAGCCAGCATGGCTATCCCTCTCCTTATAGCGATCACTCGAGCGCACTTGACGGTGCGCGCTCTCCTCCTAGACGCCGCGTAAGCGATTGTTCTTCTAAGGCACTCGCGCCTTGACCTACTATAGTATCGGAGCGTGACACGGAACCAGCGTGCCGCACGCCCGACGAGTCGCGGACTGCCGTGGCTTACACTGGCTTACCGACAAGCCAGCAAACATGCATGAATGTATGTATTCAGGTAACATGACGACTCGGCACGACCGCAACTCGAAGGAAGCTTGATTGGCCTCTCTGCGTATCGACCACCCCGTCGCTCAGGACACCGCGCCGTGGCGCTCTGCCACGCGGCGTCGGCGGCTGCGCGCCTGCCATGAGTGCGACCTGCTGGTGGCATTACCGCCGTTACGTCCTCACCAGCGTGCCAGTTGCCCTCGCTGCGGCCACACCTTGAGTCACCGCCACGCGCGCCCGGCCCAGCGCAGTCTGGCGCTGGCGATCACCGCGCTGATCGCCCTCATCGCGGCGCTGAGCTTTCCCTTCATTCGCTTCGAGGCACGCGGTGTCAGCAACGCCATTCAGTTGACCGATACCGCGATCAGCCTGGTCGACTTCCACGAGCCCTTCGTCGGCATTCTGGTGCTGCTGACCATCGTGGTGCTGCCGGTGTTCTACCTGCTCAGCGTGATCTGGCTGCAGATCGGTCTGCTACGCCGTCGACCGCTGCCCCGTAGCCGGCGCATTGCGCGCGCCCTGGTGCAACTATCCCCCTGGATGATGGCGGATGTCTTCGTGATCGGCGCCCTGGTCAGCCTGATCAAGATCGCGGGCATGGCCTCGGTCGATCTGGGGCTCTCTTTCTGGTCGTTCTGTGCCTTTGCCCTGCTGCTGCTGTGGACCTCGCGCTCGCTGGACATCGACTGGATGTGGTTTTCCCTCGCCGGCGAGCCACCCGCGCCGGAGCATTGCCGGCTCGGTGAGCCGGCGGCGGCGCAGGGCGTGACCGGCTGCCCCACCTGCGGCCTGGTCAATCGGCTGAGCCACTTCGGACGCGGGCGCTGCGCGCGCTGCGGCGAGCGGCTGCGCTTTCGCAACGCGCACAGCCTGCAGCGTACCTGGGCACTGCTGCTGGCAGCGGTGATCTTCTACATTCCGGCCAATCTCTATCCGATCATGAACACCACCTCGCTGGGCAGCGAGACCCCCTCGACCATCATCGGCGGTGTCATGATCTTCCTCGCCCACGGCGATTGGCCGATCGCGCTGATCATCTTCACCGCCAGCGTGGTGGTGCCCATCGGCAAGATTCTGGCCCTGGCATGGCTGTGCATCGTGGTGCGCAGACGCGGCCAGCTAAGCTACCGCCACAAGCGGCTCAAGCTCTATCGCATCACCGAGTTCATCGGCCGCTGGTCGATGATCGACGTGTTCGTGGTGGCGATCCTGGTCTCCCTGGTGCATGCCGGTTCGCTGCTGGCGATCACCCCGGGGCCGGCGGCGCTCGCCTTCGCCGCGGTGGTGGTCATCACCATGCTGGCGGCGATCACCTTCGACGCGCGCCTGATCTGGGACACGCGCGATGTGCAACCGCATATGCCCGCAGCCCTCAAGCGCCAGTCTCCCTACTCTCCGGTCAAGGAAGCCGACGATGTCTGATTCGCTGCAGCGCGCCAAGCGCTTGTCCCAGTCGCGCCTGTCGCCGATCTGGATCGTGCCGTTGCTGGCGGCGCTGATCGGCGCCTGGATGGTATGGGACAATTTCTCCAGCCGCGGCCCGCTGGTGACGCTGGATATGGAGAACGCCGAGGGCATCGAAGCCGGCAAGACGCTGATCAAGACGCGTAACGTCGAGGTCGGACACGTCGAGAGCGTGCGCCTCTCCGACGACCTCTCCCACACCGTGGTGACCGCACGCATGTCCAGCGATGCCGGGCGCATGCTCAACACTGACACCCGGTTCTGGGTGGTCAAGCCGCGTATCGGCCGCGAGGGTATCAGCGGGCTGGGCACGGTGCTCTCAGGGGCCTACATTCAGCTGGCACCGGGCAAGAGCGGCAAGTATCAGGACCATTTCGAGGTGCTCGATCAGCCGCCGGTCGCCCCGCCCGACGCACCGGGGCTGCGTATCAATCTGGTCAGCCAGGTGGGCAACTCGCTCAGCGCCGGCGATCCGGTCACCTATCAGGGCTACACCGTGGGTCGCGTCGAGAGCACCGACTTCGACCCCGACAAGCGCGAGATGCGCCATCGCCTATTCATTCAGGCGCCCTACGATTCGCTGGTGACCGACACCACACGCTTCTGGAGCGCCTCGGGCATCGACGTGCAGCTCAACTCCGAAGGCGTCAGCGTCAACCTGGACTCGTTCGAAACCCTGATCAGCGGCGGGGTCACCTTCGGTGTGCCGGAGGACGTGACCCAGGGCAACCCGGCCAAGCAGAACGCCACTTACACGCTCTATAACAGCGAAGAGAGCGCCCGCGAGGGCACTTACGATCAGTACGTCGACTACGTACTGCTGGTCGATGACACCGTGCGCGGTCTGAGCCGCGGCGCCCCGGTGGAGTATCGCGGCGTGCGCGTGGGCACCGTGGTCTCGGTACCCTGGCACTTCACCGCGCCACAGCCGGACACCCTGAGCCAGTTCGCGATCCCGGTGCTGATCCGGATCGAGCCGCAGCGGCTGGAGAGCGGCAAGGACATCAACAAGAAGATCGACGATCAAGAGGTGCGCCAGCGCTTCGAGAAGATGTTCAAGGAGCTCGGCCTGCGCGCCACGCTCAAGGCCGGCAACCTGCTCACCGGTGCGCTCTTCGTCGACCTCAACTTCAGCGATGATGCCCCCGCCTACAAACCCATGACATTCGATGGCAAGCCGGTCTTCCCGACGGTCTCCGGCGGCTTTGCGCAGATCGAACAGAAGGTCTCCAACCTGCTCGACAAGCTCAACAACCTCAAGGTCGAACCGATCCTGTCGAGTCTGGACAAGACCATGCAGACGTCGCAGAAGACCCTCGAACAGGTTCAGCAGATCGCCGAGTCGGTCAACGCGATCGTCTCCGACCCAGCCACCCAGCAGCTGCCGGGTAGCGTCAACGACACCCTAGAGGAGCTGCAGAACACGCTGAACGGCTTCTCCTCCGGATCGTCCGGCTACCGTCAGCTCAACGATACGCTCAAGCAACTGGAGCAGCTGATGCGCGACCTGCAACCGGTGGCGCGTACGCTGAGCGAAAAACCCAATGCCCTGATCTTCGATCGTGAGGTTCAGGCCGATCCGACGCCGAGGGCCGCGCCATGAGACCGTCTCCTGAGACACTGTCCACCACATCGACGCGCAAGATGCTGCGCCGGGCGCAGATACGAAAACTGCGTCCAGGCCGCAGCGCCCTCGGCCTGCTGCTGGTCGCCGGCCTGTTCACCCTGGCCGGCTGTGCCGGCACGCCCAGCAATCCCAGCCGCTATACCTTGCCGGCGGTCGGCGACGTGCCACCGGTGACCGGCGTCAGCGTGCCGACGCTGGTGGTACAGCCGGTGGCGATCTCGAGCTATCTGGATCAGGAGGGCATCGTGATGCAGTTGAGCGATATCGAGCTCAACAGCGCCAATCAGAACCTGTGGGCCGATAGCCTGGGCAGTCAGCTGACGCGTAACCTGCGCCAGACCCTGACCCAGGCACTGCCGCAGACGCTGGTACTGGGTGCCGGCAGCGGCGGTGACGCGCGTCTCAGCGTCGAGGTGGATCGCTTCCAGGGCCGCTACGATGGCCAGGCGGTGGTGTCGGGTGAGTGGCAGTTACGCGAGGGCAATCGCGTGGTGCGTCAGGCGCCCTTCAACATCACCCGGCCGCTCAACGCCGATGGCTATCCGGCGCTGGTACGCACCCTGGGCGAGGCTTGGGAGGCGGTCGGTGAGCGCATTGCCAGCGAACTGTCGCTTCCGAGCAGTGGCAAGACACCCTGAGTCCGACTGCAGCCCCTGAGCCCAACTGAAAAGACGCCGCGCCGGAAAAGCAGCGACCCGGGCGAAGAGAGACTCGTCCGGGTCGCGGTATGCGGATAGGCTGCCGCTGGCGCGGCCACTGTCAGGAAGCGGCTAGTTGACCAGGCGGCTACGCAGGCGGGCAACCGCCTGACTATGCAGCTGACACACGCGAGACTCACTCACCCCCAGCACCGCGCCAATCTCCTTGAGATTCAGCTCCTCCTGGTAGTAGAGCCCCAGCAGCAGCTTCTCGCGCTCCGGTAGTGCATCGATCGCCGCCATGAGGCGCTCGCGGTTGTCACCATCGAGCAGCGCCTCGAAGGGTGAAGGTGGCCCACCTTCGCTGACCGCACCCACCCCGTTCTCGCTGTCGCTCTCGTCGTAGGCGAGCAGGAAGCCGTTGTTGGCGTCTGTCAGCAGCTGGTGGTACTCGCTCTGGGAGATGCCCATCTCCTGGGCGATCTCGCGCTCCTCGGGCGTGCGCCCGAGCCGCTGTTCCAGACGTCCGACAGCCTGATCGAGCGCCCGCGCATTGCGGCGCACGCTGCGCGGCATCCAGTCGCGGCTACGCAACTCGTCGATCATCGCGCCGCGAATACGCTGATTGGCGTAGGTGGAGAAGCTGGCGCCATGGGCATTGTCGTACCGCCCCATGGCATCGAGCAGACCTACCATGCCGGCCTGGATCAGATCATCGAGTTCGACACTCGCGGGCAGCCGGACCTGCAGCGAGAGCGCGTGTCGCCTCACCATTGGCATGTACTGTTCGAGCATTGCCCGCTGATCGATCTTGCCCTGTACGGTATACATCGAATCGCCTCGTGATTAACCCGTCCGGCCCAACCCCAAAAGCGGTGCCAGTCGATCCATTATGCGCCGCCGGGACCAGCGCTAGCCGTCAAATTCCCGGGCTCGGCGACGCTATTTTGCCTTTTTGTCGCGCTGCTGCGGTGCGCCACGGTCGAAGTCCACCATGACCTGACCGTGGCTGATCACCGCGCGCGCGCCACTCTGCGGCCGCAGACGGAACCAGAACATCAGCGGCTGCCCGGCATCACGGCCGGCGAAACGCCGGGTGCTGCCGTGGGTCGCGTTCAGCGCCACACAGAGCTCGGCCTGGCACAGCCGCGCCTCGAGGGCCTGAACCGGGCCCTCGACATCGAAGCGCCAGGCCACGCGGGTCACGCTGGCCCGGCCGAGATGCGCGGGGGGCATGACCGGATCGCTGCTCAGCGCGCGCTGACTGGGCACCACCACCTGCCGCGGCAGCGCGCCGACCCACGAACCTGCCGCCGCGGCCAACGCGGCACTCATCCCCAGCGTAGCGCACATCGCCAGCGTCAGGGCCATCAGCGCCGCGCGCCGCATCAGCCGTTACCACCGATGGTAGCGGTGACTCGCAGCGTGCGGTCGTCGGGAATCTCCGCCTGAGAGAGCACCACCAGCGACTTGATCTGCCGCCGCAGGAAACGCGCCAAAAGCGCCCGTAGGCCGTGCTGGACCACCAGCACCGCAGGTTCGTCACGACTCTGCTGGCGCTCGACTGCAGCGGCGGCCTGCTTCATCAGGGTATCGGCCAATCCCGGCTCGAGTGCCCCACCGTTGTTGAGTGCCTGGGTCAGCACCTGCTCGAGGCGCGGCTCGAGCCCGATGACATGCATCGGCTCGTGCCCGGGGAACCACTGCTGGGTGATGGCACGGCCCAGCGCCACGCGAACAATGGCGGTGAGTTCGTTGGCGTCGGTCTGCTGCGGCGCGAATTCGGCGAGCACGTCGAGGATGGTGTGCATATCGCGAATCGGCACGTCTTCGGCGAGCAGGTTCTGCAGGATACGCTGCACCGTGGTGAGCGGAACGAGCTTGGGCACCACGTCCTCGACCAGCGACTTCTGCTGCTCGGAGACCTTGTCCAGCAGCTGCTGCACCTCCGCGCGGCCGAGCATGTCATCGGCGTGCTCGTGCAGCAGGTGGTTGAGATGGGTCGCCACCACGGTGCTGGCATCGACCACCGTGTAGCCGTAGATCTGCGCGCGCTCGCGCTGGGCGGTATCGATCCAGTAGGCCTTGAGACCGAACGCCGGGTCCTCGGTCTCGACGCCGTCGATCGCCCCGGAGACCTGGCCCGGGTCGATCGCCAGCCAGCGTCCGGGGAACGCCTCGGCACGCCCGATCTCGACCCCCTTGAGAGTGATCACATAGGTATTGGGGCTGAGCTCGAGGTTGTCGCGGATATGCACCACCGAGGGCAGGAAACCGACGTCCTGGGCGAACTTCTTGCGCACGCTCTTGATCCGTCCCAGCAGCTCGCCCTGCTGGCGCTGGTCGACCAGCGGAATCAGCCGGTGCCCCACTTCGAGTCCCAGGGTATCGACCAGTTGCACATCGTCCCAACTCGCCTCGGGCGTCTCCTGCACCGCGGCGGGCGCCTTCTCCTCCACGCGCTGCGCCGCCTGCTGCTGATTCTGGCGCGACAGCCACCAGCCGAGACCGCCGAGGGCGATCGCGAATAGCAGGAAGACCAGGTTGGGCATGCCGGGGATGACCCCGAGCAGCGTCATCACGCCGGCGGCGAGGTACATGACCCGCGGATTGTTGAACAGCTGGCTGAGCAGCTGCTGACCGACGTCCTGGTCGGTGTTGACGCGGGAGACCGTGACACCCGCCGCGGTGGAGATGACCAGCGCCGGGATCTGCGCCACCAGGCCGTCACCCACGGTGAGCAGCGTATAGGTCTTGGCCGCTTCGGCGAACGGCATGCCGTGCTGGCCGATCCCGATCATCAGCCCGCCGATCAGGTTGATCACCATGATCAAGAGCCCCGCCATGGCGTCACCGCGCACGAACTTACTGGCACCATCCATGGAGCCGTAGAACTCGGACTCCTGGTTGAGTTCGCTGCGCCGCCGACGCGCGTCCTCTTCACCGATCAGGCCGGCGTTGAGATCGGCGTCGATCGCCATCTGCTTGCCCGGCATGGAATCCAGGGTGAAACGCGCGCCGACCTCGGCGATACGCCCGGCCCCCTTGGTGATGACCATGAAGTTGATCACCACCAGAATCAGGAACACCACCAGACCCACGGCGAAGTTGCCGCCGATCAGGAATTCACCGAAGGCCTCGATCACCTTGCCTGCGGCGTCTCCCCCTTCGTGCCCGTCCATGAGGACCACCCGGGTCGAGGCCACGTTGAGTGACAGTCGCAGCAGGGTCGAGAACAGCAGCACCGCGGGAAAGGCCGCGAAGTCGAGCGGCTTCTCGGTGAACATGCTGACCAGCAGCACCATGATCGAGAGCGCAATATTGAAGGTGAAGAAGAGATCGAGCGCGAACGGCGGCAGCGGCAGGATCATCATGCTCAGAATCATGATGATCAGCACCGGGCCGGCCAGCAGCTTCAACTGTGAGCTGCCGGCCATCTGCTGCCGGCCGAACCACTGGGTCAGCGCGTTCATTCACCCTCCTTGGGGATATCGGTACCGTCACCGCGATCGTCGAGACTCGGCGGGACGGGAAGATCGTGCGGCGTCGGCGGCGTCTCGCCCCCTTCGCTCGCTACCTGTTTGAGCCGGAAGGCCCAGGCCAGCACCTCGGCAACCGCGGTATACAGATCGGCCGGAATCTCGTGGTCGAGATCGACGTGGCGATAGAGCGCCCGCGCCAGCGGCGGTGCCTCCAGTCGGGGAATGCCGTGCTCGTCGCCCAGCTCGCGGATGCGTGCGGCGACTGCGTCAGCGCCCTTCGCCACCACCCGGGGCGCGGCCATCGACGTCTGCTCGTAGCTCAGCGCCACGGCGTAGTGGGTCGGGTTGGTGACGATCACGTCGGCAGCGGGCACCTTGCTCATCATGCGTCGGCGCGCCATCGCCTGCTGCTGCGAACGAATGCGCCCCTTGACGTGGGGGTCGCCCTCGCTCTCCTTGTGCTCCTGCCGGATATCTTCACGGCTCATGCGCAACTTCTTGTGGTGGCTCCAGATCTGATAGGGCACATCGATCAGGATCACCACGATCATCGAGGCGACGATCAAGCCACAGCCGATCGCCGCGATGCGCATCGCCGTGGCCAGCGCCTGCTGTATCGGCAGCTCCATCAGTCCGAGCAGGCTACCCTTGTGCGACCACAGATAGTAGACGCCGACCCCGCCGACCAGCGCCGACTTGGCGATCGCCTTGGCCAGCTCGGCCAGCGCCTGGGTCGAGAACATGCGCTTCAACCCCTTGAGCGGGTTGAGCTTGCTGAGCTGCGGCGCCATCGACTTGGCCGACATCAGCCAGCCACCGAGCAGCGTGTGGCCGAGCACCGCCGCCACCGCAAACAGCAAAAACAGCGGCAGCAGCACGATCAGGGTGCTCTGGCCCAGGCTCCAGACGTGGCTGAGCGTGCGCGAGGTGTCGAAGATCATGCCGCGATCGAACATGAACGACTGTTCCATCACCATGCCCAGGTCGTCGTACAGGCTATGCCCCATGAGCCACAGTCCGCCGACACCGCAGACCAGCAGCAGGAAGGTGGCGAGCTCACGCGAGCGTGCGACCTGCCCCTCCTCGCGCGCCTTCTGCAGGCGTCGAGGTGTCGCTGGTTCGGTCTTTTCCTGATCGCTGTCGTTCTGCTCGGCCAAGCGGACTCCGCCACAGTGAGGCGCATCATCGCGTGGACGACATTTTGCGTGGCGGCGGGGAAAGTCAAAGGCGGAAATAGCACGCCCAAGTGGCGGCTATTTGTCGCGCGACTACGGCGCACCGGCCGAGGCCCTGTCCAGGGCCGCGGCATGGGAACTCAGCAGGGAGAAGCTGCCCGATCAAGCACTATCGACAGAGCGGCCTGCAGAGAAAGAGAGTGCCGCGTCCCAGCCGGGGACGCGGCATCGGTTCAGAAGCCGAGACTGTCGAGCAGGTCGTCGACCTGATCCTGATTGCTCACCACGTCGGCGGCCTGGGGGTTGATCTGGGGGCCGTTAAGCAGCGAATTCGACTGCTTGGCTGCGACGGTCGCCGAGAGCTCGCGCCGCTCGGCACTGTCCGGGGCGTTGTCGATCAGCACCTGCAGCAACTGCTGTTCGATCTCGCGGATGACGTCCATCATCTTCTTGATCACCTGACCGGTGAGATCCTGGAAGTCCTGGGCCATCATGATCTCGAGCAGCTGCGCATTGGTGGCGCTGGTCTGCTTGGGTACTGCCTGCAGGTAGCTGCGGGTGTCGGTGACCAGCGCCTTGGCCTCGTCGAGCTCCTTGGGCTCGGCGAACCAGGCGTCCCAACGTTTGTCGAGCGCCAGCGCTTCGCTCTCCAGCGAGTTCTGGATCGGCTGAGCCTGGTCGATGGCGTTGAGCGCCCGCTCGGCGGCCTGCTCGGTCATCGAAGCGACGTAACTCAGGCGGTCGCGAGCATCGGGAATCGCCTGGGCCGCGCGCTCGACCTCCTTGTCCAGGCCCAGCTCGCGCATGTTGTCGCGCAGCATGCGCGTGAGATGGCCGATGCGACGAATCAGGTCGTCGGGAGCCGCCGTCTCTTGAGGGTTGGCACCGCTCATGATCTACCCTCCTGTGGCGTCATTTGCCCAGTTTTTCGAAAATTTTGTTGAGCTTCTCTTCCAGCGTGGCAGCCGTGAACGGCTTGACGACGTAGCCGTTGGCGCCGGCCTGGGCCGCCGCAATGATGTTCTCTTTCTTGGCTTCTGCCGTGACCATCAGGACCGGCAGTGACGACAGCGCCGGATCCTGGCGGATCTCCTTGAGCATCTCGAGACCGTCCAGATTGGGCATGTTCCAGTCCGAGACCACGAACTCGAACCCGCCGGCGCGCAGCTTGGTCAGCGCTTCCTGACCATCTTCCGCCTCTTCGACGTTCTCGAACCCGAGCTCTTTGAGCAGGCTGCGCACGATTCGTCGCATGGTCGGGAAGTCATCCACGACCAGAATGCTCATGTTCTTGTCAGCCATCGTCTTTCCTCAATCCTTGTCAATACGCGGGCGGTTGCCCTGATTATCGGCAACCGCGCCGTCAGCTTTACACTCGCTGTGCGCGACCGGAAGCGTGCATCTGCTGTACCAGATGGCGCGCGATATCCGGCAGCGACACGATCTCTTCGGCGCCCCCCAGGGCTATCGCCTCTTTGGGCATGCCGAACACCACGCAGCTGGCCTCGTCCTGGGCCACGGTGTGCGACCCAGCCTGGCGCATCTTGAGCAGACCGGCAGCACCGTCCTTGCCCATGCCGGTGAGAATCACCCCGACCGCGTTACGGCCGGCGCAGCTGGCCGCCGAGTCGAACAGCACATCGACCGAGGGCCGATGGCGATTGACCGGCGCGGTGTCGTCCAGCGCGATCACGTAGTTGGCCCCGGAGCGTGCCAGGCGCATGTGCCAGTCGCCGGGCGCGATGTAGACGTGCCCGGGTAGCACACGCTCGCCTTGCTCGGCCTCCTTGACCGTGACCCGGCACAGGCGGTCGAGGCGCTCGGCGAACGAGCGCGTGAAACCGCTCGGCATGTGCTGGGTCACCAGAATCGCCGGGCTGTTGGCGGGCAGCGGCTCGAGCACCTGACGAATCGCCTCGGTACCGCCGGTGGAAGCGCCGATGATGATCAACTTCTCGCTCGACAGCATCGGCGCCTTGAGCGCCTCGCGGGGCACCGCCGGCGTCGCCGTCTCGGGCTGACGACGCGGCCGCGCCTGCGCCGCAGCGCGCACCTTGTCGGCGATCATGTCGGCATACTCGAGCATGCCTTCGCGAATGCCCACCTCGGGCTTGGCGACGAAATCGACCGCCCCCAGCTCCAGCGCCCGCAGGGTGATCTCGGAGCCGCGCTGGGTCAGCGAGGAGACCATCAGCACCGGCATGGGGCGCAGGCGCATCAGGCGTTCGAGGAAGTCGAGCCCATCCATTCGCGGCATCTCGACGTCCAGGGTCAGCACATCCGGGTTGTGGCGCTTGATCAGATCCCGCGCCACCAGCGGATCGGGCGCGGTGGCCACGACCTCCATATCCGGCTGCGACTCGATGATCTTGGTCATCAGATCGCGAATCAGCGCCGAGTCGTCGACGCACAGTACCTTGATCCGAGGTTTCATGCTGAGCGCCCTCCTCGCGCGGCGCCGGCGACGGCATTCGCCGCCAGGGTATAGATGGTCTGACCGCGCAGGCGGAACGTCTGATTCAGAAACGAAAAGTTCTCGGAGTGACCGGCGAACAGCAGACCATCCGGCTTCATCTGCGAGGCGAAGCGACGCAGGATCGCCGACTGGGTCTCCTTGTCGAAATAGATCATCACGTTACGACAGAAAATGATGTCGAAAGGTGCGTTCAGCGACCACTTGTCAGTGACCAGGTTGAGCGTGCGGAAATCGATCATCGATGCGAGTTCCGGCCGCACCCGCGCCTTGCCCGCACGCGCGCCGCTGCCACGCTGGAAGAAGCGCCGACAGCGCGCCTCACCCAGCTTTTCCACCGCCTCCAGCGGATAAATGCCCTGGCGCGCAGTATTGAGCGCTTCGGTGTCGATGTCGGTGGCCAGGATCTTGACCTGCGACGCCGCCGAACCCAGCGCTTCCTGCACGGTCATCGCCAGCGAGTAGGGTTCCTCGCCAGTCGAGGCGCCGGCACACCAGATCTTGATGCTGGGGCCGCGGCGCTTGATCTCCTCCGCCAGCACCGGGAAGTGGTGAGCCTCACGGAAGAAGGCAGTGAGATTGGTCGTCAGCGCGTTGGTGAACGCCTCCCACTCGTCGGAGTCCGGTCGAGCGTCGAGGTGCGCCAGGTAGTCGCCGAAGCGGGTCATGCCATGTAGCCTCAAGCGCTTGGCCAGACGGCTATAGACCATCTCGCGCTTGTTGTCGGCCATGACGATACCCGCGCGCCGGTAGATCAACGCCCGCACCCGCTCGAAGTCGCGCACGGTGAAATCGAGATCGCGAGAGAAGCTCGCCGGGGCATCGGCTGCTTCCGAATTGGCAGCAGCAAACATGGTCTGATCGTTTTTCAAAATGCCTCCCACTCCCCTGCATCGTTACCGCCGGCCGGGCGTGCCCGGGACTTGTCGCTCGATACCAACGCCGGGGCAGCACGTTTCGACGCTGCCTGGTTAGGCGCCAGGCGCGGCTCTCGGCCACCACCGGGCACCCGCTCTTTACCACTTCCGGCAAGCCGGAATACCGCAATGGAGCGTGCCAGGCTGTCGACGCTGGTGCGCAGCTCCACCGCGGACGCCGCGCTGGTTTGCACGCGCTGGGCGTTCTGCTGTGTCACCTCGTCCATCTGTGCCACCGCCTGACTGATCTGCTGAATTCCGCTGGTCTGCTCTTCGGAGGCGGCCGATATCTCGCTGATGATGTCATTGACTCGGGTCACCGCATCGACGACCTCTCCGATCGCGCCTTCGGCCTCGCGTACCAGATCCGCGCCGTGCCCGACTTCATTGTTCGAGCTGTCGATCAGGGTGCGAATCTCCTTGGCCGCGTCGGCGCTGCGGCTGGCCAGACTGCGCACTTCACCGGCCACCACCGCAAAGCCGCGCCCTTGCTCCCCGGCTCGCGCCGCCTCGACCGAGGCGTTGAGCGCCAGGATATTGGTCTGGAAGGCGATCGAGTCGATCAAGCCAACGATATCCCCGACCTTGCGCGAGCTATCGGTGATCCGCCCCATGGTGTCGACCACCTGCCCCATGACTTCGCCACTGCGTCTGACCGTGTCGGCCGCGCCCCCCGCCAGCTGGCTCGCCTGGCGCGCATTGTCAGCATTCTGCTTCACCGTCGCGGTCATCTGCTCCATGCTGCTCGCCGTCTCCGCCAGGGAGGCGGCCTGCTGCTCGGTACGCGTGGACAGATCCTCGTTGCCCTGGGCGATATCCTGGGTCGCCGGACGCACCACCGCCACATTGGCATCGACATCACCGACGATGGTTCCCAGGCTCTGGCGCATGCCATTGAGCGCGATGATCAACTGCCCCAGTTCATCCTTGCGCCGCTGGTTCAGCTCGGCGCCGAGGTTGCCGGAAGCGATCTGACGGGTGAAGTCGAGTGCCTCGCGCACGGGTCTGAGCGCAGCGCGGATCGTCGACGCACCGATGATCAACAGCACCAAGGCACCAGCTAACAGCAGACCGATCAACACCATCAGGGCCCGATGCTGAGCCGCTTCGGCGGTCGCGACCATCTCCTGAGCGCTGCTGCGCTTGGCTTTCACCAGCGCGTTGAGATCGGCGCTGCTCTTGTCGCTGTCCGCCTGCAGGACATCGTTGAAGGCAACGTAGGACTGGTAGAAATCGCCGCCCTCCAGCGCCTTCATCACCGCGCCCAGACCCTGCTCCCGATAGCGCTGCAGATCGGCAGCGAACGTCTCGGCCGCGGGAGTGTGATTCTCCGGGCGACCTTCATAGTAGGCCTGCCAGGTGGATTGCAATTCGCCGATCAAGGCATCGACTTGGGTTTTGACCGGTGCCAGATCGGCGGCCATGGGATTACTGACCGGTTTTGACACCAGGTCGCGCCCCTTCGACATCAACTGATCGATCTTCTGCAGACGCGCCAGATCGCCCATACCCTCCTCGGCGAGCGTATGCAAGCGCTCGCCGCTGGCATTGAGCGCATAGACCGCGACCCCTCCACTGGCCACCAGAATCAAGAGCGCAAACAACATCATCGCGATCAGACGACCCTTGAGCGAGCCCAGATTGAAACGTCCGAGGGCCGCCAACACACCACGCCGTTGCAGACGCCCCTGCTGCAGGCGGTAGCCGCGACCACGGCCGGCGAGCATGCGCGGATAGACCGCCTCGGCGAGCTTGCGCTCCTCGTCGCTGGGCTTGACGCGCACCGAGGTGTAACCAACCACTTCTCCGCCATCGATGATCGGCGTCACCGTCGACTGCACCCAGTAGAAACTGCCGTCCTTACAACGGTTCTTGATCACCCCGGTCCAGGCCTTGCCCTGCTTCAGGGTCTGCCACAGATCGGCGAAGGCTGCCGGCGGCATGTCGGGATGGCGCACGATGTTGTGCGGCTCCCCGAGCAGCTCCTCGTAGCCAAAACCGCTGACACTGACGAAGGCCGGATTGGCATAGGTGATCCGACTATCGAGATCGGTGCGCGAAATCAAATAGGCGTCGTCGTCCAGCGGGACTTCCCGGTCGATCACGGGTTGGTTGTTTCGCATGGCAGTTTCCCTGGTATTGTTTCGGGTACGGTAACGAGCTGATTACGCTTCCCGTACCCGCTTTATTAGTTGCTCTAGCTATCGGCGCACCGGGCCCGAACTTTAGTCTTGGCTACGGTGTCCTACCTCAGGCCGTGGCCGGCGCTGACGCCAGTCGAGCCCGCGCTGCGGGCTGCCGCCCGACCTGGAGATGGCTGTCAGGCGCATCGCTGGCCTGCACGCGATACTGCTCGAGCGCCGCTTCGAGGCGTTTGGCCTGCTCGACCAGGGACTGCGAGGCACTGGCGGTCTGCTGTACCAGGCTGGCGTTCTGACCGGTGACCTGATCGAGTTCGGAGATCGCCTGATTGACCTGTTCGATGCCACTACGCTGCTCGCGCGAGGCACTTGCGATCTCGTCCATCAGGCCGCTGACACTGGATACCGACGCCACGATCTCTTCCATCGCCGCACCGACCTTGCCGACCAGGTCGACCCCAGTCTCCACTTGTTCCCCGGCGGTACCGATCAGGCCGCGAATCTCGCGCGAGGCGTCGGCACTGCGGCTGGCCAGGTTACGTACTTCCTCGGCGACCACGGCAAAGCCGCGGCCCGCGGTACCCGCGCGCGCCGCCTCGACCGAGGCGTTGAGCGCCAGGATATTGGTCTGGAAAGCGATGTTGTCGATCATGTCGACGATCTCGGCCATGCGACGCGAACTCTCCTGGATCTTGGCCATGGTCGATTCGACATCATGCATCATGCTGCCGCCCTGCTGGGCCCGGTCGCGGGTCTGCGCCGCAGCCTGGGTCGCGGCATCGGCGTTGTCGGCGTTGTGACGCACGGTCTGGGTCAACTGCTCCATGCTCGAGGCGGTCTCGACGATCGCCGCCGACTGCTGGTCGGTACGCACCGCCAGATCCTGGTTACCGCTGGCGATCTGCCCTGCGCCCACGTTGACCCACTCGGCACTGGCGCGAACGTCGGCAAAGGTATCGTTGAGCCGTTGGCGCATGCCCTCGATGGCGTGCAGCAAGCTGCTGTCGTCGCCGGACTTGAGTGCCAGGGGCTGGGTGAAGTCTCCGTCGGCGATACGCTGGACGCGCTCCCGAGCGTGTCCCGGATCACCACCCAGACGCGACAGCACGTTACGAATGACCCAGGCCATGATCAGCGACAGCACGCCGCCGATGGCCAGGATCAGGCCGAGGTAGACCAGCAGGCCACGCATGATGATGGCGTCGATATCATCGACGTAGACCCCGGTGGCGATCTGCCAGTCCCACGCCGGGACGCGCATGACGTAGCTCAGCTTGTCGAACATCTTGTCGCCGCCGCTGCGCCGCGATACGTAGCGCACCAGGCCACCGCCCGGCTGCTGCCCCGCAGCGAGCATGTCGCGATAGAGATAGTTGCCGTTGGGGTCCTGGTAATCACGCATGCTACTGCCGGTATCGCGGCGCGGGTGATAGACGATATCGAGCTTGGAGTCGAAGACGAACAGATAGCCATCGGCGCCGAAACTGAGATGAGAGAGATCGGCAATGGCGCGCGCCTCGGCCTCCTGCTTGCTCAATTTGCCCTGCTGCGCCTGATCGACGTAGCTGTCGACCAGCTGCTTGGCACTGCCGATGAAGTACTCGAGACTCTGGGTTCGCTGCTCGAAAAGATTGGCGCGCATGGAATAGAGTGACCATCCAGCGACCATGATCAATCCGACCCACATCAGAATCAGGGTCGCCCACAGCTTGCGGCGCATGGTCCAATCACGAAGGTTCAACATGTCATTACATTCCTGAAGGTTGGATAGTGCCGCTAATCGATGCCTGCGTCGGCTATAACGTGAATCGCGTGACACCGCGCGGAATCGATAACTTTGGCTATATCGGCTAATACAGCGTTGTCTTAAACCTTCCATGGTCTGTCATCGACGTGGCCTGAATGGACCGCCACCTGAATCATCCCTGATTCGCCTCCCCCATGAGGCCCCCATCGCACCGCTGGATGCCTCGATCGGCCTGACTTGCCCACCGCCGCCACGTGTCGAGAGCGACGACGTCGAAAATCGGGGGCTCCAAACGCAAGACCGCAGCCGAGGCTGCGGTCTTGATCTACATCGCGCTAGCGATAGCTCAACCCTGGGTGGCGGTACGGTCGACCAGCTGCATCTCTTCGTGAGTCAACAACTTCTCGATGTCCACCAGCACCAGCATCCGATCATCGAGACTGCCGATACCGTTCAGGTAGTCGGAAGAGAGGGTGACTCCGAACTCGGGAGCCGGCTTGATCTGATCCGGCGTGAGGCTCATGACGTCGGAGACGCCGTCGACCACGATACCCACGATGCGATCGGCCACATTGACCACGATGACCACCGTCTGACCGCCATATTCGACGTTCTCGAGATGGAATTTCAGACGCAGATCGATGATCGGCACGATCACGCCACGCAGATTGGTCACGCCCTTGATGAACTCGGGCACGTTGGCGATACGGGTAACGTTCTCGTAGCCCCGGATCTCCTGGACCTTGAGGATATCGACCGCATACTCCTCGTCGCCCAGGGAGAAGACCAGATATTCGTTGCTGGCTGCCTCGCTGACGATGGCCGCCACACTCGCTTGTGCTGTCATGCTGGCTGTACCTCCACTGAATGATGGTGTTTCGCCTGATGGCGCTGCTGG
Source organism: Salinicola endophyticus (assembly GCF_040536835.1). Classification (NCBI taxonomy): domain Bacteria; kingdom Pseudomonadati; phylum Pseudomonadota; class Gammaproteobacteria; order Oceanospirillales; family Halomonadaceae; genus Salinicola; species Salinicola endophyticus. The sequence goes on from NZ_CP159578.1 coordinate 2,323,879, forward strand.
GACTTGCGCCGATCGAGGCGATGCAAGTCGGCGATATCGAGAATCAAGGCGACGCTACCGTCACCCAGGATGGTCGCCGCGGAGATACCCGGCACCCGGCGATAGTTGGTTTCCAGGTTCTTCACCACGACCTGCTGCTGACCGATCAGGTCATCGACCAGCAATGCATAGCGACGTCCCTCGCCCTGCACGATCACGGCGATCGCCTCGGTCACCGTGGTCTTGGCACCTGGGATGTCGAGCGCATGGTGCAGCGTGATGATGGGCAGGTACTCGTCGCGCACTTTGAGCACCTGGTCATCACCGGCCATCGAGTAGATATCCTCGTCCAGCGGCTGCAGCGATTCGAGCACGGCGTTGAGCGGCAGCAGGAAGGTCTCCTCGCCGCAGCGGATCGACATGCCGTCGAGGATGGCGAGCGTCAGCGGCAGCACGATTCGCGTGTTGGTACCCTTGCCCGGCTGGCTCATGATCTCGACGTGGCCGCCCATTTCCTGGATGTTCCGCTTGACCACATCCATGCCCACGCCGCGTCCGGAGACGTCACTGACCTGCTCGGCGGTGGAGAAGCCCGGCGCGAAGATCATCTGCCAGACATCGTCGTCACTGATGTTATCCGGGATGGTCAGACCGTTGGCGCGGGCCTTGGCCAGGATCTTTTCGCGGCTGAGTCCGGCGCCGTCATCGATCACCTCGATCAGGATGTTGCCACCCTGATGCTGGGCCGAGAGCGTCAGTCGACCCGTGGGCGACTTGCCTGCGGCCTCGCGCTTGTCAGGCGACTCGAGGCCATGGTCGAGACTGTTGCGCACCAAGTGGGTGAGCGGATCGATGATGCGCTCGATCAGGCTCTTGTCGAGCTCGGTCGATTTCCCTTCGGTGACCAGCTCGACGTCCTTACCCAGCTTGTCGGCCAGATCGCGCACCAGTCGCGGGAAGCGGCTGAAGACGTAGTCCATCGGCATCATACGCACCGACATCACCGCCTCCTGCAGATCGCGCGCGTTACGCTGGAGCAGGTTCATGCCATTGACCAGCGGGCCGTGGGAGACGATATCCATGTCGCTAGCGGTCTGCTCGAGCATCGACTGAGTAATGATCAGCTCGCCGACCAGGTTGATGATCTGATCGACCTTGTCGACGGGCACCCGGATGGTGCCGGATTCGCCGCCCTTGGCCTTGGCCTTGGCCGCCGCCTTCGACTTGGGGCCACCGGCAGCGGGCGGCTTGGCGGCAGGCGCCGTCGCCGCACTCTCCTCGGGACCACCCGCGGCCGGCGCGCTGGCCTGGACGGACGCTGCAGACGCAGGCTCGGCGTCGTGGGCACTGGCGGCAGGCGCGCTGGCACTGGCCGAGGGAGCACTGACAGGCGCGGACACCTCGACCTGCAACTGCTCGGGCTCGATGATAAAGCAGAGCACCGCTTCGATATCGCTCTGGGACTCCGAGCTCTCGAGGCTCACCTGGAAGCGCGTCTCGTCGCCAGATTGGGCGCCGATGTCACCAAAGTGCTTGAGCTCCTCGACCAGCAGCTCGCGGTCCTTGGCACTCACCCCAAGCAACGTAATGGTGAGCTGACGCGCCCCAGAGGTCGCGGGTTCGCTGGCAGCAGAGGCTGCTGGCTGGGGCTCGGGCTCGGGCTCTGCGACAGGCGCCGGCGCGGCCGCCGGTGTTTCCGCCGCTGCAGTGGCGGAGACGGCGTTGCGCAGACCCAGCTCGTCCTGCGCGATCTGCTGGAGGATGCGACAGATGCGCTCGAAGGCCTCGGCGTCGGGTTCATTGCCGTTGCGGTAGGCATCCAGTTGATCGTGAAGCATATCTTTGGTTTCCAGGAACGTATCGACGATGTCGCGGCGCAGGGTCAATTCGCCACGCCGGGTATAGTCGAGTAGGTTCTCCAGGATGTGCGTCGTCTCCTGGAGAACCGTGAAACCGAACGTACCCGCGCCGCCCTTGATGGAGTGCGCGGCCCGGAAGATGGCGTTGAGATCCTCGACATCGGGATCATCCACGTCCAGCTCGAGCAGCAGGCGTTCCATGTCCGCCAGAAGCTCCTCGGCCTCTTCGAAGAACGTGTCGTAAAAATCACTTATGTCCATTATGAAGTACCCAAGCCATTGATAATGCTGGCACGATAGCGACCTCGGCGCGGCCTAACCGCTTGCACCAACGCCTGTTCATGGCAACCCCTGCGCTGAACAGCGTCGTTACTTGCCACTATCGGCAGCGCATGAGGATTGTTTAGGCATTGCCGTTAAATACCCTTATCGGCAGCCCGCCTGGCGGGCGAGAGGCTCAGCGCGGTGGATGTCTTCTGACATGGCGCACACCACGCGGTCGTGCGGCTGGCAGCGAGCGCAAGGGCGAGATACCCAGGACTCCTCGACCCCGTTCTGGCATGCCGCAAGCCAGATACGACCCGACGCGCGAGCGCTGACGTCTACTCGGACTGCGCGGCACCGGCAGCCATCGGAGCCGAGGCAGCCGGCGCTGCTGACGGAATCGGGCCGCCCGGCGTGGTCTCGTCAACTGCCGATGCCGGTATCGCGGGTACCGCGTCGCTGCCGGGCGACGTGGTTGACGGCGTCGGCATTGCCCCACCCTCTTCGGGCTGCCCTTGATCATCCAGCGGGTTCGGCAGCGCTGCTTCGTCGCGCTGCTCGATCGCCCTTGAGGCGCGATTGTCGAGTACGACGATGCTGATACGACGATTGACGGCATCGGTCGGGTCGGTACCCGGCAGCGTTACGCGAGAGCCCATGCCGGCGACGCGCAACAGCTTGTCGGGCGACAGTCCACCGGCGATCAATTCGCGCCGCGAGGCGTTGGCGCGGTCGGCGGAGAGCTCCCAGTTGCTATAGCCTTTTTCGCCACCGGCATAGGGCAGCGCATCGGTATGCCCGCTGATACTGATAAGGTTGGGCATCTCGTTGAGCACCGGTGCGATCTTGTGCAGGATCTTGACCATATAGGGCTCCAGTCGATCGCTGCCGAGCTCGAACATCGGCCGCTGATCGCTATCGACGATCTGCACGCGCAGCCCTTCAGGGGAGAAGTCCATGCGCAGCTGCGACTGCAGCTGGCGTAACTGGGGGTCATTGCGGATCACGCTGCTCAGGCGATCACGCAGGGCACGCAGCATGCGCTGCTCGTCGCTCGGGCGGGTCTGCTCACGGATATCGATCCGACGCACCTCGCCTTTGCTGGCAGTGGGATCGGCGCCACCGCCGGGAATGGCGCTGGTACTGGCGGTATTCTTGTCACCGCCGGTCAATGCCACCGCCAGCGGCGTGCGGAAGTATTCGGCGATACTTTCGAGCTCGTTTTCGCTGACGGTCGAGAGAATCCATAGCACCAGGAACAGCGCCATCAGCGCGGTCATGAAGTCGGCGTAAGCGATTTTCCATGAGCCACCGTGATGCCCGCCTTTCTGGACGCGTTTGCGCTTGACGATAATCGGCCGCCGATCGCCCCCCGCACTCATGAGTTATCCGTCCCGGTTCCTCGCAGGGTCTGGCCGCTCGAGCGCACATGCTCCTCGAGCTCACTGAACGACGGCCGCACCGCGGTGAACAGCGCCTTGCGGCCGAACTCCACCGCCAGCTGCGGAGCCAGACCGTTGAGACTGGCCATCAAGGTCACGCGAATGCACTGCAGCATCTTGGTCGCCTCACTCACCTGGAGATTGAGATGGTGAGCCACCGGGGTGACGAAGCCGTACGCCATGAGGATCCCGGCAAAGGTGCCCACCAGCGCCTGGGCAATCATCTGCCCCATCATCGCCGCACCCTGATCGGCGGCACCCAAGGCATGAACCACTCCCATGACCGCGGCCACGATACCGAAAGCAGGCAAACCATCACCAACCGCGGAGAGCGAATGCGCGGGCACCTCAGCCTCGTGCTGGAAGGTCTCGATCTCGTGCTCCATCAACGCATCGATCTCGAATGGATCCATGTTGCCGCTGACCATCAGGCGCAGATAATCGGTCAGGAACGCCATGATCATGGGATCGGAAAGAATCTTGGGGTAGTCCCCGAAAATCGCGCTTTCTTGGGGAGAATCGATGTCGCGCTCGATCGCCAACATCCCGTCGCGGCGCGCCTTGGTCAGCAGACGGTACTGGAGCGCCATCAGCTCCATGTACATCATCTTGTTGTAGCGCTTGGTCCGCTTGAGTTTGGAGAACGATCTCAGCGTTGCCTTGATCGCCTTGCCGTTATTGGCACAGATGAAGGCACCGACCGCAGCCCCCCCGATCATCACGAACTCCCAGGGCTGTATCAGCGCGCCCAGGTGGCCGCCGATCGCCGCGTAGCCTCCGAAGACGCTGCCGATGACAACGATGTAACCGATTAAAATCAACACGAGGCACGCTCCCGGCGACGATGCATGGCGAATCTGCCTTCTCTATCGGCAGACGCTGGGGTTCACTTGAGGGTGAGCGGCATAGAAAAGCGCATAACCCGGGCACACAGACACGCGACCCTGAAACGCAAAACGGACCCCCGAAGGGGTCCGTCCTGGGTCGCACTCCCCCGCTCAGCGCGAAGCGATGCGGCGCAGCGGCTGCACTTGCTCGTGATCGCCAGCCGGCTCTTCGCTGCCGGCACCCTGCTTGGCCTTGCGCGTCTTGCCAGCCCGCGACGGCGGCTGACAGATGCCACAGACGTAATCCCGCGTGGGGCTGTGGGCGTGGGCGACGAAGTCGCCGCCGCAGCTCTGGCAGCGCGAGAGCTGAAGCAGATCGCTCTCGAAGAAACGCACCAGGGTCCAGGCGCGGGTCAGCCCGAGCGTAGGCTCAGCCTGATCCAGCTGCACCTGCTCCAGGTAGAGCCGGTAGGCCTTGACGAAGGCGCTCATGCGCTCGCAGCCAAGCTCCTCGTGGAGACGGCGGTAGACGTTGTAGAACAGCGACGAGTGGATATTGGGCAGCCAGGTGACGAACCAGTCAGCCGAGAACGGCAGCATCCCCTTGGGCGGCGACATCCCCTTGACTTCCTTGTACAACTTGATGAGCCGACCACGGCTCAGTGCGGTCTCGGTCTCGAGCACCTGCAGCCGAGCGCCCAACTCGATCAGCTCGATGGCCAGTTGAACCTGCAGCATCTCCCCCACCAGGCTCTTGTCGCTCATGGCTCAGACCTCCTGGGATGATGGCAGCACGGCACGATTGGCCCCCGCCATCAGCAGCGCGGCATGGGTCTGACTGAGCCCCTGGGCACGCGGATTGTTGAGCAGCAGATCGAGCTGGCGCGCATCGGAGAAGCGCAGATGGCAAAGTAGCTGATTGGTGCGTGACAGCTGCGTCAACTGCTTGATCGATAGCCCGGCAATGGCGTCAGCCATCTCGGCATCGAGATTCAAGCGGAACATGGCGGTCTCGCGGTCTTCATTCAGAAGCCGCTGAACTAAAAGCAGATAAGACAGGTTGAGGTCTTGGATGTCTTCGAGATAGCCGTTCTTGTGCATGCCTGGGGTCCCTGCGTGTGGGTTTTTTGTTGGCGCCCGTGAGCCGGACGCTCCGTCTGTTTGTAAGTCAATCTCACTTACATCAGATCTTTTTGATGGATATAGTGTGCAACTTCCGGATGAAAAAAATCAACCTTTGTTACTAAATTTTTCTCGCCGTAACCGAATTTGTGGGGCAAACACCTTAATTCGAACCCAAGGTGACTGATTGTTCAGGGTATTTTGGGAAAGTTAACGCTCTAACGTTACAGAATGATGAGCCACACCCTCGCCGTTCACTCGCTGGCTACAGGGCCTGGTCGATGGGCGTCGACCGTCAGCGCGGTACCATCGACCTGGGCAATCCATACCAGCAGCTCTGCGACCACCTGGTAGAGCGACTCGGGAATGCGTTCGTCGAGGTCGACCTGCATCAACAGCGCTACCAGCTCGGGCGCATCGTGTACGAAGATGCCCGCGGCGCTGGCCGAGGCAATGATGCGTTCGGCCACATCGCCATACCCCTTGGCGACCACCCTCGGTGCATCGTGACGCTCGCCAGAGTAGGCCAGGGCTACGGCGCGCTTACGCGAATCGCTGTCGCTCATGCCAGCTTCTCCTCGGCCATGTCGAGATCGACGCGCAGCTGCCTTGCGTTGAGCTGCTCGCGCAGCGCCGGCAACGCCTCGACGATGCGTTGCTGCGCCTGCGCATCGCTTGCGCCAATGACGACGCGCCAGTGATCGGCGGTGACACTTTCCAGCTCGACCTCGATCTCGCCCAACCGCGGCAGCGTCAGACGAATCTCGCCACGCCACTGTCGCTGTGCCTGCTCACGTTCGCCTGAGCCCTCCGATTGCTCGTGCGATTCCCGATAGGGCATCTCCGTGAGCATGAAGAACATCGGCATGCCCGGCAGCAGTTGCCCCTCCCAGCGCAGCGTCGGCGACGCTACCAGCTCGAGCTGATGACGTACCAGCGACTGTAGATGCTCGGGCGGCTGATGCGACAGCTGATGCACCTGCCTTGGCGAGACCATATCGTCACCCGCCGTGACTTGCCCCCCCCCCAGCGGTGGCGGCGCAGCCGTCACAGCGGCAGCCGGCCGCGCTGCGACCTGAGTGCCATCCGCCCGATACGCTCCGGCAGGGACACTGGACGACGTCGCGGGCGTACCACTTCGCGGCACCGCGCTGGCTGCGGCAGCGGCGTTTCCGGCGTGCCTGTCACTGCGCGGGGCCGGACCAGAAGACGAGACACCTGGGCGCTCGAGCAGCAGTGAGCGCCACGCCGCCAGCAGCGGCGAAAAGGCAGCCTGGGGTTGAGGGCTGGGACGAAAGCTGAGCCCCATCCAGGCCTGTGGCTCCTGCCAAAGTTTGGCCAGCGGATAGTTGCCCTGCAGCCAACGCGACAGATGAGACTCATAGAACACCCCGCTGCCGCTGATACTGTTGGAGAGTGCGCTGGCCGCCGCCTCGGCGCTGGGGTTGCGCGCCGACAGCAGAGCCGCGGTGGCCGTGATGGCCGAGCTCTGCGCCACCGGATGGCGTGCCAGCAGTTGGGATATCTCCACGGCAGCGCGACTCAGGGAGGTCTGCGCGGAGGCCAAGGGCACCGGCCTCTCCGATGTGACAGGTGTCTGACGGCCCGTCGTCGAGCGCGCCAGATCGCCCTCGGCCGCGGTCAGCCTCGGCTGGCTCTGACCATGCAAGCGCGAATCGCTGCGGGCGGGCTGAATCGCATCGGAAGAGGCTTTGGGCGAGACCGGCGCCGGCTGATCCCGGAGTACGGGCACATCCACCCGCTTGCCCAGCACCTGGTGCAGCAAAGTGTCCAGAATTGGGGTAATACCGCTCACATGCTGCCGTCGGGCGCGTTGAAGCGAAGGCGCGTGGAGATGCCACCTCGCCCACCCTGGTACGCCTGCCCTACCGCCTGCTGGCGCCGGGAGTTGCCGATCATTTGTGCCAACTCGTCGCGCCGGGCATCGAGCAGACGCCGCGTCTCGGCGTCCTGACTCAGAATTTGCTCGAGCAATTGAAGCTGATCCTGACGCTCGCTCTCACTCAGCGAATTCGGGGTGCCGATCAACCGCACCCGATCCAGCTCGACTGCATAGCGAGCCTCCTGCTGGATCAACGCTTCCCAATCCTGAGACCGGGCATAGCCCAGCATCATGCTGGAGACTTCCAGTAGCTCGCGGTAGCGCGCCACCACGGACCCATGCTCGGCCATTCGACCTCCTTCGCTCACGGGGCAGCTCCGGCAGCGCGCAGCTCGCGCCAGCCCGAGCTGAGATCATCGAGAATAGCCGCTGCCTGGGTCAGCGGTGCGACGTCGTCACGCAGGTTCGCCTGCAGCAGCAGACGCGACACGTAATCGTAGAGCCGTGCCAGATTGGCCGCTATCTCGCCGCCCTTCTCGTGGTCGAGGGCTGCGGCCAGACCGTTGTTGACGATATCGATCGCCTTGGAGATCGCCGCGCCCTTGGCCGCCCGATTACCATCCTGCAGGTGCAGCTGGGCGCTGCTGATGGCCGCCTGGGCGCCATCGAACAACATCACGATGAGCTGGTGCGGATCGGCGGACATCACCGCCGACTCCACTCCTACTCTCGCGTAGGCACCTGCGCCCCGTCGATTAGTCATCATCATGCTAGGCACCTGTCACTACGTGGTTTGGGCGCTGAGCGCACTGAACTGCTGGCTCAGATAACCGCTCATGGAATTCATCTGCGACACCAGTGAATCGAGCTGACTGAATTGCTTGCGATAGCGGTCGATGGTGTCGGCGATCGAGCCCTGCATGCGCGAGTAGCGATCCTTCAGACTCGCCAGCGTCGAGTCGATACCATCAGTCGCCGCTTCCAGCGAGCCGCCACTGTCGAGAATCGTCCCCAGGGTGCTGTCGAAACGCCCGGCGAAACCGCTCTCGCCGTCGGCGCCCGAGAAGAACTGGCTGACACCAGCGGTATCATCGGCAAGCGCCTGGTCGAACTTGTCGCTATCGATCTTGAGTGTGCCATCGAGCTGTCGCTCGATGCCCATATTGGAGAGCAGTCGGTAGCTGCCGCCGTCATCGTTCGGCGTGCTCAGAACGCCACGCAGACGCGACTCGATCGAGCGCATGGTGGAATCGCCCAGCAGCAGACCCGCCGTATCGGTGTCCGCGTTATAACTCGTCAACGTATCGGCGGTCTTTTGCACCGCATTGTAAGCATCGACGAACGCTTTTACCGACGCGCTCATCGCCTCGGTATCCTTGGACACCGTGAGGGTCGCCGCGCTGTCGGTCGTGGCGTCTAGCTTGAGCGTCACGCCCTGGATGGCCTCTTCGACGGTATTCGTCTGGCTGACGATATCGATGCCGTTGACCTTGAGCTTGGCGTCCTGCGCCGCCACCTTGGTCTCGAAGCTGAAGTCGTCGTCGCTGGAGTAAGCGATCGCGGCGTCGGTGCCGGTCTCGCTGGAGGTCATCACCAGACGATAGCCATTGCCGTCATTGATGATGGAGGCAGTGGCCCCGGCATCCTTGGCGTTGATGGCATCGCGAATGTCACTCAGCGAGTCACCGCTGGCGTAGTCGACATCGATCTGGTCGCCACCACCGACGGTAAAGCTCAAGGTACCGCTGATACCCAGATCATCGGACTTGCTGGCGAACCCCTTGGAGGCAGAAGACTGCGCCTGGGCCAGCTGCGACACCTCGATCTGATAACGACCTGCCTCGGCGCCCTTGCCCGTGGATACACTCATCGCGTCGCCGGTAATCTCGCTACCGACAGCCGTGAAGGTCGACGGATCGCCGAGCTTGCCGATGGCATCGCGCAGCGCATTCAGCGAGCTCTCCAGCTTGCCGAAGGCCGACAATTTGGTCTTGTAGCTGCTCTGCTGCGCAGCGATCGGTTCGAGCCGCTTGCTCTCGGCTTTCTCGAGATCACTCAGCAGCCCGTTCAGATCCAGGCCGGAGCCGATACCCAAGGACGCTATGCTAGCCATGATGTCTCTCTCGTTCTGGATGCCATTTCTACCACGCCGGGCCCGCGCGCAGCGGCTGAATAGGCGTGATTCGGGTCGTCTTATCACATGATCGGCCGACGACGCACAAAACTTTAGCATTTACCGTAGCATCTTTATGTCGCCAAGACGCCAAGGCGAGGACGCCCTTTGCGAGCACGCGCGGGTGGCCAGACGACGGCCGAATAGGCGATCATAGGCGGCTGACGATTCGTCATTACTGGAGAAGACATGGACGCGAACTCCCTGTACGCCGACTACCGCCTGTGGCAGCGCTTCCAGCGCCAGGATCAGCTGTCGCGCGAGCACCAGGCAGCCGTGCGCAAGCTGGCAGAGACCGGGGCCATGGCGTCTCGTGTCACCGAGGCCTACCGCAGCATGGCGGACCGCGGCGCCAAGGAGGGCGCGAGCTATCGCACCTTGTTCCAGCGCCAGCGTGATAGTGGCGACAACCTGGCCTGCGAGGGCTGGCTTTTCGTGCGCCGAGTACTTACCGAAGGTGGCACCACGCGTATCCGCGCCACCCTGTTCGAGGGTTTCACGCTCGAGCAAGGGACACTGACGCCCACTCCAGAGACGGGGGTCAAGATCACGCTGGACATCTATGACGAACTACTGATGCAAAACAGCCTCAAGCTCGGCTGTCGCACCGATCGCCACGACGACGCGCGCGACACGCGCTTCATCACCTTTCTGGATAGCGTGCGGGGTGATCTACAGCAGCGCGGCTGAGGCCTCGCCGCTCTCTTATTCTCATTTGCCGACCTGCCGCCGCATCGGCAATGTCACCGCGGCGGGCCGGTAGCGTTCGATCCAAGCGACTTCCTTGACTTAGACACGTCTCGATTCAGACACTTGCCGGGAGATTCTCGATGGACAAGACCCCCCACCCCTCCAAGGTCCACTTCACTGCACTGCCGCTGGCTAGCCTCGATGGTGTCAGTGGTATCGTCCAGCCCGAAGCGCCGACGCACAGCGTCACGCTGGAGAGCCCGGCGGTACTCCTGGTCACCGACTTCAGCGTCAGCCGACCGCACACGCTGCCGACCTCCAGCTCGGTCGATCAGGCGCTGGAAACCATGAAGCAGGCCGGTGTCCGGCTGCTGATGCTGATCAACCCCGAAGGCCGCTTCACCGGCGTGGTCAATGCGCGTGAACTGATCGGCGGCCGGCGCGTCACGCTGGCCATGCAGCAGCATCAGATCGGCCGCGACGAAGTGACGGCGGAGATGATCCAGACACCGCGCAGCGAGCTGCACGCGCTCTCCTACAGCCGGGTCTCTCATGCCAGTGTCGGCGACCTGGTCGAGACGCTGAAGTCCTCCGGCGATCAGCACGTACTGGTCACCGAACCGGACAGCCAGGGCGGCGAGCGCATTCGCGGCATGATCTCCGCTTCCGATATCAGCCGTGCCTTGAGTGTCGATCTCAACCATCCGCCGGAAGCGCGCACCTTCGCCTCGATCTGCAAGGTGATCCGTGGTTACGACCTCTGAGACGACACCGCTGCCGCTACTCGTCATCTACGCTGGCGGCACCATCGGCATGCAGGCATCGAGTCGCGGGCTGATTCCCGCCGGCGACATGGCTGCACGCCTGGAGGCGGCACTGGCGACACTACCGCCGCTGCGGCGGCGTGCGCTGCCGGCCTACGCGCTATGGGAATCGCCCGAGCCGATCGACTCCAGCAGCGCGACCTTCGCCGACTGGTCGGCGCTCGCCGCGCTGATCGCGGCGCAGTACGACGACTATGCCGGCTTTGTCATCCTCCACGGCACCGACACCCTCGCCTGGTGCGCCTCGGCGCTGGCTTTTCAGTTGCAGGGGCTGACCAAACCGGTGGTGGTGACCGGTTCGCAGCGTCCGCTGGGCCAGACCGGCAGCGACGCGCTGGACAACCTGGAAGCGGCACTGGCTTTCGCCGCCACGCCCGGCTGGCGTGAAGTCGGCCTGTGCTTTCATGGCCGGCTACTGCGCGGCTGCCGTGCACGCAAGTGGTATACCCGTGATGACACCGGCTTCGAAAGTCCCAACTGGCCGCCGCTCGGTGAACTGGTGGATGGCGTGGCCGCGCTCTATCCCGCACGCGCCTGGCGCAGCGAGGGCGCACCGCGATTCGAGCTGCCGACGCGGGACCCAGCGTCCCAGGTGGTCCGCGTGACGCTGTGGCCGGGCATCGATGCCACGCTGGTCGAACGCTGGCTCGAAGCACCGCAGGTTGCCGGTGCGGTGCTGGAGTGCTGGGGCAGCGGCAACCTGCCCGATGACCCGGCACTGATCGGCGTGCTCGCGCGCGCCGTCGCCGAGGGCAAGCCGCTGGTCGCACTCAGCCAGTGCCCAATCGGCGACGCCGCTCCCGGTACCTACGCCAGCGGCCAGATTCTCAACGACATCGGCGTCATGTCGGGTGATGACATGACCGTCGAGGCCGCTTGCAGCAAACTGACGCACCTGCTCGCCCAGAACCTGCCCCATGAGGAGCTCCGACGGCGCTTCCTCACCCCGCTGGCCGGCGAGCGCGGGGCGTTCACGCCACAGGTTGACTGCGCATGACTTCCCCCTCGACACCCGCCTCGGCCGAACCCGCCGTGGTGATCTACTCCGGCGGCATGGATTCGTTCACCGTGCTGCACCGCGCGCTGCGCGAAGGCTACGCGGTCCACGCGCTCTCGTTCGACTATGGCCAGCGCCACGCGCGTGAGCTGGAAGTCGCCCGCCATGTCTGCCAATCGCTCGGCGTGCCCCACCGCGTGGTCGACATTCGCGCCATCCATCAGCTGATCGGCAACTCGGCGCTGACCGACGCCAGTCGTGAGCTGCCCAAGGGCGATTACGGCGAGGAGAACCTCACCGCCACAGTGGTGCCCAACCGCAACATGATCCTGCTCTCGCTGGCGATCGGGCACGCCGTCAACATCGGTGCTAGCAAGTGCTTCTACGGTGCCCATGGTGGAGACCACGTGCTCTATCCGGACTGCCGTCCGGCATTCGTCGAGCGCATGAATGATGTCGCGGCCATTGCCAACTTCGAGGCGGTCGAGATCGTGGCCCCCTACCTGCACGCCGACAAGACGCGCATCCTCGCCGACGGGCTCGCCATGGGACTGGACTACGCCGCCACCTGGACCTGCTATCTGGGTCAGGCCCAGGCCTGCGGCGAGTGCGGTAGCTGCCGCGAGCGTCTGGGCGCGTTCGAAAGCCTCGGGGTAACGGATCCGTTGCCCTACGCCACCTCCTGACCAACGCCAGATCGAGACATCCGCTTCATGTATAGCGTCAAGGAAGCCTTCTACACGCTTCAGGGCGAAGGTGCCCAGTCGGGACGCGCCAGCGTTTTCTGCCGTTTCACCGGCTGCAACCTGTGGTCCGGGCGCGAAGTCGATCGCGCCCGGGCGCAGTGCACGTTCTGCGACACCGATTTCATCGGCACCGATGGCCAGAATGGCGGCCGGTTCGCCGACGCCGAGGCTCTGGCCACGCATCTCGAGGCACTCTGGCAGCGCCCTTCGGATAGCGCTTCAGGCAACCCTTCGGATAGCACCGGGGGGCGCCGCTACGTCGTTTTCACCGGCGGCGAGCCGCTGCTACAGCTCGACCCGACGCTGCTCGAGGCGATGCACGAACGCGGCTTCGAGGTCGCCGTGGAGACCAACGGTACCCTACCGGTACCGCCTGGCGTCGACTGGATCTGTGTCAGCCCCAAGGGCGACAATAAACTCGTCCAGACCCGCGGCGACGAGCTCAAGCTGGTCCACCCCCAGCCGGGCGTCGACCCGCGACATTTCACCGGGCTCGACTTCACTCACTTCTTCCTGCAGCCGATCGACCCTGCTCCTGGGCGCATCGCCACCGACCGCGCCCCCATGGCCAGCGTGGTCGACTACTGCCTGCGCCACCCCCAGTGGCGCCTGTCGCTGCAGACGCACAAAATCGCTGGAATCGATTGATGACCCTGTTCGTGAACAACCTGACCAATATCGACGCCTCGATCTGGTCACCGCAGCTCGGCCTGATGGGGGCGAGCTGGCACGTCGACGTCGAGCTCGATGGTGAGCTCGGCGAAGACGGTATGCTGTTCGACTTCGGCGAGGTCAAGCCGTGGATCAAATCGCGCCTGGACGCTGGCCTCGACCACACTTTGCTGGTGCCCGTCCAGGCCACCGGGGTCAAGGTCGAGGAGTGCCTGGAAGGGCTTCATCTGAGTGCCGAGCTGCCCTACTCGTTCGAGGTGCGCGCACCGCGTCAGGCCTTCACCCTGCTGCCCTGGGGCGAGATCAACGCCGAGCGACTCGGCGCCTATCTCAGCCAGGAGTTGAGCAAGCGCCCACCGCCGCGGGTGGAGGCGATCCGCGTACGCCTGCGCGAGGAGCTTGCCGACGGCGCCATCTACACCTACAGCCATGGTCTCAAGCACCACGCCGGCAACTGCCAGCGCATCGCCCATGGCCACCGCTCGCATCTGCGCATCTGGCGTGACGGCCAGCGCGATCCGGAGCTCGAGGCCCACTGGTCGCGACAGCTCGACCACAGCTATCTGGTCGACGAAGAGGACGCGGTCAATCCACGCGAGAGCGGACCGCTCAAGGTGCGCTATCGCAGCGCCCAGGGTCAGTTCCAGCTGCGTCTGCCGCGGGAGCGCTGTCATATCCTGCCCGCGCCCACGACGGTGGAGCATATCGCCGACTGGCTCGCCCGGCAGATCGCTCAGGCCAGCGGCGCGCATATCCGCGTGCAGGCGTTCGAAGGCATCGACAAGGGCGCCCTGGCCCAGCACCGCGGCGAGCCGAGCCCCGCATGAGCACCTGTCGTCCCGGCTGCGGGGCCTGCTGCATCGCCCCGTCGATCACCTCCCCCATCCCCGGCATGCCCCAGGGCAAGCCCGCGGGGGTGCGCTGCGTCCAGCTCGATGACGACAACCTCTGCCGCCTGTTCGGCGACCCCCGTCGCCCTGCGGTCTGCGCCCGCTTCGACTTCGACATCGAGCTGTGCGGCGACGACCGCGGTCAGGCGCTGCAGCTGATCACACGGTGGGAGCACGCCACGCAGTAGCCAAGTGCGGCAGATAGCGCGGCGCGCCGGATGTCGGAGACCTGCGCAGTGCCGGCAATCCGCACGACGCCAGCATTCGTAATACGTATCCGCACCTCGTGAGAGACCTTTGCAATGCAAAAGGCCTCGGCCGCAGATAGCAGCCGAGGCCTTTCGTGCCATCGGGACAACCTTAAGATAACGGTATAACTTCAGACGTCAGCGGCACTGGCGTCGAGTTTCACCAACATCTTGCCCTCATTGTCACCGGAGAAGAGCTTCAGGAACGCTTCCGGCGTTCGCTCGAGCCCCTCGATCACGGTCTCGCGATAGCGCATCTTGCCGGCGGCAACCTGCGGCGCCACCTCGGCCAGGAACGTCGGGTAGTGGGCCCAATGCTCGGCGACGATGAACCCCTCCATGCGCGCCTTGCGAAACAGCAGCCGGTTGAGATTGCGCGGCCCGTCGCCCGCCTGGGCGTCGTTGTAGCGGTCGATCAGCCCGCACACCGCGATGCGCGCGTGGTCACGCAGGTTGGCCAGCGCCGCGTCCAGCAGCGGCCCGCCGACGTTCTCGTAATAGACATCGATCCCCTCCGGCGCCGCCTCGGCCAGTGCCTGGGTCAGCGCCTCGACATCCTTGCCGCGGTAGTTCACCGCCCGCGCGCCAAGCCCCTCGAGCCATTCGCACTTGGCATCGCTGCCGGCAACACCGACCACCTGGCACCCTGCTGCCAGCGCCAGCTGTACCGCCAGCGAGCCCACTGCGCCGGAAGCCGCGCTGACCAGCACCCGCTCTCCCGGCTGCATCTGTGCGATCCGGTTGAGCCCGGTCCAGGCGGTCATGCCGGGCATGCCGAGCACGCCGAGATAGGCCTGAGGCGGCACATCGTGCTCGGGCAGCAGCTCGACCTGATCGGCCGACAGCTGAGCCACATCGCGCCACCCCGCCATATGGCGGACGAGATCCCCCGGCGCATAGCGCGAATCCATCGACGCCACTACCTCTCCGACGGCTCCGCCATCCATCGGCGCATCGAGGGCGTAGGGCTCGACGTAGGTGGTGACGCCACTCATGCGTCCGCGCATGTAGGGATCGACCGACAGCCACAGATTGCGCACCCGCACCTCGCCCTCGGCCAAGGGCGCCAGCGGCTGTTCACGCAGCACGAACTGATTCTCACGCGGCAGGCCCTGGGGAATCTCGGTGAGTGCGATATAACGACTGGTAGCCATAAACGAAAAAGCCCTCCTGGCAAGTAGATACGTCGATCTAGCCTAGGAGGGCATACGGCTCCCGGCAAGCAACAAGCCTGCCGATGAGCCTTGGGGGAGGAAATTTCGTCGGCGTGGAGAAAGCTCAGCGCTTCTCGATCTCAGCCTCGCTCTGCAGCGACTCGCTCAACCCCTGAATGGCGTTCTGCGCCTTGATTCGCTGGGCCAGACGCCGGATGAAGTCGGCGCCCTGAGGGTCGGGCTTGCCGGCCATCACCTTGTCGAGCGCCACGACCGCGACGGCGTCGGGCAGCTCGACACTGGCGTAGCTGGCACCCTCGGCAGCCGGGCGCGGCAACCCGAAAGCCGCCTCCAGCACCGGCTGGGGAACGCCGTCGGCGCCGTCGCGAGTGACCGCATCGACGCGCTGCCAGTTCAGTCCGGACACCGACTCGCCCTGCTTCAGGCTGGCCACCGCCTGCTCGGCCTGCGTCTTCAGACGCTGGCGCGTCATCTCGCCCTTGACCGCCGCGGTGACCCTGTCGCGCACCTGGTCGAGCGGCAGCACGCTGGCATCGCGATGATCGACCACCCGCAGTACCACGCGCTGCTGGGCGTCGGTCTCGATCGCTTCGCTGTTGTAGCCATCCTCGAGCACATCCGGCGAGAACGCGGCAGCGATCACGTCGGGGTTGGAGAGCACGCCCTCACCGCCGCCATCGCGCGAGAACCAGTCACTGCTCTTCAGCGACAGCCCCATATCCTTGGCCACGCTGGCCAGATCATCGGCTTCGTAGGCGTCATTGGTCAGTTTCTGCACCGCCTCGTTGAAGGCATCCTGCGACTGCGCCAGCTGAACTTCCTTGACCAGCGCCGCCCGGTCCTTCTCGAAGCTGGGGATCTCGATGTCGGTCACCTTGATCAGATGCAGGCCGTAGTCCGACTTGACGATCTGAGAGACCTGCCCCTGGTCCAGCGAGAAGGCGGCATCATCGAACGCCTGGCCGAAAAAGCCCTTCTGGATGACACCGATGTCACCGCCCTTGGCCGCGGAGGAGCTGTCGTCCGAGTAGGTCTTGGCCAGCTTGGCGAAATCCTCGCCCTTAGCCAGCTTGGCCTTTACCTCTTCGAGCCGCGCACGCGCCTGCTGCTCGGTACGGTCGCCATCACCGTAGGTGACCAGGATATGCGAAACCCGACGCGGTGCAGCCTTGCGATCCTGCTCATAGGCCTGGCGCAGCTCGGCGTCGGTTACCTCCACGCTATGGGCCAGATCCTGCTGATTGAGCACCAGGTAGTTGACCTTGACCTGCTCCGGCCGCCGGAAATCGTCCTGGTGCGCCTGATAGTAGCTCTGGATGTCGGCGTCGCTCGGCGTTACCGGCTGGGCCAGATCGGCCGGCGTCAACCGCGCGTAGCGGAAGCTGCGCTGCTGTTGCTGCAGCGCGGCGAGGCGCTGCTGCTCGCTGGGCAGCACGAATGCCGACACCGCCAGTCCCTGCTGGATCTGGCGCCGCAGGGTATCCGCGCGCAGCTCGCGACGAAATGCCGCCGGCGTATAGCCGGCCTGGGCCAAACGGGTGGTGAACAGCTGGTCCGAGAAACGGCCCTGCTGATCCTGGAACTCGGGCAGCGACACGATGAGCTGGTCGAGCTGGGTATCGGAGACGAACAGGCCGCCCGCCTCGGCGTACTGGTCCAGCGTCTTCTGACTGATCAGCTGGTCGAGCACCTGGGCACGATACTGACGCTCCTGCTCCGGCGGTACCTGGCCAGAGCGAATGCCCCTTTGCACCTGGGTCTCCACCGCCTGACGACTGATCGCCTCGCCGTTGACCTTGGCCACGTCGTTGCTGCCTGACTGGAAATAACTGACCAGTGACTCCGCGCCAAACAGCGCGAAGGTCACGATGATGGCCCCCACGATGACCTTCGCCACCCAGCCCTGGGAGCCTTCACGAATTTTCTGCAGCATGCTGTCCTCGCATGTCGGTAACCCTATCTCCGGGGCGCATCGTACACCGCCGCACGCGACCAATGCATCCCCACCGCGCGAACCCTGGGCCGCTATGGCAGGGGCGACGATAGTGCTCGTCGCACGCCGGGACACCCCGAAAGGCGGTCATAAAAAAAGCGCATCGCTGAGGCGATGCGCTTACATGGTTACGGACCTGACCGTGCGTAACAGCCGCAGCTAAGTCACCCGCGGGAACAGGGCCCGTGTCACGCGGCAAACTTAGTTGACAGCGTCCTTGAGCGCCTTGCCCGCCTTGAAGCTGGGCACCTTGGCAGCACTGATGTTGATCGGCTTGCCAGTCTGCGGGTTACGGCCGGTGCGTGCAGCACGCTCCTTGACCGAGAAAGTCCCGAACCCAACCAGTGCCACGGAATCGCCGTTCTTCAGACTGTCGGACACGGACTCGATCATGGCGTCGAGTGCACGCGTCGCAGCTGCCTTGGGAATATCGGCAGACGCGGCAATGGCTTCGATCAGCTCGGATTTATTCACACTTCACCCCTTGACTGTGTACAAAATTGAGAGGAAATCAACGCGCAATCTCTAACTGCGATAGCGATCACAACAAGTGGGCATTTTATAGCAATGCTCCAATTATGCTGTCAATCAAGATCGTGAGAAAAACCGCGTCACGTCTGACTTCACGCCTCGAATTCACGCCGGAATTCGATCAATGTGTGCTGACATTGGCCTGCGATGAAGCGGCATCGTCGGCACGCTTTTCATCGACTTCCAAAGGGTTCGTCAAGGCCACCGCCAGCACTTCGTCGATCCACTTCACTGGGCGGATATCCAACGCGCTCTTGATATTGTCGGGAACCTCCTTGAGGTCCCGGCGATTCTCTTCGGGAATGAGCACCGTCTTTATACCACCGCGCCGTGCAGCCAGCAATTTCTCCTTCAGGCCGCCGATCGGCATCACTTCACCGCGCAAATTGACTTCGCCGGTCATGGCCACATCGCAGCGCACGGCACGCCCGCTGTAGGCGGAGATCATCGCAGTGACCATACCGATGCCGGCACTGGGGCCATCCTTGGGGGTGGCACCCTCCGGCACGTGGATATGCAGGTCTTCTTTCTCGAAGCGTTCAGGATCGATGCCCAGTTGAGGGGCGCGCGCGCGCACCACCGTATGGGCAGCGCTGACCGACTCCTTCATCACATCGCCCAGCGAGCCGGTCTTGTTGAGACGCCCCTTGCCCGGAGTGACCACAGACTCGATGTAGAGCAGCTCACCACCCACCGAAGTCCACGCCAGGCCGGTGACACGCCCCACCTGATCGTCCTGATCGGCCAGCCCGTAGCTGTAGCGACGAACGCCGGCGTAACGGTCGATATCCGCCGCCGCCAGCGTCTGACCCGCCTGGGCGCCCTGCCCCTTCTCCGCCTCCAGGCGTTCGCGCAGGACCTTGCGGCACACCTTGGCGATCTGGCGCTCGAGCTCGCGCACGCCCGCCTCACGAGTGTAGTAGCGAATCAGTTCGAGTACCGCTTCGTCACCGAAGGTCAGCTCCTGATCCTTGAGCCCGTTGGCCTTGAGCTGCTTGGGAATCAGGTAGCGCTTGGCGATGGCCAGCTTCTCGTCTTCGGTGTAACCCGGCAGTCGGATCACCTCCATACGATCGAGCAGCGGCCCAGGGATGTTCATCGAGTTGGCGGTGCAGATGAACATCACATCGGAGAGGTCGTAGTCGAGCTCCAGATAGTGGTCGTTGAACTTGTCGTTCTGCTCCGGATCGAGCACCTCGAGCAGCGCCGAAGCCGGATCACCACGATGATCCATGCCGATCTTGTCGACCTCGTCGAGCAGGAACAGCGGGTTGCGCACCCCGGCCTTGCTCATGCGCTGGATCAGCTTGCCCGGGAGCGAACCGATATAGGTGCGCCGATGACCACGAATCTCGGACTCGTCGCGCACGCCGCCCAAGGCCAGACGCACGTAGCGACGATTGGTCGCGCGCGCGATCGACTGCCCCAGCGAGGTCTTGCCCACGCCCGGCGGCCCCACCAGGCAAAGTACCGGCCCCTTGAGCTTCTTGACCCGCTTCTGCACCGCGAGATACTCGAGGATGCGCTCCTTGACCTCTTCGAGGCCATGGTGATCCTCATCGAGCACCTTGGCCGCCAGCGGCAGATCGTGCTTGACCCGGGTGCGCTTCTTCCACGGCACCGACAGCACCCAGTCGAGATAGGAGCGCACTACCGTGGCCTCGGCAGAGGTCGGCGACATCATCTTGAGCTTGTTGAGCTCCTGGGTCGCCTTGTCCACCGCTTCCTGCGGCATGCCCGCTTCCTGGATCCGCTGCTCGTACTTCTCGGCCTCGTTGGGCACGTTCTCGAGCTCGCCCATCTCCTTCTGGATGGCCTTCATCTGCTCGTTGAGATAGTACTCGCGCTGGGATTTCTCCATCTGATCCTTGACCCGCGAGCGGATCCGCTTCTCGACCTGCAGCAGGTCGATTTCGGACTCGATCAGCGCCATCAGGTGCTCGATGCGATCGCGCACGCGATCCATCTCCAACAGCTCCTGCTTGTCATCGATCTTCAGCGACAGGTGCGCGCAGATGGTGTCGACGAGACGGCTGGGATCCTCGATCTCCTGCAGTGAGGAGAGCACCTCGCTGGGCACTTTCTTGGACAGCTTCACATACTGCTCGAACTGGTTGAGCAGCACCCGAACCAGCGACTCCTGCTCGCGTTCGCTGAGCGGCTCGCTGTCGCGCGGCGTGGCATCGGCGGCGATGTAGCCACTCTCCTCCTCGACCACACGCTGCACATCGACACGGAAGGCGCCTTCGATCAGCACCTTCACGGTGCCATCGGGCAGCTTCAGCAGCTGTTTGATATCGGCGACGGTACCGACGCCGAAGAGATCATCGGCACCCGGATCGTCATGCGCCGCTTCACGCTGAGCGACCAGCAGGACGCGCTTGTCGCTCTCCATGGCCGTCTCGAGCGCACGAATCGACTTCTCGCGCCCGACGAACAGCGGGATGACCATCTGCGGATACACCACCACGTCGCGCAGCGGCAGTAGCGGTAGTTTGAGTGTCTGGTCTGAGCTCTGCGCCATTACAGCATTTCCTCGGCAAACGTTCGGATGGGTGAGCCACCAGAGCGGCAATAGCGGGGTACGTGGGGGCGAGATCCCCAGGTTCCAAGAGGGACGTGACCTCGACCTGACATGACAATGTCACACCTCGGACCTCAAGGGGACATGCCAACGCCGCTGCACGCCGGGAGCGATGCGGCCCCGACATGAAGAAGGGGCCCCTGAGGGCCCCTTCCCTGAGTCGAGACGTCAACGCGGAAGGCGTCAGCCGTCCTTGTTGGCGACCCGACTCTCTTCCTGCTTGGAGTAGATCAGCAGCGGCTCGCTGTCACCCGAAATGACGGAATCATCGATCACCACCTTGGTCACGCCTTCGAGAGACGGTACGTCGTACATCGTCTCCAGCAGCACCGATTCGAGGATCGAGCGCAGACCACGGGCTCCGGTCTTGCGCTCCATCGCCTTGTGGGCCACGGCGCGCAGCGCGTCCTCGCGGAAATCGAGCTCGACGCCCTCCATCTCGAACAGGCGCGAGTACTGCTTGACCAGCGAGTTCTTGGGCTCGACGAGAATCTGGATCAGCGCATCTTCGGTCAGCTCGGTGAGCGTGGCGATCACCGGAAGGCGGCCGACGAACTCGGGGATCAGGCCGAACTTGACCAGATCTTCGGGCTCGACACTGGCCAGCACGTCACCGACGCCCTTGTCGCTCTCTTTGCTCTTGACCGTGGCGTTGAAGCCGATGCCACCCTTCTCGGCGCGATCGCGGATCACCTTGTCCAAGCCGGCGAAGGCACCGCCGACGATGAACAGGATATTGCCGGTATCGACCTGCAGGAACTCCTGCTGCGGATGCTTGCGCCCGCCCTGGGGAGGCACCGAGGCGGTGGTGCCCTCGATCAGCTTGAGCAGCGCCTGCTGGACCCCTTCACCCGAGACGTCACGGGTAATCGACGGGTTGTCCGACTTGCGCGAAATCTTGTCGATCTCGTCGATGTAGACGATGCCGCGCTGCGCCTTCTCGACGTCGTAGTCGCACTTCTGCAGCAGCTTCTGGATGATGTTCTCGACATCCTCGCCGACATACCCTGCTTCGGTGAGCGTGGTCGCATCGGCGATGGTGAACGGCACGTTGAGCAGCCGCGCCAGCGTCTCCGCCAGCAGGGTCTTGCCGCTGCCGGTCGGACCGATCAGCAGGATGTTCGATTTGCCCAGCTCGATGTCGTCATTCTTGCCACCACTCTTGCCGCCGCCACGCAGCCGCTTGTAGTGGTTGTAGACCGCCACCGACAGCACCATCTTGGCGCGATCCTGGCCGATGACGTAGTCATCCAGCGTATTGCGGATCTCACGGGGTACCGGCAGGCGATCCTCATCGCTCTCGGCGTCGGCTTCCAGCACCTCTTCGCGGATGATGTCGTTGCACAGATCGACACACTCGTCACAGATGTAGACGGACGGACCTGCGATCAGCTTGCGCACCTCGTTCTGATTCTTGCCGCAGAACGAGCAGTAGAGCAGCTTGCCGTTGTCGTCTTTGCCTTTACCGTCGGCCATTCGTGTACCTCGTCAGGACGGCGATGCCGAGCATCGCCGTGTGAAACCTTGACTCAAAACGCTATCAGGATACCGGGCGCTTATCCAGCTTGGCGTCGATCAGCCCGTACTCTACGGCCTGGTCGCCATCCATGAAATTGTCGCGGTCGGTGTCCTGGGCCACCTTGTCGATATCCTGTCCGGTGTGATCGGCCAGAATCCGGTTGAGCTTGTGACGAATCGTCAGAATCTCCCGGGTATGGATCTCGATGTCGGAAGCCTGCCCCTGATAGCCGCCCAGCGGCTGGTGAATCATCATGCGCGAGTGCGGCAGACAGTAGCGCTTGCCCTTGGCGCCCCCGGTCAACAGGAGCGCCCCCATGCTCGCCGCCTGACCGATACACACGGTCGATACGTCCGGCTTGATGAACTGCATGGTGTCGTAGATCGACATGCCCGCGGTGACCGAGCCACCAGGAGAGTTGATGTAGAGGTGGATATCCTTGTCCGGATTCTCCGACTCCAGGAAGAGCAGCTGCGCCACCACCAGATTGGCCATGTAGTCTTCGACTTGGCCGACCAGGAAGATGACACGCTCCTTGAGCAGCCGGGAGTAGATGTCGTAAGACCGCTCGCCGCGCGCACTCTGCTCCACGACCATCGGAACCAGGCCGCCGGCATTACTGATGTCGAACTCGTTACGCATCGCGATTTCCTTGCATCTGGTGAGTGTCACACTCCTCTAGGCGGTGGCCGCGAACCCACTTTGCCGCCGCCAACCACCGCCGAACCCCGGCATCTTGCCGGGGCCCGTCGCTTACCAAGCAGCGTTTATGCTTTGGAATCGCTCTCTTCGCTCTCATCTTCATCGGCCGCGTCGTCCGATTGTTGAGCGGACTGCAGCACATCTTCATAGCTCATGCTGACGTCTTTAACCTGGGCCTGCGCCAGCAGCTTGTCAACGGCCTTGTCTTCGAGCACCGCAGACTTGATCTGGTTCTTGAGCTCGTCGTTCTTGAGGTACTGCTCGACCACCTGTTCCGGCTGCTGGTACTGGGTCGCCAGCTCCTCGGCGCGGGCACGGATCTCGTCGTCGCTCGCCTCGAGCTCGTTCTGCTTGATCACTTCGGCCAGCAGCAGGCCGACCTTGACCCGGTTGCGCGCTTGATCGGCGAACAGCTCGTTGGGCAGCTGGCTGACATCGAAATCTTCGCCCAGGCCGAACTGCTGTGCTGCCTGACGCTTGAGACCATCGGTCTCCTGGTCGACCAGCGACTGCGGCACGCTGACTTCGTTGGCCGCCTGCAGCGCCTCGAGCACCTGCTGCTTGACGCGGTTCTGCGTGGCCTGCTTGACCTCGCGCTCCATGTTGCTCTTGACTTCGGCGCGGAACTTGTCGAAGTCACCATCATCGACGCCGAACGCCTTGATGAACTCGGCATCGACTTCCGGCATCGTCTTGGCCGACACCTCGTGCACCTTGACCGCGAAGGTGGCTTCCTGACCGGCCAGATGCTCGGCCTGGTAATCTTCCGGGAAGGTCACCTGGATGCGCTTCTCTTCGCCGGCGTTGGCGCCCACGAGCTGTTCTTCGAAGCCCGGGATGAAACGGTTGGAGCCCAGCTCCAGTTCGTGCCCTTCGGCGGCGCCGCCCTCGAACGGCTCGTCACCGAGGAAGCCCTCGAAGTCGATCTTGACCTGATCGCCCATCTCGGCGCCACGCTCGACCGGCTGGAACTCGGCGCGCTGGGTGCGCAGGGTCTCGATCATCTGATCGATATCGGCTTCGGTGATCTCGGTCTGCGGACGCTCGACCTCGGTACCGGCGATGCTCTGAAGCTCGATCTCCGGGTAGACCTCCAGCGTGGCAACGAACTCGAGATCCTTGCCGTCCTGATTGACGGTCGGTTCGATCGAGGGGTAGCCGGCCGGGTTGAGGCTCTCTTCGGTGATGGCGCGCACGTAGTGCTGACGCATCAGCTCGCTGACCACTTCGTTGCGCACGTCCTGGCCGAAACGCTGGCGCACGACGGCCATCGGGATCTTGCCTTGACGAAAACCATTCAGACGAACGCGCTTGGCGGTGTCTTGCAGACGAGCGGCGACGGCCTGATCGACCTCGCTCGCCGGCACCTGGACGGTGATGCGACGTTCGATCTGGGATGTCGTCTCAACGGAAACTTGCATAGATGATCCTCTACCGACGGGAGCGTTCTGTGATTGCAACTTCAAAAAAATAAGGGAGAGATTCTATGAATCCCCATGCCTACTGGCAAGCAGACTTGCCGCCTACATTGGGCTGAAGCGCCCGAAAACCAAGGGGCAGCGACGAAAATCGACAGAATGAAAGGACGACTCGTCGTCAGCGACCGGCAAGCGTGACCTCGAGACAGGCACGAACCGGACGATGCAGCCCCACTGGCCATGGCGTACGCCATGCCGGAGGCGGCACTCAGCTATGCAGAGGCTGGCGCAGCACGAGACAAGAGCAGCGCGAACAAGAACAGGGGAAAGAACCAGGAAGACATCCGAAGGGACAGAAATGGGGTGGATGATGGGGATCGAACCCACGACCACCGGAGCCACAATCCGGGGCTCTACCACTGAGCTACATCCACCATTTCTGAGTGCGTGTCGAAAGTGGGGTGGATGATGGGGATCGAACCCACGACCACCGGAGCCACAATCCGGGGCTCTACCACTGAGCTACATCCACCATCTCGACACTGGCATCGCTTGGAACTACCACACCCCATCCAACGCTTCACGACGTGAAGACTATCCGGAGAGTGGCGCGCCCAGCAGGACTCGAACCTGCAACCTACGGCTTAGAAGGCCGTTGCTCTATCCGGTTGAGCTATAGGCGCATTCCAATACCGGCTGCCTGTTCATCGATCACCGACCCGCTGGTCGGGGTAGAGGGATTTGAACCCCCGACATCCTGCTCCCAAAGCAGGCGCGCTACCAGACTGCGCTATACCCCGTCGCCGGGCGACACGATCGATGACGCTACGAGCCCCTCGATGCGCTGCGTATTCTACGGATCATTTCTGCAAGGTCAAGCCCTTACGTGAATTTCAGCCGATCCCGGGTCGCCTCTGGCCTGCCCCACTGTCGCCCCAGTGACATCCATCCTCAACGCCTGCGTTGACTGGATCGGCTGGCGTGCGAAAATTGCCGCCTTCGTCGGCCTGGCCGGAGCCCGGCTCCACCCAGCGAGACCGACCGCTATTTTCGCTACTCAGAAAGGACAGTCGATGACCGCTCAGTTGATCGACGGCAAACGCATTGCCGGCGCCATCCGCGAACAGGTGACCACCGAGGTGGCCGAGCGCCTCCAGCTGGGACGCCGGCGCCCGGGCCTGGCGGTGATTCTGGTGGGCCACGACCCCGCCTCCGAGATCTACGTGAGCCACAAGCACCGTGCCTGCGAGCAGGCCGGCATTCTCTCGTTCAGCCATCGCCTCGATGCCACCATCAGCCAGCAGGCGCTGGAAGCGGTCATCGACGAACTGAATGCAGACGATACGGTCGACGGCATCCTGCTACAGCTGCCGCTACCCGAGCATCTCGACGCCAACCCGCTACTCGAGCGTATTCGCCCGGACAAGGACGTCGACGGCTTCCACCCCTACAACCTGGGGCGTCTGGCCCAACGCATGCCGCTGCTGCGCCCGTGCACGCCCAAAGGCATCATGACCCTGCTCGAACACAGCGGTATCGAGCTGCGTGGCCTCGAGGCGACGGTGGTCGGCGCCTCCAATATCGTCGGTCGCCCCATGTCACTGGAGCTGCTGCTGGCTGGCTGCACCACCACCGTGTGCCACCGCTTCACCCGCAGCCTGGAGGAGAAAGTCCGCCAGGCAGATCTACTGGTGGTGGCCGTGGGCAAGCCGGGCCTCATCGATGGTAACTGGATCAAGCCGGGCGCCGTGGTGATCGATGTCGGCATGAACCGTAACGATGACGGCACCCTGGTCGGCGATGTCGACTTCGCCAGCGCCGCCGAGCGTGCCAGCTTCATCACCCCGGTACCCGGCGGGGTCGGCCCGATGACGGTCGCGACCCTGTTGCAGAACACCCTGCAGGCCGCCGAACTCCACGACGCCCATTGACCCTCGCCGCCACTCAAGGAATCTCGTGATGCAAACCATCGGCCTCATCGGTGCCATGGAGCAGGAAGTCACCCTGCTCGCCTCGCAGTTGGAAGACGCGCGCGTCGAACGTCACGCCGGCGCCACCTTCCACTGCGGCCGTCGCCACGGCGTCGAGATCGTGCTGCTGCAGTCGGGCATCGGCAAGGTCAATGCCGCCGTCGGCACCACTCAGATGATGACGCGCTTCCGCCCCGATGCGGTGATCAACACCGGCTCGGCGGGCGGCTTCGGCGCCGAGCTGGAGGTCGGCGACGTGGTCATCTCCAGCGAAGTACGCCATCACGATGTCGATGTCACCGCCTTCGGCTACGCCCTGGGTCAGGTGCCGGGCATGCCGGCGTCATTCGCCCCCGCGCCCGAACTGGTCAGCGCCGCACGCGCAAGCATCGAGAATCTCGGCGAGCTGCGCGTGTTCGAGGGCCTGATCTGCACCGGCGACAGCTTCATGTCAGACCCGGCCAGGGTCGAGGGGCTGCGGGCACACTTCCCCGAGATGCTGGCGATCGAGATGGAAGCGGCGGCGATCGCTCAGACCTGCCACCTCTTCGACTGCCCGTTCGTGGTCATTCGCGCGCTTTCGGATATTGCCGGCAAGTCATCGCACCTCTCCTTCGACGCCTTCCTGGAGCGTGCAGCCACCCACTCGGCGCGCATGGTCGACGCCATCGTCGCGCGCCTGGCGACGCACTGACACACCCGATTTGAGGCGCCCGGAAACCACAGACTCTGACAACGACCGCCGCTGAAAACGAATAGGCCCCGCCGGATCGGCGGGGCCTATTCGTCACTGGCCGGGTATTCGTCACTGGCAAAGACACGGCAACAGTCGCCGACGCAGCTTTCGCGCTCGGTCGCGGCCGTCTTCAGCTCAGTCGCCAGCCGCCTCCAGACTCCAGCGGGTGCCCTCGCGGGAATCCTTGAGCACGATACCCAGCGCCGCCAGCTCGTCGCGAATCCGGTCGGCGGCGGCAAAATCGCGCTCGCGCTTGGCCTGGGCCCGCGCCTCGATGCGCGCCTCGATCTCCGCCTCCGCCAGCGGCAGCGCCTGGGCGCCGGCCTTGAGAAAGTCAGCCGGCTCGCGCTCGAGCAGGCCCAGCACCCCGGCCAGGCGCTTGAGCTCGAACGCCAGCGCCGCGGCCCTTAGAGCATCCGTGTCGCGCAAGCGATTGACCTCGCGCACCAGCTCGAACAGTACCGACAGCGCTTCGGGCGTATTGAAGTCATCGTTCATTGCTGCACTGAAACGGGCCGCGTAGTCCGGCGCGACCTCGCCCTGACACGGCTTGACGCCATCCAGCGCGTGGTAGAAGCGCTCCAGCGAGCGCCGCGCCTCACCGAGGGAGGCCGGCGCATAGTTGATCGGGCTGCGGTAGTGGCTGGCCACCAACAGGTAGCGCACCACCTCCGGATCATGACTCTCGAGCACTTCACGAATGGTGAAGAAGTTGCCCAGCGACTTGGACATCTTCTCCTGATCGACGCGCACCGCTCCGGCGTGCATCCACACATTGACGTAGGGCTTGCCGGTGGCGGCCTCGCTCTGGGCAATCTCGTTCTCGTGGTGGGGAAAGGTCAGATCGGGCCCACCGCCATGAATATCGAACGTTTCGCCCAGGCAGCAGGTCGACATCGCCGAGCACTCGATGTGCCAGCCCGGACGCCCTTCGCTCCATGGCGAGGGCCAGCTCGCCTCATTCGGCTTGGCGGCTTTCCACAACACGAAGTCGAGCGGGTCCTCCTTGTGGGAGTCGACCTCGACCCGTGCCCCGGCCCGCATCTCGTCCAGATTGCGGTTGTTGAGCTTGCCGTAGGCGGCAAACCGACGCACGCGGTAGTAGACGTCACCGTTGTCCGCGGCATAGGCGTAGCCGTTGTCGATCAGGCGCTGGATCATCGCCACGATCTCGTGGATATGGCCAGTGGCGCGGGGCTCCAGATCCGGACGCAGCACGCCCAGGCGCGCCTCGTCTTCGTGCATTGCCGCGATCATGCGCTCGGTCAGCGCCGAGATCGGCTCACCGTTCTCCTCGGCGCGCTTGAGGATCTTGTCATCGATATCGGTGATGTTGCGCACATAGGTGACGTCGAGCCCGGTCTGGCGCAGCCAGCGGGTGATCACGTCGAACGCCACCATTACCCGGGCATGGCCCAGGTGGCAGTAGTCGTAGACCGTCATGCCACAGACGTACATGCGCAGCTTGCCGGGCTCGATCGGTTGCAGCGGCGCCTTGCGCCGCGTCAGCGTGCTATAGACCTGCAGCTCACTCATGCCGTCCCCTGCTGCTTCTGCTGAATCTTGGCCCAGGAATCCTTGAGTCCGACCGTACGATTGAACACCAGCTTGCCATCGCGACAGGCGTGACGGTCGGCGCAGAAGTAGCCCACGCGCTCGAACTGATAGCGCGCCTCGGGCGCCGCATCCGCGAGCGCCGGCTCGGCGATGCCGTGCACGGTGACCAGTGACTCGGGGTTGAGATGATCGAGGAAGTCGGCGTCCTTGTCGCGATCCGGCGCCTCATCGAGGAACAGGTTGTCATAGAGACGGACTTCCACCGGCACGCCGTGCTCGGCGCTGACCCAGTGGATCACCCCTTTCACCTTGCGCCCCTCGGGATTCTTGCCCAAGGTCTCGAAGTCGACCGAGCAGTGCAGCGCCGTGATCTCGCCGCTGGCGTCCTTGATCACCTCGTCGCAGCGGATCACGTAGCCGTTGCGCAGGCGCACCTCCTTGCCCGGCGCCAGCCGGAAGAACTTCTTCGGCGGCTCCTCCATGAAGTCGTCACGGTCGATCCAGATCTCGCGGGTCAGCGGCAGGCGCCGGGTACCCATGTCTTCACGCGCCGGATGCCCCGGCACCTCGAACACTTCGCCGTGGTCGGCAGCGACGTTGGTCAGCACCACCTTGAGCGGGTTGAGCACGCACATCGCGCGCGGCGCGTTGTCTTCCAGATCGGAGCGAATCGCGAAGTGCAGCATGGCGATGTCGACCACATTGGCCGCCCGGCTGACCCCGGTCATGTCGCAGAACTTGCGCAGCGAGGCCGGCGTGTAACCGCGCCGGCGCAGCCCCGAGATGGTGGGCATGCGCGGATCGTCCCAGCCATCCACCACCTGCTCGTCGACCAGCAGCTTGAGCTTGCGCTTGGAGGTCACGGTGTAGTTGACGTTCATCCGCGCGAATTCGGTCTGGCGCGGCTGCGACGGCACCGGCAGATGCGCCAGGAACCACTCGTAGAGCGGGCGGTGATCCTCGAACTCGAGCGTGCACAGCGAATGGGTGATGCCCTCGATCGCATCCGACTGGCCATGCGCGAAGTCATAGGAGGGATAGATCTTCCAGGCATCGCCGGTCTGGTGGTGATGGGCGTGGCGAATCCGGTAGAGGATCGGGTCGCGCAGATTGATATTCGGCGCGGCCATGTCGATCTTGGCCCGCAGCACCTTGGCCCCCTCGGCGAACTCGCCCACCCGCATGCGCTCCAGCAGGTCGAGGTTCTCCTCCACGCCGCGCTCGCGGTAGGGGCTCGGCCGCCCCGGCTCGGTCAGGGTGCCACGGTATTCGCGGATCTCTTCCGGCGAGAGATCGTCGACATACGCCAGACCTTCGCGCACCAGATGCTGGGCCCAGGCATAGAGCTGATCGAAGTAGCTCGAGGCGTAGCGCACCTCACCGCTCCAGCGATAGCCGAGCCACTCGATATCCTCGCGAATGGCGTCGATATAAGCCTGCTCTTCCTTGGCCGGATTGGTGTCGTCGAAGCGCAGATGACAGCGACCGCCGAACTGTTCCGCCAGACCGAAATTGACCCAGATCGACTTGGCGTGACCGATGTGCAGAAAGCCGTTGGGCTCCGGCGGAAAGCGGGTCACGATCGTCTGGGCCTGCCCCGATTCGATCTCGTCACGAATCTGATTGCGCAGAAAATTCGGGGCTCCGTGCTGGGTATCGTCGTTCTCGACGCGACTCTCGACGCTCATGGAATGCAGACAACCTCTGTAATTCGTCGGACCGTGCAATGACGGCGCTGGTGAAGGCAGGTTAACACGCGTGCCGGGCGGTTTCTCCCGCCCGCGCAAAGCGGCTATTATAGCGCGACGCGCGGTCTCGGCGCCAAGCCGGCGCCGGCCCGGAACACGCCCTTTCGCTCAGGAAATCCCATGATCGTTCTGCACACCAATAACGGCATCATCAAACTCGAGCTGGACGCCGACAAGGCGCCCAAGACGGCCGCCAATTTCGAGCAGTACGTCCGCGATGGCCACTACGACGGCACCCTGTTTCACCGTGTGATCGATGGTTTCATGGTTCAGGGCGGCGGCTTCGATACCGACTTCGAACAGAAAGCGACGCGGGCACCGATCGAGAACGAAGCCGACAACGGCCTCACCAACCGGAAAGGCAGCGTCGCCATGGCGCGCACCCAGGACCCGCACTCGGCCAGCGCGCAGTTCTTCATCAACGTCTCCGACAACGACTTCCTCAACCACCGCGACAAGAGCCTGCCGGGCTGGGGCTACTGCGTGTTCGGCAACGTCGTCGGGGGTATGGACGTGGTCGACCGTATCCGCCAGGTCACCACCGGGCGCCGCGGCATGCACAGCGACGTGCCGGTCGAGGATGTGATCATCGAACGCGCCGAAATCGTCTGAGCGGGCACTGCTCGCCTCCCCCAACGCCTTATCGACCGCCACTGCCATCGAGTCCACCATGCAACTGCTGATCGCCGACCTGCATCTACAACCCGACCAGCCCGAGATCGCCCAGGGTTTCATCGACTACCTGCGCGGACCCGCCCGCGAGGCCTCGGCACTGACCATTCTCGGCGACCTGTTCGAAGCGTGGATCGGCGATGACTACCGCGGCGAGTTCGAGCAGCGCATCATCGCCGAGCTGCGCGCCTGCCATGACGCCGGCACCCGGCTCGCCTTCATGCACGGCAACCGCGACTTCCTGATCGGAGAGGCCTTCGCCGCCGACAGCGGCTGCGCCCTGCTCGAGGACCCCACCGTGGTCGAGCTGGGCGGGCGTCGCGCCCTGCTGATGCACGGCGACAGCCTGTGCACCGGTGACACCGCCTATATGGCGTTCCGCCGCCAGGCCCGCGATCCGGCATGGCAGGCCCAGATCCTGGCGCTGCCGGTGGAGGAGCGCCTGGCGCTGGCGCGCAAGCTGCGCCAGCAGTCCGGCGAGGCCAACTCCAACAAGGCCGAGGACATCATGGATGTGACCCCGGCGGCGGTGGTCGATACGCTGCGCGCGCATGAATCGCGCCTGCTGATCCATGGCCACACCCACCGCCCGGCGGTGCACGAGCTGGAGGTCGACGGCGAGCGCGCCGAGCGCTATGTCATCGGCGACTGGCGGCCCGATCAGGGCTGGCAGCTCAGAGTCGAGGGCGACGACATTACGCTGGAGTCTTTCGCCCTCGCCTGAACCGGCCTTTCCCGTCACCGGCCCCGCCTGAGTCTACGCGCAACGGCGGGGCCTGCGGTGCGACCGCTCGTCCCCTGATGTCACTGCCCAACGCTCGTCGCCCCACCCTTGACGGGTGGTGTGCCTTTAGTCAGCCATGCCGCGCCCGAGTCGTGGCGCTTCGCCGGCCACGCCGGGGGCGCTGTGGCGGATGCGCATCGGCGCTGAGATTGTCGAGCAGCGTACGCCAGCGAATCAGCACCGGCGCGTCGGAGAGCGCGACCTCGCCCAGGCGATAGCGCAGCGCGCGCTGGCTCTCCGCATCCCCGGGGTCCACCAGGGTCAACCACAGCGCCAGGCTGTTCAACTCGAGATGGGCGCAGCCGGCATCCTCTGCCCAGGACCGCGCCTCGGCAATCAGCGCCTCGATCTCGGCCAGCGGCCGACCCTGACGGTGCTGGATTCGTGCCATCTGCAGCAGCAACTGCGGCAGCATGGTCGAGCGATTGTCGCGGGCCTGCTCCAGGCACGGCAGCAGGTAGTGCGCCGCGCGTTCGAGCTGATCGAGCGCCAGACAGGCGTCGCCATACCATAGCGAAGCGCGCTGGTGGCGGGCCCGGCCGGTGAGCTCGATCAGCCGCTCGACCCCCGACTCGACCTGATCCAGACCGGCCGCATCACCGGCCAGCGCCTGCCCCCAGCCGAGCACGCAGAGCGCCTCCAGATGCCAGCGCCGCAGATCCTGAGAACGGGTCATTTCGAAAGCCCGCTGGCCACGCTCCAGGGCCAGGTGGACATGCCCCAGCTGACGATAGAGCGAGGCGGCAAAGATCAGCGCCATGGCCAGCGATGCCGGATGGCCGATACTCTCCGCCAGCCGGATCGCCGCTTCCATCTGCTGTTCGGCGCGACGATAGTCGCCGCGCAGGCAGAGTGCCCAGCTCTGATAGCAGCTGGCAGCCACCTGCGGGTGATCCGAGTAAGGCAGCCACTCGAGCACCATCGGCTGATGCAACGGATCGATCTGCTCCAGATGCTCGAAGGCACGCCCCACCTCACCACTCCAGTACTCGCCGTAGGCGCGGGCATAGAGCGCCAGACGACGGTAGCGCGGGTCGTCGATCCGCTGTGCCAGCTCGCGCAGATGCTCGGCCAGGGCGTCGGCATCGCGGTTGGCGTAGCGCTGGCTGGCACCGACCCATAGCCCCCAGGTGACCAGGAAGGCCTGATCCCCGGCATCCTCCTCCTGGGCGGGCCCATCGCGCCACAGCTGCTGCGCCTCGATGAAGCACGCCTGGGCCGGGCGCGAGCCATGCCCTTCGAGCGCGTAATAGGCCTGCCCCTGCACTGTCAGCAGGCTGATCCGTCGTTCTGCCGCCCCACCCGGCACGCGCGCCAGGCAGGTAAGGCCCGCTTCGGCCAGGCGCAGTGCGGTGCGGTTGGCGCTGGCGCGCAGGGCGCCACGCGCCGCCATCTCGAAATAACGGGCGCCGCGCCCCGGGTCCCCGCTGCGCTGCAGATGCTCGGCGAAATCGCCGGGATGACGGCTGATCCAGGCCGGACGCTGGGACTCGATCAGCATCACCAGACGGCCGTGCAGGGTCACGCGGACATCCTGGGGGCAGGACAGATAGGCGGCCTCGTGCAGCAGCGGGTGGGTGAACTGGAAATCGAAGGGCGCGCTCTCGCACGGCTCGATGATCTCGAGCCGACGCATCTGCTCGAGCGCCACCCGCAGCGCCGCATCGGTGGTATCGAGACACGCCCTGAGCAGCGCGGTCTCGAACTGGCGCCCGCACACCGCCGCCATGTGCGCCACGCTGCGATCCTGGTGCAGCTGATCGATGCGGCTGGCGAGCAGCCCCAGCAGCCCACGCGGCAAAGCAGCGGCATCGAGGGTGCGCCCCTCCCGGCGGTCGATCTCGAGCCAGCGGCAGATCTCCTGCAGATAGAGCGGCACGCCCTCACAGCGCGCGATCAGCTGCTCGCGCAGGCAGGGGTCCAGCGTCAGGCAGTGGCGCCGGGCGAGCACGTCGAGCATCTCGGCCGACTGCTCGGGCCCCAGACGTGCGAGCGCGATCTGCTGGTCCCAGTTGAGCCGGATCGACGGCATCTCGCGGTTCTGATGCGAAGCCAGCAGCAGCAGCGAGGAGTGGATCGGCAGGCGCACCTGCAGATTGTGCAGCACCTTGAGCGAAGGCTCGTCGAGCCACTGCAGATCGTCGATGATCATCACCAGCGGCCGGCGCGTCGCGGTCAGACGTAGAATCAACGACTGGGTCAGATGGCTGACCAGCTCCACCGCCTCCTCTGCCGCCTCGCGGTTGGTCACTTCACGCACCAGTACGTCGAGCAGCAGGCGACGCCGCTCGGCGCCGATCTTGGCCAGCATCGGCGTGGCATCGATCAACGCTTCCAGACTGGCGAGCGCCGGCTCCGCGCCGAGGTGCCAGCGCAGCAGCGACTGCACCACCGCATAGGGCGTCTGGCTCGACAGCCGCGTGGTCTGGCGCCAGAACAGCGCGACATCCTCGTGCTGCAGACACTCGCGGAAGCGAATCATCAGCGCCGACTTGCCGATGCCAGTGTCGCCCAGCACCAGAACGCTCTGTCGCAACCCCAGCGTGACCCGAGCCAGGGCATCACGCAGCTGGCGCAGCTCGGCATCGCGCCCCAGCAGGCTCGGCACCCGGGTCACCCGCTCGCCGTCGCCGGACGCCAGCGCCAGGGCGCGCTGCACGACCCTGCCATCGGCACTCAGCAGCCGCGGCGTCAGCCGCGCCTGCAGGTCGAACGCCGGGGGCAGATGCTGACTGGCATTGAGCGAGATCATCAGCTCTCCCGTCTCGGCCATGGCCAGCATCGCCAACGCCACCTGGGTGACATCGCCGAGCGGATCGATGGCGCGGCGCTCCGGCAGCCAGATCACCCGGCCACTATCCAACCCCGCGCAAAGGGTAAAGGCCGGCGGCGGTGTGTCACCCTCCCAGCACGCCGCGACCTGCGCCGTCAGCCCCTGATGACAATGGTCGTAGAGCG
This sequence comes from Salinicola endophyticus, assembly GCF_040536835.1. Lineage (NCBI taxonomy): Bacteria > Pseudomonadati > Pseudomonadota > Gammaproteobacteria > Oceanospirillales > Halomonadaceae > Salinicola > Salinicola endophyticus. The sequence continues at coordinate 2,358,802 of NZ_CP159578.1, forward strand.
CCACCAGCTCGGCCAGCTGGTGGGTCGGGCCGTGAGTGGCGAAGCACGCCAGCCCTACCCCGCTGCCCACCGCCGCCTGCCAGAAGCCGCCGAGCTGGTGGCACTGCGTCTCCAGCCAGCGGAACAGTCGCTCCTGCAGATTCAGACAGGCCAGCGCCTGACCGATGTCATTGCCGCTCTCCGGCGGCTTGAGCGCGATTGCCATGATCGCCACCTGACGGAAGTCGATCTCCTCCGCCGAGTAACCCGCCGCCGGTGTTGGCAGCGCCGGCGGCGGCACCGCGTTCTCTACCGCCGGGGTGACGTCAGGCCAGTCACCGGCGAACTGCAGGAAGCCTTCGCTGGGCTGCTCGCCGGAGAGCGCCAGCTGCCGCAGCAAGGCATGAAAACGCTCGCGCGCGGCAGCCACCTGGCCGTGGCCGGCGAGACAGCGAATCAGCAGCTCCTGGAACGCCGCGTGCTCGGGGAAGCGCGTCACCAGCGTCCGCAGCAGTGCCTCGGGCAGCGTCTGCGCCTGGTCCAGGGCGCGCTCGGCATAGCCGATCACCCGGCGGCGCCAGTCGCCACGCACCTGCGCTAGCCAGCGGCTGAAGGCCTCGCACTGGGGCAGCGCCAGCTCTGCCACCAGCTCACCGCGAAAGTGGCTCAGCAGCGTCTCGAGCCCCGCCAGGTCCGGCGCCCGCGCAAGCTCGCGCTCGAGTTCGCGCAGGTCCCATACCACCGACGCCGGCGGCTCGCAGGCGATGGTCTGGCGGGTGACCGTCAGCGAGGTCTCGGCGCACTCGCCGAGGGCGTGACGCAGTGAGTGCAGCGCATGGCGCAGATTGGTGCGCGCAGCGTCGAGGCGCTGGTCGGGCCACAGCAGCGCCGCCAGCTGGGCACGGCTGACCGGCCCGCGCTGCAGCAGTAGATAGACCAGCAGCGCCTTGACCTTGTCGTAGCTGAACTGGGTCAGCGTGGCGCCCCCCTGGTGCAGGCCGAACTGCCCGAACAGGTCGAGGGTCGTGGTAGCGGATGGCTGCGTCATGCGTCTCCTCGAATGCGCCCGGCACCGCACCCACGGTTGGCGTCAGTCGCCGTCATACCGCGGCCGGCACCCCGCTGTGGAAGCGAAAGTGGGTGTCCGACTCCTCGATCAGGGCACGCTCGTGGGCGGCGAAGAAGGCGATCCGCTCATCGACTGCGGCGGCACCGGCGTAGCGCCGGGCAAGACCGATATAGTCCTCGAAATGGCGCCCTTCCGAACGCACCAGCGAGCGGTAGAACTTGGCCAGCTGCGCGTCGAGCCGGGGGATCAGCCGCGCGAAGCGCTCGCACGAGCGCGCCTCGATGAAGGCGCCGACGATCAGGATGTCGATCAGGCGCTGCGGCTCGTCGCGCGCCACGTGGCGTCGCAACCCTTCCGCGTAGCGTGAAGCCTGGAGATGGCTGTAGTCGACCCCGCGCTCCTGCATGATCGCCACCACCTGCTCGAAGTGCAGAAGCTCCTCCCGCGCCAGCTGCGACATCTTGGCCAACAGCTCGGGGCGGTCGACATAGCGGAACATCAGGCTCATCGCGGTGGAGGCCGCCTTCTTCTCGCACTGGGCATGATCGATCAGCAGCAGCGCCGGATTGGCGAGTGCCGCCTCGATCCAGCTTGCAGGGGTCGCACAGGGCAGGAACTCGAGCAGCTCCCGCGGCAGCGCGGCGTCGGTCTCGGTAGCGGTATAAGCGGTCATGGCGATGTCGTCCGTGGTCGATCTCGGGCGGCCTCATGTTAGGGAAAGCCTGTGCAAATGTCTCCACGCGCACCGCCGGCAACACGGCGAGCCCCGTAGCGGCCCCCCCACGACCCCCGTCGAACACCTCCATGACGGGGCCTGCACGCCTCGCCTTAACATTGTCGACAGTTTCACGTAGACTGCGCAGCGCCCACCGCAGCCGGTCGTTTGCCGCCGCCTCTCCCCGCCGCTCCCGGCGGAACCGTCGCGCGCTGCCGCCGCCGCTCTCGCTGCGGGCTCTGACATTAGATGAGGGTTCAACCGTGCTCGAAGCTTACCGCCAACATGTCGAGGAGCGCGCCCAGGAAGGCGTGCCGCCGAAACCGTTGACCGCCGAAATGACCGCCCAGCTGGTCGAGCTGCTCAAGCAGCCGCCCGCCGGTGAAGAGGCCTTTCTCCTCGAACTGATCACAGATCGCGTGCCGCCCGGTGTCGACGAGGCCGCCTACGTCAAGGCTGGCTTCCTCACCGCCATCGCCAAGGGCGAAGCGACCTCGCCGCTGATCGACAAGATCCACGCGGTCAAGCTGCTGGGCACCATGCAGGGCGGCTACAACATCGCCACGCTGGTCGAGCTGCTCGACGACAGCGAGCTGGCTCAGGAAGTGGGCGAGCAGCTCAAGCACACCCTGCTGATGTTCGACGCCTTCCACGATGTCGCCGAGCGGGCCAAGAACGGCAACGCCGTGGCCCAGGGTGTGCTCGAGTCGTGGGCCGAGGCCGAGTGGTTCCTGGCCAAGCCGGCGCTGGCCGACAAGATCAGCATCGCGGTGTTCAAGGTGCCCGGCGAAACCAATACCGACGACCTGTCGCCGGCACCGGACGCCTGGTCGCGCCCCGACATCCCGCTGCACGCCAATGCCATGCTCAAGAACCCGCGCGACGGCATCGAGCCGGAAGTGCCGGGCAGCAAGGGCCCACTGGCGCAGATCGAGGCGGTCAAGGCCAAGGGCTTCCCGGTCGCCTACGTGGGCGACGTGGTAGGCACCGGCTCCTCGCGCAAGTCGGCGACCAACTCGGTGCTGTGGTTCTTCGGTGACGACATCCCCCACGTCCCCAACAAGCGTGCCGGCGGCTTCTGCTTCGGCGGCAAGATCGCACCGATCTTCTTCAACACCATGGAAGATGCTGGCGCCCTGCCGATCGAGATGGATGTCGACAAGCTCGAGATGGGCGACGTCATCGACGTCTACCCCTATGAAGGCAAGGTGACCCGTCACGACAGCGACGAGGTGATCTCCACCTTCGCGCTCAAGACCCAGGTGATCCTCGACGAAGTGCGTGCCGGTGGCCGTATTCCGCTGATCATCGGTCGCGGCCTCACCGAGAAGGCGCGCGACGAGCTCGGCCTGCCCGCCTCCGACGTGTTCCGCAAGCCGGAGCAGCCCGCCGATAGCGGCAAGGGCTTCACCCTGGCACAGAAGATGGTCGGCAAGGCGTGCAACCTCGAGGGCGTGCGTCCGGGCATGTACTGCGAGCCGAAGATGACCACGGTCGGCTCCCAGGACACCACCGGCCCGATGACCCGCGACGAGCTCAAGGATCTGGCATGCCTCGGTTTCCAGGCCGACCTGGTGATGCAGTCCTTCTGCCACACCGCCGCCTATCCCAAACCGGTCGACGTCGAGACCCACCACACCCTGCCGGACTTCATCCAGAACCGCGGCGGCGTGTCACTGCGCCCGGGTGATGGCATCATCCACTCCTGGCTCAACCGCATGCTGCTGCCCGACACCGTGGGCACCGGCGGCGACTCGCATACGCGTTTCCCGCTGGGCGTCTCTTTCCCGGCGGGCTCCGGTCTGGTCGCCTTCGCCGCGGCTACCGGCGTCATGCCGCTGGACATGCCGGAGTCGGTACTGGTGCGCTTCAAGGGCAAGCGCCAGCCGGGAATCACCCTGCGTGATCTGGTCCATGCGATCCCCTACTACGCCATCCAGCAGGGGCACCTGACGGTGGCCAAGTCAGGCAAGAAGAACATCTTCTCCGGCCGCATCCTGGAGATCGAAGGTCTCGAGGATCTCACCGCCGAGCAGGCATTCGAGCTCTCCGACGCCTCCGCCGAGCGCAGCGCCGCGGGCTGCACCATCACCCTCTCCGAGGAGAGCGTGACCGAGTACCTGACCTCCAACGTCACCCTGCTCAAGTGGATGATCAGCGCCGGCTACGGCGACGCCCGTACCCTGGAGCGCCGCATCCAGGGCATGGAAGCATGGCTGGCCAACCCCAGCCTGATGCGCGCCGATGCCGACGCCGAGTACGCCGCGGTGATCGAGATCGACATGAGCGAACTCGACCAGCCGGTACTCTGCGCCCCCAACGACCCGGACGACGCGCGCCTGCTCTCCGAGGTCGCCGGCGAAAAGATCGACGAGGTCTTCATCGGCTCGTGCATGACCAACATCGGCCACTTCCGCGCCGCCGGCAAACTGCTCGAGAAGCAGCCCGCAGGCAGCCTGAAGACGCGTCTGTGGCTTGCGCCGCCGACCAAGATGGACCAACATCAGTTGACCGAGGAAGGCTACTACGGCATCTACGGCAAGGCCGGTGCCCGCATGGAGATGCCGGGCTGCTCGCTGTGCATGGGTAACCAGGCACGTGTGGCACCCAAGTCGACCGTGGTATCCACCTCGACCCGTAACTTCCCCAACCGTCTCGGTGACGGCGCCGATGTCTATCTGGCATCGGCAGAGCTCGCGGCAATCGCTGCCGTCGAGGGCCGCCTGCCGACGGTCGAGGAGTACAAAGCGACCATGGGCGAGTTCGATGCGATGGCGGGCGAGATCTACCGCTATCTGAACTTCCATGAGATCGAGGACTTCCAGAAAGCGGCCGCTACCGTCATTCCGGTCGCCCAGGAAGCCTGATACGACTCTTCCGATGCTCGCAGCTTCATGAAGAGGCTACCGAAACGCCCCGCCCCGTGCGGGGCGTTTTTTATGTGCAAGGGCCGCTGGGCGGCCAGTTTCGAGCGCCACGTCAGCGCGCCGCCAGGCCCTCGATGCCGAGGCACCAGCGCGCCGCGAAGACAGCCCCAGCGGGTGCCACGCGCTCGATCGCATCGCGTTCTGCCGGCGTGGCGTAGACGAGATAGTCGACCTCGAAGCGACGGCACAGCGAGAACACCTCGCTGGGGTAATAGAGCCGCACGCCCTCGACACGGGTGGCGTGCTGCCACGGCGCCTCGGTGACCATGGCGATCACCTCGTGGGTCCCGCTGAGGGTGCGCAACCAGCCGTAGTGGCGCGCATCGCAGCCGCACAGCACGACACGTCGTGAGCGGCGACGACGCCCCCACACACGGCCGGCGGCCAGGCGTCGCAGCGCGTCGATGGGGCGAAGGAGATCGATAACGGCAGCGCCTCGTCGCGGGTGAATGGTCGGCTTCATTGTCGCGCGCCCCCGTGTCGACGCCAAGCCGGGCAAGGACAGGATCGCGCCGGGCTTGCGCCAGGACGGGCAGCAAATTAGAGTTTTCAGATAAAAGAACAGCGTTCATCAACGGGATGGAGATGGAAAACATGAAGATCAATACTTGGCTGGCACTCCCGCTGGCGCTGTCGCCGCTGCTGCTGGCGCCTGCCGCCCAGGCGGCCAACGCCGACGGCCTGTATGTCGGCCTCGGCGGCGGCTATGGCAAGGTCACCAGCAGCGACAGTGATGTCGGCCGCTTCGCCGGTGCCAGTGGCGGCGGCTACCACGTGGATGACGACGACAGCGTCTACAAGGCGTTCGTGGGCTACGAATACAACCCCTACTTCGCCACCGAGGCGTTCTACGCCGACCTGGGCAAGCCCAATATCATCCGCGGCGGCAACGTGGTCGATCTCAAGACCCGCGCCTATGGCCTCAACCTGATCGGCAAGTATCCGCTGGTTGCCGGCTTCGAAGTGTTCGCCAAGGCCGGCATGGCGAAGTGGGATGTCGACGCCCGGGGCGATCTCGGCGCGGGCTCGAACCTCGACGACAATGACGGTATCGATCCGGTCTACGGCGCCGGCGTTCAATACCACTACCAGCACCTGCTGCTACGCACCGAGTACGAGCGCTACGACTTCGACAGCGACTACAAGGTCGATGCCTACACCGCGTCGGTGGGTTGGCAGTTCTGATCTCGGGGCATCGCGCGACCAAGGCCGCCTGCGGGCGGCCTTGGCGTTTCCAGCGGATGAAAATGCCTCTCGGACAGGGAGATTACTGGTGTGACTTGCGCCGATGACACTTTGAAGACAAGACTGACAGGGTCACACGGAAGATGACCCCACACTGACTAGGACGTCGACGACCGCTACATGCTTGCCCCACGCCCGCTGATCAAGGACATCACGCGCCAGATCGCCGTACACTGGCGCGCGCTCATCGCTTTTCATCTCTTCTTCACCCTGCTGGCCACCGCGCTCTGGGTGCCACTCTCCGCAGGCACCCTGGCCGGCCTGCTGCAGCGTATCGGCCAGCCGGTACTCAGCAACGGCCAGATCGTCGATGTCGCACTTTCCGCCTGGGGGCTGTTGTGGCTGCTGGCGGCCCTGGGGCTGAGCTTCCTGGTGATCTTTCTGCAGCAGGCGGGCATGATGCGCGTGGTCTCCAGCCGCGATGGCGGGCGCTATCGGGTCGCCATGGGCGCTCTCTGGCATGTGCTGCGGCGCTTTCCGGCGCTGGCCGCGCTGGCCTTTCTCCAGGTCGGCGCGCATCTGCTGCTGGCGGCGCCCTTCGCCCTCGGCGTGGCCCATCTCTATGCCTGGCTGCTGGGAGACACCGAACCCTATGTGCTGGTTCGCGTACTGCCTGCGGCGCTGTGGCAGTTTCTCGCTCTGGCACTGCCACTGCTGCTGGCCTGGGCAGTGCTCGCCGGCACACTCTATCTGCGCTGGTTTCTCGCCCTGCCGGCGCTGGTGCTGGAGGGCCTGGGTCCGCTTGCGGCGCTGGCCCGCAGCCATCGACTGACCCGCCGGCGACGCTGGCGCATGGCACTGCTGGTGCTGGGCACGGCGCTATCGGTGGCGGCGATCCCGGTGCTCTTCAGCCTGCTCTTCAATGCCCTCGGCGGGCCGCTGCTGGGGCATCTGCCCGAGCGCGCGAGCGTGCTGATTCCGGCCATGCTCGCCTATCTGGCACTCTATATCGTAGCGACCATTGCGCTGACCTTCCTCGGCGTCAGCGCCAACAGCCTGCTGGTCACCACCCTGTTCCAGCGTGCCAGCGGACGCACACCGGTGCTCGACGGCGAGCCCGCACCGCGCCGCTCGGGGGTGATCGCCTGGGGCGCGGAGATTCTGGTGCTGGCGTTCGCGCTGCTCCAGGCGGGCTGGATTCTCCAGGGGTTCGAGATCAACGACACGGTCGCCATCACCGCCCACCGCGGCGCTTCGCATCAGGCGCCGGAGAACACCCTGGCGGCGCTGGAAGGCGCCATCGACGCCGGGGCCGACTATATGGAGCTGGATGTGCGCCTGAGCGGTGATGGCCAAGTGATCGTCGCCCATGACGACAACCTGCGTCGGCTCAGCGGTATCGATCGCCGCTTGAGCGAGATGACCCTGGACGAGATCGCCCAGGTCGACGTCGGGGCCTGGTTCGGCGATGCCTTCATCGGCGAGCGTATCCCCACCTTTGCCGCCCTGCTGGCGCGCGCCCGCGGGCGGATCGATCTGTACGTCGAGCTCAAGCCGGCACCGCTGAGCGCCGACCGCCTGGCCCGCCAGGTGATCGCCCAGATACGCGCCAGCGGCATGGCCGACCACGTCGTGATCGCGTCGCTCTCGCCGTCAGTGGTGGCGCGGGTCAAACAGCTGGCGCCGGATATCCGCACCACCCTGTTCCTGCAGTTCATTCTACCCGGGGCGCTGGCGGAGACCCCCGCCGACATCATCGGTCTGCGCCACACCCAGGCCAACCCGAGCCTGCTGCGTACGCTGCACGGCAGCGGCCGTGGCGTGGCGGTGTGGACGGTGAACAGCCCCGGCGCCATGTCACGCTATATCGACATGGGGGTCGACAACATCATCACCGACCGTCCCGAAGCGCTAAGCGCCCTGCTCGCCGAGCGCCGCGACATGTCCGATGGCGAGCTGCTGCTGGTCAAGCTGCGCAACTGGCTACGCTCATGACACCCGCTCATGACACCACGACGCCCATGCAAACGGGGCACTCGTGAACGCAAAAGCCGGTGCGATCGCTCGCACCGGCTTGGGTGACGCCACCTCGCGCAGCGAGGCCTGGCTGGCAATCAGCCGAGGGTTTCGCCGGCCAGCATGAACCAGGTCTCGAGCACCGCGTCGGGGTTGAGCGAGACGGAATCGATACCCTGCTCCATTAGCCACTTGGCCAGTTCGGGATGATCCGAGGGGCCCTGGCCGCAGATACCGACGTACTTGCCCTGGGCCTTGCACGCCTGGATCGCCATCGACAGCAGCTTCTTCACCGCCGGGTCACGCTCGTCGAAGAGGTGGGCGATGATACCCGAATCGCGGTCGAGCCCGAGGGTGAGCTGGGTCAGGTCGTTGGAGCCGATCGAGAAGCCATCGAAGTACTCGAGGAACTCATCCGCCAGCAGCGCATTGGCCGGCAGCTCGCACATCATGATCACTTTGAGATGATTCTCGCCGCGCTTGAGCCCGTTGGCCTCGAGCAGCTCGACCACCCCCTTGGCCTCCGCCGGGGTACGCACGAAAGGCACCATGATCTCGACGTTGTCCAGCCCCATCTCGTCGCGCACGCGCTTGAGCGCCTGACACTCCAGCTCGAAACAGGGGCGGAAGTCGTCGGAGAGATAGCGTGAAGCGCCGCGGAAGCCGAGCATCGGGTTCTCTTCGCCCGGCTCGTAGAGCTTGCCGCCGATCAGATTCTCGTACTCGTTGGACTTGAAGTCCGACAGCCGCACGATCACCCGCTTGGGGTAGAACGACGCCGCCAGGGTCGAGATGCCCTCGACCAGCCGGTCGACGTAGAAGCTGACCGGATCGGCATAGCCGGCGGTGCGCAGATCGATGGTCTGCTTGAGGTCGCTGGAGAGCTTGTCGTAGTCCATCAGCGCCCGCGGGTGCACGCCGATCATGCGATTGATGATGAACTCCAGCCGCGCCAGCCCGACGCCCGCATTGGGCAGCCCGGCGAAGGCGAAGGCGCGATCGGGGTTGCCCACGTTCATCATGATCTTGAACGGGATATCCGGCATGCTGTCGACGCTGGTGGCCCGGCACTCGAATTCGAGCTTGCCGTTGTAGACATGGCCGGTATCGCCCTCGGCGCAGGAGACGGTGACCTCGAAACCGTCCTCGAGCAGCTCGGTGGCATCGCCGCAGCCCACCACCGCGGGGATGCCCAGCTCGCGGGCGATGATCGCCGCGTGGCAGGTACGTCCGCCGCGGTTGGTGACGATCGCCGAGGCGCGCTTCATGATCGGCTCCCAGTCGGGATCGGTCATGTCGGTCACCAGCACGTCGCCGTTCTGCACCTTGTGCATCTCTTCCGGCGATGCCACCAGCCGGACCTTGCCCTGGCCGATACGCTGACCGATGGCGCGGCCGTCGACCAGCACGCGCCCCTTCTCCTTGAGGGTGAAGCGCTCGAGGGTGCCGGCATCCTGATTGGAGACCACGGTCTCGGGCCGCGCCTGGACGATATAGAGCCGGCCGTCGTCGCCGTCGCGCGCCCACTCGATGTCCATCGGGCGGCCGTAATGCTGCTCGATGGTCACTGCCTGACGCGCCAGCGCCATGACGTCGTCGTCACTCAGACAGAAGCGCTGGCGGTCGGCATGTGCGACATCCACGGTCTTGACCGAGCGCCCGGCGGCGGCGTCCTCGGTGTAGACCATCTTGATCCGCTTGGAACCCAGCGTACGCCGCAGCACCGCCGGCCGGCCGGCGGCCAGGGTCGGCTTGTGCACGTAGAACTCGTCGGGGTTGACCGCCCCCTGCACCACGGTTTCGCCCAGACCCCAGGCGCCGGTCACGAAGACCGCGCCGCGATAGCCGGACTCGGTATCCAGGGTGAACATCACACCGCTGGCGGCGGTCTCGGAGCGCACCATCTTCTGCACCCCGGCGGAGAGCGCCACGTTCTCGTGGGCGTAACCACGGTGCACGCGGTAGGAGATGGCACGGTCGTTGAACAGCGAGGCGAACACTTCGTGCACCGCGCGCTTGACGTTGTCGAAGCCGTCGATATTGAGGAAGGTCTCCTGCTGGCCGGCGAAGGAGGCATCGGGCAGATCCTCCGCAGTGGCCGAGGAGCGCACCGCCACCTTGAGCTGCGGATAGCGCGCCTGCAGGGTCTGGTAGGCATCCGCCAGCGCCGCCTCGAAAGCCGGCGGCAGCGGCGTATCGATCACCCAGCCGCGAATCTTTTCGCCGACCTTGGCCAGCGTCTCGGTGTCGTCGACGTCCAGCGTGGCGAGTTCGGCATTGATACGGTCGTTGAGCCCTTCGTGCTTGAGGAATTCGCGGTAGGCATGTGCCGTGGTGGCAAAGCCGCCCGGCACGGTGACGCCGGCATCGGCCAGATTCGAAATCATCTCGCCGAGGGAGGCGTTCTTGCCGCCAACCCGCTCGACATCGCCCATACCCAGCTGATCGAAAGTGATGATGAAGGGTTCCAAGGTCCTCTCCTGCTCGTTTCGGCTGACGTTGCGGCACGTCCTCTGCGCCTCGCTGGAGCCAGAAGCTAACAGCCGCCCCCGGGCTGCGCCAGCAGTTTAAGGGCGTAGGGTTTGGAGTATTTCTACAAGAATCCGGTCTTTTCCACGGTTCTTGTAGTCAGCCGAGGAATTCGCGACGGAGTCGTCACAAGTGGTTGCCTGAACAGGAAATCCGGGTCGACAATGGCCTATCGACGCCGAGGAAAGCCCACCATGACACGCACCGCCTTCTTCATCTCGGATGGCACCGGGATCACCGCCGAGACACTGGGACGCAGCCTGCTGTCGCAGTTCGAGAATACCGACTTCCACCTGGTCACCAAGCCGTATATCGACACCCTGGACAAGGCGCGCTCGCTGGTCGGCATGATCGAGGTCACCGCGGAGCGTGACGGCGTGCGCCCGATCGTCATCGATACCATCGTCGACCAGTCGGTGCGCGCGATCGTTGCCGAGGCGCCGGCGTTCATGGTCGATATCTTCTCGACCTTCCTCGCCCCGCTGGAGGAGGAACTGGCGACCCACTCCACCTACACCGTCGGCCGCGCCCATGCCATGGGGCGAGACGATGTCTACATGCACCGTATCGACGCCGTGAACTTCGCCCTCGATAACGACGACGGGGCACGCACCCATCAGTACGAGGAGGCGGACATCATCCTGGTCGGGGTGTCGCGCTGTGGCAAGACGCCCACGTCGCTCTATCTGGCGCTGCAGTTCGGTATCCGCGCCGCCAACTATCCGCTGACCGAGGACGACCTCGACGAGAACGGCATTCTGGCCCTGCCGGCATCGCTGGCCAAGCACCGCCACAAGCTGTTCGGGCTGACCATCGATGTCAGGCGCCTGGCCGCGATCCGTACCGAACGCCGCCCCAACAGCCGCTACTGTTCAATGGACCAGTGCATGCAGGAGATCGAGCAGGCCGAAGCGCTCTATCGGCGCCAGAACATCCCGTTCATCGATACCACGCGCTTCTCGATCGAAGAGATTTCCACGCGCATGATGAACGAGACGGGCTTACAACGACGCTTCAGCCCGCGCTAGCGGCAACGGCGGGACGCGGAGCAGAGCGCGGGACGCAGGAGATAGAGGCAGCGGCGGCAGCGGGCCGCGATGGAAAGCGGCAGCAGCGTGGCACGCTGCTTCCAGGGTTACAGGTTCTTGGGCGCGAAGATACCGGGGGCGTTGCGCCAGTAGCCCTTGTAGTCCATGCCGAAGCCGAACACGTAGCGGTCGACCACTTCCAGACCACAGTAGGTCGCCTTGAGATTCGGCGAAGCCTTGCGATCGTGCTGCTTGTCGACCAGCACCGCGGTGGAGAGACTCGCTGCGCCCGCCTCACGGCAGTAGTCGAGAATCGCCGCCAGGGTCGCCCCCTCGTCGAGAATGTCATCGACGATCACCACATGGCGCCCGGCCATGGGGATCTCCGGCGAGACCCGCCAGAACAGCTCACCGCCACGGAGCCCGCCGCGATAGCGGGTGGCGTGGAGATAGTCGACCTCGAGCGGGAACCCGAGCCGGGTCAACAGATGCCCCGTCGTGATCAGACCGCCGTTCATCACGCAGTAGAACACCGGCAGCTTGTCGCCGAGATCGCGGGTGATCGCCGCGGCCATCCGGTCGAGGGCCTGCTCTACCTGGGCCTGGTCGATCAGACAGTCGGCGTTGTCCATGACCTCCTGCATCGAGTTCAGCGCGTCGGGGGGCGTAGATTGAGTCATCGTATTCCGTATCAATAGCAGTGGGCGGCAACCGGCAGGGCCGGCGCCGCCTGGGGACAGAGGGCGGATCACTCCGCCTCGTTGAGGGCTTCCAAGCGGGCGTGGGTACGCCGCCAGCGCGAGATCACCGCCAGCGACTCGAGGCTCGGCCGGGCGCGGGCGTAACGCAGCTTGGCGATCCGCGGCGCCTGGCGTCCGCTGCACGCATCCACCACCTCCCGCGCCGCTGCGGGGTCATTGCAGATCACCGCCATGTCGCAGCCGGCGGCCCAGGCCGCCTCGGCGCGCGCCGCCGGCGTTCCGGCAGCGTGGGCCGCCGCCATGGTCAGGTCGTCGGAGAAGATCGCCCCCTTGAAGCCGAGCTCTTCGCGCAGCAGCCCCAGCCAGCTGGGCGAAAAGCCCGCCGGGCGCTCGTCGAAGGCAGGAAAGATCACATGCGCCGGCATCACCGCATCGAGCTTGCTCGCCAGCCGCGCAAACGGCACCAGATCGTGCGCGCGCAGCGCCTCCAGCGAGCGCGGATCCCGGGCCACCGCATGGTGCGAATCCTGACGCGCCCCGCCATGGCCGGGAAAGTGCTTGCCGATGGCGACCATGCCGGCATCGTGCAGGCCATCGATGAAGGCACCGGCCAGCGCCGCGACCACCTCCGGGTCGGGCGAGAAGCTGCGCGAGCCGATCGCCGGCGACTGGTCATCGTCGAGGTCGAGCACCGGGGCGAAGGTCAGGTCGAAACCGCACGCGGCCATCTCCATGCCCAGCAGCCAACCGGTGTCCAGAGCCAGGGCCAGCGCGGCCTCCGGCGCCTCGGCGAATTGCCGCCCCAGGGTCGCCATCGGCGGCAGCCGGGTCACGCCCTGCTTGAGCCGCTGCACGCGCCCGCCCTCCTGGTCGATGGCGACCAGCAGGTCCGGGCGGCAAGCGCGAATCTCACCGATCAGCGCCTGGGTGGTGCCTGCATCCGGGGTGTTGCGCGCAAACAGGATGACGCCCCCGACCTCGGGACGGGACAGCAGCCGCCGCTCCTCCTCGCGCAGTCGAGTGCCCTCGACGTCCAGCATTACCGGACCCAGCGGTTGTGTCATAGCCGTTACCTGAAACCGTGAAGCGCCCGATTCTAGACGACCCGCCGGCGTCATGACAGAGGTCGGCACTGCGGCGTCAGCTCGCTGCCGCCTCCGGCGGCTCCAGCGGTGCCAGCATGCCCGCCGCTACCACCGGCTTGAGTCGTCGGATCAGATCGCGCACGGTGACATGCTCGTGATACTCGTTGTCGGCGATATCGCGCAGCGCATCCAGTCCGGAGAGCGTGAATACCACGGTCCCGAGCATGAAGTGGAGGCGCCAGAAGCGCTCCGCCTCCGGCAACCCGGGCGTGGCCAGACGCAGGCAGGCGACGAAGCGGTGGAAGGTTTCGCCATAGTGCGCCTGGATATAGCGTCGCAGATGCCCCTGGGCCTGGGTATAGGCGAGTCCCAGGAGCTTCATGAAGATCTTGAGACTGTGGCGCTCCGCCGGTACCTCGAGCACGCTCTCGGCCAGGCGCTCGAGCAGCACCTCGAGGGGGATGGCCTGCCCGCCATAGTGACGCTCGAGCCCGTCGAGCGCGTGATTGAGGCGCTCGGAGAAGGGGTCGAGATAGCGCGCGAAGACCGCCTGGATCAGCGCCTTCTTGGAGCCGAAATGATAGTTGACCGCCGCCAGATTGACCTTGGCCCGGGTGGTGATGTTGCGCAGCGACGTCTCGGCGAACCCCTTCTCGGCGAACAACACCTCGGCGGTGTCGAGAATGCGGGTCACAGTGTCGGACTGAGCCATGGACTACCTCTTTCCTGTCGATATCGGCGGCTGTTCACGGGCATCGAACCTGCCGGCCAACGCCTGTCGAATCAGCTAAAAAACGCCTGTTTGAAACGCTTTCGAATCTAACCACCCCCGGCGCCACGGCACAATCGCGGCAAACGTCGAAGGCGCTCTGCGCTTTGCCCCCTTTCCCTGCCCAGCAGGACTGGATACAATTCCAGACTGTATACATGACCACGCCCTGACAGGCCCCGGGGAGACGCCCAATGTCGAGACCGCTCACCGCCCGGCAGCAGAACGTCTACGATTTCATCGTCAAGACGATGACCGAGTTCGGCTATCCACCCACCCGCGCCGAGATCGCCAAGGCGCTGGGATTCCGCTCTCCCAATGCCGCCGAGGAGCACCTGCGTGCGCTCGATCGCAAGGGTGTGATCCGCATGATTCCGGGGACATCCCGCGGGATCCGTCTGCCCGCTGCGGCCGGCACCCCGGAACCCACCGACCCCGCCGAAACCGGCCTGCCGATCGTGGGCAACGTCGCCGCCGGTAGCCCGATTCTCGCCGCCGAGCACATCGACCGCTACTGCCCGCTGCCGGCGGACTACTTCGCCCCCAGGGCCGACTACCTGCTGCGTGTGCGCGGGCTGTCGATGAAAGACATCGGCATCCTCGATGGCGACCTGCTCGCCGTGCATCGCACCCAGGAAGTGCGCGACGGCCAGATCGTGGTCGCCCGGCTCGATGACGAGGTCACGGTCAAACGCTTCCACCGGCACGGGCGCCGCGTCACCCTGCTGGCGGAAAACGCCGACTTCGCCCCCATCGAGGTCGACCTGGAACATCAGCAGCTGGATATCGAGGGTCTCGGCGTAGGCATCATCCGCGGCGGCAACGGCCTGGGCCTGCAGTAGACGCCAGCGGCCATGCGCAAGATCCTCCACGCGGACTGCGACTGCTTCTACGCCGCGGTGGAAATGCGCGACGACCCCAGGCTACGCGACCTGCCGCTGGCGATCGGCGGCAGTGCCGACAAGCGCGGGGTCATCGCCACCTGCAACTACCCGGCCCGGCGCTACGGCATCCATTCGGCGATGCCCACCGCACGCGCCCTGCGCCTGTGCCCCGAGCTCAAGCTGCTGAAGCCCGACTTCGATCGCTACCGCCGCGTCTCGCATGACATTCAAGCGGTATTCCACGAGCTGACCCCGCTGGTGGAGCCGCTCTCTCTCGACGAAGCCTATCTCGACGTCAGCGAGGTCACCCGTTTCCAGGGCAGCGCGACCTGGATGGCGCACTGGCTCAAGCAGGAAGTGCTCGCGCGTACCGGCATCGTGGTCTCGGTGGGCGTGGCGCCCAACAAGTTCCTGGCCAAGATCGCCAGCGACTGGGACAAGCCGGATGGCCTGTTCGTGATTCCCCCCGCACAGATGGCAAGCTTCATCGAGGGGCTGGCGGTCGACAAGCTGCACGGGGTCGGTCCTGCCACCGCCGCCAAGCTGGAGGGGCTCGGCATCGCTACCTGTGCCGAACTGCGCGCCCGGCCGCTGGAGCAGTTGCTCGACGCTTTCGGCAAGTTCGGCCAGCGCCTGCACGAGCTGGCCCACGGCATCGACGACCGCCCGGTCAACGTCACCCGCGAGCGCAAGTCGGTCAGCGTCGAGACCACCTACGACAGCGATCTGCCGGACCTCGCCCAGTGCCACCAGGCACTGGCACCGCTGATCGCGCGTCTCGACGAACGCCTGGCCCGCCATGGCAATCCCGACATCGGCAAGCAGTTCGTCAAGGTGCGCTTTCACGACTTCACCAGCACCACCCAGGAGACCGGCGCCCGCGGCGTGATCCACGCGCGCTTCCACGAGCTGCTGGAGAGCGCCTGGCAGCGCGGCGGCCGCCCGGTGCGCCTGCTCGGGGTCGGCGTGCGCCTGGCGCCGGAGGCCGAACAGCGCCAGCTCAGTCTGTTCGACGGCGAGCAGCCGACCTGACGCCGCAGGCGCGACGCCGGCACCGCACAGGGGCTCAGGAGAAGACGACGGTCTTGTTGCCGTGGATCAGCACGCGGTCCTGCAGGTGCCAGCGCAGGCCACGGGCGAGCACCGCCTTCTCCACGTCACGCCCCAGCCGAACCAGGTCCTGGGGTGTATGGCAGTGCGACACCCGCTGAATGTCCTGCTCGATGATCGGCCCCGCGTCCAGCTCCTGAGTGACGTAGTGGCAGGTCGCACCGATCAGCTTGACCCCGCGCTCGAACGCCTGGTGGTAAGGCTTGGCGCCGGCGAAGGACGGTAGAAAGCTGTGGTGGATATTGATGATGCGCCCGGCGTAGCGCTCGCACAGCGCCGGCGGCAGGATCTGCATGTAACGTGCCAGCACCACGCTGTCGGCTTCGGCCGCATCGATCAGCCGCTCGACCTCGGCGAACGCGGGGGCCTTGTCGGCGGGGTCGACGCTCACCCGATGGAAGTCGATGCCGTGCCACTCGACGAGCGCGCGCAGGTCGTCGTGGTTGGAGATCACGCAGGGAATATCGCAATCGAGCTCCCCCGCCGACCAGCGGTAGAGCAGGTCGACCAGACAGTGCGACTCACGCGAGACCATCAGCACCACGCGCTGACGCCGGCTGGCGTCGCTCAGCCGCCAATCCATCGCGAACTCACGGGCGATGGTCTCGAACTCGGCCCGGAAGGCCGCGGCGCCCAGCGCCTCCGATTGAATGTCGTAGCGCATGAAAAAGCGCCCGTTATCCAGGTCGGAGTGCTGGTTGGCCTCGATGATGGAGCCCCCCTGGGCGGCGATGAAGCCCGAGACCCGGGACACGATCCCGACCCGGTCGGGGCAGGAGACGATCAAACGATAATTGTGCGGCATAACTCACGCTGACAGGGTCGATGAAACGAAAAGTCGCCGCGCACCGAGAGGAGGCGACGACGCAACCTGCCTCGGTAGCGGCGGCACGACGCCCGCCGCGATCGGGGCGGCGACATTGTACCCGATTCACCGTGGCTGCGACGCTCGCCGTTGCGTGGTCCGATCCCGGTTTGAGCGGGCCGAGAGCGATGCCTTATAGTGAGCCGAGACTTTTCCCGTTAAGGAAGCCGATGTTTCGTCCGCGCGCGCAGATTCGCCCCCGTACCTATCCGCCTCTGCTGTTTCATCCGTTGGGCGGCTGCGGTGAAATCGGCATGAACCTCTCGCTCTATGGCTACGACGATCACTGGATCGCGGTCGACTGCGGCATGATGATCCGCCAGGATCTACCCGACGCACCGCTGCAGATTCCCGATGTGGCCCACCTGGCGGCAGAGGGCATGATCCCCGAGGCGGTGTTCATCACCCATGGCCATGAGGACCATATCGGCGCCCTGGCCTGGATCTGGCCCCACTGGGGTTGCCCGGTCTATGCCACGCCGCTGGCGATCGAGATGCTGCGCGCCAAGTTCCTCGAGCGCGGTCTGCGCACCGATGCACTGTGCCCGGTGACGCCCGGCAGCAGCGTCGAGCAGACACCCTTCAAGGTCGGCTTCGTGGCGGTCACCCACTCCATTCCCGAGAGCTGCGCGCTGGCGATCGAGACGCCCGGGGCGCGCGTGCTGCATACCGGCGACTGGAAGCTCGATCCGGCGCCGCTGATCGGCCCGCCGATCGATTCGCGCCCCTTCGAGCGTCTGGCGCCGCTGGATCTGGTGGTGGCCGACTCGACCAATGCCGACGTCGAGGGTCACTCGCGCAGCGAATCGGAAGCCGGCGCAGCGCTCGAGGCGGTGATCCGCGAGTGCCGTGGACGGGTCGCGGTGAGCTGCTTCGCCAGCAACCTCGCGCGCATCCAGTCGCTGGGGCAGATCGCCGCGCGCTGCGGGCGCCGCGTGGCACTGCTGGGTCGCTCGATGGAGCGCATGGTCGCCATCGCCCGGCAGCTCGGCTATCTCGAGGACTTCCCACCCCAGGTGCCGACCTATGATCTCGGCTATCTGCCGCCGGAGGAGATCTTGATCATCGCCACCGGCAGTCAGGGGGAGCCGCGCTCGGCACTCTCGCGCCTGGCACAGGGACGCCATCCGCTGCTGGATCTGGAGGCGGGCGATCACGTCATCTTCTCGGCACGCGCCATTCCCGGCAACGAGCGCCCCATCGAACGCCTCAAGAACGGCCTCAAGCGTCTCGACGTGCACATCCACGACGAACACTCCGACCCGGCACTGCACGCTTCCGGGCACCCGGCACGGGCCGAGCTGCGCCAGCTCTACGGCTGGCTGAAGCCGCGTCTGCTGCTGCCGGTACACGGCGAGCTGACGCACCAGGAAGCCCACCGCGAGCTCGCCGAAACGCTCGGCATCGCGGTGCCGGAGCGGGTCGTCAACGGCGATCTGCTGGCACTGGAGAACGGCACGCTCAGCCCGCGCCGCCACTTCCACCTGCAACCGACACTGCTCTCGCCGCGCACTCGCGCCGGCAGGCCCGGCGCAGCCGCCACCCCGCGCCGCGCCGCCAGCTCGCTGTCGATCGCACTCACACTGCTGCCGACCGAGACCGGCTGGACCCGCATCGGCAGGCTGCTGTGGGATAGCGAGAGCGCGCTCGACCTGGACGAGGATGCCCTGGCGGACTGGCTCGATCAGCGCATCGACACCATCCCGGCGGAGTCCCTGCTACAGCTGCGTCAGCAACTGTTCGCACCGCTCAACGAGTGGCTGAAGGCGCATCTGGCCAAGCTGCCGGAGCTGCATCTGCAGCTGATGCCGGCCGACCCTCAGCCCGAACACGAGGTGCGCTCGGCTTCCGGCTGACAGCCCGCTGCCTCCGTGCACCTTCGCTCTGACACGCATGAAAAAACGCGCCGAGCAGAGCTCGGCGCGTTTCGACCCGACGCGAATGAAACAGCGATGGCTGGACCTATCCTACCGGGATCTGGCCGCTCGTCGCGCTCGCATCTGCTGATATCAACCCCTACCAGCGCTCAGACTTTGCTGGCGTTCTTGGGCGGACGTCCACGACGTTTGCGCGGCTGTTCGCCGACCAGGTCATCCATCGATAGCCCGGCATCGTTCATCGCTTCACGAATCTCGGCGAGTTTACGCTGCTTGTCGGCTTCTTCTTGCTGACGCTGATGATCTTCCTGCTGTTTCTGCTCGATCACCTCATTGATCACTTCGGACAACTTGTGCAGTTGCTCCATGCTCAACTGGCGAGCGGCAGCGCGCGCCACGTTTTTATTGCGCGCGATACGTTCCAAAGATTCCGTGGACATCGTCCCTCCTTACCATGCGCATTGCCGGCTTTGCGCCGAATCATTTCCAGAAAGTATATTCCCGAGGCATAGTTTGGCAAGGATTTAAATCAAAAAAGGCCGGCACAAAGTGCAGACCTTTTAATAATCGCCGACGCCTTTGCAGAGACGCGAAGCCGATCAGCCTCCTGTCATATTCATGAACCTGACGACTTGCACATCGCCGTCGGTGGTGAAGTGATGGCGTTCCGGCTTGAGCGCCATGGCCGCCACGATCTGCTGTTTCAACGGCTCGAGTTCACCGGGATAGCGGCGCAGCGTGTGACGTAAATCGACCGAGTGCTCGTTGCCCAGACAGAGCAGCAAGCGGCCCTCCACGGTGACGCGAACACGATTACAGGTACTACAGAAGTTGTGGCTATGGGGAGAGATGAAACCCACACGGCTGTCGCTGTCGTGCATCCGAAAATAGCGCGAAGGCCCGAGCGAAGATTCGGCAGAGGGTAGCAGCGCATGCCGGGTTTCGATTCGCGCCTGGACAGCGTCGCTGGAATAAAACGTCTCGCCGCGCGAGTGATCGGAGACATCGCCCAGCGGCATCTCTTCGATAAAGCTGATATCCAACCCTTCCGCCCTGGCGAAGTCGACCAGATCGAGAATTTCGTCGTCGTTACGCCCTTTGAGAATCACCGCGTTGAGCTTGATACGCTCGAAGCCGGCATCCTGCGCCGCGTGGATACCGTCGATCACCTTGGCCAGATCGCCAGTGCGGGTAAGACGACGAAAGCGCTCTGGATCGAGGGAATCGAGGCTGATGTTGAGCCGCGACAGACCGCCGCGCTTGAGCGCTACCGCGTGCTTGCCCAGGCTGGCACCGTTGGTGGTCATGGCCAGTTCACGCAGGCCAGACAGCCCGCCGATCCGCTCGACCAGTCCGTCGATTCCCTGACGTACCAGCGGCTCGCCGCCGGTCAGGCGAATTTTCTCCACGCCCAGCTCGGTGAACGCGCGCGCCACCTGCTCGAGCTCCTCCAGGGTGAGTATCTGGGCCCGCGGCAGGAAGGTCATCTCCTCGCTCATGCAGTAGACGCAGCGAAAATCGCAGCGATCGGTGACCGAGATGCGCACGTAGCGCACCCGGCGCGAGAAGTCGTCGATCAGTGCTGTCATACCCGCTCCCAACGACCGGCATCGTCATGGTCGCTCTGTCGTTCAGAAACCCAGTAGTCGCCACTGGCCGTGTGCTCCTTCTTCCAGAACGGCGCCCGCGTCTTCAACCGATCCATGATGAAGTCGCAGGCCTGGAAGGCCGCCCGCCGATGCGCACTGGTTACCATCACCAGCACGATGGGGTCTCCTGGCGTCAGGCGGCCGACCCGATGAATCACGCCGACACCCGAGAGCGGCCAGCGCGCCCCGGCATCGCGGGCGATGTCCGCGAGCGCCTGCTCGGTCATGCCAGGAAAGTGTTCGAGGGTCAGCGCTTCGACATCGGGACGCTCGTTGATATCACGAACCAGCCCGGTGAAGCTCACCAGCGCCCCGATATCGCGGTGCTCGGCGGTCAGGCGCTGCTGCAGGGCGGCGGCATCGAACGCCGCCTGCTGCACGCGAATGTCGATCTGCATACCTTGCTCCCCGGGCTGTTCGCCATCCTCGATCATCTCGCTAGCCGCCGGTCACCGGCGGAAAGAAGGCGACCTCGTCCCCCGGCGCCACCGGCGTCGCGTCGGTGGCCATGACCTGATTGCACGCCGCCAGCACCCGGCCCTCCCCAAGCAGCGCATAGCGCGGGTCGACCGCCATCAGCGCGCGCTTGACCCCGGCGATGTCGGCTGCCGCCAGCTGCGCCGGATCGAGCTCGGTCTGCTCTTCCCCCAGGCGCTCGCGCAACTCGGCGAGGAAGCGCACCGACACGGCCGTCGTCTCGCCGTGCGCCGGGCTCTCTCCCAGCGCCGCCGGTGGTGCACCGGCCGCCGCTTGCGCCTGGCGCGAGAAGTCGCCGGAGCGTCCGCCGCGCTTCTCCTCGAGCTGCACGCCGTCGATGATCATCGCCTTATCCACCGCCTTGCACATGTCGTAGAGCGTCAGACACGCCACCGATACCGCAGTGAGCGCCTCCATCTCCACCCCGGTGCGGCCATTGAGACGGCAGAATGCCTCGACCCAGACGCAGTTCTGGGTGCTGTCGAGTTCGAAATCGAGCGTCACCTTCGATAGCGCCAGCGCGTGGCACAGCGGAATCAGTTCGTGGGTACGCTTGGCTGCCTGGATACCGGCGATACGCGCCGTGGCCAGTACGTCGCCCTTGGGCAGGCCGCCCTCGGCCAGCAGCGCCAGCGTGGCGGGCTGCATGCGGATGCGTCCCCGCGCCCGCGCCTCTCTCCGGCTCTCCGGCTTGTCGGCCACGTCGACCATGTGCGCCTCGCCACGGGCGTTGAGATGCGTCAAGGTCATGACAGGATTCGCCTCGCTTTCAAAGTCTTAGGCCCAAACTCTCAGCATAGTTAATTTTCCGGCGTTACGCTCGCTCGTCAGGCCCCGGAAGCGCATCACGCGCCCAGACGAAGGCTGACCCGACGACGCGTTTCACACCGCGGCGCGGCGTTCGGCCCAGGCCAGAATCCAGGCCAGAATGGCCGCATGATCGTCGAGATCGAGCAGCGCCACCCCCGGTGCCACGCGCTCACGCGCCGCGGCGATGGCACTCGCCGGCTTGAGCGCCACCGCCTCGACCCAGGGGTCGTCACTGGCCAGCAGCGGCTCGTCACGCTCGCCACGATAGAGTTCGAGCTTGGGCAGCGGCCACTGCTTGAACCCCTCGACCAGAATCAGCGCCGGGCGCAGGGCAGCCACCTGCCGAACCAGAGCGGGCAGGTCCGGCTCGTCGCGCCCCGGGGTCTCCATCATCAGCGCAAAACGCTTGCCGGAGGCCACCAGCATGGGCGCCGCACCGGCCTGGCGCAGGCGGTGACTATCCTTGCCGGGCTGATCGATGTCGAAGGCGTGGTGGGCGTGCTTGATCACCGCCGCCGGCCAGCCATGCTCGGCCAGTCGCGGCAGCAACGCCTCGAGCAGCGTGGTCTTGCCGGTACCGCTCCAGGCCACCACACCGAGCAGGGGAATCCCGCCGGCGCAGGCCGCAAGCGATTCACTCATCTCTCGCCCTCATCTTTCGCTCTCACCGCCACCACCGGGCGAGCGTTCGGCGCGCTCGCGCTCCTGCGGTGTGTTGAGATTGGCAAAGCTCGCGCCGCGGTCAGCGAAGTCGACCTGGCACCAGCGGTGGCGCTGGTAGAAGTCGAGCACTCGCCCCGCGCCGCTCTCCAGCCAGCGCGCGAGATCCGCCTCGAGGGAGGTACGCACCAGCGCCGTCAATGGTTGCAGCCGTTCGCCGTCGTGCACTACGACGATATCGGCCGATTCCGCCGCCCGCGCCAGCCGCCGGCAGAGATCGGGCGGCAGCCAGGGCGTATCCACCGGGGCCAGCAACAGCCAGGGCGTGGTGGCGACACGCATGGCAGCGTGCGCGCCGGCCAAAGGGCCGGGAAAATCGGGCACGCCATCCTCGACCACCGGTACCCCGTAGCCGCGGTAGCGCGACAGATGGCGGTTGGCGCTGATCACCAGTGCGCCGACCTGAGGGCGCAGGCGCGTCAGCACGTGCTCGATCAGCGGACGCCGGGCGAGTTCCACCCAACCCTTGTCCTCACCGCCCATGCGCCTCCCGCGGCCACCGGCCAGCACCACGCCGGTGATCTCGGCAGTCGCGATCACCGGGTGCCGAAGATCTTGTCGCCGGCATCACCCAGCCCGGGCACGATATAGCCGTGCTCGTCGAGCTTCTGGTCGACCGCCGCGGTGTAGATCTCGACCTCGGGATGCGCCTGCTGAACGCGTTCGATGCCCTCCGGCGCCGCCACCAGCACGATCACCTTGATCTGCTGGCAGCCCCGCGCCTTGAGCATGTCCAGCGTCGCCACCATGGAGCCGCCGGTGGCCAGCATGGGATCGATGACGATCGCCAGGCGTTCGTCGAGGGCACTCACGAACTTCTCGAAATAGGGCACCGGCTCGAGGGTCTCTTCATTGCGATAGAGGCCGACCACGCTGATGCGCGCGCTGGGAATGAGATCGGTGACGCCATCGAGCATGCCCAGGCCGGCGCGCAGGATGGGCACGATGGTGACCTTCTTGCCCTTGATCTGCTCCACCTCAATCGGCTCACCGTTCCAACCCTCGATGGTCGCCGGCTCCAGCTCCAGGTTCTGGGTCGCTTCGTAGGTCAGCAGCTTGGCCACTTCGCAGGCCAGCTCACGAAAACTCTTGGTGCTGATATCGGCAGCCCGCATCAGTCCGAGCTTATGTTGAACCAGCGGATGGGCGATGGGATGAACACTCATGAATAGGCGCCTTCGTCAGCATTGAAAAACACGCCCATTGTACGCGACAAGCCCACCTTGCGGCGACGCGAACTCATCCCGCCGGCGAGCGGGTCAGCCGACGGGCCGGCCGGGGCCGGCGGCGCCACTCACTCAGGTGTCGCCGGCAGCTGCCAATCGATGGGATCGCGCCCGCGGGCGGCAAGAAAGGCATTGGCCTGGGAGAAGTGGCGCTGACCGAAGAAGCCGCGATGGGCGGAGAGCGGCGACGGGTGCACCGAGTGCAGCACCAGATGGCGCTGGCGGTCGACGAAGCTGGCCTTCTTCTGGGCGTAGCTGCCCCAGAGCAGGAAGACCACGCCCTCGCACTGCTCGTTGACCACCTGGATGGCACGATCGGTGAAACGCTCCCAGCCACGATTGCGGTGCGAGCCGGCATTGCCCTGCTCCACCGTGAGCACGCTGTTGAGCAACAGCACACCCTGACGCGCCCAGTGCTCGAGAAAGCCGTGGGAAACCGCCGTGGTGCCGACGTCCTGGGCCAGCTCCTTGTAGATGTTCTGCAGCGAAGGCGGCGTGGGCACGCCTGGGCGCACCGAAAAGCACAGGCCGTGGGCCTGGTTGGGACCGTGGTAAGGGTCCTGACCCAGAATCACCACCTTGACCTGCGATAGCGGGGTCAGCTCGAAGGCGCGGAACCAGTGCGAGGAGTGCGGGTAGATCACCTTGTGCGCCGCCTTCTCGGCGGCCAGGAAGGCGCGCAGCTGGTGCATGTAGTCGGCGTCGAACTCCGCCCCCAGCTGGCTGTTCCAGCTGTCGGGCAGCGGCGTTTTCGCAGGCATGCCTTGGACTCCCAGGGGATGGACGGTGGCGTGGCTTGCGGATGGCGCGCTCACGGTTTGGGCGCGCGCACCTGATCGACCAGCGGCTCGACGTAGGCGTGACCCAGATCCCAGGGGAACTGGATCCAGCAGTCCTGGGCCACCTCGGTGAGATACTGGTCGACCAGCGGCCGCCCTTCCGGCTTGGCATAGACCGTGACGAAATGCGCCTTGGGTAGCATCTCACGTACCGCTCGCGCGGTCTTGCCGGTGTCGACGAGGTCATCCACCAGCAACCAGCCGTCGCCGTCGTGATCGACCCCTTTCATCACATCGAGCTGGCCCTGGGACTGCTCGTCATAGCTCCTGATGCACACCGTGTCGATCAAGCGCACGTTGAGTTCACGCGCGATCAGGGCCGCGGGAATCAGCCCGCCGCGAGTGATCGCGACGATCCCCTTGAAGTCACGCTCGACCAGATGATGGCAGAGCGTGCGCACGTCCCGGTGGAGTTGATCCCAGGAAATCGTGAACAGCTGATGATAACGATTGGCGCTCATGCTCTTGTCCCACCCGATGATGGCGCCGCCGCCGGTGATCGGCGGCGGTGTGAATCACTCGTCTTCGTTGAAGCTGCACACGGAGAAGACGCTGTACCCTGCCTCGCGAATCTTGGCCGACCCGCCCAGCTCGGGCAGATCGAGGATCGAGGCCAGCTCGACGATGTGGCCCCCACTGCGGGTGATCAGCGATGCCGCGGCAAGCATGGTGCCGCCGGTAGCGATGAGATCGTCGATGATCACGATGCGGTCGTGCTCGCGGAAGGCATCCGAGTGCAGCTCGACGGTGGACTCGCCGTACTCCAGCGTGTAAGTCTCGCTGATCGTCTTGAACGGCAGCTTGCCCTTCTTGCGCACCGGCACGAAACTGCAGCCCAGTTCGTAGGCCAGCGGCGCGCCGACGATGAAACCGCGTGCGTCGACCGCAGCGATGGCATCGACCTCGAGTTCCTGATAGCGGTGCACGAAGCTGTCGATCAGCTTGCGGAAGGCAGCGCTGTTCTGCAGAAGCGGCGTGATGTCACGGAAGTTCACGCCGGGCTGGGGCCAGTCCGGCACGGTACGGATGACCGACTTGATATAGTCGCCGTAGATACTGCTCATCTAAAGAAACTCCATTGGCCGGAATCGGCGCATCCTGGTGAGGGTACCCGCGCGGCTGACTCTCGGGCACCGCCCCTCTAGTGCTGACGTTCTCGTACTGACATTCTGGCGCTGACCACAGCACACGCCAGAAGACGAGGCACAAAGGCGCTTATGTTACCCAAGCCGCCGCAGCGACGCGACCCATGTGCCGCCACATGGACGCTGGGTGGCCGAACTAGCGCCGAGCGGCCAGCACGCGCTCCACCGTCTCGACGATAGCCTGGGTCTGCGGGTCGATCTCGATATTGACCTGATCGCCGGGCAGGCGCTCACCGATGGTGGTACGCGCCAGCGTCTCCGGGATCAGATTGACGCAGAAGCGCTCGCCACGCACCTCGCCGATGGTCAGACTGATGCCGTCGATACCGATATAGCCCTTGTCGAACACGAAGCGTTCGAGCCCCGCCGGCAGCGCGAACCACAGCCGCCGATTGTTGGGCGCCTCGTCGACCTCGGTCAGCCGCGCCATGCCCATGATATGCCCGGACATGGCATGGCCGCCGATCTCGTCACCGAAGCGCGCAGCGCGCTCCAGATTGACCCGATCACCGACCTTGAGCGCGCCGAGATTGGTCAGGCGTAGGGTCTCGCGCATCAGATCGAAGCTGACGTGCTCGCCATCGATCGCGGTGACCGACAGGCAGCAGCCGTTGTGGGCCACCGACGCGCCCAGCGCCAGCCCTTCACGCATCGCCGGCGACATCGCCACCACATGCGTGTGCAATTGCTCGCGTGGTTCGATGGCGACCACGGTCCCCATATCCTGAACGATCCCGGTGAACATCGCAGCGATCTCCTCTATCACAGTTGAGCCTGCGGCCGAGCCAGCAGTCGGGCACAAGACGAGCGGGAAACCCCAGCCCGGCAGCCCGTTTGCCAGACGCGCCCAGAGCGCTGCGTAGGGTAGCACGCGGGCGCACGCGCGACATTGACGCCCATCGCGGGGCCCACCTACTATGACGGCCGCGTGATCTGGCCCAGCCCCAATGGGAACCAGCAGCGGAGCGACGGCTCGTCACGGCACCGCGACACCCGGTCGCCCGCAGCCCCTCTGTAACGAACGATAGCCATGAGTCAGCGTTGCAGCCCATGACCAGCTCCCCCCGACCGACCACAGCGCGGGCGCGTGCCAGCGAAGCGCGGCGCCAGACCATTCTCGATGCGGCGCTGTCACTGTTCTCGCAATTCGGCCTGCACGGCGCCAGCCTCGACGCCATCGCCGAGCTCGCCGGCGTCTCCAAGACCAATCTGCTCTACCACTACGCCAGCAAGGAGACGCTCTATCTGGCGGTATTCGAGCGCATTCTGCAGAGCTGGCTGGTGCCGATGGATCTGATCTGTGCCGAGACGCCGCCCGAGATCGCCATTCGGGGCTATATCCAGTGCAAGCTCGAGCTGTCACGCGACCAGCCACAGGCGTCGCGTCTCTACTGCCTGGAGGTGATCCAGGGGGCGCCACTGCTGGGCCAGGTGCTGGCCGAGCAGCGCAGCCTGATGGCCGACAAGTCACGCGCGGTGCAGCAGTGGATCGACCGCGGCCAGCTTGCCCCGGTCGACCCCTATCACCTCATCTACCTTCTGTAGAGCACCACCCAGCACTACGCCGATTTCGCGGTGCAGATCCAGGCCATCTCCGGCCAGGATCTCTCCGATCCGGCGTTCTTCGCCGCCAGCGTCGACAACATCCAGCGCATCGTGCTCGGCGGATTGCTGCCGCGATCAGAGCAGGGGTGACCCGCTCCCGTCCGCCAGCCCGCGGCTGTCGCCCTGCCCTGTCCCGATCAGTATACTAGCGCGCTTCGTCGACGCCGGGGCCACGCTCGCGCCACGCCCCACGGCGTCTTACGCCTCCATGCACGCCCCCAGGGTAGCGATACGTTTCATGATCACACTTGAACGGGTTTCCAAGACCTACGGCAGCGGCGGCCGCGCGGTGCAGGCACTCGAGGATATCGATCTGACGGTGCCCAAGGGCACCATCCACGGTGTCATCGGGCTGTCGGGCGCCGGCAAATCGACGCTGATCCGCTGCGTCAACCTGCTCGAGCGCCCCAGCGCCGGGCGCGTCTTCGTCGACGGCCAGGAGCTGACCGCGCTGAACTCGGCCCAGCTGCGCCAGGCGCGCCACCAGTGCGGAATGATCTTCCAGCATTTCAACCTACTGACCAACCGCAGCGTCTACGACAACGTGGCGCTGCCGCTGGAGTTGATGCGCGAGTCGCGCGGGGCGATCCGCGAGCGGGTCATGCCGCTGCTCGAACTCACCGGGCTGGCCGACAAGGCTCGCCAGTATCCGGCCGAGCTCTCCGGCGGCCAGAAGCAGCGCGTGGCGATCGCCCGCGCCCTCGCCAGCCGGCCCAAGGTGCTGCTGTGCGACGAGGCGACCTCGGCCCTCGACCCGCAGACCACCACCTCGATCCTGTCACTGCTGCAGGAGATCAACCAGCAACTGGGGCTGACGATCCTGCTGATCACCCATGAGATGGAGGTGGTCAAGAGCATCTGCCACCGGGTCGGGCTGATCTCCGACGGACGCCTGGTCGAGGAAGCCGACGTCGGCGATTTCTTCACCGCACCGGCGACCCGGCTGGGGCGCGAGTTCCTCAACGACTTCCTCGAACTCGAACCGCCTCAGGCGCTGGTCGAGCGGTTGGAATCCGAGGCCGGCGCGCACACCCACCCGGTGGTACGCCTGACCTTCTCCGGCGACAGCGTCTCGACCCCGCTGATCTCGCGGCTGGCGCGGGAGCACGGCATCGACGTCAGCATCCTGCAGGCCAAGGTGGAGTCGATCCAGGGCCGCACCCTGGGGCTGATGATCGCCGAACTGATGGGCAGCGCCGAGCAGACTCGCCAGGCGCTCGCCACGCTCGAATCCTTCGACCTGCATGTGGAGGTGCTCGGTCATGTCCAGCGCACTGCTTGATCTCGTCTGGCAATCCACCCTGGAGACGCTCTACATGGTGGCGATCTCCAGTCTGATCGCGGCCCTGCTCGGGGTGCCGCTGGGGGTGCTGCTCTACGTCACCCGGCCGCGCCAGATCCTGGCCCAGCCGGTGATCAACGGCCTGCTCGGGGTGATCACCAACGTCGGCCGTTCGATCCCGTTCATCATTCTGCTGGTGGCGATCATCCCCTTCACGCGGATGATCGTGGGCAGCTCGATCGGCACCAATGCCGCCGCCGTGCCGCTGACCATCGCCGCCATCCCGTTCGTGGCCCGCCTGGTCGAGGGCGCGCTCAACGAGGTCTCGCCGGGGCTGGTCGAGGCGGCACAGTCGATGGGCGCCACGCCGATGCAGATCATCCTCAAGGTGCTGCTGCCGGAGGCCCGCGGCGGCATCATCAACGGCCTCACCATCACCGTGGTGGCACTGGTGAGCTACTCCGCCATGGCCGGCGCAGTGGGCGGCGGCGGCCTCGGCGATCTCGGTATCCGCTACGGCTACAACCGCTTCAACCCCACCGTGATGCTGATCACGGTGGTGGTGCTGGTGGTGATGGTGCAGCTGTTCCAGAGCCTGGGCGACTATCTGGTGCGCAAGAGCGACCACAAGTGAATCGTGGCGCTGGCGCCGTGGGGCGCGAGTCGACCCGGTCCGATGATGCTGACCATTAGCCTTCATAACCAGAATGCATTACCAAGAGCGCGGTTATTCCGTTATATTGATTCGGTCACGCGCGGCCGGCTACCGGCCGCCATTCGCCTCATCGATCAGGGAGAGTTTCGTCAATGCCGATTTCACTCACGCGCGCACTCGGCGCCACCGTTCTCGGCCTGGGGCTGATCACCGGTACCGCTCACGCGGCTGACGACACCATCAAGGTCGGCACCATGGCCGGTCCGGAAAGCGATGTCATGCAGGCCGCCAAGCAGGTCGCCAAGGAGAAGTACGGCCTCGACGTCGAGATCGTCGAGTTCACCGACTACGTCACCCCCAACGCGGCGCTGGCCGACGGCAGCCTGGATGCCAACGCCTATCAGCACGAGCCCTACCTGCGTGCGATGATGAAGGATCGCGGCTACGACTTCGCCATTGCCGGCAAGACCTTCGTCTATCCGATCGGCGCCTACTCGGCCAAGTACGACAGCATCGACGACCTGCCAGACGGCGCCACCATCGCCCTGCCCAACGACCCCACCAACGAAGGCCGGGCGCTGATTCTTCTGCACAACAAGGGACTGATCAAACTCGACGACCCGAGCAATCTCGAGGCCACACCGATCGATATCGTCGACAACCCCCACGACTACTCGTTCAAGGAGATCGAGGCCGCGCAGATGCCACGCATCCTGCCGGACGTCGACATGGCCTTCATCAACTCGACCTTCACCCAGCCGGCTGGCCTGACACTGGACGACGCGCTGATCAAGGAGGGGGCGGAGTCGCCCTACGTCAACCTGATCGTGGTGCGTGACGGTCATCAGAACGACAAGGCGGTGCAGGAGCTGGTCAAGGCCTACCAGTCCGACGCGGTCGAGCAGAAAGCCGAAGACATGTTCAAGGGCGGTGCCGTTCCCGGTTGGAAATGACCCCCGCGAACGCCATCTGAGAACCAGCGCCCCGGCGCTGGTTCTTTCGTTGCGGCGCCGCATCCGGCCCGCCGCCCCCTTCACTCACACCCAGGAGCGCCTTTGCGCATGTCCGCTCGAACCGATACCGACTACGCCAGCCTGGCGCGCCAGCTGCACGCTCTGCTCGACACCCGCGACTGGCTCACCAATGCCGCCCAGACCAGCGCCTTCTTGATGCACGCTCTCGACGCGCTCAACTGGGTCGGCTTCTATCTGCAGCGCCAGCCAGAGACTCTGGTGCTGGGTCCGTTCCAGGGCCAACCCGCATGCAACCCGATCCCCTTCAGCCGCGGGGTGTGCGGTGCCGCGGCGCGTTCGCGTACCACCCAACGGATCGACGACGTCCACGCCGTACCGGACCATATCGCCTGCGATGCCGCCTCGCGCTCGGAGCTGGTGGTACCCATCGTGGTGGAGGATCGGCTTTGGGGCGTTCTCGACATCGACAGCCCCCAGGCGGCACGCTTCAGCGCCGCGGATCAGGCCGGTATCGAAAGTCTGTGCCGGGTCTTCGTCGAGGCGAGCGATCTGGACGCCTGAGCCCCAGGGGTGGCCCTCACGCCTTGCCCAGAAACACCTCGAGCTCGTCATCGGCGCGCAGGCTCGACACGCTCTCTTCGTAGAGCGCCAGCAGATCGAGGGATAGCGGCCGGCGCACGTCGCGTGGCATCCCGCCCAGGGCATGCTCTTCGCGCTGGCCGTTGGCGACGTCGCGATAGATGCCGATCGCGAGATGCACGGCAGCGGCGTAGGGCGAGAACGGCTCGGCCTCCAGGGGTGTACTCTGATAGGTCAGCGCACGGCAGATGGTCTCGGGGAAACGCCAGCGGCGCCCCAGCTCCGCTCCCACCTCGCTGAAGGTGTAGCCGAACTGGCTCGACTCCAGCTCGCTGCGCGGCGCGCCCTGGGCGACCAGCGAGTCGATGCGCGCCATCACCTCGGGGTGAGCGATATGCATCAGCGCCGAGCCGACGTGGTGCAGGATGCCGCAGGTGAAGGCGGTCTCCGGCGACAGCCCCCCGACCCGGCTGTGGCGCACGATCGCGCGGGCCAGATTGGCGACCGTGAACGAGGTCTTCCAGAAGGCGCGCCGATCCAGCCCTGGCACGTGCTCGATCACCCCGACCATGCCCGAGGCGATCACCAGCGTGCGCACGCGCTCGAACCCCAGCAGCAGGATCGCATCGTCGATCGAGGCAACGTTGCGCCCGACGCCGTAGCGTACCGAATTGGCCGCACGTAGCAGCTTGAGACTCAGCCCCGGGTCCTTGCGGATGTTGGCCGATACCTGCTGAATGCTGGCGCGATCATCGTCGAGACTGGCGATCAGCTCGGCGACCACCCCAGGGATGCTGGGCAGACGGTGAACATGTTCGAACAGCGGTTGATAGCGCATCGACGACTCTCCTCTGGGCCGACATCGACGCAAGGCTTGCGACAGGAACTGCCTACGCTCGCCGACGTGTCGTGCACAACCTGACCGAGTGACGGCACCTGCAGGCGCCCGGCCAGGGAAGGCAGCGGCAAGACAAACAAAAAGGCCCGCCGGGTTGGGCGGGCCATGATAGCGCTGCTGGTCGTCGTCAGCGACCGTTTTCCGCGCTCAGCTCTCCTGCCAAGACTTGACCATCTCGGCGTAGGGAACGGTCTTGCCCTGCGGCTTCTCGTTCTCGAGCTTGGGCTTGGGCGCGCCCGGCTGGTCGAGCCAGTACTGCGCATCACGCGGCTCGTTGAGCTTGGGCCCGCACTGCGGCTGGACATTGGCGCGTTCGAGACGCTCCATGATCCGGTCCTGGGCATCGGCCAGGCCATCGAGCGCATTCTGCACGCTGGTCTCGCCGCTGACCGCGCGCGAGATGTACTGCCACCACAGCTGCGCCAGCTTCGGATAGTCGGGCACGTTGGTACCGGTCGGCGACCACTCCAGCCGCGCCGGGCTACGATAGAACTCTACCAGCCCGCCCAGCTTGGGCGCGGCATCGGTCATCGCCTGGGACTGGATGTCGGACTCGCGGATCGGGGTCAGCCCCACCAGCGTCTTCTTCAGCGAGACCGTCTTGGAAGTCACGAACTGGGCATACAGCCAGGCGGCCAGACGGTTCTTCTCCGGGGTCGACTTCATGAAGGTCCATGAACCCACGTCCTGGTAGCCCTTCTTCATGCCCTTCTCCCAGTACGGCCCCACCGGCGAAGGCGCCATGCGCCACTTGGGCGTGCCATCGGCGTTGACCACCGGCAGCCCCGGCTTGGTCATGTCGGCGGTGAAGGCGGTGTACCAGAAGATCTGCTGCGCCACGCTACCCTGGGCGGGTACCGGGCCAGCTTCGGAGAAGGTCATGCCCTGCGCTTCCGGCGGCGCATAGGCGTGCAGCCAGTCGATGTACTTCTGAGTGGCAAAGACCGCCGCCGGGCTGTTGGTACCGCCGCCCCGCGACATGCTCGACCCCACCGGGTGACAGTTCTCGACCCGGATGCCCCACTCGTCGACCGGCAGACCGTTGGGCAGGCCCTTGTCACCCTCGCCGGCCATCGAGAACCAGGCATCGGTGAAGCGCCAGCCCAGCGACGGATCCTTCTTGCCGTAATCCATGTGGCCGTAGACGCGCTTGCCGTCGATCTCCTTGACGTCGTTGGTGAAGAAGTTGGCGATATCCTCGTAGGCCGACCAGTTGACCGGCACGCCGAGTTCGTAACCGTACTTCTGCTTGAACTTGGCCTTGAGATCGGGATCGTCGAACCAGTCGGCGCGGAACCAGTAGAGGTTGGCGAACTGCTGGTCGGGCAGCTGATAGATCTTGCCGTCCGGGCCGGTGGTGAACGACAGCCCGATGAAGTCGTCGAGATCCAGCGTCGGCGAGGTCACGGCAGCGGCATCGCCCTTGATCATGTCGGAGATCGGAACCACCTTGCCGTAGCGCGAGTGGGTCCCGATCAGATCGGAGTCGTTGACGTAGCCGTCGTAGATGTTGCGCCCCGACTGCATCTGGGTCTGCAACTTCTCGATCACGTCACCTTCCTGCAGCAGATCGTGATGCAGCTGAATCCCGGTGATCTCGCTGAACGCCTTGGCCAGTACCTCGGACTCGTACTTGTGGGTGGTCAGCGTCTCCGATACCACGTTGATCTGCATGCCGCGGAACGGCTTGGCCGCATCGATGAACCACTGCAGCTCCGCCATCTGCTGCTCGGGGCTCAGGGTCGAGGGGGTGAATTCATCCTGCAGCCAGCGCTTGGCCGCATCCTGGTACTGGTCGGCCTGGGCCGCACCGCTGGCGAGTATCAGGCTCAGCAGGCCGAGCGTGAGCGGCCGATAGCTGGCGTGGGCTTGTCTGAACATAGCGTTACCTCGGTTTTTGTGTGGTTCTGCGCCCTGACGGAGGCGGCGACCCACGGCCGCGCGAGTGACTCCGTCAGCGAGTGCTCCAGTGACGTCCAGCTCGATTTTGCGGTGTCTCACCCCCATTTCAGCAGTGCGATCAGTCCCGCCACGCATACCAGCGTGACGATCCACAGCGGCCAGCCGGTCAGCGCCAGTGCCAGCAGATGGGCATAGGCAGCGGCCAGCAGGCCGATGAACAGGCGATCGCCACGGGTGGTGGAGATCGGCAGGAACCCCTTGCGCTGGTGTCCCGGCGACACCGTCTGCCAGATCGACATCCCCACCAGCATCAGCGCGATAATCACGAAGAACGACGCCGTCGGCAGCGTCCAGGCCATCCAGCTCATCAGCGTTTCCCCCTAGCACGAAGGCTCGAATCGATTGCCATGGCTCACACCCGCCCCAGGGCGAAGCCCTTGGCCACGTGGTTGCGCACGAAGTAGATCACCGCGATGCCCGGCAGCAGCGCGACCACGCCAGCGGCCGCCAGCACGCCCCAGTCGATCCCGGAGGCGGAGACCGTACGCGTCATCTGCGCCACGATCGGCTTGGCGTCGACCGAGGTCAGGGTGCGAGCCAGCAGCAGCTCGACCCACGAGAACATGAAGCAGAAGAAGGCCGTCACGCCGATCCCCGGACGGATCATCGGAATGAAGATGAAGACGAAGAAGCGCGGGAAACTGTAGCCATCGATATAGGCGGTCTCGTCGATCTCCTTGGGCACCCCGGACATGAAACCCTCGAGAATCCACACCGCCAGCGGCACATTGAACAGGCAGTGGGCCAGTGCCACCGCGATCGGGGTATCGAACAGCCCCACCGCGGAGTAGAGCTGGAAGAACGGCAGCAGGAACACCGCCGGCGGTGCCATGCGGTTGGTCAATAGCCAGAAGAACATGTGCTTGTCGCCGAGGAAGCGATAGCGCGAGAAGGCGTAGGCCGCCGGCAGCGCCACCAGCAGCGAGATCGCCATGTTCATCGATACATAGGTGAGCGAATTGAGATAGCTGGTGTACCAGCTCGGCTCGGTGAAAATGACGCGATAGTTGTCCAGCGTCGGCGCCACCGGCCACAGCGTCAGCCCGCCCAGGATCTCCTGGTTCGACTTCAGCGACATGTTGATCAGCCAGTAGATCGGCACCAGGATGAATACCAGATAGAGCAGCATCACCAGACTCTTGCGCACGTGCATGGCGTCTCACCCCTTGTCGTCGTTGTGGGTCATGGCGGTATAGAACACCCAGGTCACCAGCAGAATGATCAGGAAGTAGATCAACGAGAACGCCGCTGCCCGGCCCAGATCGAACTGCCCCAGCGCCATCTGGGTCAGGGTCTGGCTGAGGAAGGTGGTCGCCGTGCCCGGCCCACCGCCGGTGAGCACGAAAGGCTCGGTGTAGATCATGAAACTGTCCATGAAGCGCAGCATCACCGCGATCAGCAGCACGTTCTTGAGCTTGGGCAGCTGGATGTAGCGGAACACCGCCCAGGCCGAGGCGCGGTCGATGCGCGCGGCCTGATAGTAGACGTCGGGTATCGAGCGCAGCCCCGAGTAGCACAGCAGCGCCACCAACGAGGTCCAGTGCCAGACATCCATGATCAGCACCGTGATCCACGCATCCCGCGGGCTGGAGGCGTAGTTGTAGTCGATCCCCAGGCCGTTGAGCAGCGACCCGTAGAGGCCGATGTCCTCGCGTCCGATGATCTGCCAGATGGTGCCCACCACGTTCCACGGCACCAGCAGCGGCAACGCCAGCAGAATCAGGCTGACCGGGACGCCGAGGCCGCGCCGCGGCATCGACAGCGCCACGATGATGCCCAGCGGTATCTCGATCGCCAGCACGCAGAAGGAGTAGATGAACTGACGCACCAGCGAATCGTGCAGGCGCGGGTCGCTGAGGATCTCGCGATACCACTCGGTGCCGACGAAGTAGCGCGTGCTCGGGTCGAAGATGTCCTGCACCGAGTAGTTGACCACCGTCATCATCGGAATGATGGCGCTGAAGGCAACCAGTACGAAGACCGGCAGTACCAGCCACCACGCCTTGTTGTTATAGGGCTTCATCGGAGATCTCCAGCAGCAGGTCGTTGGCGTAGAAGCGCATCCACGCCTCGGGCAGATGCAGCCCCACCGTCTCCTCGGCGAGGCTTGTGTACTCGTCGACCCGCACCTTGATGAGCTGGGTCGAGTCAGCGGTGAGCGCCACGTCGACGATCTTGAACGAGCCCTGGTCCTGGATCAGATCGACGCGCCCGGTCAGGGTCGCCTCGTCAGCCGGCACCAGCTCGACGAACTCCGGGCGGATGCCCAGCTGCAGTCGCGCGCCCTCTTGCGCGGCCAGGCGCACGTGCCACGCCTCGGGCAGCGCCAGCTCGATGCCGTGACAGTGAGCGCGCCCCGCCACGATCTCCAGCTCGAGCAGGTTCATCCCGGGGCTACCGATGAAGTAGCCGACGAAGGTGTGGCGCGGCGTCTCGAACAGTTCGCGCGGGGTGCCGAACTGCACGATCTGGCCGCCGTACATCACCGCGATCTTGTCGGCGAAAGTGGCCGCCTCGAGCTGATCATGGGTGACGTAGACCATGGTCACGTTGAAACGCTGATGGATCTCCTTGAGCTTGCGGCGCAGGCGCCACTTGAGCTGCGGATCGATCACCGTGAGCGGCTCGTCGAACAGGATCGCGGCGACATCGTCCCGCACCAGTCCGCGCCCCATCGACACCTTCTGCTTCTCGTCCGCGGTGAGATTGCGCGCCTTGCGCGCCAGCAGCGGCTCGATCTCCAGCGCCGCCGCCACCTCGCGCACGCGCGCCTCCACGGTCGCCTTCGGCTTGCCCTGATTGCGCAGCGGGAACGCCAGGTTGTCGAACACCGTCATGGTGTCGTAGACCACCGGGAACTGAAAAACCTGGGCGATGTTGCGCTGCTGCGGGCTCAGCGCATTGACCGCCTTGCCGTCGAACAGCACCTCGCCCTCGGACGGCGCCAGCAGCCCGGACATGATGTTGAGCAGCGTGCTCTTGCCGCACCCGGAGGGCCCCAGCAGCGCATAGGCGCCGCCCTGCTCCCACACGTGCTCCATTCGCCGCAGGGCGTAATCCTCTGGCGCGCTCGGATTGTCCTGATAGCTGTGCGCCAGTTGGGCCAAGCGAATCTCTGCCATGATCGTCTCCTCAGGCGCGCGCCGCGGTGGCAGGGAACGCCGGCGAGAGCAACAGCTCCCCGCCCGGCTCGAACACGAACATTTCGGTGCACGGCAGATGGATCTCGAGCGCCTGATCCACCGCCAGCTCGTGGATACCGCCCAGATGCGCGACCAGATCGATCTCGTCGTGATGCATATGCAGGAAGGTCTCGGAACCGCCGATCTCGGCCACCCGCACCTGTACCGGCAGGCACAGCGTTTCCACCGTGGACAGCGGCGCCAGCGACACATGATGCGGCCGCACGCCGAGGCGATAATGGCCCTCTGCCAGACGCTGCCAGGCCGCCGGCAGCGGCAGCCGCTGGCGGCCGATACGACACTCGCCGCCCGCGATCTCGGCCGCCATCAGATTGATCGGCGGCTCGCCGAACAGGCTCGCGGCCTCCATGTTGCAGGGCTGGCGATAGACCTCCCCGCTAGGGCCGCTCTGGACGATGCGCCCCTCCTTGAGCAGCACCGTGGTGCCACCCAACGCGAGCGCTTCGGCGGGTTCGGTCGTGGCGTAGACCGCCAGGGTGTCGCGCGACGCGAACAGCTTGCGCATCTCCACTCGCAGCGACTCACGCAGTTTGTAGTCGAGGTTGACCAGCGGCTCGTCGAACAGCACCAGGTCAGCGTCCTTGACCAGCGCCCGTGCCATCGCCGTACGCTGCTGCTGGCCGCCGGAGAGCGCCTGCGGATAGCGTCCGAGCAGATGGTCGATGCCCAGCATGTGGGCGGTCTCCTCGACCCGGCGCTGGATCTCGCTCCGCGCCACCTTGGCCTGCTTGAGCGGCGAGGCGATATTGTCGAAGACAGTCAGGGTGGGATAGTTTATGAATTGCTGATACACCATCGACACATTGCGTTGACGGACCGGCACATCGGTCATGTCGCGGCTGCCCAGCCATACGCGTCCACGGCTGGGCGTATCCAGCCCCGCCATCAGGCGCATCAGGGTGGTCTTGCCGGCCAGCGTATGACCGAGCAGGACGTTGAACGAGCCGCTGTCGAGCTGCAGATTGGCCTCGTCGATATAAGTCTCGCCGCGCACCTTCAACGTCACGTTTTCGAGTTGTAATGACATCGGCCGGAGAACCCCTTTGTTTTCTTTTCCGAGCATCGTAAAACAGCCATTCGAAAAAGCCATAGGGTGCGCCAGACGGCCCTGCCAGAAAATTGCTTAGCTCATGTTTAATAAGGATTAATATAATATTGAACCTTAGTATCAGCGACCATTGGACGAGACGAAAACCGTCCTTTTATTACGACTAAAGTCGCTATTTTTGTTGGCTTCCGAAAAGCTCGTCTTTTCGAAAAATGACATACCCGGTGCAGCGGAGAAACCTGGTGTGACGGTGGAAGCCGTGGACGAAACCAGAAAGGGAAAGCGTGAAGGGGACACAAACGCAAAACCCCAGGCCAAGGGCCTGGGGTTTCGAGATGGTAGGACCGAGCGGATTTGAACCGCTGACCTCCACGATGTCAACGTGGCGCTCTAACCAACTGAGCTACGGTCCTGCAAACTGGGGCATGTCAATGCGACTGGTAGGACCGAGCGGATTTGAACCGCTGACCTCCACGATGTCAACGTGGCGCTCTAACCAACTGAGCTACGGTCCTGCTGGTGTCGCTAAGGCGCTGACGTCAAAGTGTGACATCGTCTGCTGCTGCGCCTGAGTCATCCGGCCTGCCTCGCCGTGACAACGGAAGCGAATTCTACCCATGCCGCAGAGGATTGCAACCCTTCAGGTGTAAAAAAATTCGCCAAGCCGTTGTCTGACCTGAC
Organism: Salinicola endophyticus; assembly: GCF_040536835.1. NCBI lineage: Bacteria > Pseudomonadati > Pseudomonadota > Gammaproteobacteria > Oceanospirillales > Halomonadaceae > Salinicola > Salinicola endophyticus. Next base: position 2,397,294 of record NZ_CP159578.1, read on the forward strand.
TTTAATCGCCCCCGGTAAGCAAATACTAGCTGCCCCGGGCACTCGGGCCACGGTGAAAGCCGTCACGCCGTGTTCGATGGTCCGGGCGACCACCGCCCTACAGCAGGCCTGGCGCGTCTGCCGCTGCGTTCGAAACCTTCGCGGCTCGCCCACGGTTCGAGGACTGACGTTTTGTCGCCATCGCTTCCGCCTTGACGCTTCGGCTCGCGACGCGCTCGCCCGCATGATTGACATGGCCTCCAACCGCATTTTCAGTTTCGATTGGCAACAATATGAATTCGCTTCCCAACACCTAGACCATGGTCTACCCCTACAAGGCCCTGCAGAAGGTGCCCCGGCCCCCTTTTATATGGCTGCGGGAGCGGCACCTTCTGATAATATTCGGATCACAACATCGGCCGTGCAGCTCGCCGGCCATGGCAGGACAACGCCACGCTCGCGCTTAGCCGGCCCGGCAACGGCGTTGTCACCGTGTCGCCAGCCGCCCCAGGACCCAACATGACTCAGCAGGACCGCCACGACGCCATCATCGCCCTGGTCAAGCGCCAGGGCTACGCCGCCATCGAGCAGCTGGCGACAGAGTTCAGCGTCACCCCGCAGACCATCCGCCGGGATCTCAACCAGCTCGCCGAGGAGGGCGCGGTACGCCGAGTCCACGGCGGTGCCGGGCTGGAATCGAGCACCGTCAACACTGCCTACCACACCCGCAAGACGCTCAATCTCGAGGCCAAGCGACGCATCGCCGAGCTGCTGGTCACCCAGATCCCCGACTCGGCGTCGCTGTTCATCAACATCGGCACCAGCAACGAATTCATCGCCGAGGCGCTGTGCCAGCACAGCGGGCTCGAGGTGATCACCAACAATCTCAACGTCGCCGCCATCCTGCAGCACAAGACCGACTTCAACGTCATCGTCGCCGGTGGCCAGGTGCGCTCCCGGGACGGCGGCATCATCGGCGAGGCGACGATCGACTTCATCAATCAGTTCAAGGTCGACTACGGGATCATCGGCATCAGCGGCATCGACCGCGACGGCTCGCTGCTGGAGTTCGACTATCAGGAAGTGCGCGTGGCCCAGGCGATCATCCGCAACTCGCGCCAGGTCTATCTCGCCGCCGACCACTCCAAGTTCCAGCGCAACGCCGTGGTACGCCAGGGCAACCTGAGCCAGGTCGACGCCTTCTTCACCGACCGCCAGCCGCCGGATACCCTGGTCCGCCTGATGCACGAGCACGGCGTCGAGCTGCATGTCGCCGGCGAACCGGGAGCGGGCCAAGCGGCATCGGATTGAGCCAGCGCCTGGCGTCGCGCCCTCCTGGTCCCACCCCGGATCGAGGCGGCGCCACGGTGCCACCGGGTCCTCGAGGTCGCTCCGGCGCGGTAACCAGCACGTCCCCTGTCGTGGTGCGGCCAGCGCACCTGCGACCAATGATCTAGCCTTCAACGTCAATTTTCACCGCGAAAGCGAGTCCCGCCTGTTGATGTTCGAAAATGATTGATCTATTTTCGTTTCCGAAAAGACATCTCACACCACGCGGGGGGAGACGGCATGAGCACGGTGGCTCAAGACAAGACCTACGACATGATCGTCGTGGGCGGCGGCATCAATGGCACCGGTATCGCCAACGATGCCGCCGGCCGCGGTCTATCGGTACTGCTGTGCGAACAGGCCGACCTGGCCAGCGCTACATCTTCCGCCAGCAGCAAGCTGATCCATGGTGGGCTGCGCTATCTCGAACACCGCGAGTTTCGGCTGGTCCGCGAAGCGCTGCGCGAGCGTGAGGTGATGCTGCGCAAGGCACCGCATATCGTCTGGCCGATGCGCTTCATCCTGCCCCACCAGCCGCACCTGCGCCCCGCCTGGATGATCCGTGCCGGGCTCTTCCTCTATGACCACCTCAGTCACCGCGACAGCCTGCCCAACGCCAAGCGGCTGACATTCGATGCCCAAGGTCCCCTCGTGCCGGAGATCAAGCGCGGCTTCGAGTACTCCGACTGCTGGGTGGACGACGCCCGCCTGGTGCTGCTCAACGCGCTCCAGGCCCAGGACAAGGGCGCCGATATCCGCCTGCGCACGCGCTGCAGCGCGGCGAGCGAGGAGAATGGCGGCTGGCGGGTGACCTTGGAGAACCGTCTCTCCGGCGAGACCAGCCAGGTACGCGGCAAGGTACTGGTCAACGCCAGCGGCCCGTGGGTCGAGTCCTTCGTCAAGGGCAGCGCCCAGCGCCAGTCACGCTACGGTATCCGCATGATCCAGGGCAGCCACCTGATCGTGCCGCGGCTCAACCAGGACGAGCGCGCCTACATTCTGCAGAACCAGGATGGGCGTATCGTCTTCGTGCTGCCCTACCAGCAGCACTACAGCCTGATCGGCACCACTGACCGTCGCTACCAGGGCGATCCGTCCCAGGTCGGTATCAGCGAGGAGGAGATCGGCTATCTGCTCGAGGTGCTCAATGGCCACTTCCAGCGTCAGCTCAGCCGCGACGATGTCATCGCCACCTACTCCGGCGTGCGGCCGCTGTGCGACGATGAGTCGGAAAACCCCTCGGCAATGACCCGCGACTACACCCTGGATCTCGACACCCACGGCGCCCCGCTGCTGTCGATCTTCGGTGGCAAGATCACCACCTATCGCAAGCTCGCCGAGGCGGCCCTGCACAAGCTGAAGCCGCTGCTGCCGCAGATGCGCGCAGCATGGACCGCCG